>CAWBQQ010000002.1:0-478996 GCA_963790995.1 uncultured Bacteroidota bacterium | reverse complement strand
TCTGGGCCGCGGGGTTAATTTTCCGGTTGCACTCGAGGGTGCCCTGAAGCTGAAGGAAATTTCTTACATCCATGCGGAAGGATATCCGGCGGCGGAAATGAAACATGGCCCGATCGCATTGATAGATGAGAACATGCCAGTTGTATTCATTGCCCTGAAAGATTCCACTTACGATAAAGTTCTCAGTAATATTCAGGAAGTCCGAGCCCGCAAAGGAAGAATTCTCGCAATTGCAAATAAAACGGATGAGAGATTAAGAAGCCTCGCCGATCACATTATAGAAATTCCTGAGACGCTTGAGATATTGAGTCCGATTCTTTCCGTCATTCCGCTCCAATTGCTGGCGTACCACATTGCTGTAAAACGCGGATGCCACATCGACCAGCCGAGAAACTTAGCGAAGAGCGTGACGGTAGAATAAAGGCGGACGAGGATTTCAAAAAGCGAATTAGACGGGTGTATTCCGTGGAAAGAGGAGATTGTGCCTCTCACAAAGCAATTAAGCTATTGCACCGGAGGCGCTTGAGCTTCAGGTTCAAAATTGCACTAATTATTCAATTGGTGAATATTTAAACTCGCGCAAGATTTGATTCGTGGAAGTTTCAGCAGAAGGATGGTGAGCTTATGGCTCAGCGACGATGTGTTTACGTGTTTCGTCAAATTTGCGATCGCCGGAAAAGTGTGTTGATTCTAGTGGAAAGCCGAAATAAATTCTCTTTCGAATGGCTTGCTTTATGAGGAACAGGAAATTTCTGCAGCGCGGCAAACGTGTCCATTACAGGCGTTCTCGATGCCGGAATGTTTCGCGGATCTATGAGCGGCTATTTATGGCGAAGATGCCTCCGGCTTATTATTTTGAAAATCAATTTTATCTAAGGGAAAAATAAATCTCCTTGTTACGACTGATCCGATAGTGATCAGCAATTAGAAAAAAACCTTAGCAATCGAAAAAACAAGGAGATTTTTGTGTGTTTCAGCACAGGGCAGCGAATTGGCCTCAATATCGTTGTCATCATCATCGTTTCATTTCAAGTCTTTGCACAAGACAAGCTTGTGTCAATCAATGGGCATGTGGACGATGCAAAAACAAATTCCCCGCTCGTAGGTGTGAATGTCGCTGTTTTGCAGACTTCCTATGGTACAACAACCGATACCCTCGGCATCTTTTCGTTGAGTCTCAAATCCGGGAAGTATCGGATTCAATTTAGCTATGTCGGTTATGAGGCGAAGTTAGTGGAGATAAGCGTAACTGCTAATGACAAGCACATGCACTTAAGTGTTTCATTGAAGCCGGGTGCGTTTATCACAAATGAAGTAATCGTAAGTGCCGACAAGTATCAAACTTCTCCGAGCCTCCATGTGGTACAGGAAAAGGATCTTCAATATATTCCAAATCTTTTTTCCGATGTTCTCAGGAGTGTTACCATATTGCCGGGTGTCAGCTCCAATAATGAGTTGACAAGCGCATATAATGTTCGCGGCCAGAATTTCGATGCAAACCTCATTTACCTGAACGGTTTTGAAATTTATCGTCCGTACCTTGTTCAACAGGGCATAGAAGAAAATCAATCGGCGATCAACGGAAATATGGTTAGCGATTTAGAATTTTATGATGGAGCATTTCCAGTTGAATTTGGTGACAAGATGTCATCCGTTCTCGTCGTTAATTATAAGAATAGTGAAAATTCAGTTCTCGGAGGTGAAGTCAACGCTGACTTGCTTAATCTTGGCGCAACTTTGCATGATAATATGGGCGGGTTGAGCTGGATTGCCGGCTTCCGTTATGCTTATCCATCATCGTTTACTAACGTGCTTCAAACGAAGGGAGCTTATATGCCGAAGTACACGGATTTCCAGTTCCTTGGCTCGTACACTTTGCCGAACAATATCAAAACAGAATTATTGGTCATCACCGCGAATAACAGCTTCGACCTTACGCCGCAGAACTGGACCGGCAATTTCCAGGTCGGGGCATGGTACAACTTCAACCAAATTTCCCTGGACTTCACGGGAACAGACAACTACCGGTACAATTCCGATTTGCTCGGTCTGAAAGTGACGACCCCTCTGAACTCTAACTCTCTCCTGACCACTTCGCTCGCTTATTATTCCGATAGAGAATTTTACAATGAAAACCTAACCTATGATGCATACTATGCTGAAGACGCGTTGGGCCCGTACGATAACGGCTATTCTGCCGTAGGTAACACATATCTTGAGACGGGGTACGAATACGCGAATAATTCATTGTTGATGAACCGGGTTGAAGTGAAAACAGAATTCAATTCGGATTACGGGAGCCATGACACTAAGGCAGGAATCACGGTAAGCTCTTCTTCGATGGACAACTCGCTCGATGAATCGACCTATTACACGCCGGCGACTATCGCACCTTCTCTTGCAACATCAAGGCAGAAGTACACGTTCAATTCGGTCGCCGCTTATTTAGGTGAAGACGTGCACTTCAACGCGCAGCTCACAGCAGATTCTCGGCTTGCGAGCTTTGAAGTACTATTTCAACGGTGAATTCCTTGTCTCTCCGCGTGCCAGCTTCTCTTTTCAACCCGACTCGATCAACTTATTGAGCTTTGGATGGGGGTACTATTACCAGCCGCCATACTTTTATGAAACCCGCGATAAGAGCCCGGACACCGCCAAGAGCCTCCTTTCGCAGCGAGCCATCCATTATATATTCAGATATGAAAACAAATTTAGAAGGAATGCCGACTTCGTGGCGGAAGTTTTCTATAAGAGCCTAGACAAATTGATGCCATATTCCTACACAAACCAACTTGAGCTGACCTACGGCGACTCGAATAATTACGAAGGATATGCATATGGGTTCGATCTGCAATACGAAGGAGAACTTGTCGAAGGGCTGGATACCTGGATTGGCTACGATTACCTGAACGCTCAGGAAAGGAAAGCAGGCGGGACTTCTCCGTACCAGCCAAGCCTGCTCGATCAAACACACACGATCAGAATCTTTCTCCAAGACGCGATGCCAAAAATTCCCAATTCTCAAGCACATGTGCGGTTGTTGTTTGGTACCGGATACCTGTATCATCCATTAGTTATCGCTCCCAGCACATCTCCGACACCCACTACCCAGATGGTGCCTGACTATAATAATGTAGAGGTGTATCCATTTTATTTTAGGGTTGACATGGGATTAACATATAAGTTTGTATTTGAAGACGAAAGAACCCTGATTTTTACCGCCGATGTCCTTAACGTATTCGATAAGCAAAACATTGTCTCTTATTCCTGGTATTTTATCCCGCAGGAGAGCACATTACCGATTCAGGTACCTAATATTCTTTCGAAAAGATATTTTAATATTGGGGCGAGAGTGGAGTTTTAGGCAGTGTGAGTTCCGATAGATTCCTAGAACGAGCAGTTCCTTTGTGTTTTCTATTCACGCCTTCTATATGGATATTGAGAGTGGCTCTCAAATTGAATTGTAAAGAAAGAAGGCATAGGCGCGTCAATGCCTGTCTGAAACTTTGAAAAGGTTGTAATCAGGATTTGACGTTAACCGTTCTCCATCGTAGTCATGACTTTTAGAAATAACGTAACTTGCTTCCTCGCGACTTGTGAACCAACGGCCTGCAAGAAAAAAGTCCATGGCATGTGGGGCAAATTCTATCCTTTGTTGCCGATCGCCGTCGATGTAAACTTTACTATTTACGGGTAAATTGTTACAAATGTTTTGAAAATCGGCTGTGATCCGGTTCATTTCCGAGGAAGGCGTTTTAAAGTGGTTGGATAGAGAAACGACGATTAAGAAAGCCAATGCAACATCGGCCGCCAGAAATTTCCAAGCTCGTGGAGTGACGCGGGATAATAATATTAGGTACACGCTAATTGCGAATCCTACGTAGAAGGTAAGCTCGAAATTGAGCAATGCTACAAAGCGCTTCATTATGAGAGCCCAAAGCAAACCGGAGAAAACCATGATAATATGTGTTTTGTTGATCGCGCTCCTGACCTTCATATATCTGAGCAAGCTGTAGACACAGAGCGATATTACAAGCAGCGCTGAAACATTTAATCCAGGCTCCACGTCCAAAATCGGCCAAAACGGAATGAGCATGATGGCGATTGCGTGGGCCTGCCCTGGAAGATAACCTCTCCAATCAAACGACGATAGATATTGAGTGTGCCCCGAAGCAGTTGCAAAACCGGTTCTCCAGAGGGCGCTGTTTACGCTCGGCAAGTTCCCAAATAATCCCCCGACTATCCTCCATTCATTGAGCAGTTGCACACCAAGGACTAAGATTCCCCAGACAATAGCCAATCCTGTGATAACGAAGGCGGGTTGCCTGATGAACTCTGACACCCTCTTCATAGCAGGCCCCTTCTTGCCCACTAGCATCTCAAAGCCATCTATCAAAAACCATGTTACATACACAGCGTAAGGTTGCCAGCCGAGACATATCGGAAAAAGGGAGTAGAACAAGATGTGGCGTGTTTTCAAATTAGTTTTTTGCGCTGCCACCACCGCGTACAGCGCGACGACGAACCCCAGGAGTGCCGGAATATCATTAAATATCATGTCGTTGAATGTGAGCATATAACATGAAGAAAACGCCACAAGTGCGACTGTCAAAGCAAAGTACTTGTTTTCGACAAGCTCGTCCACCAGCTTGTATGCGACAAGGATAGCAAGAAAGAAAAAGGCGTTCATCAATTGACGCGCAACATAGACTTGAAGAACCAGGTTATGCTCAAACGGGTGGGTTAGCAATCCGATCAAAAGGAAGGGAAATACAGGAAACCTATTATAAGCATCGTATATCGCTTTGCCATTGTGCCACTCTTTGCTTGTGAACATGAATAGTGGATGCTCACTGTTCATAAGATTTTTCGAAAGCGCAAGGCCATGGACGGACATGTCGGTATATATTCCGCTTCGGACAAATCCTCCGTCACGATTCTCAGTCAAAAAAATGCATAATCCAACCAGACTCAATAAAATAAGAGGAAGCCAGAAATCTAATTGCTTGGCTCTTTGTCGAGCCGCTTCAGTGTTGTTGTCATCCATCTGTCTTTTCCAAGCGTTTTAACATTTGAATTATTCTTCAGAGATTTGGTTAATTGATTTTGTCTTACCAATCTCCCGGAAACGAAATATCATTTCATTAACTGCAAATCTGGCGAAAGGCTAACGTTTGGCGGGAACTTCGAACAGGTTGAAATCTCGATTAGCCGTTAACTTCTCCCCATTAAAATTCGGTTTCTGAGACACGACATAATCCGCGTCTTCGCACCGCGTGAACCAGTAATTGGCCAAACAAAAATCGATTTCGTGATAGACACATCCTGGCATATGATTCCTATCGCCGTCGATATATATCTTGCTGTCTGCCGGTAAGCGATCTCGAATTTTTTGGAATTGAACTGTGATGTGGTTTGCAGGTGAAGCGCCTGGTTTCAAGTGATTGGACAAAGAGACAGTAATTAAAAATACAATTGCGATAGCGGTTGCAAGCATTTTCCACCCACCTGCTTTCAGGCTGGACAGTCTGCATAATAAGATAAAATAGACGCTTATTGCAAACCCCAAATAGAATATGCATTGGAAATTGTGCAACGCCACAAAGTGTCTCATTGGAATTGTCCAGAGCAAGCCGGATAATATCATGACAAGCTGCACTTGATTAGCGTGGCTCCTTTCCTTCAAATACTTGAAAAGGGTGTAAAGGATTAACAACATAACGAGGAGCATCGACGCGTTTGCCCCAGGTTCCACCTGAAAAACTGGCCAAAATGGAATAAGCATTAGAGTGATCGCGTGGGCTTGGCTGGGGATGTAATTAGACCAATCAAATGACCACAAAAGTGGAGTGTGCCCAGCCGCTGATGTGAAGCCCGTTCTCCACAATGCGCTGTTCACACTTGGCAAATCAATAAAGGATCCGCCGACAATTCTCCATTCGTTGAATAATTGAAGGCCCAGAATCAGGCCGCCCCAGATAATGGCGAGTCCTGTAATAGCAAATGATGGCTGCTTTAAGATGGCAGCAAATCTCGCTTTAATTGTAGTCTTCATTGCCATCAACAAACCGACAGCATCAATCAAAAGCCATGTAACATACACGGCGTACGGTTGCCAGCCAAGACATATCGGGAACATGGAGTAAAATAAGATATGGCGAGCTTTTAATTTAGTTTTCTGTGCCATGACTACCGCGTATAGCGCAACAACAAAGCCCAACAGCGCAGGGATGTCGTTGAAAATAAAGTCATTATAGGAAAATATATAGTAAGACGAAAACGCCAAGAGCGCCACTGACAATGCCAGGTATCTGTTCTTGCACATCTGGTTAACCAGCATGAATACCACAATGATGCCGAGAAAGAAAAACGCATTCATCAATTGACGGCTGACATAGACTTGGAGACCAAGTTGGTTCCCGAATGGGGAGATCGATAATCCAATCAAGAGAAATGGAAAGACGGGGAATCTGTTGTAGCCCTCATAAAAGGGTTTGCCATCATTCAATGTCTTATATGTAAACATAAATAGCGGGTGGTCGCTTTTAAGAAGGTTTTTTGATAAAGCGAGACCATGGGCGGACACGCCACTATACAGACCGCCGTCCGCAAATTCTCGATCGTAGGATTCCGTCAAAAAAATGCATATACCAACAAGACTTAATAAAATGAGAGGAAGCCAGAAATCAACTCGTTTATTCGTATCCTGTGTTCCTTCTGTGGTGGGCTCAACCATCGATTTTATCTACAGATAACGAAACTATTTCCAGGTGCATCTGATATCGTAAAACATCATCTTCTTCATTGTCAGATGATTTGCGGATGTCCCGATAATGCTTGGGAGCGACGCATAAGATTTTGTCAGTCACTCGAATTACCAATTATCCCTTTATATATCGGACGAATATAGCAGGTCTAATCCAAAAGAAGCAATTCATCAAGTGTGTAAGAGATCTTCTTCATGCTTGGTCGGTCTCCGCGGAAACCTTTGGGTGCGAATCCGATTGCACTTCTCGCCTCGGCTTGGTACCTTACAGTTGGAATAACTGAAAGAATCTCATGATTATTAATTGTCGGAAATTGCTGGTTGCGATTTTCCTGTGCCTGATGTCGTTCTCTGGTTCGGGAAGCTATTATTTCAGATCGTATATCGAGGCAGATAACACCTACAAGATTTCGACGCGAATAATCGGTGCCACGACCATGAATATTGCCGTCAGCAGGGAGGCTACGCCAGAGCGCAAAAGCCGGGGACTGAAAAAGTCGATAGTGTTGAATACGGAGCAGTCGATAGATGAGACAGTGACCACCGGCAAGATGGCCAGCGATAGCTCGTTTTTCGTCAGATCGACAGTCAATAAGTTTAACATGGTCACGAAGATAAACGGAGTGGAGAACAACCCTCTTAAAGGGGACAGAATGACGGACTTGGAGATAACGGGGCTTGGCACAAAGGACCACAAGATAACGAATGTGCGAGTCGAGGGCGGCAGGTTGAGTGAGGAGTTCAGGTCCGCTTTGGCCGCGTCGGTGGAAAACATGTCGAGCAGCATCAATTATCCTGATACTCCAATTGCCATCGGCGACACTTTTCAGCAGAACATGCCGATGACAATCCCGGTGCCTGGATACGAACCTGCGCAAATCGAAATTGTAATTAACTACAAGCTGGTCCGGGTAGATGCGGATACTGCATATTTCGACAACGACTATAAGATGGTCATGGGCCAGGACAATGAAGGCTACGATATGTCGGTAGATGGCAGCGGAACCGGGGAAGTGGCCCACGACTTACGCAAAAACTATTTCATAAAATCGATTTCAAACTGGCAAATGACAGCAACTATCGAGACGGATAAGATGCAAATGACATTACACACCAGGATGCTTACGGAAACTACTTGTCGTTAGATCATACCGCTGCCGTACGTCTTCACTGAAAAGTGTGATAACGCTTATGCAGGAGGACAAGTACCTCCTCCGGTGGCTCTTGTCATGTCTTTCAAACCACTTGACACTAAAATGGGTTCTCATTAAACAAGCATCTGAAAAGCACTTCTATCACTCGTAATACACCGCAGCTGCCGAAGTTTGACGTCAAGCCTTGAACATTACCGAAAGCATCTTAAAACGTTGGACTGCATTTACCGAATGAGGAACATCGGCAGGAATAATTACAAACTCGCCTTTGGCGATTTTGATATTTTTGCCTTCGACGACAAATTCCGCTTCACCGTCGATAACTTCCACGAATGCATCGAAAGGAGTGTGCCCGCTCAGTGATTGACCCTTATCGAAAGCAATTAAGGAAATCGTACCTGCTTCGCGCTTAATCAGCTGTTTGCTGACAACCGAATCTTTGGAGTATTCAACTGAATCGGCTGCATTTTTTGCTTGTAAGCTAATAAGTTCCTTCTCGTCCATCGCTCATCCCTCCTGTTATATTTCCGCTGTTCCACCTTGTTTCACACTTCAACAAAATATATGCGAGACATATTGAAGAAACAACCTTGCCTGCCGGCTTCAAGTCTTGACCGTCACCTTTCGGATGAACGAGGCTTGTGTACGCGGAAGCTTGTTCGGTCAGCTTTGTTTGCCGTCCATGCGGCTGATCGGATCAAAACGTGAAAGGGACAAACATTTTTGTCTCTTTCATGTAGTCAATGTAAGAGCTGCCGAAGAAATCTATGTTTTCCTTCTCTTCCGTCTTTGACGTAAGAACTAGAAACACAACTGCAATTGCGGTCAAAAGTACCGAATATACGGATATATTTTTCAAGAAAGCGCCGAGGCATAAAAATAAAAGTGAAGCATACATTGGATGTCTTATGTGCTTATAGATTCCCACTTTCACTAACTTTGAAGTGTTTTCAAATTCAAAATTGGCAGAGTCCTTCTGCCTTTCTTTGGAGCCGCCGATTTTACTCAGGAACGAAAAACTTTGGACAACAAGATAAATTGAAATGAGAAGAAGAATCCATGAAATAATCTGCAGAAAAGGAAATGGATTTGAAGTCCAAAAGGGTACGTTCAGCAATACCAAAAGCAAAGATATCTCGAACACAAAGAATCTATAGAAACCATGGAACTCCGGATGGGGGAGCGAATTCCTCGATATAAAAAGCAGGAATAACGTCCCGATGATGAAAACAACAACCTGTGCAACTGAGATCGGATTCATGTTATCCTTAAAAAAAATTAGCAGCCACGTTTATCTTACCGAATATCCGCACAACCTTCCCGGAAGCTATTAGCGAGGCGCAGGCCGGGAGTCCATTCCCTTCGCCATGGGGAAACAATTAAGGCACCCTCTTTGCTAGCCCGAGTTCATCGATATCCTTATTTTCCAAAATGTTTTTTGTAAAGCCATTCATAGTTACGTTAATCATAGCGGTTCCCAGGTCTTCGAGTGTGCAGACGTGCTTTGGCAGCAGCCGTCTCAATACCGGGTAGAATAACCCCAACACCCTGGAAACGCCATAAGCATTCTTCAAGCCTCTAATGGGCTTAATGAATCCAGGCCTGAACATGTATGCAGCCTTGAAGGGAAGTTTCATCAGATCGTTTTCGGTTTTGCCTTTTACTCTTGACCACATGAGGCGGCCTTTCCCGGTCCCGTCTGTACCTTCTCCGGATACATAGCAGAAAATCATTTCCGGGCTCAGCCGCGACAAAGTTTCTGCAGCCTGCATAGTAAGATCGTAAGTAACCGCCGTGTAGTCTTTCTCACTCTTCCAGACGGACGTAATTCCGAGGCAGAAATAGCAGGCATTGTAACCTTTAAGATGCTCTTCAATCTTAGAAAAACTGTGGAAGTCATCATGGATCAATTCTTTCAATTTTCGGTGTTCCACATTGCACGGTCTTCGGTTTATGACCAGGACAGAATCAACGCTTGGATGTTTTAGGCATTCATGGAGAACACCTTCTCCGACCATTCCTGTGGCCCCGAATATTATTGCATTAATTCTCATGGCTTGCGCACACCTTCTTTTAGCTGAATATAAACGAAGTCCAATGAAAACAAAAAGACGATCAATGGCTCGGATTCAATTTGTGTGAAATAACAAAAGGATATTTATTTCTCATCGAGCCTTTCGGACATTCATTCACAGGCACCCTGCGAAAGTTGCGGCAATATTTAACCGGGCCGCTGACCGCCAGGTCTCTTGGGCATTACATAATTGACAATTCAATCAAAGGGATCGCCGCCAATTTCACGAGCTAAAACTCTAATTGGTATAAATTCTCGCGAATTAAATGATTGGTGCAATTAGCGGCATTATTCGCTTGTGAAATGGATAAGTTCTGGTTTTTACTTGACAAACGATTTCCTAATTTGTATCTTGTCTAAGTATAAGTTCATCAATAACCTCTGTCTTATCGAGAACGGTCGAGGGAACAGGCCCGTTGACACCGTAGCAACCGGTCCCGACTAAATCGGGATGGATCCCGTAAACAGGATCTTCGAGGTGCTAATTCCTGCCCGGCTAAGCGGAAGCGATTCGTCGGGAGAGATGAGAGGAAGATGCGTGCATTGCTCGCAACCTCTTCTGATCATCACGAAGAGGTTTTTTGTTTCAGTCGCACTATTAAACAAAAGGAGTATTGTATGCGTTTTCAAACCAGCGCAGTCCATACGGGAGTCGATAAAGATTCTGCCTTCAACAGTGTTATAACACCAATTTACCAAACCTCGACTTTTCGCTTCGAAGACGTTGGTCAAACAAAAGGGTTTGACTACACACGAAGCGGCAATCCGACAAGACGAGCCTTAGAGGAGAATATCTCGGCACTCGAAGGCGGCGCAGGTGCAGCGGCTGTCGCGACCGGGATGGCCGCCGTTGCGCTCACTCTCCACTTTTTCAAAACCGGAGACCATATCCTTTGTACGCACGATTGCTACGGCGGCAGCGAGCGACTATTCCGCACCTACCGCGAACAATTCGGGTTGGAAATCTCTCATGTCGATATGACCGACCTTTCTGCCGTCGAGGCGGCGATCAAGCCGAACACAAAAGGATTTTGGATCGAGACGCCGAGCAATCCGCTTCTCAACATCGTCGATATTAAAGAGCTTTCCCGCATTGCGCATCACCATGGTGCACTTTCAATCGTAGACAACACCTTCCTCTCGCCGTTCAACCAGAGACCGTTCGTGCTCGATGCGGACATTGTGGTACACTCGACGACGAAATATCTTAACGGGCACAGCGATGTTGTCGGCGGCGCCGTAGTCGTCAAACACCAGCAGCATGCGGAGCGACTGCAGTTCTTAGCTAACGCGCTCGGACTGGGAGCTTCGCCATTCGACTGCTGGCTGGTCTTGCGCGGCATAAAGACTCTGGCTCCTCGCATGAAGGAGCATGAGCGGAATGCGCGCGCCGTCGCTGAGTTTCTTTCGGCACATCCGAATGTGAATGAAGTATTTTATCCCGGACTGAAAACTCATCCGCAGTATGAGCTCGCCAAACGCCAGCAGCATGGATTCGGTGCGATTGTCTCGTTCGAGATTGACGGAACAAGAGAAGATGTGAACCATGTTCTCCGTTCGACTAAAATCTTCGCGCTTGCCGAATCATTAGGCGGTGTCGAGTCACTTATCGAGCACCCTGCAAGCATGAGCCACGCGTCCATGGATCCGGGGCTCCGCGAGAAAGCCGGGATCAACGATAGGATAATTCGACTTTCCGTTGGAATCGAAGATGTCGATGATTTGATCGAGGACCTTGGCCAGGCTTTGGCATTCAATGAGAAAGATCATGTGAAAGTTGACAAGGCTAAAGTTGTCGTGCCATGTTGACTGAGTTTAATCAACTCTTCATTTGTCCGGCAAATCCGTCATTCGTCCGGTCTATTTCTTGAAGACAATATACTGATATGCTTTCGGAATAAACTGTCCGGTCCTCACGACTTCGCCGTAATCGCAGAGGCTCATCTTATGTCGCTGTGACTGCTTAAAGAAATCATCGAACGAATAAAGAATCCTCGGATAACTGAAGTCTTTACTTTCAGCGTGACCCATGTCGATATGCTGGAAGAAAAAAGGGTATTTGTCCCTTCGATTTTAAGTCCTCATATGCTCTCAAGTTTGCGACAAGTTCCTCTTCGTCGTGACTCATCGCCAGGATCAAATACACGTAATCACTCGTTAATATAACCAGGCTGCCCGACTCCTTAAGGAAACTTGCAAGGTTGTCAAATGCTACATCCAGTATCCGCGAGCTCGAAAAAATTGAAGCAATTGAATACGATGTCTGCTGGCCGAATGGATTTATTCGGAATCGGATCTTCGAAATCCACAACTTCAAATTGCACATTCGATAACTTTGAAAACTTTGCCCTCAGATGACTTATAAAGTGGCTGTTGAAATCTAAACCTGTGTATGTGAAAGGAATATCGAGCTTTATCATGAATTCCAGCAGCCAGCCGCTTCCGCAACCCATATCCACCACGCTCATCTCCGGCGTCAAGAGTGCCGTCAGCTTTTGTTTGAGGAACTCTTTCGTATCTGCTACATGGAGCAGCGGCTGCGTCAGCCAGAAATCAGTATTCTTCTCCCAGTTTGCAAAACTTTCTTTTCTAAATAAACTCTTGTCAATAAGTGCTTGCATTTCATTCTCCACCAAGTAGGTCATGGTACGAAGCTTCAAACTCCCGATTGATTAATCGGCAGCACGTATTCTGTTGAAATCTTTGGAGCTTCATTGATCTAAATTTCAGAAGAACGCGACAATAATGCAACAATCTCTAAGATTGCCGCATAATTCTCTTTATACCAATAGCTTAAGCTATTGCCGCCGATTCCCGCATTGTGTACTAATGGCAGATTGGTGATTCCATTCTAGGGCTAATATAGTATCTGGTCTTACGTTGATTAGGATGCAGTCAATACCAATCTGCAATGAAAAATTTTTCCACGTGTAACTTCTGTCAATTTCAAGGATATTATATCCATGAGCAATGACGCGATAAGCTTTCATCAGTTGTACACTAAATATGCAAATGATGTTTACCGGTTTTCCTTCTGGCTGACTGGAGATGCCGAGGAAGCGAAGGATATAACATCGGAGACATTTGTGCGGCTATGGACCTCGAAGGCAGAAACTCGCCATGAAACCGTGAAAGCTTATTTGTTCACCATAGCCCGGAACCTATGCCTGCAAAACAAGCGGAGAAGAAAGAGATTTGTACCCCTCGATGAAGAAATGGAGAACAAATCCGGTCGGCCCGACAGAACCGCAGATGCCCGCCTTGATCTCGAGGATGCTTTGAACGCACTTAAGACGCTTCCGGAAATCGACAGGGCGATTCTGGTCATGAAGGCGGAGGACGAGCTGTCTTATGAGGGACATCGCAAAGTCAACCGGCATTTCTGTCGCAAATGTGAAAGTGAAAATTTTTAGGGCGAGGATGAAAATCCGCTCGCTGTTGAAGACTCAAGAAGGAGAATATCCATGCAAATAACGAGAGACATCATTACCGACTTACTCCCGCTTTTTTATTCGAAGGAGTGCAGCAACGATACGAAACTGTTGGTTGAGGAATATCTGCGGGCGAACCCTGACTTTGAACAGCAGGTAAAACCTCCGTTACACGACCAGCTGCCGGGTTCCGTTCCGGATCGATTAGATGAGAAAAACGAGATGAAGGCACTGGCAAAGACTAAAAGGTTCTTAAGATTCCGTTCTTCTCTGATGGCGCTGGCAATCTTTTTTTCCATCGCCCCCTTTTCCTTTTTTCAAATCCAGGGCGAGACTCATTGGCTTTTCGCTGAATCGCCCACGGATGCGATCATTTACGGCAGCATCGGGATCTGTTTTTGGGCGGCGTATTTCTTTACCAAAAGGAAAACAGCTGACCTGTGAGACTGCCGCGATAGTATCGCGGCTTTAATCCTCGCGGCTTGAAAATAAGGTGGCGCGGCGAGAGGATAACAAACACCTTTGAATCAAAACAAACTTACGGAGACTTTTATGAAACACACTTTATATATCCTTGTCACGACAGCCTTGTTAATCACCGCATTTTATGAAACTGCATCGGCGCAGTTTGATACACAATGGATTTCGTCAAAACCGGAAATGTTGACATACCGCACAACAGGGGCACAGGAAGGTTTGTACCAGGTCTCGTTAGTGAGGGTTGATAGTGTCATCGAGGTTTATATTAACATGATCACTCCGGGGTTTACGAAGACGGTCTACGGAACGATGACTCCCGAGATGCTGCCATTGGAATCGACGGGGAAGATCATTATCAACAACCAGATCGTGATGGATACGAAATGTTCCTACGGAGCCGACAGCCTCAGGATAACGACCGTCATGCTGCCATATAATCAGACAGCCGCGCAGACCCTTGCCTTTAAGAAACCGGTTATCGATTTCTCGCAGGTTGCCATGGTAGTTCGGACGCTTCGCCTGGACACAAATTCCCAATATGCCTTCACCTCGGTGAATCCGCGGACGAACACGATTGGCTCCTTGACGTTCAAAGTAATCGGAGAGGGCCATGCCGCCGATGTCGATTGCTATAAGGTTGAGATGAACGACTTCGAGGGCCAATCTATCGACTGGGTGGAGAAGAACTCCCCTCATCGTGTGGTGCTGGTACAACAACCGGCAAGCGATGTGACTTCCGAACTGATTCAATCACGTCCGTAGCGGGAGCCGTGCTTGAAGATATTTGCCCCGGCATCTTATTGCGGGGGTATATCATTTCAGGGAGCGGTCTGCGCGACGAGAAATCTTTTGCAGGAGGCTCCACGAATTATCATATTTGCATTGATATCTCGGCGAAGTAAGGCTTCAAATCACATCTCACCGAGCGAGACTTGGGAAGGCGTAAACAATTCAATATTAGTCAGACGTTGACTGACTATTTTGTCGCAGGAATTGCATCAACCATTCTTCGCTCCATCGTTTTGCCTCTTTGCTCTCTTTACGTGTGTCGTCTTATTTCTAACTTCATTGACTGTCCTCTCCACGTTCGCGAACAGATCATATTCCTGTTCATGTGAATCTAAGTACCTAATCAATCTCGGAATCGACTGCAATATTTTATCCGCGCTCGCATTCGCAAGCTCCTTCGGCTCCAGCTTGTGAAGACCCCCGCCATAGACGCGACCCTCTGAAAGAAGCGACGCGACAGAAATCTGTCCAAGCCCTTCCCAAATTGGCTTCAGAGAGTTAGGCGACTCTTTGAGAAACTTTGCAAGCGGTGGTTTGGGGTACAGCAGCAGATAAACATTTGCCGCGACCGCTTTTGAATAATTCAGTATGAACCTGAACGGGCTTATCCTTCCAGAGCCGTTTCTTCCCATGTACGTGCAGAGAAACGGAGCAGGTGCCCTGAACTCCTGCGAGTACCATGGCGAACGATGACTGCATATATAAGTCTCGTTTATCTTCCGCTCCAATCCAAGCTTGTAGTATTTCCATAGCTGCGGATAATTCTTCTTCACTTCGCTTTCCGGTAGATCGCAGGAGAGCAGAAAGAGCTTTTGATCCACAATAGGATTGCCTTTTTCATCTGCTTGGACAACCTCTTGTTTGAGATAGCGCGGACTTGGCAGGATGGGAATCAGAAATTTTTCAGGAAGCTTTAGCTTTCGGATCTCGTCAAGCCGCAGAATGAAGAAATCATTTGCCCCCGTTGCAAGCCCTCTTTTAACGTCAAACAAATCTCTCAACCTAACACTTGTTTTTTCTTCTTCCCTGGATTCACTGAGAGTCGCGCGGCTCCATTTAGCGGCATTTCTCAGTTGAGCATCCGGAATCGTCCGAATGATTTCGGGTTTCGTAAGTGAGCCACCGAACGAAAACTCGACCGAGTGATTTATCGGCGGAGGGGACTTCTTGAACCATAAAATTGCCGACGAAACAAGCGCGTCGTCGAACTGAACGTTAAGCGCATCGAACCGATGCGCTTGCAGAAGAGTTACTTTACTTAGGAGATATTCTTTAACCCCTGCTCCGTAGTTAACATCCATGAATTCACTTGGGATTAGCCAGCAAGCATAACCGTCGTCTTCGAGCCAAGCGTGCGCGTATAAAAGAAAGTAGCAGTAAAGTCCCGCGAGGCCATTCAACTTTGTCATCGCTGCTGAACCGACGAGTCTTTGAAGCTTCTCTTTCTGCGCGAGAGATAGATGATGATGGCGAACGTAAGGAGGATTGCAGACGATAAGGTTCGGCTTCTTTGTGGAAGGAAATTTCGCATCGAAGAAATCGACTATGTGCAAATCGAGCGCGGATTGTTTCCACAGCTCCTCTGCATGGCCACCGTAATGAGGATCGATTTCTATCCCTGACGCACTCTCGATTTGACTTTTGGCAAATGTATTAAGAAAGGCAGAATAGAACGCTCCGGTCCCAAACGCAGGATCGAGAAAGCGAACTTTAAATCTGTCGGGGAGATGATCTTTGATGAACGCCAAAATATCCGCCGCTAATCCTGGCGGAGTCGCAAACTGGCCCAACTTATTCCTTTCGGCATGACTCTTCCCAGCGTCTAATTTTCCCTGCGCGTCCACGCGATTCATTTCAAGGATAAGATTGGAAATACTCGTTTCTTAAAGATCAAATTTCTCAAGGTCGTTGATGCGGTATTCCCAAACCCAATCGATTCCCTCGGCAGCTTCATAGCCGAGATAGCCGCTGTCGAAGTAACCACAGAGAAAGAGGATAAAATTAATCTCTTTGCCGTAAGTCGAACGAAGCTGGTTTATCTTAGTAGCTTCTTCTTTCCTACGTTTGTTTGTATTTGTAAAATCACCCGCAGACTTCGCTTCTATCATGAGCGGAAGCCTGCCTGCTTTAGGCTCCTTTGGCATTATGATTACGTCGATGGGGATATTTACCTGCCTGCCGTTGCCGGCCTGATTGACGGAAACATTGAATCGAAAAGAAAATGTGGCCGGTGGGAATTTGTTTATGTCATGGTCATGGCCTGAATCCAAATGTTTATATCCTCGTTTCTCAAGCCACCTTTTTATTGAAGCAAGCTGCCTTTTCTCCTGAGCATTGCGAATAATCGGGTCGGCAACTGCACCGCAGAGACGATCAGCAACAATAGTCGATGCTCGATAAGTTTCGGCATTGGTCGGAGTCTTTTTAGAATCGAGCCATGGAAAAATATCATCATCTGCCAACAAGCGGATTACCTTGCTGATCTTCCTAAGTTCAGATTCAAGTTGAGCAGCCTTCATTCTTGGTCGAATCCGTTTTTCTTCTTCCATATTCATTACGAGATTTGAAGAGATGTCTGCAAGACCGATCAATCTGTCGCGCGCAATTGGAGGCGCTGTTGCCATCCGCAAGATTGGCAGAACTGAAGGATTGTTTTTCAACACACTCGGTGCAATATCTGTAAGATTCTTTGTTAGCTTGAGTGCAGATTCAACTTGTTTTGTCGTCATGACACGCGTCGTTTTATGTGCTTTCGGTGCAAACCGCATGAACCATTTATTATAGAAGTCCACAGACTGTGCAATATCGGATTTCCACCTGTCTGGTTTGTTGGAATTAACAGCTATAGGGTTCATTCAGCTCCTTGAGAACTCAACCGTTTGTTGTGATGCAACCTCCATAAATTTAGAGGAAGCGTATTGAAAAAACAAAATAAAGGAATTGATTCATTGTGGGAATTGGAAAGTTCCCGAAGGCTTGAAAGTTTCACAAGGTTAACGTTCCACCACACGACATTGCTATGTATGCTGTCCATTTTGCTGTTGTTGGAATATCCAACACACGAGCACCTTTCTCGCCTCAATTGAGGTTGCTGTCGAGACGCTGGCTCAAGGCCGAGATAAGGCCGGCTCAACCCAGAGATAACCGGGAGATAACCCAGAGATGAGGTTTAGAAAAATAGGGACAAATATCGTGGTAAAGTGTAGAAAAATCCTTAATTATCAAATCGGAGAGGCAGGCTGGTTGATTATAATTTAAACACCAAACATTCGTCTAGGGAAAATCGCTTGCAGCCTCATTCGAAACATTTCCTTTTGTTTGCACTTTTAACTTGACAAAATAGTTATGTATTATTATATTAGTTGTGAAATGAATATTGAAACACCCTTGAAGAACCAAAACGACTCTTGCGGCTGTGAAGCCTGCGCTTGTTGTTGTACATGTATGATGGGATCGCATTGGTTTCGCGAAGGTGTAACCCCATGAGTTGATTTAACATCAATTTGATTTTATAAGCCCTTCGTTGTAGACCAGCGAAGGGCTTTTTTTATATATAAAACAGGGAAGATAATGGTGCACACCGAACAGGACATTGAAGGCCTAGATAATATCGAGGCAATCGAAGAGGACATTCGCGGGATACGAAATGAGATAGAGCGCCTGAAACGCGGCGAAGTGTCGGAAGATGAGTTCAAAAGGTACCGGCTTCACCGCGGAATATACGGACAGCGCGCGGACCAAAAAGGATTCAATATGGTACGGGTGAAGGTTCCGTATGGATTCCTGACATCCCCACAATTGAAAAGGCTTGGCGAGATCGCTCGAGAGTTCGCCGACGGGCTCGCTCACGTCACGACACGTCAGGATATACAGCTGCACTGGGTCAGGCTGGAAACGGTTCCCGATGTGATGGAGAAGTTAGGTGAGGTCGGGCTCACAACGCGCGAAGCTTGCGGCAACACTGTACGGAATATCGTAGGAGCACCGTCGGCTGGAGTATCGAAATCCGAATTGTTCGACATAACGCCGTACGCCCACCTGCTTGCGAAGCACCTCCTCCGCAACAGACTCAATCAGCTCCTTCCGCGCAAGTTCAAGATTTCCTTTTCGGGAAGCATGGACGAAAGCGACGGAATCATACCATGGATTCACGACATCGGTTATGTTGCCGCGGTCCGGGGCGACAATGGCAAAACAGCAAAAGGGTTCAAGGTTTATGTCGGCGGCGGACTTGGCGGCCAGCCTCGCGTTGCCGATGTGTTCGAAGAATTTCTCCCTGTCGAGTTATTAGTACCCACTACGGAAGCCATCATCACAATCTTCAACTCTCTCGGGAATCGGGGGAACAGAAATAAAGCGAGGATGAAGTATGTGTTGTGGAAATTAGGATATGATGAGTTCAAGCGCCGAGTTCTTGAGGAGCGAGCTCGGATTCTGGATTCCGGGCGAACATATCCCGAGCCGGACTACAAACCGGAAGATGGATATTTGCCGATCGACGAGGATTTTCTCCTGAAGACGAACGGCGATCTTGATTTCAATCGCTGGCTCGAATCGAATGTCCTGGAACAAAAGCAGCCAGGGTACAACGTGGTGTACGTCAATCCGTTAATCGGCGACTTGACGGTGGATCAGCTGTTTGCGCTCAGCGAACTCTCGCGGCGTTTTTCCAACGGTAAGGTTCGTACCACGCCGCAGCAAGATATTGTCTTGCGGTGGATCAGGTCATCCGATATCGGGGGGTTGTACCATGAGCTGAAGAATGCCGGCTTGAGTCAGGCCGGTGCGCTGGATGTTTCAAATGTGACTTCGTGCCCGGGTGCCGATACGTGCAACTTAGGAATCACGCATTCTCGTGCGCTCGGGAAGGAATTGACTCAGCTATTTCACCGCAACGCAGATTGGACGAATGTCCTCGGAGGATTTCGCGTGAAGATAAGCGGCTGCCCGAATTCTTGCGGTCAACACCATGTTGCCGCGATCGGCTTGCACGGCGCCACTAAGAAAGTAGAAGGTGGAGAAATTCCATCTTACTTGATTTCAATAGGAGGCGGAATGAACTCCGGCGAACAGACGTTCGGTGCGACGCTAGGGCGTGTCCCGGCGCGTTATGCAGTTGAAGCCGTCTCACGCATAATAAAAAGGTTTGTATCGGAGAAAACTGATGATGAGAACTTCCGACAATTTGTCGAGAGAACCGGAGTTCGGTCGTTCCGCGACGGCATAAAGGACCTTTCAGACTTTAAGACCGATGATCGCAGCAAGGATTTGTTCGTCGATCTCGGAGAAAAGTTGGCTTTTGCAGCCATTACGGGGGAAGGTGAATGCGCGGCATGATAAAGAGCAGAAAAAATAACAAAGTAACAAAAGAGGAGTAAAATCATGGCACAAGATAGATATGCACATCCGGAAGTCCTGGTCGAAACAGGCTGGGCGGATCAGCACAGAGAGGATCCAAATATCCGAATCGTTGAAGTAGATGTCGATACAAAGGCTTACGAGGAGGGACACGTTCCCGGTGCGGTAGGTTGGAACTGGCAGACACAATTGTCGGACAATGTTCGCAGGGACCTTGTCCCGAAATCGGAGATGGAAAAGCTTTTGAGTGAGTCAGGCATAGACAACGATACGACAATTCTCCTTTACGGCGACAACAACAACTGGTTTGCGGCATGGGCATTCTGGCAGCTCAAGATATACGGCCATAGAGATGTCCGGCTCATAAACGGCGGCCGCAAGAAATGGATAGCGGAAGGAAAATTGCTTACGAAAGACTTCCCGATCTTTTCGAAGAAAAACTACAGAGCATCCGATCCCGACTTTTCGATAAGAGCTTACCTTCAAAACGTCTTGAAGACTGTTGACGACGGCAAGAAAGCCGCTCTCGTCGATGTGCGGTCAGGTGACGAATATACAGGCAAGATACTCTCGCCTCCTGGATTGCCGGAAACATGCCAGCGAGGCGGTCATGTACCCAAGGCGGTCAATGTACCATGGGGAAAGAATATGAACGAAGATGGTACATTCAAACCTGTTGACCAGTTGAAAGACATCTACGAGCCTTTAGGCGTTAAACCCGAAAAGGATGTTGTAGCGTATTGCCGCATCGGTGAACGCTCGAGTCTTACTTGGTTTGTTCTGAAGTACCTGCTCGGTTTTGATAACGTTAAGAATTACGACGGTTCGTGGACCGAGTGGGGAAACTTAGTCAACGCACCAATCGCACGAGGAGAAAGAGCATGAGTACCATGGCGCCGCAAGAATATCGTGAACGGACAGAGCCGGTTCCCCCGTTCAAAATGCACATCATGAGTTATCGGCTCGGTGATGTATTCTATTGCATTATTGACAACGTCGATCCGGGAGCTAACATTGCCCGTGCCGAAGGTTCCACGCGTGAAGACGCGGAATCGAAGGCGGTCACAAAGGCAAAGGAACGATTGGAATACTCGGCGTCCAGAATACAGGAATAATGGAATCATAACCTTGTCAAGGCATGTCTTCACCTTGACAAGGTTAGACAAAAGGAAATCATGATATATCTGAATCACGAAGAAATAAAGTCTCTGAACGAGAAATTTGAGACGAGAGATCCCATCGAAGTCTTCGAGTGGGTGAGCGACCATGTTCCGATAGGCGAGATTGCCATGGCCACAGGCTTTGGCGCGGAGGGCGTGGCACTCGTTGATATGATCGCTTCCGTGAATAAGGGAATCCCGATTTTCTATCTGGACACCGATGTCCTTTTTCCCGAGACATACTCGCTGCGAGACAAGCTAGAAGAAAAATACGGAATAAAGCTAATCCGGTTTGCGACTCCGATTTCTCTAGTGCAGCAGGCGGAACTCCACGGCGCGAGTCTTTGGGAAAACAATCCCGACCTTTGCTGCAATATCAGAAAGGTCGAACCGCTCCGTGAAGCATTGAAGAATTATTCGGGTTGGATAACTGCGATCAGACGCGAGCAATCACCGGGTCGCGCGAATGCAGGCATTGTTGAATGGGACAAGAAGTTCAACTTGCTGAAAATAAATCCGCTTGCTGCCTGGACGAAAAAGGAAGTCTGGCAATATATTACGGATCATGGTGTGCCATACAATCCGCTCTATGATGCCGGATACGCGAGCATAGGCTGCACTCGCTGCACGACGCCCGTTGAAGCTGGCGAGGACGAACGTGCCGGAAGATGGCGCGGGTATCAAAAGAAAGAATGCGGCTTGCATGTTGCTGACCCGGGCGCTCAACAGGAAAGGATTGGCGGATAATGTCCTGGGAAATCATAGCCGCAGGCTTTTTCGTGGGAACCATGATAGGTCTTACCGGAATGGGCGGCGGAAGTCTTGTCACTCCGATATTGATTTTCATATTCGGTGTGCAGCCGGTTTTCGCGGTCGGAACTGATCTTATACTGAGCGCTTTGACAAAGGCAGCAGGAGCGATAACCCATGTCCGCCTGAAAAATGTTAACTTCAAGATAACGAAGTCGTTGCTGGCCGGCAGCATTCCCGGCGCCGTCGTCGGGCTTCTATTCATCAAGATTATCTTGCACTTCCACGTTTTCTCCATCGACTTGTTTATTAACCGCTTTCTCGGAGCCGTCCTAATTTTGGTCTCGGTGGGATTGTTCTATCCCTCGATATGGAACTTTGCGAAGCGGTTGAAATCGTCGGTGGACGGTGGCAGGAAAACGCTTGTGGTGCGCAGCGTAAGTTTCGCAGTCGGGTTTGCCGTCGCCATAACTTCTGTGGGAAGCGGAAGCATCTTTGTCCCGTTTCTCCTTGCGACTTACTCACTTCCGATTTCGCAGGTTGTCGGAATCGACGTGTTCCATGGCGCTGTTCTAACCGCCGTTGCCGGGGCGGGTCATCTCGCGAACGGGACGGTCAACTTTCATTTGTTGTTCAATCTGCTGATCGGTTCAATACCGGGAGCTGTTTTGGGAAGCAAGTTGAGCGTCTCCTTTCCGAAGAGAGCTACGGAAATAATCTTAGGCTCAATGCTGGTAGTATCGGGAATAAAGCTCTTGTAACCATGATAAAGAATATAAGCATGATGATAAAAATGTCTCCGGGATTGATTAAAATAGTAAATACACGCCGGCGTTTCGTTTGAGAGATGCTGGCGATTTCAGATAGAATACTTGTTAATCAATGTTCCACTAAATATGAAGGCTAACTGAATGAAGACGAGTCAATCTGACGGAGAGCTGCTGACTCTTGCCGAGACTTTGTTTCAAAAACATGGCTCGCATGGGCTGACATTACCCATTAAAGCGGAGACGCGGCGCTTTGCGGACGAGATCATTGAATGCTTGTTCCCGTCGCTCTCTGAGAAAATCTACTTTTCACCTGAAGAAATACAGGCGAAGCTCGTGCTTCTCCAAAGGAACGCGAAGGCGATATTGCATTCGCTGCCGCATAAACCCGGAGACTCAGTTGATGAAATCATCGAGAGCTTCTTCTCCCGGCTACCCGAAATTCACTATAAGCTGGGGCTCGACGCCGAGGCAATTTATCAGGGTGACCCGGCGGCGGAAAGTATCGAAGAAGTGGTGCTTGCTTATCCCGGATTTCTTGCAATCGCTATATACCGGTTGGCACATGAATTCTATTTGCTTGAAGTTCCGATATTTCCGCGCTTGTTGACAGAATACGCGCACCAGCTTACTGGGATCGACATTCATCCGGGCGCGCAGATCGGGACTCCGTTCTTTATCGACCATGGTACAGGAATCGTGATAGGCGAGACCACGGTGATCGGCGATAACGTGAAGATCTATCAAGGTGTTACCCTCGGAGCGTTAAGCGTCGATAAATCACTGGCAAACACGAAACGCCACCCGACAATTGAAGATAATGTGATAATCTATGCGCAAGCCGTCATTCTTGGCGGCGACACAATCATCGGACATGACAGCGTGGTCGGCGGAAACTCGTGGCTCACGCGAGGCGTGCCGCCGTTCTCGTTTGTATATACTGAAACAAAAGTAAATGTTCGGACTCCGAACGAGACAAACGGAGGCATCGACTTTGTCATATGAGCTCCATGGTATCATCAAGAAATTCATTTTTTCAAAACTAGCAAAAGGGACGATCTATTATGAAAGCAAATTCTATTCTGGAGACAATCGGCAACACACCTCATGTCAAAATCAATCGCTTGTACCCGTCAAATGTTAATGTGTGGATGAAGCTTGAACGCGCTAATCCCGGCGGCAGCATAAAGGACCGGATTGCACTTTCCATGATCGAAGATGCTGAGCGCAGGGGAATTCTCAAAAAGGACACCGTGATAATCGAGCCGACCTCTGGAAACACTGGAATTGGACTGGCCATGGTAGCGGCAGTGAAAGGGTACAAGCTCGTTCTGGTGATGCCTGAATCGATGTCCATTGAGCGCCGGCGGATTCTTACGGCATATGGAGCAACTCTTGAGTTGACTCCGCGCGAGAAAGGAATGAAAGGCGCCATCGAGCGGGCGGGCGAACTCGCTGCAAAAACGCCGAATTCATGGATTCCCCAGCAGTTTGAGAATCCCTCCAACATCGAGGTACACGAACGGACGACGGCTCAGGAAATCATTCGTGATTTCCCGAACGGCGTCGACTTTTTAATAACCGGGGTCGGGACAGGCGGACACATCACGGGGTGTGCAAACGTCTTGAAAAAGAAATTTCCGAAGATAAAAGTTTTCGCCGTAGAGCCGTCATTATCACCAGTCATCAGCGGAGGCGCACCAGGCCCTCATCCTCTACAGGGAATCGGGGCAGGTTTCATTCCAAAGAATCTTCATGTTGACATTCTGGACGGAGTGATTCAGGTATCGAAGGAAGAAGCTTTCGACTTTACCGTGCGAGCCGCGAAGGAAGAAGGGATATTCTTAGGTATTTCATCCGGCGCTGCGCTTGCGGCAGTCGCAAAGAAACTTCCGGAGATTCCCGATGCCAGCACGGTTTTGACTTTTGACTATGATACCGGCGAGCGCTATTTGTCAGTCGAGGGATTGTTCTGACACGTCATGGAAGCCATCATATATAGACTTGCGACATAGTTTAATAATTATAAAAGGAATGATATGCAAAAGCACCACGGGTTCACGATATGGTTCACCGGCCTCTCGGGGACAGGGAAATCGACGATTTCAGCCAAACTCGTCGAGAAATTGAAGGAAAGAGGAGAAACAAGAATTGAGGTATTGGACGGCGACGTTGTTCGCACGAATCTCAGCAAAGGTCTCGGATTTAGTAAAGAGGATCGCGACACAAATATTTTGCGCATCGGGTTCGTATGCGAGCTGCTTACTCGAAACGGAGCTATCGCAATCGCTGCTGCCATTTCTCCATATCGTGAAATTAGAGATCGGGTTCGCGCCGAGGTGAAAAAGTTCGTCGAAGTATATGTGTCTGCGCCGCTTGAAACACTGGTAGAACGAGATGTAAAGGGCCTGTACAAAAAGGCCATTGCAGGTGAAATAAAGAACTTCACCGGCGTGTCCGATCCCTACGAGCCCCCGCTCGCGCCCGAAGTCGTTCTCGAAACCGACAAGGAAACTGTTGACGTCAGCGTGAACAAACTTCTTCGTTCATTAGAACTTCTCGGCTTGCTGCCGGTTGGAGAGAAGAATCTTTCGGAAGAAGAGGAACAAAAGGTGATTGGTCAGCTGCAAAAAGCTGGGGCAATTCATGAATTGCCCTTACATGAATTGCCTTTACGCCTGTCGGATGCCATGGCGCTCCATTCAGATTTAAGCCCGGATGAGAGTCACCTTACGATTTCGCCACACGGCGGAATCCTCGTAAATAAATTTCTTCCTGAAGAAAAACGAAATGAGATCGTCGATCGCATAGAACAATACCCTTCGCTCACTGTTGGTGCTCGCCAATGGTCGGATGTTGAATTGATTGCGAATGGTGCTTATTCGCCGCTGGCCGGCTTTGTTGGAGAACGCGACTACAGGAGTATCGTTGAAAACGGTAGATTGAGCAATGGCCTCGCCTGGACGATCCCGATTCTTCTTCTTGTCGACGATGACGATGCGGAGCGGTTAAAGGTCGATAACGATGTGATACTGCGGGATAACGACGGAAAAAATATTGCGGTGCTCCATCTTGAAGAGATTTTCAAGATCGATAAGGAAGAACTTGCCCGGAGAGTCTGGCGAACGACGGATGTGAAACATCCCGGTGTGAAGAATCTTTATGACGAAGGAGATACGGCGCTCGCGGGCTCGATCGATGTCGTGAGACTCGAGGCGTCGCATAACTTCCTTGAATTTCGTCTTTCGCCGATCGAGACGCGGCAGTATTTCAAAGATCGTCGATGGAAGACTGTTGTTGCGTTCCAGACCCGCAATCCTGTCCATCGTGCGCATGAGTATTTACAGAAGGTCGCGCTTGAGATGGTCGATGGACTCCTGCTGCACCCGCTCGTCGGCGAGACAAAAGGCGACGATGTACCTGCGGCAGTTCGGATGGAATGCTATAGAGCCTTGTTGGAAAACTACTATCCGGAGGATCGAGTGCTGCTTTCAGTTATGCCGGCGGCTATGCGATACGCGGGTCCGAAAGAAGCGATCCATCATGCGATCATCAGGCAGAATTACGGCTGCACGCATTTTATAGTCGGCAGAGATCACGCCGGAGTCGGGAATTATTATGGCACATATGACGCACAGAAGATCTTCGATGAATATTCGAAGGGCGAGCTTGGAATTACTCCGTTAAGATTTGATCACACATTTTACTGCAATAAGTGCGAAGGAATGGCGTCGGAAAAAACATGTCCGCACGGAGCGGAAGACAAAATAATCCTCAGCGGGACGAAAGTGCGCGAGCGATTGAGCAGCAACCAGGATCTGCCGGGGGAATTTTCGCGTCCCGAAGTAGTGAGCATTTTGAGAGAACATTATGCAAAAACCAATCGACAAGTTGCAGTCGGCTGCTGAATGAAACTAAATATGAATAGACTATATCCAATATTTCTGAAAATAGAAAACCGCCCGGTTCTTATCATCGGCGGTGGAAAAGCTGCTGAGCAGAAAATTAAGGGTCTGCTGGAAGCGAATGCCGAAGTCAGTGTGATTGCTCCGGAAATAACTTCATGGTTGGAAGAATTGGCGAGTGAGAAGAAAATCCATCTGGAGAGACGCCAATATAAGCACGGCGATGTGGATGGCTTCATTCTCGTTGTCGGTGCAACCAATGATCGCGATGTACAAGAGAAGATGTTCGATGAGGCTCAGGCAAAAGGAACTCCAGTAAATATCGTCGATGTCCCGGAGCTTTGCACGTTCTATTTATCTTCCGTTTTTCAAGAAGGCGATTTGAAAGTCGCAGTATCTACAAACGGCAAGAGTCCCACGCTCGGGAAAATCATTCGTGACAAAATAATGGACGAGTTCTCCAAAGGATATCCTGAGTTGCTTCAGCGGCTTGGTGAGATACGTCCAGACGTTCGAAGTACGTTCCCTGATTTTGAAAACCGCAAGAGACTTCACGAGCAGATTGTGCGGAGCGAACTGAAACGGCTGAAGATCGGCGCTCGGATGCCGGATTCTGGAGTCCGGAATCCAGTCCCAAGTTTCCGAGAGCCTTCACAGGTCGGCAAGGTTTTTTTAGTCGGTGCGGGTCCGGGCGATCCTGAATTGATTACGGTGAAGGGGTTGAGAATTCTTCGCTCGGCAGAAGTGGTGTTGTATGATGCACTTGTTAACGAGGAGCTTCTCGAGGAGGTACCGGAGTCGGCCGAGAAAATATTCGTAGGCAAGAGAGCGCGCATCGAGAGTGCAACTCCCCTTCAGCAGAATTGTGTGAGACAAGAAAAAATAAATGAGCTTCTGATTGCGAAAGCACAAGAGCGAAAGCGCGTGGTCAGATTGAAAGGCGGCGATCCGTTTATCTTCGGACGCGGAGCCGAAGAACTTGAAGCGCTCCATGATGCTGGGATAGAAGTCGAAGTTGTCCCGGGGATTACCGCCGGGATCGGCGTTCCGACGTCTCTCGGGATCCCGTTGACGCATCGGAAAGAATCGTCGAGTGTCATGTTTGTAACCGGTCACAAGGATTCCGCTAAAGATGAAGAGAGCCTTGACTGGGAAAATCTCTCGCGTGCCGACACGGTTGTCATTTATATGGGCGTAAAAAGGCTGAGTTCGATAATTGACGGAGCACTCAGGAACGGTGTTCCATCTTCGAGACCTGTCGCAGTTATCTTCGGCGGAACTTCAGCTGAGGAAAAAGTCATCACCGGCAAGTTGGGAAACATCGAAGATGTGATAAAGGATATAGCGACAGATTCTACCGGGATTGATAGTAATTGGTGACGTTGTGGGATTTTTTGGAGGACACAAGTGCCCCCGGTCAGTTGATAATAATCCTGACGAGGTTCAGATTTCAAGTGCGGAAATTTTTTGACAAAGATTTGCGTTTACAATATGAGAGGATAAAGCGAGCCACATTGCGGCAATTCGAGTGGCTTACATTAAAGAGAGGGAAGCTTTGGGACAGATAGCAGGCGGAAAAGTCGGCCGGCACGTTGCGGCGAAGGATGTTGTAATCAGTGATTACGATCTGCAAACTGAAATAGGCGATCGGCATTCAATTCTCGGAAATATCGGAAACACACCTCTTCTCCGTATAAGAAAGCTGTTCACTCTCAACGACTCGGTTGAAATTTATGCCAAGGCAGAGTGGTTCAACCCCGGCGGGTCTGTCAAAGATCGTGCAGCGCTCGAAATGATCTTGGAAGCTGAACGGTCGGGGGAATTGACGAAAGGCAAGACAATCATCGATGCAACGAGCGGAAACACGGGAATTGCATACGCCATGATATGTAGTGTATTAGGTTACAAGGTCGCACTCGCTCTCCCTGCGAATGCAAGCCGTGAGCGCAAGAATGCACTGTTAGCTTATGGTGCGGAAGTAATTTTAACGGATCCGCTAAACGGTACGGACGGGGCACAGCAGGTGGTAAAAGAGTTGGTTGCCTCGGATACTGCAAAATATTATTACCCTGACCAATACAATAATCCTGCAAATTGGAAAGCACATTACCGAACTACTGCGAGAGAAATATGGGAACAGACTAATCACCGCGTGACGCATTTTGTTGCCGGGCTGGGAACAACCGGCACTTTTGTCGGCACGAGCCGACGGCTGAAGGAATTTAATCCCGTTGTCACGTGCATATCGTTCCAGCCGGATTCGCCGCTCCATGGTCTTGAAGGATTGAAACATCTAGAGACCACCATCGTTCCCGGAATCTATGACCCCGCAATCGCAGACGACCAGCTGACAATCTCAACTGACGAGGCTTACGAGATGGTGAATCGCCTGGCGCGTGAGGAGGGAATGTTTGTCGGCATTTCCTCGGGCGCGGCGATGGCTGCGTCTTTGAATGCCGCCGCAAGATTAAAATCCGGAGTCGTTGTGACAGTGTTCCCTGACGGCGGTGCGAGATATGGGAGCGAACACCTCTTCAATGAGAAAAGTGCTAAGTGAAAGATCAATAATGAAAATTCAAAGGTCAAATCTGAAAAGTCAAAAATATGGAAATGCCGGCCTATGATCAGGATAACAAAAGAGTCGATCCTTCAAATTGAAAAGCATGGTGAACGGGCATACCCTGAAGAATGCTGCGGTATAATGCTCGGTATAAATGACGGCAATGATCGAGGGATCGAAGAGGTTTTCGGGCTCGATAACGAGCAGGGCGAAAACCGGCAAAGACGATTTTTCGTGACGCCGAAGCAATATTTGCAGGCAGAGAGAATTGCCGTGGAAAGAAAGCTGCAGCTGCTTGGATTTTACCATTCCCACCCCGACCATCCTGCCGCCCCATCGGAATTCGATAGAGATCATGCACTCCCATGGTTCACATACCTTATCGTATCGGTCGCACAGGGGAAAGCAAAAGACATTACTGCCTGGTTTTTAAATGAGACAAGGGAACGGTTTGATAAAAGTGATCTCTTGATGGAAGTGGAGCGTGAGAAGGTAAGAAGTTGAGAAATTCAGAACAGAAGGAAAAAATGCAAGGAGCTGACAGCCGAACGGTTACAGCTTTATAAATAAATGAGGGAAAATTAAATGTCAATAAAAGTCTTTATTCCGACGCCGCTGCGTCCATATACGGATAAAAAAGATACTGTCGAGGTAAGTGGCAATACAATAGGTGAGGTCTTGAACAACCTAACTTCGAGGTACGGAGACATACGGCAGCATTTGTATGGCGAGAACGGCGATCTGCGAAGCTATGTAAATATTTATGTCAACGACGAGGACGTTCAGGTATCTTGAGAAAGATAAGACTCCGGTAAAGGAATCCGATACCGTGAGTATCATACCTTCGATAGCCGGCGGGGCGCCGGGTGGAAAACAGTCGAACGTCGATGTCACGACAATCGAGGACGAAGTCGGCCAAATTCAAGAATTGCCCTCGCTATCAAACGATGAGGTGTTGCGTTACAGCAGGCATCTGATCATTCCGGAAGTAGGGATGTCCGGACAGAAGAAGTTAAAAGCTGCGAAGGTTTTAATGATCGGTGCAGGCGGACTCGGTTCACCCGCCGGTTTGTATTTAGCCGCCGCAGGTATTGGAAAAATCGGAATCGTGGATTTCGATGTCGTGGATCTGACAAATCTCCAGCGTCAGGTTTTGCACTCGACGCAAGATATCGGAAGGTCAAAGCTTGAATCGGCACGCGAGACTTTGAACGGCATCAATCCGAATGTCGAGATCGAAACGTACGAAGAGAGATTGTCGTCGGATAACGCGCTTAGACTCTTTGCCGATTACGACCTCATCGTGGATGGCACAGACAACTTTCCGACGAGGTATCTTGTCAACGATGCGTGCGTTCTTCTCGGCAAGCCGAATGTCTATGGCTCCATCTTGCGTTTCGACGGACAGGTGAGCGTGTTTTGGGCGAAACGCGGGCCATGCTACAGGTGTCTCTATCCGGCGCCGCCTCCGCCGGGACTCGTGCCGAGCTGCGCAGAAGGCGGAGTACTCGGAGTGCTTCCGGGAATAATAGGTTCGCTTCAAACCCTCGAGGTGATCAAATTGATCATCGGTGAAGGCGAGCCGCTTATCGGAAGACTTGTTCTTTTTGATGCATTGAAATTCAAATTCCGCGAGCTGAAGCTGAGAAGGAATCCAGAATGCCCGATCTGTGGAGATAACCCCACGATTCATGAACTGATTGATTACGAACAGTTTTGCGGACTTGTGTCCGGCGAAGGACATCAGTCCGGAGGCGGAATGACCGCGCACATAACCCAACCGGAGGAAGTCATCGACAATAGGACTGAAATCAAAGTTGAACAATTGAAAGCGCAACTAGATCGCGGCGACGATCTCTTTCTTCTCGATGTCCGCGAACCTCATGAGTATCAGATCGTAAACATCGGTGCATATTTGATTCCTCTTTCCGCGCTCCCGAAAAGAATCGGTGAATTGAACCCGTCTAAAGAGATAGTGGTGCACTGCAAATCCGGCGGCCGGAGTGCAAAAGCTGCCGGTTTTCTTCGCAAGAACGGTTTCAAAGATGTGAAGAACTTAGTCGGTGGAATCGACGCCTGGGCTGAGAGGATAGACCCAACTTTGCCGAGATACTGACGGTTCGAGCGCAAGGTCCACGTGCTACGTCCAGCGGGCTATATCGAAGCACGTTGACCCACCAACGACGAATGTTGCAACCTGTGGGAGATGACACGTCCTGTGCTGAATCATTCAGCCCTTGCAGAGGGGGACAACAAGATCTCAAACCTTGCACGCTGCATCGCTTGCAAGGTTGATCCTCAATCCGCTCCGAAGCGATATAAAGTCGTTCGGAATTGCCAGACATAACTCGCAGTCACCAGAAAAATTTATTGGATCCTTCCGAAATCATTTATATCTCAAGTGCGTCTGTCATTTGTGAAAACCTCTCCGACATCAAATTCCCGAACTGAATAGTCTCGTACGCATTCCATGCCCGTCGCCGGAGCATGTTTTTCCATTGGCGCGTTGTGCGTAAAATATTCTGTCCATTAGTTCGTCTTAACTATAGAAAGTGCAACTTAGCTTAGTGACAGAAAACTCGAGACAAATTGAAGCCACTATCGAGAAAGAAAGAGGCAGGCTTTATAACTTTATCAGGCGAAATGTGCCCACGAAGGAAGATGCCGAAGACATTTTGCAGGATGTTCTTTATCAATTTGCGAATAGCTTCGAGAGTATCCGGTTGATGGACAGAGTTTCATCATGGTTGATGCACGTCGCGAAGAATAGAATCATAGATTCGCGCAGGAAGAAAAAGCCGCAGCCTTTAGGCGATATTAAGATCAAGGTTGCCGGAGAGGAAGGAGGCGACTCGCTTTCGCTCGAGGACATTATCCCGAACATTAGCGGACTTCCCGACGAGGAATATTGGAAAAACCAGTTCTGGGACGAAATCGAATCGGCACTCGACGATATGCCCGATGAGCAGCGAGAGGTTTTTGAGATGAACGAGTTCGAAGGTTTGAGCTTTAAAGAAATCTCCGAGATGAAAAATGAACCGATGAACACGCTCCTATCCAGGAAGCGATACGCGGTTCTGTTTTTGAGAAAACGTTTGAAAAATTTATATGAGGAGTTACAAAACAATGTGTAGCAGATATCGACACTGGCATGGTCCGAGAAAGCCATGGTGGTTCATTTTCGGGTTGCCATTCATACTGTTGTTCCTGGCAATGGGAAGTCTTGTTCTGATGTGGCTGTGGAATTTACTTCTGCCTGTGATTTTCGGAATCAAGATGATTACGTTCTGGCAGGCGGTGGGTTTATTGATCTTGTCCAAGATTTTATTCGGAGGATTTCACAGAAGGCCGCGGCCATTTTACGGACACAACCGTAACTGGGATCGCTGGAAGAAATGGCATGAAGAAGAATCGGAATCGCCGGAGTCTGAAAGCCAGAAGGAATGATTAGTTGACTGAATTGCGGGTCGGCTAGGTTTGACCCGCGCAAACCCGGAAGGCGGAAAAAATGGGTTCGTTAAGATTGATATATAAAATGATTTACGGTCGCGCTAAGGATGAATCGCGCATTCATTGGCATCATGAGGTAAGTCCGGTTTTTCTAAGAAACGCTGTTGAGTCGCTCAATGGTTTGTGCCGGGCTCTTGACATAGGATGCGGAACGGGAGTGGATTCTGTTTTCATGGCACAGCACGGATTGAAAGTAACGGCGGTAGACTTTGTCCCGCGTGCACTCGAATTTGCCCGGAAACGCGCAAAGGAAAATAAAGTAGAAGTTGAATTCGTCGGGGGAGATGTGACGGAATTAGTACTGGAAGGGGAGTATGATTTAATATTTGACTCTGGGTGTCTTCACAGCTTTGATAGCGAGAAGCGAATCAAATACAAAAAAAAAGATTCTGACTTTGATGGGTGAACGATCTATCTACCTGCTTGTCCACTCCGGCAAATCGAAATCGCTTGATTTTGGCCTTGGTCCAAAGGGCCGGACAAGGAATCAGATAGAGGAATTTTTCATGCCGGAGCTGAAGCTTGTCGAACTTTTTGCCGAGAGCCGGCGGGCTGCTGTTCCATCAGTACTTCTTTGCGCGTTCTGGTGTAACTTCATAGACATTTTTGGCGGAGTGATAAAATGGAACTTTGGATAGCAATATTGATAGCTGCGAGTGCATTATGGTACGCAATCGCGATCATAAGAAAACGGGTGAGCAAATATGATGTGACGAGCAATTCATTGCCTGTGAATGCAGATGACCGGGCTGTGTGTCCTGATTATTATGATGATACATACGTCAGAAGACCCTCATCCGAATGGATAGTGCCGCTGTTCATTAAATTCCTGCAAGAGCTCATTATCAAACTGTTTCGGGTTTTGCCTTTGAACGAATTGATGACGATTCCCGAAGTTGGCGGCTTTCGTTTAAGACGGGGAACGGCAAGACATCATGGCTATCATGAAAATCTCAATAGGCACCATGGACATGAAAGCATAGGCGTGGGACCACATCATTCTCGCCGTCATAAACGATTTTCACATAAGTTAGAATCTATCGGAATCCAGCATGAGATCTGACACTTCACGGCTCAATACATGTGACACTTTCAAATCCTCCCGCAGCGGAAGGGCCGGAACTGAATCCGTGGTTGTTGAAAACCCTCCAAGTGTAGAAATGAATGAGGCGGAGAAAAACGATAATTTAATAATCGAAGTCAAGAATCTAACCAGGAAATTCAAGGAATTCGTCGCGGTTGACGGTGTATCTTTTGATGTAAGGAAAGGCGAGATGTTTGGATTCCTCGGACCAAACGGTGCCGGTAAATCAACGACGATCAACATGCTCTGTACGCTGCTAAGGCCAACTGCCGGTGCTGCGAAAATTAATGGCTTCGATATCCGGAATGAGCAAGCTGACGTTCGTCAATCGATAGGTCTGATTTTCCAGGATCCGACACTCGACACGCGGCTCACTGCCTGGCAGAACTTGCAGTTCGATGCGATGCTCTATGGTATTCCGTCCGATATATTTGATGCACGTGCGAATGAGCTGCTGGACTTAGTGGAGCTGAAGGATAGAGTAAACTCTACCGTCGGATCGTTCTCCGGTGGAATGAAGAGGCGGCTCGAGATCGCGCTTGGTTTGCTGCACCGTCCCAAAGTTTTGTTCCTCGACGAACCAACGATCGGGCTCGATCCGCAGACACGACGCCGCATCTGGGAATTTCTCACCAGGGTGCGCGATACCGAAGGACTTACAATTTTCCTGACAACCCATTACATGGATGAAACGGAAATTTGCGACCGGGTAGCGGTAATTGATAAAGGACGTATTATTGCGTGCGGTACGCCTGGTGAGCTGAAGGCCATGGCAGGCAAAGATATCGTTATTCTTGAGACATCGGATGATGAAAGGGCATTGAACGTGCTGCAGGGTCTTGGAGTTACTGCGGAAGTTTCGACAGATTGCGTACATGTACTTACCGAGCACGGCGACAGGTTTATCCCGACCATCATACGCAAGCTTGATAGTGCCGGCGAGCCGGTTCGTGTTATAAGTGCTGATTTGCATCGTCCGACGATGGATGACGTTTTCCTGAAGCTTACAGGACGCGATATTCGGGATGAAGAGGCAGATTCATTGGACGCGATGAGGACAAACATGCGCAGACATAGAGGAGCCAGGCGATGAGTAGAAAAAATTTAGGTAAAACTTTGAGAGCCGCGTACACAATCTGGTATCGGGATGTTCTGAGCCTTATTCGAGATCGGTCGAGACTGATCGGGACGATCACAGCAAATATATTTATTCTCGTGGGATTCAATTTCGGTCTTGGCAGTGCCATCGGGAAAATAGGCGGAAGCAGCGGCATGACCGGTATTACTTATACGCAGTTTCTTTTCCCGATGATCCTCTGCAGTATAGCAATGATGACTTCATTGCCCTCGACTATGTCGATCGTTCTTTGATCGCGAGTTCGGATTTATGAAGCGAATTCTCGCCGCCCCGATCTCGCGCGTCTCCGTGGTTCTCGGCAAAGTAGCAGGCGGCGTCACATTGGCATTTATCCAGGTAGTAATATTTTTATTCGCGGCACCTTTAGTCGGAGTGCGATTGAACGCCATGACCATGATGCTCGCATTGATCGTTCTTATCCTTGTAGCCGCGGTAGTAACTGCAATTGGCATCGTCGTGGCTGCGAGACAGAAATCGCAGCAGGGGTTTCAGATGATAAGCATGTTTGTCATCATGCCGTTGATGGTGCTGACATTTGGCTCGGCACTGCCATCTGTTTCTATTGGGGTGGGAAGAGTCGGCAGTTTGATAAAAACTGCGGAATGGCTAAACCCAATCGCCTACGGGATGGATGCTCTCCGGCAAATCGTGCTCGGGAAGCTGCCTGGATCGCTCACGATGCTGTCTCCGGTCTTAGATGTCTCGGTTTTGGCTGCATGCTTTATCGTTCTTATTATACCGGGGGTTGCGCTGTTCAATAAGCAGGATTAGGGAAGAAGTCGTTCGGAGGCAGGGTCTTCTTGAAATCGCCATGGTGAGAGGAAGACGAGCTTTCGGATTTGTGAGAGCGAGGGTCTGTAATCTTCATTTTTGAATTCCGAGCTTCTTCATTATTCTCGACAACGTCGAAGGATCTATTCCAAGCTCGTGCGCCACTTTGGTTCTGCTCCCGATGTGTTTCTTCAGTATTCGAATAATCACCGGTTTCTCCGCCCCCATTATGGTTGATATAAGTCTTGGTGGTACTCCTGCGATGGTCGTTCTGATTCTCTCCGGCAAACATTCCGGCATTATTACATCACCGCCGCATAGCACAAAGGAAAATGGGATTGACTACATGGTAGATGTGTCGAAGGCAGTGGATCGTCGGCCCGGAAAACTCCCGGGCGCATCCGAAGTATATGTGAAACTTATCTTCTCGACTTATTCGCATACTCTCCTTGGTGCACAGATGTATGGCGGAGACTCTGTCGGAGAGCTCATCAACTTGGTATCAGTGATGATTCTCAACAGGATGACGGATACAGATATTAATACGCTGCAAATCGGGACTCATCCTCTAGTCACCCCTTTGCTGGTCGTTTATCCTGTCATTAACGCAAGCATCAACGCCATCGTGAAGTGGTTCAGGGAATTGACCCATGATTGGCAAGAAGGGGATATGTGCGTTCGATCACATATATTTAACGAAAGCCTTGACAATAAAAGAAAAGGAGATGATATTTCTTACTGAACATGCAGGTCGGAGATCAGTTGTCCGATGCCAAGTTCACCTGAAACGGGTCGAAGGGAGACTTCAGCGGACCAATTTGTATCCCACGATGAGCATGCAGGTATATCATTGGCGCTTTGCGATTAGTGATTATCTTGAGGAGGTAGAAGATGAACATGGACCCTTTATGCATTTCATGCATCATAAACCACGCTTACAGAATATCGAAGATTCTCGCCGACGGCAACGTTCGTCTCCAATTGCATATTGTTAAGGAAGTTTGCAGAGCGGTCGGTAATTTAAATCAAGATTTTTCAGGAATAGCGTTTTGCTCTTTCATGACATCAGTTGTTGAGAAGGCGTCGCCTACCAAAGACGATTACACCAATATGAAGAGCAAGATTCTGAAGCGGATCACTCGCCTGATCCCGTACTTTGATGCCATGGTTTGCAATTCAAACGATAAGCTGGGGACGGCTTTGAAAATTGCCGCGGGTGTAGACGCACAAGAATTAATCGAAAACCCGAATCTCACGATCCGGCAGGAAGTGCATAATATTATTGCCAACAAGATCGATGAGCACGCATTCAGAAAATTGAGCAATGACTTGGAAAGTGCCGAGACGGTATTGTACATCGGCGGAGGCTATGGCGACGCACTTCTGGATAAAATCTTGCTGCGGCAGCTCAGCTCAAAACGGGTCGTCTTTGCCGCAAAGTCGCATTCCGAATCCAACGAAGTAACTCTCGAAGATGCGAAAGATTTGGAGATTGATAAAGTGTGTGAGGTGATCGAGATCGGGAACGGCTGTCACGATACAAGTATCATTCAATGTTCGCACGAATTCAATGACCTGTTCGAGAATGCGGACATTGTTATCGCAAAAGGACAAGAAAATTATGAGGCTCTAATGGGCGCTGAAAGGCCTATTTATTTTCTGTTCAAGGTGAAATGCGATCCCATCGCCGGATTATCCGGCCGGCCGGTTGGTTCCAGTCTGCTCTATTTCAACAATAAATCCGGAATGAATTGATGGTCGTACCATCAAGAATATTTTTTACCAAAGTGTCGGGCACGCATAAAGATTATCTTAGCTCATTCGAGCTTGGCCTGAGATGTGCCGGTATCGAGAAGTGCAACCTTGTCCCGGTCAACAGTATCCTCCCCGCCATGCTGTGAGAGAATCAGCCACGTTGACGGATTGAGGAAATCCAGAAGGGCCAGATCACATTTACGGTCATGGCACGCAGCGCTGCAAACGAGCCGAAGCGCCTGGCAGTTACATCGAAAGGTGCCAAGATCCCTGCCGAGTCGAACCAGTCTGATTATCTATCGGAACACCATCCGCTCGGCGTAAACGAGAAATGCGCAGGCGATTACGCGGAAGACCTTACCGCGCAAATGCTCACTACGACACTCGGAGCCAAGTTTGATCCTAACACAGATTGGAACGAGCGCGAAGAAGTTTTCAAGATGTCCGGAAAAATTGTCCGAACATCTAACATGACTCAAACCGCCGAGGGCGACAGGAACGGGTTGTGGACGACGGACTTTTTTGCAACCTATTCATCGCGCCTCATCAAAACAAAACCTTCGCTCAGTCGAAAGAAACCCTGACTGAAGGTTCGGCGGTGCCCGACGCCGGCTGCGGGAGGGAAGGCTGGCGTCGCAGCTGCCGGATAAGTGTGACAGGATTGAAATCATAGATCCATTGGAAAAGAAAGTCGAGATTGAACGGCGAAGTCAAGCCGTGCGTGATCCCGCATCATATTATTTTTTTTAATGATGTCCGGGGAAGGCTGCCTTAACGAAAGCAGCAAAGCGCCGATCCAAAACGTGACGTGGTGATTGGCGTCCCCAATGCTCTTATCGGGAACTGTGGCAAAAAAGTAGAAGTAAGCAAACGGGGCGGCCATGCGTCGCCCCTCTTAATAGAGATGGCACTGAGCGACGGACGACGAGTTGCATTTCATGGACATAGAAAATAAATTTATCCTGTGAGATAAATGAAATTAGGAGCGCGTTGAATAATCAGAAAGACGAAATACTTCGCATAACATGCTATGGAAGGCAAAAAGACAAAATACGTTTTTATGTCAGTTATCTGCAATGCCGTGCATTTGAATGAGGAGGTATAATAATGAAAAATAGAGTAATTTACGAATCAGCAAAATCGCCCGAAAGATCTTGCAAAGTTTTTTGTTTTAAGGGCAAATGATGGTGATGTGGAAGGACTCGTTGTTTTGTACGAGACAAATGCCATCCTGGCAATAGAAAACGGAAAAATTGTAATAGGTCATGAAGCAATTCGTAATTTCTATATTGAATTGTTATCTTCTCATCCAAAATTTGAACCTGGAAACCAATCACCTGCGTTACAGAATGGTAATATAGCTCTCACATCATCGCGACTTAATAGTGGGGATGTAACAGCTGAAATTGCTAGACAACAGCTTGATGGAACATGGAGATGGGCAGTTGATCAACCCTCAATTGGAAAATAGTCTTAATTGGCAAAAAAATCTTTAGGAAAATTAGTACATTGGAAGAAGATTAAATAAATTAGAATTGATAAGAGAAGAAAACGATATACTTATCGTTTTAATTTTTACGATTCCATGCACGGCACAGCAGACATCAGCCGATAAACGCTGCGGCCGGCTTCGCTTACGCTCTCGCCGTCCTCGGTCTGCGCCAGCACCGCGTGGTTCGGAAGGGATTGTGTGCGGCGCTGTTCTCGACACATTTTTTTCTTCACTCGAATACGAGCTCAGAAAAAAACGTTGCTTATCGGCACCGTTATGCACAATTACCTGTCAACATTTCAAGAAAGGAGAACAACATGAAATCTCGCATGAACATCAGCAAAGCAGAACCGCGGATTTACAAAGCCATGGACGAGGCGGACAAAACAGTTGAAACATTCGACCTCGATCCGAAGCTTAAGGAACTCGTGAAGGTCAGGGTATCCCAACTCAACGGATGCGGATATTGCATCAACTATCACACTAAGGATGCCCGCAAATTAGGAGAGACTGAACGGAGACTTTACGCTTTGAGCGCGTGGTGGGAAACTCCATTTTTCACTGAAGAGGAACGTGCGATACTGAAATTTACTGACGAGGTAACTCTTATTTCCAAAGACGGAGTGTCGGACGAGACGTTCGACCGCGTCTTGAAATTCCTCGGCGAAAGGAAAGTTGCTCAATTGATATTCACCATTGCCACAACAGGCACGTGGAATCGCTTAGCCATTTCGACGCACATGGTCGCGGAGGATAACTGACAATCCACATTAAGGAGAATGACGATGAAAAATAACAACATCGAATTAGCGTTAGCCTACTATAAGGCTTTTGAAGACAAAGATATACAAGCTATTGCCCAACACCTGCACCCCGAAGTTCAATTTGTCGCACCAATGGGAGAGAGCAAAGGGAGGGACGCTGTTGTTGAAGCAGCCAAGCGGCTCGTCCCTCTTGTCAAGAGCATTAGCGTGCGGGCAAAGTTTGCCTCAGGTGATCAAGTCGTATTGGTGTACGATATGAACCTCACTGGACCTATCGCGGTGTGTCCGACAGCCGTCTTGATGACATTCAAGGAAGGTCTGATAGCTCGTACCGAGCTTTATTACGATGCACGTCCGTTTGGTAACCTTTGACACCGGAGGCGTGCTGTCATCGATTGACAGAGATCTGCGCCTGGCGGATAAGGCGCGCGCATCATGGCTTACGAGGAGCACGCCGCGACTCTTTTCTATGTGGACGTAAGGCGAAAGTCTCACACGAAATAGCCAAAAATCATTTTTTAGGAAGAGACCCTATGAGACCGAAGTTTCAATCGAAGCAGGAAGTGATAATTAATGCGCCTTTGGAAAAAGTATGGGAATTCAATATGGACCTGCTAAAAATTGCAGAGTATCATCCCCGTGTAAATAAAGTTGACTTAATCTCCGGCAAGCAGTTTCGAGAAACTGGCGTATCTTATCAATGCCATTTAAAAGATGGCAAGAATACATGCGTTGAAAAGGATATTGAAGTTGTTCCGATGCAAAAACTCGTCACCGTTTTTCCACAAGATACATTGGGGATCACGAAATTATTGCCTGACTATGTAGTAGAATCAAACCTTTCAAAAATAGGGGATAACGCCACTAAAGTAGAAATGTCGCATTTCTATTCGAGTTCAAAATTGAAAGTCTGGCTGCTAAATTTTGTCATGAAGAGAACAATTGCAAGAGAAACACAGGACACATTAAACGCTATGAAAAAAAGCATCGAATCTTATACCGTGGATTGACAGTGCATGGAAGCCCTTCGCCGAGAAGCAGGTTTTCCTGAAACCCGCAAAAAAAGACACTCTATTATTGTCCCACTCACTATTGTGTACGTGGTATGCGGGATGCCGCAAGGCGGCATATATCATGGTTCTCAATTTCCGCAAGCCTGTCCGCCGTGGTTTTGGCGGAAGGCGGATCCATCAGCTAACTTGGCGCGAGCATAATAGAAAAAGAGCATGGCATCGCGAGATTCGTGTGGACGTTGCAGCGATACTGTGCTCTCACCGAATAAATTCTCAGCCTGACAAAATAAACACGGGGTATATTCGTCATAAAGATCAGGAGGTGCATGAAACTATTTATCAGGTTCAGCATCGTACCAGAGCACTTAAAATTGACAATTAAAAAGGATATAAAATGAAATATTTGATCGCATCAGAGGGCAATTCACTTGAAAGTAGCGTGAGTTCTCATTTTGGGCGGGCGCCGTACTTTCTGGTTTATGACGGCGAGACAAAACAGCTCGAAGCGAAAATTAACGACGACACTGTCGATCCGCATCTCGTGATCCACGACGAAGCAAAGGCCGGAGTGAAGAAGATGATTTGCGGCGGCATCGGTCCGCACGCGTTTCAAGTCGCGGAAAAGTTCAAAGTCGAGGTGTGCATCGCTTCGGGAATTCCCGTCGCGGAAGCGGTGAAGCTTGCGGCGGAAGGGAAGCTGCCGGTTACTAATGCTCCGACCGCACACCACCATCACGAGCACGGCGAACACCGCCATCAAACGGATAATTGATTGTTCGTTATTCCGAAGTTGAACTCCGGAATGGAAAATGTTTTTATTCGGAATTTATACTTGGACTCCCGCTTGGAGCATGCTGGAATGACAGGTGGGGTTTTTCTGCTTGAGGAAGTTATCGAATGAGCGTACTTCGGCAGAATGTTTCTTTAGTACGTCTCCACCGGAGTCGTTAAAACCGCTGAAGAAATCTTCCGATTCGACAGTGCGCTGTAATCGAAAGAATTCGCCGGGCCCGACTTAACGAAGCCGACCAACTTTTCCCGTGTAGTTGCGTCTAATCTTGCAATAGAAGTAACTTGTTGTGCGTAATTCCTCATAGGGATGGGAAAAAGGCGCAAAGTATGTTATACAAGATATGTGAGAGTACCCAATGAAATTACCAGACCGAATAAACCTTGCGGGCGCCGGCGTATGTTTGATATTATCATCGATCATGTTCTGCGCATGCGTTCAGTCCCACGGTCCCACAGCTCCGCAGCCGTCGATCAATGATACCTTAACGCTTGCGGGGTATGGGGAAGCCGTCGATTCGACATATTTAAAAGTGTGGTCGGACGGCTCATGGGAAGCCTTTGATGGAGACACAACCATAAATGGAACGACATACTCTACAATCGCCGACGCTTACGGCGACGTATTCTTCTACGGGCCTGACGGCAGCTATGACGGGTTCTGGTACTATGACGAAGACCTGATTATATTCGATGCGCCTCTTCCCGGTGTTCCGGATACCATGGCAGGCGGAGTGACATATCCCTTGACGACGACCTTCTCCGATCAAGGCGTGAGCTATTTGCTGCAGGATGATGAGACACTCTTAGATACCGGATCGGTGGCTGTTCCATTCGGGACATTCAATTGTCTTGTGCTTAACTCCTACATGACGATATCGAGCGGCAATGTGCTTTACGGCGCGAGCAATACGGATTATTGGCTTGCTAAAGGGCCGTCCGACATCCAGCAGTGGGACTTTGACTTATATAATCCAGGACTGCTGGATGATCAGATCGACATGGCGTATGGAGATGTAAACGATCAATGGTGGGGGGTGACTTCGCCATCCATGGCTCTTAAGCGCCCGGCATCAAAAATTTCCTCGGCCGCAAAGCAGCCGAATTCGCTTTCGCATTCCCGTCAATTCAAATTCGATATGCGTACCGTGGGACCGTTGATCCTAAAAGGAATAAGAAGGTAAAAATTCTCTGCTGGAACGACCGAGCGGTGATGGGATGCATGAAGTTATTACTGAAAGGCTGGAAAACGCTTCGTGCGGTGGTCCGCTCCAGCATACACATTTCTTAGTGGACGTACTCGTCCTTCTCGTTGTGCGGGAGCTCAGCACCAGCACGATGATTCTCTTGCGATAGTTCTTCTATCACAAGGCATTTGGAAAATCGTGAAGCTATCTTCCAATCGATCTTTCCGCCGGCCTGTGGTGGGGGCTTTATTCCTTTAATCCTGCCATAAAAGGACGCCATCTGTCATACCCAGCGAGTTTTTAGTGGGAAAATATTTCCAACATTCACTGTGGATTCAGGATAGAAATCTCGCTCTGCGTCATATCTGCCAGAGCACTAACATTGCGGAATGACAGGTGTACTTCCTTAATGGCTTCAGAGTGACATTCAGATAGAGAGATTTTAACCGAATTCAAAGTATCCCCTGCCAAGATGCTTGCGTATTTAACAGCAAAGTAGTATGATAATACAGAACTCATTTAATAAGCCGGATTATTGTAATATCTAAATAAATTAAGACCAAATCGATATAAAGCATAAGGAAAAATCGTGAGTTTCACCTCGCTGCTTGAGAGTTATCCACTCATTCCCGGAGTCTGGGACGAATTACGGAACGAAACGTCCGTCCGCGAGCACTATGAAATAATCCGGCGCATGATAGGAAGCTTCAGCCGAGACGAGCTGGATCAGCGGCACAAGCAAGCCGCCGAGCTATTCATGAGCCGGGGAATAACGTTCACGGTCTATTTCGATAACGCGGGCATCGAGCGCATATTCCCGTTCGACATCATTCCGAGGATCATCACTTCTTCCGAATGGCAGCATCTTGAAAACGGAATCAAGCAGCGCCTAAAAGCTCTCAATTTGTTCCTGAAAGATATTTATTCCGACCAGCAAATACTCAAGGACAACATCATACCACACTCGCTGATAGCATCTTGCCCGCACTATTTGCGCGAGGCGCACGGCATTTTCGTTCCGAGCGACATCCATGTCCACATCGCAGGCATAGACCTTATCCGGGGAGAAGACGGAACGTTCTATGTGCTTGAGGACAACCTTCGCACTCCGTCCGGCGTATCATACATGCTGGAAAACCGCGACGTCACAAAGAGGATTTTCCCCGACCTTTTCGCGGGCGCGCACGTAAAGATGGTGACGAACTATCCGCTGATCCTTCACGATATCCTCGTCTCTCTTTCTCCTCAGCCCTCGCGTGACAACACCGTCGTGCTGCTGACCCCCGGCCCGTTCAACTCCGCATATTACGAGCATACTTTTCTCGCGCGCCAGATGGGAATCGAGCTTGTCGAAGCAAGAGACCTTGTAATCGACGACCACAAGGTCTTCATGAAGACTACGGCCGGGCTCCGACAGGTGGACGTCATATATCGACGGGTCGATGACGAGTTTCTCGATCCCCTGGTGTTCAGGCCCGACAGCGCATTGGGTGTACCCGGATTGATGAGCGCGTATCGCAAAGGGAATGTCGCGATAGTGAATGCGGTGGGGAACGGCGTCGCGGACGATAAGGCGATCTATTCGTATGTGCCTGCGATGATCAAGTTTTATCTCAACGAAGATCAGATTTTGCCGAACGTGCCGACGTACCATATGCAGGACAATGACGAGCGGGAGCTTGTCTTTAAAAATCTCCATAAGATGGTTGTCAAGCAGACAAATCAATCGGGCGGCTACGGAATGTTAATGGGCGACAAGGCAAGCGATGAAGAAATTAAAAAGATGAAAGCGGATGTGGCCAGGAATCCGAGGAACTACATAGGTCAGCCGATTATTCAATTATCTACTGTGCCATGTTTTATCGACGGCAGGCTGGAGCCGCGGCGCGTGGACTTGCGGCCTTACGCTCTCTGCGGACCTTCCGGCATCGAGATTGTTCCCGGCGGGCTGACGCGCGTGGCGCTTAAGGAAGGATCGTTAGTGGTGAACTCGTCTCAGGGCGGCGGGAGCAAGGACACATGGGTGATTGATTAAATGCACCGTTCGAGGATGTACGGATACGCAGAACGAGAAACAAAGGAGTAATAAAGAAAATTGCTTAGTCGAATAGCCGATTCTCTGTTTTGGATGAACCGCTATATGGAGCGGGCGGATGGAATGCTCCGGATGGTGAGGACGAGTTATGTCCTTTCCTTTGACAATATAAAACTCGGCATACCGACCTGGTCTCCATCGCTTGAAATCTTCACGCGGCTATCTCCCGATCATTTTGATTCTCTGAAGAACGACAGAGCGGGGACATTGCAATATCTTTTCCTCGATACTGAGAATGTCAATTCTCTCAAAGTGCTGATAACACGTGCGAGAGAAAACGCCCGCGGCACGCAGGACCACATCACGCGAGAAGTGTGGGAACAGATCAATAAGCTCTACCATCTTATCAACCAGGCAAACCTTTCGCAGCAGCTCGCCGGTTCCGGCGCGCTGAACTTTATTGAAACCCTGATGACTAACAGGGAGCTGTATTCAGGCTTGACGGACAGTACAATGCCCCGAGGTGAAGGTTGGAATTTCATGAACGTCGGAAAGCACATAGAGCGCAGTTTGTTGACGGTGGATTTTGCCTGCTTCTTTTACAAGAATATCGGCTTCGACCTGGCGAACGACCAGGACATTTTGTATTGGCGCAGCCTGCTTCTCTCGCTGTCGGGATATGAGATGTTTCTCAAAACCTACCGAAACCAGCGCTATAATTATAACGTGGCAGAGCAGGTGCTGCTGAGTGGAAACTTCCCACGGTCATTGAACTACTCTCTGGATCACACGGGCAGATACCTGGATGAGATCGCGGCGTCCAATCCCGTCGAAGGGAGTGCGCAGCTGCTAAAAGCGTTCAAGAGGATCAACAGCGCGGTGAAATTCGGCGAGATCTCGCTGGTCGAGAAGGAAGGACTTAAGAATTACCTCGATTCGATGCGCCAGCAATTGAACGGCTTCGCACGGCTTTTTGCCAGCACTTATTTTGCATACGCGTAAGGAGGATGTGTGCCGATATTTAAAATTCATCATATCACGAAGTACGAGTACGATAGGCCGGTCAGAGAGAGCGTGAACGAGATAAAGCTGTACCCTTACTCCTCGCCTGTGCAGGAAGTGCTCCATCATGAGTTGGTGATCACCGGAAGCCCGCCGGTGTTTCATTACCTCGATTACTGGGGAAACCGGTCCGGTGTGTTCAACCTTCTCGGGCCTCACCGGGAAATTCAGATAGACAGCAGATTTGTCGTGCGAACGATACGAAACAGCATTGAAAAGATTCCTTTCGATTCCTACCGGAAAGACATTCTCGATGCTTCGAAGAACAATCTTGCCTTGCTCGAACTATCTGCGCCGAAGCCCTTGAAGAAAACCGCTGTTATGAATAAGCTCGTAGCACAAATCTTCGACCCGGACAAGAGTATCGCACAAACGATAAAAGATTGTAGTGAGCTGGTCAATACGACTTTCGAATATCATAAAGGTATAACTGACATTCAAACGACCGTTGACGAACTTCTGGAGCAGAAAGCAGGTGTCTGCCAGGATTTTGCCAATATCACGCTCGAACTCCTGCGAATGGCCGGCATCCCATGCCGGTATGCGAGCGGCTATGTCTGTCCGAACAAGAAAGGACTCCGAGGCGAAGGGGCTACGCATGCATGGGTCGAAGCGTTCATCCCGGGACATGGCTGGACCGGCATCGATCCGACAAATAATGTCTGGGTGACGGATAAACATGTGAAGCTTGCTGTGGGAAAAGACTTCGCGGAGTGCACTCCCGTGAAAGGGACATTCAAAGGCCCGGCGCGTGAATCCCTGTCGGTTTATGTTTCGATTGGTTACGAAGACGGCCAGCAGTTCGACGACTTAACGCAAGTGAAATTGTCGAAGGGGATGGCGTCACCGGAGATCGACGTAGAGTCGTTCGCCGGTCAGCAGCAGCAATAGATGGATGGTGCCGGTTCTGATTGTGTAAATATCAAATCAGAATATTTTTGCGCTGCTGTTCGGATCGATGTAGTATCTAAATATCTTCACTTTGCAGTAGAATTCATCCTCATCGACTTTGAAATCCTTCGGGTCTAAATTAGTCACAGTCATGGTTTGGAATTCCGTTGTGGGATAAATGAACGCGAAATGATCCTTGATGGTGGTAACCTTAATCGGCATCCGGAAATCATTCACGTCCGCATTCCACTTGTAGCGCACGTAGGTCGAATCTCCTTTCATGGTTACGATAGCAAAGAACTCCGGCGGGTGCGTATAGCGCAAGTATTGCTCGAATAAATATTTGTAGTTTGTGCCCGTTCGCGCATCGATGTACTTCGCTACTTCGTCAGCATCCACGGTTTGGTACGCGTATTCTTGTTGAAAACCCTTCAAGATTGAAAACCATAACGTGTCATCGTCAATCACGTCGCGAAGCGTATTTAAGACAAGCTGACCTTTGTCGTACATATCGCTCGATCCTTCATGGTTCACGTTGTACGGCCCGATTATCGGCTCGTCGTTCTTGGCGTTTTGTATCTTTCCATTGATGTATTCCAGAGATGCCTTGCGTCCCCAGTTATATTCCACATAAAGCGCTTCGGCATACGAGGCAAAGCTTTCGTGTATCCACATATCGGCAAGATCCTTTGCCGTGACGCTGTTGCCCCACCATTCGTGTGCGCTTTCGTGGATAATGATGAAATCGAAATTTAACCCGACTGCGGAACTTGCTCTTCCTTCATAGCCGAGCAAATAATGATTGCCGTAAGCGACCGCAGTTTGGTGTTCCATCCCGTTATGCGACGACTCGATGAGCTTGTATCCGTCGCGATAGAACGGATACTTTCCGAAATATTTTTCATAACATGCCAGCATCGTCTTAACCTGTTCGAATTGCTTCTTAGCTTTCTGCAGGTTCTCGGGCATTACATAATAATCGAGAGTGAGTTTACTGCTATCGCTGCTAGTATATACGTCGCTGAAATGCGCATACTTGCCGATGTTGATAGTGACATTATAATTATTGATTGGATAACTGATAAACCAGTTCCATAGCCTTTCGCCGTTTGGCAGTTCCACTTTGCTTCTCAGTCTTCCATTAGAAATATCCTCCAGACCCTTTGGGACAGTGACACTGAGAAGCATGCTGTCCGGCTTGGCTGTTTGATGGTCTTTGTTCGGCCACCAAAGGCTTGCGCCTGTTCCCTGGCAAGTAACCATCACCCACGGATTCCCTCGACTGTCCTTCTTCCAGATAAAGCCGCCGTCCCATGGCGGGTTCACGGCGATCTGAGGTTTTCCGGAATAGTAGAATACGATTTGATGTATCGTGTCCTTCCCCAATTGTCGCGGCATATTAATAAACACGGCTCCGAATTCTCTGGAGAAACTCAGTCGCGTTCCATCTTGATCTATTATGGAATCGACATTCATGTTGGCAAAGAGATCGACCTGCATTTTGTCGAACGAAGAATCGACTTTAAACACGATGGTGTTGGAGCCCTGGATTGATTCGGAATCGGGATTGATCGAGAACGTTCGAGGTGGTAATAGATAACCTTGTAACAAGTTCGAAGCGGTGATAAGTACCCGCGAAGCGAATCGGCTTTTGTAGACGGTCCCCAATTGTAGTGGGAAGGATCTTGTGCGAAAATTATTGTTGGGGATGAAAGCAGGAGAAGGAAAATGAATCTTTTCATGGTGATAGCTTACGATTGTTTCAACTGAAAAATGACAGAGAGAATTTAATCTCTCTGTCATCCTTTTACAATTCGTTGATTCAGTCGGCCGGGAACGCGAAAAGCTATTCGCCGCGCAAGGCGTTCACGATGTTTAGCCTTGCCGCGCGCGCAGAAGGGAAGAAGCCTCCGAATATTCCCATGAGCACCGCAAACGCAAGCGAAGCTATTATGGCGGCCGGTGAAAGGGCAAAGTTAAAGGTCAGCTCCGCGAAGGAGTTGAAGTTCATGGTGGATACCGAGAAGAACTGGAGTGATGAGGCAAGCACGATTCCGATTATTCCTCCTGCCATGGAGATAAGAATCGCTTCAAAAAGAAATACAGTCAGGATACTTCTCCTGCTGAATCCGAGCGCACGCAGCGTTCCGATTTCCTTTGTCCTGTTGGCTACTTCGGCATACATAGTTATCATGGCTCCTATCGCCGCACCCACACTGAATATCACCGTGACAAAAATTCCGATCACTCGTATGAAGGCGGAGAGCGTCTCCGATTGTGAGGCAAAGTACTGCTGCTCGGGCAGGGGTTCGAATTGCTGAAGACGTTTGTCTGCGAGGAATGCATTTTTGAATTTGTCATAGTCTGAAGGATTATCCAGCATTAGCGTAATGGATGAGCAGCTGCTTCCCCTGTGAAACGCTTGCTGGATCTGCCGGTAATCGCACCAAATCTCCGAATCGAACCCGCTCCCGTCGCTTGAAAAAATCCCAACCACTTTCCAGTAGTCTCCGGCCAATTTAATCTTGCCGCCGATTTTTGCATCCGGGTATCTCTTGGCGACTGATTCGCCGACGATAACTTCTCGCAGAGACGGATTGAACATTGTTCCTTCGACGATCTTTACGTTTGGGTGAATGTAGAATGTTTGCCGGGTTACGCCGCGAACAGTCACGTTGCTCATGGCACCGTCGGGAGTGGTAAGATCAATAACAACGACGGGTTGATATGAAATTGCAGGAGCGCCGTCGGGAGCTTTTGCGATGTATGGAAGGGTAGCTACCACATTCTGCGTCTCGCCTAAGATAATGCTCGAAATCTCGCCGTTAGATCCTTTTCTAGTAATCACAACGTTGTCGGGATTCCCGGTTGCGACAAGTGTCTTCCTCACGCCGTTAGCCATCATCAAAACAGCCGTGAATACAAAAATTACAAGTGTGATTCCAGCAAGGGTGATGACAGTGGAGAGCCTTCTCCTTCCGAAATTCTTAATCATGTATTTAAATGGTACACTCATTTTTCGTTATCTCCTGATTGCATTATTGAAATGTAAAAGCCAGAGGTCGTTCATAAGATAGACGGAGCGAAAAGGGCATGGCGGATGGATAATTTCTTTGCGCTTTGCCCCATGCATCATGGTTCTTCATCCTGCGAACCTTAATCCATCTGCAATTCTCGTTGTGAGCGCGCGGCGAATCGGGAATATTGCCGCCACTATCCCGACGATGATAACCGCAATTATTGCGAGCATCAGATTTGTCGGTTCCACTTCAAAAACAGGGAAGAAGCTCCTCGGAATGTTATCTCCCATTCCATTTACCGCGCCAAATGTCAGAAATATGCCAAGTGCTCCGCCGATAGCCGAAATGAAAAGCGATTCTCCGAGGATCAATCCAATCAGATGCTGTGCGGAAAAACCGAGAGCTTTAAGGACCGCATATTCCCTTGTCCGTTCTCTGGCCGACATTATCATGGTGTTGCCGAGTACCAGCATTATTATTCCTACGATAATAAATGACATGTAATGCATGCCATTTATGATTGCGCCGGAGGATGATACGAAACTTTGTTGAAAAGCGCGTTCGGTTTCGGTTTTTGTTTCTGCGGGAGAATTGGCGAACAATGCGTCGATGTTCCTTGAGATTATACCTGCATTCGCGCCGTTGTCGATTCTTTCGATGTACCATCCTACCTGATCGGCACGCGTTGGGAAATCCTGTTTGACCTTCTCATTCAGGTAACTCCAATGGAAAAACAACTGAGTGGCATCGGTAGATTTGAACTTAGGAGTATAAATGCCGCGAACGACAAACTCCCAACTACCGGGATAAATGTCTCCATTAAGCGTAATTACATCACCGAGCTTGAAATTGTATTGTTTGGCGAGTGCACTTCCGACTACGCAGGCATTGCCCTGGTCTTGAAAATCCTTCAACTCATTATTCCTGATCAGGTACTCCGGGTAAACGTCGAAGAGAGTTTGCGGATCGCATGCCATGCGCGCAAAAAAGTGGTTCTCGTCGATGTATGTACCACCAAACCAGTTCATGTACGTCACTTCTTTTACTCCCGGAACTTGTTGTATCTTTTCCAAATAGGAATAGGGGAGAGGGTTGATGATCGTTACCGCGTCGCGTGTGACAAGCCTGTGAACCTGCGACGCCTCGACGCCCGAATTCCAGCTCGAAACGGCCGTTTGAATGAGACCGAAAGCAGTGACCGCAACGGCTAATCCGATAATAGTCAGAGTGGTTCTCAGTTTATGTCGAAACACATTCTTTATAATCAGCTTTAGTACTTTCATGGTTACTCCTTTACCAGATCACCTTTTTCGAGGTGGCGCAGCGCTTTTGCTTTTCCAGCCGTATGAGGATCGTGGGTTACCATCACGATCGTCTTCTTGAATTCAGAGTTTAGTCTTTGCATAAGCGTCATTATTTCTTCCGCCGAATTTTTGTCCAGGTCTCCGGTCGGCTCGTCAGCAATGAGAAGTACCGGATCTGTGACGATCGCTCGAGCGATAGCTACTCTTTGCTCCTGCCCGCCTGAGAGCTGTTTCGGATAAAAATCCATTCGGTCTGCCAGGCCGACGATGGTGAGGGCGCTTTCGACGTGCTTTCTTCTTTCGGCTTTCGAGAGATTTGTAAGAAGAAGCGGCAGCTCAACGTTTTCGTAGGCGGTCAGCACCGGAATCAGATTATAGAACTGAAATATGAAACCGATGTTCGACGATCGCCACTTTGCAAGAGCGGACTCGCTTAATCTCGAGATGTCTGTATCGTTTATAACGACCTCACCGGACGTAGGTTTGTCGATTCCGGCAATCAAGTTCAGTAGAGTCGTCTTGCCTGATCCTGAAGGACCCATCAGCGCCAGGAATTCTCCGTCGGGGACATTGAGATCGATATTATTCAATACCGGGACTTCAATGCTGTCTCGCCGGTAAGATTTTGTCACGCTTTTTATCTCGATAAGGTTTGGCATTGCTTCTCCATAGTTAGTTTAAAAATTCCCCTGATCATTCACACATAATCTTGAATTCGCGATCACCGTTTTCCCGACCATATCCTCTCATACCACTGGATGCCGGCGTTTTTCCTGCTCAAAGGTGCAGTGCTGGGAAAGTCGGATTGCCATTCCACGATTCCCGAATCTAAAACCGCTGTCCAACCGGCAGTTTTAGCGAGACTTGCAATTTCCTTCGGCAGATAAGCTGAACGCACAGGTTCTCCTAATATATAGAGATACAGACTTCGAGGCACCTTCCCGTTCTCTTTCGACATGTAAGTCAGTACCACTTTGCTTCCAGTAGTCGATCTGTCCGCCATCGCAGATAACGTCCGGCCAACATCTTGCGCTCGCAAATACATTGTGACACCTTCCCATAGCCAGAGGGTACTTTTCGACGGATCATGGTCCGCGCGGTCGAGAGAAATTGAAAGATCATCGCTGGAGAAATCCATAGGGACGAAGTGCACATCTTTCGCAACCGGATGAATTTCCTTTGACTGAGCGCGTTTCAACTCTTGCGTATCGGGGTGATCCACTTCAAATATTACAGCCTGTTTTAATTCATTCAACCGCCATGCCCGGCTGTCAAAGCCTGCTCCAAGAATGACCATTTGGTCGAAGGGAAGTGCTGATTTGATGGCACGATCCAATACAACCGTTCGGTATTGATTAAAAATACCCATTCCACTGAACCAAAGAGTGTACCACAATGGATAAACAGAAGCGGATGGCGAATGCTCGAGCTTTTTCTTAATATTCGCAATTCGTTTTGTCCAATTCTCGGGAAGAAGCTTCTCTGCAATGGGATCGGAAAATCCCGGCACCGCCGGTGCAAGATTTCCGAGTGCCCGGTTGAACGCTACGAATCGTGCTGTCCGACTTCCCTTGGCTTCGCGCATGGCTCTACTTCCGACTCCCCATCCTCTCATTTCCCATGTTTATCCGGCTACTGCTTCACGCTTACTTTCTCGCCGTCCTTAATTTGATTACCCGGCGAATCAACAAGCTGGTCGCCATCTTTCAGCCCGGATTTTATCTCCATATATCCTCCGGAACTTTTTCCCAGGATGATGGGTGTCTCAACGGCAATGCCGTCTTTTATCTTAAATACTACTTGTCTGTTATTTCTCATCACAACCGCTGTGGATGGAGCAACGAGAGCAGGGCTGTCATAATTTATGGCAGGCGCATTCGGTTTATCACTTTTCAGGAATAGAACCTTTGCACTCATTTCCGGCAGGACCCGGCTATCGTATTTTTTGAACGCGACTTTCACCGTTATCGTAGCTTTCCCACGATCTGCAGTCGGCACGATCTTAGCGAGATATCCTTCATACTGAATGTCGGGGTACGCATCGAGAGTAATTTGACAATCCTGTCCGGGTTTCACTTTCTCGATGTTCGATTCGGAAACATCCGCCTCCACTTGAAGCGAAGTCATGTCGGCAATTGTCACAACAGCTCCTCGCGAATTAATTCCGCCTGCCATGGGTGCCACGATCTCACCGACATCGGCATCTTTCGTCAAAACTGTACCGTCGAATGGGGCGCGAATGATCGTGTTTTCGAGAGCAACATCTGCCCCCTCAACATTTGCTTTTGCTACGTCAACGGAAGCTTGTGCCTTCCTGTACTGAGTCTCCGCACTCTCAAAAACCGACTCGGTGATCGAGCCCGACTTCATCAGATGTTGATTCCGATCGTAATTCCACTTTGCATCGGCCAGAGATGCCTCATTTAATTCAAGATTTGCCTTCGCCTCATTGAGCTGTGCTCTTACATCGTCATCTTCAATTCGTGCAATAATCTGTCCTTCCTTCACTTTATCGCCCTCGACGACTCCGAGATAAACCAACCGTCCGGTCGCTTTCGAGGCAACTGCAGCTTTTCTTTGTGCCACGACGTAGCCGCTGGCAGTGAGCAAGGCGTCTGTCTGTGACTGTGATTGCAAGGCAACAGTCACCGCACTCACTTTTGTCGGCGAATCAAGAAAACTGCTCGACACAGCGATCGCCGCGACAAGTAAAAGAATCACCGGCACGCCGACGGTGAAAAGCTTTTTTGTACCTTTACCCGATCCCGGGTTCTCCTTTTGTTTTGATCTGTCAATCCTCAATGCAGACAAGTCTGCGTTCTTTGTTTCCACTTCAGCCTCTTTTTCGTTTTAGGAATTTTCGCATCAGTCCTCCAACTCTTCACAGAAGAAGCCGTGGCCGTTTACTTCACTAACAATCTTGTCGATTTCCAAGTTCTCACACTCGACGCGCAAGACCCTGTCGCGATCCTCGAGATCGATTGTGCAGATAAATATGCCTGGTATTGCTTGTAAGTCGCGCTTCAAGCTCAGGAACTCCGATTTTTTGTCTATGTTTGTACGCAAGATGAACAAGTCTGTCAATTGCGTCTGCGGCTTATGAATGCCTGTATTCATGGTGGTCCTCAAGGTTGAATGACACAAAATATCTTTCCTGTTTCAAAAACGAGTCTCCTCAACTTATAATGACGAACGAAAACAATCCAATATTGTTCCATTAAGTTACCGCTAAGGAATCATTACTGTTAAAAGAGCCGTATGTTGTTCCTTTTCTCATAAAATTTGACAAAGGCGCTTACATTGTCTCAATCCGGGCCTTGACAATATTTGAGATGTTAACGGATTCACTATTACTTGTGCAGATATATGTCAAGACCGATTCCGCTCTCTTTAATATCATATTCTTCAAATGCTGTTTTGGAAATTAGGCTGATCAATTCATCTTTAGAATAGGCAGCCTTTCTAAGTACCCTAAAGATTTACCTCATCGAGAACGCCGCAATTGGTTTCAAATTCATTTCTTTTACACAATCGCCTATTTGACGAGTGGAAATGTTCCTATTCATATCTATTATCAAAACCGTGCCGTTTTTCTTTAACACTCTCTGCATTTCATTTAATGCCATAGCCGGGTCTTTGAAATTTTTGAAAGCGGCTGTGCAGACAATGAAATCAAATGTACTATCGGTGAAGGGCATATTGGACACGTTGCCTTGCTGAAATTCGACATCGACGCACGCCTCTTTTGCGTTCTTCCGGGCAATGTTGACAAAGTCTTCGCTGATATCCATGCCGACAATTTTGAACATCCCGAGTTTTGCGATCTCGATAGCGAGATATCCAGGACCCGGAGCAATCTCAAGCACAGATGCGCCATCTCCGATATGTTTTGCAACTTTGAGCGCAGTATTTTTGAATTCGTTTATCCTATGGTTACGTGAATCTCTGTCATACCATTTCGCCTGAAATCCATTAATGCCGATATCATTAAAACGTCTCACAAATCTCATCATGTCGATTCCTCCTTGTATTTCTAACCTGAACAGATTCTCTTTTGTTCACTGCACTTTCTTTTTTTCCTTAACCATAGATCTTCCGTTGATTCGACACTCGCCGGTATATTCCAGCGAATCGATTTCACATCCCTCTCCGATCACAACGTTTTTTCCGCGAACTGTTCTTGCCTTAGTATCTTCCAACCGGATATCATCGCCTTCGATGCTGTCTACTACGAGTTCTCCTTTGAAATAATCGGCGGGTATGAAAAGCGACTTTATTATGTTTCTCAATTTTGAATAGTGTCCCCTTCTTGCGCATATCCTTTCGCCCCCGATCTCTGAGACTCTGCAGCGGCTGTGAATTCTAATGTCCACGTCATCCGCGGTGAGCAATCCGCCGATGTTGAGAGGGCCCTCCGATCTGAACGTCTCAGCTTCGCAGTTTCTTTTTATTGTGGAATATCCTGTCAGCCTGATGTTGCCGGATTTCACTCCACCCTTTATGTCCAGCCCACCTGTTAAAAGAAGGTTTGCTGCCTTCACATCGCCGTTTGTATCGACGTTTCCGGCGATCCGGATGTCGTCGGTTTCCAATGAGCCGGTTATGGAAACGGAGCCGACTATTCTTGCGTGATTGGCTTTCATGTTGCCTTCGATTCGCGAGCTGCCGACGCATTTGAAGTTCAGGCAATCCAAATTGCCATTGATAACGCTCTCGCCGATTATTTTCGCATTGTTGTACGAACCGCCTGTGGCGCTGTTGTCACCAATAATTCTGAGATCCGTTCGTGTTTGGGTCCTCATCTGAGTTTTCCTTTTACTTAAACTTTCTTGTTTTCTTTTACGGATGATTTGCGGTCTTGATGAAAAGTATTTTTGTATTCGACTTTATCGATCTCGCAGCCGGGTCCAATGTTTACATCTCTTCCGCGCACCACTTTCACAGACACGTTCTCGAGATAAAGATTGTCCCCTTCTATGGCTTCGGCGGAAAGGCCGCTGTTCAATTGTAACCGGGGGAAAATCGAGCTTATGAATTTTTTAAAGCCGAACGCGTCACCCGCTCTGATCTCAATTTCTTCTCCGCCGATCTCTCTCGCTCTGGATGCAGCATAGGTTTCGATTTCTATTTTGCCTGCATTGAGCAGCCCGCCGATAGTGAATGCGCCTTGTGATCTGAATGTTTCTGAGCCGCAGTCTTTGCTTATTCTTAACATACCACGATTCTCAATCTTTTCTGCCGATACGCCCCCGCTGATTTCAGCCATCCCGTCAATTATGATTTCTTCACCTTTAAGATTTCCGGCGATCTGGGATTTGCCTGCCACTTTCACGCTTCCGCTTTTCACATTTCCGTGAATGCAGCCTAAACCGTTTATTTGGAGATCGTCGCAATCAAGGTCGCCATTTACATCTCCTTTGCCATTTATCTGCACAAAATTGTAATTCCCACCGGAAGAGCTGCCGAGGCCGTTTATTCGCAGATCATTTTTCTTGTTTTTTTCCATTTCCTATTTCTCCGTTAGCTAGTTTCGATTTCAGTTCTTCTATACAATTTGAAATATTCAGGCGGCTGATTATTTTTGTGCTGGATTCAAACTGGATCTGGTTCGGTGAGGAGACGATGAGGCAAGTCGAGACACCTAACTTCCGGATGAATATCAAATCACAATTCTTTCCTTCGAAGGCGGGGTAGTGTTCGTCGAGAATGTTGAGCAGGTTTTTTCCTTCGTCTAAACTGATCTCACCCGATTGGAGCAACTTGTCGAGAATGTAAATGAAGAGAGTCTTCTCGAAATCGAAGGAGCCGGTCTCACCAAAAGTTTCTATGAATTTATTGACCGCCGCTTCCGAGACTATCTTTTCATTTATCAATTCGAACTTGTCGGAGTGGACATCGGCAGGATTGGGAGAAAGGATGTCTGCGAGCTCATCAAGAGAAGCATCTTCTTTCATATTCTTTATCTTGTCGATGCGCGATAGAATCTTGTCACGGGGGAAGAACGTTTCTTGACCGGTGAATGTGGACTTGCGTATAAACCAATCTTCAGGTATCAATGCTTTTCTTTTCCATCTGTAGAGCTGTCCGTAGGATATCCCTGTCATGTCAAGCAAATCTTTCTTTGATATTAGATCATTTAGCATTTCTTATAACCTCTTACGTAATATAACATAACATTGTTACGTTGTCAAGGGCTATTTTCCGCATATTTACACGGTATTTGAAGCGGTTTACATTCAAAATTAACATACTCCTTCTGAGTGAAATCCTTGTTCAAACTGGATACAGTCGTTTGGCAAAGTTGGAAATCGACAGCTGCCGTTAAATTGTAGTATGGAAATCACTTCTTGAGGAATCTTTCCAGTGCATTAATGTGTTCGTCGAGAGCGCGCCTTCCTTTTTCGGTCATCTTATAGCTGGTTTGTGGCTTCCTCTCGACAAACTTTTTCTTTATGAATATGTAGCCGGCATCTTCTAACTTTCTCAGGTGAGTGCTCAAGTTGCCGTCGGTCGCCTTCACCACATCCTTTAGAAAATTGAAATCTGCCTCGACGACGCTCACCAGCACCGCCATAATTGCAACTCTAATTCTGGATTGAAGTGTGTCGTCTAGCTGTTTATAATCGAAGTCAGTCATTTTACTTTAGCAGTTGTCTGGTTGTTTTTCCATTGCGTATGGAATACTATCCCGGGAACAACCATGAAGAGAATCATCATTACTCCGAATATTGGAAGCGCCTCGTAGCTCTTTACGAAAAACATTAAGAGAGCTCCGAGCCACCATGCCACTGCCACGTACTTTACCCATCTTGATTTCTGGACGAATGCTGTGCCGGCGAAACCCGTACCCATGAGAGTTGCTATTACCGGGGCAATGGCCCAGTCTTCGATTGCACCCGAGGTTATTCCTGCAAATCCAAGTATTGTCATTGCGATACCGCAGCTTGTCCATACGGTTGAAATAATTCTGACGCCGATATTCTCTGGAATTGACCTCTTGCAGATTCCCGTGATGATGGAGAATACCCATCCGGCACCGATCATTACAACCCAAATCCATAAGTTCATGCCGGGGTAGCCTGCCACTATCGCCCCAAAGGACGCGAAAATAGCGACGCTTATCAAAATTCCCCAAACGATAATGTTCTTTCCAATGTTGAATGTAAACTCCCTGCTTTCTTCTATAATTCTTCTTATAAGGGCTATTTCCTCAATTGCGCTTTGCTGATCCATCTTCATCCTCCGTTTGTAAAGTACTTTGCATTACAAAGTAATGTAATATACATGCATGAATTTGTCAAGGGAAAAAGTTGGAGATTGTCCCTTTCGCAATAATATGAGGCCACTCGTCAGAGGCACAAAAGCCTCAGGCCCAGAACCGCACTAATTATTCATTCGGTGATAGTTAGAATTCTAAATTGTGTATTTAGCGGTGATATCATTTCGAGTTTTGCCAGACATATAATAACCAAAAATATTTTTCGATTAGGTTTTCAGATTTAGAGCATTTGAGTTTCGGCAATGGAGCTTGATTAAACCATTTAGAATTTATCCCTTTCAGGATCCAAGGAGCAATTCTCCCGTTGAGCCAATTGGTTCTTAGGCGTAGCCTGAGAATTTCACCGGTGAATATTTCTATAAGTGCAAGTTTACGCAAGCTACTTAAGTATTACAACTTTGAGCCTGAAGCGCATGTGCCTCTGGTGCGACTGCTTACCTGCGATCGTCGAACGAATGGGCGCCACTTCTTCCATTGTAAGGCAGGTAGGCGCTCATTACCTTGAATGGAAAAATTAGGTTGTAATATGAAAATACTCCTGGCTTATCCACACTATCCGGATACATTCTGGAGTTTTAGGCATGCGCTGAAGTTCATTTCAAAGAAAGCGGCGTTCCCGCCTTTGGGGTTGCTCACTGTTGCGGCGATGCTTCCGAGGGAATGGCAAAAAAAAGTTGTGGATCTGAACGTGGATCAATTATGTGACGATGATATCCTCTGGTCGGATTATGTCTTTATAAGCGCGATGTCTGTCCAGAAAGAATCGGCGAAGGAGATTATCGTTCGATGCAAGAAACTCGGAAGAAAAATTGTGGCGGGCGGTCCGCTGTTTACGGCACACCACGATGAATTCAATGACGTTCGATCACCTGGTGTTGAACGAGGCGGAGATTACATTAAACCCATTTCTTGCGGATCTGGCTGAGGGGAAGGCTCGTCATGTTTACACGACCGCCGAGTGGGCGGACATCACCGGGACACCGATACCTCAGTGGGATCTCATCAATTTCAAAAAGTACGCTTCGATGAATATCCAATATTCGCGAGGCTGTCCGTACGACTGTGAATTTTGCGATATAACCGTTTTATACGGTCGTGTTCCTCGAACCAAATCAAAAGAACAGGTCATCGCAGAGCTCGATAGTTTGTACCAGCATGGCTGGAGAGCGAGCGTGTTTTTTGTTGACGATAATTTTGTAGGGAATAGAAACAAGCTGAAGAAAGAAATCCTTCCGCGGATCATCGAATGGATGGCAGAGAAAAGGCGGCCATTTTATTTCAACACCGAAGTTTCACTGAATTCCGCGGATGATGAAGAGCTCATGACGCTCATGGTGCAAGCGGGATTCAATACTGTTTTTGTCGGCGTAGAATCTCCAAACGAGGAGAGTCTGGAAGAATGCAAGAAAATTCCGAATAAGCGAAGGGATCTCGTTGCCAGCATAAAGAAGATTCAGAGATTCGGTATGCAGGTGCAGGGCGGGTTCATCCTTGGGTTTGATATGGACCCGGCATCCATTTTCGATAGGTTGACGGCATTTATACAAGAGACAGGTATCGTGACTGCCATGGTCGGATTGCTGAATGCGCCGATAGGGACGAAGCTTTATCAAAGATTGATGAAAGAGGGAAGGCTGCTCCGGGTGTTTTCGGGTGATAATACCGATTTCTCGATGAACTTTATTCCGAAGATGAGCCGCGAGGCGCTTGTAAAAGGGTACAAATCCGTTGTCAAGAGGATTTACTCGCCGCAGCAATATTACGAGCGCATAAGAAACTTCATGAGAGATTACAAACCGCCGCAGCCGAAAGCATTCCGTTTGAATTTGACCGACATAAGGGCACTCTTCAGGTCGATCGTTCGTCTGGGAATAATCGAGAAGGAAAGAGTTTGTTATTGGAAATTATTCTTCTGGTCGCTCTTCACTCGACCGAGGCTTTTTCCGATGGCGATCACTTTCTGCATCTACGGGTTCCATTTTAGAAAAATCTTTGAAGATCAAATCATAAATTTGAAATGAACCCCCTAATAACCATCCGCTCTCGCAAATCATTGTTGGCAGGAAGAAGGGTGCTGGCTGTAAGTTGACAGGCATGGATGAGCGGGGGTATGAAATTCATCCGCATGCTTTCACTTCGTCAACAACGCACTCTGCATCGATCTGAATTGAATAGATTTGCATTTCAGAAATTGAAGCTCAGCGTTGTGTTGAGAAGTGACGGCGCAATTAGCTGGTAACCTCTCACATGCGTTACGACCGGAATTCTCAGGTCCCCGTATAGCCTGATCTCCTGACTCACATTTACTTGAAGGCTTGGTGAAACATAAAGTCTGTCATAACCTGTATCTTCCGGGTCCGAGTTCACCCCGCTGTCAACGCCCCGGAATGAAGCAATGAGCTGCAGCATCGGCACGATTTTGTACTTATCTAATAAGTTATCGTAGTGTGCCCCGACACTGAAATCAAAACTGTCTCCCGGGCGGTAGCCTTCACGAGAGTTAAATGCATGCTGCCACAACGCCTGTGCGTACCATCCCCAACCGTTTTCCTGACCCATCTGATAACCCCCAAGAAGAAGGTCTGTAGTTCCACTGCCAATCTGAGTATCCCTGTCCATAAGGGACTCGTTGAACGGTCCGGTGGGGAGTTTTAGTCCGAATTGGATCCCGGTCGACATATCCTCAGACAGTCCCGTATACATCCCCATTACTTTTACATCGCCGAGCGCCACGTGATCGACTGATGCAATATCTCCATCATCGTCGATAGTTTTGAAATATCTGTTCCAGATTGGGGCCTGGACCATGATGCCCCATTCTCTGTTTATCATATCTTGGAAGCCGAGAGTATAAAAACTGGTGCGTATCTGCTTATCATCGTTTAAGCCCGCAGGCGCGCCGGCCCAATTATTCCAGTCTTCAGTCTGATCCATATAATTGTAAACAAGCGATAGACTATATCCAGCTGAAATAGGCATCATCCATCTTGAACCGACCGAAAACACATTACAACCGCAGGCGCAGGCAAAGGCAGTTGCAGGTAAACAAAGCGCCGCAATCATTGTGAACGTAATAATTCTGTGTTGTTTACTCATATAAACTCCTCCACTGTGGCTAACAATTTTAGCTGTTTCAAGTTCCGATATGGTTTGTATTCTCGAACTACCTTTCATAATATAATGCGCGATTGAAATACATTTGTGCATCAATTTTCACAACCAAAATTTGACGGGTTTGTATCACCATGGAACAGAATTTAGGAAAACAATTAGTGCTCGATGAACTTTTCGATCTCACACTTTACACGGCGATGCGTGAGATTACATCCTCCGACATGAAATCGATGTTTGACGAGCTTATTCCGACAGAGACAAAACATTTTACCTTCTGGCAGGATTTTTTCTCGATAAAAGTCGAGAAGCTGGATTTTAGAAGGCGGCTGAAGCTAAAGTTTCTTACTGCCGTTGTAAAGATCATGGGGACTCTTGGTGCCCATCTTGTTCTTGAAGCCATAGAAGTTTACGGTGTAAGGAAGTATGTCGATGTCTGGAATAGGTACAAAGGAACGCCTACGGGGGAAGCCGTTCGCAAAATACTGGAGGACGAATTCCATCATGAAGATGAGATTGTTTCGTCTTCAATCGAAAGGCACATTCACCCCGAGCGCGTTCGAGATATTTTTCTTGGGTTGAATGATGGGCTCGTAGAAATATTAGGTGCCGTCTCCGGGTTTTTCGCTGCACTTTCCAATCTGCCGGCGGTAATCGCGGCAAGCATAGCAGTCGCGGTTGCGGGGGCGATCTCGATGGCAGCCGGAGCATATGGTGCTGTGGATTCGGAAAACGAAGTGGAAAGAATAGAGTCAGCGAAAAAGGATTTTGCATCTGTTGAATTCTCAGACCGAGGTGCCGCACAAGATTCCGCGGGCAATACTTCGAGTGCCGCCGAATCCGGTATAATCGTCGGCATTTCATATCTTCTTGGTGCCACTGTACCGGTCCTTCCGATGCTCCTCGGAGCAAAGAATATCGTATTGCCGCTCCTCGTTGCTGCTGTAGTGATGGTATTCATATCCACAGTGATCGCATTCTTGTCCGGCATGAAGATGTCGAGAAGGATTCTCACAAATTTCGTCACTCTCCTGATCGCCGTCGGCATCACTTATGCCGTCGGGATTTCCGTGAAGGCAATCTTCGGCATAAATATATAGTCAATCGACTTTCAAAGATAGACTGATCTTTAAAAGGTTTTCGGACAAATCTGCTTCACACCCCTTGTGCGCAATGACGGCACTGCGGGCTTAAGTCAGCACCACGGTATCAGAATAGGAAATCGAGTTGGACGACGGGCGAAAACAGCCAGCTCGGGTTAGAATTATCGAGAGAAGTCGGGGACATAAACTGGCAGCCTAAAATAATTCGGTTCGATTTGTTGATGTCGTAGTAAAGCCCCGGAGTTACTGTGATGAACCCTGTCGATGAAGAGATGTCTACGTTCTGACTGGCAGGGAACATCCCGTCATCAAGGAGCGAAGTAACGCCATATCCTATTCTTACGAACCCGTTTATCGGCGACGTTGTATACTTCGTGTTTAATGTGAGGTTGATATAGAAATTAGCCGTCGAATAACTCCCGTTTATGCCGAACGAGTCCACGAACTTTACGCTATCGATTCCCGAGTAATATTGGTAAACTTCATATTTGTCGAAGGACGCATCGTAAGAAATATCCTGCCACTGCAGCCCGGCTTCAATCCTTCCAGCGCCATTCTCTCCATCGAAGCACAATCCTAAGCCCATGTCCCATTCGAAAGAGTGTTTCCCGTCGGCCTGGGAATAGTTGCCTCCTGCAGAGAATGAGAGGATTTTTGACAATCCGTAATCAAAACTGAGTCCGCCGACGTATGATGGCATATTCCAATCTAAGTTTCTTGTGGAATCATATGGCGACAGTTGAGATATGTCCTGATTGGTTTGAATCTGCAGGACGCCTGTCAGATTTGTCTTCGGCATGAACTCCAGATATGGGCTTATTCGCAGATGTCCGGACATGTCACCATCGTTAACTCGAATTGGCATTTGATGGATTTGCCCGTCAACTTTAAGGTTGTCTAGCTCCACGACCTGTTCGGGTACATAACATCCGTCGAACATAAAGGCGGCCGCAGATAAGGATACGCTAATGTAGAGAATCTCCCGTAACCTTAAGGACTGCAATTTAGTTTTCATAACAAGCTCCCGTGTGATTTGTAAATGTGCATAATCCTAACGAAACAGCAATCGAAACAACCTGCATAAGTAGGATAGGCAACCACGACGATAAAGTCAAGAATGTTCGGGGAAAATTATATCAGGGTCAGAATACGCCATTCATCGTAAAAAGAGACTGTAAGTTAATATGATGAACACAATAGCTGTGAAGGCAGTGTATTTATAGTTCCGTTCTGTAAATGCGAAGAAGATCATGGAAGCTGACACACGGATGTATGGTGTAAGCATCAACGTCGCGATTCCAAGATTGATGAAATGCCACGGTCTGAAATGATGCTGCAGTGCTTGATGGAAATCGCTCAGAACAAATTGAATCAGGTTTAGTCCGCCGATCGAATAGTCGAGCCCTATTCGTCCCGTTACAACCCAATGTCAGCGCCAGTAACAGAATCACTCCGCCCCCCGCCGCTCATTGCGCCGACAAATCCCGCCGCACCTGAGACCATCAACAATATTTCAACTGACATCTCCCGATCTTCCGACTTTAATAAAAGATATTGATACGCTTCTGCAAATTATAAGCGATCGACGTGTAAAAGTCGGAAGGTTCAATTTAGGCTTTACATCTTCCTTACAGTTTTCATCTCTCCATTTTTAACGTTTTGATTGCACGATACACTTTGCAGCAACCATATTGTCTTCACAATGAAAAAGATAGAAGCTGTTATTGGACGCGAAAACATTTGCGATGTCTTCGAAGCGTTGCGTGACATGGGCATTTACGGAATGGTTATAACAGAATTAGACAGCGACGATTTGACAATTGCTTTGGATTCTTTTCTCGATGAGAATAATACAGCCGTCACGTCACAACTGAAGCTCGTGTTTACAATTCCAAATGGATTTAGCTTGCGTTTATTTCTGATACATTTGGAGAAAGGGATGTGATGACGATTCTTTCTTCGAAGTGGTAAAGTTTGAAGCTTTCATAATGCCATTTGAGCTGGAGGAAGTTTGCGAGGAACTCTCTGAAATGCGCGTGAGGCGAATCACCGCGACCGAAGGGAAGGGCGACATTGACGAGACAAGGGATCCTAATGGCAGCATCAATTGCGTGTACACGCCTAACTTCAAGCCGAAAACAAAGATTGAAGTCGTAGTCTCCGAGTCTCAAGCAAAACGAGTCATTTCCACAATCTTCCGCGCAGCCAGAACGTCCGATCCGGAAGATGTCAAGGCGACCGTCGCCATAGTCGAGCGAGTCATCTAATATAAAGGAAACCAGATCGTAGTTGTCCCGTCCGAGACTGGAAAGATTGCGTCGGGTAAAACTTATCCCCCTCTGATCGAGTCGGCGCCAAGATTACCGCGACAAAGTCCCCGCTTTTTACGCCGTTCGCCAAAGAAAGGAGAGTAGGTTTTGGGTCTTTGTTCGGTCGATCATACTGTCTTGACAGCATCAAAGGTTCAGGAACGGGATTCTAAACAACTGATGCCTTCCTATTTTAATTTGCAGAATTGCGGTGTGGCGGCGAAGGCTGCCATGTCTCGCCTCATTATGGCAAATGTGCATATAATTCTCTTGTTCATTCATCCTGCTGTAATTTGAAGTGCCAAACCCGCCGGCTCCTTAAATAATTAGGCAAAAACAATAAAAAACCTCATTAATCTTAATAAGTAAGGTTTTGCTCAGTTTTCTATAAATTATAGTTGACAAGATTATTTAAAGTCTTTATTTTATTATCAGTTACACGATAAACGGTTAACTTTATTTAGAGATTACGAGTATTCACTAAATGGTAATTAGAACGTTAGTTACGGAAGTGGTCAAATGAAGAAAATTGAGGCCATCATCAGACCTCACAAAATGGAGGACGTTCGGGAGGCGCTCGACGCAGCCGGGGTTCTCGGCATTACCATCACTGAGGTCAAGGGTGTCGGAAGGCAAAAAGGCCACACCGAAACTTACCGGGGATCCGAATATGAAATAAACTTCGTCCCGAATGTGAAGCTTGACATTGTTGTTCCAGATAATATTGCACAGAAGATAGTTTCCGCAATCGTTCTTTCTGCTAAGACCGGAGAGATCGGAGATGGGAAGATATTTATATCGCCAGTCGAGGATGCCATCCGGATTAGGACAGAAGAAAGTAAAGCGGAAGCATTATAACAATAACTGATAACTAAACTGAAAGGATCACTCATGAAACAATCACTAGTTCTGTTTACACTACTTGCAGCCATGTTCTTTTCTTCCACAGCACTGGCGGCAGATTCAACTTCCACTGCTACTCCGGCTGCTACGCCAATTACGTGGAATGCATTCATTGATGCTTACTACACAAGAAACTTCAATGACCCAGCAAATCGTATAAATGGACTCAGGAACTTCGACATCAACGAGAACCAGATTGCCCTGAGCCTAGCTGATCTTAAAGTGCAGAAGCAAGCTCAACCGGTAGGATTCACGGTGGAACTCGGCTTCGGGCCCACTAACGACATCGTTAACGCGGGACTCGGTACGACAACCGCAAATATCCTTCAAGCCTATGGAACAGTTATCGTGCCGATCGGTTCAGGTCTCACTGTTGATGTAGGAAAGTTTGTGACCCACATGGGTAATGAAGTGATAGCATCGCAAAGCAACTGGAACTATAGTAGATCGTACTTGTTTGCCTACGCAATTCCGTACTACCATACCGGCGTTCGGCTGACATACGCGGTGACAAGCAATTTCACCGCTGCTCTCCACATTCTAAATGGATGGAATTCCGTTATTGACAATAACAAATTCCTCACACTCGGTGCCACACTAAACTATGCTTTAACCCCGAGTACTGATTTAGTCTTTAATGGAATATGGGGTCACGAAGGTGCCGACGGTTCAGAGGAAAATGGTGACCGGGATGTTTATGACTTCATTTTGACACAGCAGGTGACCGATGCGTTTTCCGTTGCTGCCAACGCTGACTACGGACAAGCAGGAACAACGATTGGTCTCGCTCAATGGAAAGGCGTCGCCTTATACGGACGGTACGCAATGACGTTGAAGACTGCATTAGCATTACGCGGCGAAGTGTATTACGATCCGGTCGATTACACAACGGGAGCTGCGTTCCCGAAGGCAACATTCCAGGAATATACTTTGACATATGAGTATCATCCGTACGATCCGCTTCTAATACGAATCGAAGCCCGCGATGACTTCGCAAACGGAAATGCTTATATGTCTGAAAGCTCGGTGGCTCCATACTATTTGCCGACAAAGTCATCACAGCCGACACTCACTGTCGGTTTTGTAACGATGTTTTAGGAAAATGCACAAGTTTTATAAACAAACATCATTCATGATTTAATCTTAGGAGGAAAAAATGGCTGAAGAGAAAAAAGTAACCATGAAGAAGACGCTCGGATTGACGGGCGTCACAGTGAATGCCATGGCGCTAATAGCGCCCGGCGCATTCCTTTGGATCACATTTCAAGTTCAGGCTTCCAATAACGGAGGAGCAACAGACATGTGGAGCGGTATTTTTGCCGCATTGATTATTGCCTTCCTGACGGCTTTTGCTTTTTCCGAATTGGCGCGACGCTATCCGGAAGCCGGTGCCGGTGGATCATACTACTTTGCTGAGAAAGCATTTCTCGATCGAGAGAAAAAATCTCATCAACGTTTTGGACGTATTGCAAAATTCCTCACCGGGTGGGCAGCTCACCTCTTTTATTGGGTCTACACCGGCGTGATGGTTGCCATGATGTCTGTACTTGTCACTTACATATTCGGCGTGTTCGGCGTCAACCTCTCAGTACCTATGCAGATTGTTGTGGCCATTATCTTTGCGATCATTGTTGGCTTCATCGCAGTTAGAGGTATTACCGGATCCACAAACGTTGCAATTGCCATTAACGTCATCCAATTAGTCTCATTGGTCACCTTCAGCATCTTGGCAATCATGTTTCGCGTGACTAATCCACTTCATGCTACGCACTGGGCATACTCTTCCGGTCCAGCAGTGCTGCTTCCTCATAATTTCGGAGCCATGCTGTTCCAATCCACGATTGCTATTTTGATACTCGTCGGATTTGAATCATCCACGTCACTAGCAGGGGAAGCGATTGACCCACGAAAACACATTCCGAAAGGAATAATACTTGCCCTTGTCATACAGGGCCTATTCGCATACCTGTTCGAGTACTTTGCCGCCAATTTCGCCATTTCGGACAAGCTCATGTACATTGGAGCGGATGGAACGAAATATTTTGGGATGGATGCTGCGGCCCAATCCGGAGCGCCCATTGGGGATCTTACACGCTTGATTGGTGATGCCATGTTGGGCGGAAATGGTTTCATGTTGATGATCATCGTAGCTATCACAGTCGCACTTGCAATCCTTGGTACCACATTAGCTTCCATGAATACAGGCGTGCGTATCAGCTTCGCCATGGCACAGGATAAGGAAATGCCCGGACCCGTCGGTGCCTTGCACGGAAAATATGCAACTCCCCATGTGGCCGTGTGGATAATGGTGGTAGTTGTCGCAATCATCGGCTCCATCGGAGTTTTAAATGTCACCGCTCTCACAGGAATTACTTTGGCGTCCAATCTTGGGACATTTGCGCTTTACGGATTAATATGCGCATTTACATTCGTCACGTTTGTCGGACGCAGTGAGTTTCACGCAGTGAAACATGCAATAGTGCCTTTCCTGGGTCTGTTTGGTAACATCGCCATGCTTGTCGCCATAGTCTGGATTGGACTCGGCACACCCGGCGTTTCAGCAGATGCCACCAAGCTCGCGCTTTACATAACCGGAGGGTGGGGAGCCATAAGTTTGTTCTATCTGGTTTGGAACAGTCGCAGAAGCGGTGTTGAGATCGTTCCGTCCGTACGTACCATGGAACAACGATCGAACGCTGGTAATTAAGCAATTGCTGAAACATTTATCTAAAGGATTCCGACTATGTCGGGAGAATTATTAGTTCGGGGAAGAGACATTGAGAATGCGGGTCTCTTCCCACTTATTTTCGTGCAAGGAGCGTCGATGACGGCGGACGAGACTGTTGAAATAGAGTCGCACAGTTTCACTCACGTTGGGACTGTCCGTAAAGACAACCAGGACGCCGTCCGGCTGTGCGATCCTCATGATGATCTCACTGCAGTTGTCGGACATTTGTATGGCGTTGCAGACGGCATGGGCGGATTGGCGCATGGTGGTGTCGCGAGCTCTTTAGCGCTCGAGACTTTTTTCGAAACATTTTATGCTGCGGGTGGAGTATCTCCACTGCAAAAGTTTCGTGTCGGCATACAAAATGCCAACTTAAGCGTTTACCAGGCAGCACAACGGATGAAAGCCGGCCGCATGGGAACAACATTGACTGTAGTGAACATAGTGGGACACGATCTGTACATCGGACATGTCGGAGACAGCCGAGCATATTTGATTCGAGGCGGCAAAGCGACATGCTTGACGAACGACCATACCCGCGTCGGTGAACTAGTGCGCATGCGTGTATTGTCGCCCGATAAAGTGCGTACGCACAACCAGCGTTCAGTTTTGAGTAAATGCCTTGGTCTCGAGTTGTTTGTTCAGCCGGATATTGTAAAGATACCGGTTGAAAATGACGACATGATAATTCTTTGTACGGACGGCGTCTGGGCGGTAATTGAAGATCAAGAGTTTGCTCAACTGACAAGAGATAGAAACAATTTAGACGACGTTACACAGAAAATCGTGGAACTTGCGATGGAACGTGACAGCGACGATAATCTTTCGATCGTCATACTCAATCTAAACAGACTCGCACACCACTATATTCCGGACAAGAGCAAACGGTCATGGTCTCTACCGAAACTGTTTCGACGAATTATTAGATGATCTGATAAATTGTAATTGCGATTATTGCAAGGATGTTCTGCTACTATAGGAACAATGGCCTGTGAAGCGGGTTATAAAAGCATTTAAGTATAGTCGTTCTCACTAACAAAGAATCATCAACACAAAAAGTAATAGGAGGAATATATGACTACCGCAACAAAAGTCAATAATGAAGCAGATAAACTTTTAAGGTTTATCAAAGACAGCGATATCGAGATTATCGATCTAAGATTTACCGACATACCGGGACAGTGGCAGCATTTTTCAATGCTACCGACAGAGCTGAAAGAAGATTCATTCGACGAGGGAATCGGATTCGATGGATCAAGCATCCGTGGGTTTCAGGCTATCAATGAAAGTGACATGGTTCTCATCCCCGATGCCGCTCGGTATTTCATCGATCCGTTCACAACTCACAAGACACTGAATATCGTTTGCAACGTGAAGGATCCCATCACAGGTGAATCATATCGCCGGGATCCGCGGTTCATTGCGCACAAAGCCGAAGCTTATGTCAAGTCAACAGGCCTGGCAGACACAGCGTTTTTCGGGCCGGAATATGAATTCTTCATATTCGACAATGTAAGATTCGCCCAGACAGTTAATACTGGCTTTTATGAAATAGATTCCGATGAAGGCATCTGGAACAGCGGACAAAGCAGCAAGCCAAATTTAGGCTATCGCCCGAAGACTAAGGAAGGATATTTCCCGGTTCCGCCTATAGACAGCTTGCAAGATGTAAGATCTGAGATGTTTCTTACGATGAAGCAGGTCGGAATCGAAGTGGAAGTTCACCATCACGAAGTTGCAACTGCCGGCCAGACAGAAATAGACATGCGGTTCGCTCCCTTGCTTACCATGGCCGACAACATGATGACATTCAAGTATATCACGAAGAATGTGGGGAAGAAACACAACAAGACAGTAACCTTCATGCCGAAGCCTTTGTTCGGAGATAACGGAACAGGCATGCACGTTCACCAGAGTTTATGGAAAAGCGGCAAGCCTTTGTTCTACGGCAACGGCTATGCAAACCTTAGTGAGATGGCATTGCACTACATCGGCGGACTGTTGAAACATGCATCCGCCCTATGCGCAATCACAAATCCGACGACGAACTCTTATCACAGGCTGGTACCGGGATTTGAAGCGCCGGTAAACCTGGCTTACAGCCAGCGCAACAGGTCGGCTTCGGTGAGAATCCCGATGTACTCAAAGAACCCGAAGGCAAAGAGATTGGAGTTCCGCGTTCCCGATCCGTCGGCGAATCCTTACCTTGCATTGCCGGCGATGCTAATGGCCGGAACTGGACGGTATCATCAACAAGATCGATCCGGGTGAGCCTCTTGACAAGGACATATACGATTTGTCACCGGAAGAGCTTCGGAATGTCCCATCGACTCCCGGTTCGCTTGAGGAGTCGCTCAAAGCACTCGAGCGCGATCATGAATTCCTATTGCGCGGCGATGTGTTCACCGAAGATCTTGTCAACACGTGGATAAATTACAAGATGATGAACGAAGTTAAGCAGGTAGCCCTTCGGCCTCATCCGTATGAGTTCTTGCTGTACTATGACGTTCTGAGCTATTAATGAAATTGTCCTGGAATGGGCTGCTCGAATGCGACAGCCCTTTTCAACATTGCATTTCATTTTCTAAAGCTTTGTAGTGATACGTTCTTTAAAAACGGATACTAATGTACCATTACGGCGATGTCGGAAGGTGACTTACCGGGAAATCTATAAGAACAAAGAAGAGATGGCTTTTCTTCAGTCGATCGGGATGAGGATTTAATAATGAAACATACGGACTCCAGATTCGAACCAGGAATCACTAAACTGACATTTGTCTGCCTTGACAGAAACGTTGCTTTTCAGTGAAATCTTTCTTATACTTCTTCGATTTGATTTTACCCCAAGGAGTAGTGCAACATAATAAACAAATCCCGGCGGCCGACAAGAGCCGTGGGGTGCCTTTTTCAGCCTAAATTACAACTTTAAGACTTACGAAAGACACCAATGTCAGGATCTTCGATGCTCCAAATCGGTGACCAGTTTGATCACTTCCAAATTCGAGCGCATATCGCCAAAGGCGGCATGAGCGACATTTACCGAGCCTATGATTTGTTAGGTGGCAAAGAGGTCGTCTTGAAAATTCCCGATACGATGTCTATCGGGGATCCTGCTCAATACGAGCGCTTCCAGCGCGAGTTAGAAGTGATGCGAACACTCAACCATCCTGCAATTCAGAAGGGCCTGGGATTGGGCCGCTATAACAACACGCCGTACTTAATCACTGAATTGATCGATGGCGAATCCATGCGAGATCTCATTCAAAGGGCGGCGCCTCTGCCTGCTGAAGAATCGATCGCGCTAATTCGTAAAATTGCCGATGGCCTTGCGCACTGTCACGATTGTGGAATCATTCACAGGGATCTGAAGCCTGAGAATATTCTCATCACATCAAATGGTCAGCCTGTGATATTGGATTTCGGACTAGCGCTGACTAGGGGCGCCCATCGGGTTACATATGCCAATTTAACCAGTGCAGCGGGCACTCCGGATTATATGGCGCCTGAACAAGTTGAAGGACATCGTGGCGATCAACGGACGGATATTTACGCTTTAGGAATAATGTTTTATGAACTTTTGACAGGTGCTCCACCCTTTAGCGGCGATAATAATCTTGCGGTCATGGCGCAGCATCTGCACGGGGGAATTCCACGACTGGATGGTAAACAACAGGGAGTGTCTCCGCAATTGGCGGCATTTGTCGCACGCTGCCTGCAGCTTCATCCGGGCGACCGCTTCCCGGATATGCATGCGCTTCTTCATGAGTTAGATAATCTGGACGCGATAGATATTTCGATTCTTGACCGGGCAACCGGCCCTGTTTCTGCCGCACCGTTCTGGCGCTCGCCTACCGTCGTAGCAATTGCGTCTGCCTTTTTGTTGCTTGCAGCCATTACCTTGATCGCGTTTGTACTTCAACATTTTCACAAATGACAACCCAGGTAAAAGTGTCTTCCTCTGAACAGCTGTTATCCCTTATAAAGGAACGGGGCATTAACTTTATCGATCTTCAATTCACTGATGTCGGCGGCGCCGTAAAGAATGTCACTATTCCCACTCAGGAATTGGAAGCAGCCCTGAACCATGGAATCTGGTTCGACGGTTCCTCCATAGAAGGTTTTGCACGAATCGCAGAAAGCGATATGTACCTGATTCCGGACATAAGCACGTTTGCCGTACTGCCATGGATGACCGGGAATGAGGCGACCGGGAGATTGATCTGCGATGTTTATACACCGGACAGCCAGCCGTTTATCGGAGATCCGCGAGCTGTGCTTAAACGAGTGATGGCCGAGGCGGAAAAGATGGGCTTTATTTATAACACCGGTCCGGAATTAGAATTCTTCGTTCTGAAACCTTCAGCCGACGGTGGTTTGTTGCCGCCACGGCCGCAGGACAGCGCGAGCTATTTCGATCAACCCGTAGATATGGTGGCGACAAGCCTTTGGCGGCAGATAACGGATGCGCTGCTATCCTTCGGGATAGAGACCGAAGCGATGCACCATGAAGTGGCGACGGGACAGCACGAAATAGATTTCCGTTATTCCAACGGCCTCAAAACTGCCGACAACGCTGTTACTTTCAGAGTATTAGTGAAGATCATCGCGCAGCAAAAAGGATTATACGCAACGTTTATGCCGAAGCCGGTCCGAGGAATTAGCGGCAGCGGAATGCACGTACATCAAAGTCTTACCTACAAGGCAAATGGGTCAAATGCATTTTCCGATCCGGGTGACCAGCATGGACTTTCAAAGACCGCCAAGCATTTCATCGCGGGTCAACTAGCACATGCGAGAGGGATGTGTGCTGTGCTGGCTCCATTGACAAATTCCTACAAGCGCCTGGTGGCGGGGTACGAAGCCCCGGTTTACATTAGCTGGGGGCGCATTAACCGCTCGGCTCTCATCCGCATTCCGCGCGCGCACACACACGAGTTGACCAGGATCGAGCTTCGTTGCCCCGATCCAAGCTGCAATCCCTACTTGGCTTTTGCCGTCATGCTTGCTGCCGGGCTGGATGGCATACGTCGCGAGCTGCCAATCCCTGATGCTAGCGAAGAAGATGTTTATATCATGGCGAATACCAAGCGTGGAGCGAAACTTAATGTCATTCCCGGATCTCTCGAAGAAGCCATTCGTGAAATGGAGAAAGACTCCGTGGTTCGCGATGCGCTCGGTGCTCACACGTTTGAGCGCTTCATCAGTGCAAAACGTCTCGAGTGGGAAGATTTCCGGTTAGAGGTAACACCGTGGGAATTAGAAAAGTACCTCCTGAATTACTAACTCTTTATTTGGGCAATTTCACGCAAGCAATTGAACGGGCAAACTAAAGTCATGGGGATTGCCACCACTATAGGAATTTTGACTTGCGTCAATTAGCATTCTTGGTTACAGCGGCATTGTTAGAAGTTGGAGGAGACGCGTTAGTAAGATGGGGATTGAAAGGCGGCCGAATCCTCGGGTTTCTTCTTGGCGCGATTACACTTTTTTCTTACGGCGTGTTTGTTAATATTCCGAAGTGGGATTTTGGCCGGCTGCTCGGTATTTACATCGCGGTTTTCTTCATAGTATCCCAGGTCGTTTCGGCCGTCGCCTTCCATGAAACCTTGCGTCTCCCAACGCTGATAGCCGGAATTCTTATTACATCGGGCGGGATTGTGCTGATTCTTTTTTGAACCTCAGAAAAAAGAGATTGGGTGAAATTTACCCTAACATCTTGTCGGAAGAAGTGTGAGATGATTAAGGATATCCGTGTCATTTTATCACAGTGTCGCCGATTCGTACCTCCGTGTGGATGAGTTTTCCATCAGCGGCAGGAACCTCCCGCAATGTGATCGCACCGAAAGCTTTGGTGAGAAATGCTATTGTCTTGCTGGCACCATTAACGACTAAGTACGGTGAAACCGTGTTGTAATTTTCTGGTTTGTAGAATGAGTTCATGGTTTCTCCTTTCTATTATTTATTATTTCATCGCGTCGATTTCAATCTCAACCAACAATTCCTCATTGACTAACGCATTCACTTGAACCAGACTTACGTCGAGGCGTATGTCGGCAATTACCTCACCTTTTGCCTATGCAACTTCTTCTTCGGTGCTTATAATCTAATCTGACAGTTTCATGCAGCCTCACAGGGGGAACGGTATTGCGGTTCTTTAAATGTTTCCTTCCGGATGTAGACTTTTCTAATTTTATCCACTGATTGGATTTCTTCGGAGGAATCTTTACTCGGTTTGCTTGGCAGTCGTCTGCTAAGACTCTAATCCTTTGTCTGTTTATTCATCACCAAACCCTTGCTTATCCGATTCTCAGTACTTCTCGATCAACACACGCGAGCGTCCAATTCCAAACATGTCGCGCTGCAATCTAAATTTATTTAGGCGATGAGGCGGCATAATTTATTTTATTAGTATCATGAAGGGTAGAGCAATATCTATTTATAAAGTTTTTATGTTATTCCTACCTCTCTTTATCATTTCTTAATTGCCCTTGCGAAACGAAATGACGAAATTAACATCGCAAAAATGAAAAACTTGAATTGTAATAAACTAATTGAAGGACGGAGGATATTAGATGGAAATGAATCTGTTAATCTGGTTGCCGGAAATGTTTCTGTTGGGCCTTGCCTTGATGGGATTATGTTATCTCTTCATGGAAGCCTGCGATAAAATCTAAAAAATAGGTGATAAGAAAATGATTTACTTAACCATAGGTGTCACGTTATTTATTTTCGTTTATTTGGTGGTGGCGCTTATTAGACCTGAAAAATTTTAAGCTAGATACCAACGATCAATGAAAAAGGAGTTTAAAAAATGAATCTTCAAATTTGGTTTTTACCGTTTCTTCTTCTTGCCGTAGCTACGCTTCTAGCGTTTCCTATAAGTAAATACATGACCTGGATCATGGACGGAAATTATCATCCGCTTAAAATCTTCGGTTGGTTCGAGGAGCGATTGGATAGCGGCAAACAGAATTGGAAGCAGTATATTGGTTCACTGCTGATTGTGAACACCGCGATGTTCGTTTTCGGCTTCCTCGTTCTGTCGCTTCAGGAATACCTACCACTAAACCCGCTTCACAGACCAATGCTTGCGCCGACTGCGATTCTCCATAGTGTAATCTCGTTCATGACCAACACCGATCTCCAACATTATTCCGGCGACCAGCATTTTTCGAACTTTAGCCAGATTTTCTTCGATCTCACAAACTGGTTCTTGTCGGCGGCTATCGGTTTGTGCTCACTAACGGCAATCATCAGAGCCTTGCGCAGCGACTCTCATCTTGGAAATTTCTTCGTCGATATGTGGCGAGTGGTAGTTTATATATTCATGCCTGCTTCATTCGTTTTCAGCCTCATCTTTATTACGCAAGGGGTTCCGATGACTCTGGCGAGCGTCTTAAGTTTTACTACGCTTGAGTCCGGACATCAATCGATAATTGTCGGACCCGTTGCTGCCCTTGAGTCCATCAAGATGCTCGGAACAAATGGCGGTGGTTTTTACGGGATGAATTCCGCGCATCCATTTGAAAATCCCACGGGTTTATCCAATTTCTTCAATAGTCTTACGATGTTAATTTTCCCGTTTTCGCTCGTTCTGATGTACGGTCGAATGCTGAAGAAGATGAGACACGCCTACGTCATTTTCTCCGTGATGTTATTCTTGATGGTGGGAACAATTGTATGGTCGGTGCTTCTCGATACTCTTGTCCCAAACCCTGCTTTCACCAATCACCCTCTCGCGCGAACGTATGAAGTTCCCAGCGCGACGGCAGCAGGCGGAAAACAGGCTGTGATACTACCCGCAGTCGGCGGTCTACCTGTCGATCAGCATCTCGGCAACCTTGAGGGTAAAGAGATGCGATTCGGAACATCTGCCGGTGCTACGTTTGCCGCCTTAACGGTTGATGTGACTTGTGGCGCTGTGAACTCTGAGCATGACAGCTTGAATCCGCTCGCAGCACTGTCGCCGATGGTCGGGATGTGGTTGAACTGCATCTTCGGTGGAAAAGGGGTCGGCATGATAAACATGTTGCTCTTCATCATCATCGGAATATTCATCGCCGGCATGATGGTCGGCAGAACTCCCGAGTATTTAGGGAAGAAGATCGGAGCGAGGGAAATTAAGCTGGCGATAATCGCTCTTCTGATTCATCCGCTTATGATACTTATGCCGACAGGCCTGTTTGCCGCTACCGATTGGGGAATGAAAGCCGTCACCAATCCGGGCCCCCATGGACTGTCACAAATGTTCTATCAGTTCTCATCCGCATCTGCGAACAACGGATCTGCATTTGATGGGCTCGGAGTAACTTACGGTTTTTACAATAATCCAAATCCTGCACCGGAAGCTGCGGCATGGGATATTGCGGCGGCTATAGTCATAGTAATTAGTAGATTCATCCCGATAATCGCGCCTGTCGCTATGGCTGCGTTCCTTGGAAGCAAGAAGACAAGCCCATTCAGCCTCGGGACGCTGCGAACAGACACGTCGACATTTGGGTACTTGCTGCTCGGGACGATTCTCATAGTCGGCGCATTGCTGTTTCTCCCGATAGCCGTGCTCGGGCCGATAGCAGAGCATCTCGGACCAATTCCTTTTGGTGGATGACATGACAAAGATATTTTTTACAGTTGAGAACACCAAGTCTCGCGAAGGATGTTTTTACAATAATAAACTTGGCGTGTCTTTGCGACCTTTTGCCGCTCCGTTATCACATTTTTTAGATGATGCGGCATGCCGCAAGGCGGCAGCGGTCAACATTCTTCTTGGAATAAAATAGTTTAAGGAGTTAAACATGAACGAAGTTCAAGACATGAAACAGAATGCAGCGGAGAAGACAGATAGTTTAGCTTCAAAGTCAAAGAAGCCGCCGCGCCGCGTTAGAGCGAGAAAACTGCTTGAAAGAAATACGGCGATGGCGGCATTGAAGCAGTCTTTTGCCATGCTGCGTCCGGACATCCAATGGAAGAACCCGGTGATGTTCGTCGTCGAGGTTGGTGCAATATTGACACTGCTGTATGTCGTCAACGCCGCATTTGGCGGCCACGTAAGCCTGGCGCCCGTCTCTTACTTTGTTGCGTTGACCGTTTGGCTTTTCCTAACGGTGTGGTTTGCAAATTTTGCAACTGCTCTCGCGGAGGCGCGTGGCAAAGCTCAAGCGGAGTCATTGAAGAAAACACGACGTGACACTATTGCGCACCGCTTAACCGCCTCCGGAGCGATCGAACAAGTTTCGTCAACAGAGCTTAAGCCCGGCGACTGCGTGGTGGTACAAGCCGGAGAAATGATTCCGGGGGATGGAGAGATAACGCAGGGAATAGCCTCTGTCGATGAATCAGCGATTACCGGCGAATCTGCGCCCGTGATCCGGGCTGCTCACAGCGATGCTTCCGGTGTTACCGGCGGAACTTACGTTCTCTCAGATAAATTAACAGTTGAAATCACAAGCGGCGCCGGCGAATCGTTCCTCGACAGAATGATCGCGCTGGTAGAAGGTGCCATTAGACAGCGGAGTCCAAACGAAATTGCTCTAACGCTTGTCCTCTCGGCATTCACGCTGATCTTTTTGATCGTCGTCATTCCGCTCTGGGCGATGGCGTGGAATGCTGAACAATATATGGCAGGCTACCTAGGAATTTCGGAGCCGCTGAAGAGTCTCGGTACGGATGTGCCTACGTTGATTGCGCTACTTGTGTGTTTAATTCCGACAACGATCGGCGCGTTGCTCGCGGCAATTGGAATCGCCGGAATGGATCGCGCGCTTCAATCAAATATAATTGCAAAAAGCGGTAAGTCTGTCGAACTCGCAGGCGACATAGATGTTGTGTTGCTCGATAAGACTGGAACCATTACGCTCGGAAACAGACATGCCACCAAATTCTTACCGGTAGGAAGATATAAAGAGGCAGACCTGGCGCGGCTTGCGGCCATGGCATCTGCTGCCGATGAAACGCCGGAAGGGAAAAGCATAGTCAAGCTTTACGAAAAGTCAAGCAAAGATCCTATCAATGTCCCGAAAGATTCGACGTTTGTTCCGTTTAGTGCGCAGACACGAATGAGCGGAATCGACTTCTCGGGCGGACGACAGGTGCGAAAAGGAGCTCCGGATGCCGTCCTTCGATTTGTCCAGGATAACCATGGTGCGGAACCTGCTGAGCTTAATTCAATAATCAGCGAGATTGCCAGAAAGGGTGCGACTCCTTTGGTTGTTGCAGACGATTCTCACATGGTCGGCGTAATCTCTCTTGAGGACATACTTAAACCTAACATGAAAGATCGGTTTGACCAATTGAGAAAGATGGGTTTACGAACTGTAATGATAACAGGCGATAATCCCATAACGGCAGCTGCTATCGCTGCACAAGCGGGCGTTGATGACTTCCTTGCGCAAGCTACTCCGGAAACGAAGCTAGAGTTCATACGAAAAGAACAAGCAGAGGGAAAACTTGTCGCCATGATGGGCGACGGCACGAACGATGCCCCGGCTTTAGCTCAAGCCGATGTTGCGTTGGCAATGAATGCCGGCACTCAGGCAGCCAAGGAAGCGGCTAACATGGTTGATCTCGACAGCGATCCGACGAAATTACTAGAAGTCGTACACATCGGGAAGCAGCTCTTGATAACTCGCGGTGCTTTGACGACCTTTTCAGTTGCGAATGACGTTGCGAAGTACTTCGCAATCATACCCGCCCTTTTTGCCGGCACGCTGCCGTGGTTGAAAGCGGTCGATATTATGAACCTTCATTCACCGACGTTGGCTATCTTGTCTGCGGTTATCTTTAATGCTTTGATTATTCCAGCACTGATTCCTGTTGCACTAAAAGGAGTTAAGTACCGAATCATGGGTGCCGATGATTTGCTAAAGAGAAACCTGTTTAATTGGGGAATCGGCGGCGTGATCCTGCCGTTCGTCGGCATTAAGCTGATCGACATGGTGATGGTCGCTTTACATTTTGTTAGTTAATGATTAAGAAATTGGAGAACGCTAAAATGTCTAAAATTATATCAAAAAGTTTACTTCTTCTGCTCTTTGCAGTAGTTATAAGCTGCATAATATATCCGCTAGTGCTTTTGGCAATAGGGCAGACTTTTTTCCCGTTCCAGTCTAATGGGAGCATTGTGAATGGCACTGATGGTAAACCCGTCGGCTCGCTGCTCATTGCGCAACCATTTACGAAAGATGAATATTTTCAGGCCCGTCCGTCTGCGGCGGGCTATGATGGAACAGCGTCATCTTCTTCTGCCCTTGCGGCTTCCAACTATGCTTTGCGCGACCGTGTTGCTCGCACGCTTGGCCCGATAGTGAAATATGCTGATGGCCCAAAAGCCGGACAACTTGTCGGACCTGATATAGAAAGCTGGTTCCAGCATGACACGTACCAGGGAAGTCCTCACATAGTCGCTCAGTGGGCATCGTTGCACCCTGAAGATGCCCAGGCGTGGGTAAATACGGATTCGCTGCACACCGCGTATGTCGCCGATTGGGCAAAAGCTCATCCTGAGATCGTTGCGCAATTCACAAAGAGCAATCCGGCTATTCCTCAGCCATCTCCCTCTGATCTAGCGGTAAGTTTTTTCCAGAGTTTCTCCAGCGAAAACCAGGGTAAATTTCTCTCAGCCGTAGCTGATACCGGTGCTGATGGCAAAGTCACAACTGTGATGGAACCGGTAAGCACCGGTACAGATATCCAGTCCGATTACTTTGATATGTGGAGACTGGATCATCCGATCGACAGCCTTCAGAACGTTCCGGGCGACATGGTTACGACATCTGCTTCGGGTCTAGATCCTGATATAACGATGGAGAATGCTATGTACCAGCTTGATCGCATTTCAGCGAAATGGGCGGCGGATCTGAAGCGCAACGAATTCGATGTTCGTAAACAAATCGAAGATATTTTACAGAAAGATTCTTTTGCTCCGCTTGATGGACTTGCTGGAGAGAAAATGATAAATGTTCTTCAGGTGAATCTTGAGCTTCGCAATCAGCTCGGATCGCCTCAATAGATTAGAATTGTGATTCAAAGGCGGCCGTATCCCAGTATCTTCTCCTTGGGTGCGGTCGCCCGTTTCTTCTTACCGCGTGTTTGTAAATGTTCCAAAGTGGGATTTCGGCTGGCTTCTTGGAATTTACATCGCCGTCTTCTTTGTGGCGTCCCAAGTCGTTTCGATGGTTGCTTTCCGGGAAACCTTGCGTCTCTCGACGCTGATAGCCTGAATCCCATCGCTTCAGGTGGAATCTCGTCTTGACTATATTTTGAAGTCAGAAAAGAGAGCGAAGGCGCCTCAAAGAATAATCCTTTGCTTCCTCGGAGATTCACAGATGCGTACTATACCGTTTTCCACATTGGGCATAATCATTAAATTTCCACATGAACTCTTATGGCTCCGAGATTCACAGGCCCGCGGTCTTCATTATAGGCGGGGTTGGCTACGAACTGATAATCCAGGCTGATCCCTAACATCCAGTTGAATTGAAATAAATAGTACGCTTCGATAATGCTTTCCGCTACATAATGAGGAAGCTTACCATCTCCAATTATAAAACCATATCCGCCGCTGTCTAAGTAAGCCCGGTGAGCTGCCGATATACCGTTGAACACAAAGGCGGCGCCGCAATTGTCATTCGGTCTCCCTATTGATGATAAATTGGAAGTAATTCCCCCAGCAACAGTCCGGTCAATATCTGTATATGCCCAGGTCTCATTCTGCCCGTCGTTCCACCCTGCTCTTATGAACGCCCCTGCATTGTCGCTCAGGCATTGTTCAATATTTATCCCGAAACCGTATTTGTTCCTGCCATATTCTCTTGTGAGCGTTATGTCGTGACGGTACACGGTGTCGTTCGTCGCTTCGTTGTAGTTACCCATTCTTGCCGAATTATAAAACAGCAAAGCTCTGATTATTCCTCCACGATTAAATAAAGAATAACCGGTTTCACCTTCAAGTGCCTCGCCATGAGCTTTTGAAATATGGTCGTCGAAGTCCGGGCCATTTGCGGTCGTCGGTTCTAGGGCAGTTGCAAATCTCAATGCAGATTCTCCGGCTTGATATTCGATGAAGACTCCTTCCGTGTATCCGCGGGTATTTGCTGGATAGTCCCAGGCGCCATCGTTCACCAAAGCCCAATTCATGAATTGAGTCCGCGCGCTGTTGCTATAAGCGTTCACATCGAAGTAGTCTGCCATGCTGAATTTTCCAGCGACAATGTTGAGGATGCGTAGTGTGTCAATTGAAATCGACTTGCGTAAGTACGCCCGGTCTAGTTCAATTGTCGGAGCTAAATTGCTTACGCGAGCAGCATCTCCATTCGGGAAACCGGCAATTCCGACTGAACTACTCAATCCTTTTCCTCCGGCTAGTTCCGGATCTAATTCCACCTCGAGGAGATTTTTCAGTGAAGCATGGAAGAAGAGGGTGGACGTTATCGTCGATGCCGGCGGTTCATTTGGTTGAAGGCTATTTGTCCCAGTATACGGAGAAGAAAACCTGTCATGGTTCTGCACTATTATTGTTTGTTGGAAATGCAATTCTAAGCTCGATGTGCTGTTCGTCGCTTCCTGTCCGTAGAGTGGTTTTACACCTGCCAGCGCGATAAATTGAATCGTCAGGGACTCCATGATCGCTATGTGCCTTTTTTGTCTTCCGTATCATCAAGAGTATGTTTGTCAAATCTACTCCACTTTGGTAGAGTATCCACCATGTCGTTCCGCCTGAATCTTTCACGCCGCCTCGCTTGTTCTCATCTTTCCCTTTTGACGGTTCTTGCACGGAAACGGCTCCCTCCGCCAGCGCTCGTTTGTAAATTGCATCCACATCGGCAACGTAAACATGCACGTGCGAGGGCACAGTGTGCCATCCTTCTCCGCCGTCAGTGAGCATCAGCACCGTATCATCGATTCGTGCCTCCGCGTGGATGAGTTTTCCGTCTGCGGCAGGAACCTCCCGCAGCTTCACGGCACCAAAAACTTTCGTGAGGAATTCTATTGTATTGCTTGCACCATTAACGACTAAGTACGGTGATATTGTATTGTAATTGTCTGGCTTGTAAAATGAGATTATGGTTTCTCCTTTAGATAGCTCTTGGTATTATTGGTCATAATGCCTCAGTGGAAACTGTGATCCGATAGATTTGATTTGGGTTGGAACGGAAACTGGTTCCATCAACTCTATAATGACACCATTGCCGCTGGCAAGGTTCGAATATCGGGTTTGAGTTTAATTGTCAGTCGTTTGACTTTGCCTCCTTCGCACCTTTGGAAGGTGTAGAATTATCTTCAGTCAGTACCAGTCGCGCGAGCAGAACAGCGATGACTTTAAGATTTCTTATAATCATTTATTTCTGCCTTGTATAGAACATGCAAAGATAATGGATTTGTTTGTTCTATTTTAGGATGACTGAACTCTTTCACCTTTCTCATCCCTATCTTTTCCATTACTCTTTCAGATCTCACGTTTGCCTTCGCCGTAAATGAATAAACCTCCGGAAATTCAAATTGGTTGAACCCATATTCGAGACACATCCTTGCGCCTTCGGTTGCGAGTCCTTTTCCCCAGGCGCTCCTTGTCAATCTCCATCCTATCTCAACACAAGGACAAAAATCGCTCTCAAACTCGGTGTCATTGAAACCGATGAACCCAATGAACTGTTCGGTATCCTTTCTTTCAACTGCCCATAGGCCATAACCTTTGGTTTCAATCCCTTTCTCAATTCGGTCAACAAATTGGTTGCTTTCTTCCTCAGTGAGAGTTTTTAAAAAGTATTCCATTACCAGAGGATCTGCATTCATTTGGCCAAAGAGTTTTCGGTCTTTTGCTTTCCAATTCCTAATACATAAACGATCGGTCTCACATATACAACTCAATTGCATTTCTCCTCATGTCATTTCAGTCCATGTATCCCTCGACCAAGTTTGAATATAGATAGCTTGTCTATGTTTGTTTGCTTATGTGTTAGGGTGCCATGGTGTGACTTGCCGTGTGTTCTTCTATCTCCCGTGCATTGCCCCTCATTGACGAATGTCACCTTGCGTGATCCCCAACCGCTTCAATAATATGCTTCGTTCTGTTTGCGGTCTCTGTATTGAAAGTATAAATCTATTGCAACCTCGGCCACTCATCCGAAACTCTTACTCTAAATCTAACCATCTCTCCATGAAATATCAAAACGTTCTCTTTCAAATTGGCAAATCAAAATACATATTGAACTCTTTCTATTGGAATAGTACTTTAATGGCATCCTGATCAATCTAAAATAAAAAGCGCAGCAAGGAGAATATGGAACGGCCCACTCAACTTGATTCTAAATACATTAATAGTGACGTAGTGCTACCGTATGATTTGACGATCGATGAAGTTTTAAAGGCAGTTTCAGAAACACATCGCTTATTCAACGGGCTTAACGACTACCTAACAAGCAGTGATTTCCGACCGTTGGAGGAATTATTGCTCGGCAATTCCTTTTCTGGAATACTTTCAGAGTTACTTGTCAAGAACATCGCGAGGGTATCGCATGCCCTTGTTGCAAATCTAAAAGTAGGGGGACATCCAGATTTATTGCCAAAGGGACATTACAGTTCAAATCTTGTCCTAAAGGGAGATGAAGGAATTGAAGTGAAGACCTCAATTCAAAAAGGGGGATGGCAGGGGCACAACCCGGAGGACAGTTGGCTTCTTATATTCCGTTATATCGTGAGCAAGCAAGATGATGATGAAATCGTTCCGTTGACATTTGTTGAAATACTGTGTGCCAAGCTCACAAAGAAAGATTGGTCGTTCTCGGGAAGGAAAGGTGCTTCAAGGAGGACTCCCACTGCCTCAATTACGACATCAGGAGTTGAAAAACTACGTGCTAACTTTCTTTATCGGCTTCCGGGAGTCGGGGTAGGGAAGCACCGAACCATCTTAGCCAGCCATAAATAGTTCTTCCTGAGACACGCTACCTAAATATCCGGCTGAAGTACCCTGTCCGTTGGGCGGTAAAGCGGCAAGTTTTGGAATAGCCTTGACCGCTATACGATAATATTCCGGATCGGACTCGATGCCGACACTTTCATATCCTACTGAGCAAGCTGCCGCTATCGTTGACCCGGCTCCCATGAATGGATCTGAGAATAATGCCTTCCCCCAGCGGCAAGGCTGCACGAACAATTTGTCGAATGAATGATTGAGGCTTAAGCGAAGGGTGCGGCGCAATCTCCCTTTCGCTGGTTCTGGTCGGCGAGCTTTTTATGACATCACAGAATGGCTGTTCTTTTGAAATGCGTCGAAGACCACCGGTTTTCCATTTTCGCAGATTATCTTGAACCCGCCCTTCACAGGGTTTTCTGAAAAGTCCCCACGGTTCCCAGCATGAACGCGGCATAACTGTTACGCCATTGAACTCGTGGTGAGCGTTTTTCGGCCTATCTCCCCCGCGAAGAGTTTGCACCAGACGTATAATCTCTCCGCGCTTTTCGAAGCCGGCTCTTTCAATTCCCTCGTACACTAAATGAGAGAGAAGAGGATTCGTAGCAATAAAAATATGGCCACCCGGAACGAGCACTTTGAATGCTTGCTGAGCCCATTCAAAGAAGAACCGGTTTAGTTTCTGTTTCTCTTCACGGTCGAGCACTGTGAATCTTGGCAGAGGCTGACGCTCGTACCCGTCAAGTTTTGGCGGAATGCGCCAGACGCCCCCATTGCCACTTCGGAGCTTAGTCTTTTCAGTCTCTGTATATTCCTTCAATCCATAAGGTGGATCGGTCACAATGGCATGAATGGAATGGTTCTTCTGCCTTTCCATCCATTTAAAACAGTCTGCGTGTACCAGTTCATAGAGAGAGTTCCACTTAGGAGGGATGGATCGCTGTTGATTGTTTTTGACAGCAGGCTCTTCTTCTATTCTGGTGTACTCTCCAAACGCTTCTCTCAGAATGGCTGGAGCTGTAACCGGATTTGAATAGAGTATTTTTTCAATATCGGAAGGAAGATGACCGGCAACGATACCGAGTTGGGTTGAATCAAGCTTGAGCAGTTTCGCAATCCTCATAACCATTGTCATTGATGGCACGGCTTTTCCCGATTCAAGACGAGACAAATAACCTTTTGTAACTTTTAGCTTTGGACTCAGATCTGACAGAGATAAATTGAGCCGTTGCCGTTGCTCTTTGACTGCGTTACCGAAGCCGATTTTGTCAACCGATTTCATGTTTCCACTCCCATCCTTCCTGACAAAAATATAATGAGGTTTACTAACTTAGTCAACCCCAGAAGCAGGTATGAAACATCCAATTATATTGTGTAAGGTTTTTGTCTCTCTTTAACTTCCCTTATTTAACCAGTGTACCCGAATATCTCACGGGCTTGTTTTCACTATCAAGTGTGACCATGGCACAGAGGAGCTTCTTGTCTCGATAGCCTCGAACTTTGACACCATTTTCACCTACGAGGGCAATATTGAAAGTGAGTGGACTATCGAGTATTAGCTGCACCGACTCCGATATGCACGATATGAATTGGTACACAGGAAGTGATTTATCAACCGGATTAGTCAGACATAGAACGCAGGCAAGCTTAACGTTCTGTTCAATGTTTATCTGGATGCCTGTCAATCCGCCAAGAGTGGCAAATTCAGCTGTAACTGCATTTGTTGAATTCGAGGAGCTTGTGCTGTCGATGGCAAAATTGCTCCCCGGCCACGCTCTCGATTGTGGCGGAGTTATGGTGGTGAGTGCCCCAACCATACCCGGATTAACAAGATGGATATTAGTTTGCAAGATGGAGTGGAAGACCGATCTCCCTTGCGGCGCAGCCTGCCGCCAGAGAGCGGCTAATTCGGGAATGGAATAGATTGCCTTTGAAAGCTTCGTGGAGAACGCAAACTTTGATCTCCTTTGCACGGAATTCTCATCGGTGCCGGGCATAAAACTCTTGGGCCTTTGAGAGACGAAAACATTTCCATTTCTCTGTCGAAAAACCAGGTCGCCGATAGAGCCTCTTAATTTTCCTGTTATCGAGCCGTCCAATTGTGCCATTTCATTTTCCTCCTGTTTTGCTTGATCTAATGTTCAGACGGGCAAAGACTTATGATGAATTCCTCGGTCCTTAAGCTGATTGGACCTATTCTTAACACCCAATACAATGTAGGATAGTTAGGATTGAAACGCAAGATGCACGGAAGATACACGAAAGATAAACGGAAGATTAACGGAAGATTAACGGAATCATAGTGTGGTTCATGTGAGGGAATGCTAAGACGAAGGGCCAAACGGGTTAGAATTATGAACGCGTTTCCGCATGCGCCGCTGGGAGCTAATCCGGTGCATCCCAATTCGGGGTCGTCATTGCATTTGATTTGTGGATGGAATCCGGATAGACCGCGCAAAGGAGGATTTCCTTCGGGAGGCAATCCACCTTCTCTAAAGAATACTCCTGCCTGCCTGAAATATGCGATAATCATTCAAGCGCATTTCCATGTTTTTACAATTTCTTTATGACTTCGCCTTTGCCTTTTACAGATTTTTGATTGCTTAACACACATCACGTCAGCGATATTTCTCCCGATGATAGTGAAATTAATTAACTCTCACAAATACGAGTGAAAAAGACAATGTTTCTAAAACATCTTCGTACAGCAGCAATCAGCTTCGTGCTGTTCAGCATCCTGACGGGACTTTTGTACCCGTTGGCAATTACAGGCATTGCGCAACTAATCTTTCCATGGCAGGCAAATGGAAGCCTCATCAAGAAAGACGGCAAAATTGTCGGATCGGCATTGATCGGACAGCCTTTCAGCGATCCAAAATATTTCTGGAGCAGGCCTTCAGCTACCAGCCCGTACCAGTATAATGCCGGTGCGTCGGCCGCTACGAACTACGGTCCGCTTAACCCTGCGCTCAACGCAGAAGCTAATCAGAGAATCAGCGACTTAAAAAAAGTTGACCCCTCGAATACGCGGCCGGTTCCGGTCGATCTCGTCACTTCCTCGGGGAGCGGGCTCGATCCGGGACATCAGCATCGCAGCGGCACTGTACCAGCTTCCTCGCGTTGCGAGCGTTCGCCATATGGGGGTCGATGAAGTACGCTCTCTCATCTACCAATGTACCGACGGAAGATTTCTCGGTTTCATCGGTGAGCCGGGAGTCAACGTACTCAAGCTGAATCTTGCATTAGACCAAATGCATAGCAAGTAGGAGGAATTAAAAATGAACCGTAAAGCAAATGATAAGAAAAGGTGCCGCCTTGCGGCGTCCCGCATAACTTATTCTAACAATAAAGAATGGGAAAGGTAGAATAATTAATGGACTTAATTTATCTCGGTATCACAGCTGGGCTTCTTCTCCTTACATGGGGATTGATGAAAATATGTGAAGTCCCACCCGATGAGTCTAAACCTACATTGATAGGAGATCAGAAATCGCTTCATTCAGATTCTGAAGCCGGAGGAAAATCATGAACTGGCTTTATTTGATTGCGGGCGTTATCTCGCTCGGCCTGCTCATCTATTTATTCATTGCACTACTTAAGCCGGAGAAATTCGAATGACACTCAATAGTATTCTTCAAATCGTCTTTTACCTGGTTGTCCTGGTGCTTCTCGCTAAGCCGCTCGGTGAATTCATGGCGAGAGTATTTGAAGGCAAAAGAACATTTCTACACCCCATCTTCGCGCCGGTGGAGAAATTCATCTATCGCGTTTCGGGGATTAATCCCGACGAGGAGATGGACTGGAAGCAAAACGCAATCGCTATGATGATCTTCAACGTAATCGGTATCGTCATAGTTTACGGATTTCAGCGACTTCAACAGTTTCTGCCTTTGAACCCTGAACATCTGGGCGCTGTGACCCCCGATTCCTCATTTAATACGGCAGTCAGCTTTGCAACCAATACGAATTGGCAAGGCTATGGTGGAGAGACCACAATGAGTTATCTCACGCAGATGTTCGCCTTGACAGTTCAGAATTTCCTCTCGGCGGCGACCGGAATAGCCGTGCTCGTGCTTTTCATTCGAGGGCTTGTCCGTCATTCCGCAAAGACACTCGGAAATTTCTGGGTTGATATGACACGAAGCGTTTTGTATGTCTTGCTGCCGCTGTCGATTGTTTTTGCATTGCTACTTGTCTCGCAAGGTACCGTGCAAACTTTTTCACAATACGTGACGGCAGAGTTTGTTCAACCGACAGCTGATACGAGCGGAGCGGTTGTCACTCAGCAGGTTATCGCGGTCGGGCCTGCTGCCTCACAAATTGCAATCAAGCAGCTTGGTACAAATGGCGGCGGATTTTTCAATGTAAACTCGGCACATCCGTTTGAGAATCCGAACCAGCTTACCGATTTTCTTGAACTAATTGCGATCCTGTTAATTGGCGCAGCAGTTTGCTTCACATTCGGTCGAATGGTCGGCGACATGCGGCAAGGATGGGCTTTGATCGCAGCCATGATGATTATCCTTGTTGCCATGATCTTTGTGTGTTACCCGGCAGAACAAAGCGGGAATCCGCTTCTCACTAAACTTGGCGTCGATCAGACGGCCAGCGCTCTTCAATCGGGTGGAAATATGGAAGGGAAGGAGGTCAGATTCGGAATTGCCAATTCGGCGTTGTGGGCGGTGACGACGACTTCTGCCTCGAACGGTTCGGTCAACTCGATGCACGATTCATTCATGCCGCTTGGAGGATTGATTCCGTTGATTGCGATGCACCTCGGAGAGGTGGTGTTTGGCGGCGTAGGTTCCGGTCTTTACGGAATGCTGGTGTTCGTGATTATTGCCGTCTTTGTTGCGGGACTTCTTGTCGGCAGGACGCCGGAATATCTTGGACATAAAGTGGAGGCGTTCGATATGAAGATGGCATCTCTTCTCATTCTCATAATGCCAATAGTGGTTTTGATATTCACGGCCCTGGCGGTTGTGGTTCCGGCGGGAATAGCCATCATAGACAACCCGGGTCCGCACGGCTTTAGCGAGATATTATATACATATACTTCGCAAGCCAACAACAATGGAAGCGCGTTCGCCGGAGTAAACGCCAACGCGCCTTTCCCCAATATCACGGGGAGCATTGCGATGTTCATTTGTCGCTACTGGCTGGCAATTCCTACACTGGCGCTCGCTGGGTCACTTGTACGCAAGAAGAAAATTCCTCCGGGTGAAGGAACGCTGCCGACTCATACGCCGCTGTTCGTATTCTGGTTGATCGGCGTAATCCTGATAGTCGGTGCACTTAATTTCATGCCCGGCGCTCGCGCTCGGTCCGATTGTCGAACATTTAATGCTTAAAGTCCCTCTTGCTGGGATGGTACACTGAAAAAGGAAAATTAATATTATGACTACTGACTCTTTGAAACATAGAAAACCTTTAGGTTTAACGAAAGAAATATTTAGACGCGCATTGCTGGATTCATTTCTAAAATTGAATCCCAAAAATATGATGCGTAACCCGGTCATGTTTGTAGTTGAAGTCGGGAGTGTGCTGACCACAGGGTTATGGATTCAGGCTCTTACCGGTCATGGAGAAGCGCCTGCATGGTACATCGGCACCGTTTCATTATGGCTTTGGTTCACGGTCCTCTTCGCGAACTTCTCTGAGGCGCTTGCAGAAGGACGAGGCAAAGCGCAGGCTGAAGGTCTGCGGAAGGCGCGCCGTGAAACAATGGCCAAGCTTCCTCGATCAGCCGAATTATGGCGGGAAATTCGAGCTTGTTCCATCGACTTCACTGCACAAAGGAGATTGCTTTGCGGCCGAAGCAGGGGACGTAATCCCTGCCGACGGCGAAGTCATCGAAGGAATCGCATCGGTCGATGAGAGTGCAATAACCGGTGAAAGTGCGCCGGTTATCCGCGAATCGGGCGGCGATCGAAGCGCCGTGACCGGGGGAACTCGAGTGCTCTCCGATTGGCTCGTCATAAAGATGACTTCAGAGCCGGGTGCAGGATTTCTCGATAAGATGATTCATCTCATCGAAGGAGCAAAAAGGCACAAGACGCCGAACGAGATCGCACTTGATATCCTGCTGGCGGCATTCACAATAATCTTCCTGATGGTGTGTGTAACGCTGCTCCCATTTTCGCTTTTCAGCGTGCAAGCGGCAGGCCAGGGAACGCCTGTGACGGTAACGGTTCTCGTCGCGCTTCTCGTCTGCCTCATTCCGACAACGATCGGGGGCCTCTTATCTGCAATAGGTATAGCCGGGATGGATCGGATGATACGCCATAACGTTATTGCAACATCCGGACGTGCAGTCGAGGCTGCCGGGGATGTTGACGTTCTTTTATTGGATAAAACCGGAACAGTCACACTTGGCAATCGTATGGCTACGGAGTTTATGGCGGCACCGGGAATCTCGCAGGAGCGTTTGGCGGATGCTGCACAGCTCGCATCGCTCGCAGACGAGACACCGGAAGGAAGATCTATTGTTGTCCTGGCAAAGGAGAAATACGGCTTGCGCGGCCGTGATATTCATCAAATCGCGGCTCAGTTTGTTCAGTTCAGCGCTCAGACTCGTATGAGTGGTGCGGATATAAAGCCGGATGGGAAAGCATCTTTCAGATGCATCCGAAAAGGCGCCGCGGACGCGATCAAGAAATTTGTCGAGGAGCAAGGAGGAAAATATCCGGCGCAAGTAGAACAGATGGTCCAGGATATAGGCCGTAAAGGCGGGACCCCATTGGTCGTCGCCGAAAATGCCGCCGTGTTAGGTGTAATACACTTGAAAGACATTGTTAAGGGTGGAATTAAGGAACGGTTTGCTCAACTCAGGAGCATGGGTATTAAAACGGTGATGATAACCGGCGATAATCCGTTGACCGCGACGGCGATTGCGGCTGAGGCAGGAGTCGATGATTTTCTGGCGGAGGCGAAACCCGAAGACAAACTTAAGTTGATCCGGGATTACCAGAGCGGCGGAAGGCTCGTCGCGATGACAGGCGATGGTACTAACGATGCTCCGGCGCTCGCTCAGGCAGACGTTGCAGTTGCGATGAACACCGGGACCCAGCCTGCGCGCGAAGCGGCGAACATGATCGATCTCGACAGCAATCCTACAAAGCTAATGGAAATCGTCGAGATCGGAAAACAGCTTCTGATGACGCGAGGCACACTTACAACATTCAGTATTGCAAATGATGTCGCAAAATATTTCGCCATTATCCCTGCGGCATTTGCGACCACATATCCGGTTTTGAATGCGCTGAACATTATGAAGCTTGCCACGCCAGAGAGTGCTATCCTTTCTGCAGTGATCTTTAACGCCCTGATAATAGTCGCACTTATTCCGCTGGCACTAAAGGGTGTGAAGTATCGCCCGATGAGCGCCGTGCAGCTGCTGCGAAGGCACCTGCTTATTTACGGTGTCGGTGGAGTAATTGCGCCGTTTATCGGTATCAAGCTTGTTGACATGCTGTTGGTAGCTATAAGAATAGTGTAAGGAAGATGGCCATGAAAAGTATATTGGAATACGGAGAGACGAATAACCTGGATCCGGCGTCGGTAAGATCTTACGGCGTCGGCTGGGGCACCGTCCTGGCACAAGTTGGCAAGAAGTTCGTCGAGAGATGTAATCCAAGAAATCTCATGGCAAATCCGATCTTAGTAATGCTGTCGGTTGGCGCACTGTTAGCGACATTTGCTACGTTTGAAGTAGGAGGACATTCGGCAACGTTCAATATTTGCATAACGGCCCTGCTTTGGGTCACGTTGGTCACAGCAATTTTAGCTGAGGCCTATGTTGTAGCGCGAAATAGCATGTTTGATGAACCTGCGGGGAAAGAGTTGTTGTCAATGAAAGCTCGAAAGATTGATAATGGTGTAGAACGTCTCGTTCCTATTAGCAACCTTCATAAACAAGACCTGGTCGTCTGCGAATCCGGTAACATAATTCCTGCAAACGGAATCGTCGTCCAGGGCACAGCGATCGTCGATGAATCTGCAATAACCGGACAGTCGCCGCCGGTGGTTCGTGAGAATGGCGGGGAACAAAATGTTGTGTTCGGCAGGACAAGCGTGCTGGGCGGCAGAATAGTAATTCGTTTAACATCCACTTGTGGCAGGGCTCTTATAGACAGGTTATCATCCTCACCGGATCGAGTCAAAAACCGGCAAACGCGGGACGAAAAAATCATGGAGGCTCCGCTCTGGCTTCTCGTCGTCGGTCTTTCCGTTGTCGTCATTGCGCTTCCTTTCGTTGCCCAATACGGATCAGGCATTCCGAACGGATTCGAGGCGTTATGGCTAAAGTTACCTGCCATGGTGGGAATTTGGATTTGTGTCTTTCCGCTGGCAATAGCTGAGCTTTTGAACATCGCTCGGCTTAGCGCCGTTGGCCGCTTGCTTAGAAAGAAGATTGTTCCAACTGATGTACGCGCCCTCGAATCTGCGGGACATATCGACGTTTTAATATTGGATGAAAGGGAAGTGTTATGCTTCAATAAACACATCGTAAAAGAGAACATCTTAAGTGTCGAGAATACAGCGGATAGCTTTACTGATTTGACAGACGGGGAAAACTCTCCCGTAGCATTTCCGTCGAACAAATTTCAACAGATGGGAATCAGGACAGTTCTGACATCGACATCGGGGCAGGCTTCTGCAGACGCTTTGGCTGCAGAGGCGGGTGTGGATGACGTTTCGGTTTGCAAAGCACCGGCGGATAAGATCGCTAAGATCCTTAGTGAGCGAACATCCGGTCATGTAGTGGCTGTCATTGGAGACGAAGATGACAATGCGCTTGCCATGGCACACGCTAATGTCGGATTCACAATGAATGGCCTTTTTCAAAAGCCAGGCAGGAGAGGAAATACGGTGGCACTGAATGGCAGACCAAACAGATTAATCGAAGTTATCGAAACTGGAAGGCGATTAACTAAAATTCAGAAAATACTGACGAGATTCGGAATAGCAGAAACAGCCTCGTTGAGCATAATTATTCTTTTCCCGTTGATCTCTATGGTTTACGGCGGCGAAGTGGTATCCCGTCTCTTTCCCGCGCTTAATTTTCTCAGACTCACATCTCCTCAAAATGTGATCCTTGGGATTGGCATCTTTAACGTGCTTGTCCTAATTACTCTTGCTTTTTTTGTTTTGAAGTTTGTTGATACTGAGAAATGGGAGCCAAGATTCTCGTTGCATGTTGTTCATCCGCTAACTTTCGGACTTGCAGGGTTTGCAATTCCCTTGCTATCAGTGAAATTGATTGACCTGGTAGTAAATGGTGTGAGCTTAATAAGATAAAGTCAGAAGAGCCTTAAGCGGCGGAAGCATTAACTTCAACTTCTGTCTTACTGAGGCGCACACTTGAAATCGATTAAATGGTATAGGTAGCCGTTCGCGCAGAAGGGATAATGCCCCGCCTAAAATCGCGGCTTATTTAACTTCCTTAACGAGTCGGAAGCCTGCAAAGTTCACCCAGCCTGAAGAGTTGCCATCGTTACGAACGGAAACTCGGCAATTGTAAGAGCTAGCATTCCAAGCTCCTCCTCTGACGACATGATACGGGTTGTTAGGGCTGGCGACATTCCAGGCTGATCCATCTGCAGGTGCTCCATCATAAGTTTTGTGATACCAATCGAGACACCACTCCCATACGTTGCCGCTTAGATCGTAAATTCCAAGCCCATTTGCCTCCTTGGATCCCACCTGATGGGGTTTCCCCGCTGAATTTCCAACGAACCATCCGACATCTTCTATATAATCGCTGCCGCTGTATTTATAGCCTTTGCTTTTGTTTCCCTCTCGAGCAGCATACTCAAATTCGGCTTCGGTAGGCAGACGAACGGTCTCCCCAAGTTGCTCGGATAACCAGCTGCAGTATGCATTTGCATCGTCCCAGCTAACGTCGGACACGGGCATCTGGCCCCTTCCCCATCCGTTGTCGTCCGGCTTGGCCCTCCCTGTGGCGTCGCAGAAGGCATCGTACTGGTCAAATGTCACTTCCGTAGGGCTCATGTAAAAAGATTTTACAGTAACCGTGTGCACGGGCAGTTCGTCGCCGTACCCACCGGTACTTCCCATTTGAAATGTTCCGCCGTCAACAAGAGCCCATTTAATATCGCCTACGTTTATGTACTGGGTTTGTATATTGCTGGTGAACAACTTGATTGCGTCATTTATTGCGGTAGACTTACTCGTATTCTGATATACACAACTGTAAGCAGTAACTCCGTTAGTCGATAGTAAGCGCAACTCAAATCCGTTATCCACAATCTTGCCGGTTAAGATGAGGCTGATATTTAACTGATCTCTTAATTGGTCTAATGTGTGCTGGTCGTTTGGATCCAACGACGTCAAGTTCAACACATCCATCTGGGCTTTGAGAACGTTATAAGGAAAAATGATAAACCTTTTCAGAACGCTCGTGTCCTGTTTGAGGATGTCGAATAACTTGTCACCCAACGAGGGATCGCCATCAAATCTCAAGAGTGCCACACCTACCGGAACTCTGTATTTGCTGAACGGATTGTCGGCGGACAAGCTGGTGTACTTGGGTACTACTATTTGAGCGGGTGTCTGGTAATTGATACTTAAGGTTACGAGGATAAACGCAGAATAGATAAGTATCTTATGCTTCACTTTGATCCTACTATTAAGTTAATTGTTGATCCTTTTTGGAGATGTGTACCAGGTTTCGGTACCTGCCTCACCACCATTCCATCGTTAGGCGGGTCTGGAATAGTGCTCACCGCACCTACCTTAAGCCCATTCAATGATAGAATCGATTTTGCAACGCTGAGTTGGGTGCCGATCAAGTCGGGAACAGAGACAAGTGGGATAACGGGCGGTGCCTCCGCCTCGGTATTCTCTTTAACGACGCTGGCTTTGCTTTTTGACGAGACATGCGATGAAGCGGGTTTATTGTTTTCTGTTGAGATAGCCTGTTGTGGCTTTTGTACGGCGGGTTCTTCATTGCGAACATTTTTGCTTGCAACTTGAGTTTCACTAGTGCTTTGCTCATTGTTCACAATGGGCTGACGACTGCTCTGGTTCTGCACCTGTTCTCCATATTTCGCGCTTGCAGTAGTCGCAGCGGATTCACTAACGCTTTCGCTCTTGTGCATCATCATCAATGTTATTCCCACACCCAAAATTGCTACAATTCCGACTGCAATCACCCACACGAAAGTCTTTCCTTTGCCGCTGCTCACTTGCTTTTCCGCGACTTCACGATTCATCGGTTGAGGTTTTGCAATAGGTTCTTCCGGAGTGCTTAAGGTCGATGAAACCTTAGCTCTGCTCTTAATTGGCTGTTCCTTTATCACTTCTTGCTTCGCGATGGGTGGAGCAACCGTGGCAGCTTCTTTCAGTGGCTTTTCAACGACAGGGGGCTCTGCCTTTTGATGCTCAATGAATATCTCTTTCTCGGTTGGTTCTTCAATGATCGGAGGCGCGGGTGCTTTCATTTCTGTTGGTTTAGTTTCAACCGGTTTTTTCTTTGGCGACACTGGTGCAGCAATCTCCTCTACTGCCGGCTGTTCGACCAGCTTATTGTTCGCCGATTGAACAGATGACTTGGCGTTGAGATACCCTAATATCTCACCACAGCTTTGCACCCTTTTTGAAATATCTTTTTGCAGACACCTATCCACGATGCTCTCCAACCATTGAGGTACTTGTCTTAGCCTGCTGATTGGCGTGTAGCGTCCATTGATAATGGTATTGATGGTAGCGAAAGGATTCGCTTCGGCATACGGCAACTTTCCGGTAAGAGAGTAATACATTATTACGCCTAATGAATATATATCACTTCTTCCATCCATACCCTTGCCGCTCGCTTCTTCCGGGCTTAGATATTCGACGGACTCCATCTCCCTGCTGAAAGATGGTCGGTTCCCTTTAGTCGATTGTTGAGTCCCAAAACCAAACAATATAGTTCTTCCGTCGTCGTGCAGGAAGATGCCTGAGCACTTGATATTTCCGTGCACAATCCCATTTCGGTGCGAGTGTCCCAAAGCGTTTATCACGGGTATCATTACATTGACCACTTCATCCGGGGAGAGAGGACCATGTTCCGCGATCTTCTTCTGCAAATCTGTCCCCTTTAAATACTCCATAGCCATATAGTGGACATCGCCTTCGATGCCTTCATCATAAATGGAGATTATGTTGCTGTGTGAAAGCCTTGCAATCGTACGAACTCTCCGATGAAATCTATCTGTGTAGTCGTGGTCCTGCGCGAGATTTTGTAACAAAACCTTCAAAGCGACTTCTCTTCCTGATTGCACTTCCGTTGCTCGAAACACTATTGATGACTCAGTCCGCGCGACTTCCTCGAGTACATTGTACTTTGCCGCTAATACATTCTTGACATAGTTTAAGGAGTCAACGGCATCCGCCTGATCTGATGAAGCCTTATCAACTGTCTCAGTTGACACAGCTAATACCTTCTTGCAATGGTCACATACTTTCGCGTCAATCGCCACTTCTTCTCCACAAGAAGGACACTTAGCCACTTCTCGGGGCTTGGCTTCTGACGTCAAGTAAATGATTTTTGGATTCCCGCTGTCTTGAAGTTGCCTGTCGTCTTTTGTTGCTGCTTTCGGTTCCATTTTCAAATCTCCTTATCTTTGGGCGCCATCGTTTATCTCGCTACGTTTGAGCGCTCTGACGCTTTAGCTTCTTATATATCAAGAAATGGACCATTTCACCTCACCTATTAATGAGGGCAAATCATGAAAATCACGCTTACATCAAGCATCAACAACTCCTCTTATATGACCAAATAGGCAGTGATTGTGTAAGATTACCTCTTCTACACATTGGAAGGAAGAAACCTTCCCAGCCAATCCGGTAAGCTTAGAATGTAACCGTCACCTAATTGTGCAACTTTCTCTCTTTAGCTTTTCCTGACCATGTTTCTTGGTCACGACCTGAGCATCCTTTCACTTCGTACAAGAGATCATGTTGCCAACGCCTTCCTGTCCATTCCAGCCGCTCTCCGATTCACTATAAACCGCAACAATTTTCAAACGAATGTAAGACTCACCAACGAGAAAGTCAAGTCCGACTTGTTTCTAATGAGTTGATCGCTCAAGTAGGTATTGGTCAACCGTCGCAGGAACAGTTGTCCTTCTCCAAAACAATGTGCCGGGCGCATGTAATCGGCAGCCTTTGACTCTCAGTGGTCTCCTATTCCTTTCGAACTGTCGTTGAATTTAATTAAATTACTCATGAAATGTCAAACACAAATGATTCCCGACCCGACCCCGACGCACTTTTGAAACTCTTAAAAAAAGAGGAAGAAAGGGAAGATAAAGGGAAACTGAAGATATTTTTTGGGATGTGTGCAGGCGTGGGGAAAACATATACGATGCTAAGTGAAGCGCGGGAAGCGACAGCGAAAGGAATAGATGTTGTTATCGGTTATATCGAGACCCACAAACGCATGGAGACCGCGGAGCTTGTCCTTGGATTAGAAGTTATTCCGAGGAAGCAAATACAATATCATGGTACGCTGCTCGATGAAATGGACATCGACGCAATCATTGAACGGAAACCGAAATTGGCACTTGTTGACGAATTAGCTCATACAAACGCTCCGGGAAGCAGGCACACCAAAAGATTTCAAGACGTAATTGAACTGCTGGATGCCGGAATCGATGTCTATACTACTTTGAACGTCCAGCATCTCGAGAGCAGAGCGGATGCAGTTGCTCAAATAACCGGAACGACGGTAAGAGAAACCGTTCCGGATTCAATTTTTGACTCGGCAGATGAAATTAAAGTGATCGATATTTCTCCCGAGGACTTACTCAGGCGGCTCGGCGAAGGCAAAGTCTATGCCCCCGACCGATCCAAACAAGCAATCACAAATTTTTTCAGGGAGGGAAACTTAGCGGCTCTCAGGGAAATGTCGCTGCGGCTCACTGCCGAGAGAGTAGATCGGCAGCTTCGTGAATATATGAAGCGGCAAAAAATATCTGGCCCGTGGAAATCGGGACAAAGATTAGTGGTCGCGATTAGTGCGAGCCCGCACTCCATTTCAGTTATTCGCTGGGCGAGAAGAATATCGTATACAATGGATGCATCATGGATCGTGGTTTACGTCGAGCAGTCCGCTAAACTAAGCGACAACGAGAAAGAGCAGCTCTCGAAAAATATGAAACTCGCGAAAGAACTCGGCGCAGAAGTGGTGACAACAGCGGATGAAGAGGTTGCGGACGCGCTTGTAAGGGTTGCACTTGAACAAAATGCGAGTCAAATACTCGTCGGCAAACCGAATCATGTGATGTTCTCGCGAGCGGCGCGTCTTGTCGATAACCTCATTAAAAAGAGTGAGAACCTCGATATATACATCGTAGGACAGGAAGAAGAAGAGCTCAAGCCGCGCGCAGGTTTGTCCGGCTTTGCATTAAAAGCGGGCCAGCTGCATTTCCCAATGCCTCAATCCAGTTTGGTGCAGTATGCCGTATCCGGTTTTCTTGTCCTGGTGACTGCTCTCTTATGTTATCCTGCCACGCCCTTCATAGGTTACAGAACGGTCTCATTCATAATTCTCTTTGTGGTTTCACTCCTGCCGTTGAGAATGGGACCGGGTCCGACACTTCTCGCTGCAGCTATAGGGGCTATGGCATGGAACTTTTTCTTCATTCCACCTCGATTCACTTTCAGCATCGGAAATTTTGAAGATGTGCTACTGCTCAGTTCATATTTTATCGTTGCATCTGTCACGGGAGTTCTCTCGGCGCGAGTTCGCAAAAGGGAAAAAACACTTCGCCAGCGCGAGGAGAGGACGTCCGCTCTTTTTTCGTTAACGAAAGACCTTTCTTCGGCGCATTCGCAGGACGAAGTCATCCGGAGCGCAATTGCGAATATAAAGAAATATTTCGATGCCGAAGCTGCGGTCATTCTCGGCGACCCGGATGGCGAAATGTTTCCGGCCGCTCACAAGGCAAGCACATTTCTTCCCGATGCCAAAGAATTTGGCGTGGTTTCGTGGGTGTATTGGAACGAGAAGCGCGCTGGAAAATATACCGACACTCTTCCCGCTGCACCGGCGACCTATTTCCCGATGTCCGGTCCGCGCTATCCCCTGGGCGTGATCGGAGTAAAGCTGGGTGGCGATAGAAAGCTGAGGGTCGATCAAGAGACTTTGCTCGAAAACTTTATCTCGCAGATTACGTCTGCCATGGAGCGCGAGTTTCTCAATGAAATGAGCAAGAAGTCCGTCGTTGTTGCGGAATCCGAACGACTTTATAAGACTCTTTTCAATTCCATCTCTCATGAGTTCCGTACCCCGATAGCAACGATAATGGGCATTTCGGAAAATCTCCTTCTCCCCGGAACAGACTCTCAGAAAGGAGATTCCGAAATGACTAACTTAACGGAAATTCACATCGCGGCGGTCAGGTTGAACAGGCTGGTCGCGAATCTGCTCGACATGACGAGACTTGAATCCGGCATGATCCAGCCCAAATTAGATTGGTGTGATGTGAGGGATATAATAAACCAATCGGTGAAAGGGCTTGAGAGGGAACTTGCACAGCACAAAGTGGACATTGAGGTGAGAGACGATGTTCGGCTTCTTAGGCTTGATTTTGTATTGATTGAGCAGGCGCTGACGAACCTGATTCACAATGCAGCGCTGTACACGCCGGCAGGGGCGACTATCAAGATTGCAGGGTTTGTTGAAGAAGGGGATTGTGTCGTTTCGGTCGCTGATGAGGGAGCAGGCTTGCCGGAGAACGATACTGAAAAGGTATTTGAAAAATTTTATCGGGCGACGAACGGCAGAGCGGGCGGGACCGGGCTCGGTTTAACAATAGCCAAAGGTTTCATCGAAGCTCACCATGGTTCAATCACGGCGAAGAACCGCGGCAACGGCGGGGCAGAATTCATAATACATCTTCCGATGGAGACTCAAATTCGAGGCGAGGAGGCAGAACCTTCTTGAACGACAAGCCTTCAATTCTGGTAATCGACGATGAGATACAGATACGCAGGCTCCTTCAATTGACGTTGGAGTCGAACGGATATGTCATTCGGTCAGCAGAAAAGGCAAGTGAAGGCCTGGCGAAGACGGCTTCCGAGCGGCCGGCGCTTGTGATTCTTGATTTAGGTTTGCCGGATATGGACGGATTGGAAGTGCTGAGAAAGATTCGTGAGTGGTCGTCGGTGCCGGTCTTGGTTTTGTCCGTGAGAAGCACTGAAAACGACATCGTCGCTTGTCTGGATGCCGGTGCGGACGATTATTTGGTGAAACCTTTTCGAACTGGTGAGCTTCTCGCACGAGTGAGGACAGCGGTCAGGCATCATCAGGTTCCGCAAGAGAAAACTATTTTCATCTTGTTTGATTTGCAAGTCGATCTCTCCGCAAGAGTCGTGAAAAAAGGGAATGAAATTCTGAGATTAACAGGGACGGAATATGCACTCCTGTCGCTTTTCGTAAAAAATGCAGGAAGAGTCCTTACTCACAATTATATTCTTGAACAAGTGTGGGGTCCAAACCTGGCTGAAGAAACGGCATACACCAGAGTATACGTGGGACAGCTCAGGAAGAAGATTGAAGACGACCCATCCAATCCCAAAATTATTCTGACGGAGTCCGGGATAGGATACAGACTCGCTTCCGACGCCGATTAAAAGGCACGTTTATGAAACATTCGGCGGAAAGCAGCGTCTATGAACTAAGATGGCACGCAGCGTATTAATGTATGAGGGAGGATCAAGATGAAACGTGCGATGATGACTATTTCAGCAGCGGCAATGTTTTTGTCTATGGGATTTATGTCCATACTCGGGTTTTCCGACGCTTCGGCGCAGTCATTAAACAACGATTATCAAGTGACCGGCGACGAATTTGGCCATGAGCAACCACAAGGGTTCTCCGAATCTCAATTTAATCTTCTGTGGAATTCGTACAATTCCAAGTCCGATAGTCTTCTTGGCAGATTCTTTAACAATTGGAAGATCGAGACTCAGAATGTGGAGGAGCCGCTGCTCGAATCCCCCGTAAGCTACGCAACATCTTCTCTTTTCTATTTCCTCTTGAATACTGATTATCAGAGTCCAAGCTACCCTTACGATTATGCTGTGATTCAAAATCAGATTGAAGCAACAGCGTCGTCTTCATTTTCGGATTCTCAAATTCAGTATGTTCTGCAGAATTATCATCCGCAATCAAGCGATCCTAACCTTCCTGTTTTCGTAATGCTTGATGATTCTCATAATGAGCTGATTCAGGATTTTCTCGGAGACTGGTCGGAGGTCAAAGCGATGGCTGCACAGCAGTTCTTCGGAAATTATGTCCCATTCGGAGTCGATGTCAATTATTCTAACAATCAAAATAGCTGGGCTCTGTTTAGACACTGGTACACTTTTTCATTTTCATCCGATCTCCAGGAAGCCGACGTGTTAGATCAAACTCCTTCCGGAAATGTCGAATACACCTGTGTCGTGGGACAGGATGGAATATGGGAAAAGATTCAGGATGGGGCAGCAGAGTCAGTGCAGCCGCCTGAATCGCCGCTGGAACCTGAACCGTATCCGGTTCGTCCCCCTCACGCCTCACCTCCGGTTACGATCATCGTTACTCCTTCGTCTTCACCGGCGCCGTCTCCGAAACCATCGAGGCACGCGCATCCAGGCTCTAAGGGGAGTCGCCCAACTTCTCCAAAAAATCCGAGTCAGAAGGGGCGCCCGCGACAGGATATGCCGCCTGGGAGCAATCCGCCTTCGCCGAAAGTTCCAACCCAACCGCCGCGGCCAAGAGCGACTCCACCTGCACCGCAGGGCAGGACAACGCCGCAAACTCCGGTCCAAAGGCCAAGGCAATATCAACCGAAAGTTTCTTCTTCACCGCCCCCGCCGAAGTCTGCGCCGCCGAATAAGAAAACGGACGATCAGAAAAACGGCAGGCCAAGATCGAAATGATGGCATTGGCTGCCCCCGGCTCTGACTTTGCCAAACTCTGTCCTGCGGCGTTTGACAGGCATTTTTTTACGGTGGGTTCAATGTGCCACCATCGACAACTAAGTTATTTTTTGCATTGTTAATCTGTCAAAACAAACATCGAATGCACCATGAAGAATAAAAGCCACTCACGCACCACAGATGAGTCCGATCTAACCGGGTTGACTCTTCTCGGAAAGGGAACGAAGCCGCAAAAAAAGCTTGAGACATTTCCGAACCACCACGCCCGCCGCGATTATGTCGTGACATTGCGAACTGACGAATTCACGTGCGTTTGCCCGGCGACGGGTCAGCCTGACTTTGCAAAGTTGACGATCCAATATATTCCGGACAAGAAGATCGTTGAATCGAAATCAATGAAGCTGTACTTGTGGTCTTATCGCAACGAAGGAGTGTTCCATGAGCATGTTGTCAATGTAATTCTCGATGACCTTGTCAAAGCACTTGCGCCCCGTTGGTGTAAAGTTAGCGCGGACTTTTTCGCACGCGGAGGAATCTCGATATCGGTAGAAGCTGAACACGGTAAAAAGTGAGCAGGCTTTTGATTTCCGCGGGAGAATATCTTAGTCGTGATTAGGCGCAAATTTGCCCTCGAGACATGAATCTTTTGGTTGACTTTAAGTTTCCAATCGGCTATCATGTTCTATGGTCGTCAATGCGCAACCGTAATTTTCGACTTCAGTATCGATGTCAGTTTTAACTTTACACACTTGAAAGGGGAAAGAATGAAGACCCTGGTGATATTTGTTCTCCTGGCTCCGACTGTAGGCATTTGTCAGGGATTTTTGCCAAGATGGGAAATGTCAACATCCGTAGACGTTAACTCTTTTTCAAATTCGGTGTCAAGTTCGAGCGGAAGCAGTTACTATGCCTCGCTCGCATTGAGACCGGGTTTTTATCCCATGCTTGGCGAAGGACTTTCTGTCGAGCCTGAGTTATTTTTGGGGAAGACGAAGGGACAAACTACGGCAGTGAACTTGAGCGGAAATATTTCTTACAGCCTCGGCATGGGGTACTGGCCTTTTGTCCCGTTTGTGTTAGCCGGTTATGGACTTGGCGATGGAATCCCATTCGATCAAACGTTGGCACGCACACCGGGAGCGGCGTCTTCGACGATAAGTGTCTTTAATGCCGGCGGTGGGTTGAAGATTATGGCATTAGGGGGAAGAGGGCTGCTTAGAATCGAGTACCGCTATCAGCACTTTAGCTCGAATTCTGCGGATGTTCCGGTGAGGACATTTGCACGGCGTCTGCTGGTTGGATTTGCGGTATTGCTGTAATCATTTGAGCCTTCCCATGATCTGACGAACGTGCCATGCCATGGATAGCCGGTATGTTGCGCCCACCGCTCTATCTGGTGAAGAAGACGAGGTATAGAAATTGTTCCATGGCATTGACCGGCAAGTGTAGCTCTCATGAGGCCGGAATGTTGCCAGTGCTGCTCATCTGTTTTTTCAAAACCATTCTGGCAGTGGTAATGATTTTTTCACCACGTGGTCCGGCGGCATCAAGCCGTAAAAGATACGTTCCACTCTTATATTTGGTACCGTAAAATTTCGCTCTGTGCTCCCCTTCCCTTCGTGTCCCTTTCACCAAAGCGGCAACGACCCAGCCTGATTTATTATACACTCTATGGGTAGCATAACTTTTTAACAGCAATTGATATTCGATGGCAGTTGTGTGCTTGAACGGATTTGGACAATTCTGAGCAAGGGAGAACCGGATCGGAATATTGTTCTTGCCCAAATTTTGACAGGCTACCATTTCCGAAAGCGGTCGTCGCCAGATGCCGGCAGCAATAGTTCCTGCATAAATATAGGAACCGCTCACAAAAGAGACGAAACATCTAAGCCATAACCGGTCAATCCCGTGTTTACGGCAGTCCAGCTTGTGCCATGAATGGTTGAAAGAAAGACTACACTACCAGAGTTCAAGCCGGCAAAGAGGTTCGTGCCGGAAACGGCGAAGGAATAAGCTTTATCGGTCGTATCACGGGTCTGGACCCATTGAGCACGCAATTGGTTCTCACCGCTAAATATTAAAAAAAGGGGATCAGCAATTGGAAAACTATTTTCATCTGCTCCTACTAATTGATCAAAAAACCCCTTGCTTTTCGCGATATCGACAAGCTAATACTGCCACATAGGGGATCGCAGGGGTCAAAAGAAACACTCAGTGACATTAGCAAATTTTTCATCTTCTAACTTTAGCCGACAAAGACGAGAAATGCAGACGCCGGGCAAGGGTGGTATGTAGGTGCATATGAGCAATTATCCGTGATGGGAAATGTGTTCAATTCTCTTCGAATATTCTATGAATTTTTTGTCGCAGACGTTCTAAGAGCCGCTCTCCCATAACTTTTGGCATTCCATGATTCACTTGGTCAATTATTTCTTTTTTCAGACTAATCCAAATATTTCTATTTTGGTTTGCGACTTCTTTTAATCGGTTCATAGATGCCTCTTGATAAATAAGAAGAGTTAATTCAAGTGTCTGTTCAATTTTTTGTTTAAGTGAGTCGCGAATCTGTTCCCAAGATTGAGTGAGCAACTATTTGCCTTCCGATTCGATAAGACCTAATTAAAGGATTAGAAATAAGTGACAACGATTATAAATGCAAAAATACCGGCTTAAAAAATCGTTCGGCAGAATTCGTAAGTTTCTCATGCTGATGTATTTTAGTTTTCCACAGCGAGAAATGCAAACGCTCAATGAGGGCACAGGGGTTGCGAACGGCTTATGTTATCGGGGTGAATTTATAAAACTATTGAAAAGAGAAAATGGGGCCCGCAATTAGAAGCGGACACGACCCCATTTTGCCTGCATTTAATTCAACTGTTCCCTAATATACTTCCCGAGTCAGCTTTGGGAGGTGTTAGCTGTGGGAATTCCGCCTGGCAATTGCCGCAACGGAATCCATTTCCGATTGGCTCTGCAGAGTATACCCCCGTTGCCTCGTCCACGTATCCCGAGTAGAACACGTTAATCTTCTCGCACGTGAGGCATTCTATCATGTCTCCGGGCTGCAAAGGTTTGGTTGCTATATCGATGCTCATTTTACTTCCCCGCTTTCTTTATTGCGGCTTCTTGAATGCACTTGGCTTCATGGCCGTTTGCATCACTTCATTTTTCCTTCTGTAAAGGTCAAAAAGAAGAAGCGTCAGGACTTCTAGATGCTATCCTTATTTCTTCTTCTCACAACCCAAATCCTAAATTGAAAGTTCCGCAATTCTTGATTTGCACATTTTCAGAATGGTTGCTGCCAATTTCCATGGAAGATAAACGCCGCTTTTCGAGCGCAAACACATATTGCCTCCAAGAATTTTTGGAGACCACTAGAGTTGTGTAATTTTCTGTGGAGCAGAGTGCATATTGACAATTCAGTTTCTACGCATTTGATTGATCTGCAGCGTAAAGGTCCGCTCGTTGGAAGTCCTTAAAACGAAGTAGTCCCAAGATTCTGTGCCGAGAGCGGGAATCTCAGCCGGAGGCTGATGCGCCTATGGCGCAGAACCCGGCTGAGGAATGTGCAGTTGATCTTTGCGATACAGAAACCAGTTGTGCCGAGAGCGGGAATCGAACCCGCACGAGGGGTAAGCCTCGCTGGATTTTGAGTCCAGTGCGTCTACCAGTTCCGCCATCTCGGCGCGGTTGAAAATATAACAGCTTGGCGGAATTTAAGAAAGGATTATTCGACTTTTGAACTTTCATACCCTCATCTAACCAGGATCTAAGGGGCATTTTATTATTTATAGGGAGTTTCACAGCGCTATTCATTGCTTTAGGTCAGCCTCCTGCAATACATTGGTTGATTCGATATCTGGGTGTCTCAGGATTTCGCTGGAAATCTCCGTTATCTAGGCTGGGAGGCGTTTTGAGGTACGTAGCCTCAAGCAAGTCGTTTGTTTTTGCAGGAAGCTGCTTATAAATTAAATCTAGGATCGTACGCCGATGAAGTTAGAAACCAGATGAGCACAAATATTCTTATCGCGGAACATTGTGGATGGATGGGAAAAGAATTAAGATTAGTTGGTAAGAGATTTTGTGCATTAATGAGATGGGGATGATAGCCTGATGCCGGTAAAGTATCGGTTCGATTCTGATATAGTTGTGGTAGAGATGGTTGGTGAGTATTCCATGGACGAACTTCGTGCGGCGATTCTTAATTCACTTGCTGACCCTGAGCGTCCCGGAAATTCTTTCTTGCTGATTAATCTTACTGAATCTCAGAGCATTCATGAAAGGTCTTCATCAGAGGTCGCAACCATGGCACGCTTTGTTGCATCGCTGGGCAAACGTTTCAATAATCGTATTGCTTTGGTGGCTCCAGACGATTTGCCGTTCGGTTTAATGCGTATGAGTTCCGCTGGTTCGGAACAGAGGGGAATTCGGTCGCAGGTATTTCGAACTCTTGCTGAAGCTCGAAAATGGTTAATGTCATGAGATTCCCTTAGTGCCTAACCTGCCGTTCAACGCGACTGCGTGGTCGATGTCCAAATTTCATGGTGCATAAAGCAAGCGACGTGGAACTTGTCTCGGGCTATGGACACTCCGATTATGCAGCGGTACGATCTTCGAGGGATCAGTGGTCGATAGGCAATCGCCGCAAGACAGGACTTTTGAAGTTATCGTCACAAGTCAAAACGAAATCGCCCTGTATTCCGGCGGATGTGACAAATTTTTCCAGCAGCGATGCCGGGAACTGCACGGTGAGCCCATCGGGACAGTATGTGATCACCTGCCGTGCTGTACCACGATAGTAAGCCAGATATTTCTCCGCAGAAATGTTTAGATGAAACTCAAAATGCTTCACGATTGACAGGTTCCCGAAATATGTGTTACTCTTAAGTTAGCGATTGATTCCGCTTTGAAAAACTCTACAATATATGATAAGACGGTATGTCAACTAACCAAATCATAACGACGGCGAGCACCAATCTATACTTCCCTATACCAGAACAGCCAAAACGTTACCAGTGTTTGCACAGGTCAGAGAAAATTTGTTTGGACAATAAAAGAAAAGTGCTCAACATGAATCGAAATTGAGCACTTTGTCATTCAAAAAACTGAGTCAAGGGTCTTTGAGTCCAGTGCGTCCACCAGTGCCCCCATCTCGGCACGGCTGAAAGATATGATATTTGCCGCCTGATTCTAAAGGATTTATTCACCAGAAAGAAGCTTCCCGACCTCTTCCACAAGATTTTTGCGCGGAATTTCTTTCTGGATTTCTCGACTTTTCTTCAGCCATTCTTCACGCTTCGCTGTGTCTTTGCTTGCCTCCGTACCTGCGGTCAAGTCCTTTATTGTTACGGTTCCTTTCGCGAATTCGTTCGATCCGATTATTATTGCGTATTTTGCTCCGACCTTGTCCGCGTATTGAAGCTGTTTCCTCAATCCTTTTTCGGTGCCTAAGTACAAATCCGTTTTGAGTCCGGCGACGCGAAGTTCATTTGCGATTTTGAGATATTCCTGGAGTTTTTCCTGTTCCATGATAGTAACGACAACATCTACAAAATTACTGCCGGATGCATCTCCAACCGGAGGTACAAGCATCGCCGCGAGGAGCCGATCTACGCCTATTGAAAATCCAACCGCCGGCAAATCCGTATCTGTAAATCGTTTCACAAGATTGTCGTATCGCCCGCCGCCTGCAACGCTGCCGAACTGCGGCTTGTCTTTCAGATTTACTTCAAAGACCGGTCCTGTGTAATAATCGAGTCCTCGTGCGATTGTGGGGTCGAATGTAACCACATCGCTCCCCAAATTGATTGTGTCGAGAAATCCGTCCAGGCTCTTCAAGTCTGCGCAGCTTTCTTCTCCGACAAGTCCTGAAATTTCCGCCAGTACTTTTTTGCGTTCTCCTTGCGGAAGGATGAGATAATCTCTTATTTTTGTTACATTTAATTTTGTCAATCCGAGCCCTGGAATGAAATCGCCCGAGGCGTCGCGTCTTCCATTCGTCAGCTCCAACTCTATGTTTTCCATCCCGATCTTGTTCAGCTTGTCAAGAACGCGGAAGACATCTTTCGCTCGTCCGGCCGGTATGCCGCTGTATTCGATAACAGCGTTCAAGACTTTCCTGCTATTGACATTGACGATGAACTCGCCAACTCCGATTTCCCGCAGCGCTTTTACGACTGCCGAAATCACTTCGGCTTCTGCAAGCTGGCTCGAAGATCCGACAACGTCTGCGTCGAACTGCGTGAATTCCCGGAATCTTCCCGGATCGGGCTTATCGGCGCGCCAAACAGAGCCGACCTGATAACGCTTGAATGGTTTCGGCAAATCCTTGTGCTGTGCCACGATGCGAGCAAGCGGAACGGTCAGGTCGAATCGCAGCGCGATTTCTTGCTCTTCCGGACTCTTGAGACGGAAAATCTGTTTTGTGTTTTCCTCGCCATATTCCCCAAGAAGTATTTCCAAATACTCGAGACCGGGAGTTTCAACCGGAAGAAAGCCAAAGCTTTCGTAAACTTTTCTTATTATCGAGACGATCTCGTTTTTCGTGGAGGCAAACCGCGGCAGTAAATCGCGGAAGCCCTTGACATTTTGCGGCTCTGTTTTGTCCATTCAAAAATCGTTTTTGTGAAGTTGCTGTTATAAGATTATCTGCGCCAAAGGTGCATCAATCTGAAATTGAATAAATTTACGAACAAAAGCGGAGAAATCTTATATCAGCCATTCCATGCTCATATAACGCAGTTTTCTTATGAAAATGTAAAAGGCCATTCTCTTTTAGAGAATGCTCTCGTCAAATATATGATCAATCCCGAGGCCAAAATTAAAGCGGCGTATTTCATCTCATGGGAAAAGTTTTTTCGTGAGATGAGAACGAAGGCAAAGCCTATGAGTGAAATCAAAGCGGGAAAGGGATATAGCCACATTTTGAAAGGACGCGGGGCTCCCGGATCTTTCCACCGCCAGAGGAGGAGCCCAACCGTTTGTGACAGGAATTGTATCGTTATTCTTATGACGACAAGTGCCGCAATTACCTGTACCAGGCTCAAGAAGCAAAATAGAATTGTGAAAGACCCGAGCGTCAGCAGCGAGACATACGGAAAATGTTTTTCGTCGTGGACGCGTGCGAAGATTTTGAAGAAGTTTCCGTCAGCTGCAGCCGCGTAAGGAATTCGAGAATAACCCAAGAGAAGGGAGAATATAGACGAGAATGCTGTCCACATGATCAGAAGCGTGGCGAGCTTGCCTGCCCAGCTTCCGTAAAGTTTTTCCATAACGGCTGAAATCAAGAAATGGCTTTCATTCGTCTTCCCGATTAAATCCTGCCATGGTATTACACCTATAATGCTCACGTTCATTACTATGTAGATAATTCCTACGAGTGCTATCGATATTATAATTGCACGCGGGATTGTCTTGCCGGGCCTTTCCACTTCATCGCCGAGAAAGCAGACATTGTAATATCCCCAGTAGTCGTAAACCGAGATGAGCATTGCCGAGCCGAGTCCGAGAAAGAAACTGCCTGAAAACGCAAATGCGTTCGGTGGAAAATTGAATGCCACCGAACTCTTAAAATGAGTGACTCCCGCGAAGATTACCCATGCAATTGTTCCCATCACAACAATCCACAAGAATTTCGAAAGTTTATTTATGACTGTGATTTTTCGGTAAAGAAGTATCGTGGCGATAACACAAGCGGAGATAGCAATCAAAGTAAGTCCACTCATAGTAAGGTTTGGATTGAGATTCTCTGCGAATGGGAACCGGAAAGAAAAAATGGCATTACTTAATTTCGGAAACAAGTATGTTGAGTATTCTGCCAGGCCGAGGCAGCCTGATGCGATGGACAGCGGTGCGCTGAAAATTAATTGCCAGATAAAGAGAAACGACATCAGCTTTCCGAGCTTGCCTCTCCCGTAGGTTTCGCCAAGATAGTGGTACGTTCCGCCGGAGCCCGGAAGTGCGGCACCGAGTTCCGCCCAGACCATGCCGTCACAAATAGCGAGGACGGCACCCAATATCCATCCTAACATTGCCTGCGGTCCGCCCATGGCGGAGATAATGAGCGGAATTGTTATGAACGGCCCAACGCCGATCATGTCGATCATGTTGAGTGATACGGCGCCGGATAGAGTCAGGCCCCTGAGCAGTTGCCGGGAAGGGGGTGAGGTTCCGTTTTGAATCAAGTCAGAAACAATTCAAAATTCAAATATTTGCCGAAAAGCATGATCTAAATGCCATGGTCTACTCTTTCGGCTGAGATATTAAATTGAATAAGAGTTTTACTGCGCCGTCATTCAAATTCTTCACCTGCCGGTAAAGTGCCAGCGAACAGTATGTATAAGTTCCTTCTCCGTATTTTGCCCACAATAAAGAGGTTGATGGATCGGTTTCATCTTCATCGCTCATAGAAAGCAGCCTGGCATATTTGCTTGATGTGAGCGTCGTATCGCCGCTCGGTAAATAAACATTTCGTTCCTGGACCCACCCATCCCAAGCCGTAGGAGCTATTTCGTTCGGATAATGAAAAATTCTGCTTTCAGGCTGAAGAATAGTGACAGGCTGATTTTCCTCGGTTACCCGCTCTTGAGTAATTTCGATGGGATACGGGGAGAAGTCGTGTCCATTCCATTCAGGCGGCCGATCGTAAAAACAAACGACGTTCCCGCCGCTCTTTATGTAATCGAGAATCCTGTCGTTGTATCTGACAAGATCATGGCGGTAGAGGTATGCCCGTATGTCGAGAACGATCGTCGTAAACTTGCTTAAGTCTTCCGATGCGAGGTCTGTCGAATCTAAGATTTGATATTTTATTCCGAAGGCATCAAAGGTTTCTTGCAGTGTATTATCGTAAGTGTTAACAAGACCGACATAGTCAGATGGGCTGAACGTGCCGGAGATAGTTTTCAGATAAGTAACAGCTCGCTGAAATCTCAAGCCGGGAATGCGCTCCTTTGGATGAGGAAGCGCGGCGAAGATAAGGGAGTCTGCTGTTCCATGGTTCTCCGGTATGCTTAGTGGCACGCTCAACTTGTAGGTTCCGGTGTCAGGGAGGACGAAGCGTTTGGTTAATATGTTGTGTCTTCCGAAATAAACATACAAGGTGATGGGAAGGGGAATATTAGTACGATTATAGGTATCGATTTGGTAATCAATGCTCTCTTCGGAATGGTCGGCAGGTTCTCTTAGCAATGAATACTCCGGCGAAACAAACATTGAAAGCGGCTTCAAGTCGGCGGTGTAATATTCTTGGAGAGCTACCGGTTTCCTCAAGGTCGGTTTTATTCCCGAAAACAAATCGTGCGGGTCATACGGGTATTTCTGGTCAGAACGAACAAGCTGATAAACAGGCTGTTTGAAGAAGAGCGGAAGCTTCGTAAAATCAAATTTATCCATTCCTTGCGTACGGTGCTTCCTCAGCGCGTCCGAGGCTATTTGCTCGATAGTCTCACTGCCGAATTTCTCATCTACCGCGATTCTTACGAGCGAATCGTTTTTCAGCTCCGATTTGCGCCGGACTCTAAAATACAGCTTTTTCACCTGCCATGGTGTGACGCCATGATGGAATTGTTCGGGATGATATGACGGATCGGCCGCCTTTTCGAAAGCTTTATAGATGGTTATCCCGACAGCCTGATGATTGCCGTGTTGCCGGTAGGGAAGCGTGGTTATCGTATCATGGTTAGTGATAATCACATCGGGTTTCAGTGCGCGGATCACATATACGATTCGTGCAAGAACCGTATCTTCTCCGCCCCACATTCGAAATGTTTCTTTGGCAGTCTTGGAGAATCCGAAATCCTTAAAGTCTAAGAAGTAAGCTTGCGTGCCAAGTATTTTTGCCGCCTCGAGGGTCTCCTCCGTTCGTATTTCACCGAGCTCATCGTAAAGTTCGGGTCCTATGACGTTTTGTCCGCCCTCGCCTCGTGTGTAGAAGATGCTATAGGCCTTTATATTTTTGACATGAGTGTAATACGCCAGGGTTGCACCATCCTCATCGTCAGGGTGAGCAGAGACGCACATGAGAACAAGATCTTCATCGGTGGCCGAAGATGGAGGTCTGCTGACGGAAGGCTGGGGCTTGCCGGCCACTGCAAAAGCGAATAAAAAACTTATAGATATGACAATTGCGAAAAAGCTTTTGCGAGCATAGGAGCGTTCACTTCTCATAAATTCTACCATAGTTAAACTTCCTCCGGGAACTTTTGGTCAAAATGAATATTAATACTTTAGAATTTAATATTCTTGGTGGTCCGAAAGTTTGTAGGGACTGTAAGTTAAGATGCTCGGTGTGCCGCCCTTGCCGTCAAATTGTTACCGCTCACTATATGGCGGAGCGCCGCACAGCTTGAGGGTCTCCGAATGATCTCGCTTGAAGATGCTTGTGAGGTAATGTGACATACGTCATTCTTTTTCAGACGGCGAATGAGTTAGTTTTAAACACTTATCATGAGATTTAAAGACATATATAGACTTTTGAGAGAATGGCTTTTTCGACAAGCTTTAAGTTATTTGTGATACAGAAGGACAAAGAGAGTAGGGTTGACATGTTCGAAATTACCGAATTCGTTAAGCTGCAGCTCAAATGTTGGAGTGTCTTCATGCCCACTGATCAAGCAACTTCTCCGTTTTGAAGAAGTCGCAAATTTATCAACGTATTGACGAGTTTACACGCGAAAGAAAGAGGACTGATGATGTCTAATCCAGCGCAATTTGAAGAGGAATTTGACTTGAAGGAATTGGAAATAATTGATAGAGATATCAAAGAACTTGTGTTCGTTTATCGTGATGCTCTAAAGACCGATCACGTAGATATTCCAAAGCTTCTACAATTGCAGCTAGTGCAATTGCGAATGCTGCGAACGCTCAAGAACATGGAAACCTTGCTTCTTAAGGACTGACGCCCCATGATGGTTTCTAATTTTCATCGTGAGCGCCTGGAGATGTGATTTGATTTTATTCAAAGCTCTCCTTCGAGGAGTTATTAAGAAATAAAGTTGACGGGTGGAGTGGGCGGGGAGGAGTTTCAAACGGATAGTTCACCCGCAAGAGCTTTGGAGTGCCAGTTGTGCGGGAGTTGACAGTCACCGGCGATTTAGCATTTGCATTTGCGGGGTAGAATTGAGTAACGTTCTTTGAAAATAAACTGAGTCTGTGGAGATAGAAAATCTTGGGAACAAAGTATTTTACAACGGATGAGTATCACACAAGCGAGAACACCCGCCGCGCTCTCTTGGATAAGATTGTTTTGAACACGCGGCTTTATTTCGTGATCAAATATAGTTCGATTGTATTGAGGACACGAAAGGAAGCATTACAAGGTAAGTATGATTCGGAAGCGTGGGCATTGTCTTCCTTTGATATCTTCGAGCTGATAGAGAGCTGCGGCGGCAGGTTCCACATAACGGGCATGGACAACATTCGCAAATGCAGTGAGCCGGTAGTATTTGTGGGCAACCATATGAGCACTCTGGAGACCATGGTCTTACCATGCATCATCGCTCCGGAGATAAAAGTGACCTTCGCGGTTAAGGAAAGCCTCGTGAGACATCCGTTTTTTGGAGCCGTCATGAGGTCGAGAGATCCGATAGTGCTTGGCCGGGAGAATTCGAGAGAAGATCTGTCCGTCGTCTTGAACAAAGGACGGGAATTGTTATCGAATGGAACTTCGGTTGTAATATTTCCGCAGAGCACGAGGATGGTCGAGTTTGTTCCGGCAAGATTCAATTCGCTCGGCGTGAAGCTCGCTGCAAACTCAAATGCCCGGGTAATCCCGATTGCGTTAAAGACTGATTTTTGGGAAATCGGAAAATATATGAAAGACCTTGGGCATATCAGCCGGAATAAACCGATCCACATCGCATTCGGCGAGCCTCTGGCAATTTCCGGGAACGGGAAAAGAGAAAATGCCGAAATAATTGACTTTGTTATTTCTCATCTAAAAGGTTGGAATGCAAGAGTAGCATAGCAGACGTTCGCAGGAGAAATTGTGAATTGATTAGGTGTTCTTGGCCTGCTCCATGGTTGTGCGGTTGTTCCTTTCTGAAGCTCTTGCAAGAAAGACAACCTTCAGGAATTACAGATGTGCGGGTAAAGAGGTGAAATCCCGGTCTCAGGCTTAGTTAGAAGATACATTCAATCGGTCCCTTCCGAAACGAGAGATTGCGAGGATAGAAAATGATGCACTAATTCTTACCAATTATCAAGAAGCATTAGAATCAGCCGATTATTATATTATACGAAGTCAAAAGACGGTCATTTATGGATAGTCAATTGGAACATCGATTCCTTGAAGATATGGCAGCACAAAGTGAAGGGCTTTGCGGACGGCCGCAAGCTTCGGCAGGACTGACTAAGCTGCATCCTGACGAAATGCTGCGAGCGGTAAGTCGAACGTTTGCACTTTCTATCGAGCGGCTTCCGTCTGCTTTGCGCGATGTAGTCGCAACGGCATATCTGCTTTTCCGCGTTTCTGATTGCCTCGAAGACAACGCATCTCTGGTATCGGGCCACAAGGCGGAGCTGCTGCGGCTGTGGGCTCGCGTAGTTGCCGATTCCATGCCTGTGTCCAGCTTAACCGGTGAAATAATTCATCTCGACAAGAGCGATCCTGAGGTATATGTAGCGCAACATGCCGATCAGCTTCTTGAAGGTTTGCGACGGTTTCCCCGACCGATCCAGGAAATCATCACAAGTCACGTGAACCAAACCTCGCTGGGCATGGCTCGCTGGCAGGAGAACGGTCCCGAGGTTCGCGACGAAGAGGAGATGGACGACTACATGCATCAAGTGGCGGGGCGAGTGGGCTATTTAATGACCGACCTTTTCGCGTGGTATTCGCCTGTTATCATGGAGCGGAAAGAAAAATTGCTACCGTTATCGCGCCATTTTGGGCTGGCATTGCAGACAGTAAATATCATAAGAGGATTGCGAAAGGATTACGAAAGAGGATGGGTATATGTGCCGCGCACATTTTATGAACCGCTCGGTTTGACTCGCGATGGCCTCTTCGATGCGCAAAACGCAGCCAAGGTCTTGAGAATAATCGATCGGCTTGCGGACAAGGCTGAGACACATTTGCAGTACGGGCTCGACTATATTATGGGTCTTCCGAAATGGCTGCATGGAATACGATTGGCTTGCATTTGGCCGCTAATGTTTGCCGTACAGACACTCGCCGTAAGTCGGAACAATATCAGTGTGATTTTGTCTGAAACCAAGATTACGCGTGCCGATGTAAAAAAGATCGTCCGTGACACCACTCTCTTCGGGTGGTCCAATTCCTGGCTGAACAACTACTATAACCGGTTGCACACGATTCGACCTGCTTAATTCTCTGCCACTCGGTCGCCACGGACCGGCCATGAGAAGAATCATTGCTTGGGCTCCGCAGGAAATCAGAATTGGGTCGGCAAAAGAATATGGAAGTCATCCACAATGCCGCCAATCGAATCTAAGAGCCTCTTGATAAGGTTGTTCCTTCAAAAATCTCCAATTATATTCTGTTGACAAACGAAACGGGGGGCCACAAAGTCTTCCGGCTGCCACCCCCCGACGCTTGTTGACGGGAATGTTTGGTGCAATTGAAGTTCACTTTCAATAAAGAGACAATGGAGGTCGTGTGAAAGTCGTTTTATTTATTGTCGCGAGTTTAATTCTTTTGTCAACTGCAGCTTACGCTCAGTGGGTCCAAGCCAATGTACCAGGAGGGGGAGTTGTTATGTCTTTCGCATCCATCGATACAAATCTGTTTGCTGCGACAGGTGGTGCAGGTGTATTTCGTTCTACGAATGGGGGGATAAGCTGGGCCCCTGTAAATTCAGGATTAACGAGTCTTAATGCGTTAGCGCTTGCCACTAACGGAACCAATCTTTACGCAGATACGTGGGATGGTATGTCTATTTCTACAGATGATGGCAAGAACTGGACATCCATGAATTCATCGTCAACGATCCAAGATGTGATATCGGCCATTATAGCAAGTGATACAAATGTTTTTGTTGGAACTCTTGGCGAAGGGGTCTTTTTAACGACTAATAATGGCGCAAGCTGGACTGCGGGCAATTCGGGATTGACGAATTTGAATGTTCACGCTTTTGCTAGGAAGGATTCAAATCTTTTTGTGGGCACAGACAGGGGTGTCTTTCGCACCACAAATAATGGCGCAAGCTGGACTGAGGTTGATACAGGAATAAGCGATACTTGTTTTACTGCTCTTATGACAAAAGGCTCATATCTATATGCTGGAACAAGCTTTGGGCATGTTTATATTTCCACAAATAATGGGTCAACCTGGAACACCAACTCAATTTTTCTGAATCCTAATATTGATGCTATTGCAGCTCAATTGGATGGCAAAGGCGATACTACACTCTTTGCAGGCACAAACGGGGGTGGTGTTTATAAATCCACGAATGATGGGACAAGCTGGAGCAAGGTAAATACGGGATTAACAGCTGTCACCGCATTTTCTCTGATAGAATATGGAACAAGCCTTTTTGCAGGGACGGAAGTCGGTGTTTTTCTAACTACCAATGACGGTGCAAATTAGAATGAAAGTGACGCTGGCCTATCGGCGACGGAAGTTCATGCGTTCACTACGAAAGGCTCAAATATTTACGCCGCCAGTTGGTCGAGCGGTGTATTTGCTTCTACGAATGAGGGCTCAAATTGGACGCGCCTAAACGCTCAATTGAATATTTACAATATTTCATCACTTGTAATAAGTGATTCGAACATTTTTGTCGGAACTGAAGGCGATGGCGTTTTTATCTCCACTGATAATGGCAGTACATGGTTAAATAAAGGGCCGTCTTTTATTTATTCTCTAGCCGCTTCTGATTCGTGCCTTTTTGCAGGAACCTCCATTGGCATATTCACTTCGTCAGACGACGGTCTAAATTGGAATGCTGCCAATACCGGATTGACGAATTTGAGCGTATGGGATCTTGCAGTATACAATAATAAAATCTATGCCGGGACTGATAGTGGCGGCGTTTATGTTTCAAGCAATAATAGCTCGAGTTGGGTGCCCCTTGGCGCAGCAGCGCTGAATTATAGGGTGCGCTCAATTATAGTTTCTGACACAGATATATTTGTTGGAACTGAAGGCGGAGGCGTTTTTCTTTCAACAGACAACGGCACAAATTGGAATCCTATTAATACCGGTCTGACCGATTTGAATATTTATGATCTTGCTGTCAGCGGCAAAAACATATTTGCTGGCACCCGGTTCGATGGTATTTTTCTTTCTACCGATAATGGAACTGGTTGGACTTCTGAAAATGCCGGGTTGGCAAATTCTCCCGTGTATGCCCTTATTGTGATCGACGGAGATCTCTTTGCTGGAACAGGTGGATTTACCGGAAATATTTGGAGACGATCTCTCTCTGAGATGATTACCTCTGTAAGGCAAGCGTCTTCTCAGACGCCAAAGATTTATGACCTTCAACAGAACTATCCGAACCCGTTCAATCCAAGTACGACAATATCATTCGCCCTTCCATCAAAATCTTTTGTCACGATGAAAATATTTGACATTATGGGAAGACAAGTGGCAACCATTATCTCTGAAGAAATGTCGGCAGGAAATTATTCTCGGCAATGGAATGCGGCAAATATATCCACCGGCGTTTATTTTTATCGATTGCATGCTGGTTCGTTTACTGAGACAAAAAAGCTTATTTTGCTTAAATAGTATCAAACACCGCCTAACCAGCCGCCCAAATTGACGTAACGCTCCTTGCAAAGGGAACGTCGGAGTTTGATTGTTCATAGGATGGTGCCATTTGGGTTTCCCGGCCAAAGAAAAAGTCTGGTGTCCCCATCGATATTACTGAGGATTCGATACGAGAAGTTGAACTGTGGTCAGGCTTGGTTAACATGAACGTGTGTGGAAGAATGAAGTGTGGTTGAGATTGAAATTGGTATCCCGGAAGAAACTTGGAAAGCCAGGAATGACGCATCTTACCTTCAGTCGAATTTTATTAAATTACATCGCTTTGTGCACCACGAAATCAATTCCCCGTCTCTTCTGAATAGCTGCCAATGATGGCTTCTCCCGAACTTTCCATCATACGCCCGAGCCGCGCCCGTTACGGTGTGCTCGCTTTAGCGCTCACCATCACGGCGATTTCCTATCTTGATCGCGTCTGCATTTCTATGACCGCACCTTTCGTGCAAAGAGATTTGCACTTGAGCGACTTGCAAATGGGGCTTGTCTTCAGTGTGTTCACATTTGCTTACGCGGCTTTTGAAATCCCTGGCGGCTGGCTGGCCGACCGCTTCGGCCCGCGTTTGATGATGACACGGGTTGTCTTATGGTGGTCTCTGCTGACTGCCGCAACAGGGCTTGTCACTGGATTTATCTCGATATTGGTCGTGCGACTTCTCTTTGGCGCCGGAGAAGCGGGCATGTTTCCGGGGCTTTCCCGTGCCTTCTCAAGATGGTTCCCGCCAAGCTGGCGGGGCAACGCCTTTGGCCTGATCATCATGTCCGCGCTCCTCGGCGGCGCCGCGACACAATGGCTGACCGCCGAGCTCCTCACCCGCTGGCACTGGCACACGATCTTTTTCGTCTATGCTCTCGCGGGCATTGTCTGGGCTGCTGTGTGGTTTTGGTGGTTTCGAAACGAGCCCAAGTACCATCGCAGCGTGAATGAAGTGGAATTGAAAATCATCTCGCCGGAGTCCGGCATTCCCACTGACCCGGTCTCCGACAAGCCGGAGCAGGCCGGTCATGAGCGCACACCGTGGAAACAGCTGTTCCGAAACCGCTCCATGATACTCCTATGCGGAATGTACTTCGGAGTGATTTACGGCTGGTATTTTTTTCTTACATGGATGCCGAAATATTTGCTGAGCGCACGCGGCTTCGATTTGAAAACCGTCGGCTGGCTTGCGATGCTTCCCCTCGCGAGCATGGCGGCCGGTGTCGCGTTGGCCGGCTGGACAAGCGATCGCCTGATTTTGCGCCTTGGCCGGCGCTGGGGCAGGCGCGTTCCGGGACTGGTTGGACTGCCGCTTGCGTCCGTATTGCTCGTGACGGCAGTCGAGACGGCAGACGGGAAAACTTCGGCGTTTCTTTTTGCGGCAGCGGCCGGACTGGCCACCTTCGGTGTTGCGCCGGCCTGGGCAGCGTGCCTCGATATCGGCGGTTCGCACGCAGGCGTCGTCACAGGCATAATGAATACTTTCGGCAACTTAGGCGGCGCAGTGGGCCCCATGCTGGTCGGCTTCTATCTCGACTGGTGGCATTCCTGGAACGTCCCGCTGCTGGCAGTGGCATTTTTCTATTTGTTCGCCGCGGCATGCTGGCTTGGAATTAAGTCCGACGAACCAATTCGGTTGTGATGTCCCTGCTTCGTGGCGATGACTTGCAGAGGGCAGTCAGCCTCGTTGAAGTTTGCATATTCTCAAACATCCGTCTATATTTTGTCGCGATGCGTGAGAAGATGGTACGTGGTAAAAAAGCAAATAGTACCCGCGCTTTGCGACAGATGATCCGTCGCTATTGGCTCAAGTTGAGGAGTCGAACTCCTGAACAGCAAGAAAACGATTATGACCCTTGCACAAGAAGAATCATTGTTTGGGCTCTGCAGGAAATCATAGGTCAATAGGATCGCGAGAGGGAATGGAATACACCTCTAATCCGCGATTCAAATCTCAAAGCCCATGGCGAGTTTGTTTGTTCGGGAACCTCCGTTTATATTTTGTAGAGAAAGGAGAAGGACATGAACTGGTTACGTAAATTATTTAGCGGCAAACCTGACAAGGTTGGCAAGAGCGAAGAGGCCTGCACTGGAATGGATAATGAGAAACATGCGGAATTGAGTTCCCCCGTGATGGATGCTGAGCCTACAGGCGGTGGCTGCAGATGCTGCGGAAGCACAGATGGTCTGTATAGTGGTTCCGATATCTGCAGCGAATGTGATGTCTCATATTATTCCTGACCTTAGGAAGAACAAATGTTGTTAAGATTGCTTTGCCAGGATTAATATCAAACAGAACGCAAGTTGGCATAAAAGCAGGAGTGGTTGCAAAGCTTCGCTCCGAATAGCGAGTATCCCTTTTGGAAACTCCTGCACAACAAGCAATGCGCTAACCAACTCTTAAAGTTTCCCCGCAAAGTTTGTTTCTTAGAGAACCTCCCTCTATATTTTATTGAGTCGCAAAACAAAACAGTTTAACCACACGCTTGAAATAGGTGCCTATGTCTATATCAATCCGCCTTGCTAATCCGGGAGACATTCCCGGGATCACCGATATCCTGAGAAACCTTGGATGGTTCGATAAGCTCTCGCACGCGCCGTTGGAAGTCGCCCAAGGACAGATCGGCCGTCATCTGGCACTCTGTATGTCAGACGAGAGCCACACAGTCTATGTCGCGGAAGAAGGAGGAGTCATCGAAGGATATGTCTCGGTGCACTGGATTCCGTTTCTGTTTCTAAGAGGACCTGAAGGATACATCTCTGAGTTGGTCGTCGCCGATCCCAACCGTGGACACGGAATAGGAGCGCAGCTTCTTGAGAAAGTTAACGCAGACGCAAAAAAGCACTGCTGCTCCAGGCTCTCGTTGCTCAACAGTCGTGGGCGCGAGTCGTACCAGCGTGGTTTTTACCAAAAGCACGGATGGACCGAACGCACGGACATGGCAAATTTCATTTTCAAGATCGAGCCGACAAGTTAGGCTCGACAGCCCACGGGGCAAATCGTGAAGGTCCGACCATGGTTACTTCTTTAAGAACCTTCGTTTATATTTTGTCGAGATGGGAAAGAACATGGTACGTGGTAAAAAAGCAAATAGTACCCACGCTTTGCGACAGATGATCCGTCGCTGTTGGCTCAAGTTGAGGAGTCGAACTCTTGAAAAGCAAGGATCTACGGACAAGTGGCTATAACTAGGAGAGAGTGGCGGAGGATTTGAACGAAAATTATGCTAGGGAGTTCCATGAACGGCGTAGAACCACATGGCGATTGTCAATCCCATGGTTTGTTGCACTGATGGCCAGTTCTGCTTTGGGCGCATTGGTTGGGAAACTAAATAACTCATCGCCCAAGCACCTTTGGATGGTAGAGCTTTTCGCGATTGCCCTTTTATTAACAGGTATCAGCGGATTAATATTTATCGTGCTGAAACATTACCGCTGCCCGGCATGTGGTGAAGTTATCTCAAGTTGGAACGGTGTTCCAATATTCCCAAAGAAGTGTCCAAGGTGTAACGTTAGCTTTGTTCGAGGTGAAAGCCACGCTGACTAGTTTGTCTGGCAACCCACTATGCTATGCAGAAGTCATACGCCTGCACAACAGCGGGAATTGTTATGAACTTGTTCGGCTTCGCAATTTTGCCAGCCATAATATACTCGCATCATGTTGAAAAACTTACTCATCTTAGGTATAATAAGAGTACTAAAACTCTATAATGCCAAAGCACAAATCCGCTTCCGCCCAGCGTAAAGCACTCTCAGAAACAGAGGTGCCATACTCATATTCTAAAGTCGTTCGAACAGGCGATCATAATGCTGTAGATGATAGAATTAATGGGCTCCTTGCTGGCGATCTGAGTTTTCATGATGCAATCAGCAATGGTGGTAGACATAATTTCCATTCCTTTCCGGCAAAGTTCCCTCCTCAACTCCCCCGTCTGTTTATCGAGCATCTTACAGACCCGGATGACATAGTTTTGGATCCGATGGTCGGATCAGGAACAACCATCGTTGAGGCAACTTCGGCGGGAAGGATCGGTGTGGGCTTTGATATCGATCCACTTTCAATTCTGATAAGCAAAGTGAAGGCAACTTTGGTTGATCCTGTCAAGGTCGAAGCCTCCGCACTTCAAGTTGTTCAAGACGCTGAAATCTCCTTGCTAAAGACATCGAGGATCGAAAAGGAAATTGAGAAAAGATTCGACGAAAAGACAAGAGAGTTTATTGATTATTGGTTCAGCCGGGAAACACAAATCGAGATAATGGCTCTCTTGATCCAAATCAAAAAAGTGGAAGATGGAGAAGTCAAAGATTTCCTGAAACTTTTGCTTTCTTCAATAATTGTAACAAAGTCGGGCGGCGTTTCACTCGCGTGGGATTTGGGGCATACGCGCCCGCATAAACTTAACCAGGGACAACAAAAGAAATACAAACCCGCGATTCAAGAGTTTGAAAAACGGCTTTTAAGAAATCTACAGAGCCTTGGCGATAGCAGTAAAGATGGAAAAGGATTTGTCCAATTCGGAAGTGCCGAGAATCTACCTTTGAAAGATGACTCGGTTGATTTAATTGTCACATCTCCACCTTACGCGTCGAACGCCATCGATTATATGAGGGCACACAAGTTTTCACTTGTCTGGCTTGGAATGGGTGTCGGTTATCTTAGTCACCTAAGAAGTAAATATATCGGTGGCGACAGGGTTTCTAATTATGAATTCAAAGAAGTGCCACTGAAGACGATGAAAGTCATTTCCACAATTTCTGAGCTCGACCGTCAAAAAGGAATGGCGCTCCACAGATACTACAATGAGATGGCAAGCGTGCTGCAAGAAATGAAAAGAGTATTGAAGCCCCATAAAGCAGCCATCGTGGTCGTTGGTTCATCGATAATGCGAGGGATCGATACTGAAACCGATAAATGCCTGATAGAAATCGGCGAGTCTTTGGATCTGCATTGTGCCGGTATCGGGGTCCGGCTGATTGATCGGGACAAGCGCATGCTCCCGACAAGCTCGAAGGTTCGCCTCACTTCACAAATTGAAAATAGGATGCACAAAGAATTCGTAATCGCTTTTACAAAGCAGCATAGGAGGGAGTAGGATGGATAAGCTTGAGGGAATGCGCAGGAAATTTCATAAAAGAATCTGCGCGGCGCTCATTTACACAAAACGAGACGACATATCGAGTATGGCAGACGTTGCCAGCGAAGGAAGCAAAAACATTTCCAGATCTCTTGTGAAAGCACTCGGCTTCCCTATCGCAAAAGACAAGACGGAGGGGCAAACCGCTGGCAAAGGCTTTGAAGATTTGACAAAAGATTTTCTCGAAGAGGTGTTCGATTACTTGCAGCATATACGACCGGGTAAATGGAGATTTTCCGTACACGAAGAAATCTCGGCTTTTACGCAATACAAACATCTTGCTGAACTCACTGAGATTCTCAAGACCGGCGTCGGGAAAACCGCTCGCACGGATTTGAAAACCGTTCTTGGAGACTATCTGGTTACACCGGATATCGTAATCTTGCGGCAGCCATTAAGCGATGAAGAAGTGAACCGGAAAACTGAATTGGTTAGTTCGAAAGGGATCCCGCATTTGACTCCTCTGAGAAAAATAAATAGCGAAAGTCAAATCCTGCACGCGAGCATTTCGTGCAAGTGGACTATAAGAAGCGACAGGGCACAAAACGCGCGGACGGAAGCATTGGGTTTAATTCGCAACCGGAAAGGAAACACTCCGCATATTGCCGTGGTCACTGCAGAGCCGCTGCCAAGCCGAATCGCTTCAATAGCACTGGGGACAGGAGACGTGGACTGTGTCTATCATTTCGCGTTACACGAACTTCAGAAAGCAGTGAAAGAAGTCGGCAACGAGACCGAACAGGAACAACTTGATACCATGGTCAATGGCCGCAGACTCCGCGACATCGCGGACTTACCTTTTGATTTGGCGATCTAATATCTCCATGCCGCCCAGTAGTTAAACTCCAGCACTGAAATTCAGCGCGACAGTTGAATCATGGCACAACATGGTGCGGCTGAAATCGATTGACCTCATCTTGAAATCAAACGTCTTCTTCACAACTACTCCTCGCGAACGCAAGAAAGCCCTCCCCTGGCCCCAAAAAGCCTTTAAACCGCCCGAGAAATCAGTTGTCGGGAATGAAAGTGCGTTTCAAAACCAGCCGGCGGCATTTAAATTCTTCCCCGGAACTTCTGTATCTTTCTCGCAACTGAAAGCTGCCGCGACCGCTTTGAAGCTGCCGAATTTGAATGTCTCTCCTTGATACTGAACTCCATCAGAGGCGAGCATTACTTCGGAAGAGAAGTCCAGCGGGCGGCGATATCTTGCCAATTTAGGTGGCGGTCAAAAGATAAGTTGTTTTTATATTCTTAATAGCGCTATATTAATATCGATTTCAAGCAGGGGGTGCTATTATGCTGGTTGCATTCACCCTGCAAATCATAGAATAGACAAACAAGGGAGCCGATATACTATGAAACAAAATTTTATGGCCACTTTATTCTTTCTCTTCCTCTTGTGCCTGCCTCAAATTGTTCAGGCACAGCAAAAGGAAATGTCACAAAAGCCAGTTCCATCAGTTTCATTCTTTCTTTCGGGTGACTACTATTCCCCGAACTTCAGAGATGTGAACGCTGTCTATAACACAATTGAAAAGAATTACTACTTGCCCGCTGGAGGTGATTTCAAGGATTATTATTCAGTCATGGGAGGAATTAAATTCGCCTTGCCGGAAGAACAGGCACTTCAGGCTGAATTCAGTGCAAGTCTCTATAAGTCCGAACTCGGCAATTCCATTGGACAGATTCAATCGAGGAATTTCCTGCAAATATATTATCTGGGCGGGACTTATTTGTATAATATTCCTGCCGGCCGCGTCGTATCGTTTTTCCTCGGTGCAGGCTTAGGAAACGTGTGGCTCAATACTCAGCGGAGTTATACCGGTCAGGTGGGCATTGCGCAGGTGAACGGAGATTTGCTCCAGGTCCATGGAACAGGAGGAGTGGAATTTCTCACCCCTTCCGGCGTAACGTTGTCGTTGGTAGGCGGTTATTCTTACGCAACGACTCCCTTTGCGGAGCAGTCGGATCTCGATTTTACTCTTCAGGGTTTTACGGTCGGAGTCAAGGTAACGGTGCCTTTGATAAACTCGCTTTAGTTTAGTGATGAGAGCAAAGGCATTGCAAGAAACAAATACAGCAGAGAAGGCGCTTGTTTCCCTGGAGATCATGGAAGCAAGAAAAGAAAATTCAAATATTTAATTCAAAAAAATTGGAGATTAAAGCTATGACTACTCAATCTTCCGGGCTCATTAAGTTAAGCATAATAATGCTGATGCTGTCGATGTTCGGGTGTTCTAAAAACTCCTCGACGCCGGTTTCCCCTTCGAGTCAGGCAACACAGCCGATGGGAACAATTACCGGTCTAATAAAGAACGGCATCACGAACGAGCCTGTTGCACTTGCGAGAATTTCGGTCGGATATAATGGCGCGGTTCAGTCTACGATTTCAGACAGTGCCGGTGCTTTCGCTTTTGCAAACGTTCCGGCAGGGCAATATCAAATTGTAAACGGTACTTATGTCTACTCCGGTATCTTATACATTAACCATCTCGCTTGCCCAGTATAATTCAGCACAGACAGATCCGAACAAGGAATATCGAGGTACATATTATGACACGGTTACAGTCGTATTCACGTCGGTCGGACAAAATGTAGTTAGAAACGACTCGAGTGAAGTAGCCGGACTGGTTGGGAAAGTAAAGCTAAGTATCTCTTATTTGAACACGACTCTATCAGGACAAGTTGTCGATCAATATATGCAGCCCGTCCAGAATGCTTTAGTCACTTTGTACGACGAAACGGTTGTGCCGGGAGTGGAATACAAACAGGCTACAACCGCCGCAGATGGGTCTTATCAATTTACGGGAATTGACAACGGCCTGAGCATCGAACTAAAGGCTGTCAGCCAGGATGGCTCACTGCAGGGAACTCTGGGACCATTGACGCTTCCTGCATCAGTAAATCCTATCGTCGATTCTCTTCGTTCTAATGTCACCGCAGAGCAACTCATGGTCACGCCCGCCGCTACCGTATCCCCGTTTGTCACCGGCATAACTCCTGAAGATAATTCAGACGTGGCTCCGAATACTCCCATAGTTTATTCCTTCTCAGAGCCGATCAGACAGACAGCATATACGCAAACCGGCCTTCCGGTCGGCGACAGCACCATGATAGACAACATAGTGCTGACCTTTAACGGAATGAAGAAAACGGACGGCGCTGTTAATTTCACGGTACAGTGGAATTCAACTTTCAGCCAACTGACGATTACTCCGCAGGGTCTTTCCGGTTCAGCACGATACAGTCTTGACATGAGAACTGTGTTAGGCAAGCTCACAGATGCTGCATTGCATAAGTTGGTGAACAATCCGAACATCGTGGGCGACTTCGAAGTGTTCAATTTCACGACGGTTGGTACGACACCTATGCCAGGCGTGCCCGTTGTAACACGCGAGTTTGTGCCGGGTAGTTATAATGATTTAGATTATACCGGAGGTTGGGTGGAACTGCAGTGGGGCTACGATGCTAACGCGCGGAGCTATAACGTTTATAAGAGCGTTGACGGCAGTCCTTACCAGCTCGACTCGGAAAATGTTTATGCGATTCAATTTGCCCAAAATACCGGCTCGCTTGTCGTTCCACTGAACTCGCTCAATCCGCTCAGTGCAGGTTCGGTCAGTTATGAGGTCAGTGCCGTCAGCAAAGATCTCGTTGAGACCGCACCGAGCAACGCCATTACGATTACCGATCAAGTTGATCCCAAGCTGCTTAATGCAGCCATAGCTCCTGTCGTTGGTGACACGAACACATATACTTACACATTATACTTCTCCGAACCTTTGACGATCTCAACGGCAGAAAATATCGGCAATTATGTGTTTTCAGGTACAGGCGGAGTGACCATCACGAAAACTGCCGCTCACTACCTTGGAAACGATGTAGGAACTACTTATACAATGGTCGAGATATCCGTTACCACAAGTGCACCCCTGGGTACCGGTTACACGTTAACAGTCACCGGAGTAACGGATCTTGCTGGAAACGGCATGGATCAAAAGGCAGACACCTTCACTTTCTGATTTATTTCATCCCTTTGGATTCCTCTCTCTGTTTTTTAGAGGGAGGAATGAAGGGGTGAATGAATGAATTGTGGCACACTTTTCAATGGAGCACGTCGCAACTCATTAAGAATTGCAGGTCTAAATTTAGTCGCCCCGCCTTCGGCGGGGCATTTTTTTCCCAAAGTTGCCAGTCTCGGCTTTTCAAACTTGGAAATGTTCACGGTTAATTTTATAATTCATTGATGAATCTTCTCGCAATTGAAACTTCTTGTGACGAATGCTCGGCAGCAGTCTTGGTCGATGGCACGCTAAAGTCAGTCATCATCTCTTCGCAGCTCGTTCACAATGAATACGGCGGTGTCGTGCCTGAACTTGCGTCGCGCGCTCACATGGAATTTATTGTGCCCGTCGTCGAGGAAGCGTTGAGTAAATCCGCCATTTGCAAAGAGGAAATCAATGCAGTCGCGGTTACTTACGGGCCGGGACTTGCCGGATCGTTAATCGTCGGGCTAAGTTTTGCGAAGGCTTTCGCTGCAGCGCGGGGAATTCCTGTGCTCGGCGTAAACCACATGGAAGGACACCTGTATTCGAGCTTTCTTGAAGAAGATAAGCCGCAATTTCCGTTTGTGGCTTTGATTGTCAGCGGCGGGCATACGATGCTGGTCTTTGTGAAGGAGCCGTACTCCCATGAACTTCTCGGACAGACTCGCGACGATGCGGCGGGTGAAGCGTTTGACAAAGTCGCAAAGCTTCTTGGACTTGGATATCCGGGTGGCCCCGTTATAGACAAACTCGCGAAGGAAGGAAATCCACTGAAGTTTAGATTTCCACGCGCGTTCATGAATGATGACTCGTTCGAGTTCAGTTTCTCGGGAATAAAGACGAGCGTTCTCTATTTGCTCCGTGAAATGAAATACAACACCGGGGACGCCGATAAACAATTTGTTCGCGACATCTGTGCGTCGTTTCAGCATGCAGTCATAGATGTCCTTGTCGAGAAAACTATTCATGCTGCAGAAAAGTGTACGGTACAATCGATTACGGTTGCCGGTGGTGTTGCCGCAAACGGCGGGCTTCGTGGTGCATTGCAGGAACGCGCGCGGTCGATTGGCGCAAAAGTGTTTTTCCCCCGGCCATTGTATTGCACCGACAATGCTGCAATGATCGGAATGGCCGCTTATTTTAAGTACAAAAAATTCGGAGTGATATCGGACCTTACCTTGAAGCCCGTACCAAATCTTTCATTTGTTGCTGAAGCGCGAGAGCCGAAGGCGGAAAGTCTTTGAATTGAATAGAATAAAAGAATTGATTTACTCCCCGTCTGAAGACAGCAGGCAAGGTCGGGAATCCCGTGCGCGGCGGAAATTGTTGAGCGCGTATATCATGCCCGGCTTTCCACACGCCGATGCCACTATAGAAATCTTAAAGTCGGCGAAAAAAGCCGGTGTCGATTTTGTTGAACTTGGTGTTCCATTCAGCGATCCGCTCGCGGATGGCCCGGTTATCCAGAAAGCTGCGCAAGTTGCAATCGATAATGGCCAGACGCCGAGAAAGATTCTTGAACTTGTGGAAAAATTCAGGGCGATATCTTCTGGGTCAGATGTTTGCGATCCACGGACTGAGCTTCCAATCATCTTGATGGGATACATCAATTCCTTTCTGAACGGGATCGGGAAGGACTTTGTTGAGAAATTGAACGCTGCCGGTGTGGATGGAGCGATCATCCCTGATCTTCCACTTGAAGAGTCAATGGAGGTGCACAATCAAATTGAAGATGCAGGCCTGAGCCTTGTCCTGCTGTGCGCTCCGACGTCAAGCGACGAAAGAATAAAGAAGATCAGTGATATGTGCAGCGATTTTGTTTATTGTGTTTCCGTGACCGGTGTAACAGGCGCAAGGAGAAATCTCGTCAACAGCGATGTCACGGACTTTCTGAAGCGCGTCAGGAAGCTTTCGGAAAAACCTTTCGTGGTTGGATTCGGTATATCGACGCCTGAAACCGCAAAAGAAATCTCGAAATACTCCGATGGCATTGTTGTCGGTTCTGCGTTAATTCAGCAGATTTCCTCGGCTCCCCGAGGCGAGGAGGCGAAGTTCGCCTATGAATTCTTAAAAAGCTTGCGGACGGCGATTGACAAATGAGTGACATGTCATCATTGCGGCAGAAGATCGATCGACTTGACAAATTGATCGTGAAACTGCTCAACAAGCGTGCTAAATATGCCGACGAAATTGGAAAGATAAAAGAAAAGATTGGACTTGAGGTATATTCGCCCGAACGTGAAAGACAGGTATTTGAGAATGTCAGTCGTGAAAATCCGGGGCCGCTCACCGATGAAGCGGTCAAACGCGTTTATGAGAGAATCATAGATGAGTCGCGGCGGCTTGAACGCGAAAGTGCAGAGGAGAGAAGAACCTCTCTGCAAACACGTAGATTAAGAAGATTTTTTCGGAAGGGCAATTTGGATTCGATAAGCTTTAACTCAGGTAAAAAAAGAAAAATTGTAACTCTCATTTCAAGCGCAGCGGCTGCTTTTGTTTTCGTATGGGCGATTTCCTTTTTCGTGCCGTATCATCATGCTCAAGGGAGGGGATTGATTGTGACTATCGACCGGGGCATGACTGCTGCCAGAGTTTATTCGAGACTCTCACAGGATGGCGTAATAACAAATAGATTCTTTTTCAGGATCGCCTCGAAAATGTTCTCAGTGGAACATAATATAAAGGCAGGTAAATATTTACTTTCGGGATATTTTTCGGATTATGAAGTGATGAAATTGATTGCATCGGGAAAGAGTAATTTGCTAGTTACTGTCACGATTCCCGAAGGTTTGACGGCAAAGCAGATTGCGTCGATTTATCGTCGCGATCTCGGGACCGATTCGCTGCAGTTCGTGGATGAGGCTCTCGGCGATTCGGCTGCAGCAGCATTCGACATCCCGTCTAAGAATCTTGAAGGCTACTTGTTTCCCCAGAGTTATGATTTCTATTATGGCACCGAACCTAACGAAATAGTGAAACGAATGGTCGATGAGTTTGAAGATTTTTTTAACGACACTCTGAAATCTCGCGCAATTCAAATGGGAGTCAGTGTGTCGCAAGTAATGAGAATTGCATCGATCGTGGAAGACGAAGCAAAGATCGATTCCGAAAGGGCAATAATAGCAAGCGTATATTACAATCGCCTGAAAGACAAAATCCCATTGGAAGCCGACCCGACGATCCAGTATGCACTCGGCGAGCGGAAGAGAGTTTACTACAAAGATCTTCACATCGACTCGCCTTATAACACCTATGAAAAAATCGGTTTGCCTCCGACGCCGATTTGCAGCCCAGGTGCGAAGTCAATCATAGCCGCTTTGTATCCCGCGGAGACAGATTATTTGTATTTCGTGGCGAACGGAAAAGGCGGGCACAGATTTAGCGATACTTATGCGGAACATCTCCGCGCCGTCCGGGCTTACCGAAGAGCGCGTGTGCATTGAGCTGCAGGATTAAGTAGGATGTTTTATGCGATCTTTAAGCTCAAGCTGAAGCAGGCTGTCGGGGAATTTGGATTTCGGGCGGCGCTTAAATTTCTGGCACCGGATTTCTTTATTGGAGTTTTTCTCGCCTTCTCATCCAAAAACGAAAGTGACGCGAGTTTGGCGTTGAGACTCGGAATGGTGTCGTGCGGCGTCGCTTTATTTACATTGGTTGTCGAGACGCGGAAGCTTTTCTTTACCGGCGGCGATCTGGAGAATTTTTATTTTATTCAGCCGACAAGAGCCTCCAGGTCCGCGTCACTGTCAGCAGTGATCGTTCTCAACCTTGTAATAATCTTCTCTGTTATTCTTCCGTCGGTTATCTCGACTTTTCCGGGTTCGGCCTCTTTTACGAAAATCCTTTCGGTATGTATTTCTGCCGCTTGCTTCTCGTCCACGCTTTATTTGCTCATGTTATTCGCCGTCGCTTCAATGCCGCGGCGGGCTGCCGATTTGACTCTCACAATTCTCCAGATAGCTATGGCGCTGGCGCTGCTGTCAACATTTCAACTTCCATCGGTGGCTGAAAACTTATTTGGATTGGGCAATTCGCAAATTACCTCTTACTCTCTTTCTCTTTTTTCTTGCTTCATGCTGATTGTCGCCTGCTCCGTATTTCTCGCTTTTCCAGTTCAGGAAGGACTCATCTCAAAGTTGAACCAGTATAGCGCAGTGGCGCGAGTTGACCTGGCATCGTTCATGGAACATATAAAAGGAATTACGATGATAGCCAGTAAAGAAGAGGAAGCCGGTTTCATGTTTTTCCTTTCTAATATTTTCAGAAATTCATCATTCAGGCTTTCGACCATAGGAATTGCTGCAATGCCCATCATGATTGCGATCTATTGGTCTGTGCGCGGTGTTTATTTTCTGAGCTTTACGGCTCTGCCGGCATTTTTCACCGTTGAACTCGTGGCACCGCTTGCATCATTGACAATATCCGGAATCATGGTTTACTATTTCCTGTCTCAGAATGTGTTAAGCTCTAAGGATTATGAAGCGAAGTGGATGCTGAAAGCAAACAGCGGATTTGATGTCGGCAAATATATGCTCGGAATTCGCAAGTCGCTTTTGTTAGTGGTGCACGTTCCGATGGTCGTCGTAATCTTTTTTATAATGCTTACCGGAGAATCGATCCTGCTGGCAACGATCTCTGCACTGACTTATTGCTTTTTGACAATGGCAGCGGCAAGCTGGTTTTTCATCATGCAGAAACGACTTCCGTTTTCATTGCCATTCACGCAAATCGGCTCGGTTGACCTTCTTGGTATGGTGTCCATGTTCGGCTATTCATTTCTCGTTGTAATTGTCCTATATTTTTCATACGGGAATTTGGAAAACCTTTTAATAGTGAATCTCGTTGCATTTCTTTTAATAAGAGTCCTCGAGTTATTGTCGGTTAAAATTGTAAACAGCAGAGTGAAGTTTGTCTGAAGATAAAAAGAGAATAATTGTAGGCATAACCGGCGCGAGCGGTGCGATTTACGCTCTGCACACGGTTCGTGCGCTCCTCGCCAACGGCATCGAGGTACACCTTATTGTCTCCGACTACGGTGCTTATGTAATTGAGAGTGAAACGGAATTTTCGTTGAAGAGCGGGAATTTACTCGAATCGTTCAGGTCGAAATATGGCGATGAGGTATTGAACGGCAGCGTTGTAAAATACAGCAACAAAGATTCTGGCGGCGACAATTTCCAGCGGATCATTCAAAACGAACGGGATGGTCGTCGTTCCATGTTCCATGAAAACGCTTGCGGGAGTTGCGCAAGGTGTTGCCGGGAATTTAATTGAGCGTGCGGCAGACGTGACGTTGAAGGAAGGAAGAAGACTGGTGCTCGTCCCGCGCGAGACTCCTTTGAACAAGGTGCATTTGAAGAACTTGCTCGCCGCATCCGATGCGGGCGCACTCATACTTCCTGCGATGCCGGCATTTTACCAGAAGCCGTCGACAATAGAAGAGCTTGCGGACTTTATCGCAGGAAGAGTACTGGCGCTCTTCGACATAGAAGCTGAACTTTTCGAGCCTTGGAAAAAGTAGTCCGTTTACTGAATCTGACCCTAATCGCCGTCATTGCCGGATGCGCAGGACAAATTCCGCCTTCAGGCGGCCCCGTGGACAAGACGCCCCCGAAAATCATTTACACTTCTCCCTCGCAGAAAGGGTTAAATTTCCATTTTCAGAAAATAATCCTGACATTCGATAAGTACATGTCCGAAATGGATGTCGATAATGCCGTTTATTTTCCGCCCTTCAAGGCAAAAGATATGAGTCTTGACTGGTCGGGTAAGGATTTGACTGTAACTCTTCATAAGCCGTTCGAGCAGGATCGCACTTACATCCTGACAATTGGAGCGGGCGCAAAAGACTTGAGAGAAAATCATTTGGCAGGCGCTTTCAACCTTGTATTTTCAACAGGCGCACTTATCGATACCGGTACAGTCAGCGGCAAAATTTTTTCAGACAAAGCTCAACCTTATACCGTGGCCGCGTTCCCGGTGACGGCGAACATCGATACGCTTAACCCTTCAAGGAATATTGCGAAATATGTAACTCAATCAGACGACAGTGGAACATATGTCATGCAAGGACTTGCGGACGGAAAATACCGCTTGATTTGTTTCGATGACCAGATGAAAGATTTCACTTATGCTCGACAGACCGATGCCTATTCTTCTGCGACACACGACGTTGATATTAGCGGAGAGATTCAGGATGTCAAGGTCATTGACTTTATTCCCTCAATTGAAGATACGTCACGCCCGCAATTATACGGTGCCGACCTTGCAAAAGGCGGTTCACTTATTTTGAAGTTCAGCGAGGTAATCGACTCTGAGTCGATCGCACCCGCAAGATTCATGATCCGGGATTCTGCCTCAGGCCAGGTTTATCCAATCGAATACGCCGTTCGCCTTGAAGAAAACGAGTATGACGTTGCTCTCGGGATGAAGAAGCCGTTAGCTTTAAAGCGAAAATATTATGTGGAGGTGTCCGACAGCGTGAAGGATCTTCAGGATAACCCCATGTCGGCGCAGAATAATCCGGCGGTCGTTGAAATCGACAGTGCGACAGCCAATCTGGCGCAATACTATTTCAATTTTCCGGACTCTTTACACAATGTAACGGTATACGACACGCTGTTTTGCCAGATTGTGTCGAAAAGCATTTATGGAGATTCATCCGCTGTTGAAGTTTCGCTGGTTGACAGTGCGGGTAACAACGTGCCGGGATCTATTGTCCATGGGCCGGCCACTATTTTCAATGTGTTGCCTGCAAAACTTAACACATTATCCTGGTACGGCTTGAAAATCAAGTATCCCAGAAGCTCTTTGGATACAGTCGGCAAAGGTTCGCCTTCTTCGTCCGGCGGTGTCGATTCCGTCGTGGTACGATATTTCAAAATGATCGACTTCTCTTCGCTTGGCGATATTGAAGGAAACATCTCTCCAATGTTTTCAGGAATGCCATTAGTTGTGGTTGCCGTAAGGAAAGACGGGAAAAAGTTTCTTTCTTTTGCAAACAAAAAAGGAGATTTCAAACTTGGGGGAATCCCTGAGGGAATTTACCGCGTTCGAGCCTATGTCATGCATGATTCGACTGCGCAGTACTTCAGCGGAAAAAGTTACCCATATCAATTTGCCGAACCTTTCGGTGTTTACCCAGATGAGGTGAAAGTTAGAGAGAGATGGACGACGGAAGGAATTGAGCTTGAAATCCACTAGCAATTTCTGGTTGAAGGGTTTCGACGGCCGGTTCTTCTGAAGGGGCATTTCACATCCTGTTTCGCGGAACGTTATCTATTCTTTGCCTGATTTGTTTGGGACCTGTCAGCTCCAAATCCCGACATTAATGCTCAGATGCAAACTGTTATGCGTCATTGCAATAAACCGCCTGTTAGATTTATATTTCACGGAGGCTTACAATGGTTTTATATGACAGCATCTTCGGTCAGATGCCGCTAAGTTGCCTTATGGCTGAATTCAGTATCGAGCAGGGCACCGCAACCGAAGAGAAGCCGCTTGAAGCAGAGGAAGTCACGACCGAAGGTTTAACTCCGGCGAGAGTGATCCTTTTTAATGACGACTGGCATACCTTCGATGAAGTTATCGGGCAATTGATAAAAGCGCTTCGCTGCGGCTCAGAGAAAGCGGAGGCGATTGCATTTGAAGCTCACTCAAAAGGCAAGGCCATGGTTTTTGAAGGAGCGATTTCTGAATGCCTGAAGATAAATGGAGTCCTGGAAGAAATTAGTTTGAATACCGAAATAGAAATCTGATTAATGAACTCAAATGAGGTTCGAAATAGTTTCGTAAAATTCTTCGAGAAGCGCGGACACAGATTTGTCCCGAGTTCGCCCGTGGTGCCGTATGACGATCCGACCCTTCTTTTCACGAATGCCGGGATGAATCAATTCAAAGATGTTTTTCTCGGAAAAGGGAAGAGAGATTACACTCGTGCTGTTGACTATCAAAAGTGCATCCGCGTAAGCGGGAAGCATAACGATCTCGAAGAAGTCGGCCGCGACACATACCACCATACATTTTTCGAAATGCTGGGGAACTGGTCGTTCGGCGACTATTACAAGAAAGAGGCGATTGAGTGGGCATGGGAGTTACTGACCGGCGAATGGAAACTTCCGAAAGAAAAATTATACGCGACGGTTTTCGAGGACGATGACGAGGCATTTGAGCTCTGGAAAAAGGTGACCGATATCGGGCACTCGAGAATTTTTAAATTCGGCTCAAAGGATAATTTCTGGGAAATGGGAGAGACCGGCCCCTGCGGTCCCTGCTCCGAAATTCACATAGACCTGGGTGAAGGACTCTGCGATAAGAATCACGAACACGCAGTGAATGTTGACGGGTGTTCTCGTTTTATAGAGCTCTGGAATCTCGTTTTTATACAATACAATCGGGATGCTTCTCGTAAGCTTGAGCCACTTCCTGCAAAGCACGTCGATACCGGAATGGGGTTTGAGAGGGTGGCTTCCGTGCTGGAAGGGAAGAAATCCAATTATGATACCGATATATTTACTCCGTTGCTTTCCGAAATTGAGAAATTGACCGGCGAGAAATACGAGGGAGAAAAGAATCAAGTGGCAATGCGCGTGATCGCCGACCATGTTCGTGCGCTTACGTTTGCGATTGCAGACAATGCGAATCCGTCGAATGAAGGACGCGGATATGTTCTGCGGCGAATACTGAGACGCGCCTTGCGTTACGCGAGAAATTTAAATGTGCGCGATCCGCTCGTTTATAAACTCGTCGATGTGCTGGTTAGAAATATGGGAAGTGCTTATCCGGAGATTTCTTCTGCTCGTGGAATGATCAAAGATGTAATAAAGTCAGAAGAAGAAAACTTCAATCAAACATTGGATCGTGGGTTGGAAATATTCGCCGACGTGGCGGCGCGCGTGGAGAAATCCGGTAAAAACATTATTCCCGGTGACGATGTCTTCAAACTTTATGACACTTACGGATTTCCTGCCGACCTGACGAGTCTGATTGCGCAGGAGAACAATCTCCAAATCGACATGGCGGGATTTGAGAGGCTGATGGCACAGCAGCAGGACAGGTCTCGGGAGGCAACGAAAAAAATATTCAGCTTTCAGCCGTCAGCCGCCGCCGATCAGCTTTTGGATGAACTCGTCGAGGATGCGCAAAGTGAATTCACCGGTTATGAAACTACAGAGAATCGCGCGGTGATTGTTGGACTGAAGCACATTGGCAGTGAACATTATCTGGTTCTTGACAAAACCCCGTTTTACGTCGAGTCGGGCGGACAGGTTGATGATTCCGGCTTCATAAGCTCAGGTGAATCTAAGTTTCCTGTTTTAGATCTTGTAAAAGTTGATAATAAGATCGTTCATGTGTTGGAAAATGGTTCGGATGCAGTGCTCCAAATTGGAAAAGATGTGGTAGCGCAAGTTGACAGAAAACGTCGTCTTGAAATCATGCGGAATCACAGCGCAACTCACTTATTCCATGCGGCTTTGAGGAAAACGCTCGGTACTCATGTTCAGCAAGCTGGCTCGCTTGTCGATCCGGAACACTTGAGATTCGATTTTACTCATCACAAGAAGATTTCACCGGATGAACTTCGCGAGATTGAAGAAATCGTAAACGAGAGAATTTTGGAACGAATCGAATTAACTCATCACAGGAATATTCCTTACGAACAGGCGCGGAAAATGGGCGCGCTTGCCTTCTTCGGAGACAAATACGGCGACAAGGTGAACGTGGTACAATTCGGCGATTTCTCCATGGAGTTTTGCGGAGGCACCCATGTCAGGAATACGAGTGAAATCGGATTCTTCAAGATTTTGAGCGAATCGAGTGTTGCAAGCGGCGTCAGACGCGTGGAAGCGGTGACCGGTGGCGGCATTGAAAAAGTAATTGAAACATTGATGGCTCGCGCCGACGAAAAGGAAAAAGAAAGAGATGAACTTGTCGAGCGAATAAAAAGCCTTGAGAAAACATTGAGCGGATATCGCTTGAAGACTGCCATGGCTTCAGCCGAGGATTTGCTCGCTCGCACCGATGGAAACTGTGTTGTCGAAGCAATAAAAATAATTTACGGTCTCGTCGAAGTCGAGTCTGATGATGAGTTGAAACAAGTTGCGGATCACCTAAGGAATAAGGCAGGCTCTGGTGTGATAGTCCTTGGAAGTATCATTGTAGATAAGGTTATGTTTGTCGCCGAAGTTTCACCGGATTTGCTCTCCGAGAAGCATTTGCACGCAGGCAAAATCGTGAATGAAGTTGCTAAGAAAGTGGGTGGCGGGGGCGGCGGAAGGCCGAACTTTGCCACCGCCGGCGGAAAAGTTGAGGACACTGCCCACGGGAGTTTCGAGAAAATAAGGCAAGCGGTTAACATGGTGCCTGAAATAGTAAGGCAATTCTTAAAATAGGAGGCTAATGAAAACTTTTGAATACTTGCTCGATGTCCGCGAGCGGAAGGGGGCCGGATTTTTGCTTTTGTTGGATCCTGACAAACTCGCCGATGAAGAATCTGCGTCACGTGGTCAAACACGCTCAGGATTCCGGCGTGGATGCATTTCTTGTCGGCAGCAGTTTAATGACACGCGACGTTTTCGAAAAAACACTCGGTGAGATTAAAAGAAGCGCCAAGATTCCCGTGATAATTTTTCCCGGGAGTCTCTTCCAGATATCCAGTCAGGCGGATGCAATTTTGTTCCTATCTGTGCTCGCTTCACGGAACATCGACCTTATCGTAGGGAACCATGTCCACGCCGCGCCTCTTATCCGGCAGCATGGATTGGAAACCATTTCGACCGCGTACATTCTTGTCGAGTCCGGCAAAATGACGTCCGCTCATTTTATGTCGGATAGTTTTCCGATCCCCCGGGAAAAACCTGAGATTGCCATGGCTTATTCAATGGCGGCTGAAATGTTCGGGATGAAGATGATCTATCTCGAAGCCGGCAGCGGGGCCATTTCGTGCGTGCCGACTGAGATGGTGCAGATGGTTTCGAAATGCTTGAATATCCCTATCACCGTCGGTGGAGGCATTAAGAATCCTGACATTGCAAACCAGCTTGCATGCGCTGGGGCATCATTTATCGTAACTGGAAACTTTTTTGAAGATAATGGCAACTCAGGCAAGCTTAAGGAATTTGCTCGTGCGGTGCATTTCAGAAAACAAGAGGGAGTAATTGTTTAGTGATAGACCGGAGTAAATTCATTCGAGAATCGCTTGAAGATAGCGCGGCAACCAAGAAAGAAATTCTCAATTCATGCTTGGAGGAAATATCGCGAGCTGTCACAATAATACGGGATGCACTGAAGAACGGCGGCAAGATTTTATTTTGCGGCAACGGCGGAAGCGCCGCCGATTCTCAACACTTGGCGACTGAGTTTACGATTCGCCTGAATCATGAAATAAAACGAAAAGGGCTTCCTGCGATTGCGTTGACGACAGATACTTCCACACTGACGGCCGGCGGAAATGATATCGGCTTTGAAAACACGTTCGCCAGGCTTGTCGAGGCTCTTGGAAGAAAAGGCGATGTGCTGGTTGCAATTTCTACGAGTGGGAATTCAGAAAATATCTTGCGAGCAGCCGATAAGGCGCATGAAAATGGAATGCACGTTGTCGGCTTTCTGGGAAAGGGCGGCGGGAAGTTGAAATCGCGTTGTGATCTTCGGATAATTGTGCCGTCTGACAATACGCAGCGAATTCAGGAAGGGCATATTACAATAGGGCACATCGTTGTCGAACTTGTTGAATTGGAATTATACGGGGAGAAGGATTAATTGTTTAGGAGGATTTGAAACCTATGAAGTTGAGCAGGCAAGAAATAGAATCTCGGATCGCAAAATTACCGGGATGGCGCTACTCGGGTGAATCTATCATGAAAGACTATAAGTTGAAGGATTTTCAGGATGCTATGGGGTTTGTTGTGAGAATTGCTCTTGCAGCTGAAAAGATCGATCACCATCCCGACCTGACAATAGAATATAATAGGGTAAAGGTAATTCTCACGACCCACAGCGAGGAAGGCGTGACAGAGAAGGATATCGAGCTCGCAGTAAAAATAGAAAAATTTATTGGTGCATAATGGAAAAAGAGAAAATTCTTGAGCTATTCAAAACGACGGGTGCGCTTCAGCAAGGTCACTTCCGCCTGACGAGCGGACTTCACAGCCCGGAATATTTTCAGTGTGCGAAAGTCCTGCAATTCCCGCTTTATAACGAGCTTCTCTGTGGAGAAATCGCGAGGCATTTTTACGACTGGAAGGCAGAACGTCGTAATTGCTCCGGCGATCGGCGGTATCATGGTGGGGCAGGAAGTTGCGAGACAAATGCGAGTGCGCGGCATTTTTGCCGAGCGGGGAGATAAATTTATGTCCATCCGCCGCGGTTTCGAGGTGAAACAGGGTGAGCGTGTGCTGGTCTGCGAAGATGTCATTACTACAGGCGGAAGTGTAAAGGAAGTCGTCGAGCTAGTAAAGTATTCCGGGGGAATTGTGGTAGGAATTTCCTCAATTGTTGAACAGAAGCGAAACGCCTGTCAACTTTGGCGCTGAATTTTTTTCTCTGTTGAAAATGGTGGTTCCGGTTTATCAGCCGGACGCTTGTCCGCTTTGTAAAGAAAATATTCCGATAGTCAAGCCGGGCAGCAGAAAAGTCTCCGACTCGACGAAAGCGGATTAATGTCGTTCAAGATCCTGGACCATAAAGTCGTTTATCGCGGGAAAGTCTTCAACACAATTGTCGACGAAATTCAATATGAGTCAGGAAACAAATCTGTGCGTGAAGTCGCGGAACATCCTGGCGGCGCAGTTGTCTTGCCGTTGCTTCCTGACAGTCGGGTTGTGTTTGTCCATCAATTTCGTTATCCTCTAAATCAATATATTTACGAGCTACCCGCCGGCAAGCTTGAGCCGAATGAGCCCCCGGAAACATGTGCTAAGCGCGAGCTTGAAGAAGAAACGGGCTACACAACTCACCGACTTGAAAGGCTCACCGCGATTTACACTTCGCCCGGATTTTGTGACGAAAAATTACATATCTTTCTTGCACGCGATCTACACAAGGGAAAACAGCGTCTTGAGGAAGGCGAACTTGGATTAAGTTTGAAGTTTATTCCGATGGTTGAGGCGTTCCATATGGTAAGAACCGGCGAGATCGTGGACGCAAAAAGTATCGCCGGACTGTTTTTTCTGGAGAAGCTTTCCGGTAATTGATGCTCGCTCCCTCCGAATTAATCCTCAAAAAGCGCGACGGGAAAAATCTTTCGAAAGAAGAACTGGAGTTTTTCGTTAAGCAGTGCACTTCCGGAAAAATCCCGGATTACCAGGTCTCGTCTTTCTTGATGGCGGTATTTTTCAGAGGGATGAGCGACGAAGAACTCGCGTATATGACCCTCGCCATGATGGAGACGGGCGTTATTGTGGACCTGTCGGATATTCCCGGATGTAAGGCGGACAAACATTCAACAGGTGGAGTTGGGGATAAGATTTCGCTGCTCGTTGCGCCTCTCGCTGCCGCTTGCGGATTGAAAGTGCCGATGATTTCCGGAAGGGGATTGGGGCATACAGGTGGAACTATTGACAAGCTGGAATCTATACCTGGATTCCGTACCAGGTTATCCGTTGCGGAGTACAAGAGAGTATTAAGCAGAGTCGGACTCGTGATGAGTGCACAATCCGCCAGGCTCGTTCCTGCGGATCGAAGACTTTATGCGCTTCGTGACGTTACCGCAACTGTCGCATCTACTCCGCTCATCGCCTCGAGCATAATGAGCAAGAAACTTGCAGAGGGGATCGATGCGCTGGTGTTGGACGTGAAAGTAGGAAGCGGCGCATTTATGAAGAACATTGATGATGCGCGGGAGCTCGCTCAGAAGATGGTACAGATTGGAAAACACCACGGCAAGAATCTGGCGGCATATTTGACCGATATGAGTCAGCCATTAGGCAGGGAAGTGGGCAATTGGAATGAAGTTGTAGAAGCAATGAATATCCTGCGTGGAGAATTGAAGGTCGATGACGTTCTTGAATTAACCACAAGGTTGACTGCCGAGATGATTGTGCTTTGTAAGGGAGAAAGTTTTGCTGCTGCGGAAAAACAAGTCATAAAAGCGATCGCATCGGGAGCCGGGTACGAGAAGTTTATCCGGATGGCGCATGCCCAGGGCGGCGACATTAAATTCGTTGAAAACCCTTGGAAGCACAAGAAGCCGAAATTTGTTCGTGAAGTGAAATCGTTGAGCAGCGGTTACGTTTCCTCAATTGACACTTCAAGGGTAGGGATGGCAGCTGTTAAGCTTGGAGCGGGGAGAATGAAGATCGGAGATAGAGTTGATCCTGTTGTCGGGATTTCTGTATTGAAGAAGACTGCGGATAAGGTTTCAAACGGAGATGTCATCGCTGTTGTTTATGCAAATGATGATGCCCGCTCGACGGCAGCGGTTGAAGAGATTAGATCGTCTTATGAGTTTTCGGATATGAAGCCTGTGAAAACCAGGCTGATCATAGAAAGAATCGCATGAAGGACATCACAATGCACCGGAAGTTGACTCGCGGAATATATAGGAAAGAGAAAGCTTACTTGATGATAATAATGATTCATTCCGATCAGAGTGACATAATTAAGAATCCAGCGTCAAGAGGATTCTTGGCGCAACATATCTCGCAGAACAGCCTCGAAGAATTCATCGACATGCGTTCCAAACCGTCTCGTGAATTTGGCATTTCACTGAAGAAGGTCGAAGAGGGAGATTCGATCAATATAATGCTGGAAGATCCAAATCTTGTCAAACGTCCGATCGCAGTCAAGAAGAAAACAGTCTGCTCCGGACGTAACGAAATCTGAAATGTCTGTGCCGCTGAAGTATATCGTCTCATTTTTGAGCTTGATTTTATGGACTCAACCGGGTCAATTCACCCGGGCGCAGTCGCGCAATTCTTCGACAAATCTTGATGAGGTGATAACCTCGATTCTCCATGATACCTACGATTGCAAGTATAATGTCGCCTTAGATGAGACGGACAAGCTCATCATGGATTTTCCCGATGAGCCGGAAGGTTATTTATACAAAAGCGGCGTTTACTGGAAAATGATGGAAGAAGGGTGCGTTGGGTCAAGCGACAGCACCAAAATGGAAATTAGGGCGCTTATCGACAAGGCATGTGAGTTGTCTCAGCAAAAGCTTCAATCGGACCCTAATGATATTATGACACACTTTTACTATGCCGGATCGCTGGCTTATAGGGCAGGTTATGAAGGGATGAACCACGACTGGTTTGCTGTGATGTCCGACGGGATCAAGGCAAAGAGAATATTAGAGAGAACGATCGAACTCGATCCGAACTTCTACGATGCCTATTCCGGATTAGGCGCCTTCAACTATTATACTGCTCATATTCCATGGTATTTGAAACCGCTTGCGTTCGTTCTCGGAGTAAACGGGAACGAAAATGAAGGAATTGCTCAATTGGAAAAAGCGGCTCAATTCGGAAAGTACGCGAAGATTGAAGCCGAAGTGTTTCTTGCTTCGGTAGTTTATGCTCATCAAGAGGCTTACTCAAACGCGTTGAAAATAATGCTTGATTTGCACCGGCAATTCCCGGATAATCTCGATTTCTTGCGACAAATATGCCATGATTACTATGAAATCAGAAACTATGCAGAGGTAATTCGCTTTGCCGGCATCGCGTTGGCCATGGATGATTCAACCGGTTCATGTCATCTGAGCACGCTATGCTACATACGATTTTGTAGAGGTGAGTCATACGAAGAATTGAACGAGAAAAGTAAGGCAATCGCTGACTATGAAATTGTCACGAAGCTTAACGGACAAGGTTACTCCGGCAAGGAAGCAAAAGAGGCGTTGGATAAACTGAGAAGTCAATAATCGGGTTTGTTCGGAATTGAATCGGCGTTTCGTTTGTTATGTAAGCTGTGACGCTTAAAGTTGGTGACAGAGCTCCGGATTTCGAATTGCCAGCTACCGGCGGAAGAGTGTTTCGTCTCGGCAGCAGCTTAAGCGACGGCAAATTAGTCTTATATTTTTATCCGAAAGACTTCACCGCCGGTTGCACGGCAGAGGCCTGCGGTTTCCGCGATGAGTTTTCCGAATTAAGAAAATCTGAAGTAAAAGTATTCGGAATAAGCACCGACACGCTCATTAGTCACGAGAGGTTCAAGAAGGAGCATCAACTTCCATTCGATTTGCTCTCAGATCCAAATGGAGAAGTAGCACGCTTGTACGGAGTTTACAACCGGCTTTTTAGAATTGCGAACCGTGTCACCTTCATCGTTGACAGCGACGGTACCATTTCAAGCATAACCAAAAACATGTTTGTTCCGAAGGCACACGTCAGGGCAGCCAGATCAATTGGATGAAGGATATCGAGTGGGGCTTATTCGGGCTTGATATTTCTCTTCAACACTTCAATCATCTGTTCATGAATCGATCCGTTCGAGAGAAGAATATTCTTTTGATAAATGTTGTATTTGCCGCCGGTGAAATCCGAAACCTTGCCCCCAGCTTCGGTTGTTATCAAAACTGCTGCCGCTGTGTCCCATGGATGAAGGTTTACCTCCCAAAAGCCGTCCATCCTTCCCGCCGCGACGTAACAAATATCGAGCGCCGCCGAGCCCAAGCGCCTGATCGCCTGAGCGGCAGTCAAAAACTCATTGAAGTGCTGAATGCAGTTGAACGGGTTATTCTTTATGTCATAAGGAAAGCCCGTTGCTAACAATGCGCGTTCGAGAGTGCCGGTTGAAGTTACGTCCAATTTTTTCCCGTTCATAAAAGCGCCGGACCCTTTTTCCGCGGAAAATAGTTCGTCGAAATTCGGATCATAAACTACTCCTGCCACCGGTTCGCCTTTATATTCTAATCCGATCGAGACGCAATAAACAGGATATGAATGCGTATAATTGGTCGTACCATCGAGCGGATCGATAATCCACCTGTATTCCGACATCGGGGATGAAGCGCCGCTTTCTTCGGCCAGGATGCCATGGGCGGGAAAATTGCTCGTGATGAAATCCTTTATTATAGTTTCAGATGCTTTATCAATGTTTGTTACTAAATTTGTGAAAGAACCTTTCTCCTTTATTTCCGATATTTTGCCTTCATTCTCTTTAAGAAATTTTCCGGCTTTCTTTGCGATCTCAATAATTTTCTCGAGCATAATCTTCCTTTTTGTATAATTTACTATGTAAAAAGTTCTCAGTCACCCGTATTCATCGGGCCTGGAATTTAGACCCACATTTGGTTTTCAACTCGACGGCAAATATATTTCCATGTGACTGAAAGTAAACTTCCGGCAAGAAAGGAATCATTGGCGCTTCTGCACGAATACACCAAGACCGAGAGCCTGAGAAAACATGCGGTGGCACTAGAAGCTGTGATGCGCGCTTATGCGAAGAAATTTGATGAAAATGAAGACGAGTGGGGAATCGCCGGACTTCTCCATGACTTCGATTACGAAAAGTATCCTACTGCGGCGGAGCATCCTTACGTCGGCAATAAAATACTCGCAGAGAAAGGCTATCCTGAAAATGTCCTGGAAGCCATTATGGGACATGCGCCTTACACGAAAGTTGAGAGAAAGACGAAAATGGCGCAATGTTTATTTGCATGTGACGAGCTGAGTGGATTTATAATCGCAGTCGCTTTGATCCGACCGACTAAATTGGAGGGACTCGAGGCAGGCTCGGTGAAGAAGAAACTTAGAGACAAAGCATTTGCAAGAAGCGTGAGCCGCGAAGATATAAGAAATGGAATTTCGGAATTTGGGATTCCGGAGGATGAACATATTTCTTTTCTGATAAGAGTGTTGCGTGAAAATGCAGCGGCTCTGGGACTTACATAATGGCTGATATCGCAGCTTTTGTAAACGATTTGTTTTTTATGACCAGAATACGGAATGCTGCGGAGATGATCGGGTTGACCGTAGGATTTGTGGGAAGTGAAGATCAGGTGGATCACTTTGTGAAAAATTGCAAACTGTTTATCGTGGATCTGGAAAACGATTTGCTTGACCCCGTCGGTTTGATCGAACATATCAATAAAACCCCGGCGACTGCCTCGATAAAAACGATAGGTTATCTTTCGCATGTCAACACGCAGCTCAAAGCCAGCGCCCTTTCGGCAGGATGCACCGAAGTCCTCTCGCGTTTCGAATTCAACTCTAATCTGACAGAGATTCTGCAATCATCTTTTTTATGATTTGCATTTTCGCGGCCGCTTTTAGACTTTTGAACAGGCACAGCTGAACACGTGAAATGGAATTGCCCTCTTCTCAGTGATTCCCGGCAACCTTTGAGTTCAGAGATGATTTCAATGACATCAAATAATTTCCAATTTTAAGCATACTTAGAACTTGCCACAAATTTTCGGAAATATTCAACTTTCTTTAATAGTCGCTGTTTATAATAAACCGGAAATTCTTCGGTATGTGCTAGCCGCATGCGCGAGGCAATCGTTCCAGGATTTCGAAGTCATCATAGCTGATGACGGTTCAGGACAGGCGGTCAAAGATGCTGTCACGGAATCGAAGAAAGCTTATAATTTTCCGATGATTCATTTGCGTCACGAAGACATTGGCTGGCGAAAAAACAAAATTTTGAACGAGGCGATCCGCGCCGCGAACACAGGGTACCTTGTCTTCATTGACGGCGATTGTATTCCCGCGAAGGATTTCTTAATCGATCATTGGAAAGAGAGGGAGACAAAAAAGATTCTCCTCGGGAGGCGCGTCGAAATGAGCCAAAGGTGGGCGAATTCGCTGACGCTGGAAAAGATTATAAGTGGAAAATTTTGCAGAATCGGTTTTGCGGAACTTATGGATGGATTACAAGGGAATGCATTGCGGCTTGAGGATGGATTAAGGATCAAGAGCCGGGCGATTCGGAAAATCTCGCGCCGCCGGTGTAAAACCATTTTGGGAAGTAATTTCTCGGTTCACAAAGTCGACATGATTGCAATCAACGGCTTTGACGAAAAATATGATGGGCCGGGACATGGCGAGGATGCCGACATTCAATACAGGCTGTCGCTCATCGGAATAAAGGACAAATCTCTGCGAAATCTAGGAATTCAATTCCACGTGTACCACCCTCGAACTGAGCCCTCCGAGAAATCCGCGAAGCGATTTGAAGAGATGAAGAAAAACGGAAGCCCGAAATGCAAGTGCGGACTGGAGAAATTGTAGGTTGCAAGCCAGAGGCAGGAAAAGGCATAAGTGTTTCAATCATTTGCCCGGTGAAAAGAGTTAAGTAGAATGAAGATTGTTTTCATGGGGACGCCCGAGTTCGCTGTCCCTTCTCTGCAAGGAGTGGTCAAAGCCGGGTATGAAATTGCAGCTGTTGTCACCAATCAGGATGAGAGACAGGGAAGAGGCTTGAATATCTCTGCCCCGGCGATAAAGACCGCAGCAATTGAATTAGGTTTACCGGTTCTTCAGGTCTCATCTTTGAAAAATGCTGACATTGAGTCGCAGCTTAAAAAGATTGATCCGGATTTAATGGTCGTGGTCGCATTCAGAATTTTGCCGAAAGAAATATTTACGATTCCCAGGATGGGCACTTTCAATCTTCATGCATCGTTGTTGCCTAAGTATCGCGGCGCGGCTCCGATTAATTGGGCAATAATAAACGGCGAGCAAAAAACCGGCGTTACAACATTTTTTCTTGATGAAAAAGTAGATACCGGGAAAATAATCCTTCAGAAAGAGAACGTCTATTGGAGAAAATGAAACCGCGGGTGAAGTGGCGCAAAGACTTTCGATGCTCGGTGCAGGTTTAGTGGTCGAGACAATAAAATTGATACAACAAGGCAGCGTTCCGATTATCGAGCAGGATAGTTTGCTTGCCTCAAAGGCGCCGAAAATTGGAAAACAAGATTGCCTGATAGATTGGTCCCGGCCGGCAGCAGATGTCCATAATTTTGTTCGTGGATTTTCGCCGGAGCCGGGAGCGTACACTTACTTAAATGGAAAGATATTGAAAATTCTTGGGACTCGCTTGACCGGAGATCGATCGAATCCAGAGACCGGAGCAATCAAAACCGACTCTGGCAAACTGCTTGTGTCGTGCGCGGACAACTGCATCGAGATATTAGAATTGCAACTGGAAGGGAAGAAAAAACTTATGGCAGCGGACTTTCTTAGAGGGGCGCGACTTGACTTTAATTATCCTTTGGGCGGTCTGAGGAAATGAGTTTCCTTTACTTGGCCTGATTTTCGACTTTAGCGGCCGACGGCTTCTCGGCTTTTTGTTTCGGAGCTTTCTCGATCTTGTCCGGTGCCTTGTTTTTTTGCCCTGTCTTTGTTTCGTTGCTTGCGGTGGCTGGTGAAGAGTTGGATTTTTTGTAGTCGGTCAGATAAAATCCCGATCCCTTAAAGATTAATCCCGCACCGGCGCCGATGAGACGATGAACTTTTCCTCCACAAGTCGGACATTCTTTCACCGGATCATCAGTGATCGATTGGAGTTCTTCAAAAACGTTTCCGCATTTTTCACATTTGTATTCGTACGTCGGCATTCTTTGAATTCCTGTTCACATTGGTTGCAAAAATTTATAACATTAGGATTGAACTTTCAATCATACATATTTAACGAATCGGGTCTTGCGATTGTTCCATCTAATCTGATGATGGATAAGCAAAATAGATTCATTAATCAGGTTAATCCTTGTTTACGCGGGCTATCTTTACTATATTACTTTATGATCGCGGGGTGGAGCAGCTGGTAGCTCGTCGGGCTCATAACCCGAAGGTCGAAGGTTCGAATCCTTCCCCCGCTACTATAGCCGTTGAGCTCGAAGGAGAGTTCAGCGGCTTCTTTCTTTCCTAGGGTCCCGTCTACACTTCCTGTCCAAATTACCTATTCACCCATCGCTTGCTCATTCTTCGATGTCTGTGCGAAATTTTCAATCATTCGGGAGTACCGATTAAAGTAACTAATATTTGTGACGAGGAATATGGATTAGAAGGGACGGTATTTGATATTGTTACATGCAAAAGAGATGATGTATTTGTGCACAAGCCTTAGTAAGTTGTCAATATCGGGTCTCCAGAGGTTTGACCGGGCGAGACAAGAGAAGACCTCTCCGAAGGAGATCCATTCGTGCCCCTTTTTGGGCGGGACCCGTCGGCTCGCAGCGCAACATTGGAGTAATTATATGGAAGCAAAGATGTAATGTGGAGCAAGCCATGAAGACAAACGTTCGTGATTTAGCTTTAAAGCACGTAAGCGAAGTCATATATGTCATCAAAGGCAGTGATGATATATCGCATTCACGCATGGAATTTATGAGTAACAGCGTGGAGAGAATGCTAGGGTACAGTCCTGATGAATTTATTGAAACACCAAATTTGTGGTATTCTATTATTCACCCGAAAGATTTAGACAACGTTAAGAATTCATTGCGACAAATTCTCAATGCGAAGGCATCCACAACCTTGACTTACCGGCTTCGTCACAAGAAGACATTGAAGTATCAATGGGTAGAAGACGCCATCTCGCCAGAGGCTAATGGGAAAGGGGTACTCCTCATAGGAAGCGTACGGGAAATTACGAACAAGAAATGTGCTGAGCCACAGCTGGTGAACGAAGAGCGGCAAGCTTTTGATAGTTTTGAGGACATGATTATTGGCACCTATCGTACGACTCCAGATGGAACGATATTGTCTGTCAATCAAGCACTCCTCGACATGCTTGGGTTCAAGTCGATTGATGAATTAAAGAAGAGGAATTTAGGGGAAGAAGGATATGAACCGGCCTATTCACGAGATGAATTCCGCAGGCGTCTCGAACGCGACAAAATGATAATAGGACTGGAATCAATCTGGACGAGGAATGACGGGGGAAAATTTTTCGCTCGTGAAAATGCTCGCGTAGTCTACAATGACAATGGAGATGACCTTTACTATGAGGGTACAGTTGAAGACATATCGGATCGCAAGCCGGAAGAGGACGAAGCCGCGCGTTTGAACGGACTTTTAAGGACACTGTCGGACATAAATGAATTGATCGTGAGAGAAAGAGGCGGCGATGATTTATTCAAGGAGGTTTGCCGCATAATTGTCGGCAACGGCGAATATCCAATGGCATCGATTGGGAAATTAGACGAAGACGGCAAGGTGGTACATCCTTTCGCTTGGTTTGGGGTTCAAGACGGGCACATGCGTGACATATTACTTAAGCGAGAAGGAGAATATGACGAAGAAGAACCGGCGGACTCGGTAATTCGGACGGACAATGCATTTGTGTGGACCGATATCGAATCTGAAAAACCACAGAATAACAGAATGACACGATGGCGGGAGAATGCCCGGAAGAAAGGTGCCCGCTCAGGCGGTTGTTTCCCTATCCATGCTGGAGGAAAAGTCATTGGAGTACTCGACGTCTTCGGTGTCTCGATCGAATCATTTGGTGAGGAAGAAATTAAACTTCTCTCGCAGCTGTCGGACGACATAGGATTTGCAATGTGGACAACGGAAGTGCAAGCGAAAGAGAAGGCGGCAAATGAGATGCTCAGGAACGAGCGAATTCTTCTAAGAACGTTGATAGATAATTTACCTTTATCAATATTCATAAAGGATAAACAATACAGGAAGACGATAATCAACCGGGCACATCTGCGTAGCATAGTGGAACAAACAAATCGTCCGGAATTGGGATTCGAGTCGGCAATTTTGGGCAAAACCGACTTTGATGTTTATCCTAAGGAGCTGGCGAAGGAATTCATGGTTGACAATGAAAAGGTCATCCGTGACGGTCAGGCGATAATTAACAGAGAAGAATTGCGCGTCCTGCCGGGCGGACGGAAGCGCTGGACCATGACATCTAAAATCCCGCTGCGTGACAAGTCGGGTGAGATCATCGGGATGTTAGGCATGGCTACGGATATCACCGACAGCAAGGTAGCGGAACAGGCAAAGGAGCAAGAGACTATCTTGCTGCGGACGTTGATCGACAATTTACCAAGCGCTGTTTTTATCAAAGACGATAAATACCGTAAAACCCTCGTTAATCCGAAACATGTGAGGGATCTAGCCGCTCATCTTGGTGCATTGGGACTTGATAAACGAATTGACGTTGTTGGTAAGACTGACTTTGAAATTTACCCGAAAGATCTCGCTGAAGAGTATTTCATTGAAGACCAAAAAGTCATTCGCGACGGCGTATCGGTTGTTAATGAAGAACGGCAAGGTGTCAGTCCGGATGGCAAAGAAAGCTGGAACCTGATCTCGAAGATTCCGCTGCGCAACAAAGAGGGTGCGATTACCGGCCTCGTTGGCATTTACACAGACATTACCACGTTGAAGAGAAACGAAGAAGTGATAGCTCGTGAACGCGTCCTTCTGCGAACTTTGATCGACATTTTCCCGTACGGCATCTATGTCAAGGATGTCAACTATCGCAAAGTAATATCGAATCCTGTTGACGTTCAACTTTTCAGGATTCTCCTGTGAAGAAGATGTTATAGGAAAGACCGACTACGATCTTTATCCAAAGGAAGTTGCGGATCAATTTTTCCTTGACGATCAAAAGGTGATTCGTGATGGCGAGTCCGTTCTCAAGCGGGAAGAACGTCTCCCTGATTTGAACGGCAAGGAGCATTGGCTATTAACAAGTAAGGTCCCATTGAGGGACAAAAAAGGTGCAGTCACCGGTCTTGTAGGTGTCGGTGTAGACATAACGAAAGAACGAGAATTAGACAGGGCTCTTCGCACCTCCGAAGCCGAGCTTCGCGCACTCTTTGAGTCGATGAAAGATGTTATTCTTGTCCTTGATAGAGACGGCAGGTACCTGAAGGTGATGTCGAGCGATTCCGTTTTATATAAGCCGGCGTCGGAAATGATAGGCAAGACAAATCACGAAGTCTTTCCGAAGCAACAGGCCGACCTTTTCCTTTTCGTAATTCGCAAAACACTTGAGAGCGGAGAGCCTCAGAACGTCGAATATGCCATGAAGATCGGAGATGAAGAAAAATGGCGCTTTGCGACTGCGACCCAGTTAACGGAGAACTCCGTGCTCTGGGTTGCTCGAGATATTACTGAGCTTAAACTCAAGCAAAAAGAAATTACGGAATCGGAAGGAAAATATAGAGAACTGGTAGAAAACTCTCTCGTCGGCGTGTTCAAAGTGAATTTGAGCGGACACATTACCTATGCAAATAAATCGATGGCTGAAATGCTTGAGTACAGTTCGCCGAAAGAATTGATGTCTGTCAACTCTCTTGACCTATACGTGAGCGACGAGGACAGGGAAGACTTGATCGGTGAGCTGCGGAAGAATAGAAAGACAGAGAAGAACAAAGAAGTTAAATTCATTACACGGAGTGGAAAGGTCAAAAACGTTTTAATCAGCGCTTCCCTTGACGGAACGGTCATATCTGCCATGGTGAAGGACATAACCGATATGAGAGTTCTCGAGCAGCAATTTATACAGACACAAAAGCTGGAAGGACTGGGCAATATCGCCGCCGGAATAGCACACGATTTCAACAACCTGCTTGGAGTTATCATCGGATATTCGGATCTACTGACACAATCCAAATATGAGCAGCAGAAATTCGAGCGCGGGATACGTGCCATAAATAAGGCAGCAGATCGTGGCAGGTCCCTGGTGAAGCAGTTGTTGACTTTTGCCCGTAAAACCGCAACCACTTTTGACTCTCTGATAGTGAATGATATTGTAATTGAAATCGAACGACTGCTGGCGGAGACCTTCCCAAAAACAATCGAAATTCGCACTGAGCTTCAAAAGAACCTTCCCCCGATTTTGGCTGATTCGACACAAATTCATCAAGTCCTGCTCAATCTTTGCGTCAATGCGCGGGATGCGATGCCGAGGGGAGGGAGGCTTTCTGTTGCAACACGGATCGTTGAAGGCAGCACATTGTCTTCACGGCATCCTGATGCTTTGAGCGCAGAGTATGTTGAGATTCGAGTAAGCGATACCGGAATCGGGATGGATGAGGAAATTCGCAGGCATATCTTTGAGCCTTTCTTTACTACAAAAGGTGTGGGAAAAGGCACAGGCTTGGGACTCTCAGTGGTGTATGGGATTGTCGAAAGCCACAGAGGATTCATAAGCGTTGTCAGTGAAATAGGCAAGGGGACCACCTTTAGCGTCTATTTCCCGGTGCAGCAACAGGCTATTGAGCAAACCGAACTTAAAAGTAATGCTCCTGAAAGCACAACAGGCGGCTCGGAAACAGTGCTGATTATTGAAGACGAAGAAATGCTGAGAGATTTGCTGCGGACTATCCTTGAGTCCAAAGGTTATGCCGTCATTTCTGCACGAGATGGCAAGGAAGGTGTGCAAATGTTCTCGGAAAATAAGGACAAGGTGGCGCTCGTAGTATGCGACCTCGGACTTCCTAAGCTGAGCGGTGAGGAGGTAGTGAGCAACATTAGGCAAACAGCGCCCGACGCAAAACTAATTATCGCAAGTGGTTTCATCGATCCCGATATTAAAGCTGATTTGGAAAAACTTGGCGTCATATCCTTTATCCTGAAGCCCTACAAAACAAACGAGGTGCTACACGTTATCCATGATGCTATCGCAGGAGCACCATGACATTTCGAATTCTCCCTGTAATACGGGACATAACGTCAGATGAGTCGAGAGGAATTGATGTCTTGCACAAAGTTTCCGATAATAAAGACGTGAGATTTCGGCCTGTGGAAGATTTTACATTCATGAATGCGATTAGGGGTGAAACATGTCGCTCGGTTTGAAAGCGTTTTTCAGGAAGTATCCCCTGCAACTCGGCGTTTCTTTCGCTATTCTGTTTACTGCGTTCGAAGCCATGGCTTTGATCCAGCTAATTGAAATCGGAGCGACCGGCAATTCGACCTCCGGCGCCAAAGAACTCCTGGTAACCGGCCTGATAGGCAGCATCTGTACTATTATAATAATGGCAATGCGATTGCGGAGAACGATATACATGCCGATAAACCTGCTTTCCAAAAAAGTAAACATGATGGCGGAAAATGATTTGACATCCTTTTCGACCGCACTTGCGGAGATGGCACAGGGCAATCTGACTTCCGGGATCAAAATGGACACGGACATCATCACCATGGATGTCAACGGTAGAATGGGTGAAATGGTAAAAGGATTGAATTCCATAATCGAGCATCTCAATGAGGCGGGCAAAGAGTTCAATTCCGCTACCGACAAACCGTGCCAGAGACTTGTGTACGTTGGTGCGGATTCTTATCTGGAAGGCCGGGCATGCGGCGAAGCGATGGCGAAAGCGCTAGGCGGAAAAGGTAAAGTCGCAATTATTGTGGAGAAATTTGATATTATCGCTCATGAGCTGCGGAGAAAAGGGTTTCAAAATATTTTGAGAGAGAAATATCCTTCCATTTCAGTGATCGAGGCGAGAGAAGGTCGATTGGATCCAGAAACGACGAACAATGAAGCTAAAGCCCTCCTCAGAAAATATCGTGATCTTTCGGGGATTTATGTCAGTTATGGAGGGGAAGACGTGGCAAGGGCGGTCGCTGAAATGGGCAGAGCGGTCGATGTCAAAGTCATATGTCATGATCTCAGTGACGAAACAATGAACTGCCTGAAAAAAGGGTTCGTGACCGCAACACTCTCGCAGGATGCTTTTGCCCAGGGCCATGATGCCGTGATTCATTTGTTCAACAACATTGCGGCCAAGTGGCAACCGTCCAACACAAGAATGCTGACAAAGATGGAGATTGTAACCCCTGCAAACTACGCCAGATATTGGCGACAGGGGAAAGGGGTGATCGAGACAGAAGAGATGGCTGCGAGGAGGCCAAAGCCAATGGCGAAGGCCGGTAAGCCGATCAGGATCGCGGTTCTCGGAAGGATGGGCAATGATTTTTGGATAGCGTTCAAGTCAGGTGCCGATGCAGCAGCCATCGAACTTAGGAAATTCAATGCGACGGCAGAATGGATTATTCCAAAGGGATCATACGAAAACGGTGTTGAGGATGTGACGGCGGATGTGTTCGGCGCTGCCATTGAAGATTGCATTAGTAGAAAGTTCGATGCTATCAGTGTAGGGATATTCGACAAGAATCTAGTGCCGTATGTAAACAGGGCCGTTGAGAAGGGAATAGCTGTCGCAACATTTAACAGCGAGCCGTCAAGTTTGCGCGGAATATTTGCGTCGTTGATCAAAAGATCAAAGCAGTTATTGGACCTGAGTCATGATTTGGCTCAGAATGCGCAAAGGTCGGTCGAAGAGTCTAACCAAAATGCCGGTATGATACAGCAAATGGTGAAGAGCTTGAACGACGAAGCTGTTTCCATTAATGCCTCGAGCACCAACATGGAAGAGATAGCTTCGGCGATAGAGTCGGTCGCAAGAGATTCTCACGAGCAGAAAATAGCGGTTGAAAAGGTCTCCGCTTCTGCAGTAGAAATATCGGAAGCGGTTGATTCCGCCAACTCAAGTGCGAACAAAGTCGTGGAGGCATCCTTAGAAGCGACTGGTGTGGCAATGCGGGGTGTGGATGCCGTGATGTCGAACCTGCAACAGATGAATAAGATCGAGGAGACTGTAGGCGTTTTTGCTTCGAAAATTGAAAGGATGGGCGATCAGTCGGAGCAAATAGAAAAAATAATCGAAACGATCCAGAACATCGCAGAGCAGACGAATCTTCTGGCACTAAACGCCGCGATAGAGGCTGCACGAGCCGGTGAACACGGCAGAGGATTCGCCGTTGTTGCGGATGAAGTCAGGAAACTTGCAGAGAGATCCGCTTCTGCGACAAAGCAAACTTCAAGTCTTATAAATAAGGTGCAAAGTGATATTTCCGAGGCAAGTCAGTCTGTAAGGTCAATCGTGGAAAAGGTTAAAGATGGTACAGGTCTTGCAAATAGCTCCGGGGAAGCCATCAATAAACTTCTTTCTTCTTCGCAAAACGTGAGTGGGCAAATAGAAATGATGGCCAAAGCAAACAGCGCAGCGGTCAGAATTATGTCGGGGCTTCTCGGATCAATCGAAAAAATCTCTGCCGTTGTAGACCAAAATATGGGAGCCACTGAAGAATTGAGCGCGGGAGTCAGCCATACCGTCGAGATGATAAACAACATTGCTGAAATAAGCAGGGCCAATGCGGCAACAATAAATGATATTTCCGAAAAGACGATCAAGGCCACGCGGGAAGCCGAAGAAGTCGGCAATGTCGCATCTGGGTTAGCCTCGATGGCGGATGAACTGCAAGCTTCCACGGCACAATTTAAAATTGATTCGGACGGAATAAGAAGGCAGACAGAAGGCGATTTGGCATAGCCGCGGTCGGGTTCGAGGCGCCGATTGTTGATCGTTAGTTTTGCTTCCTGATGTCCGGGGTCCGGCGGAAACGTGTGATTGAATTTCTCATCGAGACGCCATAAACTTCCTTAGCCTTTTTGGTCCTTTAGCAATTAGCCAGGATTAAAAGGCACAACACATAGCCAATTCCTGTTATACTCGGAGAATACATGAAATTTACTTGTCTAAAGGCGTTATCGGTTTTAATATTTACGTCAATGTTATTTTTGTCGTCCGTACCATCATATTCGCAGCCCTCCATGAGCGAATTGCGCCATCCTACCATGAAAGAAAGTTACGACGGGGATTGGTTTAGCTTTACATCGGGTGCTAATATATATTCAATCGCCGACGACGGCAATTATCTCTGGATCGGTGGCGCATGTTTGACGAGGCTGGAAAAGGCGACCGGCACAATGGTCTTCTACAATCAGTTGAATTCGCCGTTGCCGAACTACTATGTCCGGGCCATTGCAGTTGACGGAAAGGGAAACGTATGGATCGGCACACATGGCGGCGGAATTGCGAAGTATAATGGTGCAGCATGGACGCTTTATGACAGTTCCAAAGGCCTGCCGAGCGATTTCATCAATGCCATTGTGCTCGATCGGCAAGGAAATGTGTGGGCTGGAACGGAAAATGGAGTCGCGAAGTTTGACGGCAGCACGTGGAGTGTTTATGAAAGAGACAATTCCGGGTTGCCCGCGAACGTTATAGATGCAATTGCCATAGATTCGATGGGGAATAAATGGATCGGAACATACGGCGGCGGGCTTGCGAAGTATAACGGCGCAACGTGGACAGTGTACGACACTTCCAACTCCGGCTTGGCGGGCGATATCATCAACGCAGTTGCAATTGATCAGCAGGGAAACGAATGGATTGGAACATCAGGATCGGGGCTTGCAAAGTTCGATGGCACCAACTGGACGGTGTATGATACGACGATTAATTCCGGTTTGTTGCTGAACGACGTGACTTCAATCTCGATTGATAGACAGGGGAATAAATGGATCGGAAGCTACGGCAGTATAGGTCTTGCAGAGTTCGACGGCACGAACTGGACGGTTTATAACATCGGCAATTCAGGCTTACCCGATAATGATATCTATTCCATCGCATCTGATTCTCAAGGAAACGAATGGGTCGGAACATGGTACGGAGGACTGGCGGAATATAACGGCACCAATTGGACAGTGTACAGCGCCGGTGGCAATTCGGGACTCGATAATGATGCTGTCAATGCGATTGCGATCGATGCTCAAGGAAATAGATGGTTCGGGATGGAATCCGGCGGGATAGCGGAGTTCGACGGAACAAACTGGTTTGCATACAATGCGGGTGGAAATTCAGGATTGCCCTACTATTATGTCTACACCATTGCCATCGATAAAAACGGCAGCAAATGGATCGGATCGGAAGAAGGTGGACTTGCTGAGTTTGATGGGACAAACTGGAAGTATTACGGCTCCGTGGAAGATTCGGGTTTGCCTAGCCCTTATGTGAGAGCGATTGCGGTAGACGACAGCAATAATAAATGGATCGGGACGGATGGCGGCGGGCTTTCCGTACTCAGAGATACAACGTGGTTTACTTATAATACAAGCAACTCCAAAATTACGGGCAATTCTGTTGTCTCAGTTGTAATTGATCAGCAGGACAACAAATGGGTCGGGACCGCAGGGACAGGGCTTGCTAAATTTGATGGAATAAACTGGACGACCTACGACTTGCAAAACCTTGGCCTTGGGTACGAGTCTAATTACATCTGGGCAATTGCGATAGATGGGCAGGGAAATAAGTGGCTTGGGACATACGGGAGTGGACTAATAAAGTTCGACGGGACGAACTGGACTGCTTATAATACGAGCAATTCAGGCTTACCGGATAATTATGTTACCTCGATCGCGATTGACACGGGCGGCGTTGTATGGATCGGGACATACGGCGGCGGCGCTGCAAAATTCGATGGGACAACATGGACAGATTATAATATAACGAACTCGGGTTTGACAGATACTTTGATCAACGCGGTTGCAATCGATCAGGAAGGCAACAAATGGTTCGGGACGGATTTCGGAGGATTGAACGTTTATCGTGAAGGCGGGATTGTCTTGACTGCGATTAATCAAAATGGAAACCAGCGCCCTTCAAGATTCTCGCTTGCTCAGAATTATCCTAACCCTTTCAACCCAACGACGACAATCAGCTATCAGCTTCCAGCGTCGGGCCAAGTCTCGCTGAAAATTTACGATGTACTCGGCAGAGAGGTAGCGGCATTGATAGATGGAAAACAAAATGCGGGAAATTACGTTGTCAAGTTCGATGCAAGCAGGTTGTCGAGCGGAGTTTACTTCTACCGGCTGGAGGCTTCGGGGTATTCCAGGACGATGAAGATGATACTTATGAAATAATAAATTGCTTCGAATTAGTTTTAGAATTGCAAAGACAAATTCAATAGAGGCAGAATAGTTTCACCGGGAGGGTTGTATTTCTCACTTTTTGATGAGACTGAGGTTGAGGATGAGTATAACCCCCTATAATATTTTCCCACCGTCGATCCTACCGCATACGACATCAGTGCTCCCGCGACTGCATCCGAGAACCAGTGCATCCCGCCGCGGTTGACAGAACATACTCCTAACATAGTGTAAGCGACAAGTCCATATCCCGCGATCTTGAGCCACGTTTTGTCGGGGTAGTAGTTTGTCAATGCTGAAACGACAGCCATGGTGGCTGCAGTATGACCGGACGGCCAGCCCCAATAAAGTCCTCCCCGTAAAAATCCGAACCGGAAAGTCTTGCTTAAGCTGTCCGTATCGGTGTTGTCCCGCCAATCAGGATTAGGCCTGCCCGTTATTGCTTTCAAGGTGGAGTTGTACATGAGCTCAATTAGACTTGCCTGAAAGACGGCGAACGAAGCGCCCAATGTGTGCTTGTCATTCTTAATCTCAGCGTACGCGAACAGCCCGGCGCCCGCTGCCAATGGCATAAACTCCCCGCTATAAACGATAGGATGTGTCCATTTACCGTATTTCTCGTGCTGATTGAAAAAGCTTTCTACATGGTAATCAACATCTGCATTTACAAGCAAATAAGTCGAGGCTACCGCCGCCAAATGAAGGTAAGCGTTCTTTCCTTTGAAGCTCTCCAAAATATTGCCGCCGAAATTTCCAAAGAGGTTAAAGTTGTCGGCGCCAGCCGAAGATTCCTCGTGTGAGGAAAAGTTTTGCGTGCTCAGAGTCAACAAAAGCCGGTGACTGTTGAGGTCTTGCGCATCCACTGTCATTGTTGGAAGGGAAATCAAGTCCCCGGATATCAATATTGAGAGAATAATTGCATGCTCCATTATGTGATTAGCTTGCATTCTTTTCATCCGTTATTGTGTATGAAGCGTTCTTTTGAATATAAAACTTTTAGAAGTTATCTTTCTAACAGATCGTTGAGATTGACACTTTCTAAGGCAGCCTCCATTGTTTGAAACCAGAAGGATAGACGCTGATCTTTAGCACCAGAATGATCTTATAAATGAGTATTGCGCTGGTTCTGTCAAAAGTTCAACAAAGCTGTACCTATGGCATGCATTATTTTTCTGTAGATTTATGGAGCGATGCGGCGGATCCAAAATTAAATGTTAGCTGGTGGAAGAGTAGAACAGTGACTTTCCGCCATTTTTGTTGGCGAAGAAGCAGTGTCTTAATTTGCTTTTAGTGCAGCTGGTGAAGGTCGAGTTAGACAATTTACAGATCGGAAATTGTATCAGAGGTAATATCGGACTTTACCGATAACATGGATATGGAGAAAACAATAAGCGCTTCAAAAACGACGCTCACTGAAGACAAGACCAGCGGACAAAAAGAGTTCTTTACCGATTACAATTGGTGCTTAAATCCTATACTAACCTTTAAGGAACTTTTAACACATTTAAGCGAGGAGATTGATCGGTTTGACAAACGCAAGTCGATCTGGCAGCAGGAAGAGTCGAAAGTAAACCTTTACCTCTTTTCGTGTGCGATTGCTTGCACGCTTGCGGATTATCTTTCGAAGCGGCCATGGCATCTCACGCCCTTAGCAAAACTATTTCCTAAAGCGCGCCGCTTGGTTTCATTTGCAGAATCGGTTTTGAACTTTCCGTCCGAGGCGAAAAGATATTTGATATACCGTGGACTCCGAAAGTGGAGCCGGGAATGGGACGGTGTTGTCGAATGCCTATGCAGATTTCTGGTCTTACCGGAAGAAAATCGTGGATCGCATGAGGCGGCGACTTTCGGGAGATGCGTGAACGGCCTGAAGAAAATTCAATCTATCGCTTTGCCAAATAATCTCTTGAATGCGCGAATGAAGCTGAATGAGGGGTTCAGATGTCAGGACCTTACGCACATAGATGTTCTAACGTTAGCGAATCGTTTTCTAGAAACGAGTCCAAATAAAGAAATGAGATTCGTGATCGTCGGCTCAAGAACGGCGGGGAGTTATCTTGCACCCTTATTGAAAGTTTACTTAGAGCATCATGGATTTCAAAGCGTAAATTGGATCGCTTTGAGACCAAAATTCGGAATCACGTTTCTTGAGAAGAAACGGCTCCGCAGGCTATTGACTCGGAATGTTAATGTAATTCTCATTGACGACTACTCAAACACCGGCAATACCTTTCGCATGCTGGAAAGAATCGTAAGATCGTTCAACGTACCACCGGAAGCAGTCGTCATTCTTGCTCCAGTGCATCCCGTTGTGGCCTCACGCCATGCTCGATCGCTCCAAAATGAATATGAGACAAAACCTGAAGACATATTATCGATTAGTAAAGAAACGAAGATTGTCACGATCCGGCATGATGATCTCTATCTTGCAAAATTGATGGAGTTGCGCTCGGCCGAAACGTTTTTAAAAGACTTTATGTCCGGAGACGGTGTCGATAGCGTTTCCATTCATGACAATCAGGAAGTTGACCGTTTGAACAAGGATTTATGGAGTCATTATCCAGATAGTTTTCAGGTACGTCTGAAAAGAGTTTATGAAGTTACGATTCATAGAACAAACGGTTCGGTAGAAACGAAGAGAATCCTTGCGAAGAGCGTGGGGTTGGGGTGGCTTGGCTATCACGCATATCTGGCTGGTGAAATGCTCAGCGGCTTCGTGCCCAAAATCATCGGCCTTCGCGGCGGTATCATATTCATGGAATGGATCGATGGGGATCCATTATCGAAAGGGAAGATATCGGATGATTTTTTGAATAAGATGGCGCTTTATCTCGCACGACGTACGAGAACTCTGGCTCTGAACGAGGATCCCCGGAGCAATCGCTCTTATCTCGGCTGGGGATGGCTTGAAATACTGAGCATCCTGCGTAAGGTCTATAACAATTTGTTAGGGTATTTGAAATATGATTACTTATTGAATCATCTAAAACAATCGCTACATTCCAAACCCACGCTTGTCGATGGGCGAATGTGTCCGGGGGAGTGGATATTGCGCCGCGGTGCAGGCTCTGCCGGGGACCCTGATACGGAAAGCAGGAACAGGCTTTTTAAAGTCGATTTCGAACACCACAATTTTGGTGCACCGGAGCTTGACGTTGTCGATCCTGCCTACGATTTGGCAATTTCGTCGTTCGAATTTCAGCTCACTGGAAAAGAAGAAGATAAGTTGGTCTCGGGTTATTCCGTCGAAAGTGGAGATACGGAGACTTTAGCGGAGAGGATTTTTTTGTACAAGTTGTTGTATGCAACGGCGGAGGCGGAGCGATCACTTTATCGCATCATGGGGCAGAACCGAAAGGACACTTTCCTCGAATTGAATCACCGCATTCAGTGGAGCTGGGACTTTCGCATTTTTACAATGAACAAATTCAGCGCATCACTCATGGAAAAGCCAGGCATCGAAATACAGCGAACCGGTATTTTCTTCATGGACATCGACGGCGTGTTTGACGTTGAGGTCATGGGTTTTCCTCATACCACAATGAGTGGTTTGAAAGCTCTCTCACTGTTGCGGTTGAACGGGTACTCGGTTGTTCCAAATACGGGCAGAAGCTGTTTGCATGTTCGGAATTACTGTGCCAGCTACGGTTTTTATGGCGGGATTGGTGAATATGGAAGTGCGATAGTGGATATGGTACACGATAAAGAGATTTCGCTTGTCGATGAAAGCGTCATGGATGAGATATCACGGTGCAGGTCGATTCTCGAAGGCGTTAACGGCGTGTTTGTGGACTCGGATTATCGTTATATAGTACGGGCGTTTCGATATACTTCCCAAGGCACTCGGGGGTTAGGTGTTGATTACGCGGAGAAATTGTTGAATGAGTACCACTTAAAGGAAATTAAGGTAATAACGCGAAATGCAGACACCTACTTTGTCGGGAAGCATAGGAACAAAGGTAAAGCAATTGAAGATTACAAGAATCACATCGGTTATTCAGGCAATTCGACAATAGCAGTTGGTGATTCAGAACGAGGATGTACCCATGCTTGAAAATGTTACTTATGCCTTTGCGCCCCGCAATTGCAGCGGCGGAATTCGTGCACTATCAAAGCTTGGGAAATGCGAAATAGTCCCTGTGCCTGCACAACGCGGACTCCTCCGAGTTGCAATGAAACTTGCCAGGACAAAAAAGGGGAGACGATTGGACAACATACAACGGGGCGGCAAGGGCGTTAATTTGATAAACAATTACGATAAAGATTCATTCCAGTCTATGATGGCACAATTATTGACGATAGCAGAGTATCCTTTCTATAAAAGGATTATGCGCCTTTTCTCATAGGATATAAGATGGCCACCGCTCAAATATCCCGCAAGCACTTTGTTAGGATCTGAGAAGACAAATACAAAAAATATATTTATCTTGCGTTTGTATTCATCTGCGGTCTCTTGACAGAGGGATTTCGGTTCGTGAAGGACTTCCCGTTTCATGCATATTGCGAGATTGGGCACGTGTCGGCATTGAAAATCTTTCTCCAAGCACCGCTAATGGGAAAAGTATGGCTGCCGTGAATATTCGGTTGATGCGTCGGGGCTGCTTGATAAGGCGGTACACCCATTCCATTCCGATTTGCCTTATCCACTTTGGAGCATAGGGAACCGTCCCTGAAATGTAATCGAAAGTTCCGCCGACACCCATCGCAACTTTCACTTTCAATCTTTCTCTGTTAGCAGAAATGAATTTGTCCTGCCTGGGTGCGCCAAATGCTACGAGCAGAATGTCCGCTTTCGATTCATTGACACGCTCCGCTATACCGGCCTCATGGGGTGTTCCGGAATAAGTACCGGCGATATTGAGGGTCGGATATGAAGCTTTAAAGCGGTCGGCTGCTTTTGCGGCCACTCCTTCAGCAGCGCCTAACAAATAGATTGAAAGTCCGTGCTCCGAGGCAAACTTAGCCAGCTTCCAAGTCAAATCCACGCCGGTAATTCGAGCGCCGATGTCGACTCTCAAAATTTTTGCCGCAAACTGCAATCCGATGCCGTCCGCAACATTTAAATCGGCACCGTTCAAAGTTTCGCGGAAGTCCGCATCCTTTTGCGCCGTCATTATGAATTCCGGGTTGACCGTTACAATCTGGTGAAGTCTGCTCACATTTTCTGGATCGTCCTGCTGGGACAGAAATTGTGTGAGCTTTGACATTACTCCATTAAGGTCAAGCGAATCGATTTTTACCGACAGGATAGTTTCAGGCATCGCTTCGTTCAGCTCCTTCGTTTCATTTATTGACTTCATCTCTTGCAGTTCGCACCCAATGTTTATCGTCTCCGCTCAGTAATGTTTTAAGATAAAGTTTCAACTTCCACACCGCATACTTGGGGAAATTTAAGAGAATCGTGTATGCGTCGCGGTCCGCATGTGCGGCACTGAGTCCGCCGATGACATGAAATACTTCTAATAGAAAGGCGACTGCCCAGATCAATGAAATGCCCGTGAGCCATGATGCGCCTAATCCGACGGCTAAAATATTTACCGCTAATCCAGCCGCCGTGAATAAAAAGAGATTTACCAACGCAGGCGTTATTAAGTCGATCATCGAATCCAGGATCATGCTGGACCTCTTTCGCGCTGCTCCGGCGATAAGCGACAGTGCATATTTCCTTATCAATGCAAATCTGCCCATCTCCCACCGCTTTCTCTGGGTTTCAGCATTGCGAGGGTCGGTCGGCATGATTGCCCGAACGGTTGCCTCCGGGGCAAATTGAATCTTTATGTTTTCCAGCAGGAGTTGAATGGAATGTTCCAGATCTTCGACTCTCGAGTAAGATGACCACATCTTATTTTCAATCAAATTCCTGGAGAAGCACATGCCGTTTCCGTTGAGTCCTGCGCTCCATCCGATAGCCATTTTGCCCAACGGTCTCACAAAGTTATGGAGAATGAACGCGACGCGAGTCATTTCCGGGCTCCATGCGCCGGGCTGCGACACAACCATGTCGCTGCATTGTATGCACTCCGCACCATCTTCGAGATAGCCATTCATCACGGATAATATATTTGTCGATACAACCGTGTCCGCATCGATAACCACGAAAGCATCGTATGGTCTTCCTGAGTCTATCAGTTGCTCCATGCACCATCTCAGGGCGTAGCCTTTGCCGGCGTTGATTGCGTCGAATCTTTCGAGTACGACAACATTCATCTCCCGGGCTATCGCCGCTGTTCGGTCGGTGCAGTTGTCTGCGATTACAACTATGTCGAACTTGTCGGTCGGGTAATATATTTGTTTTAAGCTGCGGAGAGTCTTTTCTATTACCGATTCCTCGTTATGCGCGGGCACCATGACCGCAAAGCGTCTCAGTGTTTTAGGCATATGAGGCGGTTTGGATCGTCGGGTCATTGCAAGCAGAGTGAGGAACGCCAGATATAAGGCGAAGAACAAAGATGGCACTACAAGAATAATGTCGAAAAGTGTTATCAACGTGTTCATGTGAACCTGCCCATTTTATGGTTATCATTTGCCAGCATATCTATGAAAGTGCTCATGTGTCCTTGCACGTCTCTATAATGAGTGTGATATTCCTCTCTTTCGGAGGAGACCAAGGAGTAAAACGTCTTACCTAATATAATGATGTTGAACCAAAAATTGTGTGAGCTTTGACATTACTCCATTAAGGTCAAGCGAATCGATTTTTACCGACAGGATAGTTTCAGGCATCGCTTCGTTCAGCTCCTTCGTTTCATTTATTGACTTCATCTCTTGCAGTTCGCACCCAATGTTTATCGTCTCCGCTCAGTAATGTTTTAAGATAAAGTTTCAACTTCCACACCGCATACTTGGGGAAATTTAAGAGAATCGTGTATGCGTCGCGGTCCGCATGTGCGGCACTGAGTCCGCCGATGACATGAAATACTTCTAATAGAAAGGCGACTGCCCAGATCAATGAAATGCCCGTGAGCCATGATGCGCCTAATCCGACGGCTAAAATATTTACCGCTAATCCAGCCGCCGTGAATAAAAAGAGATTTACCAACGCAGGCGTTATTAAGTCGATCATCGAATCCAGGATCATGCTGGACCTCTTTCGCGCTGCTCCGGCGATAAGCGACAGTGCATATTTCCTTATCAATGCAAATCTGCCCATCTCCCACCGCTTTCTCTGGGTTTCAGCATTGCGAGGGTCGGTCGGCATGATTGCCCGAACGGTTGCCTCCGGGGCAAATTGAATCTTTATGTTTTCCAGCAGGAGTTGAATGGAATGTTCCAGATTCTTCGACTCTCGAGTAAGATGACCACATCTTATTTTCAATCAAATTCCTGGAGAAGCACATGCCGTTTCCGTTGAGTCCTGCGCTCCATCCGATAGCCATTTTGCCCAACGGTCTCACAAAGTTATGGAGAATGAACGCGACGCGAGTCATTTCCGGGCTCCATGCGCCGGGCTGCGACACAACCATGTCGCTGCATTGTATGCACTCCGCACCATCTTCGAGATAGCCATTCATCACGGATAATATATTTGTCGATACAACCGTGTCCGCATCGATAACCACGAAAGCATCGTATGGTCTTCCTGAGTCTATCAGTTGCTCCATGCACCATCTCAGGGCGTAGCCTTTGCCGGCGTTGATTGCGTCGAATCTTTCGAGTACGACAACATTCATCTCCCGGGCTATCGCCGCTGTTCGGTCGGTGCAGTTGTCTGCGATTACAACTATGTCGAACTTGTCGGTCGGGTAATATATTTGTTTTAAGCTGCGGAGAGTCTTTTCTATTACCGATTCCTCGTTATGCGCGGGCACCATGACCGCAAAGCGTCTCAGTGTTTTAGGCATATGAGGCGGTTTGGATCGTCGGGTCATTGCAAGCAGAGTGAGGAACGCCAGATATAAGGCGAAGAGCAGCGACGGTACTAAGAAAATAATGTCGAATAGTATTATCATTGTTTTCACATAGGCCCGATCATTTCAATGTCATCGTTTGTCATCATATCCTTTAAATTCTACTACATCCTAAGCTCTCACTTTGGGCGAAAAGCACGGAGGAGAATATTATGGTTCAGTCGACCAGGGTCGTTTAAATCTTAATGCAAAGTCCGAAACCATCCAGGCAGCCATACTGGGTCGCGTGAGTGCAAATCTGACGTTGTACGGAATCCCCGGATATCCGTAAGAAACATATATGCGGTAAGGGCGTCCTAATCTGTCGGCTAAGTCAACCCCGTTTAAAGGAAGGCTAAAAAACTGTTCAAGCTCACAATAGGTGCCTGAGGAAGATAAACAAGTTAACGCCTTTTTCGCGAGCCGCAAGTCGTGGGTTGCTATTCCGACATGGCGCGCTCTACCGGCCAGTTTCTCGACGATTGCGAGGTAGTTTCTTTTACAATCCAGCTTGCCGTTCCGTGCGTCTTCCCATTGCCCTTTCACAATCCTAATGGATAAGCCAAGCGCCACAGCTCTATCTGCGTCTGTGAGACTTCGCAGCCATCTTGAAGGGAGTGTGCATCCTAAATATTTGTTGAAATCCGCTGCCTTTTCAAGAAGCTGAAACGCATTCGAAGCTGAATCCGGATCGAGAGAATCAGCGTGGACGCGAATATTGCAGCTCTGTGCCAATTCAAGAATCTCTTTAAATAATCCGAAGTCGTAACCGATCGCGTCAAACTTTATTGACAGGCAGGAATTGAATTGTTCATTGTGCAATGTCGTGACGCCCAATTTATAATGTTCCAGCATATCTCGTGCACCTTCATTCGCGCTTGCCCACGGAGAAATAATCGAATAAAAGCCTTTGCCGTTTGCCCATCGACAAACCTGAAGGGCGTCGCCGATTTCAGTGCCTGCCACGTGTCTTGCTGCGACTTTCTTTACTATATTATTTTTGATTGCTCTCAACATAAAACTTCTCACTTAGCCTTCTTTTCATCGGCAGGTTTAGCAGGGCTTCTCTGAGCCATCTTTCTCTTCAGCATCCCAAGAATCCCGTGAGAGTAAGTATCCGTAAGATACCACCACAGGCCGAAAATCCCCTTTGACGATTTCGGAAATATCTTAAATGTAATTACGCTATGAGATTCATTTGCCCAGATGTGCAGCCATGGCTCGTCGCTCCCCAGCATCTCACAGCTCTTCAGCCCTTTCTCGAAACAAAACTTAACGACCTGATGCATCAAAAGGATCCCGGGCGAGCACCAGGACCATCCTTCATCATGGCCTATCTTGTATATCCACAACCTGTTGGCATGAACGACGGTCAGTTGAACAGCTACTGTTTCCTCGTCAACTTTGAGAAAGAACAGATGAAGCTTCCCCTGTTCAGCAGCTCTTCGCGAATATATATTGAAGAACTTTCCCAGCATGGGATTCGTCTTCATTGCCGTCCCCGTTCTCCCTTTCCAGCTCATAGCCTCTACTTTGAATACTTCTTCCAAATATTTGTCCAGATTGTCGGTCGTCGCTGTGATCGCTTCGAACCGCACTTTTCCCTTTGATTCTGCCAGGCGTTGCAAACGCCTTAAGCTTGAGCGCCTGCTGGGTGATATTTGTTTCTCGAAATTCTCCCATCTTCCAACGGTAGCGACCCATGGAATCTTTTCTTCTTTTGCTAAGGACGTCAAATGTCTTGATCTTAATTCGCCTTCGAGGATCTGTATCTCTGGAGAGAATGACCGAAAACCCTTTAAAATGACAGGCATCCTTAAATCAAGGAGGGCATGGATGGCAGCTGCTAATGACGCGCGATCCTTATACAGCACACCGCCGGGCTCCTCAAGAAGCCAGCTGCCGACAAGCTCCAGTCTGGGCACCAAGTTTCGCTTTATACTTACCGGAATGATGGCGCCCAGTCTGCCGTTGACCCTCACCGCAATCATCTTCAGTACATCCGGCGGACAAAAGGCTTGCGCGCAGGATAAGAACCAGTCAATAGTGAGCAGAGGAGTGCCCAGAAGCGATTCCATCTTCTCCCACTCCTCGCGAATTTTAAACAAGCCTTCTGGATCAGTGATATATTCTATTTCGAGATCTTTGGCCGGCACACCTGCGATGCTCAGACATGAGTCTGTGCCGCCCTGTGCATGCTGAATATCTTCACGAAATTCTGGCATCATTCAGTTCTTCTTTTTCATTTGAATGAATTGATGAAGTGGCACTGGTTTTATTCTTGAGACGCGAGAGGACACTTTTTGAATTTTCATATAAACGTCGAGCAAGATGCGACATATAGCCGGGTAATGCCAACGGTATGCCTTTCTCTCCGGCGATTATTTTAAAAATAGTCGATTCACATTTCATTCTCGATCTCAGCCGTACGAAAGAAGAATATAACTTAAACAGCCTGAAATTATTTTTCGCGATGCTCTTAGGAGGACGGATGATTATTTCCCAGTTCTCGGGAATGCTCGACGTGAACTGAAACTTATAACTTTCTTCACCCCGTCCCAGGTCAAACACTCGACAATTCGACTTGATTGAGTCTTCAATCATAGCTAAAAGCACCGCCGATCCGGCACCTGAGTCGCTGCGATCATAACCACTCATGTAAGAATAGGCCTTCCCGTTAAAGCGAAAGCCAAGATGTGCCACGATGGTTTTTTCCTTGTGACGCAATATTTTGAACGCGAGGCGCCCCTTCTTTGAGAATGCCTTAATTACATCGTGCTGGAACGTGTCGAAGCACCTGTCGGAAAAAAGCCCGGGATAACCTGTGGCGTTCCATCTTCTCTGGTGAAGCTGCGTCAATATATCGAGTGCTCCGGCAGTATTTCCGTCCACACTTGCGTCCACCAGACTGAACTCCGGATTTGCCAGATAATTTCTCTGGACATAACGGAGATTGCGCCTGACTTTTGGACGCATGGAAGGAATAAACTTGTCCTGGGTATCCGGGAGGGGAATCATCGGGCAAACGTCGCTCACTTTCTTGTTTATAATAAATTCTTTCTGGCTTAAAGCCGGAAGAACGTAGTTGAAAATAAACCCGTCGTCTCTAACATTTTGAAGGTCTATTTCATCAAATATATATGAGTCGTGCTCAATAAATGCGACTAACGCGCTGGCGACTTCTCGTTCTAAACCGCGTTCAATTATGATGTCCAGGTAATCACTTGGCCCTTCTTTTTCCAACGAGAGCACAGGAGATTGAAATTTTTGCAGCCCTGATCCTAATAGCATCAGGCGTGTGAAGAATCGGTAATGACGGAGAAGGTAGCTCTGGATAAAAAACGGAGCTATTCCGACCAATCTACCTCCAATTTTGAAAAGGACTATAAAAAGGTGATGTTCAGGTTTGTTGGCGAAGTGCTTCCACCATTGGTATTGCCACTCAAAAGTTTGGAAAACAGTCGCGGGTGAGTTTAGTGCAAGTTTATCCCATTCTTCTTCAAGTGAAAGCATGGTGGACACATCATTGACTACTTCGATATATATATTAGAATCGTTCGGAGCAACTGTTGCAACGTCTTCAGCGGGCGCTGAAGAATCACTCGTACAACGGCCATCTTGCGGTAGTGGTATATGCACGCTCCAGTATGATTTATCAAGTTGATTCATAATTCATTCTTCTCTTTGGAACAGGTCGAATAGTTATTTGATGGGCCAGTTCATAAAACACTGCCAATTCGAAGAGGCGAGGGAAGCGAGTAAATTCTCTTCTTCTTTTCGTTCATCGGTGCTCCGTTTCCTTCTTGAAGAGGTTAGCTTTAGCGTCCTTCTCCAACGAATGGCCAGACTTTTTTCCGTCTGAATTAGCGGCGCTGCGAGGAGTCAATTTATACATCTTTTGTTTTGCATCCCATTTGATCCATGTGTAATACTCGTGAAAAGTTAATAAATTCAGTCCAAAATTTACTGCGTTAGCTTTTCTGCTTGTTACGGCAATCCGCCGGATATTGTAAAGATCATGGGTAAATTTGGGCGAACCGGAATATGTTCCGCAGCCGTAATTGTAGCCCGCGTCTCGCACCATATCTTTCAAATCTGTGTTTACGTTGCCGTAAGGATAGGCAAACGTAATGACAGGCGCCTGTATCAGATCTTCAAGATGTTCCTTTGAGCGGCATATTTCATCACGTGCAGCGCCTCTTGATATTTTGCTTAGATCCGCGTGCGTCATTGAGTGAGACCCGATCTCAAAGCCCGATCTGTGTAATTCCAGAATTTGGTCATCACTCAGCAAATCAGAACTCTCAAACGTCGTATTCTCCCATGCGTTGTTTCTTATGGACCGGTCGCCGAGGACAAAAGCCGTAGCTCTGACCCCAAACTCTTTTGTTATGGGAAGCGCATATTTATACACTTCTTCATAACCGTCATCGAACGTAATGATCACAGGCTTTTTGGGGAGAGTAATTTTCCCTTCAAGAAACAACGAATGATCTTCAAAATTGATGCAAGTGTATCCCCATCGGTCAAGCAGCTCGAGATGTCTTCTGAATTGGTGGGTGGTCACCAGCCATGAATAATCTTCATGTGAATCTTTATCATCGACTATTCGATGATACATCAATACTTTTATGGCCGGATTTATTTCGCTACGAATTCCGGCAGGAGTTTTAGTCTTTGTGCTGGCCGGGTGGGGAAGGGATCTGCTCGGATGGATTGCCGCGGGAAGTCGCTCATTTTTGATCTCAACTGAATTTGCAGCCGCTTGCGCCATGGCCACTCTTTTCTTCTCCGAAATGACTGAAGCAATGGTTTGGTTCATTGAAGATGTAATGACGTCCCACTTGTATTTAGATGTGACCAACTCATATCCTTTGGTTCCGAGCCTTCTTGCTTTTTCATTATCGAGTAAGAGATCCACAACTTTTTCAGCGAACAAGACCGCATTGTTTGCAATCAAGACATTTTCCCCATCCTTCACTTCGATGCCTTCGCAGCCTATGCTTGTAGTAACAATGGCCTTTTTCATGGCAAGCCCTTCCAATATTTTTAGCCGGGTTCCACTTCCCATTCTTAAAGGTACAACATAAACACTTGCCTTCCACGCGTACGGTCTTACATCTTCAACAGATCCTGTCACTATGATGTCCGGTGAGGCGCGGCGCTTGAGATCAGGGGGAGGGTTTTTGCCGACGACATAAATTTTTACTTCGGGTAATGTCCTTTTTATAAGAGGGAAGATATCATCCAAGAAATACACCATGCCGTCATGATTCGGAAGATAGTCCATGGTGCCTGTGAATACCATAGAGTATGGCTCTGTTGTTTCGTCAGAGGGCTTAAAGTAGTCCGTGTCAACCCCGTTCGGCACAACGTAGATCGGCTTTTCTTTTAGTTGTTCTCTTAATATCGCTCGGTCGTTTTGCGAAGTGACAAAGATCGCATCAACCATGTTGCATGTATCAATTTCCTGCACGAACATTTTATGATGTTCCCTGAAGTATAGAAATTTCCGGGGAAGAGACTTAATGCCTTTATACATTCTATGCAGATTGCTGTATTCGATATTATGTTCATCCAAAATCTTAGTAACATTCTTGGCCAACGTAAGTTTGCCCATAAGAGGGAATTCGAGGATGATGAGGTCATAATTCTCTTTTTTTAAAAGCCTGTCAAGAGTTTCTTGCATGTGATGACTGGTTACGCGTGTTGTAAGAAAACTTTGCCCTTTCCAAAATGCCAGTAGTACGCGTAACCATGTATGTTTGCTTGCAAGAGATTTATTGTCAACGACGTGAATCTGCTGTACCATCCCGCCAAATTCTTTGTTCAGAAGTACTCTCTCTCTTTCTGTTCCGAAAGTAACAAACGTGACTTCATGCGAGCGTGCGAGTCCGCGTAAAATATAGTAAACTCGCAGCGCACCACCGAACGTCGGAGGCACAGGAGAAAACGGCGAAATGTGTAAGACCTTCATAATTATTTCATCCTTTTCCTGTTGTCATAACTTCTCTGAGCCGTTTTACAGAAATTGCCCTCGTGAAGAGTTCCACTTCCGATGGTTTGAATGTTGAACAAAACGATCAATGCAAGTATATATACGACTGCACCCGCGAAGCCTTGCGCAATGAAAGGCAAGCCCCAAACTCGCAGGCCGGCAATTGTAAGCGCCATTAAAATTCCCGCCGATATTCCTTTTGCAATAACCAGAAAGAAGTCCCGCGTAAACAACTCTTTCGGCAAAAGCCGGATGGCAAACGTCATGATGAATAGTTCGGTCAGATCTGTCGCAATTGCTGAGCCGATCCCGCCGTTGCTGTATTGAGTTTGAAAATATTTGATAAGGAAAAGATTCATAGCGATATTCAAAATCATCGCTCCAAATGCCACTGCAGCCCACTGCTTCTGCTTGTCGAGCGCAATGACAGTGCTGCCGAGCACGAAATCGGCATAAACCAAGAGCATTCCGACTGAAAAAATCTGCAGCACCACGATAGAAGGCGTGTATTGAGCTAGGCCGAAAAGTATTTGAATTATTTCTCTTGAAAAAAATATAAGCCCGCAGGCGATTGGTATTCCGGCTAAGAGGAGCAGTTCAAGACTCTTCTGCGATGTGTCTTTCATCGAACTGTATTCGGACGTGCTCAATCTTGACAGTATCGGAAATAGAGCCTGCGAGAAAATGGCAGGTAGGAACATAAGTATGTCAAAAAATCTATACGCAGCACCGTACCAGCCTACGACGGAATCCGGCGCCATCAGCGAAAGCATAACCGCATCAATTCGATAATAGATGATTCCGAAGAGTGACCAGAGAAAATACGGAAAGCCTTCACTTAGGACCCTTCTCAGCCTTGCTTTGTCGATCCAGTGATTGAAGCGGAACATTGTCTTGGAGTATTTCCACGAGATCCCGAAACTAAAAATAGTGCTGACTGCCATGAGAATAACGATCACGGTTACTCCAGCCCCCAGCAATAATGCGAGCACAGCCGTCAGCATTAGAAAGCTCCGTTCAGCAACCGCGCCGATGGAGGGATATTTCATTTCCTCAAAGCCCTGGTAGCATTCACGAAGTAAAGTCGTCATGTTTCCCCAGACATTAGATATTCCTAATGTCATGATCAGGATTGTGACAGTGACCGCATACTTTGCAAATATGCACAAAGCCAATGTCAGCACGAGCGTCAGCGACCATAGCCCGAGCCGCAGAACCGCGGAATCGGTCATAAGCCCTGCAACATGTCCGCTGATGCGGTCGCGAGCGATCTCTTTGGAAATGTAATTCGCGCCGCCGTAATCTATGAGCCACTGGCAGATTATCTGAATCGACATCGCTAAATACAATTCTCCGAAAGCTTTGCTGCCGAGGTACCTCGGAAGGAATAAAAGAAGGATGAATCCGGAAACCCAGGTTATCATTTGAGCCGACATCATTATCGTCGTGTTCTTAACTATGGATTTAGCGATCGAGTAGCTCATGCGCAAAGACTCACTTCTGAATTTAACTTAACTTTCAATTACCACTCCAGTCGCAACTTTAACATCTGCAGCCGGCATATTATTTATTTCTTGGCTTCTGTGGATTGCCTTCAACGTTGGCAGCAAGCCGCACAATGTTCCCAAAAACACCATGTTGCGATAGTATGTCAACTGTAAATCATAATACGATACTATTATTTGGTTAACGATGGCTGCGGCGACCATGATGGCTATCGCTCTAAGGAAGGGGTCCTTAAGCATTCTTCCGATTCTTGCAGTTTCGAACAAAAGGACATCGATGAAAAGGAAAAAGATAAAGAAACCGACCGCTCCCATCTTCACAATAAGCCATAGAATTTCGTCGTGCGGAATCCAATCCCTCAAGGGAAATGGAATGGGGACCAGGAATAACGGCTTCAAGTATTTGTTTCCAAAACCTATCCCCAAAGCCGGAGAACTTTGAAAGGTGGCCGCGAGGTCATACCGTTCAAATTCACGGTAGAGGTTGGAGCTATACCGCTCACCTGCCTCGGCTTTGCTGTTTTCGAAAAAGCCGGACTTTATAAGCTGAACCGGAGCGCCAATCCTGCTATCACTATTCCAAAAGATGACGGAGTAAACGGCCACAATCACTAAGATCGGGAACAATATGCGAAAGAACTTCCACCTTTCATTTTTGCGGAGCATCAATATGAATACAGCGATGCAGACGATAAGTCCTGCATACGCGGCACGGCGCTGGCCCGCGTAAAACCCCATCAGCATCGGCAACAGAAAGACCATTAGAGCAGTACGCTGTTTCACTTTCACACGAAGCATTAAAAAGCTTAATAGCAATATCCATAGGTCAACTATAAAAACGGGGTCTTCATGATTTGTAAGGCAATCTGTACCGCCGAAAGAGAAGCCTAATTGCACGAATCTAGCAGCGCCCTGCAACGCTTTTATCGTCATCATGATTATCATTACCCACAATAAGATGTCGATTTGCTTTCTTGTCTGAATTATTTGTGGAACAGTAAAATAGAGCAGCAAAAAGTAAAAAAGGGCTCTGACCTCCCAGAGCGCAGGAAGGAAGTCACCGCCCGTACCTAATCCATGCCCCAGTGCGAAAACAATGTTAATTGCCATAAGTATCCCAAGTCCCCACAAAGGTACTCTCTGTACGGTAATCGTTCTTCTTGAACTCGCAGCTATGAACCAGCCGAGAAGCATCAGAGCAAGCTGGATCTCAAGTGGATTCATAACGCCCGCTTCAAAATGCGGGAGGTATGATATCCCCTTGATATTATCAAAATAATCGACCTTCCAAGTTATTGGGTTACCGGTTGGAGTGACAATAAACTGATCAAAAAGCAGAACCATTCCGAAGAATATGTAGAACGCCCAGTCAACACGATAGAAGGAAATGAAAACTACCGCCAGCATCAGGACAAACGCCATGGCAGCTCCTATATTCCCATTGGTCATAATCAAAATACCGGCAACCCCGATCGATATTGCTACAATCACGATATGTATCGTGATCTTGTCGAATTCGATTTTCCTTCTGACTTCAGGGAATCCGTTCACTTGTGTGACGCCTGTCTATTGAATATGTAGGGACCTTTATGTGCTACAGCAGCCTCATTTCTTTGGCATCTTCATGGTGAACATATCAAGCGCTATGAGGGCTGTTTGCAATAACGCAAGCATCGTAAGTATGACATACTGACCTGATTTTCCGCGCCATTGTTCATTGCCCATTATTATCGCCAGAGCCATGAAGAGAATAAGAGTGACGATCGCAAGCATCTATTTTATTTACCTCTTCTGCCATTTATAATCATAAAAAGAACCTCGCCCTCCTTTGCGTGGGTTGGATTGTGTTGCACCATTTTCACACTATTAATTCGTGAAAGGTGAACACGATATTCTCCTCTTCTGTAAGAAATTAGCTACATATAGTAATGGCAAAGCATGTGCCACTAAATAATACAATGATCGATATAAATTATGCGGTTTTTGTGCGAATTATGCGTTTATGCTGAGATTAGCGTTTGGTTTCAACATGAAATGTATATAATGTAAACGGCTGAGAAGTTGAAGACTGTTTACTATATACACACTGATTTCATTGAGCGAGAATCTGCGGCGTGCAAATGAACGAATGAAATTTCAGCTTTTGTTAGTTAAATTAATAAGGATAAATGAACACGGGAAAGGATGAGAATATCAATGCTTGAACGCATGTCGCATGGCGGTAAACGAGCGGCGGCAGATATCAGTCCGGAAAATATGAAATATGGAAAACGAATGCGTGACTATGGGAACAGCACGATGGATTACATTTGCCCGCACGTTTTGCGGCTAAGCGTTCGTTGCCCGATATGCAGGTTACGCTCGCTGGCGTCGGGTAGCGATACCGTTAAATAGGACCATGATGATCGAACTTGTGATTGCTGATGACCATCCGCTCGTGAGAAAGGGCTTGAAAGAAATTTTAGAGCAAGAGATTGATTTGAAAGTGGTTGGAGAAGTGGGGACTGCGCAGGAAGTTCTGGACGTGATAAAGCAGAAAGAGCCCGATGTGCTGGTTACAGATCTGGTAATGCCCGGGACGAGTGCGCTGGATATGATTGCAGATATAAAACAGCAATTTCCGAAGTTGCATATTCTCGTGCTGACGATGCATCCGGAGGAACGATTTGCGGTGCGAACGCTCAAATCGGGAGCCTCAGGTTACCTGACAAAGGATACTTCTCCGGAAGAAATAATAAGGGCCGTTCGACTTGTCGCCAGCGGGAAAAAATATATTACTCCCTCGCTTGCGGAAAAGCTTGCCCTGGAATTGGACGGAGATTTTTGGAGGCAGCCCCACGAAAGACTTTCAGATAGAGAATTTCAAGTCATGTGCCAGCTTGCATCCGGCAGAAAGGCGAAGGATATAGCAGATGAGCTTGCTATCAGTATTCACACAGTGAATACATATAAGTCCCGCATCATGGAGAAGATGAATATGAACAGTGTAACGGAGTTGACTCTCTACGCTATGGAACAACATCTTATCGAATGAACTTTAAATCATCGTGAAGAGGTAGAGTGAAGGAGAAATTCAGAAATCAGATCCATTTCGCGGCAGTTTATCTTTTTAATATACTGTATAATACCATTCCCTTTTTTTCTTTGAAGAAGATCCTTCTAAGAACGTTCGGGATCAAGATCGGAAAGAGATCTTATATACATACCCCCGTGAAGTTCTTTTCTTTTAGAAATCTGGAGGTCGGCGATAATACGACAATTAATCCGCACTGTTATTTAGATGCTCGCACGGGGATTCGCATAGGGAATAACGTGAACATTGCAAATAATACGAAGATTTATACACTGGGCCATGACGTAAATGCCGCAGACTTGCGTCTGATTGGAGCCGGCGTTGATATAGCGGATGATGCCTTTTTGTTTTCTAACGTGTTAATAATGCCTGGAGTAAAGATAGGAAAGGGAGCAGTCGTGTTCGCGGGAGCCGTAGTAGTCAAGGACGTCGAACCATATACCATGGTAGGGGGAAATCCGGCGAAATTCATAAAAGTCCGCGAAAAGGTGAATTTCGTAAAGACGGATTATAGCTATTGGTTCGCGCAATAATAATCAAATCATAGCGCATCACGAAAGTAAACCCGTCGGTTTCGTATTCCGAATGTCATTTCGAAATCCGGGATGAAGAATCCTGCCATTTTGCGGCGCTTTAAGATATAGCCGTTCATTATCTCGATTTTGTTGCACGGTTTGGGTGAAATCTACACCTTATGTAACAATTTCGTTGACAGTCATTTTGCAAGTTCTGTTACTACTACCGTTACTTTATGATTACCAAAGAATAGTATCCCCTCCGATATTTCATCTTTTTGTGACCTTATAATTTCCTGACGTGAAAAGTAAAGGAGAGCCTCAATAAGATGATAAGAATTCTTCTGGCAGTAGATTCTGAAGATTTGCGTCCGCGATTGAAGGCAATTCTTACTGAAATAACCGGCGTCGAGACCGTCCATGATGTTGCAAACCTGCAGTACGTTGCAAACGAGGTTAGCGAATTCAAACCGGATATTGTCATCTTATCTCTCCTGAAGCTTTGTCAATCATCAACGAGATTGGCGTCCTTTCTTCGAGCAGAGAATCCAAATTTACCCATTATCGCCCTAACGGGCCCCTTCACAGTTCGCGATGAAATCTCCTGGAAAAAAGGAGGCGTTGATCGCGCGTTCAACATAAATTTGGGTCTCGAACTACTCATTGACTATGTATCCGCTTTTGTCGATGCAGAAACGAAATCCGGTCAGGTCAATATGAAGGACAGCCAATCGCAATCAAAAGAAACACTTCACGAAAGTGAAAAAATACCAAAGGAGACAAGATGAAAAAGATTTTCATGCGTCCAACTTTCTTTTTGTTGACAGTCCTCATAATGTTCTTGTTCAACACATCAGGAAACGCACAAACAAAACCCTGGGTTGATGGATATTATACGGGCTATGGATCGGGCACCATTCCAACAAATCAGGTCGATTATTCGGCAATGTCGGTGGTTATCGACTTTGCCGTCGTAGTAAATTCAAGCGGTTCATTAGATGCGAGCAGCAACGGCGTTAGCGTAATCGCTGCATCTTCGGTTGCTGCCGCTCACGCCGCAGGTGACAAAGTTATTGTCAGCTTCGGCGGCGCCGGCAATGGAAGCGCAATGGCATCCGCAATTAGTTCAAACCTGAGCACGCTTGTATCTAATATCGTGGCTTACGTAAAGAACAACAACTTCGATGGATGCGATATCGACATGGAGCCTGTCGGGTCTGGAATCGTCAGTTTAGTGGAGGCATTAAGAGCCGCCTTGCCGAGTCCCACATACCTGATCACGGCAACGTCTACGGGAGACGCGGTTTTCGGTCAATGCTATCAATACCTCGACCAAATAAATCTGATGACCTATGATATTGCCGGTAATTGGCAGGGCTGGGTTTCGTGGTACAACGGATCGCTGTACGAATATGGAACGGCGGCTTCAAACGGCTCCGAAGCTTCTGCATGTTGCGACCAAATGGTCGATATGCTTACGAAGGCAGGCGTTCCGGCAAGCAAGATTGGAATCGGATCCTGAGTTTGGCGGCGCCGTATGGTCTGGCGTCACGGGCCCGAACCAGACAGGCTGTAACTCCGTTTCGTATGACGTGCCCTATAATACCATCAAAGGGTACGGAGGTACGTATACCTGGGATCCGCAAGCTCAGGCTTCCTATACGGTCAGCAGTAAAGGGTGGTCTACTTATGACGATACCGCGGATGTCGGAGCCAAGATGCGATATGTACAGAGTAAAGGACTGGGTGGGCTCATTATTTGGTCATTAGACATGGATCACAAGACCGGCACGGTCGGACAAGACCCGCTTCTAAACGCGGTTAAGGCAAACTGGGGAACGACAGGGTCAGGAGACAATGTTCCACCGACTGTTGCAATTACATCTCCTGGTAATGGAGCGACCGTTACCGGTACGATCAGTTTTTCAGTTAACGCTTCTGATAACGTCGCTGTGTCATCGGTTATTTTCAAGGCTGATGGAAATCAGGTAGGCAATTTAACCGCTTCGCCATACACACTTTCATACAATACCACAAGTCTTACAAATGGTACTCATTCTTTATCGGCTACCGCTTATGACGCCGCAGGGAACTCTGCGACGGCATCGGTCAGCGTTACTGTTTCGAATACGGTTGCTACAAAAGATACAATTGCTCCCATTGTTTCCATAACTGCACCTGCTAATAATTCCACAGTTACAGGGACAATTTCAATAACTGCCAGTGCGTCTGACAATGTCGGCGTGGCAAGCGTCCAGTTCAAGGTTGACGGGAGTGCGCTCGGTGCAGCATTAACATCGGCTCCATATTCCAATTCATTAAACACGACATCGTTGTCAAATGGCTTGCATGCGATCTCAGCGACTGCCAGTGACGCCGCAGGGAACTCTGCGACGGCATCAGTCAGCGTTACTGTTTCGAATACGGTTGTTTCAAAAGATACAATTGCTCCCATTGTTTCCATAACTGCACCTGCTAATAATTCCACAGTTACAGGGACAATTTCAATAACTGCCAGTGCGTCTGACAATGTCGGCGTGGCAAGCGTCCAGTTCAAGGTTGACGGGAGTGCGCTCGGTGCAGCATTAACATCGGCTCCATATTCCAATTCACTGAACACGACATCGTTGTCAAATGGCTCGCATGCGATCTCAGCGACTGCCAGTGACGCAGCAGGCAACTCAGCGACGTTATCAATTACTGTTACTGTATCTAATACGGTTGCTTCAAAAGATACAATTGCTCCAACTGTTTCCATAACTGCACCTGCTAACAATTCCACAGTCACAGGGACAATTTCAATAACTGCCAGTGCGTCTGACAATGTCGGCGTAACCAGTGTTCAATTTAAAGTTGACGGGAGTAACTTAGGAAGCGCTGTCACCACATCACCGTATGTCGCATCGTGTTCAACAGCGAATTATGCCAATGGTATTCATACGATCTCAGCGATCGCCAGCGATGCCGCCGGAAACACTTCCACATCGTCCGTCACTGTGAACGTTTCAAACTCGGCTCCGCCGGTGAGCGCAAGCAATTTGTGGATTTACCAAAGCGCGCTTTCGTCTGGGTGGTCGGATGGTTCATGGGGGTTAACTACTGGCCCGAACTACAGTGATAAGCAGCAAGCCTATACTGGCTGCACGGCGTCTATCCAGGTTGTTCAACCTTCAAATGCCGCTCTTAGAATTCTGTCAGGTGGATGGAATGCATTGGTGCCTATAAATCCTTCTCAATATATCGACGTTTCATTCGTAGTTTATTCCACATCGTCTGCTAATTTGTCTGTTTACCTAATGGGCGGACCGTCCGGAGTCACTTTCCCAACTATAAAATATGGGTCGATACCTAACGGTCAGTGGACAACGGTAACTGTTCCAGTCTCAAGTCTCGATCCTTCCAACCAGACCTTTACGATGCTGGTGGTACAGGATGTGAGCGGCAAGTCAGTCACGTATTATATTGACAACTTGCAACTTTCAGGTTTGCCATCTCCGGTTCTCGCATCGCCTGCAAATGGTTCAACAAACGATGCAATGCCCACAATATTGTCATGGAACACGGTGATGGGCGCATCTACTTACAGGATTCAAGTTTCTGCCAGCCAGAACTTTTCTACTTGCGCGGCAGACACATCTATAGCTGCGTTGAATGTAACACTTCAGTCTTGCTTGCAGTGTGCGACGACATATTACTGGCGAGTTGATGCCAATGCAGCAGGATTGACAAGTCAGTGGTCAGGCGTATGGAGCTTCACGACAATGGCTCCGCCTGCTCCGCCACAGTTGGCGTCTCCCGCAAACGGCTCAACTGACCAATCATTAACCGACACATTGTGCTGGGCTGCGTCTGCAAATGCAGTCCGTTACCAGGTCGAATTATCAAATTCAGCCAGTTTCAGTTCAACCATAATTAATGACTCGACAGTAACTTCAACTTCGCGGATAACCGGTGCGCTTTCAGCGAACACGACATATTACTGGCGAGTTCAGGCGGTCAACTCCGTTGGTTCGAGCGGCTGGTCATCCGCATGGAGTTTCACAACTCTATCTCCAGTTGTTTCATCCGACTTAACGATTTACGCAGATGCACTCAGCAGCCCCTGGATTAACGCATCATGGAGTGCGACCCTCAATTTTGCGAACACGCAGCATGTGCACTCCGGAAATTACTCTATTTCTGTTGCGAATAGTGCCTGGGGCGCGGCGAGCTTCCATTATGGATCATGGAACAGCGGATTAACCCTTGATCCAACTCTTTATAGCTCCGTTCAATTTGCGGTTTACTCCAATTCGAAAACCTCATTTACTGTCCTTCTTGAGAGTGATGCCGGAGCATCCTTTCCGCAAATTTCCGCGGCCAGTACTCCTGCGGGCACATGGAACATAATCACGATACCGATGAGCAGCCTGAGTCCGACCAACCAGAAATTCAGCCGTGTCGACATACTTGAGATGAGCGGTAAAGCCGTGACGTATTACCTGGACGACATTCAGCTAAACGGGAAAAACAGCGCTCAGATTGCGACTGATGTTAATAATAATGGCACGCAACAAACGCCTGCCGCACTGGCTTTGACACAGAATTATCCAAATCCTTTTAACCCGACGACCAATATAGTCTTCTCTCTTCCTGCGGAATCACATGTGATGCTTAAAGTCTATAACTCGCTTGGTCAGGAAGTAACCACGCTGGTCAACGGCAACATGGGTGCAGGGATACATAATGTAGTGTGGGACGGTTCACGACTCGCGAGCGGAGTCTATTTCTATCGGATGCAAGCCGGTGGTCAGGTCTTCACGAAAAAAATGCTCTTGATCAAATAATAAATCTGGCTTAAAAGAACGCCTCTGCCGCTTTCTTGGGGAGCATGATGCAGAGCGCACGAGGCCATCTTTCCGATTGGAAAGATGGCCTCTTAATTTTAGCGGTGTCCACTTCACCTATCTGCAATAGCAGAAATGTTTTTTAGCCGGAGAGACCGCTAAGACTCGCCAAGTATTCTGTTAATAATGACCTTTGTGTATCGTGGCGTTTCCCGCTCATCATCGATAGTATATAGAATGCGGGATGCCGCAACGCGGCACTTTGCGGTTTGCGCGCTTTTATTCTGAATCGGGCATCAAATTGGAACTCTGCGTTAGTTTTGTTGACTTTGACTAAGCCCGATCTTATATTTTCAGCGTATAAGAAGGCAAACAACGTGGAACATTCACCAAGCAAAGCACACGACCAAACTTTCGCACTTTCATCCCAGTTAAGAGACAAGAGATCCAGCGCGTGTTTTTTTTTCGCAGCTCTTTTACTATCTCTCTTCGGCGTCTCCAGCCAGGCGCAAGTCGCCCATTGGGTGGCAGGATATTTTCCTGCTTGGGAGCTGGGAGACGGGACTAATAGCAATCCACCGCTGCATGTGGTTGACTTCTCATCTATGACGGTTGTTGCATACTTCGGGTTTATTCCATCTCCTGATGGCGCAATCGATACCTCGGATAATATAAATTATAAGGGCTCATCGGCCTTGATCATGGCTGCCCACGCGGTAGGAACGAAAGTGACTATGAGTATCGGCGGCTGGAATACCGGGGCAAGGTTTGAAGAGGCGACCAGTCCCGGAAATCTCAATGCATTTGTGAGCAATATAGTTGGAATTGTGAAGAGGCACGGATACGATGGTGTTGATTTGGATTGGGAGCCATTGAATAGCGCAGACTATGCGCAATTCACAAATCTAGCGAAAGCTCTCAGGGCAGCTTTGCCCTCCCCGTATCTACTAACTATTGCAACTGGAGCCGGGACCGAAAAATTAATGGCGTCCGTGTGTGGTTATTTTGACGAGATCAATCTTATGACCTATGATTTGATGGGTGCGTGGCAGGGATGGGTATCATGGTACAATAGCGCGCTTTACGATAATGGGATAACAGTTGCATGGTCGAAACCCGTTCCGTCTTGCAACAATATCCTGGAAGGCTTTATCAATGCAGGCGTTCCACCCTCTAAATTAGGTATCGGCGCAGAATTTTCGGGAACTATCTGGAAGGGTGGTGTTATGACTAACGGCAACGGAGTGACCGGACCCGACGAAAAATGGATTACTCCGCCTTCAGTTCAGTTCGATGTGCCTCTCTATTGGCATGATGGATCGGGAATAATGCAGAAATATTATTCAACGGCGAACCATCACTGGGATTCGGGAGCACAAGCTTCTTATTTGAGCATAGATAGCGTTGGCACGGCTAATGACATGTTCATCTCGTATGACGACTCGGCCTCTATAGTTGCGAAGGTGAATTATATCAAGAATAAGAATATCGGTGGACTCATTCTATATGAACTTGGCTGGGGGTACCCCGGTAATGGTACCTACCCGCTATTGAAAGCAATAAAAGAAGCTTTTGGTTACGGTTCACAGCCGCCAGGCCCGGTCTTGGACCAAAATTATCCAAATCCTTTCAGCGCGAAGACGACGATCAATTATAGGCTGGTGGCAGGCTGCTTTGTCATCTTGAGAGTCTATGATAGCCTCGGGACAGAAGTGGCTACTCTCGTGCATTCCTACCAGAATGCCGGGAGGCACTCCGTACAGTTTAACGGAAAGAATCTGCCAGGGGGTGTTTACAAATATACTCTTAAGATCCCCGCAGGTGAAGTATCAGAGAAGATGGTGCTCTTAAAATGAATTCTAGACAAGGCAATGTAAGGACATTTATAAAATTGCAGTATTTTTGATCCTGCACAAAATTCTGATCTTCGACACATTTCGATTTGTCCCACCTAGCAAAAAAATAACTGCTCGCCAAAAGTATAATAATTTTGTATCTCCCCGCACCTTAGTATCGGGCAGTGTACCAGTTCAACCCAAGACATCGTCTTGCGCGGAATGCGCAGATAAGCGCGGGGACAATATCCACGAATATCTGCGCACCTGCAGGAGATGTTTCGTTCCTGACTTTAACGTTCGATACGACATTTAAACCGGTACGCCGCCAGCCATTTACTGTTATTTTATGAGGACCATTTGTTTTGACTCAGAAAATTGTCCAACGTTGATCCTGTAGAAGTAAACACCGCTCGACAGCTTGCTTGCGTCAAAAGCTACCGAGTAAGAACCTGCATTTTGGTGTTCGCTGACCAATGTCTTGACTCCCCTTCCCAGTATATCATAAACCTTCAATGTGACGAAACCGTTTGCCGGTAGCTGGTAGCTGATTACGGTCGTCGGATTGAATGGATTGGGATAATTTTGCGAGAGGTCGTACGATGTCGGCAGACTTCCTTCAGTTACTGCATTAACCCCGTTAGCCACTGTGACGGTTACAGAGTCAGAGAAAGAGTTGTCAGACGAATCTGTTGCCGTTGCTATCAACCGGTACGAGCCATCCGCAACGGTTTTGGTGTCCCATGTATAGCTGTATGGTGGAACTCTCACAGTGCTGACTCTGCTATCGTTGACATAGAATCGCACTCTCGATATCCCTGCACGGCTCGATGCATTTGCTGAGATTGTGACAGCACCCGACACTCTTGACCTGTTTGCAGGTGATGTGATCACGACACCCGTGTCGATCTGCACCGAAGAATTCGATACCGTTATTGCAATTGAGTCGGTTGCCGAGTTACCAGCAGCATCTACGGCGAGAGTCGAGATAGTGTGCGATCCGTTTGACACAGTACTCGATTTCCATGTCACCGAATAGGGAGCCTTTGTTAAAGCGGTGCCAAGCGCAGTCCCGTCGACTTTGAACTGGACGCTTGCCACGCCTACGTTGTCCGACGCACTGGCAGTTATAGTGACTGTCCCTGAAACGACAGAATTGTTCGCAGGAGCAGTTATCGACACGGTCGGCGGTGTTGTATCTTTGGCGTTCGAGGAAGATACAGTGACTGACGAAGTTGCTGAATTTCCTGCAGCATCATAAGCAGTGGCCGACAAAGTGTGAGTCCCATTGGAGAGGTTTGCGGTATTATATGAGGTTGTGTAAGGAGATGCCGAGACGTTTCCGATTTGTTTTCCGTCTGCGCTAAAAATAACTGAAGATACGCCGACATTATCCGAGGCGCTCGCTGAAATACTGATCGTACCGGTAACGGTCGCTCCATTTGTGGGAGATGTAATCGATATGACAGGCGCAATACTGTCTTTTGGCCCCAAGACTCCCCAATTAGCTTTCACTGCGTTTAGAAGCGGGTCTTGTCCGACCGTGCCGGTCTTGTGATCCATGTCTAATGACCATATAATGAGTCCACCCAGTCCTTTACTCTGTATATATCGCATCTTGGCTCCGACATCCGCGGTATCGTCATAAGTAGACCACCCTTTACTGCTGACCGTGTACGAAGCCTGAGCTTGCGGATCCCAGGTATATGTACCGCCGTATGCTTTGATGGAATTATAGGGCACGTCATACGAAACGGAGTTACAGCCTGTCTGGTTCGGGCCCGTGACGCCAGACCATACGGCGCCGCCAAACTCAGATCCGATTCCAATCTTGCTTGCCGGAACGCCTGCCTTCGTAAGCATATCGACCATTTGGTCGCAACATGCAGAAGCTTCGGAGCCGTTTGAAGCCGCCGTTCCATATTCGTACAGCGATCCGTTGTACCACGAAACCCAGCCCTGCCAATTACCGGCAATATCATAGGTCATCAGATTTATTTGGTCGAGGTATTGATAGCATTGACCGAAAACCGCGTCTCCCGTAGACGTTGCCGTGATCAGGTATGTGGGACTCGGCAAGGCGGCTCTTAATGCCTCCACTAAACTGACGATTCCAGACCCGACAGGCTCCATGTCGATATCGCATCCATCGAAGTTGTTGTTCTTTACGTAAGCCACGATATTAGATACAAGCGTGCTCAGGTTTGAACTAATTGCGGATGCCATTGCGCTTCCATTGCCGGCGCCGCCGAAGCTGACAATAACTTTGTCACCTGCGGCGTGAGCGGCAGCAACCGAAGATGCAGCGATTACGCTAACGCCGTTGCTGCTCGCATCTAATGAACCGCTTGAATTTACTACGACGGCAAAGTCGATAACCACCGACATTGCCGAATAATCGACCTGATTTGTTGGAATGGTGCCCGATCCATAGCCCGTATAATATCCATCAACCCAGGGTTTTGTTTGTGCAAATAAAGAGGTAGTGGCGAGGAAAATTGCGCAAAGAATTGCTTCTGCTGTGTGTTTCTTGCAATTGCTTTTCATGATGCTCTCCTTTCGTTCGATTTATTGACACTTCGAATTAGCTCTGGGTGCCTGCGAAAACACTTGTGACCAGCGTCGAAATGACTAACTCGTTAAGCAAGAACATTCATCAATTTGCGTCAGAGATATCATTTCCAAGACCGGCTAATGACGCGGGAGACCGCGCAGCATAGTATAAGATGAAGAGAAAATGGTACGCTCAAAATGCCGGTCGAACTGCTAGTGATCTACGAGGCAGAGTCAGCCCTCATCGCTCGCCAGAACATACAGCCTTTCAGGCCGAGAAAATTCTGTGAGCCAGATCACAAAGCTGATAAGTTCAATTTCTATGCCGAGCAAAAGCGGGCGTCCGCTCAAAAGATCGCATAATTTTGAAACCTCGTGCAAAACAAGGGAAGAATGATGCATAATATGCGCACGAATGAAGAGGTGTGATTTGAGAGAGGCGCAATGACCCACAAGAAGGGCAACTTTGTAGCGGAGCAAAATGACATGGGCTGCACCCTCTGGAATGCGTGCCGAAGGTAACTCCTAATCTACTTGACAAAAAACGGAGATTTCGGAATTAAAGGAAAAACTGGGCGAGTGTTTTCAATGCCATTTCATTTTGAGACCAATGTCTTTGCTAAGTTTTAGTTTTAAGATTTCAATTTTGGTTTAAAGGGTTTATATTTTGGTTGAAGATAACCTCCTTTAGAAAACCTCCAGATGCAAAGCTAATCACTTCCGCCCGACAATTTGTACAAGATTAGTTCTTCCCTGATCAGAGAATAACAGAAAGAGTCCGCTTCATTTAGACTTGTTTCAAAAAACGAAGGTTGAAACTGTCTAGTTCTCAGTTTAAACGCCGCGAAATCCGATCTGTGCTTTGTTGAATGCAATTGCATCCATTTTATCGCATACTCTTGACTCCAAGTCACCAAGCTGCATTTTTCGGAGAAGTCCTTCAAAAATAGATGCGGGCGCAAGTGCGCCTGCTTCTTGAATGTACAATTCCCCTCACGATCCAAAAGGGCATCAAAGGGTACATCGCAATTTCGCAAACAGCTCCTCTACCCTGATCCCCGCGTCTTTCTCGCGGGATTCCTCTTCATATCCGTACCGACTGTCCTTAATCACGCCAGCAATAATTCTCCCCTCAAGACGAGTTTTGTCCCATTACTCTCTATATTTCTGAATTGCACCAACTATTAATTGGTACGCTGGTCTGTAGCTGGGTACAATCCTTCTCGTGAGTCTGATTGCAGCAAGTAAATTAGTCCTTACTTTTAACTCTCTGTCTTGCCGTCAAAATGTCATGTCCGATCGTGAGCGTAGGGTGTTTTTCGAATGGCGACTGCCGTAAGAGTTCGCCATCGAACGATTTGAATTCTCATAGAATCAATTCCGAGTATTGCACGACCAGAGCATAAAGTTTTAAAAATCATTTTCGTTGACTTTATTCATCACGAAACCCACAACACTTTGTCCGCGAATTTTCCGGAAGAGTTTAGTTACATCGTGCCTCTTCGTAGTTCCCGACTCAACAACGACAATCAAACCACCGAGTTGATTAGCTATCAAAGTCGGGAAATTCTTGACATTCACCGATGGCATATCTACGATCACGAAGTCAAATTCAGTAAACAAAGAGGGTAGTATATCTCTGAAATTTGCTAACGAGCTTTGCGGTACAGCCTGCAGGTCCCCGACTGGAAGCGCAAAGAGATTTCTCGTTTGAGTTGGCGTGACATAAATGTCTTCGCCGGTTAAGGCTTCGGCGAGTCCGGGGCCGCGTTGTATGCCGAAAACTTCGTGAATACGCGGTCGCGTAAGATTGCAATCTACAATTAATGTTCTTTTTCCGGATCCTAACGATATTGCCGTCGCAAGATTACAAACAGCCGTCGTTTTACCTTCTCCGGGGTTTGGGCTGGTGATGCCTAAGCTCAGTTTGATACTTTTGTTACCGTCTGGAGCAAGCAGTGAATAGTTGAACGAGTTGTATAGATGATATGCCACTATGCTCTGGTCGATTGACTGTCCGAGGTTAATACTGAATCGTACAGGCGTTGCGAGTTTTAAGGAGCCATGGCCGCTATTTCGCTTCGAGGTTGTGAAATGCCCCACCTCGTCGTTGCTATTTCCATGCTCCGCGTCTTTAGGCGATTTTTGATCGTCTCTTATCACTTCATCTGTTTCGTTGTAATCCATACTAAGGCGTTCTCAATATCGTTTGTCCAGATTTTATTTTGGGGCGGGCAAATAGGCAATGATCGGCTTGTCATAAACTTCTATATCTTCGGGCCGCCTCACTCGCGTATCGAGCAACTCTGTAAGCCCCGCTGAAAGCAGCCCGATAAATATGCCGAGTGAAAATCCTCCGCCTATAATCAAAGGCTTATTAGGCTTCGCAGATGTGGTGGGTAGTTGCGGCGGATTAAGCACCACATATCCTTGCGCGCCATTTTTGCCTAAGTCAAGTGAGGTTTGTGCCTGTTCCAACTTAATCTTCATATCATTATATAATTCTTTGTAGAGATCAAAATCGGACTTGACGTCCTGGTCTTGACTTTGCGAAACGGTCGCTTGGTTGATTGTGCTTATGTTCTCATCGCGGTCCTTCTCTAATTCCCACAGCTTGTTTTGATCCATGGTAAGCTCGGATTCAATGGCGCTCTTCACTCTGGGCATAATGGCCATCACGCCTGCCCAAGCGTCCTGAACTGCCGGATATTCCGGAGTATATTTTGCCGATATGTTCTCATATTTTGATACTGCGGTTTGTAAATCGCTTGCATATGGAATATTCAACAGCGGGAGCTGATAGATTGCCTCCAGGTCGGCTTTATTACTTCCATCCTTAATACCTGGTTCATGCATAATTGACAGGGCCTGTTGATAGTTTTTAATTTTGGTCTGAATTGCACTTACTTGTGCATCATTTTCGTCGATTCGTGAATCAGATCTCACGATCTGCTTCAGGCAATTGATCGGCATGTTGCTTCATTGCTTTGACCAATTCCTCTTGGCTTCCCTCAAATTTATCCCGCAACTGGTTTAGCTTTTTTGAAAAAAATTGGACTGCAAATTCGTTCTTCCTGTTTTCTACTCCGAGCTTCGTATCTATATATATCTCTGACAAAACAGTTACAGCCTCTTTTGCCCGCTGAGGTGAGCCGTCATAAAAGCTAATAGAAAACGTATTAGAAGTTAATTGGGCGGTCTTTATGTTGCTGGTAACATTCTTAATAAGGGCTTCGGTTTGTGCCAGCGTATGGACTACAGGTTGGATGTCAAGACTGTCGATTAGAGCCTCTATCGCAGGTCTGCTGTAAATGATCTGATCGAAATCACGCAACGGATCGTTGTTTACCATGGTAACTGCCATCTCATAGTTTACAAGGGGGTTAAGAACTTGGTCCCCTTGCACCAGGATGGTAATTGAAGATTCATATTTTTTTGGAAGCAAGAAGGCGCCTGTCGTACATATTCCTATCAACAGTATTGCAGGAATAAGAAATTGGATCTTACGCCTCCTCAACATTCTGAGGAATTCATCTACAGTAAATTGTGCGTTTTTCATGTTTTTGTTCTCGTTAGTAGAAGTTCAAAGGGCGTGCCGTTAAGCCTTGAGGCCGGACTCAGGTATTTACTGCGTTTTTGAAACAAGTTCCAACCTTAAGTTTTCGCATTGACTAAACCGGGGGAAAAAGTGTGTATTGTGGAGTCAACGAGAATAACGCCAGTGTGTATAATATATGCACCCTCGACTTCTTGTGTTTTCACTTGATACTTACCTGATCGCAATATCATCGTATCCTCTCGTTATTTCAATGGTTTTCGACAGCAGTGACGGATTTTCAAAGCGGCACAAGCCTTGAGATATACCATAGTAAATAAACAATTAAATATATCATATGACCAACAATTATGAAAATCCGGTACTTGCATAACCTTAGATTGTCACGGAATCTTTTATGTGACGGGCTAGGCGTACTTATGAGGACGCCTAATCTCTTTTTGATTGCGTCGTCGGTTATGCTTGTTGCGCTTTCCAGTTGCGCGTTAGTGCCTTCGACTAATCAGGATAATGTTCCGGATGGACCTGGTCAGTATTCGCGCGTGCCGGGAGGAAAATCAAATATGGGCTCGTTGACATCAGATACTGTTGCGACGGAGCCCCCCACATCAGACGACATAATCAGGCCTGGGGATCAAGTGCAGGTTATGGTCTGGGGATATCCCGAGTTTAATACAACCACCACGGTGAAAGATTATGGGACGATAACTATCCCGTTGGTCGGTGATGTCATTGCAGCAGGGTTAACGGAGGATCAGTTTGCGGCGCAGGTTAAGGAACGATTAGCTGAGTACGTTAAAGGGGACGCGAGAGTTACAATTTCACATATAGGTATGGACAAGAGAGTAAGCGTCATGGGAGCCGTTACAACTCAGGGAAATTTCCCCGTGATGAGTAATGTATCTCTCGTAGAAATTCTGGCGGCTGCCGGAGGAGCTACTTCGGACGCGGATCTCAGGCATTTGAAAATATTCAGGCACGGACAACGCAGCGATGCTGTCGAGGTTGATCTTTCGGATTACCTCGAGAGCGGCAATTTCCAAAATGTGCCGAAGGTCGGGCCTGGAGATACCGTCTTTGTTCCCCGGCAGGAAAACCTCATTAGAGAAATATCCACATTCGGGCAAGATATTCTTGTCCTATTCGGGTTTTTTACGATACTGCGCTGACTGGATGATTGAATAGAGGATGATGAGAAAAATATTTTACGGAGTTGAGACTGTGTTACTAATAAGCACTGCCGCATACGGCCAGGGAGCCATCAGTTATTCGGGAAATCCATTCGATAATTTTTCCGTGGGGGCTAGAAATATTTCTCTCGCCAATGCTAACATTTCGGAGTATCATGATATCAGCAGTCTATACGAAAATCCCGCGACCATTGCATTTATTGAAAATTCGTCGGTTTTTCTGAATCACTCGCAAGGTTCTCAAACTGAAGGGATGGAGGAGAATTTTGCGATCCCAGCAGCCCTATCAAACTCCATGATGCTGGGTTTCGGTGCGAACGTTTATGACTTGGGATATTTGACGAAGTCAGCAGCCCCCGACGAGAGGATATTAGAATATGGTTACGATGTGACTTTCGCCGGCGAGGTAACTCCGACGTTGAGCCTTGGGGGTACGGCCGCAATCCATCATGGAGCTACGGAAAGCAATTCGCAGGCATGGGCAGCATTTTATTCCTTCGGCTTGGATTACGTTCCGTCAGGCGACATTAGTTACGGTATGGTCTATAATGGAGTCGGGACCGAAGTGTCCTACTTACCTTCCCCGGATTCTTCATCGTTGGTTGCGGCGAGCAGACAAATGACGAGGAGCCTTGAGGTTGGTGCATCTATGAGATATCCATCTTCTGAGTCATTACGAAGAGCAGTGCTTGTACTTTCCTTCGCAAATGAAAAAGTCTTTGGTACGACAGGGCTCTTTTACAAAGGTGGAATTGAACTAAGACCATTTGAATTTCTGCAAATGAGATTCGGTTACGTTATGGGACCAGGCATCGCACAACCTCGCTACGGCTTAGGGATACGGGAATCCTCATTTTCTATAGATTACGCTTTGTATCCTCAATCGTCCGTTGTGTTCCAGCAATTTTCTTTTTCAATGAATCTTTGAAATACGTTAGGTAGAGGAGGCAATATGTTGCAAATACTTTTATTTTCGGCAGGCATAGGAACCCTATTGTCGTTAATTCTTACGCCTTTGGTCATAAAGCTCGCGGTTTTTGTCGGAGCCGTTGACAAGCCCGGGGAGCGCAAGATTCATAATCGCACGATGCCAAGGATGGGTGGAGTGGCGGTATTCTTAAGCTTTATCTCCACCCTCCTACTTCTGCATTTTATATTTCCGTACGGGAAGCTGGAGGGAATCGTTGCACAAATAGCAAATCCCGATTACCTGGGCAGCTCGGTTCTGGTAGCCCTTTCCTTTACGGCTATCGTCGTGCTCGGTATATGTGACGATATTTGGACATTGAAACCTGGGGAAAAATTCTTAGTCCAGATTGTCGCAGGAGTGTTGGTTTATCTGGCGGGATTCAGGATTAGCTCCATAACGGATCCGTTTTCCGGCGGGACATTTCAGCTTGGATTCTTTTCGTTACCCTTAACTGTCTTATGGATGGTTGGAATAACAAACGCATTCAATTTGATCCATGGCCTCGACGGGTTGGCGTCAGGTGTGGCATTGATTGCAAGTCTGACTATATCATCTATTGCGCTGGTCCATCATGACATTACGACCGCGGCCATTGGAATTTCCCTTGCCGGTGCGGTGATCGGTTTCTTAAGGTACAATTTTAATCCGGCGAAAATTTTCTTAGGAGACTCCGGAAGCCTCTTCCTGGGATTTACACTGGCGGTTTTGTCCATTCAAAGCTCGACAAAAGGCTCAACAGCCTTTTCTGTTATAGTGCCCTTACTTGCCCTTGGCGTGCCGATAATGGATACCTCTTTGGCAATGTTGAGGAGGCTTCTGCGATCATTTCTTCCGGATCAGTCTCTTTCGTCCGGTTACAAGAAGCTGCACTCTTTGTTCATGCCGGATCGGAGGCACATTCATCACCAGTTATTGGCGCGCGGTCTCTCGCATCGAGAAGCAGTCATAGTGCTATACATTGTTTCATCCGCTTTTGGAGCTTGCGCTTTTCTTGTTACTGCCGGTAGTTTGAATTCCTTGCTTGTCCTTTTAGGAGTGGGAGTCGCGGCCGTAATTGCGGTTAGAAAGTTAGGTTATCGCGAGATGGCGGTAATTAGGAATGGGCTGGTGCTTAGATTTTACAAGCGCACTTTCCTGGAGAATGATATAGCACAAATTTCCCTTGACGCTGTTTCGGTTTTTGTTGCGATCCTGTTATCAGGTCTCATGACAACTTCTACCCAATTCGCTTTTGCTTCATGGAGAGAGTGGTTGTTTGCTGCAGTTGTCGTTTGTGTCCTCCAGTTGCTCGCTCTTATGTGGGGAGGGTTGTACAGGCGAACAGTAAGTCTATTCGGACTCGGTGATCTGCTCCAGATACTTAAAGCTACGTTGGTCGGTTTGGCCGCGACGGCAGTTGCTCTCGAATTCTTTTCCATAATCCCGTTTTTGCATCCCCTGAGTGGCTATGGCCCGCCGATCGGTTCATTTATAGTTATTGATTTCTATTTCATGGCCACACTCGTGATCGGTTCGAGGGTTGCTTTCCATGCAATAAACTACATTGTGCGGCGCGAATCAATCGACGGAAAGAGGACTTTGATTTATGGCGCCAATAGTAAGGGAATGATCGCGCTTCAGACACTGCTGTCCGAACGAGTGAGTTCGCAAAACGGAAAGGACCGGAACATCACGCCGGTTGGGTTCCTGGACGATAACCCGCATATGGAAGGAAAGTTTCTCAATGGATACCCGATCTTTGGCGGACATTTGAAATTGGAGGGAATCTTGAAAAAGATGAATATCGGTGAGATCGTGATGACAGACGCAAGTATTAATCCGACCATTTTTAATAGGGTCAGAGAGATATCCGAAAGGTGTAATGTTGAGCTGAAAGTTACACATGCAGAACTTAAAGTGGTCGGTAGGATCGGCACCAAACCATGGTCGGCCGAAATGCTACCTATCGAGCTCACTAAAGGCGTAATGTGAGGATGCCTTGTGGATTCTGAGAATGAAAACGCGCATATCGGTCTTCAACTTGATAGTCTGTGCCATATTGGGAGTTGCGATGTCGCATCCTGCTGAAGCGCAAACGACGCCGACACTGGATTTGCCTGCAAACGGCTCGATCAATCTATCCACACCGGTGACCCTGATATGGAGCAGTGTGGACACCGCAACGTCTTATGAACTTCAGGTTGCGACCGACACCGCTTTTACAAGTATATTCATCGACCAAACACTATCCACGAATTCCGACACTTCATATGCTGCTGGTGGTCTGTCATTTGGGGCAACATATTACTGGCGAGTTCAAGCGAAATACACGGCAGATTCAAGCGGCTTTTCGAATGCATATAGCTTTACGACGTTGCCGCCGATTCCGGCCGTACCAACGTTAGGTTCTCCAGCGGACGGCTCAACCAACCAGCCGTTGAGCGACTTATTAAGCTGGAGCGCAGCTTCAAATGCAACCCTTTACCAGTTGGAAGTTTCAACTTCATCGAGCTTCAATTCGACGATAGTTAATGACTCCACGATATCAACGTCTCAAACCGTCGGCAGTCTTTCATCCTCGACGACATATTACTGGCGTGTTCAGGCGATCGACGCCGCCGGCTCGAGCGGTTTTTCAGATGCATATAGCTTTACGACTTTGCCGCCGATTCCGGGCGTACCAACTTTGCTTTCTCCAGCAAACGGCTCAACAAACCAGCCGTTGAGCGACTTATTAAGCTGGAGCCCATCTTCGAACGCGAGTCGTTACCAAGTGCAGGTCTCAACTTCATCGAGCTTTATTTCATCCGTAATTAATGACTCGAATGTAACCTCAACTTCTAGGTCAACCGGCACTCTTTCGGCGGGTACGACATATTATTGGCGGGTTCAGGCGATCGATACAGCTGGTTCAAGTGGTTATTCAGCTGCATGGAGCTTCACGACGCTGCCCCCGATTCCAGGGGTACCATTATTGGCGTCTCCGGCGAACGGCTTGATTAACCAGCCATTAACCGAGACGTTGAGCTGGGATGCATCTTCGAACGCTACTCTCTACCAAATTGAACTCTCGACGTCATCGAGCTTTAGTTCTACAATAATTAATGACTCAACGCTATCTTCTACTTCCACGATAACAGGCGTTCTTTCGGCGGGAACGACTTATTACTGGCGTGTTCAGGCGATCAATGCCGCCGGCTCAAGCGGTTTTTCATCTGCATATAGCTTTACGACATTGGCTCCGCCGGCTAAACCAACTTTGGTTTCGCCCGCGAATGGCTCAACCAATCTAACTTTACCTGTAACACTGACATGGAACAGCGTAACTAACGGAGCGTCTTATGAGGTTCAGGTCGCGGGCAACAGCAGCTTCGCGCTCGTTCTAGCCGACACAACGATGTCGTCGTTGCCCGATACTTCATACACGGTTAACGGTTTGTCGCATAGCACAACATATTATTGGCGAGTTCAAGCGACCAATGCAGCGGGTACAAGCGGCTTTTCAAATGCATCGAGTTTTACAACATTAGCTCCGCCCGCTCCACCATCCTTGATTTCGCCGGCGAACGGCTCAAGCAACTGGCCATTAAGCGATACATTGAGCTGGAACGAATCTCCAAACGCAACTCATTACCAGGTAGAGCTATCGACTTCTGCCACATTTAATACAACGATAATTAATGATACGACAGTAACATCAACCTTGAGAGCAACCGGCGCTCTTTTGGGGGGCACTTCGTACTACTGGCGAGTTCAGGCGATTAATTCTGCCGGTCAAAGCGGCTTTTCGTCTACGTGGAGCTTTACGACATTAACTCCGCTTACCGTACCTTCCGTGCCGTCTTTGATTTCGCCAACGAACGCTTCAACTGGTCAATCGCTAAACGATACGTTAAACTGGAATGCCTCGCAGAATGCGAGCAGTTATCAATTGGAAGTCTCGACTTCAATTAGCTTTGGTTCCACAATAATCAACGACACGGGAATAACTTCGACTTCGATGCCAACCGGCACTCTTTCTGTTGGTACGACATACTATTGGCGAGTTCAGGCTATCAACTCCATCGGTCCGAGCGGTTGGTCAAGCGTGTGGAGCTTTGCGACATTAACTTCGCCTGCTCCACCATCTTTACTTTCGCCTTTGAACGGTTCAACGGATGAACTGTTAAGCGATACATTAAGCTGGAACACGTCTCCGAGCGCCAACCTTTACCATGTGGAAGTATCGACTTCCTCAAGCTTCAGCTCGACGATAATCAATGACTCGACCGCGTTGACTTCTTAACCAGTCGGCAATCTTTCACCTTCGACAACATATTACTGGCGGGTTCAGGCAATCAACTCTGCAGGTCCAAGTGGGTTCTCAAGCGTATGGGGTTTTGCGACGTTAGCTCCGCCTGCTCCACCATCTCTGCTGTCTCCACCGAACGGCTCGATCAACCAGCCTTTAACCGACACGCTAAGTTGGAATGCGTCTCAGAACGCAATTCGTTACCATGTAGAAGTTTCAATCTCAACTAATTTCATTGCAACGACAATTAATGATACGGCAATAACTTCAACATCTATGTCAACCGGCGCTCTTTCAGGCGGCACGTCATATTATTGGCGGGTTCAGGCGATTAACTCGGTCGGTTCAGGTGCATTTTCGAGCGCCTGGAGTTTTACCACGTTAACTCCGCTTGCTCCTCCTTCTGTACCATCTTTGCTCTCTCCTGCGAATGGTTCGGTCAGCCAGCCGTTAAGCGACACACTAAGCTGGAGTGCATCTCAAAACGCGAGTCGATACCAGGTGGAAGTATCAACTTCCTCCAACTTCAATTCGACGATAATTAACGACACGGGAATTACTTCGACTTCGATGCCAACAGGTGCTCTTTCGGGCGGCGCCATATATTATTGGCGGGTTCAGGCGATTAACTCCGCCGGTTCAAGCGGCTTTTCGCCTGCGTGGAGCTTCACGACATTGATTCCGCTTACCGCGCCTTCTGTACCATCTTTGCTTTCCCCTGTGAATGGTTCGGCCGGCCAGCCATTAAGCGACACACTAAGCTGGAATGCATCTCAAAATGCGAGTCGATACCAAGTGGAGGTTTCAATTTCGTCGAGCTTCAGTTCAACGTTAGTCAATGACTCAACAGTAACATCGACTTCTAAAATTACCGGCACACTGTCGGCGGGTACGACATATTTTTGGCGGGTGCAAGCGATTAATACCGCGGGCTCAAGCGGATTCTCGACCGTTTGGAGCTTTACGACATTAACGCCTCCTGCTGCACCATCTTTGCTGTCTCCACTTAACAGTTCAAGCAAGCGGCCGTTAAATGATACACTAAGCTGGAACGCATCTTTGAGTGCAGTTGAATACGAAGTGGAAGTTTCAACTGCCGTAGATTTTACCCCGGCAATAATTAATGATAGTACAACCTCAACTTCGATGATAACCGGCGCTCTCTCGGGGGGGACAACATATTACTGGCGGGTTCTGGCGATTAATACAGCCGGGCCTAGCGGCTGGTCGGACGTGTGGAGTTTCACAACGTTAACGCCACTTACTGCTCCTTCTGCACCCTCGTTATTGGCTCCGCCAAATGGTTCGACCAACTTGCCTTTAGCGGACACGCTGAGCTGGAGTTCGTTACAGGATGCGCAGTCGTATGATTTGCAATTATCGACCACTGCTTCGTTCGCCTCACTGGTTATTAATGATTCGGGCATTACGACTTCAAGCATGCAAGTAGGGCTGCTTGCAGTTGGTACTGCATATTATTGGCGCGTCCGGGCAGTTAACTCCGTTGGAGTAAGCGCGTGGTCCGGTGCATGGACTTTCACCACTGCTGCACCGCCAGCAACTCCGACTCTGCTTTCGCCGGCGGACAGTGCTGCAAATTTGCCCGTAAGCGTAACTTGCAAGTGGGATTCCGTGCAAAACGCAGATATGTACCATATTCAAGTGGCGACGGACTCCAAATTTGTGGCGGTTGTTGTCAACGACTCGGCGATCACTTCCGATTCAGTCACAATCGGGTCGCTCACCGCGGGTGGTACGTATTTTTGGCGCGTAAGAGCAAAATCGCCTGCAGGCGGCTGGAGCTCTTTCACCGTGCCATGGACGTTTTCCATCTATATGCCTCCAAGTCAGCCGCAATTTATTACAACAGTTGACACTGTCAGTTTCCCGACTTACTCTGATGCGTCGGAATTCAAGCCCACTGATTATAGGTTGATTGGAATGCCCGGCGCCGGCAATATGCCGATTGCATCAGTACTTCATGGAATATCCGGGAGGGATTGGCAGGCTTATTGGGACAACGGAGCCGCGGCAGACTACATGATCCAATATGAGAGCAACGGCAGCGATTTCAATTTCACTTTAGGCAGGGGATTCTGGGTTATCAAAAACGGGCCTCTCATTATCGATACTACCATTCAATCTGCTCGACTTGATTCTACAAACTCCGCGGCAATTCCATTGCACGATGGATGGAATATTATAACAGCCCCATTCGCATTTTCCATACCATGGAGCACAATCCAATCGCGCGACAGCGTCACCGAACTGCTCTATTCGTTTAACGGGGAGTTTCAGTCCGCATCTTCTCTCGGACCTAACGCAGGCTTCTACTTCTTCAATTCGAACAATATGGCAACGCTTGAGGTGCCGTTCGATACTTCGACCAAACTATCCGGCGTTGCGGCGAAAGGCACATTTGCCGCCATGGCGGCCACTCTCGAATCTCTTTCGAATGCGAATTGGCAGGTCCACATAGCGCTTTCATCTAACGGTTTCACCGATAGTCTGGCTTGGCTCGGAGTCTCTTCACAAGTGAAGAGCGACCATAACTCTCTTGATGTTCACAAACCGAGGGCGATAGGATTTGTTCCATCTGTCTATTTTGAACATACGGAGTGGGACAGCAATTATGGCGCATTTGCGAGTGAAATACATCCCGTTTTTAGCGACTCATCGATGTGGATTTTGACGGTGGATGCGATTCCATCTCGTGCGGCAATTCTTAGATTAAGCGGGCTTGATCGGGTACCATCGGACTTCGACGTCTATCTTCTCAATACCTCGACAAATAAATGGATAGACATGAGGAGTGCGGCATCATACACCTTTGTGCCGAGTACTTCAACAACTTCCTTTGAGCTGTTGATCGGCAAAGATGATTTAATCAAAGGAGAAATCAGCAATGCCGTTGCCTTTGAAGTTGAAAACAATTATCCGAATCCATTCAACCCGTTGACCACTATTCCGGTTTATATTGCGAAGGAAGCGAGAATAAAAGTCGTAGTTTACGATGTGATTGGCCGAAAAGTGGAAGAAGTATATGATGGCGATGCCTCGCCAGGCCAACATCTATTTGTGTGGAATGGTACCGGCGGGAGTGGAAAGGAATTGTCGAGCGGCGTTTACCTTTACAGAGTGTCAACAAGCACCGGGTATAACGCAATCCGGAAAATGGTTTTCCTCAAATGAATAGGCAAAGGTCTAATGGTTTGAAGATGAAGTTTGCAGTTCTCGTGATGCTTCTTTTTAATGTTGTTGCGCTTGCCGCCCCGAGACCAAGCCGCGGCGCAAAAGTGGAAGATGTCCGATTCAGCATGTACAGTGGCATAGTAATCATAAACTATAATCTTATAGGTGATCCTTCGGCGAAGTATAAAATTCAGCTGATTCTGAGAAAGGGAAGCGATTCTGCCTATGTATACTTTCCGAAAGCCTTGTCGGGTGATGTAGGCGAAGGTAAGTTCGCCGGACAAAGCAGGCAGATTATCTGGGCGCTCGACCAAGAGTTCCCTGAAGGGTTACTTGGGAGCGACTATTACTTCGTTGTTCATGCTGAAGAGATGAGGGAAAGTGCAGGTTCGCTGTTGCTCACATGGATTGGATCAGGAGTGGCTGTGTTAGTCGCCGCCGCCACCTATGTAATTCTCTCGAATCATAAAACAGGATCTGGCAGCTCGACGACGTTAGGGTTTCCAGCTCCGCCCGGAAGACCATGAAGAAATTTTACAGCTATAAAATTAAGGAGAGTACTTTATGTGCGGCATTGTAGGATATATAGGCAAAAAGCTGGCGCTACCTGTCTTGATCAACGGACTCTACAATCTTGAGTATCGTGGTTATGATTCTGCGGGAATCGCCGTAATCAAAGACTCCAAGCTTCACTACATGAAGTGTCCCGGCAAAGTCGATGCTCTTGCTCGCTCTATCGTAGGCAATTTTACCGATTCGGAAATTGGCATTGCGCACACGCGCTGGGCAACTCACGGCATACCGTCAATGGAAAACGCTCACCCCCATCTTGATTGCTCCGAAAAGATCGCTGTGGTACACAACGGAATTGTTGAGAATTATTATTCGCTTCGGGAAAAGCTGGAACTGCTCGGTCATTATTTCAAATCTGAGACCGACACAGAAGTGATATCCCACTTGATTGAAGAGCGATTGAAAACAAGTGAGAATTTCAAAGCGGCCGTTAGGGCAGCATTGGTCGAGATCGAGGGTACTTATGGAATAGCGGTTATATACGCAGAAGAGCCTGACATGCTGGTTGCCGCGCGAAATGGAAGTCCTCTCCTGATCGGCATTGGCAAAGATCAGAGCCTCGTCGCATCGGACATTGCAGCGCTTGTGCCGTACGTTTCAAAGATAATACATCTTTCCGACGGCGAGGTTGCATTTATAACTAGAGAGAGAGTCGATATCAAGACTTTGCATAATATTGAGGTAGAAAAAGATTTGGAGGAGATGACGCTTGAATCATCAGAAGTCCGAAAGGGAGACTACGCTCATTTTATGCAAAAGGAGATTTTCGAGCAGCCTGCTTCGTTGACGAATGTGATGCGTGGCAGATTGTCGGAATCAGAGGACACTATAAAACTGGGGGGAATGTACCAGGTTACGCCGAAAATTCTTGCAGCCAGAAGAATTATACTGACCGGGTGCGGGACGTCATGGCATTCCGCTCTATACGGAAAATACGTTCTTGAGAAGCATCTCGGAATTCCGGTTGAAGTCGAATATGCATCCGAGTTTAGATACCGCGATCCGGCGGTGGACGCGAGAGATGTTGTTGTTGCTATTACTCAAAGCGGCGAGACGGCGGACACGCTGGCTGCCTTGAGGGAAGCTAAATCAAAAGGCGCAACTTGCCTGGCTATTTGCAATGTTGTCGGAAGCAGCGTTGCACGCGAAAGCGATGCAGGGATCTTTATTCATGCCGGCACTGAGATTGGAGTCGCTTCGACAAAAGCGTTTACTTCTCAACTTGTGGCTCTCGTATTGTTCGCATTCTCAATCGTGAAGGCTCGCTCGCTTGAGTTCGGAAAGTGGATCGCGATTTCAAAAGAATTGTATAAGCTCCCTGAATTAGTATCGGAAGTTTTGCAGCTTGATCCGCTCGTAAAAGAAATAGCCGGCTCCTTCTTTGACGCGCGGAACTTCCTTTATCTGGGACGCGGATACAACTTTCCCGTTGCACTCGAGGGTGCTTTGAAGCTGAAAGAGATATCTTACATTCATGCGGAAGGCTACCCGGCAGCCGAAATGAAACACGGGCCGATCGCCTTGATCGATAGTGAGATGCCCGTCGTGTTCATTGCGCCCCACGATAAAACCTATAACAAAATACTGAGCAATATTGAAGAAGTGAAAGCGCGGGGTGCCCGAATTATCGCGATTGTTAATGACGACGATCAGCAAATTCGCGAATCGACGGAATATACAATTCGCGTCCCTAAAACTATCGACATCCTTAATCCGATATTGTCCGTCATACCGTTGCAGCTTCTCGCATATCATATCGCTTTACTTAGAGGGTGCGATGTCGATCAGCCAAGAAATCTGGCAAAGAGTGTGACAGTTGAATAAGAGAGCACGAAAAGTCCAACACAGAATAAGCGGAAACGGATAAAAAGTGCAATTAAGCTACATAAGTGAGAATATCATGGTACCGGAAGCTGATAAATCCGGTAGAGTTAATGTGCGATCGGCGAAGATCTACTCGAAATGTTGTTTCGTCTTTAATATCTAAGGAGAGCGGCGATGATTTTATCTGAAATAAAAGATGCTGAAATAGTAGTCAATGGAGAAATCTCCTTGTCGATTATTTCTGATTATGATGTGGTTACGGCGCGGCAAAAAGGGAAATGGTTTGCTGAACAAATTGGATTCGGTGGAAGTGCGTCCACCCTATTATCCACATTCGTTTCCGAGCTTGCCCGGAACCTTCTGATCTCATCCAAACATGGGAAGATGGTGATACAATCTATTCAATCGGGGCTGAGAAAAGGCATAGCGGTTATTGCTGCGGAAAACCAGCATAACGGTCAGGATGTCCTAGACCTTAGGGTCGGCGTGAGCTTATTGTCGGATGACACAAAGGCGGCATCATCGTTAAATTCCTCTCTGCCATATTCAGATGTCGAGTTGGTGGAGCCGCGTTTTCGGCATAACGTGTTGACCGGCTCTCAGAAATATGCCGTCGCGAATGTTTGTCGGGTGCTTCTTTCGAAAGGAGAATCTCGCAGACGAAGTGAGAATAATTCCTACCGCAAACGGGGGAACAATGGTGAGAATTAAGAAATGGTTATGACTTTCGAAATGTTGCGCGCCGGATCGTATTCGTGTGCATTCAAGAACCCCGGAAGCGGCATAGTTTAAAAAAAAGATATAATTTCAGAGAGTGAATTGATGAATCGAGATTCTACGGTAATGCAAAAAGACACAGCATCATCGATTGAAGATGTGAAAGATCTTGCGAACTTCAGGCTTGATAGCAATAAGTGTATAGCAAGTTGGAACGTTGGCGCTGAACGATTAATGGGATATGGAGATGATGAAGTAATAGGTTCTGAGTTTTTGTCATTTGTTTCAGATGACGACGGCAGATCGGAGTTTAGAACCTTTTTCGAAAAGAGTGGAAAGGAACATCGGGTCGAAATTGATGCCTGGCTCGTTGGGAAGAGCAAAAAAAAGTTTTGGGCTGAGGTTACCCTGGTGACTATTTTTGAAGAGACTAGCGAAGAATCGACGGGATACACGGTGGTAATTCATGACCTTTCCGATCGAAAGATGGCCGATGATATGCTCTTGGAGAGTGAAAAACAACTGCGCGCACTCGCCACGCATCTTCAAGCTGCCCGTGAAGAGGAGAGAACTCGCATCGCAAGAGAGATGCACGACGAGTTTGGGCAGATGCTTACTGCGCTCCGGATAGACCTGTCAATCCTTGAGCGCATGATTTCTAAGACCGTCAAGGAACCTCTTAGTCGAATATCTTTGGTCGAGAAGATATCCTCGATTTCTGAATTATTAGAAAAAACTATTCGTTCAACGAGAAAAATTATCACAGAATTGCGGCCGGCAGTATTAGACGAACTCGGGCTTCTCACCGCGATTCAATGGCAAGCGCTTGAATTTGAAAATCGAACCGGGATACGCTGTCGAATTGCACGACTCCAACACGACATAAACTTGGATCAGAATTCATCGACGAGTATATTTCGCATTCTTCAGGAAGGTTTGACAAATGCCGCCAAACATGCCTCTCCGGCCAGTGTGACAATCACTCTGCAGGTTATTGGAGAGAATTTGGTGCTGGAATTAGCCGACGATGGAGGAGGAATGGAAGAGGGGAAACAGAAAGATCCTACATCAACAGGTCTCACTGGAATCCGGGAAAGAGTGATTGCGCTGAACGGGAAGTTTGAAATCAATAGCCGTCCCGGTCAAGGCACGACGTTGACTGTTTCAATTCCCTACAAACCGGCGGTCGAATCTGCATGAGAGAATTCATCGCTCAAATATCACGGGCGAGAAAAGTGACAGAATTAGAAATCCCTAGAATCGGATTCTTGTTTTTAATTATCCGGGAGCTGCGTCACGTGTCCCATGCTTCGTAGTCGACTTTACATACCTTGAGCGTGACACTACCTCCGGATGTTCGACAGAAACTAACGCGGATGGTGGGACATCAACTTTGCTTGAGGCGACTTGGTCATAAATGGCTACTAAACTACTTTACTCCGAACCTTTTCAGCTTATTATAAAGAGCTTTACGACTTAAGCCCAACACGTTCGCGGCTTTCGATTTGTTGTTTCCTACGGACGACAGAGTGCGAGTGATTATATCTTTTTCGGCGACTTTCAGTGAAGTTCCTACAGCAATTGTGATCACGTCCTCGTGTGGTTTTGCGGCTGCAATTTGAGCTGGAAGATAATCGGGCGTCACAATTTCGGAGGCGCAAATGATGACTGCCCGTTCCACGACATTCCTCAACTCCCTAATATTGCCGGGCCAGTCGTATTCGAATATTGCATCCATGGCTTTATCCGAAAATGATTTTTTGCCGCGCTTATGCTTCTGGCAGAAGAAGCCGAGGAAGTGGTCAATCAGGAGCGGGATGTCCTCCTTCCGTTCACGAAGCGGAGGGAGAAAGATCTCAATTACACTGAAGCGGTAATACAAGTCTCTTCGCAATTCTCCGGACTGGAGCGCCTGGCTCATGTTTTTGTTTGTCGCGGCTAACATTCGAACATCCACATTTATTTCTTCCTTCCCCCCGAGATGTCTGAATGAGTGGTTCTCGATTACGCGAAGAAGTTTTGCCTGTGTTTCCGAATCCATCTCAGCCAATTCATCCAGGAAGAGTGTACCCTTGTTAGCCATCTCCAAATATCCGGCCTTCTTGAAAGTCGCCCCGGTAAATGCGCCGCTTTCATGTCCGAATAATTCATTCTCAAAAACTTCCTTCGGCACGGCGGCGCAATTTATGGCGATAAAGGGAAGGTCAGCTCTCGGACTCTTCAGATGAATCAACCTTGCGACAACGTCTTTGCCGGTCCCGCTTTCTCCCGTTATCATTACAGGTGTTGCTGAGTCTGCAACAAGCTGGATCATGGAATAAATTTCCCGCATCTTCAAACTGTTCCCGATAAAATCAGCTTGGAGTTTCTTCCCGATAGGATAGCTGCTTTCTAACGACAGGTCCTTTGTCGTGGCTCGGACTCCGTGCTTCGAAGCTAACTTACCGGTCGTTATTTCGCTCATATGCAGTCTTCCTATTGAATTGAATAATAATAGCTGCCAGACACTCTATCAATAATTCGAAATGATGATTTTCTCATTCATATTGATGAGCAAAATCTCTTTTCAAAATATAAATTTGAGTAGATAATACACATGATGAATATATCATTAATTGTTATTGGTAACAATCACTGATCCAAGTTTCTCAACGGGAGGCTTTTCAGTTTTTTGTCGAGAGAGTCAAATTCAAAAGGGTGGAGGTACACAAGAAAGCTTAGAGTTTTGGTTTCGGTTTCTGCCTTGCAACTCCATTTCGTGAAACATAAATTAATTCGGAAAAGGAGGATATGTTTTATATGAAGAATACTTTGAAAACGGTGTTCTTTATGACTTTAATGATGGTTCTGTTTTTGTGCATCGGAAATCTTGTCGGTGGAAAAACAGGCATGATGTATGCTTTTCTATTTAGTCTCGCCATGAATTTCTTCGCTTACTGGTTTTCAGATAAGATGGTGTTGATGAGCTATCATGCAAAGCAAGTAAAAGAAGCTGATGCGCCGCGCTTGTATGCAATGGTACACAGTCTCGCGACTCGAGCGAACATTTCAATGCCGAAGCTTTATATAATCCCGACGGAAGCATTGAACGCATTTGCCACAGGAAGAAATCCGCATCACGCTGCCGTCGCTGTCACGGACGGAATAACGAAAATGTTGAGCGACGAGGAGTTAGAAGCGGTTATAGGCCACGAGCTTTCTCACGTGATTCACAGGGATATTTTGATGTCGACAATAATTGCGACATTTGCCGGGACGATCACTTATCTGGCGCAAATGCTGAGCTGGTCGATGTTTTTCTTTGGAGGCGGAGGTCGCGGACGGGACAATGATTCGTCAGCCATCGGCGAACTATTTGTGATAATTGTCGCGCCGATAGCAGCAATGCTAATTCAAATGGCAGTATCGCGTTCGCGCGAATACAAGGCGGATGAAGGGGGAGCAAAACTTTCCATGAAGCCTCTTTCGCTCGCGAACGCGCTACAGAAATTGCAGGTCGGCGCCCATCAGATTCCTATGCAGGCGAAGCCGTTGACAGCGCATCTATTCATTGTTAATCCTCTAAAAGCACAGTCGCTCGCGAAGCTTTTCAGTACGCATCCTCCGACAGAGGAACGAATTGCAAAACTTGAAGCTTTGGCAGCGGGAAAGAATCTCTACTGAGGACCTGGGCGGCAATATGGACACGGTGACTTACAAAGAGCCTGCTCCAATTCTGGACAGGGAAAATCCGTTCGAATCTATGATGGAACGATTTGACATCGCCGCGGAGATATTGGAACTCGAACGTGGGGTGTATGAATATTTGAAGACACCTGTAAAACAAATTATTGTCTCAATCCCCATTCAAATGGATAGCGGCGAGATTGAAGTCTTTGAGGGTTATCGCGTGATCCACAATGATGCACTCGGTCCTTCAAAGGGTGGAATCCGGTACGCTCCCGACATTACCATCGACGAAATAAAGGCACTTGCCGCCTGGATGACGTGGAAATGTTCAATTGCGAATATTCCTTTCGGTGGCGCAAAGGGCGGCGTAAGGTGCGATCCGACAAGACTTACGCCGGTCGAGCTTGAGAAGATCACTCGGCGATTCACTGCGAATATGCTCGATGTATTCGGACCGGAGAGAGATGTCCCGGCGCCTGATATGAACACTAACGAACAGATCATGGCGTGGATCATGGATACATACAGCATGCACACCCGACGGACTGAGACTGCCGTGGTAACGGGCAAGCCCTTGATCATTGGCGGTTCGCTTGGAAGAAGGGAAGCCACGGGTCGCGGCGTCATGGTAACGACTTTAGCAGCCATGGCACGTATGGGATTGAATGTGAGGCAGGCGACTTGTGCGGTGCAAGGATTCGGAAATGTCGGTTCGGTGTCTTCCAAATTGTTGAGCGAGCAAGGACTGAAGGTCATAGCGGTCAGTGACATAACCGGCGGCTATTACAACAAGAAAGGGGTCGATATAAGTCGGGCAATTGAGTGGACACAGGGACATAGAACTCTCGAGGGAAGCGGAATCGGCGACCGGATTTCAAACGAAGAAATTCTTGAGCTTGAGACGGACGTTCTCGTTCCTGCAGCAAAGGAAGATCAGATTACGGCACAAAACGCAGCAAAGATAAAAACAAAAATAATAGTCGAGGGGGCGAACGGTCCGACTGTTGCTAAAGCAGATCCGATTCTCGATGATAAGGGCATACTTGTAGTTCCGGACATTCTCGCAAATTCAGGAGGTGTAACCGTGAGCTATTTCGAGTGGGTGCAGGATAGGCAAGGTTATTTCTGGACACTCGATAGGGTTAATCGCCGTCTGGACAGGATGATGCACGACGCATTCAGCAATGTCTTTCAGACCGCCGAAAGATACAAGGTCTCGATGCGCGTTGGCGCATACATCTTAGCCATCGATAAAGTTGCGAAAACTCTCAAGGTTCGCGGAATTTATGCGTAATGAATTATCGGTTCTCAATTGGAATTTTCTTATTTATGATTTTCTTGTCGAAGACGGGAGAGGCTGCTGTCTGGAGTGATGGTACAAAGGGACAAGCTCCTACGAACTACGAGGTTCTTAACTCACAAATTGGTACGGTAGCCGATTCAATAGTTTCCATACTTGTGCAGTATCACCGGGCAGTTGTCAGCTATAAACCAGTAATGATCGGTTTTCAAGAAATTGACAATTTTGCACGGCAAAGAATTGAGGAGCATTTGTTAGAAAGTAAGATACGGGTGACGATGGATTCGTCTTTGACAGCGGCATCTTTGAAAGTTACTGTGCCATTAGTTCAAATTACTTACTCTGCTCCGATTTCATCACATATTTTTAAGTCATCGGAAGTCGTGCGAACTATCCGTTCGGCTTACGATATTGAGATGGCTGACAGCGGAGAAATTGAATTTGCTAAATCTTATTCGGTTTCCTTTTCGGACACAGTTGAACAAAGTCGAATACCCGATTTGGAAATGGGCTCTTACGAATTCCTGCACGGAAGTAGTGATCCAGCCGGGCTTCTTGAGACGATCTTGCAGCCTCTGGTGTTTGTTGCGTCCGCTGCAATTATAGTTTATCTTTTTTTCACGATACGAGGTTCTTGAATGAAGCTTAAACCCATGATGATACGTCGAATAACTATTGTATCAGCATTACTTGGTCTTGCATATCTACTCGCATCCTGTTCGACAACAAAGGAATTGGTCGAGCAGGGTGCAAGAGTGACCTTTAGACACGGGCTAGAATTATTTAATAACGAAGATTATTTAAAGGCGCAGGACCAGTTTGAGATAGTTGTCAAGCAGTATCCGGCCAGTGTTTATGCAGATAGCGCACAATTCTATCTTGCCGAAACTTATTTTGATGAGACGGAATATATAACTGCTGCTTTTGAATTTGGTAATGTGTTTGCGAACTATCCATCGTCCAAACTTGCTCCGGAAGCGCGATTCAAAATCGCCGAGTGTTATGCGGCGGAAACTCCGCGTGTTCAATTGGATCAAGAGAGTACCCAAAAGGCGATCAATGCATTCCAGGACTTCATAGATTATTATCCCAACAGCCCATTAGTTTCCGAGGCCGAGAAGGAAATAACCGCCCTTAGAAATAAACTGGCTCAAAGAGACTATGATACTGCTAAGTTATACACAATTTTGGATGATTACAAAGCGGCGATCATTTATTACGATATTATCCTAGATCAATACCACGATTCGAATATTGCAGACAAGGCGGCAATCGGAAAAGTTAAAGTTCTTATAGAGCGACATAGGAATGATGAGGCAAGAGCCGCGCTTCGAAAGTTTTATGCAGCGTTTCCGACGTCTGATCAAAGGCCGGAGGCGGATAAACTTGCGCGCTCTCTGGGGGTCGAAATTAGCCGCGAACCATGAACGATGATCAAAGAGCTGCCGTTCTGATATGAAGCACGACGAAAAACCCGTGAACGAGTCGCAGGTCGAGATGGTGGAACTTGTTTTGCCCAACGACACCAACCAGCTTGGGAATTTACTAGGAGGGAGGCTCATGCATTGGATTGATATCTCTGCGGCAATGGCAGCAACGAGACATTCCAATCATGTTTGTGTGACTGCTGCAGTAGATGAGCTCAGGTTTCTTCATCCGATAAGGTTGGGAGAACTTGTAATCTTGAAGGCAAGCATCAATAGAGTTTTTAATACATCAATGGAAGTTGGGGTGAAAGTGTTTTCGGAGAATCCCCTGACAGGGGAGAAAAGACATTCGAATTCCGCCTATTTGACCTTTGTAAGCATAGACCATGAAAGCAGACCGATCAAAGCTGTACCAGTCTATCCCGAATCTCAGGAAGAAAACCGAAGGTACGAGCAGGCGTTATTCAGGCGTGAGCAGCGTCTTCGTCACCGTGAGGAGACAAATCGAATTTGGTCTGACCGGCCCGGTGAACAGGGGTAAGAGATGATCGACATTGCCGGAGTCAGGCACGTCCAGCTTTTTAAGCAGGCGGTAATTCAATTAGTATTTGTGGTAAACATCGCACGAATTTCCGAAGCGCAGGTCTATACACCGATTTTGAAAACGGTCGATATGCAAGCGACCATTGCACCGTTAGGTCAAATGGTTGCAGGAAACTTCACCGGCAGCCACCAAAGCATTGCAGCAATTTCAAAATCCGAGAAAGCATTATATTTATTCGAACCCGACTCCATGGAGAATTTAATTCTCACAAATGTCATCAGTCTTCCAGATACACCGATTGCAATCGCAAAAGGAAGGGAGGTTTTGCTTGACAGCCTGGACCATGAAAAGATTGCGCCAAAAATCGCAGTCCTCATGAAATCTCATTTCGTCGCGATGGTGTCGTTTGGGGAAGATGGACGGCCTGTTGTATCCCGGGAAGCTTCCATAGATGCATATTGTACCGGCGTTGCGGCTTCCGACCTCGAAACATCCGGCAAGATTGACATAGTTGCATTCGGGAGATTTGCGCTTGGAATCTCTGAAGCTAAAAATGCCGGCAGAGGAGAATTCCAGGAAGCCCGTATATTGCAGGGTCCCCTCGGTAGCATCCCTTTCAGTGACGTTGCTTTTACGGATTTCAATGGAGATCTTGTTCCGGACATCGCAGCACTCGATTGGGTGAATCACAAACTCTTGATCTTTTATGGAAGAGGGGACGGATCTTTTACGCAGCCGGTCTCATTCCGGCTGAAGGGGGAACCTTCTACTCTTTCTGTTGCCGATCTTGACAACAACGGCTATCCGGATATTGTGGTGGGATATTCCCGCCTCAGCCGGATTGATATCTACGGCGGCGATGGCTTTGGAAGATTCTACCTGAGACAAACCTTGAATTCTCTCGGTCCCATCTCACAATTTGTGACGGCTGATCTCACAGGAAATGGGACAACGGATATTGCCGCCTTCAGCGAGGACACAAAGGAGATCACGCTGTTTTGTTACGATTCGTCCGCGAAAGATTTTGATTATGCCGGAGAAGTAGGAATTGGAGCAAATTACGAAAATATTATTGCGTTGAATTTCCCGAATCAGGTTCACGCCGACCTTGTGGCTTCAAGTCCAACTGAGAACTTCATCAAGGTGTTCAAGACCGCGTCTCTCTTCAGCAGAAACCCTGATATTACGGTACCGGTGTGCGCGGATCCGGTCTCAGTTTCCGTTTGCGGCAATGACAGTTCAAGCTATCTGATTATCGGAAATTCCCAGGGGAGAATTGCGGCAGTTCATTACGTGGGACATGCCCCTTCGGATTCCTCAGTCGCGTCTGATTGGCAATCACAGGGGACCAGCAGCTTATCAATTTTGATCTGTGGCATGCCACCCGACCTGTTGCTTTCGTACAGCGATGCCGACATATTGAGCTTCTACGAGCTATTTGAATCCGGGAAAAACATCGTGGAACATATGGTTAGAACGGCATTTCTGCCATTTATCGTCAATGGCGCAGTCGAAAACGATTCTGCCATCATAGGAGCAGCATACAGAATCCACCCTGACAGCAGCGTCGGCATCTCATTTTTCAGCTCCATGAAAGGGGAGTTTATCGAGCACGATTACGGGGTCAATGAAAAGATTGACTACGTGAATTCCGCCTTGGCGATTCATCCGTATCCGGCGTTCTTCAGGCTATGGAAAAGCGGCGACGACACCCTGACGTTTGCTTACACTAACCTTGACGGTGGAAAGACCACTTCAATCTCGATGGAGGGATCCCAAAGTGAATTGGTGAGCAGTACATCCACTCCATTGCTTCTTCTTGAGGACCATGATACGCTAAGCATCTTTGAATCGATGTTTGTGAAACCTAAGCTTCTCGAATTGCATCAAATTTACGTGAACACATTTGACGATTCTGACTTCAAGAGCATTCGCGTCGCATCCAGCGAGTTGACTCTCTATCTGGTATTTTATAGCCACAGGAAAAGAGAAATCTTCCTTTCGGCTGCAGACGTAAACACCGGGTTTGCAAGTCTCATTAAATCCTGGCACGTTGAAAGCGAGCCGGATGACATGGCAATATCTCCGGCCACCGACAGGTATCTTCTTTCTCAACCGAGCCGAATCCTATGTTACGATCAGCGACTTTTGAATTGGCGATTGCAGCTTTATCTGTCTTTCTGATTGTAATACAAGCAAATGGATCTGATCGCCAAAAAGAAATTAACAGACTCTTTGAGCCGCCTAATGCCAAGTACCATGACAAATGCGGCTTTCACACAATCGTCGATTATTACGGAACTCCGGGCGATAAATTTAACATTAAGAATATTTTGGAGTCGCCGCCGCCCAACCAAACTAGCATCATTAGTGATTCCGGTCATTTTAGAATCCATTTCGACACTTCTAACGTGAACAGCAATCAGCCGTTTTTGTATGACTCAACGGGACAAATAATTCCGCGGAGTACCATGGCATTTGTCGATTCGGTCGCAAAGATATGTGAATATGTCTATTATGTCGAGGTTGACTCGCTCGGTTTTCCACCTCCACCTTCGGACGGCGGTGCGGGCGACGGCAGCGAGTACGATATATACATTCAAGCTTTGGCCACTGGTGAATATGGTGAAACAGACTATGATCTCGACGAACCAATAATTAGGCGCGCAAATGGATATGCTACCTTTGCTGCATGGTCTCAGATAAGAAATGAGTTCCAATCGACTTATACTAAAGGAGTACCGGCGATTGAAGTCACCATCGCACACGAGTTTCATCATGGTATTCAGATCGGTAACTATGGTGTGTGGCTGGACCAGGATGATGACGCCAAAGATATTTGGTTTTATGAACTTACTTCCACCTGGATGGAACAGGTTGTCTATCCGGAAGTGAAAGATTACTATCAATATCTAAGCACTTTTTTCGACAATGTGGATCGACCTTTTAACCTTTATGAGCCGGGCTACGACGGCTACGAACGATGTATCTTCGGGATATTTGTCCAGAACGAATACAGGGAATTAGGAATTGCACAAGTCATGAAAGGAATTTGGCAGGACATGGCACACGAACCAGTAATTCCAGCCATTGAAGACGAGTTTAGATCAATCGGCGTTGATCCGTCTTATGCATTTGAATTGTTTGCGCAATGGAATTACCTCACAAGTTATAGATACTCGATTAGCTTCACAGTATAATGTTTCAACGTATCCTCTCGCTTCTGACTATCCGCCTGTCAAGATCAGTGGTCTCGATAGCCTGACAGGGGGGGGGGCTGGTTTTTCCGCAACGGCTTTGAGTATGACTGAACATTTTTACCAATTAAAACTCGGATCGGACACTGTCGGAATGGCGGTAGCGAACGATAATTTTTCCTCGGCTGCAGCTTATGATGCTGCAGGTTTTCCGAGCTATGATACCACGAATTATCCGTTTTCCGTTGGAATTTCTGTCGGGGGACAGAACTGCGTTAGAGAGTTGACGAAAGGATACTGTATTTCCTTTGCGACAGCCAACCCCGCAAATTGGGGGCTTATCCCGTTCGTCGCGAGTAGTGATACGAGCGGGAATTTGGCCCTAAAGAACGATGCCGTTTTCCCGCAGCCATTTGATCCATCCTTACAACAATTAAGCATCCCATATCCTTTTTCTAATTTAGCAAACGCAACCCTTTCCATTTTTAGCACTTCCGGAGCTTTACTTAGAACGATAAACGTCACTAATCCGCCGGGAAAGTATTTGGCATGGAATGGAAGGGACGGAGCCGGAAGGATCGTGTCGAGCGGAATTTATATTTATATATTGACAAACGGAGCTAAAAGCGTAGTGGGAAAAATCGCAGTGGTTCGAAATTAGATGATACTGATCGGAAGATATTTAAAAAAGGTCTTCAATAGGCGAATAGTATTTAAAGACGTTTCGTTCGAGATAAGATCAGGCGAAGTACTTTCGATAACGGGGCCAAACGGCAGCGGGAAATCAACGGCTTCCAAAATGATTTGCGGAGTACTGACGCCGACAGCCGGTGATATTTCTTTCTCAGACGGTAAGGGGAAAATAGAACGGGAGGAAATTCATAGATACATTGGTTTCGTTGCGCCCTATTTAGAACTATACGGAGAATTCACAGCACTCGAAAACCTCCGGATAGAACTGCGAGCACGCAAATTGCCTATGGATGCAGAAAAGAAGGCGCTGGGAATTCTTGAACTTGTCGGCTTGTTTAATAGAAGGAACGACGAGGTGAAAGGATTTTCATCCGGAATGAAGCAAAGGTTGAAATATGCCGCAGCGCTGATTCATGATCCACAAGTTCTTGTTCTCGACGAGCCCATGTCAAACCTGGACGAGGCGGGCAGGGCCATGGTCTTCTCGTTAATCGATGAATTTCGGAAAGACAAGATCGTCGTAATAGCAACTAACGACAGCGAAGAGGCAGCGCTGGGCAATGTTAAGATTGATCTGGGGACGAGAAATGGAAATTAACCGGATAGATATTGAATGATTGAGCAAGCTAAGAAGAATAAAATAAAACTCACGCTTCCAATAGAAGGAATGACGTGCGCGAGCTGCGCACTCCGGGTGGAGAACGCCTTGAAAAAAGTCGCAGGTGTTGATCAGGCTGTGGTCAATCTGGCTACAGAATCTGCTACCGTCGAAATGGAGCCTATCAGCGTCAATGTTGACAACTTGAAGAAAGCTGTCGAGGATGCGGGATATAAGATTATCGATACATCAGAGGGGGGCGATTCGATAAAAGCTGAAACCGAGGCTCGAGAAAAGGAATATCGGATTCTCGTTCGCAAATTTACCTTAGGCGGAATTTTAACTTCATTCATCATAGTCGGGAACATGCCGGAGATATTCCCCTTTGTGCTCGTTGTCTCAGCCATGGTGCGCGATCTTGTATTAATGCTGCTTACAGTTCCCGTAATGTTTTACGTCGGGGAGAAGTTTTTTAGCGGCTTCTGGAATGTGACGAAACATAGATCTGCAGATATGAATACTTTGGTTGCAGTCGGAACGTTATCGGCTTTTGTTTATAGCACTGCGGTCACATTCCTCAGCCCCGGGGCACCGGTTTATTTCGATACAAGTGCTGTCATCATTACGCTTGTTCTTCTTGGAAAAATATTAGAGGCAAATGCAAAACTAAGGTCTTCGAAAGCCGTCAGGAAACTTATCGCCCTGCAGCCGGCGACCTCCCATTTAATCCTGGGAGCAGACGAATTTGACGTTCCCCTTGCGGCTATTCAAGTGGGCAGCCTCTTTAGAGTGAAACCGGGTGAGAGAATTCCTGTTGATGGTAAAGTGGTCGATGGTCTCTCGACCGTCGATGAATCGATGCTGACAGGCGAGACCATGCCGGTCGAGAGAACAAAAGGCGGAAGCGTACTTGGCGGTACAGTGTGCCTCGACGGCGCTTTGACAATTCAGGCAGAAAAGCTTGGAAAAGAAAGCCTCATCGCTCGTGTTGCAAGTCTCGTCGAGGAAGCACAGACATCTAAGCAGCCCGTTCAAAGACTTGCGGACAAAGTCGCGTCTGTCTTTGTTCCTGCAGTTATCTTGATCGCAATGGTATCCGCATTGGTGTGGGCGATTTTCGGGCCTGCGCCGCAGCTTGTGCACTCGTTGATGACATTTGTGGCAGTCATGGTCGTTGCCTGCCCTTGTGCTTTGGGCCTCGCAACTCCAACGGCAATAATGGTCGGGACGGGGAGGGGCGCAGAGATGGGAGTTCTCATAAGAAGCAGCGAAGCGTTGGAACAAGCCCGCAAGGTAACGAGCATTGTCTTCGATAAGACAGGAACGATCACTGCCGGCGAAATGAGGGTCGTCGAAGCCATTACATATAATGGAACACGAGAAGACGAGCTGTTAAAGCTTGCGTCGCTCGCCGAAGTATATTCGGAACATCCGATTGCAAAAGCGGTTGTCGATGAAGCAAATCGCCGCAACTTTAAAACAGAAGCGATTCATGAATCGTCAGGGAAAGTCTCGAGGGGACCGATGATGAAGTCGGAAGATCGGTTCAAGAATTACGCGGGAAAAGGCGTTGAGGTTGTAGTACACGATCAATCCGCTGTCGGCAAGATTATTCGAGCAGGGAAATTAGAATTTGTATCCGATGGGAGTAAGAATTGCGTCGGATTGGATTTCGAGAACAAAGTGGCACAGCGAATGCACGAGTTGGCCGCCGGCGTTCTTTTTGTGTCTGTCAACTCAGAGATAATTGGTGCCGTCCTGGTAAGCGATTATGTAAGAGACGATGCCGTGGATGCACTCGCGGAAATTAGAAAGCTCGGGTTAAGTATTTATCTTTTGACCGGAGACAGCGAAATGTCGGCTAAACGGATTGCCGGACAGGTCGGAATAGAAAATTATATTTCAAACGTCTCACCTGAGGGCAAACTCGATGTCATAAGGAGTTTGCAAGGCAAGGGAGAAGTGGTTGCATTTGTCGGTGACGGGATCAACGATGCGCCTGCGCTGGCGCAGGCTGACCTCGGGATCGCCATGGCGAGCGGTACCGACATCGCTTTGGAGGCGGCAGATGTCACACTTGTGAGGAATGAACTTAAGTTGGTTCCTGAGTCATTAAGACTTTCGAAATCCACCTTAAGAGTGATCAAGCAAAATCTCTTCTGGGCATTTTTCTATAACGTTATACTTATTCCTCTTGCAGCCGGTGCATTGTATCCCTTAACGGGATTACAATTAAATCCCATGATAGCTTCAGCGGCGATGGCGTTAAGTTCCGTGAGTGTTGTGAGCAATTCTATACGACTTAAAAGAATAAAGTTAGGCTGATTATATCGTCAGATTAAGGAGATAAATATGTTTAATATCGGTACAAAGAAGAAAATTCTTGTGGTGGAGGGAATGACTTGCCATCATTGCGAAATGACGGTGGAGAAGGCTTTGGCGGAAATCCCGGCTGTAAAGTCCGCAAAGGCCGACCATACAAACAAAAGAGCGGAAGTGGAATACAAAGGCGACCTTGACATAGATCAGGTGAAGGACAAGATTGAAAAAGCAGGATATAAGTTCATTTCTTCGAATTGAATCTGCCTCTTTAGTTGAATCCTAAATCTTCTTTTTGGAGCTTTGGATGGTCCGAGGAACTCCACGAGCTTGGAATATGAGCAATATTTCAGAAGCCATTTCGATTTAAACAAAACACTTCTTACTGTTTGTCTTGATTATTGTCGGACAGCCTAAGTTGAAGCAGCGCTTCTCTCGAGACCACAGCTCTGTACATAACTGTATTTCGCGCTGCACTTCTTGAATCATCATGTCTTTCCATATATATTCTTTAAGAAATGCCGTTTCGTAGCATGATGTCAAAATTATAATTTTCAAAAGGTAAAATGAAGCACATTAAACAGACAGAATCGCTGTGTCCAATTTGTTTGGAGAAGATACCCGCTGAGCTGATCGAAGACTCCGGGAAGGTTCTTATCAGGAAAAACTGCGGCCAGCATGGTTGCTTTGAAGATGTTTACTATGGCGACTCCGGCTTGTACCACAGGTTCATGCGCCACCTTGAGCCGACGGTCAGCCGTGGCGGTTGCACAGCGGAAAAGAATGACAACTGTCCGTATGATTGCGGATTGTGCAGCCATCATAAGAGCAGCACAGTACTGGCGAACATCGATATAACGAACGCCTGCAACTACAAGTGTCCGACCTGCTTTGCCGATACTGCGACAGGACGCACCGTTTTCAATCCGAGCATCAAACAAATCTCTCAGATGATGGACACCTTGCGGCAGCAGGATCCGCCGTGCGGTGTGATTCAATTTTCGGGAGGCGAGCCGACAATCCGCAAAGACTTTTTCAAAATCGCTCAGCTTGCCCGTGACAAAGGATTTAATCACATTCAAGTTGCGACAAACGGCAGGAAACTTTCTGAGGATCCGGATTATCCGAGAAAACTTCTGGCTGCTGACGTCACTACGGTATACCTGCAATTTGACGGAGTCACCCCTGAGCCGTATTTGGAATTGCGCGGCTTCAACGCTCTGCCCGAGAAACTGAAAGCGATCGAGCACCTGAAAAATCATGGTCCGTTGCCGAACGCGGTTCTGGTACCGACGATTACAAAGGGAGTGAATGACCGTCAGCTCGGAGACATCGTCCGTTTTGCCGCTAACAACATGGAAGTGGTACGCGGCATAAATTTCCAGCCGGTTTCATTTACCGGAAGGATTTCAAGAGACGAGCTACTCAAGAAACGCATTACCATCCCGGACGTCATCTGTGCGCTTGAAGAGCAGCTTGACGGCCAGATAACTTCGGATGATTTCCTTCCTATCCCCGTATTTGCTCCGTTATTCGAACTTTTAAGAAGGAACGATGCATCCGGTCAATATCCTTATTTGAATACTCATCCGTCTTGCGGAGCCTGGACGTATTTATTCAAAGAGGGAAAGAAGCTTATTCCATTGAACAGGCTTATCAGCACTGAGGCAGTATTTGAGCTTGTCGCGTCACTGAAAAAAGTCTCCAGGGCGGAAATTCTAACGAAAGTTGCGACCCAGCTTCCTAAATTGGTTCGTGCGGGGACGATAATACACTCACGCAAGATACTGAAGCTATTGAAGACGGTGATTCTAAAAGGCAGTTATCGGGCTGCGAGTGAGTTTCATGACAGTTCGGTGCTGTTTATCGGCAGCATGCACTTTATGGATCCTTACAATTTTGATTGTGAGAGGAGCGAGCGATGTTGTATCCACTATGTAACTCCAGACAATAAGATTATCCCGTTCTGCTCGTACAACACCATTTATAGAGAAAAATATTTAGACAAATATTCGAGGAAGATCGCTGCCCATCCGGTCGCAGTGGAGGCACCCTAGATCCCCATCTTTCCGTTTGTCTCCCATTTGTAGATCGGCGGTGCAAGAGGGTCTTGCAGGTACACGATGGAACAGCAAAGGACATCGACGAAAACCGTAATTATGTCCGCTCGAAAACGCCAGGCGCAATAGCTGTCTTCTAAAGCATTTCCACCAAGCCAGTCAGCAGCCGCGAAAAGTTTTCATCGACCTTCACTCCGATTTTTGTCACTTCTTTATGTGAAAGCTTATCTGAAGTAATCCCGGTGCTGTAATTTGTGAGACAGCTAATCCCTATTATCTCTATCCCTGCCGATCGTGCAAATGTCGCTTCATGGATTGTCGACATTCCCACGGCGTCTGCGTTCAGTGTCCTGTAGAATTTTACTTCGGCAGGAGTTTCGTAAGATGGACCGGTCAAGCCGAGATACGTTCCGGACTTTAGAGCAATGCGGGAGTTCTCGGCGCTAATTAGAGCCGTCATTGCAAGCTTATCGCTATAAACTGGATTTAAATCCGTCAAAGGTATTTTCAAATCGGACAGAACATTTGTGAAGGTTAGATTGATTTGGTCGTTTATGAGCATCAGATCGCCGGGAGAAAATTTTCCGTTAAGAATTCCCGCGGCATTTGTGAGCACAATTGTTTTTATGCCCAGATGGTGAGAGACAATTGCGGTAGCTGCGGCATCGACGGCTGATGCTGTCTCGTAATAATGGACGCGTCCGCTGAAAACGAGGACTCTCTTATTTGCGGCACTTCCACTTACAATTTCGCCGATATGTCCCGGGACAGTCGAACGCGGATACTCGGGGATTTCAGTCGTCTTTACTGTAGCTTTGCCGGAAAGATGTTTCGTGAATCCGCCGAGTCCGCTGCCGAGCACAATTGCCACATCGTGGTGCATGTTTCCGAATCGTGCAAAAATAAAATCCGCCGACTTTCGAAAGGGAAGGGAAATCGCCGTTATCGTTTCACCCTGACCCTTTTTCCCTGGACGGGAAGGAAAATATTGCTCCACCGGTGATCATTTCTCTTTCTCATACGGGATTCCGTCTGCCGCCGGAGCAACAGACTTTCCGATGAATCCTGCGAGTACGACAATTGTGGCGATGTATGGAATCATCTGAACAAATTGAGTCGGCAAGCCGGCGCTTTGGAGCTGGATCTCAATACTTTCGGCAAATCCAAATAACAGGCATGCTGCCGCGGCGCCTAACGGGTTCCACTTTCCGACGATCATCGCTGCGAGTGCGATGAATCCGCGTCCTGCGGACATTCCGTCCGTAAATGAATGCTGTTCGAATGCCAACCACGCGCCTCCGAGTCCGGCCAATACGCCGCTGATCATGACTCCATAATATCTGTAAAGTGACACACTTATTCCGACAGTGTCCGCCGCTTCCGGATTTTCACCGACTGCACGCAAACGCAGGCCGAACCGCGTATTGAAAATAATGAAGTGGCTAGCGATTACAATGAAAATCGTGAAGAGCAGCAGCGGGTTCCCGAGAAGACGCACAACTTCCGGCGAACCATGGATAAAGGGGACACTTATTATAGGAAGGCCGACGATCCTGTCCGAATTGCTCGAGCTGTGAAATGACATTTCGAGAATGAACTTTGTGATTCCAACGGCGAAAAGATTTATGGCGATACCGGAAACAATCTGATCAGCCTTGATATTTATCGACACTATCGCATGTATCAGGGCAGTGAGCAAACCGAATGTGATTCCACAGATTATTCCGGCGAATGGATTGCCGGTGTAGTATGTCCCGATAGTGGTGCCGAACGCCCCGGTCAGCATAATCCCTTCGAGTGCGATGTTCGTCACGCCGCCTCGTTCGCTGTAAACGCCTCCTAACGAAGCGAGTGCATAAGGAACGGTGATTCTAATTGTCTGCGCGAGAAATGAGAGAGAGAATTGAGCTTATCATTCCTCAGAAACACTCAATGTTCTTTTCTTCAGGTAGTTCGACACGATTTTCCTGAATATTTTGTTCGACGAAATGACTAATATTATTACAATTGCTTGAAGAATGCTGATCAACTCTTTCGGTACCATGGTGTTTATCACCAGGCCGCCGTAATCGAGCATGCCGAAAAGAAGAGCGGCGAGAATGACCCCGAACGGGTTGTTTAGCCCGAGAAGTGCGACTGCGATTCCCATAAACCCGATGCCGCTGGAAAAACCTTCTTCGAAATAATATTTGTACCCCATTACGAAATTTGTTCCGACAAGCCCGGCAATAGCGCCGCCGATAGTCATGGTCAATATAATGTTTTTGGAAACGCTGATCCCGCCGTACTCTGCCGCCTTCTGATTGATGCCGACTGCACGCAGTTCATAACCGTATCTTGTTCTCTCCACGTAATACCATACAAACAAAGCAGTAATGAGAGCTATAATGATTGAAAAGTTGACCGGCGAGCCTTCGAATCCGGCAAAATAATTATCGAAACGCGGAAGCGTGCCTGCAGGCGAGATGGGTGGAGTATGAACGGTTGCGGGAACGTTGTAAATATCCGTGACAAAGTAGCTGATGAGAGCGGCGGCAATGAAATTGAGCATGATAGTGTTAATGACCTCGTGTGCACCGACTTTCGCTTTCAAGTAGCCGGGAATGAATCCCCATAATCCACCGCCGATCATTCCGGCAAGAATTAGCATAGGAATTTCGAAATAAGGTGGCACGCCGAATGTCTTCATGCCGACGAGTGCAGTCGCAAAGGCTCCGATTTGCAATTGACCTTCTGCCCCGATATTGAACAGGCCTGCTCGAAAACATATCGCGACTGAAAGGCCGGCAAAAATAAGCGGAGTGGATTTGAAAAGGATCTGTCCGATCCCGTATGTGTTTCCGAGCGTTTGAGAAAACAGAGTCGAGTAGACTTCAACCGGGTTTTGACCGACAATGACGATAAAAATCGCGCCGACTGCGAACGACAAAACAACCGCAAGAATCGGTATCAAGAAATTCCGGGTAATCGGGTGTTCAAGCCATTGCTTGCTGTTCGGCATTTCCTTTTGATCCTGTCATGTAAAGTCCAAGTTCATCTTCCCCGACTTTATTATCGGGGAATACTTTGACTATTTTTCCGTTAAACATTACCGCGATCCTGTCTGACAAGCTCGAGATTTCATTCAAGTCTGCCGAGACAAGTAAAATTGCTTTTCCGGAATCGCGCGCTGATATGAGAGTCTTGTGAATGAATTCGATGCCGCCGATATCGACGCCGCGGGTCGGCTGGCTGGCGATTATTACTTTCGCATCTCTCGAAAGCTCGCGTGCCATGATTACCTTCTGCTGGTTGCCTCCCGATAATCCCCGGACATGAATCCCGGGATCGGCTGGGCGGATATCGAACTTTTCAATTAGAAGTTCTGCATGCCGTTCTATCTCAACTCTATTCATGAGAAGGAAGGAGCTGAATCGAGCGTGCATCCCGAGTACCAGGTTTTCGCGAATGGAAAAATCGATCACGAGTCCGCGCTTTAATCTGTCTTCCGGCACATGTGCAAGGCCTCTGAAGAAAATCTCTTGCACGCTCATGCCTTCGATTTCCACATCGTCTATCTTGATCGAGCCGGAGGTCGGCTTTAGCAGACCGGCGATGCATTCCACGAGCTGCAATTGACCGTTTCCCGCGACGCCCGCAATGCCTAGAATTTCACCGGATGAAACTTCGATAGACACGTTCTTCAGTAATGGAATTCCTCCATTGTCAACATAGTTCAAATTGTTCACTGTGAGTGCAGGGGCGCCAATCTTCGCTTTCGACTTTTCGATTTTAAAAAGCACCGGACGGCCAACCATGAGCTGTGCAATCTCCTGCCGGTCCGTCTTCGACGTTTCAAGCTCTCCGACAATTTGCCCTTTCCGCATGACTGAAACGCGATTGCTGATCGCCATTACCTCATTCAGCTTGTGGGTAATCAAAATAATTGTATTGCCTTGCTGATTCAGTCCGGATAATATTTTGAAGAGCTGAACTGCTTCCTGCGGAGTCAAAACCGCAGTGGGCTCATCAAAAACCATGATGTCCGCTTTGCGATAAATCGCCTTCAGAATTTCGACACGCTGTTGAACTCCGACTCCAAGGTTTTCAATCTTTTCAGTTAGGGGTACATTTAACGCAAACTTGTGTGCGAGCGAAGAAAGCTCTTCCGCTGTTTTCTTCAGATTCAAAAACAAGCTTTTTGTCGGTTCCATGCCGAGTATGATATTCTCGAGAACAGTCAGCGTTGGAACAAGCATGAAATGTTGGTGCACCATACCGATTCCCAGAGTTATAGAATCGTGAGGTGATTTTATGATAACGTCTTTTTCGTGGACACGAATTTTGCCCGCTTCCGGCTGATAGATGCCATAAAGAGTTTCCATCAGAGTCGTTTTACCGGCACCGTTCTCGCCAACGAGGGCAAGGATAGATCCCGCAGGTACTGTCAGGGTTACATCATCATTAGCGATGGTTCTCGCGAAGCGCTTGGTAATGTTGAGAAGTTCTATTGCGTACATAAAGAATCAAAACCCAAAATTCAAAATCATGACTCGAAATTCAGCGGGGATTAAAACTTAGCATTGACCTATGCCAAGTCGTTTTGACTTTCGGCTTTCGACCTGTCATTCTGTCGGAACCTTTATCTGCCCGTTGATGATTTGTTGTCTCAATCCTTCGATTTTATCATAGACATTTTTCGGGATCAATGGTTTATTGTTTTGATCATAAACGAAATCAATGCCGTCATCGGCAAGACCGAACACATCGGCTTTACCGCCGTCAAATTTCTTGTCTTTCCACTCTTTGATGATGTCGAAAACGGCAATATTGCCTTTCTTTATCATGCTGGTCAGCACGAAACCCGGGGCTTCGTTCCATTGATCCATGTCAACGCCGATAGCGTATTTCTTCATCTCTCGTGCGGCTTCAAAGACGCCGAGCCCCGTCACCCCCGATGCATGATATATGATATCGGCGCCCTGCGAGTACTGGCTCAGCGCAAGCTCCTTGCCTTTTGCCGGATCCTTGAACGCTTCTCCGGTCACACCGGCATAAGCATCTAGTACTTTTGCCTTTGGATTGACGTACTTTACTCCAGCTTCATAGCCCGACTGGAATTTTTTGATAAGCGGCGACTCCATGCCTCCGACGAAACCGACAACATTTGTCTTCGTCGTCAATCCGGCCAAAGCTCCGACAAGGAACGAGCCTTCTTCTTCTTTAAATTCTATTGCGATGAGATTTGGCGGAAGAGTTTTGTCTGGTTCGTAAGAATAATCGAGGCAGGCAAATTTCTTGTCGGGGAAATCTTTCGCGATATTTGTGATGTCGTCCGTAAAAATAAATCCAACGCCGATGATCAAGCCGATGCTTTTTTGACTTGCAAGCTGGCGCAGTGCAGACTCACGGTCTGAGCCGCCCCCCGGCTCGATGTACTGAAAGTTGACGCCCATGCTGTCCTTAGCCATTTGCAGGCCTAAATATGCCGCATCGTTAAAAGATTTGTCGCCGCGTCCGCCGACATCGAATACAAGCCCGACCTGACTGTCTGGCTGGCTGCTCGGCTGAGATTTACCGCAAGACTCAATGAAAGCTGGAGTACACAACAAAGGAAGCACGACTATGAAAGAAAGAAAAACTCGTTTCATTCGATGACTCCGTTGGCGAAATCCTGATTATGAAAATCTAATCTACTTTTCAAGATTCGCAATTCGATAATTGTTAATCAGAAGGTGGTACAAAACATTTTCTGCATCGAGCTTCATAGATATCCTTTGTACCCACAAGAAACCGCTCGCCGGACTGATTCTTTCTTTGCGTGCGGTCGGCAGGATTTCCGCAGACTACGCAAATGGCAAGAGTCTTCGTGATATACTCGGCAATCGCAAGGAGCTGGGGAATCGGCTCGAACGGTTTTCCCCTGTAATCCTGATCGAGCCCGGCGACGATAACTCGCTTTCCTGCCGACGCGAGCGATTCACAAACCTCGACAAGATCCATTTTGAAAAATTGTCCCTCATCGATTCCGACAACATGACTGCGCTTCGCAAGAGAAGGAATTTCCAACGCTGAATCGACAAGAGTTGACTTAAGCCTGTCGTCGCTGTGAGAAACAATGTGATCGTCGCTGTAGCGTTTGTCGATTCGCGGTTTGAATATTGCGACATTTTGCTGCGCGATCTCAGCCCGTCGCAGCCGGCGGATTAGTTCTTCGGTTTTCCCGCTGAACATACAGCCGCATATCACCTCGATCCACCCGGTTTCCCTCGGCGCGTAATGAAGGCTAATCTCTTCCATTAAGCAATGTCTTTGATGTGAAAGCATGAGGGAGCAGCGAAGAAAGTTTTTCTTTCTTTATCGCCCCATCTTTGTTTGTCATGTAAACTTCTATGTCTCCTGCAAGCTCAAACATAACCTGCCTGCATGCGCCGCATGGCGGACAAAAGTCGGCGGCGTCGGAAACTATCGCTATCTTTTTGAATCTCGATTCTCCTGCGGTAATTGCATTCCAAAGCGCAATGCGTTCAGCACACATCGAAAGTCCATAGGTGCTCGATTCCACGTTGTGTGCCGAATAAATCTTGCCCGCCTTTGTTTCGATTGCAGCGCCAACTCTGAAGTGCGAAAATGCAGCCGACGATTTCTTTCTGGCATTCTCGGCTGCTGCAACGATTTCGGGGATAGATTTATTGAGCGGCATTTATGAAAAATATACCAGACACAAAGAAGAAATCAAAAGTCAAAAGTGAAGCGGGTATCTGTATATTGTCGGAAGATCAAGTCCTCTCTCGAAGTCGGAAGAGAAATAGAGGTGATGGTTCGCAACATTGATGTCAATTATGCTTCCATGAACCGCGAATAATTCGAGGGCTGCACCGGCGCTCATACCTCCGTTATCGGTGGCCTGGTGAACCCAAACACTTGTAGAATCATTCTCTTCATAAGTAAGGTAGAGATTACCTTTGTCTGCGCAGATTAACGTTGCAGGGAATGGATTCTGGTGCGTCATTAATCGGTGTGTCTGTAAATTGTACGTTCCGATCGAGCGGGATCCGTTAAGTGAATCGATTATCATAGCAACCTCCGGGTTATCGTCGCCGCTGAAATTACATTGCGTGATTGTGAACGGGTGGGTGATAATGCTATCGACAACCGGGATATGCTTTGAATGCATTTCAACTATATAAAGGTCTCCGCTTTCGACGAACGCGCCGAATGTCCCGTCTCGGCTCACAGAGCCTGATTGCCCGGGATAAGATGCCGTTCCCTCGCTGGATCTGAAATAGACGGACGGTTCTTCTTCGCCGGAAGATCCCGTCCTGGACAAAGATGTCTCGATCATAAGAGATGTACCGTCATTACTGGCCGAGACGTGATAGCAATTCCCCGACTGATCAGACAAAGGTGCCTCGTTCTGGACTGTGTAATTTCGTGAGGCTGAATCTATCCCCACATAGATCAATCCTCCACGGCTTAACGCAGGGCTAAATGCGGCTGTTTCCAACTGGTCACCGCTCAGTACCGGTACCGCAGGGAATTGCGATGTTGTCCTTGGCGTATTGTCTCCGAAATAAAGAGTCACTGTTACGGCGGCGATCAGGGCTGCAGTCATACTCATTCTCCACGCTAATAAGTGCCTGCTCAAAGTTCGCAATTGAAAGATAAGATAGACGACATATATGGATAAGAGCAGAAGAAACCTTTCGTAAAGAAGTATCGGTGTTTGAACTTTAAGATAATCGGCAAGGCCGGAAAAAAACGGAATGCACGCCATGGCGTATAAGACGATAAATAGTTTGGCAGTAGAAATGCGCTGCTCATCGAGTGCTGCCTGCGCTAAACAGATTATTGCAGGCGCGAGAAGAAGAAGTTGAAAAGTTGTCCCCGTAGGAGATAGGAAGATTACGGGAAAGGTGGAAGCAACGAATGCCTCGCGGGAATTATTTTTCTCGATCCCTCGATAGAAAAAATAAGTTGGAGGAACGATTGTAAATGCTTTAAAAAGAGAAATGGAGAAAACGTAAGCGGTTCTCGACGAAAGCACCGGATCGGGGTTAAGCGTCGGACTGAAAAAGAATAGCCGTTTAAAGAAAGACCAGCCCGTTTGATATGAAATGGAAAAAGGGTCCTGCAGCCTGCCATTGATATAGAACGGAAATACTCTCTGCATATAATAGGCGATCGTCGATTCTCCGACAACCAGATAGGTAACGACAATAACAAACAGCGATGATAGGACAAAATAAGTAAAGACCCGCCATTTTCTTGCCAGTAAAAAAAGTATTGCGGGGATTGCGAAAAATACTTTAAACGGAAAGACTAAGCCGAGTATGACTCCGGCCGCTTTTTCTGCCTTCATGGAGAATGCAATAAATGACGTGGCAAAGAAAAGGGTAAGAATTATGAACGGCTCGGCTGAGCTGTAGTTAGTTGCCAACACGTAAGAAGAGCTGAGAAAGACTAAATAGGCTGTCCTTACCGAAGAGGTCGCAAGTTTAGCCGTGGCATGAACAAGGAGCACAAGCGCCACGAGATCGATAGCCGTGACCAAAAATTTCGAAAGGGCAACAGGCGGAATTGCAATAAGCGCGTCGAAAATGAATGTAGCCGGGGTCAACGCGGCGAGTGAGAAGATTCTGTTCGACAGCCCGCTTGCATCGATGAGCCTTTGAAAATCCGGAAAGCGATAGAAGACCATGGGATCAATTCCTCGGAGAAGGCTTTTCCCGGCAACATAAGAAGCAATAAAATTCCCTTCAACTCTAAAGAAACCGGGGAGGATACCATACAGAATTATAAACAGCGCCGACACAAAAACGAAAATCTTCGCAATGAGACGCATCTAAATGCCACGCTGATGACACTTGAACGACTTGTGCTGTCTTGCATCACGAAGCAATAGTAAATAACCGAGCGGCACACCGAATCTCCCGTGATCTTTGTCAGTGCAATTCAAGGTCATCCGCGCAATCAATGTCTCATTTGGATTTTTTGTTCGGTTCTCTACAAGGTTTTGTTCGTGAGAGTGAACAATGTTATTTCAGGCGGACAGTTTACCCGTACAGGCAACCCAATTGTTCCAATCCCGCGGCTGACATAAAGCAGCGAATTTCCCCGCTTATATTTCCCGGAAACGTATTGTGAAGCGAGCGCAGCAGGTGTAAGCTTGAACCCGAGAAAGTCGACGAGAACTATTTGGCCTCCATGGGTGTGTCCGCTGAGCATAACGTCGAATTGTCCTGCCACGGCTCTTTCGAAATAGTAGGGTTTGTGACAAAGAAGAATTCGCGTCGTGTCTAAGGAGGCTGCTTCGTAAGAAACTTTGTTGAAGTCGGCGTGGATGCCATCGTCAACGCCTGAAAGGATTAACTTCGCTCCTTCTATCTCCAACCCGTGCGTTTCATTTCTCAAAACTTTCATCCCTGCTTCACGCATTTTCTCGGTAATAATGTTCGGGTTCGCGAAATATTCGTGGTTGCCGAGACAAGTATATATTCCGAGCTTTGATTTCAATCCTGAAAACGCTTTAATGAACGGGAAAATTTCTGCAGTCTTGCTTGTAACGAAGTCGCCCGGAATAAAGATAAGATCGGGCTTCAGTTTGTTTATTGCCGATGTGTATTTCAGCATGTCGTCCTCCAACATGTACAGGCCGGCGTGAACGTCGCTGATCATCGCAATTCTTGTTCCTTCAATTTGCGGCGGCAAATTCTTTAGCGGCAGCGTAATATTTTCTACTTTGTATTCTTCGCGGCTGTAAATGCTGTGAAGCGAGCCGGCGAACGTATAGGCGCCGAGTCCCATCGCGCCCTTCCTCAGGAAAGCGCGTCGTGAATCTGAATGTGTAAGCTTAGTTTCGGCTTTAGGTTTGACCACTCGGTGAACAATCCTTACGATCCATCTTATGGGTAATACTACCATAACGCACAACAGCACTGCAATACTAAGCGTCTCGTAGGCGAAGAAGGGCCACATGATAAACCTTCGCGCAAAGCCGTGATAGAAAAGCCATGGCATGTAATAAATAAAGAACAACGGAAGATTTAAAATAATGAGAACGAGAATCAGGTAGAGTCTCGTTACATGCGTTTTGTTTTGTCCGCCGCGGAACAACGGACTTAACCTGAAAACATACTTTGCTGCAATTTCGTAAGCGGCGTATTGCGAGCCGATTGTAAACAGGATCAGTATTGCCTTGATAATATGAAATGATGCGTCCGGCATCTCTAATATGTTCCTTTCATGTATTCATAATTTAACGAGTATAAGAATTGTTTTATAGTCAGTAAAATTGAGACGATAGAAGGCGGGCTGGAGAAATGAACGGTTGAATATTTCCTCCGGGAGAAATCCGCTTCAGTTTGCGATATTTCGCCGATTTGGTAGTGTCCATTTTGATGCAGGTGAAATGCTCGATCTTTGTGTACTCGAACTCACATAAAAAAACAACGCCTTTGTCATTCCCGAACGTGCCTATCGGGAATCCAAAGGAGTAATGGAGATAGATTCCCGCTAAGAACACGCGGGAATGACAGTGAGAGAAATTATCAAGGTGACTCTCTTTAAAAGTAAACCATTACCGCGAATTTATACTTATTGATTTTACTCTTCATTATATTGAATTCCAAAGCGATGACGAGAAATTGAAGCATTCGATAAGCACCGATCTCAATTCCGATTACCAATTGAAAACGAATTAACGGGAAGGAAAGTTTATGGGCAGCGAATCAAGGGCGGGGAAATTCTTCGGCAGTTTTCACAGATCTTTCTGGGTTGCCAACTCCCTTGAGCTTTTCGAGCGCCTTGCTTATTACGCGCAAGCTGCCGTGATGAGCATATTTCTCAGAAATTATTTGAATTTCAACGAAGTGGATGCAGGAACGCTATCGTCGATCTTCGGAGGGTTCGTTTACCTGCTCCCGATTTTTGCCGGGACATTCGCAGATAAGTACGGCTTCCGGAAAGCGTTCTCTTTTGCCTTTTTCGTAATGGCGATAGGATATTTTGCCATCGGCGCAATCGGTTCGTCGATGTCCGCTTCTTCAGTCAACAACTTTTCACTTTTCGATATTCACTTGTCATTATTTTGGATTCTTGTTGTCGTTCTGATTTTCACTGCAATCGGAGAATCGTTTATCAAGCCGTCGGTGCTCGGCACAATTGCGGTGTCGTCAAATTCAAAAACGAAATCTCTCGGCTACGCGATATACTACACACTTGTCAATATCGGCGGCGCGACAGGGCCTGTAATCGCATATCTTGTCCGTGACAGGATCGGCATCCAGTCGGTTTATATGGTTTCTGCTGCCACCTGTGCGATGATGTTTTTTGGGACGATCATTTTCTTTCGTAACCCTGATGCCGCGCGGACGTTCGAGCAGCCGTCGGTGGCCGAGAAATTGAAAGATATGGTGCGCGTTTTGCGGAACAGCCGCTTCATGGTATTCCTGCTGATCTTTTCTTTATACTGGATAATTTTCTGGCAGATATTCGTAATCATTCCTTTCTATTTGACGGATTTCGTTTCAAAGAATGCACCGTTCGAGATAATCGAATCGGTGGATGCGTGGTCGATAATCTTTCTGCAGGTGATAGTGAACAGGATGACAAAGAAGATGCCGCCCGTGACAGCAATCGTTGTCAGCTTCGGGATTGCCACACTGAGCTGGCTCGTGATCGCCATCCATCCTAACTTATGGACGATTATTGCCGCCATGGTCGTGTGGTCCATCGGGGAGATGACGCAGGCGCCGAGGTATTACGAGTATATCGCCGATCATGCGCCAAAAGGGCAGGAAGCGCTTTTCCAGGGATATGCGTTTCTGCCGATTGCAATCGCCTGGTTTATCGGCGGAACATTCGGCGGCTGGCTTTACTCCACCTTCACGAAATCTATTCTTATAAGAACCGGTGATTCTATTGTGGCGATTGGACAACCTACCGGGATATGGCTGACGCTGGCTGCGATCGGGGCAGTGGCAACGGTATTGATGGTTATATACAATGCATTCATCACGAGAAAATCCAAGATTCCAAATACGGGAGAAAAAGTGACTGCAGGGATTTGATGATGGATTAGGATCCGGACAATAGGAAGGCGCGGGGCGACTGTCGTTGAATGTGCAAATCAAATTCGGCTTGATAACACGCAGATGGAGCCGTGCGAGGGGAATACGCTGTGATTGTTTATAAATTAGGGACCCCGGCGTGCTGCCTTAATATTGACAATGCAGTTTTATGCGATTATATTAAAATGAGATGATTGACAGCGATTTGAGGTCATCGGATCAGGGAGCGGCTGTTGGTTCAGCAAAGCTGTATTGCGCCATAGGCGCATCCGCCTCTGGCGGAGAACCTCTAAGGCTGGAGATCAAGCTCAGGGACTACTCCAATAAAACATCAAAATCCTATTGAAGTAGAAGTTATATCAAGAGCTTTGCACGTCACTTTGCTCCCAAGCATCCAAGAGATTTGAATGAAGAGGATGCTCGCAGGTATCTCATCCACCTTGTGGAGGATAATAATTTGACATCGGGGAGGATCGGGCAGATTCGAAGCCCAATTGGATCGATCATAGGACCGAAAGGCAAAACAACGAAACATTAATACAATGTTCATACAAATATGTACCAAACAACGACATTCGTTATTCAAGTAGTTATCTGTCATTGGCTTGCGCACAGCATAGAGAATCTGGCCGCATAGTCATGAAGCACTTTCAATTAAGAAAGGGTGAAGCGTGAAGAAAGCATATTTAATTCTTTTGATGATGACTTGCACTTATGGGAAATCTTTCGCGGTACCTCTGGACTCCCTGATTGAAAAGGATGAATACCATCAAAATGGTCTCAATGTCCTCTTCTTTATGATTGCTGACACAGGTTTTTACCAGAAGTGGGCAACTGCTGATACTCCCCACATAGTTACGGTCGTCAGATTCAAGCGAGGACAGGTAGCCGTTCCGATAATAATCTTCGGAACCGATGGTAAGGACGATAGCGGCAACGCCAATCTGACCTGTGACTTAACTGTGATTAAGCCAGATGGCTCCATCTATGCCCACTTTGACAGTTTAGTGGTTTGGAAGGATGAGCCAGCTCCAACGATGGAACTTTCGTGGTCTCGTACCGAGATTTGGATTGAGCAAAAGGATCCCTTGGGATTATATAAAGTCCACGCGATTGTCCACGATAACAATAAAAGGGTGGAGGCAGACCTGAATCTCTCCTTCCTAGTTGAGGGATGATATGTCGAATAGCCTTTTACTTCCTCGCGCAAGCCAACGAACAGATAACAACCGCAAAGAAGACGCTCATTTATTATATATTATGGTGTTCGCTTCATCGTGCTTTGCCGCTCCCATCGAGCTTCGCACATCTATTGCGTCAAAGCGCGGCGACTTCTTTGCGGTGGACGTTAGGCGCAACGCAACCGATGATCGATCATTTAATTAGGAGTACACAATCATGAAGTCAATTTTATTATTCATTAAGAAAACTAAGACGCCTTTTCTTGGTTTATTCCTTCTCTTTATGTGCATCAATACAGCGTACTCGCAGGAGGGAGGTGCGTTCCATGATTACGTGGGGAATATGGGCGACTCTGCAGTTGGCTTTACTTTTGTTGACACTGGGGATGTCTCCGACTCGCTAGTCGGAAGGCAATTGAGCGGGTCTTACTTCTTCGTTGACAAGTTGAAGGATATTCAATTTAGTGGTGTCTCCAAGACAGATCGCTCAATTGAACTGTATCAACGCGATGACAAAGGGAATAGTGTTGGACATCTTATCGGGGCCTTTCCTAAGACGGATCCTAAGGGTGGATTCGAGGGAAGCACCTTGCAGGATGAAATCATTACAGGTACTTGGTACACTGGCAAGGCCACCGTCGGATTAACAGTGTATCTCAAGCTGGAGAGTGCAATAAGTCGGGCTCCGAATGGTCAACGCTATTCACTGATCGGCGTTAAGAACGACTCGGTGTTCGAAACTGAAGTCCGTAATTTCAAGGACGCGGTGTTGCGTGGGGATAGCCTTACCGTTTCAAAAGGCATTGCTTACCCGATTAAGGTAAATATCGATGGTAAGACTCGCAGGATTCGCAACAAGTCTGCATTCCTACATGATTACGACAAGATAATGTATCCGAAGCTCTTTGACGCAATCAGAAAATCCATTCCCCATAATATGTTTGTGAACGACGAGGGTGCAATGCTGGGGGACGGGATAGTTTGGTTCGACGCAACGGGCAGAGTAATTGCCCTAAATAACTGAATACACGCTAAGATCAAATGTATATACCTGGCTGCGCTGCGCCTAACATGCCCAAGAAAGACGCTCGTCATTGAATATGGAAGGTGCTGGCTTCATGCCGCTTCAGCGCCTCTTCGAGCTTCGCGCATTTATAGCGTCAAAGTGGCACGACTTTTTTGGGCAGGACGTTATGCGTCATGCTTGGGTGACAGTGCAAATTTGGAACTGCCTACAAGAAACTTTCTTTGACGAACTAAAAATAGAACAATACGCTGAAAACCGATTAGAGCACCACAACAAATAGAAAACCAAATGGATGACAAAATGAATTCAAACAAGAAAACGGCGAGAATCGCGGGCGTCCTATACCTGCTTGTCGGCATCTTTGGTGGCTTTGCTGAAGGGTTTGTAGATCCTAAGTTGTATGTTGCAGGCAATGCTGCGACCACGGCTGGAAACGTTCTTGCAAACTCGGGACTTGTCCGCATGGGCGTAGTCGCACATCTGTTGGATGGAACATTCTTTGTCTTTACCGCAATTACTCTTTACTTCCTGCTTCAACATGTACATAAGAGCGTGGCAAGAGCAATGTTAGTCCTTGTTGCACTGGCTACAGGTATCATTTGTCTCAACGCGGTCTTCCAGTTTGAGGGTTTGAGAGTCGCAACAGACAGTTCGTATGCGGCCGCATTCGGCGCTTCGGGTTCGAATGCCCTGGTACTTCTCTTGCTCGACACCCAGCATTATGGAACCCTCATCGCTCAGGTCTTCTTTGGCTTGTGGCTCGTACCGCTGGGGTATCTCGCCTACAAATCAGGCCTATTCCCCAGGTGGCTCGGAGTCTTGCTCATCGTAGGAGGCGTTTGCTATCTCGTGGACCTCCTCGCGGCATTCCTCGTCCCCGACTTCGGCCAAACAATTCACGCATTCGTCATCATCCCACCGACTGTTGCGGAAATCTGGATGGTACTATACCTGCTAATTGTTGGTGTGAGGCTTCGTGATTTCAGTACCACGAACGCATAACAACAGCAATCACGATGCTTCCTGATCAGAAGCATACCGGGACGGGCTCATTTGGAAACTCGCTTCATGCCGCGCACTTAGTAGGCATCAAGGAGCGCGGCACGAACGTGATTCGCGCAGACGTTATGGGCTAGCTTAAGAAGGGCACTTAATGAAGAGATAAATAACAAGATACATTTGAATTAATATGAAATATAAACCCCTCTGATTAGATTAGTAACTGGGAACAGGGAAAAAACATACAAGAAGAAAAACAATAAACTTTCACAACTATGACAAAAACAGACAGATTGTTAGAAGAACCAATGAAATGGTATCATTACATTGCAGGATTTTTTGCGGGAGGATTTCTAACGAATGCGGTTCCACATTTTGTTAATGGAATTTCAGGAAACGCTTTCCCGACACCATTTGCTCATCCTTCAGGTCAAGGGCTTTCATCTCCTTTGACTAATGTTTTATGGGCATTATTTAATATGCTTGTAGGATATCTACTTTTCCGGGTTAGTAAAATAAATTCTAAAAGTAAATTAGGGTTATTCATATTTTTTGTAGGAATGATACTAATTAGTGTTATGAGCAGTATTACATTTATGTATAAAGTGAAATGAATGATTTCAGAATCGAATTAAAAATCAGCAAGCGAGCGCAAGATGAAATTCTACTGCGTGACTCACCCGTGATCCATTAGCTGTGTGTGGAAAAAACGCTTGGCAGCAATGAGGAAATAAATGCAGAAAATAAATGAAATAAGACTTGGAAGCGTCCAAGAAACATTATTCCTTCCATTGTGGGGAAGAGCAGTTGAGACTCAAAAGAAAAAGCCTCTCCTGATAGACAACATGGCGGTTTCAATAATAAACAGCATTCCGTACGATTTTACTCTAATTTCTAAGAACATTAATGGGGTTGTTCGGGCGGGATGGATTGCGCGAAGTATATTCTTCGATAAAAAGATCAAGGCGTTCATCGACGCATATCCTGAAGCGACAGTTGTCAACATTGGTTGTGGACTTGATACCACATTTGTCCGTGTCGATAATGGGCAAATACAGTGGATAGACCTGGACTTACCTGATACAATCGACTTGAGAAAGAAATACATATCTGAATCAGATCGAAGGCACTTTCTTCCTAAATCAGTTTTTGATCAAAGTTGGTACGAAAGGATAGAGAAGAAAGATAAGGTCATGCTTCTCATAGGAGGAGTACTTTGCTACTTTAGTGAATCTGAGGTGAAGCGGCTTTTTAATGACTTTCATGCTTTTATTCCGGGAGTAGAGCTTGTCTTTGACTATTTATCAAGCTTTGGGGTGAAGGTTTCCAATAAGAAAATAATTGAGAATGGAGGAATGGATAAATCGGCATATTTGAGATGGAGTATTGATAATATTTTGGAAATTGAGAGATGGGACAGCAACATAGAAATATTAACCTACATGCCGCTATACAAAGAGCATAAGAAGAATTTTCCAGTGCTAAAGAGATTCGGAATGATTATCGCTGACATGTTGAAACCAGTTTCATTAGCTCATATTAGAATAAGTTGAGAAGACTAATTCGGAATTATGGAACATGAAAAATATCTTTCGCCTATCAAGCCGCCTAAGCCGACGATATGTTGCAGAATATTGCAAATGAAAATAATTTGGCCGAATCGCATATGGAAGGAGAAATATTTGTTTAGTCTGTTGGGGCAGCATAGGCTACGCCTCAAACGTCAGTTGCCATGCTGGAATTGTACTGGCGGACGGACTCGAACCGTCGACCTCCTGATCCACAGTCAGGCGCTCTAACCAAGCTGAGCTACGCCAGCATTTGACGGCTAAGCAATAATTTAGCGAAATTAAGCTAAAACCGCAATGTCGTGCAGAATGGCGGAAAACATTTCAAAGATTTCTTATTCCTCGATTTCAGTTTGTCGGTATTGTCCAACACCAGTTTGTACCACAGTCAGTGCTGCAAAGATGTGGGCTCTCCAAATCATAACGAGCGGGTACGGGTCTATACAACGATCTATCCCAATCTTCGAGGGGGATAAAACCCGTAAGGTTGTGTGCAAAGTTGTTTCTTCAGGGAAGTGGTTTTAAATTTTGTCATGGCACGAATCAGGATGGCACGCGACATTCTTACTGAGGGCATTTTATAAAGATGCGTGGGAGGGTATTTATAGTTGAGCGCTTTCCTGATAAAGGTTTCTGCCGGATCATTTAGTTATGGGTGACTATGACAATAGCTGTAAGTGCTGCGCGAATGCGTGACCGCCTCGGGAAATTACTTCGAGCTGATAGACGGATCATTGCAGCGGAGTTAGTTGTTGTGTGTGCAGTCTATTCCCTCCGCCTGTTTCCTTTTGGTACTCAGGTATACCTCTTAGTTTTTGCTTCACTTTCGTTGTGGCTACGCGGCATGAGTTGGCGTGATTTAGGTTTGAGAAGGGCAGAAGTATGGTGGAAGATCACCCTTAAGGCATTGCTGGCAGCCTTTCTAATCGCGGTAGTAGTTAATCTACTAGTTGAGCCTTTTGTCGAGCGGCTAATTAATAGCGTCGCGAACAACGCCCGTGTTGAGAGTGTGCGCGGTAATTTGAGGAATCTACTACTCTGGCTTCTTGCCGTATGGACGATAGTCGCATTTGGAGAGGAAATGATCTTTCGTGGTTACTTAATGAACCGAATTGCTGATCTTGTAGGGAGAAGCAGGACGGGATGGATTCTGTCTTTGCTTGGAAGCACGTTGATTTTTGGCCTTGCGCATGAATATCAAGGCTTGGATGGTTTTATTGGCGCCACCGAGGTGGGACTCTTGCTTGGAATCCTCTACCTTGTCAACAAACGGAACATTTGGGTAAACATCGTATGTCATGGTGTCTTTGACAGCATTTCCCTGATTGCTATCTATTACAGCAGACCTGGTTAGACGTGTATATGCGCTCAAGCGGTTAAGTAAAAAGTCAATGTGACTTACCGGATCAATGGAAAAACTGGAAAATACGGAACCGATAAGTCGAAGCCGATTATCAGGAATCCTGCTTGTGGTTTTGCCATACCGAAAGGAACAGAGTTGTTGACTAGTTGATTCGATGAGCTGAGCGCAAAAACCATGGCGTATGATTCGAAGCACATAAAACTGGGTTCGGGAAGTGGTAAGTTGAAGGGTGTCAATGGGGCAGCTTAGTCGCATTCCATTAGGCGGTTGACACTCCAGATGTCTCGAAACAAGATATTCCGATTGATTGCCGTGAGCTTTGGAATTGCAGCCATTTATCATATGCTTGCCATCACCGCACCGTCATTAAATGTTACGGGTACACCATGGCGACATGCGTTATTCGTCGTCATCAACGCTCTAAGTGTGTGGCTGATTCTCAGGCGAGGACGATGGTCGGTGCTATTTTTCTCTCTAATAACGGTGGAGCAACTCTTCAGTCATGGTACACAAACATGGAACCGATGGCACATTGAACATCGTATTGATTGGATTTCAATTGGGGTCGTTATTGTGTTGTTTTTAACGGTTACATTGCTTCTTTTGGACGCAAAAGAAAAACGCTTATCTCCAACAAAGTGATCGGCCGATTAAGTCATTGAACTGAACTCAGGATGCTAATACTTAGATAAGACCAAAGGTTGGTCCTCCAGATTATATTCCTTCTTCCGGAATATTATGTAGACGGATGGCGGGCTAATTAAAGGAGATTGGGTTCTTTTCGTCCAAAGATGAATATCGAGACGGCAGATTTGTACGTAAGAACAGGAATCGTATCCATGACACCTTCACGGTTTCAATGTCCAATTTTCCTCTCCTGATTCAGAAGTTCTTTAACATAAGACCAGAAAACCCATTTCTTCCCGAGATTATCATCACTCATGATCACGATCATATTGCTTCATTTTTTCCAAAATGCCTGCTTCAGCACCATCATACATCTCAGTTATAAACTCGTCATTGAAATTGAAAACCCTTTCTTCGAAACTCAGGGTGTCTATCCGATCAAACAGTGATTGTTTTGCGTTGGCAATATCTTTTCCATAGATATGATATGAGTCTGCGTGCCAATTCATTCGTCCAAGCTCCACTTTTTTCCCTGTCTTTTCAGACAAGCCTGCAGCGATCACCTTTTTGTTAAATTGGATAAAGCCGAACATATTCATGAAGCTTGCTCCCCACGCATCGTTACTTCGGAATCTTACGTTGCAGTTCAACCACCAGACGCCGTCTTCATCTTCTATGATTCTGTACCATAACGATTGCAAGCATGGTGGATCGAAACAATTCAAATCTAAATTAGGCATCCATGTTATCATTTGTGCTTGGCGGGTATACGGCTGTTTTGCGAGCTTTTCAATTACATACTTCGTTTGATCAATGCAAAAGAAACCTGACTGTGTAGATTTTCCTTCCATGACTTCCTGCCAGGTGCCATATCTGGCGAGTCTTCCATGATATGTATATTCCCATCGAGTATCCGTTGGGTCGTTGATGTTTTTGATCCAGTGATCTTTCAGTCCCATCAACTCCATTACATATTCCTTCAGATCATCTATTCCACCGGGGAATGCCCGATGTATCATTGGGTCGGCACACGGTTCAAGGATTGTTATGTTCATTGTAGAATCGATGCTCAGAGGATCTCCGGGTTTATCGTACTGAGTCTTGAATTCTATGCCCTTGTTATATAATTCGATAAGAGCCTTCTCATATGCCTCTGCCAGAACTTTTCCACTCACTGTGAGAACGGGTATATTCTTTTGCATTATGTTGCTCCAGAAAAACTGGTTGGAAATTCACTTAAAGTAAGAATATTGACGTGCCCTTTCAACGGTCGAATCTTGCTTCTTTCGTGTGCTCGACAGAACTAAGGGTCAATTCGGTGTTAATGAAACTAAAAAATTGTCGCTCGCAAAAGACGACTACGAGAAGGAAGAAGTTAACTGAGATGGTCAAAGAAAAGTGCTCATCATTGATTGAAAATAAGCACTTGTCGTCGGAAAAGGGGGGCTAAATTATCCACAGTGAGGGGCTTTAAAGAAGCTGAGCCACTCCAGCATTACAGTTAAATTGAGATCTTGATTTAGAGAAATAACGGCTCAAGCTGAATATTAGGTGGATGTTATTTGTGCTGACCACCCCTCGGTAATTTCTTTCTTCTTCTGATACGCCGATAGGATTCGCGTCTGTGTAGGGGTTGTCTGTTGTGCGTCGCACCGTAAGATCCAATATCATGGTGCCTCAGGTTATGGACGAATGTTTTATAGCTGCCGCTGTATGAAACCAGTACATTGCATAGGCTATCCTGAAGCGCACGCATTGAATCCCCGGTCGTGATGAAATTCTGCATCATCATTGAGAAAACGAGTGTGTCTTTTGGCAGCAAAACATAACCGGAAAATGTGCTTACTCCGCTGATCGAGCCGGTTTTGGCAAGCACTTTTCCCTTTGTAAATTCCCCGCACATTCTTTTGTCAAGTGTGCCATCCTTGCCTGCAACGGGCAGGCTGTGCAAGAAAACGTCTTTGAAAGGTTCATCCAAATTGTGTCTGAGCAACTTCACTATTGCATCCGGCGTAATGAGGTCGTAATGCGAGAGTCCCGAGCCGTCCACGATGTAATATTCGGTAGAATCGATACCGCATTTTGCCAGATAATCTTCTTCCAACTTGACCCCGTTCTCCGCACTTCCGATTTCGCCATAAATTTCACTCGGCACGATCCGGAGAAGACATTCGGCTCCCAAATTGTCGGATTCCTTGTTGATATAAGTGATGACCGAATCAATTGAATGTTCCAAAGTGAAAAGTGTGTCCCTTTCTCTCTCCGGCTTCGAGGTTTCTTTTTCCGTAAGGACTTCGCCGTGCAAAATGGTGCCGTGCTTTGCAAGCATCTCGTCGAACACCGTTCCGAAATATTGCGCAGGGTAACGTACCGAATAAGTGCTTTCGAACGGGCGGAGATGAGATGAGTATTTGCCTCTCCCTAAAATCGTGTTTGTGTCGCTGGTCATTACTCTCGTAACAAACAGGCTATCCGTAGTGTCAGCAACCGCGGTCGATACAATGTGAACAAAGCCGGTCGAAGGCTGAGTCGTGATCGAGAGCCGGTGAGTAGTTGAGTCAAAAGACACATTGACCATGATCGTATTGTGGTCGAGGCAGGCCGGGGAGATGAACATTTGGTAATCGTCAGGTTCATCGTCCCACATCCAGCCTGAGCCCCATTCAAGTGAATCGAATTTTGAAACATCGATAACAATATTGCCATCGATTCTTCTGATCCCACTTTGCGAAATGACTCCTGCCGCCGAATCGAGGTCGGCATGGGTGATGATTGGATCTCCGCATGTTGCCACAACCAAATTTCCGTCGATCGTGCTGTCGCGCCGGGTGCCTGAAATGACAAATCGCGTCTCAAGATTGAAGCTGCTGCCGAGATTTTGAAGCGCAAAGGACGTTCGTTAAAATTTTCAAATTGCTCGCAGGACAAAGGAGAAGCTGAGAGTTTGATTGGAAGAGGATTCCTTTACCTCTTCGCGAATAGATTTCAATAGCCTTGATGGTGCGAGGGCTCTTCGACCTTTTTATGATAAAATTAATTTCGTGTTTAAGAAGTGCTTGAGATTTACTTACTTTCGTTCTTGGGGATGTCGCAGACGTGGCGCCGCGCGGTGCGGCAAACGATGCGAAGAAAAAAATGAACAGGGTGCAGAATCTCAAAATATTTCTCATTTCTGAGACTTTCCTAATTTTCGATAAAGGGTGCTTTTATCAACCTTCAAAATTTTTGCGGCTTTGGCAGTGTTATTGTTGCAGGATTTTAACACGCGCTTTATATATTCCGTCTCTATCTCATCGAGGCTGAGGTTTGCCGGAAATTTTTCTGCCCACGCTTTCTCTCCCATTCTGGATGCAGGAAGTTCGGTATCGGTGAGCGACAAAATGGGTCCTGCAGAGAGAGCGATTGCCCTGTCGATAAAATTCTCCAGTTCTCTCACATTGCCCCGCCACTCAAAGTTTTTCAGCGCAGACAAAAGTTCGTCTGAAATTCCTTTCACCTGTCTGTTGTGAAGCTGATTATACTTATTCATAAAATATTCAGTTAACAGCGGGATGTCGTCCTTCCTTTCTCGAAGCGAAGGGAGCTCGATTTTTATCACACTCAGTCTGTAGAAAAGATCTTCTCTAAAAAGGTTCTCCGCCACAAGCTCCTCCAAATCCCGGTTTGTCGCCGCGATAATCCTCACATCTATGATTTTTGAAACCGTGCTTCCAATCCTTCTGATTTCATGTTCTTGCAAAGTCCTCAGTAGCTTCGGTTGAAGCAGGAGGGGAATCTCGCCGACTTCATCCAGAAAGAGCGTGCCGCCTTCCGCTTCGGTGAACAGGCCGTCCCTTGCAAAGAGGGCACCGGTAAACGCGCCTTTTTCATGCCCGAACAATTCCGCCTCGAGAAGTTGTTCAGGTATCGCGGCCACGCTGATCGGAATGAATGGTTTATCGGCGCGAAGACTGTTAGAGTGTATTGCCCGGGCAACAAGTTCTTTTCCTGTACCACTTTCACCTTGAATTAAGATGCTTGAATTCGTAGGAGCGGCGCGTCCGATAATCTTGAATACACGGAGCATCTTCTCGCTTTTGCCGACAACGGTGGATACACTTGCGTCTCGCGGTTTCGTTTCGTCAACTTGAAGTGCATTGTGCGCGACGTGAAAATGAGAGACCGCATTTGACACGACCAATCTTATTTCGTTTAAATTCAAAGGCTTGCTGAGGTAATCAAAGGCTCCGTTCCTTATCGTACTCGCAGCTGCCTCAAGTGTGCCGAAAGCGGTTATGAGGATTATCGGCAGGTTTGGGGCGGACTCAAGTATTTTGTTCATAAGGTTGACGCCGTTTAATTTCGGCATCATGACATCCGTCACGACAACTGAGAATCTGCCGTACTTGATCTTTTCGAGTGCATCAACTGGATCCGAAAAAGTTTCCACTTCGTAATTGGGTGACAACGCTTCACTCAAGAGATTAAGAGAATCGGTGTGGTCGTCGATTACAGCAATCTTGTCTTTCATGTCACATCTCGCTTGAGGTATTTCCGATCGGCAGTATTATTGAAAAAGTTGAGCCTCTCTCTGAATTTCGGGATAGGAATATTTTTCCGTCGTGTCTGTTGACTATCTCTTTGCAAATTACGAGGCCGAGTCCGTTGCCGTTCGGCTTATGGCTTTCGATAAAATCAATGAAAAGCTGGTTGATCATCTCTTCCGGGACGCCGTTGCCGTTATCCGAAACGTCGAAGCGCATATTAGGAAATCCGAAATCTGAGACCAGCAATTCATAATCCTCGTATGCTTTTAGTTCTATTTTTCCGCGGCCGTCATTCCGATCTCCTGAAACATTTCTATTTCTTGATTCTATTGCATCGACGGAATTGTTGAAGAGATTTATCAACACCTGTTGGATCTGGACAGGATCGGCGTTGATTACGGCAAACGGATTTTCTAATTGAATATCTAAGTAGATCGGCATTCCTTTCAGTCTCGACTCGGTAACAAGCCGGGTTTCTTCGACGAGATCTTTCAGAACGACATTTTTCTTTGATGGTACCGCAATCTTTCTTGTTTGCAGAAGCTGGTTGATGATGGTTATCATTGATTCAACCTGGCGCTCTATCATCTGAAGCTTTGTCCTCACATCGTCCTGGATATCATTTTCCAGCAATAGCTGGACGGAAGTGTAAATGGCATTGAGCGGGCTTCCTATCTCGTGTGCAAGCTTAGACGCGATTTTGCCTAATGCCGCCTGCGATTCAAAGTTGCGTAGCTTTTCCTGGAGGGAAATTATTTCAGTGCTTTTCTCGCGCAGGGCTTCCGTGGCCGCAACGATTTCCTTCTGAAGTTTTGCGTTGTATTCTTCCTGCAGCTCGAACTCCGATCTGACAATCTCATCCGCCTTCTCGAGCTCGCTCATCATTTCGTTAAAGATGGAGGAGAGCGTCTTGAATTCAGCGCCTGAGATTATCGATAGTCGGGTGCTCATGTCGCCCTCCGCCGCTCCGCGCATCGCTTTCGCGAGATCGTCAAACGGTCGAAGAAATGTCAATCGCATCGCAAGGAGGAGAAGGATGGAGGAAAAGACACAAATGGCCAATGTTATTGCGATACCGGTTAATCGCGCGCGGCGGATGGTGTGTTCCACTGCGTGAAGGGAAATCTTCGTGAGTGCGTATCCCCATATCTTTCTGTTGCCTACGAAGAGAACCGACAGGGAATAAAATGAATCGTAAATTCTGACTGACGAAGCTGGATTTTGGTTTGTTAGCACATTTTTCATTGGCGGCATTACGGAAGAGAATTCGGAGGCGCTGATCTTTTTACCTGCATAAGATATCAATTGGAGTTTTTCGGGTTGCGAGAGAACTGAATCCGTGCCGTTTATTCTATAGAACCCAATGAATTCTACCTCGTGCAGAAGGTTGAGCGCATGCCGGGCATTGACAGTAAGAATGGTCGAATCGACATGTCCTGCAGTATCGACACCAAAATCGAATTCGTCTGCAATCAACTCTGCACTTTTTCCAGTATCACGTGTCAGCATCTTTTCTGTAGCGACCGAATTGAAGTAAGTTATCAACAGACCTGCCGCAAATAGAATCATTACCACAACCGCGGTAATTCTCGTACGCAGCGAAAGGATTGGAAATCTTGACTTCACTTTCAAATTTTAGTTTTTGAACGATTGACTTTTGCCGAAAGCATCCCTTCGAAAGAAGTTTGTCCGCAAAGCATATATCGAAAGAATCTCACCACTTCATTAAATTACTAAATTATGAGCAGTCCAACAAAGGTCGAAAGAGACAATTCAATTTTTCTTGAGGGAGTTCGCACACACAACCTGAAAAATATTTCAGTTAAGATACCTAAGGGCAAAATTACCGTGGTCACAGGCCCTTCGGGAAGCGGGAAGTCAAGTTTAGCGTTCGACACGATTTACGCAGAGGGCCAAAGGAGATACATCGAAAGCCTTTCGGCTTACGTCAGGCAATTTCTTGAGCGAATGGAAAAACCTGACGTTGACGCAATCCATGGTATTTCCCCCACTGTAGCCATTGAGCAGCGACGCCTGAGCAAAAATCCACGCTCAACCGTAGCCACGATGACTGAGATTTACGATTATCTAAGGCTTTTGTTCGGAAGGGCGGGAACGGTTATCTGCCCGGATTGCCGGATCCCAATTGTGAGGTACACGCCGCAGTTAGTTCTAAATTTCATAAACAGCAGTTTGAAAAATAGAAGATTATATATCTTCTTTAATGTTAAAGCCAATGACTGCGAAGCTGCGGTCATGGACTTGAAGAGACGTGGGTTCTTCAGGTTCGCGGAAATCAATTCTCCGGGCAGCATCGTGGATTCGAACGCCTCCCGATTTTTGCCTGAAAATGAATTTCTCGTTCTGGCAGATAGAGTTGCAGCAGGCAGTGAAGGAAGCAATGAAAGAATAATCGAGGCCTGCGAGCAAGGGTTTCTTAATGGTGCGGGGAGTGTTTTTGTTTACGAAGTCGATGTCGAAGATACTCATGAGGAGCCCGAGACTGTGGCCCCGCAGGAAAGCAGGCTCCATCGCTTCTCGAACAAGTTCGAGTGCTCGAAATGCGGGAAGGCTTTTCTTGAACCGGAACCAAGGCTTTTTTCATTCAATAATCCTTACGGAGCCTGTCCTCAATGTCAGGGCTTCGGCACAGTATTAGGCTATGACTGGAAAAAGACTACAGCTAATCCGTTCCTCAGCGTGTTGCATGGTGGCATAAGTCTTATCGCGGCGCCGGCTTTTGATTTGTATCGCCGCTCTCTTCTCAAGTCAGCGAACAAAGAAAGAATTCGATTGGACGTCCCCGTCAAGGATTTAACCTCGGAAGAGTGGGATTTTCTGGTCAACGGGGACAAGACATTCATAGGATTGCAGGGCTTTGTAAAAAATCTCGATAAGAAATCTCATTCCTTCTCAGTCAGGTATTTCCTTGACAAGTACCGCGGCTATGTAACATGTCCGACCTGCCATGGTGCAAGGCTGCGCCAGGAGGCTCTCGCTGTGGAAATTGACGGACAAAATATTGCTGCGGTTGCGTGGATGACTGTCGCGAGAGCTTATAAGTTTTTCGAGTTAGTGAAACTTGAAGGGGAAAGTGCAGTAATTGCCGAACAGGTTCTCGTGGAATTAAGGAAAAGAATCGGTTACCTTTTTCAAATCGGACTCGGATATCTAACGCTGGATAGACTTTCTTCGACATTGTCTGGCGGAGAAGCGCAACGCGTAAACCTTGCAACAAGTCTTGCATCGACACTGGTCGCGACGACCTATATTTTGGACGAGCCCAGCATTGGGCTCCATCCGCGCGATATGGGCAGGCTCGTATCGATCTTGAAGGGCTTGAAATCGTATCAGAACACCGTAATCGTGGTCGAGCATGACGCAGAGATGATGAAGAACGGTGATTATATAATCGATCTTGGACCGGGGTCGGGTGCGCTCGGCGGGGAAGTTATGTACGAGGGAAATTATTCGGGATTAGTGAAATCCAGAGGTTCGATAACGGGGAAATATTTGCGCGGAGAGAAAGAAATTCCTTTGCCTAAAAGACGAAAGCCGGCTGATAAATTCATTCGTATTCGCGGCGCTTCAATGCACAATCTAGTAAACCTGGACGTTGACATTCCACTATATTCGTTCGTTTGCATAACAGGTGTAAGCGGTTCCGGAAAAAGCACTTTGGTGTATGATGTTTTGTACGATGCGATCAAAGAAAAAGACGCTGAGATTTCTTCGGCTTCCGCAGCGGAAGACGCAGAGGTGTCCTCGAATCATGCGAAAAGCATAGTCTTCGATTTTCTGCCGCAGTCGGTCGAGCTCGTTGACCAAAGTGCTGTGGGAAGAATGTCAAGATCGAATACTGCAACGTATAGCGGAGTCTTTGATCCGATTCGAGACGTGTTTTCCAAAACTCCGCTCGCACGTGAAAGAGGGCATACTTCGAGTTACTTCTCGTTCAATGTCGAACGCGGCGGAAGATGCGAAGCATGTAACGGTGAAGGAATACAGGTTGTCGAGATGCAGTTTCTCGCAGATGTCACTCTCGAGTGCGAGTCATGTAGCGGGAAGAGATATAGCTCGGAGGCATTGGAGATAAAATATCGCGGCAAAGACATTGCGGACATACTTGATCTAACCGTTGCGGAAGGGCGGGAATTTTTTACCGACAATAAAGAAATAGTTAAGCGACTCAATCTCCTGGACCGGGTCGGGCTCAGCTATCTCAAGTTAGGTCAAAGGCTCTCCACCTTATCCGGCGGTGAAGCACAGCGGTTGAAAATATCCAGCTACTTGTCGGGAAGCGCCGAGAGTGAAGTGTTATTTATTCTCGATGAGCCGACGACAGGCCTGCACTTCGAAGAAATTGCGAAACTGCTGGATGTCTTATTGGAGCTTAGAAATAGAGGGAACAGCGTCATCGTGGTCGAGCATAACCTTGATGTCATTAAGTGCGCGGATTATGTGATCGACCTTGGTCCCGAAGCCGGCGATGAAGGTGGAAGGGTAGTGGCACACGGTACACCGGAGGAAATAATGGAAATCAAAGAATCAAGAACGGGTGCAGCCTTGAAAAAGGCGATGCGGAAAGAGTGAGGGTAAGAATCTAAAACGCGGGGAACCCAATGTTAATGGTCAGGGATCGCCTGCGTCTTCAATTTCTCTGCGCGAGCTTGAATTTGTCCCGCGAGTGCAGCTGAACTACCGAGAATTAAACGCTCGCGCATCAATACTGCGTTGCGAAATCGAATCCGAGAAAGAATGTGTTGAAGTTTGCCATAGGCTCGCCCTGAAGGCTTTGAATGTCATAATTTTTAGACATAGGCAGAATATAATATTGAATGTTTATGCCCATCAGCGTGTTTGGAGTGAGACTAATATATGTGCCTGCACCGACATATGCGCCAACCCCAAAATATGAATGCGCTTTAGAGAAACTTGTGGATAGCGGCGTGTTGTACGGAAAGGCAAGAACCATATTTGGTCCGAATCCCGCATTTATGTACGGCTGGAAAGTATTTACGATCTGATCCTTGAAAAGCCGATACTGCAGACCTGCCATGACTGGAATGTCAAAAAGTTCGTTCACTTTGCCGAGGACGGTCTGATATATGTTGCCATAAATATCATAATAGTAAGTCTCAACTTCGTTAGGCGCTTTTGCTTCGGCTGCGCTGAGCGAGAGCGTCCATGATAACGTGCCATCAATAGCTCTCATATAGAAAACACCCAAGCCGAATCCGTTATTGCCCAGCATCAAGTCGATGCCTAATGAGTTCGTCTTATCCGTTGTATCGGGTACCAAATCTTTGATGGGCATGAATGCATACTCAGAATCGGATTGAAAAGTTGTGTTTGGCTGCTGCGCTGAGGCGGTGACGGGCAGCAGAATGAGCGCGAATAACAATCGAGTGCAAATCTTCGACCTGTGCATTTTTCCTGCCTTCAAGTTAATTAAAACCGGTAAATCTTCCATCATAGTGTTAGACGATCCGGTCTCCACTTAGATTAACCGCCGCTTCATTTTGAATAGTTCCATAAAAATGCTGGAAGGTTGTGAGGGTACGGCTGTACTGGCGATTATGTTATTCGCTCCTCTTGTCTTTATGACTCGGTTTCTCTGCACCTTCGCCCTTTTTTAGAAAACTCTATAAGCATTAAACTTCAAATATTCCGTCTCGGGCATTGCCGGCAAAACAGGGTGATCCGGCGACGCTCCAGCACGGTGCAATAGCTGCAAAGCTCGACCAGATCTTAGCGCTGCCGTCAGCACGATTTCTTCGAAGGCTTCTCTGAAAATATGATGGGAACACGATGCAGTCAGCAATATCCCTTCTGATTTGAGAAGTCTAAACAAGCTTTCATGCAAGTGTTTGTAACCGGCTTTCGCATTCGTCACGTTCTTCTTGCTCTTCGTGAAACTTGGTGGATCGCAAATTATTACGTCGAATTTTTCTGCCGATGCTGGGGCATTGTCAAGGAAATCATATACGTCTGCGGTTTCTCCTCTCACGGTTTTGAGTTGATTCAAATTTGAGCTGGTCATCAAATTCTTGATCGCAATCTCGGAAGAATCCACTGCAATGACCTCGCGGGCTCCTGCCTGCGCCAGGTTAAGAGCGAAACCGCCTTCGTTCGAAAACAGATCGAGAACTCTTGCATGTTCAGCAAACCGCCGGGAGAAGATTCTATTGAGTCGTTGGTCGAGATAAAATCCGGTTTTCTGGCCGTTAAGGGGATTGATTCTGAAGCAGACGCCGGACTCGTCATAGTCCACGGCTTGTTCATCACCGAAGACGATCGCTTTTGTTTGCGGCAGGCCTTCAAGTTCCCGCATTGAGCTCTCATTGCGCTCATAGATTGCTGCGGGTGAGAACAGCTCCATGATAGAATCGTAAATAATATCTTTTCTTTTCTCCATCGCAGCAGATAAGATCTGGACGCTGAAAAGTTTGTCAAACCTATCGATAATTAAACCGGGTAGATAATCGCTCTCACCGTATGCCAGCCGGTAAAATGGCACGGTGAATAATTGATGGCGAAGACGGACGGCGGTCTGGAACCTATCGATAAAGAAATCCTTTCCCGCTTCGATAAATTCTTTCGAGAAAATTCTTATTGCAATCAGGGTTTTCGGGTTGTAAAAACCGAAGCCGAGATGTTCGCCGTTCTTGCTTTTGACTTCTACGACATCGCCGGCCTCCGGCTTTCCGTCGATTGCGCCGATCTCGTTGCTAAATACCCAGAGATGCCCGGCGGATATCCTTTTGTCTTCCTTTGGTTTGAGTTTGACTACAGGAATGGTCATCGGAGCTTTTCAATTGCGGCATCTATTCTATCGATCGCTTCGACAAGCTCCTTTTCAGAATAAGCATAAGAGATTCGAATATGTTCGTCCGAGCCGAAGGCAGCTCCCGGTACGAGCGCAACCCGAGCTTCCGATAGGAGGTAATGCGAAACATCAAAGGAATTATTCAAGACAGTACCATTATATCTTCTGCCGAATAAGCCTTTGACTGAAGGAAAGAAATAGAAAGCTCCGCGAGGATTGACGGTTTTCAAGCCGTCAAGGGTCAACATTTTTCCGAACATTAGATCCCGCCTTTTCTGAAAAGATGCCCGCATCTTTTCAATAGCGACCTGGTCGCCGCGGACGGCTTCAAGAGCCGCCATTTGGGATATTGAAGAAGCGTTTGAAGTAACCTGGCTTTGTATCTTTGAGGCGCTGCTGATAATCTCCTCGTCCGCAGCCATGAAACCGATCCGCCATCCTGTCATCGAATAGGCTTTAGACACGCCACCGATCGTTATTACTTTATCCTTCACTTCGGGAATCGATCCTATCGAGAAATGTTTGTGCCCATCATAAATGATCTTCTCATAAATTTCGTCGGAAATGATAAAAAAATCATTCTTAATGGCAAGTTGTGCGATTCCACGGAAGACAGTGTCATCGAGCACACTCCCGGTCGGATTCGATGGAGAATTTATTATCATGGCTTTTGTCCGGGCGGTTAACATGGGTTCCACTTCATCAGCGGTAAATGTAAAACCGTTTTCGCCCGTCGTCCTGAGAATTACAGGAACTGCGTCGACAAGCTTTACCATCTCAGGGAAACTTACCCAATATGGGGCTACAATTATTACTTCGTCTCCCGGATTGCAAATCGCTTGCAGCGCATTAAAAATCGAATGTTTGCCTCCGCTTGAGACAAGGATGTTTGAAGCCTTTAGGTCCAATCCGTTTTCTTTGCGAAATTTTTCTGCGACTGCTTCACGAAGCTCGGGGATTCCCTCATTCTGAGTGTACTTCGTGAAATTATTTTGTATAGCCCGAATCGCCGCTTGTTTTATATTCTCGGGAGTAGGGAAATCGGGTTCTCCGGCGCTCAGGCTTATAATATCTTTTCCTTCGGCTCTAAGTTTCTTCGCAAGGGAAGCCATTGCCATTGTTTGCGACTCCTCGATGCGGCTGACTTTATTTGAAATGGAAGGCATAATGTTTCTGCTCCTACGGTTCGTTCTCGAAATTCTTCATGTCGTTGGAGAATTTGGATTTACAGAGAGTATTTTCGAAATTTCTTAATAAGTTCTTTCTCAACATGCGCCGGCACAAACTGGCTTACGTTCCCGCCGAATTTCGCAATCTCGCGAACGATCGAGCTGTTCAGGTAAGTGTATTTTTCGTGCGGCATCAGAAAGATGGTATCAATATCAGAACACAATTTTCGGTTGGTTAATGCCATCTGAAATTCATATTCGAAATCGGAAACGGCTCTTAGTCCACGAACGATCGCTTGAGCCTTTTTTTCTTGAGCATAATCGACAAGGAGTCCTTCAAACTGTTCGACCTCTATATTCTTGAATTCTTTGATGGATTCCTTAATTAATTTCATTCTCTCCGGCCCTGTAAAGAGCGGGTTCTTCTGTGAATTTGCAGCCACGCAGATAATGATCTTGTCGAACAATTTGGATGCGCGTGCTGCAACATCGATGTGCCCGTTTGTTACCGGGTCAAACGTACCAGGATAAATGGCGATTTTTCCCGAAGGAATCAGCTTTGGCATTTCTTCTCCGGCTTTATGAATGATAAAATTGTCGAGCCGAAATGTTTCTGGCGAAGAAGATTCCGCGGTGGTGGAGAATAACGCTTAGAATGTTCGACGCAGATGATTCCCGACTCGTTGACGATTTCTCTTGCTATAATGTTTTCGACAACTCTATGAGTCGTGTCGTTGATTGAGTATGGAGGATCTACATAAACGACATCGAATTTATCGCTGCATATTTTCAAATACTTTTCCGTTTTCATTACCCGAATTTCGCACAGGTCATTTAGTTTTAAAGCGTTTACGTTCGCACGCAAAACGCCGGCAATTTTTTGGTCTGCTTCTACGAAAACAACTTTCGCGGCGCCTCTGCTGAGCGCTTCAAATCCTACGCTTCCTGTGCCGGCATATAGATCGAGAGCGCGCGCGCCTTCTAGATCCAGGACATTCACCAAAATGTCGAACATCGTTTCTCGAAGCCTATCAGTTGCCGGCCTAAGTTGTGGCGATTCAATCGACAGTAATTTCCTGCTTCTTAAGTGGCCGCCCGTGATTCTCATTTTTTATTTTATTGCGGCGCCGATCACGGAAGAGAAAAAGTGGGGATGCGCCATTGATTTTTCATCCTCCGAAACTACGGGGGAGAGAAGCAGATTGGATGTCGGCACAAGAAGCTCGTAACGGGTGTCGGCATTTTTCTGAAGGACATTTATAAGGTAATTATCGACCTTAGATCCGTTCACATATATCCTTTGCGCGTACTCGTTTGCGGCAGATTCAACGTCCTGTGCAATCTTAGTCACGAAATAGAACGGTTCGTCGGAATAGTTGAGATATTTATAAATGACTCGTTCGCCGTTCTTGGAGAAGCTTCCTTCAACGTGATGATCTTTCACGGTGACAAGGATGTAGTTTTCTGCGTCCTTCAACAGCTTGTGTATAGCCAATTCGGCGCATGAGTGATCAAGGTCGATGAACTGTAGATCAAGACCACAGCGTGTGCATGCGTCTTTGATGGTGCCCAGCAATGTTTCGTCGATGCCTGCATAGAAAACTTCCTTGAATCCGTCTTCGGTTGTCTTAGTAATTTCGTACGCCGGTCTAAACTTCTGCGAGCTAAAATCATTCTGAAAATCTATTTCTGCATCCAGGAAATTGACGATCTCCCCGGCCTGCAGGTCTGCATCAACGTCAACGACGCCTCTTTCCGTCAGCGTCGTGTCGATAGCAACAGAAGCGATGCGTCCCAGCATTGCCTCTTCGCTGATCAGAAATGAAATGCATTGAACAAGTTCCTCAACTTGCAGGCTGTCGATATTTTTCGCCGCAAGTCTTGAAAGGAAAAATCCATCGTCGCGGTGCTCAATTTCGGCAATTCGGATAATGTTTTTGCAAATTTCAATTCCGAGAACGATCCTAAACTGGTCCATTCATTCGGCTTTCACGAGGGCTTTGATCTTTGCGAACTTCTTGGTCCCGATTCCTCTTACCTTCAACAGGCACTCGACCGAATCGAACTTTCCGTTGACAGCTCTGTAATCGAGGATTCTTTGTGCCATGGCCTTTCCGATTCCGGGGAGTGCGACGAGCTCTTCTGCGGACGCCTTATTAAGATCGATCGGTAACGTGATCGAAGGCTTTATTTTCCGCCGTTGCGGGGATTTGAAGGTATCTTCTTCCGATGCTATGATGGAATCGGTCTTTGAAGACGCCGCGGCAAAAAAAGCATCCGACTGGCTGAAGTCATATCGCTCGGTTAACTTATCGATGTGCAGCATCTTTACGGTTCCACCGATGATGACCCCGAAGCTCAGAAAAAGAATGATACCTGCCTCGCTCCTCGTGAGTCCGAATTTGTCCTGAATCCAGCGCGTGAATTTCGTCAACATATTTTGTGCTGATCCTTTGAAGTCTTATGATTGCCGGGCGAATTCCCGGCATAGTGGAACCCAGAGCAGAACAAAAAATCGCCAGGGTTAGAGATCACTTACGGGATCCCGTATAGTAAAGAAATTACAATCCTCACGCGGCAGTCTATGGAATAAATGTCCGTTTTTCATTTGGTCGCAGCGTTGAGCTCCCTGAAGTGAGAGTCCTTTCCGGGATTTGTGCAAGAATCTAATCCTCCTCGCTGCCGTTTCGAGAAGGTGGCTTGATGTTCGCGGACTGCGCAAGATCCTTCAATACTTCTTTTTCTTTCTGGTTGAGCTTCGTCGGTGTGAAAATATTGATTGTCACGAGCTCATCTCCGCGGCCATAGCCGCTCAAACGTGGCAATCCTTTTTCTCTCATCCTGAGAATTTTCCCGGACTGGATGCCAGGTTCAATCTTCAATTTGGCTTTTCCCGTGAGAGTCGGAACCTCGACTTCGCTGCCGAGCGCCGCCTCGGGAAAGCTGAGATCAAGATCATAGATTACGTTGTCGCCGTCGCGTTTGAAATGCTGGTGCGCAGCTTCTTCGATCATTACAATCAAATCGCCGTTGGGTCCGCCGCGTTTGCCTGAGTTGCCTTCGCCGCGAAGAGTGAGGTAATTCCCTTCGCTGACTCCGGCTGGGATTTTTACTTTGATTGTCGATTCGCCGATTACGCGTCCGGCTCCGCCGCAGGTTAGACAGGGATCCTTTATTATCTTTCCCGTGCCACCGCAATTCGAACACTGTGCCACGTTAACGAATTGTCCGAACATCGTCCGTGTTGCACGGCGTATCTCGCCGCTGCCGTTGCAAGTCGGGCATGTTGTCATTCCGGAGCTGCCTTTTGCACCGCTGCCGTTGCAGGTGCGGCATGTCTCCTGTCGCTTTATCTTTATTTTTTTCTCGGCTCCCGATGCAATCTCTTCCAATGTCAGCGTGACTGAGATCTTCAGGTCGCTTCCGCGTTCACCTGTCGAGGATCCGGTGCGTGAACGCGTTCGTGTTGCGCCGCCGAAGAAGTCGTCGAATATCGAACCGCCGAATCCTGCGCCAAAAATATCATTGAACATGCTGTAGATGTCGCTTGTATTGGCGTTATTCCAATTATGAAAATCCGTTCCCTGGCGAACCCCTTCATGGCCGAACCTGTCGTAGCGAGACCGCTTGTCCTGATCGCTTAAAACTTCGTATGCTTCCGTTGCTTCCTTAAATTTTTCTTCCGATGCCTTGTTCCCCGGATTTCTGTCGGGATGGAATTGCATCGCCAGTTTGCGGTAGGCTTTTTTAACGTCGTCTATCGACGCACTTTTATCTACTCCTAAGATTTCGTAGTAATCTCTTTTTCCTGCCATCTCGTACTTTCTAGTTCATGACTTTTTTTGTCCGTGTCCGGAATCGGCTTCTTTTCCTGCGGTTGTTGCGGGCTTTGCCTCCGGCATGGTCAGCGTAGACGTATCAGACTCATCATCACCCTGAGCCGCCACAATGACTTTTGCATGTTTGATAACTTTACCGTGAAGCGTATAGCCGCGTTCAATCTCTTCAACGATTGTGTGCGGCTTTACATCTTGCCGCGGCACTTGCATTAACACATCATGGTACATCACGTCGAATTCTTTACCCACAGATTCTATCGGCTTCACTCCCTTATCCTCAAGCATCCTTGAGAGTTTCTGGTAGATTAATTCGACGCCCTTGTAAAAGGATTCTCCTCCTGCGGTCGTCGACGGCGTGTTGGTCTCGGAATTCGGCTTTCCGTTTGCGAGAGCACGCGCGAAGTCGTCGAGAATGGGCAGTAGCTCCTTTATGATCCTTTCATTTGAGAATTTTACAAAGTCTATCTTATCGGCTTCGACCCGCTTCCTGTAATTCTCGAACTCGGCGGCTAGCCGGAGAAGCTGGTCCTTGTAAGTTCCAATCAGCAATTCCGATTTGCTAAGCTGCTTTTGAATTTTCTCCAGGTCGTTTTCAATTGCATTCTCGAAACCCTCTTGAGAGTCTTTTCCTTGATCTTTTATTTCTTCAGTTTTGTCTTGATTATCTTTCATCCCGGATGATTCTTCCTCGATTGGATTTTTGTCGTCGGACATTTTATTGACACCTATGAATTCAGCTTATTCGAAATAACTTCAGCAACGAAATCGACGAGCGGTATGAGTCTCGAGTACTGCATCCGTCGCGGACCAACGACTCCCACGGTGCCGCTGACTCCACCGACTTGATACCTTGCCGTTATCAGGCTGTAGTCTTTAAGTTTCTCATCGTCATTTTCGGAGCCTACTTTTACGGTAACCGATTCGTCTCGCTCCACTTTTTCAAGAATATGAAGTATGACATTTTCGTCTCCGAGAATTTCCAATATTCCCTTGAAATTCTCCGGCAGCTCAAATTCAGGATGGGACAATATCCCTTGAGGTACCTCGATGTGAAATTTGTCGGTCTCCGGCATCGCGGCGAAAATCTTGTCGCTCATCATGGCGAATCGATTTATGATATTCTCATTAGTGTACCCACCCACTCTCTCCGAGATCGTCTCTCTTATCTCGGAAAGCTTTAAGCCGGCTAATCTTTCGTTGAGCAGGGAATTGATTTTCGTGAGCCTTTGAACGTCAACCTCAGAATCCACTTCCAGGACTATCGTCTTTATCAATCCGGTTTCGAGAGAAATTACGACGAGGATTTTAGATGAATTCAAGGAGACCAGCTCTATTTTTGTAAGAGTCGCATCGCCGAGATACGGTGCCGACACAAGGCTCAGTTGCTTTGACACTTTTCCTAAAAGTTTCGACGCGTCGCTCAACAGCTCGCTTGAGTCGAGAGCCGAATTTAGACCGGATGCTATTTGAGCGCGTTCTTCGTCGTGAAGCGTATCGAGTGACATCAGAGTATCCAAATATACTCTATACCCCTTGTCTGTCGGGACCCTTCCGGCAGAAGTGTGGGGGTGATTCAGGTAGCCGGACTCCTCGAGCTGTGCCATTACGTGCCTTATCGTTGCCGGACTTAGGCTCATATCGGTCTTTTGAGCAATGAACTTCGATGCAACCGGATTGGCGGTCAAGATGAAATCGTGAATGACTTCTCTTAAAACTTCTTTTTCTCTTTGCGTAAGTTCAGGTGACATGAGCGTTCGTAAATTTCAGGTTTATTAAATTTAACATTTTGACGACAGGTAAGCAAGAATGATGCGAACCGGCTGCGGAGAACCGAAAACGCTCAGGTGCTGATTGAGGGGAATTCACAAGCTCGTTATTTATTCTGCCGGTTTGTCGCTCGATTTGCCTTTTGTCTTGAAACTGGCAATCGGCGGAATTAATATTTATTTGAATGAACCAGTTTTGGAAAAGATTTCGATCCTCAAATCCTTCCTCAGTCAACATAAAAGTTGGATTGCTTGTTGTTGCGGTTTTAATGGCCGCAGGCACGCTTCTTTACACTCAATCAATCGTTCACAAGCTGATAAATCGTGAGGACAGAATAGCGCATCTGTATGCCCAATCCCTGCAATATTTGGCCAACGATGAATATACTTCTCAAGATTACAGCTTCATATTTGACGACGTCCTCAGTTCCATAGATTTTCCTATGATTCTAACCGACAACAACAACGAACCCTATCTTCCATATGCACGAAATATCAGAAATGTCGACCTTGATACCATGATGACAGTGCAGGAACAGCACGACTATTTGGTTAAGCTGTTGAAGAAACTGGACGGCGAGTATCCGCCGATAAAAGTGACACTCGGCGACAGGATTTTTAGCTACGTTCATTATGGCGAATCAAATTTAGTGGTACAGCTTCGTTACGTACCGTATGTGGAATTTGGGATTGCAAGTCTTTTCATACTGATCGGATATATCGCGTTCAGTTACATCAAGCGCAGCGAGCAGTCGAATATTTGGGTGGGAATGGCGCGGGAGACTGCACATCAATTGGGCACGCCGCTTTCAAGCCTGATGGGTTGGACTGAGCTAATGAAATCGGATATGGACGAGAAGCGCAGGGCGGAGACTATTTCCGACATTGAGCAGGATGTGAACAGGCTTAATAAAGTTACGATGCGATTTTCGAAAATCGGCTCGCTGCCGGAATTGAAGGATATGCTTGTTGCAGAGACAATTGAAAACGTGTTTTCATATTTCAGCAAACGAATTACACATACAGGTAAAAAGGTCTCCCTTGTTTTCACAGGAGACAAATCTTTGTGTGCGAAATTCAACCCGGAGCTTTTTGAATGGGTCTTGGAGAACCTTATCAAGAATGCACTCGATGCAATTGCAAACAAGGAAGGTAAAATTGAATTTAACCTATCGCGAGATAATGGCTACATCGCGCTGGATGTCAGTGACACCGGCAAAGGAATCGATATGAAATTCAGGCGCGATATATTTAGACCGGGTTATTCGACGAAAAAGAGAGGTTGGGGCCTCGGGCTGAGTCTCGCAAGAAGGATAATAGAGTCGTACCATGACGGGCAGATAATTCTTAAAGACAGCAAGATAGGAAAAGGCTCGACTTTCAGGATTAAGTTGAGAGCCGCTGATCGGCATGATGGCTTTTAGTTTATAACTGGCATTGCGAGACAAAATGATCCGTAAGAAAGATATCAAACTCACGCTTTTAGAAATGGGCCGGAAACAAGCGTCTTGCTCCCGCATCTCGTACTCACCATGGGGTGATCACTTGCTTATTGAGTCCGTTATAAGAGAAAAATAGGACGAAACTAGAGCCTGCAAAAGGATGATTATGAATATTAATTCCAGAGATTTCCGTGTCAAGGAGGGCGAAAAGATCGACCTCAGAAAATTTCCTACGATAGTAAAACCGGTTTACAAGTCGAAGAAGGAGTATAACAGACTTCTTGCAGAACAAGTAGATCAACTGAGTTCGCTTCAAAATGTACACTACGCTTCAAATCGTTACGCGATGCTGCTGATTTTTCAGGCGATGGACGCCGCAGGGAAGGACGGCACGATCAGGCATGTGATGTCAGGCGTCAACCCGCAGGGATGCCAGGTTTTCAGCTTCAAACAGCCGAGCGCCGAAGAGATGCAGCACGATTTCTTGTGGAGAACAACCAGATGTCTGCCTGAGCGGGGACGGATCGGAATATTCAATCGATCCTACTACGAGGAAGTGCTCGTCGTGCGCGTACACCCGGAGCTGCTCAGTAACGAAAATATTCAGCGCGATGATCTTGATAATGGAAAAATCTGGAAGCAGCGGTATCGCTCTATTGTTGACTTCGAGGATCATCTGCATCGGAACGGAACGCACATCGTCAAGTTTTTCCTTCACCTTTCGAAAGAGGAGCAGGGAAAGCGATTCCTCGATCGCATAGATGACCCGGAGAAGAACTGGAAATTCAGCGAGTCGGATATTAAAGAGAGGAAGTATTGGAAGGACTATATGAATGCGTACGAGCATTGCCTCAGTGAAACAAGTACCGAAAAAGCACCATGGTATATCGTACCGGCGGACGACAAGGAGAATGCGCGCCTGATCGTCTCCCATGTCGTGGTTGAAAGCTTGCAGGGTCTCAAAGCGGCCTATCCAAAGACGACATCGAATCGACGGGAAGAATTACAGTCATACAGGAAGCTCTTATAGATGTGACTCGATAGGGGGTGCTTCAAAATTTGAACTCGCATCCTTTTGGGGACGTTGCTTCTTCGACAATCTCCTCATATATTTAAACTCTTGATGTACTGTACGAAAGAGGAGATGGTATGCCAGGTGAGGGGCTCCGGAGATGCAGCGAACACAAGCCCCGCGTTTGCATATGGCACTATTATTTCTGAGATGAAGTTGAATTTAGGCAGGTAATACTCCTGCTCAGCGCGCATTAGAGAATGGCAGCCAGGCTGCAGGACTTACGCTTCTACAAATCGATCGTCGTGTAGAAGGGACAATTGATATCTGGTATTCAACGCGATTATTAGCGTTTTGAAATTGCGACGAGAGAAAAATAACGCAGTAAGCATTATTAAGAGGATGCTTGTGGCAATTAATAAATCAGATTTTACCACGGCGGCGAGCTTTTAGCCAGCCGGATTAGAAAACACGACGAGGAATAATTCTGGGCGAGACAAGAGGAGACATTTGTGAAACCGTTTGAAAAGATATCATACAACGGGAGGCAAATTTGTATTGTGGACGTATCAAATTCGATTCCTGCAGAATCCAAGGCTATTTTCAAAGAGGCGGAACAACATATTGCCGCGCTTCCTTTGAAGAGCTGTTTGCTGCTGACGGATGTGACAAATGCAGCGTATGAGCGTGATAGCGCCGCAGCCGTCACTGAATATGCGTCTCACAACACCCCGTACATAAAAGCGTCTGCTGTCATTGGGGCAGACAGCTTGCGGTCAGTGATGTTGCAGACGGTGGCATTAATGACCAAGCGGGAGATTAAGGCGTTCAAAACGAGAAATGAAGCGTTGGAATGGCTATGGAGCCAGGGTTAATGCAACTCAGGCATCATGCCACGCTTATGATCTCGGGGAGCGTAATTGTTCCGGGATACATGGGACAGCCACCCGCACATCCGGTATAAACTGCGGCGGCTGCACCTCAAGCGGTGCCATAATTCATGTTCGAATTATCGAATTCATTGAAAGTGCTGACTTAATAAAGGTCTTGACAAAATGGACTCCTCCTTATGGTATATGTTGGTCTTTCTTCTAAGCCTGCTGCTATCGTGGTTTCTCTACAGGAGATTTATTTCCGATAGTAATGTGGAGGATCAATTATCTGCACTTATGAATTCCGGGGGCAAATTTGTCTTCGGTCTTATTCTCCTTTTTGCCATCCCGTCGTTAACGCTCTTGGTGAGCGGTTCTGCCTCAGCATTCTTCATATATTTAGTTATCGGCTTCAGCCTCATAACAGTTCCAATCCTTAGATATCCGGCCGTGGCGTGGGTTATCGCCGGGACAATTGTATATTTCATGGATAAACCTCAGTTTCCCGTGATCGAGGCGTATCCACTCGTTATCGTTGGGTCTGTCCTTTTCCAGTTTGGTTTTGCAAAAATGCACGCGCTGCAGCTTTTACGCAATATTCCGCGCTCAAAGATTAGATCGGTTGCTGTGGGAGCGGTGGAAATAAGCGGTACGATCGTTTCGAAAAACGTTCTGACGACGCCTTTTTCTAAATCGCCGTGCGTGTTATGTCTGAGCCAATTGGAAATATATTCCGTTCAGAACGGTTCAGAGTCGGATGAAGATGGCACATGGGAGGAGGTAGCTGGCCCGGCTTTCAAGATTCCTTTTTGGCTCAATGACGAAACAGGCGAGATCATGGTCGATCCGGAAGGCGCTGAAATCAAGATTTCAGATAGAGAATTGGGAATGCTGAATCAGGATGGCACTCCTGCCAATGCGGATGATGCCGTGTCGGAGAATTATTCTCCTAAACCTGGCGACCAACGTTACGTGGAAAAATTTCTGGCACCCAATGACACCGTTTTCATTCTTGGAACTGCTGCTATCAGGAAAGATGGAGCAACAGAACAACTTGTTATACAAGGCGGCACGGAGTACATCCCATTCATTATTTCGGAGAGCCGCAAGAATTACGAGGCTGGCGAAGAAAAATGGGAAATGCTCGCCGGGCTCTCTTTTGGAATAATTATTTTCATTACGGCATTTATGGGAGTACTTTACATATCAAATCTATTATGAGGATACTATCATGGAAATCTTAATCTTTGTGCTAATTCTTCTTGTTCTCATCATCATCGTTATCATCGGGTATCTCGTGTCGATCTATAACAGCCTTGTTTTCCTGAAGAACGATATCGCCAGAGCCTGGAGCAATATCGATGTCTACTAAAACAACGCCACGATGAGTTGACAAAGTTGTTGGAGTCCGTGAAGGGATATATGAATTTTGAAAAGGATGTGATGATACAGGTTACGCAGGCACGGTCGGCGTACGCACAGGCAAACACGGTGGCCGAAAAAGCTCAAGCGGATAATATGATGTCTTCGACTTTGAAATCGCTTTTTGCAGTCTCTGAGAATTATCCAGAGCTTAAAGCCGATCAGATGTTCATCCAATTTCAGAACCGCATCACCGACATAGAAAATCAGATTGCCGACAGGCGTGAATTTTATAACGATTCAGTGAACACGTTTAACATACGCATAACGCAGCTGCCGGGCGTATTCATCGCGAGAATGCTCAACTATACGCCCAAAGAAATGTTCAAAGTAGCAGAAGCCGATAAGCAAGATGTCACGGTAAAGTTTTAATTCATTTCTTGACAGTAGGGTCAGTTCAGACGTTAATATAGATGTCAGCTCGCTCAGATTATTAACGAATTTTCCTCCGGGAGACCGTACCTGGTATAAGGTGGCATAAGACTCCTTGTATGAACAATTGATCATCGCCGCCAGGCGAAAGAATTTGCACCGTAGAGAGTTTTTCGAAGCCTGTCCACCTGACTTCGATCAAGTATCTCTTTTATTTTTTTCCATCTTTATTGGTCTATCTATCTGCTCTATGGAGACGTAGAAAGATTCGTCGGCGAAGCCCATGCTGACGAAATAGCTATCCACGCTGCTCCTGCTTACACTTTGGGCTTTTCCGCTATCCGGGCATTCGGCTGTCCTTTCTCCATTGGGGGAAATATGACGATCATGATACAGCAACCGCCGATATTTTGCCTATCTGTCGGCACTTAACTGCGTGCATGCTCACGGTTTGCTTCTTACGATATGCGTTGATAAATTCCTATCAAAGAGGAGAAAGTATGAACGGGGAAAAACGAAAGTTACTATGGGTTGACGATGAGATTGAGCTGCTTAAACCCCATGTGATTTTTCTTAAAGATAAAGGATTCGAAGTCGATACTGCCACGAACGGCCAGGATGCCATCGAGCTTGTGAAACAGAATGTCCGCGACGAAAATTACGATTTGATACTGTTGGACGAAATGATGTCCGGCATGGGAGGAATAAGCACGCTAGAAGTGATAAAAGGAATTGCTCCCGAAATTCCTGTTGTCATGATCACAAAGAATGAAGCTGAGTCGCTGATGGAAGAGGCTATCGGTCAAAAGATCAGCGATTATTTGACGAAGCCGGTGAACCCGAGCCAGATTCTTTTGACGGCAAAAAGAATAATCGACGGCCATCGAATCACCGGCGAACGTGTTTCAAGAGATTATGTCTCCGAGTTCCGCGAAATATCAGCTATGATCGACAGCGATCTGGGTTACAAGGACTGGATCGACGTGCATTTAAAGCTGACTCACTGGGAAATGGAAGTCGATGCACATCCCGAAACGGGGTTGAAAGAATCGTTGATGGATCAACGTCGGGCTGCAAATGCTGCATTCGGAAAGTATGTTGAGAATGAATATAGAAACTGGATAACCAAGCAGCCTGACCGGCCCAAGTTGTCTCATGAAGTCTTTGAAACTTACGTTATGCCGAAGATGACGCCGGGCAAATCGGTCGTTTTGATCATAATCGACTGCCTGAGACTCGACCAGTGGCTCATTATGGAGGATTTCTTGCGAGACTCATTTGCAGTGAGCAAGGAATATTACTATTCGATTTTACCGACAGCGACTCCTTACTCCCGCAACGCGATCTTCAGCGGGCTCATGCCGATCGAGATGGAGAAGCGCTATCCGGAAGTCTGGGATAAAGGAAACTCCGACGATGACACCAGCAGGAACCGCTATGAGAAAGAGCTTCTGACCGATTTGCTGCAGAGAAAAAGGATCAGAGTTGAGCCGAAATATATCAAGATTATCGATCCCGAATTCGGGAAAAATATCGTCTCGAACGTTCAAACTTTCGCGCGTAATCCTTTGACAGCCATCGTGGTTAACTTTGTTGACATACTGGCACACTCCCGGTCCGATTCCAGTATTTTAAAAGAGATCGCTCCGGACGAAAGCGCATATCGTTCTTTGACGCGATCGTGGTTCCAGCATTCTTATCTGATAGACCTTTTCCGCGCACTTGCCGGGACCGGTGCGACTGTGATCGTCACGACAGACCATGGCAGTATAAGGAGTCTCAGGGGCTCTAAAGTACTCGGTGATCGAGAAGCTTCTACGAACCTTCGTTATAAATTCGGGCGCAATTTGAAATGCGACGAGAAACAAGCTATTTTTGTGAAGAACCCGGAAGATTTTATGCTCCCGAGGCGAGGCGTCACGATAAACTATATAATTGCGAAGGAGGACTTTTACTTCGTGTACCCGACTGACTATCACAAATACCTTGAACAATACCGCGACAGTTTCCAGCACGGCGGGATTTCGCTCGATGAAATGATTTTACCGGTCGTGTTGTTAGAGCCGAGGTGATAATCTTAGCTCCCGATGGAAATTTATATATCGAATAGCGCAGCCGAAACTATCAAACTGGGAAACAAATTCGGTAGACAGCTTCAACCCGGAAGTTTAGTCGCGCTTTACGGAGAGCTCGGTGCCGGCAAAACGCAGTTTGTGAAGGGAGTGTGCGAAGCATTCGACACGAAGGAGGTTGTCAACAGCCCGACCTTCACTATTGTAAACGAATATCATGGCAGGGTTCCGGTATCTCACATTGATTTATACAGAATGAAGAGCATCGATGAAATCCTGGGCATCGGTTTTGACGAGTACCTCGAATCGGGCGGAGTATGCCTGGTCGAATGGGCGGAAAAGTTAAACGGCCTCATGCCGGCAAAACGGTATGATGTGAAGATGTCTGTGGTTAATGAAACGACGCGTGAAATTACCGTGGCCTTCGTTGAAGGCGATGTTTGAGCGCCTTTCATAAAAAAGCGGATCATGGGACGGAGAAGCACACGACAAACGCAAAGTTACAACATCTTAACCGCTTTTGATCGGTTCTCAGCGCAAAAGCTTGCAGCTGAAATTAGATAAAGATGCCAAGAATTCTTGCCATAGAGACTGCGACGAAAGTATGTTCCGCAGCCTTGATCGAAGGAGAGGACATTTTAGGCGAGATGTCGCTTAGTATTCCTCATGTGCATGTCGAGCGGCTTGTGATAATGATATGCGATCTGCTTTCCAATTTACACGTGACGTACGGCGATTTGGACGCAGTTGCAGTTTCGAACGGACCCGGCAGCTTCACCGGCTTGCGAATCGGATTGAGCGCTGCGAAGGGAATTGCCTTCGCGGGGGACAAGAAGCTTATTGCGATTCCTACGCTTGATGCGATTGCTTCCGGCATGCGCGGATTTGACGAAGGCAGAATTCTGGTGCCGATTCTGCACGCGCGAGCGGAGGAATTTTACTATGCATCATTTAAATTCAATGGTAAAGAATTAACCTTGATGAAGAATTATAAATCAGCCGAAGCCGCAGACATTGCCGCAGAATTCTCTCCCGGAGACAAACGAGCCTCATATCCAGATTCAGATGTTTTGTTTGTCGGCGAAGGCGTTCAAGAATTTTCACGGCATCGGAGTGTGAGAGCTAAGTTCGGTGAAGACTCGTTGAAAAGCTCGATCGCTTCTGCAAGACACGTGGCAATCCTCGCAGGGCAGAGAATCAAGAGAGGCGATTTCGCAAACGTCAGGTCTCTTGTACCATTATATTTGAATAACTTCGTCGCAGTGAAGCGAAATCCGCTGGACAAGATTTCCAGTGTAAAAATTGGATTGGAGAAGAATTAATGACATGGTTCAAGCGTTCAACTCAGAATATCATATCTGCTGAGAAGAAGGATTTACCGGAAGGGTCCTGGGTGAAATGCGAAAAATGCGGTGAGATGCTTCACAAGTCCCAACTCGAGGACAATCTATGGACGTGCAACAAATGCAGTTATCATTTCAGAATCGGGAGCAAAGAGTACATCCAGATTTTGTTAGACAGAAGATCCTTCAAAGAAACCGATAAGAATTTGAAATCCAACGACCCGCTTAAATTTGTTGACACTAAGTCGTATAAGAAGAGGCTTGCAGAAGCTCAGAAGAAAACGGGTTTAACCGATGCAATCCGTACGGGTACAGGTGAAATCGGCGGGCACAAAATTGTTTTCGGCTGTATGGACTTTCAATTCATCGGCGGGAGTATGGGCTCGGTAGTCGGTGAGAAAGTTGCCCGATCGATCGATAGAGCCGTGAGGGCCAAGCGTCCGCTCATTCTCATCTCGCAAAGCGGCGGCGCGAGGATGATGGAAGCTGCAATATCGCTTATGCAGTTAGCGAAGACGAGCGCAAGATTGACAAGATTGCACAAAGCCGGTGTTCCATTTATTTCAATTCTCGCGGACCCGACAACCGGAGGCGTTACAGCGAGCTTTGCAATGCTCGGCGATTTCAATATCGCAGAGCCGGAGGCGCTGATAGGATTTGCCGGACCTCGAGTCATCAAACAGGCAGTCGGGAAAGATCTGCCGGACGGATTCCAGCGCTCGGAGTTCTTGCTGGATAAAGGCTTTGTGGATTTCATCGTTCACAGAAAAGAGCTGAAGGAAAGACTGACGCAACTTTTAGGTTTGTTGGAATCCTAAATCGGACATGCCGGGACTAAGATGAGAATCAGGATCGTCGGCGTTCCGATGGACCTCGGTGCCGGAAGACGCGGCGTCGATATGGGACCATCGGCTTTGCGTATTGCCGGGCTGGCAGAGAGGTTGAGGGAAATAGGGCAGACGGTTTTCGATGACGGCGACATTCATGTTAACATCCCCGAAAGCCAGGACATCGACGATCATAAGTTGAAATATCTTCCCGAAATTGTCCGGGTGACTACGATACTGGCGCACAAAGTCGAAAGCATCATGGAACAAGGCGAGTTTCCCCTGGTTTTAGGCGGCGACCATTCTATTGCAATGGGGACTATTTCCGGCTTGTCGAATTACGCGCGCAAGCGTGCCTTGCGCGTCGGTGTATTATGGATCGATGCGCACGCGGACATGAATACAAACGAAACATCTCCATCCGGAAATATACATGGAATGCCTCTCGCGGCTGTGCTCGGTGAAGGTGCTCGTGAATTGACGACGATCGGCGGCGATTTCAGAAAAGTAGATCCGAAGAATGCTGCTCTGATAGGCGTTCGAAATATCGACACAGCGGAGAAGGAAATCGTCAAAAGGACCGGCATCGCTCACTATACCATGGCTGACATTGACAAATACGGTGCGCACAAAATTATCGGCAAAGTATTAAAGGAGTTTAAAGAGAAAGTCGATTTGCTTCACATCAGTTTCGACATCGATTCGGTTGATCCGTCTGTAGCCGCTGGTGTCGGCACGCCTGCCCCTGGCGGATTAAGCTACCGCGAGACACATTTGATAATGGAGATGATTGCCGATTGCGGCTGCATGAGCTCTTTAGAAGTGACCGAAGTGAATCCGATATTCGACATCAAGAATCAGTCTTCGGAGTTTGCGGTCGAAGTAATTGCATCGGCATTGGGAAAGAAGATCATCTGAGCCGATGAAGATAGTCTCCACGGTAAAAGAAATGCAGAGCCTGTGCGGCGAGCTGCGTGCCAACGGAAAGAAGATTGCCTTCGTCCCGACCATGGGATATTTGCATGAAGGACATTTGAGCCTTGTGGATGAAGCAAGGAAAATTGCAGGGACAGTCGTAATGTCAATCTATGTCAACCCGACGCAGTTTGGTCGGGGAGAAGATTTTGACAGGTACCCGCGCGATCCATCGCGAGATGAAAAGATGGCGCAGGGTCGCGGCGTAGATTTAATCTTCGCCCCAGCTGATGAAGAAATGTACCCTGAAGAGCATTTAGCGTTTGTAGAAGTCGATAAAGCATCTGAAGTACTTGAAGGGGAATTCAGGCCTGCGCATTTTAAAGGTGTTGCGACTGTTGTGGCGAAGCTGTTTAACATCGTCAGACCGAATGTCGCGGTATTCGGACAGAAAGATATCCAGCAGGCATTTATCATTAAAAAAATGGTGAGAGATTTAAACTTCGATGTGGAGATTGTGGTTGCACCGATCGTGCGTGAAGAAGATGGTTTAGCTTTAAGCTCACGCAATATTTATCTTTCTCCGTTGCAGCGCAGGCAAGCGCCCGTCCTTTACAAATCGCTCAATCTTGCCGAATCCATGATTGTAGACGGGGAAAATGATCTCGTAAAAGTTCGTGCAGCGATGGTAAAGCTGATCAATTCAGAGTCGGAAGGGAAGATCGACTACATCAGCTTCGTTAATCCAACTACATTCGATAGAATAGAAAAAATCGGATCACTTTTTGGAAATTCTCCTTGCGGGATGGAGATTCTTGCTCTGGTAGCTGTCCGGTTCGGGGAAACGAGATTGATCGATAACATGATATTGAAAATTGGGCAATGAGTCCAAAAGATCATTTAGGCTGCAAGAATGTCATGTATTTTTGGACAGCTGATAGTTACCCGATTGCAGAACATGAAAATTCTTAGTTAGGCACGTGCGCCTTCGCGGATACCTGAGTATTTTTGCTGCCGCCTTTTTTTGGGGTTCGTCGGGAACGGCAGCGAAGTTCTTATTCGAACATAATATCTCACCGCTGGTTGTTGTCCAGTCCCGCGTAATGATAGCGTCGGTTATTTTAATTGCGGTTTTATTAGTGACAAATCCCAATTTGCTCATGATAAAACCGGTGGACATGGGGGACTTCTTCCTTCTTGGAATCTTTGGCGTGGCAGGATCGAATTATACTTATTATGCCGCGATACAAGAAACAAATGTCGGCATTGCCATACTGATGCAATATACTGCGCCTGTGCTTGTGGCGGCGTATGTGGTTTGCATGGGCGTGGAAAAGATAGATCGAATAAAAATATCGGTAATCGTATTATCGCTGTCGGGATGTGCCATTATGCTCGGCCTATTCAATAAAGATGTCCACATAACTTCGCTGGGAATTGTCCTGGGAGCATTGTCGGCATTGTGTTTCGCATTTTTCAATATCTTTAACAAGGTAGCGTGCAAACAGTACTCAATCTGGACTGCCTTAACATACACGCTGCTCAGTGCAAGCATATTCTGGGTAATCCTTGACTTGTTCATAAAGACACAGATGAAAATGGATACGAATGGGGAATTCCTGTCGCTTGCAGCCTTCTCATTTTCCTCAGTGTTGATACCTTACTATTTTTACTTCACGGGTCTAAGGATCCTTGTGCCTTCGACCGCAGTTATCGTTTCAACCCTGGAGCCGGTCGTTGCAATAGTTACTTCGTTTATGATTCTAAGAGAGACGCTGCATTGGATGCAAATTGCAGGCGGGATATTCATACTTGCCTCGGTCATCATGTTGGAGGTCTATCGAGAATGAAATCGCAGCGAAGAGTCGAAAGAATTTCGCGCGCATTACGGCACACTCAGCCCGACTTGAGAATCGTGCTGGAAAATGTCCATGATCCGCACAATGTCAGCGCGATTTTAAGGACATGTGATGCGGTAGGAGTGAGGCAGGTCAACCTTGTTTACACGGAAGAAGAATTCCCAAAGATAGGGCGAAAAAGTTCTGCAAGTGCCAATAAGTGGATAAGGAGAACGAAATTCAAATCTGTAGCTGCATGTTACGAATCGCTGAGAGCAGCCGGATTTACAATAGGCGCGAGTGTCGTCAACGAAAACTCGATTTGTCTTTACGAGATGGACTTAAGCAGGAAAATAGCTCTCGTCTTCGGAAATGAGCATCGCGGGGTGTCGGGCGAGGCGGCATCTTCTGCCGACACTGTTTTTAAGATTCCTATGTTCGGCATGGTGCAGAGCTTGAACGTCTCGGTAGCGTGTGCCATAACGTTATATGAAGCACTTCGGCAGAGGATAAGATCGGGGGACAGCCCGAAGCAAAAGATAGGCGACGACGAGCTTCAAAAACTTCTCGAAGAATGGATAAAAAAATAGAAGCCTTGCGAAGGAAAGGAACCATCACAAGGCTTGCAGCCGTGATTTATTTCAGCAGCAGCATTTTTTTAGTTTCAGAAGAGCCGTTCGTTTCGATTCTATAGAAGTACACCCCGCTGGAGTAACTTGCTCCGTCGAATACCGCGATGTGAACTCCCGCATTCTGTTTTGCATTAATTAATGTCGCTACTTTCCTGCCCAGTATATCGTAGACACTCAGCGTCACATTACTGACAACCGGCAATTGATAATTGATGACAGTCGTCGGGTTAAATGGATCCGGGTAGTTCTGGTACAGTACATATTTATCAGGCAAAGTCGATTTGTTCTTGACTGCCGTAGAGGGAGCCGCGATGTGTTGTCCATAAAGACCTGTACCTGTCCCGACGAGGAGATCGTCATAGTATAAGGCATTTATCGCATCCCCAACGCCATATGCGCAGCCGAGCGTCCACGATGTATCTGATGAGATATCTTTGATGAAAATATTGTTGTCGATCGCGCAATACAGAGTATCGTTCCCGATGGCCATCGCCTTAATTTCGTTGGAGGACGCTATAGCCGGGTTTCCCGCATGAGTGGATATGCCGGTGGTGGGTAATTCGGTCCATAAGTCGGGCCCACCAAGCACTTTGTAGTATATTTTCACATTCGAGCCTGATTCATCTGAGCCCGCGGCGTAAAGCGTATCAGTGCTTGAAGATAAAGCCATGGCGTATATTGAAGCCGTTATATCGGTATGCGTGCTTGTATATGAAGAACTCATGTCCTGCCTTACGCTCCACGAGTCTCCGTTCCATACCGCGCGGTAGATACTTCTTCCTCTCGCTGCGGCGTTGGAGATCAACGAGTCGTATCTTACTCCGATGTAAGCTACACTGCTGTCATTTTCATGCGTAAAAATCAGGCTTGTTGCATTTACATCCTCCCCGATGGATGCCGACAAACATAGTAACTGGCTCCAGTTCGTCCCACCGTCGGTGGAATAGAAAGCGCCTGCCTGCGATTCCCCGTTCTGCATAGTGTATCCGGCGATCACCATATTAGTGTCGTAAGGGTTCACATTTATTGCATCAACTAACAAAGGGTACGTAAATTCATTAAAATTGTAAGGTGGATTCTCGGCGTCGAACACCATGGTCCAGGTTGAGCCTCCGTCGGTGGTTCTGTACACCCTGTTGTTGCCGACATAAACCGAGTTTGCATCCCTGCCTATCAGTGCCACTGAATAATATGGGGCGCCGTCGGAATTCGGGAAAATCGGAACGGACCAAACGGGACTGGATGAATAATCTGTAACATGTCTTAGCCCTGCTTTTGAAGCGACCCAGCCGTTCGTTTTTGTGCTGTCGAGGACAAGTCCGTTTATCTGAAGTGCGGTGATTCCATCATCAATCTCTTTGATAACGGATCCTCCGTTCACGCTAGCTCCAAGTCCTTGATCCGTTGTCATGTATACGACATTGTTATTTAATGGGTCGATACAAACGCTTCCGTCGTTCGGGTGTGTTTCAAGTCCTGCATTGCCGAATTGGCTCCAGCTTGAGAATCCGGTGCTTGAATCGTAAGCTGCATAAATGGTAGTGAAATAAACTGTGTAGGTATTACCTGTTTTGGAAAACGCAAAATTGGGACCGGTCATTCCTGTAAAGTGAGTTGAATCTATCGTCCATGTCTTTCCGCCGTCCTTCGAGTAAGCCACTATTTGTTGGAAGCTGCTGTGGCCGCCGAAGAATAATGTCCCATCGTTTCCAATTGCGAATGCCGTCCAGTGAGCGGAGTCGCTTGCGAGAGGGGACGTGTTTACTGTTGAAAGGGATGTCGAGGAAGAAAAAGAATCGTACTTATCCGACGTTGCGTATAAAATTGGCGCTGCGGCGGTATCCTGATTATTTATGAATGGCAGGATTGCCATATATAGAAGTTTGCTCGAAGGGCTGACGCAAATTGCGTACCCTGAAAGGCTATTCTGAGGTGGGCCGCTTATCTTCAGAGGTGAATACTTGCCATCGGTAATCTTACCTGTGCTGTCAAGTGTCGCATATCTCAAGCCGGTAGCGTCATTAAAAAATGTGTATGAAAGTGAATCTGAAATGTTTAGTATGCTGACGGTTCCAACGCCGCCGTTCTCTATAGTGGTGACTTGATTTCCTGAAGGATTTGTTTTTTCCAGAGTTCCCATTTGAGCAACAAAATATAAATCTCCCGTTGCCTCATGAGCAGCGATTTGAGTAATGCTGCCTCCAAAACTCCCGCTGGCTCCCGCTCCCGGCATCACTATGAACTTGTCGAAGGCTGGAGCGCTGGTGTCGCCTGTCGTCATGTCGGCGCAGAATATCGAATTTGCACTTTGAGTTGAAATGAACACTCGTGACGTTGTCGAAGTTAATGGAATGGCGGTAATGGCGTTTATACTTCCTCCGTAAACAGCCTCGGCTTTTGGCGCGGATAATTGCGCGCTAACACTGGCGCTAAAAGCGCACACTAATCCCGTAACAATTAGAAGTCGTTTCATATTGCATCTCCTGCCTCTATTTTAAAGCAAAACATGGTACTTCCATTATTTTAATTCGGAAGCAATAAATCAAACTTTAATGATTAGCGCGGTGCCTGCTTTAAATCCGACGGTCGGTCTGCCCGATCTAACAGGTTGACTTTCTCAGGTTAATAAGCTAAAATTTTAGTTGAGGAGAAACCGATGGCCGAGATCCTAACTCTCAAAAATATTCTCCATGAACGTACTGCCGAGGGTGAACTCTACAGGAAGTTGAATGACGGGTGGCTTTTGTGTTACGCGTGTGGACACCGGTGCAAGATCAAGCCGGGACGCGACGGCATTTGCAAGGTGAGATTCAATCGTGACGGTAAATTATTTGTTCCGCGCGGTTACGCCGCCGGCGTCCAGCTTGACCCCATCGAGAAGAAACCGTTCTTTCATGCGTTCCCCGGGAGAAATGCGCTCAGCTTCGGCATGTTAGGCTGCGATTACCATTGCGCGTATTGCCAGAACTGGATCACGAGCCAGACACTTCGTGATCCGGAGGCGGTCGGCCAACCGGAAGCCGTTGAACCCGAAAAACTTGTCGAACTTGCATTGACTTACAAATCTCCCGTGCTCGTCTCGACCTACAACGAGCCGCTCATAACGAGTGAATGGTCCGTCGAGATATTCAAATTGGCAAAACTTTATGGAATCCATGGCGCATATGTTTCAAACGGCAACGCAACGCCCGAGGTGCTGGACTTTATCAGACCTTATGTCGATTTGTACAAAGTTGACCTGAAAGGGTTCGATGACAAAAGATACAGGCAGCTTGGAGGGCAGCTGAGTGTCGTACTTGATGCGGTTCGCCTCCTGAAGGAAAAAGGATTTTGGGTCGAGATTGTGACATTGCTTGTCCCGGGCTTTAATGACGATAAGGAAGAGATAAAGAGCATTGCGAAATTCATAGCTTCCGTTTCTCCGGAGATACCATGGCACGTTACCGCATTCCATGAGGATTATAAAATGTCGGGGCAGGGGAACACCGGGGCGGGCACTCTGCTCAGGGCTGCCGACATCGGAAAAGAAGCCGGCTTGTATTTCGTCTATGCGGGCAACATTTCAGGGTCTGTTGGAAACTTCGAAAATACCTATTGTCAAGCCTGTAATACGTTGTTGATCGAACGCAACGGTTTTAGAATTCTGCAGAACAGCTTGTCTGATGGGAAATGCCCGAAATGCGGCGTGAAAGTTCCAGGCGTATGGAATTAGGTTTCGATTTTAACCGGGACGAAAAGCTTGCCCTTCTGAAGATTGCCCGGGAAGCGGCGGAGGCAGCGGCATCCGGCAGATCGTATCGTCCCGGCGTCCCGAAAGATCCGAAACTTTTGAATAAGGCAGGTGCATTTGTAACGCTGAGAAAAGGCGGAGAACTCCGGGGATGTATCGGTTATATCGAGGCGCACCTGCCGGTGTTTGAGACCGTGGCACAGACCGGAGCAAAAGCTGCGGTCCACGATCCAAGATTTAAGTCGTTAGAGGAAAATGAGCTGAAAGATATTGAAGTGGAAGTCTCCGTGCTCTCGCCCTTGAGGAAGATAGAATGCGTTGAAGAAGTCGTGGTAGGGAAACACGGACTGCTGGTCGAGAAGGGATATTATCATGGATTGTTGCTGCCGCAGGTTGCCGCCGAAAACAATTGGGACAGAGAAGCGTTCCTTGAATACACATGCGTGAAAGCAGGGCTGGACAAAGATTGTTATAAGCTGGCGGATGTAAATATTTATGTCTTTACAGCCGAAGTATTCAGTGAAAGTGAGCACAAAAAGTCGGAGAGGGATATTGTTAAAGGAGCATGACTACGTTCGTCCTCCTGAAGTGGCGGGGCTTTTTTATCCCTCTGAAAAAAATGAGCTAAAAAAAACTGTAACGGGGTTCATAAATAGCGCAAGAGAGAAAGCCAAATCCTCTTTGAGAGGCAGGCCATTCGGCATTATTTCGCCTCACGCGGGATATCAATTTAGTGGATTTACAGCAGCTCATGGTTACTCTTTGCTTGAGAAGGAAGAATTCAAGAGCGTGATCATTATATCTCCAAGTCATCGTGAGTATTTTGACGGGATATCAGTCTTTCCGGGTAAAGCATATTCGACTCCGTTGGGTGAGGTGGAGGTGGACCGGAGTCTTAGAGAAGCATTTCTGGAAAAGGCGGGCGAGAGCGCGATCGAATCCCATGCGGGTCACAGGACTGAACATGCTCTGGAAGTGCAGCTTCCGTTCCTCCAGTTGACACTTGAAAAATTTAAGCTCCTTCCGATTGTTATGGGAGATCAGAAGCCTTCTTATTGTAAAATTCTAGGTATGGTTATTGCCGATCTGTCGAAGCATAACGACGTCTTAGTCGTGGCGAGCTCGGACCTTTCACATTACTACGACTACGAAACGGCTAACGAGATAGACAAACGTTGTGTGGATGAGATAAAAAATGGGGACCCCAACTCTTTCTTAGAGGGGCTTGGCAGTCATCGGTGTGAAGCATGCGGAGGCGGTCCGATATCGTCGTGCATGTTTGCAGCTATCCAGCTTGGGCATCAAAATGTCGATATTCTTTATCACTGTAATTCGGGGGATTCCGGTGGGGATAAGTCTGGGGTAGTCGGGTACTTATCAGCAGTTTTCTCGTGACCAAAATGGCCGCTGTTTTCTCCCTTGTTGGACCAGGAAGGGCGGGCTCCAGTCTTGCGCGGGCTTTGAATGAGGCCGGATGGCGATGCAGTACGATTGTTCGAAAGGGGAAATCTGCCAAAGAGTCACCCGTTCTGATGAGAGCGTTTCATGGAACTCGCATCGCCGGCTCAATTCGGAAATTATCAAATGATTTTGATGTACTTTTTATCGCGGTGCAGGATGACACAATTTCTGTGGTTGCGGATCAATTATCAAAACTTGAAGACATCGAATGGAAGAAGAAAGTCGTTCTCCACTTGAGCGGTGCAACGGACCTCGATGCGTTGTCAGGGCTGAAAAGGAAAGGAGCAAAAGTCGGCGCACTTCATCCGATAGCATCCTTTGCGAATAAGCTTGAACCGGAAGCGGCGAGAGGAATATATTATGATTTTCTCGGTGACCGAGGGGCGGAAACGGTCGCAAGAAGGATCGTGGGGCAATTGAACTCAAAGCTGCTTGTTTTGAAATCAGAGAACCAAAGAACGCGTCTCCATCTCGCAGGCGCATTTGCTTCGAATTCGACCATCGTTGCGGTGACGTGCGCTAAGCTGTTGATCTCAGGTTTCGTACGAGAAAGCGATGCAACAAGCCTGCTCAGGCGTCTTTTGCAATCCACATTCGAGAATTTGTCAAACAGCTTCGGTATGGAATCATTGACGGGACCATTGAAACGTGGAGATGTGAGCGTAATCCGAAAGCACGTTAAAGCGCTTGAAAATGAGCCTGAACTTTTGCAGTTTTATGTATCATGGTCGCTGCTGGGTGTTGAGGAGCTTCTTAAAGTGGAGCACGACGCATTCAGAAAAGCGCGGCTGAAAGAAATAAAAAAAATCCTGGAGGACAATTGAAGGCACTAATTGCCAGCGGCGGGAGGGGAACACGCCTTCGACCGATCACTCATACTCAGAACAAACATCTTATTCCGATAGCAAACAAGCCCATTTTGCATTACGCCATCGATGCGGCGGCGTCGGCTGGAATCACCGAGATCGGCATTGTAACTAATGCCGACAGCGACGAAGTGCCTCGTGCAATCGGCGACGGCTCCAGATGGGGGGTGAAGATAACTTACCTTCCTCAAGAAGCACCGCTTGGATTGGCGCATGTCGTCAAGATCGCACAGCCGTTCATCGGATCCGATAAGTTCGTCTTCTATCTTGGCGATAACATGGTGGTCGGCGGCGTCAAACGGTACATAGATGCATTTGAAAAGAGCGGCGCAAATTGTTTTCTGACTCTTGCGAAAGTGAAGGATCCGGAAAGATTCGGGGTGCCGGAAATAAAAGACGGGTTGATCGTCAAGGTTGAAGAAAAGCCGGATCACCCGAAAAGCAATTATGCCGTCGCAGGAATTTACATCTACGACAAGAATATTTTCGAGGCAGTGAACGCTATCAAGCCGAGCGAGCGCGGCGAATTGGAAATCTCCGATGCCCATCAGTATCTTATCGACCATGGCTTCAAAGTCGGCTTCTCTGAAATAACCGGATGGTGGAAGGACACGGGTAAGCCGATCGATCTGCTCGAAGCCAACCGGCTCATACTAGAAAATACCGATGCGCGTGTCGAGGCTGACGTTGAAGTAGATTCTCACAGCGACATCGCAGGCCGAGTTGTACTGCAAAAAGGCTGCAAGATAATCTGCAGCAAGGTCAGGGGACCGGCAATTATCGGTAAAGATGCGGTCATCGAAAATAGCTACGTCGGTCCGTTCACTTCGATAGGCGCCGGAACTCAAATGTCGAACAGCGAAGTGGAATACAGCATCATATTCAGAGGATGCAAGATTGTCGATGCGGGACTGAGGATAGAGGGAAGCCTGCTCGGAAACGACGTCGAGATAGTCAGGACGGACGGCAAGCCGCGCGTGCAGCGGTTCATGATCGGCGATCAGAGCAGGGTCGAGATTCCGTAAAGGTGTCATAGTAACGGCAGGCACGACCAGATCTGCGATCACGAATTGATGCTTTTGGGCAATCACGGGGGAAGAAGCCTATTTAAAAAGCCAGGGATATGGCTCCGGAACAGGGCTGTGAGCCTGGTTTAACTGGGGGCTAACTGAGGTTTAAGCGCAAGTATAGCGCAAGTAATGCGCAAGTAGTGTGGGAGACAACCGGGAATTAAGTGGGAACTGCGTGGGAAAGGGGTAAGAATTAAACTCGAACTTATTGGGCAAGTACAAACAAAAACCTAATCTGAGCTTAACAAATTTGCAAAGTCAAACGCTTGACTTTTGAGGACGAAGGTTTTAGCTTAGCCGCATAAGGTATCGCGTCAGGGAGAAAACAGCCAGTTTTCTATCGACCGTTTTCTCGAAGTAGATATAGTTTACTCAGTCATAAAATCAGGGTGAAAGTGATGCGTAATCGTTTAGCGCTTAAGTTTAGCAAGAAATCTCTCCTTTGCATCATGGTCTTATCCTTAGCAGTCGTTTGTCACCTTAACGCTCAATGGAAGCAGCTCGATGTCGGTAGTCCATGGCAAGTGTGGGGTGTTGCAGTGATCGGCTCCACTGAGTTCGCTGGAACATACGCGGGCATTTATCGTTCCACCGATGGTGGAAAAATGTGGACAAATGTAAATGGTGCATATGCAAGTTGCTTTATACAAAAAGGTTCGGAGATTTTTGCCGGGTGCTATTATGGTATACGCAAATCCACAGATGGTGGATTGACATGGACAAACCCCGATTCTGCACTAACCTCAAATATACTTGACATGGTAGTGAAGGATTCTGTTATCTATGCAGGAGGAGGCGGCATTTTTCGGTTGAACAGATGACGGAGCGACCTGGGTAGCGATACAAAACGGATTGGGATATGGTCAAACGACGGTGACCGGGCTAGCATTGGTCGGTACGGAACTATTCGCTTCAACATTGGCTGGAGTCGTCAAATCTGCTGACGGAGGAAATAGCTGGTCAAACGTTACCGGCACCGGCGACATAAATGATGCGACAAGTTCGATTGGGGCTTATGATTCTACCATCCTCGTAGGATGGGCCGGCGGTTTAATCAGATCGACCGATGATGGTAATACGTGGAATTGGCCAAGTACCCAGTATCCAATGTATTCAGGAACAGTTATGAGCGTTGTCATGGACAGCGCTTACTCATATATAAGAACCAATTACGGAGTGATGCTATCCACAGATAAGGGTGTAACATGGCACAGCATGAGCAATGGTTTACCCGATAATATAGTATTGTCGATTGCTGTTGCGGACACAGACTTGTATGCCACGAGCTTCGCCAACGGTGTTTATGCGTCAACGGATAACGGTGCAAACTGGACGTACGCATCTAACGGAATCGTTGGGTCAGATATTACTTCGATCTCAGGAGAGGGGGCTAACGTTTATGCCGTGTTCAGTTATGATTCGATTTTTTCTTCCACAGATAACGGTAATACTTGGGTCGCAGACACTGGCCTAACAGGTACAGGTCACATATGGGGAGTAACTGTGATAGGCACAGAGGTTTATGTCCCAACTGAGGGTGGAATATTCACCTCGTCCGATTCTGGAAAAACCTGGAGCCACTTTTATGGGTGGGCGAGGGCCATTGTCAAAAGTGGAACCAACTTAGTCTTAGCTTCAAGTCAGGTGTATTTTTCTACAAATGGAGGTGTGAGTTGGTTGCTTGCAAATAACAGCCCTTCAAATAGCGGTCCTTCGGGAATCTTTTGTTTGGCAACTACGGGCACAGATGTATTCGCCGCTGGAGATGGTGGAATTTATCGATCTACCGATAACGGTGAAGACTGGTATGACCTCGATAGCAACCTGACAGACATCACCTCCCTCGTCGCAAGCGGCTCCACTGTCGCGGCGGGAAGATATATACCACCAGTGCCTCTTACTGATTCTATCTTGCCCCCTCCTGGAGGACTGTTCCTCTCAACGGATAACGGGCAAACCTGGTCATCTTACGTAAATGGTCTGCCCGGATACGGGTACCCGCAGGTATGGGCAGTCGCTGTCCGTGGTATGGACGTCTTCGCCGGCTTGACGACCCAGGGCGCCGCGGTTTTTTATCCGTCAACGTTTTATTCGTCAACCATAAACCGTGACAACTGGCTTAATACGGGGCAGAGCTTGCCAATATTGGGGATCTCTTCCATATATATAAACGATTCGAGTATTTTTGTAGGAATCAGTCAAGAAGGAGGAATATGGCGTGCACCGCTTTCTCAAGTTACCGGGATAGATCAACCGGAAGTGCCCGTTGTTCCCGCAGTGATTCAGCTCAAGCAGAATTATCCCAATCCTTTCAACCCAACAACCACGATCAATTATTCTATTCCGATGCGGTCCCAGGTGACACTAAAGGTATACAACATACTCGGAGAAAAGGTCGCAACTTTGGTGGATGCTGTCCAGAGCGCTGGCGATCACAGCGTGAATTTCAACGCCTCAAGATTGGCAAGTGGAGTTTACCTGTACCAGCTTATATATGGAAATTACCCGACGACGAGAAAGATGGTAGTAATCAAATGAGATTTGGAGGTCAGACATGAACAAGCTGATGATCCTCTTTTGCATTGCAGCATTTTCTGTTACCTATGGGGGACAAGCTTCAGCTCAATGGAAGCAGCTCAATGCCGGCTCGCCTGGAATGGTGCAGGGAGTCAGTGTAAACAAGTTTGGCATTTTTGCCGGAACCGAGGCGGGAATCTGCAAATCAACAGATAATGGTGCTACATGGAAAAATGTCAACAGCAGCATCACCTATTGTTTCGCAATCGAAGGGTCGGTGATTTTTGCTGGCACTCTTGATAAAGGGATTCTTGTTTCCTCCGACGGTGGCGAGACGTGGGCTCAACGTGATTCCTCTTTTACTTATACCATAAACGCATTTGTGGTCAAGGACTCCATTATTTTTGCGGGTGGTGAAGGAATGTTCAGCTCAACCGATGATGGTGCAACCTGGGTCACTATCGAGAATGGAATCGGCGGGACAGTAACAGGATTGGCAATAGAAGGCAACAAACTTCTTGCATCAACTTATGGAGGCGTTTACCAGACGACAGATGATGGTAATAACTGGCTGAATATTATGACGACTACACAAGCAGATAAGGTCATAAATTGCATCGGGGCATTTGACTCGACCATCTTCGTGGAGTCAGCTGAATACACCCTGTGGAATACTTTTCAGTGTCGTCATGGATAGCGGCTACTCTTATGCCAGCGGAGTGAGCGGAGTTTGCCTTTCGACCGATGAAGGCGCGACATGGAGCGGCATCAGCAACGGTTTGCCCGGCAACCAGGTATTTTCTATCGCCGTGGAGGACACGACCCTATTTGCGGCTACATTCAGCAACGGAGTATTTCGATCCACCGACAACGGCAAAAGCTGGATGCAGGCGTCAACCGGAATTGTCTCGTCAGAAGTGTTTTCTATTGCGGGGAGCGGCTCCGTGGTCTGCGCGGAGATGGACTACAACTCGGTGTTTTCCTCCACGGACTACGGCACAACCTGGACTGCCGACACATCGTTGCATGTTCCTGGAGTTTACTCAGTTGCAGTTATTGGCAACAAAATCTATGCGATGACAGAATCCGGAATATTTGTTTCGTCAGACAACGGTGGAACCTGGAATACGCTGAATGGAGGTGTTATGGATACATCCGATCCATCGATGCTGATTCAAAGCGGCCCGAATCTAATTGCGGCTTGTCGCGCCTACAAAACAGTTTTCATCTCTTCAGATAATGGTATAACGTGGAAATATATGAGTGGCTTGCCGCCATTCGCCTCATTAGCCACATCGGGTTCAAACGTTTTAGCCGGAACTGTCAGTGGGATATTTCTATCGACAGACAATGGTGAAACATGGGCAGTGGTGAACGACTTGCTGGACGATATCAATGCGATAGCATCCGCGGGATCTGAAATATTCGCGGGGAGGTATCTCTGGCCATACTCATTGCTATCGCCTCCAAATCCTCCGGGGGGAGTGTTTCGTTCTACCGATGGCGGTCTAAGCTGGTCGCCTTATAGCAACGGAAATCCTAATGATCCACAGGTTTACGCGATAGCTGTGCATGGTCAGGATGTGTATGCCGGTTCTGAGCCTGGACTCTACGTTTCCACAATCAACGGCAACAATTGGGCGAACGTCGGACAGAATCTGCCGGAATGGACAGTCCTATCACTTTTCGTCAATGACTCGAGCGTATTTGTTGGAGAGGAGCGAGGCGGCATCTGGCGTGCACCGCTCTCAGAGGTAACGGCGATTAAGCAGCCGATCAAGTCTGTTCTGCCGAAGTCTTTTTTGCTGGAACAAAATTATCCAATCCATTTAATCCGTCAACTGTAATCAGTTATCAGTTGTCAGTAAACAGTCGTGTCACTTTGAAAGTTTATGATGTTCTTGGGAGGGAAGTGGCTGCTTTAGTGGATGAGAAGCAAGATGCTGGTACACATATTGTCAGATTTGATGGTTCGCGTCTTGCAAGCGGAGTGTATTTCTATCGCCTTACTGCCCCGGGAATTATGCAGGTTAAGAAGATGTTGCTGACGAAATGAAGTCTTTCAATTAGTAAGTAATCCTGCCTTTAGCGGCGTGTGCTGACAAAATAATGCCGCATGCAGATTACGTTATATACTGCCCATCCATGAAGACATGGGTGGGCTTTTTATAGGATTTGGTAGTGTCCTAATTTGATTTCCGTTTCAGAATAAGAACGTTTAAACCGCAAAGTGCCGCCTTGCGGTATCCCGCATTCTATATAGTGTCGATGATGAGCGGGAAACGCCACGATGCGCAAAGATTATTATTAACAAAATACTTGGCGAGTCTTTGCGGACTTGACGGTTAAGATATCCCTGTTGGGGTATTGCAGAAAGTTGAAATTAGAACACTACCTATGATTTCCTTTTATTGCCGATCCGAGTTCCTTAACTTAAACTGATGAGTGCGAGCAGTGTACATAAGCAAAGAGTTATCGTCGCTATGAGCGGTGGAGTAGATTCGTCTCTTGCGGCGGTTCTCATGGCAGAACAGGGATACGACATCGTTGGTGTGACCATAAAGACGTATAACTATGAGGACGTTGGCGGCAACGACAATCGTGACTCAAGCTGCTGCTCACTCGACGGCATCAACATGGCGCGAAGCGTCGCGAGCAAATTCAATTTCCCTCATTATGTCTTCGATTTCAGCGACCGGTTCAAAATGGAGGTGATTGACGCATTCGTCTCGGAGTACCTTGCGGGCCGGACGCCGAACCCGTGTGTCATATGCAACGAGAAGATTAAATGGGAGTATCTCATCGAGAAAGCCGACAGCCTTGGCGCAGATTATATTTGCACGGGACATTATGCAAAAGTGCGGTTCGATAGTGAGACGAAAAGATTTGTAATTTCGAGGGCGGCCGATATTTCTAAAGATCAATCCTATGCACTGTACAGGCTTACTCAGGAAAGCCTGGGCAGGACTTTGTTCCCGCTTGCAGAGATGACGAAACCGGAAGTGCGTACCATGGCCGAGACGTACGGACTGGCGAGCGCCAGGAAGCCCGAGAGCTACGAAATTTGCTTCGTTGCAGACAACGATTACACGAGATTTCTCAGAGACGCTGTCCCGGGGCTGGAAACTCAATTAGACAATGGCGATATTGTATTGAACGGCGCGGTCATCGGCAAACACCGCGGCTACGCTTTTTACACTATAGGTCAAAGAAGGGGGCTTGGCGTAAGCCACGAAGAGCCTTTGTACGTTAAAGATATCGATCCCGTCAATAATGTTATTGAAGCAGGTGTCGAGAATGATTTGTACGCAAAGGGACTGGTGGCCGAGCACATCAACATGGTTAAGTACCATGACATTTCAGAAGAAAGGTTGTACAAGGGAAAGATCAGGTACAAGGACGCCGGAGCTTATTGCACTGTGAAAAGAAAGGGCAGCGACAAAATTGAAGTGGTGTTTGATAAGCCTCGCCGGGCAGTTACCCCGGGGCAGAGTGTCGTTTTATACGACGGTGAAGATGTTGCAGCGGGCGGAACAATCACTGCGGTTTTGAAATAACATGGCACGATATTCTATTTTGATTGCAGACGATGACGATTCTCAGCGAAGCGTGCAAAAGCTCCTTCTCTCTGAAGTCGCCGCCGACATAAAGGCGGAATTGAAAATAGAAGAAGCTGCGGACAGTATTGTGACACGCAATTCCATTAACGAGCGAAAGTTCGATTTGATCATCCTCGATAACGAGTTTAAAGATGAGGTGAAACCCGGGCACCTGCCGGGGATTGCGATCCTTCATCTCATGAGGAAGAAAGGACCGAACATGTCTTCGCCGACAGTTTTTTTAACCGGCGATCCGTATAACAGCCTCAGACCAATGGTAGAAAAATATGGGGCCATTTATTACCCGAAAGCTAAGGCGGACGCCGAGGAAATGACGAAATTGTATTCAAAGTTATTGGAATCCTCCTGATGCCCTCCAAAAAGGAGATTTAGTCTTCAAGACGAATTCGTTTTTGTCGGCATGCCTCTCCTACAGCGAGTGTGTCGTGAGAAATCGAAATCGACCTTTAGCGAATCTATATAAGATTATTTTTGTACCACAACCACGATGTGTTGAGCTTTATCGGTGAGCCGGATTAAAGGATAGTCTATTAATCTCCAGATCCAAAGCGGCAGTTTGCTGAAGACCTTTGCGGCGCCGACTAATGCGAGTATTTTGCTTCCGAAGAGGTAGCAGCTTTTCTTTTCCGACGGAAATAGCGACAACAGGCTTTGCCTGTCAAAGCTGCGCAAATGCGCGTTCATGGGAGTAACACGGTTGCAATGGATGCAAAGCGTATATCGAAGTTTTTCATTATATGGAGTCGAGACAATGGATTTCCCGCCTTCTCTTAGAACTCTATAAATCTCTGCAGCTGCATCTCCCGGGTGGTTCAGATGCTCAAGTATTTCAGAGGCTATTATGAAGCCAAGGCTTTGGGTCTTAAACGGCAAGCGGTGAGCGTCAGCTAAGACGGGAATTGATGAAGCGGATCTCAAAGCGGTTAGATTTTTTGTAGAGAGGTCCACAAATACAATTTTATCATGTCGGGATCTGGGAAGTCCAGCCTCCGCCACTCCCTATGTCAACGATATCTTTTTGCCCGCCCGCCAGTTTAGAGATGAATTTTCTGAACAGCTTTTCGTATGCTCGATCCGCAGAGCTCGGATTTTCGAAATAATCGAATTCTTCGGCGTCAATTTCGTAATGGCTGATGTAATCTTTGCAGCGGTTCATTTCTTCAGGCTTTTAATCTCCTTTGCAAAAATCTCGTAAGCTTCCTCGTCAAACAATGTGAAGGTGATGACGCTCAGTGATTCGGCGTGGATTAGAAATGATGCGGCCTCGGTCACCATGATGGCTGCTGCTTCAGGTAAAGGAAAGCCTCCGACTCCTGTGCCCAGAGCGGGGAAAGCGATCGACTTTATCTTATTCGACTCGGCAAGCTTAAGGGCAGAGCGTGTGGCCGACAGGATCTTGCCGGAATCGGTTTGCAAGTCCTGTCCCATGACGGCAGCATGTATCACAAATTGTGTTTTTAACTTACCGCCATGCGTGATGACGGCTTCGCCGACGGGTTTCGGACCGAGCCTCATAGCGTCTTGCTCGATAGAGGTTCCGCCTTTTCGTTTTATAGCGCCCGCAACGCCGCCCCCCATCCAAAAATTATTATTAGCAGCGTTTACGATTGCATCTCCATCGTAATCGGTGATGTCGCCTTTTTTCGCTTCGAGCGTCTTACCGTGAACTTCAACCTTTGTTGTCATCATAAAAGGGCTCACGGGTTAAATGGCTCTGTCGCTGTCTTTGTGTTTTTGTCCGATTCGGTGCTGATCTTGAAACGCTCCATATTTTGATAGTTTATGATTGGCATCGAAATTTAATTTAACCCGGATAGATTCGCAAATCGAAAGCCGATCCACAGGAGTAATTAACCGCACGAACGCGAAAAAGAAACAAAATTGCCTTGATGGCACGGTGAATCAGGTTGTAGTATATTTGGTCAGGCATTCTAGATAGTTTAAATTCACGCTGCCCATGGTATCGGGACGGTAATTTTTGATGAAGGCACATCCAAGCGATAAGTGGAGATTACTCACCTTGATTATGATTTTGTATCAACGCAATTTTATATTGTAGTTCAGTGCATACAAGAATTAATACATCTCTTGTCGTCGTCCTCGTGTCGATGGTCTTCGGCGGCTGTTTCATTTGGGGTTCCGTTAAAAACGGATATGAAGACTTTACCGCATACTTCAACACCTATTACAACTGCGAAAATGACTTTGATGTTGCGATGAACGATGTCAAAACCAACCTTATGGAATACCGCATCGCTTCCCTGGCCGGAGATCAAGCACCTTTTGCCGCAAGCAGTTTTGCGAGACAAAATTTTGAGGGCGCAATCGTGGAAGCCTCCAAGATTCTTCAACTCTATCCGACTTCGGAATATGTCGAGAATTGTCTTTTCATAATAGGGATAAGTTATTTCTATGAAGACGATAACGTTCCTGCCGGAAGAAAATTCATCGAGGAGCAATCAAAGTTTCCGAACAGCAAAAGATTTGCAGAAGCAAAAATGTACTACGGTTCAATCGAGATAAGGAACCGCGAGTACGAAAACGGTCTCAAAGACTTGACGGGAGCGCTCGATCTTGCGGAGAAGCAAAGTGACCTGCCGACTGCTGCGCTTGCAGCAAGTAACATTTCAGATTACTACATCACGCAAGGGGACAGCATAACTGCTGCCGTTTATTTAGATTCCGCGGCAACCTTTTCGAAGGACGATGACGCGGCAATATATTACTGCAATGCGGGGAGATTATATGAAGATGTAGAGAATTATGATGCTGCAATGCGCGAGTATGGAAAAGCATGGGATGAAGCAAAGGATATCAGGCTTAAATTTTACTCGCGATATTTTCTGGCACGCGACGAAAGAAGATCGAAGATGTTCGATGCCGCACTGGAAAGTCTTCGAAAACTCAGGAGAGACGACAAGTATTTTCAATTTTTTCCGATGATCGATTACCAACGGGCGGAGGTGCTTTACGATTCAGGCAGCGTTTCGTCCGCGGTGACGGAATTTCAGAGAATCGACACGGCTTATGCGACCAGCGAGGCTGCGACACGAAGCGCTTACAGGCTTGCCAATGTTTATCTTTACAAGGTCGGCGACTTTCAGACAGCGCTGAAGTTTTTTCAAAAATGCGCGACTCATCCGGCGGTAGTTCCAATAAGTTCCACGGCGTCAGAAATGGCATCGATGCTTCAGGAATTTCTTGTGGCAAGCTATAAAGCCACGATTGCCGATAGTTCATACCACAAAGCTCTGTTAGCTTTCGATAAAAAAGATTCCACGGTTGCCCATTCGCAAGCAAACATAGACACAGTGTCCTCCGCCGGTAAAAAAGATTCCACAGCTGCCCATTCGCGAGCATACACGGACACAGTCTCATCTGCCGGTAAGAAAGATTCCACAGCTGCCCATTCGCAAGCAGACATAGACACTCTCTATGAGCACGCAGCGGATGCGGAGCGGACACTTGCAGGTTTTTTTATGTTCAAGCTTCAAATGCCCGACTCAGCAGTCAAGAGATATGAAGCGTTAATCAAACAATTTCCCAAATCAAAGCTATATTCTTCCGTGTTGTACACGTTGGGCGAATACTTTTATTCGTCCGGCGATACGGCGACAGGTCGAAAGTATTTGGACCGGTTAACGAGAGGCTTTCCGAAATCCAATTTTGCCTTTTCCGCCAGCTTGCTCTTGGGTACAACGCCGCCTCACATTGTAGATACTTCTCAAGTGGAGTACGATGCGGCTATAGATTCTGTTAATTCGGGCAACGATTCCTCTGCGATCAGGATATTGAAGACTTTGATGAAAGAAGACGGCAAGTCCCCTGTGGTTCCGCGTGCATTGTACGCACTCGGCTGGGTATATGAGACTAAGATGGAGCAGCGCGATTCCGCATTTGTGTATTACAAGAAATTAGCGGAGCAATATCCATCAAGCGAGTTGACGTCGAGTGTGACTCTCGCAGTTAATGGCTTCGAACAAGCGGAGCGAGACAGCGCCGCCGCGAGAAAGCGAGACGCCGATTCAATCGCCAGCATAGCAAAGTCAACGGCTATTGATACATCGAAAGCAAAAGGTCCAGGCGTAACGGCGGCACAAGCCCCTCCACCCCGAATGGGACATCCCGTTGTGCTGCCGTCCCCGAAGGATGTTGTGCCGGTGGATTCAAACAGTGTAACGGATTCGCTCGGGGTTGTGAAACGTCCGCAAATTGATTCTCTCGCGAACCACGAAAAACCAATGGCAGAACCTAAAAAGTTAGAGAAATAGGATTGCGGAAAAGAATCAGGAGGGTTGCAGCTGGTGTCCGTACCATGCCTTGAGGCGGCGGTAGTCGTCGAAACAAAATCGGTTGCAGAGAGAGAATTTCTCACGAAGTTCCGCGCGCCGGAGATTGCCTCTGCCGTAAGGGCCGGTCAATTTGTCATGGCGTCATTTCCCGGAGTGCTTGATCCGCTGCTTCCCCGGGCATATTCAGTTTGCGATATTGATGAAGAATGCATCACGTTATTTTATGCCGCAATCGGAAAGGGAAGCAAACGATTGTCATGTCTGCAACCGGACGAAGTTATCAGGTTGAACGGTCCGTTAGGGAACGGTTTTCCAACGCCATCACGTGGAGAAGAAATTTGGGTAGTTGTCGGCGGTTCAGGCGCTGCGCTCCTTCCGATCTTGACCAAATTCTCAAAAAAAGCCGGCGCCTTATTAAAGATATTCTACGGCGCAAGAACGAAAAGTCACATAGCGGATTTGGGAAGCTATTCTGTTCAATATGCTACCGATGACGGCTCGTTCGGATATCATGGAACGGTAACACAGCTAATGAAGACAAAGATGAAAGACGATACTTCCAATAAGGTCGAAAGGATGCCTTCAAAAATCTTTGCCTGCGGACCAACGCCGATGCTTATTTATCTTCAACGGGAAGTAGGCCCCGAAATTCAGACTTACCTATCGGTGGAAACTCCGATGGCTTGCGGAACGGGATTTTGCCAGGGGTGTCCGGTGAAAATTCGCGGAAAGACGGATTATTTTTTGGCATGCAAAGATGGACCGGTTTTTGAATCCCAGCAAATAGAATTTATATAGACCGATAATGTGAAATGAAACCTGATCTGAGAGTTAACATCGGAAGGTTGGAGCTCAAGAATCCCTTGATGACTGCTTCGGGGACGTGCGGGTACGGCGATGAGCTCGGCAGTTATTTCGACGTATCGACGCTCGGAGGAATTGTTTCGAAGTCGCTCACGCTTAAACCGAAAGTCGGCAACGAACCGCCGCGAGTTGCCGAGGTTGCCTGCGGAATGCTTAACTCGATCGGCCTTGCAAACATAGGAATTCAAAATTTCATCAGCAAGAAACTCCCGCAGCTGAAAAAATCAGGTGCGCTCCTCATCGCAAATGTAGCAGCAAAAAGAGTCGAAGATTATGTTATCCTCGCGGAAAAGCTTTCAGCCTGTGATGATATTGGAGGACTCGAGCTTAATTTGTCCTGTCCAAATGTAAAAGAAGGCGGCACCGAATTCGGAACAGATTTGAACACGCTGGGTACAATTACGCGGCGGGTGCGCCAGATCTTTCAGCGAACCCTTATTGTGAAACTTACTCCTAACGTGACTCGGATTTCTGATTTTGCAAAGGCCGCCGAGAACGAGGGCGCTGACGCCGTGACTGTGGCTAATACCTACGTCGGAATGGCGATCGACATATACAGTCGAAAGCCGAAGATTCAAACCGCGACCGGCGGTTACTCGGGACCGGCGATCAAACCGCTGACGATGGCCAAAGTGTTCCAGGTGTTCAACTCGGTGAAGATTCCTGTAATTGCAAGTGGAGGAATTTTCAATTGGGAGGATGTCGTAGAATACACCATGGCCGGTGCGACGGCAGTAGAACTCGGAACGGTACTTTTTACGAAGCCCGACGTGCCTAATGAATTCCTGGACGGGGTTGAAAATTATCTCTCCCGGTTAGGCGTCAACAAAATCAGCGACCTTATCGGAAAGGTAAACGTCAACATGAACAGCGTGCCGCATCTTTAGACTTCACAAATTTCCCCGTGATTTCCCCGGAAGCGCGGCATAATCTTGCGATATTCATGATTCCGGCAGGAGAACCTTCGGAACATTGCGCGGCGAGTGAACTAACGGCAGTGTTCTGTTGTTGAAAAATAACGGAGACGACTTGTCATTCGAAGCAGCAAAGAAGTTTTTATTCACCCTGGAAAAATTCGGCATGAAGATGGATTTGCAGAATATCGATGCATTGATGGAATATGCCGGAAATCCTCACGACGGATTGCAGGTTATTCACGTGGCGGGGACGAACGGGAAAGGAAGCACTTGTGCCATGGTCGCAAGCGTGTTGACATCCATGGGATATAAGGTCGGCCTGTACACGTCTCCACACATTATAAGCGTCACGGAACGAATCAAGATCGGCGGCGAGCCGATATCCGAAGAGAACATCGAAAATCTGACGGAGTTCTTCGAGCCGGAAATCGTGAAATTGCGTGCCACCTTCTTTGAGGCGATAACCGCCATGATGTTCAAGTATTTTGCCGATAGAAAAGTCGATTACGCTGTTATTGAAACTGGCATGGGCGGGAGATTGGATTCGACCAATATTGTCGATCCCCTTATTTCAATCATAACCGGGATAGGTTTTGACCATACCGAGATCCTCGGAAACACGCTTGAGAAAATTGCCTTCGAGAAGGCGGGAATATTCAAGCCGAACAAGCCCGCAGCTGTAAATGTTAAAGCCGAATCGGTAAAAGAAGTGTTTCGAAAAGTGGGGCTGCAAAAAGGAGCACCTGTTGTTTTTGTCGATGAGGTTGCAAAGCATAGCGGTGCTGTAATTGATATTGAATCTTCGACCGTTGAAGCAGACGTGTCAGGAATTTCATACCCCGGATTGAGAGTCGGGCTTGGGGGAGAACACCAAATCCAAAACGCCCTGACGGCACTGACCGCTCTAAATCTCTTGAGCCGGTCCAAAGTTGGAATTAGCCGGAACGCGATTTACGAAGGCCTCGATCGCATCACAAGCAACACCGCACATAGGGGAAGATTGGAAATAATCTCCCAAAATCCCTTCGTGATCGTTGATGTCGCTCATAACCCCGACGGGATCAATGCAGTCATCAGGGGCCTTACTCCGTTGAACGGAAGAGAAGGCGTTTTACTGTTTGCCGCAATGAGGGACAAAGATGCCAGATCAATGTTAAATAGCTTGCGGGAAAGATTCGGGACTGTTATCTTAACAAGCCTACAGAGCGGGCGATCCATGAATGCTGAAGATTTGAAGAAATTGTCCGATAGTATTAAATTAAGCTCGCAAATATTCGACGATTCCTCCGAGGCATTGCGAGTTGCGTTATCTCAAAGCAATAACGATAATTTCCTTTTAATCACTGGTTCTCACTATTTGGCGGGCGAGACGATGCCACTACTAGACAATTCGATGTTAAATTTAGTGCCGCCAAACTACATTGCAAATAAATAGGCATGCGGCGTGGCACAAGACACTCATATGTCCATAAAGATATCAGTCCGTTCTTTTTGAATTTCAATCCGAAGGGTAATTAGTCCACACGACAAGAGTTATATTATGGTGCAGAGGATGCCATGGCTATGAGTATTTTTTAACGTTTTAATAATAACAAAATCGTTAGGAGGTAATTTTCGATGACTGTAGATCTTGCAGAACTGCAGGGAATGAAGGTTGCAGAATTGCATAAGTTGGCGCGGGACCTTGAGATTCCAGGATTTAGTGGGCTAAGGAAAGAAGAAGTAATCTTTAAGATCATGGAGAAGCAAAGTACGGTCGCCGCAGCCGCTGCACCACAAAGCGAGGTTGCGCAGGCTCAACCTGAGCTGCCGGGGATTTCGGTTAGTGCAGGTGTTCTTGATGTCCACAGCGACGGATACGGCTTCCTTCGCTCTCCAAAGTATAACTACCTCTCATCCCCGGACGATATATATGTATCACCCTCCCAAATAAAGAAATTCGGTTTGAAGACCGGTGACACCGTCAGCGGACAAATTCGTCCGCCTAAGGAAGGTGAGAAATTTTTCGCGCTTCTCCGAGTAGAACGGGTGAACTTTCGAGGATCCTGAGTTTACTCGCGAGAGGGTAATGTTCGATAACTTAACGCCGCTGTATCCGAACCAAAAACTTCACCTTGAAAGCGTGCCTGGCGAGTACTCCATGAGGATTATCGATCTGCTCGCACCTATCGGTATGGGACAGCGTGGCATGATCGTTTCTCCACCGAAAGCGGGCAAAACAATTTTTCTTCAGAAGATTGCAAACAGTATCACTCGAAATCATCCGGAAGTACGGCTGCTCGTTCTATTGATCGACGAGCGCCCGGAAGAAGTCACCGACATGGAACGATCGGTGAATGCGGAAGTGGTAAGCTCGACGTTCGACGAGGAGCCGCAAAGACATACTCAGGTTGCGGAGATGGTTCTTGAAAAAGCTAAACGGCTCGTGGAAGCCCGGAATGATGTCGTAATTCTTCTCGACAGCATCACCAGGCTTGCCAGAGCTTACAACGCGACAGTTCCTCATAGCGGGAAAATACTGTCAGGCGGTATTGATTCTAATGCGCTCATCAAACCGAAAAGATTCTTCGGTGCCGCAAGAAATATCGAGGAAGGCGGAAGCCTCACTATAATCTCGACAGCGCTAATCGAAACCGGAAGCAGAATGGATGAGGTTATCTTTGAAGAATTCAAAGGAACGGGAAATATGGAGATTGTTCTAACACGAGAGCTCGCCGACAAAAGAATATTTCCTGCTGTCGATGTCAATAAGAGTGGAACACGCCATGAGGAGCTTCTGCTTTCACCGGATGAATTGAACAGGATTTGGGTCTTGAGAAAGATACTGAGCGACTACTCACCCGTCGATGCCATGGAGTTCTTGCTCGACAAGATGCGCGGCACCAAGAACAACAAGGAATTTCTAAAAGCGATGAACAGCTAAAAAAGGAGGTATCTATGAGACAGGTGGTGATTGCCGGCGCCTGTCGGACTCCGATCGGCTCATTTCAAGGGGCGCTGACCGGTGCTGCTGCGCTGCCATTCGGAGCAATCGCTCAAAGAAAAGCGGTGAAACGAGCGGGAATCATTCCACAACTAGTTGTAGAGGTCTTTATGGGAAATCTATCGACTGTCGGTGTGAGACGATCTCATGCAGGTCAGGCTTCCATCTTCGGTGAACTTACGGATAAGGTTTCGCGTACCACTATAAATAAAACACACATCTCGGGCTCAAAATCTATAATGATGGATGCGATAGCCATAAACGAAGGGAAATCCACCGGCATAAGAGTAAGAAGGTAAGAAATGAACATTTGTAATATTGCAGTAATCGGTGCTGGCACCATGGGGAACGGAATTGCTCACGTAATGGCGCTTTCAAAGTTCAACGTATGTTTGGTTGATGTCAGGCGCGATGCCGTCGAAAAAGGAATGGGATATATCCGGCACAACATGGAGAGGCAGGTTTCAAAAGGCACTATATCGGACGAACAACGCAACGAAGCATTGGACAGAATAACCCAATCGACTTCACTCGAAGCAGGCGTCAGCGAAGTGGATTTAGTCATCGAAGCTGCTACTGAAAATATGAAGGTTAAGAAAGATTTGTTCCACACGTTGAGCGACCTAACCAAACGGGATGCGATACTGGCAAGTAATACATCCTCCCTTTCAATTACCGATCTTGCGGCAGGTACCCTGAAACCGGAAAAGGTCGTCGGGATGCATTTCTTCAATCCGGTCCCGGTCATGAAACTTATAGAGATTGTCAGGGGTCTCGCAACTTCTAACGAGACTTGCGAAATAGTGCGAAATCTATCGTACAGATTAGACAAAGTGCCTGTTGAGGTTCACGATTATCCGGGCTTTGTATCGAATCGTCTTCTGATGCCGATGATAAATGAAGCGATCTTTTGCGTGATGGAAAATGTCGCATCGGCAGAGTCTGTTGACACGGTAATGAAACTCGGGCTGAATCATCCAATGGGTCCGCTCGCTCTTGCAGATTTGATTGGACTCGATGTATGCCTCGATGTCATGAATGTTTTGTTTCATGGTACTGGGGATCCCAAATATAGACCCTGTCCACTTTTGAAAAAGATGGTTGCAGCGGGGTACCTTGGAAGAAAATGCGGCAAAGGATTCTATACTTACGAGCAAAGACCGGTGCAAAATTAAATACGGATTTTTTTCATTATCGCTGAGTCCCGACATTTCGTAGCTCACGATTTTTACACATCAATATTATGGACAACCTGGGAACAACTGATGCGAAAGACATTTCTGAGCGTTCAAGTTTTGGTTTTAGCTTTGCTTTATTCCAATATTATGGGTGAAGTCCGCGTTTTGCCGGTGCCGAAGTATGTCCGGGAAAGAAATGCAACTATGAGCTTCGGCAAGGTGACCGTTGAATTTTCCGATGAAGGAAACGACAGGGCTGCTCTGGATGAAATGGAGAATCGCTTTGGGACAAATTTAACTGCCGATAGAAATGAGAACACTCTTGTCGTCAGTGCGCATCTATTCGACGACGTCGTCGATACCGATTTCGATATTCCGGGTGCGGTTAGAGATAGCGTGCAATCCTCAGATGAAGGATATTTTTTGACGGCAAATGACGGACACGTCAGAATTTTTGCGGGAACAAAGACAGGTATTTTTTATGCTGTTACGACATTTCTTCAGCTCGTTGGGAAAGAAAACGCAGGCTACATAATTCCGGAGATTACAATTGCCGATTACCCTTCGATGAGGATGCGGGGGATAAGCGATGACATCAGTCGGGGTCAAATTTCTACAATGGAGAATTTTAAAAAGATCATTCGCTTTCTTGCAATGCATAAAATGAATGTTTATATGCCATACATCGAAGATGAATTTGAATTCAAGTCATATCCCGACTTCAGTAAAGGTCGCGCGCCGCTCACGACTGAAGAAGTCGCAGAGCTTGACGAATATGCGGCACTATATCATGTCGAGATAATCCCGATCTTCGAAACGCTCGGTCATATGGAAGACATACTTCAAAAACCTGAGTTTGAAAAGTACGCGGACTTTCCGGGCGCTACGTGTGTGAATGTGTCCAGCGATTCGACTCTTGCCTTTATGCGAAATCTGCTTTCCGAAATTGCTCCTGCATTCTCCAGCAAATACTTCAATATGGCTGCCGACGAAAGCTCGGATGTCGGATTAGGAGCCAGCAAATACTTGGTTGATTCGCTGGGGCTTGACGAAGTTCATGCTCAGTATTACAAAAAGATCTATGACGTGCTGAAATCTCTCGGGAAAAAGGTGATGATGTATGGCGATATAATCCTTAAGAATCCGCAAATACTATCGGAAATTCCTAAGGACATAACTATCATGGACTGGCATTACGGAGCTGCATTCGATTATCCCAGCATTCAGAAATTCAAGGACGCAGGATTCAAGTTCATCGTCTCTCCGGCAATTTGGAATTTCACGGGACCGTTTCCTAATTTTTACAATAGCTACGCTAACATTCAATATTTCACTCAAGAGGGATACAAAGCGGGTGCAGCCGGAGTCGTTGTCTCGACATGGAACGATAACGGCGCCGCTGAGCTGCGCGAGCTGAATTATCCGGGTTACGCGTGGGGCGCAGAATGCGCGTGGAACGCCGAAACAACGTCAACACTTGCGGGGTATTTGAACTCTGCTGAATTCGAAAGCGTTTTCTTCCATCAGTATTTCCAAACAAGATCTGATCTCCCCCGCATCATTTATGAACTACTTAGCTCGACAGACAATCAAATAAGCTGGTACGAATTCTGGCGGGCGCCGTTCATCGATGTATCGTCGTATAATATTCCGGTGAAAGTGGCGAGTATTGAATCGTCGATGCCTGAAGTCCTTTCGCTCATCAAGCAAGCTCGCCGTGTTGTGCGCGCAAACGAGAAGATACTCGACATTTATGCACTTATGGCGGATATCAATAAGTATTGGGCGGACAAAGTCATCGGGGTTATGAATATGCGGAACGCATGTGGCGATAGTACAATGAGCGTAGGTGTCAAGAACGAAAAGATTGAATCCATCGAGTCGGCTCTTTTGAATTCTCTGGCAAAAATAAAAACTGAATATGTAAAATTGTACCTGCGAACAAATCGTCGCCCGATGCTTCAATTGATAGAAGCGAGATTTGACGATCAGGAAAAAAGCCTAACGTCAGGCACCGCGCAATTGCTCGCGCCACAGAATGGATCTCCGATCGGGAATTGCGGCTTCGATCAACTCCTCCATTCTAACTTCATATATTATCCCGGCAGCCGTCCCAACAATCACTCATCTTCGAAGGTCGACTCGGCGACGTTCGTCAAGACAATTGACATCGCAAGAGTTCCTGAATCATCTATGCTTCAATTGATCGGGGAGACTTATTGCAAGTTATTTATAAATGGGGAGTTTGTCGGAAAGGTTCAAGCAAGACGGACTTTGACATGGAACGTAGAGAAAGAAAGAGTCCGGGTTTTTGACATAGCGAGATTCCTTCATGATGGCACGAATACGTTTGTAGTTCAGGCTGTGAACTACGATAATAACGGGTCGGCAGGGTGCAACGTTTTTGTCCAGCTTGGAGATGACACATTGATCACCGACACGAGTTGGAAGGCCGCTAAGGGGGTTATCTCACCGGATGACAGTTCAAAAGTTGGCTTTAAAGATGCGACGATTTACGACAATGGATTGGTTATCTCCGCGCCGGTGTTTTCTATGAAGCTGAAATCCTGGATTGAAAGGTAAAACCTCCGTGCCATGAATTTTGTGAAAGGCCACTTCTTGAAGAGGGAGGTACAGTGAGTTCCTCTCCTGAGAAGAGACGGTCAGATTGAAGGGAAGAGGTCCGGTTAATTCTTGACGCGGGAGTATTCTCTGAAATTCTTTATTTTCATGCACTGATTATACTGAAAGGAATACAAGTGACAAAAGTTTTGAGGAGTCCTTCGGTCGAACAGCTTAATAACTTGCTAAAGGGTACGATGGCTGAACGCATCGGCATCGAGATAAAGGAAATCGGGGAAGATTATTTAAAAGGTAAAATGCCCGTCGATGGGCGGACATTTCAGACTCACGGCATTCTGCATGGTGGTGCATCCGCCGCGTTTGCCGAGACTCTCGGCAGTCTTGCCGGAATGTTGATGCTCGACTCAGAAAAGGAGTTTTGCGTCGGCCTGGAGATAAATGCGAATCACCTGCGAAGTGTCAGCGGGGGATTTGTAAATGGGACAGCTCGACCGCTTCACATCGGAAGGAGGACGCATGTATGGGAAATTAAGATCGAGGACGAGGGCGGGCATTTGACCTGTGTAAGCAGGTTGACGCTTGCCATTCTTTCCAAAAATAAGGGGGATCATTGAGAAAGCGATATGTGCTTTCGCGCGTTACTTCTGTGCTGGTTCGAACAGTTCAACGGGATTCCTGACGGGTCGTCAAGCAGTATCTGATTCCCTCCGATGCCCGTGACTATGGCGCTCCAAAAGTGAATTCCTGCTTTCTGCAATCTGCCAACCTGGCCCGCCAGATCGTTCACGACAATCTCAAAGCGATTCCACCCGCCCGGCTCCGGCTTGCGTCCATCGGACATGGTTTGTCCGCCACCTCCCACGTTGCTTGGAGCACTCGAAAGGAGTCGCAGCTCGCCTCTCGATAGCATAGCAAAACTCGGGGCCGGGTGCATTTCAACAGCAAAATCAAGATGCTTCGTGTAAAATTCGATTGACTTATCGACATCATGTACTATGTAACGCACTGTAACCATTGAAATCCTCCATGCAAGCTTAGGTCAATTATCTAACGTGGAACCGTGCTGTCTAAAATCTCGGTAACGGTTATGACCATGGCGTCTTTGTCTTTGTACCAGCTCCTTTTCAGTTTGGAATCAACATCTAACAAGGTTGCAATCGCCCGCTTTATTTCATTGATTGAATATATCCTAGCGGAAGACGTGTACTCGTTTATGAACGGATTCCATCTGCCGAATACCTTCGAAGCGATTTCGTTTGGGCTGGTTCCTTTCTGCAAGTGATGCTTTACCTGCAATAGGTTGAGGAAATATTTTGTCAGCATAAAGTTAATATAGACCGGTTTCTCGCCTGCCTCTATCATCCTGCCGGCAATCTCTTGCGCGCGAGTTATGTTCCTTTGGCCTATGGCGCGCTGCAACTCGAAAATATTGTAAGCTCTTGATTTACCGATTGCCGCGTTAACATCGTCGGCATTAATCTCCTTTGCATCGCCGACGTAGAGCGATAGTTTTTCTATCTCCGAAACCAAATCTCCAATCGAGTCGCCCGTCAGTTCGATGAGCAAATCTGCCGTGCCGTTTCTGAGTTCTTTGCCAAAAGAACGTGCAGTCTCCCTCACAAATTCGGCAAGCTCGGCTCCCTTCAGTTTGTTTAATGTAATTGTTTCGGCAATCGCGGATATTTTCTTATATGGCTCTTCCGATACTTTTATTTCGCCGGCTACCAGAGAAAGGATGTTCGTATCCGGCAGGTTGGAAAGATGGTCGGCAATATCTATTCGCTGTTTCTTGTCCATCTTGTCGAACCGTCTGACTATAGTCAACCTGTGTTCGCCGACGAACGGAAAACTCAATGAGGACGTTAGCACTTCTTCGGAGGTTATTTCGGTTCCATCAAATACGTCTAAGTTAAAGGCACGCTCGCCGGGTTCTATCACGATATCGATCAAAGAATCAACTGCCTTTGAGATAAAGTAATCTTCGTTGCCATGCAGCAAGTAAATTCGGGCGAATTTCCTTTTCCTTACGTCGGACAGAAATTTATTAAAGTCGCTCATTGAACCTGACCATATCGTGGCCGTGTAAAAAGATTCTGAGCCGCAGCGTCTCCGTGGCAAAACATTTTGCAATTGAGCGAATTAAATCGCAGGGATACTGGGATGGGCGCCTCTCTCACCATGGAGCAGACATGTAAAAAATAATTAAGCGACATACGGAGAATAATTTCCTTCTTGGGGAGCCGCGAGTAGCATAAACGTTCATTTTTCCAAATAAGCTTTCAAAATATAAACAGGCTTCAGCGGTATATCACGCGCGTCAGCCGGAAGCTGAGAGATCATATCGACCACGTCCATTCCTTTCACCACTTCGCCAAAAACTGTGTATTGCCCGTCTAAACTTGGCAAAGCTTGCAAGCAAATATAAAACTGGCTGCCATTCGACCGGCGCTCCGGGTTTACCTGATCGCTCTGACGCGCCATGCCGACGGAGCCGCGCAGGTGCGTCTTGCTGATCTCGGCAGGCAAAGTATATCCGGGACTACCCTGGCCGTAAGTCGCCTTGTCGGGAGTTCTTGTATTCGGATCGCCTCCCTGGATTACAAATCCCGGTACGATCCGGTGAAATTGCAGGCTATCATAAAAGCCTTGAGCGGCGAGTTTTCTAAAGTTCTCACTGTGAACCGGCGCTGCGTCATCGTAAAGTTTTATTTCGATCGTACCATAGTTCGTCTCTAATATCACGTTCTTTCCTTTCGTGCTGCAACCGGTGAGAAGAAATGAAATTACGAACAGAGCAAGAATTGATTTCATATTTTATTCCTACCAAATTGTTGGTGCAACCCTGTCAAGGTTCGATTACATCGATGACAAGATTCACGTCATTAGTTTTAGATAATATAGATAAAAATAATTATTATTGCGGCTAATTCCATTAAAAGAAGTCAGAAATAATCGCCGGATGTTCCTTGTTGCTAAGCGGCATAAATTCCGTCAATCCGTGGATTATGCCGGCTATGATGCTCTCTATGATTGTATTCAAGATGTGCCCGCTCTTTTCATCTCAGAAATAATAAACCAGTTGAAAAGTGATACCGACACCGGAAAGATAACCATTGACTGCCCTGGAGTCTGACGCATCGGTAAAAAGCTGCGTACCATCTTGTGATTTAAAGTTGCCGATGAATTCGCCGCGTGCATCGGCGGTTATGCGTGCGTAGAAATTGTCTCCCAGTTTCGTATCAATTCCTGCATCTATCTTTATGCCGATGCCGCCGGCTGAATAGTTCGATTGGCCTGAGTATAACAGGTCGGTTTGATCTAGCGAAGCAAAATGGTACCCTATTGCGGCGCCGTAACTAAGATAGTATCCGTCTCCCGGCTCGATTCTTGTCAAAGTAATGGATGGAAGTGAAAAGGAATAATTGACCTGTGAATAGCTGCCGGAATAACTTTTTAGTATATATCCATATTCGAGTCCGAGTTCCCAATTGTTCGACAAGAAGTAGCCGGCACCGACGACAAATTGTGCGCCAGTCGTAAACGTCCCGGGCGTCAAAGTTCCCGGTATTTCATAGTTTACATATTGAGAAATGGACGGAGTCTGAAAATATTCAAAACCCAGGCCGGCATCCGCGGAGAAGCTTTGTGCGCCGGCACTTTGTGTAAAAATAATGACGGAAAGGGAAAGTGCAGCTACATATACGAGTACGAGTGATAATTTAGTCTGTGAGGAAGGGCTTTTATGTTTCATCTCATTTATCGGGTTTTATTTTTGTCAACAAAATAATAGACTTGCAAACGGAAAGCGAGGTTGAAAATTATTTGGTATTACCGACGGTTGCCCAAAATGAAAATTACATAGACTTCTTTCGGTCCATGCACGCCGGTTACAATCACTTTCTCTATGTCGGCGGTCCGGCTCGGTCCTGTAATTAGAAATATATTGCTGACTTTGTGATTTTTGTATTTGTCGATGAAGAGTTCATCGAGTGACGGGATAAGCATTTCCGGTTCGGCAACGACAAATAACTTGGTTGCGAGTGCAGCGGGAAGACGCATCTTATTTACGACCATGACCGTCCCGGTTTCAACGATGCATGCAGTGCATGGTGACACAGCTGAGTCGAATAGAGAGACTTCGCGTTTGTCATAACCGAAGTCAAAATCTGAAAAACCTTTAATTGTCGTTTGGGTCTTTGCATTTGAAGAGAGACTTTTCCGCAACGAAGCAGGCTCCTCGTACGTAAATATATTATCACCTGCACGATCCACGATGAATTTGGCGGCGCTTTCTTCGTCATTTAAGGTAACGGCTTTGCCTCCTATCTTCCCGAGCTCTTTGCTAAATTTCTCGAAGAGAGAATCGAAATCACTCTTTAAAATTGCTTTCAGCGGTGATCTGTCATCTCTGTTTGCGGCAAATGGTTCCGATCCGCGCAGTCCGCGCCTTATCGAAGCAAAAATCTTCTCTCGACTGTCGTTCATTGATTTGGCTTATGTGTCGGAGAAGCGGTGGCTTGTGTCCGATTATTTCTATACACTTCCCTGAACGATTTGGCGGGGAATTCAGGAATGTCCCGGTAAGCTGTCCAATTGCTTGTGAAACGTTTAATCAATTTTGTCTTTGAGAAGAGCCGCACAATTCGTCCCGCGAAATCATAACGCTTCGGGCGCAGCATCGCTTTCCTAAAGGTCTTGAAAATGAAATATTCTATCCGGGATTTCTTCACCGAAATCATTTCATGGCGGAGCGAAAGAAGATGATGATGGATTTCAATTCCCACCGGGCACACTTCGGTGCAACTACCGCAGAGCGAGGAAGCAAAAGGCAAGTCGTGTGCATTCTCTTTCCCGTAGAACAACGGAGTTACAAGCGAGCCGATTGGGCCAGGATAAACGGATCCATAAGCATGGCCGCCTATGTTGCGATAAACCGGGCAGACATTCAGGCAGGCGCCGCATCTTATGCAATGAAGAACGTCTTGATATTCGGTTCCGAGCAAGCCGCTTCTTCCGTTATCGAGAAGAACAATGTGAACCTCTTCCGGCCCGTCTTTTTCGTCCGGCGCCCTCGGCCCCCTGATAAGCGAGACGTAGCTCGTCATTTTCTGACCCGTGCTGCTGCGGCCGAGCAGTCGCAGAAAGATTCTTAGGTCGGTAAATAGCGGTATTACCTTCTCGATGCCCGTCACGATGATGTGCGCTTTCACCGACGAAGTTGAAAGACGGGCGTTGCCTTCGTTCTCGACGATGACTGCATCGCCGGTCTCGGCGATTAAAAAATTGGCCCCAGAGATTCCCACCTGAGCGTTCAGAAATTTTTCACGAAGAACCTTTCGTGCTTCTCCGGTCAAAAATGCCGGATCACTGTTCAATTCCGTGCCGATCTTATCATGGAACAGCTCCGCAATTTCTTTGCGTGATTTGTGAATTGCCGGAGTCGTTATGTGGGAAGGCTTTTCGTTTGCAAGCTGTACGATATATTCGCCGAGGTCCGTTTCCACAGCCTCGATGCCGTGCTCCGTCAGGAATGGAACGAGCTCAATTTCCTCGGTGACCATAGATTTCGACTTGACAATCGTTTTTGCACCGTGCTTTTTTGCTATGTCTAGTATGTAAGCCTTTGCATCCTCCGGAGATTGAGCAAAGAAAATCTTGCAGCCGTTTTTAGTCGCTGCATCTTCAAATTGGGCGAGATATTTGTTTATTCCTGAAATGGATTCCTTTTTGATCATCTCCGCCCGGTTACGCAGAAACGGGAAATCGACTTCCTCAAACGACTCGGCGCGCTTGTCAACGGCCTGGATGGTCGCCTTCTTGAGATTAATGCGCAGCTGATCGTTGCCGAACTCTTTCTTGTATAATTTCTTGAAATGTCTTGACTCTAAAGCCATCACTCGATGCTTTCCGCTATTATCTCAGCGATATGGGCAAAGCGCGGGTTGAACCCGTTATGCCGAGCGCGCCCCTGTAAATGCATCAGGCAGCTCATGTCGGCTGACACTAAGATATCTGCGTGTGTCGAATCGAAATACCTCAGCTTCTCATCAGCCATGGCACACGAGATTTTCCGGAAATTTCACCGCGAATGTCCCGCCGAAGCCGCAGCACGTTTCATTGTAAGGAAGCTCGACAAGTTTCAATCCTTCGATTCTTCTTAGAATATTTCGAGCTTCATCTTTTATCTCAAGTTCGCGCAAGCTGTGGCATGAATCGTGGTACGTTGCGACAACTTCCCGTCCACCGAAGTCCCGGCGCAGGCGAAGCAATCTCCCTTTGAAGTTATCGACCTTGATAACTTTATTTATAAATTCCGTAAACTCGAAAATTCGCGGGACAAATTCATCTATGTGCTCTGCAAATTGCGGGTCCTCTGAAAGTAAACTCGGATAGAAGTTGCGCATCATCGCAACGCAGGACCCGGACGGGCCGACAATATAATCGTGTTTCATGTCGAACCGGATTTCCCGGCCGTTAAGAGATGCCTTAAACCTGAGAAATGCACTCACTTCGTGCATTGCCATCAAGCGGGCTTCGTCAAAGTAGCCCGAATTATATGCAGGCTGTCCGCAGCAAGTTTGTTCTTCCGGGAAAATCACATCGCATCCGAAATGTCTCAGAACCTTGACTGTGCTTTCTGCGACATTCGGAAAAAGCTGGTCGATATAACATGGAACGAAAAGAAAAACGCGCATTTGAACCGGGAAAATATAAACGATGGATGCAGAATATTCAATTTCAGAAATGTAAAAACGTAAACTGCAAATGGGAGATTTAATTTGGCATTCACGAAGAGTTGAGTGTCACGGACGCTTGAGCAAAACCCTGCCTCTGAAAGTTCCGGAACGTCAGTGGACGCTTCGTGGCCCAAGGGGAAGACTCTTCTGCAGTTTTGCTAAAGATTCATTTTTGACAGGTACGCTGCCTTTTGCCAGAGTGGCATGAAGTCGTCTGAAAATGTCAATTAGTAATTCATGGCAGCCGACAAAAGTGCCTAAATTGATCAAAAATGAGGCTCCCATGCGGCATAATGCTTGATTAATTTAGTCTAAAAAAGATCATCATTTAGAATAAGGAGAACTATAATATGGCAAAAATAATAGGAATTGATCTGGGGACGACGAATTCATGTGTCGCGGTAATGGAGGGAAACACTCCAACGGTCATTCCGAACTCGGAAGGTGTTCGGACGACGCCGTCGGTAGTGGCGCAGTCAAAAACCGGCGAATGGCTGGTCGGCGCGCCGGCAAAACGGCAGGCGATAACGAATCCGCAGAACACAGTTTTTTCGATCAAGAGATTCATGGGACGATTTTACAACGAAGTAACCGAAGAAATGTCGCGAATTCCATATAAGGTGGTGCGCGGGCCAAACGATTCTGCTCGCGTCGAAATCAGCGGCAGACAATATTCGCCGCCTGAAATCAGTGCCATGATCTTACAGAAGATGAGGCAAACTGCTGAAGATTATCTGGGAGAAAAGATTACGGAGGCGGTAGTAACCGTGCCGGCATACTTTAACGATGCACAGCGCCAGGCGACGAAGGAAGCAGGTGAGATAGCGGGGTTGAATGTTCGCAGGATTATCAATGAACCCACCGCCGCGGCACTTGCTTACGGCCTGGATAAAAAGAACAAAAACGCAAAGGTTGCCGTCTATGATCTCGGCGGTGGAACTTTCGACATATCGATTTTGGAATTGGGCGAAGGAGTCTTCGAAGTCAAATCGACGAACGGCGACACTCATCTTGGCGGCGATGATTTCGATATGAAGATCATGGACTATATTGCGGATGAATTCAAAAAGACGGAAACCATAAGATCTTCGCAAAGATCCGATGGCGCTTCAAAGATTGAAGGAAGCCGCTGAAAAAGCAAAGATGGAGCTGTCATCACAGCTTCAGACCGAGATAAATCTTCCTTTTATCACTGCGACTGCTGATGGCCCGAAACATCTCAACATGACTTTGACCCGTGCCAAGCTCGAGCAGCTTGTCGGCGATCTGGTGCAACGGACAATTGAACCTGTTAAGAAGGCTCTCTCCGACGCTAAATTAAATCCGTCGGAAATAGAGGAAGTTATACTTGTTGGCGGCATGACGAGGATGCCGAAGGTACAAGAAACGGTAAAGAACTTTTTCAACAAGGAGCCGCACAAGGGAGTGAACCCCGATGAAGTGGTCGCGATAGGTGCGAGCATACAGGGCGCAGTTCTTACCGGAGAAATAAAAGACGTTCTTCTTCTTGATGTAACGCCGCTTTCGCTCGGCATCGAAACCCTCGGCGGAGTCATGACGCCCTTGATTCAGGCGAACACGACCATTCCCACCCGCAAGGGCGAGGTTTTTTCCACCGCGGCGGACAGCCGGACATCCGTTGAAATACACGTTCTCCAGGGTGAACGGCCGATGGCGGTCAACAACCGCACACTGGGAAGATTTATCCTTGACGGATTACCGCCTGCGCCGAGAGGAATTCCGCAAATCGAAGTTTCATTCGACATCGATGCGAACGGGATCTTGCATGTTTCCGCAAAAGACAAGGCGACCAACAAGGAGCAAAGCATTCGAATTACTTCTTCCAGCGGTCTTAGCCGCGAGGAGGTTGAGAAGATGAAGAAGACTGCGGAGGAACACGCGGCAGAAGACAAATCGAAAAAGGAAGAAGTCGAAACACGCAACCAGGCCGACAATCTGGTGTTTCAAAGCAAGAAACAGCTGCAGGAGTTCGGCGAAAAGATTCCTGCCGACAAGAAGAAGGCTCTAGAAGACGCGATCCAAAAACTGGAAGCGTCGGCGAAGACTGCTTCTATATCACAGCTCAAATCAGAGATCGAAATTCTTAACAAAGTCTGGAGTGAAGCTGCCGCTTTCATGTACCAGCAGGCATCCAGCCAGCAGCCCGGAGCACAAGGTCAGCAAGGTGACACGTCGGACCAGGCCAGTTCCGGAGAAGCCAAGAAGGAGCCGGCGGAAAATGCGGACTACGAAATAATCGATGACAAGGATAAGAAGTAACTAATTCGTTGTGCAGGATTTCAATTCCTGCATCCGACTTTCCTGCGGTACGTAAACGTCAGAGGACGGTAGGACGCATGGGAGTAGTCCCTTTTGCTGCAATTTACATGCGCTCCCTGTTTTAGCAGGAGAGAAGTATCCTGAGGGCGATTCTACAAAAACGCCTTCGATTGAAATAGTTTTTCAGGAGGAGAAATTATATGAACTTAAATAAACTAACAATCAAATCTCAGGAGGCGCTGGAAGCTGCCCAGTCGATTGCCGCGGAAAATCAAAACCAGTCAATCGAACCGGAGCATTTGCTTTCCGCGCTTCTTCGTGAAGAGGAGGGGATTCCCGTCTCCGTTTTGAAGAAAGCCGGCGCCAACCTCGAATACATTAGATCGAAAATTGACGAGTCCCTGAAGAAAATGCCGAAACTTTCCAATGGTGGTACGGCAAATCGCTATCTTTCCCAACAGCTTGCGATGATACTCGACTCGGCTGAGAAAGAATCCGCTCAAATGCGGGATGAGTTCGTAAGCACGGAACATTTGCTTCTCGGTCTTCTGGACGAGAGAAACACGGATTCGTTTAGAATTTTAAATTCGCAGGGGATCAATCGCGATTTGGTCTTGAAGGCCCTTCGCGAAATTCGCGGAACGAATAAAGTCGTCGATCAAAACCCCGAAGAAAAATATCAATCGCTGCAAAAATTTGGGCGGGACTTGACCGACCTTGCGCGTAAAGGAAAGTTAGATCCCGTCATCGGCCGCGACGATGAGATACGAAGAGTACTTCAAGTTCTCGCAAGGCGAACGAAAAACAATCCGGTGCTCATCGGGGATCCTGGAGTCGGCAAAACCGCCGTAGTCGAAGGAATCGCAAGAAGAATAGCGAGCGGCGATGTTCCTGAAGGGCTCAAGTCGAAACGAATTGTCGAATTAGACATGGGAGGATTGGTTGCCGGTACGTCTTACCGCGGACAATTCGAAGACAGGTTGAAATCGATCATCAAGGAGGTTGTCGAATCGGAAGGCGAAATCATCCTGTTTATGGACGAGCTGCATACTCTCGTCGGAGCCGGCGCCGCCCAGGGTTCGGTCGATGCATCTAATATGTTGAAGCCCGCGCTTGCACGCGGAGAGCTGAGGGCTATCGGGGCCACGACGATCAATGAGTACAGGAAATACATCGAGAAAGACCCTGCTCTTGAAAGAAGATTTCAGCCGATCATGATAGATGAGCCGGGCATCGAAGACACAATTTCAATTCTTCGAGGATTAAAAGAGAGATACGAGGTACACCATGGCGTTAGGATAACCGATGGCGCCATCGTGGCTGCGGCGCAGCTTTCGAGCCGCTACATTACGGACAGGTTCCTTCCCGATAAGGCAATCGATTTGATCGACGAAGCCGCTTCGAAGCTGCGGATCGAAATGGATTCTTTGCCGGAAGAGCTCGATGAAGTTGAAAGAAAAATCAAGCAGCTTGAAATCGAAAAGGAAGCGGTAAAGCGCGAGAAGGATGAGGATTCACAAAAACGGCTTCTGGTTATCGAGCAGGAGCTTGCCGACCTCAGGGAAGGGAGCAGACAGCTCAGAGCCCACTGGCAAATTGAAAAAGAATTGATTCAGTCGATTCAGAAATCGAAAGAAGATATCGAAAGGCTGAAAGTGGAAGCGGACAAAGCCGAGCGAGATGGAAATCTCGGAAAAGTCGCCGAGATAAGATATGGAGCGTTAGTCGAGCTTGAAAAGAAGATGAAATCCTCTTCTCAGAAGCTCGCTGAAATTCAAAAGAACAGCAAGATGCTCAAAGAAGAAGTTGACTCGGAAGATATAGCTGAAATCGTGTCGCGCTGGACGGGAGTTCCGGTGTCCCGAATGCTCGAGAGCGAAAGGAGCAAGCTTCTCCACATCGAAGAGAAGATCCATCAGCGATTAGTTGACCAGGAGGAAGCGGTAACCGCCGTCGGCAATGCCGTTCGGCGTGCGAGAGCCGGCCTGCAGGATGAGAAGCGCCCCATAGGCTCTTTTATTTTCATCGGTTCGACCGGGGTCGGCAAGACGGAGCTTGCCCGCGCATTGGCCGAGGCACTTTTCGACGACGATGATGCCATGGTACGCATCGACATGTCCGAATACATGGAAAAATTCTCGGTGTCGCGATTGATCGGGGCTCCGCCCGGATATGTCGGTTACGAAGAAGGCGGCCAGCTTACCGAAGCGGTGAGGAGAAAGCCGTACTCGGTTGTCCTTCTCGATGAAATTGAAAAAGCGCACCCGGAAGTCTTCAACGTGCTGCTCCAGGTCCTAGACGAAGGAAGATTGACGGACAGCAAGGGAAGAACCGTTAATTTCAAGAACACGATTATAATAATGACGTCGAATCTAGGCTCACAGCTGGTGCAGCAGAAAATTGAGACGACCACCGAACGGAACCGTGCCGAGATGATGGAAAACTTACGGAACGATTTGTTCAATCTCTTGAAGCAAACCATTAAGCCGGAATTCCTGAACCGGATTGACGAGATAATTGTATTCAAGCCGTTGACGAGGAATGAAATTCGCAGCATCGTTGACCTGCAGCTGGCACGAATCATATCGAGGGTCGGTGAGAACAACAATATTAAGCTCGAGGTTAGCGAGAGGGCAAAGTTGTTCTTAGCGGACGCCGGTTACGATCCTATCTTTGGCGCGAGACCATTGAAGAGGACTATACAAAAGTATATCTCAAATCCGCTTGCGGAGAAGGTCCTCGCCGGCGAATTCGAATCCGGCGATGTGATAGAGATAGATATACCGAAGTCCGGCAAGATGGAATTCAAAAAGGCTCGCCACACGGCAAAAGCCGCTCACGTCGAGGCTGATGAACCCGCGGTTCAAAAGTAAAGCCTTATTTGCCGGACTGTAAGAAGAAGTTAAGATTTAGGAAACGATGTCCCTCATCTGCCACTCCGGGCGCATCACATCTTAACGCGGTAGACAATGCAGAGCGTCAAAGTATTTTTTCGTCCCAACGCTGCAGGGTTGAATCGGAATAAACTCCGACCATGAAGCCGGAAAGACTTATTTCTCTTCGAGCACTAAGACTCCGAAACTCTTCTGGCCATCTCCTGTGTCGATCATCGCCGGCGTGTAGATGCGATGGGTGGCCTCATCAAGTGCCATGGTCTTTGCCTTCGGCAGCGTGGCAATATTGCCGACTAATGTGAAATCGTTCGGCGAGCTTTCTTCTACTTCGGTAATTGTTCCTTCGCCGGTTGAAGAGAAGGCGAGGCCGGTTGCGGGATCGAAAGCACATGCATCGACTCCGGCTCCGATTGGAAATGTAGCTATTATTTGACCTGAATCGGCGTTGACCACGGCCATAATCTTATTTCTTCCGCCGATAAACAGCCTGTCGAATTTGCGGTCGATTGCCATTCCTGTCGGTGTTGCACATGGGCTTAGCGGCCATTCGGCAACCACCTCAAGTGTCCGCGGGTTCAAGACATCTACGGAATCTGCCTTTTCGAGATTCACAAATATTCTGCCTTTGTAGTCGGAGACTGAAAATTCCGGTGAACCGTCCAGCTTTATAGTACCAATGACGTTTCCCGTCTCTGCGTCGATAGCCGTTGAATTCGCGCTGTGGCCGTTGAAAGTGAATATCCGGTGCGTAAAAGGATCATAGACGATTGCATCGGGATCGTCTCCGGTCGTACTTGTCTTGTATACCGTCCTTAGATTTTCCAGGTCGAAGATTGTGACGCAGTTGCCTTTGCCTTCGCTGATAAATCCCCTGGAATATTCCGGGGCGAAGGCTATTCCATGAACGCCGTTCAGATTGCCGATCTCTCCGATGAGGGAATCTTTTTGAAGGTCTATGACATCCACTTCGCTCGAGTGAGACACATAAAGTCTGTGCATCGTGGTGTTGACAGACAGGTAATCCCACTTTGGCTCTCCACCGATTATGATCTTATCTACGATTTTGTAGCCTGGCGATTGGGCAAATACGCTCGCCTGCATTAAGATAGCTGCAAGAATTAATTGAATAATATTCAGAGGCTTGCTCATTTGAATTCTCCGGTCTTTGTAATGGCTTATTTTTCGGTTTCATATTCATCGATAACCCGGAGGTTATGTCCGGGGCGCGCATCCACGGTTTCGATATCCGCTTTATCGCCCTTGATAGTTATGAACGTGATACATGGAAAAGATTTTTCCGATGGAGTAAACGCGATACTGGGACTGTGCGGCGACGGATCCTTGAAGCTTGCGCCGCCGGTGCCGTTTATAACATGGACGATTCCATCCTTTTCATCGACTGTCTCATCAGGGCGCAGCGGTTTTGTCCTCAGATAGATATGCGCGTGCCCGTTGAATATGAATTTACAGTGGTGTTTATAAAGGCTCTCGACCCAGCCCATGCAGGTCGCAGCATAACTTTCTTTGTACGATAGGTCGCCGTAGGTTGGATTGTGCCATACACCGATAATCCAGTCGGTGCTGGGGATGGCTGCGAGAAGGCTGTCGAGCCAATGCTGCATCACGTCTTTATTGGTTGCGTACCCGTCGCAAAAGATCACGTCCACGTTTGAAACGTGAACGGAATAAAAGTGAGTTGTCCCATCTGCGGAATTGACAGGCAGTATCCCGGCGGTATATTTGTCGAAGTCCTTCTCTCCGTCTTTGCTGTCGAATTCATGGTTGCTCGTGCACATGTAGAATTTCCCTTTGACGAAAATGCTGTCCACTCCGGCGAAGTGCAGACTTCGCTGCCATGCTGCGTCTGTGCCATCGTGCGTGAAATCCCCACAGTGAATTTGGAAGTCCCAATCCGTGATCTTGTAGAGCAGGATATGCGCAATGTCCGAACAAGCATTGTTCTTATTCTCACGTGAATCGCCCCAGAAGGCTATCTTGACTTTCTGCTGTGCAAAAAGTGCCGGTTGAAATGATGTGAAGGCAAGCAGAAGTACGAGCAGTAAAGATTTAGAGTTGATTTTGCATCTCATTATTAGTCCATTGGGTTATGTGATATTAGATTGAATTTCCATTTGCCGACAATTTTCGCCGCACCGGCGTTCTTGCTATTTCGTTATTGTCGCTGCGTGGAGGAGCACATTGTTCTCATCGAGCATCTCAAAGTCTAACGAATCGCGGTAGGCCGTAACCGAGAGAAAGCCCAGGGAGCCTTTTCCGTAAACAACGTCGCTTCGCTGGTTCACGTTCCGATGCTCCGCTCCGCCGCCGCAAACGAAGAAATTCATTCCATTGTCCGTGAGATGCTGCATAACATGGTCATGCCCGCAAATATAAACAGGGACGTGGTGACTTTCGAGTATAGGCAGTACGGCAGCTATTAACTCCGGTGTATCGCCATGCTTCGGCGCAGCGGAATAAATCGGATGATGACCGACAACGATCACCCAACGATCGTTTGAAGCAGATAGCAGCGAATCGAGCCAGTGTGTCTGACCTGCTATATCCTGCCCTTCAACATGGTATTGCTCATCCTGCTGCCGATATTCCGTAACATACGGCGAAGTGTCTAAATGAACGATGAGTATTTTTGTCGAGTCGTCGATCTTTTTCTCCTGCGCATAGTACCGGTGATGGAACTTCCAGCGTTTCGAGTAATGCGAGTAGTCAAGCTCAGCCTGGGCACTGCCCTCATAGTCATGATTGCCGAGGGTTGGGTACCATGGCACTTGCAGCGACGCAGCGGAATAGATGTCCTCGTATTCCGTTTTCCAGCGCGGATCGGCTGCGCTTGTGATTCCCTTGCCGTGATAATTATCGCCAAGTGTAACGACAAATTGGTCTTGATTTCTCTGAGCTTCCTTGCCCATTGCTGCAGCAACCGCTTTTTGATTTTTAGAGGCGAACCCTCCCCAGTCGCCGATTATCAGAAAACGCGCAGAAGATGGATCGGTTTTTTGGCGCGGCGTAAGTGGAGCCACGGCTCCGATAGACAAGAGAATGATAAGGAATAGGGAAAGCAGCTTTGACTTCATAACACTAATGTCTCCAATGTGGTTAGTCAAACCTCGATGCAACTTCTCGGGGATTGCATCGAGGAGAGATGTTCTTGCATGTATTGCAGATAATTACTTTACTAATAGCATCTTCTTGACAAAGTTCTGGTTAGGTGTGCTCAAACGATAGAGGTACACGCCGCTTGAAAGATTCTGCGCTTCAAATCGGGCTTGATGCAATCCGGGAGTTTGAACACCGTTGAACGAGTGTCGCTACTTCTCTACCCAGTACGTCGTAGACTTTTAAAGTCACATGGCTGGCGGTTGGGAGCTGGTAGCTGATCATTGTCGATGGGTTGAAAGGATTCGGATAGTTCTGGCTGAGTGCAAAGGTTGCAGGCAGTTTGGGGTTTTGATCTTTCACCGCGGTAACCTTATCGTCCAATGCTCCGATGTCCGAAGCACCCGGCAACTGCATTGTATCCGTACCGCTTATGAAGTACGGGTTCCACCAGTGGTTGGAGGAAGTTGGAGCAGGCGGCGTGAATCCGGCGCCTTCTGCGGGTGATGTCGGAAGAATGTGATAATTATTAGAACCGTCGAGAGCAATCCAATCGTTTGAGAAGTAAGGCTGGTAACTCACAAACAGGTTGCTCGCTTTTACGCCAAGGATGTCGTGTGGTGCCGGTGTGCCGACTCCATCAGAAGGATAATAACGTGCCGTTCCGCCCAAACTGTCAACCGAGTAGAAGAAAAGGTTGTTATCGTGAACGGTTCTCAAAGTGTCTGCCGCTGTTGTGATTTCAAGCTCTTCATACATATCGCCCATGATGTTGTTGTAAATCTGTGCACGGGCACTTTGATCCACGAGAATAGCGTAACCGAGTTCGTCTATTCTGCGCCATCCGCCTGCGACGATAGTATTGTTGTGAACGCACATGTTCGTTGTGCGGAGAAGTGTGGTGCTTCCGTTTAACTTAACTCCATTACCACCCGGTGACCAGATGACATTATAAGCGATCTCGCCTATACAGCCGGATTTGACGTTGATGTTGTCGCCATCCGGAGCTCCACACCACTTGATGATATTTCGCAGAACGCTGGCGTTTCCACCATGGAGTCCGATACAATCATCGACTGTGCCGACAACTAAATTATCAGTGAATACCGTGTTCGTATGATTTTGATAATCGGAAGTGATGTCGAACGTCCGGTAAGCGTGACCCGATACGTCGTTGCCTCCCGCCCAGTAGATGTTCGTGAATTGGACACTGATATATTTGCAGGAATCTCCAAGGATACCGCCCCACATTCCCGGATGCTTTGCAGAATCGACGAAGGCGGTTGTGATCACAATGCGGTTTGTTGATGTTCCATTACAAATAAAGGTTCCAAGAACATCGATCCAGCATGTGGCCCCTGTCTCCGGATTGTTCTTCATGAAAAGCGTATCGCCGGGGCTGATCGTGAGAGTGTCTCCGACGTTGACATAAAGACTGTCATTGACGACATAGTTGTGATTAGAGACAGTCTTTCCGTTCACATAGCCCGCCAATGTGTCGGGTAACGTGGCTTGTGAAAAGGCCGCTCCTGCTGCAAAAAGGACAAGCAGAACTGTTGCTAAAAGTTTTGACATTTGTTTCTCCTATGATTATGGTTATTGATTCGATTATTCATGCTCGTAATTCTAAAAATTGTAGCTGATCCCGGCGGAGCCAGCTATTTTATTCAAGTCGCGTTCGATCACAATCGGTGCGTGTCTAAGATACTCTCCGGATTCGATCTCGAGAACGTCCTGGGCATTAGTGAGGTTGGTCAATTTTACGTAAAGCTTCAGGTTGAAAAACAAGGTTTGTTCGCCGGAAAAATCAAGCTGTCCGACCCCTTCTTCATACGTGTCGTAACCGTCCAACTGGGCAACAGCATGGAGCCGCTTGCCGGTATAATTATATGCGAGCTCCAACTTCGTTCCCCAACTTAAGTTGTCGTACGAAAGAATGACGTTCACAATTTGAGGCGACTGGGGACTCGAGTGGCACGGTCTCGGTATAGTATAATTGTGTCAAGTCGCCGCTATTTATGTCTTCGATTGTGACTTGCTTTACAGTTGTAATCTTTGAAATGACGTAAGTGTAATTGGCCGTGACTCCGAAGTTGTCAAGGTGTTCTGTGGCCACGGCTTCAAAACCATATACCGTTGCAGGAGGGCCGTTGATTTTTGATGTGTTCAATACGATACTGGCGGAACTAAATTGATCTTCGATTGGGTCCATTATTCTTTTATAGTAAACGCCTGCCGAGTAAACGTCTGAGGAAGTAGGATAATACTCATAACGAAGGTCCACGTTTGTAGATACCGCAGGACGAAGACCCGGGTTTCCCGTTGATGAACTTTCGTCGGAACGATCGACCGCCGGCACCAAATCGAAATAACTTGGGCGGCTCATACTCTGAGTTATTGATAGGTGAAAAAGCTCCTCCGGTGTGATCTCATATCTGAAGTGGATCCCGGGGAGAAAGTTTACCATATAAATATCGGCCTGCCGGAGACTGTCAACAGGATTCGCCATGGTGTTATATACATCATGTGTCTGTTCCCATCTCACCCCGCCGAGGATTTGCAACTGCCCCAATATTGCCTTGTATTCGAGATAATAGGCAAGAAGGACTTCACTTGCCTTATAGTTCTGATATCCATATACGGACGTGCCTGAAGTTGTTCCATAACCAAACACGGTGACGACTGCGCTATCAATAGTGGTGAATGGTTCCGTGTGTCCGGCGTAAGGGCCGGTTGTGAAAACATACGGATTTAATTGGTAATCATCTTCGTAATTCGCACGTCTCAGTCCCTGAACCACGCCGCCGGCTTGAATTGTTTGTGTTCCATCGGACGTGATGCGATATGTTCCATCCAATTTCCCGAGATACTGGCGATCATCGTTCCATCTCCAGTCGTGCGTTATGTTAGCCAATCCGAGGGTGCTTGAAAGAACATGTTGCGAGTTATAGTTTTGGTAAACGGAATATTCAGCCTCGTCCGGCCGGTCCTGAAGTGCGTCGGTGTAGTTAAGCGTCCACGTCAACGAAGCAGGTGAGTCGGTAAAATCTTTCCCTCCGAGGGAAATGCTTGAAATGTCTTGCGTTCGCAATGCAGATCTGTGTGAATAAGTAAAATCTGCCGCTCCACGTTCGCCATCTATTGTTACCTGAGTCTCGTGGCGTGTCTGAGCTTCCTGTTGGACAACGTACAAGTAAGTTGCCGATAACTCGTGACCCTCGCCCGCGATGAAATCAGCGTTGACCACTGCGCCGCCCCGCGTTCTATTTGTGTAGTAGTTTTGATTGGTGGAGTCGGCAACATACGGGATTATGTGGCCTGCTTGGTCGAAAGTGTTGATGTCCTGGGAGATTGAATAAAATTGATCCGGGACATAAACGTAGGAATTTTGGACGGCGCCTGCCGCCATGATTCCTAATCTGTTATCGAAGAATCGATCCCCGATGAGGCCGTTGAAGAAGACGTTCCGGGGAGACACCCTTATTCGTAAACATTAAGTTCGCAGTCGTGAAGTCGGCAGGAGTCGGGTTGTAACGCGGCTTGATTTCCGTGGTAGGATCTTCTTCGTCCACGGTCCCGTGCAGCCGCTCCGGGTCGAGCTCGTCTACCGTGCTCCTGTCAAAGGTACTGAAGCTGCTGCCTGCGACACCTGAACTTGATCCGCTTGCAGCGTTTAGGGAAAACGTAAAATTCTCCGGTGCCTTTCGGAGGATGAGGTCGGTTGTTCCGCCTATAGCGTCGCCCGGAAGAATCCGGCGTTAGAGACTTATCAGACTCTATGCGTTCAAAAAGTGACGAAGAAAAAATGTCCAGCGGGACAAACCGATCCTTTGATTCGGGGCTCGGTATTTTTATGCCGTCAACTAAAGTATTGTTGTACTGCTGCTCGAGTCCGCGCATTACGACATAGCGGGCTTCGCCCTGCTGCCGAACCACCGACATGCCGGAAACTCTCTGCATAACGTCCGCTGCAGACAGGTCGGTGGATTGCTCGATTGCCTGTGCGGAGATGACATTTACGATGTTCTCGGAATTCTTCTCCGTCGCTCTTGCGGCAGTCTCAAGTGTGTTGTTCGCCCGCGCCTCGATTATGTTCTCGTTTTCGGTGATCGGTTTCTCGGCTAACGAAAAATTCAGTACGGCCACACTTGTGTCGCTTGCTATGTCAACCTTCTCATCCGTGCTGACATAACCGATCTCATAAGCCGCCACTTTATATTTTCCCGCCGGCACATCCTCGATAATGTAATCACCGCTCGTGTCGCTCAGGCTCCCAAGGCTGGTTCCTTCGATGAAAATATCCGCGCCGACTAACGGCGATTTGGTTTTCTTTTCCCTGACATGTCCTTTGATCGTTCCCCCGAATGTTATCTCTGCCGAAATTAGAACCATTAAAAAGACAAAAGCGTAAATAACTTTCAACAAACGGCCTTTCTTGAATAAAAGATTAGTGAAGTTTCTGAGAACTCATTCACATTCCTCCGAATTAGCTGCGCAATCACGTTAAGGTCACAACTCACGGCAACAATTTACCGAGGCAATGTTACGTGACCGTTAATGCTATGCTGTTATAATGGAAACAAATTGTTAACACGTGTTAGTAAAAGTGGCGCTGTGCATTCTCGTTCGTCTCTGTTCCCGTCCGGAAGAAAAGCACAAGAGTCATCCCCGCATGTCGTTTCTGCGCCGGCTTTTCCACCATCTTTCTGGTGGAAGGCGTATCCGCCTCAGGCGGAGAGGAGCATTCCTAGCGAGGGTAAATCTTCTGCAGAGTTCGCGAAATGTTGATTGAGCGGTACTTCACAGAAGATTCCTCTGCGCGTGTTCACCGGTCGTCCGGTGGACACTTGATCGGAATGAGATGGCGGAGAGTGTGAGTTGGTCTTGGGTCCATGATACGGGGTTGCTGGTCGTTTCATTGGTTGCCACTTTAACGACCTCACCCCGAACCCCTCTCCCCTTCGACAAGCTCAGGGCAAGCTTTTACCAGAGAGAGGGGGAACGGCTGGAAACGGAGAGAATGAGTTCGCTCTGTGTCCATGGTACAGAACTGCCGAAAGAACTTGGTGGGCCACTTTAACGACCTCACCCCGAACCCCTCTCCCTTCGACAAGCTCAGGTCAAGCCTTTACGAGAGAGAGGGGAACCCGCTGGAAGCGGAGAGGGTGAGTTCGCTTTGAGTCCATGGCAGAGAATGCCAAAGGGCTCAGTCTTGAGCCTGCAGGATCCGTTGAAGTGTGCCGGAATACTTCACCGGGTTGTTCTGGCTGTCGAGAGTCACCAGGGCGAAGAGGATCGTCCTGTTTCCGTAACTCTTGATGCTGACCGCATTCGAGCCGACGACCGGTATGGTGAACGTCATCGGATTGGCGAGTACGGATCGGCTGCGCCGCTGCCGTGCCTGAGATGAGCCAGAACGTGGGCAGAGAATTGTTTGCAGGGTTGCCCATCGCTATGACATAAGCGAGCTTTAAGTTCGGCTCTTTACTTACGTCTATTCCGGTTTCGGTACCCAACGCGGCGAGAGCCACTGAAGGCGCTATCGCTCCGGTCAGGTCGAGCGGAATCGACTGGGCAGTGCAGTTGAACTCGAAACCAATGTCCGGTGTGATGGTCGTCAGGTCACCAACCGAAGCGGGGTTTACGAGCATGTCGTTTTTCTGGATGATGTAGTTGAAAGGCGACATTCCTGCCGGGGTGACGGGCTGCCAGACGGCAGCGAGCTCCGGTATGGAGATGATCGACTGTGCCAGCTTCGCGGAGAATTTGAAGCGCGAGCGCCTGTCGATGGACGCCTGGTCTTGAGGCGGTGTGTAAGGCTTTTTAGGCCTCATGGCGATGACGTTCGTTCCGCCCTTTTTCTGACGAAACGCCATATCGCCCAAGCTCCCCTGGACTTTTCCAAGGGGTGATTTATTTAATTGTGCCATGTTGGACTGCTCCTTTTTTATGGCATTGAGTCCTGCGGCATCTCCCCAAAGGGATCCGCCTTTGGCGGACAGGACTTGTTTGGTTATTGTCGAGTCGATGCCAACTCGAAGAAGAGCTTGAGCCACGCGGACGGCTTTCACGCGGCTCTCAATCGGGGGAATAGCGGGGGATAACCGGGAATGAACCGGGAACTGCGCGGCTTGCCACCGAGAAGCACGCGGCTTCGCAGCGGGAAACACAAGGGAAACGAGCGGCTTTGAACTGGGAATGGAGAGGCAAATGTTCCGGAGAGTTGTTCGGTTTATCAGTCGGCTTGCTATGGCTCTAATCGAATTCATGAGCCATATATAAGCCAACGCTATACCGTCATTTACATCAACGTAAGTAGTTGAAAAAAGAGTGGTTAGGAGGTGGGGTTATGCGGCTAACGTTTTGGCGAAAGGTTCGTCAAGAATTTTGACGGAACTCCTCGTCAATTTTTTCCTTAAGGGCTTTCCACTTCAGTGGATGCGCGTGGTCGGCAAGTTTGGACTCCAATGTGGTACGCTTCATACCGAGCCGTTTGGCAACGTTGTGTTGGGTCACTTTCTGCCCCTTGATTCGGGGATGATCCATTTCGTCACTCTTCTGTTCTCGCATCGCTTGCATGACGATTTTCTCGAATTGTGTCGCATCCCTTAGCCCGGCGGATTTGTCCTTAAGCCGCGTTAGCTCTATGATCTCTTTGTCATGGATTGGGGTACTCTCGCTCATCTCTTGGAATGCGTGGACGAATTTCACCGCATGCTCACGCTCCAAACTCACAAGCGCTTTATTCGAGTCGGACTTCGAAGCAAGCAGAGCTATCTCGCATGGGCGCAGGACACTGCGTATGAGGGCTTTGGCGTTTTCTTCGATGAGCTGACAAGAAAGGTCGGTCCCCTCCGGGTTCTCACGAATTCCCTGTATCTCTTGAGGCACCACTTTCGGGCTAAGAAAGTAATCAGGGAAACCGTAAATAACCACACGGGCCATGCTGAAAGCAGATGTAGCTGCAGGAATCATTCCGGGCTCGTCAGTCAATGAATGCATCTCGTAGATTCTTGTTATCTCATCCACGCAAATGCCCAACAACTCTTTTTCCTACTCATAGCCCCCAACGATGCGGTCGTTGATGTCTTCATCGGAAGACCCGGTATCTGGTGATGGTCGTGAGCCTTCAGCATTCACGCTCCACACAGATGGTTGATTTTCAATAGCCTCAAAAAGTTCAGGCGGCAGAAATGCCAGTTCCGACCGCTCGGCCCTTTTGCACATAGATTTTTCTGTTGCTCGCCTCATTTTCCACCTACCTATTCTTGATTAGCTACAACACCTTTGAATTCCGGGTCACGTTATTCTGTTTCATATATCCAGAGGTAACTAATTGAATAACAAATGTCAACAACAATTATGCCATAACTGGTTTATACTAAACAAACGACGAAGAAATCTATTCCTTCAGAAAACCGGCAGCCGAGGCGAACACTGCTCCGAATGAGTCCCGTTGGCACAGCTTTCTTTCTGGCGAACGAGCGGCACGAGTGCTTGCGGATTCCTTGTTCCTTGAAGACCGTGACTTCCGTCCGAATCACCGTATGATGGAACAGTGTCTGGCAATGTCGAACTACGATTCGGTTCTGACCGTGGTGTGGGAGTCTTAGCGATTAGGTGATGGGGCGTCGGTGACAGGTGATGGCTGACAGAGAAATTTTTTACTTATGGGGATTGCGTGAGGGCGATTGATTTTCTTAACCGCCTCGGTTAATTTTGATTGAAGTAGCAGCGGGTGAAATAAAGGCTTTTTCATATGCGCTCCCGCAAAAAGGTAGATCGAAACTAAAGGATTCAGTAATGAAAACGTTATTGAAAAAGAACGGAAAGGTCCCGATGCCGACTTACAGGTTCTATGCTCGTATCATCGCCCGCCACAAAAAGGATCTGTACGATCGGTACGGATTAAAAAGCATCGGTATCTTTGGTTCTTACGTTCGCGGTGCGCAGCACGAGAAAAGCGACCTGGACATACTCGTGGACTATGATGTTGTTCCCGACCTGCTTTCGTTCATTAATCTTGAGAGGTATTTAACGAGGCTGTTGGGGAAAAGAGTAGATCTGGTGAGGACAGGGAGCATTCGCCCTGAGCTGAAAGATGTCATTCTCAGCGAAACAATTTTTCTATGAAGCGAGAATATTCGTTCTTTCTTTAAGATATTATCGGCAGTATCGATCAGATCAACACCTTTGTTGGTACGATGACCTATGGTGAGTTTCTTGATGACAGCAAGACTGCTAACGCCGTCGCGCATATGCTGGAGATAATAGGCGAAGCAACGAAGAACCTTCCAGCAGCACTCCGCAGGAGCCACCGCGAGGTGCCATGGACTGACATGGCAGGTCTGAGAGATAAGATCGCTCATTTCTACTTCGGTATTGACTATGAGATTGTCTGGAACGTTGTGAAAAATAAACTTCCAGGGATCAAAAGTTCTGTTGAAAGAATTCTTGCAGAGCTTTAGGACCAAAACTCTTTTAGATAATCTGGTGGCTCAAGCACAATTTCCCTTTCGGTTCACTCATGGCAAGATTTATGATGGAACAGTGCCTCCCGATGCCTAACTATGGCTGCGTGCTGACGGTGGTGTGGGAACAGCAGGAGCGCGAGGGCATGGAGCGAAAAAGGTAAAGGGTGAACGGTAAAAGGCAAAAGATGGTGAGCTGAGCCGGGGGTTAGATGCTTTTCTTGCTAATAGACCTCGTCGTGAGAACCAATGTTAAGTAATAGAATCCTTTCATTCTTACCCGCATCATTCTTGACAATGGCAAAGACGATCCTTATATCGTACTCCACGTAACAAGCCCAACAATTTTTCAATTCACCTTTCAATTTATGAGTTCGCAAACCGGGCGCGAAAGGATTTTCGCCTAGGTCATTCAATGCCCGTACTAATTTTTCTTTTTTGCCGGAGTCTGCCGAGATAGTTCTCTTGAAAGCTTTCGTAAAATGGGACGACCAGCTTAGTTCCAAACTATTCTTCGATGTCTTTCAGGAAATCTGCAACCGAGCCGCTCCGAGTCTTCCCGGATTTGTACTCGTCCATGCCTTCCTTGACCGTTTGAATCAGCAGTTTTCTCTTCTCTTCAACAAGCCGTTTGCGTAATATTTCACTGAGAACAGCTTGATCTTCGAGCGATAACTGCTCAGTTTCATCAAGAATAGAATCTATCGTAATATCAGCCATGGTGTTTTTCCTTATACCTATCTAAAGTTGCGGTGTGTGACTTAAAGAAACAAGGGTATTGGGTAGTGTCCTAATTTGATTTCCGTTTCAGAATAAGAACGTTTAAACCGCAAAGTGCCGCCTTGCGGCATCCCGCATTCTATATAGTATCGATGATGAGCGGGAAACGCCACGATGCGCAAAGATTATTATTAACAGAATACTTGGCGAGTCTTTGCGGACTTGGCGGTTAAGATAACCCTGTTGGGATATTGCAGAGAGTTGAAATTAGGACACTGCCGGGCATTGGTGAAAGCGCGGATCGCACGTCATGGTCAATGACCGGGCGAAAAAGGTGAAGTGGAAAAGGTAAAAGGCGAAGAGCCCAGGGCATGGAGCGAAAAAGGTAAAGGGTGAACGGTAAAAGGCAAAAGATGGTGAGCTGAGCCGGGGGTTAGATGCTTTTCTTGCTAATAGACCTCGTCGTGAGAACCAATGTTAAGTAATAGATTCCTGGGAGAGGCTCGGTTTCAATTTTCGTTGTCACCCCGAACTCGCTTTGGGGTCTAAGAACGGCAAAATTAGATGCTGAAACGAGCCTGCACTGGAACGCTGCAGTCCAGAATTCAGCATGACGGAGACCAGCAAACTGACACACTACCGGAAGTTGATTGTTGCGTTTATGTCGCTTACTTTTAACCGATTTGGAAAAGGAAGCGCGCAACGAAATATTCAATGAATTTACACATTTACCAGTGAACTCATGGACTGCTGAATGATACCTTCCGACAACGTAGCGGATACTTTGAAGCCGTAAGGATTTATTGCGTTGTCAATGACAAATCAAGGGCAGCGGGGATCGGACTGCATTCTTCGTAAATAAAAATGCCCCTTTAAGTCGGGGACAGGGTTAAGTCAGTTGGTTATGTTTTTTGCACATTCGGAAAACAAGAAAGGCGAGAAGCACGAGCTAAGAAAACACCTCCTGCAGACAGCCGAACTTGTAGAATCATTTTCTCCATCAGAAGATGTCAAACAAATGTTTTACTCTGCTGGCATCTTACACGATGTTGGGAAATTCCAGGATGGGTTTCAGAAATACTTGGAATATGGTAAACCACGGACTCCACATGCAGGTATCGGAGCATACATTGCCCGTCAATTGGCAAAACAATATTTGCCTTTGCCATTTGTGATTAAAGGGCATCATGCTGGTCTTCCTGACAAGCAAGACCTTATCGAAGATTTGCAAGCATCGGAGGAAGACCATGGTAATGTGTCTGTAGTTATGGAAAGGTTCCAAGATTCCTTTCAACCTATCAAATTCGAAGGGGAGCTTTCACTAACCGATCAACTAGGTGTAGAAAGTCTGACAAGATTGCTCTTTAGTGCATTGACGGATGCCGATTGGTTGGATACTGAGCATCACTTCGATGAGGAACGAACACTGGCAAGAGTGTCGCAAAGCCTTGACCGAGACTGACCTGCCCCCAATTGATGTACCAATGCTAAGTTAGTCATCCGATCAGACATTGGCAACCTGAGACGGATAATAAGCTTCTGGAGCTGGGGGCCTGTAGCCGAGAGAGCTATGAGGTCTGACAGTGTTGTAGTGGATTCTCCACTTTTCGATGACGACTTTTGCTTCCATGATTGTGTCAAACACCTCTCGATTAAGTAACTCATCTCTGAACTTCCCATTGAACGATTCGATGTAACCGTTCTCCCATGGACTGCCGGGCTCGATGAAAGCTGTGGTGACACCCAGGTGATGGAGCCATCTCCGTAGAAGCTCAGCGACGAACTCAGGTCCGTTGTCCGAGCGTATGAACTGTGGCGTACCATAGGCGATGAATATATCAGACAATGTATCGATCACGTCATTGGCTTTGATCTTTCTCTCCACTCGACTGGTAAGACATGTTCTCGTGTACTCGTCGATTATGTTCAGTATTCGTAGCGCTCTCCCGTCACTGGTTCTCTCCGCAACAAAATCATAGCTCCAGACATGGTTCTTGTGTTCTGGACGGAGTCTTTTGCACGATCCGTCGTTGAACCACAGTCGTCTCCGCTTTGGCTGTTTTTGTGGCACTTTTAGCCCTTTCTGGCGCCATAGCCTTTCCACTCGCTTGTGGTTCACATGCCATCCTTCTGTTCTCAAGAGAACTGTTATTCGCCTGTATCCATATCGTCCATACTCGCTGGCGAGCTCCACCATTCGTTCTGTAAGCCGTTCTGTGGCTGCATCCAGCCTTGCCACCACTCTTTGTGTTGACCTTGGTTGTTCCACTACCTTGCAGGCTCTGCGTTCGGACACTTGTACTATCTCCATAACTTCTTCCACCGCCCGGCGTTTCTTCACCGGGCTCAGTAGTTTCCCCGTGCGGCTTCCTTCAGTATTGAGTTATCTATTGTCAGATCTGCTACCACCTTCCGGAGACGCTGGTTCTCCTGCTCGAGCTCCTTGTACCGCTTTGCTTGATCCACCTGAAGTCCACCGTATTCCTTCCTCCACTTGTAATATGTTGCATCGCTGATCCCCAGTTGTCGGACTACCTCAGCCAGCGTTTGGCCTTTTGCCATCATGACTTCTGCTTCTCGCAGCTTTGCTACAATTGTTTCTACCGTGTGTCGCGGCTTTCCCATTGTCGTTTCTCCTTTGATCCATAATATACCTTTTTACTAAGTCTATTTTGGATCACTTTTTGGGGGGCAGGTCAAGACCGCTTATGTGAACGCTTGCTTGACAAACTCGAAGAAGTATTCAAGCAACTTCCAACCGATGGTATAATAAATGAACTTCGAACAAAAGCAAGAATTGAAGTGACGGGATCTGCAAACGAAGTGCATGGTTTCTTCTCTCTTCAGTTGCCGACCGGACTGGGAAAAACTCTAACGTCAATGTATTGGGCGTTGCGCCATGCTAAGCACAATCATTTGAAACGGATCATCATTGTTCTTCCCTATATCAATATCATTGACCAAACCGCATCGATTTTGAAAGACATCTTTGGTGAAAACATTGTACTGGAACATCATTCTGGAATAATAGACGATGATGAACAATATGCCAAGGAAGAATTCGACAAAAGCGTCGCGTTTGCAAAGCGCCTCGCTTGCGAAAATTGGGATGCGCCGATCATTGTAACGACTTCGGTTCAGTTCTTCGAATCTTTGTTTAGCAACAGATCGTCCAAATGTCGGAAAAATCATAACATCTCCGAGTCCGTAGTAATCTTCGACGAGATTCAGACCTTGCCGAAACACATTGCGGAGCCCACGGTCATAATGCTGAAGAACATCAATACACTTGCCAATACCAGTTTCTTGTTCTGCACGGCTACATTGCCAGCATTTGAAAAGCGTGAAGGCTTCGATGGGATCGAAAGAATCCGACCGCTGATCAGAAACTCGAAGATATATTTTGATTCCACTCGGCGTGTGGACTATAAATTGCTGAACAAACTCGAGCCGAGTGCCATGGACATTGTGGAAGAGAAACTTTCCAGAGAGAAAAAATCTTTTCTGGTTATTGCCAATACAAAATCTGTTGCCATGGAGCTGTTTGGAAGGATATCGAGTTTCAAAGGATACCACGAACATTATCATTTGTCCACAGCTATGTGTCCTCATCATCGAAAGAAGATCATTTCATGTATTGTTCGAGATCTTAAGGATAAAACGCGAATATCTGTGGTATCGACACAATTAGTGGAAGCTGGTGTTGATTTAGATTTTCCAATCGTTTATCGGGCCATGGCACCTCTCGATGCGTTGATCCAATCTGCTGGAAGATGTAACCGAAACGGTGATCCCGGCGAAGCGAAAGGCAAGGTTGTCATCTTCAAATTAGAGAAACAGAGATTCCCAGATAGGACTTACGAGGCCTGTGCAGGCTTGACAGAAGTCTTGATCAAGGACGATCTGGATTTCCTTTATCACATTGACTCATTTCATGGCTATTACAAACGAGTCGCATTGCTGGTCGATGCTGACAAATACAATATCACCGCGGAGCGGAAGGATTTCAATTTCAAGACCGTCAGCGAGCAATATAAGATTATTGAAAGTCCAACTGTACCTTTATTCATCCCCGATTATTCCGAGGAGAGCAAAGCATTGCTGAACGAAGTCACTGAGTCGCTAATCTTCCGCGGGTTTGTCACTCGTGAACAGTATCGGAGAATTCAGCAATTCAGCGTGCAGGTATATCGGAATTTTCTGAGGAATAACGAGAAACAGATCGAAAACATCAAAGATGTTCTGAGAGTTTGGCATGGCAAATATGACCAAAAGCTTGGCATTGCGCCTGAAGACGTTGAGACAGTCTTTTAGAAGAGTTGTATCTGGTCAGACAAGAATGTCTGACCGACTGGATATTTTTGAAATAGAAAGGACAAAATATGTACGACAATACTGTAAGACTTAAAGTGTGGGGAGAGTTTGCGTGCTTTACGCGTCCCGATCTGAAAGTTGAGCGCATGACATATCCTTGCATGACTCCATCGGCAGCGCGTGGCATTCTGGATAGTGTTCTCTGGAAACCCGAGTTCGCGTGGCATATGCAACGCATCCTCGTACTCAAGCCTGTGAAATTTTATTCTGTAAAGAGAAATGAGATCAATAAGAAGCAGGGCAAGATGCCAATCATTGTTGAAGAAGATCGTGCACAACGCAATAGCATCATCCTGAAAGATGTTGCTTATATCATCGAGGCGGCCGTCCACGAGGCGACTTCACCCGTGAAAAACCCTACCAGGAAATACATGGAAATGTTTAATCGTCGCGCGCGGAAAGGTCAATGTTGGCGCAGACCATATCTTGGGACAAGAGAATTTGCCGCAGAGTTCTCTCTGCCTGATGAAAACGACAAATCTATTACGGAAGACATTCCTGTTGGCAGTATGTTCCTTGATATGTGGTACGATGAGAAGGGCGTTCCAACGCCGAAGTTTTTCTACGATGTTGCAGTGAAGCAAGGGGTGTTGGATTGCAGCAAAGACTACGGCGAACAAATACTTTCAAGCTCACATCCGCGCAAGGAAATTGCAGAGTATCCTAGACAACTTATTCATGAATTCAATCTTGCGGAGGAGTCTTCGGAGGAGGAAGTGCCATGATTCAAGAACTAGTAGAACTTTCAGGGAGACTTCCGAAAGGAAAATTATCCCACGATGCTCTCGATTACGTCCCAGTGTCCATCGATTGTGTAATCGATCAAAAAGGAAACTTTAAGAAATTTATTGCGCATGATAAACAGCAAACGTTGGCAGAGAGAATCACTGCAAAAAAGGGGAAAGCTCGCCTTCTTGTGGATAAACCTGAAGAGGTGCTGGGATTCTTCGATGAAAAAGAGAAGGACAAGAAAAAACGAGAAAAGTCAAAGCAACAAGTTGAATTCAAACATAAGTTATTTCGCGATAAGCTAAATGAATACAGAGACGTAAAGGGGTTGTCTCCTATTCTCTCATTTTATGAGTCCAATAGAAAGAACGGTGTTGAAAAAGCGTTGCATGCTTTTGGAAGCGAGGTCACGGAAAAAGAAAGAAGTGGGAACATCGGGTTTCTTTTAACTAATGGTGCAAAACGAATCCATGAGCAAAATCCAATCTACGAAGCTATAATTGGTAGATTCGAAGAAGAGTCAGAAGTAAGATTGAAAAGCAGTCGTTTTGACAAATGCTCGATTTGCGGGTTGTCGTCTTTCCCCGTTGTCGATTTTCCACATGGGATGATCAAGCGCGTGCCTGCCGGACAAACATCCGGTTGCGCGCTCATCTCATACAACTTCAATGCAACAGAATCCTATGGCTTAAGAGGAAATGAGAATTCTTCTGTTTGCGCAAGATGTGCGCGTGCCTATGTGGATGCTTTAAATTGGCTTCTTTCTAACGGTACCTCAAAACTTAATGATAAAGGCAAAGAGATATTTATCTATAAGAACCGTAGGAATATTTCAGATGATACCGCTGTAGTCTTCTGGCTTCGGAAATCCACCGAGGCATCTCTTCTTGATATTCTCGACAACCCTACCGAAGACGCCGTTCGTGCAATGTTCGACTCTGTTTACGATGGTCACAAGACATCTGCGACTAAAATCGAGCGAGACACATTCTACGCAATAACGCTTAGTGGGACAGCGGCCCGAATTGCTGTGCGAGATTGGATAGTGACAAGTCTCAAAGATCTTCAGACGAATTTGGCGAAGTGGTTTAGGGACATCGAAATTGAGCGGTATGATCCAGACCACGAAAAACTTGTGAAACAATATCCACGTTTCTGGGAATTGGTTAAATCTGCGAAAAGCAAAAGCACGAATGATGTTCAATACGGGAGAATTGGCGCGGTGCTTTGGAAATGTGCCGTCACGGGACAACCACCGCCGCTCTGGTTGTTGAGTGCTGTCTTGAATAGAATTCGAGCAGCACAGGGAAATGCGACGGCTGAACGCATTGCTCTTCTGAACTTATATCTAAAACGAAAAAACAATCCAATCGAAAGGAGTAAACTTATGTCTGAACAGGATGGAACAGGTGAAAATACGGCATATACCTGCGGAAAGATTTTTGCCGTCCTCGAATCAATTCAATATCATGCTTCGGGTGGCAATCTAAATGCAGGTATCCGCGAACGATTCTTTTCATTCGCCTCCACAATGCCGTCAACTGCATTTGGAAGATTGATGAAGCTGACTCAGCATCACTTGTCGAAGATTCAGGGAGAAAAGCCAGGGCTTGCAATAAATCTTGACAAGAAATTGCAGGAACTGATGTCGAAAGTTGAAGGCACTCGCTTCCCGACTGTATTTTCACTCGAAGACCAGGCAAGTTTTGCGATCGGGTATTATCACCAACGGCAAAAAGATTTTTCAACTAAATCAAGTAATAAAGAGGAGTAATACCATGGCAACCACAATTAAAAACCGTTATGATTTTGTATTCCTATTCGATGTGAAGGACGGAAATCCCAATGGTGATCCTGATCAGGACAACCTTCCGCGCGTCGATGCAGAGAATCAGGAGGGATTGGTGACTGATGTCTGCATCAAACGCAAAGTGCGGAACTATGTTGAAGTGAAATCACAGGGGAATGAAGATGGACCTGAAATCTTCATTCGTCAGGGAAACATCTTGAATAATATCATAGAAAAAGCAAAGGGAAAGACCCCACACGATCGTCAGGTTGATCTGTGCAAAAGCTACTGGGATATCCGGACATTCGGTGCTGTATTAAGTACAGGCGAGAACAATGCAGGTACTGTTCGTGGTCCTGTACAGTTTACATTTTCTCGTTCTGAAGACCGCGTTTATCAAGCTGAGCACTCTATTACGCGCCAAGCGGTTGCGACTGAAGAGGAAGCGAAAAAGCAAGAAAAGAGGGAATTTGCATCAACCATAGGCAGGAAATCTACTGTCCCATATGGTCTTTACAGGATGCACGGATTTGTCTCGGCAGTTGATGCGGCAAAGACTGGTTTCTCCGAAGACGATTTGAGTTTGTTGTGGGAAGCATTAGTGAATGCTTTTGAGCATGATCGCTCTGCGGCGCGTGGAGAAATGAATCCAAGAAAGCTCATCGTATTCAAACACGAAAGCCATCTTGGCAATGCAAGAGCAGGAGAACTCTTCGAGCGAGTGAAGGTTGAAAAGAAAAAGGAGGTTGTGCTCCCGCGTGCGTGGAATGATTATGAAGTTTCTATTGAAAGAGACAAACTTCCGAATGGCGTTTCGATAGAAGAGAAATTGTAGAACTGACAGACAAGAATGTCTGTCGAACGCTAGCGCGTTTGTCGAACAAGACACGATTGTTTGTCGAATTGAATCACTGTCGGACACTCACTTGTCAGACATTCATTTGTTGTCGGACACTCATTCTTGAGTGTCCCCTTATTGCTTGAATGACACGCAGGAATGCCTGTCGAGCAGGATGCAGGAATGTGAATGACCGACAAGAATGTCGGTCGAACAACATTGAAAGATTATGGTTGAATTGAGAATTACACGGCGGCATCTGCCGCATTGGACTCTCGAAGGATCCGTTTATTTTGTTACGCTCCATGCTGCAAGAGGAATATTTTTTGACGAAGAGGAACAACGTATCGTCTTAGAACATATCAAGGAAGGGAATGGAGCTTTCTATCATTGCTATGCCGCCATGGTGATGCCGGATCATGCCCACCTTCTCATTCAGCCGAATGAAAGCGTAACTCTCAGCCGCGTTATGCATGGAATGAAAGGTGTCTCGGCGCATAAGATCAATTTGCACAGAGGAACCGGAGGGCAAGTCTGGCAGGATGAGTCGTATGATCGAATAGTGCGTAATGATGTCGAGTTCAAGAATGAGCTAAACTATATGTACAATAATCCGGTGAAGAAAGAACTGACAGAAGAGCCGGAGAAGTATGTGGGATGGTATTTGAATGAAGAAGAATAATTATCTAATGACAGGCAAAAATGCCCGTCGAACTGGAGAGTGCGTGTACACTGAAGGCGATTTTTTTCAAATAAGCGCTCTGCAACATTATATGTGTATTTGTCCGCGGCAGCATCGATTTACTGATGTCGAGCATGAATGGAAAAAGACAGGAGCATCCGTTGTTACAGATCTTCCGGCTTCAAGCCCGTGTGTTTGGCGATTCGGGCAAGCATCTTCGGACCAATTTCTTCTGCATCGTGAAAACTAAAAACGTAATCTGTCCAACCTGGACGGGAGAGAATTTTGTGGGAACCTGCAGTCTCGCGCTTGATCGTCCAACCAGTGCGAAGCAGAGCGGCGAGCACACGGCGGGCTTTCTGAGAGGACCACTGCCTCATGCAGCGAGGAAGGAAATCGTAAGTGGCATCGCGGAAACCTCGCCTATATCGATTCTCTCGGCAAGGACACGCAGGGCGAGCGCTTGCGCCTTCAACATCGCTTCTTCTTGCGACTTTCCGTATGCAAGTACACCCGGTATATCGACGACTTCAGCGATCCACCGTCCGTCCTCTTCCTGTTCAAATTCAACGCGAAAGTTTATCTTATCTTCCCTTTCCATGGAGGTAAATTACGGTATGATTAATGATTGAATCAAGTCCATCGACGCCGTACACTGAAGACGATTTCTTTCAGATAAGTGCGTTGCAGCATTATGTCTATTGTCCGCGGCAGTGCGCCCTGATACACGTCGAGGATGTATGGCATGAAAATGTGTTTACTGTACGGGGCGATATAATGCATGAGAAGGTGGATACTGATACTTATGAGTCTCGCGGGTCGATAAAGACTGTGCGAGGGCTAAAGGTTCATTCGTTTCGACTTGGGATTTCAGGAAGATGTGATGTGGTGGAATTCTTTAGACAGACAAGAATGTCTGTCGAACAAGAGCGAATGCCTTTCGAACAAGCACAAGATGAGAAAAATGTCGGACAATCATTCTTGATTGTCCCGGTGGAGTTTAAGTCAGGTGAGCCGAAGGACGATATCAGCGACAAAGTACAGCTTTGTGCACAAGCACTCTGCCTGGGAGAAATGATGAATATTCAGGTGACCCATGGTGCATTCTTCTATGGAAAGATCCGACGGCGTGTGCGGGTCGAGATTGACAGTGATCTGCGTAATCAGACGGAAGAGATCATTGCGCAAGTTCGTGAGTTGATAGCAAACAAGCGAACGCCGGCCGCAGAGTATTCGGCAAAGTGCCGGAATTGTTCGCTGGAGCCGGTGTGTATGCCGAAGGCTATGAATGAAAGAAAGCTTAAGAACTATTTGAAGAATTTGTATTTGTCTTGATGACAGACAAGAATGTCTGTCGAACTTGAGCAGGAGTACCGATGGCAGGCAGGAATGCCAATGACAGACAAGAATGTCTGTCGAACAATCTGAAAGAAATATGAAAAAACATCTCAACAATCTTTACATTACCTCTGATGATGCCTATGTCCACAAAGAAAGAGAAACGTTTGTTGTTGAAGTAGACAACAAGAGAGTATTTCAGGCGCCGGTTCATTCGATTGAAAATATTGTCTGTTTCGGCTTCAAAGCTCTTTCACCTGCTCTTATGGCGTTCTGTGCGGAGAATAATGTCGGAATTAGTTATCTGTCGGAGAATGGAAAGTTCCTCGCCCATGTCTCTGGTGCTCAGCAGGGAAACGTATTGCTTCGGAAGGCACAGTATGCAACGGCGGACAGTGAACCATGCTCGTTATCAATTGCGCGTCCCATTATTGCGGCGAAGGTGGCAAACTATAGAAACCTTCTGCTCCGTCACCAGAGGAATCATCCGGAATTAGGGACAGACAAGAATGGGACAAACAGGAATGTTTGTCCAACTGAAGAATCAATTGAAGAGCTAGGGAGGATACCCGACGAAGAATCCTCAGGAGCAGTGGAATCCGTTGCAGCCGCGATGGGCGGTCGTTTACCTGACATTCAAGAGGCAGAGACTCTTGATGAGCTTCGTGGCTACGAAGGCGAGTGTGCCGCGATGTATTTCGGAGTGCTGTCATCTTTAATAGTCGTTGAGGAATTTGAATTCACTGCCCGCTCGAAGCGGCCGCCGCTCGACCCCGCAAATGCGCTGCTTTCGTTTCTATATGCGATTCTTGCGAATGATGTTAGATCGGCAGTTGAAACGACGGGGCTTGATCCTCAGGTTGGCTTTCTTCACCAGCTGAGATCCGGAAGACCAAGTCTTGCCCTTGACATCATGGAGGAGTTTCGAGCGTATTTAGGAGATCGTATTATGCTGAATCTGATTAACCTGAAGCAGGTCACGAAGAAAGATTTTGAGATTCGTGAATCGGGAGAAGTGAGAATGTCAGATGAGGCACGGAAGAAAGTGCTCACTGCCTATCAGAAGCGAAAGCAGGAAGAGATCACGCACCCTTTTCTTGGCGAGAAGATGACTATTGGGCTCTTGCCGCATATTCAAGCTCAGCTAATGGCAAGGTACATCCGCGGAGATATTCAAGAATATCCGCCGTTTTATATGAAATGAAAGGTGACAATTATTGTTGTCGGACATTCATTCTTGAATGTCCCTCTTATAGAGATTAATGAAAGGCAAGAATGCCTATCGAACAAGCGGAGGTGTCTTATATGATGGTTCTTGTGAGTTACGATGTTTCGACGACAACAGCTGCGGGAGTAAGGCGGCTTCGGAAGATATCCGAGACTTGTGTCGATTATGGAATACGAGTTCAGAATTCTGTTTTCGAATGCAACGTCGAGCCCGCACAATGGGAGAGTCTCAAGGATCAATTGCTATCGATGTACGATGTGAAGAGTGATAGCCTAAGGTTCTATTTCTTGGGTTCAAACTGGAAGCGGCGGGTTGAGCATCATGGGAAATCTGGTTTAGCGGATATAGAAGAGCCGATTATTGTGTAACGCTAACCGAAGCGCGCATGAGTGAAGTACCTTGTTTCAGCATAATAGAGGCAAGATGTTCTTTGACAAATTTGAGGTAAGCAACGTAGGTTGTATTTTCTGGATAAATCGAGTGATTTGTGATATTTTAAGTAATACAGTCGCGCCCCACGCGGGCGCGTGGATTGAAACACGGACAATCCGACCCTTGCGGACGCAGACACGAGTCGCGCCCCACGCGGGCGCGTGGATTGAAACACTGGTACACAAAAAATAAGTTAGATACAGTTGGGTCGCGCCCGAACCAGATAAACACCGGCACGTTCACATGTGCCCCTGCTGACACACCACACAGATTCGCGAAACGCAGATTAACGACCGCTTTTACCTCTGTCTGGATTCTCCGCGGTGCGAGAGTTGACTTCCCGCATAACAGAGGTCATCCCAAGCAGGAGCTTGGGATGGAGAAAAAGATCTGTGTCCCTCTCCTTGCCAAGGAGAGGGTAGGGTGAGGTCGTTTGGACTGCCCCCGCTCGTCATGGGTTCCCGATAGATGCGGCGCCTTACGCCATGGCGCAAATGCGCTCACACTCGGGAACGTCAGAGTAAAACACAGCTTCCGACCGGATTTCCCGAAAAAGAGTTTAGGAAAAAGAAGAAGACAGTTGAACCGTCTCAATTCTCCTGCGCTTGCTTGTTGTACGCCTCTATGCGTTTTTCCATTTCCGCTGGCGATACGTCTTCAACATGCGTTGCGATCCCCCAATGGTTGCCGGCTCTATCTGTAAATGCTGCTGTCCGGTCGCCGTAAAACTTGTCGGACGGTTCTTCAACCGACTTCGCACCGGCTGCCATTGCTTTCCTGTAAACGGAGTTGACATCGTCTACATACACGTAGAGCCATCCTGGTGCTGGTGCAGATCCCATCATCGGGTTTGCTACAAATACGATCGAGTCTCCGATTTTAACTTCTGCGTGGCCGATCGTACCGTCGGGATTCTCCATCTTTGTTGCCACTTTCGCGTTTAGCACCTCTTCCGCAAAAGAGATGACATCCGCGGCGCCATCCACTATGATTGCGGGTGTGACTGTGTGATACCCATCCGGAATTGATTTGACTCCCATGATTTAAATCCTTTCTCTGTAATGTTGTTCGTGAAATAGACTGTAATTGCTATCGATTATTTCCAACAACACTCCGGTTGTTGTTTTTTGTTCCCGATAAGAAGGGAAGGATTCTTAAGTATGTCGCCGGATTGCTCGAAATCCCGGCGTGTTGGTATTACTCGAGGATCGACCTGGGACAATATCGGGACAAGAGGGTTCTGACTTGGCTGAGCGTGTCCTCACCATGTTCTGTAGATTTCACGGCTTCCCGAAACGTACATCTCCTGGTAGCCTTCCATTTTCTTCATGGCTTCCTGCATTTCCTTAGTCGGGTTTGACATTGCTTCCCAGCTCTTCTCATATTCTGCCAGATCCTTGTATTGTGAAACCATGATGACGCGGTGGTATTGGCCCGTTACGTCGGTCATGACGTTTACCGAGTGAGTGTCCAGCATCATGGCCTCTTTGAACATCTTTGCAACTTTGGAGGCGTTGCCGGGTTTGCAGACGAATGCATCGTGTACAATGATCATCTCCTTTGTCCTTCCTTAGATTAGTTTTGCAAATATCTACTTAATAATGAACCCCAATCGATCTTACTGAGTTCAATATGGAGTACATATGTTGTTTTTTTGCCCGATAGTTTGCAGACCGGCAGTAATACCACAGAGCTAAAAGAGTTTGACCTCTCCGCAGGTTGTCGTCGAAGACCGAATTGCACTTCATGGACGAAAGAAATAACTTTGGAAATTAACGGAGAGCTTTAAAGGTCAAAATGATGTCGTATGAGTTCGATCGTATAAGGCGAAAGGGGTATTAATATGCATGTCGTGTTAATTGCAATCTTAGTTGTCCTGGTCGTAGAACTTTTCAGAGGGAGAAAAACATACTTTATTGTCGATTCCCAAACAGGACGTGTGCGTGGAGTGGAGAAGAGAGGATTGGGATGTCTCGGAACAATAGTGATGATTCTGCTGATCATGTACTTGCTTCGGCATTTTTAAGTAGTAGAAAGATTCTGATGGGTGTTCAACGCCCGGCCAAATCACTACCTTGTCGCCGGTGTACAACTTGAGGCAGGTCACTATAAATGGACTTATTTAATCCGATAAAGTGAGTGGAGTGAAGTGCCGATTTGAATTTGAAACATGCTAAACCGCGTAAGGATGTCAAAATAGGGTGAATTGTGAAGTTATTCTGCTCATGGTGGGAATTGAATGATTAAGCCTATACAGGCAAATTCATTGCAACCTGTACAAGAGTTCGTGAATTTGAAGCTATTATATGATGTGGGATCTTAAATGTCGAAAACGAGTCAACATATGACTGGCTCAGAAAGAGGTTTGGACCTTTTCAGTGACTTCGTAAGGAATTTCAGCGACGCTGTTTTTTTAGTCGAGATCGGCAAAACGACAGGCAAAATATGCCACAAAGTAATCGAGGCTAACAATGCTGCACAAGAGCTTGCCGGAATCCGGATTTCGACCGATCAGGTAATTGATATAGCTTCGATTCTACCGCAGGAAATAAAAACGAAAACCTTAGAGGCGATGGGCAAGATGTCTGCATCGTCCGCTCCGATGGACTTAGGCGAAGTGTATATGGGAGACAGCGCAAACCATCGAGGCTGGTACGACGTGAAAGTGGTTCCGCTTCGGCCGAACATCGTCGGAATCTCTTTTCATTCAATTACCAGTAAGAAGAAGCTGGAGGAACAACTTCGTCGAGAGTTGATTTTATTGCGCACTGTCATAGATAATATTCCCGATGGGATATATGCAAAAAATATAGAAGGTCGAAAAATAGTCACGAATCCGGCCGATTTAAGAAATGTCGGGCTTCATTCCGAAGAAGAAGTTCTTGGGAAAAGCGATTTCGAACTATTCTCCCGTGAAACAGCCGAGAGATTCGGCGCACACGATAGGACAGTTATCCAAAATGGTATTCCAATATTAAATCACGAAGATTTTCTCATTGATTCGAATGGCGAAAAGCGCTGGCTTCTCACTTCCAAGGTACCCTTGCGCGATAAGGAGGGTAAGATTATCGGTCTGGTGGGACTTGGACGAGATATTACGAGCCGGAAAATATGGGAAGAAAGGAACAGTTATCTGGCCGCAATAGTGGATTCGTCAAACGATGCCATTATCGGCATGACGTTGGATAGCATTGTCACAAGCTGGAACAAGGGTGCGGAGAGAGTTTACGGTTACACGCATGGCGAGGCTATTGGCAGGTCTGCGTCGGCGTTGTTACCGTCTGAGCATGGCAATAATATTCTCGGGATTATTAAAAGCATCAGAGAAGGAAATCATGCGCAGCACTACGAGACTATATCCGGAAAAGACGACGCCATGATTTATGCTTCAGTATCCGTTTCCCCGATCAATGGTGCAGGAGGCGAGATCATCGGCGCGGTGTGGGTTGCACGCGACATCACTGATCGCAAACGGGCAGAGGAGGAATTGCAAAATAAAGAACGTTATCAACGTGCTTTGCTGGATAATTTTCCCTTTGCAGTCTGGATGAAAGATACGGAAAGCCGGTTCCTTGCAGTGAACCAATTATTTGCGAAGAGCTTTAACATTCCAACTGCCGATGAACTTGTTGGAAAAAATGACTTTGATATAGTCGAACGCAGAGTTGCGGAGGAATACCGTGCCCACGACCGTTTTGTGCTGGCTTCCCGTGAGAAAAACATTCTCGAGCAAGAAATAATAGGCTTTGAAAAAGGCAGATGGTACGAGACATATAAGGCCCCCGTGATCGGGAAAAACGACGAACCGTTGGGGATCGTAGGTTTCTTACGCGACATCACCGAACGAAAGCAGACAGAAGAGCAGGTTCGTAAGCTCTATTTCGCAGTTGAACAGAGTCCGGTTTCAATCGTTATCACAGATATTGACGGAAAGATTGAATACGTCAATCCAAAGTTCACCCGGCTCACGGGATACACTCTGCAAGAGACAGTCGGGAAAGACTTCGACATTTTGAAGTCCATCGAGAACGTCCCAGGAAGAGTATAAGAGTTTGTTGGAAACTATCCTGGGAGGCAATGAATGGCAGGGTGAATTGCATAATAGGAAGAAAAATGGGGAGTTGTATTGGGAGCTTGTGAACATCTCGCCCGTCAAAGATAAAGATAACGTGATCAGGAATTTCATTTCGGTGAGTGAAGACATAACTCAACGTAAAGAGATGGAGGAAGCCGTCACAAGAAGCGACTTGAGATATCATGAGCTTATCGAGTCGATGCCGGTCGGATACTATAAGAGCACACCCGAAGGAACGTTCGTTGAGATAAATCCGGCATTTTGCCGGATGGTGGGCTACAGCAGGGAAGAATTGCTGACGATGAATATCCCCGGTACGCTTTATTTTGCCGAGACTGAACGAACTGGAGCAACTCGACACGCGGGATTTGCCCCAACGACCGAGTCATATCGATTGAAAAAGAAGAATGGCGCCGAAGTCTGGATTGAGGATTATGCGAGATATGTCCGCGACGAGACGGGCCGGATTATGTACCACGAAGGGCTTTGCACCGACATAACAGATAGGAAGTCGCTCCAGGAACAACTCTTGCAGTCCCAGAAATTGGAAAGTATAGGTCAGCTGGCAGGTGGTGTCGCCCATGACTTCAATAACCTGCTTGGCGTCGTAATCGGTTATGCCCAGTTCCTAATATCCAAACTTGAAGACGACAATAAAGCTAAGCGACCGGTCAATGCAATCCTTAAAGCGGCGAACCGGGGCGCAGATCTGACCAGGCAGCTTTTATCATTCGCCCGGAAGGAAATGGTATCCCCTAAGGTCATAAATATGAATTCCTCAATCGAATCGATAAAAAAAATGTTGTTTCGCATTATAGGAGAGAATCGTAAACTTAATTTTGTGCCGGATAGTAATTTGTGGAATATCAAGATTGATCCATCACAGTTTGATCAGATATTGATCAACTTCGCAGGGAACTCGAGGGATGCGATCACCGGAATCGGGACGATCACTATTAGGACCGCGAACAAGCAGATAAACGACAGCGAAGCGCGGGACTATTCGGGAATTATACCTGGCGATTTCGTTAACCTGACGTTTCAAGATACCGGCAGGGGAATGGATGATGCAACACTTAAAAGAATATTTGAACCGTTTTTCACGACAAAGCCCAAGGGTCAGGGCACGGGGCTTGGATTGTCAACGGTCTATGGAATAGTCAAGCAGAATAACGGGGATATTTCCGTTACGAGCATACCGGGTGAGGGGACAACTTTTGAAGTAGTTTTGCCCAGGTGTCATGGAGAAGCTGAAACTGAGAAGATGCAGCCCGCTGATGAATCCATTCGTGGGGCTGAAACAATTCTAATCGTCGAAGATGAGGCGGACTTGCTCGAAATAACGAAGACGTTGCTGGCGGGTTTCGGATACAGAGTCCTAACTGCGCTTGAACCGGGCGAAGGGCTTCTGCTCGCGGAGACTTATACTGGACCGATTCACTTGTTGCTGACCGATGTAATTATGCCATTCATGAGCGGGAAGGAATTAAGCAAAAAAATCACCGTCATGAGACCTGGAATGAAGACGTTATTTATGTCCGGATACACGGCAAATGAGCTTGTGCCTGAGGGAATCCTGAAAGGAGATCTGCAGTTTCTCCAGAAGCCGTTTACCCCTACCTTTCTTGCAAGAAAAGTCCGCGAGAGCCTAAATATATAACTCGCGTCAGCGTGGTGCAAAATGCGGGCAGTGATTCATTTGAGGAATTCAGGGTGACCTTACTTAGGTTTCCTAATTAGAAAGAAGTCGTTCGAGGCAGGGATGTTCTCAAATTTTGCCAGGTAAGCCTTCGCAAGGTTGCGAATGTAGCTTTAAGCCTTTTGTGCCATGGAATCTTCGTTGAGTACTCTGCAGGAAATGGGAAGAGAAGTCGAAAAGACATCACTTCTTACTTTGCTCTCTGAAGTACCTCTTCATTGGATTGAAGTAATGCATCTTCCATCCATCTTGGTACCGCGAACCCTGTCCATCCGGTATATTCGATTGAGCAAAGGTCAACTTTGTACCGCCCCTTATCTTCTTCAAGGTCAGCTCCACTTTAGAGTCCTCGGCGTCGGCGGGGAACTCGGACGTTCGCCATGCCTGCACAATCAGTTTGTGCGGCTCGAGCTCAATGTTCTTGCCTTTTATGTAATCGCCAAAGGCGGTGAACTTGCTCCCGACTTTGGCGCTCCCTGTGGCTTTTTCCCCGGTGAAGGCGGAGTGTTCTTTCCCGTTAAGCCACGCATCGTAAACCTCTTTCGGGGACGCCGGCACGGTCGCGGATATCTTTATTGATTCTGCCATTATCGTTTACCTTCCTAATAGTTTATGATTAAGCTATCCAACAATGAGCTGCCGAAACTTGTTCCGCGTCACTCTTTAGCTCATGAGTCATAGTCAAGAGGGTACAGACCAAATCGCGCAGCGAAGTCACCGATGCATACGTTCGTGAGGGCAGCTTTCACAGGACAAACAGAGGAAACAGGGTTTCGACAGATTGGATGTCCTGAAGCCATTTCCCAAATAGCGGGAGATATCCCGTGGATCTATCTCGACGGAACAAAATCGACGTTCGCGAAGTTATAGTTAGGGATTTTGTAGGTTGACCTGAAAGGAGAATCGTCATGAGGACTGTCAAGATTTTGCCCCGGCTGGTATCTGGTGCAGCCATTATACTGTGCAGCGTTTTCAGCGAAGCTGCATTCACCCAGACTAACTTCTGGCAGCAGTGCAATGGCCCAAACGGAGGCGACGTTTACTGCATTTCCGTCAATCCGGCAGGATATATTTTCGCAGGAACGTACGACGGCGGAGTGTTTCGCTCCACAGATAACGGTACCAACTGGGCACCGGTGAATACAGGCATCACGGATGTCGACATCCAGGCAATCGCATTCGATCCAATCGGCAGTCTTATCTTTGCCGGAAGCGCGAGTTCGGGAGTATTCCGTTCGACCGATAATGGTGCAACATGGACACAGGTCGGATTGGCAGGCACAGACGTTCGTTCTCTTGCAGTGGACTCGAGCGGAGATATCTTAGCAGGGACGAATGGCACCGGTGTGCTGCGCTCTACGGACAGCGGTGGAAGCTGGGGTAGTGTTAACACCGGTCTGACGAGTCCTTACGTTACTTGCTTAGTCGTCGGTTCAAACGGTCGCATTTTCGCGGGGACAGGAGCTTATAGTAGTTCGCCGGGCGGCGTGTTCCTTTCTACTAACGGGGGTTCGAGCTGGACTGCTAAGGATACGGGACTGGCAAACATGAACGTCCAGAGTCTTGATGTTTCGCTCAACGGGACAGGCGGGATGAATCTCTTCGCAGCTACTTACGGCGGCATTTTTCTCTCCACAAATAACGGTTCGAGCTGGACGTTGGTCAACGCCGGTCTGACGAACACGGACGTCAGTTCCGTTGGCTCTTCAGGCTCAAACGTTTTCGCCGGCACTTGGGGCGGCGGAGTTTTTCGTTCGACCAATAACGGAACAAGCTGGAGCGCCGTAGATTCAGGGCTGGCAAATACATCCGTCTACTCGCTTGCCGTTTCCGGATCAAACGTTTTTGTCGGCACCGGTAACATCTTGATAACGAGCGGAATTTACCGGTCAACGAACGATGGTGGAACATGGGTGCGAGTCGGCGTCCCGTCAACTTACGTGAACTCTCTTTTAATAATCTCAAACGGGGACATCCTTGCCGGAACGGTCGGGTATAATGTCTTTGGAAGCAACATAGGAGGCGCTTTTCTTTCTACCGATCAAGGAACAACATGGAACGTTGTAGATACAGGACTGACCAGTACTTATGTTCAGGCGCTCGCCATGGATTCCAGCGGGGATATTTATGCGGGTACAGCAGAATTTCTAGGGGTCTTTACGGGAGGCGTTTACCTCTCAACCGACACCGGCAAAAGCTGGGGCCAGTCAGGATTGCCCAATAACACCATTTCGTCGCTGGTTGTCGGGCCGAACGGTGATGTCTTCGCAGGCGCGGGGGATGTCTTTCGTTCAACCGACAAGGGCGGCAGCTGGGCTGAAACAAATATCGGGCTGTCCAACAGCTCTGTCAACTCCATGGTCTTCAATTCCAGTGGAGATATCTTTGCCGCAAGCGGATATATCAATGCGACGGGCGGCGGGATGATCAGCCGTTCCACCGACAACGGACTTACATGGACCACGGTGGATAGCGGGCTGTCATCTTTAGCGGTTTATTCTCTCGCCGTGCGCTCCGATGGAGATATTTTGGCCGGTGCGGCGGACGGAATCTACCGCTCAACGGACAATGGGGAATACTGGTCGAAGCTGGATACGATGAGCGATGTCCGTTCCATAGTTATTAATTCAAAGGGTAACATTTTTGCCGGGACCGACGGTGGAGGAGCTTATAGGTCAACGGATGGCGGTGGAACATGGATTGCCGTGAATTCCGGACTGGTAAATGCCAATGTGTATTCTCTCGCGTTCGATTCTATCGGAATAATATATGCCGGTACCTACGGCGGCGGAGTGTTTCGGAGCGTGCAAACAACGGTGGGCGTGAGAGTAACGGCAGTTGAGCAGCCGGGATCCTTCTCTTTGAATCAGAACTATCCCAACCCCTTTAACCCAACCACAACGATCAGTTATCAATTGCCGATAGACAGTTTTGTTTCACTTAAGATTTACGATGTGCTCGGAAGGGAAGTGGAGACATTGGTCGATGAGCGCCAGACCGCCGGGAGTCATCTGGTTACGTTCAAGGCGAACAACTTCGCAAGCGGTGTTTATTTCTGCCGCCTGCAAGTCGAAAATCCCGGTCAAGGGACCATGGCATACACAGCTACGAGGAAACTTTTGCTGTTGAAGTAGACATAAATCGCAGCAAATATAATTGTCGCCCCGGCATTCCACGGGCGAACCACGGTTGAGGTGCGAAGGCATGACGTATCACGGCATCAGTAATCTATTAACTCACCAACATGGATTGCGATTCCCCCCTTTCGTGAGGACAGGTTTCAGGAGAGAGAGAAATGAATCATAGCTTGAGATTGAGAGGCGGTCGGACAACTTCTAAAATGACAAACCCACTCCGACGCCGACTCCGCCTTGCAGCATTACCGGCTCAAACGAAAGGCTTGGCGAGCCGCTGACGGATTTTGAGTTGAGGTCCACTGCAAAGGGATGTGATGCAATTTCGCCGAATGCATAGCCCAATACAATTCCGAGCGGGATGTCACTCCACCAATGTATCCCATACGCTACGAGGCTCGACGATACCGCACCGATCAAAACATACGAGGCGGGCCTAAACCACGTGAGCTCCGGATAGTTTTCAGCAATCACCACCAGCGTAGTTGCCGTGGTTGCGATGTGCCCGGATGGGAAGGCGTCATAATGAGGGACGTGCTTCAAATAAGAAATCTGACTCGGGAAGAATGTCCAATCTCCGCCGGTCTCCGAGGCCACGTCAGGCTGCTCTCTTCCGGAGACGTGTTTGAGTAACTGCACAACCGCACCGCAGGCAAGAATCGCCTCGGTGGTTTGACTTGCCGTTCGCAATGCACGATCATTGTTGAATACGAATCCGTAGGCGGCAAAGAGCCCCACAACTCCAAACTGAACCCTTCCGTCTCCCACCCAAACCATATCGTTGCTGAATTCGCGAAATGTCAACGACCGGTCGTATAATCCTCTTTCGTCTTGCCACAAGCGGTTATCGGCTACCATGAGTCCTGCTGTCAAACCCGCGATGCCGATCGTCAACGGGATATTCTTCGTTTGAAACGACTCGGTTGTGAATCTCATGCAGTCGGTCGGCAGGTTTGCTAACATGCTATCCCATTTCGGCATGTAGACTTCCTCATGTTCAGATATGGTGTCCGGCACGCTCTCGATGGAATACGACGTTTGCGATGTGGTACCACCCATGGCATTGACGGAAGTGTCTCTGAGTGCCAGAGCCGTATCAGTCTGCTGTGCGTGGAGCTGTCCCACAAAAAGCGTCATTGAGAAGATGAACACGGAAGAGAGGACAGTCCCTTTTCCATTTAAGAGCCCGCAAACATCACCATCCATCCTTAGTGTCTCCTGTTTCAAAAGTGGGCATAGTACAGCTACGGAACGAAATATTCAAGCAAATCTCTCAACCCGCATAACTGCGCAATTGCTGCCAATTCTCTCAGCTGGACATTGTGTTCCGACGTTAGCAGGATCGGCTCGTAGCATTCACAACTCAATATACGCATGACACTTTACTGAAATGTTTAGTTAATGCTAAGATTTGGCTCTAAGATGAGAATTTTCGTCTTTAGCTTCCTTACTCTATTTCCCGTCTTTATTCTTCGGCTGAAAATCATGACCGGGAAAGAACCAGTCATCCTCCATGGTGTGAGCGATTGCATGAACATGCTGGTTTTTTGTGCGAACGCGAAGGCATTTCCCCTTAAGCTGGCTCCACTCCGTTACCCCTGCAATTTCCATTACTCTCCAAATAAAATGACCGGCATATCCATAATCCATTTTGTGGTGCTTAAAAGATTTTGGCAGGTAGAGAGCATATCCGCCGAATTTATGAATGCCGCCATCACATCTGAGATTGATCCAGGCCGTCAAATGTCCAAGCTTGTCCATCATAAAATCAGCCGACTCTATTATGGCATTCATTTCCTCAAATTCCATCTTTACTTCTCCTTTTGGCTTAACCACGCGATTCCACGCATCCTTCATGGCCAGCCGGATTGCGCATATCAGCCCTGCTTAACATATGTGTGACACAAGTTTTGGACGCTCTGACAACTAATCTAAGGGTTACGACTGAGTCTATCAACACACCGAAAGATTTGCGAGAAGGCAGGTATATATGAAGCAGAGCTTTCGTGAGGCTATCCCGGTATTTGCAAGGGCAGGCAGGGTCTTGTGGATTGGGGTTTTTATCCCATGGCGATAGCCGGAGTTTACACGGTCGCACAGTTGCCACGATTAAAAGCTGTAAGTGAAACCTAATCCGCCTGACGTGATTCCGAATGACAGGCTGGTTTCGTTTTCGTCGGTCACCGTTCCGCTCAATGAGGAATAAAGATTCCGATAAAACTTTCCGACGGTAGAGCCGATGGCATATCCCATCAGGGCGCCGCTCACTGCGTCCGAAAACCAGTGCATGCCGCCCCTATTGACCGATGTGACTCCGTACATTGTGTAAAGGACCAGGCTGTAGCCCGTTATCTTGAGCCATGTATTTTCGGGATAATAATTTGTGAGAGCGGACACTACTGCCATGGTTGCACCCGTGTGGCCGGAGGGCCACCCGTTATAAACTCCGCCTCTTAAAAAGCCGAACCTGAACTCTTCGCTGAGATCTTCCATATTGGATACCTTCCTCCAGCTAGGACCCGGCCTTCCCGTGATTGCCTTTAGCGTCGTATTGTCGAGAAGCTCGATGAGGCTCGCCTGGATGACAGCGAAGGATGCGCCGAGTGTTTCATCGTTGTGTTTGAGATAGGAATAAGCCAATAGCGATCCCCCAACGATAAAAGGGAGTGCCTGTCCGGTGAACGGCACGGGAGTCGCGATCTCGCCGTACCCTGGATGCGCGTTGAAAAAACGCTCCACATGGTAATCAACGTTGTTGCCGACTAGAATGGGGGTGACGGCAACTGCCGCAGATTGATAAAGGAAGTTTATGCCTGTAAAGCTATGCAAGATATTGTCGCCGAAACCACTGAAGACCGCCATACCTACGTCATCCCCGCCGAAGATCCCGTCCTAATGGGATCGGGCTCGTCGGGTATAGTTTTCGTTAACAAAGATTGCGCATAGCCCCCAGAACTTGCTGCCAAAGGAGTCGCCGCGTACACAAAGCCATGACTGTTTACAGGTACAGCAGTTTGGGCCTCGGCGCATTCGTCCCCAATAAAGACTGACAAAACTAAAGTAAACACTTCAACAACATTACGCCATGCCATAGAATTCTGACCTCTTCGTTTACAGGTATAAACATCGGTAACGCTAGATAGTTCCGAGCGCGACAAACTCCCGCACACACCATGCCCTGTGGAACATGCAGGACCCCGGCATCGGATCGTCCCACGCGCTCCGCCTCCGGGAGCGCTCCAGGGTGCTCTACCATGGCAGCAACCGGCGGGACAAATAATATGGAGAGTAGATGAATACGCATACCTCGAAATATGTGCGCGGGGAATAATTGACCGCGAGATATAGCAGGAATTCATCTCCCGAAATCAAAAACATCCTCCGCGCCCGGCACTTATGAAGTCAAGCAATATGGCAGGCTCTTCCTATTTAATTTCACCGGCAACTTGATGATTAATTAAAAACTGTCCCCTGGTATCAGACTCTTCACATGATGTGCGATTATCAAAAGTGTCTTAGCGGCAGGGCGGCTGCGCGTCCGTCTTTTCGCGATTGGGTTCCCTGCTCACTATGACTACCACTTTATTTTGCCGACGTACACTTCTCTCATTGTATCACCGACTTTCTATTTTCGTGCTTCTTTGTCTTCACCTCTATTTTTATCTCCTTATTACCCCGTCTCGGAGCATAGTGAGAATAGACGCAGACGAATACTATCAATGACGGCAGGAATACGAGTAAGATTATTCTCTTCACGGTGTCCTGTTTTTTTAGTTTGCCAAACAGAATCTGTACTCCTGACGACATAAATTTTGAATCAAAAACGAATTAAAACCCGGTGACCAGGTGGTATAGAGAGGGTCACTGCTGTGTTCCTTATTATATCAACTCAAATATAGAAACCATGAACAGCTCATTCTTATTTTGGGTTCATATTGCATTGAGTGCATTCGGCAATTATATTCATGTTGATCGAAAGTATTCTATCGGAATGAAATCTCATTTCTTTTTTTTCTCCATTGCCGTCTCACTTCTTGGTGTAAACCCACCGGGCGCATCGGCGTCCGGCAGAGAAAGTGTTCCGACAAACCACTGGCAAATTCAGTCGTCCGCAGTCGTCAACGCCGGGGGAAGTGAAGTCTCCTCGTCTTTTTACGTCCCGAAAGGATGGTACGCAGCCCGGGTGCCTTCAACCATACTGGGTGACCTCATAGCCGACGGCATTTGCAAGGATCCGTTGCGTGGAGAAAATCTTGCACGCATTCCCGACTCGCTGTTTGAGAAGCCATGGTGGTACAGAACAACTTTTGTGCTTCCCGCGCGTTCAAAGACCTCCGATCATGTGGTTCTGAAGTTCCTCGGCATCAACTATAAAGCGGACATCTGGCTCAACGGTCAACTTATTGCAAACGGAGATTCTATCTTCGGAGGGTTCAGGCAGTTTGCGTTCGATGCGACTAAATATGCGGCGTTCGGCAGAGAAAACGTTCTTGCAGTGGAAGTCTCGAGACCGGAACCGGGAGATTTTACGGTTGGATTTGTTGACTGGAATCCCACTCCGCCTGATCATGATATGGGACTCTGGCGTCCGGTCGAGTTGCATATTACGGGAGACGTCTCGTTAGGTTTCCCATTCGTTGCGACGGACGTTGATACGCCATCCTTGAGTAGAGCGAAACTTACCGTCTCGGCTGAAGTAACAAACATGACACACAGAAAAATTACTGGAACTATTACCGGAACAATTAGACAACTCATGGTTTCTCAGCTGGTTACGCTGTCTCCGGGGGAGAAGAAAATAGTGACGTTCATGCCAGCAGATTTTAATCAGCTCGTTATAAAGAATCCCCGGCTTTGGTGGACTTACGAATATGGCAAACCCAATTTGTACTCTTTACATCTTGAATTTGTTACCGGTAATACGGTAAGCGATTCGGTCAGCTTAAGGTTTGGAATCAGACGAATAGATAGCTACATGACGCCGCAAGGCTATAGAGGTTTCAAGCTCAACGGCAGGAAAATTCTTCTTCGGGGCGGCGGCTGGACAGACCGGATTTTCCTAGATCAGAATGAGAATAACCTGAAGACGCAGGTCGATTACGCGATCAATATGCATTTGAACACGTTAAGGATGGAAGGTTTTTGGGGCGAAGGGAGCGATATTTATAATCTCTGCGATGAGAAGGGAATCCTCATCATGGCCGGCTGGAGTGCACAGTGGGAGTGGCCGGAATATGCAGGGAAAGAAGCCGACGATTTCGGTGCGGTCAAATCAAATAAAGACATGGATGCGGTGGCGGCATCGTTTCAGGATCAGGTGAAGTGGCTGAGAAACCATCCGAGCATCTTTGCATGGTTATACGGCAGCGACAAGCTTCCGCGCCCGGAGCTTGAGGAGAAGTATTTGGGAATACTTGCTAAGTACGATACGACTCGACCTGCATTAGGGTCTGCCGCAGAACATACAAGCGTGCTGACGGGCAAGACCGGAGTGAAAATGAGGGGCCCTTACGACTACGTCCCACCCGTTTACTGGTTCGCGGACACGTTGAACGGAGGTGCTTTCGGATTCAATACCGAGACCGGTCCCGGCCCCGAAATTCCAATCGAGCAGTCTCTCGACAGGATGCTGTCACCCGATTCTTTGTGGCCGATCAACGGCGAATGGATATTTCATTGTCCGCGCGGCAGCTTCCCGAATCTCACCAGGTATAATCAGGCAATCGACAATCGACTGGGAATACCCCGGAGTTTGCGGGACTACGAAAGAAAAGCACAGTACACGAACTATGAAGGCTTGCGGGCAATGTTCGAGGCGTTTGGCGCTATGAAATTCAAAGCGACAGGCGTGATACAATGGATGTACAACGCCGCGTGGCCGAAGTTATGGTGGCAGCTTTTCGATTATTACCTGCAGCCGACGGCCGCATTCTATGGTGCACAAAAAGCTTGTGAGCCGCTACATGTCGAGTACGACCCTGCCGATAGCAACGTGTACATCGTTAACTCGACCCTGAAGGAAAAAGACGAGCTTAGAGCAGAAGCCGGATTATATGATTTTCAAATGAAGAAGCACTTCCAATTTGAAAAGGACGCCGGCATTTCTCCGAATACTTCCATGGTTGTTGGGAAAATACCCCGCATCGAATTGCCGGCGGGGGTGCATTTTCTTGATTTGCGATTATATCGACGTGGCAAGCTGATCAGCTCCAATTTTTATGCGCTTTCGACAGTCCCTGATGTCCTCGATTGGTCTAAGTCAACATGGTACATAACGCCCGAATCGCAATATGCCGATCTGACTGAGTTGAATCACTTACATGAGACGAGAGTGAATGTAAAGGCGCGGTTTAAGAGAATTGGGGACGACATCCATGTGACTGCCGATTTGAAAAACACTTCGCCTTATTTAGCTTTCATGGTTCACCTCTCGGTTGTCAACGAAAGATCCGCGGAGTCAATATCGCCGGTATTCTGGAACGATAACTACATAAGCATCCTGCCGGGCCAGTCGAGGAAGATTGAGGGCTATTTCCACGCCTACGAATTGAATGGTGGAACTGCCGGGCTCAAGGTCTCCGGATGGAATGTTTCTCCGATGACAACTGAGTAATCGACGTTTGCCGGGATGGAAGGAACAAAGGGTCGTTTAGACAGAAGCCTCGGCTTATTGGAGGCCACCGCCAACAATATGGCGACGATGGTAGGGATCGGGCCGTTCATCACGATACCGCTTATAGTAAGTGCAATGGGAGGGCCTCAGGCCATGATAGGATGGGCGGCGGGAGCTGTAATTGCGATATCCGACGGCCAGGTCTGGGCGGAGCTGAGCACGTCGCTTCCGGGTGAGGGCGGCTCCTATGTTTACCTGCGCGAGGCGTACGCAAGGTACTTCGGAAAACTCATCGCGTTCCTTTTCATCTGGACGTTTCTCTTAAGCGGGCCTCTTGAGATCGCATCCGGGTTCGTCGGGATGGTGCAGTATGCATCTTTCATCTGGCCGCTATTGAACGAAACAACCATAAGGATACTTGCTTTCATGGTCGGCGTAGTAACGATCGCGCTGCATTATAATCGTGTCAGGTTTGTGGGAGCGGTTACGGTCGCTCTCTGGGTCGTCATGCTAATTACGGTTTCGCTGACGATTATCGTCGGCATGACGCATTTCAATGCCCGCAACGCCTTCACTTTTTCGCACGGCTGGTTCGGCTTCTCGTGGGGATTCGCCGCCGGCCTCGGTTCGGCGACACTTATCGCAATGTACGATCTCATGGGATATTACAACATCTGTTACGTAGAGGAAGAAGTGAAGCGTCCGGAATATGTGTTCCCGAGGGCTATACTTTTTTCCGTCGTGGGCGTGACGCTGATCTACTTTGTCATGAACATTTCAATACTCGGGACAATGAAGTGGCAGGACATTGCCGCATCGACGCATGTTGCCTCGGATATGTTTGAGCGCACGGTGGGCCATGGAGCGGCCGCGGTTCTTACTGTTCTCGTGATCATTACCGCTTATGCTTCCACGTATTCCTTGATGATGAGCTACTCCAGGCTTCCATTCGCCGCAGCACGAGACGGATTCTTTTTCAAATGGCTTGGAGAAGTCCACCCGACAAAGCACTTTCCGCATTTTTCTCTCCTGACGATCGGCCTCATGACGTGCGTGGTAAGCCTATTCGACCTCGATTTCATAATCGCCGTTTCACTTTCGAGCAGGATATTAATACAGTTTATCGGGCAAATCGTAGGACTTACCCTTCTTCGAAAGGACCGCCCAAATATGAAAAGGCCGTTCAAAATGTGGCTCTATCCTATTCCGTCGATCATCGCTTTTATCGGCTTCTCATACATTTTCGCTAGCTCCGGGATTGGCGCAATTTCGCTCGGCATCGCCTGGATGGCGGCGGGAATATTCGTGTATTTTAAATGGTTTGCAAAAAGAGAAGGGCAAAAGATGGTTGGCGCTGGATGACGGCGGGATGCCGTTTGCCTTGTTTACTTTATATCTTAATTTGTGCACATACGCGTACCACCAACGGACCGGACAACGCTTCGGATTTCGGATCGGACTTTAAAGGAGGATGAGACTATGAATCGGATACATCGCTGTCTTTTTAATATCATTTGGCTTTCACTGGCTTTACTTACCGAACCTGCCATGGCGCAGGAGCCAGCCGCAAACCCGCCGCCCGATGATCGCTTCAAAGCCGACATACTGGTTGTCGTGGCACATCCGGACGATGAATCGATAATTGCAGGCTATCTTGCGAAAGCGTCGCTCGACGAACACAAACGGATCGCAGTCGTATTTACGACGCGCGGAGACGCCGGGCAAAACCTCGTCGGATACGAGCAGGCCAACTCGCTGGCTGAGATTCGCGAGATGGAGGCTCGCCAGGCACTGGCTTCAATCGGGGTTCATAACGTATGGTTCCTTCGCGCGCCGGATACTCCATGGCAGGACGTTCCCGACGTACTGCGCTCGCTGGAGAGTTGGAACCACGGCAACGTTCTCGGCGAGATCGTGCGATTTGTCCGGCTGACTCGCCCGGAGGTCGTCATCACCATGCTGCCGGATGTCGTGGTAGGCGAGAATCACGAAGATCATCAGGCCGCCGGCGTAATTACCAGCGAGGCATTCGATCTTGCAGGCGATCCAACGTGGTTTCCCGAGCAGGTGACGGAGCCCGAAGACCATCTATGGTACGCCAATCTTATGGAAGGCCTGCGCACGTGGCAGCCGAAAAAACTCTATTACTTCACGGATGCGATACATTTCGATTTCGTAAAGGGGAAGGGCCCCGAATATTCCATGACAGAGATTTCGCCGTCGGAGAACATTTCATACGCCCGGCTCGCTGCCAGGGAAATCTCCTCTCACGAAACCCAATACGATGGCGAAACCGAAAAGGAGCTCGAATCGGGCGATCTGCGTTATTATAAGAAACCGCTTATGTTTATCCTCGGCAAATCGCTGGTGGGAGGCTCGATTACCGGCGACATTTTCGAGGACGTCAATCCAGGTCCAATCCCGTTTGCCATGGTGCGCGGATATAAGCCGCCGGAAAAATTGCCGGACTTCTCAATCGAGCTTGGCGGAGCCTGGGCATTCTACAAAAACTTTTGGCCCGCACACAATCTCGACTCCATGCCCGATCTTCTCGCTCCTGAACTTGGCGTCGGGAGCGGAGCCGACTTCTCTGTACCACTAATACTCCATAATAATACCGACAGGGCAGATACGTTCGATCTACGGACTCAAATGCCGCCGGGTTGGTCTTTAGACAGCAACTCGGCTCAATATGCCCACCATTTTCTTCCGGAGAAGACCCTTATCGTCGGGGCACACGACCAATTCCCATTCTACGTGCGCCTCGTGGCGCCGAAAACCGGTAAGGGAGTATGGCAGGAAATAAAATGGACCGCGGCTGCCGGTGGCGAATCGACTGCACCGGTCGTTCTAAAAGTCTACGATGGCTTATAGCAACACAGCTGCCCCGGTGAATGGCGCCGGCGGGACCGGCACGGGACATATTAAGTGCTTTCGAATGCCCGGAGAAGCTTCTCTATCGAGAGCGGGGCGCTCCCTTCGAAGTGGTTGTTGAAGTTCGCATAGAGGTCGTATTTTCCGGGAATGAGCTTCGCAATAAAAGCGGCGATCTCCCGGATCGTCTTGTCCCGAGGCTCGACTATCTCTGTCCAGTGCTTGTTCGTTTTCTTCTCGATACCCTGCCTGTCTGCACCGAGCAGGCGAACCACGACAGTCCGGGCAGGAAGCGAATCCTTCCCGAACTTCTCGAACACCCCGCAGGCCGGCGGCATGTAGTAACCTTCGACGAATACATGCCCGACGTTGTGCGACTTAAGGAAATCGAAGTACTCTTTCTTGATGAAGTTCGGATTTCTTATCTCAATCGCAAAAGGATACTCGTCCGGCAGTGTGGTAAGAAACAGTCCGAGGTGATCCATGAAAGCCCCGAGTGAAGGCATCTTTTCCTTATTTAAGTATTCGAACTCGAACATTATCGCGCCGATCTTAGACTCGATCGGCTTGAGAGATTTCAAGAATGTCTCCAGCAATTTCTTGCTCAGGAAATGCGGGTTCGGTTTATCTGCAAACTCTTTAGCCGCCTGCTTGTAGAAATGCGTCAGTGTAATGGCGTTTGGTGCCTTGACGGTGAACTTGAAGTCTTCGGGCGTGAGTTTGGCATAGGCTTCAACGTCTTCGCCGCGCGGAAGCCGAATTGTCTCCGGTGATTCTAGACTCCAGAACCACTGGTCCACCTCCGCCGTATTGAAATGCTCCGCATATTCGGGAAGGTAATCGAAATGCCTCTGCTGCTTTGTCGAATAGATCCCGATCTCTTCCCATTCCGGATAATTCCAGCTGCACGTTCCAATGTGGAGATGGTTCGTGAATTCTTTACAGGCTTTGTAAACTGAAATAGTATCGTTCTCCATGGTCTAAGATAGCAAAGTGGAAATTCGGTTCAAAGCATTCAACGAACAGGCAAAGATTCGGCAGCTAACGATGGCGACTCGTCTGTGTTAGCATTGCCAAGCTCACCGCCGTATCAGAGCACTACGGGACAGGCGCTAGACCCCTGACTTGAATCCCTGTGTCGTTCTGAGAAAAGTCGACGGCAAAAGTAAGAATAGTTTTCTCTCTTTGCTGCTTTTTCCAGAACAGGACACGCCCCGACCAGACATTTGACCGCGAGGTTTTCTCCACTTCGGACGCAGCCATCGTCAGGATTAGTAAAGTCCGGCAGCTTCAGAGATGGATCTTATTTTAAGCCGCAGCCGCAGGACGCACGAACTTTTTGACAGGATTGGCAGTTTTCAATTATATGAAATTCATTTCGGATATTGCCGGTGACTGTATAGTGGAAAGCGGCATGGGTGGCAGTATTTGGGAACCCCGTAAGCTTAGCATCGTTGACCATGTTCTAAGGTTCGAGAGAGATGTTCTATGAACTATGACACTTCGTTGACTGAGGAGAAGGGTTCAAGGCTGCTTTACATCTCAACGCTTGCAGCCCTCATCGGCATCGGCACAGGATTGATCATGTACGTGCTGTACCATCTCATAGGTCTGATTACAAACCTTGTTTTCTTTCACCGAATATCCTTTGTGTTCGTCAGTGAAGTAAACAATCACATCGGTTATCTGGCTATCCTGATGCCTGTAGTCGGTGGTGCGCTCGTCGGGTTGATGTCAAAGTACGGGACGGATCAGATACAGGGTCACGGATTGCCGGAAGCGCTTGAGGCGGTAGTTTCGAACAAAAGCCGCATCCCCGGTAAGGTAGCGATATGGAAACCACTATCCGCGGCCATCGTGATAGGGACCGGCGGCCCGTTTGGAGCTGAAGGCCCGATCATTCAAACCGGCGGGGCAGTGGGTTCCTTCGTCGGACAAATTCTCAAAACCACCGAATCCGAACGAAGGATTCTCTTAGCCTGCGGCTCCGCGGCAGGTCTCGCCGCCACGTTCGGCACCCCGATATCCGGCGTCATCATGGCGATCGAGATTCTTCTCTTTGAATTCAGGACTCGCTCGTTCATACCGCTCGTCATAGCAAGCAGCTTAGCCACCGCCGTGCGCTTCCGGATAATGCAGTCCGGCGCCATGTTCCCGATCGAATCCGTGGACTTCAATTTCTCCGGTGCGCTCCTGTACTACGTAGCCCTTGGAGTGATCTGCGGGCTTGCGGCAGTATTCTTCATAAAGTTGCTTTACTGGACGGAGGACCAGTTCGAAAAGATCCATCTGAGCCCCTATATCCTACCGTCTCTTGGAGCGCTCGGGGTTGGAGTATTGGGCTATTTTGTTCCGCGCATCTTCGGGCCCGGGTATGATACGATCGGCGCCATACTGGGAAATCAATTTACGTTGACTGTTCTCCTCGTGATACTCGTATTCAAGTTCTCTGCCTTGATACTTTCGCTCGGAACGAGGACGTCGGGCGGCTTGTTAGCTCCGGTTTTCATGGTAGGTGCCGCGATCGGCGGGATCTTTGCGATGCTCGTGAACCGGCTGATACCGGGTGCAAATCTTTCTCCTGCTGCGTTTGCCCTTGTCGGCATGGGCGCAGTCTTTGGTGCCTCGGTGAGGTCAACTTTTGCATTTATCATTTTCCCGCTGGAGATGACGCGGAACTTCGATTCGGTTCTGCCTCTAATGCTTGTAGGTGTCGTGGCATCCGGCATAGCGTACATTCTCTACAAGAATTCTGTAGTCACTGAGAAGCTTGCACGTCGTGGATTCCTGATTCCGCAGGATTATGAAGCGGACATCTTCAAACGTGTTCCGGTCTCTGAAGTGATGGATACAGATGTCCCTACAGTCAATTCGGATATGAAGGTCGGAAAACTCTCCGAGAAGATTCTCAGCGGGGATAGCGACGCCAACCGTCACAGGGGTATTCCAATCGTCGATGCCAATAACCGTCTCTCAGGGATTATCACGCACAACGATATCAGAAGAGCTGTGCAAAAGGGGATGCAGGAGAAAACCGTAATCGAGGCCGGGAGCAAGGAACTCGTGCTTGCCTTCCAGACGGAACCTCTTTATGAAGCTGTTGTAAGGATGCTGCACCATGACGTGGGGAGACTGCCGGTGGTCAGCAGGGACGACATCTACACGATTGTCGGCTACCTGGGGCGCACGCAGGTAATCTCAGGACGTTTGAAAAAGCTCGCTGAGGACGGCATCATTCCGCCGGAAGTTGTTGAAAAAAGATTCGAGAAGAAGAAGCGGGCGACTGGCGATCTGCAAACGTCATGACTATCGGAACGAATCTTGACATTGCAGTTAAAAAGAGTCCTTAGAATTAGCAAAAAATTGAAATGTTGAATTATTCGGAGAACCCGGTATGAAGATGGTTAATGAATTTGTTACATGTGCCGTAAACTGAGATGTTGTCTTGACTCCTGGCTTAGCGTTACAATGGCTAATAAGTGATGGAGCGAGAATAAGAAGATACTCCGGATCAGGTTGCCAATTTCTGATGCGGCTGCTATCTTGGGATTAGCATGATGATACAATTCTATGGAAAAGTAGATGACCGATGCAATCAGTGTTTTTCTGCTGACGATTAGCGCGCTGTTTCCGATTGTTGATCCGCTGAGTGGAAGCCCGATCTTTCTTCAATTAACGAGCGACTTATCGTCACCTATGCGGCGATCACTTTCGCGGCGGGTAGCATTGGATAGTTTTTTCTTGATGGTCGGATCGTATTTCGTGGGATCGTACGTCCTCAGCTTCTTCGGCGTATCGCTGCCTGTTGTGCAAGTTGCGGGAGGGATGGTCGTCGTCTCCATCGGCTGGAAGATGCTTCTGCAAAAAGACGAGGAGCGCAACACCGGTAAAGGAGCGGTCGAGCCGCAGAAAGTATTTCGGCAGGCGTTCTATCCTCTTACTCTTCCGCTGACGGTCGGTCCGGGATCGATCTCAGTTGCGATCACGCTTGGTGCTCATATGTCCCGTCATTACGGGCTGCACATCGCGGTAATCGCGGCAGCGCTGATCGGCACAGGGCTGGTAGCCGCCAGCGTTTACGTCTGTTATGGCTTTGCGGACCGGCTGACGAAGATACTTGGCGAAACGGCGACTACCGTAATCATCCGTCTCGCTTCGTTCCTGCTCCTGTGCATCGGGGTACAGATTGTCTGGAACGGGATAAAAGCGCTGCTCATGTCCTTGCAATTGCACGTTTAATAAATGGGCTCAAAGGAATGACCGGCGTATGAACAGACGGCCAGCATGAGCAGCTCAACCATCATACCTTCCGCCTCAATACCCGTGGTGTTGGCGATTTTCGCGCTCACATACATCGGCATTGCAATTGGCCGTGTGCCGGGCTTGAAATTAGACCGCACAGGCATCGCGCTCCTCGGCGCCATTGCCATCATGGTCTTCACCGGGCTGCCGACTTCCGGTATAGCCGGCTTCATCAACTGGCCCACTATCCTCCTGCTTTTCGGTTTCTTCGTCATCTCGGCCCAGCTGCGTCTGTCCGGGTTTTTCGACAGGATCGCTGGCCGCGTCTCCACGGAGCTCGAAAGCCCCGCGCGGTTTCTTCTCCTGCTGATGGTGGTGACAGCCGGGCTGTCGGCGTTTCTCAATCACGATATCGTTTGCTTCGTCTTCGCACCGGTCGTCGGGAGCGCAACGCTCCGCCGGCAGCTCAATCCTATCCCGTTTCTCGTGGCGTTGGCCGTCGCGAGTAATATCGGCGCCGCAGCCACGTTCGTCGGGAATCCGCAAGACATGTTGATCGCGCAGGTCGCCGGGCTCGGGTTCGGCCCTTATGTGCTCTGGTGCTTGCCGCCGGTGTTATTTGCGCTGGCGACCTCATACGCCATCATCTGGTGGCTTTCGCGGCTCAACCTTGCCTCCAGCGGGAAAGAGCCGGAAGCACCCGCGTTCGCCCCGCAGCCATTCAACCGGCCGCACACGATCAAAGGTCTCGTCATACTCATTGTCGTCATTGCTCTGTTCTTCACAGGACTGCCGAAGGAAATCATTGCGCTGACAGCGGCAGGGGTTCACCTTGCCAGTCGGAAATTTCGCACGGAAGATCTATTGGGCCTGGTGGACTGGCCGATCCTGATTCTATTCATGGGATTATTCGTCGTCACCGGTGCGTTTCAGTCCACGGGATATGGCGAGCTTGCCGTCCAATGGCTTGCCCACAACGGCATGAACCTTCGATCGCTGCCGATCCTCGCCATCGTTACTGCCGCGCTTTCCAATCTGATAAACAACTCTGCCGCGGTAATGCTGCTGGTCAAACTGACAAACGTGACGAATCCAACGGTCGCTTACGTGCTGGCACTGGCGAACAGTTTCGGGGGAAGCCTCATCATTCTCGGCAGCGTCTCCAACATCATCGTGGTGCAGCAGGCGCGGGAATTGGGAATAAACATATCCTTTCGCGACTTTGCACGGCTGGGAGTGCCGGTGACGCTCGTCGCGCTGGGCGGACTGCTCGTATGGCTGGCAATGTGAGTTGAGAGGCGCAAAGAAGAAATACGACGAACTGTTTGCCATGGTCGTTCAGGAACTTTCAGAACTAAAAATAGAGAGGTAAACATGTCTTCGCAAACAGGCATCGCGGCGGCTCAGGTTGTCGTTCAGGTTTGTCTTATCCTTGTGAGCGCCATCGCGCTAATCGGCGGGTCACTACAGCTGTATGTTGGCGAACCGGACACTTCGCCGCGCCTGGATAACGTTCACCGTTTCATGGCAGGAGTGTACCTCTCCACAGGTTTCATCTGCCTCTGGGCGGCAATCACAATTCGAGAGCAGGGCTTCCTGATTTATCTGCTGGCGCTCGGCGTTTTCCTTGGGGCCACCGGGCGGCTGATATCTATTCGCAAAGTCGGCATGCCTGAGCCAAAAGGGCGGTGGCTCGGTTACCTCATCCCGGAGCTTTCGATTCCAATTATCATGGTGGTGGCGCAATATCTGAGGCGTTGAGGGATTATCACAGACGGCAGCCTGAGATGCTGAACTGATATTCGCCACCAGACAACCTTCCGGCAGGGTTGGCTTTTAATGGAGAGGTCACTCTGTCGTGGATTTGTCTGAAAAATGAACCAAAACGGTGAAGTCAATAGAGCAAAGGATTGCACAAGAATATCTGGTTGGGTAATTTATAAAGCAGCGAAAATATAATGGCAAAACCCAAAAATAAAAACCTCAAGCGTGAATCCCAAAAACATTCCTCGGTGAAGCCGCGCGTTTCAGAGCAGGCCACAAAATATCAAGTCCGTTCCATCCCAACCCTATTTGAAACGGAATCTGATTTGTTAAGCATCAAAGAGGCAGCTGAATGGGCCACAAATCACCTTGGGAAGAAGGTAACGCCTTCGAATATATCATATTTGATTCAATATGGTCGAGTTCAGAAACATGGCGAGAATGGTGCGACGCAAATTTCATTGCGAGAGTTAGAAAAATACTACCAGTCCTTCAACGGGCGAAGAGAGCTTTCGTGGAAAGATCAGCTCGGAAAAGATTTAAACTGGGCACTGTCCTTCGATCAATTTACGGAGGCCGAGACAACGAAGCATGTACATCGCTTGCATCCGTATAAAGGGAAATTCATTCCGCAATTGGTCGAGTACTTCTTGGATGAACACACTGATGCTTTTAAGGAGAAAGCCTATTTTCATACGAGCGACATTATTCTCGATCCGTTTTGCGGAAGCGGAACAATGCTGGTACAAGCAAACGAACTTGGCATGCACGGCATCGGCATCGATGTTTCTGCATTTAACGCACTGATCAGTAATTGCAAGGTCACGAAGTTCGATCTTATCGACGTTCATAAAGAGATTCAGCGAATTAGTATCGCATTGAAGGCGTTTCTTGCCGACTCCCATACTTTGGAGTTTGAAGAAAGGCTCTTACAGGCGCTGTACAAATTCAACAATGAATTCTTTCCGGTGCCGGAATACAAATACAAAGTCAAAAGCGATGAAATTGACGAGGAATCGTACGGAGCGGAAAAAGCCAGGGAATTTTTGCCAACCTTTCAGCATCTCGTAAAAGAATACCGAATCAAAGTTCGACAGGATAAGGAAGACACCTTCATGGATAAATGGTACTCTCCTCATATTCGTAATGAGATCGAGTTTGTTTTTGGTGAGATTAAAAAGATTAAGAATCCCGACACCAAAAAAATTATCAGCATTATTTTAAGCCGAACAATACGGTCCTGTCGCGCTACCACTCATGCAGATTTGGCGACGCTTCTTGAGCGTGTTACAACCACTTATTATTGTGCGAAGCATGGAAAAATATGTAAGCCGCTCTTCTCAATCCTAAAATGGTGGGAGACATACACTAAAGACACTGCAATGCGTCTGGCTCAATTCAAAAAACTTCGGACAGAGACTTACCAATACTGCCTTACAGGAGACAGCAAATCCATTGATATTATAGGTGAGACAGAAAGACACGACCCCGCATTTGCCGCACTTATCAAAAGACAAAAGATCGCGGGCGTATTTTCCAGTCCACCTTACGTTGGACTGATCGATTATCACGAACAGCACGCCTACGCTTACGATCTATTCGGATTCAAGCGTCAGGATGAATTAGAAATCGGTCATAAGGCAAACGGGCAGGAAAACGAAAGAGTATTTTCAGTCTTTCAACAGCAGCACGTACATTTTTTGAAAAGATCAAATTATTTTTCGAAAGGAAGAAAACATGCCACGATTTAAAGTTGGGTTGTCTCGAACTTATTCCGTTACGATTGAAGCAACCAATAGAGAAGATGCAAAACAGGCGGCGGATCTCTTCATAGGCGAACGAGATCTCTCTACTGAAAACCATCGAAAGGAATTTGGATTCAAAATCGAAAACATTGAAACAATGTGGAACGACGCATTTGAGTGCCAAGAAATTGAGGAGGCTATCTGAAGCTGTCTAAGATTCGCTACCATACAGACAATCTAGCTGCTCAATTCCTTGAGAGGGCAAAGCAATTAGATACACTTATCGAACCCATCAAAGTTTTGAAAACTCGCGCTTACAAGATTGGCGAGGCAAACATTCTTATCCGTGCCTCATCGGAAGGAGCAAACAAGCGATTCTTTTTTGGGCTGAATTATGTCAGCGCCGAGGAGGTTGCAAACCTTGACAACCCATTCTTTGCATTTATTTGTGGCTCGTTGGACCGAACCTTGATCATTCCAGCGCCCGTCCTCATCGGCCAACTTCCACTCATGAGCCACGATCGAGATGGTGAATATAAAATTGTAATCGATGGTCAGCTAAATGTTATTTTGTCGGGAAAAAAGAACCGGCTGAACTGTTCCCAATTTATTAACGCTTGGGACTCCCTGAAGAAAGCTCGTGCCATGCCTGGGGGAAGTAATTCGGCGGAAGAGAGTTTTCATTCGGTGCTTCAGGGCAGGTTGTTGGAGATAGGAAATATTAGAGGGTATCAAACGTTTTGTCCCAACAAGTCAAAAAGGTTCAACGACAAGAAACTTATCGAGATTGCCACATTGCCGGTATGCCCGCAACTCCAGTTTTCAAACTATGAGATTCTTCGACAGATTGATGTCCTATGGTTTAGAGAGAAGAACAGTAATCTTATACCGGAATATGCTTTTGAAGTGGAACTCTCGACTGGGGTCTGGTCAGGCGTCGGTCGCATGGGGACTCTGATAGATTATGCAAATGCAAGGTTGTACGTCATTTCAGACGACGATAAGAAATATAATCAGGTAGTCCAAATTTATTCTGAACAGGCCACCAGGTATCATCACGTTCTCGCGGAGTCAGTTGGTGAGCTTTACGCTGCGGAGTTGAATCTCCGCGAACTGAGAGAGAAAATAGACCTTTAGGCAAACATCAATCCCAGCGGACGTTTCCGCATCAATCGTTTCGCTCAACACAAACTTTGGTACTGCGATCTTTGAACCTGTCGCTTTGGCGTTGGCGCGAAAGAATTTTAAGTCTGCCCAATCGCAAGCCATAGCGGGCACACAAATAAGCGTAGAAGCTCATAAAGTTATACAAGAGATAATGGATGATCTAACAACAGCGAGCGATTCACCGAACAAGGCAAAAGAAATTGAAAAGATTCGAAAGGTATGTCAAAAAGGCAAGATGAAGAAGGTGAAACCGACTCGAGTCGATGTCCAAATTGAAAGCAACTCTGGTGAACTGTTTCTCTTCGACATTAAGACTGCTAAGCCAAACGCAGGAGGGTTTAAAGAATTTAAGCGGACGTTGTTGGAATGGGTTGCTGCCGTGCTTGCCGAAAACCCAAAGTCAAAAGTAAATACAATCATAGCTATTCCGTACAATCCATACGAACCACAGCCTTATAATCGCTGGACTATGAGAGGAATGCTTGATTTGGACAACGAGCTTAAAGTTGCAAAAGAGTTTTGGGATTTTATCGGTGGCGAAGGTGCGTATGATGAATTATTAAATATCTTCGAGCGAGTAGGAATCGAGCTTCGTTCAGAAATAGACGAATACTTCTCCAGATTCAAGAAATAGCCATCTTTCCTTTCCCCCAAAAAATACCCCCACGTTCACACGTGCCCAAGAAATAACACCATATAGATACGCGAATCGCGCGCCGAATGATCTTACTTCTTTGCCGGATCGTTAGGGGGCAGCATTCATTCTTCGCCTTCAATGGGAATTTTCGGTAGTTGACAAACGTTCATATATTTATTAATTTGTCAACTGTCATTGGGAGGAAAATATTATGGTTGGAGACCGGATAAAACAGCGCAGAATCGCGCTTGGTCTTTCCCTTGAAGAACTTGCCGAAAGGACCCAGAACTATGTTTCCAGGCAAGCTATCCACAAGTATGAACAAGACACCTCGATGCCCGGGTCTGATGTGCTTCTTCGATTAGCAGGCGCGCTTGGTGTCAAAGTGGAGTTCTTCTTCCGGGAGCAGGAACATGCAGTTGAACTGAGTGAACCCGCTTATCGCAAGCGAGGTGGTGCATCGGCAAAGGGGCTACAAGTGTTGAAAGCCAAAACTCAAGAGCTTTTGGAAAGGTACCTCTTTGTCGAATCATTGTATCCGCCTAAAAGGTTCCGGAGGTTTACAATGCCACCTGCTTCAGAAAGGCAGATAAGTAAAATCCAAGATGCCGAAGAATCATCGCTTAGACTCCGTAAACGATGGAACCTTGGTATCGACCCGATCGAGAATGTGCTTGAGGTATTCGAAGACAGGGGCGTCAAGGTCATCTTACTCGACGGTGATGATGATTTCGATGGCCTTTCTTGCTGGGCCAATGGCAAAATACCTGTCGTCGTTGTGAAGAAAGGTTTAACTGGAGACAGGGAACGATTCAACCTCGCGCACGAGCTCGGTCACCTCCTGTTGAGAGTTTCTAAAAACGTTCGACCCCGAGAAAGCAGCACACAGGTTTGCCGCGTCGTTTCTTGTTCCTGCTGAGGCCGCATGTCGAGAGTTAGGGGAACATCGCCGACGTATTGAATTGCTTGAGCTTTCAATGCTTAAGAAAAAGTATGGCTTAAGCATGCAGGCGTGGGTGTACAGAGCACAGGACCTTGGAATAATTACTAACAGCTGTGCTGCAATTTTATTCAAAACTTTTCGGTCTAGAGGATGGACTTCACAAGAGCCTGGAGATCTGATACCGCCGGAAGAGCCGAGACAATTCGAAAGACTGATCCTGCAGGCTGTCAGCGAAGATCTGATCTCTTCCGGAAGAGCCGCAGAACTTCTTGGAAGACCGCTGAATGAATTCCGCAAACAAATGGGAGCCGAACTTGTCGGAGGAAAAGCAGAAGTTAGTTATTGATACTTCCGTAGCCATTGACTTGTTCAATGGCGGAATCCTCGACGCAACGGTCAAGCTTCCTTATTATTTCTTGTTGCCTGATGTTATTCTGGCTGAGGAACTTCAGGATCCACCTGCGGCGACATTTGCGAGCGCTGGTTTCATTGCATCAGGTACCACAGGAAGTGAAATGTATATTGTAGAAGATCTCAGCAAAAAACACAGTAAACCTTCCAGAAACGATCTGTTTGCCCTGATGATTGCGAAGAGTCGCGAACTCACCTTGCTAAGTGGCGATAAGGCGCTGACGATTGCAGCCAGAAAAGAAGGGGTAACAGCTCACGGAACATGACCTGCCCCCCAAAAAGTGATCCAAAATAGACTTAGTAAAAAGGTATATTATGGATCAAAGGAGAAACGACAATGGGAAAGCCGCGACACACGGTAGAAACAATTGTAGCAAAGCTGCGAGAAGCAGAAGTCATGATGGCAAAAGGCCAAACGCTGGCTGAGGTAGTCCGACAACTGGGGATCAGCGATGCAACATATTACAAGTGGAGGAAGGAATACGGTGGACTTCAGGTGGATCAAGCAAAGCGGTACAAGGAGCTCGAGCAGGAGAACCAGCGTCTCCGGAAGGTGGCAGCAGATCTGACAATAGATAACTCAATACTGAAGGAAGCCGCACGGGGAAACTACTGAGCCCGGTGAAGAAACGCCGGGCGGTGGAAGAAGTTATGGAGATAGTACAAGTGTCCGAACGCAGAGCCTGCAAGGTAGTGGAACAACCAAGGTCAACACAAAGAGTGGTGGCAAGGCTGGATGCAGCCACAGAACGGCTTACAGAACGAATGGTGGAGCTCGCCAGCGAGTATGGACGATATGGATACAGGCGAATAACAGTTCTCTTGAGAACAGAAGGATGGCATGTGAACCACAAGCGAGTGGAAAGGCTATGGCGCCAGAAAGGGCTAAAAGTGCCACAAAAACAGCCAAAGCGGAGACGACTGTGGTTCAACGACGGATCGTGCAAAAGACTCCGTCCAGAACACAAGAACCATGTCTGGAGCTATGATTTTGTTGCGGAGAGAACCAGTGACGGGAGAGCGCTACGAATACTGAACATAATCGACGAGTACACGAGAACATGTCTTACCAGTCGAGTGGAGAGAAAGATCAAAGCCAATGACGTGATCGATACATTGTCTGATATATTCATCGCCTATGGTACGCCACAGTTCATACGCTCGGACAACGGACCTGAGTTCGTCGCTGAGCTTCTACGGAGATGGCTCCATCACCTGGGTGTCACCACAGCTTTCATCGAGCCCGGCAGTCCATGGGAGAACGGTTACATCGAATCGTTCAATGGGAAGTTCAGAGATGAGTTACTTAATCGAGAGGTGTTTGACACAATCATGGAAGCAAAAGTCGTCATCGAAAAGTGGAGAATCCACTACAACACTGTCAGACCTCATAGCTCTCTCGGCTACAGGCCCCCAGCTCCAGAAGCTTATTATCCGTCTCAGGTTGCCAATGTCTGATCGGATGACTAACTTAGCATTGGTACATCAATTGGGGGCAGGTCAGTTGACATCGGGAATGAATTCCCCGGGGGAGAAATCATGTTTGACGTGTATTCAAGATGGCTGCTGAAGCTGAGATACAAGCTGGTCAAAGGAGGGAGGATGAAATCGGAATTATTCGTTCCGCACCGGTGGGAAATCGGCCCGGTGAAGGAGTTTGAAGAGTGGAGCGATCGGATAAAAGTGGTCGATGTGTTTCGGTATTACTCGAGGATCGACCTGGGACAATATTGGGACAAGAGGGTTCTGACTCCGCTGAGAGTGTTGAATTTCTTCGGGGCGATCAAAATGGTACGGCTGAGGTTTGAATAGGAGAGAGACGAAAGAATACGACGCGGATATGGCTGTTGAGGCAGGGGGTGGAGAAAAAGGATTGTCATTTCTGTGGTAGTGCAGCGCCTCCGATATACCTTTGCTTGCGAATGCCTTTTATATCACCCCTTCAGGGTTGAATTGATTATCAAAATCGGTTTCCTACAATAATTGCACACCTTCGGTGTCTTCACGTTTAAGCCCAAAGGGCTGATATTGTTGTAGAAAAAGGCATTCCCATCCAATCTAAACCCCTTAGGGGTGACATAAGTTGGATCTTCAGCAAGACAAAATAAGATATCAAGAAACGTTAGACGCACTGTGCCAGCTTGTCCGCCATCTTTCCGGTGCAAGCCGCATCTCGGCCGCGTATGAACCTCGGGTTCAGGCCTCCGGCCGAGATTTGCGCTGCTAATATAGTGAAGCCGGCGGCAAAGATGTCCGGGCCGACTGTCCATCACCGTACCCACTGCAATATGGTTTATGTATTGCCAGCTAAACGAAGGACATGCTTACCCTGAGCCTGAAGGTAAAGGTGCTCGCTGATGCCGAACTTCAGGATTTTCTGCTTCAACACCTGGAACGATTCACGATATTTCGGAAAGCTCGTAAACGGAGAAACTCCCTTTCTTCATTGCGCGTCGAAATTCAGATTCCACTTCACATAATTGTCGGCGGGTACTGCTTCAATGTACCTGCTTGGCTTTGTAAAGATGCGGCCGGTTTCCCGATCGTACACGTTCACCGGATATGTGATGTAAAGATTCTCTTTGGCTCTTGTGCATGCGACGTACATCAATCTTCTCTCTTCTTCAAGCGCATCGTCATCATCGGTAGCATACATCGGCGGAAATTTCCCGTCAAGCGTCCAGATAACAAACACGCTGTTCCACTCCAGCCCTTTTGCGGAATGGACAGTCGAAATCGTTATTTGTTCCTCTTTCTTGTCTTTCGCTCCGAGATACTATGTGGCTCTCGGTGGGAGGTTCCAGGGCGAGGTCGGATAGGAAGCTCTGGAGCGATTTATACCGCTCGGCAATCGAAGCGAGCATCGCAAGATCCTTCTCGCGCTTTTGGTAATCGTCATACTTGGCGCGCATTAAAGGCTCGTAGTAATGAATGACCGCTTCAACCTGCTCGACCGGCTGAACTTTCTTATTTCCTCTCTCTGAAATGAGGCTCATAAGTATCTTCTGCACCGGGCGGGATATTCGTGCCTCCAGTGTCAAGTGCCGGCGTCTCTTCGCCCTCCGCAGTAATTCTGCCGATAATCTTTTCTGCAATGGCAGGACCGATACCGGCGTGGAGAAGCAGAATCCTGTGCCAGCTAACGGCGTCGCGCGGGTTCTCGATCACTCTGAGGAAGCCGATAACGTCTTTGATGTGGGCAGCCTCGACTAATTTCATGCCGCCGAATTTCACGTACGGGATATTCGCGCGCGTGAGCTCAATTTCCAGATCGAACGATAAGTACGAGGAACGGAAAAGCACTGCGATGTCATTGAGAATCATTCCCGCCTCGCGAAGCTCGAGAATTCTCTGCACGACGAACTTCGATTGGACGTTTTCATTTTCCGTTACGACGACAGCAGGCTTTTCTCCCGCTTCCTTCCGCGAGAAAAGCTCCTTATCGTACTTTTCCTTCGCTCCCTCAATAATTCTGTTCGTGAAATTAAGAATGCCCTGCGTCGAACGGTAGTTCTCAGTCAGCTTGATAATCTTGCATCCGGGGAAAAAGGCAGGGAAGTCGAAGATGTTTTTGAAATTTGCGCCGCGAAATGAATAGATGCTCTGTGCATCGTCCCCGACAGCCATGACGTTCTGCTTATCCATACCGAGAAGCCTTACGATTTCGCCCTGCACTTTGTTGGTATCCTGAAACTCGTCGACCATGATGTAGCTGAATTTTCCGGCTATCGCTTTCCGTATCGATTCGTTCTGCTCCAGAAGCCGCCTGAGATTTTTCAGCAGGTCGTCGTAATCCATTAAATTGTACTTACGCTTGTATTCGTCATATTGTCTCTTGAGCGTCATGATATCGTTTATATGGTCGGTAAACTGCGAATACTCTATGAATACAACCTCTTCGATTTTTGTCAGCGTGTTCTCCGATTTGCTGAACATATCGACGAGAGCTTCCTTCTTTGGAAAGCGCTTTGCCTTCTTTTCCGGCCCGAGCCGGGTCCGCAGGAGATTCACAACGTCTGCTGCGTCGGAATCATCAAGAATCGTGAACTGCTCGCCGTATCCGAGGGCTTTCGCATAATGCCTCAAGGTCATGTTCGCGAATGAATGGAATGTCCCGCCGGATACTTGTTCTGCCGACGTGGATTTAAGCAAAGACGCGGCTCGCTTCAACATTTCGCTTGCCGCCTTGCGTGTAAAGGTAAGAAGCAAAATGGAGCGTGGATTCTCCCCGAGCTCAACCAGATAGGCGACCCGATAAATCAGCACCTTCGTCTTGCCTGTTCCTGCGCCGGCAACCACGAGAACCGGGCTGTCAATCGTCCGGACGACCTCAAGCTGGTCGGGATTAAGGTCTCGCTCGTAATCGATTTTGAAAACGCGGCGCTGAACTTCTCCGACCGTGCTTGTCTTTATCGTGTATGTTTTTGTCTCGCCGCCGCCGGAATCTTTATTTTTCGAATCTACCTGCTCTGCCATTACAAATTTCTTTTTGTGAATGTCTTGTAAAAAGAAACGCCTGCTTTTCCATACGCTTAAGATAACAAATATCGAACGAATTTTGATTTGAGCGTATTTGGGCTTGACTTTCAGGATCGGCATGTATACATTCGTATACCAGGTACTCATTGAGAAGAGAAATGATTGAAATAAGCGAAAGGCAGAAAGAAACTCTCGGCTTCATAGAAAGGTTTACAAAGGAAAGAGGCTACTCGCCGAGCATTCGAGAGATCGCCGTAGGAACCGAAGTGACAATAGGTGCGGTCCAGAAGATTCTTAACAAGCTCCAGGAGAAGGGCTTTATAAGGAAAGACGCCGGCCTCTCTCGCGGTATTCGACTGCTGAAGGGTGAAGATCGAATTCCGATTTTCGCGTTTGTGAAAGCCGGTTCTCCCGGGTTTGCCGACGAAGAACCGATCGATTACCTGAGCACTAAGGATGCGCTTGGAATCAAACAAGGAGACAGGGGAATGCTTGTAAGAGGGGATAGCATGGTGGACGCAGGTATAACCGACGGCTCGATAGTATTCTACCGGAAAACGGACTCGGTGAATGACAACTCGATAGTCATTGCGCGTGTCAACGGCGGCCCCGTCGTGAAGAGGTTTAAAAGAACGAGCGGCAGGATTGTATTAAGGTCGGAGAATCCCAATTACAAACCGATAATCCTCGACAGAAAAGACGAAGGGACAGATTTCGAGATACTCGGAAGAGTAATAAGCGTCGTTAAGAATTATGAAAAGCATAAACAGAAGCGGCTTAATTGAAATGGAAGTCTTTGGTGGCACAGCAGGCTGGAGCTATGCCGATTGGCACGGCCCGTTCTACCCTGAAAAGAAACAGAAAGGGTTTTCGGAATTGAAGTTCTACGCGGACTTCTTCGATTGCGTCGAAGTAAACAGCACTTATTATCGCCATTTTCCGCCAGCCGCATCTGAAAAGTGGCTGAAGGAAGTTGATCATAATCCGAAATTCGTTTTCATAGTGAAGCTCTACAAGGAATTCACGCACGGGAGCCGCGGGAAGGATGAGGAGTTCGACGGCAACAAGAAGATAATACTGGATTTTCTTTCGCCGCTCAGGGAGCAAGGCAAGCTTGGCGGCGTCCTCGTCCAGTTCTCGGAATACTTCAAAGAAAACATTCCAAACAAGTCTTACGTCTCTCTTATCGCCCGTGAATTTCACGATCTTACGCTGTTCTTCGAGCTTCGCCACGCATCATGGTACACGGAGCGCGGGAGGGAATTTCTCAAACAAAACGGCATCAACGCCGTCGCGATTGACCAGCCGCTACTCAAAGGCATGGCAGAGCTCGATACCGAACTTTTCGGGCAGACCGGGTACATTCGCCTGCACGGCAGGAATTCCGGAATGTGGAGCCTCAGCCGGCACGAACTGAGAGAAGGCACGGAGAATGATAACATGGATCGCAACGCCCGGTATGATTACCTGTATGGCGTTTCCGAGCTTGACGAGATCGAAAGGAAAATCCGGAAAGTGAAAGAGAGATGCGACAGGGTATATGTCGTCGCAAACAACCATCCGATGGGAAAGGCTGTCGCAAATGCCCTGGAGCTTGTAAAGAGGCTTCGCAATGTGGAAAAGGTTCGCATACCCGACACGGTGATAAAGTATTTCCCGGAGTTAGGGAAGATTGCGGAAAGAATAAACGTCAGCCCGTTGGGAGATTTGTTCGGATAATGAATACCGCCGCCGAAATACATCTTGATAACCGTACCGTGACAACCGAGCTATCGAACACTATAGGCAGAGTTGTACCGGGGAAGACGGCTTTGCTCTACGGCTCTACCATGGTCTATTACACGACGCTCGTAATTATCAAAGAGATATTGCGGAAGCTTCCCAGTGTCGCCGTTGTCAACGGCGCGAACAGGTACGATGCCTATGGGCTTGCACGCCTCGCAAGGATGAGCGGCATGGATCCGATTGAAGCCTTGAACAGGGTTTTCGTGTCGAGAATCTTCACGGCGTTCCAGGCGGACGGGGTGATAACGCGCGGAGTAGAACCGTTCCTGAACGAGTCCAAGGCAAAAGTCCTGATAGTGCTCGGCCTGCTTCATACCTTCTATGATGACCAGATATCGGTTAAAGAAGCGGAGAAGAGTCTTGCAAGAATAAGCGAGAAGTTCAGCGCACTCAAGGAGACAGGCGTTTCGATCCTGATTGCTTCGGAGAATTTGATACCGGGCCAGAGGGAAAGGCAAGCCTTCCAGCTGCGGCTGAAAGCGATGGCGGACGACGTGTACGAAGTCAGCTCCGATTTCTATCCCGACGTCGTCTGGAACAAGCGCAGAAGGCTTCTTCAGAGGTAAGTATCATGGGACGCACTGCACCGACATTTACAAAACTCACAGATGAATATGAATCGAGGTGGAGAAAATTCAGAGAGGCATTGAGAAAAGAGGACCAGGAAATGTTCGACGAACTGTTCCAGGCTCCCAAGATTCATCTTGCCGCGTGTGCTTATGCGATGAACCCGTTTCCATTCGAGAATATCCTGATGTCTATGCTTTTGGAAGAGCATAAAAAGATTGCGGCGCTGCAGAGGGAGATGAAGGAGATTGAGAATAAGGGAGTGGTCCAAACGAATTCACCTGAATGATGCTGCCCAAAACGCCTCCGTGCCTCGGTGGTGAAATTACTGAAAACAAGAGTAATTGAAACTGGGACGCAAACACCTTTCTAATATTTCGGATAAGGAAAATGCTCACCGTAAAAGCCTGGCTGTTTGACCTCTATGTCTCGGACAAGGGGATTACACTCTGGCTGATCGACGAATGCGGGAAGAAGATAAAGGGGTACGCACGATTCACTCCTAAATTCTATATGCACGTCGGCAGGGAAGAGAGAAACAGGGCGGAAAAGGCCGCAGCAAGCTTTCATTGTCTCGTATCCAAAGACCGGGTTTACAAAACCGAAATCTATTCCGGCAGGCAAATACCCGTTCTGGAGATCATGGTACCGGACACGCTGCATTTCAAGAATATTGTCCGCCGGTTCGAGTCGGAGTTCTCTTATAATGTCTTCTTCAATTCCGATCTTACTCCGGTTCAGATGTTCATATATGAAAAGAAGCTCTTCCCGCTCGCGTTCGGAGAGTATTCTTTTGATGGTGATGAATTGACGTCGGTGGAGCTGCATGACACATCCGACGCTATCGATTACACGCTCCCGCCCATTAGTGTAATGACACTGCGCCCGATGAACTCCGAAGTCGCGCCGAAATATCAGGGTATCCTGAACCTGGAAGCCGCTTACGACGGCAGGACTTACGAGATAATCGCAGATACGGCAGAGGAGCTTCTCGGCAGTATAAACGAACACCTGAGGCGAAGCGACCCCGACATTATCATCACCAACTACGGCGACGACGTGCTGCTGCCATGGCTGGTGGACATTTCGAGGAAGACGAAAATCCCGATCGAGCTCAACCGGGACAAATCGGCAGTGTACCGGACAACTAACGAGTCGAGCTACTGGACGTACGGACAAATAGTGCACAGGTCTGGTGCGTTCATGCTTGCCGGAAGATGGCATGTCAACGCGGAGAATTCATTTATCGTGGGCGAATCGGATCTGGACGGGTTGTTCGAACTTTCCCGCATAACGCAGATACCGGTGCAAGACCAGGGACGCGCAACGATAGGAACAGGGTTATCGTCGATGCAGCTATCATGGGCGTACAAACACGACATACTGATCCCGGCGAAGAAGCAGGAATGGGAGAAATTCAAATCGAGCTGGGAATTGCTCCTTGCCGACAGGGGCGGGTTGATCTATCTGCCTATCATGGGGTACCACGAAAACATCGGAGAGCTCGATTTCGCATCCATGTTTCCGAGCATAATGTCCATACACAACGTTTCGCCGGAGACCGTGAACTGCAGCTGCTGCCGGAACGACTCCGTACCGGAGCTCCACTATACGATATGCGAGAAGCGGAGAGGAATAATACCCGAGACAATCGGGGCCGTGCTGAGGAAGCGGGCGGAATACAAAAAGAGGGAGAAATCCGCTCTTGATGAATCAACCAAAAAAGAATACCACAGGCGGCAGACCGCTCTGAAGTGGATGCTCGTGACCACCTTCGGCTACTTAGGATATAAAAATGCACGCTTCGGAAAGATAGAAGCCCACGAATCGGTCAATGCCTTTGCGAGACGGGATTTGCTTCACGCCAAGAAGATAGCGGAGAGCAGGGGCTTTTCAATCATGCACGGGATAGTCGATTGCCTGTTCCTGAAGAAACCGGAAGCAACAGAAGAAGACTACAAGGAGCTGTGCGAAGAAATAAGCGGAGAGACCGGCATCAGTATGTCGTTCGAAGGAATCTATAAATGGATATTATTCCCCGCTTCAAGAATGAATCCCGATATACCGACGGCGAACAGGTATATCGGCGCGTACACAAATGGCGAAGTCAAAGTGCGCGGCCTTGAAGTAAGACGCGGCGACATACCGCTGTTTACTCGTAAAGTTCAGGGAGAGGTGATAGATCTGATGTCGAAGGCATCGAGCATCGAGGAGCTGAAGAGTTTCGTTCCGGCAATCATGGATATAGTCCGGTACCATCTCGACTTGTTGAAGAACGGCAGGGTTCCGCCTCTCGAGCTGGTAGTCCGGCATACGATTTCGAAGGAAGCCGACGAGTACGAGAACAAGAGCATGCAAGCTGTCGTGGCACAGACAATGAAGGAAGCGGGCGTACCGTTGAAGCCGGGCGAGACAGCCGAATATATAATCATCGATGCTTCGGGAAAGAAGAATCCCGAGAAGGCAAAGCCGTTCATTCTATATCGCACCGAAGACGGCTGCGACGTCGAGAAGTACACCGAGCTGACGGTGAAAGCCATCGAGGTACTGCTCGACCCGTTAGGGTACACGTATGAGAAGATTATGGAATTGGCTGCCGGCTGCACGATTGCAAAGGGAAAGGGTTCAAAGAAGAAGAAAAGAGCTGCGACAGATGCCGGGCAGGATCTGTTTGTTCGTTACAACGATCACGCGATGACTCGCTGATCGCGTCTTTAGACCTTCGCCTCCTCTACTTCGTTCAACTTGTCAAGCTCAAGAGCCATATCACCATCTTTCGTAACACTGAACGCGGGTACGAACTTAGCCCCCCAGTGAATCTCGTCGAACCTGTAAGAATACCTGGAGTGGACAACCTGTCCGAAGGTATCGTCGAAAGCCTTTATTAAGATCAGGACTTCAGCCTGCAAATCAGAGAGATCGTGGAGCGTCTTTCCAAAGAACGGGCTCTGTTCATCGATTGGGTGGACGACTGTCCATGTCAGCGGAAGAAAATATACCGATGAACGCTCCAGGTTCAGTACATGATACTCACGCCTATGGTTATCTCCGGTACCGGTCACTGTCATGATTAGCACCTTCGCCTCTATCTCCATCAGCGTATTGGTGCGGCGGTTAGCTATGCGGAATTGAAGACTGGTCTTTTCGCGATACGGAGCGATAATGGCACGTTCGCTGAAGACAATCTTCGCCGTGGGCCGGGAGAACCTGCCGTAGAGCAGACCGGTTGCGATCGCAAGTCCCATGAGACCTGTCAGAGCCTCGAAAGCCGCGATAACATTCGTCCAGAAGTCCTTCGGTGCGATTGTCCCGTAGCCAACGGTGGTGAAAGTGTGAACGCTAAGAAAGAATGTGCTCAGGAATGCCGACAGAGGTGTGCCGGTATCTGCGCCCTGTATATTCTGGACTCCTGCAAGGAGGTACAGGGATGCAAATAGTGCGTTGACGAGGATGTAACCCGCCAGGATCACGAGGAAGAATTGGAACCATGTGATATTTATCAGGAACTGGTAGAAATGGAAGTCCTTCAGCCCAACGCCGGTTTTGCGGACGTTGAACGAGCCGTCCTTCTCAATTGCGCGGTGCAGCTCTCCGGTGTACTTTTGCGTCTAGGCCGGGATCGAAGAATGTCTGATCAAGGCTCATGTGGAATACTCCTTAGGTTTATTTATTCCAAACAGCAATTAGAGGCGAGAAATTCTCGAAAGGGAAAGTGGAGATAGAGCGGCACAACCGAAGAGTGTGCCGCCAATCAACTGACTTCAGGCGGCACATCACGAATCTCATCTCGCTTAACTGCCGGCAGACATCATGAAGAAAATCCGTCAGTAAAGGCTAACAAAAATCGGCAACTACCGGAATTTAGAACTCAGAATTTCAAGAGCGAATTAATTCTTTTCAGCAAAGATATCGGTGATGATATAATCATCCTGAATTCCGTACTTAAGAGCATTCATCTGTTGACCGCCGGCTTTCGGCAGGCCGTAAATCGCCTCTATTGTACGAAGAAGGTTTACATGTGTAACCCCGATACCTTCAGGATATTCGCCGTGTTTAACATGCGCTCCTGCAATTATCGTCGGTATTATGTTTTTAATTTCAGGCTGTTCGCTCGATGGATCGGTCAACCCGGAATAGTGTATCTTATTATCGCTCTCGTCGAACGTTATAATTAAAAGGCTGTTATGCGTCTTTGCCCATTGATAGTATTTGTCAAGATTTTCTTTCAGCCAGGTGTCGCCGTTCTTCACCCTTGATGCTCTTTCGCCGCTGTGCATATCGTCGATTAAATTGGGAATCACAATGCTGACCGTCGGCAGCTTATTAAAGTCTGCAGGAAACTGCTCAAACTGCAAATTGCTGGAACTCTCTTCCGTGCTTCCGGCGGGAAGGTTTCCGAAACTGATCCATGGTACATGCTTCCGGGCATACATTCCGGCTTTCGAAACAGTGTCTCCTATCGCCGGCAGGCTTTCGGAATAGCCTCTAAACGTGTAACCGGCATCGATCAGCTGCTGACCCAGGTTGGGCGACCTGAACGGATAGCCTTTATTATTATCCGGATCCGGTATGCCGTCATGATATCCGACGTTTTGATCGCTGCCGGAAAAAAGCCAGAAGTAGTTGCCTTCGCTGCTATGTTCTTCGGCAAACATTTGTGTCAGGTCTGCCCCTTCTTTTACAAGAACGCTGTTGATGTAAGGAGCAGCCTCGCTCCCGACCACCTCGGAATAGTCTTTATTCTCTTCGATAACGATGACTATATGATCATACTTCGGAAGAGTTGCGGGATCTGGACTCGAAGTCTTCTTTGTTCGTCCGGTAAGGAATCCGAACGATAAGACCGCAATTAGAGAAATGTATATAATTTTTTTCATGAAAGACTCCATTAATATTAGTTGAGGATAATTAACGACCGGAAGGAGTCTCATACAAATTATGAAATCATTAATTAATAGTGACTTGCGTGAATGTTGACCCTGCGAAGAATATAATAAGCTTGATTTGACGGATGGGAGTGGATAAATTTTATCCGTTGCTTTGCGATCAGATAATTGAACGCAGTTAGTTATTGACGTCCATAAAATAATTACATCTGAGGAGATCCAGCAATGACAGTTGAACTTGACAAATTTCTCAAGGCACGTGAATTCCTGCAAACCCGCCGCGACGACTATGAATCGGCATACTACGGGTTCAAATGGCCGGACATAGAAGACTTCAATTGGGCGACTGACTATTTTGATAACTATGCAGAAGGCAATAATAATACGGCGCTCTGGATAGTGGATGAAAAAGGGTCAGAATGGAAGTATTCGTTCGCGGAAATGTCGGAGAGATCGAGCAGGGTCGCCAACTTCTTGAAGCGCCTCGGCGTAAACAGGGGAAGCAGGATATTGCTGATGCTCGATAACCAGCCGGAGATATGGGAAGTCATGCTTGCCGCGATAAAGCTGGGCGCGGTTTTGATACCGTCATCCTTTCTTCTGACGAAAAACGACATCCAGGATAGAATGCGAAGGGGAAGAGTAAAATTAGCGATCGCGACGCCGGACAATGTCGCAAAGTTCGACGGAATCGAGGGCAAATTCGTGAAGGTTGTCGTCGGACCCAAAGTTGACGACTGGATTTCCTACGCAGACGCATACAATGCGCTTGTAACTTATAAGCCTGAAGTGCAGACAAAAGTCACCGATACGCTCTTCTTGTATTTCACTTCCGGCACCACGGCTCAACCTAAGATGGCTCTACATACGAACGGCTCTTACCCGATAGGACATCTTTCGACAATGTACTGGCTAGGCGCGTGCGAGGGAGACCTTCATATGAATATCAGCTCGCCCGGCTGGGCAAAACATGCCTGGAGCTCATTCTTCGCACCATGGAATGCGGGCGCCGGGGTCTTTGTGTATAAATATGAGAGGTTCGCTCCGAAAAGCTTTCTTGAGATACTGCAGAATTACAATGTGAATACGCTCTGCGCTCCTCCCACCGTGTGGAGGATGCTGGTTCTCGAAGATCTCAAGCAGAAACCGGAATCGCTTCGCGAGCTTGTTAGCGCAGGTGAGCCGCTGAACCCCGAAGTTATCATGAAGGTGAGAACCGATTGGGGAATCACGATAAGGGACGGCTACGGTCAGACGGAATCGACTCTTCAAATCGGGAACATGCCGGGCTCGATCGTAAAGATCGGCGCCATGGGAAGGCCTGCTCCAGGATATCGAATCGAGCTGCTCGATGCCGACGGTGTTGAATCGGATGAAGGAGAGATCGTGATGAAACTGGATTCGCGTCCGATGGGGTTGATGATCAATTACGCCGACGACATAGCGAGAACGAGAACGGTGATGTCCGGAGGTTATTACAGAACCGGCGACGTCGCGACGTGCGACCAGGAAGGGTACTTCTGGTTTGTGGGCAGAGCAGACGATTTGTTCAAGAGCTCGGACTATCGCATCAGCCCTTTTGAGATTGAAAGTGTACTGATTGAATCGCCGGCCGTTGCCGAAGCGGCGGTCATCCCTGCGCCCGATCCCATCCGTGGATACATCCCGAAGGCGTATGTAACGCTAGCGCCGGGCTTCGAGCCATCGAGTGAGACGGCAAAGCAAGTTCTGGATTTCGTCAGGGCAAGGGTGGCGCCGTTCAAGCGGCTTCGAAGAATTGAGTTTGTCACCGACTTGCCTAAAACAATTTCCGGCAAGATCAGGAGAGTACAGCTTCGCGCTCAGGAAGCAAACAAAGAGATAAAAGGTGAATTTGAATTCCTCGCAGAGGAGACAAAATAAGTTTATGCAAGTTAGCCTCGGGATCCGACTGCTAAAATCGGGTGCGTCAAAGAAATTGTAAAAGTGGCAGGCAATATGAAAGAAGCTTTTGTCTGAATAATTCTCACCCCGCAATGCGTCGTATCAATGGAAATCGTTTGGAAATCACCCACAGACTGACTAAAATCAACGCAATATCTGTAAGTTCGGTTGAAGAAAACGGACTTCCTAATATCGCCACAAATTCTGATTCGAGTTTGAAAAGTACTGAGTCTTTGCTATGAAGCTTGGCTGCCAGTTATGGAAGTCTTTGCGGCCCGAATAACGCGCTGGTAGTTGGTTATCAACTCTGCATAAATATTTAAGGAGATATGAATTACATGGAAAAATCTGCTTACAAGATTTACGGGTACAGGTGGCTTATACTCGTGGTTTTCATGCTGGTTGCGGCATTTAATCAGCTTGTCTGGATTACGTTTGCACCGGTGACCGAGTCCGCCGCCGCATACTACCACGTTTCGCAGTTGGACATCGGTCTCCTGTCGATGAGCTTCATGATTGCGTATTTGGTCGTGTCGATCCCCGCATCATGGGTGATAGACACGTACGGTTTCCGTGTCGCCGTCGGGATAGGCGCAGGGCTGACAGGCGCGTTCGGCCTAATGCGCGGCATGGTAGCATCGAACTTTACTCTTGTCATGGTCGCCCAAATAGGCACGGCCGTCGGGCAGCCGTTTATCCTGAACGCCTTGACCAAAGTTGCGGCGCGCTGGTTCCCGATCGAAGAGCGTGCCACGGCATCCGGTCTCGGCTCACTGGCAATGTACCTCGGCATACTCGCTGGTCTGGCTGTAACGCCTGCCCTGGTGATCTCTGCCGGATTCGACAACATGCTGTTGTATTACGGCATCGGTGCACTCGCCGCGGGAATCATATTCATTGTATTCGCCCGGGAACATCCGGCAACGCCCCCGGGAGCTGCCGAATTGGAAGAGCGTGCCCTGATGTTCGACGGGATGAAACAGCTTCTCCATAATAGGAATTTCATCTTTCTAATGTCGATCTTCTTCATCGGACTCGGTGTTTTCAACAGCGTGACGACATGGATCGAAGACATCATCAGTCCCCGCGGCTTCACCGCGACGCAGGCCGGCACGGCAGGAGGTTTGATGATACTCGGCGGAATTGTCGGCGCCGTAATACTTCCGACTTTGTCGGACAAGTACCGCAAGAGGGTTCCTTTTATCGTTATCAGTCTTGCGGGCACAATTCCCGGGCTGCTCGCAATTACGTACGCCGCCACAAGCGGTCTTTTGTACGCGGCGTGCTTCGCGCTGGGATTCTTCCTCTTAAGCTGCGGACCCATTGGCTTCCAATATGGGGCGGAGATCGGCAGACCTGCACCCGAGGGAACTTCAAACGGCATGCTCCTTCTCATGGGACAGATTTCCGGCATTGCATTTATATTCGGCATGGACGCATTCAGAGTCGGTCCGAAAGGTTCGATGACGCCTTCGCTCCTGGTTATGACCGGGCTGGTTCTGGTGGGCCTTTTTATGGCGTCGAGGCTGCGCGAATCGGATTTGGTGGCAGGCACTGCACGTAAGGTGGAACAGGTTGTGGACCCTTCGTAAGCAAGTAATCGCGGCTCCGTTGATCGGCGCCGGAGCCACTCCATGAACCTTGACGGCCCATGGCAACAGCTCGCGGATCATTACGCGTCAGCAGAATTGCGGCGCTCATAACCGGATGGGCGAGCCATTTCGGAATTGGGTAGAGTCCCAATTTCAACTTTCTGCGATACCCCAAAAGGGTTTTCTTAACCGCCAAGACCGCAAAGACTCGCCAAGTATTCTTTCAATAATAATAATCTTTGCGCATCGTGGCGTTTCCCGCTCATCATCGATAATATATAGAATGGGGGGATGCTGCAAGGCGGCACTTTGCGGTTTATATTTTTTTATTATGAAACGAAAATCAAATCATGGCATTAGCCGCAATCGATCAGGAATGCTTTCACGGCTTGAAACTCGAGCATATTTTGCTTACATTAATTTACAAATTGGAGAAAGACATGAGAAGCGGAATTCATCCCAAATATCATACAGTGACTGTAACCTGCGTTTGTGGCAATACGTTCAAAACTCGTTCAACAGACCCCGGACAATTTTTAAAAATTGAAATTTGCTCGAACTGTCATCCGTTCTTTACGGGAAAACAAAAACTTCTCGACTCGGCAGGTCGCGTCGAGAAATTCATGAAAAAGTATGGACAGAAAGCAAAGGTTGAAGCGTAATTCTCGTTCCCAATTTTTCACGTCGCCTTCTTAAGTGTTTTCAAATATAGCGCAACAAACTCGGGAAAGAATCAGATAAAAGCTTACACATTAATTGCTGAAACTTAAATGACATGATAATTGGGTCAAGTTGAACAGATGTTGCCGGAGCATGAACTAGCCGCAGGGTATGCAGGTGCTCTGGCGAGAGATGAAAAGAAGGAAAATCAGGGGAATGCAGCGATGGCAAAATTTAAGGACTACAATAACGACTCAAGGAGTGATGGTGACGTCGTATTGTACGAAACCGCTCGTGAAGTTGCTGTCAAAGCCCTCAACAGAATTGACCGGACAGATTCCTACCTTGACAAGATTCTAGACTTTGAATTGAGGAATCCCGAGTTGAACAAGTTAGACAGAGCATTCATTACCGAATTGGTTAACGGAACTGTTCGCTGGAAGCTCAAGCTTGATTACGTCATAACGCAGTTTTATAAAGGCGATTATTTCAAGCTTGACATCAATATCAAAAATGCCATTCGACTCGCGGTGTACCAGCTAATGTTCCTTCAAGGCATACCGCAATCGGCTGCTGTCAACGAGGCTGTCAAATTCGTCAAGAAACTGCGAGGCCAGGCTTCCGCGAATATTGTCAACGCGATTCTCAGGACGGTAATTCGGAAAGCCAATTTAATCGAATTTCCTGCCGTAGGCGAGGATGCAGTCAAAGCTCTCTCCGTCATTCATTCCTTTCCGGCGTGGCTTGTGCGTAGGTTTATCGACAGGTTCGGAATCTTTGAAACGGAACAGCTGCTTGTCTCACTCAATGATCGCCCGCGGCTTTCGGTGCGTGTGAATACGGGCAGGATTCCGACGGATGAACTCGCTGCCCAATTCAGGTATCATGGTATAGTGGTCACGTGCGGCAAATTTATCCCAAACTTCCTCTATGTCGAAGGTCTATCGAGGATAGGCGGCATTGAATCGTTCAAAGCCGGGCAGTTTACGGTCCAGGACGAAGGCGCGGGAATAGTCTCCATCCTTCTCGATCCGATGCGCGGGGAGAGAATATTGGATATCTGTGCCGCCCCCGGCGGAAAAACAACTCATATCCTTGAGCTGACCGGCGGGGATGTGGACATTACGGCAGTCGAAAAATACGAGCATCGTGTTTGTCTCATCCAGAACGCTCTCGACAGGTTGGGGTACACTCGTGCTAAGGTTGTCGTGGGGAACGGCACGAATTATTCCGACCCGGTCCTTTTTGACAGGATATTGGTTGATGCACCCTGCACGGGGTTCGGAGCTATCAGGAAGAAGCCCGACTCGAAATGGAAACGCGAGCCTGAGGACATTAGAAGCCTCAACGAAATCCAAACAGCGCTTCTTGAAAACATGTCAAATCTTTTGAAGCCGAACGGCGTAATTGTTTACAGCACCTGTACGATCGAAGCACAAGAGAACCAGGAGGTCGTCCATAATTTTTTGGCCAATCACCCCGGATTTGTTGTGGAGCCGGCAGATTTATTCGTGAACAAAGCATTAGTGGGACGCGAAGGTTTCGTTGAAATCTTCCCGCACAGACACGATATGGACGGATCTTTTGCGGCACGAATGCGTAAAGTCAGCTAAAAGATTGAAGATGAAGTTTGCTTTATGAGTTTCTTGTAATGGAAGCAACTGTTTAATAACTTTGTAATGAAAATATTTCGGAGGTTAAATGATTAAGAACGTTGATGAACTTAAAAACAATTTACAGGGTGTTGTCGAAGTTGACGGCTGGCAAAAGCTGAAGGTTTCCAACGCCGAAAAACTTCGAAGCTCGGTAATAGATACACTCGTTTACGAGTCGGTCTTCAATCCAAGTGAAGAAGTGAAAACAAAAATAAGATGGATGATCCATGAACTTACAAAGAACCTGCGTTCGGGTTCCGCCTCGATACAGGGGCTTTATTCGGCATACGGACGGGGCGAGGTCTCCGGATTTACAGTTCCTGCAGTGAACATCCGGGGAATTACGTATGACTTTGCGCGCGCAATGTTCAGAGTGGCGAAGAAGAATAACATCGGTCCATTCGTGTTCGAGATTGCGAAATCGGAGATGGGTTATACCGACCAGCGTCCGGCCGAGTACTCTGCCTGCGTTCTCGCGGCAGCGGTTAAAGAGAACTATTCCGGGCCCGTATTCATACAGGGCGACCATTTTCAGTTCAACGCGAAGAAATTCGCGCAAGACCCGCAGAAGGAGATTGAATCTATAAAGTCGCTTATAAAAGAGGCGGTCGCCGCCGAGTTTTACAACATAGATATCGATTCTTCCACGCTTGTCGATCTCAGCAAGACAACAACGGAGGAGCAGCAGCGGAATAACTACGAACTTGCGGCTGAAATGACGGCACTCATTCGTGAAGTCGAGCCGAAAGGAGTAACGGTTTCTGTCGGCGGTGAGATAGGCGAAGTGGGCGGTAAGAATTCCACTCCGGAAGAATTTCGTGCCTACATGCAAGGTTATGTCAAGACGCTGAATTCGAAGAAACATGGGCTGACGCCGATCAGCAAAATCAGCGTCCAGACGGGATCGAGCCATGGCGGTGTTCCGCTGCCGGACGGCACCGTCGCACAAGTCAAGATCGACTTTAATGTTCTCGAGTCGATTTCAAAAATTGCGAGACAGGAATACGGCATGGCAGGAGCGGTTCAGCACGGGGCATCGACTTTGCCCGAAGAACTCTTCCATAAATTCCCCGGGGTGGGAACCGCTGAGATTCATCTTGCGACCGGCTTCCAGAATTTGCTTTTCGATATTTTTCCAAAAGATTTTAAGGAAACGATCTATGACTATCTGAGGAAAAATTGTGCGGACGAAAAGAAACCCGACATGACCGACGAGCAATTCATCTACAAGACGCGAAAGAAGGCTTTCGGACCTTTCAAGCAGCAGATGTGGAATCTTGGAAAAGATTGGTTCGCGAAAGCAAATACGGAGCTCGAAAAAAGATTCGAGTTTCTGTTTTTGAAACTTAACACCAAGGATACGAAGGACACCGTAACCAAATACGTGAAGGTCTAATCACGATGTCGTACCGATGCCGGTGCGCAGATTGAAACGCCGATTGACGAAGAATTCATCTCGCAAAAAAATCGGAGCGGCGATTACGTCTGCAATCGCCGCCTTTTTTCTCACCACTTTTAAACTTGTAGTCGGAATTGCTACAGGCAGTCTTGGGATTCTGAGCGAGGCAGCCCATTCCGCACTCGATTTGATTGCAGCTATCACGACACTCTTTGCGGTCAGGGCTGCCGACAAACCTGCCGATACCGAACATCCTTACGGACACGGAAAGTTTGAGAATATTTCGGCCCTTTTCGAGACGCTACTTCTCTTGTTGACTTGCGTCCTTATCGGAAGGGAAGCTTTTGTGCGACTGCTGTTCAAGAAGGTTGCAGTTGAAATTACCTTTTGGAGTTTTGCCGTAATGCTTACTTCAATCGCAGTTGACCTGTCGAGATCACGGATGCTTTCGAGGACAGCAAAGAAATTTCACAGCCAGGCATTGGAAGCCGATGCACTCCATTTCTCGATGGACGTTCTCAGCTCAAGCATAGTGATATTCGGCTTGTTGGGTGCCAAAATGGGATTTAGATTTGCGGACTCCTTCGCGGCTTTAGGAGTTTCGATAATTGTAATGCTTATCAGCATCAGGCTTGGAAAGCGAGCAATCGATGTTCTCGTTGACAGGAGCCCGAATCGTAAATTGGTCGCAAGTATCCGCGAGGCTGCGCTCGGGACTAAGGGAGTCGAAGAGTTGAAGAGTTTGCGCGTGAGAGACTCCGGTGGGAAAATATTTGTTGACATGGTAGTCGAGCTTCCGCGGCTATTACCATTTGAGCTAGCGCACTCACTCGTAGATGAAATCGAAAAGCGGGTGCGTGCCGTCAGAGACGAGATCGACGTAGTGGTACATGCTGAGCCCGTGGAGACGGTCAGGGAAACTGTGATAGATAAGGTTCGATTTGCCGCAGAAAAGGTGGAAGGAAAAATTCACGAGCTGGAAGTGTTCTCCACGAAGACAGGATTTGAGATTGATCTGCATCTGGAAGTGGAGGACACAGATACCATCGAAACTGCACACAAGAAAGCCGATGCGCTCGAACATGCCATTCGTGATCAGGTGAGAAATGTCGATCATATTTTCGTGCACATTGACAAATCTTCGGCAAAGCTGATAGATGCTACGCTGCCGAATTTCCGTTATAACGAACTCCCCGTGAAACTTTTGAAATTCGTAAGATCTCATGAGGGCGTCGTCGGATGCAGCGACTTGAATTTTGCGGAAAGTGAGTCGGGACTTCGAGTCGCGATGGTGTGCCAGTTTGATGAAACTCTTTCGTTAGAAAATACGGTTAAGATGGTAAATGAACTCGAAGAAGCCATCATTAAGAAGCTTCCGATGATTTCTAAAGTTGTTATCCATCAAGAACCGGAATCACACAACATCGGATGAAACGTACAATGATATTTCAAGATATGCGGTTTGAGCAGCAAAATGGCTGATGTTAGGGCACATATATTCGTCAGTGGTCTCGTACAAGGCGTAGGTTATCGCTTCTTTGCAATTCGAAAGGCCGGCACTTACGGTCTTAAAGGCTTTGTTAAGAATCTCATTGACGGCGGAGTGGAAGTAGTAGCGGAAGGTGAAGAAGGTTTGGTCGAAGAACTCATAAAAGAATTACGACGCGGTCCTATTTCTGCTCATGTCTCCGATTTGCGGATCGAATGGGAGAAACCGACATTTGAGTTTGACGGGTTTCAAGCTCTATGAAAATCGGATTCGGGTTTGACGCGCATGAATTGACAGCGAATAAGCCGCTCAAGTTAGGCGGCCTGCTAATAGATTTTCCGATGGGACTTCAGGGGCATTCAGACGGTGACGTTGTTCTTCATGCTTTGAGCGATGCGATCCTCGGTGCATGTGCCAGGGGAGACATCGGAATGTATTTCCGCGATGACGATAAGACGATCAAAGGAATAGACAGCGACCAGATTTTGAGGTTCGCACTGGAAAGTGCAGCAGACTCAAACATGAAAATAGTCAACATCGACATGGTTCTGGTAGCTGACCGTCCGAAGCTTAATGCGATGTACGAAAACATTCGACAATCGATTGCAAAAACTTGCGGCGTGCCGCCGGATGACGTGTCTGTTAAATCGAAGACAACTGAGGGAACGCTTGTAAATAAAAATGCTATCGCATGTTTCGTTGTGGTTCTTATGTCGGAGATCCCGCAGGCCGACCATGCAGGAGAGATCCCGTGACTGAAATTGACACCATTATCGGTGCACTGCAACACGCTGCTCCAGGTTATCTTTATTTCACGTTGTTCTTTTTCGCTTTCTTAGAAAATCTTTTCCCACCTTCTCCGAGCGACTTGGTCATAGCATTCGGAGGTACGCTTGTAGGTTTCGGAAAACTCAACATGTTCGCGGCCATTTTGTTTGCAACCCTCGGAAGCACTGCCGGCTTCGTTTCCATGTATTATCTTGGGTTCTTTTTGGGCAGAGGAATAATTGATTCGGGAAAGCTCAAATTTCTTCCTCTTGACAAGGTAAAAGTTGTTGAAGGATGGTTTACAAAATACGGATATTGGATAGTGATCGGAAATCGGTTCCTGTCAGGAACGAGAGCGATAATTTCTTTTGTTGTTGGGCTTTCTGAGCTGCCGATTGCAATCACGCTGCCGCTCTGTGCCGCTAGCGCCTTGCTTTGGAACACACTGTTGGTTCTTGCGGGATCTCAGCTCGGCCACAATTGGCGACAGATAGAATATTACCTCAGCATTTACGGTACCATCATTGTTGCATCTGTAGGTCTTGCTGCGGCATATTTCATCGCGATATATTTCTACCGGCGCAGGCGTGTTTAAAAGAATCTTGAAAATCATCGGTGCAGTAATTGCCGCAACCATTATTCTCTCGATTGCAAACGATCTTCTTACATATCGAGTCGATCGCGATGCCGGCGTGGATTTCGGAAAATATCATGAGTACTCCGGTGTTATCAATATTCACACGCGATTCTCGAATGGAAGCGGCACATATCGGCAAATCGGAGAAATGTGCGATTCACTCGGGATTCACTTTGCGATTATAAGCGACCGCAACTCAGTCCAACCGATGAAGGACAGTCTGGCCAGGCGTTTCGGCATGAGCTTAATTGTACCTGCAGTTGAGATCTCCGCTGACGGTGAGAACGGGCACTTTCTTTTAATCGGTGATAGCATTCCGCATCTGCCGCGCAGTGGAATAACTTCAGATTCTGTGCTACATGGTGCACTTAAGCAGGGAAGCATGGTCATGCTGGAGAACGCTATCCACTCATTTAATGGGCCTGATCGGGACAACTCGGACGCCGGCGAGTTTACGGGGATCGAATTGTACAACTTTGACGAGGGCTTGCGAAGCTCACTAAACTTTTTCGGAATAAATAAAATGATAGCTGCATGCATCGTTTACGGCTTTCAAGGGGAAGCTCTAAATTATTTACTCGAATATCCCGGAAAGGAGATGAGAGCCTTTGACGATATGAATATGAGCCGCAAGGTTGTCGGTATAGGATCTTTGGGCGCATACTCCAATATCAAGCTTAGAAAGAATTCCTACTGGCACTTTCCATCGTACCAAAGCTTATTCGATCTGGTTCATACGGTCATCGTGACCAGGGAGCAGTTCAACGGATTGTACCATCACGATAGAGAGCTACTCTTGAATTCCATTCGAAAGGGGAACATGTTCGTCTCATTTTGCGGGCTTGAGAATGCGAGAGGCTTTTTGTTCACGGCAACAGCGGATACAAACGAGGTGGTCATGGGCGACAGCTTGAAAGCCGAAAGGTCTGCAATACTTCATATTGTGATGCCCGACAGCGACGGTGTCGAGACGCAAATCGTGTGGAACGGCCAAGTAATCGCGTCTTACGAGAATGCAGGTTCGATAGATCTTCCTGTGCTTCATCCTGGTGAATACAGAGTCCAGGCTTTCCAGAAGCGTGTCATGCTGCCGCTATTTATGAAACGCTCCTACCCATGGATATTGTCAAACCCGATTCACATCTATCGATAGTCTGAGATGGCAATAGCGAAAAAGTTCTTCAGTTCAGAGGTTGGCCTCTGTGTATTCTCGGGTCTTCTCCTGGGATTTTCGTTTCCGCCGTTTCACTTCGGCTGGCTGGCATTTGCGGGATTTGTGCCGCTGCTTTTCGTTATGGACACCACCGAAAATTACAGGGAAGTGTTCAAGCTATCCTATTTCGCATTTCTTGCCTTTAATATCGTCGCCATCTATTGGGTCGGCGGCTGGACGAAGGAGGCGGACCCGTTTCTCATGATCGGCGGAGCAGCACTTGTATTGGGGCACCCGCTTTTCTTCACTATTCCGTTTCTGGTGTACCACTTTATTCATAAACGCTTCGGAAAAATGTCTGTCTTTCTCTTCCCGTTTCTATATCTTTCCTTTGAACATTTGCATTCAATAACCGAAGTTGCATTCCCGTGGCTCACCGTAGGCTATTCCCAATCGTTTGACCTGGCGGATATTCAGTTTGCAACTTATACCGGCCTTTTCGGCTTGTCGTTTCAAATTCTGCTGGTGAATTCTCTTGCCTATTATGCCTTGACATCATGGATGGAACACCGAAATGGAAAAGGATTACGGATCGCAGTTTCATTATCGCTGGCTTTGCTCCTGATCGCGGTTCCTGAAATTTATGGACTGAGTATATTGGAAGCGGCGAAACATTTGAGGTACTCAGAAAGTATCGAAGTCGCGCTTGTGCAGCCGGACATTGATCCGTATGCAAAATGGTCGGAGGGCCCGGCTGAGATTTTGCGCGAATATGAAAATGAGACTTATCAATTAATAAACAAGAAGCCGGAACTTGTTGTTTGGCCTGAGACGGCGATTCCATTTTACATCCTTCTTCCGCAGAATTCTTATTTCAAATACGAGCTTCAGTCATTTTTGGACAGCACCGGCGTTTCGCTCCTAAGCGGCGTTCCTCTTGCAATCTATTATTCGAATCCCGACGACGCAAAGCCGAGCAGCCACTACGATGAATTCGTTCACAAATATTATGATGCCTACAACGGCGCTGCACTGTTCACGCCCCGCCTGAATTCCGCAAGCGAAACACCGCCCAACCAGACCTACGGAAAGATTATTCTAGTACCGTTCGGTGAACGAATTCCTTACGCTGATGCGCTGCCGTTTCTGATTAAACCTCTCAAATGGGGAGTCGGCATCAGCAACTGGGCCCGTGGCGAGGATACGACGGTGTTCAATCCTAAAAACGGCGTAACCTTTTCTACGGTTATCTGTTACGAAAGTATTTTTCCGAATTACGTCAGGGAATTCGTCAAGAAGGGCGCGAATTTCTTGGTGATTATCACGAACGACGGATGGTACGGAGAATCTTCCGGACCGTACCAGCATGCGGCTTATGCAGTTTTCCGCGCCGTGGAGAATCGAAGGTCTGTTGTCCGAGCAGCGAACACGGGGATATCCGAGTTTATCGATCCTTACGGAAGATACATAGGTGAGCAAACTAAGCTTGATGAACGGGCAGCTCTTGAGGCGGAGATTCCTATTGATCGTCAGATTACGTTTTATACCGAACGCGGAGATTGGATAGCTCACGGTGCAGAAATTGTCTCCGCCGGAGTAATTCTTATCGGACTTTTTCTTAAATTTAAAAGCAAAATCTAAGGAGATGTTTTACGAATTACATTGATTTGAGAAGCGACACGGTTACGAAACCGGACGATGAAATGCGGAAGGCGATGGCGGCTGCGGAAGTCGGGGATGATGTGTTCGGAGAAGATCCGACAGTAAATCGCTTGCAAGAAATAGTTGCGGAGCTCCTCGGTAAGGAGAGCGCACTCTTTGTTCCAAGCGGAACGATGTCGAACCAGCTTGCGCTGAAGACTCACACAAATCCGGGAGACGAAGTAATCGTCGAGCGCGAGTCACACATTTTTAATTATGAAACCGCAGCACCGTCTTTGCTGTCGGGAATTCAGTTGAATCCCGTCCCGGGTGTAAGAGGCGTTATGACGGCTGCTGCGGTTGAAGAAGCGATTAGGCCGGACCTTTATTATATGATGCCGACGAGGCTTATTTGCGTGGAGAACACTCACAACCGCGGGGGCGGAAGTATCTACCCGATAAAGGTGATCGATGAAATCAAAGACGTTGCCTCTCGCCACAAGCTGAAATATCATCTCGATGGCGCCAGATTATGGAACGCCTCGGTTGCGACAGGAATTAAAGTCTCGGAATTTGCAAAACGTTTTGATTCTGTCTCGGTTTGCCTTTCTAAAGGGCTGGGAGCTCCGGTCGGATCGGTCCTCGCCGGCACGAAAGAATACATCGACAGGGCGCGTCGTTTTCGAAAGATCTTCGGCGGCGGTATGAGACAGGCAGGTGTTCTTGCTGCCGCCGGTTTGTATGCCATGGAGCATAATGTAAAACGACTCGCTGAAGATCATGAAAAGGCGAAGGTACTCGCAAAAGTCTTGTCTGAGTCCCCTCTCTACGAAATAAACATTGATCATGTCGAAACGAATATCCTTATTTTCGGAATCAAATTATTCTCAAACGTAAATAAGTTCATCGCAGACATGAAAGCGTTAGGCATTCTTTTGTCAGCGGGCAGTGCAGGAAAGGTTCGTGCTGTAACCCATCTCGATGTCTCATTGGAAGATGTGAAAAGAGCGGCAGAGACGCTGGTAAAATATCATGCCGACTGAAATTGATCGCCGCCCTTCGACAGCGGGCTCTGTGTCACCTGTAATTGAGCAGGTCCCAAGCCAGGTCGAGCTTGGAAGGGCGAAAGCGTCGGGGTACACACATTATCCGATTGTGCTGGAGATACTGGAGGATGTTTTAACCCCGGTTGGCCTTTACCTCCGGTTGCGGCGTTTCGGAAAAAACAGCTTTCTCCTCGAGAGTGCGGAAGGAGGGGAGAACATTGGGCGCTATTCTTTCATGGGAATAGACCCATTTGCGACTTTCTCAGCTAAAAATGGTACAGTAACTATTTTAACCGGAGGTCGAACGCTGACTTCTTCATCGGGCGGGATCACCGAGAAAGCCTTGCCGGTTCTAGAGCTGAAGAATTTCATCTCTCAGTTCAAGATTTTTCCGGCAAGAAATCTTCCGCGTTTTGCGGGCGGAGCGGTCGGATATTTCGGATACGACTTTGTTCGATATCTGGAAGCGATAAAGATTAATGACTCTGTCGATTCACTTCCAGAGGTGCTCTTAAATTTTTATGATACTATCCTTGCCGTCAACAATTTAAAAAGAAAAGTCCTTTTGGTTTGCCTTGTTCCCCTAACCAATGCTTCGGGTTCTTTAGCAGAGACGCTCGAAGAGCGCCTGGCATATCTGAACAAGATCGTGAATGTGCTCGAAAGAAATGACGATAAGAATGACGCCCATCCGTGTAAAATCGGCGAACCGAAGTTTAATATAACCAAAGAGAAGTACGAGAAGATCGTCGGTCGAGCGAAGGAGTATATCGTCGAGGGTGACATTTTCCAGGTTGTTCTATCGCAGCGCGCCGAATTTAACATTGAGGGTGATCCGTTCATACTGTATCGCGGCATACGCGCTCTAAATCCTTCGCCGTACATGTTTTATTTGGATTCGACTCTCGACAACAGGAGAATCGCAGTCATCGGCTCTTCGCCGGAGATGTTCGTCAGAAAGGAAGGCGAAAAGATTGAGATGCGGCCGATAGCCGGGACAAACCCACGTGGTGGTACACCTGAGGAGGATGAAAAGCTTACTCACAAGCTGCTTGTCGATGAGAAAGAGAAGGCAGAACACGTTATGCTAGTTGACCTCGGAAGGAATGATATCGGCAGAGTCGCCTCGACGGGAAGCGTTAGAGTGAACAATTTCATGCACGTGGAGAAATTTTCTCATGTTATGCACATCGTATCCGATGTTGTCGGCAAAATAAAAAGTGGAAAGGATGCAATCGAAACGCTCTCAGCATGCTTTCCTGCCGGCACACTCAGCGGCGCGCCGAAAGTACGCGCGATGGAGATTATTTCCGAGCTTGAAACGACGGCGAGGCAGGTTTATGGAGGAGTCGTCGGATATATTGACTTCAACGATAACATGGACACCTGCATTGCAATACGCACTTTTGTCGTCGATGGCAACAAAGCATACCTGCAAGCGGGGGCAGGAATCGTTTATGACTCCGATCCGGAGAGGGAATATAACGAATCAATAAATAAGATGAGGGCAAATCTTGAAGCGCTAAAACTTTTGGATAAGTTTCAGTAGAGAAGGGCGGGGTCTATGATACTTCTGATCGACAACTACGATTCCTTCACTTACAATTTGTACCAGTATGTTAGCGAGCTTGGCGTCACGGTTTCGGTTGCCCGCAATGATAAGATCACTCTTGAGGAGATTCGCACGATGAACCCCGATGCCATCGTAATCTCTCCAGGTCCAAAAACACCGCGAGAAGCCGGAATATCGGAAGACGTTATACGAGAATTCCATAAAACGATTCCGATTCTAGGTGTTTGTCTCGGTCATCAGGCTATCGGGGAAGTTTTCGGCGGAAAGATCGTTAAAGCGCCTCTACCAATGCATGGTAAGACTTCGCAGATAATTCACAACGGGAAATCAATTTTCAATTCAATGGCAATTCCATTTCCCGCAACGCGTTATCATTCCCTGATTGTTTCGAACAGTAACTTTCCGGATCAGCTCGAGGTCATTGCATGGACGTCGGATAATATTGTTATGGGTCTTAAACACAAAGATTATCCGACTGTAGGTGTACAATTTCACCCTGAGTCGGTTATGACGGAGAACGGGAAAACGCTTTTACAGAACTTCATTAACGAAAGAATCTAAATATGGGCTTAACGATCAACCACGACCATGATAATGATAGATTGTCAATTCTTGAATCGCGCCAGCGTGACATCTGGAGAATTTTCAAGATAATGTCGGAATTCGTCGACGGCTTTGACTTATTTAGCCGCACGGCCCCCTCGGTTTCTATATTTGGATCCGCACGAATGAAACCGGGTAATAAATACTACGAGCTTACTCGTCGGGTTGCCTGCGCTCTGGCACAATCGGGATATGCAATTGTCAGCGGCGGCGGCAGCGGCTTGATGGAAGCAGCGAACCGCGGCGCGAAAGAAGGCGGCGGTGAATCAATCGGGCTAAACATAGAGCTCCCGTTCGAACAAAAGCCGAATAAATATATCGACGCCGACAAATTAATAATATTTCAGCATTTCTTCGTCAGAAAAGTCATGTTCGTAAAATACGCCCAAGGCTTTGTCGTGATGCCCGGCGGATACGGAACGCTTGACGAGTTCTCAGAAGCGATCACTCTGATACAAACTCAAAAGACAAAAGCGTTTCCTGTGATCCTCATGGTGAGCAGCTATTGGAGGACGCTTCTCAATTGGATGCGTGAAACGGCATTGAAGGAAGGCTGCATCAAGGAAAAGGATTTGGAGTTATTCCATGTTTGCGATGAACCGGAAGAAGCTGTCCGAATTATAAAGGACTTCGGAATACGTCATGGATATGTCACGAATTTCTAAAAAGCCGATCCCGGTGATTCTTTTTACAGGAATTATATCTCTTGCCATCGGGGTCGCTTCGCCTGCAATTCTCGGTGTTGTCAAGCAGAATTTATCCACGTTGGATCGTGGATGGTTTGCGAGGAGTGAGGCTTCGAGCTCGCTATGGCAGCAAACGGGAGCCCGCGACCAAAGCGAAAGCAGACTTTCTCTATACAGGATTCCGGATTCGTTGGACTTCTGTGGAGAGCGCGTCCCGCTGGAAATCCCTGATGTAAGAGAAAGAATGGAACAAACGCTCCACGACATGAACATGCTGGCGGATTTAGAATATCTACCGGTGGCAGAGAGTGCATTACGCGATCTTGTGTCTAGCAAAGATGCTGCGGGCATCTGGCAGTTCACCGATGATACGGCCAAGAGATATGGCCTCATAGTTAACGAGCATGTAGATGAGCGGTATAATTTTCGCAAAGCGACTGAGGCTGCGTTGAGATTTCTTAACGATCTTCATACAAAATTCGGAACATGGTCGCTCGCGGCAGCCGCATACAACATGGGGAGCTCGGGGCTCAAGGCAAGCCTTGACTATCAAATGGTGAGCGATTACTACAGCCTTTACTTGAACGATGAAACATATCGATTTGTGTTTAGAGTAGTTGCACTGAAAGAGATAATTTCGCACTACAAGGAATATGGTTTTGCGCTCACGGCAGCCGACTTTTATCAGCCTGCCGAAACAAGACTCGTTGTTGCTGCTCGGATTCCGGACATTGCTGCGTGGGCACGCGAACAAGGGGCGAGCTATAAGGAGATCAAGGATCTCAATCCGTGGATATTGAATCACAGCTTGACAACCGGGACGTGGGCGATTGAGCTTCCGATGTATGCTGAGCGGGTGGTCTTCACATCACCGGCTCCTGTCATCGACACTTTCGCGGACTCCAATGCTGAGGTACTACCGGATCGAGATGAATTGATTTATGTTGTCAAACCCGGCGACAATTTGGAGAAAATCGCAGCCATTTACAGGGTTTCCGTGAAGGACATCGTGGCATGGAACAATCTGCAAAATGAAGGCCTGCTTTGGGTCGGCAAGAGACTAAAGATCCTGACGGGGGGAAATCCGGAGCCTCTTAAGTAGAAAGCTGAAGTTCGTTTTGAATGGTTACAGAATCTGTGTTATGTTACTTCGCCTTAAGCGAAGAACCGCTGGCACCTTAAACAATTGCTCCAATGCCAAAAAACCCGTGAGGCCCTTCTTCCCCGTGGCGCCAAGTATTCGACGAACAGTTTGGCCGATTTACAGTTCGATTCGGGCAAATTTTTTCGGCTTTCCGCAGTTCCGTCTCACGATTCCAGTGTCCTTAAAACAGTAAAACCCTAAACTTGTACCACTGAGCTTGTTTTAGGCTCACCAATTTTATAAATTAATTTGTCCGTTAGGGGTGCTATCCCGAAGGAGTTTCGATTCGGGATGGCTGAGAAAAACCCTACGAACCTGATCTGGACAATACCAGCGTGATCCGCCAGCGGCGGACATCCCGCAAATCGTTTGTAAGATAGATTGTGCGGGAGAGGAAAATGGACCGGGCTTCTCAACTTAACAAGCCGTTTTTGTTTTCGACCATGGTATTACCCGGTCGGAATTGAAAACGGTTTAATTGTTTATGGAGAAGTTATGAAAATAGAGAAGCTTGTGTTCGCAGTTGTCATGCTATTTGCGGTGGCTGCAAGCGCGCAGCAAAGATTCACACTCAGCGGCGTCGTAGTAGACTCATCAGATAATTCAAGAATAGTTCAAGCCCTCGTAACTTTATCAAGATCATCCTCTGTCGTTGACAGCATGCGAAGCGATCCAATCGGAAGATTTAAGTTCGAGGGAATTCCACAAGGCAGCTACAATATTAAAGTTTCGGCAGGCGGATACTACTCAACTATACTGTTGCTTAAATTACCATCCAGCGAGATCACTGTTTATTTGATTAGGAAGACCTACAAACTTTTGCCGATTGTCGTAACAGCACAAATTGCAAAAGAACGCCAATCACCCGTCACTTTCAGCGATCTCCCGGGAAAAACGGTGGAGTCGCAGTTCGCGTACCAGGATATTCCTGTCATGTTGTCTCAGCTTCCATCGATTACACAATATTCAGAAAACGGAAAAGGAATCGGCTACTCCCATATTACAATGCGCGGTTTCGATCAGACAAGGATATCCATCATGGTCAACGGAATCCCACAAAATGACCCGGAAGATCACGACGTTTATTGGATAGATATGCCCGATTTACAGGCGAGCATGGCAACGATTCAAGTTCAGCGAGGCGCAGGAAACGAGTTCTATGGAGCGCCTGCAATCGGAGGTTCTATAAATCTTGAGACGACGAATCTCGCAAACAACCGGGAATTGAATTTCTCTCTTGGCGCAGGTTCTACAGGCTCAAACGGCATGGTACAGCGATATTCAACTAGTCTCAGTTCCGGATTAATAGATAATAAATATTCCTTCTATGCCCACCTTGCCACAAACATGACCGATGGGTACAGGCAGAATTCATGGGTGAATCTGGACAGCTACTTTCTTAATGCGACGCGGTATGATCCCGATGTGACCACTGAAATAAACATTTATGGCGGCCCTATTTCTGACGGTCTTTCATATTTAGGATTGCCGAAATCTGTGGCGCTTGACAAAAATCTGCGCACACAGAATTGGGATGACTGGAACACCGATAGCACCATGGTTGACTATTCACCGCACATGACACGATTCATCGCGGGTGGAGATACTATATACGCGGTTCCGAGAAGAACCCCTGAAATAGAGAATTTCTCTCAACCTCACTTCGAGCTTCTTGATGAATGGAAAATATCCCCCACTCTGACATTTAATAATTCCCTCTTTGCTATTTTCGGCTCGGGTTACTACAACTATGACGGATCATGGGCCGACACGAATTATTTCCGAATAACTTCACAATATGGTTTCAACCCGGTTGGAAATCCCGGAGATGCGCTGATACATGCCTACGAAGGAGAAAACCAATACGGCTGGATTCCTCGCTTGACCATCCAGCATTACAGCGGTAAGCTTGTCCTTGGTGCCGAACTCGATCAAAACGTTTCTGACCACTGGGCAAGCATAGATTGGGCAGAAAACTTGCCCCCGAACTTGCCGGCGGATTATCATTACAACGAATGGCACGCGCGCACGGACGTTGCGACCTTTTTCGCGCATGAGTTGTATGATCTTAACGAACGTACGACTTTAATGGGTGACCTGGAATACGAATTCAAGCAGTACAGATTTTATGGGGAGAAATTCGTTGGAAATCAATTTACAGTTCCGTACCACTTCCTGAATCCACGAATCGGACTTAATTACAATATTTCACAAGAATCCAGTCTTTATTTCAGCGTGAGTCGAACCTCACATGAACCACAGCTGACGAGCATTTATAACGCAGATGAATCGGGCGGAGGCGCAACGCCAAATTTTGCCTTGAATCCCGACAGCACAATGAATTTCGGAAAGCCGCTTATAAAACCTGAAACACTTAACGACTTCGAACTCGGCTATCATTTCAATAATGACCCGTTGAGCTTCGGCGTGTCTGCTTATTGGATGGAGTTTTACAACGAACTAATTTCAAACGGGCTGCTCGATCAGTATGGACAGCCAATTGATGGCAATGCTGAACGAACCCGCCACATAGGTCTTGAGTTCGAAGCCAACGCAAATCTTACTGAGAACTTTTCACTTTACGGAAATATCACACTCAGCAGAAATAGACTGATCCGTTATGACAGCTACACTGATATTGAAGGAAACACCCTGACGACCCCGCTCGTACTCGATGGAAATGTCATCGGTGGATTTCCGGAAGGGATGGGAAATCTCAGAGCGACCTATTCTTCAAAAGGTTTCTCCGTCGTTTTGCTCGGACAATATGCCGGCTCTCAATACACAGACAATTTTCAATCGACACAGGATGAGATTGATCCGTATTTTGTGCTGAATGGATGGATCTCTTATACATTGAACAATTTTCTGTCATTGTCATCGGTTGAATTTAAGCTCTACGGTAATAATCTGCTGAATAAATTCTATATAGCTTCCGGTGAAGGAGAATACTTCTTCCCTGCTGCCACGAGGAGTTTTTTCCTCAACTGCTCAATCAATCTTTGAGGTTGGATGAACTTCGAAAATTTTGTACTTGTGATTTGCAACGGCGAGGCGCCTTCAGCTCAGCGGATACGGAGTTTAATTTCGCATCCGAAATTCATAGCTTGCGCCGATGGTGGAGCTAATAAAGCATTTGCTCTTAACTATAAACCGGACCTTATAATAGGGGATCTCGATTCCCTCTCGATGGAAAACGGAGGCTTCGGAGAGGCGGAAATTGTAAAAATCGCTTCTCAGGACAACACCGATTTTGAGAAGACATTAGATGTTCTGATTGATCGCGGATTCGACGAATTTTTGGTTGCGGCTTTTTCCGGTGGAAGGATAGATCAAACTATAGCGAACCTGCAAATCGCATACTCGTATTTACATCGTTGTAAAATTATCCTTGCGGATGATAAGTACTTAATATTTCCCGCCGATAAAACTTTTAGCCTGATAGTCTCAATAGGAACGGAAGTTTCCATCATACCGATGGAAGATAATACTCGAATCAGCACAGAAGGCTTAGAATATGCGCTCCATGATGATTATCTAAGAAAAGGCGGACAAGGAATCAGCAACCGAGCGATAGCAGATAAAATTACAATTACGATCGATAGCGGCGGGCTGCTTGCATTTGTAAGAGATGCATGACAGTTAGATTGTCTTTTGCCGATTGGCTGGTCATAATCGCCTATTTTGTTGCTGTTGTATTTGTCGGATTCCGCGCAGCAAGAAAAGCTCATGGTCACATAGACGAGTACCTGGTGGCCGGCCGCGGACTAACGCTGCCTGTTTTCATAGCGACTCTCGTATCAACATGGTACGGCGGGATACTAGGAGTCGGAGAATTCTCATATCGCTACGGAATTTCTAATTGGTTCATTTTCGGCGTGCCATATTATTTCTTTGCAATTCTTTTTGCAATCTTTTTGGCTCCACGCGTTCGTCAAGCAAAACTGCATACCATACCCGACAAGCTTCGGGAAAGCTACGGTGGCGCGACGGCAGCAATGGGATCCTTTCTCACGCTTTTCATCGTAACTCCTGCCCCTTATGTCTTAATGGTTGGAATCATCCTGGAAATGATTTCCGGCTGGTCACTGACCGTGTCAGTGATCGTTACCACTGTAGCATCGATCATTTACCTTTATTCCGGTGGATTGCATTCGGATGTCCGGACAAATACTGTGGAGTTTGTTTTGATGTATATCGGCTTCGGAGTAATCCTCCCTTTTTGTTTTACTCATTACGGTGGTTTGTCGTTCATCAGAACTCACGTTCCTCCGGGGCATCTGACGGTGACGGGCGGAAATTCATGGCAGTACATCATCGCCTGGTTTTTCATAGCGAGCTGGACACTGATCGACCCGGCATTCCATCAAAGATGTTACGCAGCAAAATCCGGATCGGTCGCTCGATATGGCATTTTGCTGTCAGTCATATTCTGGCTCTTCTTCGATTTTATGACCTCGATGACCGGGCTTTACGCTCGAGCCATCGTCCCGAATCTCAATCAGCCTGCGATGTCGTATCCGGCTCTCGCTGAAGTTGTCCTGCCAAGTTTTGTAAAAGGCTTATTTTATGTAGGTATGCTTGCGACAATTATGTCCAGTCTCGAAAGTCTGACTTTCATTTCCGCCGTTACGATCGGGAAAGATATTCTGTTCAGATTCCTCGGAATAGGCCGCAATGATCGCGCGGAGAGCAAGTCCATTTTGATCTATTCACAGATCGGGATAATTATAACCGCAATAATCTCAATTGCAATTTCTCTTCTGCTCCCGTCGGTAATACAAATATGGTACGATCTGGGAAGTGTGTTTGTGCCGGGGCTTCTTATTCCGTTAGTCACGAGTTATTTTCCAACACTTCGTGTCAGCAGTAAATACGTCTTTTTGTCGATGACTTTCGGATGGCTGACTTCCCTGCTCTGGTTAATTTCAGGATTCCTATATGGTGGCACGGCTAACTCTGACTATATCCTTGGCGTTCAGCCGATGTATCCCGGATTATTTCTTTCCGGCGTGTTTTATTTGATCGGATACACTTCGAGGGTCTTGCACGCGGGAACAAACAGAAAAGAAGGCGGTTCCTAAAATCTTATCCTGCACGAGATGGCGAAGGTTGCTGAACCTGCCGGATTGACGCCAAGGCTCGGTGACACGTCGAATCCCGAAAGTTCCGCATCGACATAGGCATCGAGCATAGATAAAAGATACACACCTGCTATATACCAGGCGTAAGAGTCTCGCTGATCATGGACTGCATCGCGATCGGACTGTAGACCCGAAAGATAATTCATCTCCTGGTAAGTCCATGATAATGAGGGCCCGGCAGCTCTGACAGAATCGGCATATTGTGTTTGCAAAGATTGGTAAGTCTTATTGTTCGATATCCACTCCGATATAAAGAAAGCCTGTACGCCGATTATGATCGGAACTTTCCAATAACTTCCATTGTAAACTTGTCCGCCGCCGGGTATTACCGCCGATAATAACACCGCGGTCAAAGCGGACTTCTGTTTGATTAACACTGCATTCGTGTCAACGGATGTGTCCGAAGTCTCAATAGTTGGTACCACCTTTGACGAATCATACTCCATGTTGCCGATGCCGAGATTTTCTTCTAACTCCAATCGGCTGAGCCGAAAGGTTTCCTCATCCACAGTCGCGGCGCCCCTCGTTTCGCGTGAGGACAAGCCTTCGTTGATTGTAATATTTGCGGCAGGAATAATTTGTGCGTTCGTTGATGATGAACTAACAGAAAGAAAAGCGATAATTTCCACGAAGAGAAATATCTGCCTTGAGATTTCACTTGTGGGCAATGATGTCGATCTCTACCAAAGCGTTGCGAGGTAATGTGGACACTTCAACCGTTGTCCGCGCAGGCGGGTTTTCATTAAAATATTCCGAATAAACCTTATTGAACTCGGCAAAATCGTTCATGCTTTGCAAGTAGATTGTTGACCTGACAACGTTTGATAATGAACAACCAGCCGATTGAAGCAATGCGGAAATATTCTTGATGATTTGGCGCGTCTGTCCGGTCAACCCGTCGGTCATCGCTCCCGTCTCCGGCTTCAATCCTATTTGACCGGATAGAAAAAGCAATCCGTCAACTTCAATTCCCTGGGAATAAGGTCCGATCGGCTGAGGTGCATCTTTTGTATAAATAATCTTCATGGCTATTTTCTCCGATCACCGAGCAGTAATTCAATTAATCTTCCCATGTCATCGTCGTTGTAAAACTCGATTTTGATTTCGCCTTTGTGAGAATCGCTATAATTAATCTTGACTTGCGTGCCTAAACGCTTTCTCAATTTGTCGATAATGTCAGAGAGCACAGAATTATTATCTGCATTGTTCCGGCCAGAAATCCTGCCATTGCCCGATCTTGAGAAATTGGTTTTAGACTTTCCGAGAAGCTGGCGCACCTCATTTTCTACCTGGCGGACGTTCAGGCTGCTTCTAACCGTTTTGTCAAATAGTCGGAAAAGCTCCTTCTGATTTTCCAGAGCAAGAAGTGCTCGTGCATGTCCCTCGGATATTTCGCCGGTGGTTATGCTCTTTTGAATCTGCGCCGGTAATCTGAGCAATCTCAACGAGTTGGTAACGGTAGCTCTATCTTTTCCAACCTTTATAGCAACTTGTTCCTGTGTTAGATTACACTCTTCGATCAATCGCTGGTAGCCGAGGGCAATTTCAATCGGGTTAAGATCTTCTCGCTGAAGGTTTTCGGTCAAGGCAAGCTCCAACATCTTTGCATCCGAATCAACCTGGAGGACGTACGCCGGAATATCTTTGAAGCCAAGATCGACCACTGCTCTAAGCCTGCGCTCCCCTGAGATCAACTCAAATCCACTATCATTAATGCGGCGGACGGTAATTGGCTGCACAAGCCCGTTCTCTTTGATGGAATTCTTGAGCTCATCCAAGCCTTCCTTGGGGAAATCTTTTCTCGGTTGGAATTTGTTAGCTCTTATCTCTCCGACAGGTATCCTTGAGATAGAATCGACCGGTAGCCGTCCCACGCCTGCTTGGACATTCTTGTCAAAGGACGTAGAATCTCTTTTTATAAGGGCATCTAACCCTCTTCCCAATCGAATGTTAGATTTCATGCTTTTGTGTCTTCCCTATTGCTCATTGAGCTATCGATCCTAGGGATTGAATCCGAAGGTCGTTGCTTTGTCGCGCTCTGGCTCCGCCTGGCTACAAATTCCTTTGATAAATCCATATAATGCTTTGCACCGAGCGAGGCGGCATCGTACAGGATTATGGGCTTCCCGAAACTCTGCGCTTCGCTCAGTCTGACATTCCTGGCGATGACGGTCTTGAAAACCTTTTGGTCAAAATAACGCCTTACCTCGTCAACAATCTGATTTGAAAGTTTCAACCGCGAGTCGAACATCGTCAGCAAAACGCCCTCCAGTTCCAGATCACTGTTCAGGTTTTTCTTGACCATGGAAATAGTGTTCAAAAGTTGGCCAAGGCCTTCAAGCGCAAAATATTCTGTTTGAACCGGAACAAGTACACTGTCGGCTGCAACGAGCGCATTTACAGTAAGTATCCCAAGCGAAGGAGGACAATCGATAAAAACATACTCAAAGTCATCCCTGATTTTCGCGAGTGAATTCTTTAGAAGAGACTCTCGATTTTCGAAGTCCACTAATTCAATTTCAGCGCCAACAAGATTGATATCCGATGGGATCAATTTAAGAAATGACAGTGAAGTATCGGTGACACCACTCTCGGGTGACGCGGCGCCGATTAATATGTCGTAAGTGGTTGTGTGCGGTCGATCCTTATTGAAACCGATCGCACTCGTTGCATTGGATTGAGGGTCCACATCAACTAAAAGAACTTTGTGCTCTAATGCGGCTATGCAAGCGGAGATATTGACTGTCGTGGTTGTTTTCCCGACTCCCCCTTTTTGGTTAGCTATGGCTACTATTCTTCCCATTCACCGTTTCGGTCTAACGAACATTACTAATAATTTCATTCTTACAAAATATAACTTCAGGTGCTTAAATTTTCAATTAAACAGAATCAATCATCTCGCAGCAGGCAGTGAGGCGATGTGTCATGCCAGGATCGTTTCTGTGTGGCATCGGCAAATAAATGCCTGCTAGGCCCGTGCAGGAATCACAACGCCGCCGGCGAATATAAAAATGGTACTCTCAGCGCTTGAATTGACTGCCGTAAGCCTTGTGAATATTTTGTATTTAGCCCGAGTGGATAATTACCTCGATAACAATTTCCATAATTGCGGAAATCAGGAACGAGCCAATCACATACAATTCAGAGAGGAGTAGATTGATTTTGGAAAGTTCAAACTGAATGCTTTTTCTCCTCCGGCTGGAATCAGGATGCCGGGGCTCGCAAAAAGTCAGTGTTAGTTACCAGCATTCCTGTTATATTAGAACACGTCATTCGAGTTTATTTGAGTTTATATGATACACCACCTAAGATACTCACAATCGAGGATGGAGTTAAAGCGAAAAGGCGTTTCGATAACGTACGCGCTAAGGATAATTCCGAACTTGCTCTTTATGCGGCGTCAGTTCATGCCGGTCGATTCTTGAGAATGGATGATAGTGAAATAATAGCTCACACTTATAACTTATAAAGAACCAAACATTGGAGACAAATTGAAAACATTAGCGGTTACACTAATTGTGGCTTTGATGAGCTGCAGCGGGATGGCACAGTACAAACTTGAGTACAAGGCTTCCGCTCCTCTTGCCTACAAAGCTCATACAACTGTCGAGTCGACCCAGACAATGATGAATCAAGAGTCAACATTTTCTATGCTCATGAATCAGTCAATATCCATGACGAGCATAAATTCCGGCAGCGATTTGGTCTATCGGATAACCATAGACTCAAGCGATAACGTTACAGTACTTCCGAGCGGCGACACGAACAGGGCCCCGTCGCCAGTCGTCGGCAAAGTAAGGGAAACGCGCATTCATCCAAACGGCGAGGAAATTTCTTCAACTTGGCTCGACACGGCATTTGCCGGCACTGCCGCAGGTCAAATGAAAGAACCTGGCAGTCTCTTTTTCAAGCTCCCTGCTGAAAAAGTTGATATAGGGGCAATATGGCACGAGGATAAGGTGGACACAGCGGGAACACCCGGCGGAATGGGAAATATCCTCGTAAAGACCGGGACGGATTATAAATTTGTCGACAAGGAAAATATCGACGGAGTTCCGTGCGCAAGGATAAAATTCACCGGAAAAATAACCATGAACGGCACGGCAAATGGCAGCGGAATGAATTTAGTGATAAACGGCACGGGGACAGTTGCCGGTTCGGTTTTGTTCGACTACGGCGCAGGGAAGATTGTGAAGACTAACTTCACATCGAATCAAGATCTCACCATGACATCATCAGGCGACAACCCTATGACGATTCCCATGGACCAAAAGATCGACTACGAGCTTTCCTTAGCAAAGTAATTACGAGCCGTGCGGCTCTTTTGCTGCAACAACCAATTTCAGCCGGAGGCTGGTGTTCTTCAGGCGAGATGGACGGGACGGATGTCCCGTCCTACTATTTACGTAGGCGTCCATAAAAATCATCAGCTATTCCCGCACTGCAGCCCTGCGCTTTTGTTTCCCGAAAAACGCACTTTTGCACGATGGACTCTTACGACAGTCGTAACACTAGCATAAGTGTGAGTTGTCTCCGTGCACCGCGAGGAACTGCCAGGTGGTCAAGAGGCTATCATGGATCGCAGCTTCGAGGCGATCGGACTTCGCTATTTCAATAGTTTCTGTGGAGGATCCCCGTGATCAACTATATGCTTTTCTTAGTCGAGTAGCTCCTTTTGATCTCTCTTAGACCACGCTCCAAATTGTCCGGCAGAACAGAGCTGATAATGTAGATTTGATTATTCGCCGAGTTCGAGATGCAAACTTGTTGACCGGCCAGCCCGGATACTGTTAGTTTCATAACCTTTCCTGTCATTCTCGACCCATCCACAAATGAAATCCCGTAGTCGAGCAATTCCGTCTGACCCGAGATACTGGAATCAATGAAACCAAGAGCATTCATCCCGATAAAACTTCCCAAGATGTCCTCCGCTTTCCACGGCACCATATTATTTCCGTTTAGCTGCCACGTCGTGTCTCTGTGAAAGAAATGATAAAGAGTGTCGGATATTGCGAAGTCAACAGCCCTGATATCGTCAAGATGAAAAGGAAAAATATTTTTGTCACGCCAATCTGTCAACGATTCTGCCGCCAGGGTCCTGATGTTAGAGTTCAAGTCCAATATTTTTGATTTCCCTTCGAATTGGCATAGCATCACCCGAAATCCGGGGTGACGTTTCCGATGCGGAGGGAAACGGATTTGCCGTCAGTATCTTCAATCTTAATCAATGGTGCACTTGAGCCGAGACCGTATGCCGAACTGTCCGAAAGATTATCCGCTACGACAAATGCATTTGGATCAGTTGCTATATCCGAAAAAAGAAGGCTCACCTGTCAGGGATCAGCCGGAAAAAGTGCCGGAGAATTTATAACCCAACGGCTTCCCTTCCCGGAGACGGAGTCTTGAACTTTGTCGATAACGATGCGCGTCTTGAAATAAATCGAGATATGCTTGATTTTCGCCGTATCAAGCGACGAGAATGGCTTTAGGTTTTCTGTCGTCGATGTGGTGGATGTCAACCTTTGAATTGCGTAACCAATTCCCAAGAGTAATACAATCGCGGCAAGAATCTTAGTTGGCTTGCTCATTACTATCGTCGATTCCTCCCAGATCGTGGCCCGCATCTTGGGTTAAAGCTGCACGATAAGCATTCCGCCGCTTCACCGTCCGCCGCCAACAGATTAAGCCAAAAGCCAGCACTAGCAGCGGCGGAAGAGCGACTATCGTGTCCTTGGTCATAACTCTGGTCGCATTCGATACAGGATTCAATGGGTCCGGCAGGAAAGACTTTGACCGAATTGAAACGAGGCCTAAGTCGTCCGTCAAATAATCCACCGTGTTCAACAGGATAGATAGATTTTCCGGGTCGTTCAGGAAAACATCACGAACAAAATTCCCATCACCGATGACGACAATTCGCTCATTCCCCTGTGCCTTCCGACCCGTATCCGCCTTCGCATAACGGTCAGTGTCGGGTATTGAGCTTGTTATCTTTCCGCTGATCGCCGCACCGAGCAGCAAGTGCTGTTGTTGAAACATCGCTCTTGTAAACTGGGCGCTTGGATCGAGATCGTAATTCCGAGTCTGCACACCGCTCCTGTCACTCGACATTGCAAAGGGTGTCACGGTGAGATGTAAATTATGTGCGGCAGTTGTGTCGATCTCACTCGGAAATGGCATTATGATTTGATGCAAATTCTGTGTAACTGTAAATGATTTATCTAAGCTGTTGACAATAGGTATATAAGGGTGAGGCAGCTCCGTTTGAAAAGAGATGCCGCCTTCCCGCTGCATCATGGATACCGAGGCGCAAACCGCATCTCTCACAATATCTTTCTCGATTTCGAAGCCGTAGCTCTCGAAGAGCCGCGAAAGACCGAGGTTGAGGTCGTTTGCGAATTGACTTTGCATCGAAGCATTAACCATGCTCGTAAGGAACGCGGCACGCCCCCGCTTCATCATGTACTGATCAAGATGGTACAACTGTGAATCCGAAAATGCCGTGACGGGCTGGAGCATAATCAGTGCAGCCACAGAATCCGGAACCGGCGTCGATAAGTTTACAGGAAGCAATTCGTACATGTCAGACAGCGCCTGTTGTGCTTTTTGCATATCTTCGAACGACGGCTCTCCGTTTCCCTGCAAAATCCCGATCGACTTCTTATTGGGATTTATTAAGCGATCTATTCGCGATGCAATCTCATATTCAAAGTTGGACAGGTCCTGTATGACGGGAATGATTTGTTTTCTTCCCTGGTATTCGAGAACTAGACCCATGAAGGCGCGTTTGACCTCAAGCTTATCGTTGTTCGCAACTTGAACTTGTACTTGAGGAACTCCTTCTGAGGTTGCCTTGCCCACATCGGCATCGCTTGTGGGATCGTATATTTCGTACTCGAGCTTACCTCCGGAAAGGCTTCTAAGTTCCTGCAGAATATCTATTAAAGCGCGCCGGTTGCCGTTGTATGGCGAAGGCAAGTCAGAATTAAAATAAACTCTGACGATCATATTGTCTTTAAGGCTTTTCAGAAGATTTGCGGTCGCCGGAGATAAAGTGTTTACGCGGTCACTCGTCAAATCGAGCCTGAAGAACCAACCGCTCACAACTATGTTGACAAGGATGATTGCAACAAAATACAGAAGCGCCTGGAAAAAGACGGGACGAACATTTTTCTTCATTTGGACTTTAGCTCCAGCCATTTCGATGTCAAGACAGAAAAGAACGTCGTAACGCCGCAAAAGTAAATCACGTCTCTCAAATCTATAACGCCTTTATAAAAGTTATCGAGATGAAAATCCGAACTTGCGTACTGCAAGACATAAGCCGTCGGGCCAGTCGCGAGTGCGGTCACTTTGTCCGGGATGAAAAAGATAAATAGAATGAACAAAGAAATGATGAATGCCGCGACTTGATTTTGCGTCAGACTTGAAGCGAAGGTTCCGACGGAAATGTATCCCAGGGCAAGAAACAACAATCCGACATAGCCGGAGATCACTGTACCACCATCAATGTTGCCGAGACCGGCCACAATCATGTAGTAAACAACCGTGGGAATCAGCGAAGCCACTACTATTATAAAGCACGACGAGAGCTTCGCGGCAACGACCAAACCTCTCCCGATTGGATGTGTGGCGATGATTTCGATCGTGCCGTTCTTGAACTCCTCGGAGAATGATCTCATTGTAAGAGCCGGAATAAAAAACAGGAAGAGGATGCTTGTCAGAGAAAAAAATGATCTGAGCGTCGCTACATCTGAAAGGAAAAGACTGTCGGCGAGCATATATCCGGAAATCAGAAGAAAAACTATGACTACAACATAAGCCGCCGGGGTCTTTAGCGAGATTAGTAATTCCTTCTTCAGTAAAACCAGGAAGCGATTCGCTTGATTACCGGGATCGACATATTCGGTCCCCCGGTTCATTTGCTGGGCCATGGCTCCCTTGTCTCTTTCCGTCTCATTTCTTAATGATGTCCATCACTAAAAACTGTGAATCTCGTTTAAACAGCTTTTTCATCATTTCCTGTCGTTAACTGTCTGAATATTTTTTCCAGATCTGAGCCTGATTTACTAAGATCAAGTATCTTAAATCTGTTTGCAGTGCAGATGTCGAAGATTTTTTCCCGAATTTCGTAATTGTCTGCAATTGCTAATTGAACGGAAATATTTCCGCCATCATGATATGCTGACAGCTTGGCCGGCTGAAGTACGTTCTCGAAAACCTTTTCTACAGCATCGACCGAACAGGAAGCCTTTATAACTAAGGAGATGTTCCCGGCGCCAGTGTGTTCCAATTCTTCCGAGGTTGCATCAAGCACCAGCTTGCCTTTACTGATTATCAGCACTCTGTCGCACAACGCTTGAACCTCCGAGAGTATGTGCGTCGAGAGAATGACAAATTTCTTCTCGGCCAATTCGGAGATCAAATCACGAATGCCGACAACCTGATTCGGATCAAGCCCCGAAGATGGTTCATCTAGAATCAAAATTTCCGGATCATGGATGATTGCCTGGGCGAGCCCGACTCGCTGCTTAAATCCCTTCGATAATTGATAGATCGGGTCGTAGAGCACATCCTTTATGCCGCATCTGCCAACGACGTAGTCGAGTCTTTCAGTCGTCCTTGCCCCAGACAAGCCTGATAGCTCGCCGGCAAATCTTAGATACTCATGCACTTCAAGTTCAGTGTAAAGTGGATTGCTCTCCGGCAGGTAACCGATTCTTGAGCGGAGCGCCACGTTGTCGGAAGTTTCATTGTCGATCGTTACAGTGCCTTTCGACGGGGCCAGGAATCCCGTAATGATCCGCATCGTCGTCGTTTTCCCTGCTCCGTTTGGCCCAAGAAATCCCACGACGCTCGGCTCATCTATTTCGAAAGAAACATCATCTACTGCGACAGTGGTGCCAAAAAATCGTGAAAGTTTATTAACTTTAAGCTTCATAACGGTTGGAAATTTATCTACAGCGAGCAGAATTATCAACGCAGAAAACGTGAACAAAATGAACCGCAGCACTTCTGATTCGTCTATTAATTCGAAGTTAAATGAGAGACGAACAAAGGAAAAAGATCTCATCGACCGCGCGCTCAGCGGGAATGAATCGGCGTACTCAGCGATCGTCGGGCTTTACAAGGGAAAAGTTGCAGCGACAGTCTATTCCATCCTCGGAAAAGATTATGTCGAAGAGATATCACACGAGGCTTTTGTCCGCGCTTTTGGCTCTATCAAGCAGTACAGGAGAGATTCGTCATTCTACACCTATCTGATTCGAATCACCGTAAATCTCTGCAGGGACGAAATAAGACGAAAACAAATAAAGCGAATTTTCAATTTTACGGATGTATTCGGGAGAAGCGACAGTGAGAATTCGCAGGAACAGGTACGAGATGGAACAGCGGGCGACCCCGTTAATCTTTATGATGCAGGAGAGACTATTAACATAGTCAGAGAAGAAATGAATAATCTTCCGGTAATCCTGCGGGAGGCGGTAACTCTTCGCGAGATCGACGAGTTGAGCTACAGCGAGATTTCGAAATTGTTGAGGATAAGCCTGGGGACTGCCAAGACGCGCGTGTTCCGTGCGAGGCAGATCCTTCGGGACAAACTGATTGGGAGAATCAATTATGGGAAATAGTTGTGACAATTTTGAGTCGAAAGCTCATCGACCTTCGGCTGACATTATCGATGGCTTCGTTCACGGCGAGCTTGGAAAAGATGAACTCAGAGAGTTCGAAGCGCATCTCACCGTTTGCGACGAGTGCAAGAAAGAGACAGAATCACTTCGAAAACTCAAAGGTTTGCTTGACACTTCTAACTCGTATTATCTCGACGAGACATTTAATTACAAAGTTGTCCGCAATTTGAAAAAGGAGAAGAGACTTGAAAGCAGAAGAGAGATACGAATAGCTCTTGAAGATATAGTAATAAGCCTTGCTACTCTGCTCGCAATTGTCATTCTCGGCATTCAATTGTTTAGCCGCCCGGTTATCTACCGGTCTGAAATGTCGGGGACATTAACAAACATAGAGAAGAGCTCAGTGGAGCAAACGAATCTTTCAAACGATCAGGTCCTAGAGCTTGTCCTGAGAGGCAAATGATGTTTACAAAGCGAACGTTATGGTTGTCGATTATCGTTTCGATGATAATCGGTGGTGCTGTGGGGTTTGAAATTGATCGGTACGCTTCTCAGAACAGTGACTCTCGTTATGGCAAGACCCGATTCCTCAATTATGTTACCAAAGAATTAGGTCTGACAACTTATCAACGGGGACAACTGGACTCGATAATCGTTCGCGCTCATCCAAAGTTTCAAGCTATACGAAAGAGATTCAACGCAGACATGCAAGCTGAGATGGATTCAACTCAGGATATTATAAACAGCATTTTGACACCGGATCAGCAGAGCAAGCTCCGAGTGTTGTTCTCGAAAATAGAAAGTAATCGCAATCAACAGGATTCTAAATGAACAAAAATAGAAAACGTCTCTATGCTATTATTTCAGGCACAGTAATTCTCCTTGTGCTTCTAATTTACCTACGGGTCGCATCTAACGCCAACGACCCCGTGAGGAACGCCAGGCCAATTCCTACTGTGGAGGTTTCGACTGCACAACGTGGATCGATCGCGAAAACAATTCAATTCACGGGAGACATCGACCCCTACCAGACAGCTAACATTTACCCGAAAGTCAGCGGAAATCTTGAAGCCGAGTTCGTCAACATAGGCGACTACGTTCATAAGGGTGAATTGCTCGCTCTGATCGACACGACCATCTATTCACAAAACGTCGGACAAGCAAGAGGGACATATCTGCAAGCTGAAGCAACCATGACAAATGCTAAAATTACCTATGAACGCAACAAGAGCTTGCTGGAACAGAACCTCGTCGCGAAACAAGATGTGGACAATGCGGAGACTGCATATAAAGTGGCACAGGCACAGGAGCAAGCAGCGGAAGCGGCCTACAAAAATGTCTTTACTCAACTAAGCTATTGTAGAATAGTTGCCACCTTTGATGGCTACATAACCAGGCGCTACTTCGATCCCGGCGTATATGTCACTGCATCCACTAACGGACAAAATTCGACCCTATTTCTTCTCTCGGAGATACGGGAAGTGAAGATAATGGTGAATGTTCTTGAAGATGATATTCCTTACCTCAAGAGCGTTTCAAGTGCCGATGTGACAGTGGATGCCTATCCAAATCTAGTCTTCAAAGGGAGAATCACGAGAATCAGTCAACAGTTCGACCTCGCAACGCGGACTATGCCCGTGGAAGTAGACTTAGACAATCCCCGGCTTCTGTTGAAACCGGGAATGTTTGCAAACATCAATCTTGTTCTCGCAAAAGATGACAACGTTCTCATTCTACCCACTCAGGATATTATTAAAGACGACAGCGGAAGTTACGTTTACACTATTTCAAGAGATACTACCGCTCGAAAGACCTACGTAAAAATTGGAATCTCCCAGGACAACAGGAATGAAATTCTTGCAGGGATAACAGACGGCGAAAAGATTTTGACCGTGGGCCAAGATTTGGTCGCTAATGGAATGAAAGTAAGAGTGGTGAGGTAAAAAATATATGTGGATAACGCGACTTGCGCTAAGGTACCCCATCTCGACTCTGATGGGGGCAATTGCTATTTTTGTTTTGGGGCTCGTGTCTTTTCTTCAGCTTCCAATAGACATGCTGCCGAATATCCAGATACCAGTCGTGGCTGTGATAACGTACTACACAGGAGCTGCCCCGACCGACATGGAACAATCTGTTACGGTGCCGATCGAGCGGGCGGTCAGCAGCACCAACGATGTAAGTTACGTCCAGTCGCAGACCCGCGAGGGGCAATCTCTCGTTGCCGTGTATTTCGACTGGAATGCTAACACAGATGTAGGGCTTGTCGATGTTATTCAGAAAGTAGATAGAGCTTTCAGCCTTCTTCCAACCGGCGTGTCTCAGCCAATTACAGTACGATTCGACATATCAAGCCTTCCGGTTTGTACTGTCGTTCTAAGCAGCGACATGGATCAGCGGGATTTGTACGACCTCGCATACAACGTGATTGAACCGCAGCTCGAACACCTTGACGGTGTCGCGTCGGCTGCGGTCACCGGCGGCGAAATTCGCGAGATACACGTAGTGCTTGACCGAAATAAAATTCAAGCATTGAACCTGCCATTACAGAATGTCACCAATGCAGTTGCAAATTCTAACCTGATTATTCCCTCCGGTGATCTGAAGACCGGAGTTTTTGATTATTCACTGACCACGGAAAGCCAGTACAACGTAGTACAGCCGATGGAAAACATGGTAGTGACAGTAATTGATGGTGTTCCAATTCGTATCAAAGATATCGGCTATGTTGAGGACTCGTACCAGGAGCAGACTGAATCAGTTAGAGTGAACGGAAAACATGGCATCATCTTAAGAGTTCAGAAATCTCCAGATGCAAACACGGTTGACGTGGTTGACGAAGTTGTGAAGGCACTACCCAAACTTCAGAATGTTCCGCCATCAGTCAAATCATCGCTCGCCTTCGATCAAAGCGAGTATATCCGTGATTCAATAAGCGGTCTCGAACAAGAAGCCGCAATGGGTGCTTTGCTCGCGACAATCGTTATTCTCCTTTTTCTCAGAAACTTGAGAAGCGCGCTGGTGATATTTGTTGCAATACCGCTCTCCATACTGGTTACATTTATCTATTTCAGGTTCAGCGACACCACATTAAATATTATGACACTCGGTGGGCTGGCGCTTGGCGTCGGCAGACTTGTGGACGATTCAATTGTCGAGCTCGAAAACATAACGCGCCATTATAATTTGATGGGCAAGGCTAATGTGAGTAGAATGCAAGCCACGCTTGATGCTGCATTGGAAGTTGCCGGGCCGATTTTCATCTCAACATTGACAACTGTGATCGTTTTCTTGCCAGTAATTTTCTTGACCGGCGTTGCGAAATTGCTGTTCATGCCGCTTGTGTTGACTATTACCGTGGCACTGTTCGGGTCATTTTTCGTCTCAAGAACAGTCACGCCGCTGCTCTGCAACAAAGTGATCCAGCCCGAGAGAGAGATTGATCCGGAGTTCAACTAAGTTTATGGACCGGCTGCAATTGAGCTCGAAGAATTTCTTTGAAGGTGTCGATAACACCTATCAAAGAATTATAGGTTACACTTTAAAGCATAAACGCAATGTGGTTTTTGGCGTGGCTGCCTTCGCCATACTCTCGTTCGCTCTGTTCAAGTTTGTTGGTACCGAGTTTTTCCCGGACCAGGACGAGGGGCAGTTTAGCGTAGATGTGAAACTTCCTGTTGGCACCCGGATAGAGGAAAGCGAAAAGTATATTACAAAAGTGGAAGACGTAATTCGAAAAAATGTTCCGGAAGTGAAGACAATTATTTCCGATATCGGGATTCCCAATAGTCAGAAAAACGGCGGCCTTTTTGGTCATAACCACGGAACCTATGAAGCGAATGTGCAGGTACAGCTTGTTGATGTTTCACAGCGCAGCCGTTCTCAAGACCAAATTGTAAACACGTTGAGACCAAAATTGCTCGCGATGCCCGGAGCACGTATGTATCTCACACCCGGCGGATTCCTTCACTTCTTGCTGAACTTCGGTTCTAATGCACCCATCGACGTGGAGGTTATGGGATTTGATATGAGTGCCGGAAAACAACTTGCCAATCAGGTTTATAATATTGTGCGCTCGACTCCCGGAGCCGTCGATGCTCAGATAAGTCAGGATCCCAATCTTCCCCAGCTGCGAGTAGTTGTTGACAGAGACAAAGCTGGCGCACTTGGAGTAAATGTTGCGGATGTTGCAAATACCGTGGCGACAGCAATTGATGGCGATGTCGCATCGCTGTACCAGGACCCGCAAAACGGCAACAGTTATAATATTCTCGTTCGACTCAACGAAAGCGACCGCGATAATATTGACGACGTAAAACGTCTCACGATAAACAGCAGTTCAGGACAATTAGTAACACTTGGTAATATTGCAGATGTAGTGATGTCAAATTCTCCCGTCGAAATTGACAGAAAGTATCAACAGCGAATCATCGATGTCACTGCAAATACCGCAGGCAGAGATCTGGGAAGTGTTTCCGCAGATATTCAGAAGAAACTGAACACGCTCGTGGTTCCAAGCGGATTCCAAGTTGTTCAAGCAGGAAATATCACGCAACAGAACAGCACTTTCAAATCTCTGGGACTTGCGCTTCTTCTCGCGATCGCCATGGTCTATATGGTCATGGCTTCGCAGTTCCAATCGCTTGTCGATCCATTCATCATAATGTTCACGATTCCTCTTGGAGTTGCCGGAGTAGTATGGGCATTGTTCCTCACGAACACAACGCTTTCGGTCACGTCATTTGAAGGAGTGATCGTTATGGTCGGAATTGTTGTGTCTAACGGAATCCTGCTGATCGATTATATAAACCGTCTGCGAAAGAGAGGAATGGAATTACACCAAGCGGTAATGACGGGCGGTAGGACGAGGCTCCGTCCAATATTGATGACTTCATTAGCCACCGTTTTTGGTCTAATTCCAATGGCTTTAGGAATGGGCGGCGACAAATCGCAAGCTCCGCTCGCCATCGCAGTTATCGGAGGATTGACAGCGTTGACATTCCTGACGCTAATTTTTGTACCAACACTTTACACCATCTTCGAAGAAAGATTCAAGCGTGAAATAAGACCGGAAAATGAATAGTTTGTAGAATTCCAAATATTATTGTCAGTGCCTTCAAGCGGCAGTTCTTCTTCTTATTCGCGGCTGTAATTTTTGAGGTGAAAAGTGCGAGTTTTTACTAAACGGGAATTTCTAAAAAACCTCGCGGAACAACAAAGTCCCGGCAGCTCACTCAGCACTGATGTTCATAATCGTTTCTTGTCGAGCTGCATGCTGCATCAATGCTCAAATATTACGCCTGCTGAAGATATTTATGTTGTCAAGGATTTCGTTCTTTTGCGTTGTTGAAACTCGCGCTGATCGAATCTTATTTAAAGACCGCTTCCTTCTGAGTAAGTTTACTCGCCGCAAATGCTTGGTTTTCTCATATTCATTTTTTAATATTTTGTCCAAAAGAAAACATATGTTAAACATATATCTGGGGCAGAAGATTCGTCATCTGAAGAATTGATATCGGCGCCTTCACTCAACTCATTGAAGCTCAAACAATCTCAAGCATTAATTGCGGCTTTTGAAATGATACGAAAACTAACGTCTCGCCTGGACGTGAGTATCTTAGTCCTGGATATCATGCCGTTACACGAAGATCTAGTTTTAGGCAAGTGACAATTTTATACTTCAAAATTTATTGAACGAGAAAATTATGACAAAAAGATATAAATACTTTTTCCACAAACCCATCTATTCCTTGATCGTGATGGGGTGTCTCAGCATGATAGGTTTTAACTTGACGGGTTGCGACGGTCCCGCCGGTCCGGCTGGTACAACAGGTCCCAGTGGCCCGACTGGTGCAACCGGCAATGCTAATGTAAATGTGTCTGTTTTTTCCTTCGAGGCAACTGATCTGATAGAGGGTAATGATTCGACATATTATTACCTGCCATTCTCTGATTCAACGATTGAGAGCGCAATTGATAGTGGAGCAGCGGTTCTAGTGTACTTAGGAGCAAATTCAGTTTGGAATCCACTACCGTACACAGAACCGCATGAACCGGCGCTATCTATCAATTATTACCTCGATAATCAATCTGTATATATTGAAGTTATATCAAGTTATGATGACGCTCGCGGCGAATTGATTGATTTTCTGGGTCGTACGTACCAGCTTAGAGTCATAGTAATTCCCGCTAATAATGTCTATTTATCGAAGATATTAATCGGTAGACCATCTTATAACGAAATAAAATCGATACTCAAACTTCAAGACTGATTGTCTGCGCCTATATGCAATCGGCGGGAACAGATCAGAACGAGAAGTATTACCATGTTCGTTGAGCGTTTTACGAAGGCTTATCTTGATAATGGAAGAATGCCTTTCTTCCCTATTGATCGGAGTCACCAGATGATCACGGTATCTCATAACATCCTCGAGATACGTTTTTGCTGAACAACCTGCTGCTGTTTTGATCTATGAAGATAAATGCAAATAAGGAGGTACCATGTACGGACCATTTCAAGAGCATCTTATTGCGCAAATAAGGTCCATCCGGGAGAACAAACTTTACAAGGAAGAACGGATAATTGCATCGCAACAGGGCGCCGTGATAAAATTGAAAGACGGAAAAGAGGTTCTGAATTTTTGTGCGAACAATTATCTGGGGTTATCGAACCATCCAAAAGTGATCGAAGCCGCCAGGCGAGGACTCGACGAGCGTGGCTACGGTATGTCCTCGGTAAGGTTCATCTGCGGTACGCAAGACATTCATAAGGAGCTCGAACAAAGAATCTCGAGCTATCTGCAAACAGACGACACGATTTTATACACGGCATGCTTCGATGCTAACGGCGGGCTGTTTGAGCCCCTCCTCGGTGAAGAAGACGCGATTATTTCAGATGAGCTCAATCATGCCAGTATAATCGATGGGATTCGTTCATGTAAAGCAATCAGGTATAGATATCGGCACTCCGATATGAATGACCTTGAAGATAAATTGCAGAGCTGCGCCAGCGCGCGTTTCAAAATGATCGCGACCGATGGCGTGTTCTCGATGGACGGAGACCTTGCACAGCTCGATATAATTTGTACCTTAGCAGATAAATATAATGCACTTGTGATGGTCAACGATTCTCATGCAACCGGTTTCGTCGGCAAAACCGGCAGAGGAACTATGGAAGCAAAAGGCGTCATAGGACGAGTCGATATCATAACTAGCACGCTTGGCAAGGCAGCAGGCGGTGCCTCCGGCGGATTCACAAGCGGCAGGAAAGAAATAGTGGAGTTTTTAAGGCAGCGATCGAGACCATACCTGTTTTCCAATACAGTACCCCCTTCTATCGTTGCCGCCGCAATAGCCGTCTTCGATCTGTTGGAATCGACGACCGAATTCCGAGACAAACTTGAAAGGAATACAAAATACTTCAGAGCAGAAATGACAAAGCGGGGATTCGAGATAAAACCCGGCGAGCATCCGATAGTCCCGATAATGCTTTACGATGCTAAGCTGGCAACGGATTTTGCGAACGACTTGCTTGACGAAGGAATTTATGTAATAGGGTTTCTCTTTCCGGTTGTGCCAAAAGGCCAGGCGAGAATTCGCGTGCAGATTTCCGCAGTTCACGAAAAGGAACATTTAGAGAAAGCCGTTGATGCCTTTGAAAAGATCGGCAAGAAATTAGGCGTATTGAAAGAGTGAGCGCTTCTATTTCGTTTGTTTCTTTTTTGCCATGGAACGCAGCAATCTCAAATTCACGATGTCCATCGAAAAACCATCGTCCCCCTTCGGTGTCTCAAGCACTTTTGGGATCTTCGAGAACCTGCTATCGTTTAAGAAGAAACCGAAAGCGGACTTCCCTATTTCTCCTTTTCCGATATGTTCGTGTCGATCAACGTGTGAGTTAAGCGGCTTCTTTGCATCATTGAAGTGAATGGCGCACAGCCGTTCGAAGCCGATTATGTCGTCAAACTCGCGCATCGTTTTATCATAAGCCTCTTTTGTCGTGATGTCGTAACCTGCCGCGAAGATATGACATGTGTCGATGCAAACTCCAATTCTGTCTTTGCGTTTCACGCCGGAAATCATCTCTGCAATTTCCTCGAAGCTGCTGCCGAGAGTGGTTCCCTGTCCGGCGGTTGTTTCAATTAGTGTTACTACATCGAAGTCATCCGTGGAGTTGTGCGAGCAATTAATCGAGTCCGCCACTAACTTTACGGCTTCCTTTCGCTCCATGGTCGTGTGAGCGCCCGGATGGAATATCATAAATTTAATTTCTAAAGCCGCGCATCGCTTTATCTCTTGAATGAAAGCGTTTCTCGAACTCTCCAACAACCGAACGCTTGCCCCACACAGATTTATCAAATACGAATCATGTGAGACCACAATATCGACTTTTGATTTCTTTCTTGCCTCCTTGTATTTTGATATGTCATCCGCGGTAAAGATGGGATCTTTCCATTGATTGGAATTCTTGGTAAAGATTTGAATTGCAGTGCAGCCGACCCGATCTGACCTATCGAAAGCGGTATGTAAACCGCCGGCAATGGACATGTGCGCTCCAAGAAGAATTCCGCCCTTATTCGTGGCCGTGAACCTTTCTCAGAGTTAATACATTTTCGATGTGATACGTTTGCGGGAACATGTCAACCGGTTGACAGCAAATTGGCGTGTAACCGTGACACACGATTTCTTTCACGTCTCTCGCTTGAGTTGTGGGGTTGCAGCTCACATAAATTATCGTATCTGCACCCAGCAAATGTAAATTACCGGCTATCTTCGGGTGTAACCCACTTCGCGGCGGGTCCAATACAATTAGATCAGGTTTCGGGAGATTTGATTTTTCAAAATTGTCCGGGATATTTCTTCCTTTGAATAGCTCAACCAAATCCGTGTGAATAAATGTGGCGTTTTTTATCCCATTGAGCCGTGCGTTCTCTTGTGCGTCCTTTACTGCTGACTCAATCAACTCAAATCCATAGACTTTTTCTGCAAATCCGGATAAATACAGCGAGATACTCCCTGTTCCACTATAAAGATCGAAGATAACTTTCTGTTTTGGATCTAAGTTACCGGCGACAACTTCATAGAGCTTTTCCGCTTGCTGAGTATTAGTCTGGAAAAAGGACTGCGGCGATATTCTGAACGAAAATTCACCCAGCTTCTCAGTGATATACCCGTTGCCGAAGTGAGTTTTCCACAATTTTCCTGACGCAATCTGAGCACGTGATGAGTTGACTATTGATGCAAATGTGGAGACAATCGGAAGATCGTCTCGAAGTTTCTCGGCAATTTCATCAAGCACATCACTCTCTTCCAAAACCGTGAGGCTCACCATCAGCTCTCCTGTAGTGAACGATTTTCTCAAAGTCAAAAAACGCAACAAGCCGGAATGCATTTCCGAACTGTAAATTGTCAGCCCATACTTTCTTCTTGCGTCCTGAGCCGTAAGAGCATCGACTTCCGGTTGAATATCCAGGGCGATCTGATTGCGGAACCAATTTACGACAGCATTGGCTTCTTCATCAGCAAGATGGCAATGTTCTATGTCGATTGTCTTGTCATATCTGCCAGGCGAATGAAAGCCGAGTGCCACTTTGACCGGATCATTTTCCAATATTCTGAACGGCCTATCGGAGAATGTCATTTCAATTTTGTTTCGGTATTCAAATGTCTTGCTGGCACCGATTGTCTCGGAAACATCGACTTTTAAGCCGCCTATTCGTTCAAATGCATCAATCACATGCTGCCGCTTGAAACGCATTTGCTCCTCGTAATCTAGATCCTGCCACTTGCAGCCGCCGCAAACGCCGAAGTAACGGCATCGCGGCTCGGTACGATGGGCTGAAGGTGCCAAAACCTCGACAACCTTAGCCTCCGCGTAATCTCTCTTCCGCTTGAAAATCTTTGCCTTTACCACATCGCCGGGAATTGCGCCTGACACAAAGACGACATAGCCATCGATTCTCCCGATGGCTTTTCCTTCAAACGCAATCGAGTCTATTTTCAGTTCCACTATTTCATCAACAGCGATCATTTTACAATTATACCCATGACATCCATCACGTTCGTATCGGTATTGCCTGTTGTTATAAGGCCGCCGTATTTTTTAAAAAAAGAATTTGAATCGTTTTGCAAAATATAATCATCAATTTCATTCAAGCCGGCCTCAGTCTGTTCCAGACTGTACAAAGAAGCAAAAGCACCTGCCGCATCGCTGTTGCCGTCTTTACCGTCGGTTCCAAAAGAAAAAACAGTCGTCTTTGCTAAATGCACACCGCCCTCTTTCAATTGTGCCATCTTCCGTAATGCGCACAAAACGAGATGCTGGTTACGTCCTCCTACTCCCTCGTCTCTTCTCGAAGGGGTCACAGCTTCTCGTGACAATTTGACGGTTGTTTCTCCCCCCATGATTACGAGCGCAGGAGCATGCACGGGCAATCCATCCAATTCGATTGAGCGTGCTATTGATACAACAAACTCTCCTGCGGCCCCTGCGTCCATCTCGAAGAAACTGGTAAACACGACAGATTGGAAACCGAGATCTTTTCCCGTCTTCTCCGCAGCTTTCAGTGCTTCAATATTTGATGTAATTATCTTTAAGTGATTGGTGCTAATCTCTTTTTTTGCAAATGGTTGGGTGGCTCCGTGTAATGCCGTAAACACTGATCGTGGAACATCGAAAGCGAAGCCGGCTTCATTAAGGAAATCGTTTGCATCGGTTTGCGTTGTCGAATCTTCAGATGTCGGTCCGCTGGCTATGCTTGATAATTGATTGCCAACTACGTCGGAAATTATCAACGATATCTTCTCCACGTTTGGGGCAAGCGCGGCTAATTTTCCACCCCCAAGTTCAGAAATGTGCCGTCTTAAAAGATTTATTTTTTCCATTGGCACACCATTGGCGAGAAGGATTTTGACGGTCTGATTGGCTTCTTCAAGTGTTACCCCGTTAACGGGAACGAAAACAGATGCGCTGCCGCCGCCTGAAATCAAAAAGATCAATAAATCGCATTCTCTCGCAGAGGAAACGAAGTTTTCGACTGCCCTCCCTGCTCTCACACTTTCTCCGTCGGGAAGCGGATGGCCCGTTTTGAAAAAAGTAAATTTCCTCGTGTCAAAATGCCTTTCTACAGGTGTTGCTATTATCCCGGTCACATCATAGCCAAGTTTCTTCTCTACTTCATAGGCCATGGCTTCGGCACATTTCCCGATCGCGATACACTTTACGTTCGCGTATCGGCTGAGATCAAACTCGTCTCCGAATGCAGTGAGATTGTTGCCAGTTACCTGAAATTGCGCATTAAATAACGAGGAAGGTTTAACCGCTTCGACTGCACTTTCAACAATTCTCTGTAGAACCTTTTCCTTCAGAGTTACCCGTTCCCTGTGCATGGGCTCTCCAAGATTCTTCATTTGTCCGGGTGGGCGCTTTTGGGACTGGAAATACTCAACAAACCTATTCGTTTCGTATACGCGTCAAGATCGGCAACAGGATTATCCGACGAAGAGAAGATATAGAGCGGATAAAGTCTGTTGTATACCTTCATGGCGAGAGCTAACGATCTCTTTGACAAAACGGTTGGATCAGATTTATCCAATTCTTTTCCGAATATCAGATAATCTATTCCTTTAATCTTCACGTGGTCGCGCTTTGCATTGAAATGCTCCGCGATTGGCTCGGTGCCGTTTCTAAGCTCGTAAGCGGAAAACTCGCTGCCGATTTTATATCGCTTGCATGCTTCCACAAAAACTGTTGTGTGTGTGGATATGTTTTCCTCAAAACGTCTGTGACCGTCGATCTTTTCATTATTAATAAAAGTTCCGACCTCTATTCCATTTCTGTCGAGATATAAAAACAGTTCAGAATCCCATTTTGATTTTCCAAAACGAATCAGAAAAAAATCTTTATACGGCTTCTTCGCAAAGCGCATATCTTTGTTTAGCCTCACAAGCGTTCGATTGAACTTCGGCTCCGTATCGAATATTGGATTAATGAACTTTATGAAGTGCCCGATCGAAGTGACAAAAGCGCGCGCCGGGTTCATCAAATACGTTTCATACTCTTCCCTGTGTTTGCGAAACCATGTCACCGAATTATGTTTGTACAACTCCGCGAAGAATTCGAACGTCTCTTTGAAAAAGCCATCGAATTGTTCTTCATTAGCGGTGCCGGTCTGGTTAGTAAAACGACCGCCACTGCCCCCGACTTTGATTTTAGATGGTTTCTTCGGCGTTGTCGTTTTCATTTTTTTTATTACTTCAACTTGTTCGTCAAGTATTCCAAAACCCGAGCTGAATCTATTCGTTCCTGCTGCATCGAATCCCGGTCGCGAACCGTAACGGTTTGATCTTGCAGGGTCTGCGAATCCACCGTTATACAAAAGGGCGTACCCGTCTCGTCCTGGCGACGGTACCGACGACCGACTGCTCCGCTGTCGTCGTAGAATGCGCGAAAGTGCGCGCGCAAATCTCTTTCAATCGTGCGTGCAATTTCCGGCATGTTGTCGCGGTTGACCAACGGAAAGATAGCGGCCTTTAGAGGAGCAAGCTTCGGATTAAGCTTGAGCACGACACGAGTCTCCATGTTACCTTCCGCCGTCGGCGCTTCTTCCTCGTGATAAGAACCGACAAGAAATGCCATGAAGGAACGGCTTGCACCGGCTGAAGTTTCTATGACGAACGGTGTGTATTTTTCTTTTGTCTCTTCGTCGAAATATTTCATCGACTTGCCTGAAAACTCCTCATGTCTCGACAGGTCATAATTTGTGCGGTTATGTACACCTTCAATTTCTCCCCAGCCAAAAGGAAAAAGGAACTCGATGTCATAAGCGTCTTTGGCATAATGTGCCAATTTATCTTTCGGATGCTGGTGCCACTGAAGCTGCTCTTTCTTCATGCCGAGGTCAATGAACCATTGCATTCGTTCACCGCGCCAGTATTCAAACCAGCCGTCATCCGTTCCCGGCTTAATGAAGAACTGCATCTCCATCTGCTCGAACTCTCGAGTACGGAAAAGAAAGTTCTTCGTATTGATTTCGTTGCGAAATGCCTTTCCTATCTGTGCGATGCCGAACGGAAGCTTTTGCCGGGACGCTGTCATTACGTTCAGGAAATTAACATAGATGCCCTGCGCCGTTTCAGGCCGCAAATAAACCACAGCCGACGACTCTTCTACGGGGCCCACAAACGTCTTGAACATAAGATTGAATTTGCGCGCCTCCGTAAAAGTTCCTTTATTCCCGCACGATGGACATGATATAAACGAGACAAGGCCGGCTGCCTGTTGATCTGTCGAAACAAGTTTTAGAAATTCCGCTTCGATCATCTCATCTTTTTGCTGCCCGGCAAATTTTTGGGGGTCAAGTTCACGCAGCAATTCTTTCTTTTTCTTCAGCGATATCTCATCGAAAAGTATGTCTAATCTAAACCGCGCTTTGCATTGCTTGCAGTCTACCATCGGGTCGGTAAAATTCTCGACGTGACCCGATGCTTCCCAGACGCGAGGATGCATCAGGATGGAGGCATCAATCCCCTCAATATTTTCCCTGTAAGTCATGCTTTTCCACCACTGCTGCTTTACATTGTTTAGCATTTCCACTCCGAGCGGACCGTAATCCCAGCAGCCGTTCAGGCCGCCGTATATTTCGCTCGACTGAAAAACAAATCCTCTTCGTTTTGCTAGTGATACAATCTTATCAAGCGTTAACTCTGATTTTGAAGTTTGTGCCATCTTCCCTTCGCTATTTTGAATTCAATATATCAAACGGGACAGAATAATGGAAGAATGGATTTTAAGATTTATAAATTAATGCAATTTTATTTCCTCTAAAGATCAGAAAACACGACGGATATAACAGATGATACATATCCCTATTGATTAAGAGCCGAAACAAAAAAAATGCCTTTGCATCTTTCCTTCTCCTGAATGGCCCCGGTGGGGCAGGTGCAAGCCGAGGGCGACCCGCTCTCAAAGAAATTATCGACATCCATCTTGATTTTGAAAGGTAAAGTTTAGCATTTTATGTGGCAATTGGGCAATGCCGCAGCTTGCAGGTCAGACGGACAGAAGGGTGACAATCTCGGTTGCGCCGAAGGCATCAGTATTCCGGAGGAATTCCTTTGGAACTCGGCAATTATAAAATGTGGAAAGTGTGATGAAATGGAATCAGAGGAAAAAACGGTAGCTCAAAATAGGCGTGCTCGATTCGAGTACCAGATTCTTGAAACTACCGAAGCGGGTATCGTCCTCAAAGGAGCAGAAGTCAAATCGGTGCGTCAAGGCAAAGTCGACCTCAGCGATTGCTTCGCTTCCGTCAAGGATGGAGAAGTTTGGCTTCACAATATGCATGTCGCGGCGTACCAGAATGCAGGCCCTTTCAATCATAATCCTAAGAGATCGAGAAAACTGCTCTTGCACAAAAGAGAAATCAGAAAGTTGATCGGTAAAACAAAGGAAAGAGGGCTATCTCTTGTCGCGACCAGGCTATACTGGAAGCATGGAATGGCTAAAATAGAACTGGCAATTGCAAAAGGGAAGCATTCTTACGATAAGCGTGAATCGATCAAGGAGCGCGATAGGGAACGCGAAACGCGGCGCGATGGCGCAGGCGCATAAACGGTATAATCAGGAGATGAATAGCTAGGGTTGTTTGCACCTCTCAACGAGCAATTAGACATTATTAAACGCGGCGCAGCCGAGATAATTCCCGAAGAAGAACTCGCTCAGAAGATAGATAAGTCTATCAAGAAGAACGTTCCACTAAAGGTAAAGTTGGGCTGCGATCCAAGTCGTCCTGACCTACACCTTGGGCATTCCGTAGTATTGAGAAAGCTCAGACAGTTTCAGGGTCTGGGACACACCGCAATATTGATCGTCGGCGATTTCACGGGTATGATCGGAGATCCTTCCGGTAGGAACAAAGCGCGCCCATCCATGACGCTTGAAGAGACGAGACGAAATGGCGAGTCTTACTTTCAGCAGGCATCCAAGATCCTTTCAAGCACGAATCTGAAAATCATGTACAATTCAGAGTGGCTTGGTAAGATGACCTTCGAGGAAGTGATTAAGCTTGCAAGCAAGTACACAGTCGCGCGAATGCTCGAGCGCGATGACTTCGAGAAACGATATCATGCCGAAGAGCCGATAAGCGTGCATGAGTTCCTCTACCCTCTCGCGCAAGCGATGGACTCCGTTGCAATTCAGGCGGACATAGAGCTCGGAGGCACTGATCAGAAATTCAATTTGCTCGTCGGCAGAGACATCCAGCGCGAATATAATCTTGAGCCGCAGATTATTATAACAATGCCGCTGCTGGTCGGTACTGATGGAGTGGAAAAGATGTCCAAGTCAATGGGAAATTATATCGCCATCACGGATGCGCCCGATGAAATGTACGGCAAGACTCTCTCCATTCCCGATACGCTCATCTACGACTACTTTGTGCTTACCACAAACATTCCCGAAGCGGAGATCAAATCGATTAAGAATCAAATCGAATCGAAATCGGTAAACCCACGCGATTTAAAGAGAAAGCTCGCGAGAGAGATTGTTGCGCTTTACTACAATAAAGACATGGCAATTCAAGCCGAAGAGAACTTTGACAAGATCTTCGTAAGGAAGGAAAACCCGGACGAGGTTGATGAAATCACTTTAGAACATGATGCATCAACACTGCTTCAGCTTCTTGTAAGCATCGGCGCAGCAAAATCAAATGGCGACGCTCGCAGGCTCGTTGTCCAGGGCGGCGTCACGATCGACGGCGCGAAAATAACCGATCCGAACGCGCCAATAAACCCTGCCATGCCCTTTATATTGAAGGTTGGTAAGAGAAAGTTTTATAGAATAAAGAAGTAGATTTGAAAATAATTGATAACTGATAATTGAAAATAGGAGATGTTAAATTGTATGTCCCGACTAAAATATTCTTCACAAAAGGGGTAGGTCGCCATCGCGATTACCTCCAATCCTTCGAGCTTGCGCTTCGTGACGCAAAGATAGAGAAATGTAATTTAGTGACCGTCTCAAGTATCTATCCTGCCGGATGTAAGCGTGTCCCGCTTGACGAAGGACTTAAGCAGTTAAATCCCGGCCAAATCACCTTTTGCGTCATGGCGAGGAACTCAACCAACGAGCCGAACCGCTTGGTCGCGGCTTCCATCGGAGTTGCAACGCCTAACGATTCGTCACAGTACGGCTATCTTTCCGAACATCACCCGTTCGGCGAGACAGATGAAAAGGCAGGCGAGTATGCCGAAGACCTTGCTGCGACAATGCTTGCAACAACGCTTGGAATTGAGTTCGACTCAAATGCAGATTGGGACGAGCGGGAGCAGCAGTATAAGATGAGCGGGAAAATCGTCAGGACATTCAATGTGACGCAGTCTGCTGAAGGGGACAGGCGCGGAATATGGACGACTGTGGTTGCGGCGGGGATACTTCTACCGTAAGTAAATCAGAAATTAATTTATAAGAAACTGCTCTACTAGAGTCGGCACCATGGTTCGAAAAATCCTATGGGTGATGGAACGCCTTGGTCGTGAAGTGATAAGGGCCCATTGTGGGCTGTTTAAATGTATTTGGACAATTCCGGCTTAGACCGGACACAACCGTTGCAACCGATAACACAAAAACGCATTGCATCATTTGGTCCAAGTTTCTCTCTCAGATGTCCCCTTATCGTCTCGAATGGATTCCCTTGGACGTTTGTGTGCATCGTGGACACCGCCGGCTTGACACTCAAATCTCTTCCTTTCATCCAAGGTACGGCAATGCTTTGGGCCATTATTCGATAGTGCGAGTGTCGAACTGCCCGGTTCTACGTTGCTTAGAACCTCGCAATAGTTAAAGGACTTTTGACTGCGACCACGGTATGGAGTTTTATACCCGGGCCCAGGCTTACCTTTGCCTTCACAATTTTTGCCGACATTCCTTCCTTTTCAAATATCGCCCGGTACTCTCTTATATGAAATCCGTCGGAGATAACTGCGATGCCGTTAGGCTTCATAAGCCGCGCTATCTCCTTGCACGCACAACTTCTTCCTTCTTTCGATGAAATGTTGTGAAGGCACAAATTCGAAAGAACTACGTCGAATGACTCGGACGAAAAGGAAGTATTCCTTATATCCTCGTTCCGGATTTCGATTTTATCCATGACGCCTTCTAATCTCGCATTGTTCAACGTTTTCTCGGCGTTGTTGTTCACCATGTCTTGCTGTCTCCACACGTCGATCCCGATGCATTTTCCGCTTCGTTCTGCCCGCTCAGCCAAAGGGGCGGAGCAAGCGGCCAATCTTTTTGCCGCTCCGATCATCAGCAAGCCTCGCCCCGTACCGACGTCGAGCACCGTCTCGTTTCCCTTCCAATCGACCATGGATAATAGATTGTCCCGGTGTCCGAATTTCCCAACCTTGACATAGACGATCCACCAAACTCCCGCGAGCGCAGCCCATAGTCCGCATATCAAGACAATACATGCTGCGATTGTGAAGTACATGCCATGGAACGCATAAAGGCATGCGTCGATGACGGCGATGATTAGAACGGTTATGACTAGCGCCTTGGGGCTGCCGTCTATGCCGTAATCGGGCTTGTAATTTTTCATGAGGCTTCCTTTAGTTCTTCGAGAGTTTAACTATCAGAGGTATTCATGTTCAACAGTTCCAACTATCGCAGAACGTTGATGCCGAAAGCTCTGCCTGCCTATCCGCTCACTTTAAAAGCAAAATCTTCTTAGTCTTGCTGAATGTTCCCGCTTCAAGCTGGTCGAAGTATACACCGCTTGGTAAAGAAGCAGCATTGAAGACAACCGAGTATGTCCCGGCATTGTGTCGTTCGTTCACGAGCGTTGCGATCTCTCTCCCAAGCACATCATAAATTTTTAACGTAACGAAACTGCTGACCGGTAGCCGGTACTCAATCGTTGTCAACGGGTTAAACGGGTCCGGATAGTTATCTTCAAGAGCATAGTCCTGCGGACCGTTCTCTTCTTCCTTAACGGCTGTAAATTGGTCCACCGTCACCCATAGTGTGTCGGATAAACCATACCCGTAAAATTCACCAACGACCGCATGTCTACCAATAGTCAACGTACTGCTATTTACCGGATACGGAGGGAGATAATTCCAAGTGATTGAATCGTGTGGCATCACGACGTAATCAGTTATAGCCAGCGAACACGGCCGATGTCCAGACAGGTTGAAGTTATCTATGATATATTCCACATCGCAATCAGATAGCCACAAAGTGTCAGGGACACTCCTGATATTTGACGCAGTTATTGTGACATGAATACTGTCACCATAATGATACACACTGCTATCCGTTGATACATGATACTTTAACTGAGCAAACAAAGTAACCTGAGCGACAAGTATCAAACTTATGAAACTTAACCTTTTCATTGTTTTTCTCCTTTCGCAATTGGCGTTTATTTCCATGCTGAAGGCCGCCCAAGTGACGCTGAAATTTATTTCTTTCATCCATTAAGTGCAAATAGAATTAGACAGAATCAAAAAACCCCATCAGCGTGATGGGGTTTTTAATGGATCGGTTAAGCTTCGTTTCAGCTTGCTGCGGTGAGCGCTTCGGCTCCGGATACAACCTCAAGCAGTTCTTTCGTTATCGAAGCCTGGCGGGCTTTGTTGTACTCCAGTGAGAGTGTCGAGATAAGCTCGGAAGCGTTCTCACTCGCATTCTCCATGGCCGCCATCCGTGCGCCTTCTCCTGCGGCATTGCTTTCCAGAAGCATTCTCCAGATTTGATATTCAGAGATGCCGTGGTATTAACGCTTCGAGGATCGATGCGCTGTCGGGTTCGTAAATGTATTCCAACAACCATCGATGTATGTTCGCGTTCCCGCTTTTTGCGGTATCCTCGACGTGATGCGTCCCGATCACTTCCGCCGCCGCAAAATCTTTCGGGATTGGAAGGAATTGATCTATCAACAGGCGCTGCTGAATAACGTTCTTGAATTCATTATAAACTACGTCCACGCGGTCGTAGGCCCGGTCTAAATATCCTTTAATTACTTCGGCTGCAACATTCTTTGCCGCTGAAAATTGCAGATCGTGGAACACGCCGGAGTAATTACCGACGACATTATACTTTCGTCTCGTGAAGAAGTCATATCCTTTCTTGCCAACAGTAAACAGTTTCACGTTGCCTGATGAGTACAATTCTTTGTAGTGTGATGCGATGAGCTCGTTTGTCGCTTTGATAATATTGGTGTTGAACGCGCCGCAGAACCCGCGATCTGCCGTCACGACCACTATTGCGACTTTCTTCATTTCCCTCTCTTTGACTAACAAATTCTCGCTGAGGTCGGCGTTGCTCGCGAGGTGCATCATAAGCTCGCCTAATTTTCGGGAATAAGGGCGCGCGGCGACCACTGCACTTTGAGCACGGCGCAGTTTTGCCGCCGCAACCATCTTCATAGCCTTCGTTATCTTCTCGGTGCTTTTTACCCCTCCGATGCGCCGCTTTATCTCACGAAGCGTTGGCAACTCTTACTCCTTTAACGAGGCTTTGAATTGCGCGACGAACTCCTTGACTAAATCATGAAGATTCTTATCTACCACCGGATCGATATCCTTCGCATCTGCAATCTTGGTTAGGATGCGTTGGTTTTTTAGCTCCATCATCTCAAGGAATTCTTTCTCGAATTCCTGAATACTTTCAACCGGAAGCTCATCGAGGTATCCGTTCGTGCCACAAAAGATCAGTGCCACCTGTTTCTCGACGGGCATCGGCAAGTATTGATTTTGTTTGAGAATTTCCACGAGGCGCTGGCCTCTGCGTATCTGTGCCTGTGTTACTTTATCGAGATCGGACCCGAATTTTAGGAACGCCTCCAATGCTCTGAATTGTGCAAGATCCAACCTCAGCCTTCCAGCGACTTTACGCATTGCCTTGATTTGTGCATGGCCTCCGACTCGAGAGACCGAAATTCCGACGTTGATGGACGGACGAACGCCGGAGTTAAAAAGTCCCGGCTCAAGATAAATCTGGCCGTCGGTGATCGAAATGACGTTCGTCGGAATATATGCCGACACATCGTTTGCCTGCGTCTCGATGATCGGCAGTGCAGTCAAGCTTCCCCCGCCTAAATCGTCGCTGAGTTTCGATGCCCGCTCAAGAAGCCTGCTGTGCAAATAAAATACATCCCCGGGATAGGCTTCACGACCGGGCGGCCGGCGAAGGAGCAAGGAAACTTGCCGATATGCCCATGCATGTTTTGAAAGATCGTCGTAAATGACTAAAGCGTCGCGACCGCTGTCGCGGAAAAACTCGCCGAGTGTGCATCCGGAATACGGCGCGATGTATTGCATGGGTGATGGAACACCGGCAGTTGCCGACACCACAGTGGTGTAGTCCATCGCACCTTCTTCCTCCAACTTTGCAGCTACCTGAGCTACCGTAGATGCTTTCTGTCCGATCGCAACGTAAATACAGTAGACGGGTTTGATACCACGGATTTTGGATTCCTCAGTGTGAGTAAATTTTTGATTTATAATTGTATCGATTGCGATGGCGGTCTTCCCCGTTTGCCTGTCGCCAATGATAAGCTCACGCTGTCCGCGGCCTATTGGAATCATCGAGTCTATTGCTTTGATGCCGGTATTCAACGGCTGCTTCACGGGACTGCGTGCAATTACGCCGAGAGCTTTTCTTTCAACCGGAAGAAACTCCTTAGTATCAATTGCACCCTTCCCATCGAGGGGTTGTCCGAGCGGATTGATAACGCGTCCCAGCATCTCCTCGCCGACAGGCATCGACATGACTTTGCCGGTTCGACGAACTTGATCGCCTTCCTTCACAAGAGTGTCGTTTCCGAACAACATACAGCCGACATTGTCTTCTTCAAGATTAAGAGCCATCCCGAAAACGCCGTTCGGGAATTCGATCAGCTCGCTTGCCATCACTTTCTGCAGGCCGTAAACGCGGGCAATTCCGTCGCCGACTTGCAGAACAGTTCCGACATCGTAAATGTCAACTTCGCGTTCGAAGCCGGAGATTTGTTTTCTTAATATTGCTGTTATTTCGTCAGGTCTTACTTCAGGCATTTTTCAATTTCCATCTTTCAATTGCCGATGTTCGCTGATCACCGGTAATTCTTAACTGTTAAAAGTTGTTGCTTCAATATCTCAAGCTGGCGGCGTACGCTGCCGTCATAAACGGTATCGCCTATCTGTGCCAGGAAACCGCCGACAAGATTCTTATCAAGGGAAAAATTTATGTGCACCTTTTTGTTAGTCAACTCTTCAAGTTTGGACTGCACCCGTGCTTTGCTTTTCTCGTCAAATTGATACGGAGCTGTCAATTCAGCCTTGACAATCCCGAGCTGTTCGTCGAGAAGCACACCGAACTCTACAGCTATAGCATCTACAAGCCCTTCTCTTGCCTTATCGACCAAAAGAAGGATGAAATGAAAGGTAAGCTCGTCAACTTTCTCTTCGAACAGCGCTTTTACGATCTCTCTTTTTTTGAATCGGTCGATTATCGGGCTTTGGAAGAAAAGCTTAAGCTCATAAGAGGCTGCTATGGAATCGTGGACCAAGCGCATATCAGACGCAACATGGTCGATCTTCTTCAGTTCGGATGCGAGTCCCAATAGTGCCCCGGCATATCTCTTTGCTGCCCTCGGTTCCTTCATGATTGATTCAGTTTTTCCCTAAAGAGTTAATGAAGTTCTCGACAAGTTTCTTCTGCTTTGCTTCATCGATGGTCTCGTTGAGGATTTTCTCGGCGGCTTTCACTGCGAGCTCAGCCACCAAACCATGGAGCTGGGTCATCGCAAGCTGTTTGTCTCGCTCTATTTCTTGACGCGCCTTTTCGATGAGCTTGTTTCCTTCGACGTTTGCCTTTGACGCGGATTCGGCTCTCATTTTCTCCGCAAGCTCTCGCGCTTCACGCAGTACCTGCTGTGCAGCCTCTTCAGATTTTGCAAGGTTCTTCTTATTCTCATTTAGAATTGCTTCGGCTTCGTTCCTTGCAGCCTCGGCACGCTCTATGGATTTCTTTATCGAGTCCTCTCGAGCGTCGAGCGCCTTCAAAATCGGCTTCCATGCTGCTATCCTGAGAATGAGGAGCAAAAGTCCGAAGGTCAAGGCAGTCCATATTATGACTCCCGGGTCTAGTTGTACAAGCATATCAGTCTCCTGTTAGAATCGGAGTGCAAAGTACCGGCCGGCATCCCGCCAGGGCGGCAACAGTCGAACGTTGGCACTCCCCCTTTATTATCTGAGTGCCATTATGATAGCTATGACTTCTGCGAAGAGCGTCACCCCTTCAATCAGCGCAGCGGCGATAATCATGGTGGTTCTTATATCTCCTTGCGCCTCAGGCTGGCGGCCGCTTGCTTCCAACGCTGCAGCAGCGAGTTTGCCGATGCCCAAGCCTCCACCTATGACTGCCAGTCCGGCAGCAAGGCCCGCACCTAAGTAAATTAATCCTTGTTGTGGCATTTAAATCTCCTGTAATCTTTTTTGGTTTTAGTGTTCCTGATGAATTGCCATCCCGACAAATAATGCAGTCAGGATTGTAAATATGTAAGCTTGAATAAACGCTACAAGTACTTCCAGAAGCTCGATAAAAAGCGCAAACCCGATCGCAAGCGGCGCGATCAAAACTGTTCCGAAAACAAATATCAGTCCGATGAAAGAATATATCGCTATGTCCCCCGCCACGAGGTTCGCGAAAAGACGTACGCACAATGCAAATGGTTTGGTGAACAACCCCATCACTTCGACGATGGCAATGATCGGGATGGCAAATGCCGGGATATTTGGCGGCACGAGACCTTTGAAATAACCGACGAATCCATTTTGCATTATTCCCGACACCTGTACGACAAGGAAAGCAATCATCGCCAGCGATGCCGTGACGCTGATATTTCCCGAAGGGGTCGATGCATACGGGATAAGTTCGAAGAAATTTGAAAACAATATGAAGAAGAAAAGAGTTAGGAAATATGGAAGGTATTTCCTTCCTTTCTCTCCCATCGCAGGAATAACGACATCATCCCTTATGAAGATTATAATCATTTCCACAGAACTGGCAAACTTGCCGGGTATCAGTGACTTCTTGTAGCCTTTGGCGACGATTCTCATGACGATGAATACGAGGACCGCGACCGCCCACAACATCACAACGTGCTTCGTGATGGACATATCCAGCGTCAATCCCGCAATGTGAATCGGCGAAAATACCGGCAGGTGAATTTCACCGAATGGAAGAAAGTTCAAAGTGTGAGAATTAGACACATGTTCGATTATCCAGCTTCCGCCTGATGCCCCGGATGAACTTGCTGCAGCGGTGTTTGCGGTATCGGCAGTTGCAGTATTCGCTGCAATTAAGGTAGCCGAGCTGAAAATCACAACACCGACTCTTGAGTTGTCTTCTTCATTTCAATTCTCTTGTTCAAGAATACTACTTCGAATATCGTCATCCCAAAATAAAAGATTAACAAACCGGTAACCAACGCAATTATGTGGGCCTCAAAAACTTTCACCAAAATTATAAATACTCCGAGCAACAGGAGGAGCCTTACTCCCATCCCGATGAAAACACCCTTCATGAAGGCAAGGTTGCTTCTGTCGATAAATCTTTCAATTGTCAAAAAACCGATCACGCCGTTAAGTACTCCTATAAGCGCACCAAGGAAATACGAACCCCCGTATGCCCACCATCCTGCAGAGCCGGGCGGGGCAAATTTCCAAATAAGGGCGCAGGAGATCACCCCCATCACCACGATGACGATCGTGATGACTTTCAGCATTTTGCTTCGCATCAATTTGATTTCAGCCGCGGGCTGACGCCCCATTTGCGCAGAAGAATCAATCGCTTGATTTGTTGTCACGCTTGCTTAACTTTTGAATTTCCTTAATGAAGTTATAAAAACCGCCGATCAGTCCGACCGCAGCACCGACCAGGACCAACCACGGTGAAGTGCCAAAATGTTTGTCAAGAAAATAGCCGATGAGGAGCATGCCAACAACAGAAGCGGCCAGCTCCGTGCCGAGTCCCATGTAAGGTGCAAGCTCCCGGTAGGCATCACCTAAACTCTCTCCTAACGTTTCTTTCTTTTTCACTGTCTTTGCGAATCATCTGAATAACTCGTTCGGTTTTCGATCTCCGCTCATATCGCATTTCCCGTCGAAGGTCGCGCCTTCATCTATGACTAACTTCGACGCGCGAATATCGCCCTTGATCCGGGCCTTATTCTCGAAAACCAACTTATTCTTTGCATTTATGTTCCCCGTAATCTTTCCGCCCACCGTCACCGTTTGAGCTTCGATGTTTCCAGTTATCTCACCGTTTGCCCCGATGACGAGATCACCGGTTAACGAGATGTCGCCGGTGACTTGACCATCCACGCGAAGACTGGCGGGACTTGTTATCTTTCCCTCGAAACGTGTACCATGAGATATGATATTAATTTGTGTCTCTTCTTTTGCCATTTCAATTCTTCGTTAATAAGTAATTCTCTGGATTCAAATTTTTTCCATTTTGCCAGAGTTCAAAATGAAGATGCGGTCCCGTGCTCGTGATACCGGTCGAACCGACCAATGCGATGGCTTCACCTCTCGATACTTTCGTACCGACGCTCACCAATATCCGCTCGCAATGTTTATACACTGTCATAAAATCATTGGGGTGAGCAATAATGAGAGTATTGCCCCCGGTCAACGTCCAATCTTCAAAAACGACCTCACCGGGTGCCGGTGAAACAATTGATTCGCCCTTCGGAGCGGAAATATCAAGGCCGTAATGTTGTATTGAATAATCAACATTGCGCGTTATGAAACCTGCCACCGGCATCAATAACGGAAAGATGATTTGATCATTTTCATTGGGCGGTGACTGCACATATGTGTCGGCCGTCTCACGCTGCTGATTTTCCGGTGCACTGGCTGCGGATGAATGCCCGTTGTCAAATGCTTGTTTGTCGGATATCTCCGATTGTACCTGGGATAATTTGACAGGCTGCTCCGCATTCTGCCCTGCTTGAACGTTCCCTGCAGCCTCAAATGCTGCTGTATCAACCGTCATGGTATCGCCAAGAATGCTTCTCAACTTCGAGTTGTATTCGACAAGGTATGACAGTTGCGTTTGAATGCCGTCGATCTTCGATTCCAGAGTCTTCACTTTTTGCAATTGTGTGGTTTGCGTGCTGAAATACTCGGGCATAATCAATTCTCCTAACGGTGTATCAATCATAGCCAAAACGCTCATTGCGCCTAAAGCTACGAAACCAAAAAGTATTATCAGAGTTAATTTTAATCGTGATATCTTGAAAGTCCGCGAAGACTTCTCGGCATCCGATAATACAACAATCGTCAGCTTAGCTGACGGTGTTTTTTCATGCGATGACTTGTGCTGCATTTCAATAAGCAATAATATAGAAATCAGCCGACAGAATGTCAATGAATCAGGACTGTCTTCGAAAGAAATATCGCTCTAAAAAAGGACTTCTAAACATCTTCGCTCTTCCATACCGGTGCAAAACTGAAGCCTCAAATTTCAGGGCTGGTAGTCTGCACATATGAAAACCAGACTGTCCCGTCTTTTCTTTTCACTCACCTTGATGGCACTTCTCACTCAAAGCATATATGCCCAGACGGCGATATTTGAACCGGACGCATTGCAGTTGACGGACAAGCTTCGAGATTACATTAGAAGCAGCGAATTCCCAGACGTGAGCCATGATAGAAACGAAGAGCTTGAACACATCGACATGCTCTTTGCAAAGGGGATGGAACTATCTGGCAATAAACCCGGCACTGCGTTGCTTGCGATTTCGTTCGCTGTACTAAACCGGACTTATATAGAGCCTACATTTCCGCTGGTCGGAGTTGTCAGATTGCCGCTTCCATCTGAAGATTCGACGGATGCAGCTTCACGGTTAAAGAAATTGCCAAGATATTTTTTCAAAAGCTCGCCACAAGATAGATGGGGCGACAGCGCTAAGCTTGTGCATTTCTTTGGCTCGGCTTATCTCACCTATGTAACCGGCACAAGGGGGCTGCCTGACGAGGTTGGAATTTGGGTGGAAGAAGGCGAAGTGGCATTCAAATTAGACTCAACAGCCCAACAAAGGGATGTTTTTATAGACAGGCTGGGCCAGCGGTTTGGAGATGCGTTGAATGAAGGGCGCGACGTTCTGCCGTCGGACTTTTTGAGATCGGATATCTTGAGAAGTCAGTTTGCTAAAATTCATTTTTGATTAAGACATAAGCTTCTCGATCAATTCAAGATCTTCAGGGGTTGTAAGCTTGAGATTCAAATGCTTTGGTTCAACGATAAAAGCCTTGACGCCGATTTTTTCCATGAGCATTATTTCGTCGGTTATGCCGGAGAGATTCGCCACGGTTTCGTAAGCGCGGGATAACGCGCCCGCCTTGAAAATCTGCGGCGTTTGCGCGGCATAAATCTTGGATCGGTCTATAGTGGATACGCAAAAATTTTTATCATCAACGATTTTTAATGTGTCCTTAACTCTCGCGGCTAAAAATGTCGCATCGTGTATCCAGCCCGCTTCAATTACCTTTTCAAGATCTTGGCTTCGATAATAGGGGACGGGCTGCATCATGAATGCAAACTATATCCTCTGTGTTTATGTGCTTCGAAAGATAATCGAAAGCGTTTTTGACCGAAAGAGGGCGCTCGGTACCGCCTTCTATGACTTCCACAAGCTGCTCCATTCTTATCGATTGAACGATTTTTCTGAATTCAATTATATTACTCTTAGAGGCGGCAATACAAATCTTTTCAACTTGCTTCAGCCCCGCGAACAGGGTTAAGAGTCGTCCGATAAGCGGCATTCCCCCAATTTCTATCAATGGTTTCGATACACCTCCGAGACGAGTTCCGGATCCTGCTGCCGGAATAATGACGCCGATTTTTTTTCCCATTTATAGAATCAACATCGCGTCGCCATAGCTGTAAAACCGAAACCCTTCTTTGATAGCTTTCTTGTACGCCCGCGTCATGAGTTCATGGCCGGTAAATGCGCTGACCAACATTATCAGCGTTGTTTCGGGTAAGTGAAAGTTTGTGATGAGGTGGTCAACCACTTTGAAGTCATACGGCGGATAAATGAATTTATCCGTCCATCCCTTCCCTGCTTTAACGTGGTTGTCCGTAGTGATATTTGATTCAAGCACCCGTACGACAGAAGTACCCACGGCAAATACTGTCTTCTTTGCATCGATCGTATGATTGATTCCCTTTGCCGATTCGGCCGGATCTCATAAAATTCCGAATCCATTCTATGCTTGGTTAGATCTTCGACATCGACTGTCCTGAAGGTTCCTATTCCGATATGAAGAGTCACCGGTAGAATCTTCACGCCTTTTTTTTCTAACTTCGAGAATAGCCTGGTTGAAAAATGCAGCCCTGCGGTCGGAGCAGCCACAGCGCCGACTACGCGAGCATAAATCGTCTGGTAGTCCACCTTGTCTTTGTCCGTAGGATCGCGCTTAATGTAATGCGGCAGCGGCATTTGTCCTATGTTGTCGAGAATCTTATAAATGTCGCCTTTATAATTGAACTTTATGGTTCTGCCGCGACTTGTGGTATTATCGATCACCTCTGCGTAAATTCTTTCATCCTCAAAATATATCTTGTTGCCGATGCGGACTTTCCTCGCGGGCTCGACGACGACATCCCATATTCCTTCGTCGTGATTGAGTTCTCGCAGGAGCAGGACCTCTATCTTGGCATTCGTCTTTTCTTTTTTCCCGATGAGTCGTGCAGGGAACACTTTCGTCTCATTGACAACCAGCGAATCTCCTTTTTGGAAATAGTCGGCTATCTCATAAAAAACTTTTTCCTCGATCTCCTGCGTTGCCCTGTCCACTACCATCATCCTCGAATGATCGCGCGGCTGTGCAGGGGTTTTCGCAATCAAATTGCGAGGAATCGCGTATTTAAAGTCGGCAAGTCTCATTATTCCATAATCCCTTTATTTAGTTTTCTGAAAAGTTTCCCGACTCGCGCGAAGCGAGTCGGGAGGGACTATATCCTATCTTTTCGTTCTTTTTGTGGTTTTGGATCCTGGTTTCTTCACCGTTTTCCGTGCAGGCTTTATCCCGGAGCCCGCCCCGTTGACAGGGTAGGTAAGAGCCGCGCGAGCAGCAGCCAACCGAGCGATCGGGACTCTGAACGGCGAGCAGCTAACGTAGTTCAATCCGATCATGTGGCAGAACTCGACCGAAGATGGCTCACCACCATGTTCGCCGCAAATGCCGATTTTTAGGGCAGGTCTGACAGATCTTCCCTTATTTTCGGCAATCTTCATAAGCTGCCCGACTCCATCACGATCCAATACTTCAAACGGATCTTTAGCATAGATTTCCATTTGCGTATATGGAATGAGGAAGCGTGCAGCATCGTCCCGGCTGACGCCAAGCGTTGTCTGGGTTAAATCATTTGTGCCGAAGCTGAAGAACTCAGCAACCCTGGCAATCTCATCGGCAGTAAGTGCGCCGCGGGGTATTTCTATCATGGTTCCGACGTGATATTCGAATTTCACCCCTTTTTCTTTCATCACGTCTTGCGCTGCCTGTCTGACAATCTTGGCCTGACCTTCGAGCTCCTTCACGTTTCCTACGAGAGGAATCATAACTTCAGGTTCGACCCTTATTCCTTTTTGTTGGACATTTGCAGCAGCTTCGAAGATGGCACGGCTTTGCATTTCGGTTATTTCAGGATAGATAATGCCGAGTCTGCAGCCACGGAATCCAAGCATGGGGTTGAACTCGTGAAGATCTTCCACGCGTTGGTGAACTTTCTCGAAGCTGATTCCCATCTGAGAGGCAAGCTCACGCTGTGACTTCTCCTCGTGCGGCAGGAATTCATGGAGAGGCGGATCAAGCGTCCTTATGGTAACAGGTCTTCCCTTCATTGCCTCGAATATTCCTTCAAAGTCTTCACGCTGCAAAGGAAGCAATTTTGAAAGGGCTTTCTTGCGTGCATCAAGAGTATCAGCAAGAATCATTTCACGCATGGGTCCTATCTTTCCTTCGCCGAAAAACATGTGCTCCGTCCGGCAGAGACCGATTCCTTCTGCACCGAATGCGACCGCATTCGATGCCTGATCGGGCTGGTCGGCGTTTGTGCGAATCTTTAGAGTCCTGTATTTGTCAGCCCACTTCATAATTTTTTCGAATTGCTGGTATACCGGCGCATCCTTCGGAGCCAGAGTCTTGTCGATAATGACCTGCAAAACTTCCGACGGCTTGGTTGCGACTTTTCCTTCGATCACTTCACCGGTCGTTCCATCGAGCGAAATCCAGTCGCCTTCTTTGAGGACTTTGCCATTTACATGCATCGTATGGGTCGAGTAATCGATCTCGAGCGCCGAGCACCCGGCAACGCAAACCTTTCCCATTTGACGTGCTACAAGGGCAGCGTGTGAAGTCATTCCGCCTCTTGCAGTAAGAATGCCGGCGGAGGCGTCCATCCCCCTGATGTCTTCAGGAGAAGTTTCGATTCGCGTTAGAATAACTTGCTCACCGCGTTTGTTCCATTCTTCTGCATCAGGTGCATTGAAGACGAGCCGTCCGGTTGCGGCACCAGGTCCGGCATTCAGCCCTTTTGCAAGAAGGCGGCCATTATTCACGGCAACATTCTTTTCCTTCAAATCAAACACAGGCCTCAAAAGTTGATTCAATTGATCCGGTTCAATTCTGCCGAGAGCTTCCTTTTCGGTAATTAATTTCTCTTCGACCATATCGACGGCAATCTTTATGGCAGCGAATGCCGTTCTCTTGCCGACGCGGCATTGAAGCATATAGAGCCGGCCTTCCTGAATCGTGAACTCTATATCGTTCATGTCGCGATAATGTTTTTCGAGCGTTTTCCGGATCTTCTCAAGCTGGCCATATACTTTAGGATTTTCTTTTGCGAGCCCCGAAATGGGGATCGGGGTACGTACGCCGGCGACGACATCCTCACCCTGCGCATTCATCAGATATTCGCCGTAAAAGATATTTGCGCCGGTAGCAGCATCACGTGTAAAAGCTACGCCGGTGCCGGATGTCTCACCCATGTTACCGAATACCATGGCAACAATACTGACGGCTGTCCCCCATGATTCGGGGATGTCGTACATTTTTCTATATGCAATAGCACGATCATTATTCCATGAACCGAATACGGCGCCGACTGCTCCCCATAGCTGATCGAGCGGATTGTCCGGAAATTCATTGCCGGTTTTTTCTTTGATGGCTTTCTTGAATTGAGCTACTAAATCTCTGAGGTCATCCGCAGTTAATTCTGTGTCCTGATGAACGCCTTTCTCTTTTTTCTTGCGTTCGATAATTACTTCAAAAGGATCGATTTCATCTTTGTGCGTCGGCTTCAAACCGAGAACCACGTCGCCGTACATCTGGACAAATCGTCTGTAGGAATCGAAAGCAAATCTCGGATTGCCGGTTTTCTGCGCAAGTCCTTCGACGACAGTATCATTTATCCCAAGGTTGAGAATCGTGTCCATCATCCCGGGCATTGAAGCCCTTGCGCCCGACCTGACAGAGACAAGGAGCGGATTATTCTTATCGCCTAACTTTGCGCCGACAGCCGCCTCAAGCCGCTTGACAGCCTTGACGACTTCGTCGTTCAAAGATTTCGGATATTTCCTTTTGTTAGCGTAATAATAGGAGCAAACCTCAGTCGAAATTGTAAATCCCGGGGGCACAGGCAGGCCGATGTTAGTCATCTCCGCAAGATTTGCCCCTTTGCCACCGAGGAGATTCTTCATCTCCGCCCTTCCGTCGGCTTTTCCATTGCCGAAAAAATAGACATATTTTGTTTTACTCATTTTGTATCCTCCATTGAGCGTTTTTCTAAGTTATGTTCTCGTTTGATATTATAATTGAACAGATCAAGCACGCCGTTCGAGAACGGATTTTCAAAGCTAATTCTCTCGGGGTGCCATTGAACCGCGACGATTCCAGCGTATCCATTTGGGCCAGCGCCGCCTCCGCCCGGGGCGGAGCTTTCAATGGCTTCCACTGTTCCATCATCTGCGCGACCGACAACTTTAAGACCGTCGCCAATCCTGTCCGCAGCCTGGTGATGCGAGCTGTTTACTGTCCCATCTTGTTGTTTAATGAAACTCATTAACCTTGAGTTCTGAGCCAGTTTGATTCCATGAAACCTGTCTTCAACTTCCGAAACCGCATTGTGATTTCGTCCGTGAAATTTTTCCAAATCAATTATCAGTGTACCGCCGAAATACACATTCAAGATTTGCAGGCCGCGGCAAATTCCGAGAACAGGCATCTCCTTATTCATGGCCAACTCGATCATTCTGAACTCGATGCCGTCCCTTTCTGAATCGATGTGGACAGTTTCATCCGGCCAATCGCCGTAAAGCTCGGGCGCAACGTCCACCCCACCCGTTAAGACAAGCCCATTGCAATTCTCAAGCTCCTCTGCATTCTCTTTTGATAATATGATAACTTTGGAATCCGGTAGATGTTTTAAATATTGCACATAATTCACATCTTTCTCTCCGCAGTCCGACATTCCGATCTTAAGCATAAACCTCACCGAAAACTTTTGTGAGTACATTGTCGATATGCTCTTCACCGAAATTGACGACCGCCTTCTCACGCAAAGCGTAAATGCGCCGGACTTCTTCTTTTTGCCTCAGCTCTTCGTCGCGAAAAACGCGGACCGCATCTTTCAATGTCGTCAAAGCCATTAATTCTTCGTCACCACCGAATAGCTCGTCAATATCATACTCGTCAAACCAGTGATGATCGCGAAAGATTCTTCTCGACACAATCCTGGCATTGAGAGATTCAATTTGGGAAAAGAATTGTCCGGGATTTGCGATCCCGCAGAACGCCGCGACGTTTTTGCGCGATACTGTTTCAAGGGAATAAATCTGCCCGGCATGATCAACAAAGTCCGAAGGGACGAAACTCACCGCCGCCAATGGGGCATTGGAGTAATTTTTTAAACGATCAAAGTCGGAAAAGTTCTTCTCATTGTGCGATGTCAAAATGATTACATCGGCGGTACGGAACCTTTTTTTTGAATCTCGTAGATTTCCGGCCGGTAAATAGCTGTCCGTCAAGTCTTGAAGCGAATTTTTGAGAAGAACAAAATCTACGTCACGATGCAGATTCCTATTTTGAAGGCCATCATCCAAAATGAAAACATCGGCCCCGAATTTCTCGAGCACGACAAGCCCGGCGTGATATCTGTCTTTGTGAGCCGCTACCGGGATATTCGGGAACTCCTGCGAGATGAGTGCCGGCTCATCTCCAAGCATTTGAACATCCGCCTCAACTCCATCTTCTGGAAATGAAACGACCAATTCTTCTGTAACACGCCTATATCCTCGCGATAAAACCGCGGGTTTCTTCCCAAGCGATAAAAGTTTTTGAATTAAGTACGTTACAAACGGAGTTTTCCCGGAACCTCCAACCGAAATATTCCCGACCGAGATGACCGGCCTTTGTAGTTTTCGAATTCTCAAAAGATGATAATCGTAGCCGAAGTTTCGAACAGAAACTACTCCACCAAACATCACGCTGAATGGAAGCAGTACGCTTCTTGTGCCTCTTGTCATCAGGTTATCTTCAGTATTAATTCAGCCGCTCGATCAGATGCGCCGGGTCCGCCAAGTATTTCCTTCAACTTGACGTATTTTTGTCTGATTTCATCTGAGAGGTGCTTTTTAACCAGGATTTCTTTAACAATCGCCGCGGCTTTATGCGGTTTAAAATCAAACTGAATTAGCTCATCCACAATTTTCTCTCGTGCCACTATATTTATAAGAGCGATCGAATCAAGTCTAACAAGCAATCTTCCGATCAAGTAGGTGACTAGGCTTGTTTTATATAGGACCACCATAGGCAAATTGTGAAGCGCCGCCTCGAGTGTCGCCGTACCGCTTTTTACCATTCCGGCATCCGCAGAGTTCATCAGCAATTCCACTTCCTGAGTCAAATGAATTGTCACGCCGGCTTTATCGACAATTTTATCGTAAACTTCTTCATCTATACCGGGTGCACACCCCACAATCACATCAAGGCCGAGGTCGTCCCGACTTAATTCTTCCTTCAATATTTTGACTGAGTCAAGCATGGCCGGCAGAATTCTGTTTACTTCCTGCAGCCTGCTTCCGGGAAGCAGGGCGACAATCTTATTTCGCTTCCCAGTTGAGTATTTTTCGCGGAAAGCCAGAGTCTCCATCTCGTCAGGGATTCTCATTTCGTCAAGCAAAGGATGGCCGATAAAGCGAGCATTTACATCTCTGTCCCTGTACATTTCTTCTTCGAATTTGAAGATAGTCAGCATCAGATCGACCGAGCGCCGAATTTTCTTTATACGTCCCTTTCCCCAGGCCCAAATTTGCGGACTTATAAAATAGATCACCTTTAGGCCGTTCCTCTTGGCCAGCTCCGCGAAGCGCAAATTAAATCCAGGATAATCGACGAGGATCACCGCCAGGGGCTTCTCTGTGCGAATTGAATTCAGCAAATCCCGTCTCACTCTTCTAAAGGATGGAAGTTTCGAAATAATCTCGGAAAATCCCATCACCGACATTTCTTTCACATGATGGAGCACCTCGACCCCCGCAGCTTTCATCTTATCGCCTCCGATTCCTATCACACGCACATCTTCCCTTTTCTTCATGCTCTCGACCAATTGAGCCGCGTGCCTATCGCCCGATGTCTCGCCTGCAATTATCATGTAAGTTTTGCTAACGGGATTCATGCGGCACCGTTGATCATATAAACGGTAAATAACAGAACGGTCAACAAAGCCAAAGCGATCAAAGATGAACGCTCAGAGCGAACAGCTCTCGAAAAATTCGGGACCATATCATCCATGCTGCGAAACTTCTTGAATCCGGGAATAAAACGATGCACATGCGCCGAATAGCTTTTCCAGTCTGCAAATGTTTCCGACAAATATTCTTCTTCGAGGCTCACGATGACCGTGTACTGGAATACGAAATAGATAAGGGCAATGATCTGCAAATACGGCAAAAGAGCATTCGACATAATTCCAATGCCTAAGTACATTAAAATATTTCCCACATATAGTGGATTCCTTACACGTGCATACGGTCCGCGTGTAACAAGGTGCGTTCCACCGACAGTTCCTGTCGTCCGCGTTTCACTTCCGGCGTAAGATACTCCCCAGAAACGGATCGTCTCTCCGAGAAAAGCAGTTATAAATCCGATCAAGAGCGTCAATGAAGTTGGTGCTGCAAAGATTATCATGACTATCAAAAATGGAACCGGCGTGTAACTCCTGCACGTGAATAAGCTGTTTTTCCAGTTTCTATTTGATTCCGACACTGTCATTCCGATAAGTAAGCTTCTCTGCGCTTCAACTCGGCACGATGGCGTTTCCTAAGTTTTCCTGTGCCGAGTATTTTGTTAAGCCTTTCAATCACACTCCCGAAGTTTTCGAACGGGAAAAATGTGATATTATTTTCTTCACAATACTTCAGGAGTTCATCTTTTGCGAAAATTATATCAGCGTATTGAACGGCGCATCGATCCGAAAATCCATTGCCGATGTACACAACAATATCGTCGATGCCGGTCTTTGTTAAGATTTGATATCCCTTGCAATTCCCGCATTTTTCACAATCCGATTGATAAGGAAATTCAATATGAATGCGATCCGATTCGAAACGCGCATTGTTAGAATAGAACGGGACACCGAGAATTTCATTTAACTCGAATATCCTTTTAATGTAAAAATCCAATCCATCGCTGAGAACTGTCAACTGAATGGAATTACTGTTGCAGAATAGCACAAATTCTTTGAACTTCGGGTCAATCCTAAAACCTTCGATGAACTTCGAAGCGCTTTCCTCATCCACTCGAACATACTCAGCCTCTTTCAGTGTCAATTCCCGTCCGGACAATTCTCCGCTTTTCCATTTGTCAACAAATTTCAGCGATTCTGCTTCATTTCCGAACTTCCGAAAGAAAGAGTTCCCGACGTCATCTTCGGTTATCGTTCCGTCAAAATCTACGAATATTTTCGTGGTTGAACTTTTCATGCGCTGGCCACCCAATCGTCTACAAATCTTACTGCCACGACTTTCGACACGCCCTGCTCTTCCATGGTCACGCCGTAGAGCGTATCCGCTGATTCCATGGTGTGCTTATTATGTGTGATCACGATGAATTGGGTGTCAGTCGAAAACCGCTTAATCATTCTAACATAGTTATCGGTGTTGTTGTCGTCTAACGGCCCGTCCACTTCGTCAAGGATACAAAACGGACTCGGCTTCACAAGATAGATTGAAAAAAGCAGTGCTATCGCTGTTAAAGTTTTTTCGCCTGCAGAAAGCAGGTCGATTGATTGCGGGCGCTTTCCCGCGGGCTTTGCCATTATTTCTATTTTCGCTTCCAGCGGATCCATATTTGGCTCAAGTTTAAGCTCCGCTTCGCCGCCGTCGAACAAACTCTGGAAAGTAGTTTTGAAATTCTCCGAGATTTGCTCGAAAGTCTCCAGAAATTTTTGATGAGCGGTATGGTTTATTTCGTCGATGGTTGTCTTTAAAGTTTTCTCGGCGTCCAGCAGATCGCCTCTTTGAGCAACCAGGAAGTCTAATCTCTGTTTTTCTTCATTGTACTCCGAAAACGCAACCAGGTTCACAGGCCCGAACGATTCGACTTTTCCTTTAAGATAATTCACCCGCTCGCGGGCAGATCCAGTATCGAATTCCGGGGAAATATTCATTGACTCGCGTGTTTGTTCCGATATATTCAAATTGAATTCTTCCTGTGCTCTTTCGGCGAGACCCTTTGCTTGAGTGTCGAGTTCGCTTAATTTCAAACTTACCTGGTGCACCGCTTCAACGGCAGTTTCATGGTTCGTACGGGCGTCCCGCAGCTTTCCATTTTCAATTTCCTCAGAGCTTTTCTGTTCCGACAATTTTGAATTCAAATCCGTCGTCTGTGCATCGATGGCCGCGAGTTCCATTTGCACGCTGCTCTTGCGATGGTCAAGCTCCTCAAGCTTTTGACTCGATTGGTTCACCGACAACCTGGCAGCCTGAATATCTTCCTCACCCCTGGCAACGGCGTCAAGATTCACATTCACTTGCTCACGGGAAGTTTCCATTCCTCTTTTCAGGAAATTAAGCCTGTTTACACATTCGATGTGCTGCGCCTGTGATTCACGAAGTCGCTCATTTTTCAGCCGATAGTCCTCTTCGATGGTCTTAAGTTCAGATAATGACGCCTGGTATTCGTGTTCAGAAGAGTTCTTACTCGCATTCAATTCGGTCAGTGCCATCTCTGTGGCATTAATTTCAGTTTGAGCTTCGGATACTTCGGACTCAAGCATCGAGACGCGAGTCTTTATATCGGCGATCTGTGTCTCGACGTTCTGCATGCTCCGACCATATTCCAAACTTGATTGTTCCAATCGTGCTAATTGAATTTCCAATTTTCTCAGAGTCTCGTTGCCCGTCTTAATGGGAATCTGCTCCGATTCAGTTTGGAGCTTCGTAATTGTTCTCTCTAGCTCCGATAGTTCATTGGATAAATTTGTCTTTTCAGTCTTTAGTTCTTCAAGCTGCCTCAGCTTGCCGACTTTGCCGCCCTCCGTCCGTCGTGTGCTTCCGCCACGGATAATTCCTTTCGCGGAAAAAAGGTCGCCAGTAAAATTCACGCACAAGACATTCGGTTCTTCGCGCAGTATTCTTTCTGCTTCGGAAAAATTTTCCACAACTGCGACGTTTTCAAAAAAATATTTTCCGATCGCTTCATGCTCTCGCGCTATCTGGAGATGATCGATGAGCCATCGGAATGAAGAGTTGTTTATCGGAGCCGTCGTCTTCGCAAGATGTGAATTCGGAGATCTTATTTTGTCCAGACAGACGAACGTCACTTTGCCCAGGTCGCGTTTTCTTAGTGCATCCACCGCGCTCAAAGCGGTATGTTCGTCCGGAGATACAAGAAAGTTTGAAGCATCTCCTAGAACGGATTCAGCCGCGATTCTGTAATCAGGTTCGACGTAAAAAATGTCGCTTAGAATTTCGAATTTCGGCAGCTCATCAATCTCTCCCCGCGCAAGAGCCTTGGCGCCGTCCGGCAGGCCTTCCAAATTTTCAACAAGCCCTTTCAAAAAATCTATTCTCGACTCTTTAGATTGAAGAGTGTCGCGAAGTTTTTGCAATTCGGATTTTGTTCTTTCTGCCTCACTAAAAAGCTCCTCGCGATGCCTTTCTAAGTCACTGAGCTTGGCTTTTTCAATTTCTATCTCACGCGATAGCTTCTCCTTCTCCGATCTCGAACTCTCGGAACGCGACAGCAATTGTGCATTCTCGTTCTCCAGCTGGTTTCTCCTGACATCGAGCTCTTCATTGTGCGACTGCACTCTGTCTAATTTGGCATGCGCACGTTCTCTTTCGTTTTGCTTAAGAGCAAGATCGTTTAAGATTTTGACGAGGCTTTCATGACACACATTGGATCTCTCCCGCGCTGCAAATAGTTGCTGTTCGAAATTCTTAAAGCTTTCCTGTTCCGAATTAAGCGAGGCGGAAAGATTCTTTTCTTCCTCGCCGGTCCGGGCAAGACTCAATTTCAATTCTTCAATTTGAGAAAATAGAAGATTATTTTTCTCCGCAAGATCGATTTTGCGATTTTCAAGTGAAAGGATATTCTCGTTGAGCCCTCTTTTGCGCTCGACCAGCACCGCGATTTCTTCTTCGAAGGAATAAAGCTCGTTCTGCTTTTCGGATCTCGTAAATCCAAGCGTCGCCACACTTTTTTCAAGCCCTTCAATTTCCGAACGTGTCAAACGAAGAAGCTCTTCTTGTCGAGAAAGTATATTTATGGCGTTCAGTTTTTCGTTTTCGCTTACCGATAAGCTTTGCTGAAGTGGAGCGATCTTAGTCAAAACGGTATTGTATTCAGAGAATAGATATTGTCGTCCGAGCATTCCCAATTCGTCCGTGAACCGTTTGTATTGTTCGGCTCGTTTCGCCTGGCGTTCAAGCGAGCTGACCTTCTTTTCGATTTCCGAAATAAGATCGTTGACACGAACCAAATCGCGCTGCACATCGTCAAGTTTGCCCAGCGCCGCTTTTCTTCTCGATTTGTATTTGGTAACGCCCGACGCTTCTTCGAACATTTTCCTCCGCTCATCGGTGTTTTCACGAAGGATGTCCTCCACCATTTTAAGCTCTATGACCGAATACGCCGTTGCCGCCATGCCGGAATCCATCAACATATCCTGGATGTCTTTCAGACGACATTGGTTCCGGTTGATGAAGTATTCGCTTTCTCCTGACCTGAAGACGCGGCGGGTTATGCTTACTTCGGTATAATCAACAGGCAAAAGCCCCTTATCATTTTTTATCGTTATCGTGACTTCAGCCATGCCGAGCGGCTTTCGATCCCTTGATCCGTTGAAGATAACGTTTTCCATCGAATCGCTTCTTAGCATACTGGTGCGCTGTTCACCGAGAACCCATCTAATGGAATCCAGAACATTTGTCTTCCCGCAGCCGTTCGGTCCGACCACCGAAGTGATCCCGCCGTTGAAAGTTAACTCTGTCTTGGCTGCAAACGACTTGAATCCGAAAATTTCCAGTTTTGAAAGAAACATTTATGTAAATCTATTCTCGACTATGAATTTGTAGAAAAATTTTGTGTAAGGTATGATACCTCCGGTCCCGTTATAATAAACCGTAACGAGCAAGATCAACACTATCAAAACAACGGAACCTATTATTCCGACACGAAGAGTCGTCAAATCGTATATGACGCTAATCCCATGAAATAATCTCAGCAGGCTCCAAAGGAAAAGGGCAGCTAAGATTATGCACGATGCCCAAACGAATTCAGGGTCATCTAAAACTCGAAAAAGTATCATGTCAGCAAGGATTAAGACGGCCATGGGAAGCGCCGACCATGTTGCAATCGTGAATGCACTTACCATTTGCAGCCGTATTTTCACAACATATGAAATGAATTTTATGATCAAGGCAATTATGGATGCCATGACCATGAAGAAAGCAGTAAATGCCATGATAAATTCAACCGGACGCCATACCAAATAATTGATCTTGATTTTCAGAAAGTCGCTGGGAACAAGCAGCCCCAGCAGCCTGTCAAACACATAATTGTCGCGGAACGCGTAGAACAGGCTCGATAGATAGATTGAGACTCCCGCCGATACGAGCAAGAGCACAGTGGCTGTCTGAAACGCGGAAATCATTCGTTGGTCGCGCACATCCGCAAAAAAGTTATACGGCCTGAAGACTGCCCGGGCAGCGCTCTCGCGAAACCACCTTCGACTATAATGGAGATAAGTAATGATCACTAGAAGAAATGTTGACAGGATGACATAAATGATCGGCGGCGCATCCGCATAATTTCCAATCGGCAGAGTCAACAACGTTTCGTCGTTAAAAAGTGCCCGCACTGCCGCGAACGACGGACGCTTCTCTCTCCAGTAGCTGACGATGCCGAAGGTGTAAAGATAAGGGTGCCCATTCGGCATCAGGTGCGGAACTGCCCCTACCCAATCAGCGTAACTATTAATCGATATGCCGGCGATATTTCCGCTTTCAATGGCTCCATAAGCATCTACCAGATACCTGGCCTGATGTTCGAGAGAAAGTGGATCCGAATATCCTTCATGGTTGTTAATTTGCGTTTGTGCACCAACGGATGAGACCCAGAAAGATGTATTCCGGTATATGTCGGATATCTTGGTAATAAAATCCTTCAGGTTCCTTCCGGAATTAAAAGGTGTTAAATCTAAACCGACAAAATCCGCATCCGTCTCCGCACCATCTGCTATTCCCGTTATAGGAGTGTAATAAACCAGCTTGTCAGTTTCGGAATGAACGAGACCTGCAACTGAAGAAACATATTCTTTTGTAACCTTGCTTGTTGGATCGAGGTTACTTCCAGCGGATATCGCGACCACAGACGGATGATAGCAAGTTTGCTGGATAATGTCGTGCAGATAGGTCTGCAATATGCCTCTGTATTGGCTCGATTCTAATACCGACGGCGGAGCATCCACCAACGGGACCTCTTCAAACACCATCAAACCGAATCTGTCACAAAGATTGAGCAGCTCTTGCGGCGGCGGATAGTTTACTACGCGTATCGCATTCGCGCCGAGTGTTTGTATCACGGCAACATCTTTTTCCATCAGGACTTCGTCGACAGCGGCTCCCACTTTCGGGTAATCGAGAACATAATTGACACTTTTGACGAAAATCGGATTGCCATTGAGGTAGAATTTTCCCCCTGATAAGACCATGGTTCTAAATCCTATATTCTCAGAGTATTGATCCATCAACAAAGTACCATCATAAAGGTAGAAATTGAGCTCGTACAAATTCGGATCAGCCGGTGACCACAGATTAGGGTTTTGAACCTGCATGGAGAGATGAATTGTTGTATTATGGTTTTGAACCAGATTGAATTTATTATCATAGGATTTCGCCACGACTTTGCCCGAAGTTTTGTCGATAAGCTCTGCATGTGCCGTCAACAGTACGGTCGTCGCAGTCGGATCAATTCCAAATCTTGAGTAATCCGAAGCATAAATGGTCACATCGCTCTCAACATTAGCGGAGTTGAAGCTTGAGCTGGAAGTTATACGAACGGCAGGCTGATCGAAATAAATCGGGGGCATTATTTGCAGATAGGCATTTCTAAACAGGCCGTCATAACATTTCGGTTGGAATGCCAACTGTCTCAATGGAACGGATGAGACAGGGTTCAATTCGTTGTCGCAGGAAACACGGATGACATTTTCGGCGCCAGCTTGTAGAAGCCGATCAGGAATTTTAACATCGATTCCGGAGTATGCCCCGTTATGGATCGACACATACTCGTTATTTATTCTTACTTCGGTCGCTGTTCCACCATTGCCGAGGAAAAGGGCGAACACTCCTTTTTTCACAAAATCGGTCGGGATGAAAACGCGTCTTTCAAAGATTACCTGTCCGTCGTAATCAAGCGTCGAAGGAACGAAGAAAGGCCGCCAGGATTTCCCGTTGTCTGTCGAAACCTGCCATTCTCCATCAAGGTCGATTATGCCGCGAGTTGGGGTAACTTGTTCATATTTTAGTCCATATTGAGAAAGCTCCGACGCCGTATCAGATGATTGGGCGTGGAGCGATGAAAACAGCGATAAAGATAGGGGAATAAGGTATAGTGCAATTCGGCACATTCTAAGCTTAGAAAAGAGCATTTATAGAGGTTCAACTCCCATAGTTATTAAATTTAACAAAATTTGGAGGGGAATGCAATTAACAGAACGGAAAATCGGCGGTTTATCTTCGATTTTTAAATTGAAACAATGATTTTACTGCGGCCGTTTCACCCGATCTTATCAATTCGTCGAGCCTGTCAAAATTCGCCCAATTTGCTCTGCCAACGTTTGGGTGAATGACAAAATCCGCCTTTTCGAGGGATACTACGTTAAGATAGTAATCGGAAATTTCGCTGGATCGCAGTGCGACTTCAAAAGCTGTCGATGGCTCCTCATAACGTTTCAATTCCATCGAGACATCGATCGCAATCACTTTGGGTTTGAAGCTGGAAAATGTTCTTCGTGCTGCATCCACAGGCACTGCACTTGTTGTGCTGCCATCTACAAGAATAGAATCACCTATTTTCATGGGTTCAACAATGCCTGGAATTGAAGAACTTGCAATCACTGCCGGAATTAGCCTGCCTCGCTTGAAGATAATTTCTTTCCCCGTTAACAGATCTGTCGACACACATACAAATGGTATTCTCGTCTTTACGAATTCAATGTCCGGCAACAGAAATCCCAAAGTATCTTTCAAAATGTCGCCGGAGAAGACGGCGTTCCTTGAGGCAGCTTTAAGATAAATATAGCTGCGCCCGAGTTTTTTTATGATTTTTTTAGGCTCGTGATAGGTGTCAGGGTTCTCCGAAAGCAGAAAAAAGGTCTTTCCGAACTTCTCATGGAACTGGCTCGATAAAAATTTTCTAAATAATTCCTCGACCTCCATCGCGTCACCAAAGTAAGCGAACATTGCACCCACGATAGCGCCCATGCTTGTACCTGCGACACCGCTTATTTTAATTCCTTCCCTTTGAAGGACTTTCAGCACGCCGATGTGGGCTAAACCTCGCGCGCCTCCTCCGCCAAGCGCAATTACATACCGCCCGCTCGAATTCCACAACCGGGCTTTGTTTTTTCTATTGAACACGCTCTACAACAAAGTCGGTCAAATTCAATAGTGATTCTTTAGCATCGGAATCCATGATATCATCAAGCTCAAGTCGAGCTTTTGAAACAAACTGCCCGGCTTTTTCCCGTGCACGCACGATGCCGCCGTATTCTTCGGCAAACTGGACCACCTCTTCAATTCGTGATCCGCTTTTTCCATTTTTCAGTAGTTTGAGTACGGATTTTGCGATCCCCTTCGGAGCACCTTGGAAAGCGTAAATCAGCGGCAGGGTGACTTTTCTTTCCTTAATGTCGCCGCCGACAGGTTTTCCAAGAATTGCACTCTTTCCTTCGTAATCGAGAACATCGTCCCGAATTTGAAAAGCCATTCCGAGATTTTCGCCGAAATTTCTCAGGCTGGAAATGACCTTCTCGCTTTTCGTGGCGCTCGCCGCTCCCAATTCACAGCATGTCGAAATCAATGAGGCAGTCTTGTCGGATATGATTCTAAAGTATGTTTCTTCATCCATATCAAGTTGTTTCGACTTTTGTATCTGCAGCAGTTCTCCCTCGCTCATGCGCCTGACAGCGACCGAACTGATTTTCAGAAATTCGAACTCATCGTGGATCAGCGAAATTAGCAATCCGCGCGATAGGAGGTAATCTCCCATTAAGACGGCGACCTTATTTTTCCAGGCCGCATTAATCGACGCAATGCCGCGGCGAACATCGGCAGAATCTACCACATCATCATGGATCAGGGTCGCCGTGTGAAGAAGTTCTACCAAAGTTGCTGCGTGATAAGTACTTTGATTTATCCCACCGCTCGCTTTTGCAGACAATAAAACGAGAGCCGGTCGGATCTTCTTTCCCTTCTGGTGCAGCAGATACCGGGTTATGGTATCGACAATTCCAACGTTGGAACGAATTGCTGCCTTGAATTCTTTGTTGAAAAGTTTGACCTCTTCTTTTATCGGAAACATAATTTCGCTTAGATTCAAGAACTCACCAGCAAACGGTTAGCTTTTTGCTTCGTCTCTTTTTCGCTTATTTGCACGGGTAATTTTGACGATAATGATTGATAATTCATAAAGAAGATAAAGCGGAACGGACATCATAATCCAACTTGCAATATCGGGCGGAGTTATTGCTGCCGCAATAATCAAGATTACAATTATGGCATGCCTTCGATATTTTCTAAGAAATTCCGCGCTCACAATTCCGAGCTTTGCCAGAAAATAAGAAAGCATCGGAAGCTCGAAAACCACACCGCACGCTAAAATCATCCCGGTGACAAATTCGAAGTATGATTGAACATCGATAATGTTCTCAATAAACGGCGAACCGAACACGGCAAAGAATTGCAGCGCGTTGGGAATCAAAACATAATAAGCAAAGGCTCCTCCGGTAAGGAAAGAAAATGTCGAGAAGAAGACAATCGAACTTATATATTTTCTCTCATTGGGGTAGAGCGCAGGTTCTATAAATTTCCATAAATGGTAGAGTGTGTTCGGAAGACTCAGGATCAATCCGGCGACGAACACTATTTCCATGTACAACACCATCTGCCCGTACGGCTTGAGATTTTGAATCTTAAGGGGAGGTCTACTATGGATTGCAGGCAATAACAAAAATTTGTTCACGATAAAATCTGCAAATATGGCACAGAAGATCGTTGCTATTAAGATGCCGACAACAGACCAGATGAGACGCTTCCGCAGTTCCTCAAGATGATCCCAAAAGGACATCTCTTTTTCCGCGGGTTCTTTCTGAATGTCTATTTCGTTAGCACTTTCACTCATCATTTTAAATTAGCAGAATTGAGCTTATTGTCATAGCTGATCTTAGATTATTGTGTTTCTCACTTTTCCTAATATGTCACACGCGACGCGAGGGATGGACGGCCGCAATCGCAAAGATATGTGGGTTTATCTTCAAAAATTAATTTCTCCTGAGCGATAATTTTAGATGGAAATCTTTCGGGCGCGCTTCGAGGCTGATACTATTTTATTGCGCGAGGTTTGCTTCCGGTGTACTGCTTGGCAGTATGTTTGAGTTATAAAAGACCGAAGCGGCTGTCGTATATGTTCAAATCAAATTTTTGGCGATAAGATTTCTTTCTCGAAATCATACAGGGGGAATTTTCGGCACATTTCAGCCACATCATCTCTGACTTGTCTGGAAACCTTTTCACTTCCGACATTAGTTACCACTTTGTCGATGAAATCTGCGACGATAGCCATCTCATTTTCTCTGAACCCCCTTGTCGTAACTGCCGGCGTTCCGATTCTTATCCCGCTCGTAACAAGCGGAGACTTATCGTCGAAGGGGACCATATTTTTGTTGACCGTGATGCCGCTTTGCTCCAGCGCTTTGTCCGCATCTTTTCCGCTGACATTTTTATTCCTAAGATCGACAAGGATAAGGTGGTTGTCGGTTCCACCCGAAACGATCTGGTAACCTCTTTTTGTTAGCTCGAAAGCGAGTGCTTTTGCATTTGCGACAATTTGCTTTGAATAAACTTTGAACGATTCATCTAACGCTTCACCGAAAGCAACCGCCTTCGCTGCGATCACATGCATCAATGGTCCGCCTTGGATTCCCGGCATCAAATTCGAGTTGACTATTTCCGACATCATTTTCATCCGACCCGATTTAGCCGCGGTTTGCCCGAAAGGATTTTCATAATCTTTTCCGATTAAGATCAACCCGCCGCGCGGGCCGCGGAGCGTTTTGTGCGTTGTGGAAGTTACGACGTGGCAATGCGGCAGCGGATCGTTTAGCAGTCTGGTCGCGATCAATCCTGCGGGATGCGCTATGTCAGCCATAAGAAACGCGCCGATCCTGTCGGCGATTTGTCTGAATGATTTGAAGTCCATGTCGCGCGAATAGGCACTGGCTCCGACCACGATCATTTTTGGTTTGTGCTCAACCGCAAGTCTTTCCACTTCGTTCAAATCGATTCTGCCTGTGTTCCTCTCAACTCCGTAAGGGATAACGTTGAAGAGTTTGCCGCTAAAATTTGCAGGGGACCCATGAGTCAAGTGTCCGCCATGGGACAGATTCATTCCGAGAATCGTGTCGCCGGGCTTCACGAACGAAAAATATGCCGCCATGTTCGCCTGGCTGCCGGCATGAGGTTGAACATTGGCATATTCGGCACCAAACAGTTTTTTCACACGCTCCCGCGCTATGTTCTCGGCCACGTCTATAAACTCACATCCTCCGTAATACCGCTTGCCCGGGTATCCTTCGGCATATTTGTTTGTCAAGACCGTACCGAGCGCGGCAAGCACCGCCTTGCTTACAAAGTTTTCAGACGCAATGAGCTCGATTGTGCTGCTCTGTCTCCATATCTCATTTGCAATTACCCTAAAGACTTGCTCGTCCGATTTTTGAAGAATCTCTAAGTAATCCATGGTGTCTCTATAATTGTGAATTCTGAATAGTAAATTCGGGATGCAAAGTTAGAAATTAAAGTGTCGAAACTCGATTTATATCTGAAGTTAGCATCCGCCAAGCTTATTTATCTTGTCAACCCGTCTCTTGTGCCTTCCACCGTCGAAAGGAGTCGAGAGCCATATTCGTACAATTTTTTCGGTTGTGTCCCAATCTGTCAAACGTTCTCCAATCGTAAGCACATTCGCATCGTTGTGTCTCCGCGATAGCTCGGCCATTTCGAGTGTCATGCAAAGCGCGGAGCGAACGTTCTCCACTTTGTTGGCAACGATATCCATTCCGATACCACTTCCGCACAGGAGTATTCCCCTGTCGCATTCGCCAGTGCCGACAGACTTTGCCGCAACGTAGCCAAAATCGGGATAATCGCTCGGCTCGCTATTGTAAGCTCCGAAATCTTTGTATCCCAATTTCAGCTCGTCGAGAAGTTTCTTCATCTTCTCTTTGTAGGCAAATCCCGCATGGTCAGATCCAATCGCAATCATTCCTTATTCTCCTTCCGGGCGCACGAACCAACCTTCACCCATTGTGATAGAAACGTACAATCTGAATATATGTTCCCGGAGGAGAAAGTCGCTCGACAACCCTCGGAGACCATATTGCGCGGAAAAGTTCACGGTTGAAGAAAAACTCAGCGGCACTTCAACGCCAGCAGTCACGAAGAGCTCGTCAACTTGTTTGTTCTGCCCAGACGTTGTCGGCAAAACGAATTGCGTTTTGTCGTAATAAAATCCGACGCGAAGAATTCTCTTCTCGAAGAGTGAACCGATCGCCCTGCCTTGTAAATATTCAACTCCGCCTCCGAGGTACAGAGCATCTTCCAATGAACCCGCCGGAGTAAACGAATCTTTATATTCTGAAAGTTTCTGTTGTCTGAAATCTAATACAGCGATCAACCGGTCACCAAATTTTTGGGCGATTCCTATTCCATACTCCGGTGGAATGAAGCCCGTGACATCTTCAGAGAAAGGAGAATAGAGCGTGTCTGCATAAAGATTCTCTATCACGGAACTTCCATTTAAATTGTATGACAACTTGTAATACCCGGCGATTGAAAACCCTTTCAAGAAACCCAATCTCAAAGTCTTATCCAGGCTGTCGAGCACTATTCCGAACGTGCCGCTCGATCCGCTCAAGTAAACGCTGTAGTCGGAATATGAATTAGTAGTATCTGCATCATTGAAGTTCACGGTTCTCGTAATTTCCATTCTTCCGAAAGCATAGTTGAACATCCCACCAATGTTCACGCCCGTTACCGGAGAAATACTCACCCCGACAAAACCGTCTCCGAGCCCGCCGGAACCGGCAGACTGATAATCAGCAGGCGGAATAATTGGGACGGAATTAGGCGGATATGTAGAATAGATTTGCGAGCTGACCTCGAACTGATAGGAAGTAAGCGGAGAGAATCCGCCAGCCAAAGATATACCTAAATTCCTATCGATTGGAAGCGCAAAAATTCCTCCACCGAAATTTCCGTCGGCATAATATGAAGATAAGCCGTTGGTGTTGTCTTGCGAGCTTGTCCCTACAAAATTGTACGTTGCATTGAATTCCACATTATCCAATGCGACCCATGTCGCAGGGTTGATACTGCTAAGCGAACCATTTCCGATTAGAGCTATACCGGCATTGCCCAATCCGGTATACCAGCTGCCCACATAGCCGGTGAATGTTCCAACCCCATCTTTTGCCGAAAGCGGTGTTCCATCTTGAGCATAACCAATTCCGGCCGCAAAAAACAGGAATGCAAGGAGGCACGCCTCAAGCAGAACCCTCGATGAATGCGGGAGTATTTTCATTATTCTCATTTCTTCTTAACCACAGGCGAGTATGTCATAGTGAGTCTTGGCTTCAGCGAGTCCGGGGCGCTTTCGTCGTAAATGAAGCGTGTATCCACGTTAGTAGACTCATCAAATCGAGTTATTAAGAAACCGTAATTTCCCGTGTTCAACATTTGCTGGACGGCATCCGTAACGTCAAATGTGTATTTGTTGCCCACCTGCGTGCTGAGAGCGTAGGTGCTCGTTAAGTTCGTTGACGGATCAGAGATGCAAAAAGCCTCGAGAGAATCTTCGGAGTTTCCGGAATACAGCGCATCCTCCAACGTGTCTGAGAAAAGCGTAAGCTGTGCATAGTTAACGATCGATAAATTCGGGATAGGCGTCGTAGGCAGGTTAAAAAGAATCTTCTCTCGAAGTCCTGTACCGCTTTGCAAAATTCTGTACGGCCCGTGCGGCGCAACGTTTGTAATTGTTGTATGCGCAACCGACGCAGAATAACTTACTGCCGAAGTGACTACATCGGCAACGCCATTGGTGTCGATATACGACACGATAAGCGTGGGCGGATAAGACGATGAACTTGAATAGGCAGAAAGTATTCCGCTTTCATTTTCCGGTTTCAATAAAAAACCATACCTTTCAAAATTCGAATCCGGATATATTGTCGCAAGCGACCATTGTCTGACAAGTCCCGTATCAATGTTTATCGTGATGGTCGAGTCGTTTATTACCGGCGGGCCCAATACAATATTCTCTCTCCCACGGGGCGCTGCTTCAACGCTATCCCATGTGTACTTCGAAGCGTCCCATGTCGAATCCATCACATATCCGGCAAATTGTAAATTCTTGACGTCATATCCTGCTGGCTGGAGCAGGTTAGGCGCGCGTGTCAAAATTAATTGCGCCGATGTTATGGTCCTTGCGGAGTAAACCGAATCGATTTGGTAGAATTCCAAAAGCAAATCCGCCTCCGTCCATGGTACACTGCCTAAAGATAGCTCCGCGCTTGAGCCTGTAGTTATGTCCGTATTTACCTGAGAGCTATTCACTTTAAAAGAATCGACGACAGAATCTATATATCTGGGAACCAGTGTGCTGTCGGTTCCGACAAGCCATGATCCGGTTTCGTTGATCCTGTTTGTGCATCCTGTGAGCGCGTAAGTACACAGTACAGCTGAAAGAACAAGTTTAATTTTTGATTTTAGCAACGCGATCCCTTCGGGACAATTTTCTTTTTTACAAAATTTGTGACTGAATCGTTAAGGTCCTTTGCAAGATAATCTATTTTGATTCTGTCGTCAATGCACCGCCTGTAATCGGTTTCACCGTACCCGGTAAGTACCAGCGAAGTAAAAGCGCTGGCGTTTTCTCCGCACTTAACATCGCTCCACTTGTCACCCACGACGAAGGACGAAGCGAGATCGATGCCAAACTCTTCTTTCGCGCGAACGAGCATTCCGATATCGGGCTTCCTGCATGTGCAGATGTCCCCGTTGGCCGGGTGGTGGGGGCAGTAATAAATTGCATCCACGGTTGCTCCGCGGTCTTTGAGCATCTGGACTAATCGCGCGTTAACATTTTCAACTTGCTCGATGGTCATAAAACCACGGGCGACTCCGGATTGATTAGAAATGACAATAACTTTTAATCCAAGTTCATTAGATAAAGCGATAGCTTCTGGTGAGCCCTCTATGAATTCCAGATGATCCGGATCGGTGAGGTAATCCCTGTCGATATTGATTGTACCATCACGATCGATGAAAATTGCTCGGGTCACTTTTCAAGTATCTTCGAATAAAGCTCCGAATATTGCGTGGCAGAATTTGTCCACGAAAAATCCTCCATCATGGCATTGTGTACGATCCTTTTCCAGCTCTTTTCATCGCAGAAAAGGCTAACCGCTCTGGAAATTGCTTTCAGCATCTCATGCGCTTTGTACGCCTCGAAGAAAAACCCGGTGCCCATTCCTTTTTGCGCGTTAAATTCCTTAACGGTATCGGCCAACCCGCCGGTCTTGCGCACTACCGGAATGGTTCCGTATTTCAAGCTGTAGAGCTGATTCAGCCCGCACGGCTCGAATTTGCTTGGCATCAGAAAAATGTCGGCCGCTCCCTCGATGAGATGTGAAAGCTCGTCGTCATAAACGAGCTCAAGGGCGAACTTTTCGGGATATTTCTTTGCAAGCGTCTCCAGCTTGGCATGGTATCCTTTCTCGCCCGTTCCGAGCAAAATAAACTGCACGTTCATTTTCATCAGGTCGGGAAGAGCTGCAATGACCAGGTCAATTCCCTTCTGTTCCACCAAGCGAGTTATCATGCCGATCAGAGGTACTTTCGGGTTGTATTTCATGTCAAATCGCTTCAATAAATATTTTTTATTTTCCACTTTGGCGTCGAACGTCTTCACACTGTATTTGAAAGGAAGATACGCATCCAGATCAGGATTCCAGATCGAGTAGTCTATTCCATTGACTATCCCGGCGAATACTTTTCTTCTCTTTTTTAAAATCCCTTCCATGCCGCAGCCGTACTCCGAGCTGTCTGAAATCTCCTTCGCATAAGTTTCGCTGACGGTAGTAATATAATCCGAATACACGATGCCAGCCTTCATGAAGCTGAAATTTCCGTAGAACTCAGCGTTGTCGGAGGTGAACACGTCGGCGGGCAATCCGGTCTTCTGAAAGGTCTCCTTTGGAAAGTTTCCCTGGTATGCGACATTGTGGATCGTGAACACTGTCTTAATTTTCTTGAAGAAGGGATCGCGGCTGTAAATTTTTTTAAGATACACCGGCACAAGTCCGCTTTGCCAATCATTACAATGAATAATGTCCGGCACCCATCCGAGACGCTTCAGGATTTCAAAGATTCCGCGCGAATAAAATATGAAACGCTCATCATTGTCCGCATAATCTTTCTTGGACCTCGGGTCTTGATAAATACCGGCCCTTCCGTAATACTCGGAGCTATCGATAAAATAAATTTGAACTTTCGTGCGTTCACCGACAAGGAAAGAAGATTTAACATTCATCTTTGCCGTTTTTTTCCCGATCGGAATGTCTATGTTTTTCAGCCGAATAATCTCGTGAATTCGGAACTTTCGTTCACTCACGAATCCATAGCGAGGAATTGCCAGCCTGATGTCGTTTCCAATTTCTTTCAAGGATTGAGGAAGAGCGCTCGCAACGTCCGCAAGCCCGCCGGTTTTCGCAAATGGAAACACTTCGGAGGACAAAAATAAAACATTGAGGGGCTGAGTCATTTCATACCATTGATTTGTTTGAATAAAATACAAAAAAATAGGTTTATAATCAATGAGATTCCTTCCAAGGTCCGGCAGTCAATGGAACAATCATGGTACGGCGATGTGTCCGATGGCTGCTTCGGGAACGAACATGATCATGATTCATTTCATGGCGGCAAAAGTCTCTTCCAATACCGGTAGATGTTCCCGTCATTTTCGCAAGGTTTAGAGCTTCGTTCGGGGATTTCACTTTTGTACATTCCGGTTTGATTTTGGATAGAAATGATTATAAAGGGATTCTAAATGAGCCACACCTGGTACAAACGAAGTTTCCTTGAGCGATGTTGCGCTTTGGCCGAAGATCATGAAAACTGGCCGGGACAGATTTCCAACGCATTGATCCTCACAAATCCAATTTACAGTCCGGCTCGCCTTTTTCTCTCTTGCGCTCCAGTACCTTATTTTGCTTTTGTTGCTTCCCTGGCCTGCACCAGGGCAAGCCTATCTTGAATCACTAAGACAAGCATAATATATTTCAGTACACCATATTAGAGTCCAAGAAATGAAACTACAATTTATCGGCGCGGCGCAGACCGTGACAGGCTCGATGCATCTTCTCGATGTGAACGGCAAAAGAATCCTGCTCGAATGCGGCTTCTATCAGGGGAAGCGCGCAGAGAGTAACAGGACAAATAGAAACTTCGATCTTTTTCATCCTGCACAGATCGATACTGTGGTTCTTTCTCATGCGCATATCGACCATAGCGGGAATCTCCCTAATTTAGTCAAGCAAGGATTCACCGGGACGATTTACGCTACTCCTGCCACCCGCGACCTTGCCGGAATCATGCTTGCCGACAGCGCTAAGATTCAGGAACAAGACGCGGCATTCTTGAACAAGAAATTAGTCAAAAGGCATGAGACTCCCATCGAGCCCATTTACACGACCGAAGATGCTCTGGAAGTAATGCCACTGTTCGTTTCGGTATCATACCACAGGGAGACGACGATATCCGATGGAGTGAAGCTCACATTTTTAGACGCCGGACATATTCTCGGCAGCGCAATGGTGCAGCTCAGTATCGATGACGACGGCAAGAAGAAAACGCTTTTCTTTACAGGCGACCTCGGCCGCAAGGGGCTTCCGATATTGAGAGATCCGGAGGTCGTGCACGATGCCGATTTCCTGATTATGGAGAGCACGTACGGCGGTAAATTCCATGATCCGATTGAAGGCATGGATAGCAAGCTTGCGGAAGTTATTCTGAGGACACTTAAGCGCGGCGGCAAAGTGATAATCCCCGCTTTCAGCGTCGAGCGAACACAAGAAATCACTTACACGATTCATCGCCTGTTCGAAAGCAAAGTCCTTCCTCGGATTCCAGTTTTTGTGGATAGCCCGCTCTCCGTCAATGCAACGGAAGTTTTCCGCCTGCACCCCGAATGTTTCAATAAAGAGATCTTCAAAATGGTGATGGAGCACGATGACCCGTTCGGTTTCGGGTACATAAATTACATTCAAAACGTCGAGGATTCGAAGAAGCTCAATGATTTCAAGGAGCCGATCGTAATAATTTCCGCATCGGGAATGTGTGAAAGCGGCAGGATACTTCATCACCTTGCAAATAATATTACCGATCCTAAGAATACAATAATCATAGTAGGATATCAGGCGGAAAGCACTCTCGGAAGGCGAATCACCGAACACCAGCCGGCTCTGAAGATTTTCGGAGATGAATATCAGCTGAAAGCCGAAGTCGTGGAGATGCATTCATTCTCCGCACATGCGGATCATAATGATCTCGTCGGCTTCGTGAAGAATTTCGACAATAAGAAGCTGCGAAACATTTATTTAGTTCATGGAGAGCCGCAGGAGCAATTCGCACTTACGCAAACTTTAAATCAATCCGGATACGGGAGCATCTTCAGCCCGAGGAAAGGAGATAACTTTACCATTTGAAAAAACTACTGATAACAGGAGGAGCCGGACTCGTCGGGAAATACATCTCACAAGACCTGGCATCGGAATATGACGTTGCTGTCGCCGATAAAGTCGCGCCCGGCTTCGACGTGAAGTACTATAATGTCGACGTAACAAAAAGTGTTACTCTGAAATCAATCACCGGACAATTCGATGCAATAATCCATTTGGCAGGCGCCCATCCGAGCCCATCGAACGCCGAGATGGATGAAACTTTTTACGTCAATACCTTAGGGACGTTCAACATAATGCATTTCGCCGCTGTGAGCGGTGTCAAGAAAGTCCTTTTTGCATCGACGGACACCGTCCTCGGTTTTCCGTTTGCAAAGAATCCGCGCCCACCACTATACTTCCCTATCGACGAGCAGCATCCGCTGGAACCGCAAGACACACACGGGCTGAGTAAATTATGCGCGGAAGAAACGATGAAGAGTTTTGCTCGCGCATATGGCATAAGCGCAGTTGCATTACGTTTCCCCTGGGTCTGGGTTCCGGAGGACAACGAGCGCGAGAAGTATCGAGCCCTAATTTCCGATTACAAAAGCTGGTACAAAAATCTGTGGGCGTGGGTCGGCGTGCATGACGTTTCTCAGGCATTTATGAAAGCTATCGAACATAATAGTGAGGGGTTCGAACGTTTCTTCATAACTGCGGAAGAAAACTGGACCGGACTTTCGTCGAGAGACTTAATCAAGGAATTCTTCAAAGTTTCTCAGATAGTTCAGACGATGAACGGCCCTAAAAGTCTGTTATCAAGCGACCTTGCAAAGGTTGTTCTGAAATATTCGCCCCAATGCAAAGTTTCGGATATCATGAAATGAAGATTTAGGGCAGACATTAGAAACGTTGCCAAGGTCTCTTGAGAAAATTCATCGCCCCCGATTCTTTCAAAGTCAGATGAAACCTTGACAGGCCGCAATGAAATGTTAAGACTGCAATCCAACGCCGGCCACGGGGCACTCAACTATCTCGATATGACAGAAAGCCAGATTTACATGAAGTGTTCAGCTTAATCATTCACACCTAATCACTTATATTTGCGGAATGTTATCCCAGGAGCGATCAATCAAAATGTACGAAAGTCGGCCAGCGATCTATTTTAGTGTTATATTAAATTATGATGATTGAATTCACAGGAGTCAGCAAAGCATTTTCAGGTCAGCCTGCGCTTGATTCAATCTCATTTCATGTCGAGAAAGGAAGTGCGTGCGGGTACATAGGTCCGAACGGCGCAGGCAAGACAACAACAGCACGGATCATCGTCGGGCTTGAGAAACCGGACTCCGGCAAAGTCAGAGTGCTTTCCGGATTAGAACTTCCGAATTCCGGCCATGCAGGTACAAAATCTCAATCAAGGATTTCCTCGGAAACGCGGCAAACGCTCCATCCGAAAACCGCTATCGGATATGTTCCGGAATCGCCGAAGCTTTACGAATCGCTAACCCCGATCGAAACAATTGCGCTCGCAGCTCTCTTGAGACAGTCCGATAAGAAGCGAGCGCTTAAGAAATTCCAATTCCTGTCTGAAGTTTTTTTATTCAAAGACTTTTTGAAGAAGCCTTTACAAAACCTCTCGAAGGGTACGAAGCAAAAGGTCGTTATAAGCATGGCACTCGTTTTCAAACCGGAAATATTGATTTTAGACGAGCCGACCGATGGCCTCGATGTCCAGGCCGTGGTTTCATTAAAGCGATTTATCAAATCGTTCACCGCTCATGGCGGCGCGGTGTTTTACAGCTCGCATCTCCTTGACATAGTCGAAAATGTTTGCGACAAAGTTTACTTCATAAACAAAGGTATAATCGCGGGCGAATATGCCCGAGAGGATTTTGGCAATACGAAAGGCTTCTTAGAAAAAGCCCTATTAGAGAACATAGGCGACTCCACCGAGGAGAAATTAATAGACATTTTTCTTGAAGATGAAATTTAGAAATGCGAACGAAGTTTCACCGGAAAGGAAATTGACCGTTGATATCGCAAAGCAGCCGCCAATGCCATAAGGGACTATATAGTTTCTACAAATCATTATTCCTGCCGCTTTCTATTTTTCTGCATGTTATGCTGTCCGAACGGACGAGACAAGTTTGCAGGATGTTTACGTTTCCATTCGCTATTCTCCTGCTTATCAATTCAAGATCCTTCTCTCAAACGTCCGAAGCGACCCGGCCTACGCCGGGACAAGACACCGTCAAAATTCCGCTCTATAACTCCATCCTGACAGGATTTGACCAGACTTTAACAACAGCAAGCTGGAATGGCATTGCTGCCTTAAACTGGGACACTAATGATTTTCAGGATACACTTAGCGAGATTTTTCACTCAGTTGTGATAAGGGGCCAGCAGAATCTAATTCGCGATGAGGAGAATTTCTGGACACAGATGAGACGCAAAATCTTCGGGAACGTTTACGGCTTCGGGCAGTTTCAGTCAGGTTATGTCAGCGACAATAGTGAAATCGGGCTCAACTCCGTCGGCACTTCCACGATCCTGGGGGGACTTCAATTTGCAACAGGAAAAGACACGGCTCTGGCAGGAATCGGAAATGACTGGGATCGACAAGCCGGGGTGAGCAATAGCGGCTTTACCTACAGTTTACATGGGGCAACAGTCTTCTCTCCCACCGAAGGCACGCAGCTTGTGCCATCATTGACTCTGCAGGACGATGAGATTCTCCCACGACGCAGCTACGATAAGTCTGCAGCGGTCGTATATTCGCAGGCATTCTCACCTCACGATTCGCTTTCGTTTTTCGGCGCTTACGGGTCTCAACTCCGCGATTTTTACCTGCTCGCCGATTCATCTGTCCAGAGGGCATTCGGCATAACGAATAACATACAGGATAGAACTGAAACTGTAGGCTCCTTCGGCGGCCAGCTTACGATGCCGATTCTTTTTTTTCAGCTGAATGCTCAATCGAGCTTCAGTCAGCAGCAGGTCCAGCTTGTTTATCGGTACAAAACAGCAAACGATCCGACTGACAACTATGATACGAGAATCCAATTCTCCAACTTTAACGCCGCGGGCAGCCTGCTGTCGAATGTATTCAACGACACACTGGCAATCAACATGGTACACTCCGAAAGGACGGAAACGCACGGGCTCCTCAATGTTTCCGCGGTAAATTCAATCATAGCACAGGAAGATTCAGATCAGGCACAGTTGAACAGCGTCGGAACAACAAACACCCTCGCGGCTCAATTACTCTTGCATTTCGGAAATATCTCTTCGAATCTCACAGGATTGGCTTCCCTCTTCCGATATGATACTCCAAGCGATCAGAATTTCGATGACCGTGACGAGCTTACCAATACCGTCGCTTTAGTCGTCAGCGATGAGTTCAGTCCGTTCTTCAACGCCGGTTTTGGAATCGAAACCGACCTCACCCATATCGTATATATAGACGCTCAACGCAGCGCTAACAATAACAGGAACCTTGTCTACAAACTCTTTCCTATAATAGCTTATTCGGATTCAAGGTTCAGTTCGTTCAATCGCTTCGAAGTACTTGCCAACTATACGGTCTACGACTACGAAGCTTTTTCACAAGTACACAGCTTTTCGTTTCGACAGGCGTCGTTTCTCGACTCGACAACCGCCAATATTACTTCCCGCATATCGGCTTTTTTCCTCACTGACACAAAACTCTATGCCAGAGGTGAGCTTGATTGGGCTAGTTTTTCGGAGTATCCATTGAATTATTTCGTCGATCAAACACTGTGGTTTTCTCTCCTCTTCGGTTCAGGGGCCATCCGATACGGAGCCGGCTACAAATATCTTTCGCTTACTCAATATGATTACGCAACAGCCGTTGAAAAGCAGTTCGCCTCTCAGCAAACCAGCTCAGGACCTACTGCCTTTATTTCTATGAACATGTCTCATCTGCAATTGAAAATGGACGGCTGGTATCAAGTATCCAAACAAACATTGCAAAACCCGGTCGTTTATCCTAATTTCGAATTAACCGTACGATATATTATTTAATGCCGAATCTACATGAACATATAACAATCAACGTCAGGAAGACTGCCTTCAGAGAAATCGAAGGCAAATTGGAAGGAATATTCGGCAGACTCAATCTTTCGGAATCCGATAAGCATAATTTGCTCGTCAGCGCAAGCGAGGCAGTGAACAATGCCATGGTACACGGCAACAAAAATGATCCGGCAAAAAAAGTCCTGCTGGATGTCGATTATAGAGATAAAGAGGTAACTTTAGTTGTGGAAGATGAAGGCGGTGGATTCAACCCGAAAGATTTGCCCGACCCCCTCCTCCCGGAAAATCTACTAAAGCCGAGCGGCAGAGGAATCCACATTATGAAATCGCTGATGGATAGCGTCGCCTTTGAATTCAAACGCCATGGCACACGCACGATAATGAAGCTGAAGATTAAAAGTTAATATCATTGCTCTGCCATCCCTTTAAGATATTTCGCTGAGTAACGGATGGTATCCGACATGATGTCTAGCAGTTTCGGGGTCAATTCCAGAAGTTCACCAAAACTACTTTTCAAATCTTCATCAAGATACTCGTGGACGAGATCGTTCCTTAGATTCTCTCATGGCTGTCATATCATTAATATCTTTAAATAAGCCCCGCTTGTGTGCGTTGTTAACAACATCCACCAGCGTACCCTGACTTTCAAACTCAACATCATCTAATGACCTGAGAGTTTTCCTGACGAGAAAATCGATGCTTCTTGCAAATCTGCCCGATAGAGTCTCGAAGCTGTCAAACTCAGCGGATGAATATTCCGTCTTGATTCCAATCGCTGAACATTGATTAAAAGACCTCTCGAGCCAGTTTGCCTGTTTTCGAAGCGCTTCGATGTTCGCTCGAAGAAGCTCACTGCTCATAGGGGGACGGCTTCTTTATAGATTCTTTTCACGAAGGGATCTTGCATTTCGCCGTTGTCGATAACTATATCAATTCTTTGTTCACCAAACTTTTCAAAAAAACTGTGGCGCAATTGCCTCACCTGCTTTTTGTCCACCTTCTTGGAAACGATAAGAAGGTCAACATCCCCCCCCCGTTTTTTGTCATCCACGCGGGAGCCAAACAAATATAGCTTCGCATCCGCATCCAATTCCTGCAGTGCGTTTCTTAAGGTGGATATTTCTTCCGTGCTTAAGCGCAAATTTGCCTCAGCCGAGCTTCACTTTTGCCATGTTTGCTTTGACGTTGTCGGCAGACTTCTTGAGTTCGGCTTTTTCCGAATCGGTGAGTTTAATTTCCATGATCTGCTCTATTCCATTCTTGCCGAGTTTCACGGGGACGCCAATGACGACGTTATTCATTCCGTATTCGCCCTTCAAATAAACGGAACAAGGAAGAATTCTCTTCTTATCCTTTGCAATAGCTTCTACCATCTGAGCAACCGATGCTGAAGGAGCATAGTATGCGCTTCCGGTTTTCAGCAGCGATACGATTTCCGCGCCGCCCTCGCGAGTTCGCTTCACAAGCTCTTCAATTTTATCCGCGCTCATCAATTCGGTCAATGGAATTCCGGCCACGGAAGTATATCGCACGAGCGGCACCATGGAGTCGCCATGACCGCCGAGAACAAACGCGTGAACGTCTTCGACAGAAACATTAAGATCGGTCGCGATAAAGGTCCTGAATCTTGCCGTGTCGAGAACGCCTGCCATTCCGATAACGCGTGTCCTGTCGAAGCCGCTTACCTTCAATGCCACGTAAGCCATTACATCGAGTGGATTCGACACAACCACAATAATGCTCTTGGGAGATAGCGGTGCAATTTGCTCCGTTACTGATTTGAGGATTCCGGCATTTGTCGCAAGCAAATCATCGCGGCTCATTCCGGGCTTTCTCGCGATTCCGGCGGTAATTACTATAATGTCGCTCCCGGCCGTTGCATCGTAAGAATTTGCGCCGACAATCTTCGCATCGCTGCCCAGCACGGGAGACGACTCGAGCATATCGAGTCCCTTCCCTTGCGGCAAACCTTCGACTACATCCGTGAGAACAACTTCATTTGCAAGTTCTTTGTCAAGCAATCGTTGAGCTACGCTCGCGCCCACGTTTCCGGCGCCGACAACGGTAATTTTCATCTCAAATCCTTTCGGAATTAGCTTTTGTTCGCGCCCTGAGGAATAACGCTGACTCTTTTTCTAACTCTTCTGTATGTTTCGAATTTGACCGAACCGTCCGTTAATGCAAAGAGGGTGTCGTCTTTTGCAACGGCAACATTTTCTCCCGGCAGAATCTTTGTGCCGCGCTGCCGAACGATGATGCTACCGGCCGTCACTTTTTCTCCGCCGAACGTCTTGACGCCGAGCCGCTGTGCATTACTGTTGCGGCCGTTTCGCGAGCTGCCGCCGCCTTTCTTATGTGCCATGATAAACTCCTTCTGTTTCTTTAAACTGTCTGCTTTTGAGCCGCAGGCGCATCAGCCTTTGGCTGAATGCTGTCTATATGAATCGTAGTGAATTCCTGTCTGTGCCCTCTTGTCCTTTTGAAAGTCTTCTTCGCTTTTTTGCGGAAAACGACGATTTTGTCATCTCGATCGTGGTTGACAACCGTCGCTTCAACAACTGCGCCCTTGACAACGGAGTTGCCGATAGTTTTAGAATTCTCATTCTCGACGAGAAGGACTTTATCTATCTTAATTTTGTCGCCGACTTTAGCCTGCAGTTTCGGAACAACGACATTCATTTGCTCGCTGACCTTGAACTGCTTTCCGGCGATTTCAACTACTGCTAACATTTTACCTCCAAATTAGACGGTAATTTAGTGCAAAAATTGGTCAACTTCAATTGAAAACATTAGAGATTGTGCATATCACAAACCAATGAAGCCACTGCACCGCGGGCGCATGAGCCTCAGGCTCAGGATTACGCTGATTTATTCATTTCCGGAGAATTCATCCTGAATGTGAATAGAATCGGTGAAATCTGTGGCATTCTGGCCTTTGTTTTGTTAAATAAATATTCGCTAAGACATCGTGCAGCACTATAAATTTATCAGCAACAAAGAAATTGTAAAGGGGACACGCAACCACTATATTTAGGCTATAGAAAACTATTAGGGAAATAGCAGAAAAGGCAGGTTGGCTTTTATGGATGAAGAAACGTTTGAGAAAGTCAAGAAGGGATATGCAGCAGCAGGAATCCTCTTGGAGAAAAAAGTTCTAATGGATGGAAACATTCCTCATTCGGAATATGCGCTCACTGAGAACAATAAGCGACGAGTATTGAACGAGACCCAACTTCTCAGCGATGCAAAATTGAGAGGCTTTTATCAAAACCCATCGATAACTTATGATCTGCTGGAGAACTTTCCCGAGAATATCGACCTCCAGGAGCTTAAATTGACCATTCCCCTCAAATGGACAAAAGAACAATTCAAATTTGTCTTTGATGGCCTGACATTGAAAGATGTAGTGGCACGAACGGCAACCAAGAACGGTCGAAGCATCGGATTGGCTCTTTCGACAACGGAGATGCTCGTGGGAACGGAGTCAAAGCTCTTCAAAGAAATCAAAAAGTATGCACGGCACTCATGACGACACTCCAACATGTGTAATTGCATGATGTCGCTTGGTTTTGTATTTTATCAAAGCAATTAGCTCTGTTCAAAACGTCCGGCGATTCAAACGACTTCTGGATAATTGTTCTTCTGTTAATTGCAATGCAAAAAAACAAACTTTTCAACCTGGAGAGGTGGCCGAGTGGTTGAAGGCAACGGTTTGCTAACTCCCTACAAGGTGCTAAAAATCCCTGCAATTGAAGACTTTCTAACCAACATGGCACTTACCTTGGCACTCTGATTCTGATTTTCACCTCAATGAAACGAGGTGAGTGATGTTCCTCTCTAAGATCGGCGGCGTTTATTACCTATTCTTCAAAGACGAAAACGGAGTCCGACACAAAGTTTCCACGGCTTCAAAGAAAAAACCAGATGCACTCCAATTCCTTCGAGACTTCAAGCGTGAAGAGTACGAAGCAAAGAAAAAGCTGGAGGCGGTTCTATTCTCTGAGTTCGTGAACCAGTATGCTGCCTATGCTTCGAGCGTTCACACGGCAAAAACTTTGAGAACCTACCAAACAGCGTTTCGGGAATGGCTGAGAATTGAGGGCAATCGCTGCTTGAACACAATCGGCATTCGAGAGATTGAACATTTCCTCAGCGTCAAGAAAGTGGAAGCGTCTGAATGGACGGCGCGGAAATATTACATTGCCCTTGCCTCAGCGTTTGAGAAGGCTGTGCAGTGGCATTTCATCTCAGTGAATCCATTTCGGAAAGTCTCAAAGCCAAAGGTGAGGGAAATCCTTCCGGCGTTCTTCACAGAATCCGATTTCAGGCTGTTTCTCTCAGCGAACAAGGATAAAGACTTTGCTGAACTCTGCATCACGGCACTTCTCACAGGGCTTAGACTTGGTGAACTGCTTGCCCTTCGCTGGAAGGATTTAGATTTCACGACACAGGTGATTCTCATTCAGAACAGCGAAGCGTTTACAACGAAGAGCAAGCGTTCCCGCGTCGTACCACTAAGCGAAGAACTTTCAAAGATGCTGCTGAACCGGAAAGAAAACATTCGTTCGGAATCTGAATTTGTGTTCTCAAATCGGTTCGGAAAGAAACTTCGTGACGGCACAATCGAACACAATTTCAAGAAATGCGTTCGGCGTGCTGGACTCAATGACAAACTGCATTTTCATTCCCTCCGGCATTCGTTCGCTTCAGCATTGGTCATGTCCGGCGTGTCGCTGTACGCAGTGCAGAAGCTGCTTGGACACTCAACGAGTAAGACAACGGAAATTTATTCTCACCTACTCCCTCAGCAATTGCACTCAGAGATAAACAAAGGGCTGCACCAGTTTGGCACTTTGAAGGGAGCTTCCGATTGTGGAGTATCTGACAGCAAGCTCACAGAGCCAACAAATTGAGTCGAGTAATCCACCGTAAAGCTCGTTCTTGGCTGTCTATCTTTTCCGCCGTTTGCATTTCTCATGGTGTTTAGCTAAAATACTTTTTAGGAAAAACTTGCGAGTAATGCTGAGAGTTTTCTTAGACCCCTATCGTTCCCGATTTATCGGGAGACCGACAGCACAGTTCACAACGCCGACAAGAGATTGAAGAACACGACCTCGAAATTAGACACAAAGAAGCTCAAGAAGGATTGAAGTTTGAATAGAATTTTAGGGCAATGGCAAAAATCGAAGTTGGCTGAAAATCTGAAAAGGAAAAGATTCGACTTCGTGTTCAATATGTTAGCTAATAACGATTTAGAAATATTTGGGTCAAAGATTTCTTTGCTTGATGTCGGATGTAATTGTGGTAAAGACTTTCTGAGATTCTTGTTTAACAATGAAAGATTTAATCTGTACGGCATAGACGTTTATGAGTCTAAGATAGAAGCCAAGAACCTGAAATTTATCTTGATGGACGCTGAGAAGATTGATTTTCCCGATAACTTTTTCGATATAACAATTTCAATCGGGACGTTAGAACACATTCAACCGATAGAGAAACTGAGCAAAGTTATTTCCGAGATTAACCGCGTTTCAAAATCTTATTACATAGCCGTCCCATGTATCGCAACATTAATTGAGCCACACACTTTGTCCCCCCTGTGGCAGCTAAGGGATCACAACAAAAAGAGTGAATGCCATGAACTCAATTATTTCAGCGATGATGTCTGGTTGAAGTTTCAAGGATTTAAAGATGCCAGAACCCTAAGACATAACTACCTGTCTGTCTTGAAACAGGATTTATGGATTTTCAAAACTTACAGATAAAAGAAGCCTTCCCCAAGCTCTTGGTAGCATTGAAGGTTTAGTAACTTACTGATAAACGCCATGGTACATTTTCAATCCCTCGCTTGTTTCTCCGAACGGAGAGGCTGTTTGGCGACAGCCAGCAAGACAACAGAAATCTATTCTCACCTACTCCCTCAGCAACTGCATTCAGAGATAAACAAAGGGCTGCACCAGTTTGACGTTTTGGAAAAGACTGAGAAATTCGAGGTAGATGCTGTTCAGAGAGCGAAAAGAAACGAGTTGAGATGAAAGATAATTTGCTGGTCATGGCTGCGAGCAGCATTTGTTCTTTGGTGTGGAGTCTGTAATTTCATTATGGATAATCAAAAAATTAGGAGGTTGAGATGAAGAATCTCTTTCTGCTTTTTGTTGTTATTACGTTTAGTGGTTGCGCTTCTGGACATTTCTTTTCTTATGAAACAACTCCACGGGAAGGCACAGCTATCGAATTGAACAATGATACTTTGAAAATTGAAGCTATCTTAATTCCTGAGAGAATTAAATTCGAGATTAAGAATTTGTGGTCATCGCCGATTAAAATTTTTTGGGATGATGCTACAATTGTTGTTGGTGGTCAATCAAGCAAAATTGTCCATTCAGGCATTAGATATGGAGATTTCGAAAAATCAATGGCTCCGACTATCGTTCCACCATCTGCAACATACAGTGATGAGGTCGTGCAACCCGATAGAGAGGTGGCTTTTTCTGACGGTTCTTGGTTGCATGTGGGAGTTCTTCCGAAATACGATCAAGGTCACCCTGAATGGATAAAATACAACCTTGCGCTTCAAGGTGATTCACTTCTCTTCTATCTACCAATTCAAATTGAAGGGGTCGAACATTTCTACAAGTTTTCATGGACAATCGACAGCGTTTCCTATAGGGATATTCAAGCGGGTGATGATTAAGTATGACCGTCCTTTCCAAGAAATTCATTTAGCAAAAATCGGGAGGTTGATATGTTCTGTACAAATTGCGGACAAAAGAACGAAGAGAGAAGCGCCTTTTGTGTGAACTGTGGAACGGCATTAAGCGGCAGCCACACTCCGCCGTCACGAAAAGAAGGTAATTTGTTTGGGAAAAAATTTTGCACCCGCTGCGGGAAAGACAATCGTTATTATGCCGAAGCCTGCAAACGATGCGGCGGTAAGGAATTCACCACCAAACAAACTTTTGATATTTGGAAAAAGAATTGGAATAGCCGAAGCAGCTTCGAAAAAATTCTCAGCTTTGGATGTGCCACCATAGTAGTGGTACTGCTCATCGGTTATCTAATGGAGCCGCACCATTCTCCCTCTCCTGCGACCGATCTTATTAGTTATCAAACCCTTCGTCAATGGAATGCCGGAGATAATGGGATAGGAATGGACATCTTGGTTAATGAGTCCTCAACAAAAGACGAAGTTCTTAAATTGGCAACGTCCCTGCGCGAACAATACGATGGTGAAAGTTTTCTTCTCGTGAACATCTACGATAGCAGAAAAGCATGGGAAGATAATTATAATGAGAAACCAGCTACCTCTTTTGACATCCTTCATACTCTCGTTTCTGTGACGCGCAATAAGAGCAACGGCTATGATAAGGTTGAATGGCTATCGGAAGGAAGAAACCGCTGAATTTCTTTTCTCAATTTACAGAGCACGAGATTCGCAGGCATCTTGAAAGGAAATTCACTTAATGGTACATTGAACAGCCGGAAGTTCGCCACACTGAAATAGTATTTTAGTTTCCTCTTTGCTGAGGGAATTTGCCCCTTATCGCTTAATAGCTTGTGGCGAGCTATCCGGCAGCGGTAAGGGGTTTTTATTTTCGTGTGGTGGAACGTGGGAAGACAGAGAAAGACAACGCAGCGAAAGTTAGATTTTGCTTTTCCGCCGATATATGAGAAGGAGTTCAATGACTTCCTCAAGGACAGCGACAAGGACATAAAACTTAATGGATTTTATGTGTCTCATAGGTTCAGTAGAGATTCCAAGGGCAATGAACGTATGATTGCATCCTACAAACATGAGATGGACGGATTCACTGAATCTGAAAACATGAGAGAGCGCAGCGATTTTTGGCACGACAAAAGAAATGAATTGTGGAGAGAAAGAGATAAGCACTCTGTTGAGGAACCGCTTTATGATGAATTGGACAAAAGGGGGGACTACGCTGAGCTTAAATGGCTTCAGTACCATGAAGCAATCGTTGACGCTTTCGCAAAGTTAAAGGTCGGTAAGTATTGGGAAGGAATATTTATCGAAGAGACGGACAACCAAGCCGAGCAGCCGAAAGTTTCTAACTCAACGAAACATGACACAACAGAAAAGGTAAACAAGAAAGAACATGGTGCGCTCAAAAAGACTGTGAATGCCCTTGCTCAAGATTACGAATGCAAACCTGGTCAAACCGTGAACAAAAAAATCAAGATGAAAATGCTTGAGGAACTGGAGAGGGATGGATTTGGCAAAGTAAGTGACGCCACGCTTCGAGTCACATTGCAAAGATTGAGCTATTCAAAGGAGAAGCCGAACTGAAACATTTCTGAAACAATCTGAAACATCTTAGAAACGTTGCAGGAGATGGATGCTGTAACTTTATGACATGAGTTATCAAAGTTACATAAGTTCACCACCACACGAAAAGCCGGTTGCGAGTTCAAGTAACTCTCGCAATCGGCTTTCTTCATTTCGGGGAAATACTATCGCCTATACGAAGAAAGACTACCACGAAAAGGAGCCAAATTCAAACAAAGATTTTGAACCCATGCAAAGGTGTCGGCGACACAAAAGAGCTTCAACCGGAAACGTTTAATGGGTCAAGGGAGATAATACTATGTCACGAATGAACGGTAGAGACCGAAAGAAGTGGTACGCTTTCCTTGCAAAGCGTGACGGTGAGTATTGCCGGAAGTGTGATAACGCTGGCACGTCTAAGACTCTCATCATTGACCACATTGACAACGATAACAGCAACAACGTGCCTGAAAACCTTCAGCTACTTTGCCGGAGCTGCAACGCGAAGAAGAACCACCGTGGAAAAGCAAAACTGAAGAATCAGATTGTTGAAATCCACGAACCACCAACAAGTAAGCAAATTATTTTGAATGAGAAGTATGAACCAAGATTTCGTGGATATACTGAAACGCGGGTGTCACAACAAGGAATGGTTCTAATGAAGGATTTGATAAACTCCGGCGCGGAAAATACTGGTGCAAGTCCTCAAACAACTGAACGGTATCTTGAAAAGATGTGCAGCTTCGCTGGAAAATTCCGTGTCGTTGAAGTTGACGGCGTGAAGTATGTCGAATTCAAGCCATGATGGAACTCGAAGAAAGGCTGAACATGAATAAGCTATCACCTTTAAAGTCCATCCGTTTGAAGTGTCTCGAATGTTCAAACGACAGTACAAGCGAAGTGAGAAACTGCATTATCACAGATTGCCCGCTTTATGAATTTCGGCTTGGAAAGAATCCAAACAGAAAGGGAGTAGGCAATCACACAAGACACACAAGGTTTGCAGAGAAATCATGCCGTGAGATGAGGGCTGAAGGGCAAAGAATTGATTCTAATAGCAATGGAGGAGCTGCAAAGTAAAGTCAATGGCTGAGTGTGTCAACATACCAACAGCTTTGCTGCAAGATAAACGACTCTCGCTGAACGATGTTCGAGTCTATGCAGCTCTATCGCAGCGAGCAGACGAAGAGCACAAGTGTTCCACGACACGAAATGAGATTCAAAGACTGTCCGGCGTTCAGCGAGTATCAAGGCACACTCAGAAACTTTCTCGCTGTGGACACATTCGCATCGACAAAATTGGAGACGGGAACAGAAACACTTACACACTCTTGGAAGGATTTGACGAAATGAAATCGCCTCAGAAAACTATGATGGAACAGTTCAAGAAAGAATTTCTCGAATACTCTTCAGGCGTTCACACGAAGAAAACGCAGAAGACTTATGAGACGGCGTTTCGGGAGTTCATTCGAGTTGAAGGCAATCGCTCCATGGACACAATCGGCATTCGTGAGATTGAACATTTCCTCAGTGTCAAGAAGGGAGAAGCATCGGAATGGACTTCACGGAAATATTATATCGCACTGCGTTCGGCATTCGAGAAGGCTGTTCAATGGGAGCTTATCAAAGAGAATCCCTTTCGCAAGGTGAAAAAACCGAAACCACCGGAAGCAATACCGGCTTTCTTCAACGAAAAGGAATTTGAACTGTTCCTCATAGTTATTGAAGACAAGGACTTTCAGGAATTATGCACCATGGCACTTCTCACCGGTCTTAGACTTGGAGAGCTGCTTACCCTTCGCTGGAAGGATATTGACTTCACAACAAAGGTGATTCTCATTCAAAACAGCGAAGGGTTCACAACGAAGAGCAAGCGTTCCCGCGTCGTGCCGATGAGTGAAGACTTGTGCCGTTTGCTGAGAGGGCGGAAACAAAATATCCGGTGCGAAAGTGAAGCTGTGTTCCATGATGAAAAAGGATTGCCGTTGAAAGAAGGAACAGCCTCACAGAAGTTCAAACGGTATGTCCGGCGTGCTGGTCTCAACGATAAGCTGCATTTTCATTCCCTCCGGCATTCGTTCGCATCTGCACTGGTTATGTCCGGCACGTCGTTGTACAAAGTCCAGAAGCTGCTTGGACACTCACAGAGCACGACGACGGAAATTTATTCTCACTTACTTCCTCAGCATCTTCACAATGAGGTGAACATATTAGCTGCAAGATTCAAACTTCAGCGAGAACAGGAGAATTGATGCTGAGGCTGAGTGTCTTGATTGTGTTTAACGGATGTGATACATTCACCAAGACGAAAGAAGGTGAATGTATGCCTAAGACAGCAACGATAGCGGTGAGAATTGAACCTGAAGTCAAACGCGACGTGGAAAAGATACTCAGCAAAGTAGGATTGAGCACTGCTGAGGCAGTGAATGTTTTTTTCAGGCAAGTTCAGCTTACTAAAGGAATTCCGTTCCCTGTGGAGATTCCAAATAAAGAGACAAGGAAGGCAATTGAAGACAGCCGTAAAGGAAGGAATCTCCGCAAGGCGAAAAATGCAGCCGAGCTATTCAAAGAGCTTGGCATTTAATGTTCGCTCCGGTATATACGAAGCGGTTTCAAAAAGATGTTAAGCTCGTAGCGAAAAGAGGAAATGACACTGAAGCCATGAAAGAGACTATCACACTTCTCTTAGAAGGAAAACCGTTAGAAGCGAGATATAGAGACCACAAGCTCCATGGTGAATATGAAGATTGCAAAGAATGCCACGTTCAGCCGGACTGGTTGATAATCTATCGCCTTGTTGGAAATGAATTGCATTTCCTTCGTACTGGTACACATGCAGACTTATTCGAGTAATTGGTGAACGATTCGCAGTGAAGGGATCGCTGTGGAATGGAATCTTTGCCGTCAAATTGCCTCATGGCGCGTCCTTCTCAATCGAAAGACAAGCGGGGGATTTAGCGAACCTATAAGTTGACGCGATAGGAACTAAAAAGGTACTTCCGCAGCCTTTTCAAGCGGGTGCCAAGAGGCGCAAAAGGGGTGCATATACCAATAGTAAAATGGCACTTTCATTTCATTTCCAAAGAATAAAAACGGCGAAAATGAACGAGGAACGAAGAAAAAGGCGAATGTAAATGAAACCGACCATGTTCCATCATGCAAGGGTTTAGGTTCTTCTCAGCCGACAAAAGACGGATGCGAAACGAGCGTGAGAGAGATGCAGGTGTTTGCGAAAATTTTGGCAGTTCGGTTCGCTTTCGGATCCGATTGTAATTGCATGATGTTCCTCTGTTTTGTATTTTGTTACAGCAATTGTAATCATTCAAAACTTCCGCGACTCAAACGAGTTCTTGACAATTGCCCTTTCATGGAGTCGCGGCATCGGAAGTGCCGGAATGACACGAAGGGCAATTGTTTTTTTGGGTTTGAGAATAAGAATCAGTTGGCATCATGGTGCATCATGGTTGGCACTAAACTTGGCACTCAGTTGGCACTATGAAAGCCAAAGTTGGCACTTTCGCTGTTCCAACTGAAAAAAGAAACGGCGAAAATAGGAAGAATTCAACTGGAGAGGTGGCCGAGTGGTTGAAGGCGGCGGTTTGCTAAACCGTTATAGGGGACTAAAGCCTCTATCGAGGGTTCGAATCCCTCCCTCTCCGCCAGTTTCAGAATTTATTCAAACATTTATCGAGGGTTCTGATCCGAAGGCTCATGCGCCTCTGGCGCGGATTCACTCCCTCTCCGCAGTTTCAGAATTTATTGAAACATTTATCGGGAGTTCTGATCGGAGGCTCATGCGCCTCTGGCGCAGAATCACTCCCTCTCCACTCGACTGCGTTTTCCGGAGGAGCACGGAACTTAGTCGAGCAGGCTCGACTTATCGATATGTCAGGGAAATAATTGGTTGGAAAGCTGTCCAGTAATCAAGGAGGCATGGAATGTTTAAAGGTTTTTGGTTTGCGTACATTCTAAAAAGTCTTTCGAGAAACTTCTTATATGTCGGCTCCACAAACGCAAAACCCTTCGGGTTTCGAGATTTTGCAAGGCGTTGATTTTAATCAATGCCTACCCTCTTCCCAAGCTCTGCTTGGGAAAATAGAAGCTCCACTTTCCAGAAATGCGTGAAAAGGTATGACACGAAGTAGTTACAGATTCATCGACAAAGATCAACCTCATTTTCTCACCTTCACCGTCGTCGAATGGCTGCCGCTATTCACCAACCCCCGGCCATCGTGGATATCGTCCTCGAGTCACTCAGGTTCCTGCAAAAAGAACGCGCATTCGTTATCTATACCTATGTTATAATCGAGAATCATATACACATCGTGGCTTCGTGCGGCGATCTTGGAAAGACGGTGAAGGAATTCAAATCGTTTACCGCGACACAAATCACAAAGTACTTAGATGAAAATGGTATCTCAAAATCTCCTCAGAATACTTCAAAGGGCAAAGTTGGGCTATAAGACCGAATCGAAACATCAGGTATGGCAGGAAGGAAGCCACCCTGAGCGGATTTCGTCGCAAGATATGATGAGACAAAAAATAGAATACGTTCACAACAACCCGGTGAAGCGCGGATACGTCGATGAGGCAGAGCACTGGCGCTACTCAAGCGCAAGAGATTATGCAGGCGTCAAAGGTTTAATTGACGTTAAGACCAACTGGTGGGATGAATGAAGCAGAGCTCCATGGGCTTCATTTCCCAAGCGGAGCTTGGGAAAGAGAAAAAAGAAACATCGCAGAAAACTGTTTTAACAGTTTTCCTTTTTGTGAATACGCAAAGAGATTTACGGGACACTACACTGGCGACCGATAAAAAGCCTTTGCTTCGGCGAGCGCAAGCTTTTCCTCTCCTTCGCTCTGCTTCATCAATTCCACCAAGCCGTAGTTCTCCAACAACTCCTCAAGCTTCTCGAAGGTATCAATATCAAGCTGGACTGCCACTTTCTTATTCTGCTCGTCAACTATGTACTTTCGTGGAATGTCGGTCATATTAGGCTTCCTTTTGACTCCAATTTAATAAACGACTTCACATTTGACAAATTAAATGACTGCCAATGAGCTTCACCTTTCATTCTGCTACCACGGAACGCTCCACACATCGAAGCGATTTGTGAGCTCGTTTACCCCTTGAATGTTGCGGCACGCAGGCGCGATTTCTGTGCCAACCGCTCCTGATCTTTATACTGAAGCTGGTACAGGCGGTAATATATTCGCCGAGTGTGATAAGCTCTTGATGAGTTCCCTGCTCCCGGATTTCGCCTTTGTGGAGAACTATGATTTTGACGAATGCTGGATGGTCAACAGCCTGTGCGCGATCACGATGCTCGTCCTGCCTCGCAGCAGATTTTCCGTCGCCGATTGTATCAGCTGTTCTGTTTCCGTATCGATATTTGCCGTCGCTTCATCGAGAACAAGTATTCGTGGATCGTGTGCCAGTTCGCCGGCAAACAGGATAAGCTGCTTCTGTCCGACTGAAATCGCCGCGCCGCGTTCCTTCACGTCTTCTTCGTAAATATTAGGCTGGCTCTTTATAAATTCATCCGCGCCCACGAGCGAGGCAGCTTATAAATATTGTCGAACGATATGTCTTCATTTCCCAGAGAGATATTCTCCCGGATACTTCCTGAGAATATCTCTCTGGGAAATGAAGACATATCGTTCGACAAGATTCAGAAAGCTGCTGCCGCTCGTGGGCGCGGATGAATTTATAAAAGGCCGGCCTAATATTTACGAAGAAGACGTGAAGGAACGCGGCGCCGCGATTTCAGTCGGACAGAAGCAGCTTATCTCGTTTGCCCGCGCACTGGCACACGATCCACAAAATACTTGTTCTCGACGAAGCGACGGCAAATATCGATACGGAAACAAAACAGCTGATACAATGGGCGACAGAAAATCTGCTGCGAGGCAGGACGAGCATCATGATGGCACAGGCTGTTGAACCATCCAGCATTCGTCGAAAATCATAGTTCTCACAAAGGCAAAATGCGGGACAGGGGACTCATGAAGAGCTTATACACTCGGCGGAATCTATTACCGCCTTATTACCAGCTTCAGTATAAAGATCAGGAGCGGTTGGCACAGAAATCGCGCCTGCGTGCCGCAATATTCAAGGGGTAAACGAGCTCACAAATCGCTTCGATGTGTGGAGCGCTCCGTGGTAGCAGAATGAAAGGTGAAGCTCATTGGCAGTCATTTAATTTGTCAAATGTGAAGTCGTTTATTAAATTGGAGTCAAAAGGAAACCTAATATGACCGACATTCCACGAAAGTACATAGTTGACGAGCAGAATAAGAAAGTGGCAGTCCAGCTTGATATTGATACCTTCGAGAAGCTTGAGGAGTTGTTGGAGAACTACGGCTTGGTGGAATTGATGAAGCAGAGCGAAGGAGAGGAAAAGCTTGCGCTCGCCGAAGCAAAGGCTTTTTATCGGTCGCCAGTGTAGTGTCCCGTAAATCTCTTTGCGTATTCACAAAAAGGAAAACTGTTAAAACAGTTTTCTGCGATGTTTCTTTTTTCTCTTTCCCAAGCTCCGCTTGGGAAATGAAGCCCATGGAGCTCTGCTTCATTCATCCCACCAGTTGGTCTTAACGTCAATTAAACCTTTGACGCCTGCATAATCTCTTGCGCTTGAGTAGCGCCAGTGCTCTGCCTCATCGACGTATCCGCGCTTCACCGGGTTGTTGTGAACGTATTCTATTTTTTGTCTCATCATATCTTGCGACGAAATCCGCTCAGGGTGGCTTCCTTCCTGCCATACCTGATGTTTCGATTGGTCTTATAGCCCAACTTTGCCCTTTGAAGTATTCTGAGGAGATTTTGAGATCCATTTTCATCTAAGTACTTTGTGATTTGTGTCGCGGTAAACGATTTGAATTCCTTCACCGTCTTTCCAAGATCGCCGCACGAAGCCACGATGTGTATATGATTCTCGAGTATAACATAGGTATAGATAACGAATGCGCGTTCTTTTTGCAGGAACCTGAGTGACTCGAGGATGATATCCACGATGGCCGGGTTGGTGAATAGCGGCAGCCATTCGACGACGGTGAAGGTGAGAAAATGAGGTTGATCTTTGTCGATGAATCTGTAACTACTTCGTGTCATACCTTTTCACGCATTTCTGGAAGTGGAGCTTCTATTTTCCCAAGCAGAGCTTGGGAAAGAGGGTAGGCATTGATTAAAATCAACGCCTTGCAAAATCTCGAAACCCGAAGGGTTTTGCGTTTGTGGAGCCGACATATAAGAAGTTTCTCGAAAGACTTTTTAGAATGTACGCAAACCAAAAACCTTTAAACATTCCATGCCTCCTTGATTACTGGACAGCTTTCCAACCAATTATTTCCCTGACATATCGATAAGTCGAGCCTGCTCGACTAAGTTCCGTGCTCCTCCGGAACGCAGTCGAGTGGAGAGGGAGTGATTCTGCGCCAGAGGCGCATGAGCCTCCGGATCAGAACTCCCGATAAATGTTTCAATAAATTCTGAAACTGCGGAGAGGGAGTGATTCTGCGCCAGAGGCGCATGAGCCTTCGGATCAGAACCCTCGATAAATGTTTGAATAAATTCTGAAACTGCGGAGAGGGAGGGATTCGAACCCTCGATACCCCTTTACAGAGTATGACGGTTTAGCAAACCGTTGCCTTCAACCACTCGGCCACCTCTCCAGTTGAATTCTTCCTATTTTCGCCGTTTCTTTTTTCAGTTGGAACAGCGAAAGTGCCAACTTTGGCTTTCATAGTGCCAACTGAGTGCCAAGTTTAGTGCCAACCATGATGCACCATGATGCCAACTGATTCTTATTCTCAAACCCAAAAAGAACAATTGCCCTTCGTGTCATTCCGGCACTTCCGATGCCGTGCAATTCACGAAAGGGCAATTGTCAAGAACTCGTTTGAGTCGCGGAAGTTTTGAATGATTACAATTGCTGTAACAAAATACAAAACAGAGGAACATCATGCAATTACAATCGGATCCGAAAGCGAACCGAACTGCCAAAATTTTCGCAAACACCTGCATCTCTCTCACGCTCGTTTCGCATCCGTCTTTTGTCGGCTGAGAAGAACCTAAACCCTTGCATGATGGAACATGGTCGGTTTCATTTACATTCGCCTTTTTCTTCGTTCCTCGTTCATTTTCGCCGTTTTTATTCTTTGGAAATGAAATGAAAGTGCCATTTTACTATTGGTATATGCACCCCTTTTGCGCCTCTTGGCACCCGCTTGAAAAGGCTGCGGAAGTACCTTTTTAGTTCCTATCGCGTCAACTTATAGGTTCGCTAAATCCCCCGCTTGTCTTTCGATTGAGAAGGACGCGCCATGAGGCAATTTGACGGCAAAGATTCCATTCCACAGCGATCCCTTCACTGCGAATCGTTCACCAATTACTCGAATAAGTCTGCATGTGTACCAGTACGAAGGAAATGCAATTCATTTCCAACAAGGCGATAGATTATCAACCAGTCCGGCTGAACGTGGCATTCTTTGCAATCTTCATATTCACCATGGAGCTTGTGGTCTCTATATCTCGCTTCTAACGGTTTTCCTTCTAAGAGAAGTGTGATAGTCTCTTTCATGGCTTCAGTGTCATTTCCTCTTTTCGCTACGAGCTTAACATCTTTTTGAAACCGCTTCGTATATACCGGAGCGAACATTAAATGCCAAGCTCTTTGAATAGCTCGGCTGCATTTTTCGCCTTGCGGAGATTCCTTCCTTTACGGCTGTCTTCAATTGCCTTCCTTGTCTCTTTATTTGGAATCTCCACAGGGAACGGAATTCCTTTAGTAAGCTGAACTTGCCTGAAAAAAACATTCACTGCCTCAGCAGTGCTCAATCCTACTTTGCTGAGTATCTTTTCCACGTCGCGTTTGACTTCAGGTTCAATTCTCACCGCTATCGTTGCTGTCTTAGGCATACATTCACCTTCTTTCGTCTTGGTGAATGTATCACATCCGTTAAACACAATCAAGACACTCAGCCTCAGCATCAATTCTCCTGTTCTCGCTGAAGTTTGAATCTTGCAGCTAATATGTTCACCTCATTGTGAAGATGCTGAGGAAGTAAGTGAGAATAAATTTCCGTCGTCGTGCTCTGTGAGTGTCCAAGCAGCTTCTGGACTTTGTACAACGACGTGCCGGACATAACCAGTGCAGATGCGAACGAATGCCGGAGGGAATGAAAATGCAGCTTATCGTTGAGACCAGCACGCCGGACATACCGTTTGAACTTCTGTGAGGCTGTTCCTTCTTTCAACGGCAATCCTTTTTCATCATGGAACACAGCTTCACTTTCGCACCGGATATTTTGTTTCCGCCCTCTCAGCAAACGGCACAAGTCTTCACTCATCGGCACGACGCGGGAACGCTTGCTCTTCGTTGTGAACCCTTCGCTGTTTTGAATGAGAATCACCTTTGTTGTGAAGTCAATATCCTTCCAGCGAAGGGTAAGCAGCTCTCCAAGTCTAAGACCGGTGAGAAGTGCCATGGTGCATAATTCCTGAAAGTCCTTGTCTTCAATAACTATGAGGAACAGTTCAAATTCCTTTTCGTTGAAGAAAGCCGGTATTGCTTCCGGTGGTTTCGGTTTTTTCACCTTGCGAAAGGGATTCTCTTTGATAAGCTCCCATTGAACAGCCTTCTCGAATGCCGAACGCAGTGCGATATAATATTTCCGTGAAGTCCATTCCGATGCTTCTCCCTTCTTGACACTGAGGAAATGTTCAATCTCACGAATGCCGATTGTGTCCATGGAGCGATTGCCTTCAACTCGAATGAACTCCCGAAACGCCGTCTCATAAGTCTTCTGCGTTTTCTTCGTGTGAACGCCTGAAGAGTATTCGAGAAATTCTTTCTTGAACTGTTCCATCATAGTTTTCTGAGGCGATTTCATTTCGTCAAATCCTTCCAAGAGTGTGTAAGTGTTTCTGTTCCCGTCTCCAATTTTGTCGATGCGAATGTGTCCACAGCGAGAAAGTTTCTGAGTGTGCCTTGATACTCGCTGAACGCCGGACAGTCTTTGAATCTCATTTCGTGTCGTGGAACACTTGTGCTCTTCGTCTGCTCGCTGCGATAGAGCTGCATAGACTCGAACATCGTTCAGCGAGAGTCGTTTATCTTGCAGCAAAGCTGTTGGTATGTTGACACACTCAGCCATTGACTTTACTTTGCAGCTCCTCCATTGCTATTAGAATCAATTCTTTGCCCTTCAGCCCTCATCTCACGGCATGATTTCTCTGCAAACCTTGTGTGTCTTGTGTGATTGCCTACTCCCTTTCTGTTTGGATTCTTTCCAAGCCGAAATTCATAAAGCGGGCAATCTGTGATAATGCAGTTTCTCACTTCGCTTGTACTGTCGTTTGAACATTCGAGACACTTCAAACGGATGGACTTTAAAGGTGATAGCTTATTCATGTTCAGCCTTTCTTCGAGTTCCATCATGGCTTGAATTCGACATACTTCACGCCGTCAACTTCAACGACACGGAATTTTCCAGCGAAGCTGCACATCTTTTCAAGATACCGTTCAGTTGTTTGAGGACTTGCACCAGTATTTTCCGCGCCGGAGTTTATCAAATCCTTCATTAGAACCATTCCTTGTTGTGACACCCGCGTTTCAGTATATCCACGAAATCTTGGTTCATACTTCTCATTCAAAATAATTTGCTTACTTGTTGGTGGTTCGTGGATTTCAACAATCTGATTCTTCAGTTTTGCTTTTCCACGGTGGTTCTTCTTCGCGTTGCAGCTCCGGCAAAGTAGCTGAAGGTTTTC
>CAWBQQ010000001.1:0-2979663 GCA_963790995.1 uncultured Bacteroidota bacterium | reverse complement strand
AAAGAGGTTTAAAAGATTAAGTACAACGAGCTGAGAAGTAAACGCCTTCGTCGAAGCTACGCCGATTTCCGGACCGGCGTGAATGTATATACCGCCGTCCGACTCGCGGGCGATAGTGCTGCCCACCACATTAACAATCCCATACGAGGGAATTCCAGCCTGCTTCGTTTCTCTCATTGCCGCAAGAGTGTCGAGGGTCTCTCCGCTTTGACTGATAACCCAGACAACATCTCCGTCAAGAAGCACCGGGCTGCGGTATCGAAATTCGGAAGCGTAATCAACCTCGACCGGAATCCTGGCACATTGTTCGATGATATATTTACCGACGAGCGCGGCGTGCCACGACGTCCCACATGCCGTAATAATAAATCTCTTCGCGCCTAAAATCGAATCGGTGATCCCGCTGATACCTCCCATTTTTGAAATTCCATCTTCGAGTATCAGCCTGCCCCTCATTGCGTTCAAAACCGTCTCAGGCTGCTCGTGAATTTCTTTCAGCATGAAATGCGCATACCCGCCTTTTTCGATCTGCTCGATATCGAACGTAATTTTTTCAGTCTCTCTTTTCACTTGCTCGTTGTCAAGATTTTTCAGCGTCACGTTATCACGAGTGATGATTGCGAGATCGTTGTCCTGAAGGTATATGACTTGTCTCGTATGGCTGATCAACGCCGACGCATCCGATGCAATCAGATTTTCCGAATCGCCGCGTCCGATGGCCAGCGGACTGCCGCGTCTTGCGGCGACAAGAACATCCGGCTCATCGGCCGACATCACGATAATTCCGAATGTTCCATCAACCTCCTTCAAGGCAAGCCTAACCGCAACCTCGAGGTTCTTGTTGCGCTTATAAAATTCCTCGATGAGATGGACGAGAACTTCGGTATCCGTTTGACTCTTAAATTTATGTCCCAGCGAAGTCAACTTTGTCTTAAGCGCCGCAAAGTTTTCTACAATGCCGTTATGGATCAGCGCAATTTTGTCGTTGCAATCGGTATGCGGATGCGCGTTTACGGCATTTGGTTCCCCGTGCGTTGCCCAACGCGTGTGGCCAATTCCGATCCTGGATTCTCCCAATTCGGAAATCAGACTTTCCAGTTTCGTAACTTTCCCCGGCGTTTTGAACACTGCCACGCAATTACCCTGCAGCAGTGCAACGCCGGCGGAGTCATAACCACGATACTCCAATCGTTTCAGTCCTTCGATGAGAATCTTCTTTGCGTCTTTATTGCCGATGTAACCTACTATTCCACACATTTTTCCTCCTGTCTTATTCCGATAGCCGCAAGCATTCTTCCGCTCGAATCGCCATCTCTTCTATATGAATGAAAATTTGTGTCGCATATTGTGCAATAATTGCTTACCTCAATATTAGCTTTTGGAACGTCATTGTCAATAAGCTGTGAAAAATTTACGGCCTTTAAGTCGATCATAAACTTTTCGCGTTTTGAGCTCTTTCCCACTCCATAATTCGTGAATTGATCCGCAACCTCGCGATCAACTTCATAGCAGCAAGCTCCGGCAGAGGGTCCGATAAAAGCAAAAATATTTTCCTCGGCGCACTTCAATTCACTATACATAAATTCGATTGTCTTTGATGTGATCTTTTTCACAGTTCCCCGCCACCCCGCGTGAACGGCAGCTATCGTTCGTGATTTTTTGTCCACAATGAGAATCGGCACACAATCGGCGACGGAGACTGCCAGCATTAACTTTTCACTGCTCGTAACGAGAGCATCCGTTTCCGGGTAAATTCCGGGCGCTTCCACAAGTCTTATGTTGTCGCCATGGACTTGTTCGCCTCGCGCAACCGACATTTCATCAAAACCGAGCAGCCCAAAAAAGTCCTTGCGATTTTCAGCACGCACGCTTCCATTTGTACCATCACGTTTCATGCTGAACAAATCCGGCTTGTCTGCAACCCGAAGGCTCACAGCATTCACAGCACCCGCTTCGTAAAGCATCGGGGATAAAACGTGCAATTTCTTCAAATCTGGTTCAGCGCCTCCTGCAAGTCCCGCAAGATATCATCAACTTTTTCAAGCCCGATCGATAATCGCATTCCGCCGGGATCGATTCCTTTCTTGATTTGTTCGGCCACGGGTATCGCAGCATGTGTCATGCTGCCGGGATGCTCCACCAAAGTCCTGATATTCCCTAAGCTTACCGCGAGGGTAACCGTGTAAGCATTCTTTGCAAGATAGTTTATTAATTTTTCGCCGCGGGATTTGCTCTTATCAGGGGAATTCCCTTTCACGACAAAATAAATCATCGAACCGGGGGCAAAGTTCCCTTCAAAATCACGCATCTGCTTTTTCGCCAAACCATGATGCTTGAACTCCTCGAGCCCCGGATAATTTACAAAATCGATTTCCGGGTGACCTGAAAGGAATCGTGCCACTTCGGCGGCGGTTTCCTGTTGATGACGAACGCGAGTCGATAGAGTCGGCAGGCCGTAAACAAGCGCATCCCAAGCGTTTTTCGTCCCGAGGACCGCACCAAAATCTTTACGGTACAGCAAAAGCTGATCCCTGCTCCAGAGCGGTCCGACTACTGCGCCTCCCACATCCGTTCCGAAGCCGCCGATATTTTTGGTCAGCGAGTGCACCACGAAATCCGCGCCAAGCTCAATCGGACGCTGACAGAAAGGGGTTGCAAAAGTATTGTCGACAACCACACAGATCCGGCTTTGCTTTTTCCTTTTCTCGTTTTCAATCTCGATGATATTCGACACGGCTTCGATATCAATTAGATCCAAAGTTGGATTCACAGGGGTTTCAAAATAGACAACGCGTGTGGCTGGAGTGATTGCGCGTTCGAGACTCTTCGGATTTGTAAGATCGATAAACCTGACATCAATATTGTAACGTGGATACCAAAGCGTGAGCAGTTCGTAAGTGCATCCGTAAAGCATTTTATGCGAAATAATCTGGTCACCCGGCGCTGTTAAAATTCCGAGCGATGCAGCGACCGCGCCCATGCCGCTGGCAAAGGTCACACAAGTGTCGCCCGACTCTGCCATTGCTAAATTATCTTCCAACAAATCTTTGTTCGGTTCGCCAAGCCTGTCGTAAATATAAATCGGCGCCTGCCTGGAAACTTCCTTGCCTTCAATAGTGTGGGCGAATTCCACGAACCCCTGTGCACCCCGCTGAGCGGACTCCAGACGGAATGTAGCGCTCGCTGTTATCGGTGGAACGAGATGGTGTGAATAATCCCACTTCTCGGTATGGCCCTTTCCATAAATGAGATGCGTCTCCATGCTGTAATCATCGGAGCGTGGATTTATTTTCCGGCCGGCTTTTGGCTTTGCCTTCATCTGTTTCATGTGACAACTCCTTTTTCACATTGATTATCGAGCACCTGAATTTTATATTTTAGCTTCAGGATCACTAGCTCAATTGGTAGAGCAACTGACTCTTAATCAGTGGGTTCGGGGTTCGAGTCCCCGGTGATCCACATTACATCGCAGCATCACACCTTTTTTTGTTTCCATGACAACTTCTCTGGATGAATATGTCAGGGGGTTCTGCGCCTGAGGCGCATCCGCCTCCGGCGGAGAGTCCCCGGTGATCCACACTGCACCGCACTATCACACCTTTTTTTGTTTCCATGACAACCTCTCTGGATGAATATGTCAGGGGTTCTGCGCCTGAGGCGCATCCGCCTCCGGCGGAGAGTCACTGGTGATCCACACTGCGTGATACTACAAAACCTTCTCTGCTTCCCATAAGTTTGCTGCCATCCTTTTCAAAATATATCTCCCGCGTTTAATTCAAGCAAGCCGACAACGGCAAGGGGCCATAGAGACAGGCAGATGTAATTTACACTGCTGACTCTTAATGCGTCATATAATTCAGTGAAGTATTCGGCGACGGTGGCGAGACAGGTCGCCGTAACAGATTGAAGAGGAAGTACTTAAGATCAGGCGGTTTTCTTACGCGGTCATTTCAATTGCTGTGAAAGTTTTTTGCCGACGGTATTTGCAAGCTCGTCCGGGGCGGTTCCATGACCACCACCATGATAACTGATTATTCCGACAACATCTCCGGTTCCCGGCTCGAGTACCGCCGCAGAAAAATCCGTGATCACTTCTCCCGAAAAGGTATAGTCGAAATTATATGTGAACTTCAGCAAGTACACGGCCCCTTTACCTTGCCCGTTGGCGGAGTGAGCCAAAGCAGAGTCCGTCGTTCTCTGCTGAGATAGACTTGAAAGCTGATTCGGCGAATCGCCTTGATCCTGGCCACCCGTCTGTTCGAATGAAGGCGATACAATGTTGATGCCATTTTTAAATAAGGCATATTCAATTTTAGGTCGAAGGTTAGCGCTGTCAAAGTTGTCGCTTTTGACTGTTACCGACGATGTCCGCTTGAAACCGGTGCTGGGTTTCATAGTCATGTCAAGACCTCCGCCGCAACCGTCAAGCGTCAAACTTGCGCCGATTATGAACAAAAACAATATCTTCATATTTCTTCCTTGCCTTATTTCGGAATTTTTAGACAAATCATTAGAGTCGCTTCGCTGAAACCTTACTTCCAGCGATGTCTCAATTTGATTTGTGAGTCATAAGGGAAACATATAAGCCGCGCAGGGCACCAAGGCGCGCAAAGATTATAATTGCTATGACCGACAAAATACTTACCGTGCCTTTCCAGGCTTTGCAGTCAAAAGGCTCATGAATATGGTTGAGAGTTGAAACTGAGACCATACCTCCCCTTCGCATTGACTCGCAAATGGTAAAAGTGCAATACTGCCGCGGGGCTGGAAATATAGAAAAAGCCGGAGACGGAAGTCTCCGGCACGATTCTCATTCGGAAATATTATTTGAAGACGAGCATCGTTGAGGTCTGGTTGATGTGCCCGATGTACTCCTCGCCGTAAGTACTGAACCCCACCGTGGGAATCGAAGAGAAAACTTTGCCGTATGCTTCCGTCTGTTTCTTCTGCTCAAGCTCGAGTACGGAGGATGCAGTGGAAATTGATTATGCCTTCGACCGAGCCGAGCGACCTCACTTTATCATCGACAGCCTTACGCGTGTCGCTCACAATATCGGTGGACTTCAGCAGGCTTAGCACAGTATCCTCCTTGATATTGCAGTAAAAGACCATGGCATTATCTTTCACCCGCTGCGGGCTGCGAACAAAAGGCTCGCCGTTCGGGTCGATAAGTCCGAGCGGATGGCTCATGAAAAAGTTTCCGCTCTCAGCCGGCCCGACTCCGAGAGCCTCGGCGTAAGCAACCATCGCAGGCTTGCCGTTGAACTCGAGAACAGTCCTGTTTTGCTCGTTCACTTTCGTTGCCTTAAGACTCTTGTTCATAGAACAGAAGCTTTGTGTTTTTATTACATCGAATCCTTTCTTGACCTTCAGTACGACAAGCACGGCAGCATTAGAAAGCGATTTCCCGTTCGCGAAAACGAACGTCTGCTTGAATGCAAGATCGTCACCCGCCGATCCGCCGATAAACGTAATGTTCGTGAGATCGCCGATTTTATCCATCAGCTTTTCTTCGGCGCCCTGCATTCCATCGACGATGATCAGCCCGACATATTTCGCCGGGTCCATATCTACCATCTTCAAGTTGAAATGTTTTTCAAAGGCTGCGAACGCTTCCGGCACATGGTTTTCAGACTTGATCGCCATTACCGTTTCGACCGCCGCATCTTCGATAATATCTGACCCAATGCCCATTGCTACGACCGAATTCTTGAGCATCTTTCCCGTGACAAGTTCTCCCGCAGTCGTCCCGCCGATAACGATCGCGTTGCTGAATGCCGCCTGAACTTTTGCGCTAATAGCTGCCGGCTCATACTTTGTGGATGAAAATAGTAAAACAACACGCGGGTCGCTTTCTTTTATTTCCGCTGCTATCTCGTGAGCCGCATCTCCGACAGTAGGATTTGTCGAGTACGCTGTTTTTATTGACATAACTTTCTCCTGGTAAAACTTTTAGATGGATGGTGGATTATCATGTATCTCATAATTTGACGCCCAGTTCTTGAGCGACCTGCCTGACCTTACTTATCATTTGAAAATCGTCCGGTGACGCCGTGTCCCACTTATCCGGATCTATGCCTTTCAAAATGAGTTTTGTTCTTGTGGTAACGACTATCGTTGGATTACCTTTGGAGCGTTCAGTAATAATTTTGTCAATTAATGCCTTGACTTGCCCGGCCATAGGTATTTTCCTTTCAGTTTTTTAGAATCAATTATCGGGATTTTCATTATCGTTTACTGCTCTGACATTTTTCAAAAGATGAAAACAGGAAATGACATACGTCATTCTTTGATTCGGAATCTCTAAACAAATCTTTAGGAACCTTCATCAAACCCGGCCTCTTGGTCGAACAGCTCTCTTCGCCGCGACTCGCAAAACGCAAAAAAATACTCTTTAACATCTTCATCGTTTCTCGGAACCGTTCCATCTCCAAAGGCGTTTTAATCTCGTACACCTTTCCCAACGGAATCTTTTTGACAAGTAAACGAAAGACATACATTATGAAACACCTCTCACGGTTTCTCAACGGATTATCCGTATCAAGCGTAATTATTTCGAGTGCCCTCTGCGGCGCGGCAGGCGTGCAATCTATCAGTCCTCAAACTTATTCTGACATGCATTGGCGACTTGTCGGACCCTTTCGCGGCGGCTGGGCAACGATGGCTGTCGGTATTCCGAACGAGCCGGAGGTTTTCTATTTCGGCGCCGCGGGTGGCGGAATATGGAAAACGACGGACGCCGGTCGCACATGGGAGGGGCTCATGCAGCATGAGAACTCGTCGTCAATCGGAGCAATCGATATTGCTCCTTCAAATCCGGATATAATTTACGCCGGCACGGGGCAGGTGGCTTTTCGATGGGACATTTCGTCGGGTGACGGGGTTTACAAATCCGAAGACGGTGGAAAAAGCTGGCGCGATGTCGGTCTGCAGAAAACGCTGCACATCGGAAGAATCCTGATCGACCCGAACGACTCGCAAAAAGTTTTAGTCGCCGCATTGGGGAACATCTTCGCCCCGAATTCGGAGAGAGGAGTCTACCTGACAACGGATGGCGGAAAAGACTGGCAAAAGACCTTGTATGTCAACGACAGCACCGGAGCGGTCGATCTCGCATTCGATCCACTTCATCCTTCGGTTGTTTATGCCGCGCTCTGGCAAATGCAGATGCATCCATGGCTGGACTACTTCATGCCGCAGTCAGGATCGGGATCAGGAATTTACAAAAGCACAGACGGCGGGACACACTGGGCGAAGCTCGAAGGCGGCGGACTTCCCGACAGCTCACTCGGCCGCATCGGGCTCGGAGTTGCGCGCGGAAGCAGCGGACAAATTGTTTATGCGACTGTTATAGCTTCGGAAGGCAAAAGCGGTTTATACCGCTCGAGTGACGGCGGCGTCACATGGAACTTCGTGAACAAAGATGCAGATCTCGCCAACAATTATTTCAGCCGGGTTACTGTCGATCCTAAAAACCCGGACATCGTTTACGTCATGGATCGCTCCATTCACCGCTCCGATGACGGCGGAAAGAGCTTCGAAATGTTCAAAGGCGCGCCGGGCGGCGACGATTACCATTTTCTCTGGATTAACCCTTACAGCGGCGATTACATGATTACGGCTTCCGACCAGGGATGCGTCGTCAGCGTCAATGGTGGCAAAAGCTGGTCAAGCTGGTACAACCAGCCGACCGGGCAGTTTTATCACGTCGCCGTCAACGACCAATTTCCTTACAAGATTTACAGCGGCCAGCAGGATAATGGCACTGTCGGCATACTCAGCCGGGGACCAAATGGAGTCATCGAAGACCGCGATTGGCATCCGGTCGGCGGCGACGAACGCGATTATGATATACCGAAGCCGGGCGATCCGGATTTGGTATTCGGAAGCGGACTCGGCGGACATGTCTCACGTTTCGACGAGATTACGCGGCAGGTTGCGGACATTTCGCCATGGCCCATGTCAAGCTACGGGCTGAGAGAGTCCACCGTCAAGTACAGGTACACGTGGCTGACGCCGCTGGTTTTTTCCCCGATCGGAAAACACGCATTATATTTCGGCAACCAATTCTTGTTCAGATCGACCGACGACGGTAATCGATGGCAAGTCATAAGCCCCGACCTGACGGGCAACCAAACCGGTGCAAAGGACTTCGCCGATCCCGACCGCACGCAGGCGCGCGATGCAGGATACGGAGTAATCTTTAGCATTGCTCCTTCCCCGATTTCGGAGGGAGTGATATGGGTCGGTACGGACGATGGGTTGATTCAATTGACAACGGACGGCGGGAAACAATGGAAGAATGTCACTCCGGCAGCCGTGCCATTATGGGGAACGATCAGTTCGATTGACGCTTCGCCTTTTTCGGCAAGCACTGCTTACGTTTCAGTCAACACAGAAAGACTCGGTTACTCGAAGCCGATAATTCTGAAGACAAACGATGACGGCAGGACTTGGGAGACGCTTACAAACGGGCTTCCCTCAAATGAGCATACTTACGTCGTACGAACGGATAATGTTAAGGAAGGACTCCTCTTCGCCGGAACTAATCGGAGTGTCTATGTCTCGTTCGACAACGGCTGGAGCTGGCAGCCTTTGTCGATAAACTTTCCGACCACGACGGTGCGGGATATGGTGGTTCACGATAACGATTTAGTTGCCTGCACGGAAGGCCGCGGCATCTGGATCCTTGACGACATCGAGCCACTGCGAGAGATGACGCTATTACAATCGGAAAACGTTCATCTCTTTCACCCGGCAGAAGTAATTCGACTTCGGGCCGACGAGAACAAAGACACGCCATGGCCTCCCGAGACGCCGCTCGGACAGAACCCTCCCACGGGCGTAATCATTGACTACTGGCTCAAGGCGGCTTCGACCATTCCGGTCACGCTGACAATCCGCGATTCAAAGGGAACAATCGTTCGCACATTCTCAAGCGACGAGAAACCGGAAAAGCTGCCGTCTGAGTTTAGATATTTCCAGAAGGGATGGATTCAGCCGGACATAGATCTAAGTGCAGCCGCCGGTGCGCATCGTTTCGTTTGGGATTTAGAATATCCCCGGCCGCCTGCACTCGAATATGAGTTCGACATCGCAGCCGTCTGGCCTGCCTCCACGGTAGACGAAGATAACGGGGGCACACCGCTCGATCCGGAAGGACCTCTTACCCTTCCAGGAGAATACACCGCAACTCTGGATGTGGACGGCAAAAATTATACACAGCCTTTCACGCTCAAACTTGATCCGCGCGTCCACGTCAACATGTCCGCACTCGAGGAGCAGCTTTCGCTGGCAGAGTCGATCGATGCCGCACTAGAACAGGGAGTATCGGCATATAAAGCTGCTAAGAAAATCCTTAAAGAGAAGAAAGCAAGCGAGTCTTTGGCAGATTCCATTTCCGCTATTGCCGATAACGACAAAACGAGTTTATCGTCAGTCGTGGGCGTCATGGCAGGCCTTGCGACAGCCGTTCAGAGTGCCGACGCCGCACCGACGCAGGGAGAAATGGAGATTTATAAAGACTACAGGCAGAAGCTTGACGGACTGCTGGCAAAGTGGAACAAGCTTCAGGATTCCGTTAAGAAGTAGTTCTGCGGTATGTTGCTTCCATGAAATCCGGAAATCCGAAAAGGAAACTGTTCTCGATGTTGCGCTCAATTATTTCATCCAAGTCTGCGCCATGGCGTCTAAGGCGATAATCTCTATGTCTTAATTTGCTCTACTTCCAGACGTTTTACCACTGAGGCACAGTGCCAGAGAGACCTTTTAGACAGCCACTTAGGATGAAGTCAAGATATCCAGTGTTCGACTTCTGTTTCTTGTGCAGCACCCGCTTTCAACAATCAATTTAGCCGAGTACGATTCACAGTTCCTGCACTGTCCAATGCAAACATCGCTGCCTTCAGCCCCGGATAATCGGACTGGAGCGCCTCGGCCACACTGAATCTCTGCTTGCCTAAGTCAGTATCTCCAAGCAGAAGCGCCGTCTTCCCGATCAGGAAATTTGTGCGTGCCGACTGAGGATCGAGCATGAACGACTGCCGGAATAATTGAAAAGCATAAGATGCATTCCCGGCCGATAGATAGTATTCGCCTGCATCGTTGAGTCTCGTCGCGTCCTGAGAAGTGAAGTGAGTATGCACCCTGTCGAACCGAAACACCTGCATGACTTCCGGATGAGCCGGATCGGTCTGGTATAGCGGATTCATGTTGACAATCTCGAACCAGTTTCGCAGCACTGCGATATGAGTCACTCCGCTCTTAATGAGAAACTCCGTGAGCAAGTCGAACCTGCCGATATTGGCGATCATCTCCGGCGAAACGAGACCCACCATGTCCACGACGCGCCTGTTGGAATAGAATCCTATCGCCCCGATATCGTGAGTGGCAACGACCGCGTTCTCCGGAACATGGTCTCGAATCCATATTGCCGTCTTCACCTGCCTGTCCATGATGTACCGGCAGCTATCGATATAGGTTCTTTGCTCTGCAAACGCCTTTTCACCTGACTGCAAAACAAGAAAGACGATGACCACGCCGCTAAGTACATTCGCTGCATTCGGCCTCATCAGCCGAGGGATTATGCCTTTCAGAAAGCGGAATACCATTCTCAGGCCGTCGAGGCTGAACAAAACAAAGAACGGAATAATCGGCATCAGGTACCTGCCGTTCTGGTACAGTTTCGGCAGGTCGTACCAGTACGCAGCAAACAATATCGCCGACCAGAGGAAAAGAACGAGCAGAGGATTACGTTTGCGCCTTACCACGTCCCAAGCTATCCCCAGGATACTTAAGAGCGCCAGCACTGCAGGAACGTATGCGTCGCCATCTATAAGGAAAAGTAAGACCTTGCCCGGGAAATCCTGTGACGACCCGGAATAATATTTCAGTTTTGCTGCATAAGTATTCGGGAAAAAGCTGCCCGACAGCGCGATGTTAAACACGAAGTACGAAACAGCAATAATGAAAACATAAGGGACGGCTCTCTTGATCCATCTAAAATCAGAAATGGGCTGAATTTCGCGCCGCTTTTTATCATGGGGACGCTTGACGACTTTTATTTCATAGACAACGTCGGCTACAATGGCCGCATAAAGTATCATCCCTTCGGGTCGAGCCCATAAAAGTAGTCCGGCCGTAATTCCCAGCAGGACGGCTTTCTTCGTATAATAAAAGTAGAGCACAGCCAACAGCAGCGCCACAAACAGCATTGTCTCCATCCCGGATAGCGCGGCCCACTCAAGCCGGTCGCTGAAAACGAGTAACGTGGCCGCCGCGATTGAGAGTAAAGGGTCACCATCGAATAGCACGATTGCCACCTTATATGCCATGAAGGCCGCGACCGCCAGGAAACCGATACCGAGAACAAAGCTCAGGATCATTTCATCGGAAGTGACGAAGAAACCGGCAGCCAGGATGAACGTGTAGAGTGGAGAAGTTGAGCCGGACGTGACCATCACGTTCTTGTAATATGAAAACGCGCCATAGTCGTGAAGATTGCGGGCAAACTGGAGATGTATCCACGGGTCGTCGAGCGGGAACGCAAAGCCATGGTTTACCCTGTGCGCCTGCCAGAGCGTGAGGATACAAAAAGTAATACCTGCGAGAAGCGCAAACGCCAAAATTAGTTTGTTCCATCTTTTTCCCACGATCAATGTCACTCCTTAATCCTTTGAAGTTTATGAAGAATGTTTGATGATGCTGCGACAAAATATAAGCAAAAGAATAAAATATAGCGTTGCCTCATAAAATCCAGAACATCAGATTCTACGATTGAAGGGGAAGTTCAACTAACCGATGGCGAGGTGGCCACGTCTATGTCGTTTGTATTTCTCGCCATAGTTTCATACATATAGTGGATTTAAGCCTTGATCACAATTGGTAAAGGAGTCATCCATGAAGAAGCTCAATCTTACCGCCTGGGCATTCCTTGTTGCTGCTGCACAAATTCTCCTGTTTGCGGCAGAAGCGCGAAGCCAGCAAATGCCCGACTTTACCGGCGAAGTTTTCCCACCGGATCATGCATTGAATACGCCGATCGATTCTCTTCCGGTCGATGCTAATTCCAACAATTACATCAACAGTATCGGAAACAATACGTCGATTCACCCGGACTTCGGAACGTTCTACGAAGGAAGCCCTAACGGATTTCAATACAACTTAGTGGGCGCAAGCCAGGTACGTGTTCCATTCACCTTCGAGTACGCGAGCGAGAGCGACGCCGGGCCATATCCGGTTCCCATTCCTCCGCTTGTAGAAGGACTGAATAACTATTTAGACGACAGCGACGGAGACCGGCACTTGCTGGTTATCGACACAAGTTCGCATAAACTCTATGAGACATGGTACACATGGCCGCCCGGCCATTCCATGCCGGATCCCGGAGTCTGGAGCTCATTTCCGCCTTCGAATCCGGCAAGCTGGTGGGCAGGCTCAGGAGCGGTTTTCGACCTTACCTCGGATTCTCTAAGAGCCGACGGCGCAACGTCTGCAGACGCGGCCGGATTGCCGATCTTTCCGTTACTCATAAGGTATGACGAAGTCGAGCGTGCCATGGCAGGCGACAGCATACTCCACCATGCGATCCGAATGACGGTCCAAGCCTCCCAGAACTCCTATATTTGGCCTGCGAGACATTATGCATCGAACTCTTCGAATGCAAATCTGGCTCCGATGGGCTTAAGATTTCGGCTGAAAGATACGGTCAATATTTCGAATTACTCTTCTCAAATGCGAGTAATCCTTCGAACGATGAAGAAGTACGGGCTTATAGTCGCCGACAACGGGGGCAACTGGTTTTTCCAAGGTAGCCACGATACCAGATGGAGCGATGACGAATTAGGTTCTCTCAAGAACCTGACGGGGAACGATTTTGAAGCTGTTGATATTAGTTCATGGATGAAGAGACCCGGGTTCAATATAAATTCTGCCGCGGTACCTCCGGCAGGCGCTACGTCTGTTTACTCATCATCGAGCAAACCGCCTCAATATGCTTTATACCAAAGCTATCCGAATCCTTTTAATCCGTCAACCGTAATCAGATACCAGCTCTCAGCGGTCAGCCATGTTACATTGAAGATTTACGACGTACTCGGAAGAGAAGTTGAGAGTTTAGTGAATGAGCGTCAGGCCGCGGGAAGTCATTTGGCGATTTTCTCAGCAGACAATCTGCCAAGTGGAGTCTATTTCTATCGTTTGGCTGCCGGTGGTTTTGTGTCAACGAAAAAGATGATTCTTCTTCGCTAAAAACACCTGCTTGAACAGACCCGAATTGGTTGCCCAGACGATTAAAATAATCGTTCCGGCGTGCAGACTAATCGTGCCGACATGTAAACAAATCGTCCCTTCTAACTATTTACACAGAATTCTTTACACTCCCAGGGGGACGCGCAGAGGACGCCAAGAAAAATAATTCTTTGCAACCTTGGCGTTTTCTTTGCAAGCTTTGGGCGAAATAAAACTGCTTTTAGCAACACTCTCAAAATACAACCACAGTCATTTCGCAGGATCCTTCGAAGGAGTCCTTTGGACAAGTTGTCGTCGCTGAAAGACGCCCGCAAGCTGAGCGACTGTTCGACTGGCGCAAGGTTTTCGTGCAGGAGTTCAACTCCTGCACGGCGGCGGGGGGCGCCGATGACTATTGTATTATTGTCAGTATATTCCTCTTCCCGGCAGCGGTGCTTCGGGGATACTCTCGACTCCGTTTTTGCCGACCGTGGCAAGTCCGAATATATAATTATCTTTTGAGAAGGCTTTTAGATCGTATTCGACTGTGGAATCGGTTGAAGATGGCACCGTGGCGTTGCCTGACCAAAACGGCTCGTAAGTTTTGCGGGAATAGATTTTCCAGCCGGGGATTCCTTTCCCATTAGAAGGGTTGTCCCATTTGAATCGTGTGCCATACTCCAGCCTGTCAACTAACATCACGACATGGTGCGGAGCCGGAGGGGAAATCGAGAGAAGCGCCGCGGCGAGTGAGTTTGTCTTGCAGACATTCGATAAATACGACCCGTTAACGAATTGTGGCAGATCACCAAATTGGACACGCGTTACTTTGCCATCGACTGTGTCGGTTCCGACGCGCACATCCTGGTGCTGGTGATGGTAATCTTCGTTCGGCTCGGTAAATCGAACCGCGGAATATCCGTCTTTGTTGAACGACATCTGGTCTCCGCCGCGGAGAAACCTGTCCTGCCTGTATATCAGCTCGACTTTGAACGAAGGCAGAAACTTCCCGGTTTCAGTCTGTACATACCTGGCTAACTCTCTCGACGGGCTGTCGTCTTCGTAGCCGATAACGCCGGCATTGACCTTTCGTTTGCCAATCATAACGTCGCCGTTTGATTTCGAGAAGACTCTTACCATGTTCTTGTTTATCACACCGTTGCCTCCTTTTATAGCACCCACGATGTCGTTATTGAGGTCGGCTATGATGTCCATGTTTTTCGTCTTTGCTTCGTCGGCGAAATGCTCGCTGCCGTAGAGTCCTTCTTCCTCGCCATCGGTGCAAAGGAAAATGATGTTTGCATCGGGTTTGAAATGAGTCGTGGTGAAAGCTCGGGCAGCCTCAAGCACAAGCGAGACTCCGCTTCCGTCGTCGTCGGCACCTGGCGCATCGGAAGTGTCGTTCATGATGTCGGTGCATCTTGAATCGTAGTGTCCTGAGATCACGACATATCTTCCTTTGGTTCCTTCTGTGCCATGGATAATTCCGTAAACATTTACGAGTATCGTCGGTCTGGATATCTGAGGCACGCTGTCAAGCTCAAATCCATCCTCATATACCTTGAAGTCCGCATCTTTTGCGGCGAACGATTCAAACTTTGCTTTTATCCACCTTCTTGCGGCGCCAATTCCTCTTGTCGCACTTGTCGTATCCGACATCGTGTGCCTGGTTCCGAATGAAGCCAGGGCGTTGTCGTATGACTTTAGAGAATCTGCTGAAATTGTTGTGATGAGCTTTGTTACAATCTCATTTGTCCTTGAGGCGTTCCGGTGAGAGATATTCTGACCAAAGACAGTCATACCAGTAAAAAGCAGTACCACGGCATTACGGATGATAGACATCTTTGAATTCCTCCTTTGAACAATGCGCAGTTGTTACCGAAAAAATACGGCGGTCTCTTCTGATGTGACCGTGACATTAAGATATAAAAATTAGAATGAAATTCTAAGTCCTGATTGAATCTGTATAAGTTTCAAAACCGTATTTGATCGCCCAAATGAGGGCAGCCATGGAAGTAATGTCAATTGAGTGAGGGGAAAAAGCGAGAATTCTTATAGGTTTAGGGCTGAAGCGGAAAATTGGGAAAAGGGCGGAAACTACAAGAGATCAGACGGTATTTTTCGTTTCAATTCGACTCGGTCGAAATCGCTATCGAAACTGATAAGAATTAGATTGCGAGCTGCGGCAGCGACGGATTGATAAGCATCGTCGACAAACTCAAGAAAACCGCCAAGCCGGTTGAGCTTCTGCATGGTAATGCCGATGGAATGAAAAGAGAAATCGGTCGTGAACAACTTGTCTGATGCCACCTGACTCAAAAATCGTCCCACCTATTTAGACCATTCCTGCTCGAGCAGGCGCTCAAGCCAGATATTTGTATCAACAAGATACCTCGGTCAGTCGCCACGCCATTCGTTTACCTTCTTCTGCAGCTGCATAGATGAATATTGAGACTTGTAGTCACGCAAAGCGCCCGCCCAATTCTGGTTCAGCTTAATCCCTTTATTCTTCGACCGTTTCTCCGGAAGAAACCGGACAAACTCCATCACTTCCTACTGAAGCTCCTCCGTCAGTTTTTCTACCATTTCTTCGATACTCATTTGAGTGATCCATCCAAACCGGTTTGCGAACCCAACTTTCTCTTACCACTTTACCAACACTACATCACCTTTGCAACAGAACTATCATGGATGCGGCAACAACGACCAAATTTTTGTTGGCAATGGAGCCGGCAAGGTGGAACAGGATTAGAGGAGCCTTACTGCTCCGTGGGCCATCCTAATTCTTATGCTGGAATATCATACAATTGTGTAGCGATGATGATTTCCTTTCCGGGATCTGAGTCCTTTACGAATACATAGCGGGAATCGCCGTCAGGAATGTTAAAAACGACCTTCTTACATTCTGTACGCGTCTGCATGACCTGGTGCATCTTTTGTCTCACTACGCTACTGTCTCTTGTCTTGTTGAAAACGAAGAGCGCACATTTTGTATCCCTCCATGTGAGGTAGCTTAGAATTTGGTCAATAGCATCGTTAAAGTATTTTGGGCCTTTCCAGAACTTGCACTCGGCGATAAAAATATTTCTATTTTCTACTCTAATAAGAATATCGGTTTTGCCAGATGCATTGAATGTTTCACCAGTTGCATTTCCTTCATAGTGTCCATTTAGCTGCAATAGAAAGTGTGTTCGAATTGCTTCCTCATCAAGAGTGGAAAAAGCAGATGGATTGCGTTCCATTACGAGCGACATGCTTCTCATGATATCTAGGATGTAATCATACTCCGCCATGTCCAGCACTGGTTCTCGCTTATAAGGCTGTGTCGAAGTTTTCGGTCTGATTGGGGACTGACGCCTGTTTGTCGGAACGCTATATGTGAGCGGCTCATCCCGCCGTTTTATCGGAATTCCAAGCGCAGAGATCGCTCCAGCTGTCGCTTGAGCAGTAGAGATCCTTGAATGCAACGTTCCCATCACGGCCTGTATTGCGGTGCTATTATGCTTTTCAACATCTGCCCTCAGGTTGTCAATCGCGCTTTGGAGAGACTGTACATCATTGTCAATTTCACCTCTAAGTCCCTGTGCGCTGGCAGACCCGTGAGGAAATTTGAGTGGCAGGACCATGTAACCATCATGAACTTCGACCATAGGATAACCGCCTAGGGTGTAGGTGGAAGGTCTTAGACGCCAAAGGTCAGCATGTCCTTCAAATGGAATCGCAATGTCGAGTTGGGTGCCATGAACAAAGGTACGTTCCACTAAGAAATTGATGTCAAATGGATTACGACTGACATCAATTCGTGTGTTTGATTGCTTCGCGATATAGGCTTGGTCAGGATGCAAAGTGAGTGGATCGATTTTTGTTTTTGCAGCGTAATAAGCCTCAAGTTCGGCTTTAGATGCTCCAAGCACGTAATCGTCATCTAATGACCGTATCTCTTGCTTCACTTTCTCAACAAGATTTGAAAAAGCTGTGAATGTGTCGCTGTCGCGAAATGGTCGTATCTTCATTTGTGCTGCCACTGCTACCAAGTTACTCACTATGCGAGAATTGATTGCTTATAGCCAAAAAGATAGTGAATAAAAGTTTCAGTTAACTCGGGTTACTATTTGCATGGCAAAGAATCGAGAAGCTAGACACCACCGAAAAAGGCATCTGCATCCACCTTTGTTAAGAGGGCTTCATCAAAAACCTCACTATATCTTTTTGATTACTCAAACCAAGTGCATGTGACACGCCCTTTTTCGTCAACCTCTACGACTGTCATCTCCGGGCCGCCACTTTTCAACTGAACAACATCTCCTTTTTGAAACTTTGGCATTTTATCCTCCTGCAGATTTTTAATAAGCTAATTGGTGAACCGAGTTCTTAGGTAAAACGAATTGTATCCTTTCAAAATTGTATCGTCCTGACTTTGCCACTCATACTTTCTTTCTCTGCTATGAAACAGCCTGTAACCATCATATCAAAATATAGCCCTTGACTGTTTTAATATCAATGGTAGGGCACAGAGAATCCATGGCGCTCAGCCGCCCATGCGTTTTATCTCAGCCCGAATTTCTTTGATCACTTGTTTTTTCGCTAGCGCTTTGTTCCCACATTCTTTAGCTGATAATTCTCAATTGAAGGACCAAGGAGGCATCCACTTTGCAAGAATTTCGTTTCTAAACCCCTCCAAATCTCCAGAAATCTTTTCGCTCACAGATATCTTTTGGTAATATTTGTTGTATATCCTTTCCTGCATTATCATGGCACTGAGGGAACAGTTATAGCAAATTGCGTCTTTAGCCTCTTCGTAGTCGAGCCCCATTTGAAGCAGCGATCTAAATAGATCATCGAAAGTAAATCGGTTATTTACCAACCTGTATTCCACGAACAGTCGTTCGAACTCGTCGCCTTCTTCCATTTATTCAGAATATTTGAAACTTAAATTCATCCTGCTTTTCTTTAGTGACAAGTCCAAACTAAAAATGTTGTTGACTTCGACGCCAAGTGGAGTAAGTAAAAGTCTATCGTAATCGGTAGTTGACTTAATTCTTTCTATCAGCCCTAATTCTTCGCAGTAGTTGCAACACCAATTCAGAAACTGTTTCATCGTTTTATGCTTGTATGAAACTTTAAATAACCCTTTTGCAATTTCTAACCTTTCATTGTCAAATGGGGATCGGGTTGGAAGCCAGTTCCCATCGGTTACTTCAACAAATCTCATAAACCAATAGACGTTCATTTTGTGGACTTTGCCATCCCAATTACCGTTGGTTAAAACCTTAAGCAGAAGTCTCTTCTGCTCGTTCGTTAAATCAACCGACGGGACATTGCTGGTTTGGAATACGTAGGGGCTAAGGTTTTCAATATATTCCTTTCCATATTTTGTCAGATGATAATTATTATTTCGTTCTTCGATCATTTCAAAATCGAAAGCTAATCTTTTGTAACAATTAAAATTTGTTGCTCCCGTGAAAGGAGCTGATATCTCCCTGAAAGTTAGGATTTCTTTTTTTAGATCATGGAACGGTTTGAGAATTTTATTTAGCCAGCGTAAAAAACAGATGGTATAGTTCTTAGGATTTGGAAGAGCAAGCCCAACATTCAGGCTCAGTCTTTCAATGGTTTCAGTGTAGAGTTTTTTGATCTCCTCTATAGAATAAGTTTTTATTAGGACATCATTTTCTTTTCCAAAATCACGTACTTGCTTATGTGAGGCAGGATTCGTTTCATCTGCATATAGAATACAGTAATTAGTGTTCTTAGGATTTTGGGTAAACCAGACATTTTTATAGTTTAATACTTGATCAAAGCAATATTTCAATTTTGAGGAAGTATCCAGAGTTGTTTCCAATTCAACTATCAAATGCTGATGATTTCGATTTTCCAACACAAAATCTATTCTTCCGTAATCTGTAGATATTTCCTGACCTACTCTTCTTGCAAAGGGAAACTGCAACCACTTTGATAGATGATCTTTGTTATTCAAAAGAGTCCATTGAACCAGCGCTTCTTTCAAATGTGACATCCTTTCGAGCTGCATGTCCCATGAAACCCTATCTGGTTTTCGTCCCCATAGTCCTTTAGCTGCCAGTACGGCGGCGAGGTGATGACGAGATGAACGGACTCGTCGTGAAGCTCCGACATCTTCCGTGAGTCGCCAATTATGATTTTGTGGTGCGTGGCCATATTCTATTTGAAATATAACCCAATTCCAGTTGAATTGCCGTTCCCTCTGACCATCCAATTGTGCTTTTCTTTGACGACTCTCGCTCCTCCAAACAATGAAGAGCGCAAATACTTGCTTAATTGTCGCCCTCTTGATTTATCTTTTGTGGTTCACCTTATGAGATGTACCGCCGTTAACACCGCGATGGATGAATTTGATCATCTATCTCACAGGGTAAATGTAGCCGTTCCATTTTGTAATGTCGATAGTCAGGCCATGTCTCACTGCTGATACCGTTCGCTCATCCGGGTCGCTGCAAGCCATGACCAATTCCAACGATTGCGGCTCACAATTTATCCGGATCTATGTATTTATATCCTTCTTTGTTTTCCGACTCTCGCAGAGATTCTCTCAAATGAGCCCGGTTGGCTTCGGTTGACAATAGATATTCTGTTTCATCAGTCTCCGGATTAACGAGCACTATGATCTCGACAACGTCTCCACGATGTAGTTCCGGCGAATTCACTTCAACACGCCCTTCTTCGTTAACAACCACCTTCCTTCTCAAACTATTTATCACTTATCGATTCCTCCTGTCATACCAGTATTATGACAACCTAAATTAGTCCAGTCATCCCGCATATTCAAGTTTCACATGTGTTCGCCGGCAAACACGTGAGTAATATTCATTCAAGCTTTGCTTCAGCCACCCTGCCACCGATTATTGAATCGATAAGATTTTCTGCATGACTCCGAATCGCAACTCACCCCCAGCATGACCCTACGGGCGATCAATCAACCTCACGTGACATTCTTCTTTAGATGATTTTCTGCGTGCCGCTCGTCTGATTTGTCTCACGCGGTTCACCCTGTAAGATGGACCGCCGTTAACACCGCTATGAATGAATTTGAGCATTTATCTCACGGGGTAAATATATCTGTTCCATTTTGTAATGTCACGAATATGGCACGCTTAGCCTACAGCCTATGGCTCCAAGTCACCTTATTTCAGCAGCAAAAGTTTCTTCGTCGCACTATAACTTCCAGCTTGTAGGTGATAGAAATACACGCCGCTCGGTAAGCTGCTCGCGTTGAAAGCAGCAGAATGACTTCCGGCAGCTTGTCGTTCATTTATCAATGTTTCGACTTCTCTTCCCAGAACATCGTAAATCTTTAATGTTACGATACTGTTCAATGGTAATTGATAGTTGATCTTTGTGCTTGGGTTGAACGGGTTCGGGTAGTTCTGGAAAAGTCCAAAGCTCTTCGGCATTTCAGACACGTTTGTTTTCACATCGGTAACTTGTGCCACCTTTGTGTAAGCCGTCGCTTCAGATGGATACTTGGTTTCGGGATCGAATGTAGTCGGGAATGTGGTCGTGTCGCCGCCGGTGGCTTTTACAGTCAAGGTATTTCCTTCGATTTTCCATATACCGAGATTTCCGAGCTTGCCGCTGCTTGCGTACCACGATATATGGTGCGGTGTGACAGACGAATCCACGGCGTAACTCGCGGTCATAAGCGTGTCGAAATCCATCGACATTGTGACGAGCGACTTGCTGTTGAAATAATAAGTAAGCACATCCGCCGGTCCGTTTGCTTTCGTCCAGGTCCCGAGCAAAGAGCTGCCTCCGACCGATAATGGGTCAATAGTTTTTCCATATACATCGCCGTCCGTCATATTCATGGTCACCCGAGTAGCGCCTAATCTATAATGGCCGTTTCCGAAATCGGAGACCCCTCCAACCGCCGCTTTGCCACCGAGGGTGTCAAACACCTCAAATGCAGTATCAATCGGCACGCCAGTGGTGCAGAAAAACCTTCCCTTCACATTCATGGGCCCGACAGCCTCGATCCACGTTGCCAGATAATTTGTTCCATCAAATGCAACGAATGCATTAAACGGACTCCTGCTTGAATCGCATATTGTCATCTTATCCGGTGCAACACTGCCGGTAGGATAAACAAAGCGGCCGTAAAGATTCCATCTGACGCCGTCCGCAGCCTGGTCATGAAAAGCCACGAGATATCTTGAGCCGTCAAACGCCACCGAGACAGGATTGTCGCTGGCATTCTGGCTGCCGTCGATCAAAAAGTTGGAGCCGACGAGCGTTCCCTGATTGCTGAAAAACTGTCCATAGACATTATCTTCCTGAGTCTCCGACTCCTCACACCATGCCGTCAAATAATTTGTGCCATCAAAGCCGATAGACATGTCCCGTGCGTAGCTGCTGCTGATTTGAATCGGGCTGCCTACGAGGTTTCCAGATCTGTCTATTAGTTGTCCGAATAAATGGTCCTGGTCATTACCGCCCTTCTCATACATCAAGATGTAATCCGAACCGTTAAAAATAAGTTCTCCGCGACCTTGACCGAATTTTATGTTGACGGCTGTGGCAATGGTGAATTGATTCCCGACAAAACTCCCGGATGTAGTTAAGAATTGCCCGTGAAGGTTACCGATGCCGTTCGTGTCGCCGCTGGCAAAGTACGGGAAGGGATCGGTCCACACCGCAAGATAATTCGTTCCATCGAAGGCAATTCTCAAGCCGGTGCCTTTTGCGTTTAACGAGAACCTGGAACCGTACAAACTGTTCCCGGCGCTGAGAAACTGGGCAGTGAGATCGTTACTGTCTGAGACCAGTCCCCACAAGTAATGAGTCCCGTCAAATGCTCCGCCCTGAGCAAATGTCGATACACCTCCGACGGCGACGGGAAATTCTTGTGCGTTTGCGGTTGCCAGCATAAAACTGATACTCGCAGCCAACATCAAAGCGATGAAATGTTTTCTAGACATGATATCTATCTCCTTTTTAGAATTGCGACCACGAGTCGCGTTTAAAAGCCGAATCCTGACATGCGCAATTCTCCCTATGTACTTATGACCTACCCTGTCTCCGGCAGGGGAAATAGCCTACTTTCTTTTTTGGACGCCCCCCTTGGCACCAAAAGTTATTTCTTATTTGCATGAAGTGCAAGTGCACACAAAAAGATATGGTGTCTCTCTGAGGTTCGCGGGTATAATGCGCTTTCCGTCCGTCAGAGATGGAACGGATTGGACGCCAGCCACAGATTCATTTCAACAGCAAAAGTTTCTTCGCCGGAGCGATTGTACCAGCTTGAAGAAGTTGCAAGTACACTCGGCCCTGCGGGATGATTGTGTCTTCAATTGCCGATGCTCACCATTACTGCAAATACTCCCTTCTTTTCAGTTCCACAACTCCCTTTTGTCAGCGGGCCTTTCCCGAAAGTGTATTTCAATTCGAGGCCGAGAGTTGTCGGACCAACGTCGGGCCCGGCTCCGTCGCCTGCGGCCGGGGTGAAGTCAAATGACCTTGTCTAAGATTTTGAATCGAAAGCAGATGATTCGCCCGGGAAAGCCGATATGAAGGCATCTAGACGTTCAACTTGCATGGTTCACCCTGTGAGATGGACCGTCGCTAACACTGGCAAGACTGCAACCGGTGTATTTATCTCACAGGGAAAATATAGAAGTCCATGGCGGTTATTTCAAAGAAGTCAGACCAACGGCGGGTCACCTCTTCTTTGGATGCACCATACTCTCCATAAACTCCGCAATCGCCGACTTGAAGGCCGGAAGCGATTTTGGATTGACGTACATCATGTGGCCCGCATCGAAATATTTCATGTGGATTCTGTCCATGACTCCCGGGATGTTTTCCCCGAGGTGGTCCATGGTGTACTCGGTCGCAAAGAAGGGCGTCGCAAGATCGAAGTAGCCGTTGAAAACGAGGATGTTCAAATATGGATCCCTCTGCATAATGTCTGCGAGGTCGCTCGACACATCGGGGTAACCCATCCATTCTCTCCGATCTCCGCGTTTCCAATCCCACTTGAAGTCTTTATTATTGTACGCGTCGATAACATAGTTCTGATCGGTCGGGTAATTTAGATCGGTGTGGAAGTAGTTCAAGAAGTCGGTGATAAATACGGGACTTATTGCCGTACTTTGCGGGTCGTAATCCGAATATTCGCCTAACAGATCGGCCGTCGGGCCTTCGTACCGCGAATCCAGTCGTCCGACTGTGACGCCACGGTCGCGGAGTAGCTCTTCAGTAAACTGCGATTCGTCCACTCTTAGATTCGCGTTCTTCCAGTAAGACTTAGATATGCCCGTGTATTCATAAAGTTTGTCGACGACCTCATTGAGCTTCATGCTGTCGATTGAGGAACCCTTGAAGAGTGCATCCGTATATTCTCCCTTTGCAAATTGCCTGACCACTTGCAAGAGCGAATCGAGATTAGATGCCTCAACCGGCAAAGCGTGGTGGTACCACGATACGGCGGTGTACGTGGGCAGGTATAATATGTAAGGCAAGTCGTTGCCTTTCCTGAACTCGAGAGTCTCAAAATTAAAGACGGTGGAGACAAAAATAACGCCGTTCACAGTGATACCCATATTCTCGAAAAGATAGTCGGCAACACCTGCGGATCGCGTTGTTCCATAACTTTCGCCCAGCAGAAACTTCGGCGAGTTCCATCTGTCGTTTGCACTAATGTATTGTAAGATAAATTGGCTGACTGATTTGATATCCTCGTCAACACCCCAGAAATCCGAGCCTTTCGCTTTCCCGACCGGCTTACTTAGACCGGTTCCAACAGGATCAATCATCACCAGGTCGGTTACGTCGAGCAGAGAATATGGATTATCTTCCATCTTGTACGGCGCGGGCGGCGTTACTTCAGGGTCATCAATCACCACTTTTTTCGGTCCCAGGGCGCCCATGTGCAGCCAGATTGAAGACGAGCCCGGCCCACCGTTGTACGCAAAAGTTATCGGGCGATCGTCCTTAGACGCGCCGTCCTTCGTGTACGCTATGAATCCGAATAATGCAACCGCAGTATCCTGGTCGTTCTTCAGCAGGAGCGTTCCAGTGGTGGCGGTATAATGAATTTCCTGGCCGTTGATCGTGATAACATGGTGCGTCACAACCTGGACAGGCTTTGGGATTTCGGTTTGGGTGGAATCTTGCCTTTGTCCGTTTTGCCGGGCAGAGGCTGCGCCGACGAAGGCACAACATATTATTACAGACCACGATAGAATTAATTTATGCATCTTATACTCCTCCGTTTTAGATTTCTTGTCGCGTTATTTTAAGCATCATGGGTTTAAGGAACAAGCCTTGAGCACCTAGATTGGGCATTTCGCAAGACGATGATGCCACTGCACCGGAGGCGCATGAGCCTCCGGTAGAATTGCACTTATTATTCATTATGGTGAGAATTCCACCTAATTAATATCTTAATTTGGAGAATTCTCAACTGATGGCTGACGAGCCTATGGCTCAGTGCGATACCTTTCCGTGCCCGCATAAACTATCTTTTGGTCACGTTCAGGCTTGACAATTAGCTAACTGCCCGTTATTATGCCGGGTAAATCGTACTTCTACTTCGATGCCATCCGGTTTCAGGCATGCCACTATTAATGGAGAGTTGCTGGAATTGCTTTTTCCACAAAGAAATATCATACGGGATAATAGTTTTCAGTCACAAATATCGTCGGCTCTGTCAACGAAAGCTTGTGCACTCTTTCAAGTTTTATCAGGCGAGATTTATCTTTTGGCTCCGAAGAATGACCATGGTATTCTGTTGAAACATATTACTAAAGATGCCGTTTATCATGCCTCCCGGCTGGATAAGCGTTAGGGAACAGCACAGGAGAAATCCGGATGACAGAAGACTCTGAACGACGTGACGAAGCTGAACCTTTGAACCGGATTTTGGCAAACTTAGAAGCCAGACTTTCCAGGATAGAGCGGCATCTCGATCTCGAACCGATCGAGCAGAACGGGCGGGAAGATAAAGCAGCAGAGCAGCCTCCGGCGGCCCAAAGGGAAACACTCGAGCTAAAGATCGGCCTCTATTGGTTTGCAAAGGCTGGGATAGCCGCGCTCATCACAGGAATCGTCTTTCTATTGCTCCTGCCGTACCACGATCTCTCGCCGACGTTCGCGCCTATACTAGGATTTGTTCTTGCCGGATCCGTTCTTTTATTCTCCCCATATTTACGCAAGTCCTTTCCATTTCTATCCGGCTATTCGCTCGGGGGCGGACTGATTCTGCTCTTCTCTGCCGCACTTCGGCTGCACTACTTCGCACAACAACCTGTACTAAGCGGCATAGCACCTGAGGTGTTCTTGCTATTACTGATTGCAGCAGTAAGCCTGATCGTCTCGATCCGTCAAAACTCCATGTACCTGACAGCTTTGAGTCTTACATTGGGATACGCAACTGCTTTGATGAGCGAACAGATGTATTCATTCCTGACAATAACGACCGTCACTTCTCTTCTGGTTGTTTATCTCTCGATTAGATATAAATGGTACAGTCTCGTCGTTTTCGGAATTATCCTGACAAACTTCGCACAAACCATGTGGCTTATGAATAATCCTGTTGCCGGCAATCCGATTGAGTTCAGGGCGTCGCCATATGGTGGTGCATTGTTTATTCTTCTTTATGCCTTGATATTTGCCTCGGCGATTTACTTTCGAGAGAAGGATCTCAAAGAAAACAGCATTGTAATCGTAATTTCATTGCTTAACTGTTTTATAGGATACGGACTTTACTTGGTGCTGACAGTTGCGGAATTCCAGGAGAGGCTTCCCCTTTTTCATCTCATTGCTTCCGTGATGTTCATTGCTCTCGCAATCGCTTTCTGGCTGCGAGAGAAAAGCAGGTTCCAAACATTCTTCTATGCAATGACAGGATACGCTGCGTTGACCGTTGCTATAGTGGCACAGTTCAAAACGCCCGATTCTTTCATCTGGTTGTGTTGGCAAAGCCTGCTTGTTGTCTCAACTGCAGTGTGGTTTCGCTCTAAATTCGTTGTTGTTACCAATTTTGTCATCTATACGATCATATTTATCACTTACCTGATCGTGGCCGGCGCCGTCAACATCACCAGCCTTAGCTTCGGCGTAGTTGCACTCTTGAGCGCGCGAGTCTTGAGCTGGCAGAAGCATCGTTTGGAGCTTAAGACCGATACGATGCGGACTGCGTATTTGATTGCTGCGTTCTTTATTTTTCCATACGCATTGTATCACACTGTCCCGGCAGGCTACATAAGCCTGTCCTGGCTGGCTGTTGCAATATTGTATTATATAATCAGTTTAATCCTGAACAATATGAAATATCGCTGGATGGCATTATCCACTTTCATATTAACCGCTCTCTATCTTTTGATTGTGGGGATAATCAAACTTGAGCCGACTTTGCGAATCATATCGCTTCTCATACTCGGCATGGCTCTGCTTACAATTTCTTTCATTTACGCCAGGGCGAAATTGAAATCGAGCGCAAAGAATCCATGAAACTCCATTTCCACTTTATCCCGGGAAGCAGCAGTGACGGGTGGAATTTTGACTCCACATATGCAATCACTGTTGGCAATTTGTCGCACGATATTGATTCCGTCGAGGATTTAAATGAAATTGGCGCTTCTCAGCGGCATAACCATTGCTTTACCCAAACAGAGTATAGCCAGGAGATGCATTTTCGTAGGCAAATCCTTATTCCAATGTTTTTGTCATTCCGGAAGGCTTCTTTATTTTTTCTCAATATAGATTTTCAAGCTTCGCATTTTTGCCGATCGAAAACTATAATTTCTTCAAAACGAATAAGATATGTTAAGTTAGAAGAGTCAGCACATGTACCACGTAACGCGGCAGCGACTCACTGCTGGATCAGATCAGTAAAACAAGGCAGCGCATGAACGTTCCTGAGAATAAGGAGATATCACGTCGAACATTTCTCGATTACCTTCTGGGTTTCGGATTACTGGCATGGCTTACAGCAGTCCTCTACCCGATAGTGGAATACTTTAAGGTTCCCAGACAAACCGAAGCCGCTCCATCAAGTGTTGTCGCCGGCTCGATCAAAGATATCAAGCCTAATTCGGGAAAAGTATTCAGATTTGGAAACGAACCGGCGATTCTTGTGGACACCCCGGACGGCAAGCTGCGGGCGTTCAGTGCAGTGTGTACTCATTTGCAATGCACAGTCCAATACCGCCCTGACATGGAAAAGATATACTGCGCCTGCCATGGCGGTGAATACGACTTAAACGGCAGGAACATTGCCGGCCCGCCTCCGCGACCGCTCCAGGAATATAAATTAGCAGTTCAAGGCGACAACATAATTGTGTCGAAGAGCTAAGGAGCTGGAGATGAATAATAATTCAAAGTTAATGCGCTGGCTCGACGAACGTTATAACTTAGGCTTTATCCGGCATTTCGCAGACGAGAAAAAGGTACCGCAGTTCAGGGGCTCCTTCTGGTATTATTTCGGCGGCGTCAGCTTGTTTCTTTTCATAGTGCAGGTTGTGACCGGAATTCTACTCCTCATGTATTACCAACCGGGTGCACAGACCGCCTACGAAAGCGTCCGCTTCATCGTTACCAAGGTCCAGTTCGGGTGGCTCATCAGGTCCATTCACAGCTGGTCGGCAAACCTGATGATACTCTCGGTTTTGATTCACATGTTTTCCGTGTACTTCACGAAAGCATTTCGCGCCCCGAGAGAATTAACATGGTACAGCGGGTTTCTCCTGTTCGCACTTTGCCTGACGTTCGGTTTCAGCGGCTATCTCCTGCCGTGGAACACGTTGTCGTACTTCGCTACAAAAGTCGGCACAGAAATAGTCGGGGTGATCCCGGTCATCGGCCAGCCCATGGTAAAGCTTCTTCGCAACGGCAATGACGTGACAACAGCAACACTGACGCGCTTTTTCGGACTGCACGTCGCGGTTCTCCCTGCAATTTTTACCGTCGTCCTCGCGATGCATCTGCTGTTCATACAAGTACAGGGGATCAGTGAACCGGAATCGTGGAAGCATCTTCCCGAATCGAAAAAGAAGCACATTCCGTTCTTCCCTAATTTTGTAATGCGCGACGTTCTTCTCTGGCTGATAGTTTTGAATGTGCTCGCAATCCTGGCAGTTTATTTTCCCTGGGAACTCGGCAACAAAGCCGATCCTTTCGCGTCGGCCCCGATGGGAATAAGGCCGGAGTGGTATTTCCTGTTCATGTTCCAATCATTGAAGTTTTTCCCTGCAAAAATTCTGACCCTTGACGGCGAGGTTGTCGGAGTAAGCCTCTTCGGGCTGGCAGGCCTCTTGTGGTTTTTGATACCTTTCTGGGATTCCAAGACGCCGAAAGGTTCCCGGAATAAGATCATCAACTATGCGGGAATCGGTGTGGTACTTTATATGATAGTCCTAACCATAATAGGAGCCCGATGATGATGAAACGGGTGATGCTGCTATTTGTTATCCAGACTTCTCTTTATCTATCAATGGCCCCGGCGACGCGTGCGCAGCAGAAAGTCGCCGTCGATAAATGCTACGATTGTCATAACGAGATAGGCGGCAGCGAAGCCGCGGCATACACAGACGACATCCACTTCAAGGCGGGCGTCACATGTGCTGACTGCCACGGTGGAGATCCGACAAGCGAAGATCAGGACGCAGCGATGAGTCCGGCAAAAGGTTACATCGGTGTTCCGAAACCGGCTGCAATTCCTCAAATATGCGGCAAATGCCATGGGCCAGGCGAAACAACCTTCAAGTCGAATTTTCATTTGAATGATGTCATGGACGATTTCATGGCAAGCATCCATGGCAGAGCTTTGAGTCAGAGCAGCGATGGCCCCCAATGCATTTCCTGCCACGGAGTGCATAACATTGTAAATGTGAACGACAAGCGCTCGCCGGTCTATCCGACTAATGTGCCGAAAACGTGCGCGAAATGCCACAGCAATCCCGATTACATGAAGAAGTTCAATCCGGAGCTTCCAGTGGACCAGTATGAAAAATATCTTACGAGCGTTCACGGCAAGAGAAATACTGCCGGCGATCCTAAACCTGCGACCTGCGTCAGCTGCCACTCGAATCATTTGATAAGGCCGGTGAAGGATCCGCGATCACCTGTCTATCCGACAAACGTTCCTCAAACATGCTCCAGGTGTCACAGCAGCAAATCTTACATGGCACAATATCACATTCCGACCGACCAGTATGAAAATTACAAACAAAGCGTTCACGGCATAGCGCTGCTGCAGAATTCCGACTTAAGCGCCCCGGCGTGCAATTCGTGTCATGGAAACCATGGCGCTGTTCCGCCCGGCGTTTCTTCGGTTGCATCTGTCTGCGGAACCTGCCACCAGGCTAATGCCGACCTGTTCGATAAGAGTGTTCACAGAGCTGCATTTGCAAAGGAAAAGCTGCCCGGCTGCGTCGTCTGCCACAGCAATCATCTCGTGAGGCCTCCCACCGACGACCTGGTTGGTTTCGGCAGCAGCTCAGTTTGCGGAAAGTGTCACAAGGATAATGTTTCCGACTCTGCTTCAGCATCGATCCTGAAAATGAAAGAAGTATTGGATAGTCTCACCAACGGAAGGAAAGATGCCCACGATGCTTATAGAGCATGCGGAACAACTCGGAATGGATGTCTCTGATGCGAGCTATTCACTAAAGGATGTCAACCAATCATTAGTTGAAGCTCGAGTGCAGGTTCATGCATTCGCGATTGCTCCACTCTTATCGGCAGCTCAACCAGGCTTGCAGATAGTCGCAGATGCACAGAAAAGCGCTCTGGGCGCAATATATGAATATTATTTCAGAAGACACGGCCTCGGAATTGCGACTTTAGTTATTACTCTTCTCGTAGTTCTTTTATACCTAAAGATTAGACAAATAGAAAGGAAGTCAAAACGATGAAACGAATCGTAATCCTGTTGATTCTCGTTTTTGTTTTCATGCTCGGAGTGAGCTTGACGTTCGCGCAGTCAGCCCCGGCAGACAGCACTCACAAATACGTGGGGGCCGGTAAATGCAAGTTGTGTCACAGTGCTGATAAAATAGGCGCTCAGTTCAAGACATGGGAAGCATCAAGACATGCTCAAGCGTTCGCCGATTTAGGCTCGGACACTGCGAAGGCAGTTGCCAAAGCGCGAGGAATAGATGATCCGCAAAAAGCCCCTCAATGTTTGAAATGCCACGAAACCGGATACGGTCAGCCCGCAAGCATGTTCGAAGCTTCGTTCGATCCGGCGCAAGGAGTGCAATGCGAAACATGCCATGGTCCGGCGAGCGATTATTGGAAGATGTCCACCATGAAAGGCATACACGACAAGACCGTCGATGCGGCACAGGTCGGTTTGATCATGCCGACACAGGAAGCCTGCATCAAGTGTCATAATCAGGAAAGCCCGTTCTATCATGGATTTGATTTCTCTGTCAACAGCGCAAAAATAGCACACCCGATACCGGCAGGTTATTAGATTTAGTACCTTTGTGGACCGCGAAAGATATATAATAGATTTATATCCTTAACACATGACATGAGCAGCAGGTTGCGTGTAAAGTGCGGCCTTCTGTTTTGCTTTAGGCGTCAAATACTGACATGTGCCGTCGTACTAATCGCGCAGCTTCGAGACTATCAAGCTCGCCGCATTGCCTCCAAAGCCTGCGGCGTTTACCATGATCTTTCTCACGGATCTGCTTCTATTTTTAAATACTACCGGATAAGGAAAATCAACATAGCTATCTTTGGCGAGAATCAGGAGTGCATACTCGAGACTTAGCGCGGCAGAAGCCCCGAAGGTGTGTCCGACAAACCATTTGTTTGAAACAAGGACGGGCATATCATTTCCAAAAACTGCATTCAAGGCATTCAGCTCGCTTGCATCGCCTTTGATCGTGCCCGGCGCGTGAAGGATTACCAGGTTGACAGGATCGGCCGCCCGCATATCCTCCAAAGCCATTATCATAGATTTTTGCAGCGCATCTCCCTCGTCGGTGATTGCAGTGGGTGTCTTTGAATTCTCTTGAGCATAGCCATACGATTCTATGACTCCGAGAATATTCCCTCTCCGATTTTCCGGCTCTTCACTTGTCAGCATTTCAAGCGCAAAAAGAGCTGCACCTTCTCCCAGCGCGATTGTATCATGAAGCGGCATTTCCGACGAACACGGCCTGGATGGATACTGGACGTTGACATCACTCGTGTAAATTCTTAGCGCTTTCATCTGCGCAATCGTGAATCCGGTCAGCGGCGCTTCAGCTCCCCCAACGATAAACCTGTCGGCCATGCCGGCACGCATCCATGCGATTCCATTGAACACGGCATAGAGCGCCGTGCTGCACGTAACTGAGTGACTGATTGCCGGACCATCTTCCTCAATATCATGGGCGACGCTGCTTGAAATATTGCCGAGAGTTGTCGTCGGTGATGTGAGCGGCGAAAGGCGCTTGGACGGATTTGCAAGATAATCGGCATGATGTTTTTCAAGAAGTTCAGTCGCTCCACGCGAGGAACCAACGTTTACTCCGGTTTTCAGTTTCCTGCCTCCGCCCTCTTTTTTCCATCCCGCCTGTTCCACTGCTTCGCGCGCACAGTGCATTGCCATCAACACCGTCCTGTCCAGATACTGATGATAATCCTCTTCCAGCCCGATTGCATTTAGTAAATTCTGAGATTGTGTTGACAGCCTTCCAACCGGCAGATTCTCGCCATTAAATGATGCCGGTTTGAGAAATGATTCACCGCGTTGGTAAGATTTCCAAACCTCATCCGCACCTGAGCCGAGCGGTGAGATGGAGCCCATACCGGTGATGGCGATCTGGCGTTCGTCTTTTGTCACCAACTGCTCACCTCATCCAGCATAGCACCAATTGTATCATGTACCTTCTCCAACTCCCCATCGGAAATACAATACGGAGGCAGAAGATAGACGATATTTCCTAAAGGCCGAATGATAACACCATGGTGCAAGCAAAAATCACTCATCTTGTCACGCAGCGGATTAAGATAAGATGTTTGTTCGCCGGTCTTCACATCAAAAGCCACGATAGTTCCAATTTGCCTCGGCTTTTCAACGCTCGGGTGGCTACAAATCTTCGACAAGAATTCCCTATGCCTCGATTCAATCCGCCGAATATTGCTCCATGTCTCCGATTTCTCGAATAAATCCATGCTCGCCAGTGCCGCAGAACACGCCAGAGGATTCCCTGTATATGAATGGCCATGGAAGAATGCTTTTCTCCTATCATCGGAAAAAAACGCGCTATAAATTTCTTCCGTGCATGAGGTCGCGCCAAGAGGCATCGTGCCGCCTGTGATTCCTTTCGACATGCAAACGATGTCCGGCTTATTCTTCAAATAGTCGGAAGCAAAGAATTTCCCCGTTCTCCCAAATCCAGTCAGGACTTCGTCGGCAATCGTCGGAATTCCTTTTTCGCGACAGAAACGGATAAGCTCATCCAACGGAGCCGCATCATATACGATCATACCGCCCGAACCTTGCAGGAGCGGTTCAAAGATAAAAGCCGCCGCAGCCTCCTTTTCAAGCGCATGGTCCAGTTGGTCAAGCGACTCTTCTTCCTTGCCTTTCACCGGCGTGTCGATAAAAATCACGTTGAACAGCAGGTCACGAAACGGCGCCGTAAATACATCGCGTTCGCTCACTGACATTGCACCGAACGTGTCACCATGGTATGAATTTCGGAAAGCAATTATCGTCTTCTTACTAACCCCCTTGTTGTACCAATACTGCAGCGCCATCTTTATGGCGACTTCAACAGCCGTCGATCCGTCATCGGAATAGAAGATACGCGACTGATTTCGTGGCAATACTTTGAGCAATCGCTCGGCAAGCTCTACCGCCGGCTGGTGCGTGAAACCGGCAAAGATAACATGCTCAAGAGTTCGAAGCTGCTCGGAAACCTTTTGAGCGATGTAAGGATTCGCGTGACCGTGCACGTTTACCCACCATGACGAAATCGCGTCGATGTATTCTTTCCCCTGCTCATCATAAAGGCGCGCACCTTCACCGCGCACAATCGCGACAGGTAATCCCGCTGTCTGCATCTGGGTGTAAGGATGCCATATTACTTTTTCGTCGCGCTCGGAAAGATTCATTTAGTCAACGACATGCCTGAACGCCCCGGCATATTTTCTAATGACTGCTTTGTTGATGACTTTTTCCTCGTTGACAAAGCCAAGCAGTTTTGCCTTTGAATAATTCATAATAAAATCGTCCGAGCTTTTGTTCGCTCCGCCATTAAAAATAATCCCAAGCAGCGGAATTCCTTTCCGCAGAATGGATTCAACCGTTAGGAGCGTGTGGTTGATACTGCCGAGGTAATGTCTCGAGACAATGATTGCTTCCGCATTAAGTCGCTTTATCAAGTCGATCACAACTGCCGAATTATTGACAGGCGACATTGCGCCGCCTGCTCCTTCAATTATTAGACACCTTTTTGCCGTGACGGGAACCGAAGCCACAATTTTATTCAAGTCGATGGTGATACCATCGATTGCAGCCGCAGTATGCGGTGAGAGCGCCTTCGTCAAGCGATAAGCTTCCGGGTGAAAGGTTGTCACCGAATTGGAGACGAGCTTTTTCACCGCCATGGTGTCGGAATTCTTCAGGTCTCCTGCCTGCACCGGCTTCCAATAATCTGCTTCGAGAGCCTCGGCAAGTATTGCCGACACGACCGTCTTTCCGATCCCCGTGTGGATTCCCGTGACAAATATCTTTCTCATGAGAATCAGCCGATCTCTTGCAGCTGATGGCCCATAGCTTTTATTAGCCCATCAACTTCGATTTCTGTGTTAAAAGCATGGAGACAAATCCTGAGCCTCTCGCTTCCCTCCGGAACTGTCGGATGCATTATCGCACGAACGTCGAATCCTGCTTCCTGAAGATTTCCCGCGACAGATTTTACGCAGTCATTCCCCGGAACAATGACGCTTTGTATAGCGCTCCCACTCGCGATCGTTCTTTTATACACAGCCGGACTAATCTTGCCCTTAAAATACGAAATCATGTTTCTAAGTCTATTTCGTTCGTCGTCACTTGAATTCAAAAGATCGTATGCACATTTGATAGACACCAAACTGTGAAACGGCAGTGCAGTCGTGAAAATAAACGAACGCGCAAAGTTGATCAGGTATGAGCGAAGCGCCGTCGACCCGAGCACAATAGCACCATGGCATCCTAATGCCTTTCCGAATGTGTGAAGCCGGGCAAACACTCCCTTTTCTATTCCTAACTCGAAAACTTTGCCTTCGCCGGATTTCCCGAACACCCCCGTCGCATGCGCTTCGTCTACGATCAACTTCGCGTCGTAGGCTGCGCAGAGCTTTGCCATCTCGACCAGCGGCGCGCAGTCGCCATCCATTGAATAGATGGACTCGACCGCAACGAAAATATTTCCCGCGGGGGCTTTGAGCCTTCGCTCCAAATCTTCGACGTCATTGTGCTCAAAAGAAAATGCACGGGCAAAGCTCAGTCGTATTCCGTCTCTTATCGAAGCGTGAACAAGCCGGTCGTAAAGGATAGTATCGGTTCTTTGAGGTATCGATGAAAATATTCCGAGGTTCGCATCGTAACCGGAATTGAAAATCAACCCGGCTTCCGCATGATGGAACCTGGCAAGGCGCTCCTCAAGCTCTTCACAGAAACGAGTGTTCCCTGATATGAGCCGCGATCCTGTCGAGCCGATCGGCGCGTCGGTATCTTCTTTTTCTACTTCCCGAATCCTCTCGCGCAGAACCTCAGAGCGCGAGAAGCCTAAGTAATCATTTGAACAAAAATCCACCAAGCCGGGAGACTGCGGGCCGGAAACCGGAGAGCAGAGGCTGCGCAATGAATGATTCCTTCCTCTATCATCCAGTTCCCGACGAAGTCTTTCTTCAATAGAGTTCATCTTTACTCAATAATCCATGAGTCAGCAGCTATTTGCTGACTGGAAAGGCTTTCTCGGTCTTAATCCCAACGATGCAAACAGTTTTTCATCCTCATCAAAGTCCGGATTTGGCGTCGTCAGCAATTTGTCTCCGGCGAAGATCGAATTTGCCCCCGCAAGGAAGCACAACGCCTGTGCTTCCCGCGAAAGCTGTAGCCGTCCGGCAGAGAGCCTGACCATCGACCCCGGCATGAGTATTCTCGCGGTTGAGATCATCCTCGCGAACTCCCACGCGTTCACCGGTATCTGATTTTCGAGCGGCGTTCCTTCGACCGGCACGAGCGCATTTATCGGCACGGATTCAGGATGCGGATCAAGATTCGCAAGTGTCAACAGCATGGCAATGCGATCGTCCTCCGACTCGCCCATACCTATAATTCCACCGCAGCATACGGTAATACCGGCCCTTCGCGTATTTTTAATCGTCTCCAGACGATCATGGTAAGTCCGGGTCGTAATTATCTTTTTGTAAAATCCTTCTGAGGTGTCGATGTTATGGTTATAGGCATACAAACCGGCTTCCTTCAATTTCTTCGCCTGCTCTTCGGTAATCATCCCAAGCGTCGCACAAACTTCAAGTCCAAGATCGTTCACCGCTTTAACAATAGCGATTACCTGGTCGAAATCCCTGTTGTTGCGAACTTCACGCCACGCGGCACCCATGCAAAAACGGGTTGCGCCCGCATCCTTTGCCAACCGCGCCTTATCCATGACCTCGTCAAAAGAGAGAAGCGGCTGGACTTTAACGCCGGTGTCATAATGCACCGACTGCGAGCAGTACCCGCAATCTTCCGAACATCCGCCGGTCTTGATAGACAAGAGTGAACACACCTGCACTTCCGATGGATCATGGTGCTGCCTGTGCACTGTAGCTGCCTTGTAAATCAATTCAAGCAGCGGAAGATTATAAATATGGCATATTTCATCCTTTGTCCAATCATGGCGGACATCCAGAATAGTTTCATTTATTGGTTCCATCGACAAACTCTCTGTGTTATGAATAGCTCACAAAAACTTCTTATCCGAAGTAGCCCTTCGGCGAATGAAAATATAATCTTCAATAATGGATTCTCAAAGGAATAAGGAATTTCGGTCATGACTCATTTCCGGAATCCAGGCAAATCTTGCGAAGGTTTTCCGTGGCAAGTCGTCCAAAGCCACTATTTTCTCAAGTTCTACTGAGAAAGCGTCGGCAAGATTTGCACGGGGGTGTGAATAAGAGTCACTACCGGAATCCGGGAAAGGGAAAATCTTATCGCTGCTGCATTTCGGTGTCGATTAAGAATGAATCGGCTCCGCCAACAATTCCTCCTTAACGCACGCCGAGCGATCTCTGCCTGTGCGCATCGACGAACTTCGAGGTGGCGTGAATCGATACGTCCAAACGGAAAATCTTCCTGAAGAGCCGAACTTGTTCTTTTGAGTTTTCGATCTTTTTAATTCTCTTTGTCCCGTTCGTTGTTTCAATTAGCCGATTATTAATGACGCTGATTCTTCCTTTGCGTGTCGGGAGGCTGCATAAAAGATTCTCTTTATAATATGCAGTCGGAACCATTTCCTGGTACTCATGCATGAGCATAAAGTAGTCAATAGCTCTCCGCTCAAGCGTAAAAGAGTATAATGTCACGAAGGATTGAGTCCCTTTATTCCACTTTTCAAAACTCATGCAATTCTTGCCATCGACTATAATGTCTTCTATGATCCGGTAATCGCGTCCCGCATACTGGCTTCCTGATAAATTGTCGTTTTGAATCTTGCCCGGGACAAGCCGCACCGGGATCCACGAACTGTCGCCGAACCCCACATCGACGAGCCACTTACTGCCATCCACATCGACTATTATCGCCATGTGCTCAAACTCGGTTATGTATTCCTTCTTCCCCATTACAAGGCCCGAGATAAGAGTCGTGCCATAGCCGAGAGAAGTAAGCAGCCAATAGAACAAACCGTTGAGTTCGTAGCAATAGCCGCCTCTATTCCTGGTAACGATCTTTTTGTAAAAAGCTTCAACCGAATATTCTACCGGGATTCCATAATAGATGTCGATATTCTCGAAAGGCACTTCAAAGATATGTTTTCGCTGCAACAGCCGCAAATGTTCCAGGTCTGGAACAAAGCTCTCTCTCCAGTGAGCCATATCTTCGACGATGCCCAGCCGTTCCATGTATCTATTTACGTCCATCGATCCTTTCCGAAGGAATTCATTTAGACACGGCCTCAGATTGAAATTCGGCAACAGCTCCTTTCTCTTTTCTTCCGAAAAACACCTTAACTCTCAATTGCACCCTTTCAACTAATGCATAAACCACCGGAACAAGAACCAATGTCAGGAACATGGAGCTGAGAAGACCGCCTATTATCGCCCACGCAAGACCTGATTTGAATTCCGAAGCTGCGTCGTTTGCCAGTGCAAGTGGAAGCATGCCGAGAACCATGGCCGTGGTGGTCATGACAATCGGCCTGATCCTGCTCTCACCGGCTTCAATGAGTGCATCAAAAGTGGACAATCCTTCTTCTCTTTTCTTTTGATTCGTTCTGTTGACAAGCAGGATCGCGTTCTTGCCCACGAGGCCGATCAACATTATTATCCCTAGTATGGTAAATATGTTCAGGGAGTTCATAGTCAATGCGAGTGTCAAGAATGCACCGACCATGGCGACAGGTATCGAGAAGAGAATCACCATCGGGTCGAGGTATGAATCGTAAAGTGCGACCAGGACCAGATAGACGAATATTATTGCTGCGATAATGGCAATCCCGAGACTACTAAAGGCGTCCGACTGCTGCTTGAGATCTCCCCAGTAGGTAATGCTTACCCCGGGCGGAAGATTTTTCTTTGCCATCGCATCCTTTATCTCCTGCCCGACTGTTCCGACCGGACGGCCGATGACCTGCGAGTACACTGTCACCGAACTGATACGGTCGAAGCGTTGAAGCACCGATGGTCCGGTGGATTGATACACTCTCGCGAATTGCTGCAGCTGAATCTTCTGACTTTTGTCGTTGATGAATGTCATCTGCGTAAGATCGGATATCTTGGACCGATCGAATTTGTCCAGCGACACCATGATGTCGTAATCGTCTCCGCCATCGGTGAACTTCGCATCGTCGTTTCCCTGCATTGCAACTTGCAGAGCAGCACCGATGTCCGCAATCGAAAGTCCGAAGGCGGCAAGCTTCTGCCGATCTATCGTTACACGCATTTCAGGATTTGACAGATCAGTCGAAAGCCGGAACGTTGGAGGTGCCCGAAATGGATTTGACAACATTTTCTAAAACCTCAGCGGAGCTGAGAACATCAGCGCGCGTTGGACCGTTAACTATGAGTTGTATCGGGCTAGAGTTCGCTGTTCCGAACAACCCGATAGGATTCACGCGCACGCGAACTCCCGGGATCTGTTCAGCGAATTGCTTGATCTGTTGACCAACCTGTTCCGTTGAATGCTTCCTCTCGTCTTTCGGCACTAATTCGACGTCCAGTTCTGAGTTGTGGTTTGAAGCAAGACCGATAAAACCCTCGCTCGATAGGCCGACCTGGACAAAATCATTTTTAACCTCGGGAAGGGCATTCACGTAGTTTTCCACTTTTGCCGTTACCAAATTCGTCTGCTGAACCGTGTAGTCCGGGGGCATGTTCAGAATGACTGCAAATTTCCCCATGTCGGTCTGGGGGATGAATTCTGCGCCTATGAAGCCGAAAGGAGCGAGCGAGAGCGAAACGAAGAATAGGGCGGCAGAAAGCGCAATTACCTTCCAGCGGTTATGGAGGCTCCATTTCAGCAAATTGATATACCGTGCAATTAACGATCGAAAATACTTTTCGAACCCGATGGCGAATTTCCCTGTCAGAGTGCCGTCGGTCATTCTTTCTAGTTTGCTGATCCTTGAAGCCAGAAGCGGGGTAACGGTGAACGAAACGAAAAGGCTCATCAAAGTGGAAATCACCACGACCAACGCGAATTCTCTGATGATATTCCCGACAAGTCCGCCGGTCATGGCAAGCGGCACATAAATTACCACATCCACAGTCGTTATTGAAAGAGCTGCAAAACCGATCTCATTTCTCCCATTCACCGCTGCCGCTCGCGGCTCTTCTCGCTTTTCGAGATGGTGATGTATGTTCTCGATGACCACAATGGAATCGTCCACGAGTATTCCAACGACGAGAGAGAGGCCGAGCAGCGTCATCAAGTTAAGGCTGAAGCCCAGTGCATACATTACAATGAACGTCGACAGGATCGAAGCCGGAATTGCAAGCATCACTATAAATGAATTCCGTATGCTGTGCAGGAACAAGAGCATGACTACCGCAACCAAAATGACCGCGAGCATAAGGTCAAACTTCACTCCGTTGGCTGCATCCATCGTGAACTTAGATCCGTCGTCAGCAATATTGAATTTTACATTTTCCGCTTTGTACTCATTCTGGATGTTGGTGAGTTCCTGGCGAACCAGTCTGCTGACATTAACTTCGTTTGCATCTGTTTGCTTTTGCACCAGTACGCCGATCGAAGTGACGCCATTGATCCTCGTTATTGTCTGATACTCTTTATGCCCGTCTTCGACATCTGCGACATCCGAGAGCCGCACTTCGCCGCCGTCTGATGACCTCTTTATGATCAGGTTCTTGATTGCATCAATCGACGTGAACTTGCCGGCCACGCGGACGACAAGCTGGTTGCGACTGTTTTCAATCTTCCCGGTCGGGAAGTTGACATTAGAGGTTTTGATTGCGTTCAGAACCTTAATGACCGAGATTCCGTAGGCATTCAGCTTCCCTTCGTCAAGGTTTATTCTAATTTCCCTCTTGACTCCTCCGACCAACGTGACGAGCCCGACGCCGGGCACCTCCGACAGCTGTGGCTGGATCCTGTCGACTACAAACTGGTACAATTTTCTTGGAGAGAGGTTGCTCGTAACTCCAAGCCTCAATATGGGTATTGCCTGAAGGTCGATCTTAGATACTGAAGGGGTTTTGACGCCCACGGGCAGAGTGCCTACAATCTGATCTATCTGCTGCTGTGCCTGCTGGATCTCGGTGTTTATGTCCGCAGACTGATCGAACTGTACGATCACGAATGAGACACCTTCGCTCGAAGTAGAGGACATGCTGTTAATCTGGTCGAGCGACGAGAGAGCGTCTTCGAGCACCTTGGTCACCGAGGTTTCGACCTCATCAGGTGATGCGCCGGGATACACAGTCGTCACGGTGAGTACCGGTGGGGTAATCTTCGGAAGAAGCTCATAGTTCAAGTTTAACAGGCTGTAGATTCCCAGCAGTGCTAGCGCTCCGAAAACCACGACAACGAGCGTCGGCCTCTTTATTGCTAATTCAGTGATAGTCATGGAATTTGACCTTAATTAATGACTTCAACTTTGTAGTTATTCTCCAGATTGTCCTGGCCGCTTGTCACGACGCTTTCTCCGGCTTCAAGTCCGCTCAAGACCTCCAAATAATCATTGTAAGCAGAGCCTATAACGATGTTTCTTAGCGTTGCGATACCGTCCTTGACAACGAATACGTGAGCGTTCTGGACACTTCCCACTAACGCCTGCCGCGGTATTACCAAATGATCTTCCACAGTGTGATCCATGAAACGCACATCAGCAAACATCCCTGCCTTAAGCGGGTGCTCCCTGCTGTTCGGAAAGTTGACTTCGACCGGATAAGTGTGGTCAGCATCCGCTTTGGAGCTGATTGATTTTATGAATCCGGAAAAATCGACCCCCGGGTACACGTCCGAGGAGATCGTAGCTTTCGCGCCAGCTTTGAGACCCATGATGCTCTGTTCCGCGACACTTATCGTCACCTTCAGCTTTGATATATCCACAACTTCGGCCACGACCATTCCGGGGGTCACATAGTCGCCGAGGTCAACCGCTCGGGAGCTAACAATACCGGATATGGGACTCGTTATTCTCGTGTTATTATACTGTCGTTGTGCAACGACGAATTGATCGTTCGCAGATTGATATGCGAGTTCTGCACTCTCAAGTTGGGCATCAGTTACAGAGTGTTCCTGGTATAGCTGCTGATATCGCTTGTAGTCTTTCACTGCCTTTTCGAGACTGACTTTCGCAAGCTGCAGCGCCGCCGCCTGGAGCTTATAGTCAAGCTGCACTATCGGACCGCCTGCCGGCTCATGGTCACCAACTCCCGCGAACACGTTTACAACTTTCCCGGATGCTTCAGATACGACATGAACGTCGTTGTTTGCGTTTATAGTACCGACGAGATCGAGATCATCTCTAATGTCTTCCTTCCCGACAACGGCCGTCCCGACGGCGTATGAGCTTTGGTTCAAATTATTCGTCTCAGCCTTGATCTGGGCACGGTTGCGAAGGAGCACCGCGACGATCAAGGCAAATGCGAGAGCTACCACCGAATAAACTTTTAATCTTTTCATTTGTCACCTTGACATTTTAATATTCATTTTTATTTTCAACAGTTCCCGTGATCATCGAGTAGCAGAAGTTGAACACAGAATAAACGAAATCTATATATTGTCTTTCGGATGCGATACTTTTCGTGTTTTGGTTTTCCATTTCATCACCTGTCCGAGGGCCGGAAATCTTCCACTCTTCATGCGATATCACCGATGAGCCGTCGGTCAAGACGGAGCCGGCAAAATGTTGCTCTTCAACTTTCGACAACTGTTTTTTCATTACTGTGTTTTCCATTGGGTTCATAAGAGACGTACCTTCTTCTTCCTTCTTCAGTAAGGATTCCCTCAAATACTATTTTTGAAATCGCTTCGAAAGCCTGCCCCCCCGTGCACGGAAGTTCAGAGAGCGCTTCCGGATTGACGATCGACTCCACGGCGCTCATATAGACCATGATCACGATATCCTCATCTATATCGCTCCTGAAAATACCCGCTTCAAACCCGGCTTTAAAGAGGCTTCGAGCCTTCTCGAATATTTTTCCTTGCTTGAATTCGTGCATCTCCCTCCACAACTCCGGCTCGCTCCGCTGAAGATCCTGAAATTTGTTGATCCTTGACGAGCGTTCGCTTATGAAATCCACCATAACCCTGTACTTGCCGATAAAGTCCAGATTTTTATCTTTCCAAATCTCATCAATGCGTTCCAGTATCTCGCACTGTCTTTCGGTCATCAGGGTACGAAGCACCTCTTTTTTGTTCGCGAAAAACCTATAGAGTGTTTTCTTGCTCATAGCAAGACCGGAGGCTATTTCTTCCATGGTTACTTTTGAATAGCCATGCTGAAGGAACATATCTTCCGCCTTCTTGAGAATTTTCTCCATTTTCTCCTTCTCATCGGCAGATGCTTTCGTGGTGGATCCTTCTAATTTCTGTTTTTCGTCGTTTGACATTTCGATCCTTCCTTTACGAACGAAACGATTTTAGTTTATATCGTTTCCAATCAAAGCCTAAAAAATGCAGCGTTTTGCTGCATAAGAGACGTAGGAAACGATATTCGTTTAAGTCGTTTCTAATTTAGCTCCCAGATCTCACTTTGTCAAGCGATTTCTTCATTAAATAAATCTTGCTTAACTAAGACTGACCTATATATCAGATCAATATTGATTATTCGGTACAATTTCCAATTACGAGCGAGTCAATGTTAAATTTTAAGTGGTCCTTCTTTATCAAGTCCGACTCTTGTTTATTGCTCTAACAATTCTCCTTGTCCGCTTATCTTCATGGTGGTCATGAACCACAAGAAGCGCGTGAATAACCGCAGGAATCCATAAAAGGAAACACAGGAAAAAATTCAATAACGCTTGAATCGGTTTGCCGCTAAGGAGAACTGCAACCGGGGGAAGTATAAAAGCTAATAAGTATAACATTTGTCAACCTTGATTCACAGTTATAGTACGTGGGACAAAAGACAATTGTTACGCAAGAAATTAAAAGCGTCAGAGCGTCATGACTAATCTACTGCTGCAGCAATCTGTATTCAGAAAACTCGTCGGCGGCGTTCATTCGCTCATCGTGGGTTCCAGATTCCACATTTTCACCGTTCTTCATTGCCAGAATATGGTTCACATTTCGGATTGTAGATTCACTATGTGCCACGTTGAATGCCGTTCCCCCTTTTAGCAACCCCAGCATCGCCTCCTGGATGAGAGAATCCTACACCACGTCAAGTAATCATTCGAGCGATCAAAGTGGGAGAATCCACAAAAGCAAGGTTTTTATTCTACAGAGGATTCTTCCAAAGGCAATTCTAAGATACTGCCCGTTTTAAAAGCGCAAAAGATTATTCAACATACGAGTAATCTTAAAGTCTGACTGTAAAATATCTTTTTCCAGTATCGCGTGCTTAAAATCTTCGCGAAGAGTTAATATTCAAGAATTGGCTTTCAGCAAAACGAAGGCGAATGCCGAAAGCCAACCGTTATTCAATTCCACTTCCCATTAGCGCCGGTCACACTAAGTCTTCCGGCGCCGATAAAGAAGAGTACCAGCGCGGTGAGAAGATAAAACGCATCCAATTCGATTCCCCATCCCCCAGCGGGACCGACGGACGACATTCTTGTGTGCGACACAAGCACAATAGCCATAAACAGATCGAAAGCAATTACGAGCGCAGCGGGTCTCGTCCAGATTCCAAGAATAATCAAAATCGGCGCAGCAACTTCACCGATATATACTCCGTATGCAATAAACCCCGGCAAATGGGATGCAGCTAACGGCCCTTGCATCCATGCCACGCCGTGAATCAGTTTCGATACACCATGGAACAGCAGTAAGCCGCCGATGGTAATCCGAAGAAGTAACCTGCCGAAATTTTGTCCGAACTCACTCATTGTAATTCCTCCTGTTGATTTAGTTAACAACCTATCGCCGGCGAACAGTCCGCTTGTATTGAGACTGGAAAACGTTGCCGCGAAATCCGTGTAAATTAAAAAGGGTTGCCATTTAATCCAACTCGGGAATCTTGCTTGGCGCCTGCATAATCATATTCATGTGGAAGCCATCCGCCAGATTTCCTCCGCTTAGCGTGCAAGGTCGATTCCTTCATGCATTATTGTGACACTTAAGCAGGAAGAGGGTATCCTGTCTACCTAATGAAGGAGGTGGAACAAATAGATGATAGGCGCCACGGTCACCGTCGTCGGAACTCTCGACCTAACGAAATGAAAAGATCGAGTCCTTCGCCATTCGTTGGTTCCAATCCGCCGATAACCATAGAACTAAAACTCAGCCAGCCATTCTTACTGACTTTGAGCCAAAGTATTCTTCAGCAATTATCCGGTCCACCGAATTCCGCATGGTGAAAACAAGAGGCTTGATCGTGTCGATTGAAGGCTTGACTAATTTCGGAATTAACCACTCCGACAATTTTGCAGCCGCTTCAACATATCTACCCGAGAAAACAATCGCGTCCAATCCTCTCATCAATCCTATTGCCGAGCCGCAGCTCAAGAGTATCCTATACTCAAGCAGATTTCTTGTCCCTTCGTATTTGTTGCCGCCGGCGAATATTTCATCGATCGTGACGCGTTCGCCTGCCATGGCCGTCAGACCGCTTTGTCTCGTGAGCATTTCATTGATCATCTCAGGTCCCATGTTCTTTTTCTCTTCGATCAGCAGAATGATCCCCGGATCGATCTCTCCACAGGTCGTGTTTCCCGGCAATCCTTCCAATGGTGTCGAACCGCTGGTCACCATTATGGGCTTGCCATCGTAGATTGCAACTACCTCAGGCACAGGCTCCAAACATATCGACAAAATGCGTCTCATATTCATGTGCTCCTCTGCGATCTTCCCCGACGCTGCACGGTGGTACAGCCCGTGGTATCCAAACCTCCGCACTGCGCCGAAAGACCCCTCAGGCAGTCCGGGCATTTCCTCGTCAAGCGCGTACGTCTGCTCTTGCATGGGCAAGTCAACGAAGAAGGCAGTGTCGAAATGCAATCGGATCTCCGGTGTGGGAACCGTTCTTTCCAGCAGCTTTATTAGCTTGATCGCGACCGGGACATGGAGCGGAGATTGAGGAATAAGCTTCTCCAATTTCCCGAGGAGCGATCTATCATATATCTCACTTCCCCTGAACTCTTCGCCACCGTACAGTATCTTTATCGCTACAGCCTCGGGTCTGTACCTATCGATTAACTTCCGGATACCTTCATCGGAGACTTCCCGACCTCTGAATTTTATCCTGGTGCTCCTTACTAGCCTGCAGGATTCCTTCAAGTCGCAAGGCGACGGCCGGTCCAGCAAGTACACGAAACAATCCACGAAAAAGCCTTCAGGAATTAGAACAACTAATCTTCTCATCGGCGCTTTCTGCATTTCTCTGATCATATGATTCAACGAATGTCTCGTCTCTCCGGATGTCGCCGGACTCCATGAGTTCAAATGCCTGCCTTGCAATTTCCAGTTCTTCATTGGTCTTTACTACCAAGATGTGCACCTTGCTATCGGCAACGGCAACGTCAGCCGGAGAGCCGGAGATAGTCATGTTCTTAAACTCGTCAAGCTTAATGCCGAAGAAATCCATGTTGCGGCACACAGCTTCGCGGACGTAAGGAATCGATTCGCCAATCGTGTCCGTGAAGATTACCACGTCGGCACGACCGACCACTGTCAAATACGCGCCCAGGTATTTCCTGATCCTCCACAGATAAACGTCGAGCGCCATTTGTGATCGCACATCGGACGTTTCCGCCGCTCTTTCAATGACGTCCCTAATGTCTGACGATTTACCGGACAAACCTAGGATGCCGCTCCCCTTGTTCAATATCTTGTTTACTTTCGAGTAGTCGCCTGCATAATAAGCGATCATTTTCAGTATGACAGCGGGGTCGAGGTCGCCGCATCGCGTGCTCATAACGAGTCCTTGCAGCGGTGAGAATCCCATCGAGTTATCCACCGATTTACCGTTGACCACGGCGCAGAGACTGGCGCCGCCCGTCCCGAGATGACAGCTAACGGCGTTCAGTTCTTCGATGGGGATATGCAGGAACTCAGCCGTTTCGCGTGTAACATACCGATGGCTGATCCCATGGAAGCCGTACTTCCTTATTCCTAATTCCTGCCTGATACTCTTTGGAAGCGGATAGGTATAAGCATAATCGGGGATGGTCGCATGAAACGCCGTGTCCAACACCATTACTTGCGGAACGCCGGGATGCATTCGAGCAGATTCCCTTATCATCTCGACGGCCGGCGGATTGTGTATGGGCGCAAGGTCTCCTATTTTATCCAGTAATTCCAAATCATCTTCTTTTAGAATGGTGCTTGAAGGAAATTCTGCCCCCCCCTTTACTAATCTGTGCGCAAAAACATCGGGCAGAAGGCTTGTGTCGTTTTTCGTGATCCTCATGACTTCCGAGAATGCCTCCTTGTGACTGCGCACCCTCGCTTCATGGATCTCTTCCATTCCTGACCTGCGATGAACTATGCTTGACGGTTCCGCAGTTTTACAGCCGATCCTCTGAACTTCACCTTCAATTATTTCCTCTCCAGAAGGCATCGAGATCATCTTGTATTTCAGCGACGAGCTGCCACAGTTCAACACAAAAATGTTCATTTGGACATTCTAATAGTTGCGCGCCATTTTGTCTTCAATAAAGATATACTCTGATCCATGGTCTATATTTCCATATCTGATGTCCACCCGAAGACAGGTATGCCCGCAAGGCTGTGGACAATCGATGCGGTGCCGAGAAGACCTTCGGTAATCTTATCGAGCTCAACGCACTCCTTTACCGAATGGGCAACTTCTTCCGCCCCGGGTCCATACCCGATTGTTGGGATGTTGAATCTCTTCGTCAGTATGCTTCCCGCCGTCCCCATGCCGAGACGCGGCAAAAGCCATTTGCCCGGCTGGGTCTTGCATCCCGCCGAGCTTAGCGCCTGCCGCGAGCGGTCCATCAAAGGAGAGAAGGGGTCGGTCTCCCACGCGTTGCTTAGATACCTCACCTGTATTGTTTGCCCGCTCTGGAGCTTTTGTGCCTCCTCTCGTATCATGACCTTCATGTTTAGACCGGGTTCCCGGGATATATTTTGCAGACCGAATTCTTTTATCTTTTCTCCCAGCTCCTCCGCGTTGTCATCAGGGTACAGCCTGCGGCTGAATGAGATGTGCGCATCACCATTGTTGCGATTGAATTCCGGCCTGTCAACATTTATAAGCTCTATGTACCCCGGTAGACTCTTTAATTCGCTGGCAACGAGCAGGTTTTGAAAGACGGCGTTCGCGGCATCGCGCAGGAAATTCGGATTTGGGGAATCCATGCCGATGCGGAACTCAGCCCACCCGTCGTGACCGTAGAACAAGCCGAGGCCTGTCGGTTCGCCGAGTATTGCATAGTCCACCTTAATCTTCATATCTGCCAGAGTCTTCGAGATGAGGTGCTGTACCCCTAGACTCAAACCGTTTTCCTCCGACACCGTGGCCGCCACGATAAGCGTCCCGCGGAGCGGAAGAAGCGCGCGCTTCAACAGGTAGCCTGCATAGATTTGCATGGCAAGTCCGCTTTTACAGTCGGAGCTCCCTAACCCGTACAATATTCCGTTGCTAATTTGACCCGAGTACGGAGGAATTTCCCAACCCTGATTTCCACTGTCAGGTGAGACAGTATCTATGTGGCTATTCAACAAAACAGTCGGGGCCGATTCTGTACCGTAGATAATGCCTATTACATTTCCAAAATCATCCACGATCACCTTGTCGTAACTAAGCTCGTCCATTTTCTTCTCAACCATCCTGGCGACACCATTCTCGCAAAGGCTCAGGCTAGGCGTTCGGACCAGTTCAGCAGTGAACTCAGCGGCCTTCGTTCCCAGGTAGTTCGCGTTTTCCTTAAGCAGCGTGTACATCTTGCATCCTCGTTTTTATTTGCAATGCTTATAGTTCAATAGGCATGCCGCAAGAATAAGGGCTATTTCGACGCATGTGACGCGTAACTGGATATTTACTTTGCAATGGATATTGTATATTACAATAGTTCTATTGCAAAATGAAATAGTGTTTTTATTTGAGAGAGGCACCTTGACAATCTTTATTGTTATCAATCACGCGTGATTTTACCCGGAGTTTATCTCCATTATACTAATGGATTCCCGATCGAAGTGGCGCTGCACGCTATTGCGCCTGAAGCGCTCACGTCTGGGAATGACGCGTGGACGGATATACAGTCGCTCTGAGATGACGCTAGCAAATCCCAAAATGAAATGGTCCAGTTATGAAGGCTGACGACTTAAGATTAGAGGAAATGGTAAACTTTGCGGACGGAACCCTCACGCTTCGAGGGCGCGAAGTTGTCATTCACAGCCTTCACGCATTTGCACAGCTGCGCAAGGACCTCATTGACAGTGCGGGGCTCGAACATGCGCGAAACATCCTCACGCGATTCGGATACTTCCAGGGGCAGGCAGATGCCTCCGTTCTAATGAACAACTTCAAATGGGATAACTCTGAAGAGCTGATCAGAGCCGGTTGTAAGCTTCATTCGCTTGAAGGCATAGCGAGAGACGTCGTAAACGGTCTCGCTTACGACGCGCAGTCGGGAAAATTTCAAATGGAAGTAAGCTGGTACGACTCGAAGGAGGCGCAGGAGCATCTGTACACATTTGGTCAATCGACACATCCTGTGTGCTGGATATTAGCGGGATATTTTAGCGGATTCGCCTCGTTCTGCATCGGCAAAGACACTTACTTTATTGAACAGTCGTGCAGAGCGGAGGGCAAGGATGTTTGCCGTGCCATCGGGAAAGATCTCATCGCCTGGGGAAAGGAGATAAATCCATATCTCGATTATTTCAAGGCGCACGACATAAACATAAAGATACAGAAACTCACCGAGCAGCTGAGGCAGAAATCTTCACTCCTGAAGAAATACGAGAAAGAAATTGAGGCGCTCGGAACGGTGGCTAAGCTTTCTTTCATAGAGATACACAGCAAGGCGTACAGGCATGTCCTGCTCATCGCCAACAAGGTCGCACCATACGACTCGACCGTGTTGATAACCGGGGAGACTGGTGCTGGCAAGGAAGTGCTCGCGAAATACATACACAAACTATCATCCCGTGCGAGGCGGCAGTTCATAGCAGTGAACTGCGGTGCACTTCCTGAATCTCTTCTCGAAAGCGAACTCTTCGGTCATAAAGCAGGCGCTTTTACCGGCGCGAACAAAGATAGGACTGGATTATTCGAGGTTGCGGACAAAGGTACGATATTCCTCGACGAGATCGGGGACATCGGCGCCGCGATGCAGATGAAAATACTCCGCGTGTTGCAGGAGCGCGAGGTCATGCGAGTCGGCGAAAGCGTTACACGCAAAGTGGATATAAGAATCATTGCCGCCACGAACAAGGATCTGCAAGAACTTATCAGGCAGGGCAAGTTCAGAGAGGACTTATATTACAGGCTGAGCGTCATGGAGCTCAAGGTTCCTCCGCTGCGTGAGCGCAAGGAGGACATACTCCCCCTGACGAGATTCTTTGTTGACCGCACGGCGAAGAAACTGCAAATCCGAAACCTTCACTTAGACTCCTCGTGCGTAGATTGCCTCCAGGAATATGGCTGGCCGGGAAATGTACGGGAATTGGAGAACGCAATTGAAAGGGCCGCCATTCTCAGCCCGGATGGAAATATTTTGCCCCAGCATTTTCCAGGCGCGATAGTTAACGCGGTTGAGAAATCATTCAAGTCCGTGCTTGATGGCAATCCGACTCTGGAGCAAATGGAGCGCTCGTACATCGAACGAGTTCTTCATCTCACCGATGGCAATAAGACAAAGGCGGCAAAGATACTTGGAATAGATGGGTCAACGCTCTGGAGAAAACTGAAATCCGTATAAGTCAGTAATGTCAGAATTGCCCCTGAATGCCAGTGTTATGCTGCCCACTTCCTGTCCTGATAAGCATAGTTCAACATGACTTTGAAAATGTGATTGTACTTCTACTTCAGCGGAACGCGGTTGTGCCTAAAGTCGTTTAACGTGAAGTAAAGAGATGAGTTACTAAATCGAGAGTATTTGATACGCTTACGGAAGCAAGCGTAGTCAATGATAGCTCAAGGTTCCAGTACAGCGCAGTCAAACCTCAAAGTTCACTTCGGTACAGACCCCCAAGCTCCCGGAGAAGTTTATCCGGCTCAGGTTGTCAATATCTGACCGGATCACTAACGTATCATTAGTACAATCGGGGGCCGGTTAAAATGCCTTACAATAAAAAGTCCCGCGAGAGCGGGACTTTTCGTTTTGACTTTTTACCCTTCAGATTTGTTCAGGGCAAGATTTTGACTTTGTTTAATACATGTCGCCCATCGGGGGAGACGGCATCGCTGGTTTATCCTTTTCAGGCTTCTCGCAAACAACCGCTTCTGTAGTAAGAAGCAGGCTTGCGACGCTCGCTGCGTTCTGCAGCGCAGTTCGAGTAACTTTAGTCGGATCGATAACTCCGGCTTTCAGCAGATTTTCGTATGTCTCAGTCTGCGCGTTGAAGCCGAAATCATCTTTTCCGTCTCTAACCTTCTGCAAAACCACAGAGCCTTCAAGTCCGGCATTGTTGACGATCCATCGAAGCGGCTCTTCGAGAGATTTTTTTATGATCTCTACGCCGATCTTTTGATCCTCATTATTCGTCTTGGTCGAATCTAACTTTGCCATCGCTCTAACCAATGCCACGCCGCCGCCGGGAACGATTCCTTCCTCTACCGCTGCACGTGTAGCATGAAGTGCATCCTCGACGCGGGCTTTCTTTTCTTTCATTTCGACTTCTGTCGTCGCGCCGATTTTCAAAACGGCAACGCCGCCGGAAAGTTTTGCGAGTCTCTCCTGCAGTTTTTCCTTGTCGTAATCTGAAGTCGTCTTGTCGATTTGTGCCTTGATCTCATTGATGCGGCGCTTGATGTCGTCTTTTGAACCGGCACCTTCGACAATCGTAGTATTGTCTTTGTCTACGGTTATTTTCTTTGCCGTACCGAGAAATGAAAGCTGGGCGTTCTCGAGCTTGAAGCCTTTCTCTTCAGAAATTACCTGGCCGCCGGTGAGAACTGCGATGTCTTCCAACATGGCTTTCCGTCGGTCGCCAAAACCGGGCGCTTTGACTGCAACGCACTTCAACGTTCCGCGAATCTTGTTGACGACCAGAGTCGCGAGAGCTTCGCCTTCGAGGTCTTCTGTGATGATGACGATCGAGCGGCCTGCTTGCGCAATTTTCTCAAGAATGGGAAGAAGGTCTTTCATTGCGGAGATTTTCTTGTCGTGGATGAGTATGTAAGGGTCTTCCATATCAGCTTCCATCGATTCCGTGTCCGTAACAAAGTACGGTGATAGATATCCGCGGTCAAACTGCATTCCTTCCACGAGGTCGATAGTGGTGTCGGTGCCCTTCGCCTCTTCAACAGTGATGACGCCGTCGGTGCCGACTTTCATCATCGCGTCGGCGATCAGTTCGCCGATTACCGTGTCGTTGTTCGCAGAGATCGCTCCAACCTGGGCAATCTCCTTCTTGCTGTTTTTGTCAACGGGCTTGCTGATGACTTTTAGCTCGTCAACCACTTTGGCCACTGCGAGGTCGATGCCGCGCTTCAGCTCCATCGGGTTTGCGCCTGCAGTTACATTCTTCAAACCTTCACGGAAGATTGCCTGTGCCAGCACGGTTGCCGTGGTTGTACCATCACCTGCAACGTCCGAAGTCTTCGACGCAACTTCACGCACCATCTGGGCGCCCATGTTTTCTATCGTGTCCTCGACTTCGATTTCTTTTGCGACGGTGACGCCGTCTTTTGTGATTGTCGGTGCGCCGAATTTCTTGTCTATCACCACGTTACGTCCGCGAGGTCCGAGAGTAACTTTCACGGCATCCGCGAGCGTGTCTACGCCCCGTTTCAGTGCCGAACGGGCGTCGGGTCCAAATTTAATTATCTTTGCTGCCATTATATCACACTCCTTTTAATTTATAAAATTGCAAAAATGTCGCTCTCGCGCATGATGAGGTACTCGACTCCGTCGTAAGTGACTTCAGTACCGGAGTATTTCCCATATAAAATTTTGTCTCCGACCTTGACTTCAGGCGGAATTTTCTTCCCGTCCTCGGTTCTTCCGGGTCCAACTGCAACGATCTCACCTTGTTGCGGGCGTTCCTTCGCCGTGTCGGGCACAAAGAGTCCACCTTTGGTTTTCTCTTCGGCTTCCAGCGGCTTTACGACAACCCTGTCTGCCAACGGTTTAATCTTCATTTATTAACCCTCCTATTTTAAAATGTTCTTTTGAATTTAAGTGCCTTCCAAAGAATGATTCATGTTCTGGCACTGTTCTCTGTGAGTGCTAATTTAGGCTACCTCCAATTCAAAGTCAAGCACTCTTCTCACGTAAGTGCCAAAATCTTGATGTGACACCATTTTTCCCGTCACGAGCGTTAAAATTTACGGAATCTTGCCACCGACGATGCGGAAAATTGACCTTGCCCCGAAATCTACACTCTTAATCAGTAGATTATTCGAGAAAAAATCGGCACATCAGTTGCCAAACGTGAAGGCAGTGGTTCTGTCAAATTGTGGAAATCAACTCAAACATAGTGCTGACATGACGGCTAATTATGCCGCACAGGACTTTGCAATAATTCTTAGCTAAGGGAGGAGCGATGATCTGGTACGCAGTCATTACAATTTGGCTAATAAATTTCGGTCTGATCATTATTGAAAAAGTGAAAACGCCGAAAGGTTGTCAAGATAAGGAAGGTTTTTACAAAATCAAGCCTGGTGTGGGGGATCGATGGGAGGACAAACCTTCATGCGAATTATTGAGCATCTCGGAAAATTCCTGCGGAAGTAATAAAGCAGCTTCACGCCAGTTTTTTGTGACGAAAAACTGTAATGGCTGCGGGCTCTGCAAGACCATTGCGCCGGACTTTTTCGACTACGTGGAAAATGTCCGCTCCTATTTTGTTATTCGTCAACCGGAAACCAAGCACGAGCACGAATTTCTGAGAGATGCCTCGTCTGTCTGCATTCGTGACGCAATTCATGAGACCTCAATTCCCAATCTCGCATCGATCATGCGAGGGGAAAGGAACAATTAATGTTCGAAATATTAAATAAAGAGACCCCTGCAAAATCAATCACGAAATTCGTAATCAAAGCACCTTACGTCGCCCGGAAACACAAGGCGGGAAATTTTGTCATCTTAAGAGTCAACGAACACGGCGAGCGAATCCCGCTGACTATTGTGGACTCAAATCAGGATGCCGGTACAATAACCATAATGGTACAGACCATCGGCAAAACCACTAAGCTTTTGAGTTTGCAGGAGAAAGGAGATTTTATCTTAGACGTTGCCGGTCCTCTCGGCAACCCGACGCCAATCCATAATTATGGTACGGTTGTTTGCATAGGCGGCGGTGTGGGGACGGCTGAAGTTTATCCGATAGCCCGCTCATTGAAGAATGCCGGCAATAAGCTCATTACTATAATCGGCGCTCGGTCGAAAGATCTTGTAATACTCGAGAACGAGCTGAGGGAAATCTCCGACGAGTTTTTCATCACAACGGACGATGGCTCTTACGGAGTCAAGGGATTAGTCACAAATGCTCTTGATGCGTACCTAAGAAAGGATGCGAGTGTCAAGTCTGTTTATGCGATCGGACCAATCATAATGATGAAAGCGGTATCGGATTTTACGAAACCGATCGGAATTCGGACTTTTGTAAGCTTGAACCCGATCATGATGGACGGGACAGGAATGTGCGGGGCATGCCGCGTGTCGATTGGAACTGAAACAAAATTTGCTTGTGTTGACGGACCGGAATTCGATGGACATCTCGTTAATTTCGACGAGCTTATTACCCGGAATCGAAGCTACGTCGATTCGGAAAAATTGTCGTTGGAAAAATTCGAAGAGGAACTTGGGCGGCAAGACTTCTCGCACCATAATTGCAAATCGGGTATGAAGGAGGCTGCGCATGCCTAACACTCTGAAACCTTCGGAGAGGTTGAAAATTCGAAGACAGGTTCCGATTGAACAGGATGCGAATGTTCGAAGACATAATTTCGAAGAAGTCTCATTCGGCTTTGATGAAAATCTCGTGTCACAAGAGATGCTCCGCTGCATTGAATGCAAAAAACCGCTTTGCGTTGATGGCTGCCCCGTGGGAATAGATATCCCGGGTTTTATCAGACTGATCGTCGAAAAAGATTATCTCGGAGCCGCAAGGAAAATAAAAGAGAAGAATTACTTGCCTGCGGTAACGGGCAGAGTGTGCCCGCAGGAAACACAATGCGAAGAGGTTTGTCCGATCGGGAAAAAGCATTTACCGGTTGCAATAGGAAAATTGGAACGCTTCGTTGCAGATTATGAAAGGCACCATGGTGCTTCTAACGGGTTTACAGTGGAGAAAAAACGTGAGGAAAAAGTTGCGATTGTCGGGTCGGGACCTGCTGGCCTTACATGTGCCGCCGAGCTTGCAAAATTAGGTTACAATGTCACCATCTTCGAGGCTCTTCATTCTGCGGGCGGGGTTTTGAGATATGGAATTCCTGAATTTCGTCTCCCGAAATCGATACTTGATGCCGAAATTGATAACGTAAAGGGGCTTGGCGTGGAAATCATGACAAATTTTGTAATTGGTAGAACGGCGACAGTCGATGAGCTGTTGGATGATCATGGTTTTAATTCAGTATTTCTAGGAACCGGAGCCGGAACGCCGAATTTTCTCGGCATCCCCGGCGAAAATTTCCCCGGCGTTTTTTCTGCCAGTGAATTCTTAACTCGCGTCAATTTCATGAATGGATATAGATTCCCTGAATACGATACACCTGTCAAAATAGGAAAGAGTGCCGCCGTTATCGGCGGAGGCAACACTGCGATGGATGCAGTCCGGACTGCGAATCGTCTCGGAACGGAAAAATCATATCTTATATATCGCCGGAGTAAAGCGGAGATGCCGGCTCGCGAAGAGGAAGTCCACCATGCCGAAGAAGAAGGCATAGAGTTTCACATGCTGACAAATCCTATTCGAATCATTGCCGGTGAAAATAAGTGGGTCAAGGCAATCGAATGTGTGAAGATGCAGCTCGGCGAACCGGATGAGTCGGGGCGAAGAAAGCCGGTTGTGATTCCCGGTTCTGAATATGTCATGGATGTTGACACGGTCATTCTTGCGATAGGTCAGCGTCCGAATCCGATATTGCAGGCAACTACGCCGGGTCTTAATATGTCTAAACGTGGCACGGTCATGGTCGATAAAAACTGTCAAACGAGTCGTCCGGGAGTTTTCGCCGGCGGAGACCTTTCGCGCGGCGGCGCAACCGTGATTCTTGCAATGGAAGATGGCCAGCGGTCCGCCGCGGCGATTCACGAATATCTGGAAAATCAGAAGTCAAAGGTCGAACACCAAAATTAGGACCCAAAACCTGAGATTAACGAGATTAAATCTTTCACCTTCGAATCTTAACTCTTGGCTTTGAAATATGAACATCGGCATTCCAAACGAAATCGCGAAACATGAGAATCGTGTTTCGTTAACGCCATCTGCCGTCGCGACGTTGACGCAGCTCGGGCAGTCGATTTTTGTGCAGTCAAATGCTGGCGCGCTAAGCAAGTTCCTTGATGAGGCTTATCGTAAAGCCGGAGCCACGGTTGTGTATTCTAAAGAAGAAGTGGTCAGGCGATGCGAGCTGATTTGTTCGGTTGAAGCTCCCACGGAGGAGGAGGTCATTATGATGGAACGCGGGCAGACGACCTTCAGTTTCCTAAATCTTCCCGTCGCTAGTCCGCAGTTTATCGAATCGGTCCTGCAAAAAAGAATAAACATGATCGGGTATGAATTTGTCGAGACAGAGGACGGCGATAGACCCGTTGTTCATTCGATGAGTGAGATCGCCGGGCAGCTTTCAATTTTTATTGCCGCCCGCTTGCTTGAGACCGGGAATCCGCGGGACTCTGCTCGTGCCGGTGGACGAGGGATAATTCTCGGCGGGGCCGCGGGCATCGCGCCTGCCGCAATTGTGATTTTGGGAGCAGGAATTGTCGGGACTGAAGCTGCACGAACGGCGGCCGCATTTGGAGCCCAGGTTATTGTCCTCGACCATGATATCAAACATCTGCGAGATGTTCAACCGACTTCTCACGAAGCGTGTCACTACGGCACTTGCAACGCCTATAATTGTGAAGAAGAGCACTGCTTATGCCGACGTTCTAATTGGAGCTGTCTCCACGAGGGGTGAACGCACCCCGCACGTAGTAACTGAAGACATGGTCAAGACGATGAAACCGGGCGCAGTTATCATCGACGTCTCAATTGATCAAGGCGGCTGTGTCGAAACAAGCAGGCCAACGACCCTTCAAGACCCGGTATTCGTGCTCCATGACGTAATTCATTATTGTGTCCCTAACATAACAGGTTCAGTTGCAAGGACTTCGACCTATGCATTGACCAATACCATCCTGCCTTATGTCATTGAAATTTCGCAGAAAGGCATTTCTAGTGCGTTAAAAGAAGATCGCGGTCTCGCAAAGGGAGTTTGTGCTTTCGACGGGAATTTTACGCAAGAGACAGCAGCAAAGATATTCGGAAAGCAGTTTCTACCGATTGAAAAATGTTTATGAACTCAAAGGACGCAAACGTGTTCAAGGATGATGCTTCTGACACAAGGAAATCATGGATTATCCTCGCGTGCTCAGCAGCTAAAACTTTTGCTTTTTAAGATATGTCCTGGATCGACACATATCGAAGCAGAATAACGACTGCTGAGGAGGCGGTTAAGGTCATAAAGTCGGGTGACAAGGTATATCTTCATCCCGGATGCGCCGTGCCGGAAATATTGGTCGGCGCCATGGTGGATCGCTCACCTGAGCTTTACGGCTGCGAGGTTATACACGTACTTACTGTGGGTGAGGCAAAATATGCCGAACCCGGGATGGCTTCGCATTTCAGACACACCGCGCTCTTCATCGGCAGCAACGTTCGCGGTGCCGTAAATGAAGGCCGCGCCGATTTTGTACCGATCTTTCTTTCAGAGATATCGAGCCTTTTTTTCTCCGGCCAATTAAAAATAGACGTTGCGCTAATTCATGTCTCCCCTCCTGACGAACACGGCTTCTGCAGTTTCGGCGTCGGAGTGGATGTGACAAAGTCTGCGACCGAAGTGGCAAAAGTAGTTATCGCTCAGGTAAATCATAATATGCCTCGGGCGCTGGGAGACAGTTTCATCCACGTCAGCAAGATTCACAAAGCGGTCGAAGTCGATGCACCTATCATGGAGCTTCCTCAAGTCGAGCCGGACGCGACCGAAGCAGAAATCGAGGTCTACAAAAAAATCGGCATTAACATTTCCGACTTGATCGAAGACGGATCGACTCTTCAGCTCGGCATCGGAAAAATCCCCGATGCTGTGCTTATGTCGTTGGAAGGAAAGAAAGATCTGGGAATACATTCCGAAATGTTCTCGGACGGCGTCGTAAAACTCGTGGAAAACGGTATTATAACAAACGAAAAGAAGTCGCTTCATCCCGGAAAGATTGTTGCAGGCTTTGTGCTCGGAAGCAAGAAACTGTTTGATTTCATCCATAATAATCCGATAGCTGAATTCCATCCTACGCACTATGTGAACGATCCGTTTGTGATAAGTCAGAACAGAAAGATGGTCGCCATTAACTCAGCTATCCAAATCGATCTCACAGGACAGGTGTGTGCCGATTCAATGGGTTACGATTTTTACAGCGGGTTCGGCGGGCAGGTTGATTTTGTTCGGGGTGCGGCGAGGTCGGAAGGTGGAAAGCCGATAATGGCTCTTCCTTCCACCGCAAAAGACGGTGCCATCTCAAGAATTGCCTCCCATCTCATGGAAGGCGCCGGAGTCACCACTTCGCGCGGTGACGTGCATTATGTCGCTACAGAGTACGGTGTCGTAAACCTTCACGGGAAGAAAGTCAGCGAAAGAGCCAGAGGATTGATTGGAATCGCACACCCCAAGTTCAGAGATGAGCTTACAAGTTTTGCAAAACAAAGAAATTGGATCTAAGATAATTGTGCATCGACATATTTTTTATTCACATTTGATAGAGTTCAGAATAAACCGATGGTCGCTGGAAAATTAATTAAGATAGGAGATTTCGCAAGGAGACTCGGAATTGCTGTCTCGACTGTAAGGAAATATGAGGCGGCAGGCGTGGTTATTCCGGTTCGCACGGCGGGCAAACACAGACTTTTCTCGGAAGACGATCTCTCGTGGCTGGCGTCTGTCAGGACCATGATCAAGGGCAAGCGTATGACTCTGGGAGCTATAAAGAGACTGATAGCCATGGTCCCATGCTGGGAGATTCGCAAGTGCAGCATTGAAGTGAAATTGAACTGCCCGGCATACACCAACGACTCGACTCCATGCTGGCTCATCGAGGAAGCAAAGCAAGCGTGCTCATCGTCGAATTGCCGCATATGCATCTTCTACAAAAGCGTAACACATTGCGGAAATCTTAAGGTACTGCTGACGGAACTTGCTTATTCCAGAGATTAGGACAGGACGACTGCTTATGCCAACGCCTGCAAAGACCTAAGACTCTTAAGAAAGTTAAGGGGGAGTTTTGCCGACAATGATGTTCTATAATCTTTTGTCTTTGCTCACACCTCTACGACTCTGTTTCGCAACCATGGCTTCGCGATGCTCATATCGTGGCAGCTAAGCAGGATTTAATGTCGCCGCTCAGATCTCGCGTGCGGCAACAATCAATAACGTAATTACGAGGACAAGCAGACTCCAGCACCGGCGACATTTACGGGCGAATGTCTTTCCCGCATTCACATTTCTTGTGTAAGTTGTTTGTTGCGAGACTCAACGCCCCCACACATTCTTTCATTTACTAATTGATCAAGCCGCGGATCGGTCAGGGTACAGATTTTAGTTTACTTTCTTTGCAACGAATCCGCCGCTGTACGATTCAACCTGACAGCCGGTGACCTTTCCCGCATCATCCTTTTGAAAATGAATGATCAGATATTGACCTTTGGTGTAAAAATCTTTGTCAGTGTATGGATAGAAAGTTAGATTCGGAACGCCGGGAACAGTTCCGACCAGCCGGTTGCCATCTTGTTCCAACTTGACATGCAATTGCGGATTTACTTCGTACTCGCCGGCATATTGATCCAAGATTTTTGGATCAATATTCACATCCGGTCTGGCATAGACGAACTGCAGACCCTGTGAAAAACCCTCTGCTTTAGCGCCGGAATGCCCCATTCCTTCTTCCACTTTTGTCTGAAGCTCAAGGCCTTGATAGCTCTTTGCTTTCAATTGATCGACAAATGCATGGAAAGCGGACACGTCTTCATATTCCCCTATTCCCATAAATACTTTTGCATGAAGTTCTTTTTTCTTCTCTGCATAATCGTTGTTGTAAGTATTCAGAATATCGTTATCCCATCCGAGCGCCGGGCTTGTTAGGACATAGCGGTTGAACGTCTCCGGCTCATGAAACATGGCGTACAAGGTGAATAGTCCGCCAAACGAACTGCCGACCAGTGTCCGATCATCCTTTTTGACCCTGTACTTTGATTCAATAAACGGAATGAGCTCCTTTTTTATGAATGCAAGAAAATTTGGAGCATTTCCGTTTTCTCCGAGATGGCTGACATCGGTGGGAGTCAGGTCGCGCGCTCGTAATTTATCGTAATTCGGATTCTTCCCGCCCCACGTAATTCCGACGACGACAATTCCCGGGACAAAACCGTCGTAGTATTGTTCGCCGTATATTGCTTGGATTAAGGTAAAGTCAAACTGAGCATCGAGAAGAAAAAGAACTGGAAATGTTTTCGTAGTATCGTCGTAATCGCGAGGCAAATTAATATCGAGAACATATTCCTGATTGCAAATGGAGGAAGTAATTTTGAGTAATTGAGTTCCTGCAATTTCAACCTGTGGCAGAACCGTCGATGAATCTTTCGTTTGAGCATGTGCGGTCATGAATAAACCGCCCACCAGTACAACTGAGACGAGAAGATTATTGAAACGGCCGCAAAGATTCGGAGATATGCAGCTTGATGTGTTCATAAGGATTTCCTTTCTTAAGACAGATATGTTTATAAGTTAACTCAAGGTAATCTACGCAACAATTAGGGGCAATGTTTCGAGCCTATTCATCACTCAAATTCTCCATTCCGCGAAGGTGGGATTTCGTCGTTACTCATATCGTAACGACTCAACCGGATTTGCCGTCGCCGCGCGAACAGCCTGCCAACTCACAGTGAACATGGCAACCATTAAAGTCAAAAGCCCTGCCAGCAAGAACGGCCAAGCTGTAATATTGATGTGATAGGCAAAGTCCTGCAGCCATTTGTTCATGCCATAGTACGCAAGCGGCCACGCGAAAACATTTGCTAAGATTATCCATCTTGCAAGATCTTTCGTCAACATGGTCGCAATTGCGAAGACAGACGCACCTACCACTTTCCGAATTCCAATTTCTTTTCGCTTTCGTTCGGCCGTGAAGAGTGAAACGCTGAACAAGCCGATGCACGCTATTGCAATTGCGACAATCGAAAACAAACTCGTGACTGTCTCAAACTGATTGTCCGATAAGTATTTCGCGGCAACGACATCGCTGACAAATTCATAGTCAAATGGACATTCAGGGTTTATTCTATTCCATACCATCCTGATGCTGCCTAAAGTATTCTCTAAATTCTTATTATTGACTCTTATAAGAACGTTGTTGAACCAGAGGGGCTCGACAAACATAACGACCGGCTCGATTTTATTGTGTAGCGAAGTGAAATGAAAGTCTTTTACCACTCCAACGACCGTTCCGTACTTATAGTCAGTTCCAGTGAGACGAATTCCTGCGCGCTTCCCGACAGCCTCTTGAGGGGACTTCCACCCGATTACCTTCATGGCTGCCTGATTTATAATATAGACTCTGTCTTTGGTCTTGAAGTACGTTTGTATATCTTCCTCTGATTTAAACTGCCGGGCCGAAAAATCAGCGGGGACAAATTCCTTGAAGGAATTTCCCGCAAGCAGCTTCATTTTCATGACGCTGATAAAATCTCCATCAACGGCGAGCACCGCGCAGGACGGTGCATCGTTAGTGTCCCAACCGCCTCCTGTATAGACCTGGCAGTTATCGACAAGCTGTTCAGAGGGGACCTCAATAGAAGATGTCACTCCCAGCACCCCTGATTGGTCTAATAACTCCCTTTTCAATACGTCATATCTTTCCTTCGTTTGAAGAGATAAGTTCGGTAGTGCCACAAGTTGTTCGGTTTCATAACCCATATCAGCATCGGCGACGTACTTCATCTGCTGGCACACTATAATGACTGACGATATGAGAAGTATCGCCATGGAGAACTGGACAACAAGCAGCACTCTCCGGGAAAAATTTCCATGCGCTCCGGAAACAACATTCGATGAAGTGTGAGCACCGGCATTCAAGATGGCCGACGATGAAATGTTGCGGGCTACGAGAGTCGGATACGCACCGGTAACTACACAAAGCATTATAATCTCGATCACAAATGCGGACAAAAGGTGAAGATTTCCGAAACCGCCGGGACCCATCTTCAAATTCATAAACTTCTCAAGAACTCCCAACGAAGGTTCGTATAATAGGAAAACCAGTATCAGCGAAATAAGTACATACATCGTGGATTCAAGCATGTTTTGCATGAATAATCCGCCTATTCTTGCTCCAAGCACCCTCCTTACACCCAGTTCATTTAAGGATGTGGTTTTCAGTGCAATCGCAAGATTCACATAATTGATGCACGTGATGGATATGATCAATAAGGCAACGATCAGCAATGCGTAAACCTGTGTGATATTTCCGTTCGCTTCAAGCTCTCTACCCAAATGCGAATGTAGATGAATGCTCGTAAGTGGCTGCAGATGCAGTGAAAAGCTCGACGCCTCTTTCGGCAAAAGACGTGAGTCTACAAAGCCTCTCAGTTTCTCCCTCAGGTCATTTATGTTTGCTCCCCTTTTGAGCAAGATGTAGTAATATCCTCTTCCCTGTCTTTCATATTCGGTCGGCCATCTCGCAACAAACTCAGGGTGAAAGTGCGAGTTAACGGGGACATCCTCCATTACAGCGGTAACACGATAAGAGTAATTATTCGACCAGATGTTTCGAATTGTTAGACTTCTGCCGATCGGATTTGTATCGCCAAAATATTTCCTCGCAATTTGCCGACTCAACACGATGGACATAGGGGATTGAAGCGCTTCCCGCCGGTTACCATAAATAAATTTGAACCTAAAAATGTCAAAGAACGTTGAGTCTGCCATATAAAAGTTTTCAGGGCGGAAATTTTTCTCATCCACGTTAACAGCGACAATGGAAGGATCATCAAACTTCACGATCTGCCCCACCCGTGGAGATTGATCTTTGATTTGTTGAATCCAATCATAATAGCAGGCTGCCAATTGTTCACTTGCGAAATTGTTTCCCATTCCATGATAGTCGCTTGTTATCCTGAATATTCGGTCGGAATCAGGCAGGTACCGATCATAGCTAATCTGATTGAAGACGTAAGTTAGCAACAGGAAGCTCGAAAGGATGCCCAGAGCCAAGCCAAGGATCATGGTTACCGACAAAGGTTTTTGTCTGCGGATACTCCTCAACGTTGTCTTCAAATAATTCTTCAGCATGCTGTTTCTCAGTTTTCAGTTGTCAGTTTTCAGTGATCATTCATAATTGTTCAATGTTAATTGAGTTACTCATTTCTCAGACTCTCCACCGGATTCGCCGTCGCCGCTCGAATAGCATGGAGGCTGACCGTCGCGAATGCAATGAACAAAGTAAGCATCGCGGTGATGAGGAAAATGCCAAACCCAATATTTGTTCTATATGCAAACTCTTGAAGCCACTTGTTCAAGACTAAGATGGATATTGGAACAGCGATGAGATTCCCAAACATAACCAGAAGCAAGAATTCCTTCGTAAACAATTTGAGAATATCCGGTATCGTGGCACCAAGAACTTTTCGAACGCCGATCTCCTTCGTTCTCTGTGTCACTTTCAGTGAAGATAGTCCGAACAGTCCTAATCCCGCGAGGAATATGGCGAGTGATGAGAACACCTCGATAATCGTCTCGATTTTCTCTTCAGGGTAGTAGCTCATGGCGTATTTGTCCGTGACAAAGAAATAGTCAAACGGTGAATTGGGAAAAAACTTATTCCAATCGTTTCTGAGGAAGTTTAGTGCCTCAGAAAAATGTGATGGCTCCACCCTCGCAGAAAGAAAATCCCTTTCCGAGCTCCCATACGAATATCTGTACACCATCGGTTGAATTGCATTCTGAAGCGGCGCAATGTTAATGTCCTCCATAACGCCTATCACGATATGATGCTCACCGTTGTAATTGAGCCCTTTCTCGATTGCATTCTTCCACCCGAGAATCCGGGCAGCACTCTGATTAATGATTACATTATCGAATTTGTCGGTGCCGTACTCGGGAGAAAAATTTCTCCCTTCTACTAACTTTATCTTATACGTCGGAATGAAGTTTTCATCCATGGAAGAGACAACCATCTTGATCGGTTTCACATTCCCCATACCTGCAGGAGTTATCCCAAAAGTATTGTTAAAGTGGTCCCCCGGTATATTCTCTGAAACAGCAGTGGACATAATGCCATACGCAGCTTTGTTTGCATTAACTGAATTTACAAAAGCATCCACAGTCTGACCCTGGCCGTTATCCTCCTGGGTTCCCATCGATAGTGCCACGACATTCCCAGGCTGAAATCCTAAACCGTGATCCTTCATGAAGTCGATCTGTTTGGAAATGATTAACACACCCGCCATGAGAAGAGCGGCAATGACGAACTGGGCGACGACCAGAATATTTCTCACCGTTGTTTTACTTCTCGGTGCAGTCTGCTTCCCGAATGCATCCACAGGTCTGTATGCTGATAGGAAGAACGCAGGGTAACTTCCCGCCAATGTCCCCAACAAAATTCCGAAACCCAGAACGAAAAGGAAATTCGGAAAAGTATAAAAAGGATAAAGCGCAACATGGTTCCCCGTCAGATCTCTGAACTGGTTTAGACACAACTCAGCCAGTCCAATTCCGATGACGAGAGAGACGATGCTCATCAACACCGACTCGCTGAGAAATTGCCTCATAACCTGCGACCTCTGGGCTCCCAGCACTTTTCGCATCCCGATCTCTCTTGCACGTTCAGAATGACGAGAGACAGAGATATTCATGAAGTTCACACAGGAAATAAGAAGAATAGAAATCGCAATTGTCATAAGCAGAAAGAGAAATGTGCGTGACACAGGCGGAACCATGTTGTACCCGACGTTTGTAGCAAAATGTAAATCCTTGAGCGGCACAAGTTCGAATTTCAACAATCCGATTCGCGTATCCTCGGGTATATATTTGGAAATTATTTTCGGAAGCTGGTACGTCAATTCATTAGGAGTCATCATACCAGTGAAGGAAACAAACGTATGTGTTCCATACGAATTCCATGGCGCTGCATCTACCGGAAAGTTGATATCTGCAACAATGGAGGTGTTTGTCTTTGACCTTGCGCGCACCAGAACATTGAACCTGATGCTGGAGTTCGGCGGGAAATCGGTGAGCACTCCGGTGACCGCGAAGTCGTTGTTGTCTATCTTCAAAGTTTTTCCGATCGGGTCTTCGCGGCCGAATATCTTCTTCGCAAACTCCTCGGTAATTACTGCCGAATTCGGAGCATTCAGTACCGTCCGCCTGTCCCCCTCCAGCAACTTAAAGTCAAACATGTCGAATAACGACTCGTCCGTTCCATACACATCCTCTTTGAATGACTCGTCTCCATGAGTAACCCAAAGTTCATTGTAAAACAAGCGTGCCACTTTTATGAGCCGAGGAAAGTCATTTTCGAGGACACTCGGAAGCGGATCGGGCGTAACTGCATCGCCTACTTCGGGAGAATTGCCGCTCGATTTCGAAATCGAAAAGATTGTATATATGTTGCCTGCGCTCCTATGGAAGGCGTCGTAGGTCATTTCGTTATAGACATAAGAAAATATCAAGATGAAACTTGCGATGCCCACCGAAAGGCCGATGATGTTTATGAAGGAGTAAAGTCTAAATCTCAGGATATTCCTGATTGCGATCTTTAAATAATTCTTCAGCATAACCTTCCTCCGATTTTCAAAGACCAGCGATCAATGATCATTGAAGACTGTTCATTGTTAATTGAATTACTCATACCGTAACGATTCCACCGGATTTGCGGTTGCTGCTTTGACTGCGTATGAGCTGACAGTCGTAAGTGCAACAACCAGCGTCATGGCCCCTGATATGACAAAAATCCAGATGCTCATATCTGCTCTGTATGCGAAGTTCTTCAGCCAGTTGTTCATGATGTAATACGCCAAAGGCCATGCTATCACGCTTGCGATTATGACCCATCTCGCAAATTGTGCAGACAATATTGCCAATACTTCCGGCACGGATGCACCGAGGACCTTCCTAATACCAATCTCCTTTGTCCGCTGCTCGGTGATAAACGCCGCGAGTCCCAACAAACCCAGGCAAGCTATCAAAATCGCGAGGACAGAAAATGTGGCGGCTATCTCACTTGTCCTTTGATCTTCCACATAAAGTTTCTGCAGGCTTTGATCGAGAAAGCTGAAATCGAATTCTTCGTTTCCCGCATACTTCTTCCAAACCTTCCCAATAAACGCAATAGTGTTCTCGTGATTTCCGTGAGCAAGAAGGACTGTAATAAATGAGCTGGGAACGCCGGTCAACGACTGGAGACCGATGACAAGCGGTTGAATAGGATCATGGAGCGAGTGGTAGTTGAAATCCTTCACAACTCCAATGATCTCGAGTCTTCTTTCGTCTCTCATCGTCTCCCCCGGCGTCACGAGATATTTCCCTACTATGTCTTTCACACCGAAAGCTCTCTCGACTTCTTGGTTGATGACGACAGCTGCCGTATCGGAAGGATGTTCTTTCGAAAAGAATCGTCCCTGTGCCATCTCCAGCTTGTATGTTTTTACGAAATCGAAATCGCATCTCATCGTCTGCAAGGATATCAGTTTATCAGCGCCTGTCCCTTCGAGCCAGAATCCGCTGGCAGCCCACTGATTCCCCGGAATGGCGCTTGAGTTGGTGACGCTCAGGATGTCTTTATTCTCCCTTAATTCGTTTTCGAACGAGTGGATCTGGGCCGACAAATCGTCTGCCCTATAAATCACCACACTCTCTTCTTTATCAAATCCCAAATCCCTGGTCTGCACGTACTTCAACTGATTATAAATAACGAGAGTACCGATGAACAGGGTGATCGAAATGACGAACTGGAAAACAACCAGTCCATTCCTTAGAAAGGACTTCCTTGCGCGTCTTTTGGTCTCGGACTTGAGGACGTTGACAGGCCGGAAGGAAGACAGGTAGAAAGCAGGATAACTTCCTGCAAGGATTCCGACAACTACAGCCAGGCATATGAGCAGCGGGATCGCTGACAGGTTGCTGAGCAGATCCAGGCTTAGCTTTTTGTTTGCTATCTCGTTGAATAATGGAAGAAGGATCTCCACGATACCTACGGCAAGTATGACAGCTAAGCCGCTCATCAAAACCGACTCCGCCATGAACTGCCACACGAGATGCGAGCGAGGTGCTCCAAGAGTCTTCCTGATTCCTACTTCCTTCCCGCGTTTTTCAGATCTCGCAGTCGCAAGGTTGACGAAGTTGATGCAGGCGATCAAAAGGATCGCGATTGCGATTGCTGAGAATATGTAAACCGTGGACATGCTGCCGTTCTGCTCCAGCTCGTAATCGAGATGCGAGTTAAGATGGATCGAAGTAAGCGGCTGAATCACGAATCCAATTTTGTTGCCGGCAGATATGAACTGCTCTATTGACACGCCCGTAAGGGCCTTCAGTTGTGGTCCAGCATGAGCAATGAGTTCGTCATTTATCTTGCGGTCAAAATCCACCAGGTCGCTCCGTTTCTTCAAAAGGAAATACGTGTAATAGTTGTCGCTCAGCCAATTTGGATTGCGGCTGTCCAGAAGCGAGGTGAGTGAACCTATGAAGTCCGGTTGAAAATGCGAATTTTGAGGAATGTCCTTCATTACTCCCGTGACCATATAATCATGTTGCTTATCTTTGTTCAATATCCTGCCAATTGGATCCTCGTCGCCGAAGTACTTGCGAGCGGTTGACTCTGTGATGACGACGGTGTTGGGTTGGGTGAGAGCAGTTTTCGGATTACCTGCGACAAAAGGCAGCGTGAAAACGTCGAAAAGAGTCGAGTCAGCCCAAAGGAATTTCGACTCTACGAAAGTCTTGGTCTGATACCTGATTACGGAGGATCCTCCGTAATGCAGACGGGCATATGTAACCACTTCCGGGAGATCGTGGTAGATCGTGGGCCCCAATGGCGAAGGACTCAACGGCGATTTGACGTTGCGGCCATAGAAAGTCGCAGAAAAAGTAGCTCTGTAAATCCGATCAGCGTCTTTATTGTACCTGTCGTAACTCAGCTCATCTCGAACGAAAAGCATGATTGCAATGCAGCAGGCGATGCCGACCGCAAGGCCGACTACGTTTATTAAAGTGTAAGCTTTGTAGTTTCTTAGGTTTCTAAAAGCGACACGCAAATAATTTTTCAACATGAGATTCTCCTTTTTAAACGCAAAGTGCAGAGAGCATAGGGCATGGTGCAAACGCTCTCACGCCTTGCTCTTTGCCCTGTGCGCTATGCCGCCTCGACCCACCCATCTTTCAGCTTTATGATCCTTTTTCCGTAGGCAGCGTTGGTCTCTGAATGTGTCACCTGTATGATGGTTGTACCATGATCGTTGAGACCTTTCAAGAGATCCATTATTTCTCTTCCTTGCTCGGAATGTAAATTTCCAGTCGGCTCGTCGGCAAGAATGAGCTTCGGTTCGGCAATGACTGCCCTGGCAATTGCAACGAGCTGCTGCTGGCCGCCTGAAAGCTGATTCGGGAATAAGTCTTTCTTCGCCACCGTCTTAAACCTATCCAGCGTTTCCGCCACTCTGTCCTTTCTGTCGTTTGCTTTTACTTTCTGGTACAGAAGCGGGGTTTCAAGATTCTCGTAAACAGTCAACTCGTCGATCAAATGATAGCTTTGAAACACGAATCCTATATACGTCTTGTGCAAATCCGTCAGCTTCTTTTCGCTCATCTTATGAACGGGCTCATCAAGAAAATAATATTTACCATTCGACGCCGCGTCCAGCATGCCGATGATATTGAGCAACGTTGTCTTGCCTGACCCTGAAGGCCCCATGACGGAAACAAACTCGCCTTCCTGCACTTCGAGATTGATATTCCTCAAGACATAAGTCTTGATAGCCTTGTTTTCGTAGAATTTTTCGATTTGATTCAGCTTGATCATTTTATTCTCCGATGATGATGCAAAGCGCTAAGAGCATGGCGCAAAGCGTCTTCACAATGTTTTTTTGAAATTGGTGATCATGCGACATTCTCTGTCGAGCTTGTCAAGAAGGTCGTTGAGTTGATTGTCCGCAATGAGTTTTCTTCTGCATAGGATTATCAGGATGTTTGCATTTTCAAAGGTTGATTTTCTTGCTTTGTTTAAAAAAATGACGAAGTCCTTGTTTGAAGTGGAGCCAGACCCTTCGTCAATATTGTTACTCATACTCATAGCGGCTCCTCTCAATTGTTCCGCAAACCTAAAGAATTTCTTTTGCCCCAACTGGTCAGCGATGTCCAAAAGCTCATCAGAGACTTCAATTGCGAACTGCCAAATCTGCAGATCCTGAAACCGAAGCTTCATCACAAGCCTCCTTTCTTATGCGCTTTGCGCCCGGCGCTCATACGTGGAATTTCTCTTTGTAATTCTCGGTCACGACATGCCCATCGAACAGATGGATAATCCGATGCGCGAATTCAGAATCATGCGGCGAGTGGGTGACCATGATAATCGTAGTTCCACCTTCATTGAGCTGTGTCATAATATTCATAACTTCTTCGCCGTTTGCGGAATCCAGATTCCCGGTCGGCTCGTCGGCAAGTATAAGCGCAGGCTTTGCGACAACCGCCCTGCTGACCGCGACGCGCTGCTGCTGACCGCCGGACAATTGCTGCGGGAAATGAGCCCTGCGGTGCATTATTTGCATCCGTTCAAGTACTTCATCAACGGCATTCTTCCTTTCTGAAGATGGAACCCCGAGATAAAGCAAAGGCAATTCAACATTCTCGAATACCGTCAACTCGTCTATTAAGTTGAAGCTCTGGAAAACGAAGCCAATATTCTTTTTTCGTAAATTGGCCCGCTGCCTCTCGGTATATTTGGAAACTTCTTCACCAAGAAAATAATATTGCCCGTCGGATGGATTATCGAGCATTCCGATCAAGTTCAGCAGTGTTGATTTTCCACAGCCCGAAGGACCCATAATCGCAACGAATTCCTTTTCCTTGACCTCGATGTTTACATTGTCGAGTGCAGTGGTTTCCACTTCTTCTGTAGTGTAAAGTTTTTTGAGATTAGACGTTTTTATCATGGTTTCTCCCCTTAACTATTTTATCACTAATTCGTTTACATCTCCAAAATTGTCGTACGACGAAGTGACAACTCTGTCTCCGGACTTCAGCCCGCTGAGAACTTCAAAATAATCAGGGTTTTGTCGGCCGAGACTGATCGATCTTTTGACTGCTTCGCTTCCAGAACTGTTAAGCACGAACACCCACTGCCCGCCTGTTTTCTGGTAAAATCCTCCGCGCGACAGAAGAAGCGCTCTTGTTCGTTCGCTCAGCTGTAATCTTATCTGAAGCGTTTGGCCTCGCCTAATGCCGTCCGGAACTTTTCCGATAAAATCCATATCAACCTGAAATTTCCCACTCGTGACTTCAGAATAAACCTTAGTCACAATAAGATTGTAGTCTTTCGAATCGATCTCAGCGGTACCATGGAGCCCCTTAGTCACACGTGCGATATAAAACTCGTCGATGTCGGCTCTCACTTTAAATCCATCAAGCGCGTCTATCTGCCCGATCTGGTCTCCCGGATTTTTTGATTGTCCTGTCTCAGCATCAAGAGAAGTAAGCTGTCCGTTTATCGGTGCTCTGACGGTCAGGTTGTCGATATTTTCTCTTATCAGCTCAAGATTTTTTTGCAGCCGTTCAATCGACGCCGCAATCTGTGTCAACTGAGCCTGTTTCAAAATAGAATCTGCCATGAAATTTTGATCTGCGATCTTCTGCTGTTCCTGAGCGAGGTGATAACTATTTTCCGCCTGTTCGTAGTCCTGCTGTGAAATTAAACCTTTCGCTTTCAAAACTTCCTGCCGGTCGAATATTTCCTTTGAATTAATCAAAGCATAGTCCGCAGTTACAAGCGAATTTTGAAGAGCGTTGCTGTTCTGTTCAATCTGCAATCTCGTGTTTCGTGAATTGTTGATCTGCTCATAAGTGTAAGTTTCGTTTTGAAGGGTACTCAACTGGACGTTTGTATTTGACAATTGCAAAATCTTATCGCCCTTCTTGAGCATCGCACCCTCTTCCACGAACTTTTTCTCGACTATACCTCCGAGGATTGCATCGAGATAGAAAGTGGTACGCGGAAGCACCGTCCCGGTTACAGGAATGAATTCCTGAAAGTCTCCCTCAGCAACTGTGGAGATCGTGATCTTATCTGCATCTACGTTTAACTTCGCCCCGGCATCGGAAAGAATCAGGACGAGCAAAAGTAAAAACACGCCGCTACCGCCAACATAAAACCAGAAGCGACTCCGTTTGTAAAGCGGCTTTTTCTCTATTCTCTTATCCAACGGTTACTCCAACTCAGGGTGACGGTGACAAATCGCTAAAACTATTAAGGCAAATGTAATGATGTAAAGCATCTTAAACCTCCTGCTATGAGTTCATCCTAAAGAAGTGCAACTGGTATGCCCTCATTTTTATGAGCATAAAGATAAGAAACATGGCCTCTCAAACCAGATTTGCTTATTTCCCTTTTTATTGCAAAGTTTAAGTGTTCGGAAACGGACGGTGGTGTCCGAAAACGAACGGCAGTCAATTATCAAATGTCAATGAACAATGATCAAAGGTCTAATAAGAAAAAGGGGCAATATTGAAAAAAGAAAATGTAATTCAAGATAAATCTTTCGAATTTGCGGTCACGATGGTGAAAGTGTATCAATATCTTAAATCTAGTAAAAAAGAATTTGTGCTTTCTAAACAATTGCTGAGGCGCGGCACATCGATTGGAGCAAATGTCCAAGAATCAAGTGGAGCGATTTCCAAAGCTGATTTTTCAAGTAAAATATCAATCGCATGAAAAGAATGTCTGGAGAGAAAATATTGGATCTCGTTACTTTGGAAGGCAGAGCCTCTTAGTGAAAAGGTTCGCGAAAGTCCTTACACCGGAATCAAATCGGCAAAATATTATTTGCAATCCTAAAAAAGACTGGAATGAAATCAGTTCACAATGAGCATTGAGCAATTATCAATTCACCGGCGTCATCCCTTACTCTTCATCAATTGTTTTCGTTGCTCATTGATTATTGACCAATGAATAAGCCCGGCAAAATACTGATCATCGACGACGATGAAGATATTCTCTACTCCGCGCGTCTATTGTTGAAGCAGCACTATTCTATTGTGCGCATCGAGAAAGAGCCGAACCAGATTCCCGACATTCTTAAAGATGGACACTACGACGTCATCTTGTTGGACATGAATTTCTCTGGAGACGCAACGAGCGGGAACGAAGGCTTTTATTGGCTGAAGAAAATCCTTGAGATAGATCCGACCTCGATCGTAGTACTTGTCACTGCATATGGAAACATCGAGATGGCAGTTAAAGCAATCAAAGAAGGCGCCACTGACTTTGTATTGAAACCATGGCAGAATGAAAAACTGCTTGCCACCATCTCGGCAGCGATGAAGCTCAGTGAATCAAAAGAGGAAATCGAGAATCTTCTTTCCAAGCAAAGACAGCTTACTTTCGATCTCGACAGCCAGTTCCATGATATGATCGGCGTCTCCGAAGAGATGAGGAGTGTCTTCAGCACGATTCAAAAGGTTGCGGGAACGGATGCAAACGTTTTGATACTCGGCGAGAACGGCACTGGCAAAGAATTGGTTGCCCGCGCAATCCACAGGCAATCTCAAAGATGTGATCAGATATTCTTAAGCGTCGATATGGGAGCTATAAGCGAATCGCTCTTTGAAAGTGAGCTGTTCGGTCACATGAAAGGCGCCTTCACGGATGCGAAGGAAGATAAAGCCGGACGTTTCGAAGTCGCCTCGGGTGGAACACTTTTCTTAGACGAGATCGGAAACTTAACTCTCAATTCACAAATAAAACTTCTTTCAGTACTTCAAAACAGACAGGTAACTCGTCTCGGTGCGAACGTCCCAAAACCTATCGACATTCGTCTCATTTGCGCAACTAATCTTCCATCGACGGAACTAAAATCCGAGAACCGGTTCAGGCAGGATTTGCTTTACCGCATCAACACCGTGGAAATCCATCTTCCTCCGCTGAGGAAACGAGTTGAAGACATCCCATTGTTAGCCGATCATTTCTTAAAAATGTACTGCAAAAAATATAACAGGCAGCAAAAGTCGCTGAGCAGCGACGCTATAGGTAAACTGAAAAGTTATAATTGGCCCGGGAACGTGAGAGAACTTCAGCACACACTTGAAAGAGTCGTGATAATGAACGAGTCGAATATGGTTCAGCCTTTGGATTTCCTTTCTCAATCCGGAGACACTTCAAGTGACGGAGTTGCGATCAATAATCTCCATCTTGAAGAAACGGAAAAGAGGCTGATTATCAAAGCCGTAAGCAAGCACGACGGGAATCTCACCAAAGCCGCCAGGGATCTGGGAATCACACGTGCTGCATTATACAGGAGACTGGAGAAATACGGCCTCTAACCATTATCAATGAACAATGATAAATAAACAACAAAAAAACAAACAGCAAACAAATGACGATATTGATTGGTAGCTGTTCGTCGATAATTGTCAATAGGTTTGAGCTATGATCTTTAGAAGATTCAGTGTGTCCGTATTCACCAGGGTCGTTTTTATTTGCCTCTCGGCTATCGTTCTCTTATTTATTTTAACGAAGACCAGCTTCATTGCGACTCCATTTATAGTCGTTCTTTTCATTATCGCACAAATCTACTCGCTGATCCACTATGTTCAAAGGACCAATAGAGAGATTGCAAGATTTTTCGAGTCAATAAAGTACTCCGACTTCTCTCAGAGTTTCCGGAGCACGATCAAAGGTTCGTCTTTCGAAGAACTAAACGGCGCTTTTTCAAATGTCTTAGATGAGTTCAGGAAAGCGCGTGCAGAAAAAGAGGAACACTACAGATACCTCCAGATTGTCGTTCAGCACGTTGGCATCGGACTCATTGCATTCACACAAGATGGAAACGTCGGGTTAATAAATACAGCGGCAAAGAAGCTCCTCAGGATCAATATCCTCAAAAATATCACGGAACTTTCAGAACTCAGCCCTTCGCTGGTCACGACGTTGCGGGAAATAAAATCCGGTGAAAAAGCGCTCACGAAGATTATCGTAGCAAACGAGTTGTCACAGCTATCTATCTATGCCACGGAATTCAAATTAAGAGAAAGCCATTATACGCTCGTTTCATTGACAAATATTCAAAGTGAATTGGAAGAACGGGAGATGGAGGCATGGCAAAACCTGATCCGCATCCTGACGCATGAAATAATGAACTCCGTAACACCGATCATTTCTCTATCGTCAACTGCAAGCGCACTGCTCGATTCAGCTATGTATCCGGCGAAAACGGGCGACACACGGACAAACCATGATGTACGAATTCAACCTTCCGAACAGCTGGACGGGGATAATCTGCGGGATGTGAGAGGCGCTTTGCATACGATCTTAAGAAGAAGCGAAGGCCTGCTGCATTTTGTCAATGACTATAGAAACCTTACCCGCATCCCGACTCCTAATTTCCAGACAATTAAGTTGATGGACCTCTTCGGCAGAATCGACAAATTGTTTGCAGATCGGTTTCATCTTAGAAAGATCTGGTACACTTTCTCTGCCGAACCGCCGGACCTTGAACTGGCGGCAGATCCTGACTTGATTGAACAGGTTTTGATCAACATGGTCCTCAACTCAATCAGCTCGCTTTCCGCCGCTCCGTCGCCCATGATAAAACTGTTCGGAAAGATCGACGATCGCGGGGGCACGATGATTCAGGTAATAGATAACGGCCATGGAATTCCGGTGGAACTGCAGGAAAAAATCTTCATTCCGTTTTTCACTACTCGCAAGGAAGGGTCGGGCATAGGTCTAAGTCTTGCTCGCCAGATAATGCGCGCCCACAAGGGCGGGATTTCCGTTCATTCAATCCCAGGCAAAGAGACGACATTTATACTGAGGTTTTGATTTTTACCCGCCTCAGTGATTATTTAAACATGATTCGTTCCTGGAGGCGTGCTATTTTTTATCCGCTTCCATCGCTCTGCGGTGGAAACTTTAGCATGCGATGCGCAGCGGAGCAGTGCAATAAGACAAAACGGTTAAGCTGAATAGCTTCTCTAACGACCCCTGCCTTCATGGCTCATCACTCGCTGCCACTTCCTTTTCCAGTCTGTGCTGCCGCTGGGCTTTCGATTTCTGTTTTCTCTCTTTTCGAAACTGGATCGAACAGGAAGACTCGCTATATCGCCGGTATCTCTCAGCGATATCTCGCCGCGATATCTGAAAAGTATCTGTTGAAAGAATTTCTTTTCGTCTTCCGTTGCGACAAGTGAGATTGCCTCACCCTTTTTACCGGCGCGTGCCGTCCGCCCGACGCGATGCGTGTACGACTCGACGTCTTTTGGAATCTCATAATTGTAAACGTGAGAGACATTATCTATGTCGAGACCGCGTGCGGCAACGTCTGTCGCGACAAGCGCGGTAAACTTATTTTGTCGAAACTCATTCGTCACGCGCTCGCGCTGCGGCTGCGACATATCTCCATTCAGACAGCGCGCATGTATTCCAAGTGCACCGAGTTTCTTTGCTACCTTCGCCGTAATATGTTTCCTGTTGCAGAATATAATTGCGAGATTGCGCTCTTCTTTGAGAAGAGCAGCAAGTAAATCTAATTTCCTTTCAGGAGCGACTATACAATACGTCTGGCGCAAGAATATCGGCTTTACCGTGGATGCCAATCGCACGTTTTTTGGATTGTGCAGAAATTTCCCGGCAAGCCTCTCTATCTCTTTCGATACAGTTGCGCTGAATAACATCGTTTGGTGATCCTGCGGAAGCTGACGTGCAATCTTCTCGACGTCTCTGATGAATCCCATATCCAGCATTCTGTCGGCTTCGTCGCAGACAAAATACTTTATGGAAGACAGCTTCACCGTATTCCTGTTCATCAGATCGATGAGCCGGCCTGGAGTTGCGACGATCACGTTCGCGCTTCGGAGCTTCGATGCTTGCATGTTGATCGATACCCCGCCGTAAACAGGAACGATGCCCAGATGTTTACCGGATGAATATTTGAAGAACTCACCGGTAACCTGCACGCAGAGCTCGCGTGTAGGAACCAGGATAAGCGCTTTCAGACCGTCGCTCCTCTGGAGTTTTTCTATTATCGGTATTGCAAAACTTAAAGTCTTGCCTGATCCCGTTTCAGATTGTGCCAGGACGTCCTGTCCGTTAGCAATCGCCGGAATGATTTCTTCTTGAACGGGCGTTGCTACCGTTATTCCCTGTTCTTCGAGCAAAGTTATCATCGCCTTGCTCAGCATAAAGGATGCTGATTTCATTAAAACCTTTCTATGAATTGATAAAAATTGCAGGGAAGATGAACTCCGTCAAAGATGGACTGGATGGGGATATTCGATTAGAAGACCAAATCCCGGCTTCTGAACACCATCAGTCTTTTTTCTTTGTATGACGCGAGGGTGTTTCTTTATTGATTCAATATAACTCATTCATCCGAATAGTTCATCATACTGTTTTGGATAATCGGCCGGCTAGACCAATTCACCTCAAAGCTGCACCTATCTTCGAGTTTAACGTTTTTGCGACCCGATTTTCCAATACCAGTCTTCTGTAATCTCGAGTCATGCCGTGTTCTTCAGGAAGGGTTTCTATCGCTTCTTCGGCTTGAAAACCCCATCCGCAACTGCCCCGCTGAAACAAAGATCGACAAGATCGCCGTCCGCACGACCTAAATTGTGCAATTGCTTCGTGGATAGAATCTTGTGGTGCTTTATCGTGGAGAGATAGTCTCCAATGTAGTCCAGATTCTCGTTGGTTATCATCCAATTACGATTATCAAATCTTGAAAGATCGACGGGATTCGAATAGCTCCGAAGTGTTTTTTCTCCTGAAATATTACAATAAAAATCGAAATACGACATAACAAGCTCTCTCAACGTGCGATATACCGGCTCGCGGAATCTCAGAAGCGTTGTATTCGATTTTGCAATTGCACCATAGTATCCGTTCTCTTTGAAAAGCGCAATTACATGATCGTCATCGTTTTCGGCAATCATGTCGACGATCAACGGATTGTGTCCCGACATCCTCAACGCAGCCGCGCCAAACAGTGCACCTTCAAAACAATTGGCCTTGCTGTCACGCATGACAATCCTCGGAGAACTTGTCCCCGGCGCTGAATCATACTTCAAACCATTCAAGAATGATTGTATATCATGTGGCTTTTTTAGTTTCTTGAATTGTTCGCGTTCGACTTTGCTGAACACCTCGATTTTGATGTTCACACTTTTCTCTAATTCAATTTCGATTTCCGGTAATGAGCCAGCATTTAGCGGTCATTCTGCGGCGGCTGATCGGAAAAGACCAATTGTGACGTGACAATAATTTTGTGTTCTTCAAGTCTCAAGTTTTGTGAAACGGGCATAATATAAATCGTCTTGGTGCCGCCATCGGGAAGAGTTACGTTCACACTCGGTTGGACAGGCTGCGGGCCCGCAAATTCAAACTCAGGCCGGTAAAACTCCGCAGCATCGACGTTTGCAATATGAATCTTCTTCCCGAATAGCTTTATATACACCTCGAAGATAGCTTGAAGCACTTTTATCTTTATTCTGTTCGTCTCGGGAGAGTATTTTACCTCGACGTCACCCGACGCCGGTGCATTGTAGGAAAATACTCCCGCCTTTACCGTCGCATCAGCGAAGAAATGCGCCTGATCCCTCTCGATATCGATTCGCGCATTATTGAGAGTCCAGTTATAGTCCTGCTTCATCCCTAAAGTTTTGAATTGCCCCTTTCCGCTAAGAGGCCCGACAGCTTTGAGAAACCCATTCAGTGTGCTTTCATAAACGATCACCGCGGCATCCGGCAATGGGGATTGAGAAAAAGCATTCTGGAAAATAAAAATCAAGATGAAAATAGAAGAGATCTTTTTAATCATGTTTCTGCTCCATAGAGTGAATTCTGATTCGTATTTCGTTATTCCAAACTTGTATTTCTATGAAATCAGCAAATTCTCGGCAATTGTTCTCCGGTAAGCATGTCAACCACTCGCGTTCCGCCGATCTTGTTCTTCATAAGCACCATCCCATGATGCTCATTCACAACTTCTCCAATCACCGCTGATTTTTTGCCGAGCGGATGTTTCCTCATTACATCAAGAACTTTTTCTGAATCATCAACGGGAACAAAGGCAAGAAGTTTTCCTTCGTTCGCAATGTAAAGTGGATCAAGGCCGAGAATTTCACAAGCACCGCGAACGTCGTCGGGCACTGGCACGCTTTCTTCTTGAATTAATATGCCAAGCTGTGATTGCTCTGCAAGCTCATTTAGTGTCGTCGCGACGCCGCCGCGCGTCGGATCGCGCAGGACGTGAATATTTTTGCTGGCTTTTGACATTTCTTCAACCAAACCATTTAACGGTGCAGTGTCACTCTTGATTTGAGTGCCAAACTCGAGTCCTTCGCGAACCGACATGATCGCAATTCCATGCAGCGCAATTTCGCCATTCACGATTATTTTATCGCCGGCTTTTACGTTCTTCGGATTTATATCAACGCCATCATCTACTATTCCGACACCCGACGTAGTTATGAAAATCTTGTCGCCTTTTCCACGATCTACCACCTTCGTATCACCGGTTACAAGCATGACGCCCGCTCGCTTCGTGGCTTCCTGCATCGATAGGACTACTTTCCACAAATCTTCAACCGGCAAACCTTCTTCAATTATGAAGGCAGACGAGAGGTAAAGTGGATGAGCACCGCACATCGCAAGATCGTTCACGGTTCCGTTCACTGCAAGTTCGCCTATATCGCCGCCGGGAAAAAAGATCGGATTGACCACGTAAGAATCCGTCGAAAACGCGAACCTTTTCCCTCCTATTTCAAATATGGCACCATCATGCAGCGGATCGAGAAACTTATTCCTAAATTGAGGCAGGAACATTTTCTCGATGAGTTGATGCGTAAGTTTTCCGCCGCTGCCATGGGCGAGTAAGATATTTGTGTAATCTGATTTCGGAATCGGACAGGCGAAGCCTGTGCTCAGGCCAATTTCGTTCTTGTCTGGCATAATCAATTCCCTTCTGCGTCCCCGAATCTCCCATAATGGAAATACGCTGCGCATGATCCTTCGGACGAAACCATCGGCGCGCCCAAAGGATGTCCCGGCTTGCATTCTTTTCCGAAAGCATCACACTCATGAGGCTTCATCAAACCTTGCATGATCTGCCCTGCCACGCAGATAGAAGATTCCTGCGTCACTATTCCTCCGACATCAAATATCCTTTCGGCATCAAATTCTGCATACTTGGGTTTCAAGCCCCAACCACTATTTGGAATCAGTCCAATGCCCCGCCATTTCCTGTCCATTACTTCAAAAATCTCCCCCAATACTTTCTTCGCCGGAATATTTCCTTCTCTTCGAACTGCACGGGCGTATTGATTTTCAACATCTGCTCTGTTTTCCTCAAGCTGTTTTACCGCCATATAAATTCCTTGAAGAATATCGACCGGCTCAAACCCCGTAATAACAATTGGCGTTGCATATTTTCTTGCTATCGGGAAATAATCCTCATAACCCATGACAGTACACACGTGCCCTGCGGCAAGGAATGCCTGGACACGATTAGATGATGACGAAAGAATCGCTTCCATCGCAGGCGGAACAAGGACATGCGAAGTCAGAATTGAAAAATTCTTCACGCCCAAATCACTGGCTTCCACGACAGCCATGGCGTTGGCCGGGGCTGTCGTCTCGAATCCTACCGCGAAGAATACGACTTTCTTGTTCGGGTTTTTCCGTGCTACCTTCACAGCGTCAAGCGGCGAATAAACTATTCTGATGTCACCGCCTTCGGACTTGACCGTCAGCAGATCCTTTTTTGAGCCGGGCACTCTAAGCATGTCGCCAAACGAAGTGAAGATAACATCATCACGACCTGCAATCGCAATCGCTTTATCGATTATTTCAAGCGGCGTAACACAAACAGGGCATCCTGGCCCATGAACCAGCGTAATTTCTTTGGGAAGCAAATGGTCGATTCCGAATTTAACGATCGCATCGAGTTTGGCCGCCGCATATTTCCATCATGGTCCATTCGCGTGTGGTAATCTTCCAAATCTTTTCCGCATATTTCTTGGCGGCATCTGCGTCTCTATATTCGTCGATATATTTCATTGCACCGAATATTCTCGCCTGCAAACTTCCCGATTCAGGCTTTTACTTTTTTCCCGACTCTGAATTCTATTCAGCACTACAAACAGCTGCCCAAGCGAGATTCCTCCGTCGTTCGGCGGAACTCTCTGGTGCCAGTACGGCTTGAATCCTTTTTCTGTCAGCCGACAGACTGTTCTTTCTGTTAAATATTTATTCTGAAAACAGCCCCCACTAATGACGATTCTCTCCTGACCGGATCTCTCAGCAATATCTACAATCATTTCTACCAAAGTGTTGTGAAACTTTGCGGAGATTAAGCCCGTCGAGGCACCATGGGATTTATCGAGAAGAATCTCTTTAACCATCGGCTCCCAATTTATGATAAATGCAGGTTCGTAATAGCTTCTGCCATCCGTCTTCTGCCTATCGTTTTCGACAATATCAAAGTCATAAGTTTCATCAGACTCAATCTTTTCCAGCGCGAACTCCATTTCCATGGCACCCTGTCCTTCGAAGTTGACTAACTGCCGTAATCCGACTATCGAGGAGACAGCATCGAATAGACGCCCCGCACTTGTCGTGAGCGGAGAGTTGAGACTGATCTCGAGCATCTTCTTCAAAATCGACAACGCTTCCGGTTTGAATGCTTTGACCGGCTCGATGTCTTTCATTTGGAACAAGCCCGATCCAAAAATCTCATAAAGCAATCCGAGAGCGGTACGCCGCGGCTCCCTCACTGAAGCCGAACTTCCCGGCAATCGGAAAGATCGGAACGCCGCGCTTCTATCATAGACAGCGCCGTCCGTTTTTAAGAACTCTCCACCCCATATCGTACCATCTTCACCATATCCCGTTCCGTCCCACGATACTCCAAGCACTTCGCCACACAGTCTATTTTCAGCCATGCAAGAAGCAACATGGGCAAGGTGGTGCTGGACGCCCACTTTCTCACCTTCCAACTTCTGAGCAAATTGTGTCGATTGATAATCGGGATGTGCGTCATGCGCGATTATCTTCGGGGAAACTTCATATAACGTCTGAAAATCGCGGGTAACTTTCTCAAACGCGCGGAACGCCTCTTGCGTTGATAAATCTCCCACATGCTGGCTCACAAAAATATTGCTCCCGGAATTTACGGCAATTGTATTCTTCAAATGTCCGCCGACTGCCAGAATAGTTTCGGAGTTCTCAGTTCGAAGTTCAGAGCTTAGCTCGATCGGGAAAGGCGCATATCCCCGTGCGCGGCGAACAACCTGAACGCGCCCGGCCATCACTCTGACTACCGAGTCATCGACGTGCCGCTCGATAGGCCGATCGTGGACGAGAAAAACATCGGCTATCTCGCCAAGCTTATCAAGCGCCTCGTATTCATCGGTGCAAATCGGCTCGTCGGAATTATTACCGCTCGTCGCGACCATAGGAAAACAAAGGTCTCTCATTAAGATATGATGCAGCGGCGTATAAGGCAGCATCGCTCCTAAACATGGATTCAGCGGCGCAACGGATGGAGCTATATCCGTAGTTTCCGGTTTCTCTCTCTTCAATAGTACAATCGGCGCTTCCGGTGAAAGAAGTATTCGTTCCTCTACCTCAGAAATGCGGCAGTCATTCTTCAGGTGAGATAAAGATGGATACATTAGCGCGAATGGTTTTTCTTCACGGTGCTTCCTGGTTCTCAAAAGCTTTACTGCTTCTTCATTTCTCGCATCTACAAGAAATTGAAATCCACCAAGCCCTTTAATTGCGACGATCTTTCCGGCTCGAATGGCTTCGGAGGTTTGAAGAAGTGCATCATGGGACGACGATAGTATCACACCGTTGCTGTTCCACAGCTCAAGATGCGGTCCGCATCCTGGACATGCGTTGGGCTGGGCATGAAATCTTCTGTCGAGCGGGTTCTCGTATTCTCTCCGGCAATTTTCGCACATTTCGAAATTCTTCATCGTCGTGTTCGGCCTGTCGTACGGCAGTGATTCAATGATGCTGAATCGTGGACCGCAGCTCGTGCAATTCGTAAAAGGATAGAGATATCTTCTATTATTCTTATCAAAGATTTCAGCGACACATTCAGGGCAAGCCGCAATATCAGGAAGTACCAGCGTGTTCTTCTCGCCGTCGGAGCTGCTTTCCCTGATTTCAAACACTTTATATCCCACCGAATCAAGAAAGGAAGTTTCCATTCCCTGGACATATGCTCGCGGAGGTTTTTCTTTGACGAGTCGAGTCACAAATTCATCAAGCAAATGTTTTTCGCCTTCGACTTCAATTGATATTCCCCGAGATGAATTGAACACCCAACCGTTAAGGGCCATTTCAAGAGCAAGCCTGTAAACAAAAGGTCTAAATCCGACGCCTTGCACCGCTCCGTGCAAGTCGATGTGGAGCCTGGTTATCAATGCTTCTTCGTCTTGTTCAAAAGCCAATCCGACCATTCAGGTATCCCCGCGTCCGTGGTACAAGAAGTTTCAAACACTTCTAAGTTTGGATTTATTTGAAGCGCATTGTTCTTCAACCGGCCGAGATTGCAGTTCACATACGAGACAAGGTCAACCTTATTCACGACCAGCACGGAAGCGTTACGAAACATAGCAGGATATTTTAACGGCTTGTCATCACCTTCCGTCGTGCTCGCAATTACGACCTTCATGGCTTCACCTAAGTCATAACCGGCAGGACAAACGAGGTTGCCGACATTTTCAATGACGAGAAGCTCTATGTTTTTCAAATCAATATTCGCAATTGCATCGTGCACAAGCTTCGCATCGAGATGGCATCCTCCATTAGTGACAATTTGAACTACCGGGACGCCGAACTTCGCAACTCTCCGGGCGTCGAGGTCCGTTTGAACGTCACCCTCAACCACCGCAACTTTGACTTTGTCTTTGAGATGATCTAATGTCCTCTCGAGCAGGCTTGTTTTACCGGAGCCAGGTGAGCTTACAATGTTTATTACGAAAATCGCGTTACCGGCAAAAAGTAACCTGTTCTGCTGTGCCAGCTCGTCGTTCCTCTCGAGGACCTTTCTTTCAATAGTTACTATACTCATGCCGATTCCTCTATTTCATCCTCGACTTCGATCTCCACCACCTGCAATTCATTTCCCGAAACAATCCTTAAATCAGTGCTTCCACAGTTTTTGCATCGGAACAAAAAGTCTTCAATTTCAAAATCTGTTCCGCAAATTTCGCAGTGTGCCATTATAACAACGCTTTCAATTTTAAGTTCAGCCTTCTCGATCGGCGTGCCTTTCTTGATGACATCAAAGCAAAACTCAAGCGAGTCGGAAATTATATTTGCGAGGCTGCCAATTCTCACCTTTATGCTTATAACCGGGCGGTTTCCCACAAGATTTTCGTTCACGATATTCATGATACTTTCAGCTATCGATAGCTCATGCATCTGATTTCTTAACCCAGCCTTTTTCATCAAGCTCTCTAAGCTCATCGATTTTGTCCAGGTACTCAAAAACTTGCCTTGCCTCCTTTTCATCAAGGATACTGATTGCAAATCCGACATGCACAATAACATAATCTCCCACTTTGGCTTCCGGCACGTATGCGAGGCACACATCTTTCGAAATGCCGCCGAAGTTGACTTCCCCCATGGTCATTCCGATTTCATTATCCGTTATCTTCATGACCTTTCCCGGTACGCCGAGACACATTTCTAATCTCCCATCTGCTCTAATTGTTCTGAGAATTTTCTCGATTAACGTGACCGACTTCTTTCTGTCATATTAGAATGACACAACGGTCGTGCCGCTAAATCCGCAAAAAACCGGATGCATTCGTAATATTTACCTTCATTCAGAGGCAGACTGCCCCAAACGAGCAGCCACTATATTGGTTGTAAGAAGGGGCTCGATTTGCCTCTTTGACGGGCGGTTTCATATAGGACAACACCAACAGAGCTTGCGACATTGATCGAGTCAACATCGTGGTACATCGGAATTTTCATGCGAAGACTGCAATGCTTTAGAATTTCCCCTGAGATTCCTTCACCTTCACTCCCGAAAACTAAACAAATATCTTTTGTCAAATTGACAGTCGTCATTTCAACGGAATCACTTTTCGGATCAGCTGCAATAATTTGAAATAAAAAATCGTCTCTCAATTTTTTCAAAACATCAGCAAGCTTATCGGCTTTGATGACCGGTAATGTAAAAATTGTTCCCATAGAATTTCTCACAGAGCGTCTGAGATATGGGTCGCACGAAGTCTCTCCCGCTATCAGTGCCTGTACTCCGAAAGCCGCACAGTTTCTGACAATCACTCCCATATTTTCGGAATTGGCTATTCCATCCACCGCTACGAACAAATTAGGTGAAGAATACTCTTTTGACATTTTCCAGATATCTAATGATCCAGGAACTTTTCCAATCGCCATAATTCCTTGATGCAGCCCGTAGCCAACGATTTGTTCGAGTTGCTTTTTCCCCGCCACGAAAACACCTTGCTCGATCTGACAATTCGAAAGGACATCAGAATATTTATCGAGCCACTCCTGAGTCAGCAGTAATGAGACTACTTCGAGATTGCTTTCAACAAGGCGGCGAACGACTTTTTGGCCTTCAGCCACAAATATCCCTTCGGCGCGATGTTCCATGGGGCGCCTCATTGTGCGATAAGGCTCGAGAGCGGGCACATCCAAGGAATCGATTTTTATAACTCTCACGTCATGCATCTGCTTAGGTTATCAATCATGCAACAGTCGCGATCTCGATGACTATACTGCTAAAAACAAAAGGCCGTTCAGTCAACTACTAAACAGCCTTCGCAAATATTTGTCAATCAAATATAAGACTAAGTTCCAGAGCTATAGTCGGTCTGATATTTCACCTGCTCAGGAGTCAGCTTGTCTATTTTTATTCCCATCGTCTTCAGTTTCACCATCGCAATTTCCTGGTCTTGCTTTGCGGGGATATCGTGGACTTTGTTCTCGAGCTTCTTCCCTTTCTTGTGCAACTCCACCAGCCCGAGCTGTGACATGAATTGGTTTGCGAACGACATATCCATGACCTCCGACGGATGGCCTTCGGCAGCAGCAAGATTGACGAGAACGTCCTTGTGCCAGCACATAAATTCGGCGCCCATCTTTCGTCAAATATTCTTCGTTATTTGCACGAATCTCTTGAACTCTTTTTGTAATTGCCTTGAGATGGTTGAGGTTAAGCTCACAGTCATAGTGGCCGGTGTTGCAGACTATCGCGCCATCTTTCAACTTTTCGAAATGTTTATCGATGACTATATCTTTTACACCGGTTGCCGTTATGAATATGTCGCCGATCTTAGCTGCCTCGTCCATCGTCATGACACGGAAACCTTCGAGCGTGGCCTTTAAGGCTGCCGTCGGCTTCACTTCGGTTACAATAACATTTGCACCTAATCCCTTCGCCCGCATCGCGACACCTCTGCCGCAATGACCGAAGCCTGCAACGACGAAATTCTTTCCCGCGAGCAATACACTGGTGGCGCGAAGAATGCCGTCAAGCGACGACTGACCTGTCCCGTACACGTTGTCAAAATCCCACTTCGTTTCCGCATCGTTTACAGCGATGACCGGATACTTCAGCGCACCGTCGTCTGCCATGGCACGAAGCCTGTGAACGCCCGTGGTTGTCTCCTCCGTGCCTCCGATTATTATGGTTTCCGCAAGCGCAGGATATTTCTTATGCAGCGTGAAAATCAAGTCCGCACCATCATCAAGAGTCAGATTCGGTTTCATTTTTATCGTTTCATCGATCGCCCAGTAAAACTCCTTGACGGACATGCCATGCCACGCAAAAATAGAAATATTCTCTGCGGCAAGTGCAGCAGCTACGGAGTCTTGAGTGGAAAGTGGATTGCAGCCGCTCCAGCTGACCTGGGCGCCGCAAGCGGCAAATGTCTTCACAAGAACAGCTGTCTCCTTTGTAACATGGAGACAGCCGGCGATTTTATAACCCTTAAAAGGCCTCGTCGCACTGTATTTTTCCTTCAACGCCATCAACACCGGCATTCTTGATTCAGCCCACGCGATTCTCTTTTGGCCTTCGTCTGCAAGTTTAATATCTCTAACTTTATAAAGTTCTTTAATTTCATCCATCAAAAAAATCTCCAGGAAATTGTTGTCAAATATGTTGTGAAAATCATACTGCTTATCGTTGCAGAGCCTTTACAAGATCCAGCTTTTCCCAGGTGAAATCTTTATCATCCCTGCCGAAATGTCCGTAGGAGGCCGTCTTCTCGAAGATTGGTCGCCGCAGATCCAGATGTTTCGTGATTCCACCGGGCGTGAGGTCCATGACACTTTCGACGGTTTTCGCCAATTCAGCATCCGAAATACCCTTCCCAGTGCCTTTTGTATCGACCAGAACAGAAACAGGTTTCGCTACTCCGATAGCGTATGCAAGTTCGATCATGCATTCTTTTGCCAGACCAGCTGCGACAATATTCTTCGCCAGGTAGCGAGCAGCGTATGCTGCGCTGCGATCCACCTTTGATGGATCCTTTCCGGAAAATGCACCGCCGCCGTGCGGAGCATAACCGCCGTATGTATCGACTATTATTTTCCTGCCGGTTAAGCCTGTGTCCCCGTGAGGTCCACCTATTTCAAATCTGCCTGTAGGATTGATGTAATACTTTGTATCCTTTGTCAATAATTTTTCGGAAATCACTTTGTTTATCACAAACTTCTTCACGTCTGCCGCAATCCTGTCCTGCCATTTTTTTTCGCCTGTTCCCTTCGGCTCAGGATCGTGCTGCGTCGATACGACGACAGTTTCTACGGATACTTTTCCATCTCCATGGTACGCGACCGTAACCTGGCTTTTTCCATCCGGCCGGAGATACGGCATCGGAGAATTCTTCATTTTCCTGACTTCAGCAAGGCGCCGGGTAATCCTGTGTGCGAGCGCAATCGGGAGCGGCATATATTCCTCGGTCTGATCGCACGCATATCCGAACATCATTCCTTGGTCGCCTGCGCCGCCGGTAACAACTCCGCGGCTGATATCTCCTGATTGCGAGTGCATAACATTCAATATGCCACACGAGACTGCATCAAATTTATAATCGCTATTCGTATAACCGATCTTACCAATGACCTCACGAGCAACTTCTGCGACATCAATCTTCGACTTTGCCAATTCGCTTGTGGTGACTTCCCCGCCGATCACGACCAGCCCTGTCGTCACGTAAGTTTCGCACGCAACTCTGGAATTCGGCTCGATTGCGAGGTGTGCATCAAGCACTGCATCAGAAATCTGATCGCAAATTTTATCGGGATGCCCTTCGGTGACAGATTCCGATGTGAATAACTTGTACATTATTTTATTTCTCCGCTAGTTTGTTATAAGAAATCTATTTCGGTCGAATCACCCGCATTGACACGCTTGAAACTTCCTTTTAGTTGTGCGTTCTGTCCGACTATGGATCCTTCAAGAAGCGAATTCTGTATCGACGCGCCGGAGCCTATGATGGAATCACGAATCAGTGAATCATTCACGATGACATCGGAGTCGATTGTAGCATTGGGCCCGATAATCGAATTTGAAATTTTTGCCGAGTCCTCTATATAGACAGGCGGAATAATCACGACATCGTCACGTTTTTTGTAATGCTTGGTCTTTTTCAGCAAGTGCCTATTCGTCTCAAGGAGCGTCTCCGGTTTTCCGCAGTCGTACCAGCCATCAATTTCGAAGAAGGTTATCTTTTCCCCACGATCCAGCATGATTTGCAAAGCATCTGTAAGCTGGTACTCGCCTTTCGTCTTTATATTCCTGTTGATGACTTCCGTCAGCGCGTCGAGAAGCTTTCGCGGTGATTTTATAAAATACAAACCTACTACAGCAAGATTTGATGTCGGGTTATCCGGCTTCTCGAACAGCTTCGTCACCATTCCGTCGGTGGTCTCCACAACTCCGAATCTTCTAGGGTCATCGACTCTTTTTACGCCGATACTGGAAAACTCGCTCTTTAAAAGGGGAGTGAGATCTACGTCGAAAACGGTGTCGCCCAGGATAATCAATAGAGGCTCGTCACTGCTATCCCCGGCCAATGCAACTTGAGCCGCGTGTCCGAGTCCAAGCCGCTCTTCCTGGTAGAAAAATTTGAAATCTGCCTTGAAATTCTTTTTTAGATACTCTTCAACCATCTCACCCATATATCCGACCACGACCGAGATTTCCTTTATGCCGATGTCGCGAAGTTTATCGACGATGTGCCCGACAATCGGCTTTCCGCCGACATTTAGCAATACTTTCGGCAGTGAATATGTATGAGGACGCAGACGTGTTCCCACGCCTGCAACGGGTATTAAGGCTCTCACTTTTTATAATAATTTTTTTTGTGAGAAAATTTAACATTCCGCGGCGGAAGTTCCAAAACTGACGAATGATTCTACGAAGTGGACAGCTCGTCTCAGTTGGACAAACTCGAGTTTTTGTCTCGATCGAGAAGTCGGGATTTGCATTCCTGTTAAGTAAAGAGGAGGCTAAGACTGGACTGCCGGCGTAAAATTATCCTCCGTAATTTTTTGGCAGGCTTTTTCATTGCTTCTTTCTCATTTTATTGCGAATTTTACCGAAGAGTCCAGATATGCTAAATAGAATTTTCGATAAAGTCCGAGAAGGAGAGCGGCTCTCGCTCGAAGATGGGGTTGAATTATTTAATGCAACCGATCTCCTGACAATCGGTATGATGGCCGATCATATCAGGTGGAAAAAGCATCCCAGACCTGCCATCACATATATCATCGACAGAAATATCAACTACACAAATGTGTGCGTCACAGAGTGCACATTCTGTGCATTTTATGCAAAGGTCGGCGACGACAAGAAGAGTTACACTCTTACCTATGAAGAACTGGGAAATAAAATCCAGGAGACTCTTGACCTTGGCGGATCGCGAATACTTTTGCAAGGCGGATTAAATCCCGAATTAGGTCTTGATTATTATGAAGATACGTTCAGATTCATCAAATCGAACTACGATATCTGCCTTCATGCCCTCTCGCCGGAAGAAATCTGTTTTATCGCCGATCAAAGCGGGCTCAAGACACGCGAAGTAATTAAACGGCTGGTCGCCGCAGGACTCGATTCTATTCCTGGAGGCGGGGCAGAAATACTTGTCGATGATGTCCGCGACAAAATCGCACCCAAGAAATGCACTTCGGACGAATGGCTCGGGGTGATGTATGAAGCTCATAAGTTAGGACTAAAATCGACAGCAACCATGATGTTCGGTCATGTCGAAAATTACGAAGACAGGCTTCAACACATGATCGTCGTGCGAGAGCTGCAGGACGTAACGAACGGCTTCACTGCATTTATTCCATGGACGTTTCAGCCGAGAAACACCGAATTGGCCGAGAACCATGATAATCTTCGGGAGAAATCTTCAGCATTCGATTACCTAAAAACGCTCGCGATTTCCCGCCTCATGGTGGACAACATCGCTTCAATTCAGGTAAGCTGGGTAACTCAAGGATTAAAGATTGCTCAAATCGGTCTCAGATTCGGCGCGGATGACTTCGGCAGCTTGATGATCGAAGAAAATGTCGTCAGTGCGGCGGGCACAAAACATTTCGCGGGCCTCAGCCTGAGCAACATTACTCGTGCCATTAAAAGCGCAGGCTTCGAGCCGGTGCAGAGATTTATATAAAGGATAGAACCGAGATGCCTGAGGCAAGAAGATAGTCCGCCTCATCTCTTGCTTCTGAATTCTGATTTTTCCCGGGAACTAATTCATCCTTTTTTTCGTCTTGACATCTATCAGACACTGGACCATATTTTAAACCGCAATGTTGACTAAGAAGAGAAAAGCAGCTGCAAAATGCGTACTGGTTTTGTATGTATTTATTAATGCTACTTTTTCACTTGCTCACCGGGATTACGTTCCCCTGGAAGGCGAACTCTTTTACACACCGACAAACGCCTTATACCACCCTCTCGATATAAACGATGACGATTTAGTCTGCCCTGCTCATAACTTTGCGCAGTCGACCACAAGCATTCCGGCTTCGAGCCTGCACCTCACATTTGAAGTAGTGGTTTTCTTCCTGCAGACACAAGAGCAGATTGAACATTTCATCGAGCCAATCCGGAACCATTCCACCCGCGCACCTCCCCAAGCATAACTCCTTAACATATTCCCAAATACCGGCGCCTCACATAATATATATGCGGGTGACGTGCCACTATGTTAACTAAAATTTATAAAGGAGAATACAATGCTTAGAAGCGTTTTTCTATTCCTAATTATATTTTGCACAATGCAAATAGCACCCCCACTGCGCGCACAGGTCGCAGCAAAGCCCGTCCCGACATTAGGCAGCGGCGAATCTATTGTGCAGGAGGGAGAGAATTATAGAGTTGTCGTCAACGATTCCCTGCTTGGCGTACCCGTGCAGCTCGCCCTCGTAACTCTGCGGCGCGACGGCTTCGTGATTGCTGAAAGAGTCACGAACCAGTCGGGCCTGGCGGCATTCACAGACATCGCTGACGGTTCCTACAACTTAATCGTCCACTCGGTCGGATATAACGACTTCTCCGAGACCGTAAAGATTGACAAGAGCCACCTGAGCGATTCTGTCAGTCTCGTCACATTGACTCTAAATGCTCAAGTAGTCGTCGCACAAAGGCTGACGCCGGTGACAACATTCAATATGACAACCGGCACACAGGTATTCTCGGCCGAGACCTACCATGCCCCACCGAGCGCAGAGATGACCACATTGGTTCAAGAGAATCTTATGGGCGCGGCGCGAGCCCCGACAGGAGAAGTGCATATTCGCGGTCAACATGGCGAATACGAATATTTCGTTCGACGGCCTTCCGGTTCCCCTCGGAGTCTTCGGCGGATTAAACGATATTGTCGATCCAAAAGTAATTGATAGAGCCGTGCTGATGGATGGCGGCTGGCCGGCAGAATACGGCGGGCAGGTCACCGCTGTAATCGATCTGCAAAACCGCGTTCCACCCGGTGGATTTCATTTGGACGCATCGACTTACGGCGGCAGCTATTATGCTCCCGGATCGAACGATACGCTTGGTAACAAGGTGGGAGCTTTCAAGGCGTTGAACTCGAACGGACAAAGTCTTTCGATGAGCGATCATATAGACAACCTCGGGGTATTTCTTTCGGGCACACGCCAGGAAACTGACCGCCGCATCGATCCACCGGTCCAAGACATTTTCCACGACCATGGATTCGATTATTTCCTCTACGGCAAACTCGACTATATCTTAAGCGAAAACGACTACTTAACTGCCAATTTAAATAACAGCAGGACTTACACTCAAGTCCCTTATGACACGGCTGAGGGGATCATGAACGATCTTCAGAATACTTCAAACTCGTTTCAAACTTTGTCGTACTATCATACAATTTCATCGGAGCCGGACAGGGAAAGCGATTTGTTCGCAGGCGTCTATGCCCGCGAGGGCGGGCTCGTTTACACGCCGGGACCAGGTGATCCTGTCGCTACTCCGCTTACCTTAAACGGTACAACAGGGAACTATGTCGTCGCTGAAAATCGATCATTCACAAGTCTCGGCACAAGGATCAAGTACGACGACAGATTATCTCATCATTTCATGTACACGGTCGGTCTGGATTTCAGCAACACTACCGGCACGGAAGATTTCACATCTCACGACAGCGCGGGCAACGCTGGTCCAGCCGTCAACACAGATTTTACAGGCTCCGACTTCGGCGTGTTTGCCGAAACTGAAATCCATCCTCTCGAATGGACAAGGATCGATCTTGGAGTGAGGTACGACCAGCATATTGCGCCCGATATGTCTCTCCAGGATCAGGTAAGCCCGCGAATCAAATGGAATATTTTCTTCGATGAGGCTAATTCGGTGTATCTCTATTACGGAAGGCTATTCATGCCGACTAATATAGAAGGCTTGCGAACCATTGCCCTGACTGTATCGGATAGCGGTGTGCTGGCACCGACGCTTCCTGAACGCGACGATTTTTACGAAGCCGTTTACACACACGACTTCGGAATGGGACTCCGAAGCAAGGCAGATGCATTCTATAAATACGCAAGTCCCGGAGTGGACGACCAGACAATCGGCGCCAGCGCAATTAAAACGCCGGTTAACATTCAGCAAGTCCGCACCACGGGAATTGAATTAGGGCTCTCGTACAATAGTCCCTCGACTCCGTTCTCAGGATACATCAACTCTTCTATCATTCACGCCTACGGCACAGGTCTGGTAACCGGCGGATTTTTACCGATAAGTACGGACGGTTCTGCGACAGACCTGGATCATGATCAAAGACTCTCGATCGTGGGTTCGATCAACTATCAGCCGGCACAATGGTACACTAACGTGACAGGAATCTACGGCTCGGGCTTGACGAACGGGAACACGATTAATTTCAAGACAGGTCTCTTCGATTTCAACCAGGCCGCCCACACGACTCCGTCATGGATATTCGACGTATCGGGAGGATATATTTTTTATTTTGGCGATGGTTCGACGCTTGAGCCTTCACTGTACATCACAAACATCTTCGACCATATCCATCTTATAAAAGGCGCATACTTCAGCGGCGCAAGCTGGGAAGAGCCGAGAAATATCGTGTTTAAAATCGCATATCATATATAGGAAAACAGATCTGTTCATGTGAGTGATCGCGCGCCCTTTCAAATGTCCGCCAGCGAATCTACGGAGCTTCTATGCCTGACACATTTATCTGCGGTGTAGAAGCTCCGGCAGACTGGTCGGAAGGGTCTCATAATAATGTGAAGACCAAAAAAAATCTTCTAGTAAATTCTCCTCCTTGAAGGATTGCCAAGATTTCATCAAGTTCAAGTGTGCCAGCAGTGACACCGCAAATGGCGGTCATTTCGAAAAACCAAAATCCTCAAAGCGATGACACAAAACAAAAAATATAGCCAGACAGTCCAGTCGAAAAGTTGTGGGGCCAGAGTAGCCGTGCGGATCGCACTATCGATCATGTTACCGATAATTGCCGCCGGTTTCTATCAACAAGACAAGAGCGGTTCGGCGGTTACCGCCGGACCGGCTTTCAAAGACGATGGACAGCTTATATTCATGAAGCACGGCACGAACGCGGCCATAAAGTTGATCCAAATCGAAATCGCAGACAATGAAGCAGCGAGAACTCAGGGGCTAATGTGGCGGGAATATATGCCTGAAGACGATGGCATGTTGTTCATATTCGACAAGCAGGAACCAGTGGAATTTTGGATGAAGAATACTTATATCCCTCTCGACATGATTTTCGCAGACAGGACGGGAAGGATAGTCAGTATCTATCAGGAAGCGACTCCGCTCAGCGAAGCTTCAATACCCTCCGAAAAACCCGCAAAGTATGTCGTCGAGGTGAACGGAGGGTTTTGCGCTAAATATGGCATAAATATTGACGATAAACTAGTATATGAAAGATAAGAGTTGCGATTCATGTGTTTGATACGCTCGATAGACCCAATTACGTTGAAGCCGTTGCAGAAATGCGTGTCCGCGAATCTGGCACCAAGGAAATTAGACAGGGCACGTTCCTTTATGCCCCTTCAGCTAACATCTGCCAGTCCTCGAAATGCCAAGGTCATGGTTAACTTTGATTAAGCTCTTTTATCTATCCGATTCGGATCTGAGGTACAAAGCATTCGGTAAGAAGCGGCTGCTTGCTGTGATCGCTTTGCCGGTACTTTTGTCATCGGCTATTACAATTTTTCTGGTTCACCTAGGATTCGATCCGTATGGCCTCGAGAGTCTGCAGTCATCGGCTGCTTCGAAGCAAAATACCGCGTTGAAGACTAAGCTCGTTTCTGTAAACGAAAAGCTCCATGATTTCCAAAACTATATGGCAGACTTTGAGAAAAGCGACGGCCTCTTGAGAATTTGCGTGGAGCTGCCTCCAATATCTTCAGATGTGAGAAAGGCCCCGATAGGCGGCGTTGAAGAAAATGAAGATTACGGCGTGTCCGCCGCTTCGAACAAACTGATCTTTGAAGCGACGCAGACACTGGACGTCCTTAACAGGGAAGCAAAGCTGGAGGAAGAAAGCTACTCCGATATACTTAGGAGTTATAAAGCCAATCAGTCCTTATATGCACATATCCCGGCAATCGATCCAATCCGCGACGGAACCATTAACGACGGCTTCGGCATGAGGTTCCACCCCATTTTGCACATCCGCTTGATGCACGAAGGGATTGACATTAAGGCAATGCCGGACACGCCTGTCCATGTGACCGGAGACGGCGTCGTATCTTATGTCGGACGACGCGGCAGCTACGGAAACGTCGTTGAAGTTGACCATGGCTTTGGGTACACTACTCTTTACGCACATCTTCAGAAATCTATTGTCGTCGTAGGACAAAAGGTCAAACGAGGCCAGGTGATTGCTCTGAGCGGCGATACGGGCCTCTCAACCGGGCCCCATTTGCATTACGGCGTGACCAAGAATGGCGTCTACGTAAATCCATCATCGTATTATTTCCAGGAAACCCAGTTTGACGATCCTAAATTGTACGGATTAACTTCACGGAAGTAAACTTCCCTTCCTGCACGCGTTAAGCTTTGCCATTTTCGTCCGAGATACCATATCGCTCCGTAAGCTGAACTCGTTCCAGTATCAAAACCTGTGGATGAGTAAACCACGAAAGAACTTCATGGTTGCGGGATATTACTTCTAGCATTTTTCTAGTAAATGTAAACGAATAGAAACTTGCCGTTCAAACAATTATTTTAAGTAAACCCCATAATGAAAATCCTGCAAGAAAAAGGAATCTTTTTATAAATCTCCTTTTTGAAGTTATTCCAATCGCGCAGATCTGTCGCACCGAATGACGTATGGAGCCGCGCATCCATCAGCGCGAGGGTCACCACAGGAGGAGATAGACATCCGATCGCTTAATGTGAATTGTCGGCGTCAAGCCGGAGCTTCGCGTCAAAAAAAACTCTTAATCATAATTACTTATTTAAGGGAACGTTTTTCAACGGAGCTGCATGGTAGACGCCGCGGAACCTCTTGTTTAGAGTTTCTGTGAATGTAGATTAGTTCTTAAAAGGAATGCCTATACAAAGAAGAACGGAATAATTGCGCAGGAAGGTAGTGATTTATTGACGTAATGGTCGAGGGATGTCGCAAGTGAAGAGAAGTTGCAGTCGATTTTATCACCAGGGGATCAGAGGACAAAGTTTGCTCTTTCGGGAGCCTTCGTCTATATTCTGTTGAGATGCAAATGAATACGGCACATGAAATTCCTTTCTTATGCTTGGTCCCTTTTGCTCGGCTGGAGTGTTATCCGGATTTGCAGGGCAGTCACCGGATGGCCAATCAGGAGGGTGCGACGTTAATTCATACTATATGAAACCAATTGCCTTCACCCGACCTCTTCAGGTGCTTCTTTTCATTATTCCCATATTTGTGATCGGATCCTTTTTGCATGTCGGCATTAACGGATATGCCAGAGCAAACTTCGAAGAAATGATCGAAGGAACCGCGTATGAGCCTTTTGCAGGCAGGATTTTGGTCCCGATAATAGTCAAGAATCTTAGTCGCCTGATTCCGACTTCGATTGCGACACAAATTGACAATTGGGCGAAGAAAAGATTCCAGGGTTTTTTTTATGTAGAGAGGCCGGAAATCAAGTTTACTCATCTGTTGATCGCAGTTATCGTCTGGTACGCATCCATCATAGGTTTTTCACTTAGTCTTATAATGCTAATTCGCAATTTCTATGAAACCTCCGAAATCACATTGCTGATTGTGGCACTGATCTCAGTGGCCGGGATTCCTGTATTCTTTCACTATTACAGCTATCCATACGATTTCATGCAATTATTCCTCTTCACAGTTTGTCTGTACCATCTTGCGCGATCTAATTGGTATCAATATATACTATTCTTCGGCATTGCCACCTTGAATAAAGAGACTTCCATACTTCTTGCATTCGTGTACTTGCTGCACTTTAGAAATCTTCTTTCGCGTACCATTTTCGTCCGGTTGCTGGTGAGTCAAATCGCCTTGTACGCTGTCATTAGGCTTGCAATACATTATGTACTGATGGCTAATCCAGGTTCCATGGTCGAATTGCATTTGCTGCATAATTTGTCTCTGGATCCATATTCCTTAGCCCAGTTTCTTGCTTTCTTATCCGTCGGACTGTTGATTGCCTATGATTGGGGAAACAAACCAACATTTGTCAAAGCGGGTTCAGCAATTGCAGTTCCGATGGTGCTGTTGACCTTGTTCTTTGGCTATCTGGATGAATACCGGGATTTTTATGAATTGTACCCAATCGTTGTCCTTCTGGTTGCGCATACCGTCATCAAGGGCATGATGCATGTCCCTTTTGTGCTTCGTCACGATCGCTCGCAGCGGTGTGCCGATTCATTTGATGATTGACATAAATTGAGCAAATCCACATAAGTACTTCTTCGAAACGTCCGCCAATAGCGGGCCTTTTTGTCGTGTAAATAAACTGGTTTTTAGTTTAAAGTCACACTGCGGAAGTAACTCATTTCCGGCTCGAGCAATGATGGGTCGGTAACGTTGGTATCGGAAAGCGGCGAACTGCACGGCATACTTATTAGACTGAATAGAATTGATGAAAATAATGCAAGTCTCATTTTCCCTACTTCTCTATTATCAATTTGCACCATAGTGCTAACCCTGGTTTGCGCTGACTATTAGGAGTTTATAATCCTTCAGACCAAATGTCAAGTCATGGCACGCCAAATTAGCGAAGAGGCAGCGCGCTGCAGAGTCTCGACATTTGAGAAAATCAATTTGTCGATTACCCCTTATAGCCGAATTTTACCTTAACACAAACAAAAACTTTGCCAGCGCCCCGATCAATTCTGACGGCGATCCTATCCAATATTTAGCCAGAGTCTTTCTATGTTTCTTTCCAACGAAAACGCTTAGACCGTTCATCTCATTTACTTTCTTAAAACCATACTCGTCGGTTTTATCGTCACCGAAAAATACCGGTACCAGCTTGTCAAGGTCTCTTCCGGCATTGACAAGGTGTCTCAATATCATTTCAAGCGCTTTCCCTTTATCCCAATCGACAGGCGCCTTTATCTCGACCACTTTCTTGCCATGAAACACGTCTATTTTTCCGCCGCGAAGCGGCCCGGAAATAACTTTGTCAAGCTCCATCAGAAGTAATCTCACTTTAGCGGGTTCAATAGTGCGGTAATGAATTGAGACGGAGTACTTCTTAGAATTTATCCCCGGATGGTAAAGTTTGAGATTCGATTTTATTTCTTTCCCCAGTGAAGTGATGTAATCCACCGATCTCGCTGAATTGGGCTCGACAAATTTCAATCCAGGCCCTTCGATTTCAACTCCGTGATTCCCCGAATAAAAAATGCCATTGACGCGAACGAGTTTTTTTAAATCTTCAAGCTTTCTGCCGCTTATAATTCCTACAGGGAATCTTTTTGCAAGTTCTTCAATGGCACGCTTTGCTATCGGCTTTAGCTCGGCTTCTTCCGGCGTCGGAGCAATCTCAGATAATGTCCCGTCAAAGTCGAAGAAGAAGACATGATTACTTTCCGTGGCACTCAGAAGAATTTCACTCGTGAATTTAGTAATCGACATCCGAGCTCTCTTGTGACAAAATAATTACAACCACGAAGCGAGAAGTGCGCGTGCGGGAAAAGAAAACATCAACGAATTCTTCAAACCCATTTCACTTCGTGCCCTTGTTTCTCTCTGCATGCTCTCCGCCGCTCACAAATAAACTATATCATTATCATGGAATAAAGAAAGCGACAGCAGAAGATAGTCTCGCAAATGCCGCGTGATCAAGAAATTCTGTCTGATATGCTCCCTGCCGTTTTTTCCCAGTTCATTCGCAAAGTCCGGCTCGTTGATCAATTGCTTGATCCAGTATGCAGTTCCTTCGATGCTGTGAGTCAAAATTCCACTGTATTTGTGTTTGATCTGAAGTGGAATCCCTCCGACCGCGGAAGCTATGACCGGCTTGGACTTCCACAAGGCTTCGGCGACCGTCAAGCCGAACCCCTCACGAAGGGATTTCTGTAAAACGATTGTCGATCCTCGTTGAAGCGCGTTAATCTCCAGATCGCTCGAAGGCGGAAGGAGAAGCACAAATATGTCCTTGTCGGCTTCCGCAGCAGCACGGACGTCGGCTAACACTTTTTCTCCTTCGGGATCGTCTGTTGCGCCGCCGCCGGCAAGCACAAGCTGGCAGTCGATGTACCTCTTCACAAGTTTATACACTTTGATTACCCCGACAGGGTCCTTCAAATAATCGAACCGAGATATTTGTGTGATCACCGGCCTCTCCCTATCAATGTTAAACCTCTCGAATATACTTTTTATGTATTCCTCGTCGAGAATCTTTATTCTTATTGCTGAGAGGATCGATTGAAGGTGAAACCAGGAATTGTTTCGTGTTCAGAGGCCGGCTGAACGCGGGCGCAGAAAAAATTGCCGCATCAAATTTCTCGATGAAATCTTTCAAAAACAGCCACACATTCTGCTGCGGCTCCGAAAAGTCAATGTGACATCGCCAAACCCACTTATTATTCAGGTGCTCCCTTTGTTCGACGAGTCCGATCGGCTGCGGGTCATGGATGAAGAGGACGTTCCCGTCTAGATTCATGGATCGTGCGTTTTCTCTATCGACCTCGAGAAAATGATTCCAATCGTCGTCGGAAAAACTTTCGCTGACTCCATGCAGTGCGTTGTGCATCTTCTTCGTTATCGCGAAGAATTTTTCTCCCCCTTTTATAACATCCCACCTGCTCTGCACACCGAGCTCGTTCAACATTGGAACCAGCCGCGTCAAGATTTCCGCCACGCCGCCGCCGACCGCAGTGGAATTCACATGCTGGATCGTCAATGAGCGCGCCTTATCGCCTATGGTGAACAGCTCATCGATGACCGAATTGCCGACAATCTCCGAATAATCTTTAACTTGTGCCATTAGAAACTATCTCAATAATTTTTTCTCGTAATCCTTCGAGGGTAAAAGTATAAGGGTCGAGATTCGAAATTTCTTCCGCTTCGCTTTTCATTCCCGCGGAACGGAGCCAGATTGAAAAATCGTTGTCGCCCTTTTCAAGGCGCAGTTTCGCTTCGAACATGTGAAAATAGATCGCATGTATGCTCACATTCTTCAAGGCTTCGACAAATTCCTGCAGATTTGCGGCAGTTTTGTTCGCAGGCACCACAAAAATATGCGAGCTCATAAAATGAAACTCCTCACCTTCGGGGCAGATTCTGCCGAGAGCGCTCCGGGACGACTTCAGATAATTCTCCAGCAGCTCCGCAAATCGATTTCGCAGGTCGGAAAGTCTGCTGAATTGCATGATATCTATGCTCGCAAGCTTTTCGCCGGCGATTTCATCGTTGAGCTCGTTCGTCACCCAATACGCAAAATCGTTCGGCGGCTCGGGAGAAAGAAAATGATGCTGTTGTAAAAAACGGTGAGTATGATGGTAGATCGAAGATAGGGGTACAGTCTTGATTCCGTCAACAAGTTCCGGCAAAGTCGCCGCTTTTCGTCCGAGCAGTTGCGTAAGGATCAGCCTCGATTTGAATTCAAAAGGAGAAAATGTCATTCAGTCCGCTTCCCTGTCTATATGCACGGTGCGAATTGGGAACGGGATCACGATGTGTTCGCTGTCGTACCTTTCCTTCAGCCGTTTGATAAATTCGTGTTTGATCAGATACTGGTCAACATACGTATTCCCGCGCAGGATTACGGAAAAGTTGATCGATGAATCGCCAAATTGATTGTATCGTATAAAGGGCTCAAAATCTCTCTGCGCACCATCGACTGATTTTTGTACTGCGCGTGCGACCTCAACGGTAACTGACTCCACTCTTCGCAAATCGCTCGAGTAATCCACGCCGAGATTGAACACTATCGACATGTCCGGTTTCGGCCTCTCAAAATTGGTAACAATCAGATTGGCCAGGTTCTTGTTGGGAATTATAACATGGTTTCCGGAGAGAGTCCGGATCACCGTTGCCCGCCAATTCAAATCCTCGATGAAACCCTCATCCCCGCTGCTCAACTTTATATAATTTCCAACGTGCATTTGATGAGCCGCAAGGATTTGCAGACCGGAAAAAAAGTTAGTTAGAGTTTCCTGCAAACCCAATCCGATTGCAAGCCCGCCGACGCCGAGCGCCGTGAGCAGCGGCGCGATTGAAATGTGCAGATCATCCAGGATGATAAGCCCGCCGACTGAGTAGGCGATAATCCTCACAATATTCTTCAACAAAGAGGTGGCAGAGGCAAGCCCTGTTATTACGGACTTATAATACTCGATTATCTCCGTGCAAATATTAGAAACGACAACAGTGACGGAAAAGATGACCAAAACCCCGAGCGACTTCGAGGATATCTCTTCGATATTTTTAGGCAAACCCTGGGATTCAATTATGATATAAAGCCCGAGCGCAAGTGCCCATAGTATAACCGAACTCTTCAGCGCTCCGATAACAATGTCATCGAATCGCCACTTTGTTCGCTTTGCAAACTTTTGTAAATAAACAAAAACAATGCTTCGCAAGAAAATCCCGACTAACAAAGCGCCGAGGATAATCGCCGCGGAAACTACGAGGTTATTTACCGATGTCAGCTTCAACATCATATTCGACAAATTCAAAATTGAAAATTTCGCTCAGTATTTTAGCCGCCCATCTATAAACGTTCTGATAACTTACCGCATCGCGCATTTTAGCCATTCTTTTCTGCTGCTCATCAGATGACATCTCTATCGCACTCTTTATTGCATCAGCGAGCCCATCTATATAGTACGGATTTACTATCACTGCATCTACAAGCTCTCGCGCTGCGCCGGTGAACTCGCTGAGTACTAACGTACCTTTCAGGTCGTATCGAGACGCGACAAATTCCTTCGCCACTAAATTCATTCCGTCATGAAGCGATGTGACTAGAGAGATGTTTGCCATCCCATTCCAGGCTGTGATTGTTTCCTTGGAATGATTTGCACGCACAAAAATTATAGGCCTCCATCCCGATTTCTGATATTTTTCATTTATAGTTACCATGAGATTATTTAAAGAATCGTTCAGATCCTGATACTCAGCGATTTGGACTCTGCTCAGGGCTCCGAGCTGAACGAAGACGAACTTACCGATATACTGGGGATTAGTTTCAAGAAATCTATCCACAGCGCGAAATCGTTCCATTATTCCTTTAGTGTAGTCGATCCGGTTAACTCCGATGGCAATTATCTTGTCCTTGAGACGGTATTTTTTGACAGACTCATTCCTGATGGATTTAATTTTGTCGGACATGGAAATCGCCGAGACATGTTCAAAATCGATTCCGATCGGGAAAGAGCGCACAAGCGTTGTCCTGCCGCCTTTATTCACGCGCGAAGTATCGTGTTCCACCCTCGCCTCGAGAAAGCGGTTCACTGCGTCCAGGAAGTTCATAAGGTGGTGTTGGACCTGAAATGCCAGAAGGTCATTATATAGAAGATCGCTCAGCATTTCTTCCTTGAACGGGAGAATGCGGATCACTTCGCTGTTAGGCCATGGTATATGCCAGAACTGAGCTGTCACAATATTTCTCGCACGCTCCTTAAGCAGGCGGGCAAGGTTTGCAAAGTGGTAGTCCTGAATGAATACGAAGGCGGGGCGGTCTTTTACCACCTCTACGATTGCGTCAGCGAACTTTTCTTGTACGGATTTGTAGATTTGATAGTCTGCTGCCTGAAACTTAGGTCTCACGTACGCGACATGACAAAGGGGCCAGATACCCGCGTTTGAAAAATTGTAATAAAACCCCATCTCTTCCTCTTTCGTCAGGAATACACGTTTGAGCGTGAACCTCGGATCCTCTGGCGGGCATCCGACCTCGTTCGCCCCGTCCACCACGAGATTGTCGGCTTCACCCGTTGCCTGCGCTACCCAATAGCCGCCGCTTGCTTCCATGATAGGTTCGAGAGCGGTGACGAGGCCGCCCGGCGGAACATAATACTTGATGTCGTCGCCGTCGAACACGTGAACGTAAGGCTCGCGATTGGATACGACAATGAGCAGCCTCTCACCGAGTTTGGATTTAATTAATTCCGATAGCCTCTCTCTCGTCCACATACTAATTAATATAAGAACATCATGGAGAAAACCAAGGTGGAGAAAAGAGAGATTGTCCCTTTCACAAACCGATAAAAAATATGGCTGCTAATTTCACGAATCAATATTTTTATTGGTGTAAATATTCACGAGTTACGTAATAAGTGCAACTCTGAGCCCGAGGATCATGCACCATTGGTGCAGCGGCATCTTTGGTTAGTCAGAAATGCAATCACAGACAAAAGCCAACTTCCAGAACTCAGTCTGGAATTCCTTTGACTCTTCATTCGTGACTTTTGACTTTAATTATTGTGCAGATGCGGGGAGCCTGAGGCGGATGCCCCTTCGGCGCAGAACCCCGCTCGAATTTGTTGTGGAGATGCGGGGAGTCGAACCCCGGTCCGAAGATAGGAACAATGAACGTCTACGTGCATAGCTTCGACCAAAAATTTCACCGAGCACTGCTCGCGAAGCAGAGTTGCGATCGGCAATCTCGACTGTATATTTCCGTTTAACCGCCGAGAACCTTCAAACGGAAAGCCTGCCTGATCGACGCCCATTCCAGTGCCGACAGACAGAACCTCTGGGTGGACGGGTTACCTCTTTTTAGTTAGGCAGCCAATGCGTAGTTATAGTTCGCATTTAGAGTTTTACCGATTTTTTAACGCGGCACCGGAAAACCGCGGCACGCAATTCAAAGCTTCCCAAATCCCCGTCGATTCCAATATCATCCCCAAAAATGAGAAACGATGCGCTTCAAATCGGATTGCAGGACGGAATTTGATTCTGAATTTTCAAAGAACAATTCCTTACAGGTCATCCGGCGATAAGTCGGATATTTTCTTAACTAAACTTGTCGAATATTCTAAACTTCTTTTTGCCACCGATCGTTCCAATTCGTCTGCCACCATTGAAATCTCCGAATAACCAAAAGACCTTGCCGTCCCTTTTATTTGATGAGCAATTTGAGCGACGGTTTCCCAATCGCAAGCCCCGTTCACGGGCGGATTGCCTACGATCACTCCATTTAGAGTTTTGATCTTATCCTTCAAGTCCGCTGTGAACAGACCCTTCAGTTTTTCAAACGCCTCGTCTTTTTTCAAGAATTGTATATTTCCAAAATCTGATTCGCAAAAGTTTTCGGTTCAATTGGCTTGGCCAGGTAACCGTCGAAACCCGCAGCTTCAAATTTCTCTTTATCACCCCGCATCGTATATGCCGTTAATGCAATGACAGTGATGTCTTTTGTCAAAACATCCTGACGAATACGCCTGAGAATCTCGATGCCGTCTATTTCCGGAAGTTGAATGTCGAGGAGAATCACATCCGGCGACCGACCCGCAAGGAACGCGAACACCTGCTGTCCAGAGTCGGCTTCATAGACATTGTAGCCTCCTTTCTTCAGCAAATATACTGCAAGCTGCCTATTTATCGCATTGTCGTCAACAACTAGAATATCTCGCATCTGTCTACTTCTTAAAATATACGAAGCTCAGGATGCAAAGGCAATTGCCTCCCCGGCAGTCATTGATTTGGATTCAACCTCCCGCAGTTTCCTTTCAAATATAAATTCAAATACTGATCGTAGATTTTTAGCAATAAGAGATGAGTCGCGGGACTGTAAGCAGCACCATGAGCGCCCGGCGGAAAAATTCTCAGGTCAACATCCTTGCCTGCATTTTCCAGCGCGGTCAAGAGCTGCATCGTATTGATCGGATGGACGTTGTCATCCATCATTGAATGGACGACGAGCAGTTTTCCCCTTAGGCTGTCAGAGTAGGTCATGGCACAACTTTTTATATAACCCGAATCGTTGTCGGAAAGAAGTCCCATGTAACGCTCGGTATAAACATCGTCATACAGGCGCCAATCGGTTACAGGCGAATTTGCAATTCCGACTTTGAATACTCCGGGATGCGTGAGCATCGTAAAGACTGTGCTGTATCCTCCATAGCTTACTCCCATGATAGCCATCTTGTCTGGGTCAACGTAAGGAAGCGTTGCGAGATAATGCGCCGTCTCGACGAAATCGTGGCTTTCCCAGTAGCCCAGCTTCTCATATACAACTTTCATGAAAGCACGTCCGTAATTTGCGCTTCCCCTGTTGTTCACATCCACGACGATGTACCCCTCTTGTGCCAGCCACTGGTCCCATCCTGAAAAATCGAACGAGTTATAAACCGAATGCGATTCGGGTCCGCCGTATATGGCAAGTATGACCGGATATTTCTTCGTCGAATCAAAATTGAAGGGCTTTACCATGGAACAATCTAACCTTACGGAGTCGGATGTCGTGAAACTGAAAAGCTCGCGCGGCGAATATTTGTGAGTATGAATAAACTTGCTGACGGACGCGTTGCCCTCAAGTTTTGCGAGCATTTTGCCGCCGGTATTCCAGAGCTCAACCTGGAGCGGCCGGTTTGCGTTTGAATATGTGTCAATGTAGTAATTGCAACTAGGCGACAAGTCGATTTGATGCAAACCCGACGCCATCGATAAACGCCTTTCATTCGTACCGTCAAAATTGATTGAATAAAGATTCTCTTCCATCGGAGAAGCTTCGGCAGAAGTGTAATAAATAACTTGATTCCCGGCGTCGATCCTCAGAATTTTTATCACATCCCAATTCCCGTTAGTGACGCGATTCTGCAACGTACCATCATACTTATACCGATAGATTTGATAAAAACCGCTCCGATCGGAGACCCAGAAGAACTCGTGCACATTCTTCGGAAAAAACATCATGTCGTCCTCATCGGTGTAAAAATTAAAAATCGCAACCCAGGTGTCGTTCTTCTCCTCCATGATGAGGCGGCGATTGCCGTTCGTCACATCGAAAAAATAAAGCTTCAAATCATCCTGCGCGCGATTGAGAACAATCATGGCAAGCGTGTTCGGTTCGCTTGTCCAGTAAACCCTGGGAATATAAAAATCGCCGGACTTATCCCCCTGCCCGTTCAGTGGATCAAGCCAGATATTCTTGTGTCCCTTTACATCGATAATTCCGATTCGAACTTTCGGATTCGGATCCCCAACCTGCGGTATCGGGATTTTTTCCCATTCGTTGTGAAGTCCTTCGTAATTTGAAATTTGTATTTCCGGCACCCGACTTTCATCGGTTTGCCAATAGGCAATGTACTTGCTATCCGGTGACCAGCTCCACGCTTGCGCCTGTCCAAACTCTTCTTCATAAACCCAATCGTAATTTCCGTTAAAAATATCTTCTGTCGCGTCGCTCGTCAATTGACTTTCGTTTTTTGCTGCAAAATCATAGACGAACATGTTACCTTCGCGCTCGTACCCAACCATTGAACCGTCAGGCGATAGTTCCGCCGTTCTTGCATTCCTGGCGGCAGCTTTCAAAGTTCTGTCGGCCAATGAATAGACGTAATAATCAGAGACCCCTGACCTTCGATAGATTTTTCTGAAATTTGTCTCAAACAAAATATGTTTCGAATCGTGCGCCCACTGAAACGATTTGTATTCAAAATGCTTATTTGTGTCCGGGAACGTCAAGCCTTGTGCATCGAAGACGAGCTCATCCTTACCTGTTTTCGGATCGAACGAGCGAATCTCCTCCCGTTTTGTGGAATCGTCGGTCGTTGTATACGAGTACCGATCGCCTTCATTAATCCAATTCAAGCTTTGCGGTCCGGACTTGCCGGCCAACACAGAGGCAGCGCGAATTGCTTCCTGAATATTTTCATAGCCGATTTTCTCCCGTGCAGCGAGCAAGCCGGTGAGGAACAATATACTTGCCACGACTGCCGGCGCACGTTTAATAGACATTTTCATTTCGTTTTACCTCATCTTCAAATTGTTTTCTACCGGATGCGAGAGATGTTTTTGACTTGACCGGGTGAGACCATGAAATTATCGATTGCCATCTGATAATAGGGAAAGTTACTCGATGGAATATAAAATCACAAGCCTGTGAAGCAAAGATTCACTTACTGTTCCCCCGAAAATGTACCATTATATCATCCGCCTATTTGCATTTTATCAGCGCAAAATCAGACCCGATCTTCCGCAACTATGCGGCGCGTTCTCTCAAGAGAGTAATTTGAATCTTTGTTCGTCGTTTCATAAATAATAAAAAAAGAGGAAATAACAATGCCTAAGCTGTTTACTTTATTTTTCCTTGTCACGCTTCTCGCCGCAGAGAGCAACGCCCAGTCTCAATCAGAAATTACAGTTTCTGCCGAGGCAACCGTCTATGCCAAACCGGGTATCGCTGATTTTAGTTTGACCATAGTGGCACGGCAACCCAAAGCAACGGAGGCTTTTGCAACCTATTTAGAGAGGTACCATGCACTCGTCCAATCTCTGCGAGATGTTATCGATACGACCACACTAATGACGAACGACTTAACCATCTCACCATCGTTCGATTCCAAAAACCCGGATCAAGTCAGTCCTAATTATTACCAGCTCTGGTCTTCAATGTCTATTTCAGTTCCAATCTCGAAATTGAACAACACCCTAAGCCGGATTGCCTCCATCGAAGGAGTGACCATAAACGGCATAGCATTCCGTGTAAGAAATCTGGATTCACTCGAGACGATTGCACTGAAAGAAGCGGTAACGAAGGCCCATGATAAGGCAGAAGAGATCGCCAAGTTGGAAGGATTCACAAACATCAAGTTGAGATCCATGAATCCATCATATTATCACCCACCGGTTCCGCTTCGTGGCGAGGTCATTGCAGCACAGGCTCAAATGTCTTCTTCCGTTAATCCTTCAACGATTTCGGCAGCAGTAGACGTGTCGGCGACGTACACAGCATACTAGAAGATGAAACTCCTACTTAAAAATCCGGAAAAAGTCGTCACTTGTTCCGCCGGCGGAAAATTATTCAAGCGCGGTTCCGAAATGAGCGACATTGGAATCATGGGCAGTGCCGATATCTACATTGAAGATGGTACAATAAAGGAGATCGGAAACACGAAGGTCGATTCCAGCTGCGACGTTCTCGACGTTTCCGGAAAAACTCTACTCCCGGGGTTTGTAGATCCGCACACACATTTGATCTTTGCCGGTACAGCTGAGCGCGAATTCGCGGCTCGCGCGAGAGGAATGAATTATGGTGAAATCGGGATCAAAGGTGAACGGACCATCGACACATCCGAAAAAGTTCGTGAGATTCAAAAATCCAAACTTGGCTCGCAAGCCGGCAGGCGCATCGACAAAATGTTTAACTGGGGGACGACGACCCTGGAAATAAAAAGCGGGCGCGGTCTGAATTTCAAGAACGAAGTCAAAATGTTGGAAATAGCACAAACTTTAAAGCAGGAATCAATCCCGGATATTATCGTGACTTTTCTGGGCACCCGCACAATTCTGCCGGAAAATAAGCAGGAGAGAGATACTTACATAAAAATATTGACGGATGAATTGATCCCGTATGTTGCGAAGAAGAAATTTGCCGAATTCTGCGATGTAAACTGCGACGAAAAGATTTTTACACTTGCTGAGGCAAGAGAGATTCTCGCGGCTGCGTGTGAGGCTGGATTAAAATTGAAGATGCACGCTGGAGAGCATTCGGCGGATGGCGTAGTAGGCCTTGCTGTCGAAGTCGGGGCAACATCCGTAGATAATCTACAAAATATTTCTCAGGTCGAGATACCGATTCTTGCCCGGAGTGATACAATAGGAGTTATATTGCCGGCTGCATCCGCATATTCGCTAAGTAAGTTTGCACCGGCAAGAGCGATGATCGACAACGACTGCGCTGTCGCTCTTGCAAGCGGCTTTAATCCCGGCTCTTCAATGGTTGACAACATGCAAACAACGATGTGGCTGGCCGTGTGTTTCAACAAGATGAGCGTAGAGGAAGCGTTAAACGCCGCTACGATTAACGCCGCAGCAGCCGTCGGGTTATCGCACATATTGGGAAGTATTGAGATCGGAAAGCAAGCCGATATTCTTATCGTGGACACCGAAGATTATGCATATCTTCCTTACCACTTTACAGAAAACAAGATTACCAACGTTGTGAAACGTGGTACAGTTCTGGAAATTTCTTGAAGCGACCGGCGAGATGCTATTTTACAAATTGACAATCGGCGATTGCAAAACGACAATATAATTCAGCTCACCGCCGGTTCGTCTATCGAAAACTTTCTCTTCACGGGGTCAACCGACGCAAGGATTCCTATCGGCAGCGTCATCTTTACCGGAACATGCCCGTAAGGAATATTTGAAACTGCCGGCTTGTCACTTGAAAACAAATCTTCATTGAGAATTTGCTCGAGAGTCCGGTGCGGCTTGTTCTGTTCCTCTGCCACGCAATTTGTGAACTGTCCAAGCGCAAAGGCGGAAACTTTCGAAAGCACCCCGGCAAGGCGAAGCTGCGTCAGCATCCTGTCTATCGAATACGGCTCTTCGGATACTTCTTCGATGAGAAGAACGCCGCCTGAGAATTCCGGGACGTACCCTGTCCCGAGAATCGACGTGATCATAGATAAATTGCCGCCGACTAACCTTCCCTGCGATTTCTTCTTACCCTTAAATGAAAATCGAGAATCTTTATGACTTCTCAACACCCCGATTTTGTTACGCTGAGTCAACATAGCAAAAAACATTTGCTCCGTGTATAAATCCACATTCCCGCCGAATTCGACAGCCATCATAGGGCCGCTAAAAGTGACGAGGCCCGTTTTCTTCAGGATGGCAAGCTGGAGCGCTGTAATGTCGGAGTATCCTACAAAAATTTTTGGATTCCTTCCGATAATTCCATAATCGATTTTATCGAGAATTCTCGGTGTACCATAACCACCGCGTGAGCAAATGATCGCTTTAACATTCTTATCCGCAAAAGCCTGGTTAATATCCTCTGCGCGTTCTTCGTCTGTCCCGGCAAGGTACCCGTTGACGTCGAAGACATTCTTGCTGATTGTGACTCTATAGCCGAGGGATTCAAAATATGTCACACCTTTATGAATCTTGTTTGAATCTCTCGGTGCGCTGGCAGGGGAGACAATCGATATGAGATCGCCCTTATTCAGGCGGGGTGGCTTGAGTATATTCATTTTATTTACGGCTAACAAAGATAACTTTGCCGCAAACGAAAAAGCAAATAAATCTTGAAGAATTAACGGCGCAAAATTATATTAGTACACGCCAAGGGTATTTTCATAATTGGACAGGTAGCTCAGTTGGTAGAGCAACGGACTGAAAATCCGTGTGTCGGCGGTTCAATTCCGCCCCTGTCCACTGAACTTCCGGTGTTACAGCTTTTTCTTTTCTCCATTTCTTATATCCTGGTGACTGCATAGTCTCCAATTATCAGTTACTGAAAATCCGTCTCCGGTTCTGAGCCTGAGGCTCATGCGCCTAAGGCGCAAATTCCGCCCCTGTCCACTGGATTGGCAGGTTTAAATAAAATGGTTGAGCTTTGGTTGAGTTGTTTTAATGTATCATGGTGCAGTGAAGCCTCAGTTCTTAAGGCGGATTCTTCCTCATCCATCTTCCTATCTCCGCGTCATAATCCCTTGCTCCAAACCGTACCAGCTTAGCCTCGGGATCATACAATCCACCTGCATACCCGAATGGTTGGGAGCCGGGATTGCTATCATACACAACATTCCCGGAACTCGTCCCCGCCAAAGGCGGGGTAAACTCCATCCATTCGCTCTGCGATGGCTCCTGTGGAAACATTTACAACTAGTCTTGGGCTGCCGATGGGCGCCTTGCGCCATCCCGACCTATAAATAATCTTGACGGGAGGTGGTCGGTCATAATCTGGTATATCGTATCACGTTTATTCATGTAGCCACCGTTAAAGCGAGCGATGATTTCGTTAGCCGACTCCAATTCAGCAACTGGAGTTAATTGCCCAGCGTAAAGCGACTTATTCCTTATTCTGTCACTTAGTGTTCTTGATTTCCTTCTGTTTTGTCCATCGACCACGTACTGGATCACTTCATCATTGGGTAAGTTCAATGTGATTGGATTTCCGAGGCCATCACAAGTGTAACTTTTTGTGCCTGGTTGGGGATTTTGGTCTCAAAATCTCCATTACCGGTATAGAAGCATCGCGCTCCAGCATAAATCAACATTCGATCCTCGGCACCATTCAAGTCAAAAGTTCGGGATCCTTGATTCGTTGTCAGGCCTCAGACAGATTGTGCTGTTTCAAACTTTTTTAAGGTTAGCTACTTACAATTGAAAATGCAAATCGACGCCCAGGAACGTTTATAAGATTCCCGCAACGACAAAGACCGTGGCGCACCTGATCCACTATATATGTAGAACCTAACCGGGCAGGATACTTATGTAACGGTCATTCGGATAGGACATATTTGTCGCTTTAGGTGCGGTGAGTGGGAATTAAATTGGCCCTGACCCTGGGGATAAGACGGCCGTTGACAAAAAGCATTAACAAACAAGTATCTTCAACTGTTCAATTTTCAGCGGAACCTTGTGCAGCTTTCGGACGGAATCAACACAGGCAGGAATTACTTCATCATCTCACAATCTTTATGAGTGTTCTAATAATTGTGTAATAAACAAATCAGCCGCTGATAATTATCCCGGTGATATCTAAGGTACTAACTGCCGGAAGGCTGTTCTTTTAACTCAAAGAGATTGCCGTCGTAATCGGATATAAAAGTTAAAACAGCATCACCTTTCGGTATCTGTACCACCTTAAGACCCGCCCGACTGCATTTGTTGACAATATCTTTTAAGCCTGCAGCCTGGATGCAGGTATGAGCAATCTGTTTTTCCGGTGCTTTGTAATCCTGGTAAACCAGTATTTCATAATGAACATTCTTGTCACGGTAATGTAAAATTAGAAGCTCATCATCAATTCCGAAGATATTTCGAGCGAGGTCTTTATCAAGAGTTTTCGGTGGTGATTTTCCAAGCCCTAATATACCGGCATAAAAACGATCGGCATTTTCTTCACTGCTTGCAGCTAAGCCTGCATGAACAAAATCCATTTAACCATACTCTTATTTTTCGTTCGGCTTTATAATTACTTTTAAGGCTTCTCTTCCTTCCAAAACCATCTTAAATCCCCTGGCCGTATCTTCTATCGGCAGCCGGTGCGTAATAAGTTCATCAACATTGATTTTCCTCCTGGAGATCAAACCGAGTGAATCTTTAATATCCGCAGGACCGCAATAATAAGACGTAAGTATTCGAATTTCCTTCCTCCAAAAATCATTTACCGGAACAACTACATCTTTATCCGGTCCCGGGACGGTAAATAAAACTACTGTGCCGCCCATGTCAACGGCTTCCCAGGCTTGTTTGAATGCAGGCATGGCAGAAGTTGTTACGATAACCGTATCGGCTTTAGAGCCGTTTATCTGAAGCAGCTCTTTCAAAACGTCTGCCCGCGCATTAACAACATAATCCGCTCCGAAACGCTTTGCCAGTTCAAGTCTTTTATCATTTACATCTGTTGCAATCACCTTACAATTCTTAAACTTTGCAAGCTGAATATTCAAAAGCCCCGACATACCGGATACCTAATACAAGAACTGTTTGACCTTCTTCGATAGATGCAAGCCTTTGCGATCTTACAACACATGCAAGAGGTTCAATAAACGTAGATTGATCATGGCTTACATTATCAGGCAGCAAATATGAACCGTTCTCAACTAATATTTTCGGAACAAGTATGTACTCTGCAAACCCGCCAGGCAGCCTTTCTTTTACGCGGGTGCACTGTGGATAATGCCCCTTTAAACAATAGCGGCATTTAAGACAGGGTACTTTGGGTGCGACAAAAAGTCTGTCGCCTTTTTTAAATTTATCAACTCCTTCACCTGTTTCCACAACTTCAACACCAACTTCATGGCCCTGAACGAGAGGTGCTCTCGGCAGGCGGTACCACTCAACTACATCGCTGCCGCATATGCCGCATGAAATAACCTTTACAAGCACCTCTCCTTCGCCGGGAGACGGCGTTGGCATTTCTTCCAATCTTATATCATTATTATTGTACCACATCGATACTTTCATAGACTGCCTCCCGCGCTGCTTCTAAAAGTATCTGCCGGATGTATTGAAGAGGTTATCACTTATGATTTTTTATTCTTCAGAGTATTATAAAGTTCAAAGGCCCTTTCGGGAGATTCATTGTCATGAACAACCGCCCTTACTGCTTTTATCATAGCGATAGGTGATTCTGCCTGGAAAATATTTCTTCCCATGTCCACGCCTGCAGCACCTTGCTGCACGGCATTATGAGCCATACTGAGGGCATCAAGCTCCGGGATTTTTTTCCCGCCGGCTATTACAATCGGCACCGGGCACGAGGCCGTGACGGTTTCAAAATCTTCGGGGACATAATAAGTCTTAACATACTGCGCGCCAAGCTCGGCGCAGATGCGCGTTGCAAGCCTGAAATATTTTGCATCGCGCACCATGTTTTTACCCACAGCCGTTACGGCAAGAGTCGGAATTCCATATCGTGTTCCCATATCAACCGTCTTTGTCATGTTGATAATTGATTCACGCTCGTGCTCGCCCCCTATAAAAACCTGTACTGCCATGGCTGAAACATTCAATCGAATCGCATCCTCGATATCTACGGCTAAAGACTCATTCGAAAGCTCTTTAAGTACGCTGGTGCCTCCGGAAACTCTTAACACAATTGACTTCTGAGTTTCGGGAGGGATAATGCTTCTTAAGACACCGCGCGTAAGCATCAGCGTGTCAGCGAATGGGTGAAGGGGAAGAATAGTAACGTCGATCCTTTCCAACCCCGTAGTCGGCCCCTGGAAATAACCATGGTCGATGGCAAGCATAACCGTTCTTCCGCTGACAGGATTGAATATTCTACCCAACCTATTTTTCATTCCCCAGTCCAGGGAATTTGATCCTTTTAAAAAATAACTTTGGGATTTCTGCGGAATATTCGTGTAAAATTGCTTAGCTTCGTTTGCCCCTTCGGTACTCGGCATTTCAAATCTCCTTTTGTTTATTAATCAAAGCCTTAATCTTTGAAGTGCAAATTATAAATTCCTTCAACAAAAAAGAAGTTTCACCTGCTGAATTAGTACTCTAATTCATAATCATGAAGTGCTTTACAATAATAAAATAAAGCATACCTTTCAAACGAAATTTCAGCTAATTCTGCAGAGTAGGACAATAAATGCCCATCATTTACAATCCTTGCGCAAAACCCTCAACTTCCTGTACCTCCTTGTTGTCAGACTTACATACCGGTTATTGGGATAGTACCAAATCAAATTCGGTCGCCGCAAAATAAGTCTAACATGGAGAAGTTGTCATGGCCTCGACGGTTACTCTGATACATGGAGAATCTTCATTGCTTCCTCCGAGCCAACGCCTGATAGAATCTCATCCTTTCTAGACATGGACTGAAACATGTCAAAAGCGGCAGAATACCACAGTTCTTCAGCAGCCTGTCGATTGCGCACTATACAATTGTTGGGATTGTAATCGATTGGAATCTCGATGAATTCGTAAATGTCACTTCGCATTCCTTTTAAGAAATAGTTGATCTTTGCTATGTTCTTTTTTTGCTGAGCAAACGGTAGCGTCATCTTCTACCTCCGTTCCTTGATATTTTTTCAGTCCCGCTCGGGCATATCCAAGTTCATCCAGCGTCGCCTGCATTCCCTCAATCTTAGAAGGAAGAACTGCTTCCTGAGCCGTCATCGCGCGGAGAAGCAGGATTGGATTATGCAGAGTTTGAACCATCGCGTCAAAACGTGCTGCCCCGGCGTTTGCCTTTCCAATAAGGTGCACGAACCGCGGCCAGTCAAAATTGGGGATTGGTAGATCGCGGGGTATGTAAGGCTGTGCCACTGTCTTACCTGGTTGAATGCTAAGGAATAAGTTAGCTTATTGACACCTTTGTAAAAAGAGGAGTTGTCTCAAACACGTCGATTAAGACATGCGGGTGAACCTGGGCTATGTCCCTCTGCCGGCAGGACGGACGGCCTTCGCCCGCTGAATAATTCGGAGGAGATGGTGGTGGGGAGGACGTAGAGGAGGAAGTGGAGAGGTGAAGAAAAGAAAATGAAGAAGAATTATGGAAAGACTTTATAGATATCCTTTCGGTGAACTATCCTTGCGAACTGTACCATATCGCCTTCAACAAAAATGCCTACCCGGTAATCGCCTAATCTTATTATATATGCCGATTTAAAACCGGTGAGCTTCTTTCCCTGCGAAATGCTTGCGAGTGAATCAGCCGCCTCAACTTGAAGAATTAATCTCGTGACTGATTGCTTGACCCTCTTTACGGAAATCTTGTCAATGTCGTGGCTAAATTTCTCGAGAAACTCAACCCGCATTACGAGTTCAATTTCTTCATTACGGAATTGCGGCTGACTTTCTTATTCCTATCGGTCTCTTTCATTAGCGACGACAGGCCCGCGTCCTCAATCGCTTCTGCATCGACCAGGCTTGACCTGATTCCTAATTTTCTAAGGAGATCAGATAGAAACCGCAGGTCCGATTTCGTTTTAGGCTTAATGACTATCGCTCTGTTCATCCATTTCCCTTTCGTATTTAAAATACTGAAATGAATCGGATCTTACAATTACCTCGCGCAACATGTATAGGTTCGAAGTGTTTCTTCAGCGCGCGAAGTTCCCGCCGGCGTGAGAATGTACCTTACGAAGGAACCCACCATGGCTATGCTAAGACATGCGGCAGCGCTATTTGTGAGGCAGGATAGACAGCCTTCGCCCGCCGAATAATTCGGTGGAGATAGTGGTGGGGAGGACGTAGAAATCTAAGGCTGCAGATACTCGGGGATTGATTCGCCTAATGAGATCCGATTGAGAAATCCAATTCCTATCAATCGCGCATGTCGTGGCTTGTGAAATTTGCCGCGCTTAGAGGGAGGTCTGAGCTACGAGGAAATGACCGTTGAAATGATGCTTTAGCTTAAAGATGGAGAACTGCTCCAATTCCTTCTCTGGGAAAACGATGCCCAGATTCGCCCTCGCCTTGCTTTCCTCATTGTCGTCGTGGCACGGCAAAACGAAGTTTAGGGTGTCGTCAAGTATTTGAGGATACTTCTTTGAGTTTAGAATGTTCCCCTCGACTTTGACTTCTGTCATCACCCTGAACCGCAGCTTGACGGAAGCTTTTTCAACCGTCCTAACTTTGCTGAAGTTTTCCTGCTCTGAGAATATTGATAAGAGCCGGGCTTTCAATTCGCTTGAAATCTCTTCTTTGCTTTCTTTCAAGCGTTCTTCCAGAACCTGGGAAAAGGACTGACTTATCAAGTCTTCAATCCTTATCGTTTCAAAAAAGCCTCCGTAAACGAGACACACTTTCGTGTTCTTCTTTTTCCTACCCCTGATAAGATAATACACATCTCTAACCGGCAGCGAGAAAATATCATCACCTGCTTCTTCCATCTGATCCCTGATATTGCTGGTTTCACCGGTGATTATCTTTGCAATCTATTTGCTTCTTGATGGAATCGTCGAATTGAAGGATGACACCATATAAGAGTCGCTGTCATTCAATTCGATGAGCTCGCCTCCCGTAAATATCGATTTGTCTCTATTGACCCTGATCGCCATATCGGGGAACACTCCCGCGTTCCTGCAAGACAGGATTCTTTCATCGAAAAGCACTCCCTCTAACTTTCCTCTTGGCCATAAGGTCTCGTTTATTATTTAGAAGGGATTTAAAAAAGTGGTATATAGAATTCATTAAGTCTCGAACAGGTCGAGCGGGCGGGCTTTTCTTTTTGTGGACACCACGACCCCGGTTTTAGTCTTCCAAATTTCCGCCAGGTTCTCGGTGTTAGAAAAATCCTTATAGTATTTGTCTATCATGTCTGCATCCCGAATATCTTCTATTCTCTTTTTTATGCAGTCTACATTTTGAGGATCGATCTCTATCCCGACAAATCTCCTCGCCAGCTGCTCAGCAACGACCAGCGCCGTGCCTGTTCCAGCAAACGGATCGAACACGACGTTGTTCGGATTCGTGGATGAAAGAATGATCCGCAGCAATAGCGCAAGCGGCGACTGCTGTTTGTGAAATCTTTCTCCGCCGGATTTTCTTATCGCTTCGTCGCCTGCGAAGTAGCCCGAAGTCAACTTGACCTGCCCCCCAAAAAGTGATCCAAAATAGACTTAGTAAAAAGGTATATTATGGATCAAAGGAGAAACGACAATGGGAAAGCCGCGACACACGGTAGAAACAATTGTAGCAAAGCTGCGAGAAGCAGAAGTCATGATGGCAAAAGGCCAAACGCTGGCTGAGGTAGTCCGACAACTGGGGATCAGCGATGCAACATATTACAAGTGGAGGAAGGAATACGGTGGACTTCAGGTGGATCAAGCAAAGCGGTACAAGGAGCTCGAGCAGGAGAACCAGCGTCTCCGGAAGGTGGTAGCAGATCTGACAATAGATAACTCAATACTGAAGGAAGCCGCACGGGGAAACTACTGAGCCCGGTGAAGAAACGCCGGGCGGTGGAAGAAGTTATGGAGATAGTACAAGTGTCCGAACGCAGAGCCTGCAAGGTAGTGGAACAACCAAGGTCAACACAAAGAGTGGTGGCAAGGCTGGATGCAGCCACAGAACGGCTTACAGAACGAATGGTGGAGCTCGCCAGCGAGTATGGACGATATGGATACAGGCGAATAACAGTTCTCTTGAGAACAGAAGGATGGCATGTGAACCACAAGCGAGTGGAAAGGCTATGGCGCCAGAAAGGGCTAAAAGTGCCACAAAAACAGCCAAAGCGGAGACGACTGTGGTTCAACGACGGATCGTGCAAAAGACTCCGTCCAGAACACAAGAACCATGTCTGGAGCTATGATTTTGTTGCGGAGAGAACCAGTGACGGGAGAGCGCTACGAATACTGAACATAATCGACGAGTACACGAGAACATGTCTTACCAGTCGAGTGGAGAGAAAGATCAAAGCCAATGACGTGATCGATACATTGTCTGATATATTCATCGCCTATGGTACGCCACAGTTCATACGCTCGGACAACGGACCTGAGTTCGTCGCTGAGCTTCTACGGAGATGGCTCCATCACCTGGGTGTCACCACAGCTTTCATCGAGCCCGGCAGTCCATGGGAGAACGGTTACATCGAATCGTTCAATGGGAAGTTCAGAGATGAGTTACTTAATCGAGAGGTGTTTGACACAATCATGGAAGCAAAAGTCGTCATCGAAAAGTGGAGAATCCACTACAACACTGTCAGACCTCATAGCTCTCTCGGCTACAGGCCCCCAGCTCCAGAAGCTTATTATCCGTCTCAGGTTGCCAATGTCTGATCGGATGACTAACTTAGCATTGGTACATCAATTGGGGGCAGGTCACCTTGCAATGGAACTACCCTGTGTTTCTTAATTTGGTACTTCTTTCTTATGCGCTCCCCAATCTTCTTATTCCTCCCAGCGTTGCGCAGAATGAATTTAAATTTGGAGACTACACCTTCAGTGTGTCTAGCAAACCTGTGGCTGTCCGCTGCATCGCCGTGGACCCCCTCGCGCATAACACGTTGGTAAGGGGTCAGATGATCATGCCCATATACTCCATTTTCAAAACCCTTTGAATCTTGAGAAGGTACAACACCATTCGATTGCAGGAGATCCGAAATCGCACTACCTAGTTTTGCGTTGATTGGCAGGGCTTTCCTTGACAAAAAACGAGACCTTCCAGCTCGGATCCTTTGGAAAAAACTTTCTGCGTTCACGGCCCTACCGTTCACAAGATCTGATCTCACACCGACTAGGATAAACCTTGTGCGGCTCTGTGGAATTCCGAAGTGTGCGAAGTTCAGCAACTCATCCTGCACAACGTACCCCGCGCCCTCGAGTGCGCGCTCAATAAGCCCAGAATACCTTTTTCCTTTTGTTCGTCCCTTCTTAAACTCTTGCGTAAAACCCTTTACGTTCTCGAAAAAAATGAGCTTAGGCCTGACGAGTTTCACGAATTGGATATATGACTTTATCAGGTGGTTTCTTTTGTCTTCCTGTTTTCTGCGGCCCGCCATCGAAAATCCTTGACAAGGAGGTCCACCGACAACCATATCCACTTTGCCCTGCAGCCTTCGCAGATGACAGCTATACTCTTTTATTACCCTGTTGATATCAAGGTCGGTTTGGGGAAGCCATGTGGGCCAATCAAAATGCTTCTTCTTCTCAATAAGATTGTGCTTTAAAGTGGCAAAAGCATCGGGACTCTTCTCAATGGCGAACAAACCTTCCCAGCCAGCGTTAAGAAGCCCGAGTGACAACCCTCCACACCCGGCAAACAAGTCAATGTAAGTATACTCTTCTTGCATGTTAGAGATCACAACTCGCAGAGAATTTAATCAGATTTCCTTTTCCTAAAAAATCTGCACCCTGACTTCAGGGCGCAGGCATTACATAACGGTGACCGTGCTTTACAGACCAAGGCAGCAAAATCCAGTATAGCCCAGTTCAACTCCATTGAATTCGTGCTATTGACCACCCTGGTGGCTAGGTTCTGCAAATATGGATCATAGCGGATATCTGCCAGTTTCCTTTTGCCAAAGTACCTTTCAAGAACTCGACTCATGTTAACATCCACTAAAGGAAGCCGTTTATTGAAAATCACCAACATGACCGCATTTGTAAGGTACTGTCCAAGGAAAGGGATTGACTCAAGTTGTTCCCTTTTTTCCGGGAGTCTCCCATTTCTCCTTACCATCTCCAGCGCGAGATCCTTTAACCTTCTCGATCTTTGTCTATGTAGGCCGATTGGTTTCAGAGCAGTCTCAATATCTCTTCGCCTTGCCTTAGCAAGTGAAACCCAGTTAGGGTATTTAGTGACAAACGATCTGTAGAACTTAGCAACAGTTTCAGCTTTCGTCCTTTGTAGCAGTGCCTCTGCAATGATCAACTGGTATCGCGTCAATTTCCTCTTTCGCCAAGGAAAGTTTCTTCCATTGTTCTTATACCAGCGAAGTAGTCTCCACTGAAATATTGACACATCTAGATTAGCAATTACTCTCATAGTGAGTCGCAGTTGAATTCGTATTCTAACTGCCGACGTGTGAATATACCGCCGTTGCGCCCGCTCTCTTTTTCCAGCCAGACGAACAAAGCCGCCCGGATTTGTGATTCATCGACCAATTTCGCGTGCCATGACTAAAAGGAATATAGATCGTGGATGCGGAACAAACAAGCAGAACCACTTTTCGGTGCTGTCTAAATTGATTCGTATTTCAAAAAAAGGACCGGATGAACCGCTAAGGACGCAAAGTTGCGCAAAGAATGTTCTTAGAAAAACACACTTGGCGACTCTTTGCGATCATTGCAGTTAAAAAGTGTCTCTGGAATTCGTAGAGAATTGAAATTAGGGCACTACCCGCTTTTCAAACCGCTCCCGTTGTGCGGGATGCCGCGACATTAGAATTTATCCAACCTTCGGAGCGGCAAGAGACGGAGACGCGAGAAGAAATTAGAAGTAACTTGAGGCCTGGGCGAAAAGCGTAACCAGAGAAGTCACCGAGTTTACGCGGAGGAATTCCAATTGCACAAGGCCTCTTTTCTCAATGTATCCTCCGTGTCCCCTGTGGTTAATTTTTCCGCGTTGGGTATTCAGCCGCGGCTATAGACCCTCTTCTTATCCGGGCTGTGGGTAGTGTATCAGTTTGCTTTCTTGTGCGGATGCAAACCGCGAAGCGGTGATATTACTGTAGAACGAAATATCAAAAATCAATTAAATCCCGAAGGGATGACATTATAATTTCACCCCTTCAGGGTTCACATATTTTGTGTCTGATTCTTCTACAATAATTACATCCCTTCGGGATTAAACTAATACACTACCGAGCTGTGTGATCATGTATTTTATTTTCCGGTTATGCCCCGCCGGGGAGATGCTCGCCGAAGAGAATATCATAGTAAATGATTCCCCTGCTGACGGCAGGTTCTATTTTATGCCGTACCTCTGCCGTTGCAAGCGAGTTGTCCGAATGGACCCTACGGAGGAATCCTTCGAACGTTCGCGGAGCTCCCGACTTTCATATTCCAATCCGAGACCTACTCGCAAACATCGAACATTGTAAAAAATGGAGATTGCTTCGTCGTGTTCAATATTCCAGCCGTCGCCGAAACTGAAGGAGTTCCTGGTCAGGTCATTGCGGCTACTGCGGGAAGGACTAAATGTGGGGAATCGTGATGACTAAAAATTGAAAACAGTAACTTCCTTGCCTTCAATTAGGATGCGGATTTGATACACTGTGCTGGTTTGTCCATTTACTACGCTTGTTGTCCAGTCTCCAATCATCTTCACCGGCTTGCCTCCATACTCTCCACTTGCTTCAAAATTATGGCTCATGTGGAGAAACTTACCATTAATGGTGAGTGAATCATTAGTTGAATCTCTAACGGTACATACAAATTCAGCCCCCAAACCGCTTATTTCCTGCACCGAAATGTGCCACTTTGAATTACTATCCGGTTGTTTATAGTCAACGAATTGAGATGTAGAACAACCCAAGATTATCAACGCCAAAAAAAAACGGAACCGAGTGTTTCATGGCTTACTTATCTTTCACATACTGGTCTTAGTGCTAATCAACTATAATTATCCTGCCAAACATCCGCATGACATTCCGAGACACTCTATCACATTTGGCTGCTGCTTGCGCGGCAGAAATACTAGTGTACTGTCTCTTAACACTCCTTTCGTATTCACAAAAAGGAAAACCGCTAAAATAGTTTTCTGCGATATTTTTTTTTAAGCCCGTTCTTAAGACCGGGGTTAGCCGCAAAAAAGAAACGGGCGGCCGTTTTAACGGTCTCAAATTATTGTGCGATAAGAAAAGAACTGTTTGAGACACTACACTATGTTCTCAGCTATTGATATTTCTTAAAATTATATTGCCCGCCTATCTTTGCTCTCTCTTCCACAGAAAGGTTAGTGAAATACTTCTTCCAACCCGGGCAAAAGTTGATATGCCATCGCCAGAATCGTCCGGCTAATGACTTTGGATTATTGTCAAACTTTGCTCTCAAAGTGCAGTCACTGCATTTGCTATCAGCCATGTTAGTCTCCATTAAATAATGCGATTTTCATTTAACCTCCACCGGACTATTAATGTACCTGCGGCGTGTCGAGGAAATATTCCGGCAGTAGGTATGTTGTGTTCATTTTGTTTCGTGCCATGATAGAATTTATAAGGATAGTCGCGAAGAACCAACTTTAGAAGGTAGCGGATTAGTTTGGTTCTCCCGCAGATTGCGCAGATGAACGCAGAAAAAATATCTGCGGGAATCACCGAAATTAGCGGGAGACAAATCTTTTTCCGCACTGGAAAATCACATTGAGCCACTACCCTTTAGAAAGATAGCGGACTTTTCAGTGATGACAATCCGACCGCCTCGCTTTGCCCAACGATCCTGCAAGAAGTAATGACTGAGGGAGAATACACGAATCCATTTTGAATTCTTGTGCCCGGGACAGGACTCGAACCTGCACAACCTTGCGGCCACTAGACCCTGAATCTAGCGCGTCTGCCAATTTCGCCACCCGGGCGCTTCTTTATCGCAATTCTTAATAGAGTCGCTTTAAATTTGTGGAACCACTTTTTTCAACGAATTATAACAGTTTTATGATTTGCGTTCAACTGAGCGCGTGAGCAGACATGCCCTCAATCCACGCACTTGTTCTTGATTTGTGACGAAAGTTTTGAAACCAAGAATATTCTTGAAATAGTCTGAAATTGCCGGCAAGTTCGCCCGCTCAGATAAGAGCAGAAGAAGGAAACACTTTTGCTTTTCCCATTCTCAAAACCAAATAGCCTTCTCACCCAAGTGGCGCAGTCCAAAACCTTTTCAGCGATTCATGCAAACATCGGAATGGCGCAAGGAGCCCATGTGTGCTATATTTCTACGGTGAAGCTTGCTCTGTACATATTGAAAAGGCATGTCGGTCCGTTCATTTTCTCCATGGTCGTCGTTACATTCATTTTCCTTCTTCAATTCTTGATGCAATCGATGGATCAAATTGTCGGCAAGGGTTTGACCCTCTTCGTGATTTTCCAGCTCATCGCATTTAACCTCGCGTGGATCGTGGTACTTGCTGTACCGATGTCCGTTCTGGTTGCCGTCCTGATGGCATTCGGCGGACTTTCTTCAAACAATGAAGTCACGGCAATAAAAGGATCCGGAGTCGGACTCATCAGGATGATGCTGCCGGTCTTTATCGCCTCGATTTTCGTTTTCTATCTTTTGGAATTATTCGACAATTATGTTTTGCCCGATGCAAACCACCGGGCCAAGACGCTTATGATAGATATAAACAGGAAGAAGCCCACTTTCACAATCGAGCCCGGCCAATTTTCCGAAGAGATCGAAGGCCATGCTATCCTGGTACGAAAAACCGTCCCGAACTCGACCGATTTGTACGGAGTCACGATTTTTGATTTCTCGAATCCCCAGAAATTCACGACGATCACCGCCCGGAAAGGAAGAGTAGGTTTCTCACCGGATCTGAAAAGGATAGTGATGCTTTTGTATGACGGCGAAGTGGACGAGTACGACAATTCTCAGCCCGGACTTTACCAAAGGGTCCGTTTCCAGCATCAACAGGTCGTTTTGTCTGCGGAAGGATTCGCATTTGAAGAATCCTCTCAAACCGCCTTCGGACGCGGCGATCGTGAGTTAAGCGCCGATTCAATGAGAACGATTCTTGCAGGCCTGCAATCAGATGCCGGTGCATTGAAGTCGCAGTTAAACTCTTACATGCGTGCGGAGATCAGGAGGTTCATTCCGTCGCCCGCCAATCATTACGCGGCTTCAGCTCCGAACGATTCATCTCAGATTTATATTCAAGCCGAATCCGCAATTCAGCTCGAGCGCCGCAATGATAAGAGGCCTATGCATGAGCATCGATAATACGGAACAGCAGATCTTTACTACAGAAGTTGAAATTCAAAAGAAATATTCCATTCCATTTGCGGCTATCGTTTTTGTCTTTTTAGGTGCCCCGCTCGGTATGATGTCAAGACGCGGCAACTTCGGCGTATCTGCGGGTCTTAGCCTCCTCTTCTTCGTAATATATTGGGCGTTCCTTGTGGCCGGCGAGAAATTAGCCGACCGTGAAATGCTCAGTCCGTTCCTGGCCATGTGGCTGGCCAACATTGTGCTCGGCGGCGCGGGGCTTATACTGACGTATAGAGTTTCGAAAGAAACTCTCGTTATCAACTGGAATTCCTTCGTAAGATTTCTGCCGAAGAGGTGGGTCTCCGATGAAACGTTAAACGAGATAGCCAGGCGAGAGCGGTGAAAAAAATAGACACATACATCATCAAACAATTCGTAAGCGTGATCTTTTTTGCGCTGGTCGTGTTTGCGATGATATTTATTCTCGTCGATATCATGGGACATCTGGACGACTTCATCGATCATGGACTCGGCATTGCGCTGGTCGCAGAATATTATTTAGTCTTCACCCCGGAGATACTAAAGCTGATTATGCCTGTAGCCGTGCTTCTCGCGTGTCTATTCACAGCGGGAAGGATGTCGAATAACAATGAAATAATAATTATAAAAAGCTCAGGCGTGGATATTTACAGACTCCTTCTGCCGTTTCTACTGGTATCGACAATAATCTGCGGCGTCATGATTTACTTCAATGAGTGGATTGTGCCGAAGGCAAACCATGAGAAGTTTCGGATAGAAAAAATATATTTGCAGCAGCATCTGGAGAACTGGTGGAAATATAATATCTTCATGCTCGACAGCCGCGATCGAATTGTTTCAATCGGATACTACGATGACGCAACTAATACAGCTTCGAAAGTGTCCGTCCAGGAATTCGCCGACACAAATTTGACATGCCTCATCAAGAGGTACGACGCTCAAAATATGAAGTACGACACAACCGGCGGAGAATGGATTCTGGGAAACGTGATTGTACGAAGCTTCGACAGTCCGAAAGAAAGCTTCAAGACTTATTCGTCACTTCCCTTGAGAACGATTTCCTTCAAGCCGTCCGACATACAAGAGAAGGAGCTCAATCCGAACGACATGAACTACGATCAATTACGCCGCTTCATCGAGCTCCAGGAGAAAAGCGGAAATGATGTGGCACGCTACAAGGTCGATTACTATTCGAAAGTGTCCTTCCCTTTCGCTGCGATCATAGTAGTCCTCTTCGGTGTGCCGCTTTCAGCACGAAAAAAACGCAGCGGTCTTGCGCTGGAGTTCGGGGTAAGTATTCTCATCTCTTTTATTTATCTCCTGTTCATCAAAATAAGCGAGGTCATCGGCTACAATGGACTTGTGAATCCGCTGTTGACAGCATGGCTGGCAAACATAATCTTCTTAGCCGCGGGATTATATAACACGGCAAAAGTGCAGAGATGATCTTAAAGGATGGGCTATTCAGCGTTCGTTGAATCCGGCTCCACGTCGAACTCCTTGTCTTTCGGCCGCAGATCGTCGTACATCCGCTTGAGCGCGTCGTATCCGCTTTCACTTCCCCGCTCTGCACAATTACGGTAGAGCCTGACGGCCTCCGGCGTGTTTTGGGTAACTCCAATTCCTTTTTCGAAGCAGTACCCGAGCGCCAGCTGTCCCACTATCGAGCCGTCATTTGATGCCTCAGACAGGAATTGGATCGTGTCGGAAAGAGATGCCTGCTCGGCACCGCTGTCGCTTAAAACCGCAGCAGCTGCAAGCCGAATCTCCGCATCGCTGCTTCCCTCTTCCGCCGCGCGAAGCCAGCTCCGCCGGCCAAGCACGGGATTACGCGCCGTCCATTGACCGGTGTAGTAACATCGTCCGAGCTCTATCAGCGACGGAATATTGCCGTGGTCTGCCGCTATCTGAAGGAGGTGGAACGCCTGCTTGTAATCAAGCCGCTGGTCCAGGCCTAACTCCGTCAATCCGGCCCAAACAAATGCCGCATCGTCACCACCTTTCTTGCAGCGCGATTCGACTTCTTCAAGGAATCCGTTCTGGCGCACAAGACTCAGCAGGAGCATCGGGGCGCGTCGTGAATCCAATCGCGACGCACGAAGATATTGTTCAGCGGCAAGTATCCTGTCGCGCGGAAAACCGATTCCTAATTCAAAGCACCGGCCAAGAACTATTAGCGCCTCGGGACTGCCCGCTTCCGCCGTGTGCACGATCATGGTAATTGCAGTCGAATCCTTTTCCGATTCTTGTTCGCTACCCGATCCTTTCGTCGCGGACGTGCTGAATATGTCCGATACCCCGAGTGCCGTCTTAAATTTTTCATTGCCTTCACGAAATGCTTCGTTAAGAAGCGTGAGATCGCTTACGCGAGACGTCGTGTCCGGTCCGAACGCGAGAAAGATGGGCTCCTGCGATGGGGCGGCCGCGGAAAATGAAGAATCGTTTCTAGCAGATGTCGTCGAATATCCTGCACTCTGGATACTGTCGTCCTGCGCCGGTTTCATTCTGCTGATCAGCTTCGGCAACACCTCCAGCGCGGGCTCGTACTTAGCGTCCGCGGCTGCTTTGATCCATTTGTATGCTTTTGCCAAATCTAAGGGCACTATCAAATTATCCGTGTACGATATTCCGACTGCAAACTCTGCCTCAGGAAGACTTTTGGCAGCTGCCGCTTTGAATTCATTATAGGCTTCGAACGGATTCCAATTTACTCCCCAACCGTTATTCAGAAATATGCCAAAATTGTACTGTCCAATCGGCATATTCTGGTCGGCGGCTTTGTGAATCCAATATGCCGCACGCGCAGTATCGACCGGGAAGCCATTGCCGAAAAAATAACGCGAACCCAATTCTTGCTGCGCCTCCGGATCGCCGCCATTCGCCTTGCGCACAAGAGTTAATTCCTCCCAAAGCTGATACCCAAGATCGGATGGCTGGACTAGTTCCGTTGAACCCGACTGGTAATCCCTGAACACCGAACTGTTCGAGTGCTTGGTCAGACTGTCTCCGGGTACGGCATCTTCGACCTGCGCGAGCGCCGGCATCGAAAAAACCATAAACAGAAAAACAAAAACAGCCGGATGTAGGCGAATATCTTTCATATGCTTAATCTATAATATTACTTGTAATAAATTCCGTCCATAAATTACACGCGCCGCGAAATTGTCTATCATGAAAATGCTGCCGGAGAGGAAAAATATCATTTTGAAAGAGCGAAGGACTCGAAAAACTGTTCTCTTCTCGTTGAAAATAATTTCTTCGCTTCGGACAGAATGACATATTGGACTTTTGGCAGCAATTCTGTAAAACGCATCTGAATAAGAAAAAACTTCAACATTCCATTTTTGTGCTAACATTTTATCAAACGACCAAGTAAATTACATTGTCTTTTTATTAGACGAATAGACTTCATTTAAATTAAAACCGAACAGCCCATTATAGGCCGATGTTTAGTAATTGAATAAGATGCCACAACAAAAGACCGGTATTCATGTCCCTCGTGAATAGTGAGATTTTTCAAAACGTTACTCGATGCATTTGGCAGACAGAATATCTCTCGCCTAAACGGCATCAGCCTTCAGTCACCTGCGTTTATTCTTACACTTTAACGGCCTAAAGCTGATAACCCCGAATGCAGGAAAGAATCACGAATGTTATGATTTTCCGTTCCACTTGCTTTTGTTTTCACGACCATGATTGGAGTAAATAATATGACGGCACAAGAAACGGCAGAAATGGCATCAAATCGGACGGTGCCGGCGCTCGATCCGGCAAACATGGACACGACAATAAAGCCGACCGAAAATTTCTATCAGCATGCAAACGGTGGATGGCTGAAGAACAACACTATACCGCCCGCATATAGTAGATGGGGAAGTTTCATGGAATTGAATGACCGCAACTTAAATACTCTCTATGAAATCGCAGAGAACGCCTCTGCAAGCGCGACTGCAAAGAAAGGGAGCAATGACCAACTTGTCGGCGATTTTTATTTCAGCGGCATGGACAGCGCATCGATCGATAAAGCAGGGATCAAACCTCTTGAATCTTACTTTAACGAAATCGAAGCGATACAGGACCTAAGGGCGCTCGAAAAGGTTATCGCAAACCTCCAGCGCAAAGGAGTGAATATTCTTTTTTATTTCACCTCCCAGCAGGATCTCAAGAACAGCGAGATGATGATAGCAAGCATCCACCAGTCGGGGTTAAGTTTGCCGGATCGGGACTACTACACCAAAACCGACAGACAATCGAAGGATATCCTCATAGAATACCGCGGTCACATAAAAAAGATGTTCACGATGCTCGGTGACAATGACAGTACAGCGGCGAAAGAGGCATCGACAATCATGGAGATCGAGAGCCGGCTTGCCTCAGCGTCAATGACAAGAGTTGAAAGAAGAGATCCGAAGGCAACTTACAATATGATGTCACTCAAGCAAATCGGCTCGTTCGCTCATGATTTTCCATGGAACGCTTACATAAAATATTTTGATATATCCGGCGTCAGGAAACTCAATGTTGCCCAGCCGAAATTCATAAGAGAAGTGGGAGTATTGCTCAAAAAGATACCCTATCGCTAAATGGAAAGTCTACCTGCGCTGGCATTTGATCAACTCAACGGCGTCGTATCTTAGCCGGAATTTTGTGGACGAGCATTTCCGATTTTATGGAACGGTGTTGACAGGCGCAAAGGAATTGCAGCCGCGATGGAAACGGGTGGTGCAGGAGATCGACGGGTCGATAGGATTTGCGCTCGGTAGACTCTATGTGAAGGAATATTTTTCACCGGATGCGAAAGCAAGAGCTGAAGAGATGGTACACAATCTCGAAGCGGCATTTGCCGAACGGATTCAAGATCTCAATTGGATGAGAGCGGAAACAAAAACGCAGGCGCTCAAGAAGCTGAAGGCAATTGTGAATAAGATCGGATATCCGGACAAATGGAAAAGCTACAGGCCATTGAAAATAGACCGCGGAGCGTATGTTTTGAACGTAATGCGCGCCAACGAATTCAACTTCAATTTCGACTTAAAAAAAATCGGCAGGAAGGTCGAACAGAACTGAATGGGGAATGACGCCGCCAACTGTCAATGCTTATTACGAGCCGTCCATGAACGAGATTGTTTTTCCAGCAGGCATCCTTCAGCCGCCATTCTTCAACCCGACTGCCGACGACGCTGTCAACTATGGCGGGATGGGAGCAGTCATCGGACACGAAATGACACATGGCTTCGATGACCAGGGAAGCCAGTTCGACGCAAAAGGAAACTTAAAAAATTGGTGGACCGGCGCGGACGCCGGAAACTTCAAAAAGAAAGCCGAAATTCTCGTGGAACAATTCGACCGGTACACTGTTCTCGATTCGCTTCACGTTAACGGAAAGCTCACTGAAGGAGAAAATATCGCGGACCTCGGCGGAGTCGCAATAGCTTACGATGCGCTGCAGACCACCTTAAAAGGAAAGCCCCGGCCGGAAGAGATTGACGGCTTCACACCTGAGCAGCGTTTCTTTCTTGCATGGGCACAGATGTGGCGCGAGAACGATAGGCCGGAAGCCCTGCGCCAAAGAATAATCGTAGATCCGCACTCGCCAAACGAATATAGATGCAATGGACCGCTTTCAGATTTTCCCCCGTTCCATGACGCATTCGGTTGTAAGCCCGGCGATCCGATGTACAGAGCAGAAAATGTAAGAGCAAAGATTTGGTAAATCGTGGAGCACGGCCATCACCATTCACTTCGCCACTTCCCCGGTGACGAAACAGTTTTCGCCCTTTTTCTTCAGACTCGATATAAGGGCATCCGATTCTTTCGCAGGAACAATCAGAATCAATCCGACACCCATGTTCAGCGTGCGTCTTGCATCTTGATCGGGAACATTACCTATCGACTGTATCATCTTAAAGATCGGCGGCACTTCCCAGCTTCCCCAAAACACTTTAAACTCATGCGGCTTGCGAATTACTCTGGCCGTATTTCCCACTATTCCGCCGCCGGTGATATGAGACATACCATGGATATGAAATTTCTTCGTCACGAAGCCGATGATTTTTAAATATGACCGGTGAGTTTTGAGCAGCGCTTCCCCAAGAGTTTCGCCAAGCTCGTCGAGATACTGTTCTGCACGAAAGTGGGTCAGCAGCGTTCTTCTCGCAAGTGAATAGCCGTTCGTGTGTAAACCGGTCGAAGAAATTCCCACGAGAACATCGCCCTTCCTGACATTGCTTCCGTCTATCACTTTGGACTTATCTACTACTCCGACGATTGTGCCTGCCAAGTCATAATCCTGTTCCTTATATACACCGGGCATCTCTGCCGTCTCACCCCCGATTAAGGCGAGCCCGTTCTCCTTGCAGGCAATCGACAGGCCTTTGATGACCTCCTCGGCAACATCGGCGTTTAATTTTCCACAGGCGAAATAATCCAAGAAAAAAAGCGGCTTAGCTCCGCCGACGCCTATGTCGTTCACGCAATGATTGACTAAATCCTGGCCAATCGTGTCATGCTTGTTCATTTCGATTGCGACTTTAACTTTCGTTCCTACTCCGTCAACGCTCGAGACCAAAATCGGATTTCGGTAGCCGGTAAACCTTCCGTTGAAGAATCCTCCGAAGAATCCGATCTCCGAGAGGACATTCTTATTGAACGTTTGCCTCGCGAGCGGCTTGATTCTTTTGACCAGCTCTTCCGCTTCGTCGATGTTTACGCCGCTCTGTTCGTAAGTAGTCATCAGTAATTTCTTAATCCAAAATCTAAGATTAATTCAGGGTCAACAGCCCGTCCGACGCGACAAATCTCATCGAATCGACGACATTTTTTGTCGAAACGTCGTCACGAATCACGACTTTTCCTATTCCCGTCGGCAGCACAAACCGCACTTTCCCCGCCTTCATTTTCTTGTCGTAATTAAGGCGGGACAGGACTTCTTCAAGAGATACCTTCTCATTTTTTTGACCTGCAATTTGCCTGACGATTTTCAATATGCGTTCGAAATTAGACGGGCGAAGAATTTTCATGTGCATCGCGATATGCGCCTCAGCCAAAAGCCCGATCAGCACCGCTTCCCCGTGTTTGAATCTCCTATAACCGGCAGCCGCTTCAACAGCGTGACCGACAGTGTGCCCGAGATTCAAGTGTGCCCTGATGCCTGATTCTTTAGTGTCTCTCTCAACGTACGGCCTCTTTGTTTCAACTGACATTTTAACTATTCTCTCAAGTGCCCTGGATTCTTTGTTGAGAAGCCTCACATAATTTTTTTCCAGAAAATCAAAGAAAGGTTCTCCCTTGAGCACGGCGTACTTTGTGATTTCGCCGAGGCCGCAAATCAATTCTTCCTTAGGGAGTGTCTCCAGGAATTTTGTATCCATGATCACCGAAAACGGCTGGTGAAATGCACCGATCATGTTCTTCCCAAGACTATGATTGACGCCGACTTTTCCGCCAATCGAACTATCTACCATGGCGAGAAGAGTTGTCGGAACATGCACGTAATTTATTCCGCGCTGAAAAATCGCCGCAACAAACCCCGAAAGATCTCCCGTAATTCCTCCGCCGATCGCAAACAGCATGGAATCCCGCCGAATATTCTTCTGCAGGAAAAAAGTCAAAATCTCTTCGACTTTGTTCATGCTCTTATCTTCTTCAGTTGCATGAAGTGTAACGAGCACTGATCCATCAACTGCGCTGATTTCCGATACAAGATTCTTGTACAAATCTGCAATCTTTGAATCGACCACAACCGCCGCCTTCACAGCGGAGCGAAGCTGAGCCTGTAAGATTGGCATTGAGTCGCCGATATAAACCGGCACACGCGACGAGTTCGCCCTATAACCAAGCACTTTCATAAAGTTTTTCCCCTTCAGAAAAATCCTGCGGTTAATCTTGAAACAATTTGTTCTACACTTTCCTCAATATTCATATTAGAGGTATTAATGATTATGTTCGCTTCAAGATAATGCTTTTCTCGCTCTTTCAGAAGTGACATAATTCTCATATGCAGCTCGCTGCCGGATAAATTCGTTCCGTCGCCGGTAAGGAGCATAGGCCGATCCTGCTTTCCGTCAACGCGCGCAAGAATTTCCGCCGGATCCGCTTTGAGATAAACTAGAATTCCGTCTTTGCGAATAAGAATTCTGTTCTCTTCCACAGTCAGACTTCCCCCACCAAGTGCGACCACGATGTTGCGTTTGCTCTCAGATACATCGGCCAGCATTTTTGTTTCGATGTTTCTAAAGTATTCCTCGCCATACTTTTCAAATATTCTCGCTATTGAAACACCTTCATGGTCTTCTATCAAATCATCTATATCGACAAAATCGTAACCGAGCTCATGCGCCAATTTGGGACCGATCTGTAGTCTTGCCGCTTCCCATAAATCCCGCAAGATAGATTACTTGTTTCCGTTCAGCTTCGAAAGATCGTTCGGGCATCCCTCAATCCGTAAGTGAATCCAATTTCGAAGCTTCCGGTTTCGCGAGACGCAGCTTCACCTGCAAAATCGCTTTCGGTGTCGCCTGATCGATCTCGAATTCAAAGTTGCCGATTTCAATCCTGCTGCCGACCCGCGGAACCGCACCATGCGCACGCACGAGGAATGAAGAGATTGTGTCGCCTGACTCGGAGTCAATCTCGAAACCTTCGACGTTACTCGCAATTTCATCGAGGCGAGCGCTTCCCTTCACAAGGAAACTATTGTCGGGAAGTTTTGTCACTACGAAACCTTTTCTCGGGCTTTCGGCACTTGATCCGAATATTCCACGGACGACATCCGAAAGCGTAATAATTCCCGCTAGCCCGCCGAACTCATCTACAACGACGGCAATGTGTACCATATTAGCCTTAAAAGTCTCAATGAGTTTTTCAAAAGATTGTGTCTCCGGCACGAATACGGGCTTTCGCATCAATGTACGCACCTTAAAGTTTTTCCGGCGAGTTTTCCTTCTGAAAATAGGAAGAAAATCTCGCGCGTAAAGCATACCGATAACGTTGTCCGGCGTCGCTGAAAAAACCGGCAATCTCGAATGCTCGCTTTTCTTCAGTGCCTCCACGACTTCGTCAAATTTGATATCGTCCGAGATGCTAACGATTTCCGCTCTCATAGTCATTGCGTCTCGAACCGTCTTCTCACCGAGAAAATAAATCCTCCCTAGCAGCTGCGCTTCGTTTTCTTCGATCACTCCCGCACCGGCCGCAATTTTCGAAAGAGTCTTTAATCCATTGTTGTCGAGCGTCAACAATGACTTCTTTCTCCGGGCATTTATGCGAGAGAGAATAGAATTCAACGGATAAACAACGGGGCTTTCCAAAATCAGCAGCAGCGCGAGAAACGGCATTGAGAGCCTGGCAACCAACGCAGCGTTGCGTGCAGCGACGATTTTCGGAACGGCATCTGCAAAAATAATAAGCACACCTGAGATAATTATCACTTCGATTCCCAATGTTATCGTTCTGCTCACAGAAAACAAATTTGAGACATCAATCGCAATAGAGGCCCCGAGCAGCGTAAACAAAAATACTGCAGCGGCATTCGAGACCAGTATAGTTGACAACAAAAGCTGCTGAGATTTGAAAAGTTTCTCAAATAATCTAATTTCCAATTGTTCCTTTGAGCTCGTAAGCGAATAGAATGCTACCTCCGCAGCCGACAGGACAAATGCGAGCAATAACAGTACAACTATTATGAATATTTTAATAGCCACTCTTTAACAAGTTGTGAAAAAAAAATGAAAATTCCATCATGGCTGACACGAAAATATCAGAAAGCAAGGAATCGAGTCAAGTCTCCTGGCGGGTACGCCGGATGGGCTGCTCGAACGGCAATCACGGCTCCATGGCTTGAATTACGGTGCGAGCCGGCTGATTTCCCAGGTGGATTGTCCAACAAGAGTGTAAAGTATCCTATCGTGCAGCCTGCCCGGCCTCCCCTGCCAAAATTCATAGACTGCCGGCTTCAATCTGAATCCACCCCAATTTGCCGGCCTTGGCACAATTCTCCCGTCAAACCTCTTTTCGAACTCCTTAAATAGATTGTCAAGATCTTCTCGACTTGCTATCACCTGGCTCTGGCTGGACGCCCAAGCCGCAATTTGACTGTCTCTCGGCCGCGACTGGAAATATCTGTCAGAGTCCGCGTCGCTCACTTTTTCTACTGTGCCTTCGATGCGAATTTGCCTGTCCACTTCTCTCCATAGAAAAACCGCGGAGGCATTGGGGTTAGAAAGCATTTCGGTTCCTTTCCGGCTGCTGTAATTAGTGTAGAAAACAAAGCCGTTTCTGTCGAACCCGCGCAAAAGGACAACCCGTGCAGAAAGTTTTGCCGTCCGTGAAGCACTTGCGATGACCATGGCATGTGGATCGAGAACCTCTGCCGCCACGGCGGCTTCGAGCCATTTTGTAAATTGTAAGAAGGGATCACCATCCACCATGGTTTCATCGAGCCTATTACTCGAATACTCTCTTCTGAGTTTTGCGATGTATTCTTGAATCATAACGGTTATCGGCGATTCACAAATCGAAAATCGTTCACCAGCAACTCATCCACAACCACCCACTTCGAAATAATCGGCAACCGATTTCCGGTTCCTCTCATTTACCAACGGTCGCCCAGCCGCGTTTATTCAAATCGAGATATATTATCAAGCCGAAGATTAATCCAACAAATATCATTATGGCTCCTGTGAACGTTTTGCCGAATATTATATTGCCGGTTCCGAATAATAACGAATAAATCATTGCGACACCGCTGAGCCAGTCTATCAGATTGAAAATTCCATCTTCGTCCGGTCGAACATCGGCCGCTTCCTTCGCAATCGGACCCCACAGCTTTGCACTTGGATGGACCCGCCTGTAAAATGAGATCAAGACTTCTTTCTTCTCCGGCGAGGTGGAGTAGGTTACGATTAGCCAGACCGCCGTCGTAATCACAACGGTTAACAGAACAAGATAAGCAAACTGCTTCGGTTCAGTATCGCTCAAATGAAAATAGTACTGCAGAACGAGCGAAGTTACAAGTGCAGCCGCCATCGAGGATACTTCACTCCATGCATTGATCCGCCACCAGAACCAGCGCAAGATATAAACGAGTCCCGTTCCGGCCCCGAGCGCGATCAAAAATTTCCACGCGTTCGCAATAGAATTCATGTAGAAAGTCACTATCGCCGACAGGACCATCAACAATATAGTGGCGACCTGAGAAATATTAACGTAATGTTTTTCACTTTTCGTTTTAATCAGGAATCGACGATAAAAATCATTTACGATGTAGCTTGCGCCCCAATTCAACTGTGTCCCGATCGTTGACATGTAGGCGGCGGCGAATGCCGCTATCATCAATCCGCGAAGTGACGCGGGTAAATCGCTCACTAGAATCCTGATGTACCCCGATTCTGGATCGCTGATGAAACCCGGATCGTGCTGAAGTCGAACTACCGCGACCAGCGCAACGATGATCCATGGCCAGGGACGCAGCGCATAATGAGCGATGTTAAACCATAAAGTCGCAAGCACGGAATTCTTCTCATCCTTTGCAGAAAAAATCCTTTGAGCGATGTATCCGCCGCCGCCCGGCTCAGCCCCCGGATACCACGACGCCCACCAGTTCACGGCGATGTAAACGAAGAAAGTTATCATCGGCATCCACGTCGAGCTCAGATCGGGAACAAACGAAAGAATTGAGCCCGTTGCCTGTCTCGTTCGATCAACCTGGTGCAATCCTGAGATCAGACTCCCCATGCCCCCGGTCGCTTCCACGGCAAATACCGCCAGTAAAATTACCATCCCCATTTTCAGCACAAATTGAAAAAGATCCGTGACAAGAACCCCCCACAATCCCGACAGCGTGGAAATCGACGCCGTTATAAACATGATAAGGATTGCTAACGCAATCGCCTCAATCTTCGAAACTCCGAGAGTGAGCATCATAATCTTCACGATTGCAAGATTGACCCATCCCATGATTATTAAATTCACCGGCAATCCGAGGTATAAAGCCCTGAAGCCCCGCAAGAAACTGGCCGGTTTGCCGCCGTACCTTATTTCCGCAAACTCGACGTTGGTCAGGACACCGGCCCTTCTCCAGAGACGCGCGTAAAAGAATACCGTCATCATTCCGCTGAACAGCATGCTCCACCATATCCAGTTTCCTGCGATGCCGTTCCGTGCGACAAGACCCGTCACCGCAAGCGGTGTATCGGCAGCAAACGTCGTGGCAACCATTGAAGTGCCTGCGAGCCACCATGATACGTTTCTGCCGGAGACGAAAAAGTCGTTGACGCTCCGGGTCGCTCGTTTGCGGTAGTACAAGCCGACTGCCAGGTTGAACGCGAAATAGGACCCTATCACAATCCAATCAACGTAAGTGAGCCGCATCTAACCTCCGCGCTTTGAGAATATGCCGCGGACGATTTGATTCGGCATCACCGAATCCAACAAGGAAAGCCGCAGAATTTGCCGCAAGGCACTGATCTTGTTTTTGTCACTCATGTCATTCGATGAATTTTCAATGCGCCGCGTATTTGAAATCGCCGTGTTCAGCTCAGATGCGTTCAAGTTCGTCCACGAAATCGTCAAGTCTATAATTTGCTTTCGCGGCAAGCTTTTCGATCTCCGACGCCCGCGATACCACATCTTTTAAAAAGACCTTCTTCTCTTTGTATATTCTCCCGGATGTTTCTCGCTCGCGGGACACTCGAGAAGCCAGCTCCCTTAACAAATAGGTCAGGGCGAAATAATCTAGAAAGTCCTCAAACTGCTCTTTGTTGAACCACGATATCCCATCGTACATATTCACGCCGAGCAAGTCCTGCGTCGATTTTCTCTTCATTGCTTCGATTAACATTTCTTGAAGACTCTCACCTATTTCCGCTCCAATGTTTTCGAGAACTTCCCTGACTATTCTTGATTCATAATTTGAAGTTCCGCCGTTCACCCCAAGTTCGCTAAAACATGTAACAACTTTTGGAACGAGACGGTAGTCGTCTAACGGATATACAGCCTTTTTTTCGTTTGTGAAATATCTCTTCACTCCATCCAGGAACAACCACAGGAATAAGATCCGCCAGCCCTGCAATGAAGAATCCTCATGGGGCAACCGGAATCTTGCGCCCAATTTCTTCGCAAAAGGTTCCGTCATTAGGTCGCGCAACAAGATGAAGCTTTTAAACTCCGTATACTTTTCCGCCACAAGCGGATCAAAATTTTTCTTGACTTGCTCGTAATCTGCCACGGCAAGCATCAGCGCGTTCAGCTTCTCGACGAACACTTTTCCCTGCGCAGGTTTCAATTTACCATTGTTTATTCCTTCAAATAAATATCGCAAACTTCCTGCATTCATTGTCTCGTAAAATGCCCTGTGAACATCGCGTAAGACAAAATCCAACAGCTGATTTTCGATCGATCCCACTCCTCTCCCATCCAGAGCTTTGCATAGCTCATCGTAAGGTTTCTCACGAGACGACTCCACTTCCCTGAAATTCATAAATACGTTGTATTTGAAAGCCTCCAATTCCACATAAAGTCCGTTCTTCTTCAAAGTTCTTGCCTGCCTGATATACTCTAAGCCGGTCATGACGTTCCTGAAAAATACAATAGCCATCTCCATTAATTGCTAGTCCTTCCGTCAGATTCCTCTGCACCATCTTACCGCTCCTGTTGCGGAATCTGACCGATGTTCTTATCCAGCCGGCGGCGTGAGAATATCGATTGTTATATACGACCAGGCTGCGCCCATCCCCGAATCCGTTGCTATACGCAAACACGTCTTCGTTCACAGTGCCGTCTCCCGTAAATAGATCGTACAGCACGAAATCGTCCATCTCACTAAAGACATTTCTCTTCCTCAGAAGAGGAAATATCTCGCGCTTGTGCCGGGCAACAAGATCCTCATCCGCATGTTCATCCCGGTACGCCCGCTTGAATTCCATTCCATACTTCTCGGTGAAACCTTCGATCTGTCCGTGCCCGAACATCGGCAGGCCCGGCATCGTAGTCATCATGGTACAGATCCCGAAATATTTGTCGTCTTTGCCGAATTGAGCAATCGCGGTTTCCTCGTCCGGATTATTTACGAAATTCACAAAACGCTTCAATATCTGCGGGTTATATTCCAGAATATTCTTTATCACCTGCCGGTAATTTGCGTTCTCTTCTTTCTTCAGCATGTTCATAAAAGCGCTGTTGTAGACACGATGCATACCGAGGGTCCGAACGAAATAGCCTTCCATCAGCCAGAATGCTTCCGCCAGCAGCAGCGTGTCGGGAACTTCCTTTTGTACGCGATCGACAACTTCTCTCCAGAATTCATTTGGGATCGCAGCGTCGAATTGATCTTTGGTCATCGAGAAATTCGCGCGCGAAGGAATTGAGCCGCCGGTTCCGGGCTCCGGAAACCAGAGACGTTGATAGTGCTTTTTGCTTAAAACCATGGCAGCGTCGAACCGAATGATCGGAAACATGCGTGCCACGTGAACAATAGTTTGGATAACCGCCTCGCGAACCTCCGGATTGGTGAAATCGAGCTGCGCGGTGTCGTTCCATGGCATGTGCGTGCCGTCATTACCATGATAAATGTATCTCACATCGCCAGTCCATCTGTCGAGACGCTTGAAAACGACAGCGGCATCGCGTTTGCTCCAGTATCCATCTTCAATAAAAATTCCGACCCGGTCGTCGTTGCTCAAGTCTGGACCGTTAAAAGTGTAATTTGGAAACGGAGGATATTCCGAACTCAAAAACCAATCGGGATGATTTATCACCCATGCGGAATCAATCCCCATGTGGTTTGGCACCATGTCGCTTGCGAGTCGAATGCCGTATCTAAAAGCCCGGTCCTTCAAATTCCCATATGCTTCGTATCCTCCCAGATCAGACGCGATGTCGTAGCTGTTTAAAGAATAAGCGGATGCAATGGCATCTGAATTGCCGTTGAACTGCTTTATCCTTTGTGATGCGAAACTTCGCGTCCAAATTCCAATTAACCACAGGCCGGTGAATCCGCGGCTGGCCAAGATATCTAGTTCTTCATCCGGTATTTGATCCAGGCGAGTCATGGCTCGGCCGTATTTCCTGCCAAGCTGGTCGAGCCACACGAATGCGTTTTTTGCGATCAGGACAACTCTCGGCATCCACCCTAAATCCTGACTGAAATTTTCAGCTTCATATTCGTGCCCCTTGAATCGCAAAACCGCCTGCGACTCCTTTTCGCCAAATCCGAAGAAATCCGCTTGAGCAACGCGCGGAATTTTGTTTTTGTCTGACCGCGCTTGATCGAGCATCAGAAAATATTTCCCCTCTTCTTTTATTATGTCAACTGCGGTGAGAAGCTTGAGAAGATAAGGCGATTTATTGAGAATTTTCTCCCAGTGTTTTGCCATGAACTGAAGTTGTTCGGAAATCGAGTTCGGGTACGCTTCAGCCGGGGCGCGAAGCATCTTCAAAAGCGGCAGGCTAACATACGGAAATCTCGGCTGCGTGTCAAAGAAATTGTCGGCATCCGAAACGATGTCATTATATTTTGACTCGACATTTAAGTCGCCGTCGTCTATGAGCGGCAAAATAGGAGTGAACGACGGATTTCGATTTTCAAGCCAAAGCAAAATTAGCTCTGTCATCGCAACATGACGGTTAGGTAAGGTGCCGACTGATCGAGAGAGATAATTCTCGGCGGCTTCTTCTCCGCGGTAGACCGGTGTTGCGGGAAATAATTCCACAAATTTGCGTGTGCTTCTTTCCAGTTCCGCCGCGCCAATGTTCTTCCGAAGCCAATTCTCCAATCTCAAGAACGCTGCAGGGTTGACCTGGCTTACATACGAATTAATCACAAAATGGACGACCTCATGGTACACCCCCATTGCATTAAGGTCGCCGGACGATACTGGCGAAGAATTCTTTCCAAAAATCGCTTTATTCGCCTCATTCATTCTCGCAGCAAACGCCTGCGCCGCACGAACATTTGGAAAGATTAGATCACCGGATAGAGTGAAAAGCGTTTCATCGAATTTGAAATACTCTCTCGCTTTTCGGGAGATATGAAACTCAAAGATTTGAGAAGTCAAAAGCCCTGCTCGATTGTCCGGCTCCGTTTTGTAAGACATTCTATAAATTTATTGAACGCTGCATAGAAAAGCCATACATGATTTCTTCTGCTCGATTGGAGATTTTAAAAATGCGGATGGGTACAGCGGGATGCAGCAGCCGCGGATGTGTTTCCTATTTTATTGCTTCGGCAGAATTGGCGCCGGAACAACGTTCTTCACCGGCTTCAGCGTCATCAAATAGGCATAAATATCATTCAAGTCGTTGTCGGTCATGTTTCGAAATGACTGCCATGGCATCGGCGGAAGTAAGTCTCTGCCGCTCCCCCAGTATTTGCCGTTCCTCAAACAAGCAACGAACGTCTTTTCCGTCCAGCTGCCTATCCCGGTTGCAGAATCGGGCGTGATGTTTGATGAGAAACTTATTCCCCATTGGCCAGACCACGTTGTCAAATCCACACTCATCATCGCCCCCCAATTGTCAGGACCGATAACACCCTCAGGAATAGGCGGCACCTTTTCATCTTGAGGAGCCCCGGCGAGAAACCTATTGAAGTCAGGAGCAGGACCCTCTGAAGTCATAATGTGAGGAGTGTGACAATCACTACATCCGCCGACAGCATTCACAAGATATTCTCCTCTCTTAATCTCAGATGTCGAATACTTTGCTTTTGAAGCCATCTTGTGATTTTTTGTTGCCCCGATTACTGCCGCCATAAAGATCACGGCAACTACGCCTGTTAAAGTAGTGGACGTTTTTACTAACATGGTTCCTCTTTTTATTTTTTATGATACTTCACTTGTCTAAGAATGAGATGACAACGAGTAAAACATGATGTTTGCGACGGAAGTTCCGAACTGCCATGGAGAACAATAAAACCCTGAAGGGCGTAAATTTTCTTGATTTTTAATGTTAGCTTCTCTAACTTCATTCAAACTCACAGATAAAATTCAAGGAGGAATTATATGAGACGTTTACTGCATTGGGCTTCATTCTTAGCAATAAGCATGCTTCTCTCGATGAATCTGATTTTAAGCGGCTGCGGCACAAGCATAGAAACGACATCGCCACAGACCCAATCCGACTCGTTGACTGTAGATTCGCTGCAAGCCGAAAACGCCCAACTGACAAGAATAAATTCCCAGCTCGATCAGGATAAGAAAGCTTTGAATGCAAAAGTTGCAGATCTCACATCTAAACTTGGACAAAGCAGTCAGCAATGGGAAGACCTCCAGGATTTACAGACCCGCGTCAGCTCACTTGACTCGGAATTGACGGTAGAGAAGCAGATCAACCGGGATCTTAGTGCGAAGAATGCCGAGATGGAACGACAGACCATGTCCGCATCAAGTCAAAGTAGTATAACGACAAAAGCAGAATTCAACAAAGTCTATTTTATGGGCCGCAAGCTCTTCAGAGCAAGGAAGTACCAGGATGCAGTATATGACTTCAATAACCTGGTTGCGAGCAAAATGAATAACATCTTGATGAGCAATGCGCATTACTGGTTAGGCGAATGCTACTATGCGATGCAGAAATACAATGATGCACGGACTGAGTTCGAGAAGACACTGACATATCCGAAAAGTTACAAACAAACCGCGGCTTATATCATGCTCGGAATGTCCTATCTCAGACTCGGCGATAAAGAGGGGGCAAGAACAGCGTGGCAAAAACTTGTGAGAAGGTACCCAAAATCCAAATTCGCTGCCAGAGCAAAGGAATTTTTAAAGCAGCTTTAGATTGATCGCCGAAATTATTTTCCATGACCGCTGTGGAGAGAAATCTTTGCGGCGGTTTTTATTTTGTCGGTCAATTTGTGCGCTTCTTTTTCCCTGTTCAGTTCCACCTTAAAGAAGCTGTCCGAATTCTTGAGCGCGTAATTTAGAAGAATCCTGAGTGATAAAAAGTCTGCCGAAATAACTTTCGACATGCTTAGAAGATTTGCCACCCCATTTTCAAGCTCCATTTCTCGTGCAACCGCCGGCCCAAAAACCAACCCTCTTTGAACCGAATAAAGCTCGTATGTGCCATGCTGCAGCCAACCACAAATGAACATCGTGTTATCTACCGGCCCATTCATGAGCTTAAGACGCAAGGAAGTCCTTTCAAGAACTTCGATCATGTCCCTCGTTTCGGCAGCCTCTTCGAATTCAAATTTTTTGGCAAGCTCATCTAACTTTAGCCTCAGTTCGCCCGTGAATTCCCCGAAAGAGCCTGAGAGAAATTCTTCCACCGCTTCCACCTCCTGCTCGTATTGGCTTATGTCGACTCCGCCTCTGCACGGCGCTATACATCGTTCAATGTGATAATAAAGGCACGGGTCGAAAGGTTTTGCAAAATCGTTTCCGCATTTGACCAGCTTAAAGTACTTGTCGGCTGCAAACAGCACTTGTTCCGCCACGAAAGAATTCTCGAATGGGCCGAAGTACCTTCCATCTTCATCAAGTTCATAAACTACGTCGAGACGGTCGTACTTTCTGTCGGTTGATAATTTTATAAAGGGAAACCGGCGGGTGTTAACGAGCAACGCGTTGAACTTTGGCCGATGCCCTCTTATCAACTCAAGCTCCCTTAGAGAAGCGTGTAATTCGGAGGATGTCGTTTCTAACTCGACTCTGCCCGCCTCCATCAGCATCTGTCTTACCTTTTCCGAATCTCTTGCACTCTGTGTGAGATAAGAAGCGATTCTCAGCTTAAGGTTCTTTGCTTTGCCGATGTAGATGATGTCGTCGTGCCGATTATACACTTTGTAAACGCCGGGTGAATTCGGGGCAGACATCATGGCTTTCTTGAACACATCTTGATTCCCGTGAGGATCGATCCCGATTGGCAGATTTTGAAAGCGAAGCAGTTCGTCAAGCTGTACCACTTCATGGCGTTCGCTCAGGATTTCGAGCAATTCGATGAGAAGATGCGCCGTAGCACGAGCATCACCGTATGCGCGGTGCCTTCCGTTTATCTTTATGCCAAGATGATGGCACACCTGATCGAGCGCTTTCCGCGGCAAATTGCTAAGAAGACGCGAACTGAGTTTCCTCGTGCAAAGCTGGGGAATCTCAAGATCAAAGCCGGCAGATGTCAATTCGCTGCGTACGAACCCGTAATCGAAATGTGAATTGTGCGCCGTAAAAACCGTTCCTTCAAAAAAATTATAGATATCGCGGGCTACATCCTTAAATGAAGGTGCATCATAAACCATCTCGTCGCTGATGCCGGTCATGTTTCTGATGAAATCCGGAATGTGCCTCCCCGGATTCACAAGAGTCGTGTACTCATCGACAATTTTCCCCATGTGGACTTTGTAGGCGGCAAATTCAGTTATCCTGTCGTTTGACGCCATCGAGCCTGTTGTTTCAACGTCAACCACTGAAAAAGTCGCCTCATGAAAACTGTCTTCAGCGCCGTTATCCGGCCCGGATGAACGTTCCGGCTTAAACATTAAACTCATGCTCCTATCAGACCGCGAATACCGGAAGCTATTTGCCGCGCGATCTGTTCCACGGTGCTGTCGGGGACGCCGTCATAATGTTGTGACTTCAACCGCATGTCGCACATTTCATTCACATAATCTATCACGACTAACTTTTTTTCAGAAGTTATTGCTATTTCAGTGGAAAAGAAATCGAGTTCGCAGACCCCGTAAATCCTCTTTACAACATCTTCAATTTTGCGAAGGTTGTGCCTGTTAATATCGCCGGGCGAAGCTTCGAGATAGATATGAGTCAAATCATCCCACCAGCAAATGAAGATCCTTCCGAAGACATAGAAAGGCCTGAACCAAGCCCTGTGGTCGTCAAGAATTGCCGGCTCGATTTTCTGCTGAAGCAAATACTTGTCATCCTTGTTATGCTGGCGCGTGTCGATTACTTCTCGCAATCCTTCCGCTCCTGTAACAACCCCGATTCCGCCGCCGGTTGTATTAGCCGGCTTGATTATAAACGGTCCGCCGAGGCGAGCTAACTCGTCGATGCTTAGCCGAATTTCTCGCTGAGTGTTGTAAGGCGAGATTATGATGGTGTATGGCACATATATTCCCGCCGTCATGAACTCAAGATGCATTGAAGCTTTATCCGAGGAGTGACGAACCTTAGGCGGATCATTAACCATGGTAATCCCTCTCCGATGAAGCAAGCCGACAATGGCTTCGCAATTTTCATCCACGTCAGACGCCCGATCGACGACGGCTCCGAACGATAATGTTTTCCTGCGTAATTTTTCCAGCACGTCTTCGAAATTGCCCGGATCAAAAATTTCATGGGAAATCTTTTTTATCTTGAAATTTTCAGATAAAATAGAGATAAAGTCGTTGTCATATTCCCATTCGTAAAATATTCCACAATCGAGCGTTTCCATCACAAGTAATTTAAGGAGGATTTGATATCAGAACCTATGGAAATGAGGACAGAACGCGAATCATGTACAGATTCACGTTCGCCCTCCCACGTCAGCATTGAATTGGAGATTGAATCTTGAACGCCTCTAAATTAAATTCGGGACTCAATGGAAAAAATAACGGATACAAGTAAAATTACGATTCGAGGCGCACGACAGCACAATTTAAAATCAATCAATCTAGATTTGCCCCGGAACAAGTTGATCGTTATCACAGGACTAAGCGGCAGCGGCAAATCATCTCTCGCTTTCGATACGATCTATGCCGAAGGCCAGCGCCGCTATCTTGAGACCATGATGGCATACGCCCGGCAATTTCTACAGATACTAGAACGGCCCAACGTTCAACTTGATCGAGGGCCTGAGCCCTTCCGTCGCGATCGAACAAAAAACAATCAGCGCCAACCCACACTCCACGGTCGGAACCGTTACCGAAATATACGACTACGTCAGGCTTCTCTTCGCAAAGGTCGGGACACAGTTTTGTGTGAAGTGTAACATCCCCGTTCAACAACAAACACTGGATCAGATTTTACAATCCACCTTGAAGGATTTCAATAGCAAAGGCATTTTGCTTCTTGCACCGCTTGTCATCGGAAGAAAAGGGCATTACAGAGAGTTGTTCAGCGAACTAATGGCAGAGGGTTTCGTTCAAGTGAGAATTGACGGAAATCTGCGCGACCTGAACGATGGAATGGAGGTGTCGCGTTACGGTACTCACACAATCGAATTAGTCGTTGACAAACTGAAAGTCCAAAAGAAATCAGTCTCGCGTCTCAGAGACTCATTGAAACTAGGACTCGACAGAAGCTCCGGCACAATTACTATCTTCGACCCTGAATTGAAAAAGGATCATTTCTTCAGCCAGCTTCGCTCTTGTCCCAAGTGCGGAACGAGTTATTCCGACCTCGCTCCGAATTCGTTCTCTTTCAACTCTAAATTCGGAATGTGCAGAAGCTGCGGCGGCATCGGACTCAACAGGCACATAACGCCGGATGCGATAGTGATCAATCCAAAACTCTCCATTACTGAAGGCGCGCTCTTGTTCCCGAAACGTGATGATTATTTTCTCATTAGCCTCCTGAACAGCCTTCTAGAACCTCACGGCGTAGATGCAAACACTCCTTTTCAGGAGTTTGATTCCGCCGTCCGTGAGCTTCTTTTCTATGGGAAAAACCAGAGGGATAATTTAAGAGCGATAAAGATAGCGGGAATATCGATTCGCAATTTGAAAACGAAATTTGAGGGCCTCATCCCGACACTTCGAAGTCTGGACTTCGAAAATTATTTTGGAGATGATTATAAGAATGTCGAGAGTCACTTACCTTTCATGGCATGCACAGATTGTCATGGAACAAGATTGCGGCCTGAAAGCAGGTTCGTTAAAATTATTGATGCTGCCGGAAACGAGCTCACCATCGACGCAGTCGTCAATGATTCGATCGAGAGAATAAGCGGCCGTTTCGAGGATCTGAGTTTCCCGAAAAGGAACCAAAAAGTAGCACAGCCCATTCTCAATGAGATCAGAACGCGGCTCAAATTTCTTTTGAACGTCGGCTTGGATTATTTGAATCTCAATCGCCCGTCAGGAACACTATCGGGCGGCGAGTCACAGAGGATCAGATTGGCAACTCAAATCGGTTCGCAGCTGACGGGCGTGCTCTACGTTATTGACGAGCCTTCGATCGGTCTCCATCAACGCGACAACACGCGCCTTATAAATTCACTGAAGTCGCTGCGTGACATCGGAAATACCGTCATCGTGGTGGAACATGACCGTGAGACGATGGAAAACGCAGATTACATCGTGGACCTCGGTCCGGGCGCAGGTGAACATGGGGGCTTTTTGGTGAAAGCCGGAAAGCTGGAAGATATTTTGTCTGAGGAGGACTCACTGACAGCTGCATACCTGCGCAACGAAAAGCAAATTCCTATTAGATCTAAGCTGGAGCTGCGAACACCTAACGGATCGTTCTTGAAGCTGAAAGGGGCATCGGGGAACAATCTCAAAAAAGTCGATGTGAATTTCCCTCTCGGACTTTTCATCTGCATAACCGGCGTCAGCGGCTCGGGAAAATCGAGCTTAATCAACGATACCTTATACAGAATCCTTGCAAAACATTTTTACCGTTTAATGGAGCGGCCTCTCGATTATAAATCAATTTCGGGAATCGACTTGATCGACAAGGTTGTGGATGTTGATCAATCCCCAATCGGCAGGACACCACGGTCAAATCCCGCGACTTACGTCGGAGTGTTCACGGCAATTCGCGATTTGTTTGCGCAGCTCCCGGAATCTAAAATTCGCGGATATAAGCCAGGGCGCTTTTCATTCAACGTAAAAGAAGGACGGTGTCCGGCTTGCGAAGGCGATGGGATGCGAAAAATCGAGATGAGCTTCCTGCCGGACGTTTATGTAAAATGCGAAGTCTGCAACGGCAAAAGATACGGCGCGGCAACTCTCGATGTCAAATACAAAGCAAAGACAATAGCAGACGTGCTGGAGATGACGGTGGAAGACGCGCTTGCGCTTTTTGAGGAAATCCCGTCGATCAAAAGAAAACTTGAAACGATGAATGAAGTCGGGCTTGGCTATATTCGTCTTGGTCAATCATCGACAACCTTGTCGGGCGGCGAGGCTCAACGCGTGAAGCTCGCAACAGAGCTATCGAAAGTTGCGACTGGGAGGACTATATACATACTCGATGAGCCGACCACGGGACTTCATTTCGAAGACATCCGAATATTGCTTGACCTGCTTCACAGGCTTGTAGACAAGGGAAATACGGTCATCGTGGTCGAGCATAATCTTGATGTCGTGAAATGCGCGGACTGGATAATCGACCTCGGTCCCGAAGGAGGAGAAGAAGGCGGATACATCATTGCGGAAGGTCCGCCGGACAAGATCATTCATCAAAAGAACTCTTACACCGCTCACTTTTTGAAAAATTACTTGAATAATGGAACTAACGAAAATTCCGGAAGACATAAGAATTGAACTGATGCAAGCTCAAGCGGCCTTGTCGGATGGCAACGATGGAAAAGCGCGTGTCTGCGCAAGGAGGGCTGTCGGAAAAGCGTTTCAACTTTCTAAATATTCGAAAGAGATCGGACGGTCGGTCAGCTCCACTGAGAGTTTGAAACTTATTGCTGCTGCGGCACACGTGCCCGGCGAAGTGAGGGATGCCGCCGAAAGACTTTCAGTAAATGTGCTTGAGAAAGGCATTTCGAGAAAGCCGCTTGACGACGCCCTGGCGATTATCGCGGAACTTCTTGAAATCAGTCAGTGAACGCCGACTTTTTGCCGCTTGGGAGAATTTTCGCCCGTAAATTTGTCGTCTAACTTGGCACGAACTTTATCGAGCGGCATCGCAACTCCTGTCCACAATTCGAATGCCTTGGCAGCTTGCTGGTACAACATCTCAAGCCCGCTTATTGTCGTCGCATTCTTTTTCTTTGCATCCCTAAGGAATTTAGTTTGGACCGGGTTATAGACAAGATCGAAAAATATTTTCCCGTCATAATCTCCACCGTCGGCAACCATGATACTTTCATCGACCGACGGAGACATTCCAACTTGAGTGGCATTTACTATTAGCCTGCTTGACTCGATCACATTCACCTCGTCAAGATTGTGAAGCTCAACAACCTTAATGTTGCGGTAATTCTGTGAATCCGCAAAAAACTTTTTTAAGAGTTCTGCACGCGAAGCGTCACGGTTAAGTACGTATATCTGGCCAGGGCGAAAATAGGCGATCAGGGAATAAACGACTGCACGTGCTCCGCCGCCCGCCCCAAAGATTGTCACGGTTTCGTTTGCAAGTTGTTCACGATATGGCTTCAGCGATTCCACGACTCCATCAACGTCTGTATTGTCCCCAACCAAAGTGTCGTTGTTGGGGTAGATTGTATTGACAGCTCCGACAAGTCGAGCATCCGCGGAGATTTCATCAAGAAATTCTATAACCGACTCTTTGTGGGGAACCGTCACATTGAGTCCGGCAATCCCCAATGCAAGCATACCCTTCAGCGCCTCGCGTAAATTTTTGGGAAGAACATCGAACGCGAAGTAGGAATAGTTTTGCTTGGTAATCTTGAACGCAGTATCATGGATTATCGGCGACCAGCTGTGTGCAATTGGATGGCCGATTATTCCGACAAGTTTAGTGCGATTCTTTATATTTTTTTTCATTTACCAACCATTCATAAACAGGAAAAACAAATTTGATCAGGTATCTCAGGATTGGAATGCTGGATCTGTCCGAAATCCTGGAAGAAGGTATTTATTTTGTGAGGCTCCAGCTCGAGAGCTTTCCTCGCGCTTTCAACGGCATCGCTGAACAAGCCAACCTGCAAACAGCATTTGCATTTTTGATAGTACGCTTCTGCCCAATCGGGAGACATGCCAATCACCATATTGTATGCACGCATCGCCTCTTCGTAGTCCCCGCTTTCGACAAGTGCGTCCCCTAGATCCAGCCAGCCATCTACGTTCCCGGGTTGAAGCTCGATAACACGGCGGTAACTGGCTACAGAATCAAGAAAGCGCTCGAGCGTAAATTCCACATCGCCCTTGGCGTGCCAAATATCCGGATCGGAGTCGCTCAACTCTGCAGCTCTCGAAAAATCTGTGAGCGCTTTGCGGTACATGTTCATGGCATCGTGGCACACGGCTCTGCCGAACAGGGACTCGACATGATTAGAATCAATCTTCAGCGCTTCGGAATAACTTCTTACCGCCTCTTTGTATTCACCCAATTCCTCATACGCCGTCGCCATGTTGTGCCATGTTGCGACATCCTTCGGCTCATACTTCAGGGTTGTTTTGTAGCTCTCGATCGCTTCACGGAGCTTGCCCATACTTAGGAGAGCATTGCTCCTGTTGTACCATGCCGCACTGAACTTTTCATCGATCGCAATTGCCATGTCGTAACTTTCGACGGCTGTCTGAAATTTGCCGAGAGCATTCAAGGAAATTCCGCGGTTGTACCAGCTTCTGTAATTGTACGGATCGAGCTCGATGACTTTATCGTAACACTTTAATGATTTTTCCGGCCGCTCCAAGTAATCATAACAATAAGCAAGCTCAAACCATGCGTCCTTATCGTCGCCATCGAGCTCCGTGAGATATTTAAAAACTTTCGCAGCTTCTTCATAGCGTGTCAACTTTTCCAGCACGACCCCCTTGTTCATTAACGCTTCGTAACTGCCCGGATCGACATCAAGCGCGCGTTCGATGCACTCAAGCGCCTCTTCATAATGATCGAGCATTTGCAGACAGCTAGCTCGTCCGGTGAGGGCATCAACGTCAACTGGATTAAGTTCCAAAGCTTTTGTGTAATCCTCGAGAGAATCTTCAAACTTTCCAAGAGCCTCACAAATCTCGCCTCTTCTGACCCAGTTTTCAGCACTAGCTGGCATGACCGCGATTAGTTTATTCGCGAAAAAGAGAGCGTCTTCATACTTATCCTGACTCATGAAATAATCGATTATTTCTTCCAGTGCTGCGATACTGGAAAAAGTAGGCTCTTCTTTCCGGAGACGCTTTATTTCTTCGTTGATATTGCGCTTCTCAAATTCGTCGGATTCATCATCGTCGAATGTAAAGTCGAACTCATCGTTTGTCATGCATATCTCTCAACATACATGCAAGATATTTCCACAGATAGTAAAAATCAAGAATTAGAATCAACCCACGTGATTTCGCGGACAGGGAGGGATTCTGCGCCTGAGGCGCATGAGCCTACGGCTTAGAACCCTCGATTGCTTTTCGAACTATCGTAGGGCATTGAAATGTGATCATCAAGCCATTTCCGGCCGACACCGCTTTTAAGGAAAACCTCTCGCTTCTTTCCTTGCCCGAGACTCGGATAATGTTCCTCATAAACAAGTATCCATGGAATGCCTTTGGCAGTGAATGGAGTCTTCTTCGAGTTATGTTCTACAAGCCGATCTTCAGGTGTTTTAGTCGTCGAGCCAACATAACGCTTCCGAAGTTTTTCGCTCCATAGGACATAAACCCAACACATGATTCCACTCGATGCTTCGTTTGCTCGCGGAGAGGGAGGGATTCGAACCCTCGATACCCCGAAGGGCATTCCGGTTTTCGAGACCGGCCGATTCAACCACTCTCGCACCTCTCCAAAAAACTATTCGCTTTTCCTCCGCCGCCCGTGGTGCGCAAACCGGAAACGCTTCGACACCAGCGGGTGTCGCGCCATTACTACCTTTGCGGAGAGGGAGAGATTCGAACTCTCGGTACAGTTGCCTGCACACACGCTTTCCAGGCGTGCCAGTTAAGCCACTCCTGCACCTCTCCAGAGCCTATAAATTTAATACTCGCCAGCGACCTCTCCAAGAAGAAGTGATGCGTTCTTTTCTTTAAACTCCTTCCTTGAACATCAAATTCAGGCAGACTAACTTCGAGCCATGAGAGGAGCAGTTGCCATTTTTACCAAGGATCTTTACAGCGAATTGCGCACTCGCTATGCGCTTAACGCGCTCCTCATGTTCGTGGTAGTGACGCTCTCGATCATCCTTTTCTCCACGGCAGGTGAAACTGTTTCACCGAGTCTTGCCTCGGGAATCCTGTGGGTAATTATTTTCTTTGCCGCGATGAGCGGACTCTCACGATCTTTCGTGAGCGAGGAAGAACGCGGTACAACCATGACGCTTCAACTCTGGGTAAAACCTTCCGCTGTTTTAATCGGCAAATTAGCTTTCAACGTACTTCTTATCTACATTCTCAATGCGATGATAATATTGGCATACTTGCTGACGATGCCATCGTTTGTTGTTCAGACGCCGTCGATATTTCTTTTGACCATTCTCATCGGAAGTTTCGGACTCGCTTCCGCTTCGACGTTTATCGCGGCGATTATTTCTAAAGCTAATTCAAAAGGAACACTATACCCCGTCCTTTCATTTCCTATTTTGCTGCCCCTTTTAATAAGCGTCATCGATGCCACGCGGCTTTCAGTTGATGGGGCTTCGCTCTTCGAAGCGCTTGATGATTTGAAAATAATGATCTCGTATGCTGTCGTTGTAACGACGATCTCAATTGTCTTATTCGATTTTGTATGGAGGGATTAATGAAAACATGGCTAAAAGCGGGGGTGGGAGTATGGATCGCCATGGTGCTGGCGTTCGGAATTGCAATGCCTATCGGCGATATACCAGGCCTCGGTTCGAAGGCCCGTATAATATTTTTCCATGTTCCGATGTCATGGCTTGCTGTGCTCGCATTCTTTATGTCCATGTGGTACGGGATTACTTATCTGAGAAAGAAGGACATTAAATACGACATCAAATCATCTGCTGCCGCGGAGCTTGGTTTCTTCTTCAGCGTTCTTGCCACGATTACCGGATCCATTTGGGCAAAGTTCAATTGGGGAAGTTTCTGGAACTGGGATCCGAGAGAGACATCTATTTTTGTCCTGCTCCTCATTTACGGCGCGTATTTTTCTCTTCGAAGTGCGCTCGAAGTTGAAGAGCGACGCGCTTCCCTTTCAGCTGTATACTCGGTCGTTGCATTCGTTACTGTCCCGTTTTTTGTTTTCATCATGCCGCGAATAATGTTCAGTCTTCATCCGGGCGGCGGTGGGACTGTTGCACCGATTCTCAATTCTAACGGCAAAATGTACTTGGACATGAACATGCGATATGTTTTCTACGCCTCGCTGCTCGGATTCAGTGTGCTATATTTTTGGCTGCTTCAGTTGAGGACCAGAATCGGACTGCTAGTTTACAATAATCACGCGGAGAATCAATAAATGAGCTCACTATACACTTTTCTTAACGCGCACTCGCTTTATGTGGTTTTGGGAATTGTTCTTGTGATTTGGCTGGGAATTTTTATCTACCTGCTTTGGTTAGATAAGAAGGTTAACAAGTTGTACGAGAAGATCGAAGATCCCCCTGGCGGGAGCGAATCTGAAAAGGAGAACGCCAAGTGAAAGGGAAATACGTAATTGCAGGACTGGTGATTGTTGCTTTTGTAATTTTCGGCGCAATTTCGTTCGTGCAGAACAACATCGAGTATGTCACGGCAAAGGCCGCCGAGCAGACCCACCGGACAGTTCAAGTAAAGGGCACGTGGATGAAAAACATGCAAAGCTTTTATGACCCGCAGACGAACACATTTCATTTCTACATGAGCGATGACGATAAGACCATTTTGCCCGTGGTTCTGGCAGGAGCTAAGCCGAACAATTTTGAGATCGCGAACGACATTGTAGCAAAAGGCAAATATGAAGATGGAGTGTTCCATGCCAGCGATGTTTTGACAAAGTGCCCATCCAAATACCAGTCGAAAACGGGGCCCGAAGCGTCAGCGCAATCCGCAAGCAGCACAAGTTACTGAGCGCTGAAGAGCGTGCCTGTCCTACTAGACTTTAAATCAATTGAGATGAGATCATGATTGGGCGTCTATTGACGTTTGTGGCTTTCGGTGGAATGCTGACTGCCGCATTTGCATATACATACAGTTTCTTTAACAAGGATGAGAAGTCCCTGAAAGTCGCACGAATCGGATATCACGTCGGCGCAACATCCATCATACTTACTGCAGGTTTTTTCATGAACCTGCTCCTCACTCATCAATTTCAATATACTTATGTCTGGAGCTACAGCTCCCTTCAACTCCCGTCCGCTCTCCTGGTTTCTACTTTCTATGTCGGACAGGAAGGGAGCTTCATGCTGTGGACGATGTACACCTGCATCATCGGACTGATATTGATGAACTACTCGAGAAAGCATCATTACGAATCGTCAGTGATGGGAATCTATTCTGCAATAGCTTCATTCTTGATTATGCTCGCAGTCGTAAAGAATCCTTTCGAGTACGTCTGGCATACGTGGCCTCAAAACGCTCAAGCGGGTTTTATGCCGGATGACGGCAGAGGATTGAATCCGCTTCTACAGAATTTCTGGATCGTGATTCATCCGCCGATTTTATTCCTCGGCTTCGCTTCGACAGCGGTTCCGTTCGCTCATGCGGTTTCGGGGCTTTTGAGAAAAGATTATAAAGGCTGGATTAACGTCGCTGTGCCATGGACTCTTTTCACGTCGGCAATCCTCGGATTCGGAATTACGCTCGGTGGTTTTTGGGCTTATGAAACTTTAGGCTGGGGCGGTTTCTGGGGATGGGATCCGGTTGAAAACTCTTCGTTCATTCCATGGCTCGTAGCGGTGGCTTCCGTTCACACCTTGCTGGTACAGAGACGTACCGGCGGATTTCTGAGGTCGAATTTTATAATGGGAATGCTGCCGTTTCTGCTCGTCCTTTACAGCACGTTTCTGACCCGAAGCGGAGTCCTCGGCGACACATCTGTCCACAGCTTCGAAACTCCAGGGATGTGGGTCTATGTACTTTTGGTTGCACTAATCGGGTTCTTTGTAATTTTCGGATTGACCTTGTATTTCATTCGAGTGAAGGACATTCCGAAACAGAAAATAAACTACACCTTTACTTCGAGGGAGTTTGCACTCTTTTTAGGAGCCTCGTCGTTGGTGGTAATCGCAGGTTTTACGCTGATCGGCACAAGCGCACCACTCATTACTAATATTCTGAAAGGACAGGCGAGTGCTATCGATCCGAGCTATTATGTAAAGACTAATCTACCATTGGCGATTTTTATGGCCACAATGATCGGATTAGGACAGCTCTTCTGGTGGAAAAAATCCAACTCCCAGACTTTACTTAAGACAATCAGGGTTCCCCTCGCTGGGGCCGCGATCTTGACATCGATCGTCGTGCTTGCGGGCATGCACGAGACCGCAATGATACTTTTCTTCTTAGCAAGCTCGTTCGCTTTGTTCGTGAATCTTCAAATCGCCTACAAGGTTGCAAAGGGTAATCCGAAGTTCATGGGCGCTTCACTCGCCCATATAGGCGTGTCCTTGCTATTCATCGGAATAATCGCGTCGGCTCATTACGACAAACACGTTACGCTCTCCCTTCCACTGGGCGGTTCAGCCGATGCCTTTGGATACAAACTGACGTATGTCGGAACTTCTCAGCTCGACGAAGAGAAGACAGCTTACAATGTCACTGTCGATAACGGCGGCAGCAAGTTCAACGCGCCTCTCGTCATGTACGCAAGCTCTTACAACGGCGGCGCCATCATGCGCAATCCGTACATCTTCAGTCTGGTGAATTATGATATCTTCAGCCATCCTGCCCTTCTGGCTTTCATCGGTAAGAATATGCTGACTCGCGATTTATACCTGTCCCCGCAGGCGCTCGAAGAAGAAGGCGGAAACGGGCCGCAAGTCAGCCAGTATGGAGTTTCTGTGCCGCTAAATCTGAACAGTCCAGTGAAATTGGGTAGATATACTCTGACATTCAAAGGGTTTCATGTTGCCGCCGATCAGCAGCAAGCTATGGTAGCTGGCCAGGCATTCGAACTTGGATCCATAATAGACTTAACGACAGCGAATGGTAAAGTCGAGGAGATTACACCGACAAACAAGATAGACCCAAACGGACAAACTCAGCTCAGCACTGCAGCGACGAAATCGGGAGACCGGTTCACGGTGACGGACATGCATGTGGATGATAAGACAAAGGAAGCTTCAGTCGTGTTAGGATATTTGCCCGCGACGGATTCGCCGGATGCCGCACTTCTGGCACTTGCGCGGCAGCCTCAGCAGAAAGAACAAGTCCTGGTTCTGGAAGCGACGATAAAGCCGTTCATTAATTTGGTGTGGTCGGGTGTGATAGTCATGGTAATCGGATTCATCGTAACTTGGCGCAGGCGGCGGGAAGATTTAGCAAGGATGCCGACATAATTCGTGCCGCACGTCAGCTTCGCGTTTCGCCCGCGAATGGCGTATGCCGCAATTCCGGTTTTATTGCGCGTCATTCCCCCATCACTACTGTTCTTTCGGTGAACATTTATCGATTTCTTCCCATCATCCGTTCCCTTGCTATACAGGACAATTAAGATTAGATTATAGTATCCTAATCCGGACAACTTGAACAAAACTCGAAATCCGAATTTCGAAACCCCAACGTTAACAAATGACAATAGTTTTAGATTGTCAGACTTCGCTGTCATGTCTTCGCTGTGGCGTTGGATACTTTGATTTTGGAAGTTGAGAATTATATCGAACTATTTTCCCAACAAATTGAAATTCAAAGAAAGATTCTTAAAGTAAGGATTTAATGACAATAGCATATTCCGGTCTTTTAGAAATAGACCAGTCTCGCCGCGGCGAATCAAGACGTGGTGCGCCTGCGGCAAGCCTTCGACAAGCGCACGGCTTTGTAAGAACTTTGTCCCCGGCATTAGGTCCAGGTAAATCCGATGTCTTCATCTCGCAATCGTTGATCGGAAAATATTCACTCCGACAAGGTGTGGTTATTAACGGGACTGCAGAAAATTCAGGTAACAAGAATCCTGAGGCACGGACGGTAGAGTCCGTGAACGGATTAAGCCCGGAAGAATGGAAAGGGATTAAGGACTTTTCTTCCCGCGACGCATTGTCGCCCAACGAAATAATTTCGCTTGAAGGCCCGAAGTCGGATCGTGCTATGCGGATTGTAGATCTCTTCTGTCCGCTTGGCAAAGGGCAGCGTGCGCTGATCGTTTCGCCACCGAAAGCCGGCAAGACAATTCTGCTTCAGCAAATCGCTCAGGCGTTAAATGCAAACGCGCCGGAGATCGAATTGATAGTCCTTCTTATCGACGAGCGCCCTGAGGAAGTAACCGACATGCGGCGGACGATCAGGGGTGAAGTCTTCGCAAGCTCGAACGATAACGACCTTGCAAGCCATGTCCGGCTAGCACAGCTTGTACCGGAATATGCCAAACGAAAAGTCGAAACAGGAAAAGACGTCGTTCTGCTTCTCGATTCTCTTACCCGACTGGGTCGTGCCTTCAACACTCACCAAAAAAGCAGCGGCAGAACAATGTCCGGCGGAGTCGATATTCGGGCGCTGGAAGTTCCCAAGAAAATTTTCGGATCAGCGAGGAAATTTGAAAACGGCGGCTCACTTACAATTGCCGCAACTATCCTTGTCGATACAAACTCGAGAATGGATGAATTGATCTTTCAGGAGTTCAAGGGAACCGGTAACATGGAACTTGTACTTGATCGCGACCTTGCAAACGAAAGGGTTTTTCCCGCGATAAATCTCAACGTGTCAGGGACGAGGAGAGAGGAACTCTTGTTCGGCGAAGACCTGCCGGCATATCAATCTTTGAGAAGATCGATAGCCCGCCTTTCTCCACGAGATGGGATGTTGAACGTACTGCGGCTCATCGAACACTCTCAATCGAATAAAAAACTTCTAGCAAACTTTTAACCAAAAGATGTGGCGGTACACGGTTAAAGATACTAAGCTGGAAATCATGTGCGAATGCACCGCGACTTAGTTTGTTTGGAGCTTTTTCTCATTACTCGCTCTCTATCCACTGTTACGGTTTAGTTACAGCCATAAATTACCGCGTGTAAAACATCATAATAATAGAAATTTGGTGCTGACACTTGCGGCACGATCATTGCAGCGTTATATCTCGGACGCTCTCCACCGTACGCGGCGGCGCCGCCAAACGGCGGTTTGTGTGAGTCCCACGCAAACTGTCGGATCGTTCGGACCGGAAGCATGACACGACTTGCAATTCATGTGTCGAGAATGCTATTTTGAAAATGGGTGGAGCGCATGGAAATATTTTTTAAATACTAATATAACCTCGAATAAGGGGAGATAAGTTGAATAGAATTCTTTTGGTCGCTTTACTTCTTGCAGCATTTGCCGTGAGCGAGTCGTATGCGCAATCGGGGCCGGGGACTGCGAGTGCTAACGTCAACTTACAAATCAATTCTACACTTTCAGTGACCAAGGTTCGTGATCTCACTTTTGGAGCTCAGGTACAGGGTGCATCAATTACTGTCAGCCCCACGAATGGCGCTAATGCCGGCAATGCAGCCTACTTCGAAATCCTCGGTTCAACCAGCACGCCGGTGGCTGTTACAATCAGTCCAACCGCAAACCTGACTTCCGGTGTGAACACAATAGCGTGGACTGCGGCATATTCTTATAATACCACGAACTCCGAAGCAAGCGCAACGGATCTTTCGGGAACGAGTCCGTTTACGGAGCCCACAAACGGCAGCTTGGTTGACGGATATGACCTATTTGTCTGGGTCGGTGGCGCCGTAACAATCCCAAGTACCGCCGTTGCAGGACAGTATTCAGGCACTGTCACTGTCAGCGTCTCATACTGATCGGCGAGAGGATTTCTCTGGGGGCGGGCATCTAAGCGACCTTTTTGCTCTAAACAGCTGAGGAAAATATCATCAAGTGTCGCGGCGCTGATTTATTTCACGATGCACGAGGCTTTGATAACCCAGTTGTTGTTTCTCATCTCCCTTATCTCAAAAAAGCATAGAACGCGACACCCACTGAAGTTCACACTCAGAAAGTCTGACACTTCCAATAGCTCGCCACTTCTCCGTAGCGCCAAAACTGTTCCCCCGATTCTATGAAAGCCCATTCGCTTTCCGTTAATTGAAACTCTCTCCATTTTTACCTATAATGATTGGAGATTGTCAGCAGTCAACAACTGCGCCCATACGCATGAGCCTTTGGTCGAGAAAGACAAATGCATACTGCGAGCTATTTCCAAATGAAAGGGAATTCTCAGTGACTTTTCCATCTCTCAGAAAATCTGTACCGATTTTATTGGTGCTCTTCCTTTGTCTTTTTGCGCAGACAGCGCGCTCTCAATCGACATTTCGCCCCCAGGATGACCCCACCTCAACCCGGGAAAATGCGATTACGAAGTCCGTCCAGGAAATCAGCCCTGCGGTAGTAGGCATAAATGTTACTGCTGTGCAGGAACAACGAGTCGGCCCTTTCGCAAACGATCCGTTCTTTCGACAGTTTTTCGAAAACGATCCGTTCTATCGCCAGTTCATGCAAAGGCAAAAATACGAGTATCCAGAGTTTAGGTTCCGGATTTTTGATTTCTCCGGACGGATATCTAGTCACAAACGACCACGTTGTCGAGAATGCGACGAAAGTCCTTGTGACCATGACGGACGGTACAAGGAGACCTGCAATAATAATAGGGCATGATTCGAACAGTGACATTGCCCTGCTGAAAATTGACGGAGTGCATCTGCCTTACTGCAAGCTTGGGAACAGCGACAGCGTCCTCGTCGGAGAGTGGGCAATTGCATTCGGAAATCCGTTCGGACTTTTCGAGATCAATAATAAGCCAACGGTAACCGTCGGAGTAGTTAGTTCACTCGGAATGAACCTGAAAATGGAAAATCACGGCAGCGAGAATGACCCATCGAATACGGCAGGTTCAAAGAATTACAGCGGCATGATAGAGACTGACGCGGTGATCAACCCGGGCAATTCCGGAGGGCCGCTTGTTGACGCAAATGGAAAAGTAATAGGCATGAACACGATGATTTATACGGGCGGCGTGAGCGAATCGTATATCGGCTACGGTTTCGCGATCCCGATAAACAGAGTAAGGATCATTGTGGAACAACTGAAAGAATACGGCAAAGTTGTTCGCGTCGGCTGGATTGGCATCGAACTCCGGCCTGTCGACGAAAAAGTTGCAAAGTCTCTCAACATGGAGGATCTGTCCGGTGTGCTTGTCAGCAAAGTGGAAGCTGGAAGCCCGGCAGCAAAAGCGGGACTTAGATCAGGTGATGTCATCTTGAAGTACGAGGATGGTCCTGTCCGCGATGCCGACGCACTTCAATCTCAGCTCGATGACTTACAGCCTGAAAACAAAGTGGTACTCGAAGTTATTCGTGATAAAAAATTATTGCACCTTGCTTTGAAAGTTGGAATGAAGGAAATAAATAAATGATAAAGCGTTACTCGCCCGCCGAACTGAATTCGGTCTGGAGCGAAGAAAATAAATTTAGAATCTGGCTCGACGTTGAGATAGCAGCGATGGAAGCACAGGCCGAGCTCGGCAGAGTTCCCACCGAAGCAGTTGCCGAAGTTAAAGCGAAAGCGAAGTTTAACGTTGATAGGATCGAAGAAATAGAAAAGACGGTCAAGCACGACGTCATCGCGTTCCTGACGAACGTCAGCGAGAATGTCGGACCGGCCGCGCGCTTCGTCCATCTCGGGATGACATCTTCGGATGTTCTAGACACGGCATCTGCAATTCAACTAAAACAAGCCGGCGAGATTATTCTTAAGCATCTTCTCGATCTCCGAAGGATAATCGGAGACTTAAGCCTGAGATACAAAGACACACCGGAAATCGGACGCACCCACGGTATTCATGCCGAGCCGGTTACCTTCGGCTTGAAAATGGCTGTATGGTATGATGAGCTTGGCAGAGGTTTGAAGCGCCTCGAAAGTGCTATTCAGGAAATATCGGTTGCGAAAATCTCCGGAGCGGTCGGCACTTATTCTCATATTTCTCCCGAAGTTGAAGAATACGTCGCGAAAAAATTTGGTTTGCAGCCGTCGATTGCCTCGACACAAATTATCCAGCGCGACCGGCACGCACAATACATGACGGTCCTCGCCGTAACAGCAGGCACGCTTGAGAAGATGGCGCTCGAAGTGCGGCACCTTCAGCGGACCGAAGTTCTCGAGGCCGAAGAGCCGTTTACAAAAGGTCAGAAGGGATCCTCGGCAATGCCGCACAAACGAAACCCGGTGAACGCGGAGCGCATTTGCGGAATGGCGCGACTTGTAAGATCATACGCAATGTCGGCTCTCGAAAATCAAGCACTGTGGCACGAGAGAGATATCTCTCATTCATCGGTCGAACGCGTGATTTTCCCCGATGCGACGCTCGGACTCGATTTCATGATTTTAGAATCGCAGAAGATTTTCAAGAACTTCGTCGTTTATTCCGAAAAGATGAAGAAGAATCTTCAGATTACTCACGGACTCTTCTTCTCCGAAGACGTCTTGTTACGGCTGATCGGAAAAGGATTGACAAGAGAGGCCGCGTACGCCATGGTGCAGCGAAATGCAATGCGGTGCTGGGAAACAGGGGAAGACTTCTTGACTGCGCTTGCGACGGATCCTGAAATCACCGGACAAATATCCCGCGATGAGCTTGCGAAAATTTTTGATCTGAACATGCTTCTCAAAAACGTCGATTATATATACAAGGCGTTAGGATTAGTAGGATGAAAACGTACCCGCTGCTCCGGAATAAGCCGTTTATGGTGTGGCTCGGCGGCCTTTACGGCTTGCTCCTCGGGCTGACGATTGCATTGGCGGCGCAATTGACATTTTTGAAATTCTCACTTGGTCCGATAAAATCAATAACGTTAGTCGCATTGGCGGGCGGCGCATGTGCCGGAGGATCACATCTTGTCAGCAAACATCTCTTTCGTGAAAACGAGTTTATACTCAGCCGGCCGATGCACTATATCCTCTTTTTTTCACTGCTTCCAATTCTGATATTAATTTTATCGATCATCCTTTTTTTCAGTCCGGATTAATAAGCTCAAAGTTCGCGGCCGATAGCGACGAACTGTAAGCCGAAAACTATCTGCTGATGGGAGTTAACAATGCAAAAGGTCCGTAAGAAATCATTCCAGTCAAAAATAAAACCCGAACAGGTGATGGATATTTTGCGACATCATCTGCTTGTTGACGGCTTCGATATTGTGTTCGATCTGAAAAAGAGCAAAGGGTCTTATGTCTTTGATGCCAAGCGAAAAAAACATTTCCTGGATTTCTTCACATTCTTCGGCTCCTCCCCGATCGGATTCAATCATTCAAAGATGACGACTCCGGCCTTTATGAAGAAGCTTGCGTACGTTTCACTTGCGAAGCCGTCAAACTCAGACGCTTACACGGTAGAAATGGCAGAGTTTATGAATACATTTTCAAAAATTGCCATACCGGAATACCTGCCGCATGTTTTTCTTATCGAAGGCGGCGCCCTCGGCGTCGAGAACGCTTTAAAGGCTGCTTTCGATTACAGAATGAACAAGAACCTTAAGTCCGGCATTTACCGTTCGGCGGATGACGAAAACAAAATGAAGATCATTCATTTTAGGAATGCGTTCCATGGCAGGACGGGCTATACAACCTCGCTTACAAACACGGACACGATCAAGACAAAGTACTTTCCGAAATTCGACTGGCCGCGCATTCACAATCCTTCAATCAAGTTCCCTCTCACCGATGAGAACATCCGCTTCGTGAAACAGGAAGAACAAATCGCCGTCAGCCAGCTTAAGCAAGCCATCGTCGAGTACGGAAAAAATATTGCTGCACTCATAATCGAGCCGATACAAGCTGAGGGTGGAGATAATCATTTTCGGAAAGAGTTTTTCGTCCGCCTCCGCGAGATTTGCTCAGAGAACGACATCATCATGATCATGGACGAAGTCCAGACAGGCGTAGGACTGACCGGCAAGATGTGGGCACACCAGCATTTTGTCGAGCCGGACGCAATCTCATTCGGAAAGAAAACTCAGGTGTGCGGATTCCTTGCAAGCAAGAAATTCGATGAGGTCAAGGAAAATGTGTTCAATATTTCCGGGAGATTGAACAGCACGTGGGGCGGCAATCTAACCGACATGGTACGGTTCACAAAATTCCTGAAAATAATTCGAGAAGAAAAGCTTATAGAAAACGCCGCTAAAACCGGCGAATACCTGCTCGGCAAGCTGAAAGAAATTGAGGAGGAGTTTCCGCATCTCATTTTCAACACGCGCGGACTCGGACTCTTTTGCGCCTTCGATATGCAGACGCACGAAAGGCGGCTTGAGCTGCGACAGGCAGCATTCGAAAGGAACTTGATTCTCATCGGTTGCGGCGAGCGAACCATCCGCTTCCGGCCGCCGCTTAACTTGAAGAAATCGGAAGTCGATGAGGGCATCGATATTATCAGGAAATCACTCGCCGGGATGAGGGAAAATTAAAGGTGGAAGTCAAAAAGGTGATTACGAGAGAACACTTTTCGTAAAGCGATTTCTTTCCCGAAAACCGGATATTATCTGCTAACCTGCTTGCTAGATGTAGAAGGAATCAAGTAAATATCAATTAACGGAATCGATGAAAGGGGTTCGTCAAGCGCACACCTTTATTTCCACCTTTGTCAAGAGCCCGCTGTACCTCACAGCTGCAAGGGATGAAAAAAATCCTTGAGAAGATTTGCCTTCTTGTCTTCATTATTTTTTCAACGCTCCCCAAAACGTCTCGAGCAGTTCCTCGATACCGTCACCTCTTACCGCGCTGATAAATTTCTTCTTCACATTTTTGGGCAGTTTAAGTTTTTTCAGCCGAGCGATGCAGCCATCATCTGCAACATCCATCTTTGTGAAAACAGCTACCCTTACCTTCCCGGGCAGCCCCGCGCTGTGGATTTTCATCTCTTCAATTAATTTTTCATAATCACCGGCCGGGTCGGGCGATAAAGACTCTATAAGAACTGCAATTGCCTTTGTTCTCTCGATATGCTTTAGGAAAGAGATCCCTAACCCCTTGCCGTGGCCTGCTCCCTCAATGAGGCCGGGCATATCCGCGACAACAAAAGAGTGCTCCTGGTATTTGGCTATACCAAGTACAGGTGCAAGCGTTGTAAACGGATAATCTGCTATCTTCGGCTTCGCTGCAGAAATGACGGAAAGCAAAGTTGATTTCCCAGCATTCGGAAACCCGACAAGTCCGATGTCGGCAAGAAGCTTCAATTCTAATTTGAGAGTTTTCTCTTCGCCCAATTCACCCGGATCTGCGCGCCGCGGGGCGCGGTCTGTCGCAGTGGCAAATTCGGCATTTCCCTTTCCACCTCTGCCGCCTTTTGCAATCACAAATTCCTGCCCGTCATCTACCATATCGACAATCGTTCCCCCTGTCCCGGCATCTTCAACAAGTGTTCCAACCGGCAGTTTGATAATCATGTTGTCTGCGCTTCTCCCGAATTTACCCGAACCCTGCCCGTGCTGCCCACGCCCGGCTTTAAATGAGGCACGATAATGAAAATCGAGAAGTGTTGTCAGGCTTTTGTCCGCGTGCAAAAATATGCTGCCGCCCCTTCCGCCGTTTCCGCCGTCAGGACCACCGCGGGGAATAAATTTCTCGCGCCTAAAGCTTACGCATCCATTTCCGCCGTCGCCCGCCTTGACGTGAATTATCGCTTCATCGACAAAACGCATTATTGCTTCGGACGGAATTTTGCGCTGACGGCTTCCGTAAAGATTACCGAATATTTTGAAAAGGGATCGATGCCGTTATCGATGAATATACCCTCGACGATCTTTGAGGCGCTCTTCCAATCCTGACTCTCATCTAATTTATGAATTGCGATATGATACCCTGATTTACTTCCGCCGAATATCTTTCTGATGATTCTCCCTTCCTCCTTGGCAGTTAAATGAGTTCGAAGGGAAGGAGTTTTCACTTTCTTCTCTTCCGGTTCGGACAGCAGCTGCCGGTCTAGTTGCTGCCCACGATCCGGAGGGAGATGTTGAGACTCTTCGAGATTAGAGACTTCTTCCGATTGAGAATTGTTTTGACCAGAATTTATCGCTCCGTCAATAGGAACTGACAGCTTTTGATTTGTGTCAGGCATAAGCGGATTCGTCACCGTTTGCCTCTCGAACGTTCTAAACTCTTTAGGCGGCTCTTCTACGCTCGAAAGCACTTCGATTCTCTGGCTCACTTCTCTCGATGTGGCCTGTAGTATTATCTCAAGATCCGGTAAATCAAGTGACGGGATGTTCTTGTTCTCTTTCGTAAACTCGAGCCGGTCCACGATATCCGTTGCCGACTTGTCCTTGAAAAAAAGGATCATGGCATCGGTCGGTACTCGCTTGCTTCCTGTTGCAAACCGGAACAGCTTGAACAGCGATATCGTAAGGCTGTCTAAATTCGAAGGAAGCATGCCCAAAAGCTGTTCGTCCATTTTGACATGGAGCTGCTTCCATGTCTCAACATCGATCGTAGCCTGCTTGTGAAGCTCTAGAAACTCCGCGATTCCCCTCAGATAATACGAATAATCGCTGAAGAATCTCATCGCTTTATCGATACTGGACTTATCAATTTCCGCTTCGCCCTTGAAAAGAAACTTTTCAAAGGTCCATCGCGGGCGGATCACATAATTGAAAATGAACTTCGACGCTTTCTCTGAAAGATCCAGGAATTCGTCTCGTGAAAACTCGAAAGAATTCTTCAGGACATGACGGACTTCCTTAAGCAACGCTTGAAGCTCCGGCGCTGTCAAATCGAATCTTCCCGTCCTGCTTTCAACCAATCCTTCTTCATCGATCATGCCATCGACTTCAGCTTCGACAAATCTCTTGAAGCCATCCGGCAGATCAACATCGCTCAATAGCGACGCGAGTGGAATGCGCTCACCCGTGTACTGCTTCGCAATATTGAAACCGTAGCCTGAAATTTCTTTCTCAAACATGCTATGTGCTCATCACTTTTCGGTTTCCGTCATTTCAACAGTGCCTTCACTCTGTTTATTTCCCGCTCCGCGCCCGTGACGAACGTCGGGTCGGTATGCGGTTTATCCACTATTTTTTGGTACATGGCGATTGCCTCGTTCGGCTTGTTCAATTGCTCATAACACTTACCGGCCATGTAGTATGCCTGAGCGGCCCAGTCGATCACCTCGTTTGGCAAAGCCAGATATGGCACTCTCAGAAATTCTAAGATTGCGTTCGAGTAATCACCTTTGTCGTCATAGATAGCACCGACATAATAATGAAGTTCGGCCTGATAATCACGACTGGCTTCCTTCGCAAGATTCTGGAATACAATCAACGCCTGATCGAAATATCTCAACTCCTCATAAAGAACGCCGACCTTGATCTTCATGTCCATTACGGACGGATCGTCAGGATACTTCGCAATGAATTTTCTGGCATTGTCGAGCGCGCCGTCATATTGCCCAGCAGATTCATAGGAGCTGATAAGTCTGCTCATTGCGTCGCGCAGCAAATCCGGGTCGGTTGTCGAATCGGTGCAGACGGTTCTAAAGTTGTCTATCGCATCCTGGAATTTCTCCTTGGCAAAATAAATATTGCCGAGCTCGAAATGTGCAGCTGGTGCGGCGGTGCTCGCGGGGAATTTTTTCACTAGGCCGATCAGTTCTTCCTGAGCCTTGTCTATGTGGCCGACCTCGACCATGATCCTCGCCTGATCGAGGAGTGAAGCCGGATAAACGGAAGTGTCATCGAAATCGCTCTTGACCTGATCGAGAATTTTCTGTGCCTCTTCGTATTTCTTACTTTTGATAAGATACTCAGCTTTGTCTACCAGGAATCGCGCGAGGTATTCATTGTTTTTCCCGGGATAATTCTTATTGAATGCTGCTGCGGCTGCATCGGCAGATTCGATCTTATCGTTTTTGTAATCTATATCAATCAAGCGCGCCGCAGAGAATGCCTTCAATGTATCGACGTTGGTTTCGTTGAGGATTTTCCTGTAGACCTGCACGGCATCATCGTAATCGCCCATCCTGAAATATGTATCGCCCGCGCTCACAAGTGCTGCAATATCGCCGGAGCCTGCTTTCTCAAAAAAAGACGCACTTATCCGCTTATCACCAAGCGTTTCATAAATCTTCCCTAATTGATTGTACGAATCGGAAATCTCAACAGGATCCTCCGAGCTCGTTACGACTCGCTGGAAAAGATATCCAGCACTGTTATCGTTTCCTGACTTCAATTTGCAATATGCCATTTTATAAATAAGAGACGGCGGGTCCGTGTACCAGAATTGCTCCTCTCCGATTGTCCGGTACACCGCGTACGCGGTGTCGTAACGGCCGGTCTTAAAAAGATAGTCGCCGAACTGCTCTGTGATTTTATCTTTATACTTTGAAGGGACAAGCATAGAGAGAAAATTCAAATACGCCTGCTCTGCATCCGTTTTCATCTTCTGCAAAAGGTGAATGTAAAGCAATTGGCCGTCGAACAAGTATCTATTTGGAGGATCGGAGTTAAAAAAACCTTCGAGAGTCGATTTAGCGTTTGAGAATGAATCGACGGCGATTTCAGACCGGGCAAGTACTAATTTAGCGCAGGACAACGACCCGGCAAGTTCAGCCTGAGAGATCGCCTCCGGATACGCGCCGCTGCTGTATAGTATTTCCGCGAGCAGACAATAAACAGCCTGTGCATGCTCGGAGTTCGGAAACCTCTTTAGAAAACCCAATGCGGAATTTTCCGCTCCAACGGAGTCTCCCGCTGCGCACTGAATCCTCATCACGTGAAAGAGTGAATTCTCGGCTATCGAATCGTTTTTCAAATCCGAAGCAAGCCTCTCGTAAATCGAGTACGACTCGGAATTCTTGTCGCCCATACCTCCGGCAGCTTTTTCAAGCGCGCCCGCAAGTAGATAATCCGACATTCTTTCAGTATCTCCGACAGTGACCGAAGAAAGCTGTCGATAAATCCTGACCGCTTTGCCACATTCCTTTAAATCGTTCTCAAACAGCTCTCCAAGCTGAAACAGAGCGGCGAAGCTGCCACCCGATGACACCGCCTGCTCGGAAACAATATCGGCTAAAGCTGACACGGCGCTTTTGTAATCTATGCTTGTATAATTTGAAATGTAATTTAAACTGCTGTCGGCATCCGGCGAGTAGTCGGATTCAGGATAAGTTGCAAGCAATTCACGGTAATCGTCCATGGCGCTTTCGTAACTTTTGTCTTCATCTTCAAAGCGAGCCTTGTAATATAGATACGCATCGGGAAAATCTTTCAAGACATTCTGGTACGAATAAAAAGTCCGACGCGCCTTATCGGCATTTCTTCCTGCGTTTGCGGCGATCGGAGAAATAGACAGGTAGAGATTTTCTATATCGAGCAGCTTCACTATTGACTCTGCAGTCGGATTTTTGGATCGGTCGATGTACCATGATAAGAGAGAATCTGCCAATCCCATCTTCCCTGCTCTGAACGCAAGTTCTGCGTATAAACTCACGGATTCGTCCGTCGCGTCATTTGGAGGAAGACTCGCCAGGAGAGCGATGCCGTCGGCGTACCTCCTTTTTATCTTCAGCAAGGACGCCAGTTTCATTTTATAACCCGCCGGAAGCGTTTTCAACTTTCGAGAAAGGCTCTTTGAAACTGCACTGTCTCCGACCGCAAGCGAAGCATAGACTTTTTCAAATTCAAGCTTCTCCCTCTGATCTGCAGTCAGGTCGGCATTCTCTATCCCGCTGGCCCGGTGGAGCGCAAGAGAATAATTTCCCGAGCCGATGTCAATCTCAATGCTTTCGAGTATCGCATCGTTACTCCATGGAGCAATTTTCAAATGCTCGGCGTCTTCGAAGTATTTTTCGGCTTGCTCGGATAATTCGCGCGCATCGCTCAGCCTTCCGAGCGCGAAAAGCCCAATGACACGAACCGAATCGTTGTCGGAAGACAAAAGCGCCTTATACCGGAACTCGGCTTTGAGGGTATCTCCCCAGTTGAAATATAAATTCCCAAGCTGAAAGGTCGCATCGAAATAATCCGGGGTGGTAGAATAATCCTGCACGACATTGAGAAGCGCAATTTCTGCACGCGAGGTATCCCCCGATAGTATGAAATATTTCGAGGCATTTACCAGCGCGCTGGCCGCATGAATATCCTTCGGATAGAAAGCCTGAAGCCGCTCGTAAGACAAACCGGCGTTGGCGTTGTCGCCGACCTTCGCGTAAGATTCGCCGGCGTTCATCCACGCAGTCGGCGCAAGCGGATCGTTCGGATACTGTATCGAAAAAGTCTGAAAACTCGTCGCCGCAGCAGCAAATTTGTTTTGGTCGAACTGCGACATAGCAAGATAATATTTTGCCTGCGCCGCCGAAGAAGAGGCGGGATATTCCTGCAAAAATTTTGTGAACTGTTCCTCGGCAAGATCGTACATCTTATTTTTGAATAGCTCAAGCCCGAATTTCAAATCCGAATCGACTTGAGTATTGCTGCCTGTGAGATTTTCAACCTGCGGAAATGCTGCCGGTGCGGTGAGAAGCATCATGGAGACTATCGCTATAATTCCTATTCCGGCAAGTCCGAGATTCGCCGGGAAAACCTTCAATTGTTTGCTCATAGTAGAATATAAAGTTTCAAGCTGGAACGAGAAAGGGATTTAATGGGTGATTACCCGTTTGGCAAACGAAGGACGCCGCAGCCCGAGAGGCGCATCAGCCACAGGCTAAGTCGCGATATATTCCTTGCCTCGTAAAATGGACAGACTCTATCTAATAAGACGGATTAAACAGTTTTTTAGGTGTGTTGCAGTGAATGACAATAATGTCTTAATTTGAGCACCTTAACACGCTCATAGCTCGATGATTCATGGCTCACATCCTGTGACAATATTAAAAAGATAATGGCATTATAAATTGAATTACAGAGGTAACGATGAAGGGTAGAAGATTTCCCGATCTCTTTTACAATCCGACAAGTATGGTCGGCGTAATAATTGCCGCCGTAACATTCGGATCGGTTATTCTTTTGATGCTTACGAATGTAATCTGGGGTACGTTTCCACCGTACTTTGGAATTGTTACGTACATTCTTCTTCCGAGCATTCTAATCCTTGGCCTGGTAATAATTCCGATCGGTGCGCTTATCGAACGAAGACGACGGAATAGAGCCGTTGAAATGGGCAAGCCGCGTTTACCTCGGATAGACTTGAACGACGGCAAACAAAGAACTGCATTCATGCTCTTCGCCACAGGCACTCTTCTTCTGATGATCTTCACGTCAATAGGAGGGTATAGGGCATTCGAAATTACCGAGTCCGTCACTTTCTGCGGAAAAGTATGCCATACCGTAATGAGGCCGGAATACACGACCTATCTACATTCGCCTCACGCACGAGTTGCGTGCGTGCAGTGTCATGTCGGCCCGGGCGCAAGCTGGTACGTCCAATCGAAACTCTCCGGCGCGTATCAGGTTTATTCCGTCATCTTTCATAAATACCCTCAACCTATTCCGACACCGATAAAAGATTTGCGACCTGTGAGAGCGGCTTGCGAACAATGCCATTGGCCCCCATCATTTGTCGGTGAGCGCCGAATAACAAGAGCATTCTACTTGGAAGATTCCGCTAACACTCGATGGACAATAGATATGCTAATCAAGATCGGGAGGAGCACCTCCGGTGAAGTACAACTTCCCCCCGTACATTGGCATGTCACACATAATGTTCAATACCTATCGACTGACACCGCTTTGCAGGACATTCCATGGGTGCGTGTAGTCGAGGCGAACGGAAAAAGCGAAGTCTTTGCAACCACTAATAATCCGTTCACTCCGGATTCAGTGAAAGATTCGGAAGTCAAAACAATGGATTGTATTGATTGCCACGATCGGCCGACACATATCATCAAGTCGCCCGAAGATGCGGTCAACGATGCAATGGCAAGCGGAGCAATCAGCCCGGATCTTCCGTGGATAAAACAGACTGCGGTCAACACACTGATCCCGAGGTATGTCAATACAGAAGATGCACTCGACAGCATAGCATTATCGGTCGAATCTTTTTATAAGAACAAATATCCGAATATAGCTTCCACGCAAAATTCGCAAATCAAGGAAGCAGTGGCATCGCTTCAATCGATTTATAAGGAAAATTTTTTCCCTTATATGAGAGTCGATTGGAGGGCATACAGGAACGACATAGGACACGAGACATATTTAGGCTGCTTCAGATGCCACGACGGCAATCATAAATCTGCCGATGGACAAATCATACCGAATAATTGCGAGACGTGCCATGTAATATTAGGTCAGGGTACAAAGCCGCAGGAAGAGATCAACCTTCAAGGTGTCGCATTTCAACATCCTGTCGACATCGGCGATGCATGGAAAGAGGGGCTTTGCACGGACTGCCATGATGGAACGCAATAAAGCAATTGTAAAATTTGTCCGAATGCCCTTCGGGGAATTTTATATTTGTAATTGCCGATTTTTTGCCGAAGCCCTTCGGACAAAATCGAGAATTTACGATTTAGAATTGACTCTCGACACTGTTTTTCGGATCACCAAATACAAAACTACAACCGCTGCCGAAGTGACTATTCCCCAAAGAAGTCCAGTCCGAAAGCTTGTGAAATTTCTTAAGACGTGAATGGAGAAAAGGTTTCCGGCTTCGGTGAAGAACCATGCCCAGGCAAATGCGCCGATAATGTTATAGGCCACAAAAACTGCAACGTTCACGCTGTAGACTCCTAAAGTGATCGGGATAATGTTTCTGACACCGTAAAAAAATCGAGCGATCAACATCAAAGGAGAGCCGAATCGCCGGACGATCTTGGAAGTCGCCTGTACCTTCGCGCCGAAATTTCTCTTTAGAATACCCCACTTGTTCCACAGAATTTTTCCGGCATAATAATAAAACATGTTTCCGACGAAGGAAGCCGCAGTCCCAAGCACGATTACTCCCGGGAGCGTCATCGACCCGGCGTGTGCGAGTGCAACGCCCGCAAACAGACCGAACTCGCCGCTGAATGCAACCGTCACGAAGACCGTCATATACGCATTATGATGGAAAAAACTCTCCACAATTCAACTTGCCGCTATGCCATCGAACAATGTCGGATAATCAATTCTTCATCTTGCTGGCGATCTGAGGTATTGCACCTTGCGAAACCATGATGCCGAGCATTTTCAACTTCACGTAATCCTCGCTGTAAAAATAATATCCCGGGTGAATGCTGTTGTTCCTCGATCCCGACCCGGAATCTTTTATCAGAAACCAATCTTTGCCGTCCTTCTGCGTGTACCCTATTAGGTGTATCCCGTGATCATCGCAGGTTGTACCATTGTAAAACCTGAAGATTCGCGCGTTCGCATCTATGTATTGGGACGGGATATCAAAACTCGGAATCACGGCAATCCCTGCATGTCCGTCAATCCCCGGCTCGGAAACATCGCCCCAGATCTCCATAGTATAACCCGAATGTACCGCCGTTTTGATAGCATCCATGAATTCATCCAATGGAACATTGAAGTACTCTTTGCTGTGCCACCAATTGTCCGGGACATTATATTCGACCCATGTGTAATATGGACGGTCGGAGAACGAAACCAGCGCGACATAATCATCAAGGTTCAACTTCACGACCTGCTTAAAATATTCCTCCGGCGTCAGCAATTTTCCGGCGACGTCGATTTTGTCCGGCGGCGTTCCGAGGTAATGGTTCAGTATAGATTTGACCGTGTTCTCGACTGTCGTTTCATCCCATGCATTCGCTGCTTTAACGGACATTAGATATGAATCCAATTCTGCAAACAGTTTCGAGTGATCGTGAAATGGCTGTCCGTTCAGAAGCCCCGTATAATCGTTTTCGGGAACGACGCCGTGATTCTTCCATGCGCGCAGGACTGCATTCGCCTGAGAGCCTTCGCCGAATTCCTGGTTCCCTCTTGCTCTCACGTAGCCGAGGGCTTTTTCGACGTATTCCCAATAAACGGTGTAAATCTCCGAGAATTTCATTTCCCTTTTGGTCAGGCGGTACACTTCAGATTCAAGGAAAGACGTCGTCGAGAAACACCAGCACGTTCCGGTGTTTCCCTGAGATAAGGTCGGGTTGTGCCAGTATTGGGTAAACTCATCGACCGATTTCGGCGCGTCGAAGCGGCTGAAATTAACACTAATTACCTTTTCGATAGTCGTGTCGTTACGATGGTAAAATCTGTTTAGAGACGCGCTTTCAGAATCAACAAACTCATTTTTCGGCTGAATGAATAGAGCGCTATCACTATGAGCAATTTGGGAAAATGAGCTCCCGCAAAATGATACGAGAAGAGTCATCGAGATAAGTATAAATGTTTTCATTGCTGTGATCTCCGGTAAATGACTGAATTAAGTATTTCATGCCTCACTTTGACCACAGAATTTATCTGATCTGCGGGGAAATACCAAGTTGGATCAATATAATCATCGTTCAAGATTCCCGTTCAGTGAAACCGGTTTGAGCGCAGCAATGACTTGAGCACGATAAGAGATAAACTGTTTCCGTGTTTTTTCTTGATAATGTTTTCAGACATTGACAGACATACGAGGCCGCTCTTCGCTTAAAACATTCGACAGTTGTAGCGACCCCGGCAATTACGTAGCGAGCATCGTCGAAAGCCTGAATGAGTAAGATTACCTTCCCCTTAAGTCAATGACGGCTAACATGTAAGCGTCCATGTTCGGGCCCGGAAAGCGGGAGGGAACACGCCTGCGCCGATTTGGCTTGAAAAGGACGTTTTGGAAATCTACATTGCTGTTTTAGCGGTCGAGAAATTTAAGCAGGCGCGATTTATTGCCGGCCGCCAAGTTGTCCCCGGCATTGCCGGGCGGAAATTATGGCAGTGGAGGCATATAACGTTGACTATAATTTTTAAGGAGATATTTTAATGAGAAAACTATTAATTTCCGTTTTACTTCCAATGATGGTTCTTGTCAGTGCTTGTTCGCGAAAAGTGACTGAAAATATGGTATTGGTCAAAGGCGGCACTTTTAAGGACACGAAGTCCAACCTCTACGGAAAAGGTGTAACAGTGCCGGACTTTTATATCGGTAGATATGAGGTAACTCAAAAGGAGTGGGTTGAAGTAATGGGAAGTAATCCCTCTAAATTCAAAGGCTACAATTTGCCGGTTGAAACGGTAAGCTGGTATGATTGTCTTGAGTACTGTAATAAAAGGAGTATAAGAGAAGGCTTAAAACCGTTTTACAACATAGACAGCAATAAAAGAGACCCGAATAACACGAGCAAATTAGACAGCTTAAAATGGCTGGTAACGATCAATGCGGGAGCTAACGGTTATCGATTGCCTTCAGAAGTGGAGTGGGAATATGCATCGGGTGGAGGTCAGATGAGCAAGAACTACACGTACAGCGGAAGCGATAGCATAGATGAAGTGGCATGGTATTGGCAAAATTCTGGAGATAAACGCTTAGATGGATTTTGGAACTATCCTGCGATAGAATATAACCATGACAAAACAAAACCTGTCGGTCTCCTGAAACCAAACGAGTTGGATCTTTACGATATGTCGGGTAATGTAAGAGAATGGTGCTGGGACTGGCTTGGAGACTCGTTAGTCAATACCAGGGGATCTGATCGGGTTTGGAGGGGTGGCGGTTGGCTCGGCTCCGACTACTGCTGCGCCTCGACTTTCCGTGGCAGCAACGCAGCAAATAGCAGGTATGACGATACGGGTTTTCGCGTGTGTCGCAGCAAGTAAACTGGAACAGGAGAGGCAAGCCATTATCGAACAAATTCTCCCGACCCGAAGGCGGCCGGCATCAGAATAATTGTGCAAATAACTTTTAAGCTGCCCCAATCTCCAGGTTGTTAAGGAAACCCTTTTGTTCGCATGAAGTAAAAAACCATGAACGATATGAATAAGGATTTAACTCTCAACAAAGTGCAATTACATTAAGCGCAAATAGTCGTGACTCTTCTGAAGAATAAAAAAGATATAATCCTTCCTCTTATTGTCGTTTTTTGCCTTCCTGTTTTGCTTTATTTGCAAACTCTTAGGTTTGGCCTTACGTATGCTGATGATAATGAACTAATCTCAAACAACACCACTTTTTTAAGCGATTTCAGGAATGTGTCTAAGGCATTCCTAACAGATGCCTCTCTCGGGGAGAATAGCCACTTTTATCGGCCTCTACAAACGATATCGTACATGGCTGACATACAGTTGTCGGGCGGAAACAATATGTGGATGTACCACCTTACTAATATTTTGCTCTGGGGGTTAATAGCCTGCTCGCTGTTTCTTTTGCTCAGAAAGTTCCTAATACCATCAAAGCCGGCATTACTCAGTACGTTGATTTATTGTGCTCACCCGCTCTTCATCTCTTCTGTTGCATGGATACCCGCAAGGGGAGATACTGCAGCTGGCACTTTTCTCTTTATTATCGTTTTTGTTTTTAATCGAACACCTTCAGAAGAAAAAACCGATCTACTTGTTCCTGCACTGGCTTACCTTCACAATTGCGTTATTTTGTAAAGAGACCGCAGCATTTCTCCCTTTTCTTTTCATATTGTACTACTTTACTTTTTCCTTTGAGAAACGCTTTGAAAAAAAATATCTTCTCAATATTGCCCTTTACCTTATTTCAGGAATATTCTGGTTTTGGCTCCGATCCATCGCAACTGGAAGTTTACCAAATCAGAACGATGTTGGATTAACGCCATTTATATCAAACTTGCAAACGATACCTGCATCTTTAGCAAACTTTTTTTTACCTTTTGATATCTCCCTTGTCCCGAGTTTTTCTCTTTTTAAAACTTTAGCCGGCATTGGAATAATAATTTTAATTATTGCGATATTTTTCATTAGCAGAGAAAGGACAAAAAAGGAAAAGGTGTTTTGTTTGTCATGGTTTCTACTTTTATTGCTGCCGACACTGATAATAAAAATAGAATCTATAGATTATTTAAGTCATCGCCTTTTTCTTCCGTTAATCGGCATACTGTTATTTGTGCTCTTCAACATTCCAAAGAAATGGCTTGAAGAAAAAGAGATGAAAAGAAAGATCGTATTTAACGGCGGCTATTTGTGTGTCCTCACTTTACTGTCTTCTTTGACATTCATAAACTCTGGTTCTTACTCTGACCCGATTACTTTTTATAACTCTGCTATCTCCCAGGACCCGAATAATGTTTTAATGTACAATAACAGAGGATATGTAAAAGATAATATGGGTGATTTTCGAGGAGCGATTGACGATTTTACAAGAGCCATTGTGCTAAGCCCCGGATATGCTGCTGCTTATAACAACAGGGGAATTGCCTATTCAGCTATAGGCGACCTTGAAAGGGCAGTTAGAGACTTTGATAAAGCCATATTATTGAATCCAAATTATGCAGATGCTTATTTCAATCGGGGGAATGCTTATAGAACTAAAGGTGACTTTGCGGAATCCATCAAAGATTATGATAAAGCCATAGAACTGGATCCAAATTTTGCACTTGCTTATAACAACCGCGGAAATGCTCAGGAAAGTAAAGACAACTTTCAGGATGCCATCAAAGATTATGATAAAGCCATAGAATTGAATCCAGATTTTGCATTGGCTTATAACAACCGGGGATTTGCTTATTCAGCCATTGGCGACCGTAAAATGGCAATCAAAGACTATGGCAAAGCCATAGAACTGAATCCAAGTTTTGCGCTGGCTTATTTCAATCGGGGGAACGTTTATGGAGCTAAAGATGACCTTGCGGAGGCCAGCAAAGATTACGATAAAACCATAGAACTAAATCCGAATTATGCTAGTGCTTATAACAACAGGGGAAATGTTTATTTAGATGAGGGTCACCATGAAATGGCAATCAAAGACTATAATAAAGCCATCGAACTTGATCCAATTTATGCAGACGCTTATTGCGACCGGGGAATTGCATTTTCAGCAATTGGCGACTTTGTAATGGCATTCAAAGACTTTGATAAAGCCATAGAACTGAATCCGAATTTCGCACTAGCTTATTTCGATCGGGGAAATACTTATAAAGATAAAGGCATGTTAAGAGAAGCCGAGCAAGATTTTAAAATGTACGAAAAATTAAAGAAAAAATAGTCCCAAATTCTACATTCCTTTTAATGAAGTAAATGACACAAAGAAAATTGAAGAAGAATTTAACTGCGAACAAAAAAGAAAAGTTACGTTCCAAGCGAATGCTTTTGACCTTTCTCAGAAACAAGAGAGGTACAATCCTTCTTCTTATTGTCGTTTTTTGTCTGCCAGTTTTGCTTTACCTGCAAACCCTTCGCTTCGGCTTTATCGATTTTGATGACCATGAAATAATTTCAAACCACATTGGTTTTTTGAGCGATTTGAGAAATGTACCCCAGGCGTTCCTTCGGGATGCCTTTCTTTTAAAGAGCAGCAACTTTTATCGGCCTCTGCAAACGATATCGTACATGGCTGACATACAGTTGTCGGGCGGAAACAATATGTGGATGTACCACCTTACTAATATTTTGCTCTGGGGGTTAATAGCCTGCTCGCTGTTTCTTTTGCTCAGAAAGTTCTTAATACCATCAAAGCTGGCATTACTCAGTACGTTGATTTATTGTGCTCACCCGCTTTTCATCTCTTCTGTAGCATGGATACCCGCAAGGGGAGATATTGCAGCTGGCACTTTTCTCTTTATTATCGTTTTTGTTTTTGATCGAACACCTTCGGAAGAAAAAACTGATCTACTTGTTCCTGCACTGGCTTACCTTCACTATTGCTTTATTCTGTAAAGAAACCGCAGCATTTCTCCCTTTTCTTTTCATTTTATACTACTTCACTTTTTCCTTTGAAAAACGTTTTGAAAGAAAATACCTTTTCAATATTGCACTTTACTTTATTTCAGGCATATTCTGGTTTTGGCTCCGATCAATAGCGACTGGAAATCTATTAAATCAGAATGATGTTGGATTGGGAATACTCGTATCAAATCTACGAACGATACCCGAATCTTTGGCTAGATTGTTTTTACCTTTTGATAGCGCTCTGATTTTTAGTTTTTCTCTCTTTTATACCTTAGCCCGGCCTCGGAATAATAATTTTAATTATCGCGATATTTTTCATTAACAAAGAAAGAACAAAAAAGGAGAAAATATTTTGTTTGTCATGGTTTCTACTTTTACTGCTGCCGACACTGATAATTAAAATAGAATTTATAGATTATCTAAGTCATCGTCTTCTTCTTCCATTAATCGGCATATTGTTGTTTGTGCTCTTCAGCATTCCCAAGAAATGGCTTGAAGCAAAGGACATGAAAAGAAAGATCGCAGTTAGTGGCGGCTATTTTTGTGTCCTCGCTTTACTGTCTTATTCAACTTTTATAAAGTCTCGTTCTTATTCTGACCCGATTACTTTTTATGATTCTTCCATCTCCCAAAACCCTGATAATGTTTTAATGTACATTAACAGAGGATTTGCAAGAGATAATAGAAATGATTTTGAAGGAGCAATCGAAGATTTTACGAAGGCTATAGAACTGGATTCAGATTATGCCGTTTCTTATAACAACAGGGGAAGTGTTTATTCAGCTGAAGGCAAGTTTGGAAGTGCAATCAAAGACTATGATAAAGCCTTAGCACTGAAGCCAAAGTATGTAGATGCCTATAACAACCGTGGAAAAGCTTACGATGATGCAGGTAGCTACGATCAAGCTATAAAAGATATAAATAAGGCCATAGAATTGAATCCAGCTTTTGCGGATGCTTATAATAACAGGGGAACCGTTTATTCAGCGAAAGGCGACCTGGACGACGCATTCAAAGACTATGACAAAGCCTTAGAACTAAATCCATATTATGCGGAAGCTTACAACAACATGGGGCTTGCCTATCAAGCCACCGGCAACCTTGAAGGCGCCATCAAAGACTATGATAGGGCTATAGAGTTAAAGCCTGGCCTGGCAGAGGCTTATTACAACCGGGCAAATGCTTATTCGGCGAAAGGCAACTTTGAAAGTGCCATCAAAGACTATCAAAAAGCCGTAGAATTAAATCCGGCTTACGCACAAGCTTTCAATAACCTGGGGCTTGCCTATCAAGATGGAGGCGATCTTGAAATTGCTGTCAAAGACTTTGATAAAGCCATTGAGTTGAGACCTAACCTTGCGGAGGCTTATTATAACCGGGGGAATTATTTCTTAGTTAAAGGCAACTTTGCGAGTGCTCTCAAAGACTATGATCGAGCAATCGAGTTGAGACCTGGCTATGCAGAGGCTTATGGCAACCGCGGAATCATTTATTCAGCAAAGGGCGATCTCAATACCGCAATCAAGGACTATACTAAAGCAATAGAATTAAGCCCGGGAGACGCAAGTGCTTATGGCAACCTGGCTAATGCTTATAAAGCGAAAGGCATGTTGAAAGAAGCCGAGCAGAATTTTAAAATGTTTGAGAAATTAAAGAATCAATAAACAAACGTGCCGCGCACAGCGATTGAAAAACATGTGAAAAAATGCCGAACAGCCTTGAAACTACGTTGAATTGGATTGAATTCAGACGCCGCTTGCACCATGGAGTCAATTCTTTCACATATTCTGAAGGTAAACCGGCAAACGCAGCACTTTTATTGCTCATTGCAAGGATGCTTCACTTCCAATCGATAACAAATGATTAAAAACAAAACCATTACAGTTGTTTTGCCCGCATACAATGCAGAAAAGACTCTGGAAGCTACGTTTAATGAAATTCCATTCGACATAGTCGACAACGTTATTTTGGTTGACGATTGCAGCATGGACAATACCGTTGGATTGGCAAAACAGCTTGGCATAGAACATATAATAGTGCTTGACAAAAACAAAGGTTATGGAGGCAACCAAAAGACTTGCTACAAAAAGGCCATGGAGTTAAAAAGCGACATTGTAGTAATGTTACATCCCGATTACCAGTATACTCCAAAACTTATTCATTCTATGACATACCTTATCGCAAACAACGTTTATGATGTCGTTATGGGTTCGCGTATTTTAGGCAGAGGAGCACTAAAAGGCGGAATGCCATTGTATAAATACTTCTTTAATAGACTTTTGACTCTTGTTCAAAATCTGTTAATGAATCAAAAACTTTCTGAATATCATTCAGGTTATAGAGCTTTCTCAAGGAGAGTACTGGAGTCGATTAATTTTGAACTTAATAGCGACGATTTTGTCTTTGATAACCAGATGTTAGCCCAGATTTTTTATTCGGGATTTGAAATTGCAGAAATTACCTGTCCGACCAAATATTTCGAGGAGGCATCTTCAATTAATTTCATGAGAAGTGTAAAATATGGTTTAGGCGTGTTGGGGACTTCAATCAGATACTTAGTCTCGAGGATCGGGCTTTATAAGTCAGATATCTTCAAAGCGTCATGATTCTTGTTACACATCATTGTAGTAAATCTTGTGCATTAGTATTCATAAAGTATTGCACCGATAGAGGTCGGATCAGTACCAGCATGTATGTCGCCGGTACGAACCTGCGAATAAAAATATGAAGGGTCGCCGCAACTTTGTATGGAACAGCATATTTATTAACTGATTAAGGCGTGGTAACTCAGTTTGATGCCTCGTCATGCTGAGCTTGTCCCGCTTTACGTGATGATGCCTCATCAAGAACCCTATTAATGAAGCAGCGCCATTTCGGCACCTTGCTTATAGAGCCCGAAAGGAGTCTGCACTGGAACTTTGCAGTCCAAGGTTCAGGGTGACGGTTTGAGTCACCGCCGAAAAATAATCCTCACCAGATTATTTTCTTACATTCTGATCAGGCATCATCTCTCACAGCGGATATAGCTTTCGGAACGGTAAACTCGGAATAGTCTTCTAATTGGCTTAGATATCTTTTCGGATTATATTTCATAAAGGGAAATATTCGAAATAATCCTCTGAACACACTCCGCCTGTTCATTGCGAGGCCATACCTGACATAGTTCGGATCCTGAGATAAATGGCGCTCTTCGGTGACTGCCCGTAAATAATAGATAATATTCACCAACAGCAAGAGTATTGATTGTCGAACGGCATCCCACGGACTCGCCTGCGATAGAAAAGGCACGGATATTAACCACCATGAAAGGTTCTTACTCACATAAGCCGGATGCATACAAAACCGGTAAGGACCGTTAGTCAAAATCCCTCTATTAGTTAAGTTGGAGAAGCGAAGGCCAAAAGTGATGGATCCCCAAACATAGATAAATAACAATACCAGGATAGACACCCCCCAGATGGTATACATAGCTTGATTGCTTGCCCACAGATTTGCCCAAAAATTATTATCGTAACGTAAATAATTACTGGATGAAAAACCCCAGAATGGCTGGTAACATTGTAATGCTACAAGCCAGCCTAAGATGGTCGGCTCAGCGGTACGTATGTTGGAATCAAATATTTTCATCGTCATTAAGTACCCCACGCTTATAAACCCCAGGTCAACTGTATATATGAGATTATAAAGAAAATCGTACAGATAGGGGAAATAATGCACCTCTAACGAAAAATCTGACGTTCCTGAAAATATTTATGTCTATGATCAAAGAGCAAAACATCAACGGTAAAAAAAACAGTTTTATTATCCAGCCCAGGAGATGCTGCTTAATGATTTTGATGTCTCTATCTTTCCATTGACCTAACATAATCATGCCAAAATGCCAGTAGCTATCACAGGGATCTACTAAGTATTTATCCAGGATAATAAAATAAGGGATACCTCCTACCAGCAATATAAGAGCAATGTATTTAATGAAAACCCAGTAATTGTTATAAAAATCCGACCGGTAAATCGGAAACAACCAGTAGACAAGTGCAACGAATCCTATCGTGCCATATAGACCGACAATTTTAACCGTTATTCTTTTAATGTTCGCTGCATTTTTAATTTTGAAATTCAATCCTGTTGTCGGGCGCTTGTATGTTTTTAAAAAAATATATTCGAGAATAATTATTGGAAGCGCCAATGCAATCATAGCAAATACCGCCGATTCCACGTCGGGTATATTATGATCCCTAATTATGGTGAGACTGTAAATGAAAAAAGAAGTGGCAATCAAATTAATGGCCACGGAAGTCGGAGATTTAGGAAAAGTCTCTTGATACCTATTGAATATTTTTTTCAGCATGCGCGGCTCCAATTCTCGCTAATGATTATTTATTAATAACGCAATTTTTTTTCAAAAAGGAAAGGGAATAAAATGCTGCGTAGAATAGATTGAACAGCATACCGCTGCAAAGGTAGACACTTTCATCTACCACGAAACATTTTCAGCCGACAATTATTTATTGTTCTGAATTGGTCAATCAAGGAATGAATCAAAAAATCAAAAGGCGAACCGGCCGGATGACCGATTCGCCTTGGATTCATATAATCCGGATTACTTCTGTAACATTATCTTTTGTACCGCTGTAAAATTGCCTGATTTCATGGCACAGAGATACAGTCCGCTTGCAAGATGCGTTCCGTCGAATTTCACGGAATACCGTCCCGCAGAATATTCTCCTGCCGCAAGCTCGGTAACAAATTGTCCAATAGAGTTGTATACTTTCACAGATACATAATTACTCTTTGGAACATCGAACGTGATTGTAGTTGTCGGATTGAACGGATTCGGATAGTTTGCTTCCAGAGCGTAACCTGCCGTAACTCCATCCATTGCGTCTTTCATGGGCGGGCCTTGCTGCATATCGGCGCTTGGCTTCACTGTCAAAGCACCGAGATTGGCTGCGCCGCCATTATCGATTACATAAAGGTTGTGGCTTCCACTGACGCTGCTCAGGGAGATTTCCGAGTTGCTGTAATTGTTCCAGCCGCCGGTCGAGCCGTAACCAAATGTGCCTATCTGCGTTCCGCTATAACTGTCAATGACGACCTTGAATTGGCCGCTTTCCGTAGTGGCATAGTTGAAGTTCATGTGGTTTTCACCGGACAAATTCACGTTGTTGAATTGGATCCAGTCGCCTTGCACCCAACCGCCAACGCCGCCGGTCCAGATGTTAAGGTCGCTGCTGTGTTCGTTACACTGCCACGAATTAAGGGTGATAGTGCTGCCACCGCCGCTGCTTGAGCTGCTGCTGCTTGAGCTGCTGCTGCTTGAGCTGCTGCTGCTTGAACTGCTGCTGCTGCTTGAGCTGCTGCCGCCGTTGCTCACTGTTACATTAGCGCTTCCGCTGCTGTTCCATGCCTCTGTCGCTACTATGCAGTAGTTCGGACTGCTTACGCCGTGTCCCAGGCTTCCCCACTTGGACCAGTGGTCACTCGGGGTTATGCCGCTTCCACCGTTGCCGCTGCAATCGAACTGTTGAAATGGACCATTTCCGTTAATGTTAGCTCCGTTGCAACTTACTGTGGTTAATGTGTACGTACCCGTACTAACACTATATGAGCCTACGCTATTGCCGCCGCCTCTGCCGATATAATATTCTGTGAGCGGGCTGTTCATCCACCCGTAGATACCAAAATATTGACCATTAGAGCTGCCTGACCAGTTTATTTTTTGACCGGTGGGGCACGGACTCCAGCCTGTACCGACAACGATATCGCCGACATTGCTCCAGCTTACTGAGTAATGGCCATTTCCTAAATTCGCGGCATTCATTGTCCCCGAACCAGCCGTCCAGGCTTGATAGTAGTTCTGAGCGTTTGACTGATGTGCAACGAATAACAGTGCAAACGCCGCCACCATAAACGTGAGAATAAGTTTAGATCGCATAATAAATACTACCTTTTGTTTGATGAAGCACACAGCGTCTTGCCGGTGCCTCAAGTGAAGAAATTTGTTAATTAGTAACGACTTTTGTGCATGTTTTCCTTGTGCCGGTTCCCTCCTTTCTTAAATCATTGAGTGTTGATATGCCGCAAGAGTTGAACAACCGCCGCCGGAACGACTGTTCGATTGAGAAACGAACAAAGTGGTGTCTGGCATGGAGCAGTGTGCATCCTCGGGCATGGTAGTCCTCAATCTTGTTGAATCTTGTCGAACGATTCATAATTAAATATCCCGGAGAATAAGCAAATGGAAGTATCCAAGAAGAAGTGCTTTTCGGATTTTTCAAAGATGTGCTTTTCAAACTCAGTGCAACGAATCAAAGATTTTAAATCTCATCCACAATTTCATGGTAATTTTACAATGTACTGTGTTGCGTCTTTTCTATCAATCTTAATGCGCCCTTTTCGCGGGTCATTTTCGAGGATCAATTTCGAGGCTCGAAGACATCTTTCGGAACTGTGACGAGGTGACCCCGACAAACTTCTTGAAAATCTTTTTGAATGCATTCCTCTGAAGAAATCCAACCTTCATCGCAACGTCGTTTACCATTACCGATTCATTTTTAAGAAGCTCCCTTGCCTTGTGGATCTTCACACGCTCAAGGTAGAACTGCGGATTTACACTGTAAGCCATGCCACACTCCATTTGATGTCGCACTTCTTTGAGGTCGTCTGACCGAATGAAACTTTTAACATGCCTTTGAACGTGTTACCGGAAAAACCAGGCATTTCTAATCACGCTATATACATAGATCGTAAAATTTATCCAATTGTGGAGGTTAAAACTCAAATTTTGGGGACTTAAGCAAATTGAAGGCAAGCCGTAAATCGATTTTATTTCATCGAACCCTACCGTACTGGCGAATATAAAAAAGCGAACCGGTCGATTGACCAGTACGCCTTAGGTTTATGGAGGCCAGATTACTTCTGTAAGATCAGCTTTTGTGCCGTTGCAAAACTACTTGCTTTCAAGGCTGAGAAGGGTACTCCGCTTGTAAGGATCGTTCCATCGAACTTGAGAGAATGCCGTTTGGCAGAATATTCTTTTCCAGCAAGCTCCGAGATTTATTGACCCAGAGAGTTATATACCTTCAATTATACGAAGGAATTCACTGGAATGCTGAACGCGATCGGTGAGTAGTGGGCTATTTTGAAAGAGAGCAGCCCGGCCTGATTCTTAAGCTGTTATTCCCGCGTCCTTTTAGCGGGATCTATCTTGATTTTGTCTTATGGAATCCCGATAGGAGTGGCGCTGTACGCCATGGCGCCTGGAGCGCTCACGTTCGGGTATGACTCACGGAAAGCTTACAGTTAACCTTGGGAGAAAATAGCCCGATCGCGATCAGTGCAGTTGGTTGAATGGATTCGGATAGCTTGCGTTTGGCGCGTAACTTGACGGAACTTATGTTGCATCTTGTTACTGTTCACTTGCTACGGCACACACGAAAACCCTGATCGGGACCTGTGCCATTCGCTGCGAGGTTGCCCCGGAAAGACGACGCGCAGCAGTAGTCGGCGCCTATCCAACCGCCGCCCTTCCAAACCCGGGCATAGCCGCTGGAACTTCCTTGAGGATCGGTTACATTACTGTCCAATTTTCCGTACCAGTCCCAGCACCATTCCCTTACATTGCCTGACATATCATAGAGTCCTAACTCGTTAGGTTTTTTGTCGCCGACTGGTCTTGTCTGACAATGGTTTCCTTCTAACTCAGGCCAGGACCAAAATCCTGTTAAGTATTTATCTCCAGAGTTTTTCCAATACCATGCTACTTGGTCCACATCATTGCTTCCGCTGTATTTGTAACCCTTGGACATCTGACCTCCAACCGCAGCATATTCCCACTCTGCCTCTGTCGGCAATCGGTAACCATTAGCTCCCGGATTGGTCGTTACCGTCCATTTTATTGGATCAAGATCACCAACAAAATTCGTGTCTCTCAGATTGTTTGGGTCTTTCCTGTACTTATCTATGATGTAATACGGTTTCAAGCCCTCTTTTATACTCCTTTTGTTACAGTACTCGACACAGTTGTACCAGCTTACCATTTCCACCGGCAAATTTCCGCCTTTGAATTGTGATGGGTCACTTTCCATTACATTAGTCCACTCCTTTTGAGTCACTTCATATTTGTTGACATAAAAGCTCGATACTGTTACGTTCCTTCCGTAATAGTTTGAACTATCGTTTTTAAATGTCCCGCCTTTGACGAATACCATTTCATAAGTCCCTTTTTGCGAACAAGCGCAGACAACAACAGTTATTGACGTTCAAAAGGAAGATTAAAAAGTTTCTCATTGAAATTTCTCTTTTATCAAGATCAAAGAATCGCATGCATCTAAGATTACAACAATAAAATTGCTTATACAATAATCAGAGAAGCTCAAAATCCGCTCGCCCGCGAATGCAGTTCCGCCCCCCTTACTCCTCTGAACCGCTTTTGAAAAGCATGAGGCCGGCCGTGAAACCGGCCGGCCTCAGCAATATCAAATGTCTTGCAAGGGATTTGTTACTGCACTGTTACGTTACTGCCCCCACACCGTTGCGTTGCAGTATCCACTTCCACCTCCCCAATCCTCTACTGCCAATATCTGGAGATTGTAACTGCCGAAACCCTGACCACCATGACTCTTCCAATTGTTAATGTGGTTGGCCATGGTGACCGTATGGTTCGATCCGGTCGATGACCCGCCCCAGCTATCTAAGTACTGCCAAAAAGTGGCGGTACCTTGAATGGACGGTTGGTTCACCTGCTGATGTTTAGAGAATGTGTAATTATGTCCATCGCTGCTGACGGTGTTTACATAAGTTCCACTCACAGAGCCCATCTCTGTAACGTAATATTCTATAAGTGGGCTTGTGGTCCATCCATAGATGCCGAAGTTTTTATATTGTCCAGTAAGGGAGCCGCAATTATAGCCTATGGAGTGAGACGATCCGGGATTCCAGCCTTTACCGACCACGATATCCCCTATATTAGACCAACTAGAAGCAAAATTGCCAGCGTATGTTCCAGCACCTGGGAAGGATATGCTTCCATTGCCGCTGCTGACATAACATTGCCAGAAGTAGCCGTGATCAGTTCCCGTACTGGCAGTTGTCTTTTCATGTCCTAACTTATTAGGTCCTTGCTGTGCTGGCTGTATTGGAGACGTTGGTTGTTGCATATTCGAACATCCGACAAAGAAAGCTATCATTAGCATGAAAATAGGTTTAGATCGCATAAATAAATACTACCTTATGTTTGGTGAAGCACGCAGCTTATCGCCGGCGCCTCGTGTGAAAAAATTTGTTAATTAGAAACGACTTTGGTGCATATTTTCCTTGTGCGCCGGTTCCCTCCTTTCTGAAATCATGGATTGTGATATGCTACAAGGTAAGAACAACCGCCGCCGGAACGACTGTTCGATTGAGAAACGAACAAAGTGGTATCTGGAATGGAGCAGTGCGCATCCTCGGGCCTATTAAACATTAAGTCTGTTAATTCTTGTCCAACGATTCACGATCAAATACCCACGAGTATAAGATAGCGGAAATATCCAGTACTGAGTGCCAATGGGATTTTTCAAAGATGTGCTTTTCGGCTCGCTACAACGAATCAAAAATTTATATCTCATTCATAATTTCATGATAATTTCAAAATCTACTCTGTTGCGTCTTTTCTATCAATCTTAATGCGCCCTTTTCGCGGGTCATTTTCGAGGATCAATTTCGAGGCTCGAAGACATCTTTCGGAACTGTGACGGGGTGACCCCTACAAACTTCTTGAAAATCTTTTTGAATACATTCCTCTGAGGAATTCCGACCTTCATCGCAACGTCGTATACCATTACCGATCCATCTTTAAGAAGCTCCATTGCCTTGTTGATCTTCACACGCTCAAGGTAGAGTTTTGGATTTACTCCATAGGCCATGTGGAACACATCACGGAAATGACCTGCTGAGATCCCCAATTTTAAGCAGACAGCCTCGACAGTGTGCAAGTGCTGGAAGTCTTTGTCAATCAAATCCTTCCCCATCTCAGCCCAATAACTTGGTGACAGGTTTGTATCGGTTAAGCCCTCCTGGCTTTTTGCTGCAGCATTAGCTGCCATTTCCATTCCCCCTTTCATTCACGATTCCTCTCGTATGACCATTCAAAATTCCGGACGGCTTGGCTTCACGAAGGAAGACTTCCACAGCGACGGCGTCCCGAATTTCAGGGCGACATATTGTTGACAAATAGAAAGTGATGATTGAGTTGAAGGCTTGAGCGAACGCAAAATATGAAGGTGGGAAAGGATGGTTGTTTACTTCTCCGGCGCATGTCGGCGGCCCTCTTCCCATAATTACTTTGTAAAAATCCGAAGGTCTTATAAGGCAAAGGAGTGTCTTCGATTCTCCTACGCCGCAAAGCACAGCCGCCCTCCAAATCTCCGTGACCTTGCCCCCATCATCATGAAGTGTCTGCGATCCATAAAATCGGCTGGACGGCAGTGGCACTAAAAGCGCACTGAAGCCTCTGGAATTTGGGTGAGACTGGAGTGTAAGGAAAAGATAATCCGTTTGTGCCCTTAATAACCTTAGATTCTCTCCCCAGATGATATTAAGTCGCTCTGAAGTTCCTTCTATTGGCAAGGCCAGATATAACGCGAATACGGCTACCACGAAAATGGCCGCCAGTATTGTGGAATTCTCCTGCCTTTGGGACAGTTCTTGTTTCGACAACCCTGAACGCATTAATTAAAATCGCTCTAGGCTATCCTTGAGGATGAATAGTACGACCAATGCCAGACCTTAATGCCACTGTTTGATGAAACTTTGTCCATCGATAAAAAACGCTCTCCCCGGTCAAAAGCTCTAAACCGACGACGATGACTATAACTAATTCGGAATTAAAAGTCAATAGCGGACGGCGTCCGATCTGAATTTCTGAGGTTCGAATACTTATCATGCACGTCGGGTGTCAGTCACTGGAAAGACTCCGGCTATATTCCAGGTTTTAAACTCAGCCATTACGGATTTATTCTTCTTCACGTATTTGGAATGGCATCGTAAAAGATCAAAGGTACAGATTCATATACGCTATTGACATTGTACCATCATGCGGATGCACAATGGTGAAAAGCTCCAAAGACTTTCTCTCTCCCGGCGATTCCGATGATATCGAATTTGACTTTGGCCCACACGGACATCCGGGAAAACGACAAAAGTACGTCATCATCCTCATAAATGATGCACCGGCAAAAAAAGTTCTTGCAGGAAAAACAGGTTCTGTCCTTATTTGATCCGCAATTCAAGAAAGAACCAGATGAACCGCTAAGGGCGCAAAGGTGCGCAAAGATTGTTCTTAGAGAAACGCACTTGGCAATTCTTTGCGATCATTGCGGTTAAAATGTGTCTTTGGAATTCGTAGAGAATTGAAATTAGGACACTACCGAATAATAGAAGAATTAAAGGAAGCGCTCGGATCGACCGTCTGGCCGAATCCATCGTGTTTTATAAGAATGCAGCAATTCATAAACATGTTACCGAAAGAATCCGAATGAGAAGCATGTGTGGATGCCCGATTAAACTTTTCGGCGACAATGTTTTCGAAGCTTCAGTCAGTGTTAAGATGGATAATGAGATTGTTCGACCGAATGCTACACCAATCGTGGAAGTAACCATGTTATCGGAAAATCTGCGCCTTACCGATCAAGCCATGTATATTAGTAGATCATAAAATTCATCGCATTATGGAGATTGAAAGTCAAATTCCAGTAGCTCAGGAGAATTGAAAGTTCGAGGCAAACTGACCTTCAGGCGTTTGTCCAAATTGCTCCGGTAACAACGTTCAATTCTGTTTCTTTCATGAAGGTGCTGGCGAATGCCACCAGTCGATATCATGGACGGCTCGACTATGCAAAACCCTGCGGGTTCTGACTTTTTAAGAGGAGTCTATTTTAATCGATGCTTTTTGGCAGCATGCTCTTCATTTCAAAGGATATCTAGTTAACCTGCCTGGAACCAGGTTTTTGCTATCGGTTGCTTTTTTAATGATCAGTCAATTAAACAACAAATAAAAAAGGCGAACCGGCCGGATGACCGATTCGCCTTGGATTCATATAATCCGGATTACTTCTGTAACATTATCTTTTGTACCGCTGTAAAATTGCCTGATTTCATGGCACAGAGATACAGTCCGCTTGCAAGATGCGTTCCGTCGAATTTCACGGAATACCGTCCCGCAGAATATTCTCCTGCCGCAAGCTCGGTAACAAATTGTCCAATAGAGTTGTATACTTTCACAGATACATAATTACTCTTTGGAACATCGAACGTGATTGTAGTTGTCGGATTGAACGGATTCGGATAGTTTGCTTCCAGAGCGTAACCTGCCGTAACTCCATCCATTGCGTCTTTCATGGGCGGGCCTTGCTGCATATCGGCGCTTGGCTTCACTGTCAAAGCACCGAGATTGGCTGCGCCGCCATTATCGATTACATAAAGGTTGTGGCTTCCACTGACGCTGCTCAGGGAGATTTCCGAGTTGCTGTAATTGTTCCAGCCGCCGGTCGAGCCGTAACCAAATGTGCCTATCTGCGTTCCGCTATAACTGTCAATGACGACCTTGAATTGGCCGCTTTCCGTAGTGGCATAGTTGAAGTTCATGTGGTTTTCACCGGACAAATTCACGTTGTTGAATTGGATCCAGTCGCCTTGCACCCAACCGCCAACGCCGCCGGTCCAGATGTTAAGGTCGCTGCTGTGTTCGTTACACTGCCACGAATTAAGGGTGATAGTGCTGCCACCGCCGCTGCTTGAGCTGCTGCTGCTTGAGCTGCTGCTGCTTGAGCTGCTGCTGCTTGAACTGCTGCTGCTGCTTGAGCTGCTGCCGCCGTTGCTCACTGTTACATTAGCGCTTCCGCTGCTGTTCCATGCCTCTGTCGCTACTATGCAGTAGTTCGGACTGCTTACGCCGTGTCCCAGGCTTCCCCACTTGGACCAGTGGTCACTCGGGGTTATGCCGCTTCCACCGTTGCCGCTGCAATCGAACTGTTGAAATGGACCATTTCCGTTAATGTTAGCTCCGTTGCAACTTACTGTGGTTAATGTGTACGTACCCGTACTAACACTATATGAGCCTACGCTATTGCCGCCGCCTCTGCCGATATAATATTCTGTGAGCGGGCTGTTCATCCACCCGTAGATACCAAAATATTGACCATTAGAGCTACCTGACCAGTTTATTTTTTGACCGGTGGGGCACGGACTCCAGCCTGTACCGACAACGATATCGCCGACATTGCTCCAGCTTACTGAGTAATGGCCATTTCCTAAATTCGCGGCATTCATTGTCCCCGAACCAGCCGTCCAGGCTTGATAGTAGTTCTGAGCGTTTGACTGATGTGCAACGAATAACAGTGCAAACGCCGCCACCATAAACGTGAGAATAAGTTTAGATCGCATAATAAATACTACCTTTTGTTTGATGAAGCACACAGCGTCTTGCCGGTGCCTCAAGTGAAGAAATTTGTTAATTAGTAACGACTTTTCTGCATGTTTTCCTTGTGCCGGTTCCCTCCTTTCTTATTGCCCGCATGTCTGTGCACACTCCTTCTTTCGCGTTCGATGAGAGAGGTACTAATTGGCGACATGCAATGCATAGAATGCCTCCTCGGGCATGGTAATCATTAATCCTGTTGATTCTGCTCCAACGTTTCACGATCAACTATCCCGGAGAATAAGCCAGCGAAAGGATCCGGGAAGGAGACTTATTCCGATTCTTCGAATATCTCCTTTTCAAACTCTCTGCGACGAATCAAAATATCATGTCTGATTCATATGTAATTAACCGAGTTCCATCTTTTGTATCAACCTCGATGTGCCTATTTCGCGTGTCGTTTTCGAGTGTCAATTTCGCCGCTTGATGATGTCTTTCTGAACTGCGACGGAGGGACCCCGACAACCTTTTTGAAAATCTTTTCGAAGACAATCCTCTGAGGAATTCCTACCTTCATCGCGACGTTGTATACCATCGCCGATCCATCTTTAAGAAGCTCCATTGCCTTGCCGACCTTCACACGCTCAAGGTAGAGTTTCGGATTCACTCCAAAAGCCATGTGGAATACATCCCGGAAATGACTCGGCGAAATTCCCAATCTTGAGCAAACATCCTCGACGTTACGCAAGTGCGAATATTCTTTGTCAATTAATTCCTTCCCCATCGTAGCCCAATAACTCGGTAATAGGTTTGTATCAGTGAAATCTTCCTGGATTTTTGCCGTAGCTTTAGGATGCATTTCCAATTCCCCTTTCATGCTCAGTTCCTTCGGTATGACCTTTCAAAATTCCGTAAGGCTCGTTTAAGCGCGGGGCGAACCTCCGCATCGGCTGTCGTTCGAATTTCATAATGGTACATGGGGGATGAACATAGAGTGAGGGTGATGTTGCGGTTTCGTGCGAATATCGAATATGGTGGTGGGAACAAATCGATGCCTGATGATTCATCGCGCATTGGCGGCCCTCTTCTCATCATCACCTTGTCCAATTCGGAGAAGCTGCCGCTGGAAAGTGAAGTCATGCAGGCGCCAGCAGCGCAAAACGGAGGAGCACTACAACACTCCGCGGACAAACACATTCCATGCTGATTCGTCTTCGATCTGCAAAACCGTTTAGAGCTCAGTCGAATCAGGAATCTGAGGCAGCTTCCCCAATCCGTACGATATGGTGGCGAAACGAATAGACCACCAATTTGCGGCTGAGATGACCTCAGGTCTTCTCCACCGAGAACATTGCCTTTCACTGCCGTCTCCTCCGCCGGCAAAGGTAAGCAATACAAGGACGTGACAATCATCAAAATAACCGCCAGCACGGAGATGTGTCCATGCCATTTCGACAATTCTCGTCCCAACAATGGTGACCTCATTCGCTAATGTCGCTCTGCATTACATTTCTAAAATGTCGATAATGCACTGCATGCGATATCACATTGCAATTGTTCGATGGAGCCGAGCTCATCAAAAAGAAACCACCTTTTTATTATGAAGCTATTAGCCAGTACATTTAACTTTTAACTAATTTATTCTTAAAAGTCAATAGCGGTTGTAAGAATCGGCAGCGACTGCTTGTTGCGCCAGCAATTGAACACGAACGACTCCGGACAGGATTATTCTCGCCTATCTGAGAGATGAAAAGAGATTGATTCCTTAGAATAATGCCTTTGGCGTTCTGTCAACATTCTATTCTTCTGAATGGCTAAATGTAGTATTCCTGCCAGATGGCCATATCGTGATCGCCTGAATTGCTATCCCGACCAAAAGACAGGATAAATACAGCGATGCCATCTCCTCGATAAAGAACGCTTACACAGCTGCCCATATAACGAGCGCGAATCCGATTGTAAAGTGGGTACGTCCATGACCAGTTCATTTCTGGAAAGACGTTCGAGGACTTCGGCTGCCTCGAGTTCTCTCGTCATCGCGAGCCAATATGCCACGCCCAAAACAAGAAGTAGTATTATGTCCGGTAACAAGAAATTATTGAACGGGGAATTCGTCAGGAAGTTGAAATGCATTCCGATCAGCTTCCCGCCGGGGTCGATGATGAATGCCGCTCCACCACACAATGCGCCGATGCCCAATTGAGTGTGTATGCCAATGATGAGCTTGGCAATGAAGAGATCGGGTGGATAGGCGTGCGCCCTGACATCATTTCTTTTTATCAGTGGCTGACAAAATGCCCGACCATGAAACAAGATCGCGCGTGATGAGAATACTAGGCTAGTCTTCGGTTTCCCTTCTTTCAGTTTGATGGAAGGTACTATAGCCCTGGCACAGGATTGTGACCACTATTTCAAAGTTGTGTTTTTTTAGCGCGGCCATTTCAATTACTCGGCCCAATCAGATTTAACCGTTGCGCGATTCAGCCGCCGGCTTGACCTGCTGAACCAACTGCTTATTCCGCCTCTCCTGCCTGTCATCTATTTCCCGCACCAGGCGGATCAGGAATAATGCGGAAACGATCACTAGGATGTAACTCAAGATATCTATCCACGCCCCGGTTATCACACGCTGCACAGGGTCTTTGGAGAACAGGCTCGCCATTCCTGTCCATGGAATGATTTCCGATGCGAGATAAGCTGTCCACCATGACGATACCTGTGTGTTGCTCGACCTTCGTTCAGTCGAGAATGAAATATCGGCGGATATGTTGCTTTGTTTCCACAGCTCCCGAACGACCTTTATTGGCTGATGAATGTTGACGATCGGAATTAGAAATTTCGATACCGCAGAACCTGGAGTGTATTTAGGATTTTGTGCTCCGAGAACGGGCAAGTTAGAATAGGTACGATATATCCACATCAGAAACGTGATGCCTGTAGCAATTCTTGCGCACGCGTAAAGGATTGCAGTTATTATTAGGCCGCTGTTCTTCACGAACAGTTGTGAGGCAGCCAGTTCGTCGGCTCTTCGCATCTTTGCAGCGCTTCCGATCATCGTCAAAGTGAACACGATGGTCAGTGCCACGAGGATCATGCAAATCACCAGAAGCCTTTCGACTTTCAAACCTCTTTGGTGCCCCGACACGAATGGTTTGACGCCGTCCTCCGCATGCAGAACCGAATCCATGACCAGGCCATCCCATTCGAGTCTTTCGCCGCATCTCACGCATCCTTCGGCACCTTTTAGGACTTCGCACCCGCACTCCGGGCACTCATACGTAACTTTCTCTCGTATAGCCATTTCATCTCCGGTCGCAATTCAAATTCTGGGCACTTAAACGGATTGAAGTCAACCCGTAAATAGATTCAATTCGATTGAACGCTACTGTACTGGTGAATGTAAAAAAGGCGAACCGGCCGGATGACCGATTCGCCTTAGATTCATAGAATCCGAATTACTTCTGTAACATTATCTTTTGTACCGCCGTATAATTGCCTGCCTTCATGGCACAGAGATACAGTCCGCTTGCAAGATGCGTTCCGTCGAATTTCACGGAATACCGTCCCGCAGAATATTCTCCTGCCGCAAGCTCGGTAACAAACTGTCCAATAGTGTTATATACCTTCACAGATACATAATTGCTCTTTGGAACATCGAACGTGATTGTAGTTGTCGGATTGAACGGATTCGGATAGCTTGCTTCCAGCGCGTAACCTTCCGTAACTCCATCCATTGCGTCTTTCATGGGCGGGGCCTGCTGCATATCGGCGCTTGGCTTCACTGTCAAAGCACCGAGATTGGCTGCGCCACTAACATCGACTATATAAAGGTTGTGGCTTCCGCTGCTGCTGCTCAGAGAGATTTCCGAGTTGCTGTAAGTGTTATAGCTGCCGGTCGAGCCGTAACTAAACGTGCCTATCTGCGTTCCGCCGGTGCCGTCAAGCTTGACAGCGAACTGGCCGCTTCCCGTAGTGGCATAGTTGAAGTTCATGTGGTTTTCACCGGTCATATTAACGCTGTTGAATTCGATATAAGCGCCTGCTGTCCAGCTGCCTACGCCGCCAGTCCAGATGGTAAGGCTGCTGCTGTGGCTGTTGCACTGCCATGAATTAAGCGTGATGGTGCTGCCGCCGCCGCTGCTGCTGCTGCTTGAGCTGCTACTGCTGCTTGAGCTGCTGCTGCTTGAGCTGGTGCCGCTCACTGTTACATTAGCGCTTCCGCTGCTGTTCCATGCCTCTGTCGATACTATGCAGTAGTTCGGACTGCTTACGCTGTGCCCCAGGCTTCCCCACTTGGCCCAGTGGTCACTCGGGGTTATGCCGCTTCCACCATTACCGCTGCAATTGAACTGTTGGAAAGGACCATTTCCATTAATGTTGGCTCCATTGCAACTTACTGTATTTAGAGTGTACGTGCCCGTACTAACGCTGTACGAGCCTACGCTAGAACCGCCACTGCGCCCGATGTAATATTCCGTTAGCGGGCTGCTCATCCATCCGTAGATACCGAAATATTGAGCGCCGCTGGCGCTGCCTGTCCAGCTAATTTTTTCACCAGACGGACATGGATTCCAGCCAGAACCGACAACGATGTCACCGACATTGCTCCAGCTTACTGAGTAATGGCCATTTCCTAAATTCGCGGCGTTCATTGTACCTGTACCAGCCGTCCAGGCTTGATAGTAGCTTTGAGCAGTTGACTGCTGTGCAACGAATACCAGTGAAATCGCCGCCACCATAAACGCGAAAATAAGTTTAGATCGCATAGTAATTTCCACCTTTTGTTTGACGAAGCACACAGCGTGTTGCGGGTGCCTCGCGTGAAAGAGATTTGTTAACTATAAAAAAGGACTTAGGTGCATAGTTTTCCTCTGCCAGTTCCCCCCTTTCTTAAGTCATTTCAAAGTCGGGCTTTTATCGAACCAAGGTTCGTTGGGCCCGCTAAATTCCAAAACACGATCTAAAGAAGAAGTCAGGCGGAATCAACCTTTCGAGAAATCCATCAATGATTTGCAGAAAATGCCGCCGAACCGATTCATTAGGTCCAAGTTTTTGTCTCAGTATATGTGCCGCAATTAAACCACAAAACCGGCTCAAAATCCCGAATCCATTTTCGTCATCAGGACAGATGATACGGGGGAGTAACTTCAATGTGTAGATAGGGGAAGCATCTCACATCCAAAATTCTGGTGCCAGAGACCAAATCTGCGTGATAACAAAATGAATCCTCAGCTTAGAAAGGTGGCACAGCACTCACTATCAAGTTTCAAATTATTTTCTCGGGCTCAAGTAGTCGATTATTTCCTCACTCCTCAGCCCACCTTCCCAACCGTCCAATGCTGGAAGGGTCGTTCATTGGACTGCGAATATCGTTCACTGACCCGTAAGCATAATTCAATGGATCCGGAAGGTAATGCATTGAACCGTGAACGTCTCGCAATGAACCGTGAGGATTGCACATCCGGCTGCAAGAGCGGCTCTCTAAGCTGTGGATGTAACGATATAGCGCGAAAGGGTTTGGTTTTGAGAATAGTGGCTCATGTAAACCTTTCCGTGTTACCTTCGCAAGGCAGCCGCCCTGACTAGCCCTCGGCTACGAGGGAGTTGCAACCTCTCGCTCAGGAGTGGAACTCCTTCGCAGCTAAAGCAAAGGCCTCGAACCATGCGATGGCTGGACCGACCTGCATCGTGGTTGACTATCTCAGCAAGAAGCGACCCGCTAAAGTGACCGCTTGAACGCTCGTGCTCAGGAGTAGAACCCATCCATAACAGCGGAGATTACCGTCTGGAACGTCAACGTTTGTCCTTGAGCGCCCTCTCTATGATCTTCTTGACGAATTCCGGAATCGTTTCCTCAAACTCCTTTGCGTCCGCTTTCAGCTTGTCATACTGCTCCACGTCTTTTCCCTGCCATATTAAATCAATCCGCCTCACTTGTTTCATCGCGACATGGGAATATTGCTCCGGGTAAGCCCAATAGCAGGAGAGACAAATCTTCTTGTCCTTCAGCGTTCGCCAGTTTTCACAATGCTCGCATGACCATGACTTTGCACGGTTTGCTGATCCTGAGAGCAGCATGAAATCATCCATTTTTAACTCGGAATCTTCCTTATCGCCGCCGACCTCATAGGGAACGCGATGATCGATTTGAAGCTCGCTCGCCTCCATGTCCTCAAGATAGATAAAACACTTTGAGCCATATTTCTCGACGAGATATTCTCTAATCTTTTTAGAAAGACCAGTGCGCCCTGATAGTCTTGAGAAATGTTTCTTGCTGATGTCGCCAAAGCGATATGCTGCGATTTTCCTACCATCTGAACCGGTGACACGGAAAGTCTCGATTAGAATGCCATGCTCCCTGACATCCCGGACGGCTCTCGGCGGATGGTTGTATCCGTATTTATCCTTCAGCTCCTCCGTTGTTATATGACCGTGCTTCAGGATGTGGTCGATAACTGTCTTCGGACGTTTACCGGTCACAGACTTGCACAGCTCAACGAATTCTTTTGGATATTTTCTTTTTGCCATAGGTTTCCTTCGACTCCATTAATACAAGCTGTTCAGCCCTGCGTCTTTTATGGAAATAAGGCGAAGCGTTCACGTCCGTTGCGAGGCGCGGAGACAGGTAAAGCGACTCAACGGTAATATCATCACGTCCAAGCAGCGTTGCCTGAGAAGAACGACCTGCCTCCAATTCAATCAATGTAAGTTCCAGCGCGTCTGGCAAGCGGTTACCGAACTTCTTAGTTCCAGTGCGTCCGTCATAGCTCACAGCATAGCGTATCTCCCGCTTATTCAGCTCCGACAAACCTGAAATGAACTCCTCATGTGATATACCTGCGAAGTAGCGTGAATCTCTATCACCACACACTCCCTGGTACGGAGGATCCATGTAAACCACATCATCTTCATTTACATTTGCCAGCACATCTTTGTAATCGAAAGATGAGATGACCGATTTGCCTTTCAGGAGAGATGATACCCCGAAGATATTCTCTCTCATTGATTCAGGCCTGGTACCATGGCGTTTTTTATCAGGGCTTTGATTAAACAATCCATCTGTATTATACCGGACAGAGCCCTTCGCACATCGCGCAAGCAAATACAAAAACAGACGTGGATCTTTTGCGCGGTTGAAATCCTCTCTGACACGATAGTAATGTTCCAGCGGGTCAGCATGCTGCTGATTCCAGATTTTTTGGTAATAGTCGGCGATCTCGGATGGGTGATTGACAATCAGACCCAGAAGTTCAGCGAGCGGCTTATTGAAATCGTTTATCCAGTATGTATTTGCTTTCGATCTCGCGGCACAGGCCAACGAAATCGCCGCGGTGCCAGCAAATGGCTCAACCAATCTTGTGAACTTGTCTGGAAAGTATTTCAAGATCGTTGGAGCAAGGATCCGCTTGCTGCCCTGGTACTGAATGGGGTGAGGAATCTTCATGTCACAGTTTCATCGGGACCTTGCAGAAGCCTCTTTGACTGAAGCAGCCGCTCGGCGTGAATAAGCCCTTGATCGATACTTGATATTTGATGGTTTTCAAAACTCAGGACCTGTTTGATGACATGGTATAATTTAATACCAAGGACTTGAAATTCGAATGCGTGTCGAAGGAAAACGGAGGTACCTTACCGATCTTCGTCATCCTTTGGAATCTCTTGCAACGCTCCAGAAGTATGGTACCCTCCCCTGCGCCACGAAGCGTGGTGGGGAAATAAGACTACCACTGCTTCCATATTTCTATATATTCTTTCAGTAGTAAACTTTTTAGCTTAGGAATTTCCCTGAACCGAATGGGGCGTGTTGCACGCCCAGTAGCTTTCACCTTTGCATGACTGAATCTGATTCTAAACGACGCTTATGAATGAAGTTGACAGCCCTATAAAGGGAGGGGAATTTTTTGGCAAACTTACTAGTCTGTTGAAGAATTGATCCGACACTCCCGAGTTGATAGATACCAATTGTTCCGTCATCAACGAACACTTCCTGCAACAATAGGTCATTGATAGTGTCCGCTAAGTTCACCCACGCTGTGGCATCAGTCTGCAAATATGAAGCCCACCGAACTATTTTGAACAGTGCATCGTCATAACGAGCACCTAGTATTTTTTTCCATCTAATTTTTGAAATACCTTCTCCAAACACAGCAATCATATATTGAGAAATCTTGCAGACGCCCTCAGCAACTTTTCCGATTTTGCCAGCATTTCGAAGACCATGTTGTGCAATTATGTTTATATCTGTTAGCTTGCCGGATAAATCCAAATTATTCGTCAAGATCAATTCCGCTGCAACGACCGCCACATCGGGTGATTCATCTCGCAACAACTGATTAACGAACGACCCGAAAGAGGGAGCGCCTATGATGGAAATATTGAGATCACGGATAACCATTGATCTTGTCCACCAACTTTGCTTCCAAAAGATATTGTATTCTGTTTGGGCCCACGTAAGCTTGCCGTCCCTCAACAAAGGGCCGACGACGGCAGACCGTAATTCAGGATCATTTGTCATTTCCTTATCACTCAAACGAGACCTGCAATACTTGTGCAACTTTGGAAGGTATGCTTCATGAAGATTATCTCTTATTGACCGAATCAAGCTCGATGTAAATGCATGATACAAATCGTCGGACCAAAGAAGATCGGTACATTTTGAGGAAACAATTTTCGAGAGTTTTGTCGATCTTGATAGATAACCGAAAACTGAGCGATAGAGATGAGGCTGCTTTTTCACGATATTCAGGACGCGAATTGAAAGAGCTGCGTTAGGAGCAGCCCGACCCAAAACATACTTAAAACGAGTTTCGTTGGGGACCTCGAACCTCGGGGTTAGCTGAATAATTCTGCGTTTGATGGCGTCTTGGTCAGGATCATAGGAATTGGCCTCCCATTCGGGGGGATGGCTGATCCCCTTTATCTCATCGTCAATGTTCCGCACTTGATGAATCTCAATTTTGCCTGACTGAGGAAAAAGTCCAATTTCTTTGCTCACCCTATCAAGTTGTATTAGTTCTTCTCTAAGCATCTTATCTGATTTTGAGAAAAGCCTTATATCATCGACATAGCGAAAGTACCTAAGCTTTTTCCTATCCCGATTGTCCTCGTCGAAATGTCTCAGAACTGCTTCCGCCAATAAGCCTGAAGGCAAGGGACCTTGAGGAATGCCGTGTCCGATATATATTGGTCTTTCGTTTTTTGCAACAGTCCAACTACTGAGACAATTGCAAAGAAAGGTAGAAAACTCTTGATCCAGCTTAAGATCCGAGAGGAAATGGGAAAGCACCTTATGGTCAATTGAGTCGTAACAGGCTGTCAAATCAAATGAGGCGGAATAGCCAAAACCTCGCTGCACGGTTGTTCTTATTGCATCAGAAAATGCACGATAACCCTTTCGCCAATTTTGGTAAAAGAACATGTTTCGTCTCCCCGCATAGAGGTTACCAAAAATTGTTTCATTGTACCTTTTCCCAACTCGTCGCTTTAACCTTTCAGCGATTATATTCACAAGTGACTGGTAAACTAGTTGATCCTCTATGCTCAAGAGGGAGTACGGCCGCAGAATCCCAGACTTCTTTGGAAAATAGATTTTTGTTGCATAAGAAGGCTGAAACGTCCCTGTGTTAAGCCGATGACGGAGATGTCGAAGAGATTGTGGAATCGTTATTCCGTAAGAACGATATATGTGTCGAAAATACTGCTTGTACTCAGGATTTGGATTCGTTCGAGTCCAAAGCCATGCTCGACTTATGTTCTCATCAGAAAAGGCTTGTCTTAAGTCAATACACAGCATTTTTTTCAGAAGCTCCCGCGAGATTGCATCTCAAGGTTATGGCCGGTATTTCTTCGTCTCATCTTCATCCTGCTCTTCTCAGTGCGGCGTCAATATCAAGCACCGAAAGTTCTCCATCACCATTGAGGTGGGAAGCGTCGAGCGTGCCATCTTGTAACGCGGAGCGCCCGCCTTTTCGTCGCCACGCAGAGCATGGTGACGAGCTGGTTCGCGGATTGCTTTTACTTTTCTATCTGGCATATCGAAAGCTCCCAATCGATTTCGATGGTGTCGGAGCCCCTTTCGAAAATGGAGTCACGTCTCCTTCCATAAAACTTTTCACAGGAACCTCGAAGGCGATTTTCGGAGTCCCGACAATGTTCGGGACGACTTTGAAAATCGCCTCCTTCGTTTGGAGACGTGACGTTTCCGACGATGCCAATCGTCGGAACCATTTTCGGAGGGCGCCCTTTTCTTTTGGTTCGTTTTCTTTTGGGCGAACAAAAGAAAATGAACAATAATTGTCCACAGATTGATAGATATTCGATGGAGATTCCAACCATATTCTCGAACGATGTTCTTTCTTTTGTCTTGATACAAAAGAAAGGACCAAAGAAAACATCAAGGCTGGAGAAAAAATGTCTAAAAATTTCTCCGCTCCACTAAAACAAATAATATACGGACTATTTCCGTCAGGCAGTGTAAATCCATATTTGTTTATTAACGTTACGCTGCGAAATTTTCTTAACGCCATTTTTTCTCAGGCCGTTTTTTCTTGCAAATTTAAATCATCGACATGTAGGGTGCGTTTTCATCGGGCAACACATCTCCCGAATCGTCAAATATTTTACGCCGCCCTCCATGACAATCTGAACGCCTGCTTAATTTGGGAAGAAAGGAAGATTAATGCAAATTCGGCTGCTATATTTTCGAATCGATTTATTAACTTGAATTAACCATACGAGATATGAGGCTGCGCTGAAAATCTTTGATGCAAGAAAAAACGGATAAATGAGAGAACCCATTTGAGCGGTTTATCTTCACGGGAGAAAGTGTCCATAGAGCACGAAAGCGGACCGAGCAGCGATTCCGGTTCTGAGAACGGAATTCAACGACCGAGCTCGTCCGCATCTTTTTCCTTACGGCAGTCAGCAGGCATCGCCCTTAAAATTCTTGCAGCTTCCTTGATCGTATTCATACTCTGGCGCGAGTTCGCAGGTGCAAAGATCGGCACTGTGCTTTCGCTTCTCGACAGGGTCGGATTCGTCATGATAGTTGTGCTCATACCGCCGCTTTTCGAGACAGTTGCCGAGACTTTCGGTTTAGCGATTTGTGTTCCAGGTGCGTTTTCGCTCAAGCGTATGTTGGAAGTCGTACCTGTGCGGGTGGGGTGCGACGCGCTGCTCAATTCCTTGCCGGGAGGGGTCGTCGCCGGAGAAGCACTGCGTCCCATCTGGCTCCGCCGTGCCTGCAGTGTGCCGATTGAAGAAAGTATTGCGGCTTGCCTCATGGCAAAGATCAACATGGCGGCAGCGGAGGGATTGTTTCTGGCAGTCGTTATTGTGCTGGTTACGTTTGCCGGACCATGGCACGGGTTTGCCGCCGTACTATCCATAAAGACCTTCATCCCGGTGATCATTGTTTTTATGCTGGTCTTTGCCGGCGTGGGATATGTTTACAGCGGGCCGCGTGTTACTCAACTTATGTCGTTATTGAAGCGAATTAGGTGGAGCCGCTTGAAGGATTTTCTTTTGAGGCATGAATCGAGTGTCTTCCGGATCGACGCTACGATCCTTCGTTTTGCGCGTCAGGGCCGGCGAGTCGTATTCAGCTCGCTTGCTGCATTTGTCGTCGGATGGATCCTGCTGGGATTTGAATCCTTTGTGATCTTGAGGATCCTCGGCCAAAACGTCTCAGTCGGTCAGGGGTTTCTGATGGAAGGAACCGCCTCCCTTCTTCGAATCGCGTTCTTCTTCATTCCATCGGGATTTGGTGCCGTTGAAGCCGCCTATGTTTCGCTGATCGCCAGCTTCGGTGCCGCCGACCCGGCGTCGGTTGCGCTCGCATTCATCGCGATCAAGCGGTCACAAGAGGTCATCTGGATGGCGTGGGGATATACTGCGTTGCTTATCTCAAGGAGATGGAAAAGTGCGAATTCTCCGGCCCGGCGGATCGCTTAATTAATCGCGCTCGTTTTGCCGGAACTCCCGGCGCAGTATTGAGTGTTCGAGATATGAGAACATTCACCGATAGCTTCGGAGTCGAGACAAAACAAAATGCGCCGGAACATACTACAAATCGCCCGACGTTCAGAACCAACCCACGAATGGAGGATCCCAACATGTCAATAGAACACGGAGCAAGCACAACCGACCGCGCTTCCGCCTTTGCAGATATTAATGTCACTCAAAGCTACCGTAAGTACCTCGAGCCTTATATATTTCAGCCCTGGGCAGAGCGGCTCGTCGATTTTGCCCGCCTTGAGGCAGGACATACTGTTTTGGACGTGGCAAGCGGTACAGGCGTCGTCGCCCGTGCCGCGGCGCGAATAGTTGGCGCATCCGGCCGGATTGTGGCAAGTGACATCAGTCCCGTCATGGTTGCAGAGATCGCCAATCATGGCAGCGACGGCGCACCGATCGATGTGCTCTTATGCAGTGCAGCCGATCTTAGAGTCGAAGACCATTCCTTCGACAGAGTCATGTGCCAGCAAGGCCTTCCGTTCATTCCTGACCGCGCCAGTGCGGTCAGTGAAATGCGAAGAGCTGTCCGAAGCGGCGGCATGGTCGTCGTCGCCGTTTTCTTGTGCGGCCATCGATGCGAGCCGTTCGAGACGTACCTTGAGGTTCTGAGAGACCATGGCGTCGAGCCGCCCTTTCCTAATGCGTATGATACGAATTCTTACGTGATGAGTGAAGATGATGTTCGCGGCATCTTCGAGAAGGCGGGCTTCCGAGAGACTGACGTTTGCACCGAACAAATCGAGGTTTCATGGCCTGACGCAGGGTCGGCGACAGTCGGCCTGTTCGGCACACCTTTCGGAGCCGCTGTCTCGAAGCTGGAGCCGTCAGCCGCCAGGCAAGTCGTCGAGGAAATTGCCAAGCGTTTCGGCGGCAGTGAACCCGTTACGCGAATCTCGAAGGCTGTCTTCACCCGCGCCGTTGCTTGATTTCATGGGCTGACTTCGTCAAAGAGTTCATCCCGCATGAATGGGGCTTGCAAAGATAAGTCCAAATTATGGAGAAAACCCAAAATGTCGCAGGAGGTCGGAGATTGCGCAGAGTTGAATCTTGAACCTTCATTGAATATTATTTTGTAATCACTGAAGGAAAGATTATGACAAAAGTAAGAGCTAATTGGTCTGAATATTTTATGGGAATTGCGGCACAGGTTTCTACGCGGAGCACTTGTGACCGCAAACATGTCGGAGCAGTTATCGTGCGCGATAAAGTAATCCTTTCCACGGGATACAACGGAAGTCTCCGGGGGGCGCCGCACTGCGACAACGTCGGGCACGACATGGAGAATGGCCACTGCGTCCGCACGATGCATGCGGAAGCAAACGCCGTGGCACAGGCGGCAAAGAACGGCGTGAATATCGACAATACGGAAATCTTCGTTACCGCCTCGCCGTGCCTCAACTGTTTCAAGCTGATCGCTAACAGCGGCATTACCACGATTTACTACAAAGAATTCTACCGCGACGAGCGGATCAACAAGTATGCACAGGAAGCGGGAGTCAAATTGGTGTACATGGGAATCGACACGCAGACAACGGCATAAAGACAAAGGACGTTAAGGCCCTCCCGCGAATCTGCTTTTATGCCATGGATCAGGGTTCCTGCTGTCATGAAATAGCCATAGTATAGCTTCGGCAGTCCGTACCTTTCGGGCGCCATCGAAGTCCGGCTTCTTCCGCAAGAAATTCTCGGACGGAGATTTCTGACGATTAACATTTTGTAAATGTTATTTTTAGAGAATGTTAAGCCGGAGGCTGTTCTTACCTTATCTTGACTCTCCTTAACGGCTTCTTTAGATTGAAATCGATGAAACAATTGTGCGTCATCCGTTGTCAGCTATCGGCAATTAGCTTGATTTTATTGACCATCATCGGTCTTTCAAAAGAAGTACCTGCTCAGGTTTCTCCGCCGGAGACGGATGCGCTTTCGTCGCGAAGCACATTCCGAATCGCACGCCTGAAATATGACGGCGGCGGAGACTGGTACAACGATCCGCTCGAAGAACCGACTTTATTGCAATTCGTCAGGGACCACACTGATATTGACGTCGATCCGAATTATTACTATGTCGATATTATGAGCGACGACATTTTCACTTATCCATTTCTTTTCATGACAGGCCATGGAAACATTCGCTTCACAGATGAACAGGCGAAACGGCTGCGGCAATACCTTGAGAACGGCGGTTTCCTTTACGCCGACGACGACTATGGAATGGATGAAGCATTCAGAAGAGAAATGAAGAAAGTCTTCCCCGACAAGCAGCTGGTCGAGATTCCCTTTTCTTTCGGCTTGTACCATTGTGTCTACGACTTTCCCAATGGAGTTCCCAAAACACACAGCTGGGACGAAAACCCACCGAAACCGCCTCAGGGCCTCGGAATTTTTATCGGTAAAAGACTCGCGGTCTACTACACCGCCGAAAGCAACCCGTCCGACGGCTGGGATTCGCCGGAAGTCCATCACGACCCGGAACCAAAGCGCCTCGAAGCTCTGGAGTTCGGAACAAATATCGTTTATTGGGCATTGACACACTGAGCATGGAAAAGACTTTATCCGACATCCCATCAGAAAGCCACAATTCGGCAAATGCCGGTGTAATAAATTCCCTCCAGGCGATATACAGGAAAAAAGTATTCTTCAAAGCTCTAAATTCGCTGTTTCTAACCGCTGGCTCTATTATCGCTTCGACGATAATTTGTTCGCTGCTGGAAGCCATTTTTGACTTTGACACAACCGGTAGAGCGATTCTCTTTTTTACGATGCTGCTTGCGGCCTCGGCGCCGGTTATCAAATACGTTCTTCCCAATCTCACGAGATATTTCCGGACTCCGAATATCGACGATGTGAAGGAAATATCGCTTGAAGTCGGAAACGTATTTCCTGAATTGAAAGACAGGTTGAGAAATGCGGTCGAGCTTTTGTCCGACGAGTCGAATCCTGATGCGAACAAATATCACTCTCATGATTTAGCACGTGCATACATCGAACAAATATTCGCAAAAGCGTCGCACCACGATATCGCTTCTGCTCTAAAATATAGGACGGACAAGCGCGCAAAGTTCTCCGTTTTGACATCGCTTTTCATCGGTCTCGTTCTTTTTTCAAGTCTTCCATCCCGGATGCCTTCCGCATTGGCGGCAATTTTTAATTTCACAAAAAAGACTCCGAACGCGTACTCTATCGAAGTTACTCCGGGCAACGTTAGGCTCCCCCGAGGAGACACTTTGAAAGTTCAGGCGAGGCTCGAACTGCTCGCCGCAAGCAAGCTTCCTTCTCATATTACAATCAGTGAAAAATACGATAACGAGCGAGAGTTCGAGCAGCACAAAGTCGATGCAAATGCGGACGGCGAATATTATTTCCGAATGCCTGATGTTCGAAGCAGCCTGGAATACTTCGTAAGCGCAGGCGATCAGGATTCCCGCAAATACCATGTCGATATCGAAAACCTCCCGATCGTGCAAACGTTCCACGTGACCCTCGCCTATCCATCGTACACGAAAAAAGGCACGGAGACTTTGCATGACAACATCGGCGATTTCTCCGCTCTTGTCGGGACTCGCGCCGAATTTACTCTGCAAGCGAATAAAGAATTGCGATCAGCGCGGCTGGTTGTTGACGACTCAGCTATGAAGCCGCTGGAAGTCAGCGGGAAAGATGCGGACGCTGGATTCATCATAAAGCGTACCATGAAATATACGATCCGCCTGCTGGACAAAGACAGTCTGCAAAACCGCGATCCCATTGTTTATACGATTCAAGCCGTTGCCGATGAGTACCCGACGTGCGAAATAACCTATCCGGGAAAAGATGTGGACCTCAGCAGAGACCTGCAGCTTCCGCTGCAAATTAATATCGGCGACGATTACGGTTTCACAAAACTTCTGGTTGAATATAAACTCGTCAGCTCAAAGTACGTGGAGCCGGAGAAAAATTATCATTCCATAGAGATTCCTCTTGAAATCCCGCAAGCGGCACAGTCTCCGGACGCCGGCAGTCAGGAAATTAAATACACATGGGATTTGAATTCGCTTAATCTTGTCCCGGAAGATGTGATAAGCTACCACGCGAAGGTCTTCGACAACGATCTCGTCAACGGCCCTAAAGCGGCTTCAAGTGCGGAGTATCAAATTCGCCTTCCGTCACTCGATGAAGTTTTCGCTTCGGAAGACAGCGAGCACGGCGATCTCATTTCAAAAACCGAGAACGCGCTGGGCAATTCGAACGAGTTGCAGCGACAGGTCGATAAACTTTCTAACGAGATGAAAACGATCACGCAGCAGATGAGCTGGGAACAGCAGAAAAAGATACAAAGCACTCTGCAGCGGTACGAGGAATTGCAGAAGAAGGTCGACAGCCTTAAGAGTCAAATTGAATCAATGACGCAAAATATGCTGGAGAATAAAGTTCTATCTCCGCAGACTCTCGCAAAGTACATGGAGCTGCAGAAAGCATTGCAGGAAGTTAATTCGCCGGAATTCAAGGACGCAATGGAAAAGCTTCAACAGGCAATCCAATCCATGAACCCCGAGCAGGTCCGACAGGCGATGCAGAATTTCCAGATAAACGAAGAGCAGTTTCGTCAAAGCATCGAGCGGACATTGAGTCTGATCAAGCGTGTCGAGATTGAACAGAAATTCGACGAGATGCAGAAGCGCGTCGAACAGATGATGGAACAGCAGGAAAGCTTGCAGAAGTCAACCGCCGAGTCGGATTCGACCCGCCCGTCAAACAGAAAGCAGCTCTCCGAAAATCAAAAGGAGATACAAAAAGAACTTTCGGCGACAAAGGATGCAATGTCGGATTTGAAAAACAGGATGAGCGAGTTTGCAGATGAGATGCCGATGAAACAAATCGATCGGGCAAAAGAGCAGCTGGAGCAATCCAAAGTGGAGCAGCAAATGCAAAACTCTTCCCAGCAGCTTTCGGGCGGAGAGTTCTCGCAGGCACAGGGCTCACAACAGCAAATCTCATCTATGCTGAAGGATTTCCAAAAAACTCTATCCGATGCGCAGAAAGAAATGCTCAGAAACCAGCAGAAGGAAACACTCAACACGATGCGCAAGGCTCAACAAAATTTGCTGGAAATTTCAAAGAAGCAGGAAGAGCTGCGCAACCAGTCGGAGCAGCTCATGGAGAACTCAGCCGAATCGCGCCAGCTTGCGGCAAGGCAAAACGAATTGATGCAGGAATTAAATTATACCGCTCAGCAAATGATGCAGCTATCGAACAAAAGTTTCGCGGTTACTCCGCAAATGGGAAGACAAATCGGCGAGGCTTATGCACAGATGCAGCAGGCGCTGAATAATTTACAAGAAAGGACGAACCAATCGAGCGCCGCCGGGCCGCAGACTAATGCAATGGGATCCATGAATCAGGCGGCTATGTCGATCCAGAGCACTCTTCAAGCAATGATGAATGGGCAGGGTTCAGGCGGTTCCATGTCGCTTATGCAGCAGGTCCAGGAGCTTGCGGGACAGCAGGAAGGCTTGAATGCTCTCACGAAACGGCTGGGAGGAGGCGGTGAACTCTCCATGGAACAGCAAGCCGAACTCTCGCGGCTTGCGGCCCAGCAGGAAGTCATCCAGAAATCCCTCGAACAGCTTGCGCAGGAAGCCCAGCAATCGGCGGCCATGGGCGCTCAGGACAAAGTTCTCGGCAATTTAGACGAGATAGCAAACGATATGAAGGACGTTGTAAAGGATCTGCAGAACAACGAGATAAAGCCGGAGACGATCCAGCGCCAGCAAAAAATTCTCTCGCGTATGCTGGATGCTTCGCGCTCGATAAACAAGCAAGATTATGATAACCGGCGACAGAGTGCGCCGGGACAGAACGTGGCGGGACAAAGTCCCGCCGAATTGAATCTCACAAATTCAAATTCGGAAGAAGATCAGGAGTTATTGAAACTAATCCGCCGGAATTTTCCGCCGGAATATCAGAAGGTGATTCTCCGCTACTACCAACTCCTAAAAAGAACGCCGGAATAGAAACGATAAAAACAAAGAAGAAGCCCGACGCCGGGGCGAAACGAAAAGCCGCAGAAGGACATCGACGGAATTCCGCCAAGAAACATGACGAAAGAATTCAGAGGAATTCAGATGGCAGGAATCGTTTGATAGAGATGGAGAAACTCAACAGCCATCTCATAGAGATAAACCAGCTCAAAGACGAATTTCTCGCAAATACTTCACACGAGCTGCGAACGCCGCTCAACTCGATCATAGGATTCCTGACATTGATCACCGAGGGTTATTATGATAGCGAAAGCGAGCTGCGAACATTCACTCGAAACGCATTAGACAGCTCCTACCACCTCCTCAGCGTCATCAACGATTTGCTCGACATTTCAAAGATCGAGGCGGGCAAAATGCAGCTCGAGATTGAAAAGGTTTATGTCGATGAACTTATAGCGGAAGTGTGCAGGTCATTTGCCGTCCAAACGAAGCAAAAGGGTGTGGACTTAGTGCAATTTTGCAAAGATTCTCCCCTCTTTGCATCTGCAGACCTTAGAAAACTCAAGCAGGTTTTGATTAACTTATTGGGCAATGCAGTAAAATTTACGCCTGACGGATGCATCAAGGTCATGGTCGAACGTCATGACGGAAACATCCTTTTCAGGATCATGGACACAGGCATAGGTATTCCGACGGAAAAAAGAGACAAACTTTTTCAAAGGTTCATTCAAGTGGATGGAAGCTCGACACGAAAATTCAGCGGTACAGGACTCGGATTGGTAATCTCCAAACATCTTTTGGAAATGATGGGCGGTAACATTAAAATTGAGAGCAAGGGCCGGGGCAAAGGTACCACCGTTCACTTGAAAATACCGGAATGGAGAAAGGAGCAAAATTGAGCCCTAAAATTCTGATTGTGGATGACGATGCAAACGCGAGAATGATTTTGAACCGCGTTCTTTCAAAGGCAGGTTACGAGACACAAGAAGCGAAAGATGGGAAGGAGGCGCTCCAAGCGGCGAGAGGTTACAAACCGGACGTCATGATAATAGACTGGATGATGCCGAAGATGGACGGCGAACAACTGGCGATTCGAATCAAGAAGGACCCGACGCTCAGATTTACCTATATTATTCTGCTTACGGCACGAGGCGACGTTGAGGATCGTGTGCGCGGGCTGGAAGCCGGCGCTGACGATTACATTACTAAACCCGCCCCGCATCAGGAAGTCCTAGCTCGAGTGCAAAGCGGTGTGCGAGTCCGTGAATTGCAAAACGAGATCGAACAACTGACGCGAAGACTCGCCGTCGTGGAACTTGCTGCGACCGTGGGCCATGAAATCAACAATCCTTTGAACGTGATCTATCTTGCATTGGATATGATGCGGAAATCTTTAAAGCAAAAGGAATATGACAAATTGGAAAAAGGAATCCAGTTGATCACTGAGACGGCGGAAAGGATCAGGCTAATAGCCCGCAAGTTCGTTGAACTTAAGAACCCGCAAAGCACAAGCTATATAGACAGCTTGAGAATGATCGATCTCCATAAAAGCGAGGAAGATGTCAATCAACGTCAAGACAAATCTTGACGCATCTCAATAAGAGGTTACTCCCCTCATTCCTGAGAGGAGTAACCAAAGACAAGTCTTACTTCCCTTCCTCTTTCATTTTCTGTTTCGTCTCTTGAACTTCCAAACGAACCTGTTGCGCGAACTTTTTTAATTCTCCCATGTGTTTGCGTACACGAGTGCCGGCGGCTTTGTTCTGCTTTTCGAAGAATTTTCTAAAATCCTCCTCGAAGCTGCCGACGAGTTGATGAAGGTCTTCGTACTTTCCCATAGGTGACTCCTTTTTTGGTTTTTGGTTATGTAGTGTATTCGCCGTTTATTTTGACGTAGTCATAGCTCAAATCGCAAGTATAAACTTCCGCAGACGCTCGTCCTGCGTTGAGCCTGATCGTCAGTTCAATTTCCTTCTTAGAAAACAAATCGTTTAATTTAGACAGATCAACCTTTTGCGGCTCATTCCTCTTGAACACACAGATCTTTCCGATGTCCAGCTGGACTTTATACGGGTCAAATTTCACATCCGAGTTTCCCACTGCCGAAACCACTCTTCCCCAATTCGGATCGCCTCCGAATATCGCGGTCTTCACCAAAGGAGAAATACCGATTGCACGGCCAACCTTTACTGCATCGTCGTAGGTCGGAGCAGCCAGGATGTTCAGTTTTACGAATCTAGTTGCGCCCTCCCCGTCTCGTACAATCATCATCGCAAGCTCGCGCAATATCATGGTCAGCGAATCGACAAATGTCCTGTAATCGGACTTAGAGTCAATTACCGTTCCCGATGCGCCGTTGGCTAAAACGAATACGCTGTCGTTTGTGCTTGTGTCGCCGTCTACAGTCACGGTGTTGAACGATTTTGTTACAGCTTCGCTCAATGCAAGTTGCAGTTTCTTTTTATCTATTTTCGCATCCGTAGCAGCAAAACATAACATGGTCGCCATGTTCGGATGAATCATGCCTGCGCCTTTTGCAGTCGCGCCGATGCGAAATCTTTTGCCTTTCGAAACAGCGACCTCCGCTGCCACCTGCTTCGGAAATTTATCAGTCGTCATTATGCTTTGCGAAAACGCCGAATCTCCGTCATTTCTAAGACTTCCGACAAGGTGCGGGATCGCCTCCAAAATATTTTCTATCGGGAGCTGCCTCCCGATGACTCCCGTCGAGGCAACCAATATCTCTTCTTTCGGGCCACGGAAGCATTGTGCCACTTTCGCAATAGTTCTTTCGGCGGTTTTCATCCCGGATTTTCCGGTGAGCGCGTTTGCGCAGCCGCTGTTGACGATAATTGCGACAGCTCTAGACTTGGAATTCAAGAGGTTGCGCTTACACCATAAAATCGGCGCGGCTGGAAATTTATTTTTAGTGAATACGGCAGCAGCTGCAGCGTCCGTCTCGCTGACCAACATTCCGAGGTCAGGCAAGCCATTTTGCTTTATACCGGCAACGGTCCCGCTTGCTAAAAAACCTTTAGGATAAGTTACCGAGTGTTCGTAGTTAAAAATCATTTCGCTTTTCGTACCGCCTTAGCATGTTCTTTTTGCAGACGGTTCATTAACTCAGGCAAACGGAGAAAAAGCCTCTTGGGCTTCCTTGGCTTTCGCTTTGCCAATGAGTAAGATGTCAATAAAGGCATTGCCACCGTCGAGTCGAGATAAGCCACTACGGTATCGGGCAATTTGTTCGGATCGACTTTTCCCCAGCTTACGGCTTCCGATGGAGTTGCGCCGGATAATCCGCCGGTGTCCGCTCTTGCGTCTGTAACCTGGATGAAAAAATCGTGACCCTTTTCGTTTATGCCAAGTACTTCTTGAATCTGCGGCTCAGTCTGAAGCATAAAATTTTTGGGTGAGCCGCCGCCAAATATCAAGACCCCGCTGCGCCCGCCCGACCGCTTAGCATTGAGAACTATCGCTGCAGTTTCATTTACGTCCTTCGAAACATCCAGTTTTAACCCGTAACCATCGAGCGCCATCGCGGCAACGTTCATGCCGATCGAGCTGTCGCCCGGACTCGAAGTATAAACTGGTACAGCGTACCTGTATGCCGTTGCCAGGATCGAGCTGTGTTTTATGCCGAGGGTCCTTTCCCGGGCAAAAATGTATTTGCCTGCCCTGTAATGAAACTCCGCCGTCCCCATCTCTTTTTGAAATTCCGGCTGCGCTATTAAATACCTAAAAAACTCGTCTGTTGTAAGAAGGACCTTGTAATCGAACAGAATATCGTAAATGCGAATTACGCCTTCTTTTCTCAGTATCCGATCATCCACAAATGGACTTCCCTTGTGAAGAGAATGCCCGATTGCAAAATGTGCATCGTGATAAAGGTTAGCGCCTGTCGATACGATCCAATTGACGAAACCTGCTTTAATGAGCGGAACTATGCATGAGCCACCTAATCCAGCTGGCGTAAGCGCCCCGCTAAGGCTCATCCCGATTGTCACATCAGGATCGAGCATTCTTTCTGCAAATAGCTGAGCCGCCTCTCTTAAACGGGCAGCATTGTACGCCTGAAAATAGTTATCGATTAGGTCAGTGACTTTTATACCTTTCGTAATTGGTTGTGGGATTATTTTTTTGCCTGCGAGGTATCTCGATTTTGCCATGTTGAATTTTGCTCAAAAATAACAGCTTTTTTAGATCAAATGCAAGGGTATATTGAAAAAATGTGAAAATTTGTGTTTTCATGAAGGTGATCGCGAAATTACGATTCTCAGGCACAATCCAACTAATTACGCAAATGCAACCATTCTGTTGCCCGCTCATCTTGACAATTTTTCCATCGCTGAAAATTCGCTCATTTGAAAAAAAAGCGCGAACCTAATCCCACATCAACGCCAAATCCTGCTCCAGGACTCAAGTAGAGCACTGGAGCAAATTCTAAAAACACATCAAGCGGCGCTGTGCGCGGCATCCAGTCGATTCCAAGAACTCCGCGTACCCCAAAAGCGACCGGAAGCCCGCTGCCTTCATCGTAGTGAAAACCCACCCCGTAGTAAACCGGAAAACGTTCTTCAGATTTAATCACGCTGAAATCGTGCCACAAGTAATCTGCTTGAATATGCAAATAGCTCGGCCCGTTGTTGTAATACCAGGCATTACCGTACCTTTGCCATTCTTCACTGCTTGACCATCCTATTGCGATATCGAAGGCATTTACATCAGAAGTCCAAAACTTCGCGCTCATCCCGGTCGGCTCACCAAGAATTATTCCTGCTCCTGCTCCCGTAGTCTGGGCAGAGGAAATATTCGAAATAATAAGAACGTTCCAAAATACGAATATGACTGCAAACTTTTTCATCTCTCTCGTCCTCTTTCATGTTTATTACTCGCCTGAAACTTTATATGGTTTTAACTATTCTGATCTTGATTTGTCTTCAAATAATGCGATATAAATATTATTGTCGTCAGGATAACGAATTATCTCAACATGATCCATCTTTTCACGAAGCTTCAATGTAACTTGTACAGCTTCGGCATATCGGAAAAACTCCGTCTTTTCCACCAACAAATTCTTTTTGAGTCGGTTAAGCCACAACGTGCTGATGCTCGTATCCGGAATGGTGATGTAAAGCCAATTATTATTCCCGAGCCAGGCCTCCACATTATTGATTTTCTTTGCGGCAATTATTTTGACGACACCACCGTTAGTATCTTTGGCTGGCCGTAATTGCACGCACGTCAAAGCTGGCCTCCGACTCTGTATAAACAGCGGCGCATGCTGCGAACATAAAACTCGCCATGGCCGCGATAAGAACGGCGGCTTTCGAATCTTTTCCATAAAAATTTAACCTCATAACCTATCTTTCAACCTTTTATCATGCCTCGCGCCTTTTCCGCAACCCAACAGTATTTAATTGAACACGCTAATGGACCGCCGCTTAAGAATAGACATTAGAGAGCAACGCCTCTTAGTTCCTTATCGCATAACTCTTAACAACAAAATGGATGCCAATAATTTAGAAAGAATTATCTCGTTTTTGCTGTTTGATGGGCACAATTCTTCCGATATAGGATATTAGTAACGCACGCTTTGCACTTACGTCATCTAAGAAATACACATTTGTTAATCTCGTTTAATAAGATTGAATCCCTTGCACAAGTCCAGGAATTCATTAGTAGCAAATAATTATTTGCGATTTACGCCGCAAAACTTTAGATTAAAGTTATAGTGGCATGATGTTTAGTAATTGATGCAATAAACTAAATCGTGGGTCGAGAGATGGTAATCTGGCATAACACCGAGGATGCACCAAGAACACCAGCTGAGGTTTTCCAAAATGATAAAGTGGTATTGTGGATCGGCAGCTATCCGATAGAATTGGATCAATCCATCGATGTGGAAATTGCTGTTTCGGGCAAAAACTCCGAAACAAAAAATTACACCATCGAAGCCGAATGGAGATACAACGATTACAGCAAGAACAATAGTTACTGGACGGCAATAATAGGGCCATTCAGGACAGGGGACAAAATTGAATACAAGATCAGGGGAGTTGGACCGGATAAGACCCCGCACGCCCAGATCGACAACTTCACCATCTTGGACCGACGGCGCCTGAAAAACGACGACTGAACTTAAAGGGAAGACTGACTGGAGAAACTGCCCGGCTTGATTGAACTTCTTCATGTCTTTTGCATCTAATTGGTGTACGAAAGATTGATTGAGACGCGGCGCTCAAGACGAAATCTTGCGGCAGAAGACTTTGGTTAAACGAAGAGCTTTTTATTTCCATTTAATTTGCAAATATTTCTTGAACGTCTTTCGCATTCCCAATTATGAAGAACAAAATCTAATATGAGGTAAAAATGAGAACCACAGCAGCGTTTTTAACAATTTTATTGTTCGCAGGGACAACCTTTGCCCAAGGCAGAGGACAACACCGGCAATTTTATGATACCACTTCGATCGTAACCATCTCCGGTACTATATCCAATGTAGATAGCGTCGCTTCTCGGAGAGGAAACATGTACAGTGTACGTCTGACTGTACAGGATACGAGCGGCACCTCAACTGTCATGGTCGGTCCAAATTCATATCTTGACGAGCAGGGGATCACATTCACTAAGGGAGATTCAGTTCAGATCACCGGCTCGAAAGTCAGCTTTAATCAAAATGACTTTATAATTGCGGCGCAGATAGTGATCAGCGGCAAAACTCTCAAGCTTCGGGACGAATCCGGAAAACCTGTTTGGTTTCAAGGCGGTATGAGAGAGTCAACCGAAGGTAATCGCTGATACATATCACCTGATAATTGCTGCCGGAAAAACAGATCGCTTCAGGGTAAATTATGTTTGTAAGAGAGACCACTATGGCATAATTTTTAAGATGCATATACTTAATTGCAACATTGCCCCGATTTTTCTATGATAGGCAAACATTATGACTGATGCTATCATTTTCGGCCACAACGATGAAGCGAAAATTGTCGCGGCATATCAAACGGGTGAAACTACCGTCAAGATAGTGAAACGAGTCGGGGATGCAACCGTCGAAGAGCAACGCAAGTTTTATCCCTTCTTTTTTTTGAAAGATTCTTCCCTGCTCAAAGGATTTGAAAAGAAATTCTGGGAAGTTAAGCTCTCCGGCGTTGACTACTATCAATACCTTTGTATTTTCCACAGATGGGGCGACATGCGGGCTGCACTTCGCAGAATTACGGACAATCTGCATGTTAACAGCGGAGAAGTCTCGCACGAATACTCAAAAACTGAAGAAATCTACGTTAAGCTCGATGCTGTCTATCAGTTCTTTATGCAAACGGGAATTACACTTTTCAAGGATATGGAATTCGCAGAGCTAAAAAGAATGCAGCTTGACATTGAAACGTTTTCCAGATTTGGTTTTTCAGTCGCGTCTCGCGAGGATGACAGAATCATACTTATATCGCTTTCGGATAATTCGGGATGGGAATATGTAATCGACGGCCGCGACAAAAGTGAAGCACAGATGCTGACCGAACTTGTGGACACAATTAAGCAGCGCGACCCGGATGTCATCGAAGGACATAATATCTATAACTTCGATTTGCCGTACATCATGACGCGGTGCGAGATGAATAATGTTAAGCTCAAAATCGGCAGAGACTCTCTTGAACCGAAGGTATTCACGTCGCGCGTCTCTTACGCTGAAAGGGAGATTGAATATTCAAGCGTTGAAATTCCAGGAAGACACATCATGGACACATGGCTTTTGGTTCAAAGCTACGATGCAACGAGACGCGAGCTCGAAAGCTACGGGCTGAAATCTGTTGCGAAGCATTTTGGGTTTGCCTCAAAAGACAGGACTTATATCGAAGGCTCGAGAATCTCCGAGACATGGCTTACAAACCCGGACTTGTTGGTCAGATACGCATTGGACGACGTGAGAGAAACAAAACTTTTATCCGAGCACCTGTCTCACACGAGCTTCTATTTGGCCCAAATTCTGCCTTACAATTACGGTCAAATATCTCGCACGGGTTCCGCTGCAAAGATAGAATCACTCTTTGTCCGCGAGTATCTCAAGAAGAAACATTCACTCCCAAAACCGGAAGCCGGAAGACAGACTTCAGGAGGATACACCGACGTTTTTCTCCGCGGGGTAATCGGACCAATCATACACGCCGATGTCGAATCGCTCTATCCCTCTATAATGATCAGCTACAAGATTTCGCCTGCTTCAGACCAGCTTGGGGTATTCCAGAGGACATTGAAACATCTCACTAAGCTGAGAATCGATACGAAAAGACAAATGAAAGACGAATCCGACTCGATGAAGAAGCTCAAGTTAGACGCGATGCAGTCGTCCTTAAAAATCTTGATCAACTCATTTTACGGATATCTTGGTTATTCGCGGGGGATATTCAACGATTACGCCGCTGCCGACATGGTCACGGATACCGGACAGAAGATTCTTCGCCAGATGATAACGCAGATAACCTCGGAGGGCGGAACTCTCGTGGAAGTTGACACCGACGGCTTATATTTTATCCCGCCTCGCGAACATGCCGGCGATGATAAGGAGCAAAAGTTTATTGCAAAGTTGTCGCGCGCGCTTCCGCAAGGAATAAATCTGTCGCTTGACGGCAGATACGAGAAAATGTTGAGCTACAAGAAGAAAAACTATGCCCTTCTTGCCTACGACAGTAAGGTAAAGATTCGCGGCTCCGCCTTAATATCGAGAAGCATGGAGAAATTCGGAAGGGATTTTATTTCCAACGCTATCGAGGATGCACTCCATGAAGACATCCAGGCACTTCACAAACTTTATGTAAAATACGCAACAAAGATACTAAGCCGCGAGCTTCCGACGGAGATGGTGGTACGTACCGAGACAGTCAGGGAATCTATAAATGAATATCAATCAGCGGTCAGAGCAAACAAAAGAAACAGATCGGCAGGCTTTGAAGCAGCGGCTAATGCAGGATTAGATTTGAGACCCGGCAATAGAGTTTCCTATTATATTGTCGGAAGCGATCCGCACCAACGCTCCTTCGCCAATGCGCGGCTCTACGACAAGGACGCAAAAGATTCGAAAGATTACAACTCTTACTATTACCTCAAAAAATTAGACGAATATGCCTATCGCTTCTCCGATTTCTTCGAGCCGGAAGATTTCCAAAAAATTTTTTCGTCAGAGACAGATTCTCTTTTTGCAATTTCACTTGACGGGATTAAGCTGAAGACAACGGAAGCCGGTGCAACGGAGACAAAAATAGAAGAATCAGAAAGCGAATAAAAAGCGATGTGTCTGTGAAGGAGACTGACTCCTGCAAAGCGGTATTAAACTATCCTTCGAAATCTTTCCGCAGGATTTGGAAATCTCTCTGTTCTAATATCCGGGCTGCGCGATCCTGAATTTCTTCGGTATCGAAAGAGAGCCGAAACATTCCGCCTGCTCCTTCTCTAACTTTAAGCAGCTCAATATCTTTTATATTAATGTTAAAATCTGCAAGAGTGGATGTGATTTCCTTGAGCACGCCGACTTTGTCCTCGACGATGACATAAAGATCATACAATGGCCGCAAGAAACCTTTTCCGCCTTTTCGAATTCTTGACCGCGCCGTCCTCGCGCTTTCAAATTCCTGAGCGATCTCATCTATGCTCGCTTTAGCAAGCAACTCATCCAATCCGCTTAGCCGCTTGATGAATGCGCTCAGGATGCTGCCGATATTTCCGCGATTGGATGAAATCACATCTTTCCACACCGCGAAGTCGCTCGAAGCAATTCGCGTCATATCTCTGAACCCGCCTGCGGCAAGCGTATTAAAGTTTTCGTCGCTCATTGAAAGCTCGCTTATCAGATTCACGAGTTCCACGGCAATGAGCTGCGGCAAGTGGCTCGTCGCTGCCGCGATCTTATCGTGCTGCGCAGAATCCATGAAAAGTATTCTCGCGCCGAGCAGTTGTATTACCGCAAGGAGCGGAGAAATTTCCTTCTCAGGATAATCCTTGAGCGGGCTGAGGACATAAACAGCATTTTGAAAGAGGAATGGCTGCGCAGCTTCAACGCCGGATTTCTCCGAGCCTGCCATTGGATGTCCACCGACAAACACGACATTCTCGGGAACACACCTCTTCGCGGTATGCATGATAGGTGTTTTTACTCCGGCAACATCGGTAATTATCGTCCCGGGAATCACCGACGATGAGACTTTGAGTAGAATTTCAGTCGTTTTTTCCGACGGGACACAAATGAAAATTATATCCGGTTTCTCATCGCAAAAGTCGGAAACACTTTTCTTGAAGGCTGCAAGCGGAATCTGCTTTGCGATCGCCTTCTCATTTTGTGGCAGGTCAAGAATGAGTACGTCGTGTCCGCTCTTCGAAAGCGATAACGCGATCGAGCCGCCGATCATCCCGCAGCCTATCACACCAATCTTCTTCTTGACCAGGGACTCATCGGCCTCCGGCTGAGATGAATTAAAAGTCTCGAATTCGTCCAAGTTAAATTCCGGTTAAGCGATCTCTCTGCCGATGGCTTTCGCGATCAGTCTGATCTCTTTCATCAATTGGGTGAACTGTTCGGGGTAAAGGGACTGCGGACCATCGGAAAGCGCTTTACCGGGATCATTGTGCACTTCCACCATGATACCGTCGGCTCCGACGGCCACGGCGGCTCTTGCCACCGGCACAACTTTCTCCCGAATGCCTGTCGCGTGCGATGGGTCCACAATGACCGGGAGATGGCTTTTCTTGTGCACCACAGGGATCGCGTTTATGTCTAGCGTATTCCGCGTCGAATTCTCGAACGTCCTGATGCCGCGCTCACATAACATGACCTCTCTGTTTCCGCCCGCAAGGATATATTCTGCGGCCATCAACCACTCTTCAACCGTGGCTGCAAGCCCGCGCTTTAGCATGACCGGTTTAGTGATTTTCCCGAGATCCTTCAGCAGAGTGAAATTCTGCATGTTCCGGGCACCGACCTGAAGTATGTCGGCATACTGCGCGATGATATCGATCTGGCTCTTGTCCATAACCTCCGTCACGATAACCAAACCGAATTGGTCTCCTGCTTTGCGCAGCAATTTCAACCCGTCCTCACCTAATCCTTGAAACGAATACGGAGATGTGCGCGGCTTGAATGCGCCGCCTCTAAGAATCTTCGCACCATTCTTCGCGACATGCTCCGCAATGGCACAAAGCTGTTTCTCGTTTTCTACGGCGCAGGGGCCGGCAATAACGATGACTTCATTTCCTCCTATCTTTACGCCCTTCACATCGATAATCGTTCCGTCAGGTTTGAATGTTCTATTGGCAAGCTTGTATGGTTCGGTGACTCGATAAACTTCGTCAACGCCGGGCAAAACCTGAATTTGTCTGTGATCGAAATCCGGCTTGACTCCGATTGCCCCAACTATTGTGCGCGACACACCGGTTGAACGGTGAACATCGAAGCCAAATTCGTTAAGGACCTTAATTACGTTTCCAATCTCATCTTCCGTGGCTTCTTCTTCAAATACAACAACCATGATGACTCCTTTTAGACTAATTATGTTTTACATCAAGGCACAAATCTTAAGAAAGTTTTTCCCTCCACCCGGTCTTCGGCGAGCGCCTCTGTCGCCGTCCTGTCGCGTAAAAAAGTTGCATACGAGACTAAGAACTAATTGATTTTCGAAATTTGATATTTGAATTTTGACTTTGAAAAGGTTATATCCCCCGGTGGGGGAAATAAGTGCAGGAGTAAAAGGAGCTGCGCCAGAACGATAGAGCGCCGGAACGAGATCGGTGTGCGGACTCGTCTGATGACACCGCTATTAATCCGCTTATTTTAGTGGCAGAATGCATTTGTTAAATATAAATAATGTTCGGGGAAATGTGCAAACAATATTTTGATAAAAACTCACTCGCTGATTAACTTTAATTTGATGTTGATAAAAACTGCTCATACCTTATCTGCCCTTTTTTTATTGGCGGCTGTGGTTTCTGCTCAGCCGGTTCCACAAATGGGTGACGTGCATTTTGCAAACAATGCGCCTAAGTTTTCCAGCTGGATTGTAAACTCTTCGAAAGATAGTGTGACTGTCTCCTTCACTTATTCGGTCCCATTTTCAAAAATTATTTTTATCAAACACAACGGCGCTTCAGAGATCGACGATGTAACGTTTGGCGCAAATCTGACGTTTTCAATAGACGCCGCCGATTCAATCACCGGAATTAATTATCACGATCTCGATCTCAAAAAGATTACGGTAAACAATTTCGAAATCACACAAGACCCAAAAATATATGCTGATGGCATAGTTACGATGACTTTGCCGAGATCCGTGTTCAAGGTTGAAGCGGAATTGACGGATGATGGTCAACAGATTACTTACCTTAATGAAGTAAGAAGCGAGAACTTTGCGCGCGAAAAATTTTCAGGAATTTTATCGGTGATCTTTTCCGATTCACTATCCGGAAAAGATGTCTACCCGAATCTTCATGGTAATATCGCGAGATTCCCGGGAAATATCGACGCGGTCTTTCTCACGGAAGACACAATTTCAACTCCAATGACGTTGACGCTCGAAGCGAATAAGAAGGGTTCGAAAAGTTCGCCGGAAACTATTTCGATTTGTAAGCTGGATTCCTTATCGCCGTTAAAAGCAGCATTACAACCGATGGAAGATTCTACAAATGACAGCGATCATTATAGCTCGATCTTCTTTGACATTGTGCCAAGCTCGACCCACTCCTTGTACATCGCGAAGTTCGACATTGACACACTTCAAGAAGGGACATACACAATCTCAGTTTCGCTGAAAGGCAAATCCGACAAGCTGCATTGTTCTTACCTGTGGCTCGATAAACCTTTCACACTCAAAAACTTTCCGCTCGCTCTTACGCTTTTAAAATACATAGTTCCCGATTCTATATTCTCTTACATAAACTTCCGGAAACGATGAAGAGCAGAGAGATAAGTTCAACGAGTATTGGAAGTCACGTAACCCGAACCCTAAGACGGCTTTCAATGAGCTTGAAGATAAATTCTACCAGAGGGCCGATTACGCTTACGAACACTTTAAGACAATTTCTGAAGATAATGGAGCAGCCACAGATCGGGGTAAAGCTTACATACTGTTCGGGAAGCCTGCCGAGGTTAAACGCGAGTTCAGAAGCGACTTCACTTACGAAATCTGGTTTTACCCGAATCAGAAAAAGAGTCTCATATTCAGAGAGCAGGGCGCCGGCGACGATTTCAGGCTTTACCGAACAGAGGATTTATGAGCGTTATTGCAATTACAATAGGTGACTACAACGGGATAGGACCGGAAGTCGCATTAAAGTCAGCAGCAAGCCGTACCATTCGCTCGAACTGCACGCCTCTCCTGGTCGGCCCATTTAAAGCATTTGAATATTACGCAGAAAAATTTTCGTACCGCAGGAAGATCCTCAAGGTCAAATCGCTATCCGACGCAATAGGAAGGAGCGAGATAACGATTCTCGATACTTGTCCGGACTTCAATGATAGGATCAAGCCGGGGAAATTGACGAAAGAAAGCGGCTTCTGGGCAGGCAATGCGATTGAAAGAGCGGTTCAATTTTGCACTGCGAATCAGGCGGACGCGATTGTCACGGCGCCAGTATCAAAAGAATCGCTTCGGCTCGCGGGGTACACTTACCCCGGGCAGACCGAAATGGTGACGCAGCTATCACATTCAAAGCGCTCCATCATGATAATGGCGTCCGGCTTTGCAAGAATAGCCCTTGCGACAATTCACATCCCGATTGCAGAAGTTCCGCGCGCGCTCTCGAAGGAAATAATTTGCGAACGATTAGCCATATTCGACGACTCTATAAGGAAGGACTTCGGAGTAAAAATGCCAAAGATCGCCGTATTGGGGTTAAACCCGCATGCCGGCGAGAACGGATTGATAGGGAAAGAAGAAAACGAAATAATAAAACCTGCAATTCAATCCGCTGTCTCAATGCATATCAATGCCTCCGGCCCTTTCCCTGCCGACGCGTTTTTCGGGACTTACCGCGAAGGGCTCTTCGACGGGATATTTGCAATGTACCATGACCAGGGTCTGATTCCGCTTAAGATGAACTCCTTCAGTACCGGAGTAAATTTCACTTCCGGCATAAACATTATCAGGACTTCTCCCGACCACGGAACGGCTTTCGACATCGCAGGGAAAGGAATTGCAAACCCATCCAGCACGATAGAGGCAATTAAACTTGCGCTGGAGATATCCAAAAATCGGAAGTCATCAAGAGATTAGTTCCGCGAGTGCAAAAAAACACTTTCCGACTTCATCGTCAAGACTTATTTGAATTGGAAGCGGAGGTCGTGCCGCCATACACTGAATCCGCAGCGATCTACGACCACATGATGAGAGAAGTGGACTATAAGAGCTGGGGAAAATACATAATTATGCTCATGGCACATGCCGGAGTCGATACGCACAGGCCAAAAATAAAAGGGCGTCGGCTGTGCGAACTCGCCTGCGGAACAGGCAATCTATCACTTGTCCTGTGCAAATTCGGTTATGATGTAACCGGAGTTGACATTTCAAAGCGAATGCTTTTACAAGCGCAGTCGAAGCTTCAAGATGTTGGACATTTTGGGAAATACAGCGCTCGTTTTGTAAGTCATGATATGTCATCCTATCGCTCGTCACAAAAATTCGATGCGATGGTATGCGTTTACGACAGCATCAACTACCTGTCGGATAGAAGCGAGGTTGAGAAATTCCTGGGAAACGCATTTTCTAACTTGAATTCCGGCGGCGTTTTAATTTTCGATGCAAGCCTGGAATCAAATTCGCTCAACGATCCGACACTGTTCGTTCAACACGGGAGATGCGGACGCATTCATTATCAACGACATTCACTTTACGATCGAAAGACAAAGACTCACACAACGCAAATCAGGATAAAAAGAGACGGGAGACTATTCGAAGAAGTCCATCGCGAGCATGTCTTCTCTCTCGACACTCTTCGCAAACTTTCGGCAGGCAAAGGGTTTATTGAAAGATTTGCTGCCGGAGATTTCACCATGCTCGAAGCCGATAGTAGTTCGGAACGGGTTCATTTTGTTTTGGTTAAACCTTAGACTTGGAAGCCATGATTAATTGTTTGAATGTGGGCTTTGCATACGATGAGCATCTCATTTTTTCCAACGTCAGCATGACGATATCTAAAGGTGAGTTTGTCTACATCGTCGGTGAGACAGGCTGCGGCAAGACGACGCTTATGCGATTGCTATATATGGACCTAATACCGACTGCCGGCGTAGTCAATGTCGACACGTTTTCGTCGAAGTCCATAAAGCGAAGAAAGCTTCATCGTCTCAGAAGAAAGCTAGGGATCATATTTCAGGATTATAAATTATTGGACGACAGATCGGTTTATGATAATGTTACGTTTGTACTGCAGGCTGTCGGTTATTCAACTCGCGACATGAAGATACAGGCGACACAGGCACTAGCTCAAGTCGGATTAATACACAGAAAGAATTCTCCGGTGGATGAACTCTCCGGGGGCGAGCAGCAGAGACTTTCCATAGCACGGGCGATTGTTAAATATCCGATTGCAATCCTTGCCGACGAACCTACCGGGAATCTTGACCCCGCTACATCTGCAGATATTCTGACCCTTCTCAGGAAAATTAATCTTGGTGGAACTACTGTCTTGCTTGCCACTCACAACTACGATCTTATCAGAAAATTCCCCGCAAGGACTATCATAATAAGAAACTATTGCTGTGAAGAAACTGATCCGATGAAACTTTAATAGTCTGCTATTCAGGATGCAGCAAGCTCTACCCTTTTTACTTCCTTCACCTTCAGCATAACAGCCCGCTCAACTCCTGCTCTAAGCGTCATTGGCTTAAGCGGACAGACCGAACATGAACCGGCAAACTTTACTCGTAAAATTCCATCATGTTCAAGCTCGACAAATTCGACGCTTCCGCTGTCAACTGACAAAAACCTGTTCGCTTCAGCAAGTATTCCTTTTATTTGTTCGACAACTTCTTGTGAAGAGGTCGCCGAACCGCTTCCTGTTGTATCTATCATTTCACCCGATGCCTTTTAACCCTGTACCTTTTGGTTCATTCCATCACAACGATATTTCGATTTTTTGTTTTCCTTCAACCGAAAGATTCGTTATGCTTATCTGTGCTGCAAGGCGTCTCGCAACCGATTGAATCATCTTTGCTTGCTCTGATTCCGGCTCCATTATTATGATCGGCTCCCCCGTATCTCCCCCGATTCTAATTGGCGTGTAAATGGGGATTTCTCCCAGAAACGGCACTGAAAACTTTTCCGCGGTGGTCTTGCCTCCGCCATGGCTGAAAATTTCCTCACGATGACCACAATGCGAACAGACGAAGTAGCTCATATTTTCAATTACGCCAAGAATCGGAACATTCACCTTCTGGAACATTCGTATTCCACGTCTCACATCGGCAAGAGAAACGTCCTGCGGTGTTGTAACGATGACTGCACCGGTAAGCGGTATCGTCTGGACGAGAGTAAGTTGAACATCTCCGGTACCCGGGGGCAAGTCGAAGATCATGTAATCCAGGTCCTCCCAGACTACATCGGTCAGGAACTGTTTGACTGCGCCGCTCGCCATCGGTCCGCGCCAGATCATCGGCGTCTCGGTGTCAACTAGAAAACCTATCGACATCATTTTTATTCCGAACTTTTCCACCGGATGAATCTTGAAGTGTTTTTCGTCTACCCGTTCGGTCTCCGGCTTCTCCGTAACGCCGAGCATCAATGGCAACGACGGCCCGTAAACATCTGCGTCCACAATTCCAATCTTCGCACCGTCTTTCGCCAGAGCAGCGGCTAAGTTAACGGCAATAGTCGATTTGCCGACTCCGCCTTTTCCGCTTGCCACGGCGATCGTGTTCTTAACGCCGGGGAGCAGCTGCTCCCTGATTTGATTCGAGTGGCTTACGACCTGGCTCGTCATCACAACATTCACTTGCCCATTGAAACCCAACTTTCTTATTTCATCCACAGTTTGAGATTTCATTTCGTCTCGCACCGGACATGCCGGCGTTGTCAATTGGATTTCCACATCAATTTTGCCGTCTGTAACTTCAACTTTTTTCACAAAACCAAGCGAAACTATATCTTTGTGAAGATCCGGATCTTTTATATTTGCAAGTGCTTTTATTATTTCATCACGTGTCATAAAACATCTCCATCAGGATGGAAACTATATTATCACTTGGCGCAGTTTATTTCAATGAAAGACTTGACGCCCGGTATTGTGCCATTTCTGTAATTCGACCAGATCCGCAAACTCACCAATGACATCCTTTGTGCGGCGCGCTTCATCTGCCGCAATGGTCCGGGGAAACAAAGTAAAGCTCATTCCCGAAAGATCTTCGTTGGCGGTAATGGACAATCCGACGGATGAATCAACCTTTGATACTTTTTAAAATAGACAACAATTAATAAGGCTAACATCGGCACTTACGAAATCTTCGGATTAAGATTAATTGCTCCGATTTTTCCATCTTCATCATTGAGTGCCATTGAAAGAGTGGCGGCTATTGTGTTCTTTCCTGCAGCGGGCGGTCCGGAAACTGCACCTCTGAAAGTGTGATCAAATCCGTACAAAATATTATCAGGCAGAACTAAACAGAAACCATTTGTTTTTTTGCTCTAGAAATTAATCAGGCCCGGAAAACTGACTGCGGCAAATAATTGTCCGACACGGACATCATCCACTCTTAATCAGGATATCCGTCCGGATACTTCTTGTGCCATGACCATGCTGTAGCGACAATATCTTCTAGCTTCGAATACTTTGGTCGCCAACCGAGGTCACGGATCGCTTTTTCAGCGGATGCAATCAGCCTCGGTGGGTCGCCTTCGCGTCGAGGTTTTTCAACTGCTGAAATCTTCTTCCCCACTATTTTCTCGCAAGTTTGAATAACCTGCCTGACGGAATATCCGTCACCATTGCCAAGATTATAAAATCCAATTTTGTCAGGGTCGAGTCCGAGTATGTGGGCATGAGCAAGATCAATGATATGGATATAATCACGAACGCATGTGCCGTCCGGGGTCGGATAGTCTGTGCCAAATATCTCACAATTTGATTGCTGCCCTAAAGCAACTTTTAGCGCGTTAGGTATGAGATGGGTCTCGATCCGGTGGTGTTCGCCATGATTACTGCTGGCTCCGGCAGCATTAAAATATCTAAAAGCTATGAACCTTAAACCATAGGCACGATAGTACCACTGGAGAATCTTCTCAAACATCAGCTTTGATTCGCCGTACGGATTGATCGGACGTTGTGGTAATTCCTCTGTCATCGGCACCCGGTCCGGCGGTCCATAGGTTGCACACGTGGAACTGAAAACAAACTTTTTGACATTACATTCCACTGCGGCGTCCAGCAATTTGATGCCATTAACAACATTATTGTGGAAATATTTTTTAGGATTTGTCATCGATTCACCTACTAATGCATTTGCGGCAAAATGCATTATGGCATCAGGCTGAAACGACTTAACGGCGCCAAGGATATCGTCCGTCTCTTCCGGTTTTCCAAATATGAACTTTGCACGAGAATCCGCCGCCGACCGATGTCCTTCTGAAAGATCATCATAAATTGCAACCTGATGCCCATCATTAAGTATTTCCTCTGCACAAACGGAACCGATATATCCTGCGCCGCCAGTTACAAGGATTTTCATTATCGCCGCCCACTCTCCCCTTCTTCGAATTCGACGGCACTTTTCGCGATATCATGACGATAGTAAATTCCTGAAAAGCTTATCTGGCTCAAACGTTTATACGCCAGGTCAGCAGCGGCGGAAACTTTCCCTGTTTGGTCAACGGCGGTCACTCCTATAACTCTTCCGCCAGATGTAACGAATTTTCCGTCAACCGTTTTTGAACCCGAATGAAACACTTTCGTTCCGGCGACTCTTTTGTCCAATCCCGTAATCGCTTTCCCAACTTCATATTCATCCGGATATCCATTGGACGATGCGACGACACAAACCGCAGCTGCCTTATTCAATTGCAGTTTGTATGAGCCGATTTGCCTGGCAGCGGACGAATACAAAAGATCGAGCACGGAAGAATCGACAAGCTGAAGTACCGCTTGCGTTTCCGGATCGCCGAACCTGACATTAAACTCGACAACTTTCGGACCTTCACTCGTCAGCATCATACCACAGTATAAGCATCCCGCAAAAGGAAATCCTTCGGCATTCGTTCCTTCCAATACTTTCTCAATTGTCGCAGTTCTTATTTTTCGAAGGTCATTCTCGACGACAAACGGTGTCGGCGCAAACGATCCCATACCGCCGGTATTTTTTCCGGCGTCGCCATCGCCGATTCGCTTATGATCCTGCGCCGCAGGAAGGACGATGTAATCCTTTCCATCTGTTACGGCAAAGACCGATGCTTCTTTTCCCGTCATGAATTCCTCAACGACGATCCTCTCTCCTGATTTTCCGAAGATTCTCTTAACAAAGAATTTATCGATTTCGATTTTCGCCTCTTCAAGCGAGCTAACAATGGAAACACCTTTACCCGCTGCAAGGCCATCGACTTTCAGCACCAACGGGTATTTTGATTCTGCCAGATATTGCAGAAGCTCATCCTGGTCGTTTTCGGAAAACGCTTTCGACTCCGCAGTTGGAATTTGCCATCTCTTCATGAACTCTTTTGCAAAGACTTTGCTTGTCTCGAGCCGGGCAGCAAACTTTGATGGGCCGAAAATCTTGTTACCGCGGCGCTCAAATGCGTCGACAATTCCAGCATCAAGCGGCTGTTCAGGACCTACAACCGTAAGATCAATTCGATTATCGTCAACAAAATTCAACAAAGAAGCGACATCCGCTGCCTCTATGTTGACTATTTTTGCCTGTTCGGAAATTCCGGCATTGCCCGGCGCGCAAAATATCTTTGCATCGTGTTCACGTGAAATCGCATCAACGAGAGCGTGTTCTCGCCCTCCCCCACCCACCACAAGTATTTTCATCTGCCAACTCCGACCTTGACGTAAGAGCCGCGATAATCCAGTTGAAACTGCAATTCACGCGCGAGGTCTGCCGTCAATTTAATCCTATCGTAATTCTGAGCAAACTCAATGCTGATTTCGGGAAGCTGCTTTTTCTCCCACAAATCGTAATACTCAAGTATGGCTCGCTTTATCCCCGCAACGTCGTCGGGATTCAAAATCTTTCCCGCGCCGCTTTCGAGTATCGTGGTCTTTGCGATACCTTCCGGAACCAGCCCTATAATGGGTTTCCTGCTCCCAATGTATTCGTATAGCTTTCCCGTCGATATCATGTCCTCTCCCCTTCCGTTACCGATCGTCATCCAGAGCACGTCGCTCGCTATCAGATATCTTACGGTTGATTTGTGGTCGAGATAGCCAAAAGTTTTGACAACCTCCCCTAAACCGAGCGTCTCGATCATCGAAAGGTTTTCTTTCCTAAAGGTACCGATGAAGACGGCTTCGATCTTGTTTTTCAAATTTGGAAACTCTTTTATAACTTCCGACAACGCGCGGAGAAAATATTTGGGAGTTCTGTTGCGATAAAAAGTCCCGGCGTAAGTGAATCGCATTCTGGTCGAGGTCGGCAGCTTAAACGTATTCTCGACACGAAAATCTTCCGGATCGTACCCTTGCGGGACTATTGCGATGTCGTTATAACTCAGGAAACGATACCTTCGAAGCATCAACTCTTTTATCCGGCGATTTATCGTAATAATACGATTTGAAGCTCTCAGAACTTTTTTCTCAAGCCTTTTATGGAGCATTTTGTGCAGCGGAGTGATGTAAAAATGCAGCGGGTTGTCAACCCAGGCATCACGATAATCGAGAACCAGAGGGACGTTAAACTCCTTCGAAAGCGCCGCCCCTATGAGGTGGCACGTGTACGGCGGTGCAGTTGAAAAAATGACATCAAACTCCTGCTCCTGCAAGAGTTTTCTTCCCGCTTTTATCGCTTCGTGTTTCCAACCGACTTTGTTGTCCGGGACAAAGACAGCCTGACTTATTCCGCTCAAAAAATTCCTTAGTTTCTCATGCGGCATCTTCACAGGCTTACCGCTTTCAAAAAGCCTGGTCGGGTCAAGCGAATTCGTGCGTACTGTTTTGATGTCATTTTCGTTCATCTCACGCAGCATACCGTAATCGAGCGCATAGTAGGCGGTCGGCGTTACCGTCAAGACGGTCGGTTCCCAATCGTAATTGCCGAGATATTTTGCAAACTTTAGAGTCCGTTGAACGCCGCTCATCCCCATCGGCGGAAAATAGTAAGCAACAATCAGTACTTTATTAACCATGTGTCGATATGTAGTGGTTCATTTCCTTCGAAAAATGTGAAAGCTGCTCCACCCCGTCATTTTTCACCAAAAAATCGTCCTCAATTCTGACGCCGCCGAGACCCGGCAGGTAAATCCCGGGCTCGATAGTAATCACGTTTCCTTCTTCCAGCACATCATCGCTTGTCTTTGACAATCTCGGCAGCTCGTGAATCCTTAATCCAATTCCATGTCCTACACCATGGCCGAAATATTTGCCGTACCCCTTTTTCTCGATATAGTCTCTCGCAGCTTTGTCAACTTTCTTCGCTTGAACGCCGGCGCGGGCCGCATCGATTCCCTTTCCCTGTGCATCGCAAACTATTTGGTAAATTCCGGCGAGCTTTGGTTTAATTCTATTGCCTGTCTGAAATGTTCTCGTGATATCCGAGGCATATCCCCCATAGAAGCATCCGAAATCCAGGGTTATGAATTCATCTTCTTCAATGACTTTCTCAGATGCAACACCATGCGGCAGCGCGCCTCGCCAACCGCTCGCAGCGATCGTATCAAAAGATTCTTTTGACGCGCCCAAAATTTTTTGATTGAATTCGAGTGTCGCGGATAAATCTACCTCCCTCTTTCCAATCCATTGTTCTTGCGCAAGCAGATCGAGAGCGCTTCCGCTGATCGAGCAAGCCGTCCTGATACGGTCGATTTCCACATCAGCTTTCACGGCTGCGAAAGCTTCAATCGTTTGCGAGGTCTTGATTAATTTGCACTGCAGCAGCTTTAACCTCGCCTCGTCGAACATGCCAACCGACAAGCTGTCCTCCAAACCTACCGATAATTTTTTCCGACTATTCCTTTTGAAAAATCTTTTGTTTAAGAAGTCGAAAACTTTTCCGTTAAAGACAATAACTTCGCAGCTTTTCACCTCTTCGGCTGCTTGTGTTTCATAACGGAAGTCGGTTAGAAAATAAGCTGAGTCCGGAAAAATTAGACAAAACCCGGAGGTCCCGCTAAAAGTTGTCAGATACCGCACATTGGCTAAGTCGGTCACAAAGAAACAATCCAAATGCTTTTTTCGCAAGAAGGATTGAAGTTTTTTTACCGACTTCTGAGAATGGTCATGTAATTCCGCAACCTTCATACGTGGTAGTTTGGCGCTTCTTCCACTATATCGACATCGTGCGGATGACTTTCGCTGAGTCCCGCAGACGTTATCCTCACAAATCTTCCGTTTTTCTTCAGCTCATCAATATTTTTGCAGCCTAAATATCCCATCGCGGCGCGAAGGCCGCCAACCATCTGATAGACGGTGTCGCTAAGTGGACCACGATATGGCACGCGCCCTTCTATCCCTTCCGGCACTAGCTTTTTTATGTCGTCTTCGACATCCTGGAAATACCTGTCGCTGCTTCCGGCTCTCATTGCCTCAACCGAACCCATTCCCCGATACGTCTTGTATGCTCTTCCTTCATATAGGATTTTTTCGCCCGGACTTTCTTCAACTCCTGCAAACAAATTCCCGATCATGACGCAGTCTGCCCCGGCGGCAATAGCTTTTGCGATGTCACCAGTTTGTTTAACGCCTCCGTCGGCGATGATTGGCACCTTGTATCTTGCCGCAGCAGCTGAGCACTCCATAACTGCAGTTATCTGTGGTATTCCTATTCCCGCAACGATTCGTGTCGTGCAAATGCTTCCCGGACCGATTCCGACTTTCACACCATCGACGCCCGCTTTGATTAGTTCGATTGTCCCTTCCTTTGTACCAACATTCCCCGCCACAAGTTGCAGCTGCGGAAATTTACTCTTTAGCTTTTTGACCATCTGAATTACGCCGCTAGAATGTCCATGAGCTGTGTCAACGATTACCAAGTCTGCTCCTGCCTTCGCAAGTGCTTCGACTCGATCAACGGTTTCCGACTTCACTCCGACCGCGGCACCAACTCGCAATCTTCCCCTTTCGTCTTTGCACGCGTTCGGATATTTCTTCTTCTTCTGAATGTCTTTGTAAGTGATGAGTCCTCGTAATTTACCTGCAGTATCAACGACGGGAAGCTTTTCCACTTTATGTCTCTGCAAAATCTTTTCGGCATCTTCGAGCGTTGTTCCGATCCTCGCAGTTACAAGGCTGTCCTTTGTCATGTAGTCACTGACCCTGCGATCATGATGGTCAACAAATCTCAAATCTCTGTTCGTTAGAATTCCTACAAGCATTTCGCCGTTGACTATGGGAATACCTGAAATGTGATACTTGTTCATCAACAGGATCGCTTCACTTACTGTATGTTCCGGACCTAACGTAACGGGATCGGAAATCATCCCGCTTTCTGAACGCTTAACGCGGTCCACTTCTTCCGCTTGTTTCTCTATTGAATAATTTTTGTGAATGATCCCGATGCCGCCTTCACGCGCGAGTGAGATTGCAAGCTCACTTTCCGTTACCGTATCCATGGCAGCGCTGACCAGCGGGATATTAAGCCTTATCTCCCGTGTAAGTTTTGTTCCTACGTTTGCTTCGCGCGGCAGCACAGTGGAATAGTTAGGAATCAGCAAAACGTCATCGAATGTCAGTGCATCGCCCGTTATTTTCTTATCAATCTTCATCGGAATTCTCTCCTTGAATTAACCGCACCGAAGCATTTACTGCCGCTTCCGCACGCAGCATTTCCTGATTCTCTCCAGCCACGCTTCGCCAACGACGTTGAACTTAGCGACCCGGGTTCCGGCATCTTCTTAAAGAGAGGGGTTGAAAAAGCCTCTTCCTCAGAATGCGGCTCGATGATTGGAATAATTGATTTCGACGCAAGGCTCCGCCCGGCGCCCATCGCAACCTGCCCGTCTACAGGGAATAGACTTACCGTTTTGAAGTAGTCAAAGTCGTTAAACATTCGTCCTCATTTTATTATTGCGGGAGCCTCATGTCCGTATATTTGAAAACCAACAGCGGGCATTGCGGTTCAAGCGTCTTGATAGGGCAATATGCCCATTACTCATGAGTCCACCATGGCACAGACATACTTAGCTAAAATATTAACCCAATGGAGGTTAAAAATCAAGGAGAAGCATTACCGCTGATTTGTCAGCTTCTAAAAACTACAAATCAGGCGGAGAATTGATTCTGTTTATAAATTTAACTGCAAGAAACCAATTAAAAAGTAATCTGGATAATTTCACAGAAAAGACCGTTATTGTACTTAGTCTCTCATGCGGCATTGGAATGGGAACGACACAAAACTTTTCCAACAACCGCATAGCGTTTTCGGAGTCATCCGTCTTGATATGTCGCTTTTCATTAAGCGAGAAGGGAACATCATGAAGATTTCGAGTGTTGTGGAACCGGGAGCACTCCGAAGTGTGCTTGAATATTGCACAAGCAAGGAGGTAATCTGTCAAGTGGATCACTGTGCAACACCTGAAGATCTTCAGAAGGAGGGAGAATTCAACTCGGCTAATTTTGGAGTCGTCGTCACCAACCATAATAGGGTTGATAGAATGGGTGATGACCAAAGTCGAAGTCTTCTTAGACTTCCAATTTTGATTGATCTCATGGGACGCGCAGTCTGACCGGAGAAAGTCGCAGGTCTCATTTCGTTTCCTGCACATGAAAAGTTATCATGGATCACACGTGCAAGTTACAGCGTTAATGGCGGGCCTGCAAAAACGTGTTTCATCTATATCAAAAACCAGACGAAAATTACAGCTCGATTCAAGTTTTTAATTATGGCTTTTAACCTGATAAAGGAGGTACAACATGCCGGAAGAATTAGATGATGAACTTCAAGAAATGTATGAAGAACCAAAACGACGCGAGAAAACGCTGTCAAACGAAGTGCTCAGGCTGCCGATAAAAGCATTGAAGCTCCAGGAGGCGATAGCAGTTTCTCCATCAACGACAGTTCAAAAGGCCGTTGAAGAAATGCAGAATCACAAAATCGGCTGTGTGATTCTGGTGGAGTCAAAAAAACTGGTCGGCATTTTCACTGAAAGAGACCTTCTGTACAAAGTAATAGGGAAAATAAGCAATCTATCTTCTGTTCCGGTTTCAAATTATTCAACGGTCAGTCCCGAATGCATGCAGATGAATGACAGCATCGGCCACGCTTTGAACCTCATGCATGTCGGCGGTTATCGTCACATTCCCATTGTCGATGATAAAAACGAACCTACCGGAGTAATTTCGATCAAGGATGCTGTCGCATTTCTTTCGGAATTCTTTCCGGAGGATATTCTGAATATCAGGGCCAGGCCTTTGAGAATCACTAAGGAACGTGAGGGGGCATAGCCTTCACCTGAGTGATCGCCTAAACCTGTTTATGCTCAACGAGAGGACAATTGTACCGATCACAAGCAGCGCAAGCGTCTGCGGAATCAGGTCCCCGAAGCTGTCACCCTTCAGAAATATTCCTCGTACTATCTCGAGCGCGTATCGGATCGGTATCAAGTAAGTCAGATACTGAAAAACCTTCGGCATGTTCTCAATCGGAAAAATGAAGCCCGATAAAATCATCATTGGGAATAGCAGCAGGAACTGCGCCGTCATCGTTGCCTGCTGCTGTGTCTTCGAAATGGAAGACACAAATATCCCGAGACCGAGTCCGACAATTACAAATAAGATGCTGAGCGTAAGCAATGCGGGCAGACTCCCTGTCAAAGGGACCTTGAAAAAGAAGACTGCCACAATCAGCACCAGAAACACCTGGATGAATCCGGTTATCGTAAAAGGTATCATCTTTCCGAGTATGAATTCAGAATCGCGCAGCGGTGTCACAACTATTTGTTCGATCGTACCGGATTCTTTTTCCTTTACGATCGCCATTGAGCTGATAATAGTCATGACCAGCATTAGAACCATCACGAGGACAGCGGGAACCATAAAGTACACGCTCTTTAGGTCTTGATTGTACCATGATCTTGTTTGCGAGGTTACTTGCGGAAGATCGTCTGAAGTTTTTATTATATTGAATTTTTCCGCGCGTTGAACCAGAATGTTTCGCGCATAGCTTAAAGCTATGCTGCTTGCATAACTTAGCCCAATTCCACCGGTGTTAGAGTCCGAACCGTCGGCAATGACGGCAAGCTGTGGGTTCCTTCCCGCTAATAAGTCCCGGCCAAAATTGACCGGCACTACAAGAGCAATTCCGGCCTTGCTGCTCCTGAGATAGCCGTCAATATCGTTTATGTTCTGCACATATCCGACGATAGTGAAGTATGCCGAACTTGAATAATGTTCTACCAGTTCCCGGCTCTGCTTACTATTATCCTGATCGCATACCACCATAGGGATGTTCTTAATGTCCAAAGTCGCCGCGTAACCGAGAAGAACCAATTGAAGTATCGGAGCGACAAAAAGCATTCCGACCATTCGCTTGTCCCGCCGCATTTGGAGAAACTCTTTTTTCACTACATGAAACACTCTATTCATTTTAAATACCTTTCTTGCTCAACCTACGCGACGCCAGTATAGGAACGATGGTGGCAAACAATATCAACGGAAGAATCTGATCCCAAATATCAAAGGCTCCCGCGCCTTTCAATAGAATACCCCTCAACGATGAGATGAAATATCTGCCGGGGAAGAAATAAGTCAGGAATCGCAGCCAGATCGGCATGCTGCTGATCGGATAAACGAAGCCCGACAAAATCATGTTCGGGAGGTTTGCTATGCTGGTCGCGGCAAGATATGCTTGCGCCTGCGAATTCGTAAATGTCGAAATCAAGATTCCAATTCCTAAACCAGCAATCAAGAAAAGTACGATCACAAGAGAAAGCAGAAAAATGCTCCCCCTGATCGGCACACCGAACAATGCAACGCTCGCAGCCAGCACCATCAGACTGGCGACTAAGGACAACATGAAATAGAGTAAAGTCTTTCCTAAGATAACTTCAAGCGCAGTGACGGGTGCAAGTAATATATGCTCCATTGTGCCGCGTTCCTTCTCACGCACAACAGAAATAGTGGGAATTAAAGTGATGAGTATCATAAGGATAAAGGCAATTAAACCCGGAACGAGATACTTCATGCTTTCCAGGGAAGGATTGTAATAGACTCTTGGTCTGAAATCTATCGCGCCTGTCGAGATTGAATACCCTTTCTGATCCATGTAATTGGCCGTCAACACAGAGGAATAATTCTGGAGAATCCCATCGACATATCCCATTATAATCGTTGCGTTGTTCGAATTTGACCCGTCGATTGCGACCTGGACTTGAGTACTTTTGCCGAGCAGAACATACTTTGCATAGTCCCGGGGAATAACCAGCACGGCGGCTGCCTTCCCATCCTGGATATATTTGTCAACCCCGGGCTCCGTCGCCACGTTGCCGGCAAAATCGAAATATTCCGTGCTCAGAAATTTTTGAATCAACGCCCGGCTTTCTTCGGTGTGTGATTCATCGAGCAATCCTAATCGCACGTGCTTAACATCGAAGTTCAACGCATAGCCGTAAAGCAGCAGCATCATTGTCGGAACCAGAATAATCGCCGAAAGCGTCAACCTGTCTCTCTTTAGTTGGCGGAATTCCTTCGTATAGATCGTAATAATATTTTCAATCATCGCGCTGTTTTATCGTTCTTTGCTTTCGTCACTTTTTGTTGGCATTTATGAATATGTCCTCAAGCGTCGGTGAAGCTTTTGTAATCGTGTATTTAACATGATTTTTGCTCATGAGCTGTTCGATAGAAGCGACAGGATCACTTGTTTCGGCATAGACATGGACACTTCCTCCGAAAACTGCAGCCTCGGAAATCCATGATTCCGATTCGAGCAGATTAAAAACCTCCACCGGATTCGGAGTCTCAATTTCGAACAATGGCAAGCCGGAAAATTGCTTCCTGATTCCTTCAGGCGACCCTTTCACAACGATCTTGCCGAGATGCATCATAATAATACTTTCGCAAAACTCGGCTTCTTCCAAACGATGCGTCGTAACGATGATGGTCACACCTTCGTGCGAAAGCTGACCTATTAATTGCCAGAATTTATCGCGGATCACCGGGTCAACGCCGCTTGTCGGCTCGTCAAGAAAGACGACCTTAGGCCGATGTAGAACCGCGCATCCGAGCGCCAGCCTTTGACGCCAGCCTGACGGCAGGTCTGAAGTCAAAATATCTTCGCGCCCGACTAAATCCGCAGCCTGGACGACCCAATTCATCCTCTCCTTTAGCTCGTTTTTACCGAGCCCGTATACACCGCCGTAAAATTCGATATTCTCCTTCACCGTCAAATCATGGTACAATGAAAATCTTTGCGACATGTAACCTATGCTCTGGCGGACTTGTTCCGGGTGATTTGCCACATCGAATCCTGCAACCATGGCTTCACCGGATGTCGGCTGCGTAAGCCCGCAAAGCATCTTGATGGTCGTAGTCTTTCCGGCACCATTCGCACCGATGAATCCGACAACTGTGCCCTCTGCGACCTCAAAGGAAATTGAATCAACCGCGATGAATTTCCCGAATGTCTTTGTGAGGTTTGCGGCTCTAATTGCAAGTGCCATTTTTTAATCCGCGATAATCAATTTCTGATCTTCAATTACCGGTCATAATTGTCCGGTCGCTTTTTCCAAATGCACTCGTGCAATTTCCAAAGTTGTAAGGGCTTGCGAAAAGGTTAACTTCGCTTGCAGCAATTTGACTTCAGCATCCCTCAAATCAATATCCGTTACCAGACCAACTTTAAATTTCTGATCAGAAATTCTGTAGCTCTCTTCAGCGTCGTTTACAGCAGTCTGTGCATCCGTGATTTCATCTTTCGCCTGCTTGAAGACTAGATAACTTTGAGTCACGTCGAGATATACTGCATCAGCTGTTTGTTTTTCAGTTAACTCAGTTTGTTCCCGTTGTGCGCGTGCCTCATCGACTTTAGCTTCTGTTTGTCCCCAATTCCAGATTGGCAAACTAATAACCAAGCCCGCATCCCATGTCTCATTGAATACATCGACGGGTGGCTGAATTCTTTGGTTCGGGCGCTGAAAGTAATAATCGCCGACCACAGATATTTGCGGGAGGTATGCCCCCCAGGCAGCAGCAACGGCGGCGTCCGCGGCCTGATATTTTAACTTCAGAGATTGCAATTCACTCCTATCGTAGAGGGCTTGCTTCAAATATGCCCCAATTTCAAGCATCGTGGTGTCGCCTGCCTGAGGAGTCGATGAGATCGTGTACTCTGTCGTTAATGGTACGCCTAACACGTTATTCAACGCAACCGCTGCCAACCGGACGTTGTTCTCTGCGTCCAAAAACATAAGCTGGCTATTCGAAACCTGGACCTTCGCGGACAGCACGTCGCTTTGTGTAAGCATCCCTTGGTTCATCATATCTTGTGCTTGTTTGTAATGCGACTTGGTCCTGTCAAGATTTTCCTGCATGAATTCCTTTGACTGAAGGGCATTATAAAAATCCCAGTAATATGTTGCAATCTGAACTTCCAAAGTAGATTTATCAGTTTTCGAGTCGTAAACTGATGCCTCGGCGTTCTTCTCCGCAGCCTTCGCGGAATTCTCAAGCTGGAGCCCGGTAAAGATCGGTTGCTGAAGCTGTAATTGAAGATTGTAGTAATTGTAATAATTTTGTGTGATAGGGTATGCAATCGGTACCGGTGGAAACCCCGGGCCGAAAAGATTTGCAGGTATATCGAGATCAAATGATGGAATTTCCGATAACCTTGTGTACCCACCTTTGAAAGACAAGCTCGCCCAGCGATTTGCATTGATCTCTGTGTGTTTCTCCTGCGCAGCGTCGACGTTCAATTCCGAGATCTTTAGAGACTTCGAATTATTTAATCCAATTTGAATTGCGTCTTGCAAAGTGAGCGGAGCCTGCGCATAAATGGCCAGCGGCTCACATGTCATGGCTAATAGAAGACAACTAATGACTATCCCGAATATTCTATTCACTTTAAATTTCCTCCTTATTATTTTAACTCTCGGCAATTAGCTGTTAGCTTTTGGCAAAACCACTTGTTGCTTAATCATACTTGTAAAAATATTGTCAAGCGATGCCCCGACTTCTTTCATCTCTGCTTTCGGATCAACTTTTGTTCGCACCGCATCTATAATCGTCTTGACGTTATCTATATTGCTATTCCTCGTCACAAAATTTATCCGGTCCCCGAGCATGACAACATTTTCAACAAAATCAAATCGCGAGACAACGTCAAAACCTTCTTTCAAATTCTTCAAGTGTATTTCATAAACACCGAGCGGTGTCTCTGAAGTCAACGTAGCCACTTTATCGTATCGCAACAGTTTCCCTTCGTTGAGCAATGCAACTCGGTTGCAGCGCTCAGCTTCGTTAAGATATGGAGTCGAGATTAATACCGTCATCGAACCCTTCAAGAATGTCGCCAGAATTAGCCAGAGCTCCCTTCGCGAAACCGGATCGACGCCGGTTGTCGGCTCATCCAAAATCAAGATTTTAGGTTGATGAATAACTGCACAGCAGACGCCAAGCTTCTGCCTCATGCCGCCGGAAAGCTGATCAGCCAAACGGCCCTTAAAGTCATTTAATCTGGCAAATTCAAGAAGCTCTTCGCCGCGCGATTGCCAGTCCCTTACTTTACGAATCTTTCCAAAAAACTCAATGTTCTCCCAGACCGTCAAATCACCGTATGCTTGACTGACCTGTGATAAGTAACCTATTTCTTCTTTTAACTCCTGGCGATTTTCGTCAAATGTTTTGCCGCTGATTGTGATGCGTCCATCCGTCGGCTCGAGAGCGCCCGCGAGCATTCTCATAAAAGTTGTTTTTCCGGCCCCATCAGGACCAATTATTCCAACGAGTTCTCCTTGCTCGACGGAAAGCGAGACGTTGCTGATCGCAATAACATCGCCGTATTTTTTTAGAAGATTTTCTACTTGAATGATCATTTCGTATAAATCGCCGCATCGGCAGGCAGCCCTGCCTTCAGATAATCTTCAAGATTTACTATGCCGATCTTCACGGCAAAAACTAATTTGATCCGGTCGTCTTTTGTTTCAACATCCTTTGGCGTGAATTCGGCAGTCGGAGAGATGTAAATCACTTTTCCCTCGAATGGATGATTCGGCATCCCATCAAGAATTACTTGCGCATCATCGCCTAATCTTATCCTTGCCAGATCAACTTCGCTGACATAAACCGTCATCTTCATCATTCGAAGGTCGGAGATTGTATAGATAGGTGTGCCAACATTTGCGTAGTCGCCGATTTCGAGAAGCTTATCCAGAACCGTGCCGTCGATAGGCGAAGTAACATAAGAATGATCGAAATTAATTGAAGCAAAATCCAACGCTGCCTGTGCCTGCTGCACTTGTGCAGCTGCACTTCGAATTTCTTCGGGCCTCGCATAATGCTGAGTCTTCTCGAGATTTTGTTGAGCTGATTTCAGCTGTGCGGAGGCGACATCATACTGCGCCTGCGCTGCATCCATTTGTGATTGTGATACGCTATGATCCGTAAAAAGTTTTTGCGTTCTATCTAGCGAAAGCTGTGCGAGAGTAAAATTCGCTTCTGCCTGTTTGACTCCCTCTTCGGATACTCGCAAGTCTTCGCTTCGCGCACCCTTGACGAGCAAATCGTACTGCTGCTTTGCCATCACATAGGCCGCCCGCGCTTCGTTCACCTGCTGTGCAAGTGTTCGGTGATCTATTTCGGCGAGTGTGTCGCCTTTCTTCACAAGTGATCCCTCTTCGAAATTCATTTTCACAATTCGGCCGGGAACCTGCGCTGCGATTGAATTCTCAGTTGCCTCTATGGTCCCGGTAGCGGTTACATCGTTCTTGTTCGAGCTGGAACTACAACCGGATAGGATTAAAAAGCATGAAAAAAGGAAAAAGTAAAAAGGATAAAGTAAAGGTGTCAACTTCTTTCTCCTGCTCTTTTTCTCCTCTCTGCTCAAACTAATTTCGTACCTCATTTTCTTACTAAAACTCCTTCCATAAAAATCTTTAACAATTGCTTAGGAATCACTTCTTCCGTGACCGGATGGTTTCGAAGAAAATCCGAACTAAAAATTTCCTTTGCGGCTCCCAAGTAGGCAATGGTGAACAAATCTACGTTGAGATCTTTTCTGACAGCGCTTTGTCTTTGACCTTCCTTCAATACATTTGGGACAACTTCAGCTATAAAATATTTCAATAACGATTGGATTTTTTTTGAGACCGATGGAACCGTGTGCGCAACATCGGCTATGAGGCGTTGCCAGTCGGGGTCAACAAACCTTGGAAAAATCTCCTGGAGCCTCTTCATCCTTTCGTCCACTGGCCCGCTTTCTGAGAGCAAAGCCTTTAGGGCAGCTTGTCCTCGTTTGAGCCGCTGGTCGACAAGCTCCTCTAAAATGGCTTCCTTACTGTCGAAATATTTATAAATTGTTTTCTTGCTTATCGCAAGCTCGGCAGCTATTTCATCCATCGTGACTTTCTTGAAGCCGTGCTGACTGAACTTGCTATATGCCAGATCGACGATAGCCTGTTTCACTTCATTTTCAACCGGTACCATGGAAACTAATTTAGTATATTTAGTTTCCATTGTCAAGGGGAAAAATACAAAAACTATTGGGGGATTGAGAGATAGAACAGCGCTGTGGCCAAATTTCAGTTCACCGCGAAATTATTGCACTCGCCGTAAATCGCTAATTACCGTTCACCATTTAAACATTTGAATGAAACTTTTTGCAATTATTTCTAAATCCAGCCAGAAAGATTGGTTCCTCGCATAATATACGTAAAGCTTTTCAACCTCTTCATCGGAAAGAGATTGCCCCCGGTTCAGCTGAACGACCCCCGTCACTCCGATTTTTCCAAATACCGAATCGCTGCCTTGAGAATAATATTCCGAACGACCTACCACGGACAATTTCCCCGACAAAACAACCGGCAATTTCTTGAAAACCCTGCTCACCGCACCCTCCTTTTTCATAAGCGAAATCGGAGAGAGAAACATTAGTCCTAAAGCCGCAAATAAAATATCGAAAAGCCTTTTCAACACTTTATTGCGCGTCTTGCTGATATTATAATCGATGTCGACAAGCGGAACATCCGTCAATCCGTCCACGTAAGTCTTGCCTATTATAACATCCATGGTGTCCGGCACGAGCTTAAAGCTCACCGTAGAATTCTTTGCATTCGCAATCGCCTGCAGTACTTGCGAATAAGAAATGTGCCCCGAAGCGAAGAGGACGTCGTCTATTCTTCTTTCGCGAACAAGGCGCGGAAGTTCAGATAAAGTTCCAACTACCCTGATTCCAAGCAGGCGCTCTTCGTTCTGTTTTTTTTCAGCGACAATCCCGACAATATCGTAACCCATTGAGACTTTGCCGCGAACCTTTTTGATCAGCTCCATTGCCCTGTTATCCGTTCCGACCACAAGTGTCTTTCTTCCAAAGAAAGGGTGCCGCGGCGAGCCGACGGATTTTCGTAACTGGTATGCCAATCGCCATCCCGGAAGAGCGAGTGCCATTATTAAACTTGCGATTAAAACTATAAGTCTTGAGAATGCAAAGTCTTTAAAAAAATATGTCAACGACGAGAATAACAAGAAGGTGAGGAGGGTGCTTAGCAAGGAAAACCGGAAAGAGAATTTGTTCTCTCCATAGATTCCGAATCCGATGCCGAACATTATGAAGACAATTCCAGGTGCAATGTAGAAATATGGCCGGCCGTAACTCGGTATCTCAAATACCCGGTGAGTCTTCAAAAATTCTCCGATAAACATGGCAAGGACTGTGATGGAAAAATCGAACAACGCCGGCGAGATTTTTTTTACAAATCGCAACGACACTCTCGCTTGCCGGTTCAAAAATATGGCAAACTTCAGCGAGAAAGAAAGGAGTGTCCGACCGCCATATCTTTTTCCGACAAACACGCTCATGGCACGATAAAATTCGTAAGTCTGATTTATACTGCTTCGCCTTGTGCTCTCGCCTTTGAAGTGTATCGCGGTTGTTTGCGGAGTGTAGTAAACTTTGTACCCCGCTTTCTTAATCTTATAACAGAGGTCGATATCTTCTCCGTACATGAAGTAATCCTCGTCGAACCCTCCGACCTGTTCGAAAACTTTTCGAGGAATGAACATAAAGCTTCCGCCAATCGCGTCAACCTCGTGAACTTCTTCCGGATTTAAATACGTGAGATTATATCGCCCGAAAATCTTTGTGCGAGGGAAAAGAAAACTCAACCCTGAAATTTTTGTGAATGCGACCCATGGAGTAGGAAAACCTCGCCTGCACGTCTTCTGCAAAGTACCATTGGCATTCAACACTTTGCAGCTCGATGCACCGGCTTCAGGATGGAGATTTGAAAATGCAAGCATCTGCGTAATTGTGTCTTCTTCCACAACTGCGTCTGGATTGATCAGCAAAAGGAATTCCCCGGAAGATATTCGCACGCCCTGGTTGTTTGCCTTCCCAAACCCGACGTTCGTACGGTTTTCAATCAGCTTGATTTCAGGGTGATTTTTTTTTAAACAATCTATGGTGTCATCATCTGATGAATTATCGACGATGATTATTTCGGATTCGATCCCGTTAAGTGCGCGTCGCAGCGAAGCAACTAAGTTCTCTAAGAACCCCCGAACATTGAAGCTGACGATTATTACGGAAACCTTCCCGCGTACGACCTCTTCAATCAGATTCAATGTTTCCTCAAATCGAAAGATCTCAATATTCTACCTAGCCCGAGCATCAAGACAATCTTCACTCCTTCGAAGACAATTTTCCTCGACATTTTGCTCTTTCCAACTCGCCTCTCAGTAAAGACAATCGGAACCTCAACAATTTTGAAGCCTCTTCTGTACGCCCGCACATTCATTTCCACCTGAAATGCATATCCGCTCGAGCGAATCGAATTTAGATTTATTGATTTCAGCACCTCAATCTTGAACGCCTTGAAACCGCTCGTCATATCATTCACCGGCACACCCGTCACGACTCTAGCAAAAATATTTGCGCCATAACTCAATAAGAGACGTTTCATCGGCCAGTTGAGCACCGAGACTCCGAACGCATACCGGGAGCCAATCGCAAGATCAGCATGATCCACAAGTGCCTCCTGGAATTTCGGGATCTCAGAAGGCTCGTGGGAAGAGTCCGCATCCATCTCCATGACATAATCATACCCTTTATCGATAGCATATCTGAAACCCGCGACATAAGCGGTTCCAAGTCCTCCTTTATCTTTGCGAGAGAGCAAGTGAACCCTAACATCGCTTCTCGAGATATCCTGCACGATTCGTGATGTCCCATCGGGGGAATTATCATCAACGACCAATATCTCGACGTCCCCGCACGAATTCAAAACTCTCGGTATAACAATTCCAATATTCTCGGCTTCGTTGTAAGTCGGGATAATAACAAGAAACTTTCCTGGAGCTTTTTCTGACATGTCGATTAATTATTAGGTTTAAGGTTTAGAAATAAAAAAATCCATAATCTCATAATAGAGCCTCCATTAAGCGTGCCCCTTTGCCAAAAGCACGTGAAAAATAGTTTGAAACAGAATTTGAAAATCCAAACGAAGAGACATATTCTCGATATAAAAGAGATCATATTGAAGATCTATCTTGACATCCTCTATGTTCTCGTCATATTTGTATTTGACGCGCGACAATCCGGTCAGTCCCGGTTTGACTTTAAATCTTCGCCTGTAGAGAGGAATCTCCTTTGCAAGTTGTTCCACGAAGAACTGCCTTTCGGGCCGAGGGCCTACCAGGCTCATTTCTCCCTTCAGAACGTTTACGAATTGCGGAGTTTCATCAAGATGGCTTTTTCTTAAAAATCTTCCGACACGCGTGACACGCGGGTCATTCTTCGCAGCCCATACGGGGCCGGTTTTTTGCTCCGCATCTTTGCACATTGATCTAAACTTGTAAAGCGTAAAGGTTCTCCCGTCCCTGCCGATTCTTTCCTGTTTAAAAATCGCCGGACCGCGAGAATCCATCTTGATGAAAACCGCTATGATGGCCCATAATGGTAAACCGATTAAAAGTGCAAAGCAGGAAATTGCAATGTCGAGTATCCGTTTGGTCGCCGTTTGCCATGGCGGCATTATTTGTGGCACGACATCTATAAGCGGAAATCCCTGAAGCTGAGAGGCATGTGCCTGTCCCGCAATGGAATCGTATAAGTCCGGCACAATTTTTATTGAAACATCCTCACCATTGATGACCGATATGATATTGCTCAAACTTTCTTTTTCTTTTTCTTCAAGGGCGATTATCACCTCCGTAGCACCCAATCTATTAATGGTCTCGTTCAGTCTGGACACCCCATATAAAAGTGGAGCAGGCAAATCTCCATTTGCTGATTTCTCGCCAACTTCCACAAATCCAAGCGGTTTATAACCGAGACTCCTATATTTATTGGCAAGATTGTAGACTGAACGGGCACGATCACCACACCCGACAATTATTGCGTTCCGCAGGCCGATTCCCCGAAGCAGCAGCTTCTTTTGAATCGTTCTAAAGGTAACACGGGTCACACCCACAAAGAGGACTATAATGCATTCATAAAATACAACTAACGCCCTCAAATGTGGAATTCTTCCGGAAGCCGCATCGTCAAAAAAAATCACAAAAAATAAAAAAAGAACGCCGAGAGTCGAGACTTTCGCAACTGCGATGATCTCGTCTAACCTTGAGCTTAGATATGAAAACTTGTACAGTCCCCAAAACCAGAATAGAAATATTAAGAAGAGTGTGAGCACGATGACGGGGCCCCAGAAATCGGGCACGGTTATTACTCTGAAAAGTCCGCTGCGGACACGGACGTAGTAATAAACGGAATTGGCGATGGTAAGCGAAAGAAAATCCATTAAGAGAAGTGTGGCAGCTTCTCCGCTTTTTCTTCCCATCAGCTTAGTCATTTAGTACAATCCCGCGGCAGAACAACAATCTCCTTCTTCACAATAATTTCTGCTATTAAGTAAGAATGCGATTTGTTGAAAATAGCCGACATACCCTGTTACCGATAATGCTTCTTGCTTGATCCGCGTAACACAACTTTCTGTGCCCGGCTTAGGAATCCGCATCACCTCACCATTTTCGTGTGGCCGATTTGTTCTGTCAAACTTGGTTTTACTATGTCGGAAATTAACTCCCGTGTTGTAGTCTTTTTCGGCTGGGACAAATCTTTCAGGTCACTTTCGAAGTCCGCGACAATTTTGGCCCAGCTCAGCGATTCTCTTATTTCTTCTGATCCTTTGTAAAGTTCTCGGACCTTTTTATTCTTTAGAATGTTTATTACTGCAGACGCAAATTCACCCGGAGTCTCGGCGACCTCAATAAATTTTTGTGCCGCATCAGGAAGACCGCGAACCGCTATTGAAGTGGCGACCACGGGAATGCCGAGGACGATCGGCTCGATAATCTTGTTCAACGTACCTGCTCCAAACCGCATCGGCGCAATCGCGACTGCACTCTTCTGATATTCGGATGAAATATTTTCTACAAATCCGGTTATTATAATATTTGAAGAAGCTAATCTCCGAATCTTCCTTGTCGGGCTTCCACCTACAATATAAAACATGGCAGTTGGAATCTTATCCAATATTTTCGGCATAATTACTTTTGCAAAGTGTACCACTGCATCTTCGTTTGGAAAATACGGCATATTTCCCGTAAAAATAATTCTATTCTCATCGAAATCTTCGTTGGATCTCTTGAAGGTATCCCTATCCACGCCATTAGGAAGAATTCGAAAATTCGCTTTTATTCCCCGGGCGATAAGATAATCTCGGTCCACCTGAGAACAAATGAAACAAGCATCGAATTGTTCCGCGATCCGTTCGTAATCGGCAATTCTATCCCTTTCATTCCCGACAAACGCGCGTATGAACGGATTTCTTTCGGTTTTGACGAACCTGGAAAGATAGAGTGAAACCGCATCGGTAAAATCCAAAACCTTAAGTGCGCTCTTTCCCGGCACATCTTTTACGTACTGAGCACTGCGGATGAAATGGAAATAAATAACATCGGGTGAATCCTCAGCAGCAATTTCAGTAAGTCTTTTCGCTAATCGCCTGCTTTTAAATAATAGGACCTGGATAGGTTTTCTGGAAAATAAGTTCAGGCACACAGTTAATAAAGAGTACCATGTCGAATGCCGAACGGTTTCAATTTCTGCTCCTAAAGATCGAATGCCGACGACATACTTAACCTCTGAACGATTCTTGGCAAGACATAAAACTTTAACAGAATTCCTCCTGGCAAGATGTTTGACGATGTTATAAATCTTTAGCTTATCGCCTTTAAACGGCGGATATGGTACTCGCGTGGTTACAATCAGTATTTTCAATCAGCGCTCCATTGCAAATCTTCGTTCGCCAAGAATCTCACAATAAGTGTCCCAGAACATTCCACCGATCTTGTGCCAAGAATATTCATTGCTCACGACAGAGGACGCTTCCTCTCCGATAGATTTGCAAAGATTTTTGTCATCTAATAATTTCAATACTTTGCCCGCAAATTCCTGGGCCGTATCGGCGATCATGATACTCTTTCCGGCTTCGCTCCTTATTCCTTCGCAGCCAATTGAAGTTGTGATAACCGGCTTGCCTGACGCCATTGCTTCCAGTATTTTTATCCTTATTCCGCTGCCTGCAAGAAGTGGCACAACTACGACTCTGCCTTTTTGAAAAACATAGCGTACGTCCTCGACGAAACCTTTCACCAACACATTGTTACCGTCATCAAGTTTATCGACACCATGCGAAGCATTTTTACCATATATATAAAATTTAACATTTGGTTTTGATTTTATAACTATCGGCATTACTTCATTTACAAACCATTTCAGGCCGTCAATATTTGGCAGCCAATCCAAACTGCCGACATAGACGATCGAATTTTCCTCACCGGCTGAGTCAACTGGTTTGAAAACATCAGTATCGACCCCCGCGGGAATTACAATTGCATCGATTGTTTTATCAATCGATAAAAGTCGGTCCCGGTCATGTTCTGTGATCATAACACACTTATCCATCTGCAAACAAATGGATGGCTCATATTTTACGAACTTTCTTAACTGAAGACCCGCATAGGCTCTGTATAAAAGATTGCTTGAACTCTCCGAGAACCGCTCCATGATCTTGAGCTCGAGGTTGTGCTCTCTTAAAACCACCGGTACACGCAAAAGCTGCTTCAACGCTAATCCATAGTAAGCCATGTGAAGATGATCGACATGAATCAGATCGATATGTTTATTCTTCACAAATTGAATTATGTCATCAAGAATTTTCTTGGAATGATATTTTTCTATGTTAATCGGAACAGAAGAGAAAGCGTTCTTTGCGACAGCTTTAAGACCATATACACGAGAAGTTTCCGCGATGAAGACATCTTGGCATAACCTTGATAATTCGATCGGTGCATTCGAATCCCGGCTTCCCGAAACAGCAGCAAAATAGATTTTGGCACCATGCTCACTTAATTGGCGGGTGATGTTGAAAATGCTGATATTGCCCCCCTCAATCAGAGGATAAGGGATCCGTGGAGAGAGCTGGAAAACTTTCACAACAATAAAAATATCAGAACGGCGATGAAATTACAACGACAAAACTAAGAAATAAGAGGGCCAACGACACAAATCCGTTTTTACATACTCATTGATTTAGCTAACTTAGATTTATGATAACTGTTGAAGATTTTTTTGGATTGTTGGTTGACGAACTCAAGCTTAATGATGATTTAAAGGGATACTACAAATTCGTGAATGGTAAAAATAAGTCTATATTTGAGTTCAGGAAAAGATATTTTTGTCAACGGCTTGACTATATCAACAGAAATGTTGGAACGCAACCTTCAAAAGTGTGGGATTGTGGTGCCGGGTACGGGACTACTTCTATCTTTCTCGCAATGAACGGACACCAAGTATACGGTAATACTCTGGAATTCTATTATGTCGGACTGAATAGAAGACTTGAATATTGGAGCCAATTTTGCGATCTGTCAAAATTAGAAATGGATTACTTTGATCATTTCGATTTAAAATTCAAAGGAGGTTTTGATTATGTTGTTGCCCAAGACACTTTACATCATTTGGAGCCAATAGAAGAGGCCATCCGCATCGTCCGCAATTCTCTGCGTCCTCACGGAAAGCTTATAGCCGTAGAAGAAAATGGGAAAAATATTTTTATCAATTTCAAGAATTATCTGAAGCGAGGGAATCACAGGATCATTGAGTTTTACGACGAGCGCTTGAAAAAGGAGATCGCCATGGGGAATGAGAACACGCGCTCAATAGAACTATGGAAAATCTTGCTGGATAAGAACGGCATGCGGATGCTTGACAACTCTACGGAATTTGTCAGGCTATTTCTTCCACCTTTTTACAAATTCATGGTTGACCGCGATTTATTAAGACTTGAGTCTGAGTTATGGAAAAATTACGTTTTGCGAAACTACTTCTATTTTGGAATAAGTTTCCTCAGCGAAAGAGATATAATTTAATGACGGGCATTGATTGATCGGCGACGAAAACCTTTTATTTATAAATATATCCTTCTTGCACTAATTCTCTCTCGATGACTTTTATGACCTCCGAAGATGTAGTGAGGTTGACACAAGGTAGCTGAGGACGTTTGCACGAAATCTGTTTGCACGGCCAACATTCAACCTGCTTATGGAAGTAAAACACCCTGTTTCCTCTCGGACCAAATCTCTGAATTTCAGCGGGGCCCAGAAGACAAATTGTAAGCATGCCCAATTGAGAAGCGAAGTGCATTGGCCCACTATCATTGCAAATCATAATAGTAGCATTGGCAATTAATATTAGTGTCTCTCTAAGACGGGTCTCTCCAATAATGTTCAAGAACTTTCGCTTGTCGCCTTCGCAGATTTTCCGTCCGATATCAAGTTCGTCACTCAAACCAATAATAACGGATTTGAGACCAAATTTATCGTATAAAAAAAGACCCACTTCCTTGAATCTGCTATAATCCCACCTCCTGAATTTCCAAAAGGCTCCGGGATGAATAATTGCATAATCCTTTTTCTTCAAATTATGAGTTCTGAGGAACTCTTCCAACCACCCTTCTTCTTCTGTAGTAAATTGAAAAAATTCATTGCTATGAACATAAGTATCAATCAGTGGCAAAATTACTTTCTTGTTTGTCTCTATTTCGTGCTGCGATGGGTCTGCATCTTTCATCAAAAACTTATCTGATAATTGCTTCAATTTTGCTAACAGGCGAATCGTCCCTATATCTTTTCTAAATTGAGGAAATAGAAATAAGGCAAGAAAGATTGTGAAAAAATCGTCCCGGAAACTGATGATCATGTCAAAGTGCATCTTTTTCAAAGACATCAAAAGGGCAATTCTATCTTTGAAGCCTGCAGCTTCTTCCATCTTCCTTGTGAACACAGGGCTATTGTATATGATTAATGAATCAATAAGAGGACTATTTATGAACAGTTCGGTGTTCCATGATCCGGTTACCAAACAGATATGACACTTCGGATATTCACGTCTAATGTTTTGCATCGCCTCAAGGGTATAGATCACGTCTCCCATGTGATCGAGTCTGATAATCAGAATATTCCTTGCTGTGCGGCGAGGATTCTTGCCAAATGAATTGACAATAATTGAAACGAGAAATGAAGCAATGAACCTTAGTTTTTCAACCATTGAAGCAAAACCACCATCTTTGACCGATCCATTTAGAAGAAATCAATTAGACACCCTAAGATCGGAGTAATATATTTTATTTTTTGCAAACCACGACGAGATTTTCGCCCAACATCCACGGCAGACCACCGAAGAAATAAGAGACAAATAGGTTAAACGGGATCAAAGCAACTTTCTGAAGCGGAAGTGGAATCTTTGTCGAATAAGGAATGTCCCAAAGAGTGTCGGACGAGACTCTCAAAATCTGAAATCCGGATTTCACAAATAAACGTATCCATTCCTCTACATTTAGAAGGCTCACATGAGTCCTGTCCGTATACATTGCCGGAACCAATCCTTCAGAGGCAACCTTTATTCTGTTTCCAAAGGATTTTACATTGGGAACCGTCATTATCAATCTGCCATTCTTCCGCAAAACCCTGAATATCTCTAATATTGCTTCCTCAGGGTCCGGAATGTGTTCTAAAATATCGAACGCAACTACTACATCAAAACTCTCCGAACGAAATCCAAGCCATAAGACATTACTCTGAACGAAGTTAAAAGTCCTTCCGTTTGAACGTGCTGTTGCTAAGGGAAGAAGTGAAATGTCTGTTCCTACATATTCAAATTTCCTGGAAATGGTGCTGGAAAAATAGCCCAGGCCGCAACCAACTTCAAGAATGTTTGAACCCCTCGAATAATGCTTAGACACATATCGCTGCCAATAATTAAATTGATGCCACCGGTCACCTTGTTCACGCTTCAAGAAGCGGCCTTTGGTCTTGTAATTTGCAAAATAATCCTCCGTATACCGCTGCATATTATAACTCAAGTAACAGGCAGTATAAAGCGTCCGCGAATTTCTCGGCCGAGAATTCTTGCGAACGCAATAATCCCTTTTTTGAAAGAGCGTCTCTCAAAGACTGATCGCTGACTATTCTTTCAATTGATTTAGCTAATGATGCTGCATCTCCCTCATGAAATATCAAACCACAGTCTCCAATTATTTCTGGAATTGCACCCGAATCCGAACCGATAACGGCCACTCCCAAAGCCATACTCTCAATCAAGACTCTTCCGTATTGTTCCTTCCATTTCTTTGTTGTTCGCGATGGCAAAACCAGGACATTGAGCTTCTTCATTATAGCTCTCGCCTCAAATGATGGGACACCGGGAATAAAGGTTACTCTCTCACCCAATTTTAGTTCCTTCACAATATTTCGCAAACCGCCTTCAGCCGGACCACTCCCCAAAATTACAAGCCTAATTTTGTCATCAAGTAACGCAATTGCGTTGAGTAGGGTATCCACACCCTTCATTTCTAAGAGCCTTCCAACGTATCCGACAATAAAAAGATCGGCTGAAAGATGAACCAGCCTGGAAGGAGCGAAATCTTCTTGATGATTCTCTACTCTGAAACTGACACCAAAATATAACTTTTTAACGGGGATTGAATAGGACCCTTGAAAAAAAGACTTTCCTTCTTCGTTGGCGGCAAGTAATAAATTAGTTTGTGTTATGACAAACTTTTGAATCATTGCGTAAAAAAATCTTGGCCGATATCCGAATTTCCAACCTTTTGCCAAATTATCCCAAGTATAAAAAACGAGCGCCGCTTCGCTGGCAAAAAGTTTGCGTAAGAAAGAAACCTGAGCGGCAAAAAGACTGGATGGCTCTTCAAAGCATAGTATGATGTCAGGTGCGAACGACCGTATCTCGCGTCCAAGTCCTCTCAGATAAAAGCTCCTATTTTCTCTTCCTGGCCATCTGACAGGTAACGGTACAATTGGAAATATTGATTCTTCATTTGACGAAAAGGATATAACCTTAAAATTCTCAATCCATTGCGACGGAGTAATAGCTCTAATAGTAATTCCTTCCTTAATTGCTAAAAGATTCCATTTCTCATGGTTGACTGGATCAACGAGGTTTTTGTCAATTAACAATATCTTCATAAGGCAATACGCAGCAACCTGCGAAGATCATCAAATGTTACAAGTTTTAAAGAAAAATATCCCGATAGCATTACGAAGGAAACAATGCAAAGTTGAATAGGAAAATTTAATTTCCCGACAGGAGTAAGCATGATCAGACCTGCAAGCAATGCGGGCAACATCGTTCGCAAGAACAAACCTAAGATTTTGCGCCAAGAGATATAATCACGCACTACGAAAAGGTTGAAAGAGACAAGGAGGGTTTCTGTAATCACTGTCGTCAAAGCGGCACCACTAGTATTGAAACCTTTTATTGCAAAATAATTCAGAATCAGGTTAACGATAGTAATTGAAAGAACAAAAATGTTCGATTTTTTTTGTCTATTTAGAGCAGCCACAAGACTACCTGCAGCAAAATTTATGCTAATGGGAATCATGGTCAACGACAAAATACCTACTGAATTTACTGCGAGCCTATAGCCATTCCCAAAAAGAAGCAAAGTAATTTTCTCTCTAAAAATAAAAATTGGTAAGGCTATGGAAATGCCGATAAAAAAAAGAGCACGAGCAGCCTCGCTCATCACCTGCCTAACCTGATCGATGTTTTCTCTATTTCTTGAAATAACAGGATATATTGGGGCCACAATAATTGTAGGAAAAAGCATAAACGATTCCACCAGTCTGTATCCAGCGTTATAATATCCCACAAGGTCGTCCCGTCCGGTAAGCACTTGTAACATAATCGTACCAGACCTAAAATATATTATCGTGAATAAATTCAATACAGCGAAAGGTAGGGCGGGCTTGATAATCTTACACCACAGATATGAAAAACGAATGTGAAATACAGGCATACCAATTTTGAACAGAATAATCATAAATGTAGCCAAGCTTGTTGCCGTGTAAGCCAGAGCGTAGCCCAGCATATATACTTTTACACCTAAGTGCATTAGGAGAATACCTCCACAAAGAAAGATCACTGAAGACTTTTCAAGTATCATGGACGTTGCCTCATACTTGAGTATTTCAAAGGCTCTGAAAACGGATCTGAAATGGAGCAAAAGAATATTTGAAATATTATAAAGAGAAGCCAAACAGACCAACATTGATAGCTCCCAAGTCACTTTAAGCAGAAGACAAGTGGCAACTGCGGCAATACTGCTTATCACCCCGAAAACGAGTTTCAATATTGATGTGTTTCCAAAGAATATGCTGTACTCTTGAGGCCTACTTGATAACTCCCGAACAATAAGAATATCGACTCCTCCTTCAAGTACTGCCGAAGCAATCGAAACTATTGAAATCGCGAGCATGAATTGACCAAAATCTACCGCTCCAAGTAATCTTGCGGTGAACAGTATAAGGAGAAACCATAAAGGCTTGACGATTATATTGCCTAAGGCGAGCCAACCAATATTTTTTTTAATAGTTTGGCGTTCTACCATTAACTAACTCTCTTACACAATGAATCACCAATCCCCCAAGTAACGGAAAGAATCATGAGGGCTCCTTTATCAAAGAATTGGGGAGACGTAAAGCTTATAAAGAGCATCATTAAGGAAATTACAAGCAATGCGGATACTAATGCATTTTCACCAAGAGTGGATTTTCTCCGCCACAACGAGAGGAGAGCAGAAATCCTTTTGGCATACATGGCGAAGAACATAACAAATCCCACGATGCCAAATTTGAATAGAAGGAATAAATATCCATTATGGATATACCATGTCCGAATGGTAACATTCGTAATAATATCATAAAAAGAGAACAATGCCCCCGGTCCATATCCTACTACAGGACTCGTTGAAATCTCATGCAGGACTACTTCAGATTCTGCAAGTCTGGAACGAATAGTGAGAGCATCTGCTGAAATTGACCCTGCTCTTTCGGCTAGTCCAGTCAAGAACTCTCCAAAAACACGAGGTAGAATTATTATTCCCACGGTTATACCAAGGAGGAGAGCCAGCCCTGACATCATTACAATCCTTCTGCGGGCGCTGCCCCTTAAAAAAAAGATTAGCCCAAAAATACCAGCCACGGTCGTTATCCAGTATCCTCTTGAGAAAGTTATCGCGAGAGCAAAAACGTTTATTGCAAGAAGAGGTAGAGAGAGCGAAATGCGGAAGTTCTTTCCGGCCAAGAACGCAAAGAGAAGAATTATCGAACACATATATAAAGTCTCTTCCCTTTGCTGCCGATTTCCAATTACTTGCCATAAATATTTCGCTGAAGATAAATCAATCTTATATCGCACCATAATGTACAAGCCCACAGTAGCTGACATCAACAGGAGCGACCACATGACAATAATAACACCACGATCATTTTGTGTTTCTCTTCTTATCGGAAACAGTAACAAAAGGGGGGCAAAGAGCAAAAATTCCCTGAGACCTTTCATGAAAGAAAATCCCCGGGCAACTGCAAAGAGCACTTCGGTGAAAGCATACATCATGAAAATCACTAACACAATATCCGCCCAGTTTTCAATGAAGTCCTCGCGGGCATAAAATCTCTTAATAAACCACAGAATAATGCCAGGGAAAAAAATCAAAGAGAATAAGTATCTCCGGAATATCCAACGGGGGAGCAGTTTCCCTTGAAAGTTGAGCTTGATGCATAAAAAGTAACAAATAACTCAATATCGAGACAACAAGCCACCTCTCATCGTTCGCTAAAATGTAGACGTAGGCGACAACAGCTAACACCCCCCCGGTGATTATTGCAATGGCTGGCATTAAATAATTTATCGCCTATAAAATTTTTTAACTTCTATCTGGAAAATCGATTCTCAATTCCTGTTGTTACTTTCTTAAATTTTTCCCTAAATCCGCCAAATGTTTCAGGTTGATTAGCGCCGACATCGACGAATACGACAAACAAGCAAGACATAACTAACCCTAACATAAACGATGAAAAGATAATTACAATTCTCAGCGGCCTTGCTTTTCTCTCCGGCGGTACAGCGCGATCAAGAACAAGTACTGTTGGGGTCTCTCTGGCCTCTTCTAACTTAGCTTGCTCGTACATAGGATAAATCAATTCCATAAGCTTCTGTTGAATCTCTACATTTCTATAGAGGTCCAAGTATTGCATAGTCTTTTCCGGGACTTCCTTAAAAGGCACGAACACGCCGAAGTCGCCGGGTGATCTCATGTTCTTCCCGGTATTCAGATTATTCATCTGCTGTCTCAAAGCCTGTATTTGATCGTTAAGCAATTGCACTTCAGGTGAGCTGTCGCTCATCTGTTTTTCTAGAGCTGATACTTTGACCTGATTCAGGATAATTTGTGACTCTACTTCAGCGCCCGCCGAGACGGTTGCTCTTGCCTGTTCCGGCAGAGAAAAGGCACCGAATCTCTCTTGAAAGTCTTTCAAACTATCTTCCCCTGCTTCTAAGTCAATGACATTCTTCAAGTAGCGGTCCTCAATTACTATTCTTAAATTCCTCGCGTCTTCTGAGGATAAATTTCCGTTTACTTCGTTTAAAATGCTGACAAACGCATTAGCCATCGCGGCGGCGCGGACAGGGCTTTCATCTAGAACCTTGACAACAACTTCGCCGTACTTGTCTATCTCAAAATCGGTATTTTCACGAAGTTCTTTTATGGTTTTCTCCATAGAAGAATCTCCGATGGAATAAACCTTCTTCAGGTCAAATTCATTCGTGACTCTCTCCATGGCATCGCGACTGTTAAGTATCGCCAGATAATTGAAACCGTTTCCTATGGAGGTCTCACTTCCTCCAACTAACGGCGCGAATTGTTTAGCCAGATTAGAAACACTTGACCCGGCCCCACTCATACCAACCATGCTTAGGAGAGAACTCTTTTGAGATGGTAAAACCGAGGCAACCCCTTCATATTCCTTCGGAAGAACGAACGCCAGTATTATACCAAGAACCGTGAAGATAATTGTCACGACTGAAATAAATTTTCTCCATGAGAAACATAACTCTAAAAATTCCCACGCTATTGATTTTTTTGAATCGTTTTCGCTCAAAGATTAGACTCCTAAATATTTATTTGTTGCTGCTAACGGCGATTTCTCGTCGAAAGGACTGATAATTATGTTCATTATTCTCTCCGCAGCTTTCCCGTCTAAGAGCTCCGGCACGTTGCTCTTCTTCCACTTTCCAGAATAACATTCATCACTAAGAGCTGCGATCTTCTCGATCGACAGCCCGGCTAAAACATTCGTTCCAACTTCTGAGGTAGCCGGACGCTCTGTTGTCTCTCTCAAAGTTATGCACGGCACTTTCAGAAATGTCGTTTCCTCTTGTATCCCGCCGGAATCCGTCAAAACAATTTTTGCGCCTATCATGAGATTCAAAAAATCCAGATAACCGAGCGGGTCTGTCAGCACAAGGTTTTTCACCGCTGTAAATTGCGATGTAAGTCCGAATTCTTCAATGCGCTTTCTTGTTCGCGGATGTATCGGAAAAATTATTTTGCCATACTGTTCGATGCCGCGGAAAATTTTCGAAATTGTTTCAAGATTTTCGCAATTGTCCACGTTACCCGGACGATGCAGCGTCGCCAATGTATATTCGCCCGCCGATACGCCAAAAGCTTTCTTAATGCCGGATCGTGTCGCCTTTTCACGATAGTAAACAAGTGAATCGATCATCACATCTCCGACTAAGAAAATTTTCTTTTCACGCACGCCTTCATTTTTCAAATTGACGACGCCGATTCCTTCGGTAACAAAGAGGTAATCGCTCAGGGCATCCGTGACGATTCTATTTATCTCTTCCGGCATAGATCTGTCGAAGCTGCGAAGCCCTGCCTCCACATGCGCTATTGGAATCGAGAGCTTTGATGCTGTTAAACTGCAGGCGACAGTCGAATTTACATCGCCGACAACAATAACGAGATCGGGCTGCTCTTTCACGAGAACTTTTTCAAACTCTATCATTATTCTTGCAGTCTGCTCGGCGTGCGTCCCCGATCCAACTCCTAAATAAACGTCAGGCTCAGGAAGCTCAAGGTCTTCAAAAAATACTTTGGACATGTTTTGATCATAATGCTGCCCAGTGTGAACGATCATATGGTGAACGGAGTTCGTCCTGGAGAATTCACGATGAAGCGGAGCGACCTTCATGAAGTTCGGACGCGCGCCGACAACACTTATGAACTTAAATTTCTTATTCATTTCCCATCGCCGAGAAGCACAACCTTTTCTTTTCCTTTTGTTACATTCTTAGCTGCATTTCGCGTATCAATGACTAATTTCGAATTACTCACGATAAAATCATAGTCGTAAGAGCTGTGATCAGTTGTAATTACGACGCAGTCGGCTGACTTTAGAAGTCCGATTGTCAACTTGACGGACTTAAGAGTTTTGCCATCGACATTAACTTCAGAAACGTAAGGATCATTGTAACAAACATTCGTAGCTCCGTCCTGAAGCAATAGCTCCATTACTTTCAGTGCCGGCGAATGTCTTGTATCGTCAACGTCTTTCTTAAAGGCAGCTCCAAGTATTAGTATCTTCGCTTTAGTGAAACTCTTCGGCATGTAACTCAATTCACGCTGCACCATGTTCTTCACGTAGAACGGCATGTTCTCATTTATTTCCGCAGCAAGTGAAATGAAGTTCGTCTGAAAATCGTATGACTTCGCAAGCCATTCGAGATAATAGGGGTCGATGAGTATACAGTGGCCCCCGATCCCCGGCCCCGGATAAAACGGCATAAAGCCAAATGGCTTCGTCGCAGCGGCGGCGACAACTTCCCAGACATTTATCCCGCCCATCCTGTCGCAGAGCTGTGCAAGCTCATTTACGAGAGCTATATTCACACTCCTAAAAATATTCTCCAGCAGCTTTTCCATCTCCGCGACTTTTGGACTGGAGACTCGTACCACGTTATCTACAGAGTGTTGAATGACGAGGACGGCGAGCTCGGTACTTAACTCGTTCACTCCGCCGACGACCGTCGGGATATTGTTTACTTTGAATTTTTTATTCCCCGGATCAATTCGTTCCGGTGAAAATGCGAGGAAAAAGTCTTTGCCGGCATTCAATCCTGTCTTCTCAAGAATCGGCCGAACATGGTCCTCAGTTGTACCAGGGAAAGTGGTACTTCTCAAAACAACTATCTGACCATGCCGCAGACATTTTGCGATGTTTTTTGCCGCATCGATGATGAATGAGATATCCGGTTCTTTGTTCGGCGTGAACGGAGTCGGAACGCAAATGAAAATCGCGTCGCACGTATCGACAGCATTATAATTGTCTTGAGCCTTCAATTTCCCGGACTTTACGAGTCTGGCATACTCTTCATCGTCGACATCGTCGATGTAGCTCACCCCATTATTTACATCGTGGACTTTTCTCTTGTCGACATCAATTCCCAAAGTATCAATTCCTTTGCTCGCAAATTCAGCAGCCAGCGGCAATCCAACATAGCCGAGGCCGACAACGCCGATTTTGATATCTTTCTCGATGATTCTTCGCTTAAGGTGTTCTATGCCGGTATTCATCTTTCTTCATATTGGACTTTGTAATAGTTCTGATATTCGCCGGAAACGATTCGCTTCCACCAACCTTCATTTTCGACGTACCACTTTATCGTTTTGTCGATTCCTTCTTCAAACGAATTATGCGGCCTCCATCCGAGTTCGACCTCAATTTTCGACGAGTCCATTGCATATCTCCTGTCGTGTCCCGGGCGATCCTTCACGAATTTCAATAAGGACACGCGTTTGCCAAGTTTTTTCAACACCAGGTTAGCCATTTCGATATTCCGGACCTCGTTTCCACCTCCAATGTTATAAACCTCGCCTACCTTGCCGTTGTATAGCACTTTGTCGATGGCTTCACAATGGTCTTCCACAAATATCCAATCACGGACATTTTCACCATCACCGTAAACCGGAATTTCTCTGCCCTGCAAGGCATTGATGACCATCAACGGAATGAACTTTTCCGGAAATTGACATGGGCCGAAATTATTCGAGCATCTTGTAATTAAAGTGGAAACGTTGAAGGTCTTCAACCAGGCACGCGCCAGCATGTCCGCACTCGCCTTGCTTGCGGAGTAAGGGCTGTTCGGTGAAAGATGAGTTGTCTCGGTAAACTTTCCTTTTGCTCCGAGGGAACCATACACTTCGTCGGTTGATATTTGCAAAAATTTTTCTACACCGAATTCTCTTGCAGCCTCTAACAAAGTCATCGTACCTCGAACGTTTGTCTCGATGAAAATGCCCGGTCCCAAAATGCTTCGGTCAACGTGCGACTCGGCGGCAAAATTAATAATCGCGTCAAAATGCCATTCGTGGAAAAGCCTGGAAACGAATGCGGAATCGGAAATGTCGCCTCGATAGAAATGATGCATCGAATTTGATTCTACGCCCCGCAGGCTTTCGAGGTTTCCGGCATAAGTAAGCTTATCCAAATTAATCAGGTCAACGTCTTTGTGCTTCTCAAGAAACGACCTTATGAAATTGCTCCCGATAAAACCTGCGCCGCCGGTCACGAGAACACTTTTTAGATTGATTGACATAGACTTTAGCAGATTGCTTAACAACGTCCGATTGTGGTCATGAAAAAATTCGTGAATGTCACTCTACAGCTAAAAAATATATCATCGAATCGATGCAGTTTCAATGCAAAACTTGAAAGATTGTGCATTTGACAAATCACGGAAAAACATGTCGGCTGAAACATGGACTCATCTGCCTCCGGCGAGAATTCTACGAATTAGAAATTTAATTGGCGCAAATTCTCACGAATCGAATACTTAGTGTAATTAATGCCTTCATTAGTTTGTGAAACGAAGACGCTCCAAAACTCGAAGATCCTATCTTGGAAAAAATGCGTTGAACGATTAAATTGTGTAAAACCTTGGAGAACTAAATGGCAAAAATCTGCGATATATGCGGCAAGAAGCCGATATACGGGCACAACGTGAGTCACGCCCATAACATCACTAACAGAAGATGGAACCCAAATCTGCAAAACGTTCGTGCCGTCGTTGATGGCAAGGTTAGACGCATGAAGGTTTGCGCTTCTTGCATTAAGCAGGGCCGGGTACGAAAAGCTGCATAGCGCCGGCCAAAATTCAACCTGCAAATCCCAAAGTCAAAACTCCAAGTTGCTTCATCGGGCAAATCATAAGCTAAAGTAATTAAGCGGTGTGTATTCCAAAAAAACAAAAAGAGACCCCGGCGTTGATTTCTTGTTTTTGAATTTTCGAACCCGGAACCTGTGGGGGAGTCAGCGGCTGAAGTTTGTAAACTCTTCTAATCTAAAGATCGCCGTCATCGATATCTTCTTTAAATAATTCCGCGACCACTTTCTTAACTACGCTCCAATCGAAACCGCGTCTGACCAGGAAGGCAATCAACTTCTCGCGTCTCTTTTTTACATCAAATCTTTTTAGGGAGCGAACTTTAACTTCCGCAGCCTGCGAAGCCAGTCCATTCTGAAAATCATCTCCGCTAATCACAGAAAGCGCTCTGCTCGCCATGTCCTTTGAGATTCCTTTTTCACGCAGTTTGCGTTCCAACTCCCTCTTGCCGACCGGCCTCTGCGCCACTTTACCTGCAATGAAAAGCTCAGCAAATTTTTGGTCGTCGATCAAACCGATGCCGTTAAGCTTTTCGACCACTCTTTCGATCATTTCGCCTGGGAATTTTTTTTCTCCAAGCCGTTGAATCAATTCGGATTTTGTGCGCATCCTGTAGTTGATGAGCCGCATCGCCGCAAAGTAAGTGTCATGGTACAATTGCGAATCTTGAATTTTATGCAAATTCTCATCCGAAATCTCATCATTTCTACGCAGCCCGTGATCAATTATGACTTCCTTACTCAAAAGCAGCTCATTGCCATCATCAAGAAGCGCCTTCAACTTGCCGCCGCGGCGAGCCTTTTCAATCGAGACGATTCGCATCAATGGAACTCATCGCTGACAGTCGGCGGCTGTCTTATTTCTTATTTTTTGCCTCTTGTGATGTCGGAATGTCTGCATGTCGGATTCCTGCTTCGCGGGACTTCTTTTCTTCCTGCTTCTCCGGCTTTGCAGTTGTCACCGCATTTGAGTTATTGCCATTCTTCCCGTTCCGAGTTGAACTCAAGCCTAATTTTCCGCGGACTTCCGTTTCCATATCATTCAACGCGTCGGGATTATCCTGGAAATATTTTTTTGCGGCATCTCTTCCCTGGCCAAGTCTCTCGTTCTTATACGAGAACCATGTGCCACTCTTCTGAACAATGTTTTGATCAACCGCAACATCCAATAAATCTCCGACTCTTGAAATTCCTTCGTTATATTGGATATCGAACTCAACTTCTTTGAATGGGGGAGCAACTTTGTTCTTCACAACTTTGACGCGGACCCGATTTCCGACTATATCTGTACCATCTTTTATATGGTCACGTCTGCGAATATCAAGACGCAGCGCGGCATAAAATTTCAGGGCGTTACCGCCCGTCGTCGTTTCCGGATTTCCATAAACTATTCCGATTTTGCTCCGAAGCTGATTCGTGAAGATAACGCATGTGTTGCTCTTATTTATTGCCGCGGTGAGTTTCCGGAGAGCTTGCGACATCAAACGTGCTTGTGCGCCCATTTGTGCGTCGCCCATTTCGCCTTCAATTTCTGCCCGGGGCGTCAGCGCAGCAACCGAGTCGATCACGACGACATCGATTGCGCCGCTGCGAACAAGCGTCTCCACAATGTCAAGAGCTTGTTCGCCGAATTCCGGCTGCGATAGAAGCAAATTGTTTGTATCAACGCCGATTCGCTTGGCATAGTTCATGTCGAGTGCATGCTCAGTGTCTATGAATGCGGCAATACCGCCTTGTTGTTGCGCTTCAGCTATCACGCTCAGGCAGAGCGTGGTTTTTCCGGAGGATTCGGGTCCGAAAATTTCGGCAATTCTTCCTCGTGGAATGCCGCCGATGCCCAATGCCCAATCTAAAGAAATAGATCCGGTGGAGATGGCGTCGATTTTAGCAATAGGCCCCTCGCCCAATTTCATCACCGCGCCTTTTCCATAATCGCGCTCGATTTGGTTCAGTGCAATGTCCAACGCTTTCAACTTTGCCTCTTTTTCCTCTGCCATTTTTGGAACTCCTTTTCGTTTAATAAATATTCATGCGCCGTGGAGAGATATCTGCGATAAAATAATATACTCAGAGCCTGACGACTTCAATGTACTTTCAAACAGCGCAACACTCATTGGGAGAAACTTGTCTATTTGTAATTTACCTTCGCGTTCAAACTTCTTCAAGTCGAAGCATGAAGCTTGACGATTTTCCTTTAATCGACCAATCGTGATATGCGCCGTGAACTCCCGCGCCTCCGGCACGATGCCGAATCCGTTCGTTACGGATTTTATAGCCTCTGCGATCTCGCTCAAGGCGCCGTCATCTCTGCATTCAAGCCAGATGCCTCGCCTAATCTTTTCGCTCGGGAAGAATTTTATCCCGACAATTTCAACGCTCGAAAATTCAAATAGCGACCTTCCAATTTCAGACTTGACCGAAGAGAATAATTCCGATGATTTATCAGGCTTAAAATCGCCCATGAATTGCAGTGTTATATGAAGTTTATCCTTGGCTTCGAACCTTGCCTCGCAGATTTCCGGGTGGATCAATTCGGCCGAAGATCGCAACTCAGCTTGGACTTTTACGATCTGCGCTTTCGTGCTTTCCGGAATGGTCGCACCGAAAAAAATCCTCATTCACGCCAGCCCTAAAATTCGTTTCCGCACAAACTCTAGCGCCGCCTGCGACGCGCGATCCTTAAACCTGACTCGCTCGTCGGGAAAAAGATATTTTTTTACCGCTGTGCCGGCATGATCGGCGAGTCCGATGTATACCAGGCCGACAGGCTTGTCAGGCGTTCCGCCGGTAGGTCCCGCAATTCCCGTTACTGAAATTCCAATATCAGTGCCGGAGATTTTTCTGATTCCTTCCGCCATGGCAGCTGCAACTTCTTCGCTGACTGCGCCAGATTTCTTAATAATATCTTCGGGAACATGCAGCATCTCCACCTTAGCTTCGTTGCTGTAAGTCACAACTCCGCGATCGAAGTAGGCGGAACTTCCCGAAATATTTGTGATTCGATGCGAGATATACCCTCCCGTGCAGCTCTCTGCGACAGAAAGCGTAAGTCTCCGTTCAGCCAAAAGCCTGCCCACAATTTCCTCAAGGTCTATCTCTCCTTCGGAATAAATATATTTCCCGGCCTTGCTTCTGATTTTCTGCTCAACCCCGGCGATGATCGAATCTGCCCCTGCCTTCGTCGGCGCATTAACGGTGATGCGCAGCCGAACACCGAACTGGCTCGGAAGAAAGGCGAGCTTCGCCTTATCGCCTAAAATCTCTTCGACATTTCCGATGAGCTCATAAAGACTCGATTCGGCAATCCCTGTCGTTTTCAGAACTCTGTGTACAATAACCTGGCCGACCGCTTTGGCTCTCAACCGGGGCACAACATATTCCGTCATGATGTTTTGCATCTCGTGCGGGACACCCGGCATCACGACAAAGACTTCATTCCCCTTTTCAAAAAGGATACCCGGCGCCGTTCCCCAATGATTCATAAGGACTTCACAGCCTTCGGGAACCAACGCTTGTTCTTCATTCACTTTTCGCAGTGTTATGTTTCTCTTAGATAGTCTGTCGCGGACATTTTCCAGCACGGCGTTGTCCATTATTAATTTCGTGTCGAAAAAATCCGCGACTACTTTCTTTGTGATGTCGTCATGAGTGGGGCCGAGCCCGCCGGTTACTAAGATGGCATCAACTGCGCTTCGATACTCCTTAAATACATTCATGATCTCGTCGTACTGGTCTCCGACTACAACCATACGGCTAACTTCGATACCGATTTCAGACATCTTCTGTCCCATGAAAGCTGCGTTCGTGTTCGTCACTTGACCAATGAGGAGTTCGTCGCCGATTGTTATTATTGCTGCCGTCTTCATTTTATAAAATAGAGATAGAATTGTATTAAAATATTCGCATAGATTCCGCAAACGACATCATCTAACATTACGGCAAAGCCACCGCTCTTTTTGTCAAAATAATTTGCAGGAAAAGGTTTGAAAATGTCGAGTAGTCTGAAAATTAAGAACGCAATTGCGATTAAAACAAATCCCTTGGGAATGAAGGCAATTGAAATCCACATTCCGACAATCTCGTCGATCACAACACGCGACGGATCATGTCCCCATTCTTTCTCCATTTTGCCAGCGGCGTAAGCGCCCCAAATAAGGAAAACAGAAATCATTGGAACTATAATGTATATCTTTTCAAAACCCGGGATTAAATAGATAAGCAAGCCCACGAGCGAGCCTGCCGTCCCGGATGCGACCGGTGAATAACCGCTTCCTAACCCGGTTGCAACCAGCTCATTTAAAAAAGAGATTTTCCCTCTGGATCCACGTGCGGAGTCACTCAGATTCTGTTCTTCCACTAACTGTCCGAAATGAAGAATGGATCATCTTGAAGTTTTCGATGATATACTGCAACCCCGTGCCGAGTGTGAGAATAGCGACAATCAGCATCGAATAATAAAGCACATTCTTCTGAAGAATTGTTTCAAAGACCGGCAGCAATTCCGGAATTGAATTTTTCAGTACAACGGCAAGCAGGACTCCGTAAATGAAAACCATTTGCGCAAATGTTTTGACCTTCGCGCTGAAATTAGTACGGAGAGTTTGTCCGCGTAATTCGGCAAAGGATCGGAGAAGCGTTACGGAAATGTCGCGTACCACGATAATCCAGACCATCCACCATGGTACCATACCAAGCCATGCAAACGCCACAAATGCCGCGGATGTCAGCACCTTATCTGCAAGCGGATCGAGAAAAATTCCCCATCTCGTTACTTTCCCTGTTTTGCGTGCAATCCAGCCATCGTACAAATCTGTCAACGCGGCAACGGCAAAAACCAGTACAGACACCTGCTCGAGCACCAGCCGCTCGCTTACGAAGAGCACCACAAAGAGCGGCGTCAATATGATTCTCAGAATTGTCAGTTGGTTTGGTAATGTCATCCTAAAACAATTTAAGTTTGCTGAGGGTGCAGGTCAAGTAATAAAGAGTCAATACCCGGAACTTGGTTTCAACCGATGACAAACTGCTCAATTGAATTTAATTCTCTAACTAAATATTTTAATTCAATGACCGATAAAATCCTTTCAATCTCAAGAAAATCTTTCTCCGGGATTGTAAAGTTAAGACGCGAATTCCATCAGAGCCCCGAGCTTGCTTTCGAAGAATTCAACACTGGTAAAATAATCGCGAGAGAACTTGAGAACTTCGGCATTCAAGTGAGGACCGCCGTTGGAAAGACCGGGCTGGTTGGAATCCTGAACGGAAATGTTGACGGCCGAGTCGTTGCGTTGCGCGCGGACATGGATGCACTTCCGCTGAACGAGGAAAGCGGCGTTCCATTCGCGAGCAAAAATCCCGGGAAAATGCATGCCTGCGGGCATGATGCACACATGGCGATGCTGATCGGGGCAGCAAAGATATTATCTGAACTGAAAGAAGAAGTGAATGGCACCGTAAAATTTCTCTTCCAGCCGAGCGAAGAAAAAAATCCGGGCGGTGCACCGTCGATGATAAAAGAAGGCGCGCTTGCCGATCCCGATGTCGATGTGGTTTTTGGGCAGCACATAACAACTGAAATCCCCGTCGGGAAATTTGGATTCAGGCCGGGCCCGCTAATGGCATCCGCTGACGAATTTTATTTAACGATAATCGGCAAAGGAGGTCACGCCGCGTCGCCTCACAACGCGATAGACCCAATTCCGATCGCATCGCAGGTTGTAACCTCGCTGCAAAACGTGATGACCCGGATGAGAAACCCTCTCGACGCATCGGTTATGACAATTGGCTCCATACACGGCGGTACAGCGCCTAATGTTATCCCGGGCGAAGTGAAAATGGCCGGAACTTTTCGTGCGATGAACGAAGCATGGCGTAGAAGGGCACTCGGCATAATAAAGCGCACGGCAGAAGAAACGGCAAAAAGTTTAGGCGGGAAATGCAAAGTTAAAATCAGCCGGGGCTACCCTGTTCTCGTTAACAAGGAAGAAGAAACCGAACTTGCTCAAAATTCAGCCGCGAAGATATTCGGAAAAAAATCTATTGTGACACTTTATCCTATGATGACTGCAGAGGACTTTGCATATTTTCTGCAGAAAGTTCCGGGGACTTTCTGGTGGTTAGGCGCGGGCAACAAGAAAATTGGCGCGAGCGCTTCTATTCACAGCCCAAAGTTTACTATTGACGAAAACGCTTTGATGTTTGGCGCGGCGTTTCTCGCTTTCCTTACAATTGAATACTTGAAATCGCGTGAACGCAAAAGCTAAACAAGAAGCGGCGAATATTCTCCAAGAAGTTTTCGAGCTGATCGTCACTTCCGGGGCCGCTGTTGCGCCGGGCGAGTTTATCAGCGAGCTCGAAACCACTACGGCACAGATGCCTGATCAGTTCATGGCGCTAAACAATCTGGAGAGGTTTCTTGCAACAACTCCAAATTCCGCCTCAGTCCTTTCGGATTTATACAAAGACAAGAAATTACTTACAGATTTCTTAATGGTCGTTTCAACCAGCGAATATCTCGCGGACATTCTTGTCAGACACCCCTCTTACTTTCGTTTTCTTTTTTCTCCCGTCGGCATTGAATCTCAAATTAACCAGGCCGCGCTGGAAGGCGAGCTTCTAAGGCAGATTTCGATTTATAATGGGGCACCGCGCAAGAGTGATTACGTCAGGAGGATTTACAAACGCGAGATTCTCCGAATAGGGGCCAGGGATATTTGCGGGCGAGACGATATCGAGAATACGACGCTGCAAATTTCCCGGTTAGCCGAAACAATTCTCCGAGTTTATTTCGAAATCACGGCAGAGGAATTCAAGGAAAAACATGGGGTGTCCCCCCCGCTCATAAGCTGCATTGCACTCGGAAAATTCGGAGGCGATGAACTTAATTACAGTTCCGATATCGATTTGTTTTTCCTTTTTTCAGAGAATGTCGAAGAAAAATCCGATGAAGTTTCGCTCCGTGCAAATCAATTCGTCGGTCAACTTTTGAACCATCTTACATCGGAATCAGCCGAGGGTCATTTATACAGAATCGACCTTCGGCTTCGGCCCGACGGTTCTTCGGGTTCGGCTGCACAAGGCCTGGAAGCTGCCAAGGCATACTATGAATCACGCGGGGAGCTTTGGGAAAGGCAAATGTTGATAAAGGCTCGTCACGTTGCCGGCGATGAGTCTGTCAGCCGGACATTCATAAACCATATTCGTCCGTTTGTTTATCCGCGGACATGGCTCGAAAACCCACTGGATGAAATCCCCCGGATGAAAATTCGAATTGAAACTGCAAATCCAAACGAGCTTAACATCAAACTCCGTCGAGGTGGAATCCGGGATATTGAGTTCATCGCCCAGGCGCTTCAACTCCTCAACGGCGGTTCACATCCTGAGATACAAACGGGGAACACGCTGCATGCCGATCGCTTCGCTTGAAAAAAATAATTTCATAAACAAACACGAGGCTTCTCTTCTTTCAGATGCATACAAATTTTACAGGATCGTGGAACACAGGCTCCAGCTTTTAAAAAATCTGCAGACTCATACGCTACCCTCCGATGCAGTAGAGTTTCGTAATCTTTCGAAAAGATGCGGGTATAAAAACGAAAGGAAATTCCGGAATGAATTGTTCGCATACTTTGATGCAGTAGCTGCTTTGTTCGGCAGTGTTTTTCGCATAGAGCAGCCGATTGAGCGCACAGAAATGGAACAGCTTCTCGAAGGTTCGATAAACGACGATCAGACAAGACACGTTCTTGAAAACTTCGGCCTGACAAGAATTGAGGAAAGTTATAGAAGTGTTAAGTTCCTGTCCCGCGGCATCACGAGAGCGGGAGATGTTGAATTCCCGTCAGTCATAACTAAGGCGTTCCGCGATGTCGCTCCCGATCTGTTTGAAGACATACGAATGACGGTAGATCAAGATTTGACTTTAAAGAACCTGGCTCGCCTGGTACAGGCGGTGAAAAGTCTTGAGGTCTTTTACAGATCCCTATCGGATGAAAATTTCAGGAAGCTGATCATGACACTCTGTTCAAAAGCAACAAGGTTCGTCGATTACTTGACTGCGGAGCCGCTGCTTCTGGACATGACTCTTTCATCGGAAAGACTTTTTGACCCCGAAATTTATTTTTCAAATTCTCTTCCCCTTCGGCTTCAACAGGAATTCAACGAGATTAAGTTGGGAATGCTGTATTTGCTGGACGAGATTTCGCTTTCTGAAATGCATGCGAGGTGGACTGACGTTGCGGAATTCTTTTTTGTCAGGGCCGTCGAAAAGGTATTTCCGAAGGCTCGCCCGAACGTAGTTGCAGGCGGCAAATTCGGATCCGGCGAAATGTATTTCGCCTCCGATCTTGACGTCGTTTTCATTTTGCAGGATAAATTGAAGCTAACTCATCCTGAAGTTGAAAAGAAGATCCCGGAAATTCAGAAGAAACTCTTAGACGAGAACGGCAATCAGATATTTTCGGTGGATTTAAAACTTCGCCCGGAAGGAAAAAGTGCGCCGCTTTTAATGACGGAATCCGAATACAAAACTTATATAGAAAAACGACTCTCGATCTGGGAAGTCATGGCCATGACCCGGTTCAGAAATATCGTAATTCCTTCGCCCGAGCTGACTCATTCAAACAAAGTCGAAAGCCCGAGTCTATCCCTCCGTGACCTGATTGCGGCGACACTGAAAGACTTCAAACTAGATAGCCCATCGGTCAAAGAGATAGCTGCTATATATAATAAAGTTATTCAAAGCAAGAAATACTTCGATGAGATAGATGTAAAGACTGGCGACGGCGGTATGCTTGCCATTGAGCTTCTTGTGCAGACACTCGCATTGGAAAATTCTCACAAAATAACAGAGGCGTTCCCCGGGAAAATCATCGACTTGATAGAAAAACTGAAAAATATTTCCGCACTGCCGGATGAAACGGCAAACGAGGTAAGAGAAGCGTATGAATTCTACCGCTCAATCGAATTTTCAAATTACGTATCCCTCTCAAAAACAAATCACAAAATTCCGCACGATGAGCATGAATTAAGCTCACTTTCGTTGCATCTTGACTTTAAAAACCCGGCTGAATTTTTGGATAGCTTGAAATCGAGAATGCGGCGAACAGGTTCGCTTTTCAGAAAAGTAATCGCTGAACTTGCTGCGAAAGAAGAATAGAATAACAGTAACCGTTATGCGTGACTGTACTGTCCTATTTTCGCCTTCGAAAATCGGAGCAGAGAATCCGCGAGAAGGCGGTTGATGGCAAAGATTTTAAGTGACCATCAAAACAAAGCGAGCGGGCAGACTCCGGAACAATACCAAGATTTTATAATAGGCGGCTCACTTATTGTCGTGGCGTTTTGCGTCTATCTATCCACCATGTCTAGAAGTATTTCATACATCGACGGCGGAGAAATAACCACCGTTCTCTGGACACTGGGCATAGCTCATCCGACAGGCTATCCACTTTTCATGCTTCTTGGATACGCATTCGTCCACCTCCCCTTTTTCTCTGAAGTGGCGATTCGAGCAAACTTATTTGCGGTCGTATGTGCCTCGATTGCCAGCGGCGTTTTTTATTTTGTTTTCCTTCGCGCGCAGTTTCTGTTTGCCCCTGCCGATAAAGCGCCCGATTCACACGCAAGAAAATCTGAGAAGCAGAAGAAAAAAAAGCCGGCAAGAGAGAATAGTGTTGAAACTAATTCTGACAATTATTTTGCCGTAAGAGTTACTTCTGCAGTTGCTTCATTGTCATTAATATTTTCAAAGACTTTCTGGACACAGAGCACCGTTGTTGAAAGTTACCCGCTGCAACTCTTACTCTTTGCAGTAATTTTAGCTGCCTGGCTGAAATTTTACTCGGCTCCCACTAAGATGCGAGCATTCTTTGCAGGTTCAGCTTTGGGGTTGGGCTTCACTAATCACATGACGACTATGCTAACAATTCCGGCGCTGATTTTTGTTACGATTTTGGGCTATAGACAAAAACGACTCGAGCTCAGGATTCTCTACTTTATAATAATCGGCGGCGCACTCGCCGGATCCTTGTACCTTTATCTTCCTATCAGAGCATCCCAACATCCGCTCCTCGATTGGGGAAATCCCGACAATATTCAGAGATTTATCAGGCACGTTACGGCGAAGCAGTTCAGGAGCTGGATGTTCAGCTCAGTCGATGTGTTCCAGCACCAGCTCGGAATTTTTTATTCGAGCCTTTACCCTGAGTTTAGATTTACGATATTGATCGTACTTTTGGGGATTATAACTTCGCTAATTTCATATAATAAATATTTCTGGTGGACGACGATACTTCTTTTGAGCGATTTGCTTTACGCAGCCAACTACAGCATCCATAATATTCAGAGCTATTTCCTGCTCGCATACATCTCTCTCGCATTGTTCGCAGCCGTCGGTTTCCGCTTTTTGTTCGAATGGACTTCTCAGAGAGTGGAACGGCTTTGGAAATTCTCATGGGGAAAGATTGTTGTTGCCTCACTGCTTCTTTTATTTCCAGCTGTCTCGGCTCTTTCAAACTACAATGAGGTTGATGCGAGTAACGACAGAGCTGTAGAAATGTACACGCGCGACATCTTGACGTGTCTGCCGCAAAATTCTCTCGTGCTCTCGTATCAGTGGGACACATTCGTCGCGGCTTCTTTATACTACCAAAACATTATGAGGCTTCGGAGTGATATTATAGTCATTGATAAAGAATTGCTGAGAAGATCATGGTACGCATCTCAGGTCCATAATCGTTATGCTTTCATTTTTCCGACAAACGATCCGGCTTACAATGAATATCAGGATAATCTTCGGCTCTTCGAGAACGAATTGCCTTACGACCCGGCAGTCATTGAGCACAGCTATTCCGCATTTATCCGGGAGATAATCTTTGGCGCCATGAAAAACGGCAGAGACGTTTTCGTTGGACCGGAATTGGAAGACCAGTATCTCTACGGCTTCAACAAAGTTCCTTATGGTCTTCTCTTCGAATTGAAAACAGACACGAGTTATGTCCCGTTCGCTGCGACTGGATTGAACGGCTTCCGCGCCGCAAAGGCAGTTGATAACGATTATTCGCATCAGATTGCAAATTTTTATTCACGAATGTTTCAAGCGAGAGCGGCTTATGAATACCTGCACAAGAATTTGACCTTGACTTTATTTTGGCTCAACAAAGCTCTGGAAGTCGATCCCTCGTCACAGCCCGTCCAGACCGCTAAGCTTCAAGTGCTTCAGCAGCTGTCGCGGCTGAAACCAGCTCAAGCCGAGCTCCCTTCAGGAAGAACCAATTGATGTTTCTGACCTTATTGGAAGCGATAGCAATATTTTATCTTGTGGAGCTTTCTTTTTATTCTTACGCGGCCTTTCGCGCTCGACAAATCAGCCGCTCGAAAACAGGCAGTGCCCATAATAATTGGATGGACCATCAGCCCAAAATATCCGTTGTGGTAGCTGCAAAAGATGAGGAAGACCATTTGCAGGCATGCATAGACTCTCTCCTCCAGCTTATTTACCCGCATGAATTGCTCGAAATCGTCATCGTAAACGATCAGTCAAGCGATTCGACACCGTCGATCATCGACGCCGCTAAAACCAATTTCATCGGGATGAAAAGAGTTGACTCGATCGAAAGCGATATATTGCGCGGCAAAGCGAACGCACTTTCACAAGGCATCGATTACGCAACAGGGGAATTTATTTTCCTGACGGACGCCGATTGCCTCGTGCCGCCATCATGGATCACCGAAACTCTTAAATATTTCGATGAGGACACCGGAATCGTGGGCGGGGTCACTCTAATATCCAAAACAGATAGAACTATTTATGGAATCCAGGCGATGGATTGGGATTTACTCCTGACTTTTGGCGCCGGTGCGGCAACCCTGGGAAAACCGGTCGGTTGCCTTGGAAACAATCTTGTTTTTAGAAAGAAGGCTTACGATGAGATCGGCGGCTACAGAAAAATCAAGTTCAGCGTCACGGAAGATTTCGCCCTCTTTAAAGCCATCGCCTCGTCCAAAGCTTGGAGCTATCGATTCCCGATGGACGAGCTCACCCTCGTCGAAACCCTACCGCTGGAATCATTGGAAGAAATTTTTTCACAACGCAAGCGTTGGGGAACCGGTGGGAAAGACACAGGCATCTTCGGTTTCCTCACTCTTGCACCGGGATTTCTCTTTCACTGGTTGATCATTTTATCGCCGTTTCTTTCGTTGCCAATTGGTGCGCTCTTCTTCTTCGCGAAATTGCTCATGGATACGCTGTTCGTTATTCCGACCCTCCGCCATTACGGAAAAATTGCTCACTTGAAATTTATGCTTTATTTTGAGATTTATTATCTAATATATGTCGCCATTCTGCCGTTCTCCGTTTATTTCGGAAAAGCCGTAACTTGGAAAGGACGAGAATACTGAATGTCTGAATCGTCGCAACGACTCGATTACCTGGAGCCATTTTCAGTTTCGTGGAGAGAGATGCACATTCCTTTGCACGCTGCTCTCTTTGTTATCACGTTATTCACGACTACGCTTGCAGGCGTAGAGTGGCGCGGAGGAGACCCTTTTGACCTTTTAAATTTCAAATCAGGATTGGCTTACAGTGTTTCTCTTCTGCTTATTCTTGGCTCGCATGAGTTCGGGCATTTCATCTATTCACTCAAGCATCACGTCAAGGCGACTCTGCCGTATTTCATCCCGTTCCCCGTTATTCCGGGGATGCTGAACTTCGGCACTTTCGGCGCCGTCATAAGAACGAAAACAGCTGTACCATCACGCAAAGCGATGTTCGACATCGGAGTGTCGGGACCGATCATAGGATTTATAATGAGCGTGGTTGTCTTGATTATCGGATTCACACATTTGCCATCCAAAGAATATCTGATTCATATCCATCCGAACTATAATTTTGCCACCAACACCGTTCCCGGCTCCGAAGGTATACCGCTTGCTTTCGGCAACACGATTCTTTTCAAATTCTTAGAAATGATTTTTACAAATCCGCATAAGGAATTCGTCCCGCCGATGACTGAGGTCTACCATTATCCGTTTCTTTGTGTCGGCTGGTTCGGGCTATTCGTGACCGCGATGAATTTGCTTCCAATCGGCCAGTTAGACGGCGGTCATATGATCTACGCAATGTTCGGCAACGGTCACAAGAAGATTGCAAGAACATTTTTCTTCTTGATACTCGTCATCGGCTTGCTGGGATTACTTCCTTTAGTCGGAGTGAATCTTAACATCGGTTGGGCTGGCTGGCTGTTTTGGTGTTTGATTTTATTCTTTATTATAAAAATCGACCATCCGCAAGTCACAGACACCACGCCGCTCGATGCAAAAAGAAAGTTAATCGGCTGGCTGACAATTATAATCTTCATGGTGTCTTTCTCACCAATTCCATTTACAATCTCATAGGGATAATGTTGAAACAATTCCTTTTCGTTACTTTTCTAAGTATCACAATCGCGGCATGTCAAAAAGCCAACAATGTGGTAATTGATGATTCGCCGCTTATTAACACTCAGCTCACGTACTTCGACAAAGACAGCATCGACATTGCGCCATATATCGGCACAAAAACTTTGCCGACCATCAGCGACTCTTTTCAGGTGGAAATGAGCTCATCTGATACATCAGTCGCAGGACAATTTGGTCATCTCACTGTCATGGTACAAAACGATTCCGGTAACGTATTAACTCAAGTTTCATTTCCGCAGCCTTCCGGAAATTTGATCGGCGGCGAATTGTCGTTTTCCACGACATCAGTTTATGTGGGCAATCTTACTTACACCTTCACCGCTTATAACAATGCTGGCGCACCGGGGAGTTACACCACCAAAGTGGTACACATGTACAATTCGAAGGTAGAACCGCCGGTGATTGATACTGTAATTGTTCCGGATTCGGTGCAAGTTAATTCCACAGATCCAATTTTCTTTGACGTCTACACAAAAGTCCATGATCCATCCGGTTTAAGCGATATATCGGGAGTTTACTTTAAGACTACAAACCCTGATGGCAGTCCAGCAATTGGTGGGACCCCGCTCTTAATGTATGATGATGGCGGTGCAAGCGGCGCTCCCGGAGACGACGATAAAACCGCCAATGACGGCACATTCACATTAAATATCGAACTTTCACCCTTAAGCGCCAATCCACCGCCGCAGTTGGGCGACTACACATTTACATTCTATGCGATAAATCGGAGCGGCATTACAAGCGATTCGATTTCTCACAAAATCACGGTTTACAAATGAAATTATCCCTTTTGCTTTTAATCGTTTTTCTCTCAAACGCGGCGGAAGCGCAGTTCCCGGCTCGGACATACAGGCTTGACAGCGTTTCAACTCAAACCCTGCCGTCGAGCAATAGCATCAATCAAATCCTTATATTGAACGGCAAAGCATATGTCTCAACTTACGATGCCCTTAACGTCACGGACGACGGCGGAAAATCGTTTCAGGTCTTGGTCAGGACGACCCAGGACACGAGCCTTGGTACAATTGCCATCAAAGGAGACACAATCACAATGTCAATCTTTGCCCCGGACGTAAACGTTGAGGGATCTCCGACTCAAACGGGAGGAGGGTTGTACGTTTCCACTGACAGCGGATCAACGTGGACTAAGGAGCCGCAAAGCACAGATTCCCTCTCAGATTCCTCGGTCACATTTGGTAAGGACACTCTAAAAGCACTTCCATGGCCCGGCGATGTCGAGAATGGCACTTTTTCTCTATGTTTCTATCATGGGATTCTCTATACCGCCAATTGGGCTGGCGGATTGCGAAGGTTGACTGACCTCGGAAAAACCTGGCAAAGAGTCGTGTTGCCACCTGATAACCTAAACTACATCACCCAAGACAGCACATACAGCTTCCAACTTTCCGTTCAAACTAGTACCATCACGGACGAGGCAAATTTCAACCAGGAAGCCTTTTCAGCGTATTGCGATGGAGATAGTGCTTTGTACATCGGCACTGCAGGTGGAATCGATAAGACAACTGACGACGGATATTCATGGTACAGGTTCAGCCACCAAAATGAGCAGAGCCCAATATCGGGAGACTGGGTTGTTTCAATAGCCGGAAATAACTATGGCGGGAAGCATTACGTCTGGGCTTCTACGCTTAATGCAAATGATCCATCCGAAGTTGAGGCACTCAGCTATTCATCGGATGGCGGCGCAAGCTGGCACTATATTTTCAGCGGGCACCGTTTCAACGCCATTGCGTTTCAGGACAGCATCCTTTACGGCGCATCAGATGATGGGCTCTTTAGGACGGCGGATTTCGGGATTACCAATGAAGTGATCAGGAACATTTACGATCCAACTTCAAAGCAATCGATTCAATCCCAACCTTCATATGCAGCGGCAACAAACGGCGATTCGGTCTGGCTTGGATCAGGTGATGGCACAGCGATGGGGATCGATAATGGAAACGGATTTGATCCAAGCCAATGGAGAATTTTCAGAGCGTATGAGAGTGTCGCAAACACTAACTCGACCTATTTCTATCCGAACCCATTCTCGCCAAATCTGGATGTCGGAAGAATTCATTATAATGTGAAAAGTGCACAGAGCCAGGTGACGATAAGAATATACGATTTCTCGATGCACATAGTCAGGACGCTGCTTCAAAATGCGCCGCGCAATGCAGGCGAAACCGATGAGCAGTGGAATGGAGCGGGTGACCATGGCGGACTCGTTGATAACGGCGTTTATTTCTACAGCGTTGTCGTAAATGGTGGATCTCCTTCATGGGGAAAAATATTGGTGGTGAGATGAGAACATTATCGCTGATCCTGGTTCTATGTTCCGTTTCATTCGCACAAAGCGATCCCGGCAGCTTCGCTCGGATCGGAGTAAATGCCGAAGGAATGTCGCTCGGCAACTCTATCTCTTCTGTAACATCGGGGGATGTTTACACTTACTACAATCCTGCGCTCGCTTCGTTCCAAAATGGTGGAAGTGTTGCGGCTTCTGTCGCACTTCTTTCGTTAGACAGGCAGCTGAACGTCTTTACCTACACGCAGGGATTGAAACCTACAGCCGGATTGTCGCTTGGAATCATAAACGCAACAGTATCCAATATCGACGGACGCGACGATGACGGAGTCCATACTTCAAATCTTTCGACGAGTGAGGACCTATTTTTCTTCAGCTTTTCCAATCGATTCACGGAAGATTTCTCAATCGGACTGAGCTTAAAAGTGTACTACTACGACCTCTATTCAGGAATAACTTCGACCTCATTCGGATTTGACTGTGGTGCAGCATATAAACTGACTGACGCTCTTTCCGTCGCAGTAGTTGCGACCGACTTAGGAGAAGAATATCGCTGGGATTCGTCGAGTCTCTATGGAACAGACGGCAGTAATTTCACGAGCAAGTTTCCAAACGTTTTCAAATTCGCCGCATCGTACAAATTGCCTATCATTAGTTCGACAATTTCTGCCGAATACGACGCCGCGACCTCTTCTTCCTTGAGCGGCATAAGAGCAGGGCTGGAAATATCACCCATCGACATCCTATCGTTAAGAGCGGGCTTTTCATCGAGCAATCAGGAGAACCTCGGCACCATAATCACTCCTTCTTTTGGATTTGGCGTTAAGGTGCCTTTCTTTGATTTCACGCCCGAGATAAATTATGCTTATGTATCGGAGCCATTCACGCCGTACGGAATTCAAACAATTTCTTTGATAATCGGGTTTTAGCTGATATGAAATCTTCTTCGATGTTGATCATTGCGTTCTTGCTGTTCGCATCCTCCCCTGCCTTCTCCCAAGCAGGCACCGCAGGTTTTCAAATTCTTATGCTCGGTTACTCAGCACGAGACTTGTCGCTCAGCAGCTCGGCCGATGCCGTCACAAAAGAACCGGTAGCTGTGTTCACGAATCCCGCGGGCCTTGCGCTGGAAAATGAAAGCGCGCTGGACTTCATGCTCACACACCGAACTTATTTTGGGGGAACCACGATAGATATGTTCGGAACTCGATTCGAAGCCGGCAGCGTCTCTTTCGGAACAAGCCTGCTCCTTTCGAGCGTGCCAGACATTGAAGCCAGAACAGCCCCAAGCGATGATCCACAATCCACGTTCTCCGCACAGGATTTTGCATTCGCATTCGGAGCCGCAAGCAGCTTCGACAGGGTCGATGTCGGCATCTCTTTGATGTACCTCTACGAGAAATTATTCGTTTATGAATCCCAAGGCTACGCGGTGAATTTCGGATTAAATTATTCGCTCAATCGGGAGATTGAATTGGGCTTGTCTGCCGGCAATCTGGGCTCGTCGTCTGCAATGATCTCTGAAAAGATTGCTCTTCCTGCCTTTGTTCGGATCGGAGCGAGCTACATAAAGACCATCGACGACAACTTCAGGGGTACCGGCTATATCGGTGTTGTAACCTTTAAATCTGGCGGAATCATGCCAAGTGTCGGCGCAGAACTCAATTACCATAATTTTCTGAACCTTAGAGCGGGATATGCGACCGCCACAGCGGGCACAAATTTTACCACAGGCTTCTCTTTCGGCGCGGGAATCAATTACAGTTTCCTAACTTTCGATTACTCTTATATCCCGATGAAATTGGATTTCGGCAACAGCCAGACTTTCACGCTTTCGTTCAATCTCTGACATGTCCAAAGGATCCTTCGAACTTGACGTTCTTATTGTCGTCAGCTCAGATCCACGATACGATTCTCGCAGCGCAAAATACCTAAGCTCCCTTCTTGAAGCAGGCTACAAGGCAAGAATTATCGGACCCTCAACCGACGGCACAGGAGCAATAACCGGCGATGTAGTTCGTGTTCCTATCACTGCAATGGGCGGCAAGAAATTTTTCCTGCAATTTTATCGCCGTATGATACCCGAGGTGCGCAAGACGCCTGCCAAGGTCGTAATTGCAGGCGACCTTTTCTCCCTTCCTCCGGCAATCCTCAACAAACGACGATACTCAAGAAAAGGGAGTTCAGTCAAGCTCATTTACGATTCCAAAGAACTTTATGACGAGCTCCCAAGCCTTAAGGCAAAGCACAGCAGCTTTTTGTTTTGGAACTTAGTCGAAAAGAGTTCAATAAGGTTTGTCGATGAGGTAATGACTGTCAATCAATCAATCGCAGATATTTTGGAGACAAAGTGGCACATGCTGCCGACAGTGGTCTTGAATGTCCCTGAACAATTCATAGCGGCAGAAACACCTAAGTCATTCGATAATATCGTCCTCGTATTTTCAGGCGGATTGCAGCGCGGACGCGGCTTGCACAATCTAATAAAACTATTGGCGCTTCTACCCGCAAATTATAAGCTGCGACTCGTCGGAGACGGTGATCTCAGAAGAGAATTGGAACTTCAAGCTGCGTCGATGAATTTATCAAGCAGGGTTCACTTCACAGGCAAGCTGAAAAGCACCGAAGTAATAGATGAGCTTTCCAAAGCTCATCTGGGCATATACTTAATGGAAAACTCAGGGTTGTGCCATTATCTCGCTCTGCCGAACAAGCTCTTTCAATTTATATCAGCAGGACTTCCCGTTATCGTGTCTGATTTTCCGGAAATGGCAAATGTGGTCGATAAATTCCGGGTAGGTGCGACGATCGATCCCGCGAGCATCACCGATGCAGCTAAAAAAATCTTAGAATTTACGACCGATAGAGAGCTCTACGGGAAACTTGTTTTGAATTGTATTAAAGCGGCGGAAGTTTTGAATTGGCAGATCGAGAAGGAAAAATTTCTCTCACTGATAGAAAATCTAATTTAAGAGTCCATACCTTTTTCGCTTTTCCCAGAGAGTTTTTCTCGTAACACCGAGCTGTCTTGCCGTTGCTTCAAGGTTGAAATTGTTCCACTCCAAAACCTTTTTGAGATATTCCCCCTCAACTTGATCCAACGAAAGGCCTTTCTGCAAATGAAGGCCGTCTTCATGGATCGGAACCTGCGCTGTGATATTTGAAAGCGATAATTCGTCGCCGTCGATATAATCCTTCTCCGCAAATATCATGGCACGCTCGATCACGTTGCGCAATTCCCGGACATTTCCCGGCCAATCGTGTGACAATAATTTGCGCTCAGCCGAAGTTGTAAGGCCCTTTACATGTTTCTTGAATTTCAAATTGAAATCTTCGATGAATTTTCGTCCGATCGATATCGTGTCCTTATCCCGGTCGCGAAGCGGCGGAACAGTCAGCGATACTACATTTATCCGGTAAAATAAATCGCTCCGAAATTTGCCGGTCGCAACATCCGACTCCAAATTGGAATTCGTTGCCGAAACCACTCTGAGATCCACCGGAATTTCCTCAAGACCGCCGACTCTTCTGATTCGTTTGTTTTCGATAAAGGACAAAAATTTTGCCTGCAAGGAGAGGTCCATACTCGTGATTTCATCGAGCAGCACCGTACCACCGCTGGCAACTTCGAGCAAACCTTTCTTCGAGCTCTTTGCATCAGTGAAAGCCCCTTTTTCATAACCGAAGAGCTCCGCCTCGAGGAGATTTGAGGGAAGCGAGGCACAATTTATTTCCAGATATCTCTTCTCCGAAATAGGGCTTGTATAATGGATTACACGGGCAACCAGATTTTTACCGACTCCACTTTCGCCGCGCAACAGAATTATCGCCTCAGTCACCGATGAAACGCGTCTTATAAATTCCCTCATCGACTTAATCGGCTCGCTTTCGCCAATAAGATTGTCGAAGGAGTAACGCGACTTAAATCCGGATTTCAGCTCGGCAACTTCGGTGCGAAGGCGGCCCACTTCAACCGCGCGCCCTATGGCAAGCTTCAGTTCATCGAAGTTTATCGGCTTTGTGAGATATTCGAATGCGCCGGCTTTCATGGCACGCACAGCCGTATCCACCGCAGCCCTTGCGGTAACCAAAATCACAGGCATAAGCCGCGACAGTCCACGAAGCCTATCAATCAATTCTATTCCATCTATCTCCGGCATCATGACATCGCTTACAACCGCATCGGGATATTCCACCTTGATTGCATCGACCAGGTCGCCGGGACGATTGAAAAACTTTATATTGAATTGCTCATTCCGCAATCCATACCTGACGAGCTTGATTATATTCTCGTCGTCGTCAAGAAAATAAATTAGAGGTACACCCATCGTTTAAATATAATTTACGCAATTATGATGAACAAGTGTCGAAGCCGTAAAGTGAAATCCCGAAATCATGCCCTTCCAGCTATTTTATTCGGGCACAATCGGCCCCGCAAGGCGGGAGATAAGAGAATCAAGGGCAGGTCTGCTTCCATTCCGCTGGCGGGCAACAAGCATTTCTTGCCGAACCCGAATTCTACGTCCCCGTCGAATTTATAAGGCATTTCGCACGGCCTTCCGGGCTAAAATTGCTCGCATCGACTCGACGAAATAGCTGCTTTCTTCTTCGGAGCCCGCATTCACGCGCAAACATCTTTCAATCATCGGATAAGATGATACGTCTCTGACGAGGACGCTCTTTTTCTCAAGCAATTCGTCAAACACTTCTCCGGCAGGAAACGGAGTCGAAAACAAAAAGAAGTTCGCCTCGGAATCGACGACTTCGACCCCATCCAGTTTTCTTAGCTCACTCATCATCATGGTACGCTGCTGCTTCAGAAATTGTACGCGCGCGTCAAAGATTTGGCGATGATCGAGAAGCTTTACTGCGGTGAACTCCGAAAGGCCGTTTACAGTGAACGGTATCTTCACTTTTAGAATCTCATGTGCCGTCTCCGGGTTTGCAGCAAGATAGCCGACCCGAAGCCCGGCAAGACAAAAAGCCTTCGAAAAGGTCCGAAGAACAACGAGGTTCTTATATTCTTGGGTCAAATGCATCATGCCGCTATGCCGTGAAAATTCGATGTAAGCCTCGTCGATGAGCACGATCGCAGACGTAGATTTCAACAGCTCGATGATAAACTCATCTGTCGCCGACTTTCCAGTCGGGTTATTGGGCGAGCTGATGACTATCAACCCTTGCTTCATGCGCCTGCCCTGTTCTATAATCTTCTCTTCATTAAAATCTAAATCCGATTTCGCAAAAACCTTGACAATATTCCCGCCAAGTATATTCGCAACTTTCTCGTACAGGTAAAATGTCGGCTGCGGGATAAGTACTTCTATGCCGTCTCTAATGATTGACATTTCGACTGTGTAAATAAGCTCGTTGGAGCCGTTAGATACTATAAACGATTCGATCGGCAGCCCGTGTATTTCGGAAAGGCGTTCCGGCAGCATCTTTGAAAAAACGTCCGGATATCTGTTCCATTGTATTTTAAAAAATTCCTCTATGATTTCCTTTTTTAAGTCCGCCGGAATATCGAATGGGCTCTCATTTTGGTTCAGCTTTATTCTCGCAGGATGACCCGAAACGCTGTACGGCGCCAGGTCAAGCACGCCTTTTCTGAAATTATTTCTTACGTCCACTTTTGTCTCTCATTTTGATTGAAAGCGCATGAGCGGTCAGGCCCTCGTTTTGAGCGAAGATTTGAATTTTTCTCGAATCTCGTTCGAAGGCTTTTTGTGAATATCGAATGACACTCGAACGTTTAATAAACGTGTTGACGCTCAACACAGATGAAAATCTTGCCGTTCCGCCCGTCGGAAGTACATGGCTTGGCCCGGCGAAATAATCGCCGACGGGTTCAGGCGAGTATCGTCCGACAAAAATCGCGCCGGCGTTTTTGATTTGATCGAGAATTCCCCAATCATTCTCTGCAATTATTTCTAAATGCTCGGGCGCGATTTCATTCACCAATTCAATTGCTTCGCACATTTCATTGACGACAAAGGCCGCTCCGTTTCGGCGGATCGATTCCGCGGCTATTTCCTTGCGAGGCAATTTTGAAACGAATTCCTGAATTTTCTTTCCGGCTTTTTTCGCGAGGGCTCCGTCCGTGGTTACCAACACGGCTGCAGCATTACAGTCATGCTCCGCCTGTGCAAGAAGATCTGCAGCTACCTCCTCCGGATCGGCGGTCAAGTCTGCCAGCACGACCACTTCGCTCGGCCCGGCAATCATATCAATGTCAACGTCGCCAAAAACAATCTTCTTTGCTGCTGCAACAAACACATTTCCAGGGCCTACTATTTTATCGACTTTTTGAACTGACTCCGTTCCGTAAGCTGCTGCGGCAATCCCCTGTGCTCCGCCGACGGAATAGACATTATTGATTCCCAGCAAACTGCAAGTTGCAAGAACAAGCCGGTTTACCGTGCCATCTTTGTTCGGCGGTGTGAAGACATGAATTTCACCGACGCCAGCGACCTGAGCAGGCACAGCATTCATTATTACAGTCGATGGATAAGCGGCAGTTCCGCCCGGCACGTAGAGCGCGACTCTTTCAAGCGGAATTATCCGCTGCCCGAGAATTGTTCCATCACCATCTTCAAACGTCCATGATTTTTGTTTCTGCCTCTCATGAAATCTTCTGACATTGGCCGCAGCTTCTGAAATTATCTCCAGAATATCGTCCCCTACTTTTGATTGCGCTTCTTCAATTTCTTCCTTAGGAACCCTGATTCGATTCAGCGACACGCCGTCGAACCTCTTTGTAAATTTGAATAACGCCGCATCTCCATCGGACCTGACAGCATCAATAATGCCTGCTACTTTGGAGGTGAGCTGACGATCAAGGACTAAATTTCTGCCCTTTATTCTTTGCAGGACCTTTTTAGCGTCATCACTTCCCAGAGTGAGAACTGGAAATGCTTCAATGTCCCCCCTGGTTCTCGGTGAACTTTTCGAGAGTATCTTCGATTTTTTCATATATTGTAATTTATCGGTACGTGCAGTTCTTTCCAATTCTCAGGAGATTTGAATTTTGATCTTCGAAGGTGTTTACACTGTAAGCTTCAAGCTTTCGAGCTTTCTTCCATCGGATTTCAAGATTTGGAATTCATAGCTGTCAACGTAAATCTTTTCTCCTTCTGCTGGAATTTTCCCAACCATCGAAATCAGCAGTCCCGCAACCGTCGTGAAATCTCCTTTCGGAAGTTTTATTCTCAGATTTGTTTCCAGCTCCGCCACTTCAACACTTCCATGAATTATAAACTGCCTGCCGTTTATTCGTCGAAGCTTACCTCTCGTTTGTTCCGCAAGAGGAACAACATCGCCGAGAAACACTTCCATAATGTCGGATGAAGTCACCAACCCGGATGTACCACCAAACTCGTCTATGAGGATAGCGACATAGACCCTCTCTGTCCTGAACTCTTCAAGAAGATCGATAACCGTCATGTTCTCCGGAACGAAGAGGACATCGCTGATAAGCTGATCGGGTTTTTCAACTTCCATGAAGATATCTTTGGCGTGAACGACCCCAACGATATTGTCTAGCGACGAATCGAACACAAGCACTTTTGTCTTCCCGGTCTTTTCAAATATTTCTCTCAGTTTGTCGATTCCAGTTCCCAATTTTACCGCGACAATTTGGGTTCTGGGAACCGAAAAATTCTTGACGGGCAAGTTAGCATTTGTGAGCAGCTTGCGGATAATTTCCGATTCAATTTTATCCAGAAAACCGCTGCTGGCAGTGTTTCCTAAAAAGCGGTACACATCGCGGCGCTGGAAAATCGTCGATTGAAGCGAAGAATGAAAGACGGACCTCGCGATATAAGTGGAGACATTCGACGTAAATCTTACGAGCGGCTCCGCCATCAGATAAAATAACTTTACGATCGGCAGCAGGTATTTTGCTGAAGATTCCGAGTTTTCAAGTGCGATGCTCTTAGGAATAAGCTCACCGAAGAAAAAACCCATGATTGTCGTGAGCGGAAGAACAACCGACATCCCGAGACCCATCCGTTCGTGAAAAAGCATATCGGCCAGAGAGGAAAAGATTGCTATAAACAAGTTGCTCCCCACCACTATAGTGGCGAAAAACAATCTATTATCTTTAAGGAAGAAGAAAGCCGATTTAAATCGCAGGCGGCTCGACAGTACGACCAGCGACACCTTGTCTGCGGCAACATACGAAGTCTCTGCTGCAGAAAATATAGCCATCGAGAAAAGCGAGACTATAAAAACAATAATCACGGTCATCAAATATAAGGTGAAAGTTTATTCGTATTGGCAGGCTGTACCATAGCGCATGACGCGCTCACATCGAGCGAAGGCTTTCTTTTTCACCGCGGATTTTCTTTATCAATGTAATCACAACCAGGACAGTCAATGCCGCTGTTACGTCGATTAGGAAGTCTTTAAATTCTTCAGTTCGACCCGGGGTAAATGACTGATGATACTCGTCGCTGGCACCGTAAGCGGCCACGAATAAAACGGCAATCCATGTCCTAAACTCGTAGAGGAGAGCGCTGAACCTCTGGTGACCTAACGCCCTATAGAAAAGGTAATAAAGCATTGCATATAACATGATGTGGGCAATCAAATGTGCATAAGGAAATTCAATCTGCGCCAGAGTGGAACCCGGAATCGAGGACAAACCAAATATGAATACCATCCAGATAATAGCAGGCAAGTGAAACTTTACGAAGTCAGGATGTTTTTTCAAACTCGACAACTTCTTCGTTCTCTATCTTCTTAAAAGCTTTCGGCAAGTTTTCAATCACATCCGTTGCGATTAGCGAGTAAATGCCTTTCGATTCAAGTGATATATCGCCCGCGACGCTATGGATGTAAACCCCGGCTACGGCGGCATCAACAGGGCTCAACTTTTGACCCAGCATTGCTGCAATGATTCCGGTAAGCACGTCGCCCATACCGGCAGTCGCCATTCCCGGATTTCCATGAACATTCACAAAGGACTTCCCTTCCTTCGAGGCGATCACAGTCGGAGATCCCTTGAGGACGAGGGTGAGATTATTGTCTTTCGCATATCTGCGAGCCAATTCGATCCTATTCTCAGCTATCTCTGCCGGCGAAAACTTGATAAGGCGGCTGAACTCGCCGTGGTGCGGAGTTATTATTATTTCGGCATGTGTCTCGCGCAAGATTTCCGGCTGGTCGGCAATTGCACTCAGAGCGTCCGCATCTATGACGACCGTTCCATCATAGCTCCTCAGCAGCTTAATTACGAGCTGTGCCGTTTCCTGGTTCCTGGAGATGCCGGGACCAACGACAAGGACGTCCGCCCATTCGAGATTCTTTTGGACCTGTAAAAGCACGGCTAGAGAAAAACTTCCATCGCCTGTTTGAGGAAGCGGAACAGTCATTACTTCTGTCAACTGTGACTCATATATCGCATTAAGCTCAGACGGAACGCCGAGCACGACGGCTCCCGCACCTGCCCGCATCGCGGCTCTCCCCACCATGATACCCGCGCCGGTCAAGCCCGTTGAACCGACCAACCCAAATATCTTTCCAACCTCGTGCTTGTAGGTCTCGGCTTTTCGGTGAGGCAACATGGCCTTCACGTCTTTACAATTGATTACATATGTTTGAACTTTTTTCAACGCTTCAAGATCGAGCGGTATTCCAAGATCCGCAACAAATAATTTTCCAGCGTTTTCTTTTCCATCGTTCATGATGAGACCTCGTTTAATATTTCCCATGGTCACGGTTGCCGCAGCTCTCGCTGCACTAGAATATATAGTTCCTTTACTCGAATCGATTCCGCTTGGGACATCTATCGACAGAACGGGAGATGCAGCTTTGGACATCAACTCAATGGCCTTCTTAGCGGCATCTTTCGGTTCGCTCGACAATCCTGTCCCGAGAACGGCATCGATTACGAGGTCGAAACGATCCAAGGAAATCGTTTCTGCACTCTTTCCGAATTCAAGAAATTCTATTCCGGCATTTCCGTGCGATAATACCTTTAGTTTATCAAAAAAAATCTTAGCATCTCCGGTTATCTCATCCGGCGATCCGAGCAGATAAACCTTGACATTTGCTCCCATCTGGACAAGGTACAGCGATGCTCCAAAGCCGTCGCCTCCATTATTTCCTTTTCCACAAAAAACCGCGATTTGTTTTCCACGAACGCCGCCCAAGAGTTTAGAAGCCACGTTGGCGGCGCCGAGGCTTGCCTTGTCCATGAGTGATTCACCGCTGATTTTCCGCTTTTCGATAGCCTCGCGGTCACACTCCTTCATTTCATCTGCTGTCAACAAATGTTCCATATAACGCTCTCACACAAAATAACAGAAACTACCGACACTTCATAGCCGGGTAGTTCGCGGCTTGCAACCATAAGCTCTAAAATAATTTCTCGGTCAACGCCACGATGTACGACGGCGTCAGCCCGAGCCCTATAACTGCTGCTGCCGCAATAATGAGCGCGAGAGTTCCCAACTTTGAAATCGCAATCATTTCATCTCCTTTACGGGAGCTTCCAACTACTGAGTTCTCTTCCGAATGGGCCATCCCCGGCTCGGGGGTTTCTTCGACAAAATACATGTGGACGACAATACCGACATAAAAATAAACCGAGACTACGCTCGCCAGTACTCCGACAATTGCCAGCCATGTCATATCTGCCGTCACTGCGGACGCAAATAAATAATATTTCCCGAAGAAACCGGCAAATGGCGGTATACCCGCAAGTGAAAACATGAATATCGCCATCAGCGCCGCAATAAATGGATGACTGGCACTAAGACCTGCATAGTCCTTGATGGAAAGATACTTGCCTTCCTTGCTCTCGAGCACAGACACAACTCCAAAGGCGCCGATTTGCATGAAAGCGTACGCGAGCATGTAATATAGGACACCCGTTCTGCCGAGCGAATTAGCCGACGCAATTCCAATGAGCGCATAGCCTGCATGAGCAATGCTTGAATATGCAAGCATCCTTTTGATGTTCTGCTGGATAAGCGCAAAAAGGTTGCCCAGTATCATGGTCAGTGCAGCAAGATAAGCAATCACTGATTGAAGCTGCCAGGAAGGACGAATAGAATAGCTGAATACAAGTACGAGCGCGGAGAATGCCGCCGCTTTACTTCCTGTTGACATAAAACCTGCAACAGTTGTAGGCGAACCTTCATAAACGTCGGGAACCCACATGTGAAATGGCACAGCAGAAATCTTGAAGGAAAGTCCAACCAGGATCAGGGCCGCACCGATCCAGAACAGCGGATTCGTCTGAATTGCCGAAAATCTGTCAAGAATCGCGGAAAGGTTGGTCGAGCCGCTCGCGCCATAGACGAGTGAAATTCCGTACAAGAGAAATCCCGTGGCAAACGCTCCGAGGAGGAAATATTTCAACGAGGCTTCGTTAGATTTCGCGTTTTTTCGAGCAAACCCTGCAAGGACATAAAGACTGATAGACATAAGCTCGAGGCCAAGGAAAAGCACCATTAAGTCACGCGCGCTTGCCATGAGCATCATCCCGATCGTTGCAAAGACAATCAACGAATAATACTCACCGAAATGAATGCTCTCGCGCTCAAGGTACGGCCTTGACAGGAGAACAGTCAGAACCGCACTTAGCACGAAGACGACTTCAAAAAATGCCGGAAACTTTCCTGTAAAGGCCATCCCGTTGAATGCGACGCCGGGAGCAAAATATGTGTTTACCGTCAATATCCCTGAAATGAGCAAACCCAAGATAGTCAACCAGCAAACGAAGTTTGCGGAGCGTTTGAACGATGCATCCACGATAAGAAGCAGCAGAGCAAAAATGCCGAGAAAAATTATCGGACTGACGGAAATTATATCTGTGTAATCAAATGGGGTCATTCAAACATTCATCATTTTAGAATAATGTCTTGCGATACGAACGCACCAACTTTCGCTTTGGTTAAAGTATCGACCAATGCTCTAACCGCAGGCTCGCTCTTCGATAAAAATGTATTAGGATGAACTCCGATCCAAACGATAAACACAACCATCGCGGCAAGTATGATTATTTCATGCGTGCGTAAATCTTTCATGTTTTCGTTCTCGGGTTTGTCAACCGTCTTGAAAAAAACGCGCTGGTACATCCAGAGCAAATAAACGGCGGCGAGGATGACTCCGCTCGTTGCAGCTATTGCATAAGCTCCGCTCCCGAGGAAATCACTCTTAAACGATCCGACAAGGATCAAAAATTCTCCGACAAAACCGTTTAATCCCGGCAGGCCGACGGATCCCAGCATTGCGATCATAAAAAATGTCGAAAGGATCGGGACAACTCTTGCCAATCCCCCGAAGTCGCTTATGAGCCTCGTGTGCCTTTTATCATACAACATACCGACAAGCAAGAACAGGGCGCCGGTCGTAAGTCCATGGTTGACCATTTGAATAACCGATCCCTGTATCGATTCGACGGTGATGGCAAAAATTCCCAGCACTACGAAACCGAGGTGGGCAACTGAAGAATATGCAACAAGTTTTTTCAAGTCCTTCTGCACCATGGAGACAAGCGCACCGTAAATAATACCGACGATCGCAAGAACCGCCATCAACGGGAGGAATTTGAATGTGGCCTGAGGAAACAACGGCAGCGAGAATCTTAGAAATCCGTACGTGCCCATTTTCAAAAGAACGCCTGGCAAGCAGAACGCTTCCCGCCATCGGAGCTTCCGTGTGCGCGTCGGGCAGCCATGTGTGAAACGGGAAAACCGGGACTTTAATAGCAAAGCTCAGCGTGAAGGCGAGGAACAGCCATATTTGCAGCGCGATGGGAATAGTCGGACCGATCTGATAGAGCTCCACAAGATTCGTCGTAAATCCACCCCCGGGAAGTGTGCCGGCATAATAACCAAGCCAGATAATTCCGACAAGCATCAATAAGCTGCCGACCATTGTATAAATAAGAAACTTTACTGCAGCATATATTCTTCTCTCATGCCCCCATATTCCGATGATAAAGTACATCGGGATCAGCATCGCCTCCCAAAAAATATAGAAAAGAAAAAGGTCGAGCGAACAAAACACGCCCAGCATTCCGACCTCCAGCAGAAGCACGAAAAAGTTGAACCCTTTGACCTTTTTTGTCACTGACGTCCAGGATGCGATGAGTGCTATGAGAGTCAGAAATGTCGTAAGCGAAATTAGAAGGAGCGATATACCGTCGATCCCAAGATGGTATGCCGCATCGAGACTATATATCCATGGAACATATTCAACGAATTGGAATCCCGGTTTAGCGGCGTCAAATTCAAGATACAGAAATACCGATAGGGCAAATGTCAAAGCCGCGAAGAGAATAGATATGATCTTGATGAGATTTTCGTTCCGAATCAAGAGAAGTATAAAGGCTCCGAGAAGCGGTGCGAAAATTATGTAAGTTAATAAGTGTTCAGTCATCAGTCTTCATTCATTGGAAAGTCAAAAATGGAAACGAAAAGTCCTTCGCGCTTCATTTTTCATTTATCGGTCATAATCCGGAGTAAATCAGGAAGCCGATAATGACGACAATGCCGACTACAAAAATGAAAGCATAGTTTTGCACAAAGCCGGTCTGGATCCTCCTAAACAGCCTTCCCAAAAAACTCACGGTCTTCCCTGTCCCATTTACCGAGCCGTCAATCAAGATTTCGTCAACGCCTCTCCACATATATCGATCGCTCACATATTCGAGCGGTTTTACAACTATCGCCCGATAAATCTCGTCGATGTAATATTTATTCAACAAGACATCGTAGAAGTCGCCTACCGACTTGCGAAGCTTTGCCGACAAGCCGGGCTTTTTCAAATAGGCGAGGTAAGCAAGATAAACGCCCGCCACACCCAAAATGAGGGAGATAAACATAAGGACATATTCAGTCCCCGGCTCTAAGAAAACAACACTAGCCATTTTTGCCTGTGCATTTTCAAAAACCGGATCGAGGAATTTATCGAAAGTCTCCCCTCCACCGAGCGACGCCGGGATTCCAATCCAGCCGCCGATCACCGAAAGCACTCCGAGAACCCAGAGCGGAATCAGCATTGTCACCGGTGCATCATGGACATGTAAATGATGGACATCAAATCGCGGCTTTCCTTCAAACGCCATAAAGAATAGTCTGAATATGTAAAAAGCGGTAAGGAACGCCGTAATTGCGCCGATCGCCCACAGAATCCATGATGAGGCAAAAGCGCCGGACAGTATTTCATCTTTGCTGAAAAATCCGGCGAGCGGTGGAATTCCCGAGATTGCAAGGCTCGCGAGAAGAAACGTTTTGTAAGTGCTCGGCATAAAGGATTTCAACCCGCCCATGTTCCGCAAATCTTGATTGTCGTGAAGCGCATGTATGATCGCGCCGGCACCGAGGAACAATAGCGCCTTGAAGAATGCGTGAGTCATAAGATGAAACACTCCTGCGCCGAATGCGCCGACACCCAGAGCCAGGAACATGTACCCTAATTGGCTTATCGTCGAGTACGCCAGTACTTTTTTAATATCATTCTGCACAAGTCCCATACTCGCGGCGTAAATCGCCGTCAGAACACCTACAATCGCGACAATCAGCATCGCAGTCGGGGCCAGCGCATATAAAACAGCGCTTCTTGCGATCATATAAACACCGGCAGTAACCATAGTTGCCGCATGAATCAGCGCCGAAACCGGAGTCGGACCAGCCATGGCATCGGGAAGCCAGATGTAAAGCGGGATCTGCGCGCTCTTCCCAGTTGCGCCGATGAATAAGAGAATCGCGATCCATGTTATAGCAGGATCTCCGTTCGTGAAACGGGACGCCGCACCCGAAAAGATCGAATCAAAATTAAAGGTGCCGAAGTTGGAGAAAATCAAAAACATCCCTATGAGAAATGCAAAGTCGCCGATGCGATTTACGATGAATGCTTTCATCCCTGCGTCGCCTGTCCATGTAATGCCGACGCCTTCAAATTTTCTATCGTACCAGAATCCGATCAGAAGGTACGAGCAGAGCCCGACTCCTTCCCAGCCGACAAACATCAGCAGATAATTGTCGGCGAGAATCAAGTTGAGCATGGCGAAGACGAAAAGGTTCAGGTAAGCGAAGAATCTGAAGACGCCCCTGTCACCGTGCATGTAGCCGATTGAATACACGTGAATAAAGAAGCTCACTCCAGTAACGACGAGAAGCATGACTATCGAGAGCTGGTCGATCAAATAGGAAACGCTTACTGAAATTCCACCGGTAGAAATCCAATTGTAAATGTCATAGACATGCTTGCGCTGATCGACAGGCTGACCGAGCATATTTATAAAAATGATAATGGCACAAAGAAACGATAAACCTACTGTAGCGCTTCCGATCATGCCGACAATTTTTTCGCCGAGCTTCTTTTGTATCAGGCTGCCCAGGATGCCGTTAACCAGCACGCCGGCAATCGGAAAAACTACAACAAGAGCGACTAAATTTTGCACGTATTATCCATAAAGAATTTTAACCGCCATCATGCGAGACTGCAAAGTGGCGCCGAGTTCTCCGTAATTGGAAAAAAATGTATGACCCCCGGCGTTCTTTTCAGTTAAAAATCTTCTTACCATTTCATCAAGTTGACTTCGTCTATATTCACTGTAAGTTTGTTCCTGAAAAGCGCGATGATGATCGCAAGCCCGACCGCCGATTCCGCCGCCGCAACTGCAATAACGAAGAATACGAGTATCTGTCCTGCAGGATCGCCCGAATATGACGAGAATGCAATCAGCGATAGGTTAGCCGAATTAAGCATGAGCTCGACCGACATAAAAATCACGATTCCATTGCGAAGGGTCAGAACTCCGACAACCCCGATAGTAAAAAGTATTGCGCTGAGTCCTATGTAATAATTCAGTGGTACCATTTATTATTCAAACTTTTTCTTCGCGAGCAAAATTGCGCCGACAATCGCGGCAAGCAGCAGGAACGAAGTTATTTCAAACGGAAAAAGATAGTTTCTAAATAAGATCTTGCCGATAGATTCAACCGTCCCCATCGATTCGGCATCCGGAGATATCCCGGGATTTGAAATAAAATGCAAAATAAAGTACAGTATCTCGACAAGCATAGCGATGCCCAGAAGCGCGGCGATCGATTTTGCTGATGTAAGCCTCCATTTGACGAGATTGTCCTCGCCAAGGTTAAGAAGCATTATCACGAACAGGAAAAGTACCATTATAGCACCTGCATAAACGGTAATCTGGATAATCGCGATAAATTGCGCGCGCAGAAATAGATAAAGGACGGCAATGACAAAAAAATTGAGGACCAAATAAAGCGCGCTCATTACGGGACTTCGGCGTGTTATCATCAAAACCGCAGAGGCGATAGCAACCGCAGCGAGTATAAGAAAAGCGACTAATTCAAGATTCAACCGTGTTACCTTGGACGTGTATTCAGGATGGAAAAAATATATTATAAAGGGAGAAAATATTCAACGCTTATCAAAAAAACAGCGGGAATTGAGAACCAAAAGATGCGCCGATCTTGATTTTGACTTCCATTTCTATATTTTTGCTTTCAAAGTTTGTTTTTGGCTATTGGACATTATATTTTGCATGGCAAAATGAGAGAGGAAATACCATGAAGAAAATAATTATTCTTACCGCATCGGCACTAGCAATGTTATCGGGACAAATATACGGACAGATGGTTAAACCCACCTTCGGTTCCGAGTTGGCAAGGCTGTCTTTTCTAGTCGGCCACTTTACAACCAAGACCGGCATAATGATGGGCGACAACTCAGCCAGCGGCACCGGCACGATCGAAGCTCACTGGGGATTGGATTCGATGTTTGTGTTATTCTCCACGGCGGAAGAAAACTCGTCGCTCGGGTCATACAAAGGATTTGGAGTGTTAGGCTACGATTCTCAGAATTCACAATATGTTTTTTCCATGTTCAACAACTTCGGAGATCGTCCCGAATATAAAGGAAATTTTGTCGGAGATACCCTCATCCTGACGGCAAAAGTTCAAACCGAACAGGGACCTTACGATCAACAGATGAAATGGTTCAAAGACGGCAACAACGTTCGACTCCTCATATTCACAGATTTGGGACAGGGTTATTCGCTGATGGTAGATCAGACAGCTGCTCCAACGGCAGACAGCACAAAGCAGAAAAACAAGTAATCAGCTCGAGCGTTTATACAGGATTCCGGCTAAAAGGCTGACGCACCGCCGCCTCTGTCCATCAATCAGCCCTTAGGTGGAAAGCATGGCCGATAATACGCCACTCTATTAATTACTTCTCTTTCCATTTATATGCACACGCTTCACAAAGATACCCATTTGTCGGGATAGCTAACGGGATAAAAAAGAGAATCAAAAACAAGATACCGGACCAAAGAGATTTTTGTTGAATGACGTCTACCGACCCGCAATGCGGGCACACTCGTTGAGGATCAATCCGGCTATCGAATACATTTTTGAGCAAATCGAACTCGTTGATTTCGAGAATCTTGTTTGCTCGCTCAGCATCTTCAGGATATACAAGTAACTTAATCCCTCCAAAAGCATTCGAGAGATATGGCATTAGCGATACGATGCTATCGTCGCGCATAATAGTTTCGATGCCCTCATCGGCCAGCTTTGCTCTATCAAGATGAGCAAGGTACGATTGCCCGTATCTCTTCAGCACAATCATGTCCGACAACTTTTGCGGTCCCCCGTTAAATGTTCATAATATTCGATCCTACTCACTCCCCGCTGATCTCGGCGGTGTCCAATCATTGCCTTTGATATCCCTGAGCCGGACCACGACGCTTCCAAGCAAAACTTTCACGTCCGCTTTAAGCGGAACGGCGGAAGAATCGGCAGTTATCCAGCCGTCAAAATCTCCGCTAATGCCGAACGTTCCGATGAAGTTGATATGCCCGGACAGTCGTTCAGCATCGAGCGGCAGATTAAATGCTGGTACGTCGCACGGTTCTCTCTTTTCATTAATTGTCAGGCTTACCGAAGACTGCACGGTGTCGTCGATCATCGGAACATTAAGTTGCATTTGTTTGCCTTGCGCATCCCGGCAGGCCTTGCGAAGATAGTAAACGAAGCTTACGCCGTTAGTATAATTCGTGTCTAGAGGCAGGCTTCGTTCCATGATAGGTTTCCCATCCAGCGATTGATCCCAATCAATGTTCTTTCTGTTAAAATCGAAAGTCGTGGTCGTATAGACACGGTTATCTCTCTCTTTCTGGATTCGCGAAATAAACAGGCAGAAAAGCGTCTTTGCATCGGCGTAGGTATCATATACGGCGTGAAAGTGCACAAATGGAATTCCGCTGTAGGAATCCACATAAGCGCGGAGATGGTACGCCGATGTACTGTCGTAGTCGATTTTTCCGACCACCTGGAATTTCACCGCTCCAATCTTGAAGAAGATATAACTTGCCTCGAAGGTCATTTCCTCGTTTACATTTACCGCAGAAATTGAATCGGCGCTCCTCCACCCTGAAGAATGTGCGGCACCGTCCATGGCGTTGAACAAAGTGAGCGCGTAAACAGCCCTTAATGCCAGAATTGAAACTACCAGCAGCGATAAACTGATTACGGAAATCCTCGCCAGCTTTTTGAGAGCCGCTCGCCTTCCAGCATTCATTCCTAAACCTAATAAGATTGGCTAAAATAAGCAATCAGAATCATGGTGCTCCGTTAGGATCGATATGGAATTCCGGTTTGGAAAGAGAATGATTTACCGCGACAACCTGATATTAACGAAATATCCCGGGAAATCACTTTGAAGTTATTATCAGCTCAACCAACATCGTTTTTTGCACACGTCTCAATTATTCCTTGCACTTTGGCAAATTCATTCTGACTCAGTTGCCATGAAATTAAAGTTTTATCTGATTTAAAAATAAACTTATTCTTTTCGTAATGCCACTTTACTAACTCTGACCATTTTAATGAAGAAGAAAATGAAAATACCCCTTTTTCTCTGATACGATACTTGCCTAACATGGACGCGGATGTGTAAAATGGAATGACCGCGGCAAGCAATTCCAATTCAAAACTTGATTGTGTTTTTGAGACAGAATTGTCATAGATCGATATCAAACCAAATGCAATCAAAACAATGACTATAGCCCTTGTTTGTATTCTGGAAGTATAAAGGAGATTACCGCCGTCTCTTCTTTCCCGATTCTTTAAGAAAATTAGAACAAACGACAGCAATTAAATCGTCGCAAAAGCTATTACCAGCAACTACATCCAATCCGAATTATCGCTTGCACTAAATTCAAATATTATAATATATAAAGCATCTGCAACTACTAACACAAATAGCGCAAACGCAAACAGAAAATCCTTTTCAAATATCTCTCACGATCCCTTCTATAAACTTGAATATTCAATCCCGTCGCGGGTTAATATGATTTGCAAGTGCAACGCCTGCCGACGCCTGCCGAAAAAACCTTTTGCCCGCGCCCTCGATAGCTGTCCCTCCGTGAAACGTTGCGAAGCTTCAAGACCCCGGGCAAGAATACAAAGCGAACAGCTTGCGTGTGCCATGCCCGGCTATTGGCTTATTCGGGGTTTACTCATGCCAGTGCATCTGTTGCTCCGGAATATTTCCCCGATGAATTTGATTCTCTCTGGGTATTGTCGTCTCTTTGCATTACGGCATAATACTATTGCATCGACCAGAATTTATTCCACCGTGCTGTTTCTTCATTCAGGTCTATACTTTTCATTATCACCGGAAAATAATCGCGGAATGACATACCAGAATTCTCATACTTTTCAAGACTCTTATAAATCGTCGGGCATAGGATGAAGCCGAATTTATATTCGGTCATAAGAGACGAATCCACTGCGGCGCTGTCCAGTTTGTAGAACCTCTTCTCAAGTCTAATATCCATGGCCTCTGCGAAACATTCTGCGACAAGCGTGTTCCAGTTTCCATGTCTGATGTCGATTTCCGATTTGACCGAGTCGTAGAGTCCATCAATCCTGTCCACATCTGCCGTGTCGGCCCTCACTAACGGCATTGTAACATAACGAAGGAGATAATAATAGAATATCGACCTGTCGGGCTTATCTTCCTGCGGTCCGACGATTATATATATTTCGTCATTCACCCTTGCCGTCAGCGACGCATAATACGGAAGCATCGGCATGAGATGGAAGCTGATTCGTCTGCTGGTGCTGGAGAAATAATTGGAGTCGAGATGACAGTAGGAATCGACGTCTTTCATAGCCAGTCCGGCGAATGGTTTGTACTTGTCATTCTCAGCCTGTATGAGCGGCCGATACTTCACCCACAGATCTGCGATATCTGCCTTCTTGTAAAACTCGGCGAGAAGCTCCGGCAGGTCTGAATCCGACCGGGCGCTTTCCTCGATTTCACCGGTCGTCTTCGGATTGTAGCTCAAAAGAAAATCAGGCGGCCCCGAGGTTAAAAGCGCTGCCTCGTATGTTTCCAGTATCCTTCCGTGGCTTTCGTGGAATTCCTTTAATTTTTCCAGGAAGGTCGAGTCGATCTGGCCGGCAAGGTCGGCGCGCAGTTCGCTCCTCATAGGATTCATTTCTCCATGGTGCCATTCGCCGCCGGTGCCCGCCGCATTCATCATGGCGAATGCCGTGAAAATTCTGACGTCGGCAGAGAAACCAAAGAGGCTGTCAGCCTCTTGCCCGAAAACTTTGCTCGCCCCGAATGTTGTAATAAAAGCTGTGAAAAGTACTGCGAACTTTCCGATCGATTTCATACTAAAGCGCGGTGAAGCCATTGTATCCTCCTTAAAAAAATTAGTTGTTCCATCTCCCTGCATCGATTATGGATCACGTCGATGCGAGCTGAACCTGACGAATTAAAAGCTCAGTCCCAAATCATACTCAGCTGCGCTAGATTATGCCGCGCTCGCTGCCGGTGTTGTAAGAAACATTGCCGGGCCTGGTCCTCGGGGCAGGTGCTTTTTGCGGCGGAGGAGCTGGTGCCTTAGGCTGCGGCGTTGAAGGTGATTGTTCCCGCACACGTGGCTGTTGCTGCTGTGGCTTCGGATTAGATTTCGGTTGAGGAGGCGGTGTGTAGCTTGGTACCCTCTCTCTTGCGCGTGCCGGTGGGCTGTACGTAGCGTCAGGGCCCGGCGCAGGAGGCGGAATGTAATACGGCGGCTGTTCGTCTTCCCGATGATGGTGGTGGTATTCTGAACCCGAGGTGACGACGTAACTTTCGCAACCTGACAAACCGAAGGCAACTGCCAGCGATAGTGTCATAGCAATCAATTTTGATTTCATAGCAAACATCTCCTATTATTTTGACGACCGCCCTACTCAGAATGTTTAACCTCACATAGGCGGGATCAACCAAATCCGCATTATCAACTTTTCATAATTTAGTGAACAGGTCAAGCATTGGCAAGATAGTGCGGCGTATCTTATTTATATTCCCTCGAAACCATAAAGGAATTCTCAACTGCAAAGCACGTGAGCCGGCGCCAAGAATTCTTGAGACAGTAATGACAAAACGTTCTCTTCTCAATTATCGACTTTTCACATCCAGTCGGTCTTTGCGGTCAAATTAATTTCCGCCGGCACTGTCCGCGATCCCGCTTGCAGGTATCAAATCGCAAAAGTAAAACCGGTTATCCCGCAGCACAATCTCCCCAATTGTAAATGCTATTTTCTCCCGGAAGATAGGTCCATCATACGCGAACGAATGAAACTCTCCGTTCTCTCCGCACGGATCGATGCCGGAAGGAAGCTCGCTTAGAAATTGCCGATCGTACTGCCTGCCGACAAATGTCTTATCAAGAACATTCGAATCGACGCATGTAACAATCGCTTTGAATCCCAGATCTATGAATGTACTTGCAAGTTCAGTAGTATCCCTTTTCCATATCGGGAAGATTCCCATCATTCCTATCTTTGACAGGTTTTCTTCTCTATACTTCTTCAGATCTTCCAGGAAAATGTCACCGAAGACAACAGACGAGACGCCTCTGCTCTGGTATACCACCAGTTTCGCTTTCATTTTTGCCTCATAGTCATCGTTAGTCGCATTCTTCGTGATATATATCTTTTCAAGCTGCATGTCTAACGACTTTGCCTGCTGTTCAAGAAGAAGCCGCCGAACGCCGTGCATACTGATTCTATCGTAGTCGGCCGTAACAGTTGTCAGCAACGCCGCTACCTCGTATCCGCCGGTTTTCTTCAATTCATAAAGAGCCATGGCGCTGTCTTTACCGCCGCTCCATGAAAAGAGGATTTTGTTATTCATTGGCACCCAGAGCTTCAAAGTTCGCCAATCCAATCAACGCCCACGGAAATCGCAACGTGCTGTGCATCTCGCTTTGGGTACAGAATATGCGCGGCACTCTATGTGTATCCGATGAAGAGCGTCTTTTGGCCGAGTGTCAACCACTGGTTTTTGATTTCGTTTCCTTTTGAACGACTTTTTCAATTTCCATCAATGCTTTTAGAAAAGCACTCAATAAATTGCGGCGTGCATCTTTGAAATCCGTAACCGGGTAACCAATACCAAAATATTGGTGGGCTTCACGAACGCCGTCTGTGGTTTCAGCGTGAGCCGGGAAACCTTGCCTGACTCGAAGAATATTTTCAAGTGTCTTCACGACAAGCTCAGGGTTGCTGCCAAGCGAGATCATATACCTTTCAAGCAGCGAAATTGATCGAACATGGGAATCGGTTTCACCCACAATTTTCCTAAGTACTGCTGAGTTCAATTGGTCCACCAATTGAGCGAGGGAGATAGTGCGAACGATGTATTCATCTTTTGAGTTGACGGGTTTTACAAGCTCCAACGCTGCTCTGAATTCACGAGGGACAAAAAGCAAATCATCATGGACGCCGTGAAAGATGGTATTTATGTTATCGAGAGCGTTGACGATCTCTGAGCCTATCTGTGACATTTCCAGTTTCCCAGCAAGGGGGTCTTCCTCAAATCGTACAATGAACTCGACTCCATCAGGATCAGGAATTCGAGAGGTATCGAAAGGCGGTCGAGGAGGCGTATTTGCACTGGATAACTGGAGTTCCTCACGTTCGCCAAGCGTGCCATCTTTAAGCTTCCCCAAAACATGCTGTCTTCCAAACTCAAATAGAGTCTTGACAAGCTGATCATGCTGAAGCTGCCAGGCTCCGTCAAGGCTTCCAGTGACTCCGACTATGACTTCGTGATGCCGTGTCATTTTTGATTCCTCAGGTGCTCCGACATACTTGACACTTACGGTAGTGAAGTGAAACACGAAATCAAAACCCTCGCTGTCCGTCGGCAGCTGCTCGTAAATGCCGAATGCTACCCTAATCGTTTGTGTCATTGCATTATCATGAACCGGTTGGGGCTAACGTGCCGCGCAAGACAATTGTCCCGATTGCCGCATATAAATGTGCGCAACTTCATGGTACAGCAGCAATCGGGATGAAGCGACCACCTTGCATATATAATGTGAAGCGTCTTTTCTGCGGTTGTTAGCTGGCGTGCCGCTCATTGGTACATCCCTCTAACTGGTGGCAGCTGGGAATACTTCGGGTTGGATTCTATGATGCCGACGATCATGCTAATAAGCTTCCTCAACTTCACCGCACTGCTGTCTTGACTCTCAAGGGAGTCTGACCAATAAAGATGCTTTACGATAAAATTATCAGTGACCTCAAATATGTATGTCATATGCGGGGTCACGGATCCTTGGATAATGGAAGTGCCGTTTGGGAGAAACTTCACGAGGGCTTCAGTAGTGAAGTGGTCCGGGTAACTGAAGAAACCAATTTCCCACATCTTCGTTCTAATGCACTGAAGTTCGCTATCGGAGAGTGCGAATGGAACCGTGACTGTGCTGTCCGCAATTAAGTCCTTTGTGTAGGTATTTTCATAAGTGTTTAAGACGTTCTTCGAGCCCACGCCGTAGCTTAATTTAAAATTGAAATCTCCACGTTCGGGAGCGACGGCCGATTCTAAACAAGATAGGAGGAGTAAAGCAAGAGCAATAATCGACAATTGCCATTTCATGATAAAGTTTCTTTCCTTAGACATCTGGCGGCATGACAGCTGACACCTTCAAACACGACACTAAGTAGTCTTTGCTGCACTGGTTTCGTGTTATAGACATATGTCGTTTTTCTGCTCTTTTCCCGCATCATCTTTCTCTAAATCTAACCACTGCTCCATGAAATGTCAAACATCCCTTTGGGACTCAGTACTCCTCACGGGCTGTGAATCCGCCCGGCGAGGCCAAAAATTCTCTCAAAAATTGCATCTTACTGGTTTATCGCTCCATCCGAACAAATTCTTGGAGCAAGCGGCGCGCTCATTGAAAAATCCCCGCCAATCATTTGGTCCCAAGGCTTAAGAACCGCCTCATTGGTTCTGATAACAAATGCAGCCCCTTTTTAAATTAGGAAGCATTAATAGCGCTTGATAAGAACGAAAAAAAAACTGCAGGCGAATTTATAATATCGCTACTTCAGTGGTCACAAAGCATGAGCGTATACATTGCTGAAATAGATAAGCAGCACAAGAGTTTGGTCAGATTAATTAACCTTCTGGATGATTCGATGAAGCAGGTCTCCGTCGTAAAAGGCGAATACGAAAAAGGCAACATGAGCATCACCGTCGAGGTTATGACCTTTCTTAAGAGCTGGCTCAACAATCATATTCTCAACGCGGACAAAAAATATACTGCGTTCCTGAATGCGAAAGGCGTGGTATAATCCTCGAGATGGTGCAGCGTTAATTGCTGAGCCATGACAGACATGCCCAATCGCTGTCGGACTCTGGTTTGTAGATTTCAATGTGGAGATCCATTTCACACGAATCCCGGCAGAGCCCGCAACTTGAAGAGACATCCCTCCGCTTCATGATCCGATCCTGAAACGTTTGCTATCCCCCATTGGCTCGATGGATGTTTCACGATCATTTCATTTATGAGTCTGTGCCCTAAACGTCTTTAACCTTGTCAAGGCTTACTTACAAACTGTGAAAAGCTTCCAGAATTCAGAGAACCATTGTCGAGAACCTTGACAAGGTTTGCATTCGGCAACAGGATGTTTATATTGAATTATCCTCCACCACAAGCAATCTATTAACATGAACGGACACAAACCCGACAGTCAGACCGCAATGGAACGGATAAGAGAACTCTTTTTCAAGATGGCCGAATATGGCGATTCGGATTGGGAAATATTTTCATCTAAGCTCGTCAGGAAGGAGTTCCCGAAGGAGGTGCTGGTCTTGAAAGCTGGGCAGACAGAAAACTATCTCTCGTTCATCGAGAATGGGGTCGTCCGCTATTTCATCCCCAAGCCGAAAAATGACATAACGTTCGGGTTTTCCTTCGATGACGAATTCGAATGCGCTTACGAGTCGTTTCTGACGCGCACCCCTTCTCCCTATTCGGTTGGGACTCTTGCCCCGACGACACTCTGGCGCTTGACCTATGAAGACCTGCAGGATGTTTACCAGCGCTCCGAGAAGGGCAATCTTGTCGGGCGCCTGATGGGAGAGTACCAGTTTCTAAAGAAGGCGCGCCGCGAGCTTTCGCTCCTCAACGACACCGCGGAAGAAAGATACCTCAAGCTGTTCAAGGAGCGTCCTAACATGCTCCGGAATATCCCGCTGAAATATATAGCGTCATACATCGGCGTAACCCCGCAGGCATTGAGCAGGATCCGCAGGCGCATTTCTTAACCTAAGTTCATTCCCCCGTGTCATGGCTTTTCCTAACTTATAAAAAAGAGAGGAATCCATGAAGCCGCTTTTCGTACTCCTTGGGGCCTTCGTTGTCGCAGCAGTTATCATAAGGCTGGCCGGGCAGGCTTTCCAATTTGCACTTTCTGCCCGGATCGCGTTATCCGTAATGCTTGTCTTCACGGCAATTGCCCATTTTGCCTTCACGAAAGGCATGGCTATGATGATGCCGGATTTCATCCCCTTCAAGAAAGTCATGGTGTACCTTACCGGCGCCGCTGAAATTGCAGGGGCAATCGGAATCGAGCTGGCGCAATTCAAAACGCTGGCATCGTGGCTTTTGATCCTGTTTTTCATCGCAATCCTTCCCGCGAACATCAACGCAGCCATTCGCAAGATCGATTATCAAAAAGGCACATACGACGGCAGCGGTTTGAACTATCTCTGGTTCAGAGTCCCGCTGCAGGTGCTTTTTATTGCCTGGGTTTATGTGAGTTCGATACAGCATTGAATTTACTGAAGTACGACGCTCACCGGCGAAAATATTTTTTAAAAGGAGGACACCATGGAACTTAGTTATGCTTCGAAACTCATGTGCGGGGTCATACTCATCACAATACCGACAATCGAGTACGGCGGATTTTTCCTGCTCAGCCTTCTGAAAGGAAAATTCGACAACCTTCAGTTCAACGAGTACCAGAAGATTTTCTTCAGAGCGGGCCACGCTCATGCGGGTGTACTCGTGATATTGTCGCTGGTCTGCCAGGTGCTCGTGGATTCATCCAGCCTCCCTTCCGCGATTCAATGGATGGTCAGAGCCGGAGTCCCACTTGCTGGAATTCTCGTCCCGGCAGGATTCTTCCTGTCGGTTCTTAAGAAGGGTTCCACGAAACCTAACGGTGTAATCGCGCTCACCTATATCGGCATAGTCGTTCTTGCTCTCTCCGTGATCACTCTGGGCGTCGGACTCTTGCTGGCGATATGAAGCGAACCAATAATGAATGCGATTAGCTTCGGGAGATCAGTTTCTCCCTGGCTCTATTTAGGGACACAATATGAGCCAGGGCACAGAGACATGGAGAAGGATTAGATTGCGGGACAGCCATGACACGTCGTCATCGTCTCAAAATGGCCCATTCCTGAACAATAGGTAGTGGATTATTCTGAAAGAGAGTAAGCCGGACAAATTCTTGAAATGTCATTCCCGCGTGCCTCAAGCGGGAATCAAGACTTAGATTCCCGAAATGAACATTCGGGAACGACACACGTGGGGTTTACAGTTACCCTTAAATGAAAGTAATCCAATACCTCTTGTTCCCCTTTCTTGAAATTCTCAAAGTGAACCACTAAATTCATTTGTCAAGTGAGATGATATTAGGAGAGATAATATCCGAGTCCCCGGTAGGTTTATCTCACGTGATGAATTGGTTATTAGGCCGCCCACTCGTCGGAAATATGGCGGGACACTACGGAAGGGCGGAAGAAATCAGAGAAAGAACGCATAATTGAAAAGTCAGGAGACTTCGAAAGAAAAGAGGGGAACCGGAGTCATAGCTTGGAACAGGACTTTTAGAGTTGCCTTATGTTATATTATTAATAGCAAAAGGAGGTACCAATGACCAGAACAGTTCAGGCGATATACGAGGATAAGGTTCTCAAACCCTTGTCGCCATTAGAAGGTTTGCAGGATCACCAGCGAGTTGAAGTCAGTGTTTACGTTCCCCCCCAAAGGAGGGACTGAGCAAGCTTATTGGAACATTGTCGGCACAGGAAGCCGAAGAGATGAAGGCAACGATAGATCGCGAATTCGAACGCATCGACAATGAATGGTAAGCTTGTAGTTGACACAAATGCTTTCATCGCATACAGGTCAGGGAACCCCGGCGCAGTTGGATTGCTCAACGCAGCGGAAGTCCTTTTTCTTCCCGTTGTAGTTTACGGGGAATTGCTTTACGGCGCTGCAAACAGTTCCCGGTCGAAGAACAACTTAGAGGCAGTCGAAGTATTCGCAACTCAGTCTGTTCTTGTTCCTGTCGATGATCAGGTGGCTCGCCATTACGCTGAGATTCGTATTGCACTAAAGAAATCCGGAAAGCCGATCCCTGAAAACGATCTATGGATAGCCGCGATATGCAGGAAAATGGATTTGCCGCTGCTGACACAGGATGAACATTTCAGCTTCGTGGCTGGTTTACAGGTGCAATCATGGTAAAGCATGTTTAGCATCAGAACCCGATTGCCTGTGAGCCATGAACTATTCACTCTTCACTATTAGCTCTTCACTTTTTCCCGCTCATCCGGAAGGGCGGAAAATCGGAGAAGGAAAGTATAATTGAAAAGTCAGTTGGGCTGTAGTAGCACATCGAACTACGAAACTCATATTGGGAGGTGGTGAAAACTATGTGCGGCCGTGATCGTAGCGCGCGGGAGAAATTGCGGAAGCTCGGGGTACATCAGCGGTGGTCAACCCGATATGGGACGTATGTAATTCTATTGCTAGTGCTGGTTGTGGCAATATCGTGTGTCGTATTTGACTTATTTCACCTAACGCAGGTACAATTTCACGAGTTTGCAGGTCCCTTAACGGTAGTTGGTGGATTACTAGTAGGCCTGAATCAATGGCGCCATCTGAGAAACGAAACTACCATTGCGGGCAGTCTCGAGCGGCTAGATATAGTGAACCAATACTTTAGAAATCCAGAACACCAGCAGGTTGTGCAGTACTTCTTTGAGGGTTCAACAACTCCTACCTGGGAACAAGGAATAGATGATCCCCGTGTTTGGCAGAGACAAATATACGTATTTATGGAACTCGATAACTTGCAATATGGAATCGAGAAATACCGATTGGGTTACTCAAGCCCCTATGAATGCCTTCTAACTGTTGATCTCTCCGCAGCGAGGTGCCAAAGCCCCAGATTCTTTGCTGTCGCGAAGGTTCTTGCACAGGAAAATGCTGGATCTTACACGAGTGAAACTAGAAATGTTGTGACTACCATGGAGGTGGGGACCCGCTTTCTGTAACGTTCAATTCCTCTGGAACTCACATAGATAGGAACGAAAATAATGGCACTAGTTAAAAACCCGACCACCGTTTCAGGTTGCTTTGGCATCTCTCCGAAGAAATTAGAGCAATTGAAGGTTCTAAATGCGACTCTTGCTATTGACACTAAACTATTCATTGACCCACTTCTGTTTCCTTACAGTGTCCATCGTGAGATTAATACAGTGGCAGTACAACATTACAGGGAACATTTTGAGAGAGTAGTGAAATTCCTTTCCATCACAAGCGTTAAGGGCGATGTCGCTTGGCGTTCAGCGAAGAACCTCCTCCAGTTTCACGAGGTGCGCGGAACTTGTCTGGGCTATGGGGCGGCGACTATACAAGGAAGCGGTTTTGGTATTCAACTTACAGAGCGAATATTGCTAGTGGGTAAAGAGATCGTTGATCTGGGAATTACTGATCCTGATCTGTTTCCTGCCATGGCATTATTTGAAGACGATATAGGACCTGATCGAATAAGTGACATGGCAACAAACGTGGCACATCGCGCACTTATTTCATTTAATAAAAGGATATTGAATGAATTGGGATTAAAAGGTGAGCGCTTTATCCTTCTTGGAGTCCAAGGTTCGTTTCTTCAAAATCCTTTTCAAAGGCGCCGTACTCCTGCAATCTTCGTTCCTACGGATATTCTGAGGCCATTACCTATTGCCATGGATTGGGATGACATTGCTGATGCAGCCTCTAAAACCGAAGCAATTAGACGTTGCGTCAACGAGCACATCGGACATATTTGGGCGGCAAAAACGAGACGAGACAAGGAAGAACTGAAAAGTGAAGCATTGGCAAGCAAGGATGCATTCAAAGTGCTATTGGACGCAATCCACAGTGTTGCTCCGAAAGCATACAAGGTGAGCAAGGACCCTGACGGTTTAATCAAGTGGGCGGAAATAGGAAAGCAATTCGCAACAATTTTTCCAATGAATTTGAAGAAGCTAAGTCATCCCTCAGATTTAGACTCGTTGTTCTCACTTGTTAAGAAAATAGTCAGCCAATTTCAATACCTGGTTGAGCACAAAGGCCTTAATAAAGAACTATACAAAGACGACGGGCGTCCACGACATGAAGCCACCGCTCAACGTTTGTTCTTTACTGTGGCATATTCGTATTGCGAGGCGAACGACGTAGATGTCTCACCTGAGGTCGATACGGGAACAGGTAAAGTTGACTTCAAACTTTCCAGTGGCTTCTCAGCTAAAGTCCTCGTCGAAATAAAGCTTTCGACAAATCCTAAGGTGGTCCATGGATTTGGGGTACAGTTGGAAACATATAAGAGCTCTGAATCCACCGCACGGGCATTCTACGTTGTCATCGACGTAGGGAGGATGGGGAAAAAGGATCAACAGCTTTTGAAAGTGCAGAACGCAACAACAACTATGGGGCGCGCATTGTCAGAATTGGTGATTGTAGACGGTATCCTAAGAGCTTCGGCAAGTAAGAGGGAAGAATAGAATGACCGAGGTTCTCGATCTTGCGGAGCATCCCTTCCTTGAAGCTATAATCAGAAATGTTTGCTTTTTCACGTTTAATTCACGGAGCAGTAAGGTCCCTACCAAAGCTCCCGCTCAGCGCGGCATCCTGTTACCCCTGCGGCTTCCGGTATGGAAGGAAGACTGGTTTCTAAGTTGAAAATGAAAGGTGGTTTCTTAAAGATTATTTCATTAATCTTTTCAAGATGAACAATATTTGAGGAGAATACTTTCATGGCAAAGGTAAAGGAACACGAGAGCGTTTACAGGGCAAGGCGAGGAATATCAGGATCAGAAACGATATCGAACGCTAAAGCTTCGGCACTTCATGCGCTGGAGAAACTTCCCGGCGATGCGACCTACGATGACATCATGTACGAACTTTATGTCCTGCAAAAGATCGAAGGCGCAGAGGAGGATGTAAGGCGGGGAAAAACCGTCTCGCATGTAGATGCCAGAAAGCGGTTGCATCGATGGCTGAAATAAAATTGGACGATGCATACCCGAGATTGGCGACCCTGCTTTGCGGGAGATTATCATCGACGGTTACCGCATTATATACAGGCTGTCGAAATCAACTGCATACATTCTTACAGTCATAAATGGTCGTCAAGATATTCTTTCTTCTCAGCATTCTTTAACTCTAAAATAAACATTCACGAACGACTAAGGCTCCTCCCAAATGTCTCGCCTCTGGCGGGACATCCTGTTCCACCTTACCGGCTCCAACATCGCAAGCGCTAACCTAATTTGACCCTTCAAATCCGCTCCCTCCATCCCGGAACTAAGCCACGCACAAAATGGTTACAAAATGAAATCGTCATGCATAAGATTAATTTTGTAAGGAGAGAGTCATGAAAGATCAAAGTCTCACGGCTGCCATTTTGATAGACCAAACTCCCGAAGAGGCCTTCGCTGCCATCAATAACGTGCGTGGATGGTGGTCGGGGGAAATCGAAGGAAGCACCGACAAGCTCGGCGATGAGTTCACGTATCGTTACAAAGACATCCATTATTCCAAACAGAAAATAACCGAATTCATTCCCGGCAAAAAAGTCGTTTGGCTCATAACGGACAGCTACCTGTCTTTTATTAAAGACAAAACCGAGTGGAATGGCACTAATGTTACTTTCGAAATTTCTAAGAAGGGCAAGCAAACCGAGGTCCGGTTCACCCATGTGGGCTTGCTTCCTGAGCACGAGTGCTTCAATGCCTGTTCGGGCGCTTGGGGTTCTTACATCAGGGGCAGCCTGCGGGACCTGATAACTAAAGGCAAACGTCAGCCAAACAAGAAAGAAGAAGGCGAAAAGATAAGGGTAAGGGCTTCTCGATAGTTTTCCTTACTTCCTCTATCCCAACCTCCACTTGAGAAAACCACTCGTGAAGTTCCGCATCGAATCGTCTCAAGCCTAAGCCAAGCAGAGGCGAAGACTTAATGCTCTTCGGATGTCACCATCTCCTTGCACAAAGTGAAGGACACCATTGGATTTTTGGCGCGGCCTTTTGGACAGACCACCCGACGATCAGCATAGCCGTCCCGACCAAATTAATTCGGCGCTTAGCCAACTGCTTTCATCGAAACATCGATATACGTCGCCTTCCGCACGAGTGACGACAGCGAAATAAAATTCACGCCGGTCTCCGAAACTTTCCCGATTTCTTCTTCCTTCACTCCGGATGCTTCAATCAGGTAAGATTTCTTTGCGGCGGCTATCATGGCGACGGCTTTCTTCAGCATGTCTGCCGGCATGTTGTCTAACAAAATCGCATCGACACGTCCGTCGTCTAAAACCGTTAGAAGATCTTTCAAGCTTCCGACTTCAATCTCGACGCGGGTCAGAAGTTTTTCTTCGTTCAATCTTCTGTCTATGGCCTGCCGGATTCCGCCGTAAACCATGATGTCGTTGTCTTTGATCAATATCCCATCGAAAAAACCCGCGCGGTGATTCTTCGCGCCGCCGACTCTCACTGCATACTTATGCTCGGCGCGCATCAATGGATCATCTTTTCTTGTGTCAAGCAAAAACACCTTTCTCCTTGATAACTGTTCATTGATACTTGATAATTGACAGCCGACATGAGTAGCAATCCCGGATAATTCGGACAGAACGTTGCAGATTATTCGCTCTGCTTTCAACAAGACTTCCGCGTTGCCGGAAATCTCTGCCGCGACTTCCCCGGCTTTTATACTCTCGCCGTCTTTTTTCAAAATCTTAATTTGCGGCCCGTCATCTTGTTCAACCGGTTCGAGAAAAAATTCTTCGTCCACTAATTTCACAATCGTCGGGACGAATATCATTCCGCATACAATTGCATCTTCTTTGAAAATGACATTGAACTTCGACCGCGGCGCGCCATCTTTCACGAAGAAATCGAATCCAAGGTCGTGGTGAATTCTCTCCTTAAGAACGTCTTTGAATATCATGGCTTATGCCGGGATTGTTGGATCCTGAGTTGTGGGTTTTGACTTATCAAACTAAGGCTCCGCTTGTCTTCACAGAATCTTCCCTGAAGTGCACGCCTCTGCTCACCCTGTCGCGGCGTGCGTGGGTCGTTATTTCAAGTGCTGCCTCGATGCCGTTGCGCAAGCCGATAAGATCATCGGATAGCTTGGCGCGCCTGTAAAGCTCCTCTACTTCGATGTTAATCGAAGACAAAAGCCGCCATGCTTTTGAAAGGCTCTCTTCCGACCTGACGATGCCGACATCCTCCCACATTACTCTCTTAAGTTCGTCCAGATATTTCCCGAGAGTTTCCTTCGGCACGAGCGAATCCACGACGTAGCTCTCGTCCCAGTCCGGGATCATCCAGTCGCCAAAGCTTTCCTGTTCGAATGAGCCGATTATGTTTTCCGCCGATCTCATTCCCCATACGAGTCCTTCGAGAAGAGACGTAGACGCGAGCCTGTTTGCACCATGAAGCCCTGTGCATGACGCTTCGCCGACGGAGTAGAGTCTGAGAAGGTTCGTCCTTCCCCATTCGTCAACGCGGATTCCGCCGCAGAGGAAATGCGCCGCGGGAGCAATTGGAATCGGTGCTTTTCGTATGTCGATTCCGTAGCTCATGCAATTGGAAAATATCTGCGGAAAGCGTTTCTCGAGGTCGATCCCCTTCTTTATAATCGGGCCGCAGTCCAGCCAAACGTTTTTAGCTTTCGTTGCTTTTATTTCCCAAAAGATTCCTCTTGCAACTTCATCGCGCGGAGCAAGCTCCATGGCACCGGGACAATATCTGGAAATGAACCGCTCGCCTTTGTCGTTAAGAAGAATCGCGCCTTCACCGCGGACTGCCTCCGAAATCAGAAATGAGGGGCTTCCTTCTTTGCGGAAAGCCGTCGGGTGGAACTGGACATATTCCATATTGATAACGTGCGCCCCGGCTCTGCCGGCCATGGCGATTCCGTCGCCGCGCGCACCCTCCGGGTTTGTCGTGTATTCATACAACCCGCCGACGCCGCCTGTTGCAATGATCGTGTACGAAGCGAGTATCGCCCTCACCTCACGGGCTTTCCTGTCCAGCACGTACGCACCGAGTATCCGCGTCAACTGATAGACAGAGCCGCGTTTTCGGGAATGATGGGTCGTGCTGATCAAGTCAACTGCCGTGAATCCGGCAAGCACTGAAATATTCGGATGCATCCGCGTTTCGCGGCTCAGTGCCTCTTCGATTGCAGCTCCCGTTTGATCACCGACATGAATTATTCTCCTGCGTGAATGTCCGCCTTCGAGAGTCCGATCTAAATTACCGGCAGCGTCCCTGTCAAAGTTTACGGCGAGCCGCTTTATCAAAAGCGAATTCACAAGTACCGGGCCTTCTTCAGCGATGATGCGAATAGCGGTAGTACCGCCAACCTCATCGCCGGCTTCATCTATATCAGATTCGATCAGCTCATAAGAATCGTCCGCACCCCACCAGACGATTCCGCCCTGTGCATATCGAGTGTTCGACTCATCGGGATCGAATGCGCGATTGATAACCACGACATTTTTCCCGCGGTCGGCAAGCTGGATCGCTGCTGTCAGACCCGCAATTCCGGCTCCGATAATTAATGCGTCGCAATTTGTTCGTTCGGTATTCATCTAATCCTTCGTGAAGGAAATTTCAACCGCAAAGTGCGCGGAGATTCGCACCGGACATTTTAGGGATTCGAACCCGGCGCATCTTAGCGAGCTCTGCGGTTTCAATTCTGTCGTGATTGGCCTCACCCTATTGCCAGCATTCGTTCGATTCCTTTCTTCGCCAGCACTGCAGCCGATTTCGGAATATGCACCACCTTATCATCCTGGTACGGCGATTTTGGATCGCAGCAATCGTCGCAAATCACGATCTCAAGCCGGTCTCGCTTCAAAGAGTCCAACAGCTTGTCGAATGTATTTGCCTTCATGTACTGGCACACTGCATTTTGAGAAATGGGGATGAATTCTTTTTCCGGCATCTCTTTCCGCAGGCGATATACCATTCCCTTTTCCGTAGCAACGATAAATTTCTTCGCAGGCGAAACCTTCGCGCGTTCCAGCATTCCCTCGGTCGAAAGAAAATACGCTTTCTCATGCGGGATCTCACCGTTTTGGACTTTATAAAGACAAGACGAAGCGCAGCCGCACTCGGGATGGATCATCAGCTCGGCGTCGGAATTCTGCAGAAGTGCAATGTCGGCGGCATCGGGCCCGATTTGCTGGTGAACATGGCATGCCGCCCAATACTCGCCTTTCTTTTGTTCATATATCTCGATCAGGTCGGGATCGATCTCGATTTTTTCATTGCGCAGCAGGTCGAGCGCTCTCGCTTTCATCACATAGCCTAAAAACTTATCCGGCAGCACAATGATCTTTCTGCCCGGAAACATCTTCACTGCGTGGACTATTATCCTGTCGGTATTCCGCGAAGTTGAAATGAAGTCGCTGATTGATTTTGTATATGCGTCGCTATTCACATAAGTCACAAGAATGCCGTCGGGATTTTCGCGCTTCCAATTATTCAGCCAATCGTAATCGATCCCAAAGACGAGCGAGCAGCCGAGAACATCCGGATTATCCGAAACGAAAACACGCGTTGCGTCGCCGGTAATTATTTTTGCAGTTGCACCCATGAAGAATACGCTCTCGAAATCCACCCTGGGAGCTTTCTTCTTCTGGACATAAAAACTAAGACCGAGAGAGTCGCCGACTTTCTCGGCTATCTCATGGAATTCGGGATAAAGATAATTGTGTGCGACAATCGTAGATTGCTTCTCTTCGGCAATCTTCAGAATCTCGTCCGCCTGTTCGGCGAGTTCGAGGCACCTATTGATGGTATACCTTCCCGGGTAGAGGTCTTCCGCATATTTTGAAAAAAGGTCATACCATTTAAGACCTAATTCCTTCGTATCCACTGAAACTTCAAGCATTTCTCATCTCCCATAAATCAACGTAAACCGACCATCCTTCATAATTTAACAATTAAAAATGAGATTTTCTTCCCAGAAAGTCCAAGCTGCCCGCGTGATTTCAGGTCTAACCGTTTCCTATCGACCTATTCTCTTTCCGCGACGTGGCCCATTTGAAAGCATTTTACCCCGAATCGACAAATCGCCCGGCGAAAAGAAATAATGCTTATTGAATTGCGCGAATAATTTCCTTATTGCCGCGCAATATTTTATTGACAATAGTTTGCGCATCACTGTTTTTTTGTTTGGCAAATTTTTGTATGAATTCCGCAACATCGTCATCGAGATAAACAGGAATATTTAAGCGAATACCTGGTCGATAAAATTTCCCGCGAATCCCTTTTGAAAAATCATATTCCTTTTTCATTTATTTACCTTTTGTTGTATTCTCGTTCTTCCTTTCTGGTCGCCCGTCGTGCAGAAATTATCCGTATAGTACAATTTCCCGTGTCTGCTTCTTTATAGGTGTGGACAATTACCAGCGAAATATTATTTTTGTCCTTGCCGATAGTTATCCACCTGTCTTCAGCTTCACTATGTCCATGATCATAAATGGAAAGCATAAACGGATCAAGAAAAATTTCTGCCGCCCGCTCGAAGCTTACTTTATGTTTTTGATAATTCGATTGTGCCTTAGCTGGATCCCATTCAAAATTATACTGCAAATAATTATCCTTGGCGACTTCAGTTAAGGATAAATCTTTTCTGCGTAAATACCAAATTTACTCCTGATGAATACTTAGCTAATCCTGAATCCTAGAGATTTCACAGTTTCACCTAGCATAGGATTCTCTTTCGGCAATAGAACGGTGTAGTTTGTAAACTCATGGCGGAAGTTGTAATTGCCTCTGAGCTGCTTGAAGAATTTTCCGCGCGCTTCCGGCGGTATCGACGAAATCCTTCTAAGGCTTTCGTCATCCTTCTCGATGTCGTAACAGTGCTTAACAATTTTCAAAAGAGCTTCAGCATCGGGAGAGTCTCCTTCAACTTCAATCGCAGCCTCCTTTGGCGGCTCGATAATGCGGCTCGAATCCCAGGTTTGTGGAAAATTGAAATGCTTGCAGAATGCTTCGTACATCATCCTCGTCGCGTTCACTTTCCCATCTATAGAATAGCCCGCGATGTGCTGCGTCCCGATAGCACAAAGCCCTAATAGCTCAACGTCAATATCCGGCTCATGCTCCCAGACATCCAGCACGCTGGCAGAAAGTCTCTTGCTCGATAAGGCATTCTTCAACGCTTCCGTTTCCACCACGGGTCCTCTCGAAGAATTTATCAGGATTGCTCCAGCCTTCATTTTAGAAATCATTCTCTCATCGAAAAGATGAAATGTCGGATCGCTTCCCTGTTTCGCCAACGGAACGTGCAGAGTAATTACGTCCGCTTTGTCCAACAATTCATCGAGCGAGACAAACCTCGAGTCCTGTGACGATCTAGCAAGCGGCGGGTCGTTCTCCAGAACGGTCATGCCGAGGGCCTTCGCCATTTGCACGATTTTGCTCCCGACATTTCCCACTCCGACGACGCCGAGGGTTTTTTCTTTGAGCTGAAAACCGTTTCTACTCGCAATAGTAACTAGAACGGCGGAGATATATTGCATGACCGCGAAGGCATTGCACCCCGGTGCACTTGCAAATTTTATTTCCTGCTTTTTCAGGAAACTCAGATCGACATGATCAGTGCCGATCGTTGCCGTGCCGACAAATCTGACTTTGCTGCCGGCCAAAAGAATTTCGTCGACTTTGGTTTCCGACCTGACGATCAGTGCATCGGCATCATGCACCATGGTATTGTTTATCGCGCCGCTTTCGAGTTTTAGCAAGTCTCCGAATCTCCCGAACGCCACATCTACGTGGGGTATTTTTTGATCTGCAACAATCTTCATTGAAAGCGATTGCTCCCATTTCTGCCGTGATTCAAAATCAACAAATGAAAACAGTCCTCATTTACGAGGACTGCTCAAATAATAACTGACAGCTGTAATTTAGCTAATGGCTATCCGCGAACCAACGTCTATCGATGCGAAGTTTGTTATTCCGCGTCCTCTCCCGCTCGATTATCTAAATCTTGTATGCGAGATGGCGCAATGCGCTCATTCGATGCCGTTCGAGCTTGTCAGGAAGTTGTGGACCGACGCTGCACACTTTCGTCCTTCGGCAATTGCCCAGACAACCAACGATTGTCCGCGCCGCATATCTCCGCAGGCAAATACTTTCTTCACGCTGGTGGCGTGAGCGTCTTCAGAATCCCCGAATTGCGCCTTCACGTTTCCGCGCTGGTCGAGTTCGAGTCCAATTTCCTTTAATTGGTTTATAAGCCCGTCATGTACCGGATGAACGAAACCTGCTGCGATGAGAACGAGATCGGCTTTCAATTCGAAATCGGTTCCCGGAACATCCACAAGTTTCCCGTTCTCAAATTTTACTTCATTGCAAAGCAAAGCCGTGACTTCGCCTTTCTCATTCCCTTTGAATGCCTTAGTGTTCACGCTCCATCTTCTCGCGACACCTTCTTCGTGGCTCGAAGAAGTCCGGAGAATCATCGGCCAGTAAGGCCATGGTGTACTCTCAGGCCTTTCCTCAGGCGGCATCGGAAGGACTTCGATTTGCGTCACCGATTTCGCACCCTGCCGATTGCTTGTGCCGACGCAATCCGAGCCTGTATCCCCGCCGCCGATGATCACAACATCTTTTCCGTTCGCCGTGATCTGGTTCTTGACATCGTCCCCGGCGTCGACTTTATTCTGCTCCGGCAAAAATTCCATCGCAAAGTAGATGCCTTTTAATTCCCTGCCGGGAATTGGAATGTCTCTAGGCTTTTCCGAACCGCCTGCAAGAACCACCGCGTCATAATTCTCTAAAATCTCTTTCGCAGATATATCTACACCGACGTTTATGCCAGTTCGAAACTCGACACCTTCGATTGTCATCTGCTCGACCCGGCGATCGATGACATATTTTTCCATTTTAAAATCCGGGATCCCGTATCTCAGCAACCCGCCGACGCGATCGTTCTTTTCGAAGACAGTGACGAAATGTCCCGCGCGGCAGAGTTGCTGCGCCGCGGCGAGTCCCGACGGGCCTGACCCGACGACCGTCACCTTCTTTCCGGAAAGCACGTAGGGCATTCTCGGCTTGACCCAGCCTTCTTCCCAGCCTCTGTCTATGATGGTACGCTCGATCGCTTTTATTGAGACCGGCTCTTCATTTATTCCAAGCGTGCACGCGGTCTCGCAGGGAGCCGGGCACAGCCTTCCCGTAAATTCAGGGAAATTATTCGTCGATAGAAGATTTTCAAGCGCTTCTTTCCAATGACCATTATAGACAAGATCGTTCCATTCGGGAATATAATTTTGAACGGGGCAGCCGGTGTCACCGTGACAAAACGGAATACCGCAGTCCATGCAGCGCGCAGCTTGAATTTTTGCATCTTCGCGGTGAAACCGTTTCTCGAATTCATTGAAGTTCTTCAAACGAACATCGACCGGCTCGTGTTCCAGCGTCGATCTTTGGTACTCTTTAAATCCGGTCGGTTTACCCATTGACAACCTCCCGTTCTACCGTATCTTTCGCAAGAGCCGTCAAGGCCTCTTTTTCCTGCGCTAATTTTGCGAGCGCTTTTCGGTACTCGTCGGGAATTATTTTCCAGAAATTATCTTTCTCAGTGCTCCAGTTTTTCACGACGTATTCCGCTCGTTTCGAACCGGTATAATCAAAATGCTTCTGTACCATATTATATACTTCCGCTATATCCTCATCGTAGATCAGATATTCGACATCGACCATACCGTGGTTAATGTATTTTTCGGCGACTTTATTCGGATCCCAAAGGTACGCAACTCCTCCGGACATGCCGGCAGCGAAATTGCGTCCGACCTTTCCGATCACCACAACTCTTCCGCCCGTCATATATTCGCAGCCATGGTCGCCCACGCCTTCTATTACCGCGTACGCTCCGGAGTTTCTGACTGCGAATCTCTCGCCGGCAACGCCGTTGATGTATGCCTCACCGCTGGTCGCGCCGTACAGGCAGGTATTGCCCATGATGATATTTTCAGCGGGATCAAAGGTTACCTCAGGCGGAACTTTCACTATGAGCCTTCCGCCCGATAAACCCTTGCCCGTATAATCGTTCGATTCGCCGGTAAGATTCAATTCGACGCCGCGTGCGAGGAATGCACCGAAACTCTGTCCTGCCGTTCCCCGAAGCTCTATCTTGATTGTTCCTTCCGGCAGACCTTCATCACCGTAGCGCTTCGCAATTTCACCTGACAGCATCGCACCGACGGTACGGTTAACATTTCGTATCCTCGTTTTTATTTGAACAGGCGCCCCGTTTTTCAGCGCAGGCTCGGCGAGCTTGATGAATTCATGATCGAGCTGATTTTCCAGTCCATGATTTTGTCCACGCGATCTGTAAAGATTTGTTTCGTGGAGCGGCGTCGCTTTGTATAAAGGCTTTGCGAGATCCAAACCCCGCGCCTTCCAGTGGTCGTTCAATCTCACTGGAATAATTTTGTCGGTCTGCCCGATCATCTCGTTGAAAGTTCTGAATCCCATCGATGCCATAAGTTCGCGCACTTCTTCCGCGATGTAGAACATGAAATTGACAAGATATTCCGGCTTGCCGTGGAACTTCTTTCGCAGCTCAGGACCTTGAGTGGCCACCCCGACCGGACATGTATTAAGATGACATTTTCTCATCAAGATGCAGCCCTGCGTGACAAGCGGTGCGGTTGCAAATCCGAATTCATCCGCGCCTAATAAAGCAGCAACGGCGACATCGCGGCCTGTCTTCATTTGTCCGTCCGCCGCAAGATAAACGCGGTCTCTCAAGCCGTTCAACACAAGCGTCTGATGAGCTTCGCTGAGTCCCAATTCCCATGGCGAGCCTGCATACTGGATCGACGATATCGGGCTCGCACCTGTACCACCATCGTGGCCGGAAATTAAAATATGATCGGCATGCGCTTTTGCAACTCCGGCAGCAATCGTTCCGACGCCGACTTCGGAAACCAGCTTCACGCTCACACGAGCATCCGGGTTGATATTCTTCAGATCGAAAATAAGCTGCTTCAGATCCTCGATTGAATAAATATCGTGATGCGGAGGCGGGCTTATCAGGGTAACGCCAGGAATACTGTACCGGACTTTCGCGATGGCCTTGCTGACTTTATGGCCCGGAAGTTGTCCGCCTTCTCCCGGCTTCGCACCCTGTGCCATCTTGATTTGAAGCTCGTCCGCATTGACCAGATACTCGGCCGTGACGCCGAATCTCGCTGAGGCGACCTGCTTTATGGCGGACCTCATGCTGTCTCCGTTCGGCAGCCTCTTGAATCTTTCTGCTTCCTCGCCGCCTTCGCCTGTGTTTGATTTCCCACCGATCCGGTTCATTGCAATCGCCAGTGAAGTATGAGCTTCCCGCGAGATCGAGCCGAAGCTCATAGCTCCGGTCGCAAATCTTTTTACGATTTCCTTCGCCGGTTCCACTTCCTCGAGCGGTATTTGTTTCCCGCTCGTATCCAATTCAAAAAGGCTCCGGAGGGTTACCCGTTTCTTGTTTTGGTTGTTTACCAGCTCCGTATATTCCTTAAACGTTTTATAATCTCCGCGGCTCGTGCTGAGCTGCAGCTTCGAAATCGTGAGCGGATTCCAGAGATGGTGTTCGCCGTCTTTCCTGTAATGGTACAACCCTCCCACATCGAGCGTGCTCTGATCTATTTGCGAGTCGAGCGCGTGAACGTGCCGTTGGATTGTTTCTTGTTCCAGCATCTCCAGGCTCAACCCTTCGACGCGCGTCGGCGTGCCGGTGAAGTAGTTTTCGACTATTTCGCTGTCGAGGCCGACCGCCTCAAAAATCTGTGCACCGCAATATGACTGCAGCGTGCTTATACCCATCTTACTGAAAATTTTGAACAATCCTTTGCTTACGGCTTTGACGTAGTTTTTCTTTGCCTGACCGTAGTCCTTAATGTCGGTGAGGAAACCTTTCTCGTTAAGGTAGGCGATAGTCTCGTACGCGACGTAAGGATTGATCGCATTGGCTCCGTAGCCGCAGAGTAATGCAAAGTGGTGAACTTCTCTCGGCTCGCCGCTTTCGACAACAATCCCAGTCCTCGTTCTCAGTCCGGCTCTCAACAAAGCATGATGGACACCCGATGTCGCAAGCAAACTTGGAATTGCGGCGAGGTTCCGGTCAACTCCTTTATCCGAAAGGATAATCAATGAAATCCCGGACTTAACCGCTTCCACCGCTTCGTTACAGATCTGATCCATCCGCTCGCGCATGTTATGGCGAACGCTCGGGTTGAACAGAAGCGGAATAGTTATGGATTTGAAATGGCCCTTTGCAATATTCCGAATTTTTTCGATTTGAGAATTGGAAAGAAGCGGGTGCTCCAGCTCAAGCCGGTGTGCATGAAGCGGAGTTTCCGCCAGCAGATTTTGCTCGGGACCGACATAGGTAGTCAGCTCCATCACCAGTTCCTCGCGGATAGCATCGATCGGCGGATTGGTGACCTGCGCAAAGAGCTGCTTGAAATATCTGAACAGCATCTGCGGCTTCTCGGAAAGCACCGCTAACGAAGCGTCGCTTCCCATCGAACCCGTAGCTTCCTCTCCCTTCGTCGCCATCGGAAGCATCACTTCAAAAAGGTCTTCCTTTGTATATCCGAAAATCCTTTGACGCATATGAAGTGTATCGAAGTCCGAGTTATAAATATGATCAGGAGTCGGAAGATGCGACAAGTTTATCATGTTGTCGCTGACCCACTTGCGGTACGGTTTCCTTGTCACGATCTCCTTCTTCACTTCTTCGTCTTCGATGATCCTTCCCTGCTTGAGGTCTAGAATGAACATGCGGCCGGGTTGAAGCTTTCCCTTCTTGGCGACATTTTCCGCATCGACGCTGAACGTACCCGCCTCGGAAGTGAGGACAACCAGGCCGTCTTTTGTAACGACGTATCTCGAAGGACGCAGCCCGTTTCGATCGAGAGTTGCGCCGATAATGTTTCCGTCCGTGAAAACGACTGCAGCCGGGCCGTCCCATGGCTCCATCATGGTTGCGTGATATTCGTAGAAAGCTTTGCGATCGGGATCCATCAAATCGTTCTTCGACCACGCTTCGGGAATCATCATCATCATCGCATGGGGCAAACTTCTTCCTGTCATTACTAGAAGCTCGAGAACGGAATCGAAAGTTGCCGAATCGCTCTGACCCTCCATGATGACGGGCAGCATTCTCTTCAGGTCCTTGCTGAAATAGGGCGACTCCATGACTGCCTCTCTCGCAGCCATCCAATTCTTATTTCCCCGAAGAGTATTTATTTCTCCATTATGCGCAATCATTCTGAAAGGATGCGCGAGATCCCAGGTGGGGAACGTATTGGTGGAAAATCTCAGGTGAAGCATAGTCATAGCCGACTTCATATCCTTATCGGCAAGATTCTTTGTAGAACGCGGTAAGCTGTGGTGCGAGCAGCATTCCTTTATATACCAGCACCTTGCTGGAAAAGGACGGCACATAATATTCGCTACGGTTCAAATCGAGCTCTGCCCGAACTCGATGATCAATAATTCTTCTGATAAGGTAAAGCTTTCGCTCGAACTCGTCCTGGGTTCCGGTTCCTTTACCGGCACCGACAAAACACTGTCGGATGAAAGGCTGAGTCGCCTGCGCTCCCTTTCCCGGTATGCTCGGGTCAATGGGCACATCTCTCCATCCTAAAAATTTCTGGTTCTCGTCAATGACAATCTTCTCGACAATATTTTCGACAGCTTTTCTCAATGTCGGATCTTGCGGAAGGAACATTACTCCGACGCCGTACTTGCCCTCCGCGGGAAGTTTTATTTTTTTCTCTGAGGCAGCTTTTCGGATGAATTCATCCGGCATCTGGATTAGAATCCCTGAACCGTCACCTGTTTCAGGGTCTGCGCCCACTGCCCCACGATGTTCGAGGTTCTTGAGTATATCGAGTCCCTTTTCTATGATGGAGCGCGATTTTCTTCCTTTAACATCGGCCACGAATCCCATCCCGCATGCATCGTGTTCGAATGCAGGATCATACATGCCATGGCTTTTCACAGCGGATTTCTCTTCGCCGGAGCCGACATGCTTGCGCCTTTTATATGTCCCTTCCATCTCAGACTTTCTCCTATAAAATCAACTACACATTGTATTAATAAGTTCACTTGAATATCCATTGCAAATTTTTGCGAACTGTTTTCATCTTCACTCTTATTTAATAAAGTTTACTTCTTCCAGATTAAAACTTGTTAACTAATCTAACACTTTTTCAACTTTTGTCAATGATTATTTGAACTTTTTGTTAATGAGCTTCTTATATGTCCCATTCCCAATTCATCGAAGGCTTAGAAATTAATCCTCTTGATAGATAAATCAGAGTCCGGCAACCCGTGTAAAGATATTATTAACTTTTAATTGCCGCAAAAATTATATTTGTAGTATTAAATGAAATACTCTTTAACTAGAATTAGAAGGCAGGAACACTTTCATGAAGACAAATGCCACAGGTTATTTAGCCATACTTACCGCCTTAATTCTGTCCACAGCAACATTCGGAGGAAATCCAAGGCAGCAACAAAACCAAACTGCTATATACATGAATAAGAATGATTCCATCGACGAAAGGGTCGATGACCTTCTGAGCAGGATGACCCTTGAGGAAAAAATCTCTCTTTTGGGCGGAACCGGCTTTGCCACGAGGCCTATCCAGCGGCTCGGCATTCCCGAGTTGAAGATGTCCGACGGTCCGCTGGGTGTCAGATGGGATAAATCAACGGCATTTCCTGCAGCGACTGCAATGGCTGCATCATGGGACACTTCACTGATTTACAAAGTCGGGAGATCAATTGGCGAAGAATTGAAAGGTAAAGGAAGAAACGTAATCCTCGGACCATGCGTCAACCTCGCGAGGCTGCCGATGGGTGGAAGAGATTTCGAAAGCTACGGCGAGGACCCTTACTTGGCTTCGCGAATTGCAGTGGGTTACATCGAAGGAGTACAAAGCGAAGGAGTTGCCGCAACCGTCAAGCATTTCGCCGCGAATAACCAGGAATACGAACGAATGTTTGTGGATGTTCACGTCGATAAACGGGCGTTAAACGAGATTTACCTTCCGGCATTCAAAGCCGCAGTTGAGGATGCGAAAGTCTTCTGCATAATGTCTGCATACAACAAAGTCAATGGGCATTTCTGCAGCGAAAATGATTATTTGCTGAAAACGAAGCTGAAAGATGATTGGAAATTTGATGGGCTTGTCATGTCGGACTGGGGAGCGGTTCACAGCACAATCCCGACGGCAAACGGCGGGCTGGATATCGAGATGCCGACGGGGGAATTTTTAAATGACAGCACGCTGCTAAGTTCTGTGAAATCCGGAGTTGTCAAAGAAGAAACTGTAAACGACAAAGTGCGGCGGATTTTGACAGTCATGTTTAAGCTTGGTTTGTTCGACAAGAAGATCGAGCCGGACTCGACTTTAATTAATACTCCTGAACATCAACATGTTGCATATCAGGCATCGGTTGAAGGTATCGTGTTGCTAAAGAACAGTAAAGATATCCTCCCGTTGAATCTTCGCAAAGTGAAAACAATCGCCGTTATAGGTCCTAACGGAGCAGTTGCACGAACGACCGGCGGCGGTAGTGCCATGGTTTCGCCAATTTACTCCGTAAGCCCGCTTGAAGCTCTGAAAAATAAGCTCGGCAATAAAATTAAAATAAATTATGCCGAAGGAGTGACGCTCGGCGGAGATATTTCCGCATTAGACAGCGAGTATTTTTACCTTCCCGGTAAGTCCGAGCACGGAATAGACGCCGAATATTTTGATAACCAGGATTTAAAAGGTCGGCCGAAAATCACAAAGATAGACAATGAAATAAACTTTGATTGGAACGGTCAACCACCGGTCGAGGGAATTCCTGGAGAACATTTTTCTGCAAGATGGACGACGAGAATTCTCGCCGATGAGACCGGCGACTATTCCCTCAATGTCGCAAGTGATGACGGCGCAAGATTGTATGTTGATGGAAAGCTGGCAATAAACGACTGGACCAGCCACCCCATAACTGTAGAATCGTATCCCATTCATCTAAAAAAGGGAAACTATTGCAACATTAGATTGGAATATTTTCAAAACACCGGCGGCTCAAGCGTGAAGCTTTGCATGAGGCAGACAGGTAAAAAACGTGTCGGCGAAGCAGTCGAGGCAGCCAAAAATTCAGATGTGGCCATTGTCTTCGCCGGTACTTCAAGTCAATATGAGACCGAGGGCGTGGATCGAAATGACCTGGTTCTGCCGGCGGATCAGAATCGATTAATCGATGAAGTTGCAAAGGCAAACAAAAACACGATTGTTGTGCTCGTTGCAGGATCACCCGTTATAATGAACAGCTGGATCAATAAAGTGAACGGAGTGGTACAGGCGTGGTTCGGCGGGGATGAAGCCGGGAATGCAATCGCTGATGTATTGCTGGGCAGGCATAATCCGTCCGGAAGACTCCCGATGACTTTCCCTGTCAGATGGGGAGATTGTTCGGCATACAGCTCGTATAAGAAAAAGGACAGCGTCTCGATCTATAGCGACGGAATTTTTGTCGGTTATCGTTGGTTCGACAAGAATAATATCAAGCCGCTCTTCCCATTCGGTTATGGATTATCATACACCACTTTTTCTTACAGTGATATCAATGCAAAACCCGCAGGAGATTCTTATGAAGTCAATGTTAAGGTAAAAAATACAGGCAAGGTCGAAGGCGTTGAAATTCCGCAACTCTATGTACATGACCCGGACAAATCCATCGCTTCTCCGGTAAAAGAACTTAAGAGGTTTGATCGCATATCACTTCAACCGGGCGAAACCAAAGAGGTGAAATTCGTCTTGAACAAAATCGACTTTGCTCATTACGATGCAGATAAAGAAGCATGGGTAACACATCCCGGTAAGTACGAGATATTAGTCGGAAGTTCAAGCAGAGACATAAAATTGAAAAGCGAAATGGTGATTGAATAAGTAGAAACAGGCTTAATATTGCGAAGTCTGTCGATCTTTGCAAGGTTTCCGTAACTACTTTTTGTTATCATTAAATTTCACATCGCGTGACCTCAAAGTATCGAGAGGACGAATCATGCAAATTGTTTGGATGCAATCTCTAAGAAGGACGCAAAATTTTGTATCTTTTTCCTTATTTCTATTCTTGTCCCTCCGACGTTAAGCCTCCCTCTGAAAGATAATTTTGAACTACTAACTTTTGCTGTCTCGCAAATCCTTTAATTGCTCGTATCAACTTTTCTCTGCCCAAATTTGCACAAGATTCAATATCGTCTCCACGGCTTTCTCCATTCCCCAAACGTTTACCCATTCGGTGCGGCTGTGAAAATTTGCGCCGCCCGTAAAAATATTCGGAGTCGCAAGTCCCGCTTCGGTGAGCTTCGAGCCGTCGGTTCCGCCGCGAATCGGTTTCCATTCGGCTTTGAGTCCCGCCCGCATCGCCGCTTCGAAAAGATAATCGGCGACACGCGAATCCTTTTCAACTCCTTCACGCATGTTGCGGTATTGTTCCTTGACCTCCACTTCGATCTTAGCTTTCGGAAACATCGGCTGAACTTCAGAAACCGCTTTGTCTACGATCTTTTTCAGGTAAGCTAAACCTTCCGTCTTGAAATCGCGGAAGAGAATTTTCACGGAAGACTTCCCTACTCCGCCTTCAACAACGTAAGGATGAATGAACGATTCATATGCTTCAGTCATCTCCGGCGAAATATCCTTCGGAATCCGGGAAATAATTTCGGCAATAACTCGGATCGAATTAACCATAATATTCTTTGCCGAGCCCGGGTGAATATCCCTGCCGTGAACCGTGACGGTGCATGAATTGGCGCTGAAAGTTTCCTTGTTCAGCTCACCGGGCGTATCGCCGTCCACCGTGTAAGCGAACTCAGCACCGAACTTTTTCGTGTCGAAATATTTTGTGCCTGCAGCTACTTCCTCGTCGGGAGTGAAGCCGATTCTTATTTCACCGTGCGGAATTTGCTGATTTTTCAGAAACTCCTGAACTGCGGACATGATAATCGCAACTCCGGCCTTATCGTCTGCGCCTAATAAAGTTGTACCATCACTTGTAACGATGGTTTTCCCGACTGCAAGCTTCAATGATGGATTCTCGGATTCGCGGATGACAATATCCGGGTCTCCCGGCAAGACTATGTCGCCACCCTTATAATTCTTGATAACTTGCGGTTTCACATTCGCACCGGTGACCTCCGGCGATGTATCGACATGAGAAATGAATCCAATGACGGGGACTCTTTTTCGGACGTTGGCGGGAATTCGTGCCATAACATAGCCGTAGTTATCTATGGTCACGTCGGAGGCGCCGAGCAATTTTAATTCAGTTACCAAAGGATTCAATAAATCAAATTGTTTTGCGGTGCTCGGGTAAGTATCGGAATCTTCTTTGGATTGCGTATCGATTACTACATATCGAAGGAACTTATCGAGAACTGCCTCAGTCATGCTGGCACCCTATCATAAAACTTACACTGGAGATGTTTTCACACCACAATCTTCTAAATCCACTATGAAAGTTAGGAAAAAAACGCCGGAAATGCGAAGACAGGATGCGGAAGTTAAAATTAAAGTGAATGCCTAATATTCTTCATAACCATGCCAAAATTATCTGCGCGGCAGAAAAACCTTTTATTTTTCATTTAGGTTAGATATATTTTTGTCATCCAATTATTCCTCGGTAGCTCAATTGGCAGAGCAATCGGCTGTTAACCGATGGGTTGCAGGTTCGAGTCCTGCCCGAGGAGCTGTACCATGATATAATGGACATCGTGGAATGGGGCTGAGCCCCCGTCAAGACAAAAAAAGATTCCCCATCTAGATGTCGGGACTCTCCAAGAATTGCAACCGCCCCTCAATTTATTACAGCCACTAACCTCTAACGCTAATCTGTCCACTAGGCACTGAGGCTTGAAAGTTAAACCCCCAGCTGCGGAGGACTCTTCTCCGTATCAGTTTGTCAATGTCTAACCAGATCACTAACTCTTCATTGGTACATCAACTGGGGGCAGGTCATTTGGTTGAAGAACTTGCCCCCGGGATAAGAATCTGGAACCTTTTGAAACTTCAACCGCCGATAAAATGTTATCGGGTTTGACACACAAAGTCCATCTTGAGACCACGTTTCATTTAATATAGAGGAGATGCAAAGATGTTCCAATTTACAGGGAGAATTATAAGACTTATCATTTTGACGAGCTTCATCTGTGGCGCGAGTGTCACTGCGCAGCTAAATTCGAAGCGCCCAGACATCACGTTCAAGCTTTTGGGATCAGTAGGCTATAACACGGTTCGGATCAAGCGAGACCCGATCTCTGGGAATTTATATGTCTTGCAGAATAATGGTATTATTCAACGTGTAAATTTCAATCCAGATACAACATCGATGACCCTTTCAACTGTTTATCAAACAACAGATCATCACTTAAATGCTCCACTAGGAATGGTCTTTGGCAATAATGGTACAATGTATCTGGTTGGCAACGATTCGACCTCGGTTCTCGGGACGGCCACGATAGTGAAGGGTGTTCCAGTGTCCCCGGGGAGCGAGGAGCGAACGTGGAGTATGATCGCAACCACGGTACCATATCCTTATGGCAATGTATACAATCACAGGATGAGTGGTATCGTCATGAACCCGACGGGAGATTCAATTTATGTGAACAGCGGCGCAGCCACGGATCATGGTGAAGTTGAGAATGGTGGTTATCGAGAGTCGGGTTTGACCGCGATGATATTGAGACTGCCAGTCAACGGCGACAGTATCGTACTACAGAACGATAGGAGCTGGCTTCGTTCGCATGGTTATGTATTTTGCGAAGGAATAAGGAACGAGTTTGATCTAACATATGCCGTGAATGGTGATTTGTTCGGTGTTGAAAATTCCGGTGATCGTGACGATCCTGAAGAGCTAAACTGGCTGCGAGAAGGACGCCATTATGGATTTCCATGGCGACAGAGCGTTGATTGGAACCCGCAGCAATTTACGCCTTATGACCCCCACACAGATCCATTGTTAAGTCCGAATGCTTGGGGTGGAGGTAATCTTTATAAAACGTTTAGCAACGACACAGCATTCCCTAAAGCGCCGGATAGTATTACATTCACATATCCAATTCCGAGCTACGGCCCGGATGCTGATCATTTTCGCGACACCACGACGGGTCAGGTCGAAGACGCAAGCCAGCTTGGGAAGAAGATATATACATTTACTCCACATCGATCACCGGATGGAATCGTCTTCGATAATGACTCGTTGCTCGCCGGGGATTTGCGAGGCGGGGCATTTGTCATCTCATTGGCAAACAGCAATCTGGTTACTGCACTTGGAGATACGAGCGAAGATTTATTGGTGGTCAATCTGGCCAAAGACAGCGGTAGCTATTCGTGTCACGTAACGAGATTGGTGGCGGGTTTCAATTCGCCTCTTGGCGAGGAACTTGTTGGGAATAAATTATTCGTGGTTGAGACCGGCTTGTTCTATGTAAATAATTCTCCAAGGATGTGGGAGATTACTTTGCCGCTGGCGAACGCGACGGGTGTCCGTCAAGGGTCTTACTCTCCAAGAACCTTTGAGCTGGCACAGAACTACCCTAATCCATTTAACCCAAGCACAGTTATCAAGTATGAATTACCGGTTGCCAGCAGTGTCACTTTGAGAATCTATGATGTACTCGGCAGAGTGGTGGCAACACTCGTCAATGAAAACCAAATTGAAGGTATCCATGCTGCTTCTTTTGATGGATCGCGTTTCGCGAGCGGGGTCTACTTCTACAGGTTAATGTCGGGTAGTTTTGTTTCGACGAAGAAAATGGTGTTGATGAAGTAATTAAGAGAACGTTTGGTATCAAGCGGTAACCAAGGTCCCGTCCGTCATCAGTACTGGCGGGACTTTCTTTTGGGTTCCATCCAAAAAACCGCTATATAAGCATCCTAGCCAGTAGGTTCTACATAGGGGTGCAGTCCATCTGAATCAGCCCTTAGTTCCCTTTAACACCTTCAAGGCTTTGCAGACCCAAGCACGGCTTGTACCAAGATATGCTGCAAGCTCAGACTGGTTCTTTACAATTCCTTTGTCGATTAGGGAACGATATTCAAGTGCTCGAGCGAGCGGATTCTTGGCCACCGTTACTTGGACGCGATCTGTGAATGAGGTATGCTTATTGCAAAGAGCCGTTGCTAGTTTGTCAATACTATTAGGTGAAAGATCGAAGTATTGACCCACAACGGTAGAATCGAGACTTAATTTATTCTCTCCACGGCTTATTTTCTTGCAAAGTACAGGGAATTTGAGGTGTAGAAAGTTGGTAGAATTGGGCGGATCGAGGAGCAGCAGCCTGGGTAGTCCTCTGCGGGGTTTATCAATTCTATGGCTTGTTCGGTTTACATATTATACTCTGAGAGCGGGGACAGGTATTATATCGGCTCATCGTCAAATCCGGAAAAAAGGCTATTGTACCATAACAGAACCGAGAAGGGATTCACTTCAAGATACCGGCCATGGACGTTGGTGTTCAAGAAGGAGTATTTAACAGGGACAGAAGCACAGGCGGCAGAACGAAAGATCAAAGGGTACAAAAACCGAAAGATGATAGCCAGAGTAATCAGCGGGTTGACGGATCTATGAGCAATCGGCGGTTATCCCGACTGAATATCAATCAATCGGGATGCAGGTTCTGAGCCAAAGGCTCATGCGCCTCCGGTGCAGAGTCCTGCCCGAGGAGCAGCAGCCATGGTACATTGATTCAGTTAATCCGACCTTCAATCCTTCAGCACCCATCCCACTGCTTACTTATCATTAGTACTTCAACTTGGAATAAATCGTCCGTGAAGTGGACAACAAAGGTTTTCAGAAAAGTCGAACATAGGGCTAAAAATAATGAATGGAATGAATTAAATTCCAAGAAAAGGAGAGAACCATGAAATACATAAGCCACATCAGTTCTTTGTTGATTTTATCTCTTTTCCTGAGTTTGCCTTCGGCCAGTTCCGCCCAGGAAAACAATGTCCGCCTAAGCCTGAAAGCCAGTGTCATGCAGAGACTGGGAGTAAACACAGATATTACTATAGTTTACAGCAGGCCCGGAGTAAAAGGCAGAAAGATATGGGGTGGACTTGTCCCCTATGGCATGGCTCCGGGAATTAAGGAATCAAAGGGAAAGCCTTTTCCCTGGCGAGCAGGCGCCAACGAAAATACGACCATAGAATTTAACAAGGATGTCCTCATTGAGGGAAATAAATTGCCGGCGGGCAAATATGGCCTTTTTATGATCCCTTCGGAAAAGGACTGGATAATCATTTTCAGCAAGAACGACTCGGCCTGGGGAAGTTTCTCCTATAACCAGGCGGAAGATGCCCTGCGGATAACCGTGACACCAGCCGAAGCTCCGCACATGGAGTGGCTGATGTACGGATTTGATGATCTGGCAGGAAATTCGGCAACTGGCTACCTCCGGTGGGATAATCTGAAAGTGCCATTTAAGATCGCACTGCCGAAGGAATAAGCTGTCGAGATATTCACACTTGCCGGGATTTCCGCAAGCATTGCATTCGCGGCTGTCCTGGCAAGGCCGATTCCTATTGTTTGACTGACGGCCGCGCATAAACCTGGTTTGTGCAGATGCCTGATCTCAATCTCAAAGCCATGGCAGCAAAATGCGACGCGGCATCCATTTAAAGAATGCCTGGTTGTGTTGATCTGCCTACTTTTAATGCACCAGCGGTATGTTTGAAAACCGATCAAATGTCGTAAGCCCGGTAGTGAGGTGGCATTATTTCCGAGAACCTGTTCCGGCTGGAGCCTTAAGGACTTTACCTACCCACACCCGACTCTTTCATATTTAGGCTGCCGACTCCGATTGGTTCTTAACCACTCCATTCTCGATGAGCACCCTCTATTTGAGGACCTTTCTCATTGGATCGGCCCTTTTAACATGGATTTTATTCTGATGGGATTGTGCACCACGGCCGCAACGTACTACAAAAAGAGTAAAGTATATGGTGTGACCCGCCCCATGAAGGATTTCTGTCAACTCAAGGACTAACCTTTACTTCCTCCTACGTCTTTTACACAAAATTCAGTTGTTCTTTGCACCCTGATCGATCCATGCTTTTATGGTCGCTATGTCGGAGGATGGCAGAGGAGCCATGCCTTTGGGCATTTGAACACCGCTGATTCCAGGTGAGTTCGTGATCTTGAGATAGAGATAGCTGCTATCCGGCATATAAGGGCTGACGCGCTTGAATTGCGGCTCCTCCGTACTCGCAGCATCTACGATGTTATTATATGCTTTACCGGATTCGAGGCTCATTGGCGCGAGCGTGCCGGAGCTTACATGACAACCTGAAAACGTGCAGTTCGCCGTGAAGATCGGTTGTATCTGGCTTGAGAAACTTACGTTAGTTGTGTCTGAATTCGACGGCCCGGTAACATTGTTGTTCGACTTAGAACATGCTGCCAGCAAACATGCCAGCAAAATGATTCCTGATATTCTCATAGTTGACCTCCATCTAAGAACAGCTTTTCATGGCAAAGAGGTTCCATGGGGAGGGTATTGGAATCAGATCATTCCCCTTTCCAACTGGTTTGTATTTGTGGCCACTTGCGCCAATCGGTAACATAATTCTGATGTGACTCAAAGATAGCAAATTCATTAATTTGTTGGTTTTCGCCTCCGCGTGCCGTGGTATTTTCGGAGATATGGATCATCTCGTAACAAGCACATCATGGTTCGGTCATGTTTCTTTGATCTCGAGGGAACTTTGATATGCCTCAACAAGGTTGTTTACTCAAATGAATTTCGTTAATGACGTCCGTTCCACGCTTCTTTATTTCGACATGTTCGAGTATCCCTTAGATGAGACGGAGTTGTTTAGGTTTATGCCGTCGCGTCTTAAACTTGAAGACTTTAAGCAACGGCTTCATGAGGCAGGGTTTCCCTCGTCGAATGGATTTTATCAACTGGACTCGCAAGGTGATCTCTCGTTAGTAAGAATAAAGCGGCAAAAGAAAGCGAGAGCAATGATTGAAGCTGCAATGGTGGTCGGGGCATTCATTCGGTTTTTCCCGTTCGTCCGAGCGGCGTTTCTCTCAGGCTCATTAAGTAAAGGGGTCAACGACGGCACAGCGGATGTTGATTTATTCCTAGTCTCTGCGGACGAACGGATATGGATTTGCCGTTCCGTTTTGACGGCGTTCAAAAGAACGCTCCTTTTCAACAGCAAAAAGTTTTTGTGTCCGAACTACATCGTCGCAGAGACCCACCTTGAGATACCGGATAAGAACATCTTCACCGCGACTGAACTTGCGACCTTGAAACCGCTGTACAATCGGGAGATGCTGCGGAAACTGATTTCAGAAAATAAGTGGGTGTACGATTTCTATCCTAACCTTGAAGGCCGCGCAATCACAACTCCGCCACGACGTTCTATTATCCAAAAAGCTATCGAGCTTCCGATGAGCGATGGATACGCGGGTGCAATAGACAAAAAACTGGCAGGCTATTACGGCCGCATGTGGAAGAGGAGATATCCGGGATTGAGGACGGACCAATACGAGCTGCTTTTCCGTTCGACACCTATTGCATCAAAGGTCCATCCGAGAGATTACCAGACAAAGGTGCTCCATCTTTATGAAGCAAGATTAGCATTGGAAAATCTAAGCAGGCTTACGAGAATAGATGGTTGACGTCCTCTTAACTCATTCGTACTTCATGAGGTTCGATAGGAAGCAATGGCGGGCCATGGCGCCCTACGCACCTCTGGCAACTTTGTACGCGGCAAGCGTACTAAGAAATGCCGGGATAAGAACGGCAATTTTCGATTCCATGTTAGCCGGATCGGAACTGGAGCTTGAAGACCATATCAAGAAGCTGTCGCCGAGAATTGTTGCGATTTACGATGACTGCTTTAATTACCTGACAAAGATGTGCCTTACAAGAATGCGGCTGGCCGCCTTTAAAATGATTAGTATGTCGAAACACCATGGCTGCAATGCCATCGTGTTCAGTCCTGATTCCAGCGACCACGCCGAGGAGTACTTAAACTGCGGGGCCGATGCCGTTATTAAAGGTGAGGGCGAACAAACGCTGCTGGAATTGTGCACAAAACTCCTTGGAGATACTCGCGATATCGGCTTCATTAACGGGATTGCTTACACAAGTGATGGAAATTTGCTTGAAACCCCGCTGCGAAGCCCGCTTAGAGAACTAGATCGTTTGCCGATGCCAGCATGGGATTTGATTGATGTTGACAAATACAAGAGAGCCTGGTCGCGCCACGGCTATTTCTCGATGAACGTCGTCACGACCCGCGGGTGTCCCTTCGGCTGCAACTGGTGTGCAAAGCCGATCTACGGTCGTGTGTATAATTCGAGGTCACCCCAAAACGTTGTTGAGGAGATGCAATTTCTAAGAAGGAACTATAAGCCGGATCATATTTGGTTTTGCGATGACATCTTCGGACTTAGGCCAGGCTGGTTGGAGGAATTTTCCAGTAAGATTTCTCATTCCGGTGAGGTAATTCATTTCAAGTGTCAATCGAGACCCGACCTTCTGTTGAAGGAAGACGCTTTCAAATATCTCTCAAGCTCAGGCTGCGAGACCGTGTGGATTGGAGCGGAGAGCGGGTCACAGCGAATATTAGACTCGATGGATAAAGGTACCACGGTTGATCAAATTCGTTTCGCGACACGGAGGTTAAAGGAGAATAAGATCAAGGTCGGCTATTTCTTGCAGTTCGGTTACCCCGGAGAAACATTTAAAGAAATTCGCCAGACCTTGAGGCTTGTGAGAGAGGAAATGCCGGACGAGATAGGCATCTCCGTATCTTATCCGCTCCCTGGAACGGGTTTTTACGGCAAAGTGAAATCGAAGCTGGGCACAAAACAAAATTGGATTGAAAGCGACGACCTGGCTCTTCTTTTTCCGGGCGAGTATGCTCCGCGGTTTTACAGGGCGCTGCACAGGCTCGTCCATCGCGTCCATCGAATATCCCGGATAATGAAGGGAATGGAGAAAACAACGATGCGATCGGTCATGGCATTGACTTTCAACGTACTGACGTTTCCGTTCTATCTTGTGATCCTCGCGATAACGAGGAAGCAAAATCAGAACCGTGTTCAACTTCACGAAGGCGGTAAGTGTTGATTTTGAAGCAAACGGCAGCCGCACTCGACGAAGCTGCCAATTTAGCCGCAGCACTCGAGGAGTATGCGTACGACTACAGCCTTAACGTCAGTGCACCTTATTTTCAAAGAGCGCGTAAAGTTGTAATCGATTTATTTCTGAACAATTTGAAAGGCCATTCGAATGTACTTGATGTCAATTGCGGCACGGGTATAGACGCCGTCGAAATTGCAAATCACGGACATCGTGTCATGGCGTTCGACATCTCACACGCCATGGTAGAATTGGCTCGTCGAAATATAGAAAAAGCGGGGCTGATGGAGTCCATAGACATTGCAGTTTGTGATTACAGGAGATCGGGAGTCGGCAGCGACAAGTTTGACGCAGCTCTTTCGAACTTCGGGGGAGTCAATTTCTGCGGTAACCTTCGAGAATTTTTTTCGCCTGTCTGCCGGAATCTCAAAGCGGGCGGATTTTTGTTAGTAAATTCGGTGAGCCATTTTTGCATCATGGAATTCCTGGTATTTGCGTCGAAAGGTAAAATCGAGAAAGCCCTCCGCAGGCTGAGAAGCGGAAAAGCGAATATCGGGGGCAGAAAGGTGCGGCTGTATTACCATACAAAGAAATCATTAGTCAGCGCAGCAAAGCAATATGGATTCAAACTCGAAAGAATTTTTGCGCTGAACCTGGTCGCTCCGCCGTTATGGGCCGATGACTTTTATTCCGTGCATACTGGACTAAGCAGACTGATGGAGAATGTGGATGCGGGCACACGCTCACTTCCCTTACTGAGGACCGCAGGAGATTTCATGGTACTAGTATTTAGAAAAATGAACGACACCATCTACTGACCTTCTCCACCTGCCTCAGGGTCCAGAAGACGACGTGTTTTTTCAATCCTACAGATAACCTTGCTTGAGCGTATTCATATTGGTGAAAACTTGCAAGCAGTCCGGCAAAACCTCCCGGTCGAAGATTTTTTGCGAGACATAATTTAAGTTCGGATCCGGGGATCCGGTTGACAATATTTGCCTCGCGCGGATAGACCGTCAATCCCCAAGTCCGAACCGGGGAGACACACGGCTGAGAGGTGACTACGTACTGGTGCCGGGTATTCGACTCCTTCTTTGTTCCATTCAGGTCCATCTCGTAGTCATAACCGTCAAGCTCATGGGTCAAGCGGCCGAACCTGTCCGGCATAATTTCCTGGAACGCGTCATAGACGGCGAGGGAATCGTCGAGTCTCTGAAAGCGGAAGCTACGCTGTCGGGTCTGCAAGGGGACCTGGAAAAAACGGCTCGCCCGCGAGAAGTGAGTACCTGGATCACCGAAATTTGTGCAATAGGATTCGCGCGGAAAGACGTAGAAGCGATTTGTCTCCACAAGATATTTCGTTACAGAAGGAAACCACTCTTCCTTATCCAGACCCACCATACTCTCGTGTAATGGGTCCGCCGCCGAAACGGTCATATTATGTTGCGTGTACCATGAGATATAGTCCTCCCAGTGAGACGCTAGGAACACTTGCCCCTGTGACCATGAAGACTGCACAAAGTAAATATCGCCATCATCGAGATAAGGAATGAATGGCTCTTTTGTGACCCCATTGAAGCAAACATTATAGAGGGATATTCCCGCAACGCGCGGCTCGTCTCTGTAAAACTCCAGCGCTCTGGAAGCGTAATCGTAAAACATAGGTGATACGAAGTAATTGTCTTCAAGTCGGATTATCGAGCCGTACTTAGCCGCCAGTGAGCCGACAAAAAGAGTATGTGAACTGAGCCCGAGATGACACTCGTGCTTTATTATCATCTTATCCCCATGTCTCCAAACAAAAGCGTCGGCAACCTGCAACACTTCATCGCGGCGCAAGCCGCCAAAGTCCACAGACAGAATAAGGGGAACCCCGTCGGAATATGTTCCTGAGTCAATCGAACCGAGAAGCCGACTCAAAGCCTCCGGACGATCATAAGCCGAGATGACTATCGCCGGTTTCAAGTTCGAAGCGTCTCAACCGCTGCGTCAGCAAGACTCCAAAGTGAAGCGTTCAGCTTCTTTTTATCGATGCGCGATTGCCATTTCCCTCCTGCTAATAAATCGGCAGCTACAAGGCCACAGGCTCCTGGTATCTTCAGGTAGGAGCACACACATAGGAATGCGGACGTTTCCATATCTACTCCTAGAATGCCTTCACGCTCATAGTGATGGATTTCCCCTGCAGTTTCTCTGTATGGCGCGTCGGTAGTCCATATCTTTCCGAGCAGGTATTCCTGGTTTCGTCTATCGAGGGTATTTGTAAATCGATGCAAAAGTTCTTCAGAAGGTGATGCCGGTTCATCCGCGGAAAGATAATGATGCGAAGTCCCTTCGTCCCGGATCGCCCCAGTTGGCAAGATTACACCGCCAACCGTGATGGAGTTCTGAAGTGCGCCGGCTACACCAATCGCTATGCAACGGCGAATTCCGCTCGCCGCCAGTTCTTCCAAAATCACTGCAACAGCAGGCGCCCCAAGTCCGGGCGTCCGTGCCACGACAATGTGCTCTCCGGCTTTCTTCAAAACCGTAACACTTCCCGAAAAACCTTTCGCCTCATTTCCGCCGTATTTCGCGGACAAATATTTCACCGTGACTGATTGAAAGCAGAGGATTGCTGAATTAGCCGCCTTCAAATGCTTTCTCGTGTTTTGGCCGCCCAGCGCAAGGATATCTGAGGGCGTCAAAACCCCCGGTTCGTTTTGCTTATCTGGGAAGGCAGGGAAGTTCATTTGTAGTCGGTGATTTTGGTAGGTGTCAATTGGAGACAATCCAATTCGGTTTCTTTACGCCGAGATGATTGATCATTTTGACTCAAACGATAATCCATAAACTCCCGCTTTCAGCTTACTTCAGCGAACCAAGAAAATCGACTGGAAGAAATCGCAATCGCTATGCGTGGAGGCGAAGAAGCTATTTGCGCTGTTCTTGCTCGAAGTCTCATAGTTATCTTTGTTCTTGCGAGCACGCGTCCATGCTCTTTGTGATTTGCTCTCACACATCTGGATCTTAAGATGTTCATGGCAGATCACGGCATTCTTCTTAAGAATCATATATCTTTTACAACAAGCATGTGTCCATGGAGTTCCACGGCACCGTCGAAAGGGGTCTGTGTATCTCTACATATCCAAAGGTGCTAATACAGAATTCTCTTGAAGTCCCTGCGAATTCTTTGAAACGCCGATTTTCTCCAGCAGTTCGAAAGGCATTTCTCCGCTTCTTCCCAATCTAATCGATTCCATCATAACTTGCCCAACAAAGGAGTGGTCGTATTTAAGCAATGTAGATTACCCAGAACCGAGTCAATCTGCCATTCAGCCACTTCTGTCATTGGGGCTCTTCTAAGCCCTTCATTACCTGACGTACAGATCTGTGCCGTCTCTGTATCAGAGAATCTAGACTCCATGGTCCCGGTCCCTCTGTTGATATATAAAGCCATATGAAACAATAGAGAAACGCGAGCTCTCCTCCGCTCAGAACCGGCCAAAAGCCTCTCGGAAAATGTACCTGGAAAAAGGCTACAGCCATTTCTCCCGCGAGAATAAATGCAACCGGACGGGCGAAAAGCCCAAGGAGCATAAGCAGGCCGCCGAATGCTTCGAGGATTCCTGCGAGCCCAAGCTGCGATATCATATGTACCGTCATGCCTCCCGGCCCCAACGCGGCCGGAAAAGCAAATAGTTTCATTGTACCATGAAGCATAAACGTAAATGCGGATGCAATTCGAAGTATGCTTCGTAAATATGGCGCCAACGCCTGCCACTTATCAAGAAGCGTTCTCATTAATTTTCTAACTTCCTTCCAGACTGAGAAGTCTCATTCATAATTCGCACGAAGTTCATCATGGTTTAATCGTAACCGTATTTGACTCCGAATAAATTACTTGACTAATGTACCTCATCCAAATGACCTATACAAAATACCTGCTGCCAGGGAGGCCATCCCTGAGTGATCTGCCCAAATTGTGATACGATGGCAAGTCAATGGTCGGTTATGGCATTGAGAACTGCCTCTCCCGCCAAACCGGCAGAGGATCCCAGCTGATGCCAGACGGTCGAAGGATCGGGAAGAGTAATCCTGCAACGGTATCTCACAAATGATAATCCGTTTCCTTCGAGCACTTTCTAAAAACCAGACATGAATCTTGGTGGCTAGAAGAGCAGGGTTGTCTGTCCTATTAGCACGTATGGCCGCGAGCTGGTACCCAAACTTCAATATCTGGGTCTTCAATGATCCGCTTTGGCATCGAGAATTTCAAACAAGAGGCGAGCTACTCATGATCCTCCACATCGAATGTTAAGTGGGGCCATCTCAGAAACAATTTGTTCGCTATGGAACCATGTCAGGGGTTTTAACTGTTAATGAGTTGATGCTGCCAAAAGACGCGACGCCCAGAAAACACTTATCGAGGATCCCATCCGCGGCACTGATCGTACTTGCTATCATTGGCATCGGAATGGCAAGCCCTTTAATTCAAATTATCAAGACTTACGCCGCTACTCCTCCGACCGATCTTGCACAATCCCAGCCGTCCTTTGCGAAGAATCTGCAAGTCCTGAAGTTTATAAAATCCAAGCAGGAGTTGAAAAGCTGGATGAACATGATCAAGACCAGCCTCGGCGTCGATTGCGATTACTGTCACAACACCGACAATTTTGCGAGCGACGAAAAGCCGACGAAGCGCAAGGCGAGAATGATGCTGAAGATGCTGGTACAAATCAGAGCCGATTATTTTTCGTACCCCGATGCAAAACAGCCGACATGCTACACATGCCACGAGGGGCATAAGGAGCCGACAAACGAGCCGGAAGGCGGATTTAAAAGCGGGGATTAACATTGGGACGGAACGACGCAGTATCGTCTCGCTCAATTATTACCAATAAGCATGAAGGCATGAGGGATTCGGCAAGGCTTGAAATCATTGGATTTTGGAATTAACCGCGATTCAGTCGGAACTGTTTTCCTCTCTTAATAGGAAAATGCCAGAGCAAGGTCGATTATTTGTGAAGACCAAGTTGAGACTATGAACCTCGTCAAGTTTTCTTTCGAGCTTTGACAAGGTCAGAACAAAGGAGATAATATGAAATCCCTGCTTGTTTTCTTATCAATTCTTGCACTTTCGAGTGCCGCATTATCCCTTCCTCGATTTTCAATTCTAACGGGGATGCAATGCATAAACTGCCACGTGAATCCGACGGGTGGCGAACTGCGAAATAGTTTCGGCAGCTCGGATTTTGTGGACGACCATCTTCGCTTAGTTCCAGCACACAGCGACAGCACAGATTTCAATTTTAACCCGCAGCTCAACGATTTTATTCGTATCGGCGGCGACATCCGCTTTCAATATCTTTACGACGGCGACCAAAAGAAAACAACCTTTCAGTCCATGGAAGGCTCTCTTTATTCGCTGCTCCAGCTTTACACGTTGACCAATCTTTTTGTGAAATACGATTTTGCAAACACCGCATACGAAGTTTACGGACTTTACACCTTCAACTCGGACGAATCCTACATCAAGGTTGGTGCATTTGAACCATCATACGGTATAAGGCTCGACGACCATACTGCTTACACACGCGGCGGTAATCTCGGATTCTTACAGGGGATTCCACAGGTCGGATTATTTTTTGTGCCGGATTACCGCGACCTCGGTGTGGAAGCCGGATCAAGATTCGGCAGCCTATTCGTGACTGTCGATGCGACGAACGGCGATGGATTGAGCAATATCGACTTCAATTCCAAAAAAGCATTTATCGGAAAAGCCGAATACCTTATGAAAGGAAATTTCATGGTCGGCGCTTCTGGATATACCGCTGGTAGCACGAACATGTACGGTCTGCAGGCCGGCGCGGGACTGGGCGAGCAGCTTACGATTCTCGGAGAATGGGATTGGGCAAATTCTCTTCCGGATGTACTTGCTAATTATCCCATGGCACCGAATGCCAGATCCAACGCAGCTTTCGTCGAGATAACTTATTTCATTATAAACGGGCTTTCTGCCACGGGAAGATTCGATTACTTCAAGACGTTTTCAGGTGATGGTTCACCGATCTACTCCAGATACATCCTGGGAGTGAATATCTATCCAGTTCCTCATGTCGATCTAATGCCACAAGTTCGCTTTAACTCCTCGAACGCCAGCGTCGGCTCAAACCCCATCGAGGCACTGGTACAGTCGCATATTTATTTCTGAGCCGCGAAGCGTTCTTCACATCAGCGTGACAGCTAGGAGTGCCAAATGGCTCCGCACCTGTCGTTATCTGGGAAGGCACTTTGAATCCCTGATAGGTCGAAAGGAACGGGCTCGATGTGGTCGCATCCCTCTCGACCATAGGTTTATCGTGGCTGGAAGTGTTATTACGAGCGGTGGAGTTAAACGGCGGCCGCTGCTTGCCGAATCCCACACATGGACCGGAATAGCCACAAGCTAGTACAACCCGCTGGTCGGTTTCGCGTTCAATTGGAATTCGGGCGGAAATTCATTGCGCCTCTATGCGAATTCCCACTCAGTCTTTTTCTTTGGCTTTGAATACAAGGAGACATCGCGGTTTCCTGTTGCCGGTTCTTTCAAAGGTATGGCTGACCTGTTGATCTCAAATTGCTTCTCTGCTCGTTCGTAAACTGGGCTGCCCCCGAAAACTGGCCCATTGTTGCCGTAGTGAGTCGGATCAGAACCATTCCACGCGCCAATCGCGTGATAGACGCCGCGAGCATGACTCTTAAAGAGTTCAAGTCATCGTTCCGATCAAGGAGCAATGCTTGCCGTACCATGATGCTTCGGTCATATCCTCCGTATTGAACCTACCACGTCCTTACCCTTGTACTCAAAACCGCGTCTTACTTTCCAAGCTTTTCCTGGCCGGGATGCTCTTAAGGTTAACAATGAAATCTTATCTTGCAAAGCGGCCGACAAAACTTAGTTTTGATCCTCACTTGTCCGGATCGACGCCACCAGTCAGCCATTTTCTTCCAACGCTCTCCCAATCTGGCACATTCGTAGCGTCAAGGTACCGTTCCCACTGATAGATTCCGGTCTCCTGCGCGATCCGTTTAAACTGCAACGTTGTTATAGCGCTGTTCAGTATCGCCACTGAGCGTTCCATCCCTTTCTCTTTATATAGCTTTTGACCCTTTTGCATTTCTAATTCGGCTTCGTGCGGAAGCGGCTTCAACTGGCGCATATCCACAAACACGCCGAACTTCGATGGCAATGCAGACACGATCTTCTGTGAGTCGAGATACCACTGGGCCATCTCCTCCTGTTTAATGAAGCCTCCGAAGGTCAACTTCACACCGTAATTGGTTTTTTCGATCTTGTACATTTTTTCTCCTTGATTTTGTTGGAATAAACCTCCTCGTCGCAAGCGGCGGGGAATTCAACCCTGAGTAAATAAAACACCATAAATGAACCCAGTAGTTTCGCATAAAGTGAAGGCTCTATTTCAATTCTTTTTTTCTTCTCGTTATGAAGTTTGATCGAAACGATCTTCTTGAGTATTGAAGAATGGGACTCATGAGATTTTTTTCTTCGTCTAAGGAAAATGGCGCGGTGATCATTCTTTGACGCCAAGTACCTCCTGGAGTTTTGCCAGGACTTCTGCCGGTCCGTACGGCTTCGGCAAAAATCCCTTTACTCCCGAATCGTAAAGACCGGATTTGAATTGTGGTTCCAAGTATCCGCTTGCGAGAACCATTTTGATATTGGGATCCAACGCTTTCAGCGCTGCAAAGACTTTTACGCCGTCCATTTTTGGAAGCCCCATGTCGGAAAGGACCAGTTTGATTTCGCTGATATGTTCCTTGAATTTCTCTATGCCCTCAGCGCCGTCCGCGGCTGCCACCGCTGTGTATCCGTTTTCCGTGAGAACTTCGACGAGAAATTCTCGCAGCGCCGGCTCATCCTCGATCACGAGAATGGTCCCCGTGCCCCTCCGCTGAACTGGCATGTCGTTCTTATCATCTTTTTCAGACTCAGCTTTGTTTTCCGAAGCAGGGAAATAGAGCGTGAAGCTCGTCCCTTTTCCAGGCTGGCTTTCAACGTCGACAACACCATGGTGTGCCTTCACTACACCATAAACTACTGCCAGGCCCAACCCGGTCCCTTTCCCCTCGCTCTTGGTCGTGAAAAAGGGCTCGAAGATTTTCTTCTTGGTTTCTGAGTCGAAGCCAGCTCCGGTATCGGATATCCTGATGCTGACGTAATCGACTTGTGCTGCCTCGTTGAATCGCGATTGGAGCTTGGTCCCGGAAACCATACTGGTTGTCAATGTAAGCTTGCCGCTAGCGAGCTTCGATCCGCTCGACCCTTCCATTGCATCACGGGAATTAATGCACAGATTCAGTATCGCCTGGACCAGTTGTGTGTAGTCGCCAGCCACGTTGGAAAGCGAGTCTGCAGATTCATGGATGACCTCGATTGTCTTAGGAAATGTTCCTTCCAGCATCCTGATAACTTCTGTAATTAGGGAGTTCAAATCCACCGGTTGAAGCGAAACGTCCGTCTTCCTCGCAAACGTAAGTATCTGACGCACGAGATTAGCTCCTCTCTGCACCGCCTTCGAAATCGTGGCCACACTTGTTGAAATCACTACGGGATTGTCGACGGCGTCGTTAAGCAGAGAGATGTGGCCCAGGATTATGCCGAGTATATTGTTAAAGTCATGAGCAATTCCGCCCGCCAGGGTTCCGATGGCTTCCATCTTCTGGGCATGGATCTGTTGATCCTGCAGATGTTTGCGGGAGGTCACATCATTTTTTACGGCAACGAAATGTGTAATCTCACGTCCGTCATTCAAGACGGGCGCAATCGTCATTTCTTCGACGTAAAGGCTTCCGTCTTTGCGTTTGTTCGTCAACTCACCTTTCCAGACGGTTCCCAAATCTATCGTCTTCCACAAGTCTTTATAAAATTCTTGAGGTTGCTCTCCAGATTTCAAGATTCTTGGATTCTTGCCGAGCGCTTCGTCCGCGCTGTAACCTGTTAAAGAAGAAAAAGCCGCGTTCGAATAGATGATCGTCCCTGTTCTATCCGTGATCACTATTGCGCTCGCCGCGTGCTGCAACGCCGTATTCTGTATTCTATAAACTTCATCGGCATGTTTGCGCTCGCTGATGTCGCGGATGGCAGTCATTCTGACCGTTTTGCCATGGTACGGCATCGACTTCGCTCTCGCCTCAACAGGGAATATGGAGCCGTCTTTCTTTTTTGCAAGATGCTCATAGGGTTCCTCTAATCCACTCTTCATGTTTCCGACCACGAGAGCCAGCGAATCCGGAGGAACAAGTTGTGTGACGTGAACTCCGATCATTTCATCTCTCTCATATCCGAGCAAACGCGCAAATTGCTCGTTGAGGTCTATTATGAATCCGTCTTCGCTCATAACGATTCCTTCAGATGTTGCGTGAGACAATCTGGAAAAACGCTCTTCGCTCTCCTGAAGAGCATCTGCGTCGTTCTTTCGTTCGGATATGTCTCGACACACTAATAGAAGGCCCGTTACCCGGCCAGACTCATCATTGAGAGGCGATGCAGCGGTGTCACACCAAAAGCCTGTACCATCTTGTCTTAGTTGCTCGTATTCTCCTTTATATTCGGTGAGCTTTCCCGCGAAGAAGTCGGCTATGAGGTTTTTCACTGTTTCGCGGCGTTCGACAGCCACCCAACTCAGTATAGAAGCGCCCAATATTGATTGGCCTGCCGGAATTCTCAAAAGCTCATACATCTTCTGACAGGCGAAAGTTATTTCACCGATGGAGTCGACTATTACAATCGCGTCAGGAGAGGTTTCGACAACTTTGCGATAGTATTCTTCGGATTCGCGAAGGCGCGTCTTCATCCGGTTTTGTTCAGTGACGTCTCTGACAATTGCTTGAACGAGTACATCCTTTCCAAGATCAAGCCGGTTGAGAGATACATCGGCATCGAGCAGGGTGCCATCCATGCGCCTATGCTGCCAATCGAATCGCTGAGGCAACCCTTTGACTGCGCTTCCAAAGATCGCCAATGCCTTCGACCTGGAATTCTCTCCGCCAGGTTGGTTGGGGGGGCTGAAGTCCCACGGCGCGAGGCCAACAATGTCTCCTTTCGCTGAGCACCCGAAAATCCTGACTGCCGTCATGTTACAATCGACAAACTGATTTTCAGAGAGGATGAATATCGCGTCGTTAGCGGCTTCGAAAAGCGTCCTTAAACGCTCCTCTGATTCTCTAAGCAAGTCTGACTGCTTCCGCATTTCCAAGGAATTATTTTTAGATCGGGAAATCTCTCTTTTGAAACCATCCGTAAGAAATCTGACGGTCAATCCGGTAACTGTAATAATCGCTGAGAGGTCGATGATATCGAGATAACAAATACTGGGAGCCTGAAGAGGTCGAATGAATCCGTGTATCTCACCGAGACCGACAAGGGCAATACTGACAAGTGTGAATATCGCGAAAAGAAAGAATTCTCTTTTCCGCAATATTAATCCTGCAGCTGCCAGTGCTCCCGGAAGGGCAACCATTGCGGTATCGGAAATCCCGTCACTTGCCCAAAGAAGGTACGTTAGAAACACGAGCAATGACCACGAAAGAATACGCCCCGACCATTTCAGTTCTTTTCGCCAGATCAGGACCAATGCGAACAAATCAACAGTACAAAAGATGATCATTGCATTTACCAAGCGCGTATTTCCGGCGGCCATGTGGAACGCCATGTCCAGAATTAGACCGGCAAGAATTGCAAAAGCGATCGCCCCTTGTACCACTTCCGGCGAACCCCGTTCCATTTCCGACCTATAAGTGTGGAGAACGCTATATACCAAATTTTTAAAATGGAATTTCTTAGTCATTAAAAAGCTCTATTAATTTGATGATGTCCTCTGGCAATCTGAAGAAACAGTCAGCTCCCGCTTTCATGCTGTGCCGCGAGTACTGCTTCATATCAGCCATTGAAACTGCGATAACCGGGATTGATTTCCTCAATTGCTTGATTTTTCTAAGCGTGCTTAATCCTTCGCCTCTTACCGACTGGACATCCACAATAACTACATCGGGTTCATCGAATTCGATCATGCGAAGAGCATCTTCGCCGATTAAAACCTGGCTTATCCTTTCGACTTTATTTGACCTCGATAGTGCGTCAGTTAGGTGGTTTCCGATAAGTTCTGAATCACATACTAAGAGGACAGTCATCGGATTTGAACCTTTCATAAATTCACTAATAATTTCGGCAATCCTATCGTTTTACGATGCCGTAGGAAATATCAAATTGCTGTCATATTTGATTCTACAATCAAGAAGATTTGACTCATATCCAGAGAAATGAGGCGGCTAACGACTTATTTGCAGCCGTTACAAATTGAGGTAAGGGAGGGAAATTCCCGGAAGAATTCAGCTAATCGACTTGGTCGATCAGTTTGTTCTCAAGAACGTAATGGATGAGCTGGGCTGTAGTCTGCATGTTCATTTTTTCGAGAATCCGGGATCTGTATGTGTTAATAGTGGGCAGGCTGAGAGAGAGGGTGTCTGCAATCTGTGAAACGGTCTTGCCCCGGCCAAGTAGACACAAGACTTCAAATTCACGCTCTGAAAGAAGTTCGTGTGGCATCTTGAGAGAATCAGAATCAAGCTCATTGACTAGCAATTCAGCAAGTTCGGAACTCACGAACTTACGTCCATTCGCAACCTTTCTGATTGCCGTTATGAGCTCCTCGGGGGCTCGTTCCTTTGTGAGATAGCCAACAGCCCCATTTCTGAGACAACGGATTGCATATTGTTTTTCAGGATAAGTGCTAAGGATAAGAATTTTTGTTGACGGCATCTCGCTGTGAAGCTGCCGCAAAACTTCCAGCCCGCCTTTACCCGGCATGGAAAGATCGAGAAGCACGACATCGGGAATGGTAGATCGCGCTTTAACGACTGCTTCATCGCTATCTTTCGCTTCGTCGACCACCTTCAAGTCTGACTGCTCCTGTATGGTGGTCCGCAAGCCCTTCCTGACAATTGGGTGATCATCCACAATTAGAACTCGAATCATTGTACGCCCGCCGGTAATGTCTCTCTCGGAACTTTGACGATCACTTCAGTGCCGCTCGGTGATCCTTTCACAAATTCACAGGTCCCGTGGAAAGGTCGCAGCCGTTCTCGTATCCCGATCAGCCCGTAAGATTTTGTGTTGTTTATTTGACGTTCGGTTATTCCAATGCCGTTATCCTTTATGGATACTATAACCTGCTCGCCCGAATCGGAAAGGCTCACCTTAACAGCGCTTGCTTCGGCGTGGCGCACAACGTTTGTTAGAGCTTCCTGCAGTATCCGAAATAAAGCGGTGGACCGTTCACTATCGATTACAATTTCTTGATCGGGAAGATCTATCTCACAGGCGATGCCGGCTCTCTTTTGGAAATCCTCTATTTGCCATTCGATGGCAGCGTTTAGACCAAGGTCGTCGAGAATGCCGGGCCGAAGTCTGGACGAGATAGACTGGACGGCCTTGGTCGCGCTGGAAGTCAGCTCAAGCATCGACTGAAGCTTCGTCTCGAGTTCTTCTCTGTCCGGGACAGAAAATTTTCTGAGTGAAACTATATCCATGTGCAAAGCGGTCAGCAATTGCCCAAGTTCGTCGTGCACTTCCCGCGAAATGTTTTTTCGTTCTTCTTCCCTGATTCTCTCAAGTTCGGTAGTTAAACGGTGCATTTCCTCGATGGAAGCTTGAAGAGCTTCTTCAGCCTGCTTTCGCTCAGTTATATCCACGTGTGAGGTCAAAAGACATTTCTTCCCATCGAGTTCTATAATTTCCGCTGAGAGAATTGAAGTCTTGATAATCCCCGACTTTGTTTTCTGTTTGATTTCGGAATTTTTCACAGAACCAGATTTCCCTAATGTTTGTAAAATCTTGTCGCGTTGTCGTAAATCTCCCCAAGTATTTAGTTGGTAGGATGTTCTCCCAATGACCTCCTCGCGCTGAAACTCCATTTGTTTGAGGTAGCTTTCATTAACATCGATGTACGTCCCATCTTCCAGAGTGCTTATTACCATTGGAGCGGGACTCGAGTGAAAAACCTTGTTGAACATTTCTTCTGATTTTCGCAATGCGATTTCAGACTTCTTGCGATCGGTAATATCTCTGTTTATGCTGAAGATCGATCGGACATTCCCATCTTTATCTAAGAATGGGTAAACCCTCCAGTCGAATACCCGGGTCCCATTCACTCCATCGAATTCGAACTCGGCTTCAAAAGACATTTGAGTTTCGCATACTCTTCGAATCATATCCTCTCTTTCACGAGCCTGATGCTCCGCAAAGCCGACATCACGCATCCTCTTCCCGATAAAATTTTCCGGCAGGATATTGCTCACCTTTTTGATTGATGAGTTGACAAATAAGAATCTGCACTCGCTGTCGAACTCTGCGATAACGTCCGGCGCATTTTCGACCAGGGATCGGTAGTGCGCCTCGCTCGCACGCAGCCTCTCCTCAGCCTCCTTCCGATCCGTGATATCCTGGATATACGTTATGAAATATTGTGGTGCCCCCGTTAAATCATGTACTAGCGAGCTGGCAAGATTCCCCCAGACAGTACTGCTATTCTTGTGAATGTAACGCTTGTCAAGGCTAATTCTTGTTGTACCACCTTGTTGAGATTGTTGAATGAAGGCGTTTGTCGGCGTAATATCTTCATTGTGCGTAATATCCGCAACCCTTAGAGATTCAAGTTCCGCCTGAGTGTAACCAAGCATGGAACACAAAGCTTTATTCACTTTCAGGAGCCTGCCATCGAGGCCTGTGATGCATACACCTACATTTGCGTTTTCGAAAGCAAGCCTGAATTGCTCTTCACTTCGTTCCAGAGTTCTGGGCACAAGTTCGAAAGGAGCGACAACTGCCATTGTCACTAACCCGACTGCGACTATCACCAGTACCCAGGCCATCGGTGACTGCGAATACAAGGACGAATATAGCGGCGACTGGAGCACTCTATTGAGATGCAGATAGCCCACTCCGGCTAAATACATTAGATTAAAAACACTGGTGACGTACATCAATATTTTGTACCCGAGAAGCGTGAGGTACATGGAGATTAAAGGAGCTAGGATGAAGCTTGCGGACATCAAACCGAACCACCATACCCCTTGCAGAAATAATATGTACAGCACTATGAGCATCACCATGGAAATGGTTTTCGGTGTGACATGTTTTCTCCAGACATAGAGCATAGTCACAATAATTCCTGAGGAGGCCTGGAAAACAAGCGATCCAGTAAACCCGATCACTTGCATTCGCCATATTGAAAACGCAACCACAATCCAAAGTGACCCGACAAGAAGGGGAAGTAACCGACTTGCAATGCGATTGCGAAGCCCTGTTATGGATATGTAGATGTCATTCTTGCTTTCTTCCACCAAGTCTCCTCGTCATGTCTGCTTCCCTAATAATGCATATCATTTCCAAGTTAATCATCTGCTCTGACATTGGCAACCAGACTCGGATAAAATACCTCTGGAACAGTGTGCCGTTAATCCAGGAAGCTTTGAAGTCCGACTGCATTGCAGTGATTCCTCCGGGTCTCTGTGACTTATCTTGCTTTCAGGGCTGTGTTAAATAGCTCTCGATTTACTAATTCATCTCTGAACTTTCCATTGAACGATTCGAAGCAACTATTCTCCCAGGAGAGCCACGACGTATCCATCAGTTACGAGGCGCAGTTGGCCAGCATGTATTTAATGCACATCTCCGATAAAGGGATAGTAATGAACCCCGATGCAAAGAACTGCGATTATGTCTTCAAACAGATCGCCGATCAACTTGAACAGAAAATCCTCGCGGTTCAAAGTGATAAGAATGTTACAACGAACAAATAACGATTGATTGCGTCGGTTGACGGATACTAACAGAGCCTTGTTTACGCTGGCTCTGTTGCGGAGTCTTGCTTTAAGCAGCACGTCGATCGAGGGGGATTGAGCACCACACTGTCTCAAACAAAATCTGCCGTTAGGTTTCCTTTATCTTCCCGTAAGGCCATTAAGGCACTAAAGTTTGTCTCTGCGACTACGATGTCACAGCCCACCTGCCGCCGGGCAGTGGTCATGGACATTGGTCCACTCGAGTACGATTATCCCTCAGCCGCATCAAAAACAGACGGCCTTAAAAAGGCGGACAAGTTTTTCCTTCTCTAGAATTATCCCAGCCCGTTTAATCGGGCAACGATGATAAGTTACCAATTGCCGACAAATAGATATGTGGTTAGGACGGCCAATTTGTCGAGTGGGACGTGCTTCTGCAGGATACCGGCTGGAAGCTTCAGCGAGTAAAAGAAACTCTGATCGCTCAAACGTTTCCAAATACTGCTCAACCATCAGTTGACGTAGTTCCGATAAGATCCAGCAAGAGGGGTGACAGTTGTTTCTTCCAAAATCGCGGCTTAAATTCTGTCGATGTACAAGAAAGTGAACGTGCAAAACGACAGCGGTCGCACGACGTTAAAATTAAAGGGCAAGCAAATGTGTAGCTCGTGCCTTCACATTAGTGAAACGTCATGCTGATATCTAACAGGCTGATCAGATTTAGGCGGCGGCATAGAGACAATGCCGTTGTACCCAATACCAAAATAACAGGAGTACCAAAATGAAAAAGTTGATAATTCTATTGACACTCTTGATGAACATATATTTGTTCACCGATTTATCGGCTCAGACAATGCCACTTGTCTATGGAGTCGAGAACACAGGAGCGAACGATCCGATACCCTATATGCCGGGACTCAGCCAACTCCCCGTCATCCATTCCTTGCCCGACCCATTTGCATATCCCGATGGCGCTGGACGCATAAAGAATTTCTCCGATTGGGAAATTCGACGCGCTGAGATCGGCGCTCAGATCCAAAATTACGAGATCGGCGAAAAGCCTCCTCGTCCGGACACCATTACTGCCAGCTACACCAATAGCGATAGCATTCTTACGGTGAATGTTACTGTAAACGGTCGAACGATCACGCTCACTTCGCAAGTTATCATCCCTTCTGGAACCGGACCCTTCCCTGTAGTGATTGGCATGAATGAGCCTGTTATCTATGTTCTCCCATCCAGCATCCTTAGCAGCAACAATATTATACAGGTTACATTCAACGCTAATCAGGTAACGACTTATAACGGGGGCTTTGGTGGCCCCCTCCCGTCGAACAATGATCCCTACTATCGGCTTTATCCAAATCTTAACCTTGACAATACGGGACAATATAGTGCATGGGCTTGGGGAGTCAGTCGTATAATTGATGGCCTGGAGTTGGTCCAGGGTACTCTCCCCGTAGATCTAAAGCACATAGCAGTTGCCGGATGCTCTTATGCCGGAAAGATGGCACTCTATGCCGGGGCGTTTGATGAGCGCGTAGCCCTTACAATTGCCCTGGAGTCTGGCGGAGGCGGCGCCACGTCATGGCGATACTCGCATACCGAGGCTGCTGGCAGCGTTGAAGACGTAGATAATACAGATTATGATTGGTTCGAGAATTCAATGGCCCAATTCTCTGGTGACAGTGTATCGAAAATGCCGGAAGATCACCATGAGTTGATGGCAATGTGTGCGCCACGCGCGTTGTACGCTACTGCAAATCCATCTTATATATGGCTGTCGAATCCATCATGTTATGTCGCCAGCAACGCATGCAAGGAGGTCTATACAGCTTTAGGCATACCCGACAGATTCGGCTTTTCGATTGTCGGTAACCATGACCACTGCGTGATCCCAGGCAACCAGGACCCGGAAATTGGAGCGTTCGTGGACAAATTCCTGCTTGGCGAGGACACTGCAAATACCAGCAGCGTAGCCGACTTTCCCGACACTTCGGGCGATAATTACGGCGGTATTGGCTTGTCACCATGGATTACATGGACTAACCCAGCACTCTCTAACGACACGACTTATTTTGCAACTTTATCGTCTCCTTCCAACGGTCAGACAGGCACGGATACAACCCTGACTTTCAAATGGAACAGGGCAAGCGGCGCCGAAGATTATTATTTCCAACTGTCCATTGATCCAACATTTGCAAGTGTTGCGAAGAGTGATTCGACAACGGATACGGTGAAGACGATCACCAACCTACCACAGGGAAAAGTATACTACTGGCGTGTTCAGGTAAAAACTGATGCCGGTTCAAGTCCATGGAGCAGTGTCTGGCAGTTCACTACGGCAATTCCTTTGCCGGTTAAGACCGAATTAGTCGCTGTCACTCAAGATTCCCTCCAATCGGGCTCTCCTAGATTTAAATTTAATTGGAAGGAAGCAGAATACGCTGGTCAATATTTACTGCAGACGTTTGCCGATTCAACATTCGGTTCTGTTTGGGAAAGAATTTCAACGTCAGATACATTCGCAACATTATTTGCGTTTCCATATGGACAAGTGTACTACTGGCGGGTTCAATCAAGCAATGTTTCTGGCTCTGGTCCATGGAGCGATGTATCGAGTTTTTTTACGACCCCAACAGCTGTTAAAGAAGAAGGAGGGATGCCAAAAGAGTTCTCATTAAGTCAGAACTATCCCAACCCATTCAACCCGACTACAAAAATAGAATTTGCTTTGCCGCAAAGGGCATTGACAAGAGTAACTATCTATGATGTTCTTGGCAGAGAAATCCAGACACTTATAAATAGAGAAATGGAAGCGGGTTATTATGAAATTAATTTCGATGCAACCAGTTTCCCAAGCGGAGCCTATTTCTACAGAATCCAGGCCGGAAGTTTCATTCAGACCAAGAAAATGATTTTGTTGAAGTAGAATAGCGAACCATGCAGATCAAACAGCATTGAACCGCTTCGAAAGTTTTGTGAGATGACCATAGATTACCCCGCAATGAAATGCGGAGTTGTTTTATGCCGCGTAATCAGCCGCTTCCCCATGGAGTCCTTCAGACAAGTCGCGATATCAATAATAGTTCTAGCATACACCCCGGTGGTGCCGAAAGCGGTCACTGAGGTGACGATCCACATCAAATGAGTTTCAAGTTTGTTTCTTCGATAACCTCCGCTTAAATTCTGTCGTGGCACGAAATAAGATGGAACATGCGAAACGGTATGAACTTTATCGATGACGCAGTTTAGCCGCCATCCTTCAGATAGCGCTGCTTTTCTGCTATATCTTTTAGAAAGGGATCCTGTATGAAACGACTTATGAATATCTTCTCAATCTTCTTTCCTTTATGTAATTTTGCTGCCGCGCAGACGCCAACAGTGCCTGACTGGGCACAGCCGGGATCCGCGACACATACACAGGTATCGCCTCCGTCAGACTATCATCAGCCTGCCAGGACATCCAATGAATCTATTGGCATATTCGAGGGCCAGTCCGACATCGGGGGCGCTATGCTCATAGGCAGCTCCAGTTACGACTCCACGACAGGGGATTATACCATCATCTCCGCAGGTTATAATGTCTGGTATGTGCGCGATGAATTCCGGTTTCTCTGGAAGAAAATGTCGGGAGATATTTCGCTGGCAGCCGATATCAGCTTCCCGGACTCGCTGGGCTATGGTGACCGCAAAGCAATTATCGTCATTCGCCAGAACCTCGATGATGATTCAAAAGAAGTGATGGTAGCCCTGCATGGAGCTGGTATGATCCATCTTGCCTGGCGTCCTGAAAAGGGCCTCCGCATGAAGGACATGGAGTATCGCATCGGCAGCCGCGGCGGCATCCCAGGCGGTAGTTCACCAGACGATCTTGTTACAGCCCACGCCAAACGAATCGGCATCGAGAAACGTGGAGATTCCTTTGCTCTATTCGTCAGCATGAACGGGGAGCCGATGAACCAGTTCGGTGCTCCCATTCAATTGCACATTGATGAGCCATTCTACGTCGGCATTGGATTTTGCTCGCATCTCCCGGACAAAGTTGACACCGCCATGGTGTCCAACGTTGTTATGGTGAACTCGGCTGGCAAGGTGCATTAAACGGCGCGGGAAGAAGAATCGGTTTTCACAAAGTATGTATTTGGCAAATATGAATTATTTGTGAATTGTTGTCGCCCAACCGGCGGGCGCCTTAAAGGAGATGCTTCGGACAAGTCCCGACACCGATAATAATTCTAGAATATATCGGGATGGCGCCGGCGGTGATCGTTGGCCGGCGTATCGATCCCCGCGAAAACCACTTTGTTTCTTCAATAACCTCCGCTTAAATTTTATCGTGGCACGAAAGAAGATCGGCATAACCATTCCTACCGCGGGAATGTTATACCGACGAACGGCAGGTCTAATTATAAACTACTTACAAAAGATCAAATAATATATTTGAAAGTCTCAAATGGAAGATAGCAGGACCTATTCGGTTTATCCGAGCGATTAGAATATCCTGTCAGCGTTTAGTAAAGTAAGAGATTATCTTGCTGAGACTAAATATGAGGGTGGCAAGAGGACAACGGTTGATCACAGATTTGAATTATATGTCAGTCCATTCAGAACCTTGCTGGCTAAGGATTTCGATGAATTTATGAAACTCCTCCATGAGTTTCTTAATTCATTGCCACTTGCGTTGCACACAAACTGGAAAAAGAAATCTGGTGTTATGTTTGCAAAATACATTTAGTTAAGCAAATCAGAGTTAATCGTGTCTGTTAATTCGGACGACTTGGATGTCATTTCTGCGATTCATGAGAAAATTGCGGACGGGTTCCATGCATGCAACCCGCACCAAGAACAGATTGAACGTTTGTCCAAATATGGCTTGAAGAAGTCGATCTTTCTTGCACACAGGCTCGATGAATCCGCGAACAAGCAGGCCGAGACACTAAGTAGGTTTCTTATTAGATTGGGATTCGACGTGAAGGAGGGATCTGGATATGAGACAAAAGAGAGCCCGGATAAAGTAGCGGACAAGATAAGAAAGCAAGATATTCTTATATGTCTAGTAACGCCCCGAGATGCAGGCTGGATTTTGAGTGGGACAGCCTTCGCCAAAGGAATAAGAAAATATATTGTAATACTTTGCCAAGAAGACGTAACATTCAACAAAGGTATTATCGGTGGAGATTATGAGCATTTATTATTTCCAAAGGATAATATTGAGAAGTGTTTCTCAGGCTTGGTATATGCTTTGCCCATTTAGTTGACCACAGCTATGCCAGGATTTCCCGACGGCATGGCTTCGCCAGAATTCCAGCACAGAAACCTCGCGCCAGTTTAACCATCGCCAAGCTCGACGAACCACCTCATCTAAACCTTAGTGCCCACGACAACCAACTGCTCCGTAAACCTTATTACATTATCATCGAAGAGTAAGCGTCCCTCTCTGGGTCCATGCTTCCAAGGTTTCCATGACTTCCATGGCAATTTCTTAAAAACATTTTCATTTGGGACTTGACTTTTACACTTAAAAGAGTCTCTCCGTTAAAGCGTGCTAATCTCAGGGTCTTATCACTTCCATCGATGTGGCTGGGGTGACAGGAATCGCCTTCCTATCGCTTCGAGGAACTAATCCCTTTGACCGATTTCATAATGGGGCCGGCATGCTTATCTTAACTTCCAATGAAAGCGAGTCCGATGCAATTTAGGAAGTGTCCATTTAATTAAGCAGCGAACTTAAACCAAAAGGAAAAGGTCATGAGCAAAGGTCAAAACAGTAAGAAGAGTGAAAAGAAAGCGCCGGCGAAATCCAAGAAGGAAAAGAAAGCGGCGAAACAGGCGAAGAAAAACGAAAAGTTAAATCAGGGCGCAATCAACATATAGCCGCCGCGTCTCTTCTAAATAAACTCGAAGCGTTTTAGAATATGTTGTAGGTCACTCCTAACTGCAACCCTTCCATGATCTGAGTCCTGAGTGATTGATTTTTTTGATAAACCAATTGGAAATTGAAATTCACCACGATGAACGAATTCACCTTCGCGGCAACTGTATTATCCCATCTCACATCCCAGATACCCAGGTGATTGAACGTTGTAAAGAGCCTGAGACCTGTCGTTAGAAGCATGTTGTCGGCTATCTGTAATTTTGCATGGCTAACCGACTCGAGCCCCGTTTTCAACTGGAAAGCCGTGGAGTCTTCGGTGTATTGGCGATGTTTGTTCGCGAAGATTTCCTGCGTCGCCAATCCAAGCCGCGTGGTAAAAGCTCCAAGTTTATCGTAGCTGAATCCTGCGCTCTGTGTCACGTAGCCGGGGTCGAAGAAATTTGCTATTAAGCTGTCATTGTTGTCGTAACCGGCCGACAGCGTTGTAATAATCTCGTTGCTGAAGAACGGCTTTACCGCCCAATCGGTTCTATACGAAAGAACATTCTCCAGAAAAAAATCATTTACGGTTGTTGTCGAGCGCTGGCTGCCTAACTTCGTTGTTCCATAACCCGCTCTTAGATGGTTATTCAAACCCCACTCTTCTCCTTTGTAGTCATAACCGACATTGGCGGTTGCGGTCCAGCTCAATGAATTTGAACCGCCTTGTGTCCAATTGTTGAAAGCGAGCTGGCTAAGGTTCAAAGCTGTCACCATGGTTGGAACCCACACGTTAACAGTATCACTCCGCAGGGAATCGGGTTTCGCGACCTGGGCCATCAAGCCGGAGTCGGCGGTGATACAATTGGCGGCAAGACATAAAATCATCAATAGACATTTCTTCATGATTATTCTCCATTTAGTGTATAGCGGTTAATAAAATTATTGGACATGATTCTGCAATGATGCAAACGCCATTTGCATGACATAGGAATCCTCAGTGGTTATGACCTTAACAAACCTAAAGCTGCGACGTGCAAAACGGGCAGCGCAATGCTTTGATTGAGATGATAGATTTACATTGCGGGCACTCTTTGGTATTCGGTTCGGGCGCGGGCGCCTCCTTTTTCAACTTGTTCATCATTTTAACCACGATGAATAGCGCGAACGCGACAATAATAAATGAAATCACGCTGTTGAGAAACAGGCCGTAGTTTATGGTTGCGGCACCGGCTTGTTTTGCTGCGGCCAGCGAACTGTACGATCCTGAAGAGAGGTTGATGAACAAATTACTGAAATCCATACCCCCGAGGATCCTTCCAAGAGGAGGAGTTATAATGTCGTCAACCATGGACCTTACTACCGTCCCAAAAGCAGCGCCAATAACGATGCCAATGGCCATGTCCACGACGTTCCCTTTGATTGCGAATTGTTTGAACTCTTCAGTTATTTTCATTAGCGCCATCCGCGTTTAGTTGCTGATAAGTCTGTTATCAAGACATCCCGAAAATCTAATTGGTGCTCGCCTGATCAAAACGCATTTTAAAGCATCCGATGTTTTATTTCCATGAAGGATAATATAGGTGCTTCAGGCCTGCATTTCTACAATTGTCTTCGGCGGCTCTATAGTTCACCGGTTGCCTTATTTAGCTGATTCGAAATACATCGTTTCATGCTCATATGTTGCCATCTGTCATCCGCACGCATCCTTGACCCGACATGTGATTCCTTAAGAAGGCTCCGCGATTAGCTGTCAAATTACCACTCCAACGGTCTAATCCCTTTGACCGATTTTATGATAATATCGGCTTCTGTATTTTAACAGTTGACGAAAAGCGAACAGTAAACGGTAAGAGAGAAGAAGTACCATTCGATCCATTCTTTGCCCGACTGAACTGAAGTGAAATGAAATGAAATATAAAAGCAGGAGTCATTATCAAACGCAAACTTCGAATTGGAATAATCGACCTCGTAACGAAGGGGCCGACGCGTGCATTATGGGCGCGTGTAATGAATGCAAACTTTGCGAGCATCATGCCACAGATACTTGGAGTATGGTGCGAGGAACTCGGACATGATGTCACACTCGTATGCTACACCGGTTTTGAAAATTTGGTGGACGAACTTCCGCAAAATGTAGATATAGTATTTATCGGCGCGTTCAGCGAGGCGGGGCAGACGGCTTATGCATTAAGCAATCTTTTCCGATCGCGCGGAGCGATCACTGTGCTCGGCGGCCCGCACGCGCGCTGCTACCCACAGGATGCACAAAAGTATTTCGATTATGTCCTGGGCCTGACTGATAAACATGTCATCCATGAAGTCTTGGATGATTGCTCACAGCACCGGCCAATTGGCCTGCATATCACCGCAAAGCAGCAGCCGGCATCTATTCCCGGAGTGCGCGAGCGATGGAAGTTCATAGAAGCGACTCTCAAGAAAGCGCCATTCATAAAACTGGTCCCGATGATCGGAAGCCTCGGATGTCCATACACGTGCAGCTTCTGCATCGATTCGGTGATTCCATACCAGCCGCTCGACTTCGACGTATTGAAAGAAGACCTCTCGTTTCTTCTCGAAAAGTTCAGGCGCCCGATAGTCGGCTGGCACGACCCTAACTTCGGGATAAGGTTCGACGATTATATGAATGCGATCGAGGAGGCCGTGCCGCCGGACAGCATAGATTTTATTGCTGAAAGCAGCCTGTCGTTGTTATCCGAGGAACATGTGAAGAGGCTGAAGCGCAACGGCTTCAAAGCAATTCTGCCCGGAATTGAGTCATGGTACGAACTTGGAGGCAAATCAAGAACAAGCGGAATCTCCGGCATCACGAAAGTCAACCATGTCTCCGAGCATGTTAACATGATTATGCGGTACATTCCGTATGTTCAGGCGAACTTCGTACTAGGGCTCGGCACCGATGAAGGCTCAGAGCCGTTCGAGTTAACGAAAAAATTTCTTGACATGACGCCCGGCGCATTCCCCGGTTATTCACTTCTCTCGGCATTCGGACAGGCCGCGCCGTTGAACCTTGAATATCAGCGAGCAGGCCAGGTCCTCCCATTCCCGTTCCACTTCCTGGATAACAATCACGCAATGAATGTGAAACCGAAGAATTACTCATGGCCGGAATTTTACGACAATGTCATCGACCTCACAAGGTATACTTTCACATGGAAAGCCATCGCCAAGCGATTCAAAGCAAACGGTGCGATAAAGCCGCGGCTGATGAACGTAATACGAGCCGTCTCCTCGGAAGGATTCGGCAGGATCAAGTATTTTACCGAAGTGCGCCGGCTGCTGCAAACTGACCCGCAGTTTCGGAACTACTTCGAACAAGAGACCACTGATCTTCCACCGTTCTATTCGGATATGATAAAAAATGATCTGGGAACATTGTGGGATTGGCTCCCTAAGGGCGCGATGTACCACGACCCGAACGCATATCTAAAGGCTGAAGAAAAGCGTTTCAAGAAGGAAGTTGGCAGACAACCGGTCTTAGTGCCGCAGCTCGTGGCTAAGGGGAACGCTTAAAGCTTTCCCCCGGATACTGTCTTAGCCAGAGGTCATCCCGCTCGCATTGCTTCAATCAGCCGATTGAAGCCTGATCATGGTATTTCCCATTTCCGATGCTTTTCCCTGCAAAAGCCCATCCCTACCGCCATCCCTTCAATTATGCTCATTTGAACGACTGCTTCAAATTCCTTAAATTTCTATCACTTAAGTCGATGGAAATAATCCATGGCACATATTACCGGAATATAGGACGTGGCAGGAAGGCGAAAACGCTTGGCCGAGAAAATTCGAATACTGATCATTGAAGATAATCCGCTCCTTCGTGAGGGTATTTCTTCTATAATCAAAAGGCAGCCCGATATAAAAGTTGTCTCAGAGGGCGGAAGTGCCAGGAAACCTCTTCAGAAGATACGCGATCTGAAGCCGAACCTGCTATTACTGGACCTCGGTTTGAGAGACTACAGCAGTCTCGAAATTGTAAAGTCAGTCAAAGCGGATTGTCCCGACACGAAAGTGATAGTCATGGACCTTGCCCCCACCGAAGCAGACATTTTAATGTTCGTTAAGGCTGGCGTATCCGGATTTGTGCTTAAGGGCGCTACGACTGTGGATTTTCTGAAAACCATTCGGTCGGTCGCCCATGGAAGGAAAGTCCTACCTCAACTCATGACGGGCTCGCTTTTCTCCCAAATCGTGGAGCAGGCTGTCACCAGTACGATTCCTGCACCCCGAGTGATCGAAGCTGTTCGAATGACAAAGCGCGAACGGCAGGTAATCGAATTGATAGCGGATGGTCTATCGAATAAGGAAATTGCGAGTAATCTTCACCTATCGACATACACTGTGAAGAGCCATGTCCATAATATACTTGAGAAGCTCCTCCTTCGTTCTCGCGTTCAAATTGCTACGTACGCTCTTACGAATGCAGACGTGGTGAAGGCTGAAGAAAGCGTTTCTCTTATCGACGAAGAGTAATACTGGATTTAGAAGAGTTAGTCCCTTTTTCATCCTACCGGACGATTGAATCCGCGCGGCAATTCCTATAGTTTATATAGGAATCCAGTTTATGAAATCGTTCCTGCCTCATAAAAATGGAATGAGGAATGCATTCAATTCTCCGAACGATTTAAGAGACAGCTATGCGGGAGCATCAAATGAAAAAGATCAGGTTACTGCTTATCGAAGAGAATCACTTGCTCCGTGAGGGGCTTAGAGCGATTCTTAAGCTGCAGAAGGACATCACAACATATGCGATGCCGGGCGACGGTGATGGTACAAGTATTAAGATTCATCGATTGAAGCCGGATGTCATTGTGTTGGATTTAGATCTCCGCAGTCACAACAGCTTAAATGCGGTGGAAATCGTTAAGAAAGGATTTCCGAAGGCGAAGGTTGTCGTAATGGATCTCGCTCCGTTGCGAGGTGACGTCATGCGTTACACGAAAGCAGGAGCATCGGGCTTTGTTCTCAAAGACACGACGCTTGACGACTTCTTGTTGACTTTACACTCGGTTGCAGAAGGGGCACAAGTTCTGCCGCCAAAGGTCGCAGACTCGCTTTTTTCCCAAATCGTGGAACACGCAATCAAGGGCAAGAGAATAAATGCGAATGAGTCGGTACGGATGACAAAGCATGAAAAAGGAGTTTTCGAGTTACTGGGTGAAGGCTTAAGCGATAAGGAAATCGGGCGAAAGCTCCATACCCCGACCCGCATCGTCAAAAACCATGTCCAGAGCATTATGAAGAAGCTTTCGCTGCACAATCGACTGGAGGCGGCGAATCATACATTCACCGACGGAACTCTCAGGACAATTGTCGGAAACATCTCCGTGATCGGCAATTAGCCCGGCTCCGAAAATTCGGTCTCAATTCTACGAAATGAGCATTTGGACGAGCTAGCTTAAGAATTTACAATGCCGGTCTCCGACGGTAGCTGAAGCGGCTGAGCATCGAACTCAAATGTAAATTCAGAGGCCGTTTACGATAAGATAGATATTCTCCTTCAATTGAGGCGATGCGGCCATAAGAAAGGGAGAATCTGGAGTAGAAAACTCATATTGTGGCGTAATTAATCGCCAGAGCCAAAGTTTAAGGCGACCGCCGACGACCGTTAACCGTGTTCGACCTGCTAATACTGCCTTACAAGCTTGTAGTTTCCCGTGAGATTGTCCTCGACCACCACATAGCCGTCGTTCAATTGAAGAGTCCAGCCATCACCGGCCACATTCGTGCCATCGATTTTTGTCGGTGCGCTGACGATTATGTTGTCCCATCTTGGGCTCATCAACGCGCCATTTTCGACAGTCAGAATTCCCCAGTTGTCGGTAATGCGAATGTTCGGATAGACCGTCCCTCGGTCATCAAGAGGCACGAGGCTAATCGGATCGAATGCGAGTTTCATCTTTTCGAATAAGATTTCGAGGTGGGGCTTCTCGATGAATTCGCTCCTATACTTAACAACCTGATTTTCGATTATCGTCTCTCTCGTGGTCTCCTCCGCCCTTATGACACTGCCACCATACCGGTCTTCATTAGAGTGTGCCACGTCCTGCAAGTCAGGAGGCAATGTTATTCCAAATGAGAGAATGAAAAAATCCGTCAGGTTTGTACCGTCCGATATTTCCTTGTTCCAGTACTTATCGACACTGCGCAGCAGGTATCCGTAAATCGGCGTGGTCACGTATGCAAACGACCTCACGAAAGTTGGGAATCTCACAAACTCGTTTATACTCCTCTCGAAGTGATAGATCGCTTCATTCCCGGTTCTGTCGGCAATCATTGCACCTGTGTACTCGGCCATGCCTTCATTGAGTTCAAGAAGATTCTCGGTCATCTTAGCGCCCGGATAAAGGATGTACCGGTATTCCCTGAAGATCAAAGCATCCGTAACATGTTTCTTCATATCGCCTAAAGACGCCGCTTCCAGAGCCTGCCTGAGCGCTTCGAGCTCCAGGCGGAGACAAATTCTTCCTTCTTTCTCATCGAGCTGGTTATTGTCCGGACTATAGCCGCGGAAGCCTAAATACGGCTGGGCAACATGGAACAACTCATGTGCAAGCAGGTTTATTCGGTCTTCCTTGTTGCCGGGGAGCGGCAGCATTACCATCGCCCATTCTCTGCCGTTCCAGTGAACCTTTGTATTGAATATATTAATGTCTACCGGCAGCCGTCCAGAGTAAGCTGCCCCGTCCCAGCTTAGCGCCCCGCCCGCATCCGGAAAATTCGAGTACACTTCTCTTGTTTTCGGATTCACAAGAAGCACCGGACCATACATATCTCTTCCCCATAAGTTGACGTTTTGATCTTCTGCAGCTTTCAACTCCTGAAAGCAGTTTGCATAATCTTCTTCTTGAGCTGAAAGTGTCTGTGCAACACCGGACTGCGACAGCGCAATCATAAGCGTAGCTACGATAATATACCGCGTAACGTCTCCTTCACTTCAAAAAAACTAAGCGAGCGAGGAGGGAAAATCAAGTCTGCCAAGGAAGAGAACATCGGTGACACGGATTGAATGAGCCAATACTGATGACAAATACGGCATCTGTGAGCAACAAATTATGTGGTGGTAAGGAACGGAACGTGCCGGTTCCTTCGCTTGCCGGAAATTGGACGATATTGCACAGTTTCTTTCTGCTAAGGACTGCCCGGTAAGATAGAGAAAGGGTTTCTATAACCCCGGAATGATGCGGTAAAAAAGGATGTAGCTCCCTTTTCATCCCTTTGAGGCATTCGTTGCTGACACAATCATGCATATACTTCTACCATAACGTTTAGGACCAGATTCGGAAATCCAGATTGGATTCCTACAAGAGAGGAATATACTCAGTGAAATGGGAACGATTCGAAAGAATCAGGGCAATGTTGAGGAAAAGTGGTGCCGGTTATTGGGGCAAGTCGTTGGAGGAATTGCTTGCCGGGATATCGGCCAAATATAAAGGACTCGTCTCAATCTCCTGGCTGGATGTTCACAGGCTCTACGATTTCAGGAACCGGGGAAATTTACGGTTCAGATTATTTCCTTGGAGAAAAGGAATAGCACCTTCTGAGAATACCAAGTTGTAACCTTACGAACGACGCGATCGAACAGGTGCCTCGGATTCCGGAGTTTAACCCCCTTAATGAAAAGGTTTTACGCATTCTCCAGGTAGGAATGGACCTCGGTCGTCAGACGGAATAATCAATACGCCGTATGGCGACGCGAGGTACGATATTAATCTTGTCAGCATGAAAAAAATGAAGCTAAAAATAGAAATCGCCGATAGGCAATCAGAAGAAATGGCAGCATCTTTAAATTCATTGTTGACCGATGAGCGCGTACTCTCCATGAGAACGAGAGAAGCATTCAGGAACGTGATTGGAAGCAACTTCAGCGATCTGCGTAAGTTATTCGAGTACCAGCATGAGTCCCTTGACGCCATTGTTGTCGATGTCTCCCAGAGAAATCGTGCGCTGGAACAGCTTGGTCACTCAACCATCCAGGAATCTCTTGAGGCGACTCGTCTAACCGGCCATAATGAGAGATTCACAAAACAGGACCAAATCATTGAAGCCCTGCTTGACGACCATGAAACCATAATCCACGAACTGACAAACTGTAATCCGGACGCCACGATCAATGAGACAGATATTGACACTGCTGAATTTATAGCCGGGCTGCTGAAACTACACGAGGAAATGATCGTGGCCCTCAGAGACTGGTTATAGGAAGCTGATTTTGAAAAGCATAAGAAATGAACCATTAACAGAGAAAGGCAATTGATATGTTATACACAATTGCTGTTGTCTTGATTGCATTGTGGCTCCTGGGGATCCTTACTTCTCACCTCATGGGAGGCTTTATTCATTTGCTTCTGGCAATCGCCATACTGGCTATCGTTTCCAGAATCTTCAGCGGTTGACATCCGGTTCCAATCAAGCGCTAAAGGACAAGCGTGACTTAGCAAGAGACAACGGTACGCATGCATTGAGACTAATTTGAGTGATTCACAATTAGAAAATGAAAAGAAGAGACGAGTACCATGAACTCACTAACTAAGATATTTGCGGTAATCATTGCATTGATTATTACTTGTGCAATATTGCCGAAACAGGCATCAGCACAAGAAGGTGCTGTTAATTTCCAGGTCTTTTATGATCAATTGAGTCCCTATGGCCAGTGGGTTGACTATCCCAATTATGGCTATGTGTGGTTTCCGGATGCCGGACCAGATTTTGCTCCTTATTCAACCGGAGGCTATTGGGTCTTATCAGATGATGGCTGGACGTGGGTGTCAGATTACGAATGGGGATGGGCACCGTTCCATTATGGTCGCTGGGATTACGATAATGCTTATGGTTGGTTCTGGGTTCCCGATAATGTCTGGGGACCTGCATGGGTAACGTGGAGACAAGGGGATGGCTATTATGGCTGGGCACCGATGCGTCCCGGCGTGGGCATTGAGGTTTACGCCGGTGGGTCATACGAAATGCCCGGCAATCGCTGGATATTTGTTAGGGACAGGGATTTCAGAAGGCACGATGTTGATAGGTATCGTGTCGAAGAGAGAAACAATGTCACGATAATCAATAATTCCACAGCTATTAATAGAGTTTATACTGATAATGACCGACATGCCAGGTATGCAGCTGGGCCTGACAGAAACGATGTGCAAAAAGCCACGGGTAAAACCGTCACCCTTGTAGTTATTCATGATAGCAATAAACCGGGACAGGCTATGAGCCATGGCCAACTGCAGATGTATAGACCGCAAGTAGGGCGTGGTAATCGCAATGAAAAGAAACCTGTGCCTTCGAGAGTAGTAAATGCAACGGATGTGAAGCCGCCATCGGAAAGGACAGTGTTGACCAGACCAAGGAATATAAATTCCACGAATAGCAGCCGTGGAAACCAACAACCACCCTCGCCGCGGTCCGTCAATCCATCTATCAGTAAAGCACAGGGACAACAGCCGAGGACCACAAATTCGACGAGCAACAATCGCGGCAAGCAACACTCGATCACGCCTCCGCGGAAAGCCAAGTCAACTGTTAATAGAGTGAAGGGACCGCAACGGCAAACTGCAAATCCATATAATAAAAAGGATAGTGGTAAACCCTCTCAGCCCCGGCCTAGACAGGAAAACGAGAAACACGATTGAGTTCTTCAAACTTCAAGTCAATCAAGGGAAATAGTTTATCCTTCCGGAAAGCTCAAACCTCAAGACTTGATTTCTCGCCGACAAGTGGGAGAAATAACAGAGGACGTCACGGAACACATATCAACTAATACCACAATAAACCGGATCGCCTTCATCGGCAACTACCTTCCACGTCAGTGCGGCATTGCCACTTTCACGACCGACCTATGTGAGGCCATGGCCGCCAAATACAGCGACAAAACTTTCATTGCCTTGCCAGTCAACGACATCGAATTAGGCTACGAATACCCTGATCGTGTTCGATTTGAGCTCACAGAGAAGGACATCGATTCCTACAGGCGCGCCGCCGACTTCCTGAACATCAATAACGTGGACGTCGCCTGCCTCCAATTCGAGTACGGCATTTTCGAAGGACGAGCGGGTAGCCATATTCTCGCGCTCCTGCGGGAATTGCGCATGCCGGTTGTAACGACTCTGCATACTATTCTTCGCAGCCCCGATCCGGATCAACGCAGGGTGCTGAAAGAAGTCGGAGCATTGTCGGATCGCTTAGTAGTCATGAGCGACCGCGGAGCAGAAATTCTTCAGGAGACTTATCAAATAATTGCCGAAAAGATTGTCAGGATCCCGCACGGCATACCCGATGTGGCATTTGCCGATCCGAGCTTCAATAAAGACGTGTTCGGCGTCGAGGGCAAGATTGTGTTATTGAGTTTTGGATTACTCTCACCGAGCAAAGGAATTGAGACTGTCATCAATGCTCTTCCTGATATCGTGGCCCGGTATCCGAACACGGTTTACATGATAGTCGGGGCGACCCATCCCCATGTTATCCAGCACGAAGGCGAGGCGTACAGGATGTCCCTGCAATGGCTGGCACAGGAAAAGGGAGTGGAAAGTAACGTGATTTTCTACAATCGCTTCGTAAGTTTGGAGGAACTGATTGAGTTTATTAACGCAGCGGACATTTACATCACTCCTTATCTCAACGCAGCACAGATTACTTCGGGCACGCTTGCATATACTCTCGGCGCCGGAAAAGCGGTTATCTCAACGCCCTACTGGTACGCTGAAGAAATGCTCGCTGAAGGGCGAGGAGTCCTTGTTCCTTTCAGCGATCCGGCGGCAATGGCCGCCCAAGCGATCAGCTTACTGAGCAACGAGTCGGAACGACAAGCAATGCGGAAACGGGCATACCTTTTTGGACGCGCGATGATCTGGCCGCAAGTGGCACAGCGTTATATGGAGTGTTTTGAGCACGCCCGAGCTGAGCGAAGACATTTCACTCCACAAAGCTTTACGGTGAAAGCGCTGGACAAATATCCTGTCGAGTTACCCTCTCTTAAACTGGATCACTTACTCCGCATGACGGACGAGACGGGCATGCTCCAACATGCACTCTTTATAGTACCTAATTATCGAGAGGGTTACACCACAGACGACAATGCCCGCGCATTAATGGTAAGTGCACTACTGGAAGAACTCGGTAACGGCGAAGCTTTGGAATTAGAATCCAGGTATCTTGCATTCGTTTGGTACGCTTTCAATTCCGATTCCGGCAGGTTTCGTAACTTCATGGATTACCAGCACAGATGGCTGGAAGAAAAAGGTTCCGATGACAGCCATGGACGCGCATTATGGGCACTCGGCACGGTCCTGGGACGTTCCAACACGCCTTCACTGCAGAGCATGGCGGGCAGGCTGTTCGAGCAGACGCTGGGAGCCATTTCGGATACGACCAGTCCGCGAGCATGGGCATTTGCACTCATAGGGATTCATGAATACGTTCACCGATTTGCCGGCGATCGGCGGGCAAGTCAGGTACGCGAGGAATTATCCGGACGGCTTCTTAGACTTTATAAAAACCATCATGTCCACGAATGGCAATGGTACGAGGACGCACTGACATATTGCAATGCCGCTCTGCCTCATGCCCTGATGTTGTGCGGTGAATCGATGTCGAACAAAGAAATGGCCGATGCGGGCTTAGAGTCGCTTAGTTGGCTGATTGATTTGCAGCGAACAAATAGTAATGGCGGGCACTTTGTTCCCATCGGATCAAATGGTTTTTACGAACGGGGTGGTAAGCGCGCAAGATTCGATCAGCAGCCGGTGGAAGCTCAAGCGACCGTATCCGCTTGCTTGGTCGCATATCGAATTACCGGTGACAAGCGATGGCGCAAAGAAGGCCGGCGTGCGTTCGAGTGGTTTCTGGGACGCAACGATCTCGACCTTCCGATTTATGACCCGACAACCGGCGGCTGCCGCGATGGACTGCACCCCGATCGTCCAAACGAAAATCAAGGCGCCGAATCCACACTCGCTTTTCTTCAAGCTCTTTTGGAGCTCAAGCTGGCCGAAAACACGCTTTTATTAATGGAGACACAACATCTATGAACAACCATTTTCCCGAACTGTTTATTCGGAATAAATCAAATCCAATTCTGACCGCCGCCGACTGGCCTTATCCGGTCAACACCGTCTTCAACCCGGGCGCTACTTTGTTGCGCGATGGGACCACTCTGCTTCTCTGCCGGGTCGAGACAGGCGCGGACTTTCGCATTTATGCGCTGCGCGTTCTGTGAATGGCAAGGACAACTGGCAAATTGACGCACAGCCCACCTTGATTCCTGATCCTGAACACTTTCCTGAAGAGTTGTGGGGCATCGAAGACCCGCGTGTTACATTCATTCCAGAATTGGAAAAGTACGCAGTTGTCTATACTGCTTACACAAGCAACGGTCCTGGTGTCGCACTCGCCTTTACAGAAGATTTCTCACACTTTGAGCGCTATGGTCTAGTCATGCAGCCGGAGGATAAAGACGCGGCTCTCCTGCCTCGCCGAATTGACGGCCAATGGGTGTTAATCCATCGCCCGGTCAATATGCCGAGGGCTGATATGTGGATATCATACTCCACTAACTTGCGACAATGGGGTGGGCACAAGCTGATGCTCGAAGCCCGACTCGGCGGATGGTGGGACGCCAACAAGATCGGACTTTCGTCTCCGCCCATCGAGACTCCGCAAGGTTGGCTGGTAATTTATCACGGAGTACGGCAAACTGCCGCCGGAGCTATTTACCGGCTTGGTCTCGCGCTATTTGATTTGCAGACACCGGAGCTTTGCCTCATGCGCGGCGACGAGTGGATGTTTGGGCCTGAGGAATCTTACGAACGGCACGGGGATGTGGACGATGCAGTCTTTCCATGCGGGTACACTATTGACCCGGATGGTGACACCATTCATATGTATTATGGTGCCGCCGATTCGTGTGTTGCGCTGGCCACCGGAAGTGCACACGCTATGCTCGAGTGGCTCGACCAGCACAAAGGAAAACTACAGGAAAGAAATCGTTAACATCATGGTAGAGGACACCATTTTCAAAGATACAAGGAGGAAAAAGTCTTGGAAAGAATAGTCATCTCAAGTGCTCGAGGCTGCTTCGTTGAGCTAATTCACAGGGACTCGGATCCTTCTTCCTGGATCGTACGGCGCTGGACGAAATTCTTATGGTTTAAAAAACCGATCTCGTCTCATTGGTTCAACGATGAACGACAAGCATTGGAATTTGCAGGCGATATCAAGCGAGAATACCAAAGACATTAACATAAAATGGAGACATCACGACATGAAGGATATAAAACATCAACCGAAAAACTCCAGAGGGAGCTCTCCTCCGTTCCAGGAATCGGAGAGATGGATCGATGACGGAGCGAATGGATCTCACTGGGTGAAGATGGTCCCAATTAGCTTACGACAAAAAATAAATGGAATAGAGAGACCGCCAAACCGGACAGCGCAAGAAGCTGCAAATGTTCTATCAAAGATAAATGATCAATAGCAACGAGAAGTGCCTTAACTCAAATAGAAGGTGACTTTTAGACAGTTGAGTTGAACTCGCTGTTTGCGTTCACCGAGAGTCGCTTATCTTCTTGAACGCACCGTCGCCAAAGTCGGGCGACTTCGGCGATTCAGTCGAGATCTTCAAGTTTCAACACCTTTACATGGTCTTCAACAATTAAACCCGACCGGAAATGTTCCGATAAGAATGATAGAACACTCAGGAAGAGTGAAAATAATTCGACAATTAAACGAGAGAACGTCATGGATGACAATAAAATCGAAGAACCTGCGCACGGAAGTGGCGTACCGTCGCGCCGGCTCACGCGCAAGGAAGAAGAAGAACTGTTTACAGCAATCATCACGGGCTACTTGAAAGACAAAATCGAGCTTGAAATATATCCGAAGGGAATTTCTATAAAGGAAAAATCCGACCCCTCTTCACGCGAGATATTTTTCCCATTCGAAGAAGATTAACGATTTAGCTCTTGAGTCTATTAAGAATTATGTCCCGTGAGGCTCGGTTTCCCGAGAAGTGTATTGCGGAAATGGCTCCACACGATCCGTGAAATCGGGTTTGTAATAGTCGTTGCTTTCGAAGTTCTGCATCCAACCATTTTCCAGCCCATATTTGTCAAGAAGAGCCAGGGCCTTCTCATATTCCGATTCGCGGATATGCCGGTTCAGAAGTGTGATCGATTCAGCCTTATTCGTCGGATAATATTGCGACATTATCGAAACAGCGACGGCTTTCCCTAGTTCTTCTGAAATCCATCTTATAGTTTCCTCGGTGCCGGCTACATCGTTCGGTAAGACCAGATGGCGAATCAATAATCCGCGCTTCAGCAAGCCGTCATCATCCAACAGAAGCTCGCTTCCGACCTGTTTGTGCATTTCTTTGATCGCAAGCCTTGCAAATCGAGGGTACTCTTTCACCTTCGAATAATTATACCCGTCGGAATCGTAGCTGTATTTCAAATCAGGAAGATAAACATCCACTATGCCATCCAGCATCCGAAGCACATCGACAGAATCGTAAGCGTTGGTGTTGTAAACTAAGGGCAGGCTTAACCCGTTCTCGATTGCGACATGCAACGACTTCAAAATTTGCGGGACAAAATGCGTCGGTGAAACAAGTCCGATATTGTGGCATCCTTTGGATTGAAGCTCAAGCATAATTTCAGCAAGCCGTCCAAAACTCACTTCATTTTCTATTTCGGTCCTATAATTTTGACTGATCTGATAATTCTGGCAATAGACACAACGAAGGTTGCAATTGCCGAAGAATATATTTCCGGCGCCGTTTGTTCCGACGAGGGGCGGCTCTTCACCGAAGTGCGGGCAGAACGAGCTTACAATTGGAAGATAACGTGAATAGCACCTTGCAATTTGGCCCTCTTTGCGATCGACCCGGCAATCAAGCGGACAAATATTGCACGACGAAAGCATTCCGTAAAGACTTTCGATCCTTCTTTCCAGTTCCCCTGATTCGTAAAGCTTTAGGTAGGATGGTTTATAGTTCATGTCTTGCTGCCAATAGCAATTGTCAGTAAATGCAATTGAAAACGATTCATTATTTTTCGGCACTGTGAACCATGAGCCATGAGTTAACTACGGATTTGTCGCCCATAGTTCTATTTCTCTAACGAGAGCGCGCGGCGGGAGCTTGATCGCTTCGACGACTACTTTTGCCACATCTTCAGCGCGGAGTTTAGCGCCTTCACCGCCTTTTAATAGTTGTTGCGGATCTCTGTCGCTCGAATCGACGGCACTCGGCGTCACCACGATCACCCGAACGTTATAATTTCTGACTTCTCTGAGAAGGGCTTCTGAAAATCCCTCAATGCCAAATTTCGATGCAGAGAATGCCGTGGAATTTGCCTTCGCCCGTTTACCCGATGTGGAAGAAATCATGACTATAGTCCCGTCCATTTTTTCGATCATCTCCGGTAGAACTGCCCTCGAAAGAAGGAACGGCCCAGTCAGATTTGTCCCGATAACATTGTTCCACTCTTCGACAGACATATCGGTGACGGATTTCTCCATATATTGGCCTGCATTGTTGACGAGAATATCGATTGTCCCGAACTCTGTAAGAGTTTTGCTGAGAAGCCTGTGGACGCTTTTTTCATTCGATACATCGGTTTGTACGACGATCACTCGCCCGCCGTCTTCGACAATTTCTTCCGCTACGACTCTAAGATCAGCAAGAGTTCTCCCGGCGATTGCAACCGACGCACCCTCATGTGCCAGCCGCTTCGAAATATATTTACCTATTCCTCTTGAGCCACCCGTTACTATAGCAACTTTGCCACTTAGATTTCCTGAAACTGAAGCAGTGCCTTTTGTTTCATTCCCGAATTTACCAGACTTGCTTCTCCTCATCTATTCAATATCTCTTTGGAAATACTGGTTGGCACTGGTGCTTTCCTTCTTTTTCTTCTTTATCGCTTCTTGAATTTTTTGATTGAACACTTCCGCAGCGTCGTAATCGTACAAATTGAGAATGTGATTCAACGCAACAACCTCAGCAATCACCGTGATATTCTTGCCCGGCAAAATCGGCAGCTTGATCAGCGGAATTTCGACGCTGAGTATTGAGATATAATCGTGGTCGAGTCCGGTACGCGTGTATTCCTCGTGAGGATCCCATTCTTCAAGTTCCACCACCACTTCGATTCTCTTACGCTTCCTGACAGATCTGATCCCGAAAACGCTTCGGACATCGATTACTCCTAAGCCGCGAACCTCCATAAAATGTTGAGCAATATTAGAGCTCTTGCCGATTAGAAGATCCTCGCCTTGACGAACAACTCCGACGGCATCGTCAGCAACTATTCTGTGTCCCCGTTCCACAAGATCGAGCGCGATCTCGCTCTTTCCAATCCCGCTTTTTCCGACAAGCAATAGTCCAACGCCATACACATCAACTAATGAACCATGGATCACTGTGCTGGGTGCAAAAACATCATCGAGAAATTCGCCGAGAAAATAGACGAGACGCGTCGTTTCGAGCGAGCTGCCGAAGACAGAAACGCCACGCTCCGTAATAAGATCGACGAGCTCTTGCTCCATTTCATTGTTATCAGAAAAAATTATGCACGGTAAGTCGAATTGGAGAATAGTCTGAAGTGCGCGGCGGCGTTCCTCAAATTTAAGAGAGCTGAGATAGCGAACCTCAGTATTCCCGAAAATCTGGACGCGGCTGTAAGTGAATAAATCTACGTATCCGGCAAGCGCAAGACCGGGACGGTGGACATTTTTATCGGTTACGAGCTTACCAAAGCCCACATCCCCGTTTATTGGGTGCAACTTTGTCTTCTCGTGTGAAAGCTTATAAATCTCGCCTACACTTATATCTTTTCGCCTAATTTCTTTGGTATCCCAAACGCGCGATGCCATGATGAAGAATATATAAAGAAAACCTCGTAAAAACACGGCAAAAAGCAAAGACTCTCATCTTACCGCGCTGCCGCTTTCGATGTCCGAGGCAGTCGTAAGTATTGTGAGCTTCCCATCCTCGGTGGACGCAGCCAACAACATGCCGTTTGATTCAAGTCCCATTAGTTTAGCAGGTGCGAGATTTGCCACCACGATAATATTTTTACCAGTAAGGTCTTCAGGCTTGTAGTGTTTAGATATTCCAGCAACTATTTGCCGTTTCTCCTCGCCGATTTGCACTTCTAATCTCAACAGTTTCTCGGACTTTTCCACCTTTTCACAGCCGACAATTCTGCCGACTCGCATATCAACTTTTCTAAAATCATCTACGGATATTTGCGGTTTAATCGGAGCAATCGCACTTTTCGGGATAGGCGGTTCCCGATTCTCCTCTTCACCGGTCGTTTTCAAAATTTGCCCCATAATAACGGAATCTTCAATTTTATTAAACAAAAGCTTCAATTCACCGATTTGTTCCCCGGACTCGATTTGCATTTCCCCCGCAGAATTCCATTTCGCTTTCGCAGCAGTACCGTCAAGTTGTACCATCTCCCAAATTTCTTGCGAAGCAAAAGGAATGACCGGCGATAAAAGAACCGCGAGCGACCGGGTCAGCTGGGCACAGATATTCAATGTAGTGGCACACTGCCCCGGACTTTCCGTGCGTGTTTTCCACGGCTCCGAATCGTTGAAATATTTGTTGGCAGTCCGCGCGAGAGACATCGCCTCGACGACTCCATCGCGGAACTTAAAATCCTCAAAGAATTTTCCGACCTTTATCGGCGCTTCTTCTATTTGTAACACTGCCCGTTTATCAAGTTCGTTCATTTTTCCGGCGGCCGGAACTTTACCATCGTAATAACGCTGAATAAACTGCAGCGTCCGGTTTACAAAATTTCCAAGCGTATCGGCAAGCTCGTTATTCACGCGAGCTTGAAAATCTTTCCAATAAAAATCGCTGTCGCGCGATTCCGGAAGGTTCAGCGCCAGCGCATAACGCAAAGTATCGGATGGAAAAACTTCCAGGAAATCTTTGAGATCAATTCCCCAGCCGCGGCTTTTGGAAAACTTCTTCCCTTCGAAATTCAAAAACTCGTTCGCGGGCACCGCGTCGGGAAGTATGTAATTGGATTTTCCACCGTCGTTCCATGCCATCAGCATCGCGGGAAAAATCAAAGTATGGAAGACAATATTGTCTTTTCCGATGAATGCTATATATCTCGTACCGTCATTCTGCCAATATTTTTTCCAAAGGTCTTTTTCGTTTCGCTTTTGCGACAGTTCTTTAGTTGAAGAAATGTACCCCAATACAGCTTCAAACCAAACATAAAGAACTTTGTTTTCATAGCCTTGCAATGGCACGGGGATGCCCCAGTGCAAGTCGCGTGTGACGGCTCGATCCTCCAAACCTTCTTTCAGCCAGTTATCAACGTAACTGCGAACATTTACCTTCCATTTCTTCGAATCGACGTATTCTTCAAGCCGCTTTTGGAATTTGCCGAGCGGAAAATACCAATGCTTCGTTTCGCGAACGATCGGGACAGAGCCGCAAATTTTACACTTAGGATCCAGAAGTTGAGTTTGTTCGAGCCAGGTTCCGCATCTTTCGCACTGGTCCCCGCGTGCCTCCAGGTTTCCGCACACCGGACAAGTCCCTTCGACATATCGATCCGCGAGAAACATCCTGTCCTTTTCACAATAAAGCTGCTTCGCATTCTTCTCAACTAGGATTTTTTGTCGATAGAATTCGAGAAAGAATTCCTGCCCTGTAAGGTGATGCACCGGAAGGCTCGTTCTCGAATAATTATCGAAACTAATTCCGAATTTTTCGAAGCTTTCTTTGTTCATCGCATGGTACCGATCCACGATCTGCTGAGGCGACACGCCTTCCTTTTCCGCAGTTATAGTGATCGGGACGCCATGCTCATCGGAACCGCAGATAAATATTACGTCGTCGCCTTTCATGCGAAGATAGCGAACGTAAATATCCGCGGGCAAGTATGCGCCCGCAAGATGACCCAGGTGGATCGGGCCATTTGCATAAGGAAGCGCTGCTGTAACGAGAGTGCGAGAGAAATTTTGCTGCAATGTTTATCCGTTAATGTTTTTGAGTTTGATACAATTTCATTTCATCCAGAGAAATCGGCTCGATGGCACCCGTGCCCTGGTATCTCACAAAAATTCTGTTGTTAAATATATCGATCTTTTCTATTCGACCATTTCCTCTTGGCGTGACAATACTTGAATTGAGCTGCGGAAATTTCTTACGGGCATCAATGTAGTTTTGCATTTCAAACAAGATACAACATTTGATTTTGCCGCACGCTCCCGCCAGCCTTCGCGGCGTCAAAGTAACTCTTTGAACGCGCGCATGATCGATGGTCACCCGTTTGATCCGGTCCATCCATGTCAAGCAGCAGACTTCTCTTCCACAGACGCCGATTCCCCCAATCTTTTTTGCTTCGTCGCGCGCCCCGATCTGCCTCAATTCAATTCTTGTATGATAAATCCCCGCGAGGTCACGAACAAGATTCCTGAAATCTATTCGGTCGTCTGCGGTAAAATAAAACGTAATTCGTGAGCGATCAAATTGATATTCGACTGCTGTCAATTTCATTTCAAGCAAATGCTTTTTGCATATTTGCCTGAAGACCGAACCCGCCTCGTTTTCGATGTACCGATTGTTAATAGCTTCATTGATATCCTCTTCACCGGCCATGCGAACAATCTTTCGCATCGGCTGCCCGATAATTCCACGCGAACGTCTCTTTTGCCGAACTGTTTCACCGACCGAAACGACTTTCCCGATGCCGATGCCGGCATCCGCCTCAACTATTACGTGGGAATCGACTACGAGGGGCGTGCCGGTTTCGTTTATATAAAATCCTGGGCGGTTGGATTTAAATCCAATTTCCACGATGTCAAGGGGTGCTTCCATGTTTTCAAGTTCACCGCCAACCGGGATTGATCCTGATGCGCAGTTAGTGCACCCGCCGCATGATCCACGATATTCGCCGGCAAAAGCCGTTTCGATCTCTTCGTTGTATAGCTCAAAATCTACATCCTCGAGTCCTTCTAATCCCTCTCCCGAAGACATCCATTCGGAAAAACCGCTGAAATCGTCAGACATGTTGAGTCTCTTTTCTCCTGTTTAACAACCCGCTCAGGTTCAACAGTAAATTTACAAAAAGCAATCCTAAATTCACATTGCTATGCAATTGTGAAATCGATACATCGACGCTGCTCACCGCTTCCATAAGTTGTTTGCCCTCAAAGTTCTGAACCATCTTCTCAAGAACTTCGATCCTGTCCTGGTTAATCGCCTCGTCCGGCGATGCCAAATGGACAACGGCGGTATCTCGAAGCCATATCTGGAGCATCTTGAGAAGTGTCTCTACCTTTGCTGGGTCCTTTGAATCAATTGCTCTGACCGCACCCGAAGCAATCCGGGAATAATTGTTCGTGGCAATGTCGCGCAAAATATCGAGGGCTTCTTCACGGACCTCGAACGTGTCTGTCTCGATAAGCTCAACCGCTTTGCCGTAAGAGCCACCGGCAAGTCTCGCCTTTAGTTTGCCATCGGCTGACATAAGACCATGCCTGGATACTAATGCGTCCGAAATCTCTTGCTCCGATAAAAGGCCAAATCGCAGCAATTGACACCTCGATATGATGGTCGGCAAGAGTGCACTTCGCTTGCTCGTCGTCAGGATGAACAACGTTCCCGGAGTAGGTTCTTCAAGCACTTTTAGGAGGGCGTTGGCAGATTCGGTGCCTAATTCCTCCGCCTGCATCACTATCACGACGCGACAACCATGTTGGTAAAGAGAGAGCGATTGCTCGCGGATGACCTCTCGGATGCTGCTTATTTTTATGACCTGTGCTTTCGGTAACGCAATTCTGTGGTAAGGATCGTGAGCCTTTAAAGAGATTTCTTCCCTGATTTTTTTTATCGTCTTTTCGTCTAATTTGTCCAACGGGCCATTTCCTTTCGTTTCGCTTTCGCCGCGAGGCAGCGGAAATACAAGATGAATATTCGGATGCTGAAGAGAGTTTGCTTGCCTGCACGATGGACATTGATTGCATGGCTCAGTTTTGCTTCTTTCACAGTTCAGAGTCTTCGCCAGCTCAATTGCCATGGCGTCTTTTCCGACTCCATCGGGGCCTTCAAGCAAAAGTGCATTCGGAATTCTCCCGGACGACAGAATCTCCTTCAAAAGATTCTTTACCCTGTGCTGACCGATTACATTATCCCAACTCATTAAAAAGCCTGTCCGATTCCAAATTCGAAGACTATTTGACGATAAAGAGTTTCTCTTCCCTGTTTTGATGCAAATTGTTGAAAAATAAATCTATGACCTTCCGGCTCAGTAGGATCATAAAGCCTATTTCCAAAATCGAATCTCAGCGGACCGAAAAATGTATTGTATCTCATCCCGAACCCAATAGCAACAGCAATGGTATTTAAAGTGGCATCTTTGTACGAATTCCAAAGATTTCCTGCATCGATAAATGCAACTCCGCCGAAGTCCCCGATTATTTTGAACCTATCCTCAAAATTGGTTTCGAGCAAAGTGTTTCCACCATATTCAGGATCCTGTACTATTCCAAATTCACTGACTTCTCCCAATTCACGGGTTCGCCAGCCGCGGTTGCTACCCGATCCGCCCGCATAGAAACGGTAATTAAGCGGGATTGGACCGACCAAATCTTGTTCGTATGTTCCATATTCCTGCGCATATCCAACTTTTGTTTTCAGCGCAAATATATTCGTCTGATTCTCATCCAACGGGAAAAACCATTTACCAAGAAGCACAAATTTCCAATACCGCGCGTAAGGGAAGTCGGCGTGCTTGAACACATTGTTAATTAAATTGGGAAGTATTCCTCCTTCTTCAAGCGTCATCAGATTATAAAAGCCTTCAGTAGGCGAAGCGATATCGTTCGTCTTGTCTCGTAATAACGTGAGCGACAATATAGAATTCAGCTGAGTGTTCTCAAGTCCTACAGGAACCGCAATTGCCTGCAGTGAATCTAACTTCGCGCGCTCCAGATCCCACTCTAAATAACCCGTTGTGAATTCCGCAATTCTTTTGCTTACCTGTATTTTATTTGTCAATACAAGCTGCGAGTATGGCTTCTGTTTATCAACCAGGAAAGACACACCCCAGGTTAAACTTGTCGTATTCGAAAAGAAGTATGGTTGCGTCAATTGTGCAGAGGCGTCTATCCTTCCGACCGTGACAGTGTCGCTAAGTGCCTTCGAAGTGGGTAATGATTCTAATTGAAAGTTTGTAGAGAGTGTGAGAAGTCTGGCGTCGCCGAAAACATTTCTTTGCAGATATACGAGCGATCCGCCGAGGTTGAATGTATTATTATCGTCATTGATCAACGGTCCGAGCGTAACTTCATGACCGGGCCGTAACTTTAGAGAGAGGGCGCCGGACAACGTGTCTATCAGTGGTGGACTATCAGGAATTGTTATCCTGGCGGGCTCATATAGATTTAGAGCATCAATCCTCTCTTCACTTTGTGATTTCTTTGAGATGCTAAATACGTCTCCGCCTTTAAAAAGCATCTCCCGAATTACAATGGCTTTGTTGAAGGAGGCGTCTTCACTGTCTGAAGACTTGACCGATAAAGGGCCCCAATAATATTTTTTCCCTGTCGAAAAATAAAGACCAATCGCTGCTGAAGCGTTATTCGAATCAAGGGTCACGACTGAGCTGTCCCATCTGGCATAAGCATATCCGTCATTTTGAAGCAATCCAATTATACGAACGTCCTCTCCATTAACTTGTTTTGCCGAATATCTCATCCCTTTCAAGATGAGCGTCTTTGCCTTTAATTGCTCGACAAAATCCTTCGAGCTATCAGGAATCCCATGATATGTTAAAGATCTTACCAACGCAGGGATGCCCTCTTTTATGGTCACGTAAATGTCAACGCTCTCATCTGGGTGATCAAACTTCAGTGAAGTGCCGACATTCGCATCGAAAAAGCCATTATCTCTATAGAATTGCTGTATGCGCTGCGAATCAGATTTTAATACAAAAGGATTAAAATAAACAGGGGGTCCCCCGACGTGAAGGATTTTATAAGTAAATCTAAAGAATGCCGCCGGGGATTGCTTCATTAACATTACATCTCGCAGCTCGCCGCCGGAAAAAGATGTGTTACCGATGAAGGAAATTGAGCGTACCAGGTAATTTTCTTGAGCCGTTGCAATTGAAAAAGCAAAAGCAATCACGACAATTATGTTGGCTAACTTCATCAGGCGTAGTTAAAGATACAAAAAAGCCCAGTTGAATCCGAGAATCCAACTGGGCCGTGCCGGATGTACCGGAAGTTTAATATTCGCTTTCATCTTCGTAGAAAAAATCATCGTCGCTCGGGTAATCGGGCCATATCTCCTCAATGCTTTCGTACGGTTCATCCCTCTCTTCTAACTCACGAAGGTTTTCCACTACCTCTATCGGTGCTCCACTCCTGACAGCATAATCTATAAGCTCATCCTTCGTAGCGGGCCATGGAGCATCTTCAAGGTACGTGGCAAGCTCCGGCGTCCATATCATAACGTATTTCCTCCTTTCTTTCCACGGCGCATACGCTTTGTGCCTTTCATCAATAAAAGAACAAAATCACTTTTTTGTAAGTTCGCTGTACAGCCCGCTTTCGTTGTATTCTCGACCGTTAAAGAAGTATGCCGTTGGATCGACGTGAACTCCATTCTTAATCACCTCATAGTGCAGATGCGGTCCCGTGGACAATCCAGAATTACCGCTAAGTGCAATTACCTGTCCCCGCTTAACCTTCTGTCCTTCTACGACCAAAGGTTTGGATAAGTGCCCGTACACCGTCGAGTAGCCGAAACCGTGATCAATCTCTATCGCGGTGCCATATCCGCCACGCTGGCCCACATAAGAAATTGTCCCATCTCCTGTAGCATACACCGGGGTTCCGTAGTCTGCGACAACATCTATTCCTTCGTGCATAATGCGTATTTTTAAGATCGGATGAAACCTCATGCCGAAGCCGTCGGTGATAACCCCTCCTCGAATAGGGTCAATCGCCGGTATATGTGCAAACAGTTTTTGGTTGCTCTGATATTTGTTTAATATAGTCGAGTAACTTTGTCCTTGCAAAGCAGCCTCTCTTGAAAGGACATCGAGGCTGTTCGTCGCATTAGCGATAAGTTCATTGGCATCGGAGGAAACACCATAATCTCTATTCATCTCAACTCCGCCGACGGCCACCTTACGCATATCGTTGGGGATGGGGGGCAAATTTACAGATGTTCTCAATTGGTCATCGCTTTTGCCTAAGTCCTTCATCACAAACTGGAAACTATCAAGCTTTCGGTTCAATGACGACAATTGAGCTTTCAACACAGTATTCTCCCTCGACATGTTATCTGCGCGCAAACTTTTCAGACCGAACAAATCGAGGCCGAAATAGCCACAGACCATGGTTAATACTGACGAAGCCAGCATCAAGGAGACTATCGCCAATGATAGCCTACTCCCTCCAATTGCCTTGAAGCTCAACTCTGACTTTGAATAATAGTAGAGTCTTCGCATCAGCCTTACCTCACAATTTATTGAACACAGATTGCCCGACAGCAAACAGCACCTGCGGGCATTAATTAGCCGTTCCTAAACCGAGTACCGGCAAAAACAACAAGTGGAAGTTAAAAAGGCTTTGACATTTTGTCAAGAACAAAAATGAAAAAAAGAAAAATATTTTTTAACTTGTCTAAAAGGCCTAAGGACGGCACTTCACTTGCATATTTATATAATTTTAACACCTAAAATACAAGGCAAGTAAAGTTTAGGGTAACGATTTGAGTTTATAACATGGAAGGAAAATACGCTACAGCAGCCCCCACCAACAATCCATCCAGAATGCCCACCGCCAAAGACAAAAGAACGGTCGAAAACCAATTATGCCCTACTACCTCGCTTATAATGAAAAGACCCATAATCCCCCCAATTCCTCCTGAAACACCCGCAATTGCAATCCTCATGAATCCGAGTGGCTCACTCCTCACAAGATGAAGGGTTGAGGCTGCAATAATAGTGACTACTGTAGCGCCAATCAGACTTCCAAGCACACAATCACGCCGTTCTCTTGCTTTAAATGCTCTTGTTGTCTGTTCCGATACAGTCACAGGCGGGAACTTTTTGAGATTAACCAGCTTCAGCTAAAACCACTATTTCTTGCCCTTTTCAATTGGCAAATAAAAACGAGGCACTCCCGGGCAGGAGTGCCTGTTTTCCGCAGCGGGAAGAAGAATCTTTACTTGGGGTTTGACCGCTAAATTAGGAGGCTGCATTAGGGCATGCGAGTCGTGCTTCGCGATTTGTGGCAGCGTGGGATAACTGAGCGGCAAGACCTTCTTCCCATGTCAGGGGGCTGTTTGCGGGTATGCAAACTCTTTATTTCTTGATTGGAGATAGTCGCAAACTGCCAACCCTCTATAACTCATCTTTTTAAGGAACTTTTAATTTTTGCTACACTGTATTATTAAGCTAATTCCATGCCACAAATTCTGACCTAAATTGGCCAATCTTGAAGGCATTTATGCTGTTCATGTGGCAATATAAGAACAGTAGTCGCAAAATGCAAATCCCATGACGATAAACTTCCTTTTACGGGTTTGATAAAGTCGAAAAAGAAAGTATATTTTTGGTATGAAATGGATAGTCGACGGCTACAACGTCATTTTCTCGGATTCTGCGCTTTCGAAGGTTGCTCGAAATAACATTGAAGCCGCGCGGGACGCGATCGTCTCGGAAATTGAATCGTGCAGAAGGTTGACCAAAGATAAATTAGATTTAGTTTTTGACGGAAAACACAAAACGGCTGTTGACAGGCTTTCGGATAATTTAACGGTGAGCTTTTCGGCGAGTGGTCAAACTGCCGACGACCTGATAAAGGACGAGATCGGGAGATCAACTGCAAGGCGTTCTTTGTGTATTGTAACGAATGATTACGCCATCATCGATTACGCACGAGGGTGCGGCGCGATTGTCATGCAAAGCGAGGAATTTTTGTCCTTAGTTCGTAAATTTAAGTCGGCACACGGAGGCTCACGCAAGCTGGAAACTGAGCCGACACTCGATTTAGATGCTGAAAAGCCGAGAGTTATCGGCAAAGTGGATCAAGAACTTTTGAAACTCTTCAAGGAAAATAAAAAATGAAAAACAATTTATTCGGATTTCTTCTTTCATTTTTAGCAATTGCCGGGATTTCATCAGGGGCTAAGGCTCAATTGAAAGTCCTTGGTGGAAATGAGATTAGTTTCGGTAAAATTTATCAAACCGGACAAAGAGTCCACGAGCAAGTGACATTGAAAAACATTGGTAATGAAAACATCTCAATAACAAATGTCCATACAAGCTGTGGCTGCACCGTGGCTTCAGTATCGGATAGTCTGATCTATCCAGACAAGCAAACAACGGTGCAAATCGAGTTCAATCCGAGCGGTTATATTGGCGACGTCACAAAATATATTTATATCCTCACCTCTGATCCGAAAAATCAAATTGTCGAAGTAAAGATGACGGGTTATGTGGCATACGCCTTGCAGGCGACCCCGGGAAATATAGAATTCAATAATGCAAGAGCGGGCAGATTGGACAGTGCCGGCGTAACACTCAGCAATACGTCGGACGAAACAATGCGGATAACTAAAGTCGAGCTGCCTTCAGCCGAGTTAACTTATAAGCTGGACAAACAGACTTTGAAGCCGGGTGAGTATGCTGATATGGAGCTTTATCTGGATTCCAAGCATGCTGGCGACATGGATGGCGAGATAAAAATCTTTACGACGAGTAAAATTCAGCCCGTACTTCAGTTAAAAGTTTTTGCGGGAATTGCTGGCGAGTGAGCTAGGCCGAAGCCTGCTTCCTATTGGGCAGAAATACCGGTTCTGCACCGGATGTAACGACCTCTTTGGTAAGTATACATTTACCTACATTCGACATCGAAGGTAATCTGTACATTATGTCAAGCATTTTTTCCTCAAGGATCGAACGTAACCCCCTTGCGCCGGTGCCCCGGTCAATCGCCTTATCTACTATCGCCTTCAAGGCTTCATCGGCAAACTCAAGGTCGACATCCTCAAGTTTGAAAAGTTTCCTGTACTGCTTCACAAGCGAATTCTTTGGAACCGTAAGTATATCCTGCATCGCCTCCCGGCTCAGCGTGTGTAGCGTCGCCACGATAGGCAGTCTTCCAATAAACTCCGGAATCAAGCCGAATTTCAGCAAATCGTCCGGCTGAACGAGCGGCAAAAGTTCATTCACTTCGTCGTCATGGACGGAATGTATGTTAGCGCCAAATCCTATCGGGTTCTTGCTCACACGCCGCGCTATAATTTTTTCAAGGCCTTCGAAAGCCCCTCCGCAGACAAAAAGGATATTCCTGGTATTCACGTTTATGAGCGGCTGCTCAGGATGTTTTCTTCCGCCGCGCGGCGGTACGCCGGCAATAGTTCCTTCAAGTATTTTCAGCAATGCCTGCTGGACACCTTCCCCCGAAACGTCGCGCGTAATCGATGGCGTATCGCTTTTGCGAGCTATTTTGTCGATCTCATCGACATAGACAATGCCGCGCTCTGCCCGTGCAACGTCGTAATCTGTATTTTGCAGGAGGTGCACGAGGATGGTCTCGACATCATCTCCGACATAGCCCGCTTCGGTCAAGGTAGTGGCATCAGCTATGGCAAACGGAACATTCAAAATCTTAGCGAGAGTCTGAGCCAATAGTGTTTTGCCCGTGCCGGTCGGACCTATGAGAATTATGTTGCTCTTGTCAATTTCAGTATCGTCTTCCGAGCTAAGTCCAAGTGGGAGCGATATTCGTTTGTAATGATTGTAAACAGCCACAGATAGAACTTTTTTCGCGTGATCCTGCCCGATAACATATTCATCGAGCGCGTTCTTTATTTCCACGGGTGTGAGAGGGGCTTTGTCAACGCGTTCTTCAGTGCGCTGTTTATAGACTGGAATATTGCTTCGCAAAATCTCAACCGAATGCTCAACACACACATCGCAGATGTAGACGTCGCCAGGCCCCGCCACCAGGCTTTTCACCTCTTTTGAATCGCGCCCGCAGAACGAACAGCGCATATCATCTTGACGCTGCTTCAGACATCTTAAATCAAAATTCCTTCTTCACATCTTTTTGCCGGTGAGATTTTAAATCTGAAATTACCGTCGGTAGCGCAATTGCGAATAACACGACGAAAATGAGCATAACAAGTAGAAGCAAGCTCCCCATATTCTTTATTACCACTCCTGATTTGTTTCACTTCTTTTTTCCATCCCGTTTTACGAGGACGCTATCGATCAATCCATAACTCATAGCTTCTTCAGCAGACATAAAATAATCTCTGTCTGTGTCTTTTTCAATTTGCTCGATTGGCTTTCCGCTGTGGTGCGCAAGAATCTCGTTCAGTTTGCGCTTGGTCTTTAAGACCTCTTCAGCCTGAATACCGATATCCACGGCGGAGCCTTGAAAACCGCCCGATGGCTGGTGAATCATTATCCGAGCATTTGGCAACGAAACTCGCTTTCCTGCCGCGCCACTGGACAAAAGCACAGCGCCCATGCTTGCGGCAAGACCGACACATGTCGTTGCGATGTCCGGCTTAATATACTGCATTGTATCATATATTGCCATGCCAGCAGACACACTTCCGCCCGGGCTATTCACGTACAGGTTGATATCCTTACTCGGATCCTCGCTCTCAAGGAAAAGAAGCTGCGCAATCACAAGGCTTGCGACCGTTTCGTCGATTTGAGTTCCTATAAAAATGATTCTCTCTTTGAGAAGTCTTGAAAAAATATCATACGCGCGTTCGCCGCGCCCTGTTTGCTCAATAACGTAAGGAATCGTAAGCTGGTTGTAAATTTCCATTTTGTCAATCCTCATGCTCATGCGTCGGGGTTCTTTCTACAACATTCACTTCTGAATTATCAATAATAAAGTTAAACATTTCGTTAAACAAAAGCTTGTTCTGTACATCGTTTGAATTTTTATAATAAGTCAGCAGCGCGCTTTTATCAAGTTTGTACTTTGACGCCTCGTCGTCCGCCGTTCGTTGAAGAACTGAATCGTTAACTTTCAATCCTTCTTTTTGTATAATAGCCGCCGCAAGAAGATTCCATTTCACGGCTCTGACACCCGCTTCGTGATAATGTTCTTTGACAAAACTTGCATCAACTTCCTGACTGCCGGAATTCTTCCTAAGCTCTTCAATCAAGTCGTTCAAATAATCTTCAATCATGCTCTCGGGAATTTCAAACTCGTTTTGCTTCAGGAGTTCCTCAGCGATCTTATCTCGCAACTCTTCTTCAGCTTTGTCCTCGTAGTAATGTTCTAAATCTCTTGCGATATCATCTTTCAATGCAACAAGTGTCTCCATCTTTCCGCCCGAGACTTTTTTGGCAAACTCATCGTTAAGCTCGGGCATCACTAACATTTCCATTTTCTTAACATAAACTTTAAAAGGTTTCTTGCCCAACGATTTCCGGTTCTTGTCGAAAGTCTCGAGCTCCATATTGAACTCGTCGCCTATTTTGCTAAGCAACAGCTTTTGATTGACCTCAGCAAGCTCCGGAGCCTTGGCTCTTAAATCTATCTTGTAATTTTCACGCCTTTGCCCTATCAAAGGGATACCCTTTTCATCGATAACCTGGAGATCAACAGTGACTATCGCGTTTTTGTCTTCGAGGTGTTCCACTCCATGAAGCTCTGCATTTGCTTCTCTAAGATGCAACAATTCGTGATCAATGGACTCGGGCGATATTCTGTACATCGCCCTCTCCAGCTTTAAATTATTGTAGCCTTTCGGCTCTATCGCAGGCACAACTTCGTACGTCAACCGAAAATGCATCGGCTCACCGAAATTCCTGGACTCCAAATTGTAGTCGACTACACCGGCAATCTTCGTACTCTCTTTCTCAAGAATTTCTTTGACAATATCATTTATTATTTCCGGGATCGATTGCGATTCTATTTCATCTCCATATCTTTTCTTCACAATCTCGATCGGAGTTTTACCCTTTCTGAAACCCGGGATCGCGGCATTCTTTTGAAATTCGGAATATGCCGTCTCCAATTTATCTTTTACCGGCACATCTTCTATGGTTGCCGTCACTTCAAGCTGCTTCTTCAACCCACCGAGGTCGGTGATCTTATAATCCAATTTTACTCCTTTAAAATTATATCAAGCTACGTATCCCAATACTACAATGAGTCGTCTGGGCAATTTCCGTGGGCACGGAGGGACTCGAACCCTCACAGGGTGACCTACTAGCTCCTAAGGCTAGCGCGTCTGCCAATTCCGCCACGTGCCCTCTCACGCTCAAAGTCTCAAAGGACCTGACTAATATAACTCACGCCCTCCAAATGTCAAAAAGCATTGAAAACTGCACGCTTTTGAGTTTTTCCCTTTCAGTGCAGACGGCTTCATGATATCTGGCATTCGGCACTTTCTTCTTCATTTACGGGGATTTTAAAGTTATCACAATAACATTCGCGGCTGGCGCACTCGTTGTAACTGGAAAGGATGGTTAATAAAAATATCAATGTGAAGAAATGGCTTATGATTCTGACGCATATGTCGACTGTGAAAAGGATGCACCCGACACTTTGTCTTAGAGCATCTTTGAGTCCATCTATCCTTCAGACCAGCATTTGGATATCCCTGAACGACGGGTCAAAATATGCTTGGTGCCCAACAATTGCAAGCCTCAGGTTTCTTCCATCAATACACAAGCACAACGGCACATTTTAACCGCTCCATCTTCGGTCAAATCTCGGACGGTCGATCAAAAAGATTGGGCCAACCTAACCGGTTGACCCATTTCTTGTTCCTTGAGCCTATTCTTCAGCTAACTTGTCAGCCTCTACTTTTATTTTCGCCCTGGTTTTCGGTTTAGAGATTCTCCGTTTTCTCTCTCTGATAACTACGTGCGACTTTCTCAAGAAACGAGAATTTTTATCGGCATGAACAGGCTCTTGATCATCCTTTGCCTCGGCGTATTCAAAGACTTCATACTTATAATTGCGGAGCACCATCTTCTCACTATCATGGTACAGTACATATTGCGGAAGAATCGGAATTTTTCCGCCGCCGCCGGGAGCGTCGATTACAAAATACGGAACTGCAAGCCCTGAAGTGTGGCCGCGCAGCTTGTCCATGATCTCGAGGCCAACCCTGATCGGAGTCCTGAAATGATTAGTGCTCTTTACCATATCTGCCTGATAAATATAATATGGCTTCACTCGCATCATCAAGAGTTTGCGATTAAGCTCCTTGACGACTTCAGGATCGTCATTAACTCCTTTCATCAGCACCATTTGATTACCGAGAGGAAAACCTGCATTTGCAAGGAGATCGCATGCCTGCTTCGCTTCGGCAGTGCATTCCCACGGATGATTGAAATGGACGTTTACGTAAATCGGATGATACTTCTTCATCATCTCGACAAGCTGCGGAGTAATCCTTTGCGGCAGCACGCAAGGCATCTTTGTATGCACACGAATTATTTCAACGTGCGGAATTTCTCGGAGACCTTTAAGCACCTTCTCCAACATGACATCCGTCAGCATAAGCGGATCGCCGCCGGAAACAATGACATCTCTGACTTCTGTGTGCGCTTTGATATAATCCAGACCATCCTGGATGTACTTCATGCTTATTTTTGTAGAGTCGCTGACTTTTCTTTTCCTCGTGCAGAACCTGCAGTACATCGAGCATTGGCTCGTAACAAGAAATAGAACTCTGTCAGGATAACGGTGCGTGATACTTGGAACAGGACTATCATTGTCCTCATTCAGCGGATCCAAAGGCAAACCATCTTCTTCAAGCTCCTTTCCATCGGGAATACTTTGAAGCCAAATCGGGTCACCTGGATAACGAATGAGATTTGAATAGTACGGATTGATTCTGATGTGGAAAAGGCTGTTGAGCCTTTCGGCAGTCTCTTTATCAAAGTTGAATCTTTTGATAAGGTCATCAGCGCTATCGATACTCTGCCTCAGCATCTGCTGCCACAGTTCCATAAATTAGTCCTCCGAGATTAGTTTAACATATATTACGAGGTCATCTCCCGGGCGGTAATAATCGTGTATTCTCGCGCCTTCTTGATAGCCTCGTTTTAGATAAAAGTTCCGTGTTGGAGAATATTTCTGCTGGGAACTGGTATAAATCGATATCAGTCTCCCCTTGTGCCCCGATATATCGTTTTCGGCAAAATTCAACAACTCAGTTCCGATCCCCTTCCCCTGCATCACAGGATCCACAGCGATCCAATAAATGTCGTACGTCCCATCGGTCAATGGAGTAGGACCGTAACATATATAGCCGGCGATTTTCTTATCTGATGCTGTATAAGTCCAGTACCCGCTTTCGAAAGATTGAGCGAAGAACGAGTTAAGCAATTCATCGGCAATTCTTATTTCTTCAGCCGTAAAGTTATTTGTCCTCTTCAGGATGTCCAGGATAGGGTCGTAATCTTCCCGGGTAGTGGGTCGGATCTTAGCCAAGCCTTCTCTTAAAAGCTGATTGGACAATATTATTTATCAGCTGTCCGTACGACCAGCCGAATGCAGCGGCGCTTCGAGAAAAACCGGAACCGCTCGGCGATAAATCAGGATTTGGATTAACTTCCAGCAGGAATACCTTTCCTGATTTATCAACTCTCATGTCAACTCTTGCGTAATCTCTGCAGCCCATGGCCTGATATGCTTTGATCGCAGTATTTTGAATCTTCAGCTCAAGCCGTCGATTTATTTTTGCCGGGCAAATCGGCACCGTTGATTTGTATTCGACACTGTCGGGCATCCATTTCGCTTCATACGAAACGATGTGTTGATAGCCCGATGGCATCGTGCTAAAATCTATTTCCGAAACAGGAAGCGTGACAACTTCATTATTTCCGACGATCGCAACACTAAACTCTCGTCCATCCACAAATTGCTCAACAAGGATCGGCTGTTTGAATTTCCTCAGCATGTCGTCAAGCAAAACCTGCAAGTGGTCGCGATCGTAAACGACGGAAGCATTTGAAATACCGATGCTTGCATCCTCGTGTATCGGTTTCGCAATTGCAGGAAATCCTATTTTTTTCCTCGATACTTCATCCGGGGAGTTGAAAACCCGATAAGATGGTACATTTAATTTGTGAAAAGTTAAGATTTCTTTAGCCCTTACTTTATTCAAACAGCTTCCGAGTGCAAGAGGATTGCTTCCTGTATATTGCAACTGAAGCAGCTCATACAATCCGGCGGCATTCATTTCCTGGAAGGAATCTCCCTCGATCGATTCGCAGAGGTTAAAAATCATGTCGGGTTTTTCTTCGCGAAGTTTGTCGATGAACTGCTTGATATCCGAGCTTGTAATGATCGTCGAAACATTATAACCGGCTTCGGCCAATGCCGCTACTACCGTATCGACCTGCTCGACAACACTTGTCGTCGAAGTATCGATGAATGAAGCTTTTTCTTCGGAAGATATTTTCCCGTTAAAGGCTAATTCGAGTTCTGATGTGATGTCCAGCGCCGCTTCGTCATAGACAACACAAATTCGCTTTTTCCTTGGCATGAGCCGCCTCTATAAGTTTGATAAATACAATAAATTACAAGTCATAACTTGCCTATTCTTTTGAGAGCCGCGTTCAGAACCTCGTTCATCATTTGGTCGTAGTCCAACCCGGCAGCTCTCGAAGCCATCGGGAAACAGGAATGCTCCTCAGGATCAGGCAATATTCCGGGGAGCGGATTGACTTCGATTACATTTGGATCGCCGGCGGCATCGAGGCGCACATCGATCCTGCTCCAGTCGCGGCAATTGAGAATTTCAAATGTCTTCCTGCAAACGTTTTCAATCTTTAACTTCAGAGAATCGTCGATCAGTGCCGGACATTTGAAGACTTCAATCGGTGAATCTTTTGTGTCCCACAGCCACTTCGCTTCATAAGAATAAACAGGCAGTGCCTCTGATGGCAATGAATCAAAAGTGATTTCTACCGGCGGTAAAACTTTCAGTTCATTCCCATTACCAAGCAGTGCAACGGTAAATTCTTTTCCCGGCAAATATTCTTCCACAAGCGCGGGCTGCTCGTAATCAATCAAAATGCGTTCAACTTCTCCCTGGAGCGCCATTTCGTTTGCAACATAGGAAGAGTTGTAAATTCCTTTGCTCGAACCTTCATGGAGGGGTTTAACAAAAAGCGGGTAGCGCAATGATGCTTTCGATGCCTCGTTAAATGAACCTGCAACGACAAACTTCGAGGTAGGTATGCCATGATAACTCAAGATCTCTTTAGTCCGTGATTTATCCAAACAGGTCGCAAGAGTAAGCGGGTCGGAACCCGTGTAAGGTATTCCGAGAAACTCGAGCATGGCCGGGATTTGTGCTTCCCTGCTGACACCATTCATTCCTTCGGCGATGTTGAAGACGATGTCAAACCCTCCTGTACGCAGCCTGTCATAAGCATTTTCGTCGGCCTCGACGAACGCAACATCATGGTGCAACGATAACGCGTGCGCCACGGCGTCGATTGTTTCTGCAGTGTCCCACTCTGCGTACTTATCCACGACTTTTGACTCACCAGTGAGTTTTGATTGAGATATTAAGGTGTTTTGGGAAGGAGAAGAGATAAGTTTAGTGTCAGCCTCCATGGTGCTCTCTCTTTTAATGTTAAAGACAAGAGCAACGTTCATAAAGTCTTCCGACACTCGTGCGACTTCTGTTTGTCCCGTCTGAGCTTGTCCCGCTTGCGGGAGGCTCTTCTATATGTCAATGAAGCATTCATTGCTTGCGTTAAATATAAGGGTTTATTATTAATTGTCAAGCAAAGTGGCACAGGAAAAACAGAGCAAGAAGCCGTGAGCTGATAGGGAAGCGGCAGCTTTCTGTTCTCGATTTCTTCTCCTTGCTTGCCGCATCTTTCTTCCTCCGTACCATCATCTCGCTGTCTGAAAGCTTCGCGACTTTGTACTTGCTCACCGACACTCATTGAAGATGTTCGTCGTTGTAACTAATTTCTAGAAAAGATTGGAGACAAGATGACGACAAAGGCGCCCGCGCAAGTTAATAAGTTCGCCGAGGACAGCTCGGAGGCGATTGCTTATAAGATTGCCGAACAGTTTTCAACTAGAGAGTTCAACGACAACTACAGGCTTGGTTATCATATTTATCGTTACTTAACCGGGACGATCCCGACCATTGATGAAGCCGTCCGGGTGTCAGGTGTAAGATTGGCAAAAGGAGCAACGATAGATAACGTTATCGAAAAAATCGCGGACCAACTCAGGGAGCTTGGCGACAAGGTCAAAAGAGAAAAGTAAAGGTGCTTACGTTAACAATATTTTCTCAAAACAAGAATTAATTGCTGGCGCCGACTTGCACAAACGGGGATTAGTTTAAAATGCGTAATTCTGATCATGCGGATCCAGCAAAACGCATTTTCCCTCTCTTCTTGTTTTTCTTGCAAATTAGCGTTTGCCGTGTAATCAAGCAGTCACTCCTCTCTCAATTCAGCACAACCCTAATCGCTTGGTACCTGGAGTGTAATATCTTATTTAACGAGCGTTTTCACTTCGTCTAATATCCTCATTGCCACTTCATACTTCGGCAGGAGCGGCAACTCTTTCTTCACGCCATTTGCGGAAAACAAAGTCACTTTGTTTGTGTCTGTGCCAAATCCGGCGCCCTCATCGCGAGAATTGTTCAGCACAATCATGTCCAACGATTTCGACTTGAGTTTCTTCTCAGCATTCTCCGCACCATTATCCGTCTCGAGTGCAAATCCAACAAATATTTTGCTGCCCTTTTTGTCCGCGACAGATTTCAAGATATCGACCGTCTCGACCAGTCTAACAGTCTGCGTTGAGTCTTTCGAGTTAAGCAGTTCGTCTTTCTTTATCTTTCTGTCCGGAGGATTGACAACTTTGTAATCCGCTACCGCTGCAGTCATCACGAGAACGTCGCACCAATCAATATTCTTGCAAACTGCTCGGTACATTTCGTCAGCCGTGGCCACGTTTTCCCTGGACACGTTGCGCGGAGTCTCAAGTGAAACCGGACCTGACACTATATTCACTTTTGCGCCTCGATTCGCCGCAGCAGACGCCAAAGCAAACCCCATCTTGCCGGAGCTTCTGTTGGAAATAAATCTAACGGCATCTATCGGTTCCTGCGTTGGACCGGCGGTTATCAGAATCTTCTTATCGGAAAAATCACGGTGATGATTTTCAAAAAAATGTTCGACACTGCCGATGATATTATCCACTTCGGCAAGACGACCTATACCGCTAAGTTCGCTGGCAAGATTCTCCCTCAACCGGATCGACAATCACAACGCCGCGTTCCCTCAATTTAGAGATATTCGATGAGGTAGACGGATGAATATACATATCTGCATCCATCGCCGGGGCAATTATGAGCGGAGATCGAAGAGCAAGGACAATGGAAGTCAAGAAGTTATCGGAGATTCCGTAGGCAATTTTTGCAATTGTGGCAGCGGTAACGGGCGCAATCAACATCGCTTCGGCCCACGATCCTAAATCAATGTGCCATGTCCCGACGCCCGTGGATCGATCTTGTTCGGGAAACATTTCGACGTAAACTTGATTGTGTGAGAGAGAAGAGAATGTAAGAGGTGAGACGAATTTCGCGGCGGACGGAGTCATTACAACTTTGATTTCCGCACCTTTTCTTTCGAGCTCACGGAGCAAAAATGCGCTTTTGTAAGCGGCAATGCTTCCGCAGACTCCGAGGATTATTCTTTTATCTTTGAGAGACACTGTGGCTCATGGGTCAACGCTCATAGCTCGAAGCCAGCCGACCATGAGCTAAGAGCAATCAGCTGCGAGCTGATATCCTATTCAGAAGTTTTATAGCGATAGATGATCTTACCGCTCAGCAGCTCTTCAAGAGCTTCCTCGGTCGGCTTGGAGTATTTATCGAACTCTTTGCTCAGCTCAACCTGCTCAGGGTTTACTTTTTCGTCTTCCTCGAGCGGCTCTTGAACCTGCTTTATTCCTTCGAGACGCTGGTTAAACTCAACTTTCCTTTCGTCGCTAATCTGCCTCGCCCTTTGCGAAGCAACCACGATCGCTTCGTAGGCATTTCCCGTCACGATATCAAGCTGTGCCACGTCAATTGGCTTCAGTCCCATTCACAATCTCCTTCCATTGGATCATTCAACTAATTTTGCGTTAATAATAGCGAAAACTTCGTCAACCGCCTTATTTAGCTCTTCATTGATAACAATATAGTCATAATGTTCGCCTTTCTCAAGCTCCATCGGCACCCTCGACATTCGCCTATCGATTTGTTCTTTCGATTCGCTCCCGCGCCCTTCAAGCCTCTTCCTTAGGATCTCAACAGACGGTGGTTTTACAAAAATCAGCACAGCTCCCGGAAATTTTTTCTTAATCGATAGTCCGCCTTTGACGTTGACGTTGAACACGACATTTTCGCCCTGGCTCATTCCTTTCTCGATCGCACTTTTCATTGTGCCATAATAATTCGAATAAATTTCCTCGTACTCGACAAGATCGCCGTCGGCAATCCTTTTATTGAACTCTTCCTTCGTAAGAAAGAAATAATCCTTGCCGTTGATTTCGCCAGGCCGGATTTTCCGGGTCGTGGCGGATACGGAAAACTTGAAGGCGGGGAATTGACGCAGCACCTCTTTGACGATCGTCGTCTTACCTGCTCCACTCGGCGCGGAAATCACAAATAGCAATCCGCGGCGGCTCATTCCAGATTCTGCACCTGTTCCCTGATCTTTTCCAGCTCTTCTTTTATTTCTACGACCAAATGCGACATCTCCGCATCGAAGACCTTGGACCCCATGGTGTTCGCTTCTCGATTCATCTCTTGCAGCAGAAAATTCAATCTCCTGCCGTTGGATTCCTCACCATTGAGCAATTTCATAAAAAAACTATTGTGAGTTCTGAACCTGACGACTTCTTCGGTAATGTCAAGTTTATCCGCCAGCAGAACTATTTCAAGCTCAATTCTTGCAGGATCGATTTGTTTCCCGTTCAAGACCTCTTCGACTTTTTGCTTCAGCTTCGATCTTTCTTCTTCAATATGCAGCAGGGATAGCTTCTCTATCCCGTTTAGCTCAAGATTAAGTCCATCAATTCGTTTACTCAAATCCTCTTTCAAAGAAAGCCCTTCGACTGTCCTCGCTTCCTGCAATTGTTTCAGTGCAGCATTTACTGCATTTCTGACTGCTTCCCAATCATCGCCGTTCAACGAATCGGCTGAATTGCCCTTGAAGACGTTTTTGAAACTTAAGATGTGCTCGAGTTTTATCGGAGCGGAGATGCGAGCGGACTTTTTTAGGGACTTCAAAAGTGAGATAACCTTTCTCACCGACTCCGGGTCAACCGCTACGTCATCGTCTTCGTGGGAGCCGCTCAATGAAACAATAACCGACAGTTTGCCCCTTCCGATTTGCTGACGAATCATTTCTCTAACATCGAGTTCGCGAGCAGAAAGATTTTGTGGAAGCTTCACATTCACTTCTAAGTATCGGCTGTTCACGCTCCGTATCTCGGCGGAGGCAGAATACTCACCAATCGCAGCCTCGCCTCTGCCGAATCCGGTCATACTTTGAATCATGTCAGGAAATTCCTATTGAAGGTTTGTAACGGAAGATACACACACTTAGACCGGCAGGGCCAGGTCTTTTGGAAAAGCGCCTGATCGAAGATCAATCGGGTGATATGAGCAATTGTCAATAATAATAAAACCACGAGAGACACAAGGGGCACAGAGATAAAATCGTCTATTACTTTTCTCGGTGTCCCAGTGTCTCAGTGGTTTAATTTCTCGGTTGGAGCTTTAAGCGCTCCTTCGCGGGAGGCGTTTATCTCCCTTTCGGGGCAACCTTAAACCGTTTGTCAACGAGTCCTTTTTGCCCGTGCTGTTTGAATCTATCGACCCACTTCTTAACTGTCTTGACGTTAGTTCCGGTTTTTTCCGCTGTGCCGCGAAGGCTTCCGGTCTTCTTGTACATCTGGACAATCTTCAATCTTTTTTGAACATCACTAACCATGGTGTATTACTCCTATTTTTATTTCGACATAAGATACAAAAATTAAAACAAAAATCCATGGCATAATTATTAATAATTTCTAATGTGGAATGGGGGGTGTCAATTCGTGTAGAACATGGTCGGCTCGCAATTACTGCAAGCCGACCTGTAAGAGAGACTAAGAACTATAAAGATAAGAAGACCCAAACGCTGTATTACTCATGCCAATAAACCAATTGAAAGGTACCCGGAGAAGTGGGGAAGGCCGGAGGACCAACGTTAACATATCTGGGGTCGAATATGTAATTCTTCACATAACCTGTGGCTACGGTTCCATTGGAATTCGCCGTACCTACTGCACCACGAACGTTTTGGCTAATGGAACCAAGCACATTCAGGGTTCCATTTGTTTTGGGATACGGAGAACCAATACTATTATCATAGTCCAAATACGTCCAGCTCCCCAATCTACAGAAAATTGCGGCGTCAATCGTTACACCGGATGTACCCTTTTGATTGTCTAGCACAACGCTGTTATCAGCAACAAGACCTAGCATATCGGAGCTATTCGGATTGGCTTCGACGTTGTTCGAATTGAGTTGAGGACCAGTTTGCGAATTATACTCCATGTCCCCTTCAATAATAACGTTGCCGTTCGCGGTACCTCCATTGACAGAATTGAGTTGACCGCCATTAGAATTGGTCGCGGTATAACTCCTCTCCGTGCCTGCCTCGGCGACGACGGTAACGTCCCCCGTCAGAGTCCCTTGCACGTGCACGTCGCCGTTATTAACAAGGATCACAACTTGTCCGTACGAATTAGCTATTGAACCCAATTGATCAGTCACTGTGGTCGAGTCCTTTGTCGTCCACTTACTGCCGCTGTAATTTCGATCCACGGTGGTAATCTGTACCGAACCTCCACCAGGATCTCCGGTTGAGGTGAATGTCAAATAGACGTTATAAGAATAGCTACTCCCGCTGTAACTTGTCGGTGTGAGCGTCAATGTTTTTTGGCTCTCAGTGTAACTCAAACTGGTAGGAACATTCACTTTTACAGCGGCCCCAGATTGGAATCCACCATTAAAAACTGCGTGATCACCGGCGCTTCCCGCTTTGATACCTCCTACTGCCGTTGCTCTGCCATTGAATACAGGGGCACCATCTACAACCATCTGACCATTTGTTGCAAAAGGCCCCGTCACATTATCTCCGGTTATCCAGTTTACACCGTTCTCGTTTTGAGTAAACATTGCGTAACCAGCAAAATTTCCGACCTGCCAGAGCGCCTTTACAGTGTCATTCACCTCGTTCGTACCATCCGTGTAATTGCTGACCGCTGTGATTAGGCAATCATTCCTATTGTTTACGACTACCTGATGCGAGGTAACTGTGCATGAATTCGAACCATCATAGAAAGTCATGGTCATAGAAGTGTCTTTTGCAGGATCAACTACTAGAGAATCACACGCCAAATACGCACCGTCCACGGCAAGGCCATGTGCCACTTCTTCGTCGTAATAGCTTATTTCATTTAAGACTGCATTGGTGCTGTCCCTGTTCCACGACATCCCCGCTATTCCAAATACTAAAGAGAAGCCGATAATAACAATCAAAGATGCTTTACCAACCATTTTAAACCTCCTATCTTCCGTGCATTAGAACCATTGAAGCAAGTCTTTTTTGTTTCCAAACCGAAATACCAGCAGAATAAGACGTATCATAAGCAGCTGTTGGTATCATGGTTATCGTTAATTGAATCGTCTGAGTGCCTTGTGCGCCGACAAATGGAGTGGGAATAAGACTATCCTTGTAATTGTAATATTGCAAAAGGAACTGGGTTAATCCAAGTGTGGTGTACCTATATGTCGTCACCTGACCGTTAGGCGCCGTAACACTTCGATCCAATTCATACGTTGTAAAAGTATTCTTCCCATCCTGGACCGTGGCCAGGACCCCACCGAGAGCCCATTGAATGGTGCTGTAATTGCCACTATTATCCATGTCGGCTACAAACGTTATATAACTCGCCCCACCAGCCGTTATGTATTCTCCTTGCTGCCAATTAGTGGGCGTAAGCGGATTAGAACAGTAGCCAATTATTCTGAAATCCGATTCTACCATCTCGGTCAGCAACGTCATGTTCTGCTGCACTGTCAGATTTTCTGCGCATTGAAAAGTGTTCTTTGTGGCTTCGTCGTTCATTTTCAACGCGACAAGGAGAAGCAGTCCGCCAATTAACATTGAACCTAATATGTCTATCATAGTAGAGCTGCCCATTTCCTTACCTCACTTCCTTATTTTACCAATAGGTTTTGAATGTGTGCATTGTAAGAACCGAGCCTGCAGAGTCGACTGTATTCCACACCCAGAACGTCAAGCCTTTTACACCACTCCTGACCTGAAGTATCTATATCAAACGTCTTATTCTTCGAGTCCCATTTCACGTAGCCCACACGCGTTTTAGCCAGGTAATTCCCCGTAGCTAAAGGATATACAGGGCTTGTCCATCCGGAGCCACCCATCCCACCACCTGAATTTTGAGATTTACCGTTCCAATCATCAAAATCGTCAAAATCTGAACTGCCGCTTTCCTGGCCAAGAGATTTCACAGAGGTGAAACTCGTGACATTGGCTATCGCTTGGCTATCTGAGCATGCCTGGTCATACGCCTGTGACAAAGCTTCTTGCATGATCATGGTCGCCAGCCCAACTTCCTCAATACCATAGTTGGCTTCATTCACAATTTGGCTGCTATCGCTAATTCCCGTGTTTGTAGTCAATATGACTGACCCCAGAAGTATAATCGCTCCAATGGTTATCATCATTTGTCCAGTTCCCATGCTACTACTCCTTTTTCGCTCGCTGAAATCTACAGTACTCTTTACTGCAAATCAAGTACTTCTCATCATGACAAAATACTAACACAACATTATGACTTTTGCTCATTACGCTACAACCATCACTTACTTAAAAGTCAACTGCCGTGCCATAAAATCAATGCGTCGTCATTCGAAAAACGCATAATTTGAATTTATTTGCGGTAAAAATTGCCGTGCCATGGAAATAATTTCCGATTGTGTTTTTGCGAGTTACATGGCTGTAATAAATGTGTTACAAATGGCCGAAAACTATTGCGCACAGCCGATATCCAGTCCGAACTTGGGTCAACTCGTGCCGAATGTGGGATTTCCAGATGGATGCCTTGAACCAAAGCGTCATCGCGCGACAAAAGAAATGCGCTTCTGTCGCAGAACCCGCATACCAAAATTTTAGACAAAGTAATTTGTGTGCCGAAGGCGGGATTCGAACCCGCATACCCTTTCGGGCGCTGCCCCCTCAAGACAGTGTGTCTACCAATTTCACCACTTCGGCCTGGGGTAAAAAGTTAAAACTCAAACTTAAAAAGTCAAAGGCAGAAATTCACAAAAAGAATCCTGTGAGCTTACTTTGCTTATGTCTTATCTTCTCGGTCCTCTCCTGGATCGATCGGAATGTCCGTGAGATCCTCCTGACCGCTGCTGTGAATACTGATGCCTTTCTTCCTCCGGCTCGGACCCTGGATTGGGATTCTCAATCAAAGCTTTCCGGCTCAAATTGTATCTGCCCATGTCGTCAACTTCCATCAACTTAACTTCGACCTCGTCGCCAAGCTTGAAGACATCTTCGACTTTGTTCACCCGCTTGTGATCTATCTGCGAGATATGCAGCAATCCTTCTTTGCCGGGAAGAAATTCGACAAACGCTCCGAAATCCATGAGCCGCTTCACTGTGCCTTTATAGACTTTACCGACTTCCGGGGATTCGACGAGCCGCTCGATCATCTCTCTTGCTTTGTCGCTCGCTTCACCGGAGACAGCGGCGATAACGACTGTTCCATCATCTTCGATGTTCACTTCGGCGCCGGTTTGCAGAACGATGTTTTTGATTACCTTTCCGCCCGGTCCGATCACGGCGCCGATCATATCAACCGGAATCTTCATCGAAGTCATTCGAGGCGCATACTGCGAAAGCTCCTTGCGAGGCTCGGATATGGTCCGTTCCATAATTCCGAGAATATGATAACGTCCTTCCTTGGCTTGTTCGAGCGCACGTGTCATTATATCGAACGAGATGCCGCGGATTTTTATATCCATCTGAAAAGCCGTGACCCCGTCACGCGTTCCTGCCACTTTAAAATCCATGTCACCTAAATGATCTTCGTTCCCGAGAATATCGGTGATCACTGCGACGTCATCGCCTTCTTTGATGAGTCCCATCGCTATTCCTGCAACAGGCCTGGCGAGCGGCACTCCGGCATCCATAAGCGCCAATGATCCTGCGCAAACTGTCGCCATCGAAGACGAACCGTTTGACTCAAGGATATCGGAAACGATACGGACAGTGTAAGTGAATTCCTTTTCGCCGGGCACAAGATTCCTTAATGCCCGCTCGGCAAGATTTCCATGCCCGATTTCCCTGCGGCCGGGCCCTGTCATCCTACCCACTTCGCCGACGCTGAAATTGGGAAAGTTATAATGCAGCATAAAGCGCTTAGTCGATTCAGCAAGCAGACCGTCAATTGTCTGCTCGTCGGATTTTGTGCCGAGCGTAACCGAAGCAAGGCTCTGCGTTTCTCCTCTTGTGAATAACGCCGACCCGTGAGTGCGCGGTAGAAGTCCGACTTCACATGTGATCGGGCGAACGTCTTTGTACCCTCTTCCATCAAGCCTTCGGCTCTCTTTCAAGATCATTTGCCGCATGTCATCGCGATCAAGGTCGTGGAGAATTCCAGCGATCGCCTCTTCTTGCTTCGCGTGTAAGACAGGATCTTCAACGGGATATTTCTCTCCAAGTGCTGCCAGCACATCAGCCTTAATTGCCTTTGTGCGCTCGCTGCGCTCGGCTTTCTTTACGATGCTTCTGTTTAATTCACGAATGCGCTCAAAGGCGAGCGATTTCACGTCGGCGATAAGCGCCTCATTGCTTGAAGCTGAATCGCCCTTGGCGGAGTCGGCTTCTGCCATTTTCGCTTCCCGTTTCGGCGTGTTCACGAGCGATGCGAATTCTTTCTGGAGCGCCACAATCTCTTTTATGTGTCCATGTGCAAATTCCAGTGCGCCTATCAACTCCGCTTCCGAAATCTCCCGCGCTTCTCCTTCGACCATCACGATGGAATTTTCAGAGCCCGCAACGATTAAATCCATGTCGCATTTAGGAAGTTGTGAAATGAGGGGGTTGACTATATATTGACCGTCGATCCTTCCTACTCTGACCTCGGCAATAGGCCCATCAAATGGAATATCCGAAATCATTAATGCGGCTGAAGCTCCGATTGCTCCCAACACATCGGAGTCGTTTTCGCCGTCGAATGAGTACACAGTGGTGACGATCTGTGTTTCGTAGCGCCATTCTTTCGGAAGCAGCGGTCGAATCGGCCTGTCGATCAGGCGTGACGAGAGAACTTCTTTCTCACTCGGCTTCCCTTCTCGTTTTATGAATCCGCCCGGAAACTTTCCGGCCGCTGATGTCTTCTCACGGTATTCAACTTGAAGCGGTACAAAATCCGTCCCTTCAATGATTTCCTCGGATGCGACGACAGTTGCAAGAACCAGCGTATCGGCATAGCGTACCATGACGGCACCGCTCGCCTGTTTGGCTAATTTGCCGGTTTCTATCGACAGTTTTCTTCCGCCGATTTCTATTTCTTTACTTATAAAGCCTTCCATTATTCTTCCTTTTCTTTTTAAGTTCTATCGTTGATCATTTGAAATGAGATGATCCCAGCTGAAAAAGAAAGACACGATAGACCACGGATGACGCCGACAACAAAGCTCCGCGCGGCTAAGTAACGATCCGTGCAAATTTGTGTAACCGGTGTTATCCGTGTGCTACTCCATCTTCAATCTGGCATCAAAATTCAATTCACATGTCGGAGATTAGTATTTCGTCTTACTTCCTGAGACCTAATTCCTCGACGACCTTTCGGTAACGTTCGACGTTTCTCGATTGCAAATAGTCCAGAAGACGTCTCCTTTTTCCGACCATCTTCAGCAAACCTGTGCGCGAGTGATGATCCCTTTTATGACTCTCGAAGTGTTCGGAAAGCTCATTAATCCTTTTTGTCAGAATCGCTATCTGAACTTCCGTGCTGCCGGAATCGCTCGCGGACTTTCCGTACTTCTTGATTAATTCCTGCTTTTGTTCCTTAGTTAGAGGCATTCAAGAACTCCTATCTTTGTTTGTTAAGTTTTTTTTCCAAATGAGCGCACTCGAGCACCATGCCGCATTTCATATACCAAATGTTGAGCAGCATACTCGTTCATCATTCTTTTGTCCTGATCCATCTGAGTGATGAGATGCTCGGCGGAGTCGAACTTTAATTCGTCTCTCAACCTGTGAATCAATGAAACGTTGATCCGCTTCCCGTAAATATCTCTGTCGAAATCCGAAATCCATACTTCAATGGTCGGGACATTTGAGTCTTCGAAAGTCGGTCGCACCCCGATACTCGCAAGTCCGATAAACTTCTCCGCTCCAGTCGAAAACTCATCCTGCGGGACAGTGACCTCAACGACATAGACACCGAAAGAAGGAACCAAAAGACGTTCATCGACCAATCTAAGATTCGCAGTCGGGTAGCCGAGCAGTCTCCCGCGCCCGTCGCCTCGAATTACAAATCCATCAAATGAATATTGCCGCCCGAGCATCTTATTCGCAAGCAAAAGATTACCATCTTTCAGAAGTTTCCTAATCTTAGAACTTGAAACGATCATTCCTTCTATCAAAATTTTATCCACAAAATCGACATTGAAGCCGATTTTCTTTCCGACCTCACGTGCGAATTCGACAGTGCCCTGTGCCTTATGACCGAATGTATGATTGTACCCGAGAACCAATTCGTGCAATCCGATTCCTTTATAGATCAATTTCACGAGAAAATCTTCTGCTGTTACAAGCGAGAAGTCGTGGTCAAATTTGAGAAGACAAATCTCGTTTATGCCCGCATCACTTATCATTTGCACGCGCTCCTCATCGGTCATCAGCATCTCGACTTTCCCGCGTAAGGGATTTCCTATTTTCTTTCCGAGAACTTCCTGCGGATGAGGTGTAAACGTGATTAGCACACTTCTCGCCTCTGAAGATCCGATATGCAGGGCAAGCGACTTTGTTTTTTCGACAAGCGTATCTAATATCTTGCGATGTGCAACATGGAGGCCATCAAACGCCCCAACGGTCACTACCGAATACGGATTGGACTCTATTCCATCAAGAGAATAATGAATCATGCCGCACATCTAATCTTCAATTCATCGAGCTTAATTGCGTCTTCAACTTTATAGGAGCCGATTCGCGTTCTCACAAGCTCCGTGAGAATCGCGCCGCATCCTAATTCTTCTCCGATATCTCTCGCCAGACTTCGGACGTAAGTGCCGCTTGAACAAACGATTCTCAGTTTTACAAACGGCAGCAGGCAGCTCTCAATCTTGATCTCATTTATGACAACAGTTTTCGGCTTAAGCTCAAAATCGACTCCGCTTCTTGCAAGATGGTACGCCCGTTCGCCGTTAACCCACGCCGCGGAATAATCCGGCGGGACTTGCTCAATGCTTCCGGAAAACTTTCTCAACGCCTCATTTATTCGCTCTTCGGAAAAATTGACGCCTGATGTTCGTTCAACTACCTCAGTCTCAAGATCAAAGCTTTTCGATGTGACGCCTAATTTGATGGTTGCAAGATATTCTTTATCTAACTTCAAAAAATCAGCCATCAGTTTTGTACATCTTCCGGTAAGAATGATAAGAAGTCCTTCCGCGAGTGGATCGAGCGTTCCAGCATGTCCGACCTTTCTAAGCGCTCTCGCGGAATTTGGCACGCTATTCGAGCCGATCTTCGATAATTCATTGCGAAATCTCCGAACGACTTCAAATGAAGTCATGCCTCTTGGCTTGTAAACCGGAACAATTTCTCCAATCTCACCTGTCATCGTTCTCGTGAGCTTTCTTCAGCAGTTGTTCAATGTTCGCGACGTAATCCATAGTGTCGTCGATGAAAAAGGCGATCTCCGGCGTGAATTTCAACCTGACTGTATGACCGACGAACAGCCTTATTTCTTTTTTTGCTTCATTTAATAAGAAGAGCGTCCGCTCTTTTGCCTTCGCATCCCCGAAAACGCTCACATAAATTCTTGCGAGGCGTAAATCCGGCGACATGGATACCCTTGTAATCGTTATGAACCCCATCTCCGAAGTTCTGTAATCACGCTCTATTAGCAGGCTAATTTCTTCTTTTATAAGATGGCCAACTTTTTCAGTTCTTACGGACATATCGAATATAGATCCTAAACTTTATATCGATGCGAGCGTACGTTGTGTTTCAACTAATACAAAAGATTCGATTGTGTCACCGACTTTTATATCGTTAAAATTCTCGAGACCCAAACCGCACTCGTAACCTTCCTCGACTTCTCTAACATCATCCTTGAATCTTTTGAGGGATGCGATAGTTCCTTCGTAAACGACTAATCCATCACGGACGAGCCTTACACGGTTACTTCTTTGAATTTTTCCGTCAGTTACGTAGCACCCCGCAACTGCTCCAACCTTCGGAACTTTGAATACCTGCCTGACCTCCACGGAGCCCACGACATCTTCCCTGACATCAGGAGTGAGCAATCCTTCAAGACCTTTGCGAACGTTATCGATGGCATCGTAAATAATGCTGTACAATTTTATTTCGACGGATTCGGCTTCCGCTAATTTTCTGGCGGCAGAACTCGGCCTAACGTGGAATCCAAGTATGATTGCATTCGATGCAACCGCAAGGAGAACGTCCGATTCGGAAATCGCGCCCACGGCTTTGTGGATCACTTGGACCCTTACTTCATCATTCGACAATTTTGCAAGAGAGTCGCTCAACGCCTCGACGGAGCCGTCCACATCGCCCTTGACCACGATGTTGAGCTGCTTGATCATTCCTTCCTTTATCTCTTTCGAGAGATCTTCAAGAGTAACGTGATGCTGGCTTCCACGCATTTCCTGTTCTCGTTTAATTATCTTTCTTCTATTGCCGATATCACGTGCAATTCTTTCATTGGCGACGGCGACAATAGCGTCACCCGCAAGCGGGAGCTCATCAAATCCGACAACCTGGACAGGCATCGAAGGCGAGGCCTCTTCAATCTTGTTGCCACGCTCGTCAGTCATTGCACGAACTTTGCCGCTGCTCGTTCCGGCGACGAACGCATCTCCAATCGATAATGTACCCTTTTGCACAAGTACGGTCGCGACTGCACCGCGACCTTTGTCAACCGTGGACTCGATAACCACCCCTTTTGCAAGGCGATTTGGGTTTGCCTTCAAATCGAGTATTTCCGCTTCCAGCAAAACTTTTTCTAGTAGGAGTTCGACATTTGTGCCCTTCTTAGCGGAGATCTCGACCGATTGGGTTTTGCCGCCCCATTCTTCCAGAAGGACACCATGATCAGCAAGCTGCTTCCGAATCTTATCGGGGTTCGCTTCCGGGCGATCTATTTTGTTTATCGCAACTATCAACGGTACGCTTGCCGCGCGAGCATGATTGATCGCCTCGATTGTCTGTGGCATTACATTATCATCGGCGGCGACAACGAGAATAACTATGTCGGTTGCTTGTGCTCCCCGCGCGCGCATCGAAGTAAACGCTTCGTGGCCGGGCGTGTCGAGAAACGTTATGTGTTTCCCGTTTTTCAATCGAACCCGGTAAGCACCTATGTGTTGTGTAATGCCGCCGGCCTCGCCGGCAACTACGTTAGTCTGCCTGACAAAATCAAGAAGGGAAGTCTTACCGTGGTCAACGTGTCCCATGATAGTGACGACAGGAGGACGAGGTTTCATGCTTTCCGCGGGATCGACCGTGTCCTCGAGCACTTCATCGGTATACGCTTCCTGCAGCTCGACTTCATAGCCGAAATCATCCGCAAGCAATGTTATCGTTTCCAGATCCAATCTCTGATTGATGGAGACCATCAAACCGAACGAGATGCACTTTGAAATGACCTCCGCGACGTCAACGTTCATCAATTTCGCGAGTTCACCTACCGAAACAAATTCCGGCAGTTTAAGTTTGCGCTTTTCAATTTCCTGTTTTTCGATTTCACGCTGCGCTGCTTCGAATTTTTCTTTTCTTTTTTTCTTCCGAATCGCGGCTCGTTCAGATTCACCGGCATCTTCCAAACTTGCCATGGTACGTTGGAAAGCGATCTCAACTTCCGCCTCATCGACGTCCGGGTGTTTGCCTTTTTTCTTTTTGCGCTTCTTAAGGTCTTCTTCGGTAATTTCTGCAGCTACCGGAGGTTCAGCAGCACTCTCTTCACGAATTTTCTTCTTTTTCTTTTTTTTCTTCTTGTGGGCCTGTGATTCGGTCTCCAACTCTGCAGCAGCTTCTTTAGTTTTCTTCTCCGCCTCTTCAAGCTCTTTTTGCAGCCGCAACTCACCTTCGGTAATCATTCGACCGGTTCGAAGATCGATCCTCCCCCGTATTTTCAGTCCACCGGTGATTTCCTTTTTTGCCGGAGGAGATGGCCGCGATTTACCTTTCGACTCGGCAGCAGAGCCTTCTGTCCCTGTCGTGTCGGGATGAGTCTCAGCCTTCTCCACCCTTTCTTTTTGATCAGGATATGCTTCTGTTTCTTCTATCGGTTGGCCAACTTCTTCTGTGGGCAAAATCTTAGATTTAGACTCATGACCTTTGTCGCCCCCGCTCCTGCCCAAAGTCGCCTTTTCATCCAGACTCTCTTCTTTTTCCTCTTCTATCTCAGATGCTTGCTCTTTCGCAACTAGCACTTCATCTAGGGCTTTCGCTTCAGATGTAACGGTCTCCTTTTGATGAGCTGTCTCAGCTTCCACGTGCGAAGTCTCAGCTTTTCCAGCCAGATCACGCAGGCGCGCCGCTTTGCGAGCCTCAACATGTGAATGTCTTTCGATAGTGACGGTGTTCGACAAGTTTCTTCACCACCACTTTCTCTTCCTGGTTCTCGGTGAGCTGCTCTTTGATTTTCTGACGCTTCCCGACTTGATCTAATTCCTTCTTGTAATGTGCGGCAATTTCCCTGTACATCTTTTCATCGACGGAAGATGTGCGTTTTACCTTGTCATGCCCTTTGCCAATAAGGAACTCAACTATGTCGTCTGCAGAGACTTGAAATTCAGAAGCGACTTTTGTTACGAGTTTTTTCTTGAATGTGCTTTCCGCCATGTCGGGTCCTTCTATCTTTAGCCTCTACTTTCCTTCTTCTGATACGTTGTTTTCCGCACCGGCAGAAGATTCCCCTTTTTCAGTCTCCGCGGTGGCAGAGATTTCTTCGGAAACTTTGACGCCACCCTCCGGAGGCCCGTCTTTCTCCGACTGCTTTTCAGATTCGCTCTCGACATCGCTTTCAGGTTCTTCTTCAAGTTCCTTGCGCATCATATCCCTTATTTTCTCAATCTCTTCCTTGGAAATCTTTATGTCATTTTGAACTTCTTCATCAGTCGCATCAAGAACGTTCCTCGCAGTCATATAACCGGCATCGAGAAACTTCGTCAGAAGCTCATCTCCGAGCTCTTCTTTGAACTCTGACAGATCGATATCGTACTCCTCTGCTTTCTGCTTCTCACGGACTTTCGACTCGGCAACGACGGTTTCTCTCATAAGGTCAATATCAAACCCAGTCAGCCGCGAAGCCAACTTCACATTGACTCCTTCTTTGCCGATAGCGATCGACTCTTGGTTATTGTCAACCCAGACCTGAGCTTTGTGATTTTCGATATCTACTTCGACTCGTGCGACCTTTGCAGGGGTGAGCGACCGTTCCACAAAAGCCGACGGCTCATCGGAGTAAGGCAGCACGTCTATATTTTCATTGTTCAACTCCCGAACGATCGAATGAATCCTTACTCCTTTCATTCCGACGCATGCACCTACGGCATCAACCCTTGAATCCGTTGAAATCACTGCAACCTTCGCTCTCTTACCCGGGTCACGCGCTATTGCTTTGATTTCGACGACGCCGTCAAAAATTTCCGGGATCTCCATCTCAAATAATTTCTTTAAAAACATCGGATCTGCCCTGGAAATAACCACTTGTGGACCAGTTGTACCCTTACGCACCTCTTTGACCACCGCGCGTATGGTGGAGTTCTTCCTGTAATGTTCATTCGAAATTTGTTCCGAGCGCGGCAAAAAAAGTTCGCGCCTGTTGTGGTTCACAAGAATGAAGTCGCGCTTCACCTGATAAATTTCCCCGACGACAATCTCGCCGATCATCTTATTGTATTCCTCATAGATAACATTCTTTTCGTATTCATGCAGGCGTTGCAAAAATGTCTGCCTTGCAAAAACGACGTATCGCCTCCCAAGTTCTTCAGGAGAAACTTCTTCGGGATACTGGTCGCCTACCTCAAACTCACCGTCGGGGTCATTTTGCTTGGCTGCCTCAAGACTTATTTCTTTGGCCGGGTTTTCTACATGATCCACTATCGTCTTAATGACAAATATCTCAATCTCTCCACGATCGGCATTAGTGACGATGTCTGACTCGACATCTTCCCCATACTTTTTCTTCACAATTCCGGAGAATACTTCTTCGAGAATTTCCGATACGACTTCTTTGTCGATGCCCTTTTCTTTTGCGATTTCTGCCGCTGCAGACATAATCTCACTTTTATCGTTACGCATTAAACTCTCCTGTCACCACCTTATTTTTACCACCGCTTCCTCAATTGCGCCGAGATCGACCTTAACCAAGCCGTTTCCTGCTGCTATCGTTATCTCCTGATCTGTTAAGTCCGTCAAATCGCCTTCGATCTGTTTCACTCCAAATCCGTCATGGTATTTTACGGACATCAGCTTGCCGATATTTCTTCTAAATTGTCTTTTGTCTTTCAGCGGGATGCCCACTCCCGGAGAAGAAACTTCCAAACGAAAATCATTCCCGACAATTTTTGACGAATCAACCAACGGCAATATTTCTCTGCTGATTCCGGCACATTCATCGATGGTAATTCCATTTTCAGTTTCGCAGTAAACTTCGATTAATTCTCGCCTTGCATCTCCTTTCAGGGAAACGTCCACCAGAAAAGCGCCCCGGTTTCCGATCACCGGGCTTAAAAGCGCTTTCAATCTCTCTATTTTTTCGCTCTTTTCCATGTCCTCTAAAAAAATAGCCCAGAAATTCCGGGCTATATGTCGGAGGGTTGTAATATAAGTCAATGTAACCGCTTATTCAACCTATTAAAACCTTCATTGCCTTCAGCGTGAAGAGGAAGCATCTTTCGAATACAGAATTGTGTTGGGACATGCATCAGGTCGAAATCCCCGTCAAGCCGTTTTGTTTCTTAAGAGTACTGTCAGGCGAGTTGTTTTTAAAAAAAAATGTTATTAATGTGAATATAATAACTAAAGAAAGGAGACGACTATTATGTCAGCGTTGAAACTTCTTCTGTTGTTTGCGTTGGCAGCCTCCTTAGCCGGATGTTCGGGGCTCGGAGGCTTAGAGCCAGAAATCGTCCCGCCCACTCTGCTTGAGAAAACGGCTCTTCCCCCCATCCCAACGCCTGTTGACACAAAAGATTTCCATCTCAATCTGGTACTGCTAATTAGCAGGGACGGCAAGGTGCTGCACGTCGAGATGAAAAACTCAAGCGGCGATCGGCATTGGGATTCATTGGCTGAACAGAGCATTATGCATTGGAAATACGCTCCGGCCACTTCCAACGGCCAACCGATTCAATTGAGGGTCGCACAAACTGCACGGATCGTCGTTACACCACCGATGATGATGCAACTTTCGGAAATCGTTTGTCCGAGATTGGACGAAGCGGATTCAATTTACGCCGCGTTAGTAAAAGGCGCTGCTTTCGACTCGCTCGCGGAAACGCATTCAATTTCGAGTTCTGCTGCGACGGGAGGCAACCTCGGAGAAATCGACATTCATAATTTCGAGGATGAAATTGAATCGGTGCTCGATGAATTGAAGCCGGGAGAATTTACCCATCCGCTGCCATGGGGAGAGAACTATGTAATTTACCGGAGGCACACTTCAGACAGATCGACGACATAAAGTAGAGTATATGAATGTTGGATTCGTCTCTTTCCTGTGACCAACGGGCGAGTGTAGTGAAAAACATGTACCCCTGTCATGCCGACCGAACTCTCGCAAGCTTGGCGTTTGAAGAAGTGAAATAAAAATAGATTCTAGAAATTTTGAAGGACTTTGCAAACTGAAGTGCCTATTTGTAAATTGGTCTTATAGTTTGCGGGTGATGGCTAATAACAGATAGCAGTCCATTATGAGCCGTGAACTATGAGGTGGAATTTGGTTCACTATTATCTTCAATTGCATCGAGCGAAATTCCTTTGTAATTTATCAAAGAAGTTAGAATCAATTAAGAATTCCGGCGGCTCGTACAGATATTGATTATTGCCCTTCAGTGAATGCCCGACACTGCAGATGCCGGAATGATGCTTCAGGGCAATTGATCTTTATGAAGTTATAATAGAATCTTTTGGCATCATGGTTTGTGCTGAAGTTGGCAGCATGAGAGCCAGCCGCGGCGCTTTCACCTCTGCAATTCAGACTCTCTGAAAGAAAGATGAATCGATAAACGCAGAATTCGGAAAGACTTAATGTTACCGTATACTGGAGGGTTGGCAGAATCGGCTAATGCACCGGTCTTGAAAACCGGCGCCCTTCGGGGCTTGGGGGTTCGAATCCCTCACCCTCCGCGAGCAAACGAAGCATCGAGTGGAATTATGTGTTGGGTTTATGTCATATGGAGCGAAAAATTTCGGAAGCGTTATGTTGGCTCGATGGCTAAAACACCTGAAGATCGGCTTGTAGAACATAACTCGAAGAAGACTCCATTCACTGCCAAAGGCATTCCATGGATACTTGTTTATGAGGAACATTATCCGAGTCTCGGAGAAGGAAAGAAGCGAGAGGTTTTCCTTAAAAGTGGTGTCGGCCGGAAATGGCTTGATGATCACATTTCGATGCCCCACGATTATTCGAAAAGCAATCGAGGGTTCTGAGCCGTAGGCTCATGCGCCTCAGGCGCAGAATCCCTCACCCTCCGCCAACAAAGAAGTTTTGAATTCCAAATTCCGAACAAAATAAACAATGCCGAAAACTCTAATTCTTCAATTCTTAAGGCCCCATTTTTAGTCAGGCATCATCGTTTGTGTGTTGCAGATTCGAATTTACGCAGCCTGTTTGCCCGGATAGCCACAATGTAAATCTTTCGGAGAACCGAATGCATTATCCATGCTGTGACGTTCCTAATCTCACCGGCGAAATGTTAATTGCTCTTTTTGCGACCGTTCAGGTCTGCATTTCAATGACTGCGGTCAGATGGGCCATGGAACATGGTTTCTTCGTTGTCGAAATAACTACAGCTTAAATCTTTTACTACTATTGGGAAAGACTCGAGCTGAAAGTTCACAAGGCTACCAGATAGATCTATGCCCTGTCTGCATGGATCGGCGTTGTGCTCATTACCAGCATTACGGCAATTCAGCTTGACATCGGAAATTGGACGCCGGCAGGTGGAACATGATTGTGTGTTATGGGCCCTGCCGAATTTTAGGTAACCGGCCAGCCCTAATTTAGTCTCTCGCTTGTGTAAAGTCCCGGATCAGCTTTACAAGTTCAGGGCGTCCCTGCCCTGAAACGGAAGAGAATGGAAGAAAAGATTGGCAAAACTTCAACCCGGGCAAATGCGCCTTTGCTCTCGCCATGTGCACATTCATTTTATTCTGAGATAGCTTATCCGCCTTTGTCATGACTATGACATACGGAATCTTGTAGAACTCCAGCCATCCTATCATAATCTTGTCGAGCTCCATGGGCTCATGTCGCGCGTCGAGAATCTGGACGACAAATTTCAATTGTCTTCTTTCTTGAAGATATGTTTCAACCAGCTTTGCCCAGCTAGACTTCATGTGTTCGGGAGCAATTGCATATCCGTATCCGGGGAGGTCAACAAAATAGTTTTCTTCGTTTATCAAGAAGAAATTCAACGAGCGTGTTTTCCCCGGAGCAGAGCTTGCTTGTGCAAGGTTCTTTTTGTTGCAAACCTTATTAATCAGAGAGGATTTGCCCACGTTAGACCTTCCGATGAAAGCGACTTCCGGCAAATCAGTGTCGGGCACTTGCGAAAAGTCCACGGCACTTGTAACAAATTTTGCTTTGTCAATTTTCATAAGATCAAGTCCCCAATGTGTTTAAGCACACATAAATTTAATACAAAACGGGACAAATCTCAATCTATGACGCTCTGCGGATCCAACCGAACAGGAAATTTATTACTGGGCTTGCGGAGTTTCGGCGGTCTTCTCTTTTTTCTCTTCGGCGGTCGGGCTGCCTTCTTTTGCCTTCGCAGGCTTGCGGCGCTTCTCGGCCTCATCTGCAGCATTGAAGTCCACAAGTTCGATTATAGCAACTTCACCGCTGTCGCCGTGACGCTGCCCCAGCTTTATGACGCGAGTATAGCCGCCCGGTCTTTCTTGCGTTTTTGGAGCTATTTCAGCAAAAAGAATCTTCAAGGCTTCTCTGTTCTTAATAAAACGTGAAACGTGTCTTCGTGCCGATATATCGTTTTTCTTAGCCTTCGTAATCAACGGCTCGACAAAGGTGCGCATTTCTTTCGCTTTTGCGAGCGTCGTCCTTACTTGTTTATATAATATCAGACTTGTCGCCAGCGATTCCATCAACGCTTTGCGATGACTGGCTGTCCTCTTTAGTTTTCTTCCCTTATTCAGATGTCTCATTTCAACAAACTCCGCTTACTCATTTTCGTCTTTCAAATACTTGCTAATATCCATACCAAAGTTTAGACCCATGCTTCCGATTTTCTCGGCAAGCTCTGCAAGAGACTTGCGACCAAAATTCCTAAATTTCAAAAGTTCCGCCTCATCATGATTCACAAGTTCCGAGATCGTGTGTATGTTTGCCGCCTTCAAACAATTGTGAGCACGAACGGAGAGTTCAAGTTCATCAACCGATGTCTTCAAGAGTTTTCTGATTCTCGCCGTTTCTTCTTCCTGGGCTGAACTTTCATCCGAAGTTTCCTGGTGGATTCCGAGATTGAGGAAAAGCTGCATGTGATCCTGCAGCATCTTTGCTGCGGTCGTCACTGCATCTTCCGGCGTGATGGACCCGTCGGTTTCGACTTCGAGAGTTAGTTTCTCAAGTGTCGTTTTTTCACCGACGCCGGTGGGCTGAACAAAGAACCTCACATTTTTGACGGGCGAGAAAAGTGCGTCGATAGAAATCAAATCTTCAGGAGCATCCGCGAGCTTGTGATCTTCGGCAGGTTCATAACCTTTGCCGCGGCTGATTCGCAACTCGACTTCTATTTCCTTCGAATCGCTCAAGGTCGCAATGCGATGTTCCGGATTCAAGACTTCTATTTGCGGAAATTGCCGCTGGATTTCTTCCGACATGAAATCGCCGGGGCCCTTAAGCTTCAGGGTTATCTTATTGATTTTCTTGTCTATTAATTTTATTCGGACACCTTTCAGGTTCAGCGTAAAGTCCACGAGGTCTTCCGACATTCCTTTGATCGTAGAAAACTCGTGAAGCGCTCCTGGAATTCTGAAATGTGTGAAGGCCCAGCTTGGAATCGATGATAGAAGAACTCTTCTGAACGAATTTCCTAACGTGGTTGCATAGCCGCGCTCCAATGGCTCGACGATAAAACGTCCGAATGTGTTACTATAAGTTGATTGGTCCAAAATAATTGTTTCTGGCATTTGCAATTTCACAGCGCTCATTAGATTTTCACCTCAATTGTATTTTTGATTTGCTACGTATGGGGCTTAATTAATCAAGCCCATATCTCACCGCGTCACAGATTATTTAGAGTACAATTCAACGATGAGCTGCTCATTTACATCCGGCAGCGGTATTTCAGAGCGCTCCGGGACTTGCAGAAATGTTCCTATCAGCTGCGCCTTGTCGAGCTGTAAATATGACGGCAACATACCGTCTTTCACTCGCTTTAACGAAGAGTGGATCACATCTAGCTGATTGCTCCTCTCGGCTACTTTTATAATATCGCCGCCCTTAAGAAGATACGATCCGACGTCAACATGTTTGCCGTTGACGAGAAAGTGACCATGGAGCACAAGCTGGCGCGCTGATTTTCTTGATGGAGCGAAACCAAGCCTGTATAAGACGTTATCAAGCCTGCGCTCAAGAAGCTTCAAAAGATTCTCGCCGGTTCTACCTTTCTGATGAGTAGCCATTTCAAAATAATGGCTGAATTGATTTTCGAATATTCCGTAAATTCTTTTGACTTTTTGTTTTTCGCGAAGCTGCACACCGTATTCGCTGACTTTTATTCTCCTTCGAAGTCCATGTTGCCCGGGTGCATAATTTCGTCTCTCAATAGGACACTTGTCCGTGTAACACTTTACACCTTTGAGGAATAACTTCTGTTTTTCTCTTCTGCAAAGTCTGCAGCTTGCGTCGATGTATCTTGCCATTTACTACTCCGAAAAATTTAGATTAAACTCTGCGTCTCTTTGGAGGTCTGCACCCATTATGCGGAATTGGTGTCACATCACGAATGCTCGTGATCTCCAGGCCGGCGGTTTGAAGTGATCTTATAGCTGCCTCGCGACCCGACCCGGGTCCCTTAACTAAAACCTCAATCTTTTTCATTCCTAAATTCAGCGCTTCCTTTGCCGCAGCTTCCGCGGCCATCTGTGCCGCATAGGGTGTGCTCTTGCGGGAGCCCTTGGCACCCATTTTTCCTGCCGATGACCATGAAACTATATTTCCATATATGTCCGTCAATGCAACGACCGTATTGTTAAATGTTGCCTTTATGTGAGCTATGCCGTGTGCATCTACCTGTGTCTTCTTGCGCTTCTTACCGCCTGCTGCAACTTTTGCCAATTCAAAATCTCCTATGCTTTATTTCTTAGCTAAAACTTTCTTCTTGCCGGCCACTGTCCTTCTCTTTCCTTTGCGTGTGCGGGAATTCGTCCTTGTTCGCTGTCCACGCACCGGCAGCCCCTTGCGATGCCTCAATCCCCGGTAACTTCCAATGTCCATGAGGCGCTTTATGTTCATTTGCATCTCGCTTCGCAGTGCACCTTCAACCTTATAATCCGACGTAATGACCTGACGAATCCTTGCGACTTCTTCGTCGCTTAAATCTCCGATGCGTTTCGCCGAATCAATGCCGGCCTTGTCCAGGATCCCGACGGCAGAGTTGTGACCGATTCCATAAATGTAAGTTAGGCCGTATTCTGCTTTCTTATTCTTTGGTAGATCAACTCCTGAAATTCTCGCCAACTTAATTCTCCTTAATTATTGTCTTGCCAATCCTCTTGACCAAGCAAATCTTAGCCACCTATGGTTAACCTTGACGCTGTTTGTGCTTCGGGTTCTTCTTGCAAATGACCCTAACAACGCCTTTGCGTCTGATTATCTTGCAGTTATCGCAAAGTTTTCTGACTGATGCTCTGACTTTCATTTTATTTCCTCACTTGTAACGATAAACGATTCTGCCTTTGCTCAGGTCGTACGGCGAAAGCTCCACCGTCACCTTATCTCCGACAAGAATCTTGATAAAATTCATTCTCATTTTTCCGGATATATGCGCCAATATCTCATGGCCGTTGTCCAACTTTACCCGGAAATTCGCATTCGGCAAAGTCTCTGTAATCGTACCATCAACTTTTATTTGACCCTGTTTAGCCATTAGAAACTGTCAATACTTCCGGTTTTCCGCCATTTATCACGATGGTGTGTTCAAAATGGGCGGATGGCTTGCCATCTGAAGTGTATACAGTCCAGCCGTCCTGTGCGGTATAAACCTTGAATCCTCCCGCATTGACCATAGGCTCGATTGCGAGGGTCATTCCGTTTTTCAGCAGCGGTCCTCTGCCTCTCTTGCCGTAATTGGGAACCGGCGGGTCTTCATGCAGTTTCGTCCCGATACCATGGCCCACCAAATCACGCACGACGGAGAACCCGTATTGTTCGACAAAATCCTGCACGGTTTGAGAAATATCTTCGACATGATTTCCTTCAACGGCGTTCTCTATTCCCAATCGCAGAGCTCTCTCAGTTATCTCCATCAATTTTCTCTTCTCGTCCGATATTTTTCCGACCGCGAAAGTCTTCGCCGCATCACCGTAATACCCGTTCTTCACCGCGCCGACGTCCACTGAAAGCACCTGTCCCTCTTCAAGCCTCCGTGTGCCTGGAATTCCGTGGACAACTTGGTCGTCAATCGATAAACAAATCGTCGCAGGAAACAGGTGCTTCTTATCAAACCCATAGCCTTTGAATGCGGGTTTGGCATCTTGTGAAAGAACATAATCTTCTGCGATCCGATCCAACTCCTTGGTGGTTATTCCCGGCTTAATACACTCCTCAACAATGTTTAAAATTCCAGCAGTCACTTTACCGGCTTCGCGCATCAAATCTATTTCGCGGGCCGTCTTCACGCTTATCATTGAAAATTAAGAATAGCGCCGACTCTTCAACTTTCCGGTTTTCATAAAACCGTCGTAGTGATGCATGACTAGCTGTGATTCTATCTGCTGTACCGTCTCCAACCCAACCTGGACTATGATCAAGAGACTTGTTCCTCCGAAGAAAGAAGCGAACGTATTGCTGACTCCGAAGCGTACCATGAAAGCAGGAAGAATGGCGACGATAGCCAGGAAAATCGAGCCGGGAAGCGTTACTTTTGTCAAAATATTATCGATAAAATCGGACGTGTGCTGTCCAGGCCTTATACCGGGCACGAATCCGCCCTGCTTCTTCATATTGTCCGCTACGTCTTTGGGATTGAAAGCGATCGCGGTATAAAAATAAGTAAAGAATATAATCATCAGTGCGTAAATGAATGAATAGACGAACGACGTATACGAGAAATATCCCGAGATGCCCTGCATGAATTCGCTTTCAGGGAAAAACGTGAGTATTGTCTGCGGCACAAACATGATTGACTGCGCAAAAATAATTGGCATAACCCCAGCGGTATTAACTCTAATGGGGATATACTGTGTCACTCCGCCGTAAACTTTCCTGCCTACGACCCGCTTGGCATACTGGACCGGGACTTTACGCGTGCCTTCAGTGACGTACACAATCGCCGCGATGATTCCTATCATAAGAGCTATAATGACAAGTTCCGAAATGAACCCTCTCGTTCCCGAACTTACCAGTTGATACTCGTCGAGGACGGCATTTGGAAATCTCGCAATGATACCGATCGTAATTATTAAAGAAATTCCATTCCCGATTCCCTTATCAGTCATCTGCTCACCGAGCCACATCATAAAAATAGTGCCCGCTGTTAAAACAATTACAGTTGACATGGTAAATCCTAACCCGCGGACAATATCCGGAACTACAGGGAGGCCGCTTCCAGGGGCAGTCATGCTTTGTAGTCTTACACTTATTCCCCATCCCTGCATTGCCGCAATCATCACGGTGCCATATCTCGTAAGCTGTGTGATCTTCTTTTGACCTTCCTCCCCTTCCTTTTGCAGTTTCTGGAAATAAGGGACAACGGCACCGAGCAATTGGATGACGATGGACGCACTGATATAAGGCATGATACCTTCGGCGAAAACTGCTGCGTTCTGAAAAGCGCCGCCGGCAAATAAATCATACAAGCCGAAGAGAGTATTCTGTGACTGCGCACGAGTAGCTTCCGCTAGCAACGACGCATCAACTCCGGGGAGGGTAATGTGTGCTCCTATACGCACTACGACAAGTAAACCTGCGGTATAAAGAATTCGCTTTCGCAGGTCCTCAACTTTGAAAATATTTCTTAGACTATCAGTTAGTCTTGACATATGCTACGGCTCAACTGTTTTTCTTGAGGATTTTACTGGATCTTTTGGGGGTACCGGCACTTTATGAGATGCTCCCGTCTCGATCTTCTTAATCGATCCACCTGCAGCTTCAATTTTTTTCGACGCCGATTCGCTGAAAGCATCCACGGATACATCTAATTTTTTCGATACCGCACCGTCACCTAAAATCTTCACCGGCTGAGATTTTTTCGATATGGCACCGACCTTGTAGAGAACTTCCTGCGTCACAATGCCGCCGGGCAGTTTGCCGGACACGGCCAATCTGTCGAGGGTTGACACGTTGACGACTTGGTATTCAACTCTGAAGGGACTCTTAAAACCGAATTTTGGAATCCGGCGGTTGAGAGGCATTTGGCCGCCTTCGAACCATGGTCTGATTTGATCGCCCGACCGTGACCGCTGGCCCTTATGTCCCTTTCCAGCCGTTTTGCCGCGTCCTGAGCCGACGCCCCGACCGATGCGTTTCACTTTCTTTCTCGCGCCGGGCGCGTATTTCAAGTTTCCAAGAATATTCATCTAACTAATATCTCCTACAACTCTTCAACGCGAACAAGGTGCTGAACTTTCGCAATCATCCCTCGTATCTGAGGCGTATCTAACTTCACAACCGATTTCCTGATTTTTCCAAGGCCAAGCGCCTTAATGGTACGCTTCTGCGGTTCAGGCCTTTCGATAAGACTTCTAATCTGGATGATCTTAATTCTCTTATCGCCGCTCATTTTGTCACCTCCGCCGATACAGTATCAACCGTTTCGGTGCTTGCAGCCGAATCCACGCTGTAAATATCGCGCTTATGCAATCCTCTCCTTTCGGAAACCATGTTCGGATCAGAGAGACTCAACAGTGCGCGCACAGTCGCCTTCACAACGTTATGCGGGTTCGATGAACCCAATGATTTCGTCAACACATCCTGAACGCCTGCCGACTCCAAAACGGCGCGAACGCCGCCGCCGGCAATTACACCTGTGCCCGGGGATGCGGGCTTCAATAAAACCTTTGCCGCTCCGAATTTGCCAACAATTGAATGTGGAATGGTTCCCTTGAGAATCGCAACATGCACAACATTCTTTTTCGCGTCATCCACCCCTTTGCTTATCGCGTCGTTCACCTCGTTAGCTTTGCCGAGTCCGATTCCGATGTTCCCTTTTCCATCCCCGACAACCATTATGGCATTAAAGCTGAAGCGTCGTCCGCCTTTTACAACTTTCGCGACACGGTTGATATGAACCAGCTTTTCTTTTAATTCTGATTGATCTGGCCTAACTCTTTGTGCACTTTTAAGGTCTTTTAATTTCATCTGCAAACCTTTTTTGTCATTGTCAAAATTTCAAGCCGCCTTCGCGCGCACCGTCAGCAAAAGCCTTCAATCGACCATGGTACAAGTGGCCGGCCCGGTCGAAAACGACCTGCTGTATCTTTATTTCGAGCGCTTTTTTTGCAAGAGTGACTCCGACCACTTTGCTGACGTTAGTTTTTCCTTTGGCGGCTTTCAACTCTTCGGCAATATCTTTATTCAAACTCGATACTTGAAGAATAGTTTTTCCCTGAGTGTCGTCAATAATCGCACCGTAAATGTGCTTCAGGCTCCTGAAGACAACCAATCGCGGACGGGCAGCGGTACCTTTTATTCTGGCCCGAAGCCCTCGCCTGGCTCTCTCGCGTCGCTCTTTTTTTAATTCAAGATGTCCCATTCAATCAAACCTCATATCACTGTTTTGCCGTTGCTGCAGCTTTACCGGCTTTGCGGCGGATGTACTCGTTTTCGTACTTAACGCCTTTTCCTTTGTAAGGTTCTGGCGGACGGAACGATCTCAATTTCGATGCGATCTGACCGACAAGCTGCTTGTCCATTCCGGATATTATAATGGCCGTAGGTGAAGGAGTTTCAATCTTAATTCCCTCCGGCGGCTTGAAAAGAATCGGATGGGAAAAGCCGAGTGTCAACTGGACGTTCGAGCCTTTCATTTCGGCACGGTAACCGACTCCAACTATCTCCAACTTCTTTTCATAGCCTTTCGTTGTACCACTAACCATATTGTTCACAAGCGACCTCCACAGGCCGTGAAGCGCATTGTGAAAATTATCTGTGCCGTTGACTTTAATATTTGCCTCTTCCGGCTTCACTTCAACCGAAATGTCCCTGTGAAGAGTAGCCGACAATTCACCCTTCGGTCCCTTAACTTTCATTACTCCGTCGGAGACTTGCACGGTTACGCCTTTTGGAATCGCAACAGGCTTCTTGCCAATTCGTGACACTTTAAAAACTCCTTGTAATTACCAGATGTAACAAATTATTTCGCCGCCAACGTTGAGACGGCGCGCATCCTTGTCCGTCATGACGCCGCGGTTGGTCGAGACGATCGCAACACCGAGTCCGTTTAAAACCCGGGGCATCTCACCCGCACCAAGATAGACTCGGCGCCCCGGCACAGAAATTCGTCTCAAGCCGGAAAGGACGGGTTTGCCGTTATAATATTTTAAATAAATCCTTATCGTGCCTTGCACCGTTGTTTCAAGCTCAGTGTATTTATCTATATAATGCTGCTCGTAAAGGATTTTAGTTATAGCTTTCTTCAGATTGCTCGCCGGCACATCAACCCTTCTCTGACGTGCAATTGTCGCATTTCTCAACCTTGTGAGAAAATCAGCAACGGGGTCAGTCATCGACATCGACTTCCACTCCTAAATTAAATTACCAACTTGCTTTTTTGATCCCGGGTATCAACCCGTCCAACGCTAACCTTCTAAAACAAATACGGCAAACGCCAAATTTGCGATAAAACGCTCTTGGTCTGCCGCATATCGTGCAGCGATTGTGTTTTCTCACTTTGTATTTCGGCTCGCGCTGAGCCTTGACAATCATTGCTGTTCGCGCCACTCAATCACTCCTTTTAACTTGTTTCAACCACGCGCTCGCACGGGGCGCGACAAAATTAAGCAGCATGACTCACCATGGTGCTTCCGAACGCTCCTTCGGACGATTCTCGTTTTCTGAACGGCATGCCGAATCCTTTCAAGAGTTCGTATGCTTCCTCGTCTGTCTTGGCTGTCGTCACAAATGTTATGTCCATGCCAAATATTCTTTCGACCTTATCGACGTCAATTTCCGGGAATATAATCTGTTCCTTTAAGCCAAGAGTGTAGTTCCCTCTGCCGTCGAAAGACTTATCGGGAACACCGCGGAAGTCCCGAACGCGAGGAATTGCAAGACTGATCAATCGATCCATGAACTCGAACATCTTTTCCTTCCGAAGCGTCACCTTACACCCGATCGCAATATTTTCGCGGAGTTTGAAGTTCGAAATCGCCTTTTTCGATTTTCGGATCGAAGGCTTTTGTCCCACCACAATAGTCAATTCGCGAATGACGGTTTCCAGAATTTTCGGATCCTGCGTAGCGGCCCCGACGCCGCAATTAATAGAGATTTTCTCCAGCTTTGGAACTTGCATGGTGTTCTTGTAACCGAACCGCTTCATCAAAGCGGGAATGATTTCCCTTTTGTACAACTCAGACAAACGGGGCGTGACCTTTTCTTCGGCGACTTCCTCGACTTTTTTTTCTGCCGCTTCGGGTTTAAGTTTCTTTTCCTTCCCCGGAGATCCGCCCGATTTTTTCGGCGGGTTCTGCGGTGCCGTCACGGCATCTTTGCCGCGAACGGCATTTTCCTTCGAAGTATTTTCAGTTCTCTCTTTTGCCATTTCTAAGACTCAATTAAAACATTTCATTGCAATTTTTGCAAACTCTCATCTTTTGCTTGCGTCCGCCCATTCCGGCAACTGTCGCGTAGCCGATTCGGCTCGCTTTGTTACATTTTGGGCAAACCACCATAACATCAGATGCATCGACCGGCATCTCGCGCTCAAGAATCCCGCCTGATTGCATCTTTGCGGACGGTTTTGTGTGGCGCTTTCTGATATTTGCACCTTCGACTAGAACTTTTTGCTTATCGGGCAGCACACGAAGGACTTTCCCGCTTTTCCCGCGAGAATTTCCGCTAATCACAAGAACCGTATCATTTTTATGAATGTGCATTATAAAAAACCTTTCCTAAAGGACTTCCGGTGCCAGTGACACAATTTTCATGAACTGTTTGTCGCGCAGCTCGCGAGCTACGGGCCCGAAAATGCGAGTCCCTCGCGGTTCGCCCTGCGGATTCAGCAGTACCGCCGCATTTTCATCGAAGCGAATAAATGTCCCATCCGGCCTCTTGTACTCCTTTTTCGTCCGCACGACAACAGCTTTTGACACGTCACCTTTCTTTACTTCGGCGCCAGGGATAGCTTGTTTTACAGAGACAACAATCAAATCACCAAGTCCAGCGTAACGCCTGTCGTGGCCTCCCAGTACTCGAATGCAGCGAACTTTCTTAGCACCCGAATTATCGGCAACAATCAAATTTGTTTCTTCCTGAATCAATTTCTAAACCTACTTCACTTTTTCAACAATTTCGACGAGACGCCAGCATTTGCTTTTGGACAAGGGGCGGGTTTCCATTATCTTCACGATGTCTCCAATCCCGGCTTCATTCTTTTCATCGTGAGCCATTAACTTGGTTGTTCGTCTTGAATATTTTTTATAAATCGGGTGCGGAACGAGCCTTTCGATTTGCACGACTATGCTCTTCTGCATCTTATTACCGACAACTTTTCCAACTCTGATTTTGCGTAAACTTCTTTTTGTGGTGGAAGTCTCCATCATGCACTCTCGCTCTTCTCCGCGCTTGAAGCGGAGAGGTTTTTCTTAGCTGTGATTTCGCGCTCTCGAAGGACTGTTTTCATCCTTGCAATTTCTTTTTTCAGAAATCTAACCTGAACCGGATTTTTTACTTCTCCGCCGACGGCTTTTTGAAATTTCATCTTATCGAGTGCCTCGAGATTGTCCTTCATGCGCTGCATAATTTCCTTCTCGGACATCGGACGGATTTCATGTGGCTTAATCATTCTCTTAACCTTCGTAATCCATTCTTGCGACAAACTTGGTTTTAATAGGTAGTTTGTGGGCAGCGAGTCTCAACGCTTCCGCGGCAAGTGGCGCAGCAACGCCGCCTATCTCAAACATTATCCTGCCGGGCTTCACAACAGCGACCCAGAACTCCGGCATTCCTTTTCCTTTGCCCATTCTGGTCTCGGCAGGTTTCTTAGTTATCGGCTTGTCGGGAAAAATCCTGATCCAGATTCTTCCGTCTCGTTTCATCTGTCTCGTAAGAGCGACACGCGCTGCTTCTATTTGTCTCGCGGTGATCCAACCCGGCTCGAGTGCCTTTAGACCAAAATCACCGAACGCAACGGTGCTGCCTCGCTGCGCCTTGCCGCGCATTCTTCCGCGCTGAGTCTTTCTGTATTTTACCCTTTTCGGCATTAACATTTTTTATATCTCCTTGAGGTTACCTCGGCAGCGGTCCATAAACTTCGCCGCGGCAAATCCAAACTTTCACGCCAATCAACCCGTATATCGTTCTTGCAGAAACACTTGCGTAGTCTATGTCGGCGCGCAGCGTATGCAGCGGCACTCTTCCTTCGCGATATTGTTCCGTGCGTGCTATTTCCGCCCCGCCCAATCTTCCGGCGCACATCACGCGGATTCCTTCAGCTCCCATTCGCGATGCTGATGTAATCGCGTTCTTCATGGCACGGCGAAAATTGATTCTTCCTTCCAATTGACTGGCAATATTTTCAGCAACCAGATAGGCATCAAGCTCCGGGCGTTTGATCTCGAAGGTCTTTATCTTCACGGACTCCTTGCCCGTAAGCCTTTTCAACTCGGCCTCCAGCTGACTAACGTCCTTACCGCTTTTACCTATGACAATTCCCGGACGGCTTGTGTGAATGGAAACCGATAGCTGGCTGCCTTTACGCTCGATGATCAGTCGAGAGACACCGGCTTTGTTCAGGCGGTTTCTCAAATAGTCCCTTACTTTTTCATCCTCAGATAATAATTTCGAATATCCCTTGCGCTCGAACCATATGGAATCCCAGTCACGGGTAATTCCAAGTCTAAAGCCGATAGGATTAGTCTTTTGTCCCAAACATTCCTCCGAGATCCAACTTTATTAGTTTCATTCCTTTGTCGCCACAACAACCGTAATATGATTACTGCGTTTTCTAATTCGATAAGCGCGGCCCTGTGGAGCCGGCAATACTCTTTTGGCCATCGGACCGGCATTGACAAAAATTTCCTTTACATACAAACTTTCCTCGTCAACTTTACCGACATCTTCTCTATTCATAATATTTGCAACTGCCGACCGGACAGCTTTTTCCGCGTCCTTTGCGGCGTGCTTGGGCGAGAAGTGGAGTATTGACAGCGCCATGCCGATGGTCTTGCCTCTTATTAAATCAACAACCAGTCTCATCTTCCTTGGAGAAGACCCGACGTATCTTGCAACTGCACGCGATTCCATTTACATCAACTCCTTATGCTGCCCCGGGTGCAGCTTTCTCCGACTTAATTCCGGGATGCATCCTGAACGTTCGAGTCGGGGCAAATTCACCGAGCCTGTGACCTACCATGGCTTCGATGATATAAACCGGAATAAATTTATTCCCGTTATGAACTGCAAAAGTATGACCGACAAAATCCGGCACGATCATGCTGCCTCGCGCCCAGGTCTTGATCACCTTTTTCTGATTCTTCTTGTTCAGGTCCTCAACTTTTTTTACCAGTTTCGGATCTACAAAAATTCCTTTTTTTACCGAACGTGCCATGTTAACTCAGATTTACTTTCTTCGTTTCACGATATACTTGCTTGACAGCTTATTTCTGTTACGCGTTTTCTTTCCCTTCGTCTTCCAGCCCCACGGCGAAACAGGATGCGGATTTCCTTGTGGAGATTTTCCTTCACCGCCGCCATGAGGGTGATCGACAGGGTTCATGACAACGCCGCGAGATTGCGGTCGTAGACCGAGCCATCGCATTCTGTCCGGCTTTTCCCCAGCTTATGTTCTCATACTCCGCATTACTTACTACACCTATCGTCGCGTTGCAATCCGTCCGTACCATTCTCATCTCTCCTGAAGGAAGCCTTAAAGTGGCAAAATCTCCCTCTTTCGCGACCAGCTGAACGGAATTGCCTGCGCTTCGCGCTATTTGTGCACCCTTGCCTTGTTTCATTTCAATATTATGGATTGTCGTGCCAACGGGAACGTTCTTCAACGGCATTGAATTGCCCGCTTTTATCTCGGCTTGCTCGCCTGTTTGCACGACTTCACCAACTTTCAATCCATCCGGGGCAATGATGTAACGTTTCTCTCCATCGACATAGTGGAGCAATGCAATTCGTGCATTGCGATTCGGATCGTACTCTATCGTTGCGACTCTCGCGTCGATTCCGGTTTTATTTCTTTTAAAATCTATAATGCGATAAAACTTTTTATGCGACCCGCCGCGGTGCCGGGAGGTTATCCTTCCCTGATTATTTCTGCCGCCAGTACTTTTCAACGGGACTACAAGGGATTTTTCCGGCTTTGTCCTGGTAACTTCCTCAAAAGTCGAGACTGTATAGAATCGAGTCGCGGGAGTGGTCGGTTTTAATTTCTTTAAGCCCATCTCATAATCCTTTCAATCTACGCCGTTCCAAGCAAATCAATTGTGAAGCCTTCCTTCAACGTTACAATAGCTTTCTTTCTGTCCATCCGCTTTCCCTCGAACCTGCCGCGCCTCGTCATGGAGGTAATCACTTTCCCTTTTACGATAACGGTGCGGACACTTTTAACTTTCACGTTGAACCGTTTTTCGATTTCTCTTTCGATTTCAATCTTGTTAGAATCCTTGGTGACTTCGAAAACGTACTGGTGCCGCTCTTGCAGCTTTGTATTTTTCTCCGTTAAAAGAGGTCTGACAATGCTCATGCTGCCTCTCCGACTAATTTGCTTTGCAAAACATTCAGCGCTGTCTTCTGGAAAATGATTACGTCATTGTTCAGGAGCTCGTAAGGAGAAGCGCCCAACACGTCTTTCACGAAAACCTTCTGTAAATTTCTTGCTGACTGAAAAATCGTCTTATCATTCTTAGGAAGGAGCATCAACACTTTTTTCTCCTTCAAACCGAGAAAATTCAGGATTTCGACGATGCGTTTCGTCTTTGTCTCGTCGAGATTAAAATCTTCGACAACCATTACGCCGTTATCTTTAGCTTTGTAACTGAGCGCAGACTTTTTTGCAAGAATCTTCACTTTGTCGTTTACCTTCTTATCATAATCATGGGGCTTAGGTCCGAAAATAGTCCCGCCGCCTACCCATACAGGGTTCCGAATCGATCCGCTTCTCGCCCTTCCAGTGTGTTTTTGCTTCCATGGCTTCTTGCCGCCGCCGCTGACTTCCGCACGTGTTTTTGTTTTGTGTGTGCCCTGACGCGCATTTGCGAGATATGCGGTCACCGCCTGGTATATCGCCTGGTCATTCGGCTTGATCTCAAATACAGACGGAGACAGCTCAATCTTTTCGCCAGTTTTTGTTCCATCAATTTTCAAGACTTCTATTAGCATTTTGTCATTCACTTCCAGATTTGGAGGTAACCGTTTGTCGGGCCCGGCACCGAGCCTTCGACCAAAATCAAATTCGAATCGAGAATCAGGCGGACTACCTTCAAGTTCTTCATCGTGGAACGCTTGCCTCCCATTCTTCCCGCCATTCTCAATCCCTTGAATGTCCGCGAAGGATACGAAGAGCTGCCCACCGAACCGGGTGCGCGAGTTCTGTCGCTCTGGCCGTGCGTAACCGGCCCGCCTCCGAAGTGGTGACGCTTAACAACTCCCTGGAAACCTTTACCCTTAGAAGTTCCGGTTACGGAGACTTTATCGCCGACTGAAAACACCTTGTCAATATTTATAATGTCACCGAGCTTGAACGATCCGATTTCATATCCGTCGAACTCGCCGAGAATTTCCGCCGGCTTGGCTCCTGCTTTCGCATAATGTCCCTTCATCGGCTTGTTGACAACGCGCTCCGGTTTCTCTCCGAACGCGACCTGCAATGCTTCATAACCATCTCGTTCTTTTGTCTTAATCGCAGTGATTGGGCAAGGCCCTGCCTCGATAACCGTTACTGATATAGAATTTCCCTTGTCGTCGAACACGTTAGTCATGCCCAATTTTTTGCCTAACAAACCTTTCATTTCGTCAATCCTCTAAGCTGTTGGTCCTGATTTAGCGTCATAAATCATGGTCAGACTTTCATCTCAACATCGACGCCCGCCGGCAAATCCAATTTAGTCAACGAATCCACTGACTTCGACGATGCGTTGTAGATATAAATCACTCGTTTATGCTGCCGAAGCTCGAATTGCTCGCGACTTCGTTTGTCAACATGCGGTGAACGCAGCACAGTGTAAATTGTTTTTTTTGTCGGCAAGGGAATCGGGCCGGAAACAACTGCGCCGGTCAACTTGATCGTCCTTACTATCTTTTCTGCCGACTTATCAATTAGAGCATGATCATAGGATTTCAACTTTATCCTGATCGTCTGACCAGCCACATTTTACCTCATTTCGATTTTGTTATCAGAGCTCAAATTCTTACTCTACGATCTTCGTAACTACGCCGGCACCGACGGTATGTCCGCCTTCACGGATGGCGAAGCGAAGTCCTTCTTCCATTGCTATTGGAGTAATCAGCTCAATTCTCAAGTTGTCAACATTGTCGCCAGGCATAACCATCTCTGTGCCGGATGGGAATTCTGTAGCAGAACCTGTAACGTCGGTCGTGCGGAAATAAAATTGCGGACGATAACCTTTAAAAAATGGCGTGTGCCGTCCACCTTCCTCTTTGCTCAGAACATATACCTGCGCAATAAACTTAGTGTGCGGTGTGATTGAACCCGGTTTCGCGACAACCATTCCGCGTTCGAGTTCCGTTTTGTCAACGCCGCGCAACAGAACCCCGATATTGTCTCCGGCTATTCCTTCATCGAGCTCTTTTCTAAACATTTCAAGCCCCGTGCAGACAGCTTTTTTATGTGCACCGAGTCCGATGATTTCTACTTCCTCACCGACTTTAACTTTGCCGCGTTCAATGCGACCGGTGCCGACTGTACCACGACCAGTGATAGTGAATACGTCTTCTATCGGCATGATAAACGGCTTGTCAATATCCCGTTTCGGGAGCGGGATATAAGTGTCAACCGCATCCATTAATTCAAATATGCATTTTAGGCGCGGATCATCCGGCGTAGCATTTGGGTCGTTTCCCGCTTCCATCGCTTTGAGCGCGCTGCCGCGAACGATAGGTATCTCGTCACCGGGAAAATTATATTTCTTCAACAGGTCGCGTACCTCTACCTCCACGAGTTCGAGTAGTTCCGGATCGTCAACCATATCTACTTTGTTCATGAACACGACAATCTTCGGTACGCCGACTTGATAGGCGAGTAAAATATGTTCGCGCGTTTGCGGCATTGGACCATCGTTTGCGGCGACCACAAGAATTGCGCCGTCCATTTGAGCGGCACCCGTGATCATGTTCTTGATATAATCAGCATGGCCGGGGCAATCCACATGAGCATAATGCCTTGTTGCGGTTTGATACTCGACGTGTGCTGTGGCAATTGTGATGCCGCGTGCTTTCTCTTCGGGTGCGTTGTCGATGCTATCGAAGCTTCTTGCAGAGGCCAGGCCTTTTTTTGCGAGAGCCAGCGTGATCGCGGAAGTAAGAGTTGTCTTACCATGGTCGATGTGTCCGATCGTTCCGACATTAATATGCGGTTTGCTACGGTCGAATTTTTCCTTTGCCATTTAAATTCTCCTTATGATTTTTTCGTTTTGAAGAAGGCATCCCTTCTGGGCAATCATTGAACAGCTACGAACTTTCGTCATGCGGCGACCGACTCCTTGCCGCGGACTTTCTCTATGATTTGTTCCGCAATGCTCCTGGGCACCTCATCATAATGCGAGAATTGCATCGTGAATATCGCACGTCCCTGAGTCATTGAGCGAAGCGATGTTGCGTAACCGAACATCTCCGACAAGGCCACCATAGCCTTTACAACCTGGGCGTCTTTTCTTGAGCCTATTCCTTCGATGCGCCCGCGGCGCGAATTCAAATCTCCCATGACATCGCCAAGATACTCTTCCGGTGTAACGACTTCGACATTCATAATAGGCTCGAGCAAAACAGGATCAGCTTTCTTAGCGCCCTCTTTGAAGGCAATGCTTCCGGCTATCTTGAAAGCCATCTCGCTCGAATCCACTTCATGGTACGTCCCGTCAAAAAGTTTCGTTTTCACGTCAACGACGGGATACCCTGCAAGCACACCGCTCTGGAGCGCTTCTTTAATTCCTTCCGATACTGCCGGGATATATTCCTTCGGAATCACGCCGCCTACGATGGCATTTGTAAATTCGAACCCTTTCCCTTTTTCATTGGGCTCGATTTCCAGCCAAACATCGCCATATTGTCCATGCCCGCCCGACTGCCTGACAAACTTTCCCTGTTGTGTAACCTTCTTTTTAATCGTTTCCTTATATGCGACCTGCGGACGTCCGACATTTGCTTCGACTTTAAATTCTCGCTTCAATCTGTTGACAATAATCTCAAGGTGTAGTTCTCCCATGCCCCTGATGATAGTCTGGCCGGTCTCTTCGTCTGTTGCCATTCTGAAAGTGGGATCTTCTTCCGTCAGCTTTATGAGCGATTCCCCCAATTTCTCCTGATCAGCTTTTGTCTTCGGCTCGATAGCAACGGAAATAACCGGCTCCGGAAAGATCATCTTCTCCAAAACAATCGGTGAATCTTCATCACAAAGAGTGTCGCCGGTTTTAGTGAACTTCAAGCCGACGGCAGCCACGATATCACCGGTAAAAGCTGTTTCGATATCTTCCCTGTGGTTGGCGTGCATTCGGAGGACTCTCCCGATTCTTTCTTTCCTGCCGGTAGATGAATTGAATACATACGAGCCGCCGGATAGCGTACCGCTATATACGCGGAAGAAGGTCAGCTTGCCGACGTACGGGTCGGTCATAATCTTAAATGCCAGCGCCGAAAACTTTTCGTCGTCAGACGGCTGCCGCTCTACCTGATTGCCGCTGAGATCGTGCCCATGAGTCGTCCCGCTGTCTAAGGGTGACGGCAGGAAATCTACCACACAATCCATCAAGCGCTGGACGCCTTTATTCTTAAATGCCGTACCGCAAGCAACGGGCACAATTTTCAGCTCAATAGTGGCTTTTCTGATTGTCGAAATAATTTCACTCTCAGAAATTTCTTTTCCATCTAAGTATTTTACAAGGAGCGAATCGTCTATATCGGAAACAGCCTCGAGAAGCTTCGTTCTGTATTCCTGCGAAATCTTTTGGAGATCGTGAGGAATTGCGTACTCCTCCCAGGTCGTCCCCAAATTGGTTTCGCTGTACATCACAGCTTTCATTTTGATGAGATCGACAACGCCTGAAAACAAATCCCCTTCGCCGATCGGGAGCTGTATCGGTACCGGATTTGCACCAAGCCTGGCTCTCATCATCTGAAGAACATTGAAGAAATCGGCTCCCACGCGATCCATCTTGTTTACAAATGCAATTCGAGGAACGCCGTATTTATCGGCTTGACGCCACACCGTTTCAGATTGCGGCTCAACGCCGCCAACTGCGCAGAAAAGCGCAATCGCGCCATCAAGCACACGAAGCGAACGTTCCACTTCTATCGTGAAATCCACGTGACCCGGCGTGTCGATAATGTTTATACGATGATCTCTCCAAAAACAGGTGGTGGCGGCTGAAGTTATCGTGATGCCGCGCTCTTTTTCTTGTTCCATGAAGTCCATGGTCGCCGCGCCATCATGGACCTCGCCCATGCGGTGTGTTTTTCCTGTATAGAAAAGTATTCTTTCGGTCGTGGTCGTTTTCCCGGCATCTATGTGTGCCATGATGCCGATGTTTCGTGTCCGGTCTAACGGGTACTCGCGAGTCATAAATATATCTTCAACTTCCCAATATTAATCTCAATTACCATCTGTAATGCGCAAAGGCTTTATTTGCCTCGGCCATCTTATGCGTATCTTCGCGTTTCTTAATTGCGTTGCCTTCACCATTCGAGGCAGCAATAATCTCGGCCGCTAATTTGAGAGACATGGATTTGTCCTTTCGTTCGCGCGCGTATCTGATCAGCCATCGCATGCCGAGAGCCATACTTCTTTCCGGTCGAACTTCACTCGGTACCTGATAAGTCGCACCGCCTACTCGACGCGCACGGACTTCAATTATCGGCTGAACATTGTTCAAAGCTTTTCTAAATACATCGAGCGGATTATTTTTCGTGCGCTGCTCGATGACGTCCAGTGCATCATACAGGATTCGTCGCGCGAGATGTTTCTTGCCGGAGGCCATGACGTTGTTCACGAATTTCGCCATGAACATATCATTATATTTCGGGTCAGGAATAACCTGGCGCCTATCAGAGCGCTTTTTCCTCATTCTAAACTCTTTTTATTATTTTTATTCTGAAGCTTTAGGCTTCTTGGCACCGTACTTTGATCTGCCTTGTTTTCTATCTGCTACGCCGGCAGTATCAAGCGTGCCTCTGATGATGTGGTAGCGCACACCGGGGAGATCCTTCACGCGGCCGCCTCTGATCAAAACAATGGAGTGTTCTTGAAGGTTGTGTCCCTCGCCCGGGATATAGGCCGTTACTTCGATTCCATGTACCAGTCTAACGCGCGCAACTTTGCGGAGAGCCGAATTCGGCTTCTTAGGTGTGGTAGTATATACGCGGGTGCATACTCCTCGCTTTTGCGGGTTTCCCTGAAGCGCGGGGGATTTTCCTTTCAAAAGGATTTTTCGTCTCCCCTGCCTTATCAGTTGGTTAATTGTCGGCAATGTGTTCCTCCAAAATATTCACCTTCATCATAGAGTTTTAAATATAAAAGACAAGTATTAAATAATCAAGAAATAAGCCAAAAAAGTTTTATCAAATTGCGTCGGGTGACGCGTGAAAAGGTCTGCACAGAGGCAGTGCAAATTCGGACCGGATTCCTTCCGATGGAAAGACGCGATATATCTTCGATGTCCGGTCTATCGCCGAGGTAAAGCTATCGTCGCTCTCGGACTTTCCCCCGGCGGTTCTCAGCGAATCGTTGAAGGCCGTCCATATCCCGGAATTCAAGAATGCCTCACTCAGGTATCAGGAACTTCTTCATAACAATCCCACACCTTGGAATAGCAGGTCGGATTGCAAGATCTTGTCCCGTAATACCGGTTTCGCTATAAGATATACTCCTTTATTCCTGTTGAATTGTCTATATTCTGTCTTAAATATTCGGAAAATTGCTAAACAGCCACAATATAACCGTACAATTCGGAGAACGATTCCTCTTCAACGAAGTGTCGTTTTCAATCGGCGCCCACGATCGCATCGGCTTAGTCGGACCTAACGGCGCGGGCAAATCTACCCTGCTTAAAGTGCTCGCGGGCAGCGTGCAACCGGATAGTGGGAGCGTTAACAAGGCACGATACGTCACTACAGGCTACCTTCCGCAGGAAGGGATTACGTCATCAGGAAAGACCCTCTACCACGAGACCGAGACTGCATTTGAAAGCATACTTCAGGTCATTCAAGAATTAGAAGAGGCACATCATCGACTGAATGAACTCGATACATCTTCACTCGAATATATGGACACTTTGGAAGTTTACGGCGAGCTGCAGCATAAGTTAGAGGACCTCGATGCGTTCCGAATAGAATATAGAATCGAGCAGGTCCTGATAGGGCTTGGATTCTCTACGGAAGACTTTAGCCGTCAAACAGACGAGTTCAGCGGCGGCTGGCAAATGCGAATTGAGATGGCGAAGCTTCTACTCAGGGAGCCTTCGGTACTCCTTCTTGATGAGCCGACAAACCATCTTGACATAGAATCTTTGCAGTGGCTTGAAGAAAAACTTTCCGGCTATAACGGAGCTATTGTGCTCGTCTCCCATGACCGGGCATTTCTTGACAACCTGACAAAACGGACGTGGGCGTTAGGAAATGGAAAGCTGCAGGAGTACGCAGGAAATTATTCTTTCTATGAAAAAGAGAAAGAGGTACGTAGAGAGCAGCAGGTAAACGCATTCAAGAATCAGCAGCAGCAGATCAAACAGACACAACAGTTTATAGAACGGTTTAGATACAAGGCAACAAAAGCAAGACAGGTGCAGAGCCGCATAAAGCAGCTGTCGAAACTCGATACAGTTGAGATAGAGGATGGTGAGGAAGAAATTCACTTCCACTTTCCGGGTGCACGCCAGAGCGGTGGGATCGTGATGGAAATGATAAACATCAACAAGACTTACGGAAAGAAACCGATTTTCAGAAATCTGAATTATACGATCGAACGCGGCGATAGAATTGCAGTGGTCGGGGTAAACGGCGCAGGGAAATCAACTTTTGTTCGTATGCTTTCGGGAGTAGAGCCAATTGATTCCGGAGATATCAAGCCCGGCTACAACGTGACTCTTTCCTATTTTGCACAGCATCAAGCGGAAGAACTTGATATGTCAAGCGACGTGCTTCGTGTAGTCGACAGCGTCGCAACCGGAGAGATAAGGACAAAATTGCGTACGGTACTTGGCGCATTCCTATTCCATGGCGACGACGTTTTCAAGAAGGTTTCTGTCCTTTCGGGCGGGGAGAAAAGCAGACTCGCACTCGCAAAAATGCTGCTACAACCCGCAAATTTTCTAATCATGGATGAACCAACAAATCACTTAGATATGCTCTCGAAGAAAGTCCTTCAGTATGCGTTGAAAGAATTCGGCGGGACATACGTCATTGTTTCACACGACCGGGCCTTTCTTGATCCGCTTGTAAATAAGGTTGCGGAATTCACCCACAAAGGTGTGAGAACATTCATCGGTAACGTAACCGACTATCTCTCTAAAAAAAGGGAGGAGACAAAAGAGCCGGAAGCGAAAACAAGCGAGGAAGAAAAGAGCGGAGCACGGAATTCGGAGTCGTCCAACAAAGAACGGCGTAGAATCGAAGCGGAAAACAGAAACGAACTATCGAGGAAATTGCAACCCTTGAAGAGAGAACTGAAGACAGTCGAGGAGGAAATATCCCGGATGGAAAGCAGACGGAAAGTAATCGAGGCAATGATGGCTGATCCAGAATTTTACAGGAACGGTGAAGAGGCAAAGAAGATTTCCGTTGAGTACAAAAAGATTCAGGGAAAGCTGGAAGACAAATATTTCAGATGGGGAAAGCTGACGGAGGAGATCGAAAAATAAACGATGCTGGCAAAATTCCCGAAAGTATTTTGTATCAATCAAGATCAGGCATATGCCCAACAATAAAATGCCCCGCTCGAACGAGCGGGGCATTTAAAAAACTCCCGGCAACGACCTACTCTCCCAGACAGTTACCCATCAAGTACCATCGGCTCTGAGGGGCTTAACTGCCGTGTTCGGAATGGGAACGGGTGTTTCCCCCTCGATATAGTCACCGGAAAAAATTGTGACAATTTGGGAGTCTGAAAACAAAATTCAACTTTTATCTGGCGTCTCAATAAAAGATTAGGTTAAGTCTCACGACCTATTAGTACTGCTCGGCTGAATGCATTACTGCACTTACACCTGCAGCCTATCAACCTTGTAATCTTCAAGGGGTCTTGAGCTTTAGTATTGCTACTAAAGAGGGAGACCTTATCTTGGGGTGGGTTTCGCGCTTAGATGCTTTCAGCGCTTATCCCTTCCGGACATAGCTACCCAGCCGTGCCGCTGGCGCGACAACTGGTACACTATGGGTCCGTTCACTCCGGTCCTCTCGTACTAAGAGCGACGCCCCTCAAGTCTCCTACGCCCGCATCAGATAGGGACCGAACTGTCTCACGACGTTCTGAACCCAGCTCACGTACCGCTTTAATTGGCGAACAGCCAAACCCTTGGGACCTCCTACAGCCCCAGGATGCGATGAGCCGACATCGAGGTGCCAAACCTCCCCGTCGATGTGAACTCTTGGGGGAGATCAGCCTGTTATCCCCGGAGTAGCTTTTATCCTTTGAGCGACGACCCTTCCACGCGGAATCGTCGGATCACTAAGCCCTGCTTTCGCACCTGCTCGACTTGTTGGTCTCGCAGTTAGGCACCCTTATGCCTTTACGCTCGACGCACGATTACCAACCGTGCTGAGGGTACCTTTGGGAGCCTCAGTTACCATTTATGAGGCGACCGCCCCAGTCAAACTACCCGCCTGGCAATGTCCCCGAACCGGATTACGGTCCCGGGTTAGAGTCCAAGTAAAACAAGGGTGGTATTTCACATTGTGGCTCCACCAAGGCTAACGCCCTGGCTTCAACGCCTCCCACCTATGCTACACATGCCTTGCTCGAATCCAATGCCAAGGTATAGTAAAGCTTCACGGGGTCTTTCCGTCCCGATGCGGGGAACCGGCGTCTTCACCGGTACCACAATTTCACCGAGCCCGTGGTTGAGACAGTGCCCAAATCGTTACACCATTCGTGCAGGTCGGAACTTACCCGACAAGGAATTTCGCTACCTTAGGACCGTTATAGTTACGGCCGCCGTTTACTGGGGCTTCAGTTCAAAGCTTTGCCTTGCGGCTAACCTCTCTCCTTAACCTTCCAGCACCGGGCAGGTGTCACACCCTATACTTCCTCTTACGAGTTAGCAGAGTGCTGTGTTTTTGATAAACAGTCGCTTGGGCCATTTCTCTGCGTCCCCGCCGAAGCGGGGAGTCTCTTTTCCCGAAGTTACGAGACTAATTTGCCGAGTTCCTTAACCACGGCTCACTCGAGCACCTTAGGATACTCTCCTCATCTACCTGTGTCGGTTTGCGGTACGGTCCGCCTAAAATCTCCCATACGAGGTTTTTCTTGGCAGTCGGATTAGGACCAGTTTGCGGGCATAAGCCCTCCCGTTCGTGTTTCAGACTTTCCCGACAAGTCGGGAAGGAAAGCGGATTTGCCAACCTTCCTATCCTACGCACTTAGACCGTCTAAGCCAACAGACGGCTGATCTTTCACTCCTGCGTCACCCCTTACAGTCAAACGATTTTAGACGGGTACAGGAATTTTCGCCTGTTTTCCATCATCTACGCCTTTCGGCCTCGACTTAGGACCCGACTAACCCTGAGACGATGAACGTTGCTCAGGAAACCTTAGATTTTCGGTGGACAAGATTTTCACTTGTCTTATCGTTACTCATGCCTACATCTTCTCTTTCATTCACTCCAGTATGGCTCGCGCCACGCCTTCTGATGCATTGCTGCACCACCATGTCCACCATGGTCGCGAATGAAATGCTCCTCTACCAAATCCGTCTTGCGACGGAAGTCCATAGCTTCGGTAACAAGTTTTAGCCCCGAGAATTTTCGGCGCCGAGTCGCTTGACCAGTGAGCTATTACGCACTCTTTGAATGAATGGCTGCTTCTAAGCCAACATCCTGGTTGTCTCAGCAACTCAACATCCTTTGATACACTTAACTTGTATTTAGGGACCTTAGCTGATGGTCTGGGTTATTCCCCTCTCGGCGACGAAGCTTATCCCCCGCCGCCTGACTCCTAGGAAACATGTTATCGGAATTCGTAGTTTGCATGGGTTTGGTACCGTTGTGACAGCCCTAGCCCAAACAGTGCTCTACCTCCGAAACATTCTTACCTAAGGCTAGCCCTAAAGCTATTTCGAGGAGTACGAGCTATCACCGAGTTCGATTAGCTTTTCACTCCTACCTTCAGCTCATCCGAGTAGTTTTCAACCCACATCAGTTCGGACCTCCATGAGGTTTTACCCTCACTTCATCCTGGCCAAAGGTAGATCACCCGGTTTCGCGTATGCCGCCCGCCACTGAATCGCCCTATTCAGACTTGCTTTCGCTACGGCTCCGGCCGAGTTATGGCCTTAACCTTGCGACGGACGAGCAACTCGTAGGCTCATTAAGCAAAAGGCACGCCGTCATGGCGCCGAAGCGCCACTCCGACCGTTTGTAAGTATATGGTTTCAGGTACTATTTCACTCCCCTCTCGGGGTTCTTTTCACCTTTCCCTCACGGTACTTGTTCACTATCGGTCACCAGAGAGTATTTAGTCTTACGAGATGGTTCTCGCAGATTCCCACAGACTTCCACTCATTCCGTGGTACTTGAGAACACCTGCCAAGGAGTCATGCCCGTTTTCGTTTACAGGACTTTCACCTTCTATGGTGTGCACTTCCAAACACTTCGACTAACGCCATGATTTGAACTCCCCGACCTACTGCAATTCGGTCCACAAGCGCCTCACGACACCGCCGATACAACGGTTGCAGCCTTTAACATATCGGACGGTTTAGACTGTTTCCCGTTCGCTCGTCGCTACTAGGGAAATCGCTAATTGCTTTCTTTTCCTGAGGGTACTGAGATATTTCACTTCCCCTCGTTAACTCTATCGCACCTATGAATTCAGCGCGAAGTTATCCCGCATTACCGGGATAGGGTTGCCCCATTCGGAGACCCCCGGGTTAAAGGTTGTATCCACCTACCCGAGGCTTATCGCAGGTAGCCGCGTCCTTCTTCAACTTCTGGTGCCAAGGCATCCACCATATACCCTTAGCAACTTAACCAATAAATCTTTAATTGAGACTAGAGTAACCAGACTTTCTAAATTGTTATTTAGGGACGGATTATACATCCCCGTGTCCCATTAAAATGAAACACGGAAATCAATCCATGAAAAATGTTTCCAGACTTAGCAAGCACCCTCGACCCGTTGGCTAATGCGATCCATCATTGATAAATCGCCTTGCTACTGAACATCGATTGCACTTGCTTTTCCCAAATTGTCAAAGAACTCTTCTCAACATCCATCGATCATTGAGTTTTTATTCGTGGAGCTGAAGGGATTCGAACCCTCGACCCCCTGGTTGCAAACCAGGTGCTCTCCCAGCTGAGCTACAGCCCCGTAGCTTGATGGCTTTCGCATACATCGATGCGCCCCAAAAGAAGCGCTCCAATATACGAACACACCTACTGTGGGCCTGAGTGGAGTTGAACCACTGACCTCACGCTTATCAGGCGTGCGCTCTAACCACCTGAGCTACAGGCCCAGTGTCTAACACATACTCTTCAAAGAACATCTCGAACCACTGACCTCGGCGCCGAAAGCGCCACGCTCTAACCACCTGATCTACAGGCACAGTGTCTTTCATTCATCAAATTAAAGAACAAAAAAATTTTGACAAGCTGTGCACGGAGAAAATCAATCGATTTAGGCTCCTTAGAAAGGAGGTGTTCCAGCCGCACCTTCCGGTACGGCTACCTTGTTACGACTTAGCCCCAGTCACCGGTTTTACCCTAGGCAGCTCCTTGCGGTTAGACCTGACTTCAGGTACCCCCGGCTTCCATGGCTTGACGGGCGGTGTGTACAAGGCCCGGGAACGTATTCACCGCGCCATTGCTGATGCGCGATTACTAGCGAATTCCAGCTTCATGAAGTCGAGTTGCAGACTGCAATCCGAACTGAGGCCAGTTTTTAGGGATTGGCTCCACCTCGCGGTGTAGCTGCCCTTTGTACTGCCCATTGTAGCACGTGTGTAGCCCTGGACGTAAGGGCCATGATGACTTGACGTCATCCCCACCTTCCTCACCGCTTGCGCGGGCAGTCTCATTAGAGTTCCCAGCATTACCTGATGGCAACTAATGGTAGGGGTTGCGCTCGTTGCGGGACTTAACCCAACACCTCACGGCACGAGCTGACGACAGCCATGCAGCACCTGTACCAGCTCTCGTGCTTTACGAGACGTTTCCCTTTCAGGATTCTACTCACTAGCATTTCAAGCCCAGGTAAGGTTCCTCGCGTATCATCGAATTAAACCACATGCTCCTCCGCTTGTGCGGGCCCCCGTCAATTCCTTTGAGTTTCAACCTTGCGATCGTACTCCCCAGGTGGATTACTTAATGCTTTCGCTTCGACACCGACTGTATATCGCCGACATCTAGTAATCATCGTTTAGGGCGTGGACTACCAGGGTATCTAATCCTGTTTGATCCCCACGCTTTCGTGCCTCAGCGTCAGTTACAGTTTAGTAAGCTGCCTTCGCAATCGGTGTTCTGTGTCATATCTATGCATTTCACCGCTACACTGCACATTCCGCCATACCTCAACTGGACTCAAGACCAACAGTATCAATGGCAGTTCTACAGTTAAGCTGCAGGATTTCACCACTGACTTATGAGTCCGCCTACGCACCCTTTAAACCCAGTAAATCCGGATAACGCTTGCACCCTCCGTATTACCGCGGCTGCTGGCACGGAGTTAGCCGGTGCTTATTCTTAGAGGTACCGTCAATCGGCGCATAGCACCAGTTTCTTCCCGTACAAAAGAAGTTTACAACCCATAGGGCCTTCATCCTTCACGCGGCATGGCTGGTTCAGGCTTGCGCCCATTGACCAATATTCCTTACTGCTGCCTCCCGTAGGAGTCTGGTCCGTGTCTCAGTGCCAGTGTGGGGGATCATCCTCTCAGACCCGCTACCCATCGTAGCCTTGGTGAGCCGTTACCTCACCAACTAGCTAATGGGACGCATGCTCATCTTCAACCGCTCTTGCGAACTTTAATAACTGTCACCATGCGATGCCACTGCATCGCTATGGGTATTAATTCCGATTTCTCGGGGCTATCCCCAGTCTGAAGGTAGATTGCATACGTGTTACGCACCCGTGCGCCAGTCGCCACCAACGTATTGCTACACTAGTGCCCCTCGACTTGCATGTGTTAGGCCTGCCGCTAGCGTTCATCCTGAGCCAGGATCAAACTCTCCATTGTAAAAAACTTTTGAGCCTTAAGCTCATCAGCTTTTGCTGAGAGTTCGCCTGACATTGTTTCTGTTTGTCAAGGCTGAACCTTAAAATCAAATTGACTTCTCGCTGTGCACATACTTGTCAAAGAACTATTCCCGACTTGGCAATGTCCAATCGAGACGAAAAAAATCGCCCCCGAAAAAATTAGAGGGCGTCCTTTTACCAAACTTTTTCAAAAACCCTTACGACTCAAAGTCGTTCAAAGCGTTAAAATATATATCACCTGTCCTCAAAAGTCAAGAGTTCGAGGCATTTATTTATAAGGTTTTTTTGGACTTGCCGATTGCATGCAAGTAAATGTTTCCTTCCAAATGTATTTTTTTCTTCATTTAATGTAGAGAAATCAATCGACTTGTCTCTCCACAAAGCCGACACCAGCGCTTTACTCTTGCATTCAAACAATTTCGACGTCCCAATGAAACATACCTAACCTGGCACAGGTGTTGCAACTATAAATCTGAAGTTGAGAGTTAATTAAAATAAAAGAATGATGACACCTACAGAAAATATAGACTCCGAGAAACAAACGACAGACGTGATCGCAGAACCTGCAGGAGATCCTATACGCAAGCTGTGTACCACGATAGCAAACTCCTTATCATGCACCGCAACAGGCACCAAGGTGAAGTTTGTTGTGACAACGAACAGCATCGAGGTCAAACTCTCGAATAGTGTGGCTATCTCGGCTTTGCGGTTCGAGATTGAATTTGGACGGGAGTTCAAATACAAGGCACCGGAACTGCATGCGAGAATAAACGACCTCAACGTAAACATCAATTTTCAGGAAAACCTTTTGACATTTATCCTGCTCGACATCGAGGGTAAGGGAATCGCACCGGGCGATGGAACAATCGTAAGCATACCGTTTGAAAACGGCAAGGACTTTCAGGTCACGGCAGCCTACGCCGCATCCCGAGTGAGCGGGCTTAAAGAAATAGAATACACGATTTGTGACGATGATTCTTCTGACGGCTTAATAGTACTCGAGCAAAATGATCCAAACCCGTTCAGCACTTCTACTAAGATAGAATTTCAAATCCCGGAAGTATGCGAGGTAAAGCTTGTCGTTTACGATGTTGACGGCGCTTTAATGCGAACGCTATTGAATTCAACGCTCAAGCCGGGCATACACAAAGTGGAGTGGGACGGCAAAGATGACGGTGGGAGGACAGCTGAATCCGGAATTTACCTCTGCAGATTGTATGCTGGAGTTTACAGCCTGACAAAAAAAATGGTTCTCACAAAATAAAAGTTTCCCTCCAAGCCAACGCTCAACGAAGGGGCACAATCCTTAAGGTTGTGCCCCTTTTTATTTGCTATAATATCACAAGTAAGATCGTATAATGAAAAACCCTGCGAAGATTTGTAGAATCTTCGCAGGGTTAACCATCATCATTACTAAATATATTAGGGCGTCACCACCGCGCCTGAGATTGAATTAATCACTTTGCCATTTCTCCCGCTCACTGTGATCTCCACAGAATAAGCAAATGATGATGACGTATTTATTTCGCTGCCCGAAAGAGCAAGGTCAAAATCTGTGCTTCCCGTAGAATTGTAATCACGCATAAGATTATCGGCCAGTGGCGAGGGTAAACCGGCCGTATTAACGCTCCAGCTTATGTTTGAGCTTGGCGGGGGTGGTGGGACAGTGATCACTACCGATATAGTGGTCCCCAGCTCAAGTGGATTTCCATACACATCCGAAATGTGCACGTGGACTATCACTGAACCTCCGGTGTATATAGTATCGTTGGTTATCGGGTCGGGCGAGCCATTTAGGAGGATAGGTGCTGCGGCCGCAGAGAAAAGAACAAGCGCACTGTCGGAAACCAGAGCGCTATCTTCCCCGTAGGTGGACGCCTTCACATATCCATAGCCCGTTCCATCTCCAAAGTAATTGGGGTCAAGACCGGAAGTCTTCGGAAGTGGATTTCCACTCAACAAAGTCGAAGTAGCTTGTCCGTCGCCATTTGTGTAGCCGGGGGCGATTGCGATGCCTCCCCATTCTGACGTAAAATAGATCGCGGTCCCCTTGTGGACAGGGTTACCATACTTATCTCCTGCTTGTGCCAATATGCCGTCCGTCCTGCCTACCCAATCATATCCCGCAAAATTTAGGTCAGTAACGCCAAAGGAGAAATGTGCCTGATCGGGCATTCCGCCATCAACTACAATGAGGACAGGCTGCGATTGGACAACCGTGCCATTTTCCCTTGTGAGGGTTGCAGTAAGCTGGATTGTACCTGCAACCGTACCACTATTAACTGTAGTCGTCACCTGTCCAGAGCCATTCGTAGTGTCAACAGCCGGTAGGACATAAGCGCCTGAAGCTGCCGCTCCGGTAATCCGAAAAGAAACCGGGTATCTATGATTAATATCAAGCGGGAATCCAAGGCTGTCTAAAACCTGCCATACGACGAGACTCGTTTCCGTTCCGCCGACGCCGTGTACAGCGAGTTCGTTTGGCTTAGGATATTCACTCTCCAAGTAGAAAGACGTGGCGACCCCTCTCGCAGTGTTGGTGTCTCCACCGACAACAGTCGGAGTCGCATTGAGCGCAACATTTTCATTAACAGTGGTCCCGGCATTTACTGAAAAACTAATTGTGGTATCGTCATAATTACTTAGGTGATATAGCAACATACCTGAAACTGAAGAGGACGTTGACGGTAAATCTAAGGCGAATTTATACGTGCCATCGTTCAACGTCTTCGCGCTGTCTTTATTTGATGCAGAAGTAAGCGTAACTGACACGTTCCTGATCGGCAAAGTGCTATGGCTGTCAGTGACTGTACCGGCGACATATGCCCAAGTTTGGGTTGTGTCTTGTTTAAGTGCAACGGTAGTAGAGGTAGTCGTGTTCGCCGTGAAAGTGCGAACAATCTGGTATGGCAGAAATCCGACTTTGTTCACGGTCATGGTTGCAGTGAGCGAACTCAGCGCAAATAAGTCGATGTCAAGGACGAATGAGCCGTCCGCAAGCGTCGTTGTCGTATCAATAGTGTATGATGAGACTGATTTGACCTGTGACTTCGCAGAGCCCAGCAGCTTCACCAACGAGCTTGAAGATCCGGAAACCGAAACAACAACACTTGCACCTGCGATGGGATACTTGCTCACACTGTCTTGAACAAGACCATTCACGATTGCATATATTTGCCCGTTAACAAGAAGACTGATGGGAACAGTCATGCTACCTTTCACGTTAATGTTTCCCGTCCACGTTTGATAACCGGAGTAATACGCCGTCAAGCTCACGTCTATTCCAGTCGAAGTATCAGAGGACTCTATCTGTATGGTAAAGCTATAACTCCCGTCGCTCCCCGTTTGGACAGAATCCTTTGCACCCCCATAGCTCCATACTACCCAAGCTTTAGCAATGCCAAACGTTGAACTTTGAGGGGTAACGGTTCCCGATATATTGGCTGTTATAGGAACACCTGTTCCGACGATATTGTTGCTCTTCTTACAGCTCCACTGAGTCATTGTCAGCGCCATGCTGACTAAAAGCAAGGTAAGTCCCGAATGTTTCCACCGGACAATCGCGCCATATAAAACTTTCATATCAACCTCCGAATAAAAAACTTAAATTGAAAATTAAAATCTGCCTTTTATTTCCCTAATGCCCTGTTTATTGAAGTCAGAATGTCATCGAGATCATAAGGCTTGCTTACAAAATCAGAAGCACCGAGACGCAAGGACTCGATAGCATTTTTCACGTCCGCGTAGGCCGTCAACATAATTACTTTCGTCTCGGGAGAATTGCCTTTGACGAATCTCAGCACTTCCCACCCATCGACCTTTGGCATCTTAATATCCAGCAAGACAACATCAAACTTCTTATTCTCTTCTATTTCCTTCCGGACTATTTCAATCGCTTCTTCACCATCGCCGGCGCTCTGAACTTCAAAAGCTTCCGCCTCCAACTCACTGGAGAGGAGAAATCTCAATGACTCCTCGTCGTCCACAACCAAAACTCTCGATTTAGGCATTAACCGTTATCACTTCCCGCTCTGTTGGTCATGTTGCTGGATCTGGTTCACAAGTTTCTGAAGTTGTTCTTGGAATGACTTCTCCGAAAATCCAGGCCTGGCATACTGTGAGTCACGTTCTCTCAGCGTCGGAAGCAAGGTCGCCCTCAATAGGATGATAAGCTCTTTTGTCTGCACTGTATTATTATCTGAGCCCGTCAGGTACCGTATTCCAAACACCCACCATGGAAGGTCTTTGAGAACAGGAATTCCTTCGCGCTCATTCGTCGTGCTCGTACTGTACAATCCCCCTATTACGGTCTGCTCTCCGTTCAATAGAAGGACTTTTGTCTTCGCCTCCTCCGTATTGATAACTTCGCTCGTTTGTGCACTTCCACTCAATGAGCTATTTGTCAGCTGAAGATCAAGACTCACGAAATTGACGCTATCCTGCGTATACACCGTCGGAGTGACAGTAATGATTATTCCGGTATTAAACATCTGCTGCACGGTATTGCCCGCAAAGTCTTTAGTCGTAACGAAAAAATTCTGACCAACCTGTACGTGTCCCTCTTCGCCGGATCTAACCGTGATATTCGGGCTTGCCAAAACTTTTCCAAAGTTTTCCGACTCAAGCACGCCGAATAACGCCGATAGGGTACCAAAGTTATTAATGTTATAAGACGCACTCAAGTTGACCTGCCCAGGCACGGCAACAGTGGCTGCACTACCGATACCCGTAACGGTCGCACCGGGACTCACGATAACATTTGGTGTGGGAGACCCGCCGTTATTAAAAGGGCTTATATTATTCCACGTTCCTTGGATAATATAGTTGATATTTATTCCATCCGAATTTAGTTTTGAAATGTCCGCTTCAAAGAAAACGGCTTCAATATTGACTTCTCTGCTTTTTAAAGTCGGCGTCCCCGGGGGCAAAGCCACTTCTTTTGGTCCTTCTTTCGCGCTCACTTGTTCCTGCTGCCCGGGTGTTATCTGTATATAACTTTCATACTCCTTGTACCACAATCCATTCGCCCGCAGAATTGCTTCAAGGGCATCGAGCCACTGCATTCTGTCGATATCAACGCCGATGGGTGTAACTTTGTTGTTTGGATCTATTATTATCTTATTTAGAAATTTCCTGCTGTAGCCGTCAAGAATTCCTATCGCTAGATTAAAAGGCGTGGTCGCCACGATTGTCACCATTTGCTGCGGCGAAACATAATCATGCCGCAATTCTTTTGGTGCGGTATTGATCTGCGCTTTCAGCCCTGTCGTACAGCTCAAAGCGGCCAGAAAAACCAGTATGAAATTTTTCATAGTCTCCCTATACCTATTTTCCAAACCTTGTTTTCAAAACTACGCGGTCCATGATGCCGCCTTTGTTTAATGTGAACTCAGCTTCGTTGTTAGTCTGATCGATCTTTGTCAAATACCCGAGATAAACTTCATCCCCAACACCCAAAATATGCGTTTTCCCCTTTTCGTCAACGATAAAGATTTTGTCCGCCATGACCGCGCGTAAATCAGAACGCTCAACGTCTACCAGGCCCCGCACGTTCGCAGGCGGCTCGCTCGATATCAATGGCTTAAAGAAATTATGTCCGGCGTCCACCGCCTTGTTAAGCGTAGGATCTTCGCCTGACATTTCCGATGAAACTCCTGCAACCGACGAGTAATATGCATCTATGTTCATCGTAAACGGAACGATTGTTGTAGGCTTTTCGCTCGTTTCGTCGTGCACCTCGTGTCCGGTTAGTGTGAGATCTGAGACCTTATACAATAGTTTTGCATGCTCAAGGTACCAAATAAACTTAAATAAGGTTTCGTAGTCTGCCTCACCCTTCAGATTATAGGTATTGTAGCCGTACTGTTTCAGCACCTTCTCGCCTTGATAAAGCATGTCGAATTTCAAAAACCCGCTTGCATCCATTATTCTATTCAAGTAAGCATACGTTAGAGCAGTCGTATCGTTTGCCGGAATTACCTTGAATCTCTGCGTATACTTGTTTTTCATTTCTGAAAGCTTTCCTTCCGCCGCATTCAGTTCATTCTCGACCGCCGGACGCTGGCTGATCGTCTGCTCATATTTCGCCGCTTCTGCGATCAAATTTCGTTTTTCTTTCATCTGTACTACATCAGTCAGATATAAACCCACACTACCGATTACCGCAAGAAAGACAGCGAGGATAACCGTATTTCTAAGTGCATAAGACATTTTACATGCTCACTTATTTGGAAAATTCAAGTCTATCTGGAAATCATAAACGGTTTTTCCGCGAATATCCGCAATGACAACTTTTCTAAGAATAGAACCAGGATAACTCATCGCAAAAATAGGGATCCTGTCACGATACAACGAAAATCCTTCGACCGAATATGTCCCGACTTTCAATTGGTGAACGTCGGTCAGCCACATAGATCCGACCTGTTCAGCTGATCTCGAAAGCGAGGCAAGCAGAGCGGACCATCTTTCAGTATTAGGCATCAGGGAATCCAGAAGTGTCGTCGCCGCAGAATATTTGGTGAACTGATTCTTTACACTTGTGACTTGTGATCTCAATTCGTTGACTTCAGCCGCCTGTATTTTCTTTGTGTTCACATCGTCACGCATTTTCAAGATTCGACTCTGATTAGCTGCGTAATTATATGTGAAAAAGAATGTCGATGCAAAGACGAACACTGCAAGTAGCAATCCGTGCCAGGCAAGTTTGAAGATTTTTTGACTCTCGACAACCATGCTCGGCGTCAAGTTTGCAACGTAGAAATTCTTCGACTTCGGTGCCACTGCCCGAAAAGCGCTCGCGATAGGCACCGCATACTGCGGAATGAGATCTTCACCGCCAGCGGGAAGTTGAGACGTGCTCACACGTGGAAGCTGGAGATAATCAACAAAAGCGCCGACGAGCAAAGACGAGAGAAATCCCTTTATGTCGAAGTTTTTACACTCGCCGCACAGAATCACCCTGTCTATGCGCGGAAGGCTGAGATTATCTTGTCCTAATAGTATTCTACTATAAATTGTGTTCTGCACACTGTACGAATCTGCGCCTTCACTGATAATTGGAGCGATATTAAAAAGATTCTTTCCGCGCATGAAAATCAATCTCGTGTATTCTACTCCGACATACACAATGACGCTGATCTCATCATCACCTAAGGCATAATTGTTTTTGACAAGATTAGTAATCGCGATATCACTGCTTTCCACGAAAGCGATCTTTGGCATCTGAGAACCCAGGAAAGGACGAGCGCTCATTACAAGATCAAGTACGGGAATATGCTGCTCCCTCACCACGCCGAGGTAGCTGGTTTCAGAGGTTGTCGAGAGCAATTCAATTTGCTCCTTTGTCACTCCTGACCTCGTTGCCTGGAGCTCTTCGATTATCTTCGACACTATCTTATCGGGATTCAGCTTCTTCAGGATTTCTAGTGGATGATAAAACACATAAGGTTCACCAATAGATAATGCGAGCGGGCCTTTTTTTCTTCCATACTTCGTAAAGACCTCAGTCACAATCGCCGAGTTGGTTTCTGCAACGGATTGTTCTTGCACATTTGCGTGTGTGACGTCAATTTCAGCCGGTGAATCAAATCCTCCGTCGCTCACCGACGCCGCCACTTCTAATCTCTCTGCAAGCTTCGCATTATACAGGTCAAGGAGCTCGATTTTCTTACCGCGTCTCGCAACGTGCACAATTTTCAAATCTATGCCGTCGATATATAATCCTAATGCACCGTGTGAGGCCATTTCAGTCTCCTTCTTTTAAAAGCTACATCATCTGCAGGATCTGTTCCATCCTGCGTTTGTTGTTCGCATAGTTCATCACATTCTCCTTAGAAATTCTTCGCTGCTGGTACAATCGTTTCAGATCCTGTTCCATCGTCACCATCCCGAGATCCGAACCTTCTGCAATCATCTGGTAAATCTCGCTCGTGTTTTTATTTTTTATGGCAGCCTTTACAGACGGGCTTCCAACAAGAACCTCCTTCGCCAGCACCCGTTTCCCATCCAGGCTCGGTATTAACTTTTGGGAAATGACACATTGAAGTACATCGGCTAATCGCTGCCATACGCGTTCCTGCTCCGTAGCGGGTACCTCGGCAACAATCCTATCTATACTTTCTACTGCGGAGGCAGTGTGTAAAGTCGAGAAGACTTTGTGGCCGCTGTCGGTTATTTCCAGTGCTGTCAAGATCGTATCCGCGTCCCGCATTTCAGCAATCATAACTATGTCCGGGTCTTGCCTTAAAGCTTCGATCGCGCCTTCTTTAAAGGTTAGCGTATCTCTTCCAACTTCGCGGTGACGTACAATACATTTCTTGGATTTATGAACATATTCAATAGGTGAGCCGATTATGACTATGTGTCCATTAACGGTGCTGTTATTCATGTCGATGATCGAGTCGAGCGTTGCACTCTTCCCGGATCCGGTTATGCCGGTGATAAGTATAAGCCCTTCTTTCGTGCGGGCCAAATTCAGAATATTCAAGACGTTTTGATGAAAGACCAATTCACCGATCTGTCGAACAACATCATTAATCGCCCGCATGTTGAGGGCAACTTCGTCCAGGTCTAAGTAAGCATCTGCGCGGAATCGGAAAATTCTGTCGCCTTCCGTCGTCATATATGAAAAGTCCAAATTACGCTTGTCATAGAAGTATTGTCGTTGGCGATCACTCAATAGATTTTGTATGAGAAAGCTCGTTTCATCCGGTGTAAAGGTTCCCAGCGAATCATCTGCTCGCTTGGCGCCGAATATCCTGTACCAGATTTTCCCCTGCGATCCGAAGCCGCCAAGATCTATGTCGGATGCGTTGTTCTCATGCATCTTACTAAGAAAGCTGTTCATGAGATTCTTAAGATCGGACCGCTGATCATCAGGCAGGTTTGAAATCATGTTACCTATAAAAATGTCGCGCTCCAATCCCGAGACAAGATCGGAGACTTGCAACGATAACTGCCGCAAAAACTGTCGTGTAGCTGTCAATCCGGTATTAGCAACCGCTTCCATCACAAATATCTCTTCGCAAAGTTGATAAAGTTCACTGGAGTGTCAATAAGAGTTCGGTAAATAACAGCCCTCTTCGTGTGCAAAGTCAATCCGCAACGTTCGTCATTCGAGCCGGGCATACCAGTCAATCATCCTGCTGTTCCAATACATCTTAACTCCAAAATTTCAATACTCCATTGGTCAAGCAATTTACTAATCAATAATCCATATTCCAAAGACTAATCATCCGTTGTCGTCGCCACGACTTCTTCAATCGTTGATATACCTTCCAACACCCGATTTATTCCGGCGCGGCGAAGTGTCCACATGCCGTCTTTGATCGCCTGCTCGCGAATGCGATCTTCGTCAATATCAATCCCCGCTGTCATTATGATATGCTTTAATTCCTTAGTGACATATAATGCTTCGTGTATGGCAGCGCGTCCCTTGTACCCTGTACCTCTGCATTTGTCACAGCCGACTGCTTTGTATATCGTATGTTCCTTCAATTCGTTTTCTAGAAAACCAACTCGCAAGTATGCTTCGCGATCAATTTCGCCCTTCTCAAGTGGCTTTTTGCAAACTTGACATAGCGTCCTCACAAGACGTTGAGCGACTATAATATTGACTGCGCTTGCAAGCAAGAACGGCTCAATGCCCATCTTGTAAAGCCTTGCTATCGCGCTCGGCGCATCGTTAGTATGCAAGGTCGAAAAAGTCAGATGACCCGTATTGGCAAGCTTGACGGCTATATCGGCTGTCTCTTTGTCGCGAATTTCCCCCACAAGAACAATATCCGGATCGTGTCGAAGGATTGATCTGACCGCTTGTTCAAAATTCATTTTAGGACCGATACGGAGCTGACGCGCACCCTTGATGATGTACTCCACGGGATCTTCTACGGTAAGGACATTCACCGTAGAATCAATTACCTGATATAATGCCGCCACGAGAGTCGTCGATTTGCCGCTTCCAGTTGGCCCTGTAAGTATTATCATCCCCTGCGGCTGCTTTATCGCCTTGTAAAAACTTGTATGTGCCGGTCCTTGCAGGCCAAGTTTCTCCAAATCTGTTATGACCTTCCTGTCATCGAGGACACGAATTACTATGGTTTCAAATTTGTGTTTCATCTCGCTTGAAACCATAGGAAGTATCGAAACGCGGAATCTGATCCAATGATCATCGACTTTTCGTTGAATGAACGCGTCCTGGGCGGCTTCGCGCTCGAATCTATCCGTCCCTCTCGATCGATCTTTTACAACCGCGCAAACCGCTTCCGGCAAGACTCCCTCCTGCGTGTGCCATAATTGTAAGTCGCCGTCGATTCGGAAAAGTATATCCGTATTGCTTCCATCTCTCGGGACGACATGAATATCGCTTGCGTCTCTTCTGACCGCTTCCACGAGCATGCCCTCTACGAGATTTATCAGGACACTCTTGTTAACTTCAGCTTCAAGCTGCTGCTCGTCTAATCCTTCTTCCTCGCCGGGTGTTATCTCACCCAGCTCCTCCTGGGTAGAGTTCGTCAGCACCTTTAAAAATTCATTCTCTGGAGGAAATACTTTGTCAATAAGCCCTTGAAGGTCTTTTAATCTTACATAGGCGACTTCATATCTTTTTGCAACAAAGCTTCTCGCAAGTCGAGGAATCTCTTTATTTGTCGGGTCAGCCGCGACTATTATGAGTTTATCCGGCCGGGCTTCGTCGAACTTAAGGGGTAGAATTTTAGCATTGATAATCTCATCCTTCAGATTATCTCCCGATTCGACTAACTTCTTTATGAAGTTAATTCTCTCTTCATCGATGATTTCGTCAGCAAGGTATATTTCGCGAAAGCCGTAAAGATTTGCAACTTCGCGAAAGACAAGATCGTGTTCGATACTAAAGTCTGAAACGAGAACCTGGGCGAGAGTTCTACGAGTCTTTGCGTCTTCAGACTCTTTCTTCTTTACAGATGACTCAAGTGTTTCGTAGTCAATAATTCCCTTCTTGAGGAGGTTATAGCCTAGCTTATCACTTATGTCAACTTCAGGCATGATAACTCCACACAAATTTCGGCAGCAAAATCAAAATGCTTGGGAAGTGAACTGCATAATTTAGCATCGCTTCCAGTTTGCAGCCAATGATATCTGGAGTGTAGCTTTCTTTCTTCATTGCATCCCAGGCTCTTTCGGATGGATCAACGCCGACTCCGACGACACCAAGGTCAGCCATATCAGGACAATCATAATAACCATATTGACCATGACGTTAATAAAATCGATCACATTCCTTAATTTGTAGCCCGTCTCTTTTTCATAATAATTTGCAAGCTGCAAAGTCGTGGCGCGAACAGTTCCCGTCTCTGCCCCGCTATGAAAGCGATTAATTGCCGTTTCAGTAAAAACGTTCGTCGCCGCAAGCGATTCCGTGAGACCCTTTCCTTGTGTGATCATCATGGGAATCGCAATTGACTTTATCTGGTGCTCCATGTACTTGTTGCCGCACGCTTCCGCAGCCAATCTGATAACCTCTATGTTTTCACCGGACCCGCCATACATCGCATAAAAAACCCTGCAGAAAATCTCTATATTCTGCTTATGTAATAAGCTCCCGATAACCGGTATTTTTATCATGTACTTGTGGAGGTAGTACCGTCCCTTTTCAGTCGTCACAAATCTCGCGACGAAGATACTCGCTGCAACGAAAGTTATCGCTATCCACAGGAAATTCTTTATGAGTATATGGCTGATTTTCAAGGTTTCCGCGGTCATCGGTGGAACTTGCCCTAACTTTGCAAATAGTTCAGCTGTTGCGGGAAATATATACGCTATATAGTAAACGACAGCTATCAGCAAGATAAACATGGTAACTGCCGGCATTATCAGTGCGCTCTTTAAATTCTTTTTAAACTCCGCCTGCCTTTCGAGGAACTTCGCAGTACTTTCGTAAATCTCGGACATGTTGCCGCTCTTTGAAGCGAGGCCAAGCATATGGGCCGTGAATTTCCCGAAAACCTTCTCGTGCTTAAGAAACGCCTGCTCGCTGTCTTTTCCCTGCTTCAAATCATTATTTAGATCTCTGACAGTTTCTTTAAGCGTACTGTTCTCAATGTCGTTCGTGAGAAGTTGTAATATCTCGTTGAAAGGCAATTTTTCACGCAGTAAATCGGCACTCACGCGGACAAATGTTACGATCTCTGCTGCCGGCGGCTTCATCTTGAAATCCAATAGTTTCCGCTGGACAGAGATTACTTTATAATCCAGGCGTTCAAGCGCTTGCACGACTTCTTCCTTAGAAAAGGCCTTTTGCTCACCTGTGACCGGTTTCTCGCCGTTCTTTCTTACTCTGTAGAGAAACGCAGTTCGCGCCCTGAGGTTGGTAAGTTTAAATTGATTCTTTTGTGCGAGGTCAAAAACAAGCTTGCGCGCCTGACCACGGCTGTCAGCTGAAATGACGCCTTGAACTGTGCGCCCGCTCGGTTTTATTCCTTGAAATCTAAAATCAGGCAATTATCGCCCTCCTCAGTAGAATTTTATGCCTCTTTTTTTCTGAGCCTTTAGGTATCACTCGTTGAATTTAGCGCCCATGATCCTCAGGCTCAGTTTATTTGACCGTCTAAACGAACTAATTCCCTTCAATTACCAAATCCCCTGTTGACCAAAGGAAACATCCGGGAATGTCAAAAACGAAACGGGCAGTCCAATCTCCTCATTTTAATGATCGAGATCACACTGCCCATTTCTCATCACAAGTATGCTTAGTTCAGCACTGCCACAACCGGCCCGTTCGGATCCACGGTTGCAAAAGCCTCGACAAAGTCGGTCGTAACTCCATCATTGCCAGCTTCGGTCCCTATCCCAATAAGGTAGAAAAGGGTGTCGGCCTTGGTTCCCGGTCCGTCTGCTGTCCACGGCGTACCGGCGTTGCCCGGGTAAGCAACAAATGCTGCGGGTTTAGTTGATGTCGCCCAATACGCACCGTTACCGTCTGCGCTATCTAATGTGCCAACCACAAATCCGGCAAAACTTTGTCCGCCACCCGCCATGGAAGTCGGTTTACGGAAATATTGCTGTGCCTTAGCCGCGAGATTGTCCAAGTCGGCAATCACTGCGTCGCGGTTCGCGCTTTGCGCATTGCTCTTGAACATCGATATACCGACTGCAATTGCGATACCGACGATGATAACTCCAAGAACAATAAGAAGAAGTTGTTGCTGTCCCATACTAACCTCCTTTTATTTTTTGTTTTCCGAAGGATCCTTCGGAGGGGACGTTAAAAAAATTTTCACGTGCCATTCTTCAACTTTGAATATAAACGGCGCCTTCTAATAAGTCAAGATTCGAGGCACCATCTATCCACTAAGCTTTCATGGTTTTAATAAAGTTACAATGGCTGTGCCGAGTAGCGCATGCCTTCAAATGAGGGCATAATAAGCGGAAATGAGGATATATTCAGGGACTTGACTTAGAAAGAATTACCGTGCCACTGTAGAAATTACCGACAGGTAACGAGTTCGGGAAATTCGCGAAACATCAAACCCTGCAGACGCGCAAATTTGCGTGGGCGCTCCCCCTGCCGCCGACAAGAATGCGTCACAATTTGTCCCAAATATCCGGCTCATACTTCACTTCTTCCAAGCAGAGCCCGCAGGCGGGCGCCGACATTGAAGCCATTGAGCGGTTCTCTGAAGTCAATATCTTTCTAAAATCTCCGACAGATATTTTGCCTCGCCCAACGTCAATGAGCGTGCCAACAATGGCCCTTACCATCCCATGAAGAAAACGATCTGCCTCGATATGAAAGATGAAGTCGGGGCTTCCGAACTTGTCAGTCTTGCCAAAGTCTGAATCCTTTGCAAGACCAGTCCATTCTGCCTTTGACACCCTGCAAATGAAATGTCTCTGCTGTTCTGCATACTTGGTGAACGACTTGAAGCTTTTCTCGCCGATGAGAATTGTTGCGGCTTCGTTCATCAAATCGATCGACAGGTTATAATAGAACAAAGCCGCGAAATGCCTTGTAACAGGTGACTTCCGGGTAATAATGCTGTAAAAGTACCGCCGCGCCTTCGCGTCGAATCGGGAGTGAAAATCGTCTTGCACGTAAGCAGCTTTACGAATTGCTATGTCGCGAGGTAAAATCCCGTTCAGAGCATATGCTATCTTCGCCGGTTCCAAATAGGCCGCTTGCTCGTCAACGGCATTTGAATGGATCTTGACGGGATTCGAATGAATATGAAAATTTGCCACCTGTCCGCAAGCATGCACCCCAGCATCCGTTCTCCCCGCGCCGGTTATCTTTATTTTTTCACGGAGCAATTCGGATAATTCTTTTTCGAGGATTTCTTGAATACTGCAACTGTTTTTTTGCACTTGCCAGCCGCCATAAGCGGTACCATCATACTCAATGAGAAGTGCGATATTGCGCATGCGTACATCTTCTGCGTGTCAACGAGCGGAATTTGTCCATCCGACCGAACGAATCAAGGCTTTGTCGGAATCAGAGCGTGGGGGAAATCTCATATGAAATCCCTCAAAACGAGGCAGCGAGCTTTAGATATATTCCGGACGTTTGTGGGGAGTCGTTCAATGAACTGGCTGCTGAAGCATTCACGCCCGAAGCAAGTCGCGCGGCGTTAAAAGCACTTATAAGATGGTTGAAGATGATCGCGGCGGCTGTGTACCTGCCGTAATTCAAGAATTCGTCCGCTTTGATCCTCAGATTCTTGAATTGAGTCCGGTCGGCGTCCGATTGCCATTGCCATTGATAGGAAGACGAGGTGTAAATCAAATCGTTATCGCCCTCTTGGACTTTTGCCACGTTGTAATCGTTGGTACTCAAAAAATTTCCTATATCGACAAAGAATTGGTCCGGCTTTCCGGCTACCTGAGCGCCGGCGTAAATCTTTGCATAGCTGATCGCATCATTGCGCACTTGCTGCGAATGAACTTCCATTGCCGCGTAAAAAACCCAGAGCGACACCTCCGCTATAGTGGAATACTTCCCCACGTCATACCTGCCGGCATAAAGTTCACCCAATCCGGGGACAGCTAAAGACACAATTGCCGCAAGTCCCGGAGATTTGCGCTTAACGACAGCCTGCTCGCTGGAAATACTTCCGTCCGAATTTTTTAAGAGCTTTTGTGCGAGATCCAACCTAGTGCTGAAGGTGCCGGCGCCCAATCGTTCCTCGCACGGGCAAGTTTGAGAGAATGATTTGCTCACGCACATTAGGAGCAGGATGCAGCATGTGAGAACAATCTCAAACTGGGAATTACAAAGATTTTTCTTCACAGAATCACCTGCCCGATCACGGTGTTATCGCTGACCCCCGTTACGAGAACATCAGCAATTTCGTTCACACGAGAAGCGCTTGCATCCATCTCGACCCGAACATAATTCGATGTGAAACCAAACATCTTTTCGTTTTTCACTTCTTCCTCGATCAAAACTCTAATTATTCTGCCGACATGCCGCCGGTTAAATTCGTACCGTTTCCTTATTGAAAGCATTCTCAGAAGTTCGCTTCTTTTTTTTCTGGCCCTTGGATCGACTCTCTCGTTTAAACTTGCGGCGTCTGTGCCTTCTCGCTCGGAATAAGAAAATACATGAAGATAAGTCAGAGGCAAACTCTCGATGAAATCATAGGTCTGTTCAAAATCCGCATTTGTCTCGCCGGGAAATCCGACGATAACGTCTGCTCCGATTCCGGCACTCGGCATAACTTCCTTTATTTGCTCCACAATATCACGATAGTCGTTTGAATTGTAGCGCCGCCGCATTTTCTTTAAGATATAATCCGATCCGCTTTGCAGGGGGACATGAAAATGCCTGCATAATCTTGAAGACGCGGCTGCAAATTTGATGATCTCTTTCGTCAATAGGTTCGGTTCTATCGAGCTTATCCGAATCCGTTCAATGCCGGCAACTTTGTCAAGCTCTTTAAGCAAATCTATCAAAGAATGATTATCACTATCGTGAAAATCACCAACATTAACGCCGCTCAGCACGATTTCTTTAAACCCGCGCGCTGCGATTTCCGTCGCCTCTTGCACGAGGAATCCGACGGACGGGCTCCTGCTTTCACCTCTCACCTTGGGGATCGTGCAATATGAGCATTTATAATCGCAGCCGTCTTGAACCTTCAGGAATGCCCTGGTACGCCTGCCGCTGGTTGCCGAATCCGCGGCACCGAACTCGACAGCATCGTCAATAGGCCCTACAAAGACCCGGGCATGATAATCCGTATCTGAAGCGCATCCGCCTCCTTTCGGCTTTATGAAATCGTTAACATGCTCGAACAACTCGAATTTTTCTTTCGCGCCCAACACAAGATCAACGCCTTCTATCTGCGCGACCTCGTTTGGCTTGCCTTGCGCATAGCAGCCGGTCACGACGACGAAAGCATTCGGAGAGCTGCGTAGCGCACGTCTTACGATTTGACGGCAATCGCTGTCGGCACTTTGAGTTACTGTGCAGGTGTTAATGATGAAGACATCGGCCGATGAAGTAGGGGATACGACATCATACCCACGTCGTTTGAATTCCTTTTCTATCTGAATCGTTTCGGCGTAGTTCAACTTGCAGCCGAGACTTTCCAATGCAACTCGCTTCTTTTCCATCAAGGAATAATTTTAACCCTAAGCGCCCAAAAATCAAGCCGCGAAATGCATGTTCACACTTCATCTCTACGAGCTTCACACATAATCGCCTTGGGGCGAGCCTCTGACCTACGTCTTAGACAAACCGTTCCTGCCGCTCACAGCCACAACTTTCATTTTATCCCGACGCTTCATCCTTCTGTTCAGCCACCGAAGGTTCCTCGGATTGCGCACCATGGTTAGTTTCTCCGGCTGTTGTGTCCTCCCGTGCAGGATCTTCGACTTTCGCTTTTTTCTCGGGTCCGCGCGGTTTTCTGTCGCGCCTCTCGTCCGGATTTATTTTATGAGCGGAAAGGAATTCCTTGTACACCTCAGCATCTTTATCTCTGAAATATTCATTGATGCTGAGAACTATCCTTTTCCCTTCCTTGTCGAATTCTATGACCTTTACGTTTAATGTTTCACCGGCTGGAAAATGCGCCACGTAGTTTTTCAAGCTCATGGGCGCCATATGAGAATGCGGCACAAAACCATCAACTTCGCCGGGAAGTTCAACGATCGCACCTTTCTCGATGTGCCTTACAAGTTTGCCTTCAACCTCCGAGCCGACTTTGAAAGATTCCTCGAATTTATCCCAGGGATTCTCAAGCGCCTGTTTATGTCCGAGAGAAATTCTTCTCTGATCTTTGTCTACCGACAAAACGATGACTTCAATCTCGTCGCCACGCTTCACTATTTCTCCCGGGTGGCGAATCTTTTTCGTCCATGAGAGATCCGAGATGTGAATCAATCCGTCAACTCCGCTCTCAAGCTCGACGAACACGCCGAACGCCGTGAGATTGCGGACGATGCCTTTGTGTTTCGAATCCACCGGATACTTTTCTATGAGTTGTTCCCACGGATCAGGCTCAAGCTGCTTTATTCCAAGCGATAGCTTCTTATTCTCCCTGTCGAGACTGAGAATAACAGCTTCGACTGTCTGTCCCATTGAGACTTTTTGGGATGGATGTTTTATATGCTCAGTCCAGCTCATCTCAGAAATGTGGATGAGGCCTTCGATGCCTTTCTCGATTTCGACAAATGCACCGTATTCCGTCAAGGAAACTACCTTGCCGCCAACTTTCTGTCCGACTTGATATTTATCTTCTATGTGCTTCCATGGCTCCGGCTGCAATGCTTTCATCGAAAGAGAAATTCGTTTCTTTTCTTCGTCAAAGTCGGTAACAACAACCTGGATTTTCTGGTCCAACTTCACAATTTCCGAAGGATGGTTTACCCTTCCCCATGAAAGGTCGGTAATGTGTATCAGACCATCGACGCCGCCGAGATCTACAAAGACCCCAAACTCCGTCAATGCTTTTACCGTTCCCTCGAGAATAAGTCCCTTTTCTAATTTCGACAGGATTTGCTTTCGCTGCTCCTCTAGCTCGGCTTCTAACAACGCCTTGTGGCTGACCACGACGTTTTCCGCCGCTTCATTTATTTTTACAACGCGGAAATCCATCGTTTTCCCCACGAACGAATCAAAATCTCTGACAGGTCTCACATCAACCTGCGAGCCTGGCAAGAAAGACTCAAGCCCTAACAGATTTACGATCAAACCTCCCTTTACACGACGCAGGACCGTTCCCTGCAGCACCGTCTGGTTTTCGTGTGCGCCGACTATTCGGTCCCAAATCCTGATGAAGTCCGCGCGCCGCCTCGACAAAACAACCTGTCCATCCTGGTCCTCCACGCTGTCGAGAAACACTTCGACTTCATCGCCGGGCTTAAGCTCGCTTAAATTAGGAAACTCGATCTTCGGCACCAACCCGGAAGACTTGAACCCGATATCTACAATAACATCGTTTTCGGTAAGACCGATTATTCTTCCCTTTACAATTTCTCCCGCATCGAACTGCTTCAGGCTCTTGTCGTAGAGATCTACCATTTCCTTAAGCTCGGCTTCGCTGTAAGGTGAATCTTCTCCAGCCAAGAGTTTCACTTTGGTTGTTTGTGGTTTTGTCATTGATATCTCATCAGGACTCTGCATCACCATCGTCTCTGCGAGTTTTTCCCCGCGAATGGAATCTTCGACTTCATCTGCCATTAAGTCTCTCCTTCAAAAGTCCGACCATGGCTGCGACCGGACCGAATAAAAAGTTTGTTGCTCGACATAAAACACACGCCGCGGGTATGTTCAATGCGAGGTATAATATTTTTGTTTAACATTAGTTAATTGAGGCGGCTTATTTGAAATTTTCAATTCTTGACTTTGAGTCTTCAATAGCAGGTTCTAAACGCAGAATCGCCTGTTTAACTTTTTCCATGAGCCACTGAGGGGTGGAAGTTGCGCCGGTAACACCGACGGTTTCCGCGCTCTCGAACCAATGCACCTGCAGCTCGTCCTCATTTTCAATGAAATATGATGATGGATTCCCGCTTTTGCAGATTTCGAACAGCACTTTCCCGTTCGAGCTGTTTCTGCCGGCGACGAACACTATGACGTTGTTCTCAGCTGCAAACTCTCTCAGCTTCTTGTCTCTTCCGGAGACCTGTCCGCAAATCGTGTCCTTGGCGAGAAAGTTCTTGGCGATATCTTCCATAGTACCGACGACAAAATCTTTTATTTTTCTCGACAACGCTTCTTTAATCGCATAGAATGTCGGCTTATCCATCGTCGTCTGAGAGAAAAGGACCGTCTTGCGATTGAAATTTATTTTCAATAATGCTTCCTCGACAGACTTAACGACAATGGCTTCGTCGTTGCATACGCCGCGCAAGCCGATAACTTCCGCGTGGTCCTTCTTTCCGAATATTACAATCTGGTAGTGATCATCGTAAAACTTTTTTATTCTCTCCTGCAGCTTCGTGACGACCGGACATGTTGCATCGATGATTTCCAAGTCGTACTTCTTTGCAGTTTCATATGTTGAAGGCGGCTCACCGTGCGCCCGAATCAAAATCTTCGCGTCTTTTACATTTTCCAGATCCGAATGTGAAATCGTTTTCAATCCCTTTTGACCAAGCCGCTCAATCTCTTCCGGATTGTGAATTATGTCACCGAGGGAATAAAGTTTATTAGATTTGGCAATCTCCGCTTCCGCAAAATCAATAGCTCTGACGACTCCCCAGCAGAATCCGCTGTTCTTATCTACTGTCACCTTCATTTTCTATCCGTCTCCTCTGCCGATCTGAGTGCATTATGGGATGTTACGTACGCCGAACCTCCGGTTCGGGACAATCTTCCTATCGTACCATTTGCATAACTCAATATCTTTTCAACCTGTTCTTCAATCGTGATACCCGTCGTGTCTACATCAATCGCGTCATCGGCTCTCTTCAAAGGACTGGCTTCGCGAGTCGAGTCTTTCAGGTCTCGCTCCTTCAACGCACTCACAACTTGAACGACCGGTAGCTCCACACCGCTTGCAGAAAGTTCCGCTTGCCGGCGTCGAGCCCGTTCCATGATATCAGCAGTCATGTAGAATTTCAGATCTGCATTCGGAAAAACCACGGTTCCGATGTCCCTGCCGTCAACTACACAACCCTTTTTGGAGCCCATTGCGCGCTGCTTCTCAACCATAACTTCCCTCACACCGGGATACGAACTAATCAAGCTCACATTCTTCGTAACTTCCTCGGATCTTATTTCTTCAGTTACATCTTTACCATCAAGAGTGACTTTGAGCTTGCCTCCATTGTTAACGAGGACTATCTCGGAATCGGTGGCAGATTTTACAATTTCATTCTCATTTGAAAGTCCAATCCGCGAAGTGAGGATCTTAAGAGTGATTGCCCGGTACATTGCACCGGTGTCGATATAGTCATACCCCAATTTTTGCGCTACGAGTTTCGCGGTAGTACTTTTACCGGAACCAGCAGGACCGTCGATTGCGATAAGTATTTTTATCAAACCTTTCCTTTTTACAGCGCAAAATAGCGCCATTACCCTATTCGAGTAAGGGCCACAAATTTAGGCATCAGAAGTCAAACAATCAACAGTGTCAAAAAGGCACGAGGGCATAAAGGTGCAGAACCTCAAAGTCTCGCCACCCGTGACGTCGAGTTCGCCGGAAATACCGGGGAAGTCCAAGTAATGACATGGTGGCCATTAACATCTACAGATACAACCTCGTTCTACGGAGACCGAAGCACGAGGTCAATATATGAAGCGAAAAGGGTTTGTTTGCTCAGAGTTTAGGGCGTTATGTCTAAGATATTTCTGACGTGTTACTGGTTTCAATCCTTCAACAGCTGTTCCGCATCTTGCGAGCAGTATCCCCGCCGCATCGTTGGTGATTGCTTTTCCCGTCTAAGTACTAACCTCGTTGATTAACGCTTGAACCATGTTGCTCGCTGCGTTTACCTGACCCTTCAGCTTCTGCTTCCAGGCGTTGTCCATCTTCTGCTCAAGTGATTTGGCGATGCCATAGCTGGCAATGAGATTGAGCTTGAGAACGTCCGTCGCATCCTGGGTAAGCGAAAGCTCAGTCTCATTCTATCATTTCTTGTCCCGACCTTCTCCCTCATGGTCTATTCCACGGCCTTCCGGCAACTGTTGCAGCAGTAAACTTACATCTTCATTCAATATTTGGTATGCATCCTGTGTAATGAATTTATCGTGATCCTTCTCAAATTTCCCAAGCATCACTCGATTCTTATTGGGGTTATCCTTGAAGGTCTCGTTATAGACGTCTGCCAACTCATCTTGAACTCCACGAAGATCCTTCCCTGCTTCTACATAATCTTTATGAGCTATATCATTTACTATGTCGTCCGCCTGATTAAGGAGGTCTTTGTAGAACCCTTCCTTGCCAAGGGATTCCAGCTTGAAACAGTCATCAAGGTCCTGACGAAGAATTCGGGAAGTTACGACCTTTGTGAAAGTCGGAGTTACCGTAGAATCGGTGGAATAGAAAAACCTGTAATCCACCGTCTGGTTTTTGTCTATGACTCCCACAACATGGAACTGACCGCCTTTTGCAGGGTTGTACGTTTGTCTTGCGAGAGCGTCGCCTACGAATGTTCCGCTTCCGGTTCCAAAAACTTGAATTGTGTACGTGGTAGTGAACAAAGTGTCCCACAATATTGTCTTGAATCCAAACTCAGGGGCACCGTTTGATCCTTGTCCGTAGAACGCGTATGGAATCTGATGATAATACGTCTTTGCAATAGCGTCATGGCCGGATCTATTGCCTTGAGAATCTGTAACGAGTAATTCAACCGGGCCCTGAACAACTACGTCAGCGTAGGCTCGCATTTGAGCAGAAACGTTTGCGACGAGGAGCAAAAACAACGAGATTATCAGAATAAAATTTTGTTTCATCTTCTCACCTTTATTTTGCATTTGATGATATAACAACGTATTCCCAGATGTTGTTGTCGTAATATTCATCCATGGTCGTTCTATCTCCGTATCCGGCGTCGACGATCGGATATTTCCCATCTTTTTTCGGTTCAACAACAACCCAGTGAGCCGATCCTCCGTCATCCACCTCAGCTATGACAAGGTCACCGTTGTTCAGGTAAGGATCAAGAACACTCACATCATTTGCATCGTCCGAATTGCCGAAGTCGTCGGTCCCGGTCTCAGCGACATTCAATGTTCCATGCGAGAGGGGTTCTATGGCATTCCAGTTTACTGAAGACCCTTTGTAAGGATCAAGGCTATTGGGATCGTTCATCCAGTCATTCAATTCCGCTGGAGTGATTTCGTAACCGTATGCACTCAATATCCAAGCCATTTCACATAACGCACAGCCTTTGTTCTGTATATTATAGTAAATCGGGTTTCCATCTTTATCATAGCCTTTAAGATAGTGATCATAAGTGATACCCGCCCATAGCGGATCACCCTGCGAATAAGTTGGAAAATTAAGATTGGGACCACTTGGTACCTCATGTATCACCACCCGCACAATCACATCTACATCCCATGGCGGGGTCCCGGTATCCTCGAAGCCCAGGATGCACGTCGAATCATCAGTCCAGGTCGCGGTATAACCATATTCACTTCCGGTTAACGAGTAGTAGATCCAGTAAAGTCCGATATCTAATGTCGTACCTGCCAGATAAACGGGCGATGTCCACGTGGATCCGATACTGTTGTTTGCACACGCTACAATAACCTCGTATGTCGGAGACCGAAGCACGAGGTTATCGCATGCGGCAGCGTTACCACCGATAACTGTAATCGTAACGCTATAGCTCCCGGTCGGAATTATGATAACCTCGGTTTTCTTCTTTCCGTGACCAGCCAGGTTTATTTTTTCCAAAGATCCTTCCCGGTTTAGACCTTTCGTGGCGGATTGAGAACCGATCCCATTGGTTGTGTCCATCATCGACGATATTGAGACACTGTCTCTTATTATCACCTGTCCTTTAACGGGATTCACAACTGAACATATTAATATGCAGGCGCCTGTGAAAACAAGCCGCAAAGCTAACATAATATCGATCTTCTTTTTCATGGCATCCTCACTTAAGCATTAGAATTTTTGAACTGAACTGCTTTATTCCGTCTCTGCTCCTCGCCGTGAACCTGACGAAATAAACGCCGCTTGCGGCTGTCGTGCCATGATCATCCATCCCGTTCCACACAGTGCTATGCTGCCCTGACCCCAGCTCCCCATTCACAAGTGTTCTCACCTGTCTTCCCAAAATGTCATAGATGATCAACGTTACCTGAGCATTTTCTCGTAGTGAATATCGAATGGTCGTTGAAGGGTTGGATGGATTCGGATATGCTGCCTCAAGCCCGGTTTCACTAATACCATCACTAACAGATGTCTCCGTGCTGAAGGCAACCGTCCTGACATCGAATCCATGACCTAACGGATCAGTGATGATAAACTTTGCAGAATCACTGAGCCCGGCTTGCACATTTGAGACAGAAAAGTCGAATGAAGCTTGGGCGGTCTGATTAATCGCTATCGAGTCGATAACAACATCGCCAGTTGCAAATGTTATCCACTGCGGAGAGGCGATCAACTTAACGTGGACGCTGTCGAGGGTCCATGGAAATTGATTTTGAACGGTAAGGACATATTTGTTCCCTGATGTGCCGATGGGTACTGGGTTGGTTTGAGCCGATGCATTAAAAACAAAACCGAACAACATGAAACTCTCAACCAGCCGAGTTAGTAATTTAAATCGCATTTTTCCCTCCTTAATTGTTACCTCTCTTTTTAACCTTGATAAATTCTCTATACCCCATCATGGTCATTCCCGTGATTCTCTTGAATGTCCGAGCCCCGCTCTCCTTTTCAATTCCGACTTCACAGCATATCTCCTTGCAGCTCAAGCCTGTTTTCGAGAGTAGGGATTTCATACGCTCGATTCTCACTTGAGCAATGAAATGTGAAATCGGCATTCCTTCTTTTTTTCGAAATTCCTTACGCAAAGTTTCCTTCGAGGCCGAAATCCTTGTGCAAAGCTGCTTAAGACAAGATGCTCCCTTTAGGTCGCCGGCAATTTGATGTTTTAGACGATCGATGTCAATCATTACCCTGACTATTCCGGAAAACTTAAGCCAATTATGAACTATCTATTTCGTTATGCTCATTTCGCCTTATGAAACATTGTGGATGTGGATGTGGATGTGGATGTGGATGTGGAACTGCCACATAGCCGCAAGCTCGTAAAAAATATAAAAGCCCACTCCTTGATTGTCAAGAAGAAAAGATTAACATTTGAGGTGAAAAGCATCCATCGCAAAACAAATTGCGTTCTGTCTTCATGTGGACAACATGCGGTTGTTATACAGGAATGATATGTCCGGCCACATCAAGAATCAAACAGTCAACGGTTGATAATGGGCAGAGAGGCCCAGCGCCACAAAGTTTGGTGGTGTCATAATTTGATTTCCGTTTCAAAATAAAAACGTATAAACCGCAAAGAACGCCATGAGCGCAAAAATTATGATTGAAAAGAAACCTTGGCGAGCCTTTGCGGTCTTTGCGGTTAAAAAAGTCCCTTTGGGTATTGCAGAAAGTTGAATTTAGGACACTACCCAAAGTTTCACAATTTCTATTCTTTCTTTATGCTCTGGTTCTTTGCGTCTCTGTCCCTATTTCTTAAATGCCCACCTTGCTAATTCGGCGATCGTTGGCCGCTTGCCGTAAATCAAGATTCCAATCCTGAAGATCCTCCCTGCAGCTATCATACAAAAGTAAGTTGACGCTATTAATATCAAAGCAGCGACGACCAATTCCCATGTTTCCGGGGACTGCACGGGAATTCTGAAAGCCATCATCGTCGGTGTGAGAAGAGGGATAAATGAAAGCACTTTCAAGTAATCGGCATTCGGGTTTTGAATAACCAGGAACGCAAATATGATCGGGAAGAAAAGCAGCATCGAGACGTACTGAGTTGCCTGTTGTGCTTCCTGCTCGGTAGTGACCGGCGCACCGGCCATAACAAATATAGACGCATAAAAGAGGAAGCCGAGTATAAAAAATATTACTTCCCACCAAATATTATCGGGAATTGTCAAGAAGGTAGAAAGCCGCCCTGCGAATGCCACGCCGATCGAAGCCCACGCTGCAAGCTGCGTAAGACCAAGCAGACTCAGCCCGAGAATCTTACCCGTCATTATTTCATCAGCTGTCGCCGAAGACAATAGCACTTCAACTATCCTGTTCGATTTTTCTTCCACGACACTCCGGACGAGGAGCTGTCCGGAGGTCAAAATAAAAAGCGCGAGAACGAATATGAAAATATACCCCATCACAAATCCTGAGCCTGCTTCGGCCTTTTGTACCGAGCCTGCTTTCGAAAGTCTCACTGTTTCGAGATCAATCGGCTTCGAAACTTCTTTGACGAGATCCCGGATTCACTCCGCTTTGTTGAAGCTCGCTCGAGACCACTATATCTTTCACTGCCGTTTGCAGCCTTTCTATCTCCTTGAAGTTCGAGACATTCTGCGATACATACTCGAGTTTTCTAGAACGTGCTATACTTGAGTCGATGACGATGTACGATGAAATCTTTTCCTGGAGTACCATCTTATTCGCTTTTTCGCGTTCGCCGGCCGGAAGTGAGACCATCTCATAATTTGGTCCCCCATCGGGCAATTTGAACTTTTCGAACAGGTCCGCATTCAAGGCAGGTGCAAACTCCCCTGTCTTGTCGATGATCCCGATTTTGACCGTGCTTGTGTCGGGCTTTGTCATAAGAAGTGATGGTACAACCGCCATGAGGATCATAAATGCCGGCGTAACGATCAAAGAAATGATGAACGCTTTTGTCCTGACTTTTTCTATAAATTCCCAGCGGGCAACCGAAAGTATTTTTTTAATTGACATTTTTCCCTCCGACAGCTTCTATGAAAATTGAGTTGAGCGAAGCTTCCTGCATGGAAAAGTTCGTCACCGTCACAAGATCGATCGCTCTTCTTAAAGCTATCTGGTTGTCCGCGCCGTCTTTTATTTTGATCTCCGCGTAATTTTCATACAAATCCATTGTTGCAATATCTGATAACTGCCTGAGCTTGGTAGAATCGCCATCGAATTCCAGATGAATGGCGTTGCTCCCATGAGTCTTCTTTATTTCCGATAATTCTCCGTAGAGAACTACCTTCCCGCGATCTATCAAGCAGATTCTATCGCAAAGTTTCTCTGCTTGCTCCATTTGATGTGTCGAGAAGACTATCGTCTTTCCCGCCTGCTTCATCTCTTGTATCATGTCCTTCATGACAATTTGGTTCACCGGATCGAGTCCGGAGAAAGGCTCATCTAGAATCAGAAGATCCGGCTCATGTAAAAGGCATGAGATAAACTGAACCTTCTGCTGCATGCCTTTCGATAATTCGTCGACCTTGCGGTTCCCATATTCGGTCAGGTCAAACTTCTTAAGCCAGGAATCGGCGCGCTTTTTTGCGTCACTCGGCTGGACCCCTCTCAGACTTCCGAAATATACAAGGACATCTATAACCTTGCTTTTCCTGTAAAGTCCACGTTCTTCGGGCAGATATGCTAATTTATTTTTCATATCCGGAGTCAATTCCCTGCCATTAAAACGAACAATACCGGAGTCGGGTTCAATTATTCCAAGAGAAATTCTTATCGTGGTCGTCTTGCCGGCACCATTGGGACCGAGCAGTCCGAATATTTCCCCCGGTTCAACATCGAATGTCACACCGTCAAGGGCGATAGTTGTTGTGTAAGTTTTTCGCAGGTCATTTACTGAAAGCATAATACTTCACCAAAAATTTTAGATCGCGGAATACCAAACAGCGTCCTTCCGAAAAAATCAAAGATGCCGTTCCTTCGCTTCCTTACGGTGTGTTACGATAAATCATTCTCGGAAAGGGGATCGTCTCCCGCACGTGCTCCAGCCCGCAAATCCATGCAACCGTCCGCTCGACGCCGAGTCCGAAGCCTGAATGCGGGACACTCCCGTATTTCCTCAAATCGAGATACCATTCAAACGGTTGCCGGGGAAGGTTGTTTTCTTGAAGCCGCTTCACTAACGTGTCATAATCGTCTTCACGCTGGCTGCCACCGATAATCTCACCATAACCTTCGGAGGCGAGTACGTTGACGGACAAAGTCAAATCCGTTCTTTCAGAATCCCGCTTCATGTAAAAAGCCTTGCAAGCTGCCGGATAGTGGTGTACCATTACAGGGCGATCATACTGCTGCGAAATAATCGTTTCGTCCGTTGCACCGAGGTCGTTCCCGTATTGGAACTCGACGCCATTCTTCTTCAGCAGCTCGACCGCATCATTATAATGCAGGCGCGGGAAGGGACGCTTAACCGTATGCAATTTCGTCACGTCTCTTTCCAGCAGCTTCAATTCCGCCTCATTCTTTTTCAGCACAGTTTGGACGACATACTCTATGAATTCTTCCGCCAAATCCATATCGTCGTTTAAATCTGCCCAAGCAACTTCCGGCTCGACCATCCAGAACTCAGTAAGATGGCGCCGTGTTTTAGATTTCTCTGCGCGGAAAGTTGGTCCGAAACAGTAGACTTTTCCGAGTGCCATGGCAGCAGACTCAGCATAAAGCTGCCCGCTTTGTGTAAGGTACGCTTTACCCAGATCGAAATAATCGGTCTCAAAAAGGGTGCTGGTTCCTTCCACCGACGCCGGCGTAAGAATCGGCGAATCGACAAGCGTGAAACCCCTGTTGTCAAAAAAATCACGAATCGCTTTTATGATCTCGTGCCTAACTCGCAGGATCGCATGCTGTCTCGACGATCTCAGCCAGAGGTGCCTATTATCCATCAAAAACTCTGTGCCATGTTCCTTTGGAGTGATCGGATATTCTTTTGCGATGTGTACTATCTTTATGCCTTCAACCTGCAGCTCATAACCTCCCGGCGCGCGATCATCCTTATGAACTTTACCTGTAACGATAAGCGAACTTTCCTGTGTCAGCAAATCGTAGTCGCTGAATGCCTCCGGCGAAATCTGATTTTTCACGAGGACACACTGTGCAATGCCAAAACCGTCCCGCACTAATATGAAGTGGATCTTTCCGCTCGATCTTTTATTGTACACCCAGCCCCGGATGGTCACAGATTTGCCGTTATACTCATGAAGTTTATCTATAGTGGTAACTGCCGCGTCGTTCTCTGCAAGTCCAGACATTCGATTCTCCATAATTTATTATGCGGAATGCCGCTGCCGCCGGCGGCGAGTTGCGTCATTACGAAATGCCGGAGCGACAGCGCGGCATTCGGATTGCCTGACCTGGATCGTATTAATCCGAGGTTTGCTAAATATAGTCCAATCGCACCATGCGTTCAATTGACCGATGAAAGCTTGTCGTGCAAGCAACCCGGCAATATTTTTTTGTAGCTTTGCCAGAATTAAATTAGAAACAAAAAAAGGCAGCTGTCAATAATGAAAGCATTAGTCACGGGCTCGACCGGTTTCATAGGAAGCCATCTTGTAGAAAAGCTACTCAAGCAGGAATACCATGTTAGATGTTTGATACGGAAGTCGTCTAACATAGAATACATCAACAAGCTTCCGGTAGAATTTGTGAACGCCGATTTCAACGACCTTGAATCGCTCCGGGCAGCGGTCAACCGCGTTGATTGCATTTTTCATCTGGGCGGCGTCACAAAATCGAAAGACAAGCAGGGATACTTCCGGGGAAACCATGAAACCACGAAGAATCTTCTCGCTGCGGTCATGGAACAAAACCCGGGCATAAAACGATTCACTCTCGTGAGCAGCCTCACTGCCGTAGGACCCGGTCATGGATTAGTTCCCGTCGATGAATCCACGCCTTGTCATCCTGTGACAACTTACGGAAAGAGCAAAATGGAAGCTGAGAAAGAGTGTCGCACCAGATTTTCGGATATTCCGATCACTATAATAAGGCCTCCGGCGGTGTACGGCCCGCGCGACAAAGACATCTACGCATTTTTCAAGTCCGTGAATGGACATCTCATTCCATTATCAGGTTTCAATAAAAAGGTGCTGAGTTTTGTGCATTGTTACGATTTAGTCGATGGAATCATTGCCGCAGCTGAACATCAAAATGCCGTCAGCCAGACATATTTTATTTCAAACGAAGAGATTTATGATTGGGAAGAATTCGGCAGGATAGCAAAACACATTCTCGGCAGGTGGGCGATAAACATGAGGATACCTCACTATGCTCTCTACTCGGTCGCCGCAATCAGCGAATCGATTGCCCGATTGCAAGGCAAGGCCGCGTTGATAAATATTGAAAAAGCGCGCGACGGGGTTCAGACGAATTGGCTTTGCAGTTCGAAAAAGGCGCGGACGGAACTTGGATTCAGCACAAAGCTATCGCTTGAAGATGGAATTGCAAACACAATCGAATGGTATAAGAAGAATGGGTGGCTGAAATAGGGCATGGCTTACGATCTGCAGCTCATAGGCAGGGACACGCAGATAGCGTATTGCCCGTCACTAAGACCGAGCGATCGACGCTTCAAAATGGAACGGTTGCGGCGAAGTTGTAATAAATCGTAAAGAGAAGCGAAAAGACGCCCTTGTCAACTCCTGGCGAATATTGAGAGTTGCGATTCTGCGAATAACTAATTTCTGCCTGTCCGTAGAAATCTTGCTGCGGTTGATACATAACGCTCGCTTCATATAAGTTTGTCTCCTGAATCACGCCAAAAGGAAATGGCTCCGCATAACCTGATTGGACGGTAATACTCGGATCGGTCAGCCATGGCATTGTGTAAGGACCATAAATATTCCAACCTCCATGCTCCAGATGCATTAGCTCGATTCCGAATTTCCAGTCGTAGGTTAGCCATTGCGATAAGCGTAGATCAATATTCCAAAAGTCGTCGCCGTATGGACTTGCGATTGGATAATTCTTCAACATAAGCTTCTGATAACTCACCCAATTGTACTCATTATAGACTCGATTGCGTACCATCGTGTATTGGAGATTCGCATCCGTTCCGCTCATTCCTATACCATTCAGCATGTTCGACGCTTTTACGCCGACATCAACCGAGTAAAGGTTCGGTTTGAGGTCCGCTAGTGTCTTATGGTCGACTTGCCAATCGTCAATCATCAGGTCGCTGTAGAAGTTGAGATTCTTCGGCCAAAAAACGCCTATGTCTGCGCCCACGAAATTATTTGTCGAGCCCTCAACCTGGTCGTTCGCAGTGGTTTCATAATTAACGCGCAAGGGATTGGTATTCAGAAAATTGATCGATGCATTAGGCCCGCCGAAGACTGCGGCCTGGTAGGCGCCAAGGAAAACTTTATCGGCGATATTGAATTCGATCCGTGAACCGGTGAAATACCTGTTTGCCAGCGGAGGGATGCTGTCCCACGTTGAAGGTCCTCCCGATTCCAAGGAGTTATTTGAATCCGGAGTAAACTCCGGCATCTGATTTAGCTGTGCGACAAACCAGTTAAACTTGACGACCCTCGTCTTCACGAGAGCGGATATCATATCGAAAGCGCCGGCTGTCGGGGAAACGAGAAGTGTTCCATTATTTCCGTAACCCCAGGATAAATAGTCACGACCAAATGTCAAATCGAGGTAATGATCCGAGTATTGCACATAAGCCTGTTGAGTCAGCACATCCAAGCCGAATTTACTGCTGCCATAAGCCTGTTCGAGTGGAGCAAGCGGCCCAAATTCGGATTTATGCGTGTAAATCGTGTCATCGCGGAGCGTTTGATCAATCGTGCCGTCGGTGTACAAAACAAGGTGATCGCCGACGTCGAGACCGATCTCACTGCGAAGAGTCGGACGAAATTCAACCTTGTCGGCATACTTGAATGTTCTTGTAATCGCCCTTAGCGAGGTTGAAGAAAGCCTCTTCGGATAACCTCATGCCGGTAAATGAGGTGTCGGGATCTGCTTCATCGACTTTTAATCGATTCGTTTCATAGGAGAATTCTTTATCGAGCTTTTTGATTAGCCATTGGTCGGCTTGCGGCAAAGATGAGATGTCCGTACTCTTTTCAAATTTCTGCAACGCTTCGGCAACTTCGAGTCTGCGGTAAGGTTTAATTGCGGGACTTAATTGCAGGAAGTATCCACGCGTTTGAAGCTGCTGAATGACATCATAAGTCCAATTGTTGACAGGAATCGAAAAATTACCCTGGGCAAAAGATTGCGCGGACAGCGACAGCAGAAGGAAAACTATGGCAATTCTGTGTTTCATCAAAATCTCCAACAACAAGGTGGTATAAGAATAGGAAGACGGGTAATTTGATCAGTGATACAGCATAACTTCGGTGCGCCGATTCTCCGCCCTGCCATCGGGTGTTTTGTTTGAGGCAAGAGGTTTAGTAGAACCGTTCGCAATAAGTTCAATCTCGCTCATCGGAATTCCCAAACGCCTTGAGAGCGAATCGGCGACACGGGCTGCTCTCCTCCGAGATAGCGGTATATTGTACCACGATGGCCCGATCGCATCAGCATTCCCTTCTACAACGATTTTAAGATTCTTCAAATTGTTCCGGACAACGGCTTCTTCTATCCTATCGAAAATGCAATAGACATTTTTATTTATGCTGGTACGATTGAAATCGAAGAAAATCTTGATCGGCCCTTTACTCAAAGTCGATTTCGGGAGGGGTTCTCCGGCAAAGGCAGGTTCGTTTCGAGATTGCCCTTCGGATTGAGGAGGCTTTTCAACAGGTGCAGGCTTTGAATGTACCATTTCGTTTCCAGGGGACGGTATCTCGTGCTGAACTGATTTAACATGCTGGCTGCTGATTGGTTGTTGTGCCGCCATAGCGGGTGGATGATACGCCGGCGGCGTTTGGTTACTTGCGCTCCCCTTGATTCTGAAAAATAAAAAAAGCACGACGCCGAGAATCACAATTCCCGCAAGCGCCTTGCCGCCAGCTTCGACTTTAACTCGAGCCATGCATCAAGATTACTTTGGGTTGCCCCATGGCAGGCTGCGCAGTGAATTCAGGACCGCCATTCCCTTTCTCAGTTGTCGGAAGAAGTCGAACGTTTTCGCTTCGCGACATGTGACTGCTCCGAGACATCCTGAGAGACGAAATACTGCAAGACACTCGACAACCTTTGCTCCTCTTTTTCTTTCTCCTGCTGCCAGGCTTGAAATTTATCGCGGGTATCCTTTAGCAGGCTATTGTTGTCTTCCATCTTCTCGCGAATCTCGTTGAAAATTCTTTCCATCTCTTCTTGGAGTCGTTTATTTTCTTCACTCTTCTTTTGTTCAAGCTCGCGCAGCCGCCGTTCTTCAATTTTCTCAAACTGTGTCAGAGCCTTGTCGCGCCTTACCGCATCCTGGATCACCTCTTCGGCGGGAATTCTCAAAGCTTCGAGCGCAACCATCAAAGCACTGCGCCTGATCTCGGGATTAGCATTCTTGAGATAGACACTTCTCAGAAGTTCTTCGGCACGATAAACCGTGAACCCGTTCGCAGGCTCCTTTATGCCGAATGCCTGGAAGATGGCCTCGAAACTTGGAAACTCTTCGCCGATGCGAGCTACAGGCTGCTCGAGTTGAGGCTCGGAAACCTCCATGCGGCTTTGACTCTCCGGGGCTTGAATAGTCATGCCGGTCTTTTTTTCTTCGTCTTCGACCGACACAAAAACGTTATACCATTTTTTCTCTGCCATATTTACCTCCAAAATTTCACACGTAATTTAGAAACTACCAGTCATTTAATCAAGCTTTTCAAAAAAAAAGTTAAGCCGTTCTACTTTATGTAGAAATCTGCGAACAGGAAAAACCCTTAAAATTCCAGAATGAAGAGGAATTGGGATCACCGTCACAAGTGAAAATAATTCGGCCCAAAAAGTTCTTCTTTCGAAAAGGCGGTAAGCTGAAATAGACCAATTGGCGCGTCATTTTCGTCGTCTAATCATTAACAATATGCCGGCGGCAGCGGTGTGATGCAATTGTCAACCATTGATGGGTGACTTTGCATCTTACCATTCGAAGCCGCTTAGCAATTCCGGATCAGCAGGACCATTTTCCGCTTTCATTTTCGTTGCTAACAATTAAGCAGCCGCCAAAACAGATGAAAAGAAAGCTGTGATCGCGGTCTTGTACGCGTTCCTCATCGCGTTTAAAAATTCGTCGTTCATTTCACCGCTTGCTGCGCCAGTCCTGACTAATGAAAGTTAACGGCTCATCCGGTTGACCACATTTGCGAAAACCCGAAGTGTGTATGATCTTCCTTGCACACCATGGTCATCTCTGCAGCTAAACGTGTTCGTCAGCGTGAAACACATAATCTAAACAGGTTAACGGCCCTGCTGAGGCCCGGAGCCGCTGGGGCCGCTGGCATTCGCGCCCGGACTTGTCGAAAAAATCACTAAGGTTACGGCGACAACCGCGGTTCCTGCAAGAAGCATTGTCCGCAATAAGTCCAATTTCTCCGTTTCGATATAAGCTATTCGTGAAACGGGAATTGAAGTTGAGTTTGCACTCTCCTCGCCCATATTTGTCATTACAGTTCCTGAACCGACTAAGGTGTCATGTACCACGCTGTACATTCCTTTAGCGAAGTGATATCCTAAAGTGCTTCCGGTTGTATCCACAAAAGCCGTGATATCCTGGTCACCATCCAATTGCGAGGCACTGTCCTTCGTTATCAGCACGGTTTCATAGCAGCCACTCCACATTAGCATTGTACCGATAATAAGTATCACGCTGATGCTCTTAGTCATGAGCAACTCCGCTAAATGGAGCTATGATATGAATTGTTTTCATCAGAACAGAAGCTAATCTTTGCTGGTAGTGAGATCAAGTCTGTTGAAAAATAAAACCCCGTCACCATCGCTGAAACGGTGACGAGGCTCTCTATTACAAGAATTTTCCTTTCGCTAAATCACGGCTGATTCGCCCATGTCTTGGTAAAGAGGTCAGCAGATGTTTGAGTAGGCGTATTAGGATTTGTATTCACCTCGTTAATCGGATACATGAAGCGCTGTGGGAATTGGCTTCCATGAATCGGTGCCAACGTATGAACAGCACCCGTGGAATCTGCGTACTGGATTCCATAATCTACTCTTCTTACGAGGTTGAATACTTCAATCTGTGACATCAGAGACACGTACTCTTCATTGATGATGGTTTGCAGAATATTAGTCGCAGAAACTGCCGGATCTCCGGCAACATAGTCTGCGGATCCATCGCCGAAAACATTGTTGTTATACTCTCTTGCCAGATTCAGCTGGGCAAGCGCTGTACCATCATCACCTGTTCTTGCAGCGGCTTCTGCCCAAAGCAGGTGGGTTTCAGAAGCCCTGAAGATCGGGAAGGGAGATGTTCCGGAATAAGCACCACCCGTGCCGTCATTAAATGCTCCCGTTGAATCGATGAAATAGTAGGCAAGCCGTCCGCTGTAGTTTGTTTTTCCGTCAAGACTTGCCGCCTGCATCATCGGGATAACGAAGGTGGCGCTCGCATCCATATATCCGGCGCGGTCGATATCTATGAAAGAAGACCATAAGTTCATGTCTCCGTTCCATACTCCTTGTGCATGCGTGAACATCCAATCCTGCGAGCCATCTGTCGCCAAGATTCCCTGCTGGCACTGAGCAATTACCTGTGCAAGGACGGTAGGGTTCGCCGCATAGCCGCCGGCTCGCGCAACATGCATTAGGAATCGTGCCTTCGCGGTGTGAGCCGCTGCAAGCCAAATGCCTGTATTTCCCCCGGAAGAAAATATGTCCGCCGGAAGCGGGGCATTGTTTGCAGTCAACTCTGCTATGCCGCTATCCAATGCCGCTTGAACCTCAATGTAAACTGAATCTTGCGGCTGGTATTTGGGATGGGGGTAAACAGTTGACTGCAATGCTTGCGAGTAAGGAACATCGCCCCATAGGTCTGCTATGGTCCCCATTTGAATCCCTTCAATTATTTTAGCAGCACCTTCGAGGTTGATCTGACCCGCTGCCTGAGCATCCTGCTCCGTCAAGCGAATATTGTATAACGAGTTGTTGTACGCTATCGCCCAGTCATTCTGGAAATCTTGACTTGAGGCTGTGTAGTTATAATAGCCGGCATATTGTGAGCTTGTGCCGGTTGCTTCCTGCGCCCACAATGCAGATAATTGAGATGAGAATCCCTCCATGAACAGGTCAAAAGAAGCCTGAGCACCGGGGAAAATTGTAACTGCCGGCGCCGTGGAAGAAGCTACAGGATTTTGGTCGTATCCCTTTGTAAAAGATTTGCAGCCTGCTATAAGTGCCGCAAAAACCGAAGCTGCAACTACATATCTGATAATTCTTTTCATTGTCTGCTCCTTTCTTAGTAATTAACCTGCAGTGAAAGAATCCATGTCTTGACACTCGGATCGTCGAACCATTCAAGACCCTGTCCGGTTGAGGGACCGGTCAAATTGGTTTCAGGGTCCTGTCCCTTATACTTACTCCAGAGCGCGAGGTTTCTGCCAATCACGGAAATCTGCAGGCTCTCGAGCCCGAGTGTATTCAATGGAAACAGATAAGATAAGGAGACTTCTCTAAGTCTTACATAGCTGCCGTCTTCCACCCATTGTTCCGAAGCTCCACCAGTCAAAGCTGAGCCAGGGCCTTCGGTAAACCAGGCTTGATCGACAATTACATCACCAGCCCCATAATTGGTGACGTAACCTCTGAAATTGTATGACCCATCGGCGTTTTTGACGTAGCTATTTCCGTAATCCCCCGATGCAACCATTTCAGCCACTGTTTGTCCAGCCCAGTTTTTCAAATTCGTAGCTTGATCGGCAGTGATCTTTGTCCACCAGTTCTGGTCGCCATATCTTCCGAAATAATCAAGGGCAGCCTCTGTTCCATTATACACCTGTCCACCCACCTTGATGTCAAAGAGCACATTAAGTGTAGCCCTCTGGAACTTAAAGGTGTTTCCAAATCCGCCTCGCCATTTGGGATTCGGGTTGCCTATAACAGCGTCAGATGCACCCACTTGAGGAAATCCATTCCCGTCAAGGATGAGCTTGCCGCTTGTTATCGGAAGTCCATTTGCAGTGTTCGCGCTGTCTCCCGTGCGCAGCCAGTGTGTCCCGAAGATTACCCCGACAGGTTCGTGAAGAACAGCCGCTGAGAATGGGTCGGTAAAGCCATTCAAGAAGAAATACTGTGTGCCGGACGGCATACTTGTAACTTCATTTTTATTCGTCGACCAGTTGAAAAGTGTCGACCATGAGAATTGCCCAACCTGGAGCCACTGAACATTAAGTTGCAATTCTGTTCCAACGTTTGTCAAATCAACCGCATTCGAGTACTCGTATCCAAAACCTGTCGAAGGCGGGACACTCGTAGGAATAATGTCACCGATAGTCTTATCACTATATTGAGTTGCGCTAATTGTGGCCCTACTGTTAAACAATGTCAGGTCAAGTCCGCCTTCCAGCTCGTCTGTCCTTTCCGGGGCTATGCTCGAGTTGCCCAATAGATTATTGCCAAGGTAAGTTTGTATGGTTGCACCGCCACCCCAATATTGAGGGTTGACACCACTCCCCCAGCCATTTTCAATTGTTTGATTAGCAGCGAAATATGTCAGTGAGCTGTACACGGGAGGCTGAACTGCAGCTTCTCCAAAAGCAGCTCTCAACTTCCCAAAATTCAGTATGTCATTCCCTTGAAGGGCCGGAAGTTTTGTGAATTGCCACGCAACGCTTGCCGATGGATAGAAGTACAAACCTGCGCTTCCCGGTCCGTAAGTTGACGAACTCTCATCTCTTCCTGCCAACGTTACAAAGAGTTGATTGTACAAAGACAGATCAATTTCCCCGTACAATGCGGCGTCCCGTACAATCCAATCGTACTGGTTAGGCGGCAACGGAGTAGCTGCGTTGCTAAGGTAATAAGGAGGAGCCGGAATCAGGAATGTCTGCACTATTTGCGCCATATAATCATATTGCTGGTGATCAAGGTGAAAACCGGCGAGCAAAGATCCACTGAAATTGGAACTGAAATCATGGTGCGCCGTGCCTTGCAGGTCTGAATTTATCTGGTACTGTGAAAACAGATTATCCAGATATTCGCCGTTCGGGACAGTCCAATCATAATAGCCGTATATACTCGTATTTCGGTCCCCAAGGTAATCAACACCTGCCCGATAGGTGAAATCGAGCCAACTGAGAGGATCATAAGCAAGTTCCGCGCTGCCTAATACTCTCGTATCTGCAAGATTCGTGGGGTTTTCATATATGGTGTAAAATGGGTTGTCATAAATCCCATCTACATTCGGATCACCGTTGCCGTCTCTGAATCCACGCTGTGAATTTGGAGTCACAGAGCCATCAGGTGCTACAAAGTTCACTAAATAAGGCATTTCGTTGAAATCCGGGGGGGTCCTGTATGAATCGAGCATAAGCCCGGCAAGATTTGACCCTTGATTTATGCGGTCGGTAGTAGTGCTGACATACGAAGCATTAACGCGCATGGTTAAGTCTTCGCTGAATATATGGCTCGCGGCAGCATTGATTGATGTCCTATCAAAATCCGAATTAGCCTTTATTATTCCGGTCTGCCCAAGCCTATCTACATCTAAGTAAAACGTCCCCGATGCATCTCCTCCGCTTAGAGTTACTCCGTAATCGGGAGAAACCGGGTTCTGGAAAATATCGGTCGCCTGATCGTAAACGGTCTTCGAGGTTTTTCCGCCGGACGGGTCAGCTGCAGTGCCGCTGGTTATCGTCCCATCCGAATTTACGGTATTAGGTTCGCCAGACCTCTGAGAAATCATATCTCCCCAACTAAACTTGCTGTTCCATGTATATTTTCCGTTAGTGCCCTGTCCAAAATCGGTCTGGAGCGGTTCCTGTCCAAGAAGCGCATCTGATTCCGTGCTCTCATGGACTGAGATATTCACCTTCTTGCCGGGAGTAAATGACCCTGACTTTGTGGTTATCACGATGACACCATTCGCGCCTCGTGAGCCCCAAAGAGCAGCGGCAGAAGGGCCGGAATACACTTCGATGGACTGCACATCCTGAGGGTTGATCTCATCAAGGGGAGAATATGCCGACACACCGCCGTTTGTATAGTTATTATTCACGGCTAATTGATTGTAAATCGTGTTGTTCCATACCGGCTCGCCGTCGAGAACAATCAACGGCTGATTATCGGTTTCAAGAGAGCGAACTCCGCGAAGGACCATTCGTGTTGCAGCACCCGGATCTCCGTTGCTCTCGGTGGTGTTCAAGCCCGGCGCCTGCACTTCAAGAGCCGTGGAAATATCATTCGCACCGGTCATCGTTAATGTTTGCCCTGGGACTGTAGAAACGGCAGTCCCCATCTGTTCACGAGAAGCCTGCGTACCTATGGCAGTCACTACCATAGGACTTGTGGTATATCCAACTGTTAGAAGTTCGAAATTTTCGGTTAAGGTCTGTCCTTCCTCGACATGTACATTGTGAGTTACGCTTTGATATCCGATGTATCTCGCAGTTAATCTGTAAGTGCCAGCGGGCACGTTATCAATAACGTAATTTCCGTCGGCATCCGCAGCAGCGCCGAAGGCTGTTTGCTCAACCACTATTGTGGCACCAGCCAGGACTTCTTTTGTCTGCTGGTCAATGATTTTACCCTTGATTGTACCTGTTTGTGCCATTGAAGCTCCGGCAGTAAAAGAAAGGAAACAAAGTACAAGCATTGACGCAAGCGGTAGATGTAGATTTTTCATTTGAAAACCTCCTTGCGATTTTTTGTCAGCGTTATCCTTCGCTTCATATTACCTCCTTGAGTGTGAAGTTTATAACTAGGTGAGAAAAACAATAGCAAGAAATCATCCAGCTTTATTCCTTCGCGGATTGCTGCTGGATAATTTCATAAATAAAGAAAAGACAGTATTAATCAGAATACTTCCTCCGAGATTTCGGATTGGCCAACATCTAATAAACTTTTCCTCCGGTTCTGGGCCAGCATAGAATTCGTTGGAATATAATCAGCGTGTTCAGCTTTGTCAAGTGAAAAATAAATATTTCTTATTCTACAGGTAACAATTTCTTCAAATATCTTAAAAGGAATATTGGAGTTGTTTCAAGGTTTTAAGCCGCGCTTCCTGCCCTTCAACCGAAGACCGTATCTGTGTCAACTTTTACCTGCTAACTGCAAAAGCCTTCGGGGAGACGCAACTCCGTCTGAGTCTACAGACTCCGACGGGATTTGCGTATCATCCGAAGAGAAAAGAAAACAATCTTAGTAAGTTAAAGAAATTAACGCTTTCGATTCCCAAACAGAAGAACCATTCTATAACTTCACCGATTTTACTTCAAATACTCCCGATATTTTCGAAATCTCTTTCAACACGGAATCCGAAATGTCACCGTCAACACTCATGACCGCAAGCGCGTGTTCACCCGGACCCGATCGGCCTAACGACATGCCTGCTATGTTGACGTTGGCTGACGCGAGCAGGCTTCCAACTGCCGCCAACATGCCTGGTCTGTCTTTGTTGGAATAAAACAGAAGATGTCCTTCAGGAACAATCTCAAAATGGAAATTGTCGATACCTACAATTCTCATTTCGGACGCGCCGAAAACTGCACCCGACACTTTTCTCTGCTCGTGCTCGGTTTGCACTTCCACGGTTAGAAGGTGCGCGTGATGCTTGCCATCCTGTTCCTTCTTCTCGCTCATCGCGATTCCCATCTCCTTCGCAATCAAGGGTGCGTTGACAAAATTGACGGGAGCATACATCAGCTTGTCAAGCATGCCTTTCAACACCGCGGTAGAAAGAAGCTCCGACGAATTCTGAAGCAGCGTACCACGATATGATGCGGTGATCGATTTTACCTTCCCCGTCAGAAGCTGCGCTTGAAGCGAGCCGATCTTCTCGGCTAACACGAGATATGCACGCAACTCGTCGCTTACCGCCGTTTGGTAATCGATTATATTTACCGCGCCGACGATTCCTCTCCCCTTGAAGAAATCGACAAGCTGTTCTCCGATTTGCTTGGCAACTTTTTCCTGCGCTTCCTCGGTCGATGCGCCGAGATGAGGAGTGGCAATCACCTTCGGATGTTTAAGAAGCGGATTATCGACCGGAGGCTCTTTGATAAAAACATCAAATGCGGCTCCGGCGACCTTCCCGCTCTCGAGCGCTTTCAGCAACGCCTCTTCGTCGATTATTCCGCCGCGCGCGCAGTTGATCACTCGAACGCCCTGTTTGCACATTGCAAACGCTTTCTCGCCGAGTATCCCGCGAGTTTCTTCAGTAAGCGGAGTATGAACCGTAATGAAATCCGAGCGTCTGTAAATCTCGTCGATAGGAACAAGTTCAGCTCCCAGCTTAGATGCAACGTCCGCCGCGAGAAGCGGATCGTATCCTATGATGTTCATTCCAAAAGCTTTCGCTCTTACGGCGACTTCCCTCCCCACTTTGCCGAGGCCGACTACGCCAAGAGTCTTCCCGAAAAGCTCGGTACCCATATATTTTTTTCGCTCCCACTTCCCGTTCTGGAGATCGCGAAAAGCCTGCGGAATATTTCTCGAGAGCGACATAATGAGCGCCATGGTATGCTCTGCGGTCGAAATCGTGTTTCCGCCGGGCGTGTTCATGACAACGATTCCCTTTCTGGTGGCCGCCGGTACGTCTATGTTGTCAACTCCGGCACCCGCGCGTCCGATAACTTTCATTCCGTTTGCTGCGGCAATGATATCAGCCGTGACTTTTGTTCCACTACGCACAATCAGTGCATCGTAGCCGCCGATAATTTTTTTTATCTCATCCGGCGGCAACCCCGGCTTTGCATCTACCTGAATTCCATCTTTTTGCAATATGTCGGTGCAAACCTGCTCGATCGGGTCGGTAATAAGAATTTTCATTTCGCTACCTCCGGCGCCGTTTCCTTTTCGTATTCCGCAAAAGTTTTCTGAACGGCAGCAACGCCCGATCCGGGTTCAAACTTGAAATTCAAATCGTGCAGCGTCCATTCAAGCGCAGCAACAACGCCGACGATGTCGATTTCATCGTAGTAGCCGAGATGCGAAACCCTGAAAATCTTTCCTTTCAGGTGTTCCTGACCGCCGGCCGTCGTAATTCCATATTTTTGCTTCAAGATCTTATTGAACTTGGAGTACTCGACTCCTTCGGGGACATTGACTGCAGTGACCGCGTGCGATGCCGGCGATCCGAAAAGTTTTAATCCGATCGCTTCGCAGCCGTTTCTTACCGCCTCGGACAGGATTTTATGATGGTACCAGATGTGTTCCACAGTCTCTTCCCGGACCATGCGCAATGCTTTTTCGAGACCGACAACAAGCGTGATTGCCGGCGTGAATGGAGTATCATTATCAGCATGAGCCTTCAACGCCTTCTTAAAGCTGAAATAATATTTCGGAAGTTTCGAGGTCTCCATCATCTTTTTCGCACGATCACTTAATGCAGCGAACGCAAGCCCCGGCGGAATCATTAGTCCTTTTTGTGAGCCGGTGACTATCACGTCCAACCCCCAATCGTCAAAACGCATCTCGTGACAACCGACGGAAGTTATTCCGTCAACGACGACAGCTATGTCATACTTAGCATGAACTGCCGCAGCAATTTCTTTTATGTTCGTGAATACCCCGGTTGACGTTTCACTATGTGTGAGATACACGGCCTTCACACCCGGATTCTTTTTCAGCGCATCGAGGATGAGTTCGGCAGACGGAGCCGTTCCCCATTCAACTTTAATTTCTACCGGCTCTACGCCGTAAGCCTTCATAATCTCACCCCACCGTTCCCCAAACTTTCCAACATTTACGAAAACCGCTTTGTCGCCCGGCGACAGAAGATTAGCAACCGAAGCTTCCATCGCCCCTGTGCCTGAGCTTGTGAGAGTAAGAACCGGATTCTTAGTTTGAAAAAGATACTTCAAATTTTCATTAACGCTCGTGAGGATTGCAACAAACTCCGGGTTTCTATGATGAATAATAGGCTCCGCCATAGCGAGCATAACGCTTTCCGGAATCGGCGTCGGCCCCGGTGTAAATAATCTTTTCTTCATAACTATTACTCCAATTATTAATTAATCAATTTAAAATAGAAATAGAATTAATAGAATTCAATCTGAAAAGCAGGCTGTCCCATCATTGCTCTCGTCCACATACCGGCACTGAAAATACTCCCGATGTCCATACCCGGCACCGCGAACATTCTTATTTGGTAGTCCGTGGAAATTCCGGCCTCATCGGCAGCATACTGGATCGCTTTATCGAGACCGCCGTATTCATCGATCAAATTAAGACTCTTCGCCTGCATTCCGGTATAAACCTTCCCTTGCGCCAGTTCTTCGACACTATCCATACTTAGCTTTCTTCCTTCAGAAACTTTCGTTTTGAAGTCGGTGTAAGTCTCGTTCAGGAATTCATCCACTGATTTCAAATCCGATTCGTTCCAGCTGTGAAAAGGGGAAAGGATGTCCGAGTTTTGTCCCGCGCGATACTCCTCCACATTGCTGCCAAGATCCTTTTCAAGGAAATTCGTCAAGACGGGGAAGGCTATTACGACGCCGATACTGCCCGTTAGAGTCGCAGGTTCGGCAAAAATTCTCTTGACTCCGGCAGCAACATAGTATCCTCCGCTCGCAGCCATATTACCGAACGATGCAATAACAGGTTTTTTCTTCTCCGCGTTTTGTATCGCGTTGTATATTTCATCAGATGCGAGCGCCAAACCACCGCCGCTGTTCACCCTCAGAACTATCGCCTTGATATCATGGTCGTTCGCCGCAGCATTGACTTGTTGAGCAACCGTTTCCGATCCGCTCGTTCCGCCGTTTCCTATGAATGGAATCGGAAACGCAGATGGAGGAGTGCTTTTGCCGGTCGTGATGTCTCCATAAACGCCCACAACTGCAATCTCCGGCCTTTTTCCCCAACGTGTCTCATATTTGTGAATCCTCGATGGATCGACTTCCGACGTGCTTCCGCCCAAGACCTCCCCGTCGACATCTTTCTTAAATTCATCGTAATACGAGACTTTATCGATAAAGTGAAGCTGGGCGGCTTCGCGTGAAGAGATGATTCCTGAAATTGCGGCTCTCAGGCTGTCGTCCATAGTAATGCCGCGGTTGACCTCAATTTGCTTTATCATCTGTGAATAAATATCATCGACGAGTCCCTGGATAAGTTTCGCTTGTTCCGGCGACGCCGAGTCGGTGTAAATCGTATGGAAAGTTGACTTGTACTTGCCGGCAGTTTGAGCGTTCCATGATATGTGGAGCTTGTCGAACAATCCTTTAAGTCTTACCAAATCCATATTGACGCCATAACCCGAGATAAAAGCGACCGGAGCCATGTATATTTTGTCCGCCGCGCTTGCAAGATAGACTTCGTTTACGCCGCTATCGTCAGACAAATAAGCATACACTTTTTTCCCCTTCGAGCGCACATATTCGACGGCATCCGCCAATTCTTGAGTTTCACCGGAAAGCGCGAAGAAGGCTTCGTCCGTTGAGAACGGAGATATTTTCAAAATCACGGCGCGAATCGAAGGATCGTCGCCGCACTTCTTAATTTCCTCGACGTAATCCAGAAGCACTTTCGGCGACTTGAAGAGGAAGAAGTTTTTTTCGCGGGCATCAGGGATGTTTCCGCCGATATTTATTTCTGCCACCCTTCTGTCCGGCATGACAGTCGGCATTTCCTGAGAAGTAACCATGACGCGTCCGTACGTTGAAGCATACCCTCCCGATTGGTAGCTGGAGGCAGCTCCCACACGTACGTGGCTTCCGAAATTGAAACTGATACCGATTGAGAAAGAATTTTCCCACGACGATGGATAGGCATAGCTGCCGGCAGAACCGAAAACCGGGATAAATACTTCCGGAGGTGAATTGTAATCATAAATGCCAAAAACCTTTAAGCCGGGCAATGCTTCTACCGAGATGCCAGTCTTGAACTCAGCATTGTCAGGATGAGTGATCAGATCGGCGTTCAAAGTCAATAATTCCGTTCCGAGCGGACGGATCCCTATGCCGACGTTTAAAGTTTTTTCGATCGTATTACCACCAAATGGCACATCCGAAAAATTGTGATAAGCTATGCCCAGACTTGCGTATTGGTCCGGCCGCACTATTAGTCCGACCGACGGGAACCATCTTGTGCCTATGCCTGTGATATTCATAAGTGACAGCGAAACTCCTGCTGCGATTCTTTGATTCCCGATTCCGAGTCCGGCAGAATACTGGTTCATGTTTTGATATGAATCGGCAGAATTCCTGTATGCGAGTCCGAATGTTCCCCCTTGTCCGAAGATTCCGACATCATGGAACGAGCCACTCGGCCCGATTAATATATTTTTATTAGAATAAATATAGTAACCGTCCAGATCCATGCCGCGATTATAGACTCCGAGATATGCAGGGTTATAAAGAAATGCCTGCGTCTCGTCCGTTCCGGCGGTAAATAGATATTTCTGGTTCTGCGGATTTATTAAAATGTCCTGCCCGAAAGATGAAACAGGAGCGGATAATACTCCGGCAAAAAGTGCGATGACAAGAATGAACTTTTTCATTTTCCTCCCGACTTCAGTATAATATATGCTATAAATTTGCAAAGTTAAAAAGAAATCCGGTGAGCGCATTATCTGAAAGAGATTACGCCATTAAACTTGATTTTGCAATGTCGATTCTCTAACCTGCATTCAGTGGTTGGGAAAATCGATTTCGCGGAGGGTAATTTTCCGTTTGATGTAAGAGCATGCAGAATTGCCTCGAAGCAAGTCATTCCGATAATTTGTCTAATCAAGGGCGTTTCTTAAGTCACATTTTTTCCGAAACGCGGTCTCAAACGCGATGAGCGGTCAGCGGCCGTAAATTTCGAGTGATTAATCGTTTGAAAAGCCAGGGAAAAATATCGCCACAGAGCTATAGGCTCATCTGCCTTTGGCTGAAAATCTCACGAGTCAAGATCTTTATTACCGCAGATTATCATGAATTTAGTAATTAGTGTAATTTGTGGCATTATTGGTTTGTGAAACGTATAATTTCTGATATTTCTTCTTGATTTTGTGCGTTACGGCTGATTACTTTTTTAGATATTATGACAAAACAGATTCTCGAGTTTGAGAAGCCTATCATCGAACTTGAACAGAAGATCGAAGAGATGCGAAAACTCTCCGATCATCTTGACATTGAAGATGAAATTAAGAAACTTGAGTCACGAGTCAGCGAACTTAGAACGAATATTTATTCAAATTTAACTCGCTGGCAGCGCGTACAATTAGCCCGTCATCCGGAAAGGCCTTATACATTGGATTACATAAACTTGATGACGACCGATTTCATTGAGATTCACGGAGACCGATACTTCGGGGACGATCATGCAATTGTCGGCGGCTTCGCAAAGCTGGACGGAAAGTCCGTGATGATTATTGGGCATCAAAAGGGCCGGGATACAAAATCGAATATCTATAGGAATTTCGGAATGCCGAATCCGGAAGGATACCGGAAAGCGCTTCGGCTCATGAGGCTCGCGGAAAAATTCGACAAGCCCGTCGTGACCTTGCTCGATACTCCCGGCGCATATCCGGGCATCGAGGCGGAGGAACGCGGACAAGCCGAGGCAATCGCGCGAAATCTTTTCGAGATGGCACAACTCAGGGTTCCGATCGTCGTGGTGATCATCGGTGAAGGAGCTTCCGGCGGCGCACTCGGCCTGGGAGTCGGCGACAGAATATTAATGCTGGAAAATGCGTGGTACTCCGTCATTGCGCCCGAATCATGTTCGTCGATTCTCTGGAAAACATGGGATTACAAGGAGCAGGCTGCCGAAGCGCTCAGGCTGACCGCAAAAGATTTGCTCGAGCAGAAAATTATCGATATGATTGTGCCGGAACCTGTCGGAGGCGCACATAAGAATCCGAATGCCTCGGCAGAAATTTTAAAAAGAATATTACTGGAAGAATTAGAGCGCCTTAAGAAGATAAAACCGGAAAAGTTAGTGGAAAGCCGAATCGAAAAATTCGGAAAGATGGGATCCTTCTCTGACAGGTAAATCCGGATTCCAGATTCTCATTTCTTAATTTCGGTTTCTAAATTTTTAACATGTAAAAAATGTATTCGACAAAAAGCAGCATCAGGGTTCGTTACGCCGACACTGATCAAATGCAGGTAGTTTATTACGGACGCTACTTCGAATATTTTGAAGTGGGTAGAGCCGATTTAATGCGCTCGCTCGGTATGACGTACCGGCAATTTGAAGAGGGCGGTTTTTATTTGCCGCTGACGGAGGCGTACGCGAAATATCTGCGCCAGATTCAGTACGACGATGTGGTCGAAGTACTTTCCATAATCAAAGAAATCCCGGCAGCACGGCTGAGGATCGAGTATGAAATCTTCCGGGCCGGTGAAAAGATGAGCGAAGGATTTACTGTTCATAGCTTTCTTGATGTAAAAACAAGGAGACCGGTACGTGCTCCGAAAATATTTTTAGATATGTTGGATGGAAAGCTCTAAATGAATGCGAATATTAAGACCCAAAAGTCAAAAATGACGGATCCATCTTTGTAATTTTTAGCCTTTGAATTCTGAATTATTAAAAGGAGGGAACAATGCTTAAGAAGGAATTACTCGATATACTATGCTGCCCAAAGCCGGAGTGCCATGGCGACCTTGAGTACAGCTCGGAAAAAAATACGCTGACATGCAAGAAATGCGGGCACGTTTACAGGGTCGAGAACGATATACCGATCATGTTGATCGAAGATAATCCGGAACCCGGCGAAAGGAAGGCGAATTAATTAAGATAATCATCAAGTAAGCAACGTGAATCGGTGAATGGGAGAGGCGGAGAATGGGGGAAAGAATAAACAGCTATAAGGAACTTCATGTTTATCAGAATGCCATGGATGCCGCAATGGAAATATTCGAATTGACGAAGAGTTTTCCCGCCGAGGAAAAGTACTCCATGGTTGACCAAATCCGTCGATGTTCCAGATCGGTATGTGCAAACCTCAGCGAAGCATGGCGAAAACGTCGTTACAAAGCCGCGTTCATTTCAAAGTTAAGTGACTTAGAAACTGAAGCTGGCGAGGTTCAAGTGTGGCTCGAAATTGCCCTTAAGTGCAGGTACATTGACGCGTCCGTTGACAAAAGACTAGAGTCATCTTATGATCACATAATTGGTCAAATTGTGAAAATAATTGACGAGCCAGATAAATGGCTAATCCGGAAAAAATGATTCACCGTTGCCCTCTTCGTTGTTTCACCCCCTCACCGATTCGCCGGTCCCCCGTTTCTTTCCATCGAATACTGCTCTCTGACGGCCGTTCGTTTGTTGCTAAAACTCATGCGGAATGCTCGATAAAATAAAATCCCTCGGCGCCGATACCGCGATTTACGGCGTCAGCACAATTGTCGGCAGGTTCCTCAGCTTCCTCCTTGTCCCGTTTTATACAAATGTCCTTTCCACCTCGCATTACGGAATAGTCGCTACCGTTTATTCCTACATTGCGTTCATGAATATCATCTACATCTATGGAATGGAATCGGCATATTTCAAGTATGCATCGACGAGAGAGATCGGAAACGATAAGCAAATCTTTTCGGCTCCTTTTTTCTCGATTTTGATTACATCCGTGATTTTCTCGTCTCTAATCTTTTTCAACAGCAGTTGGCTTTCTCCAATCATCGAAGTCCCCGCGCAGTTCCAGAGTACCATAAAATATTCAGCAATAATTCTTCTGCTCGATTCGCTGGCAATTATTCCGTTTGCTTCCCTCCGGCTCCAGCGAAAAGTAAAAACCTTCGCCGCGATAAAAATAATCAACATAGTCGTAAACGTCACCGCGAACGTGCTGCTTCTTTTGAAATATCACAGCGGCATCGAAGGAATTTTCATGAGCGGAGTAATTGCTTCCGCCGTCACACTAGTGTTTCTCCTGCCGACGATTCTTCCGATGCTCTCTCTGAAATTTGCCGGCAAACTTTACTCGGCTTTGTTAAAATTCGGCCTCCCTTACATTCCGGCAGGCCTTGCAGCTATGATGGTACAGGTTATCGACCGGCCGATTCTCCTCGCTTTGACAAACGAAAGCACGGTAGGAATTTATCAGGCAAATTATAGGCTTGGAATTTTCATGATGCTTATAGTATCGATGTACGATTATGCCTGGCGGCCGTTTTTTCTCACCCACGCCGACGAGCCTAACGCGAAGCAGCTTTTTTCGAGAATCCTGACTTACTTTACACTTCTCAGTTCGATTGTCGTCCTATTGGTTTCGCTCTACATCAATGATCTCGTGAAATTCCACATATACCATGGAAGGTCCATTATAAATCCGGCTTACTGGTCGGGACTCGGAATTGTGCCGATCATCTTACTGGGCTACTTATTTAACGGGATTTACGTCAATTTGATGGCCGGGATTTATATCGAGAAGAAGACTTCGCACCTTCCATACATCACAGGGATCGGCGCCGCGATAAATGTTGTCGTAAACTTTCTATTGATCCCCAGGTTCGGGATGTTTGGCGCTGCGTGGGCCACTTTCTTTGCTTATTCGGGAATGGCAATTGCTATTTATTTAGTCTCGCAGAAATTCTACCCGGTCAAATATGAACTCGGGAGGCTTTTGAAAATCGGGATCGCTCTTGGGATTCCCATTGTTATCTTCTCGTCGAGACACTCGCTACCGTTCGAAGTGAACGATCAACTGCTTAAAGTTTCCGTGCTGGCCTTATTTTTTATAATACTTCTTTTGCTCAAATTTCCGACTATAGAAGAGTTAAGTTTCTTAAAGCAAAAGTCCAAGGTCAAAACCTCGAAAGAAGGCTGACAACCAATTCTTTATTAGTTTCCGATTTCTACCTGCCCGACAATATCGAATATCTCGGCGCAGGCATATCGGTTCCCTTGATCGACTTCCAAATAATCTCGTTAAACAATCTATCCGGCACTGCATCCGCCACTTTCAAATCAAGGTGCTCCATGATAGTCTGGCCGTAAGCACCCGGGCGATTTTTAGCGCTGAGATCGATCTGCGGTGGGACAAAACTGTAACTTGAGGTATCGAGGCGCATCGTAAATGAATTGAACATCGGATCGGCGGCTGCGTCGTACTGGCTCATCGGCGGCAACCCCAATATCAGTTCAATTGTCCTCAACATCGACGACGTTGTGTAAAGTGTGCTATCCACAAAATGACGCTTCACATAAGGGCTGATTACCAACCCTTCTGTTCGATGCGCATCGACGTGGTCGGCCCCGTTTTGAGCGTCGTCTTCAATCACAAATATCGCAGATTGGTCCCAAATCTTGCTATGCGAAATCTTGTCGACGAACAACCCGAGAGCATAGTCGTTTTGTGCCACCATGGATTGCGGTGTCAACGCGCCTCTGGACGTTCCTGCGGTATGATCGTTAGGAAGACGAACGATATTGAAATGCGGCAGCTTGCCGTTATCGGCCAGCGTCTCGAAATCCTTTTCCCATTCCTCGAAGCGATTCACGTCGGAGAAATCCAGATCCCAGCCGCGATATGCCTTATCGTAATGTGAAAGGAGAATCTTCTCGTTGGCGACATTCTTAGTCGTGTCGTCCGGATCGCTTTCGACAAATTCGCCATAATCTTTGAACGATACGTCATGCTTCGCACAAAGATCCCAAATATATCCGCCTCCGGGTGCTGCGGCCGGCCGGCCACCCTCAAAATCATAAGGCGCTCCCCGTCCACCATAGTTGTTCGGCCAGCTCTTTTCGACATAATCGGACGCATAAGCTGCCGTCGACCAGTTGTGTCCATCCGCACTAACCTCGGCATCGCAGTAAAGATTGTCAAGAAGAACAAACTCTTTCGCCAACTTGTGAATGTTTGGCGTGACCCTTTCGCCGAACAAAACTAAGCTCGAGTCGCCATTTCCTTCCGGCAAATCTCCGAAAACTTGATCGTAAGTTCTGTTCTCCTTAATGAAGTAAAAAACATATTTTATAGGAGATTCTACCTTCGCTTCATTCGGGATCGGATTGCCGGACTCATACGCCGCTTCTTTGGATTCGATCGGCCGATATGGAGTGTTGACATAGACTTGCCTTGTGTAAGCCGCAAGTTGTTTGGATGTCGGAAATTTGAAGAACGACAGAGTCCCTTTAAGCAAAGTGCCGATGTACTGATGCTGGGGATTTGCATACGAACGGTTTCCCTTCCCATTCAATACTAAGATGGTACCGTCTTTCAGTTCCAATACTTTTGTAGGATACCAGCCGACAGGGATGAACCCAACCGGCGTGGACATCCCAGGTTTTGAAATGTTAATGACGACGAGCGAGTTGTTATCCGCATTTGCTGCCAGAAGAAATTTCCCCTCCTTGGCGATGCACACGGAATTTGTGGTGGAACCTTCCGGCGAACCCGGGTACAACGACGTTGAAACGTTTGATATGACATGATGCTTTTTTAGATCGATGACGGTCACACTGTTGTCATTTGCATTTGCAACGTAAGCGTTCCGATTGTTCTTGCTTATCGCTATTTCAGTAGGATGATCTCCCGTCTTAACGCGGTACAAAAGGCTTATGCCATTGAAAGCCTCGATTTCTTTTGAACTCCAAATCGAGATTAGCAGCGTCCCGTTTTGCATAAACTTGCACGAATACGGCATCCCGCCGAGTTTTACAATCCGGACCTGCTTCGTGGAGAATTTATAATAGCGCAAAGTGCTGTCTCCCCTGAAAACGACCGCGAGATTGCTCATGTTGACATCGAGCCCCGCGGCCCATGCGTGGGAACTAGAATGCAGTTCGCCGTGCGGTATTGCTCTCTTCTTCATCTCTGATCTTGTGAAGCGAATCGTATCTGAGTTTATGAGCCTCCCTCTAATAAGGTTAAAAGTATAAACACAATCTTGATTGCCGCCCGAGACAAATAACTTATTGCGATGAAAAGCTATTCCCAGCCAGCTGTCTTTCAAGTGAATCGACTGTACCACTTTATGCGATTTCAGATCGACGAGGAGAAGCACCGGTTTCGAGACACCGGCGTGAGTCACCGCCAAAAATTTTTGATCGGGTGAAAGCGCGGCATTTAACGGCAGATCATCAAGGTCAATGGACTTACCCGCCGGCGTGAGCCACCAGCCGTTCGGCAAAAGCATGCGGCCGTCTTTTTCTCCCGGAAGCTGAGCAATGGCATTTACAGTTGAAAAAGTAAGGAGAAAACCTAAGTAAAATAAAAAGATAAGAGGCCGGGAAACTGCTGATAGGATGAATGCGGAACGGAAGAAAGTTTTTTTTAACATTCGACTCACCGATTGTCTATTTAAAAAGGAGTTTAAGGCACGTCAGAATTTTTAGCAATGCACAGGCGTTGAGAATTTCAGACGTACTGCACTTGCTTCAGTAATTTAGCACAATTATATTTCATTGTAGTTAAATGAAAGTTAAATAGAGGAGCGGTGAGTAGAAGTACTCGTGTTGAGGTGCGAAGAACCGATGAGGCACGAGAAAAGGATTCCCCGCCGAAATCATAAATGGACTTCGATGTTTGTGATTGGGCTGCAGACAAAGAGTTTGCAGACTGTCATCCGATTCCGATCTATCGGGATGAAAAGCGGATGGAGAGCTATTTGATTGCAGATTGGAAGCTATCAATCTTCAATTGTTCCCTTCATCCGAGAACTCCAAGATCAAGTTCGGAAATTGAAACTCAAAATTCAGGATTGAGAACTTCATGAATATTGGCCTGCTCGGTTACGGAAAGATGGGGAAGGAAATCGAAGCCGCTGCAAAACAGCGTTCGCATTCAATCGGCGCGATTGCGGACGTTGACTCAAATTTATCCAGCATGAAGAAAGATTTTGAAAGATGCGATGTTCTCATCGATTTCTCCGTCGCATCCGCCGTGGCCGCACATGTCGAATATGCTGGATCGTTGAAGAAACAGATAGTGATTGGGACTACCGGCTGGCAGAAGGATCAGGACAAAGTCAAGAAGATCATAAATGACTTCGGCATCGCGGGTGTCGTCGGATCGAACTTTTCACTTGGAGTAAATCTGTTTATCTCGACCGTTGAGAATGCCGCGAGGCTGTTCGGACAATTCGACGGCTTCGATTGTGCCGTCCTTGAATCGCACCATAATCAAAAAGCCGACGCGCCGAGCGGAACCGCGATCATGATCGGCAACGCCATTCTCGATAACTTCCCCGCAAAGAAGAAAATTAAAGCAGGTTTGCCCGAAGGCCGCATCGCAAAGGATGAACTTCAAATCAACTCAATCCGCGTAGGAAGCGATTTCGGAACGCACTCAGTTTTTTTCGACTCAGAAAACGACCGAATAGAGTTGACGCACATTTCAAGAGGCAGGCGCGGATTTGCACTCGGAGCCGTTCTTGCAGCCGAGTGGTCAATCGGCAAAAAGGGATTTCATCAATTCAAAGAAATCCTATCAGAATTATAGATTTTAAATGTTGAGTTTTAATCCAGGAAAAGCCGGATATCAATTCAAAATTGATAATTTAAAACATAAATTTACCATATTGAGGTCTAAATGAAATCGAAATTATTTCGTGGAACAGGCGTCGCTCTCATAACTCCATTCCAAAAGGATGGCTCAGTTGACGATCAAACACTTCGCGAGCTTGTCGAATTCCAAATTACAAACGGGACTGAAGCAATCCTCCCCGCCGGCACCACCGGGGAGAGCGCCACGCTTTCGCATGCGGAGCACCATCACGTCATGGAGATCGTTCTCGACCAGGCGAACCACCGCGTCCCTGTCATCGTCGGCGCAGGAAGCAACTCGACACGCGAGGCAATTTCGTTGACGGTCCATGCAAAGTCCATCGGTGCGGACGGAGTCTTGTCGGTTGCACCATATTACAACAAGCCGACGCAGGAAGGATTTTTCCAGCATTATGCGGCAATATCCGAAGCCGTCGACATACCCATCGTGGTTTACAATGTTCCCGGCAGAACCGGCTCCAACATAAACGCGGAGACGACGCTGAGAATGGCTGAAGAGATGCCGAACGTTTTCGCAGTAAAGGAAGCCAGTGGAAACGTGCCACAGATCATGGAAATATTGAGATGCAGGCCGAATGACTTTGCAGTTTATTCCGGTGATGATCAAATCGCTTTCGTCGTCGTGTCGTTAGGCGGAGACGGAATTATTTCTGTGATCGCGAACCAAGTCCCGAAAATGTTCAGCGACATGATACGTCATTGTCTCGCAGGCGATTTAGAATATGCGAGGAGACTTCATTATAAGCTTTTACCTCTCATGAATGCCAACTTCATCGAATCCAATCCAATTCCGGTGAAAGCCGGTCTTGCAATGATGGGAATAATCGAGGAGGTCTATCGCTTGCCGCTCGTGTCTCCTACCGAAGCTACGCGTGCAAAGCTGAAAAAAACCTTGAGCGACCTGGAACTCATACAAGAACCTGTGAAATAGCAACGAGCCGAGACTTACCGCTTTTTTCGAAGAAATCTTTTCTTACTATTCCATCACATATTGCTACAACAGGTCCGATCATCGTTACTCTAAAATCATTCGTGAATTCAAGGTCGAGATTTCCGCCTTGCATGTGCACGGTTATGTGGTTCTCACACAAGCCCAGTTTAAAAGCAACCGATGCTGAACCTATACTGCTGCTTCCGGATGCGAGTGTATACCCGGCTCCTCTTTCCCAAATCTCAATCTGTATGTTTTTTCTATCCATGACTTTCATGAACTGAACATTGGTCCTTTTCGGAAAAATCGCATTCGTCTCGATGTGCGGCCCAAACTGCTTAGCAAGTTCAGGAGATATATCATCACAAAGAACAACGCAATGAGGATTCCCGATATTCGCGGCACAATACCGGAAGGATTTTCCTTTTATCACGAACTCCCGATTTAGGACTTCTCCTTCTTCCCCAATGATCGGGATGTCGGAAGCGATGAACGAAACTTTTCCCATCTCGATTTTTACCAAATCGCCGTTATCCTTTATTTCACATTGCACATCCCCGCCGATGGTATTGACGGTAAACGGGTTTGTCTTTACCAGACCTCTATCCCATAAATACCGGGAAAATATTCTGAGTCCGTTGCCGCTTTTTTCTGCCTCGCTTCCGTCCGGATTGAATATTCTCAGCTTGAAATAATTATCCTTGACTTCAGGACCGTACAGTATTCCGTCGGACCCGACTCCGAAATTCCGATTGCAGATTAACCTGATGGTCGGTTCGTCTAAAGTAATTTTCGACTCCCTCGGATCTATGACGATGTAGTCGTTTCCAAGTCCATGATATTTATAAAATTTCATTGTCTATTCCCTTAATATTGATGCGGTTCACGGCAATTAGTCTAATTCTTGGCAAACTTCTTCCGCATCGAATCAAAATCTCAGCTCTAACTTTCTAATTCTGTTTTTCATTTCATCTATCACTTCCTTTTCACGTTCGATTGAATCGGCCTCAAATGTAACTGAGAATCGAACGTAGCTCCCCGCATCATCCCACGGGACAGTCGAAATCAAAGCGGATCGAATGAGAAAATCCGAAAACTCCGACGCTGTCTTGAATTCTTTTCCGTCTTCGGTGCCTATGGGCGCAGGTACATAACAATAGAACGATCCTTTCGGCTTTTTCGCTTTGAATCCCAATTCGCAAAGTGCGCTTACAAGTAGATCGAATCTTCTCGAATATTTTTCTACTGTCGCTTTCGTGATCTCCAGATGATTGAAAGCCTGTATCGCAGCTTTCTGAATCGCGCGGAATTGTCCCGAATCGGTGTTGTCTTTAACCGTTGCATAAACTTTCACAGCTTTTGCGTTTCCGCAAACGAAACCTAATCTCCAGCCCGTCATATTGAAAGCTTTTGATAACGAATGTACTTCGACACCGACATCCATGGCGCCATCGACAGACAGGAAACTTAGCGGCTTGTACCCATCATAGGTAAGCGCGCTGTACGGAGCATCGTGAATGACGATGATTCCGTTTTTGTGTGCGAAGTTGACAACGCGTTTGAAAAATTCCGGCGTTGCCGTAGCTCCGGTCGGATTGTTAGGATAATTCAGATAAAGGGCTTTGGCTCTTCTCAAAATTGAAGCATGAATATTTTCCAAATCCGGCAAGAACGAGTTCGATTCAACCAGAGGAAGGTTGAATACCTCGCCTCCTAAATATTTCGTATAAGTCGCCGACACCGGATATCCCGGAATAGTTGTTAGGAAAACATCTCCCGGATTTATAAAGCAAATCGGAAGCATTGCAAGCGCCGGCTTCGATCCGATTGAATGGACGATATGCTCCAACGGGTTTTCAATGCGCACACCGTAGACATTTTGCAAATATTGAGCAGCGGCATCTTGAAATTCAGGAATGCCGTTATCCGCATACCAGCGGTTCTCCGGTTTCCCGGCTTCCTGCGAAAGAGTTTCGACAACAAGCGGGTCTGCAGGCCAGTCCGGTTCGCCGACACCCATGTCGAGTATCGGTACTTCAGGATGTGCAAGCTTCGCCGCGGCTTTGGCTCGCTTGATCATTTCAAATTTATAGATTACCGTACTCTTCCCAAAATCCATGCCGCCGAGCCGGTCCGCAATTTTATCGTCAAAGAAATTCATTAAGACATTTTGCCTTTCTAATTTATGTTATGAGCATCTGTTCTTAATCCCTGCCTTGTAATCTTCCAAGAGTGTGTTGCGTAATTGTCATTGCGAGCGCCGCACGACAATTTCAAAATTGAGATCAAACCAAAAATAGTGATTACTGCATCGCTTTGCTCCTCGCAATGACAGTACCATGGCATTTGGCAACAGGCTCTCCAGATAACAATTGTATCGAATGTTCGTCTACTCATCTGGGCTTGAGAACGAGTCGCCATGATCCCTAATCAAGCGGCATTTCTCTCTCCCATATTTCTTCAAGTGTTTGTCGTTGCGTTATAAGAAGATGACTTCCATCGGAACGGAGCATCACTTCCGCACAGATCGGATGAGAATTATAATTCTTCGCACTCATCGAAATGCCGTACGCTCCGGCTCCCATCACCGCAATATAATCTCCAATTTCAGCTTTCGGCAATTGGACGGAATCGATTTCATCCGGATTGCTCTCTTTTGGAGTGAAGATGTCGCCGCTTTCGCAGCAATTCCCGACGACGACATAAATCTCGGTTGTGTCTTCGCCCCTGGCGAGCAAACGAATCGGATGTCTGGCTCCATAGATCATCGGTCGAAGGAGCTCGGTCATCGAAGCATCCAATTTTATGAAACCATGTCCATGATGGCCGGTATCGACAATATCGTTGATTCGCGAAAGAAGAAGACAGGAATTGGCGGCGAGATAAGTGCCCGGTTCGATTTCGAGATGCAGCTTACGTCCAGTTTCTTCAAACAATTTTTCAAACGAATCTTTTATGACTTGAAAAACCGAATTGATGTCGATCGAATTCCGAGAATTCAGGCGATCAATTTTAAATCCACCGCCGAGATTAACGATTTTGACATCGGGAAGTTTGCGAACAATGTCGAGTGTGAGATGTGATGCCTTCTGCCAGATTCTCCAATCGCTTCCGGAACCGACATGAGTATGAATTTGGGCAATTCTCAGAGAATGTTGTTTTGCAATGTCAAGTACTTCAGGCACGTAGTCATGCCAGATTCCGAATGAGGCTGCAGGTCCGGCTGTGTTGGTTCGGTTGTTATGGCCTGAGCCGAGTCCGGGATTGACTCTCACCGATATGGATTTTTCACTGCCGCGAAAAAGCTCGGCAAAGATTCGAAGTTGCGTGAGCGATGTGCAATTGTATACAACGCCGAGACTGACAAGCTCAGCTACGAGCTCAGGCAACAGCGTTTCCTGGCTGGTGAGCTTTATTCTTTCAGGAGCAATCCCCACGGCAATAGCGCGCTTTACCTCATAGTATGAAGACGCATCGATAAAAATCCCCATGCCGTCAAAGATGCTCAAGATGGCGCGATGTGAATTTGCTTTCATGGCATATCGAACGGTCAAGCCGAACGCGTTGGGAGCATTCAACGCTGATTTTGCGTAGCGGCGATAACTATCTTCATCGTGAACCAGAAGAGGGGTTCCGTACTTCTTTGCCAATTCGACAATTTGGGAATCGTTGCCGAAAGAGAGCGAAGGTTGTTCACCATGAATAATCAAATTATTTCCTTGTATAATGTGCGGTCGAAATGGCATTGTGGACTATGCGTTCCTTCAGGCATTCTGTCATCCGTATAGAACCTACGGTATCACGTTTCATTTCTGGCAGCCACATCAAATCTGAAGTGGCAACAGGTGATTTCATGTATTGAGAATCGTCTCAAATAGGTTGAAGCGTGAAATCATCAAAGATGACACACTAAATGCATGCTTGGCTTTATAAAGAGCATAGATTATTAGTTTGCAAAATTCATTACCTTTCTAGTGGTAAGCCTTTCTCTTCAAGACTTTGATTTTGTTGTTGTAGCCTTCCTAACGACCGGCAGGGAGAACGAGCGGGAAATCGACGGAATAATGCTTCCGCTCAAATCACGCAACGAGAGGAATCTCTGCTTATCTTCTCACTATTGTAACGTAATCGCGCTTGTCATAACCCATGTAGAGTTGACGCGGCCGCGCGATTTTTTGCTCGTTGTCGAGAAGCATCTCCTCCCACTGGGCAATCCACCCCGCTGTTCTTCCAATCGCGAAAAGCACGGGGAACATATCTATAGGGAATCCGATGGATTGGTAAATCAACCCGGAATAGAAATCGACATTGGGGTACAGTTTTCTGGAAACGAAATATTCATCCTCGAGCGCGATCTTTTCGAGTTCGAGCGCGATATCGAGCAGCGGGTTCTTTCCGGTTACCTCGAATACGTCATCCGCAAGTTTCTTGATTATCTTCGCACGAGGATCATAATTCTTATAAACGCGATGACCGAATCCCATCAAGCGCTTCTCTCCTTTTCCTTCCTTCACTTCTTTGACAAATCCGGGTACCTTATCCTTCGATCCGATCTCCTTGAGCATTTTTAGAACGGCCTCGTTCGCTCCACCATGGAGCGGGCCGTAAAGGGCGGCCGCCGCTGCCGCTAATGCGGAGAAAGGATCGACGTGCGACGACCCTACTGCTCTTATTGTACTTGTACTGCAGTTCTGTTCGTGGTCTGCGTGAAGTATGAACAGGACATCCAGCGCTCTCTCCAATGTCGGATCGGGTACATAGTTTTGTTCCGTAGTTCTCAAAAGCATGTTCAGAAAATTACCTGCATAACTTAAGTTGTCGTCAGGATATGCATAAGGAAGTCCCATGGAGTGCCTGTACGCGAACGCCGCGATCGTGGCTACTTTGCCGATAAGCCTGTATGTCTGCAGCTGGCGCGAGTCTTTGTCGAATATGTTCTTTGCCGCCGGATAGAAAGTGGAGAGAGCCGCCATGGTACTAATAAACATTCCCATCGGGTGCGCATCGTAATGATAGCCGTCCATGAATTTCTTGACGTTCTCATGAACGTAAGTGTGATGCATGATGTTATATTCCCATTTGACCAGCTCATCTTTCTTGGGCAGCTCCCCGTGAATAAGAAGGTAAGCGACTTCGAGATAGCTGCTCTCGACCGCAAGCTGCTCGATGGGGTACCCGCGGTATCGAAGTATTCCTTTGTCGCCATCGATAAAAGTGATATTGCTTTTGCATGAAGCGGTGTTCATGAAAGCCGGGTCGTAACTCATCAACCCGAAGTCGTCAGGCTTTACTTTGATTTGACGCAGGTCGCTGGTCCGTATGGCGCCGTTTGTGATTTCAAGCTCATACTGTTTTCCCGTGCGATTGTCTGTTACAGCGAGACTATCTTTTGGCATAAATTCTCCTGTTTTTAGCATCTCTAATCATGCTCGTGCCACAATGGTACGACGCCATGTATTTTCTTAAACGAATATAATGCCTCACTAATTCCATAAAAACGGATTTATGTTTGCCATCCCGTATGGAAGCTGCCGGTTGTCATGGCCGGAATCGTACTTATATGACTTTAGAAGAGTCGGCCGGTTTGTTTAAACCATGGCCTTTCACGAAGATCGATTTACGAAGCGCGTGAAATACGCAATTGCCCACTTCCCCGATCCATGTGAGGATTCATGATTAGTCGGGGAATGAGATTGTTCTGCTGCATATATGGATGTCGGAATAAAGATTGTCTATCCGGTCTGAAAAGTCAAGTGCCCTTGACGTAATGTGCGCGGCATGAAGCGAGATCAATAATATATAATATTCGAGCGTCATGATTGCCGTTGTTAGCTGTTTGTTGTTTTCTTGTATTTCGTAATATTTATTTTATAAAACGGTGAATTGCTTTATCAGCGTTATCTTGAAATGTAGTATTTTTCAAATCAGTATAAAAAGTGCTCTGGTCAACCACGTCCCCTGATAACTTACCTTCTTTACTTGCATAAAAAACGCCACTTTTATATCGCTCATCCGAAATGCCATCTACAAAGCGTTTTGCACCTACTTCCAACTTATGCACCATTCCCCCTATCAATGGGAATACAACAGGCATCATAAAATACTTCAACATAAATTGCATTGCCGGGGGAAGATTATTGGGTGCTTGAGTTCCCTTTGTGTTCCCGGGACTCATAACAACAAATTTTAGGTCGGGATATTTTCTTGCCATTGATAAGGTCCACATAGTTGCTGCATATTTAACATATCCGTATGCTTGCGTTACATCGAATTTATTACCAAAATATGAACCGTCAAGCACAGCAGCAAACTCATCTACAGAAGAAGTCTTCATTGCAACCGGTTTCATTCCGAGCATCTTTACTCCTGGTACAGCTTCCGCACTTACTAATAGTACTGCTTTTTTTAACTTATCATGTTTAATTAATTCCTCCACTAAAATTACATGGCCTAAAATATTTGTGGCAGCTAAATCATTCATTCCGGAAGGCGTAATTTTCGCAGCCGTTTTCCCAACCATTCCACCTGCATTTAAAATTACTGCATCAATAGGTTCCTTTATTTTTTCTACTGCTTTTCTTACAGAATTTGCATCCGAAACATCCCCAATAATAATTTCAAAAATCTTTCTTCCCGTTTGCTCCTCAAGGTCTTTTTTTGCTGACTCGGCTTTCGCTTGATTTCTGCAGAAAAGAATTACCTTTTTTGTTTCTTTTTTCAATGCTAACTGTCGGGCAGTCTCTTTCCCAAGCCCAATATTTGCTCCGGTTATTAATATACTTTCGTTCATTTTATTATCCTTTTTTTATTGATGTAAAATCACGATGTAAAATTAAAACTTAAAATAAATTTAAACTTGGCAGTAAAGTTCAAAAACTGGTAAATTCAGTTCAACTACTTCTTACGATACTCAGAAGGCGATTGATTATACTTTTGTTTGAAGGTCTTTGTGAAATGTGAAGCATCTTGAAAGCCAACTTCGTAACAAATTTCAGATACAGATAATTCGGTTGATTGTAGTAGCTCAAGAGCCTTTTCCAATTTCTTTTCTTTAATAAAATTGGCTGGTGTATTACTAAACTGTGTTTCAAAATCTCTCTTAAATGTTGAAAGGCTCCGTCCAGTCAAACGGGCTAACTCGACTATAGAAATAGATGAGTATAAATGTGCTTCTACTACCTCAAATAAACCTGCTTGCCTTGGATTAAATAAATGAGAGAATAAGTTAATTATATTTTCTGCATTGTCTGTTTGAAGCAGCAGCAGGATGAGTTCTTTGATTTTTAATTTAAGCAAATCGTCTGTAACCAAGTTTGGGTTCTCAAAATAAAAATCAAGGCTTTGGATGAAATGGGTTATAACACTTTGTTTTTCTATTTTCCTGATGTAGGGTTTGATAGCATTGTCTTTTATGAAATTTGGAAATTCGTTTTTGTATAATTCTTTCAAAATGTCTGGATATAGATGGACAGCAAAAAGTTCACAAGTCTTGGCAGGTAGTTTCCGAATTGCGTTTGCGAAGTAGTTACCACATCTAAGTAAAACACTTTCTTCTGTTTGAATAGATAGGTTGTTAGTCGGAGAAGTATAAGACACTTCCCCTTCCTTAAGGTAAATAAAACAGGCATGGTCCTGAAAAACTGAGTCAAGTCCAAGTCTTAATGGTGTCTTGATTATTAATTTTTCAATCGCACATTTATTATTGATGTCAAAATGTTTTCTGTCGAGAATCATTTCTTATTATGGTTCGTGAGTTTCGGCACAATGACCGCTAACGTCCACCGCAAAAAAGTCGTCCCGATTGCCGCCTATAAATGCGCGTAGCTCCATGGCACGCGGCAATCGGGATGAAGCGAGCACCATGATATACAATAATCGAGCATCTTTTTTGCGGTTGATATTTACAAAAAGGTCTCCTTTGAGTCGAGAGAAATAGTTATGATTAGTTGTCAAATGAAAACCATAAAACAACTCACAAACCCAAAGGAGAAAGCCATGTTGTACACCGGTATCGATCTTCATCGAAGAATTATCGCTCTCTGCACCGTCAATGACGGTGGAACCGTTATCGCAAGAACTAAAATAAAAACAGACCCTCAAGCTATTCTCACCTATTTTCACCAATGGCCCGAGCCGCATCGTGCCGTCGTAGAATCTACTACCGGCTGGTACTGGTTCTGCGACCTTCTTCATTCTGCCGGTATCGATATTATTCTCGCTCATGCAAAGTATTTAAAAGCCATCTCATATGCAAAAGTCAAAACCGACGCCGTCGATGCTCACACTCTCGCTCAACTCCTTCGTATGGGCTTTGTTCCGGAAGCTCACCAGCTCCCTATCGAATATCGACCCCTTCGCGATCTCCTTCGTCAACGAATGGTCATGGAACACAAACGTACCAATATCATCCAACGAGTCGCAAGCATCCTCGCTCAATTTAACATCGCTCCTGTACCTGTCTCTCCTTATAAACCAGCCTTTGCTCAGTTCCTCGAAAGCTTATCTCTTCCTGAAGAGTACCGAATGACGCTCTCTTTCTATCACCAGCAATGTCTACAAACTACCAACCATAGAAAAGAACTCGAGAAATACTTCGAATCTCGTCTCAGGAAAACTCCTACTGTCCAGCTGCTCATGTCCATACCGGGCATCGGGGACATCTCCGGCTCTATCATCGCCATGGAGACTGGTGACATCCATCGCTTTGCTGATGCTAAACATTACTCGTCGTACTGTCGCCTCGCTCCTGGAGCAAAAGACTCAGGAGGTAAATACAGTCACCGTTCCGGTTCCAAAGATGGAAACGAATATCTCAAGTATGCCTTCACAGAGGTCGCGATCAAAGCCATGATGTTTTATCCTGAGATAAAACAGTTTGCACAACGTGTCGAACATCGTTCCAACAAAACTATCGCTCGTACTGTCGTTGCTAAAGAACTCGCTAAGTGTGCTTATTATGTCCTAGCTAAACAAGAAGAATTTAAAACTTTTAAAGGCATCAAGATCGATAAGCTTCGTGACTGGCCTCGTGCCCGCAAGCCCGTGCGCCTAACTGGAGATGCTCCTATTTCTCCCATCGGTTGATTGGGATACGGGCACGTCGCCGATTAAACATCTGGAATAGTCTGCCATTATACAATCCATGGCAGCATAAGCCCGATAAAGTGTTTGGGACCAGTCCCGAAGTAATAGAGTCCCCAGCTGCGATGCCTTCTCGGCGGCCTGTGCAACTTACGATCTCTGCCGTCAAATTGTGAATGAACTATCGCCATCGCTATTAAAGCGATGAAGGGGGAATTTTGTCTCTTGACTCGGACCTTTTATAAAGTGTTAGGCGTCGTTTGCCGCACGTTCAATCCTGCGGACAACGCTGGATGGAAGTTCATCAGGTTTGTAGATGTACTTCGCGTATATCCAAAGTCCTTTATCAATCTACTTGTACTTAAAGCGTTGAAGCCCAGTAAAGGTTGAGAGAGAATCAATGACACATTTAAGAGTGGCGTAGTTACCAAGGTCTTTTTGGGTAAAGCGAGGTTCATGAAATTTGAACCTCTTGTTAAGTTTGGGTAAGAGGCGTTTGACAAGGTTGTCAAAAATCGGAAAAGATTCAGGAAAATGCCAACTTAAATATTTGGTCGCAAACGAGTAAAAGTCGTATTCTTCATTGCCATGGTTTATCATGATACGATGTCCGCTTCGGAGTTTCCTGACAAGGCGTATATCCCCGTGTCTCAATCTCGAATCAATGTGCTGACGACATATGTGCTTTGCCATTTGGAATGGACTATAAATATTGGTACCATAAATAGAATTTATTAGCACAACCTTTTCAAAGATCTGTCTCAAATTGGTATTCGACGGATGCGCGTCAACCTCAAAAGAAATGACTTTGTCACCCATCCTGTAGCGTTCTATGCGGTCGAACCATGTGTGCCCTGATTTGAGAATCTTGATCAAGCCTGCCCTTGACAGAGTCATAATAAGCCTATCCCTCTCTTCTCGGTTAAGCGATGGTTGTGCCCTCCGCGGAATCATTTACTTGTGTACCCATGTTGAGCAAGCCACTCCTGCGCCGAAACATTTCCCAATTGTGCTGCTTTCTTAATGTAATTCACAATCTGGTGGGAGTTGTTGTTTGGGTCTTTGATGAAAAGTACGTTGGCGATCCCGACATAAGCCTCAGCGCTTGACGAATCTGACTCGGCAATTGCATCTTGAAACGTGTAAAAGGCGATGTTCGATGCTGTCGCACAATTAGTTGTATCGCCTTCTTTCTGGTATTCCATGGCCTGCCGTTCGCACAATAGACCATAGCTTAGGTCAGCTTTAAGCGCTAGTGGGTCATCGTTGGAAGTCAGATACCGCGCTCTTAGAAAGAACACTTCAGCATCCTCAGTACGATTTTCTTGCATTGCCTTCTCGCCAAGCTGGTAGACTTCCTTTGGCGAGGTCAACCTGTTGCGTTGTGCAATTGAAAAATAGAAAAGTGGTATTGCGATAATTAACATCGTTGAAATCATCCGGTCTCTCCAAGTTGGCAAAGTCGGTGTTTTGCCCATACTTTTCAGAACACGGTCATAGATGGACAGAAATCCAAATAGAATCATGCCACCAACGATTGATGTTCCCACTAAGCCTATCCAGAAATTCATGCCATCGTCTATGCAGTTCCATGAGTCATAGGATTTCAACGTGGAAAGTACCACCAAATCGGAGTGGAAATTAGCGTTGACAAAGAGTATTGCAGAAACTAAAAAAACGACCCCAGTGGTGACTAGGATGCCTCCAGCAATTCCGCTCAGGCTTAATGGAAAAATAACGAAAGCTCCACTCGACTTGGACATAATTGTAGCCTTCCTTAGTGACTGTGAAAGAGTTTGTTGCTCTGCGGCAAATGACGCCTAACTCTGAATAGTCGCATTGCGGTTATCCTTCTACATTTGGTACGATATACGCATGTCGTTTATTTGTCTTTTGCATGCTGCCCATTTGACTTTCAAAGTTACTTCATTCTGCCATTAAGACGCAAACCTGCCCTCCTGCGACAACCACATTTTTGATTAAAATAATGCCACCTGCATTTCAGCGCATTTTAAGACTGACCATGATTCCTGAGCCACTTTCGTTTTTTGGCTCAGTATAACTGATTCCAGCTGCAATGTCTTTGATTCTTGATGCAACGCCTTCCCTTCACGACGCTGGGTCATTCACATGATGGCAGCAGAATTAATGCCGCCGGCTGCGAGGGCATTACTGAGGTTCCGGTGCATCCCAAATGCCATGGCCGCCGAAAATAGAAAAGTCCGCCTCGAGGCGGACTTTCGTCTAACTGCCGATCGACTAAAACAACGCGACAGGATGACCAATTGGTTTACTTCTAAGGCATCTTGCCGGCTGTCTTGTTTTACTGCTAATGCATCATCGTCGAGTCGCTCATTGAAGACTTCATCGGCTTTTTCATCTTCATGCTCTTAGACGATTTTGTCGTCTTCATGCTCTTAGATGTTTTCTTCATCTTCATGCTTTTGGACGACTTGGTCATCTTCATGGATTTAGATGTTTTCTTCATCTTCGTGCTTTTGGACGACTTGGTCATCTTCATGGATTTAGATGTTTTCTTCATCTTCGTGCTTTTCATCGATGACATTTTCATACTCTTGTCGCTCTTCATCATAGAACTGTCGGCATTCGCCATGGCGAGCGTCGTCTGATTCGCTTCCTGTTTTGAACCGGATCCTGCAAACGCCGCCCCGGCCATCATAAACAGGGCAGCCATGATTGTTCCAACCATCTTTCTCATCTTTTTTACCTCCTCCATTTAGTTTATCTATTGTTAGTTGACTTTACGTCCATCATCTGGACATAAAAAATGTTTTTTCATAGTTATTAATTCTCCTTGGCGCTGTCGGGCACAAAAATAAGGGCTGCCGAATTGATGCAGTATCGCTTCCCCGTCGGAGGCGGCCCATCATCGAACACATGCCCGAGATGGCTGCCGCTTTTGTCGAGCACCTCGATTCGGGGTTCACCCGGAAGACTGTAATCCCAGCGAAGTACGACAGCGTCAGGACCGATTGGTGCCCAGAAGCTTGGCCAGCCTGTGCCGGAATCAAATTTCTGCTCGGACCGGAATACCGGCTCTTTGGTTGCGGCACTATAGTAGATTCCCTTTTGAAATTCGTGGTCCAGCGCTCCCGTAAACGGAGCTTCAGTACCGGCCTCACGAAGGATATAATATTGCATCGGGGTGAGCAATTTTTTCCACTCGGCATTCGTTCTGAAGGTGGTACTGTCGAATGTTCCCGATATGATTTTGCCGCCGTCGGGCGCGGGACCGACAAGGGAATCAAGATGTTTATACAACATCGGACCAAACGCTACGCCAAATACAACAACCGCCAAAAATCCAAACTTCCTCATTGCCATCTCCATGTCAACCAAACGTGAATGCAAATGCTTCGGTTCCAGGCGTTTCGAACTCGAGTTGAAGAACGTGGGTGCCCGATTTCCCTCTAAGGTTTATCAAATTGTAAAGTTTGTCGGAATTCACCATGATCTCTCCGTCATCGACATCAGATCCCGCGCTAGAACCGTCTACCGGCTTCCCGTCCAATAGTACTTTCACTTTCTGCGTTGTTCCTTCGCTTCCGGGCCGCAAAACAAGGAACACCTTTCCAGCGATGAACTTGTAATTCAAGACTGCATCTTTTCCCGCGATTGCTTCGTCCTGTTTGATATTCCAGTTGCCGCCGAAACTGAAGGAGTTGCTGGTCAGGTCTTTCGCAAGAGTGAATGTTCTTTCGCCGGTTCCGATGCTTCCTCCATGGTAATAATACTGCATCCGTTCAGCCCCGAGATATGTCTCAGGCGAAAGCTCGCCGTCCGGAGTTTGATCCGGTAAGTTGTCGAGCGATCCTGCTAACGTCTGCCCGTTTTCTTTCAGAAGTTCCCGGATCGCCATTTCCATCTCGTCGTACTCGCCTTCGCCGAAATGCGTTCTCCTGATGTTTCCATTGGCATCGATTAGATACTCGGCAGGCCAGTATTCATTGTTGAAATTATTCCATGTGGCATAGTCGTTGTCCTGTGCGACGGGATAGTGGATGTTGTATGTCTTTATTGCATCGAGGACGTTGCCGGTGTTATGCTCGAACGCAAATTCGGGAGTGTGCACCCCGATGACCACAAAGCCGTTGTCTTTATATTTATCATACCATGATGTAACATGCGGCAGGGTGCGGATGCAATTGATACACGTGTACGTCCAGAAATCGACCAGGACGACTTTACCTCTCAGCTCCTTCATAGTCAAAGGGGAATTTGTGTTGAGCCATTTGGTAATGCCGACAAAATCAGGTGCCGGTGTATTTTCGTTAAAGTACGAAGCCTTCTGACTCACAGGTACAACTTCGGCTGTTCCCCTGCCTTTCAGGATATCCAGCTGCCTGGTAACATTGCCATTGCTTTCAAACCCGTTAAGAGTCGCACTGAATTGCGGAAATGCGTTCAGGAGTTTCGACTCGAGCAGCCTATCATAGTTTGTGTAGATAGCCACTGCGGTAAGTAGCATGATGACTCCGAAGACCTTTTGTATCCTGCCTGTAAACCGGGAAAGGAACCGCGTCTTGGTGATCACTTGTTGCCCACCGTACGCAAAAATGAAAAGAGGTATTCCTACACCCGTAACGTAAGCCAGAGTAACGAAGACGACGCTCAGCGTCACCTTTCCGGTTGCTGCCAGCGTTGCGATCGCCGCAAGAATCGGTCCCGCACACGGAGACCAGACAATTCCGAGTGACAGCCCGGTTATGAAACCGGCAGTCAGCCCGCTTCCCTGCTTCGACCTTTGTCCGAATAAACTGCTCAGCCTGCTGATGAAGCCTTCTATCATTCTCGACAGCGATGGCACCACCATAGTCAGACCCAATACCGCAATGATAATAATTGCAACGAAACGCAAGCTGTCCGGATCGAAGTGGAAGATCTTCACGAGATATGAAATCGACAGCGTGAAGAAGGCAAAACTGAGCATCACGCCGAGCGTAACACCAAGCGGCCGCTGGTGACCTTTGCTCGCCACCGACGACGATAGCACAATCGGCAGGATAGGCCAAATACACGGCGCAAGAATAGTGACCAGACCGGCAAGAAATGCAAAACCGAGTAATACAAACATGTTCTAACCTCACTCTTTTTCTATTGAATCTCTTCTCTTAAACGAAAATATTAACTACATAATATTTGTCGTTGAATGGAGTGAAACCTTACAAGGTTGAGAACAAACTTCTATTACGATAAGTTTAGTGTTTCCCGCAGCTTCTGCTTTTCCCCATCAGAAAGCATCTCCGCTGAATCCAATCTTCCCGCTTGCTTTGAGATGAGCTTAGTCTGGTTCAGAAATCTCCTGCAAAATTCGCAAATGATCAGATGAACATACAATTGGAGTTTTTCCCGAAAAGTCAACGTGCCTTCTTCTCTTTTTGAGATTAGGAACGTAGCTTGGGTACAGGGTATAATTTCCATTACAGCTCTCAGGCCTGGATCCAATTTTTCTCGATGCATCGTCTCAACATCAGTTTTGCTCTGTGCATGATCACCCAATAGTTTGACGTAGAAATTGTCAATTCCTTACAAATCTCTTCAAACTCCAATTCATCGAGATATTTCATGCTGAAAATTGCGCGGCATTGTGCAGTGAGCTTCGAGAGGCATCTCTGCAGCGTTTCATGGAATTCCTTGGAGCGGTAATCGTCGTGCCGGCTTTCATTCCAATCGATCGGCCTCGACGATTCTTTCCACTCGCCGTCCTCTTGAAAATAGGAATCCAGGTCGAATGATTCTTCTCCTTGCGAGACCATGGTCGTCCTATCGATCACCTTCCTGCGATAATGGTCGATGATCTTGTTCTTCATTATCGAAAAGAGCCATGTTTTTTCGGAGCTGTCTCCCCTGAATGACCCAATGCCCTGGAGCGCCGATAAGAATGTATCCTGGACAAGGTCTTTGGCGGTTTCCCTGTCACCTACACGTACAATCGCATGTCTGAATAACGCGTCTGCATAATCACCGATCCAGTTTGAAGGCTTTGTCTTTTCCTTGTGCTGCATAAGCTGTGTCTATGATAAGATAATTAAAAGACTATCTCAAGCGGGCTTTATCATCAGTCTCAAACATTTAATGTTGGAAATAAGGATGAACTGTGAAAGATGTGCCAGGGCATAAACCAATTCCAACATCTCAATTGATTTTGCGGCTCGTTTATATTATAAACTTTCAGAGCGATTTCCTGGAGAAATGATATTCGAGCATCACTGCACAATCACAAACGGCACGTTGACGGTGATGGAGAAATCGAGGCCGGGTTCGTATGCATAAGCCTTATACAAGCTCATGTTATCATGGTAAGCACGGTTGAGCAGGTTGTTAATTTTGCAATACACATTTACCCCTCTGTCAAACATGATAAGTTTCCCGCCAAACTCCACGTCAAACACCGTGTAGCCGGAAGTCCTCGTTTCCAAAGGATCGACCCGGTTTTGATCGAACACTATATGTGCGCCGGCAGAACAATAAGGTTCGGTGACAATGGGAGCGGAAGGAAAATCATATCTCGCCGCCAGCATTAGCCGGTTAGCAGGCGTGAGCGGCAGCCATGTCCCGGCGGCGTTGTTTCGCGCAAGCAAAAAATCTCCGCCGAACGTCAACGTTGTCCGCGTCGTCAGCTTTCCATTCAACTGTCCATCGATTCCGGTTAGGGTCGCATTCGCCTGCTGTTCGATGTATTCCATAACTCCGCTTGCCGAATCGATCTCGCCTGTCGGACCAAGGTAGATGTAGCGGCTGATTCGATTGTAGTATGCAGATATTTCCCCGCTGGCGACGGAACCGTTTATCCGCGTGATGAAATCGGTCGAGAAAGATTGTTCAGGTACAAGATTCGGATCTCCCAATTTGAACATGAAGCTTCCTTCCTGCAGACCGCTGATGAATAGCTCTTCAACATTCGGCGCCCGCCAGCCGCTTCCCACATCCGTGCCGAATGATATTTCATCGGTGGCGTGCCACAGCAGTCCGACCGATCCGGTGAATGCATGATAATTACGAATCTGTGCGGTGAGATCGAGAATTGCATTGTTGGAAGTTCTCAAAGTCCGGTAATCGTAGCGTCCACCTGCCGAGACATCGAGCGCTTGAATTTTATAATCATCAAAAACAAAAGCCGCCGCGGTCGATTGGTGGTAGGCCGGGATGACCGGATCTTCCGGGACAAGAGTGGAATTTTGAACTTCTGATGAGGAAATTCCAATTGTGCTGGAATTATTATCCGATTCATTGCAGAAGACCTTTGCGTCGAGCGAAATCGATTGCAGGATCAAATGATTTTCGATGGAATCCTCGTCTTCATATTCGGCGGCGTCGTTTCGCTGAAATACGCCGTCGAACGAAGCCTGAATCTGAGAAGGCTGACTTTTGTAAGAGAACCACAGTCTATCATGGACGGTGTTCTGGTACGGTGAATCACCCGAGTCGTCGCCGACGGGAAGAATCTCTCGGTCTTGATCGAAACGTGAATATCCAAGAAGGAAGTTTCCGAAATCTCTATCGGTCGAGGCAGATCCTTCAAAATCCACTTCCGACGCTCCTGTATTCGGAAGAAGCCCTCTCGGTGTTTCCACATTTCCGGCTCCTTTCACCGTCAAATCGGCGTAATATTGTGCAAGTGAAGTCGTCCCGTTCAATCCGACGTGCGCGGCGCCTTCCGAGTTGTTGCTGAAGCCGTTCAATAAAACTTCCCCGCGCATCGCAGAGGAATCGGGATTTCCTATGGTTCCGTTGTCATGGATGAAGTTGACTACGCCGCCAAGTGCATCGGAGCCGTATAAAACACTGTTCGGACCTCTTACAACTTCGATCTGTTTCATGCTGAGCGCATCGATTCCGGGGCTGTCATCGTCATCCCAGGACTGGTACGCATGAGGCTCGCCATCTTCAAGGACAAGCACGCGTTGATATCCAAGGCCCCGGATGACCGGCTTTTCGCTGAATGGTCCGCTATGTACCAAGGACACGCCCGGAAGGCTGCTGATCTCCGATGCAACACTTGAGCCCGCGTTTTCGAGCAGCTGGGATCCTTGAATTACTGAAACTGACTGGGACGAATTAGCAACTTCTGAAGGGTGGGGTTTTGCCGTAATCGTCACACCATTTAGCGTCACGAAGTTTCCGTGCATGAAGACTAAGACTGATGTCGAGTCCGAGGATATATCGACTTCTTGAGATGCCTCATCATATCCAACTCGCTCAACTTTTATGATATAAATTCCTTTGGGGACTTTATTAATTACAAACTTTCCGTTGTAATCGGTTGAAGTCGTCCACCCCAGCGCCGGTATGGACACGGCAGCGTTTGACACGGTGCTGCTGTCTCCGTCGAGCACGGTACCGCAAAGAGTTTGAGAAAACGCGTCGGTACAGATGAACAAGCAGATAGTGAAGACGATTAATCGACTCATAAAATCTTCACGCGGGCGCTCGCCTTCGGCTCATGCCACGACGTCAATAAGCGTGAATAGTAAGAGTCCGACACTTAAGTATGCATTCAAATTGAAAAAGGCAAAATTTATTTTGTCAAGATCGTCCAGTTTGACGACACGATGCTGGTAAACCAGCATAACCCCGACGAGTGCAATCCCAAACAAATAGATGTTTCCAAGGGGCAAAACAAATTTCAGATAGACCAGCAAAATAAACGCAGCGAAATGAAGGATCGAAGAAATCTTCAGCGCTTTTTTCACGCCCAGCGATCGCGGCATAGAATATAAATTGACCTCATCGTCATAATCCAGATCCTGGCAGGAATAAATTATGTCGAATCCGGCACCCCATGCGACCACCGCAAGCCCCAGCAAAATCGGCACGAGCGAAAATTGTCCGGCGATTCCGAGCCAGGCACCGACAGGGGCGAGCCCCATCCCGAGTCCGAGGAAGAAGTGCGACAGCCAAGTGAATCGCTTCGTGAATGAATAGAAAAAGACGACTGCAAGTGCGACGGGTGAGAGATAGAAACACAGCGGGTTCAGTTCGTGTGCAGCAAAAACAAGAAGCAATGCGGCAATAACGACAAACAGCGACGCTTCACGGAGGGAGATTTGTTTTGTAGGCAGCTCTCGATTCCTCGTTCTCGGATTCCTTGCATCGAAATCACGGTCCGCAATTCTATTGAACCCCATCGCTGCCGATCTGGCACCGACCATGGCGACGAGTACCCAGAAAAGCTTGATTGGAGTTACTTTGTTGGAAAACGACGCGAGTACCACGCTTGTCAATGCAAACGGCATGGCGAAAAGCGTGTGCGAAAACTTTATCATTCTCCCGAATGTGATTATCCGCTCTTTGATTTTTTTCATGGCGGGAGAAAAATACCGAGGGGTTGTTCAAAAAACAATTCCCGACGGGACAAGAAACCAGCCTTGCGAAGGTTCATAGCCTGCGCAAGGTTTGGTAATCAGAAGGATACTAACGTTTGTTGATTTCTATGCTCCCATTCGTTGTATGGAGGCGAATTTGCGCTCCGCCTTTATTCATTCTGCCTTCGAATGATTTGCCGCCGAAATCGCCCTGGACAGTCACGGGAATTTCCGTTCGAACACTTCCATTTGTAGTGTGCGCAGTCACATCTGCATTAATATCATCCGGACAATAGATATTGATCGAGCCATTTGTCGTTCCGAGGTTCAATCCCCGGAATTCGACGGCATCGGAAATTACTGCAGTGATGCTGCCGTTCGTAGTCGATCCGTCAATCTTTCCGCATACATCATCGAAATCCAATTTCCCGTTAGTCGATTTTGCGATGACATCGCCGGAAGCCGATTGAATCTTCACATTCCCGTTTGTAGATCTCGCTTTGACGCCGCCCGTGATGGAATCGACTTCTACATATCCGTTCGTCGATCCGGCATCGAGCTTGATGGTGGAAGGGACTTTAAGGACGTAATTGACATTTGCGTTTCTCGACCCGCCATGGAACAGCCAGTGAAAAATGCCTCCCCATTCATTGTCCGGGTAATGCGTGCGTATTTCAAGGTAATTACTTTCACTGTTGACTTCCACTCTTAACCTGCCGAAGTAAGCGTCGGCTTCGTCCTGGTCATCCGCTCGAACGGTTTTCGTCACTTCGAGCATTACCTGGTTCATGTTCCACGATTCGACTTTTATGTTCCCGTTCACATTGTCCACTGTGACTTTACCGTTAGCCGAGATATCGAATGTCTTGACCTCGGTTCTCGAGAATGTCTCGGCTAATGCAGTAGAAAATGTCAGAAGGAAAAATGCCGCCGACCATAATGCAAACTTTTTCATTTTATCTCCTTTTCTAAGTTTTGCCTTGTGAAGTGTTGGGACCCATATCTATCAAGCTTCACAAGGCTGACCAAAAGCATATATTTGATTACGACTTAGAGACTTCAATGTTTCGAAGAATTTAAAATAAAAAAAGAGGCAACCTGTGAAGATTGCCTCTTGCATGGCACCTCTTCAATGACTTCTGTCATCGCCCCGATGAAATCCTCCTGCCAAAGGCATCGAGACTGTGTAAGAACCACCGCCTTGAGTCATTCCTGCATGCTCCCCCAAAGGAGTCCTTCGGACAAGCCAGAAACTGGTTCATTTTGAAAGATGAATTCCCGATAATGGCATTCGGGAATGACTGTGGACCTCTTTTTACAGAGGCTCCATCCGCAAAGTTATCAGCGGTCATCTGCGGTTCAGACTTTTTTAATTCACCATCTCCCCCTCCATCGTCTACACCGCTGACGAAGAGAATATCTATCCGATCGGAGCTTGAAGCCAGCTTTACAGATGACTTACTTTATTTGGCTTGCTTCCCTTTCCACATCCTCAAGCTTTGTTGCTTCCGTGAAATGAACATCCTTCAACTCGGCAAAATGTTTCTTCCCGCACTCTATCTTTTGGTTTTCGCTTTCAAGGCGCTTTGTTTTATCGAGAGTCGATTTGGTTTCAGCAACGAAGTAAAGCCGCTTTTCTTTCTTCAACATTAAAGCCCAATCGGGTCTGTATTTCCCAACGGGCGTTTCTATCTCAAACCAGCGCGGGAGCTTTAGGAAAAACTCCACGTCCTCGCTGTCATCGCACGCCTTCGCAAACTTCCGCTCAGTGTCTGAAAGCGAATCTATCTCTATGTTGTCGAATATGGTTTTCTCTTTGTTCTTAACGCTGTAAAGATTCGTGAGGTACTCCTCGATTTCATCTGACGCGAATTGCCGCATCTCATAGTAATCGTTCTCTATCTTCTGGTATTTCACTCCTTCTACCATTATGGATTCCAACTCGGTCCTTATCTCGTGTACGGTGCTTTCAAGAAAGAATTGTGGATTCTTTAAGCAATCAAGGAGTCTTCCTGACTGTCGGAGGATTTGCATTATGGTCGAACGGGTTAGATGTGTCCTTTGCTCAATGTAACCGACAATATCGGGGATCGCCACAGTGCCATATTCTGGTGCAAGAAACTCTATCGACTTCCCTTCACCGCTCACGCTTATGGAATCCATGACCAGCTTAGTGCGTTGGGCCACGATCCTCGGCGCGAGAATTTCGTGCATGTTGCCAACCCGCTTTGCGGCCTTGCGAATCAACTCGTCTGTTTGGTATTCGACGCGAAATGTTGTCTTCTGCCTTATGCGCTCCCAGAGCTCGATGAATTTCGGGTCGGCGTCGTAACCTTTGCGAAGAGTTACCTTCTTCTTGTCGTTCTTGTTCTTTATTCTTCCTTCGAACTTCTCTCCCGTCTCGTCTTCAATTTCCTTCTGGAGCTTCTTTGCAAACTGCTCGTAGCTCTCGTTCGCAATCACGGTCAGCCTGTTTACCGCTTTCTCAAACACCCTGTTCCCATCGGAGTTGACCGCAAGCCTGAGCCCTCTTCCGATCTCCTGCCGCTTCTTTAATTCGGAGGTGGTCTCGTTCAAAGTGCAAAGCTGGAAGACATTGGGATTGTCCCACCCTTCGCGCAATGCAGAATGGCTGAAGATAAACCGGAGCGGCTCGTTCATTTCAAGGAGCTTCTCCTTTTCTTTCATTATGAGTTCGTAAGCATCGGTATCGTTTTCAGAAGTCTTTCCCTCTCGTGAATCCTTCAGCAGTCCTTTCTTATCCTGAGCAAAGTAGCCGTCGTGAACCCGATCCACATCGTACGGTATTAGTCCTTTGAACTCAGGCTTGGCTGCATACTCTTTGAATATCTCCTCGAACCAGACGGCGAACTTGCCATCGGCCTTCTTCCCATCCTCGTAGAGCCGATAGTTCTTCACTTTGTCAATGAACAAAAGCGACAGGACCTTGATCCCCCTTGGCTTCAAGGCGGCTTCTTTCCTAAAATGCTCCTCGATTGTCTTCCTGATCTGAACTCTCATTATATCGTCCTGCAGCCCGCCCGCTGTCTCTCCGAGACTGATTCTTAGTCCGCCAGAAAATTCAACGAAGCCCTCATCTGCATCTATGTAATTGACAATGTAGCCGTCGCTGTACATTTCTCTCTTATTCGATAGGGCATACAAGTTGTCGCCACTATCAACGTAAGAAGACTTCCTCAAAACCGCTTCTGCACCTTCATAATCGAAGGTGAGCTTTGCTTTCGGAGGTTTTTTCTTTTGGATTTTTATTCCTTCAAGCTTCACGAACGCCTGATTGTAACTGTCCTCGCTTACCACCGAATCGACTTCGATCTGCTTTACCAATCCAAGGTCGTAAGCTTTCACGGGGCTGAGTTTATAGACGAGGTTATAGACATCCCGATGCGTTGCGGAGTATCGGAGAGTACATGATGGCTTTAGGTTAGCAATCGCTTGCTTCCGAAGATCGGTCTCCATGTTCTGCGGCTCATCCACGATGACGATGGGATTTGTGTACTGGATGAACTCAATCGGACGTTTTCCAGTGAGCTTGTCGTTCGGTTTGTTGATGATATTCTCATCCTTGGCAAACGAGTCGATATTGATTACGAGCACCTGGATCGTGTTGCTCAAAGCAAAGCCGCGCAAGGCTGAGACATTTTTCGAGCCATAGTCCGTGTATGTAAGCGGGATGCGGTTGTAAAGGCTTTGGAAGTGCTCGTGAGTTATCTGGAGATTTTTTAGAACACCTTCACGAATCGCGATGCTCGGCACGACGATGATAAATTTCTTGAAGCCGTAAGTCTTGTTCAGCTCGTAGATGGTGCGAAGGTAAACGTACGTCTTGCCTGTACCAGTTTCCATCTCAACCGAGAAGTTGAGGCCTTTCAACTCGGCGGACTCTTCTATATTGTTTCGCTTTTGGACGGAACGAACATTCTTCAGTATTTCCTGGTCCGTCAGTCTGATTGCATTGCCGACACCGTTCTCAGTGAAAGCAAGACTTGTGTCACCTTGTTGAAGTGAAAACTCGTAGTCGCCAGTGCTAAGCGGCTGACCTTCGAAAATGTCAACGACGGATTGGATCGCTTGTAACTGGAAGTCCTGATGTGAGTCGAATTGAAGTTTCATCTTATCTTTTCAATAGTTCCAGCAGTTTCTTATTAACAAAGAGATGATACTTGCCGACTTGCGCTTCCACCAAGATTTTTCCCTTTGCTAAAGTTGTGAGATAGCGACTCGCCGTCGTATAGTGGATGTTCAACGCCTTACCGAGATTCACAGGCGAAATTATCGGATATGCAAATAACACTTCGACTAGATCGCCGGAATAGACCTTCGGAAATTCAGTCTTAATTTTCTGTCTCATCTTATGGTACAAATCCATGGACGCTGTGAAGGTCTCTTTCGTCTCCTTTGCTTGCAGATACAATGCGTTGAGCAGAAAGTTGATCAGAGGCATCCAATTCTGCTTTGAGCTTACTTCATTCAGCAAACGGTAATATTCAGATCTGTTTTTGTTTATGTAGCCGCTGACGTACAGCAGGGGTATGGTTAGAAAACCCTGTTCTACCAAATATAGCACCATCAATATCCTGCCGGTCCGCCCATTGCCGTCGGTAAACGGATGAATAGCCTCGAATTGATAGTGTGCCATGACGCACTTAATCAGCGGGTCTATGTCATCTTCGGCATGAATGAATTTTTCCCAGTTGCCCATAAGCTCGGGAATCTTTTGAGCGGGCGGGGGAATATAAATCACTTTCCCGGCAGCAACATCCTGTATACTGTTTTGTACTCTTCGATAACCGCCGGCGGATTCCGGCAAAAGCCTCTTTTGCACGCCTACCACGATGCGCGTTGAAAGCGGAAGCTTGCTTAACTGCTCGAACCCCCACAGCAGCGCTTCTCTGTAGTGGAGCACCTCTTTCTCGGGTTTTCGTTGCTCGGCTTCGGGGAACAACTGCATTTGCAGAACATTCTCAACCGTCGTATTGATATTTTCTATTCGCGAGCTTATCACCGATTCTTTGATAACAGCCGGCGATAAAAGAAGCATCGGATTCGGAAGTGCAGATGAATAGCCTTTTAGCTCTCCCAGCTCTGTCCGCGCTTTCAGCAGAATCTTTATTGTATCAGGGCCATTGAAATCCGCAAATGGCGGAAGAAACGGAAGGTCGAAAGGATGTATTGCAGAAAATGACATATCAGTTATAGTATATCATAAAATATGAGGTTTTGCGATATAATACAAATTGGGGTAGATTACGATATTCCAGTCCCGACGGGACAAGATGTATATGGAAGTCAATGTCAAAATCATATTAAGATCTTTAGGTGCAACATTAATTGTCCTGACCCGGTAAACCTTCGGGGTTCAGGTTAAATTCGTCCGGCATCTGCGGTGTCATCTCGATTCTTGCGATGGCTTCTGCCTCGTCTTCTTTCAGAGCGCTTCTCAGTTTCTCCATGTCCTTTGCACTGTACCCGCCACTACTGTCAGGAGTGCATTTACTAAAGGTATTACCATAGTGTGGGTAGCATCTCTCAAGAAGCTGGTGGTACAAATCCTCTCCGAAAGGCGTATCGTCATCGAACACCCAACCTTTGTCGGCATAAAGTTTTGTTGTCACCAGGATTTGATCTTTCAATCGTATTATGAGTTTTCGTGCAACCGGGCCGATCTCGTCGAATAACCAGGCTGCCTGCTCCTTGTCTCTTGCGCTACAGACGCTCACTGTACCGTCTGCCCAACGGTAAGCATAAACTGGCATAATCAAATACCTTCTTTCAATCTTGAATTTTTCTTGCAGGTGCTATGTCAGGAGAAACAATTATGAACTAAAATCCCAAATCCCATTTTCTTGGGGTTCTTACAATATACTTGTCAGGTGCATCCTTTAGTAGTATGGTATTATCAGTTTTGCGAACAATAACGTACTCCCATCTCTGCGCGGCTATTTCAAGGAGTCTTCTTGATGCACCTTGTGGTAAATCTAATTCAGCATCTACGTCAGAATATTTCATTACTTTGGTATTTTCATTTGCAGGCCTATGTCCCATCCATGATTCGAGTATGTTAAGAGCGTCTTCATCTGAAATTTTATCTAGATTTGAAGACGCTGTTTTTTGTGGCTCGATCTCTGTGACTTCAATCGAGGATAATGCATCCGCGAGTTCCTTCCGCATTGCATTCTCATCAATTCGCGGCAACTTTATTATCTTCAGATGCGTCCTCATGCTTTCAAAAAAATCATTGACAAACGTGTCCTCGTTGATCTCAATTGCTTGAAATTCAACCATAGGCGAAGGTAACTTATCCTTTTGCATTCCAGAGTGGCATATCAGCATCAATGGTACTTCTTTTATCCAGGCACAACCAGCTTCGAAGTTAATCCATGACCGTCTTAAGGACTCTGCACTACATAGCATCACGAATAACCCAGAAGTTTTCAGTGCAGAACTAATTTGGGGTAGCCATCGTGTCCCAACTGGAATGTCTCTTTTGTCACTACTTACAAAAACTTCAACTTGCCATGCAAATGTTGATTCAATCCAGTCTTTAAAAAGGCGCGCTAACTCAGCCTCTTCATGGATGTGGCTCAAAAAACCACTTTTGCCTTTTTCATCCCAATCTCCTTGGTTATCTAAATCGTCCTAAACTCCACACCCGCGTCCTTTCCCGCAAACGAGATCTTCGACATCTGCAACGCGGTATTCGTTTTCAGTTGATGCTCCATTGTCTGAACCGCTGATAGTTTTGATAACGCAGATTGCGCAGATAAGACCCCACACATTATCTGCGGCATCATTATAATCATTTTCCTCTGCGGTCCATCAGCGTAATCATTTTCATCAGCAGTCATATGCGGTTCAGATATTTGTTCGTTTTCTCCCGCCTGCCTGCTGTGCCTGAAGTTTTCGTTCGTTGGTGAGCCTCTTAAATTCCAATCTCTTTGCTCCGAAGTTTATCAAGAGACCAATTTCAAGATTATATGCTTCAAGGTAATTCAATGCTTGCGCAAGATGGACATCCTCTAAAGCAATCAGCGCTTTCAATTCCATCATGATTTTTCCATCAACCACAAAGTCCGCTCTCCGTGTCCCGATCTCCTCGCCGGCATAGTGGATCGGCATTTCAACCTCACGTAAAAAATCGATCCCGGCATTGCTTAATTCAATCGCTAACGCCCGTTGATAGATCACTTCCTGAAACCCGTTGCCAAGAGTACTGTGCACTTTCATCGCGCATCCAATAATCTTCTCCGTGATTGCTGAAAATTTATATTCTTCTTTTATCATGATTTATCATTTTATCAGCGGTCATCAACGGTTCAGACAGTTTTGAATTCGATTCTCGCGTCCTTCATCTGCAACGCGGTATTTGTTTTCAGTTGATCGTTGCCTGCGAAGAGGCGGTCGAGGCAAATAAAGTTCTTCGGCTTCATCTTGACGACCTCGGCTATCGCCGCCCGAGAAATCTTCTCAAGCATTAGAACAAAAGTGCTGTCCTCTATGGAAAAGACATAAGCCGGTACTGCCCTTAGGGAAACCTGTTCCAGCTTTGTCGTTAGCTGCCCACCCGACTTGACAAGTATCTCCCACGCCATGCCTGCCCCGACAGAGGCGGGGGCATCGGCTTCAGAACCAACCTTGACTGGATCGGCAAAAGCATCCATCTGTTTGTTCAGATCATCGCCGTTTGCAATCGTGTCGGTCCGCCAGACTTTGAAGTTCGACGGCTCAAGCGTAAAAACCTTAAATCCGACCGCAGATAATTTTGATGAACTTGATGCCGCTGATTTTTGATCCCCGCTCGCATCGCCTAATTCCATTGTCAACTGTTTCTTCTTTTTATCAACGACATCAGCATTATCAGCGGTTATCTGCGGTTCAGACATTTTCTTGATCGCACGGCGGATCCGTTCTTTACAAATATCTGCAATCGTCTTATATCCCGCTTTGTAAGCCTCCGAGTCCTCATCCGTCTTCTCTGGAAGCTGTACCAGTATAAACTTCCGGTCCCCACCGTCCTCTTTGTTGAGTTCCATGACAGCTTGGGCCGTCGTGCCACTGCCCGCGAAGAAATCGAGAACGATATCATCCTCTTGGTTGTCTGCCCCTTGCTTGATCATCTCTTTTACAAGGGAAACAGGTTTAGGGAAAGCGAAAAAGTTGCCATCAAGAATTTCTCTCACTTCTCTTGTTCCATTAAGAGTGTAACCGAGGTTGGTAGATAAAACCGAGGAAAAGCCAGTAAATTTGCTCTCGAGTTCTGAAAGGAACTTCTTCTCTCTCGGTCTCCCTTCTGGATTGTCCGGGAATACAATACGATGGTCTTTGATTTTTTTCCCCATTGTTTCTCTTGAGTAACGCCAACCAGTTTCTGTTGGAGGTTCGAATTTGTTTCCATTCTTTGGGTCTTCAATTTCGTAATGTAAATTCGGTCGCTGGCTAGGAGTAGCAAGCCCGAGGATACTGTTACTCATCCAAGGACCACGACGATCGTTGTCGGGATTTCTGTACTTGCCCAAATCTATTTCCTTACCGCGAAGGCTTTTTCCATACGCAAGGACGTACTCATGATCGTTTGAGACATTTGTCTGGTTCCTACTATCAACGATTTGTCTGGATTTCCAAACGAGAGATGAAATGAAATTCTCTTCCCCAAAAATCTCATTCATCATCAGCCGCAGGTTGTGTACTTCATTGTCGTCGATCGAAACGAATATCACTCCGTCGTCGCGCAGGAGATTCCTCGCGAGAAAGAGGCGAGGGTACATCATGGAGAGCCAATTGGAATGATACTGCCCGTTCTCCTTGCTGTTCTTCCTGAAGAATCCTTCCTTCGTCAAATAACCCGCTTCGTCCTTGTCGCCGATGCGCCTCAGGTATTCATCTTTGCTCTCGCTGAACTTGTCAGGATAAATGAAGCTGTCGTTGCCCGTGTTGTACGGCGGGTCGATGTATATCATCTTAACCTTGCCGTAGTACGACTTCTGAAGAACTTTCAAGACTTCGAGGTTTTCGCCTTCGATGAAAATATTCTGCGTCGCGTCGAAGTCAACTGATTGCTCGCGCTGAGGCTTCAGCGTGGAAGTGGTTGAAGTCTGAATTGCTCTGAACGCGTCCGACTTCCCCGCCCAGTTGAGAACATAGCGCTCGTTGTCAATAGTAATGTCTTGGCCCAGGGCCAGCCTGAGCTTCTCCCAATCCACCTTCCCATCCGAAACAACTTCCGGGAAAAGTTCTTTTAGCTTATTTAGCTGCTGCTCCCTGATGTCTTGAGATTTGCCGTCCATCAATTGCTGACCACGTTTCCTATTAAAACTCGATTAAAAGTAAGGGGTGTAAACGCAACAATCAACTTCCGCCACTTCTCCCGGCCCCCAAGTTCAACGGGAGCTCCGTGAGGAAGCGGGAACCTTATGCCGATAAGAGTAGGGGGTGAGTCATCCACTGCTGCCTGCCGGTCATCCCATCGTGGAATTCGGAACATCCATGCACCAGGCGAAAGAATCATCGCGGAGGCATTGGACTTATCCCGGAGTTTTTGTAATTTTCATAGGCAGGCATTCACGAATCAAATGTTAAACGTCAAAGAGGGTCGGTCCTCTCCGAACAGAGAGACAGCCGTGTCGGCGTGCTCCTCGTTCTTGAAACGTCCGGGCATATCGAAGCAAAGCCATGCCCTTAGGCAGGCGGCAATGGCGCGACTCGGTTGACTTGTCGCCACTTCCCTATTGTTCTGCCTCCTGCTTCCCCTGCCATCGCCCGCACAAAACGCAATTGCCCTAAACGACAGCACAAATACCTGTCAAATCGGCAAATACATCATGGTGCTGCGGGACCATGGCGGTAGTCTGACGATCGACAGCGTCGCCTTCGGCAACGCGGCGCAACTCTTTACGAAATGTAATTCGGATGAAATTAATTTCGGCACCACTGAGGACGCGGTCTGGGTTAGATTTATCGTAAAAAATGATGGCGCGACGAATTCTGACTGGCTAATTAGCGAAAATTATTCGATCATCGATACGGTTGCTTTTTATGTGCCATCATCTGATGGTTCGGCAGCTCGACAAAGTTTGGCGCAAGCTGCATTCATTTCAAGCAGTAAGTTTAATAAAATAATTGCGGGAACGGTATATCCTATGAAAGAGCGAGCCGTCCCATCGCGCCTGTTCGTTTTCCCGTTTCACCTTGGGCCTTCCGAACGGAAGACATTTTATCTCCGGTTCCATTCAAACTCCGATCTTCCGGTCAATTTGAGTATCTGGAAGCCTTCCGCTTTCTCTAATAGTGAAGCAAATCGCAACCTTCTTTTCGGATTATTTTATGGCGCCCTGCTGATCATGGCTTTTTACAATCTCTTTCTCTTTTTCTCAGTGAAGGATTTAAGCTATCTCTATTATTCTCTCTATGCTCTGTTTGTAGGCTATTATCAATTCTGCATGGATGGACTTCGTTACCGGTTCTTGTTTCCAAACGATATTGCCTTGGTTAATTTGGATATCATTGCGTCAGTTTGGATCGGGGCATCGTTCTGGATGCTTTTTGCGAGAGAGTTTCTGCAAATTGAAAGATATTCAAAATTTCTTGATGGCGTGTATAAAGTCGCGGTTGGCATATTTATCGTCGGATTAGGGCTTTCGTTTGCCTTTCCCGGCCGATTCATGTATATAGTTAACGATTTATCATGTATCGGTATACTCTCTCTGAACCTGTTGGCGGGAATTTACACGTTGAAAAGGGGGAATGCGAATGCGCGCGTTTTTCTGATCGCAGCTTTGATTTTTATTTTTGGAGGGCTCTTCAGAGGAATCAGGGTTGCCGGGCTTCAAGAGACCTCGTGGTTCAGCGAATCGGCAATGCCGGTGGGAATGTTGGCCGAAATGACAATTCTCTCTTTTGCATTGCGAAACAGGATAAACAGGATTAGGCAGGAAAACGAAAAAGAGAAAGCCATGGTACGGAGCCGGATTGCCAGCGACCTTCACGATGAGATAGGGAGCAACCTATCCAGCATTTCCGTTGCGAGCCAGATGATAAAGAGGAGCAGCAAATTGGAAGAAGCTGAAAAGGAGCAGCTTGAAGACATAACTGCAACGGCAAAAGAGACCGCGGATTCGATTCGGGACATTATCTGGTTCATAAATCCTGAGCATGACAAGACCGAGGACCTGATATTTAGAATGCGTGACATGGCTGGAAAGCTCCTTCAAGGAATCGAGTGCAGCTTCGAAGCAGGCGATGGCAGAATCATCCAATCAAAGGATTTGCAATTTCGGAGGAATTTTTGTTTGATTTTCAAGGAAATCTTGAACAATATCGTGAAGCATTCAAACGCAACCAGGGTGTGCATTAAGTTAGAGGAGACTTCAAAGGAATTGCGGCTTCAAGTATCCGACAACGGAGTAGGCTTTGACGAAAATGAGGTCGATGCCCGTCGTGGAGAAGGGATTAAAAACCTGAGGAAGAGAGCAACAGAGACCGGCTGCGACTTGAAAATTTTTAGTGAGCCGGGAAAAGGAACCACGGTCGAACTGATGGTGAAGACCGCTTAGAGGAAGATCAGAGGCAGGATGCCCATAGAAAAATATTGTTGTCAGAATACCACGAACGTGCGATGGCTAATGGTAAAATCATGCCGTATCCTGCCGTATGGAATCGTGTGACGACAAAACAATTTTGCGATCCATGTCTAAACGTTTGAACAAAGAAGACGATATTTCGATCTGGCTCGTAGAAGACAACCTGCATTTTAGGCAAACCATACAGAACCTGATAAACCAGTCCGGAGGTATCGAGTGCATTTACGCTTTCGATTCATGCGAGGCTGCCATTGAACAATTGAGGACCGCAGAGCCTCCTGAAGTAATTTTGTTGGACATCGGGTTAAAAGGGATGAACGGCATCGAAGGTGTCAAAAGATTCAAGCAGATAACTCCGGCGACCTACGTTATCATGCTTACGATTCACGAAGACAGCGCCCTGGTGTTCGACGCGCTTTGCGCAGGGGCGTCAGGCTACCTGTTGAAGGATTCGTCTCCTGAAAAGGTTATCGATTCGATCAGGGAGGTGGTTTCGGGGGGCGCGCCGATGAACGCTCAAATCGCCAGGAAAGTCGTCGAGACGTTCAAGCAATTTAACTTGCCCAAGGGTGATTATGGCTTGACGGAAAGGGAAAAGGAAATCCTGAGCCATCTTGTTCAGGGCCTGGGCAAGAAACAAATTGCGGAAAAACTTTTTATAAGTTTCCATACAGTCAATACGCACATCAAAAACATTTACGAGAAACTGCAAGTAACCACGTGCGGCAGTGCCGTCTCGAAGGCGTTTAAGGAGAGGCTGGTTTGAAAAGGAGAACGGTGAATGAGGCATAAACCGCGAGCATTTCTTAGCTCCCACTAAGAGGCTGTTGCCGAATTTCATTTTTTCCAAAGACGCGAAGTCTGGGAAGTTGCCTTCCTTTCTCCTCCCTGCACAGTAACCCATTTCTGTCCTAATGTCTTACGCATCTAACGTGGTTACAATGAATCTTTTAGCCGATGGCTGAGGCCTATTTCAATATACCACGATTGTGCGATTGTGGAATGCAGCGACGCCGATCATACTTCTTCATAAAATGGTACAACATTAAAATTAACAAGGAGGAATAAGTTATGAAGAGATTTATTACTACAGTTGCGGCTTTTGCATTCGCCTTCCTGGTATCCTCAAATTCATTTGCTCAGATACCCAACGCGGGGTTTGAGAATTGGACGAACGGAGAGCCTGATGGATGGGATGCCCTATCGAATTTTGGAGGCAGCATAATGCCGATGACGAAATCTACAGATGCTCATTCGGGAACCAGCGCGTTACGTGGCGATGTGATTTCGGTGTCCGGTGGCATATTTAGTCCCCTTCTGATGGCAGGACAAGGAGGCGACGGTGTTCCGTGTAATTCACATATCGGATCGTTGACGGGTTACTACAAATTTGTCCCGGCGGCTTCGTCTGGTGATGCCTTTGAAGCAGATGTCATTGCGTTCAAAGGAGGATGGATTACCGGCGCAATCGGCACCGGGATAATACAACTGTCTGCGAGCACAACAACATATACGAAATTCACGGTTCCCATTACTTACTATGCAAATGGCACGCCAGACAGTTGCTATATTATGTTTGCAATAGTTGCTGGGCCCGGGGCAAGTGATCCGAAGGTTGGTTCATATTTTATTATCGATGATATATCGTTTGGTCCTGTTACGGGCATTGCGGACAACGGAAAGGGCGAGCCCGTGGAGCTTAAACTCAATCAGAACTATCCCAATCCGTTTAACCCGTCAACAGATATCTCATTCTCTATTCCTTCGAATGGAAGAGCCACACTGAAAGTCTTTAACGTGATGGGACAGGAAGTCGCCACGCTCTTTAATCAAGCAGTGACCTCAGGTAATAGCTATCACGCCACATTCAGCGGCGCTAGATTAGCATCCGGGCTTTATTTCTCACGCCTGCAGTTTATTTCGACCGATGGAATTATTAAGGAATCTGTCGGCAAGATGATTTTGGCAAAGTAACGGGCACGGCAAGCGAATACGGCCATGGCTCAGCATGATGTAAAACAAGAGCCATGGTCGATAGTGACAGGAATCAGAGGCGTTGCGCCCAGGTACAGTTAGATTACTTTGGTCACACAAACAGGAGGCAATATGAAATACTTACAATCTCTTATTATAATCTTACGCAAGCAGCAATTTATAACTATCGTTGAAGGTCTTGTGTTTTTATTTTTACTGTCATCACCATCGTCAGCTCAGTGGTTGCAGACAAACGGGCCTTACGGAGGTCAGGTTAACGCTCTTGCCGTGAGCGGCTCAAATATTTTTGCAGCAGCTTATGGCGCCGGTGTGTTTTCATCTGCCGACAACGGAACAAGTTGGACGGGAGTCAATACCGGATTAAGCAACAAATATGTCAATGCTCTTGCTGTTAGCGGCACGAATCTTTTTGCAGGAACTAACGGCGGGGTATTTTTATCGACGGACAACGGCACAAGCTGGACGGGAGCCAGTACAGGGTTAACAAACACTTCTGTCCATTCCCTCGCAGCCAGCGCCTCAAATCTTTTTGCGGGGACTACCGGCGGGGTATTTTTATCGACGAATAACGGTGCGAGCTGGACGGGAGTCAATACCGGATTGACTAACAACTATGTCAATGCCCTTGCTGTTAGCGGCACGAATCTTTTTGCAGGAACTAACGGCGGGGTATTTTTATCGACGGACAACGGCACAAGCTGGACGGGAGCCAGTACAGGGTTAACAAACACTTCTGTCCATTCCCTCGCAGCCAGCGCCTCAAATCTTTTTGCGGGGACTACCGGCGGGGTATTTTTATCAACGAACAACGGCACAAGTTGGACGGGAGTCAATACGGGATTGACAAGCATAAGCGTCTATGCCCTTGCCACAATCCCCAATGGGGCAAGCGACACGAATGTTTTTGCCGGGACCAATGGCGGCGGGGTATTTTTATCGACGAACAATGGTACAAGTTGGACGGGAGTCAATGCCGGGTTAACAAATCCTTATGTCATTTCTTTCGCGGTTAGTGGCACGAATGTTTTTGCAGGGACTAATGGCGGCGGAGTATTTTTATCAGCTAGCAACGGCACAAGCTGGACGAAAGTCAACGCCGGATTGACAAGCAATAACGTCGAAACCCTTGCAGTTAGTGGCCCGAATTTTTTTGCCGGGACTGAATATGGATTATTTTTATCGACGAATAACGGTGCAAGTTGGACCGGAGTCAATGGAGAGTTGGCACACGATTGCGTTAATGCCCTTGCAGTTAGTGGTACGAATGTTTTTGCAGGGAGTAATGGTCATGGGGTATTCTTATCGACGGACAATGGCGCAAACTGGACGGGAGTCAACACTGGGTTGACAAACACCAGTGTCCTTGCCCTTGCCATTAGCGGTACGAATCTTTTTGCAGGGACTGCTGCTGGAATATTTTTATCGACCAACAATGGCACAAGTTGGACTGAAGCCGATGCCGGGGTGACAAATACCATGGTCCATGCCTTTGCCGTTAGCGACATGAATCTTTTTGCGGGGACCAGTGCCGGAATATTCTTATCGACCAACAATGGTGCAAGTTGGACTGAAGCCGACAACGGGGTGACAAACACATGGGTAGATGCCTTTGCTATTAGTCCAGATGGGGCAGGCGACACGAATGTTTTTGCAGGGACTAGTGGCGGCGGGGTATTTTTATCAACGAACAACGGTACAACTTGGACAGGGGTCAATACCAGCTTGACAAACACTGCTGTCTATGCCCTAACCATAAGTGGCGCGGATCTTTTTGCAGGAACTGGTAGCGGAATATTTTTATCAACGAATAACGGAATGAGTTGGGCCAATACCGGATTGTCTGGCACCGTTGTCCTTGCCTTAACCTCGAGCGGCGCGAATCTCTTTGCTGGGGTGCAGAACACCGGTGTTTGGTGGCGGCCGCTCGCAGAGATGATTCCACCGGTGCTGCCTGTGCTTATATCACCGGGCCATGATGCGACAAATCAACCGGCAAATCTTACCCTGAAAATCAGTCCTGTCACGGGTGCGACGGGCTATCATTGGCAAGTCTCGACTAATTTGCTCTTTTCATCAAGCGCTGTTAACGATTCAACGACAGGAACAGGCGATACCGCTCATACGGTCATCTTAAACGCCGGTGTTAAGTATTACTGGCATGTACAAGCAATCAATCTTGCCGGCACGAGTGCGTTTTCAAATCCTGATTCCTTTGCTGTCATGGCTGTTCCGGCAACACCGGTGCTTGCATATCCGGGACACAACGCACAATGTATGCGAGCCGATACTCTCATACTTAAGTGGCATTCCGTTGCTGCAGATACAGGCTATGTCTGCCAATTATCGGCAAGTCCAACATTCTCGCCACTGGTAGTCGCAAATGACACGACGAGGGATACGACGTTCAAAGTCCTATCTCTCCAGAACCTGAACAAATATTACTGGCGGGTCTGCTCTTACAATGCAGCCGGGACAAGTGGATATACACTGGCGGATTCCTTCACAACAATTGTTGCTATTCCGGCAGTGCCCGCCCTTTTGTCGCCAGCCACCGGAACTTCAAGTGTGCCGAGGAGAGCGGCACTCAAGTGGAATCGTTCGGCTAATGCGACAAAGTACAGGCTTCAGGTTTCGACAAGCAATACGTTCTCGACTATTGCCTTCGATACAACCATGACAGATACTTCCAAGAATTTGAGCGCTCCGCTTACGGCAAGCACAAAGTATTACTGGCAAGTAAGTGCGACAGATACGGCTGGAACGAGTGCATACTCTACTGCGGCATCTTTTACAACAGGGACAGGTATCGACGCCATTGAAGAGTTTGGAACGCCGAAGGAATATGCACTTTACCAGAACTATCCAAACCCGTTCAATCCTTCGACGAACATTCGATTCGATCTGAACCAGGCGTCAACAGTTGTACTAAGGATTTACAACATGCTTGGGCAGAAAGTGGTTGAAGAGGCATACGGCAGGATGGGTGCAGGCACTTACGAGAAATCCGTAACCATGAATGGGTTATCAAGCGGAGTATATATCTATAAGATTGATGTTGCAGGAGAAGGTGGAGGGCGATTCAATGCGGCAAAGAAATTTCTTTTATTGAAATAGCATAGTGTATTTCGTTATTAGCAACTTGAATTATTTCAACAAAACCAAAAACAAAGGAGCAACACAATGATCAACAAGCTTTCCGCAACTTTGACGGCGGCATTCGTGACGGTAATTCTGGCATCCACAGCAAATGCCCAATTCCAAAAAGATCAGAATTTCCTTGGTGCCAGGATCGGCATCGGCTCACTCGGAAGCGCTTTCAGCTTCGGTGCAGACTATGAGTATGGTATAAACAATCCGGGAGATTTCGGACCCGGCAGAGTAGGCATCGGCGCAACGATTGATTATTCGCACTGGTCGGATGGTTACTGGAGCTACACATGGATTCCGATCGGAGTCATGGCATATTATCATTTGAATCTCGATAACAATAAGCTCGATCCGTTTGCCGGACTCGGACTTGGTTATGAGATTTTCAATTCATCGTGGGGAGGTCTCTACGGACTTTCCGGAAGTGCCGGTTACGGCAGCGGCGTTTTCTTTGCCGGGCAAATAGGAATCCGTTATTTCTTCTCGCCGAATCTTGCCGGACAGGCAAGACTTGGATTCGGAGCTTCGCTCTTGTCGGTCGGATTAGATTACAAGTTCTGAAACGACCATTGGCGATCATAGGAATGACATGAAACCTTGCGAAGGATTTGTCATGGCAGGCAGAATGGCGATGCGTAACTCGGCGCGTCGATCACACCCGTCAAAGTTCGGCACCCTTCGCAAGATGATTTCTGAGAGGGGACGAGGCGATTCTCATGAGAAGTTTGCACTTCAATTCCTTTGTTCGTCCACTTTACTCATAATTTAGAACAGCCATCATCATTGTTCCTCTTCGGCAGGAAGGATCGAAAGGATCAGGAAGTGCGCTTAAAGGAAATATCCTCCTTGAAGTGGAATATGGTTCTTCAATGTCATCGACTGAATTCACAAACTATCATAAGGAATATCATAGTGAAAAGAATTATGCTCGTCGCGGCAATGTTATTGATCGGCTCGTTGCCTTTATTTGCCCAGGAGGACGCCGAAGGATGCAAGGATCATCCTTTACTTAACAGACTGCCGGGCTTTCACATTGAAGAATGCAGCACAACCTACGACCAGATGGATTTCATCGATTCGACCGGGGAAACTATCCAGCTCGAGGGCAACCTGACAGCTATCACCTATACAAACATAGGCTGCCCCGACAATCCTCCGAGCATGTTCCAGATAATTAAGAATTATGAAAATGCCATCAGGAATATTGGCGGCAAAACGGTTTTTAAAGATAACATGACCGGCTGTTTTGCCGTTAAGAAGAATACTTCAGAATATAAAGTCAAGGTTTGCTGCCCGAGCTCAGATAACGATCACGATATCCATTATGGGTTGGATGTACTTGAAATGGTTCCGATGAAACAGGAGATCGTGGCAAACGATATATTGCTTGCCCTGAACAACGATGGCCACGTTGCGCTGGACATTCTTTTCGACACAGGCGAATCGACGATCAAGCCTGAGTCACAGTCCATCGTCGATGAAGTATACAATACTCTCAAAGACAACCCGGACTTGAAGGTAAGTATAGAGGGCCACACGGATAACGCAGGAAATCCCGCTCAGAATAAAACGCTGTCCGAAGATCGGGCAAAGGCAGTGATGGACGCTTTGATAGCGAAAGGGATCGACAAATCCAGATTGTCCTCAACGGGCTGGGGAGATACGAAGCCAATCGCAGACAACGCGACCGACCAGGGCAGGGCCAAGAACCGACGCGTCGAAATCGTTAAAAAGTAACCCATGACCTGCATGCGGCAGTTTGGCCAATGCCGGATACCTGATGGCTAAAACCTGAAAGCCTGAAAAAAGAGAACTGTAATTGCCTTCACCTCAATCGGAACTCCGATGATTTCAGCCGCCGGCTCGAGCAGGAAGCAGCTCGTTCGACAAAAGGTTTGAGCGTTTCACAGGACAAGACAGTTGGGGGAGTTCCGGGGTTGACGCCCTTCGACTCTACTGTCTTCATCGTGCCCTGTGTTACGTTTAGCTGATGTACCGGCAAATGAGAACGAAGATACCTGGGAGAAGGCGTACAGGTCAGCGTGCCATGACACCATGCTATTTAAATCTCAGCCATCCTCTGCTGGATATCGAGACAAGATTTCGAAGCCCTGCCATCTGCTCCACTTCGCATAGCACAAATAAAAAGAGGCAACCTGTAAAGATTGCCTCTCTGATTCAGATTATCCGGGGTTTTAAGAACCTCATTCGATCGACCCGACTTACACGAAAAGAGGTGCAAGTACCAGCGTGATCGTCGCGAGAAGCTTTATCAAAACGTGAAGCGATGGTCCAGCCGTATCTTTAAATGGGTCGCCGACGGTGTCGCCGACAACTGCTGCTTTGTGAGGCTCACTTCCCTTGCCTCCAAAAGCACCTGTTTCGATAAACTTCTTCGCATTATCCCATGCGCCGCCGCCGTTATTCATAAGTATCGCCATCAAGATGCCTGCGATTGTTCCGACCATCAGAAGCGCCGCAACGGATTCTGCACCGACGTTAAACAGCCTGAAAATTATTCCGACCGCAATCGGCGTTCCGACTGCAAGGAGTCCTGGGCCGATCATACTGCGCAATGCGCCACGAGTAACAATATCCACGGTGCGACCATAATCAGGCTGTTCCGACCCTGCCAGGATTCCCGGTTTCTCTTTGAATTGTGCCCGCACATCATTTATAACAACATATGCCACTTTCCCAACCGCTTTGATTGCAAGTGAACTAAACAAGAAGACAAGGGCAGCTCCGAGCAATCCGCCGATGAACACTTCCGGTCGCGCGATGTTCACAGAAGTCATTGCTGGAAGTCCTTTTTCCTTCAAAAGGACGTTAACATCGTCGATGTAAGCGGAGAACAAAAGAAATGCAGCAAGCGCTGCGGAACCGATCGCATAGCCTTTAGTCAATGCCTTCGTTGTGTTTCCTATAGCATCGAGCCGATCCGTCTTCTTCCTGACTTCCTCGGGTTGTTGGCTCATCTCGATGATCCCACCAGCGTTATCGGTAATTGGTCCGAAGGTATCCATGGCAAGGATATATGCAGCGGTAGCCAACATTCCCATCGTAGCGACGGCTGTTCCGAACAGTCCGGCGTTCGGAATTCCCGTCGCGATGCCAAGATAGTATGATCCGACAATGGCAATAGAAATTGCGATGACGGGCATCCATGTTGATTCGAGACCAACTGCAAATCCCGTGATGATGTTTGTTGCCGGGCCTGTTTGGGAAGCCTCAGCAATAGATCTCACCGGCCTGTATCTATACTCCGTGAAATACTGCGTGATGTAAACGAATGCGATGCTTGTGACTATTCCAACGACGCCGCATGCGAAGAAGTACATCCACGCATTTGGAGCTGCAGGTGTATTCAACATCCATTTCGAGCCGATGAAAAATCCAATTGCCGCAAGAAACGCAGTGACATAATATCCTTTGTTCAACGCCGCCATCGGGTCAGCGTCCTCACGCGTCTTGACGAACATGACGCCTATGATTGAAGCAATGAGACCGAAGGCACGAACGACGAGGGGGAACATAATGCCTTTGACTCCGAAAAACGGAAACAAGGCAACTCCAAGTATCATGGCTCCGATATTTTCCGCTGCGGTCGATTCAAAGAGATCTGCACCACGACCTGCGCAGTCGCCGACATTATCGCCGACGAGGTCTGCAATGACTGCAGGGTTTCGTGGATCGTCTTCCGGAATTCCCGCTTCAACTTTCCCGACGAGGTCCGCGCCAACATCAGCAGCCTTCGTATAAATTCCGCCGCCGAGCTGTGCGAATAACGCGACAAACGATGCGCCAAATCCGAATCCGACAATCATATACGGAATCTTCTCTACCGGCGTACCAAGAAGCTGTAATATCCCGAAAAGCCCACCGACTCCGAGCAAACTCATCGCGACTACGAACAATCCGGAAACCGCACCCCCGCGCATCGCGGTCTGCAGAGCACGATTTAAAGAGCTAAGCGACGCATTCGCTGTTCTCGAATTTGCTCTCACAGAGACGAACATACCTATGAATCCCGCGATGCCGGAACACACAGCGCCGAGAATAAACGAAAGAGCCGTATAAGACGCCAGCTTCACCGGATCCACAGGATCGTTCGGCATCGGTTTCCTAACAAAGGCATAAAGCAAGAAAATTATTGCGGCGAGCAAAACCGTCAGCAATGCTATCGTCGAATATTGCCTCTTCAAAAAGGCTTCAGCACCCTGCTGGATCGCGTCACCGATCTTCTTCATCTCGGGCGTACCACGATCTTGTTTCAAGACCCGAACAGCAAGGTAGACCGCAAACAAAAGTGAAAGTACGCTAATAGTCAAAATTAGTGCTAACTCCACTACAATTACTCCTTCCCAACAATTATTATTTTTTTTGTTTTATTTGAATTCAATGAATTAAAGAAAAGAGCCGTCCGTTCAAGTAATAGACCACTTATGCCAGCGGCATAAACAAATCCGGACAGCTTAATTAATGCAAGCCTGTTTATTCACAGCCAAGCGACTTCTGAAGTTTTAACATCTGCTCGTCCCTGGCATCAACCCTCAATACTATTTTTATTTCCTTGCATGCGTCGTCGATTTTGCCGAGAAGTGCATAGTCCTGGGCGAGCAGCGAATGCGTTTTTATTTCCTTCGAATCGTACTTAAGCGCAATCATCAAATCATGGTAACCGTCGTTATAAAATTTCTTAGCTTCGTCCGGTTTCTCTTTCGCCACCTTGCTTCCGGCTATAATTTCATAAAGCGCAGTTTGGCGGTAGGCTTCATTAAGGTCGGTAGAGGTTACTGAAGAATCGGTCTGGCCTATCTTGATAACATTCTGGTACACATCTTTTGCTGAATCAAGAGAGCCGGCAAATATATACGCGCGAGCGAGCCAGATCTGTCCCTGAATGTTGCCGGGCTTCAATTCACCTACCCGCTTCAAAGCTAAAATAGCATCCGGATAATCTTGTGTTATGAAATAACACAATCCCATGTTGAGCTCGGCGGCGGCGTCGTCCGGAGTCATGACAAGATGCTTCTTAAAATGGACAATCGCCTCGTCGTATCTTTTCGCCGCAAAGAGCGTGTTGGCTAAAAAGTATTCGATGGGCGAAAGCGTCGTATCCAGCTTAACTGCTCGCGACCAGGCATCGATGGTTGCAGTCGTGTCATGGACCTCATTTGCCGCTTGTCCATATCTCACCAAGCTTTTGACATCGAGAGAATCCAGAGGTATCGTCTTGAAAGTGTTATAAGAATCAACCGGCCTCTTAGCAAAGAAGTAAGCGGCGGCAAGATCCCTCTTCGCTTCCACCTTGTCAGGGAACTTTGCAAGATATTCCTGGTAATATTTCACTGCGTCTGGAGTATCGTCCCCGTTAAGCGCGGACTCCGCGAGATGAAAGAGTGCTTTATAGTCGTTCGGCACAAGCTGGTGATATCTTTGAAGAAACGTGACGGCATCATGGTACCGCTTGTTCACGTAAAGAAGCTCGCCCGCCTCACGTTGAGCGTCCGCATTGTTCGGTGCAAGCCGGGAAATATTCACGAATTCCTGGTAAGCGACCGCACCTTCGTTGTTCTGCATGTATGTGTTTGCCAAATCCAGCATGATCGGGATATTCGTAGAATCAATCGAGAGCGCATCTTTATAATTTTCGATTGCCGCGTCGAAAATATTCTGTCTCCTGTAAACATCGCCAATTCCCCCCAGGGCGCGCGGGTCACTGTCATTCATGTCTCTAGCTTTGTAGAAAGACTGCATCGCCGAATCGAGCTGGTTCGCACCTAAATAAGAATTGCCGAGCGTTATTAAATAATCTTCATTCTTTGAATCATAATTCACCGCAGAATTCAAATTCTTGATAGCGTCGTCGAGTTTCTTTTCCTGTAAATAGACCTGCCCTAAACCGTAATATGCGGGCGCCAATTCGTCGTCAAGTTCAACTGTTTTTTTGAAATAGAGCTGTGCACTGTCTAAATTGTTGATACATAAATACGCATCCCCCAAATAAAGATTCGCTTTCTCCGATTTCGGATCGTCTTTCACAGCAGCCCTGAGATACGGCAGTGCTCCGTCACAGTCTTTCTTGTCGAGCAGGCTTTTCCCTTCGCTGAGTTGATCCTGAGCACTGGCATTTCCAAAAATGTTGATTATGAGAACTGCAAATACGAAAAGTCTAATTTTTTTCATAGCGGTTGATTATTTAGTTGAACATAGTGAACGGGAACAGTCATCGGGACAAGTCCGTTATCGAGAAAAATCTTTTGTCCCTGATTGCCCGCGGCAAACGACATAAACCCCGCGCCTAATCCGAGATCAAAATCGGTAGAAAAAAAGTAAACCGGATGCGTCAACGGATAATAACGCCGGCCTATATTCGCTTGATAGGGATAATAATAACTTCCGAACGCATTTGCATCAATGCAAGAGATTGCACTGGAATCGACTTCTGCGACCATGAGTGGCTTCGGCAGCGGTTTTTTGCTTGTCAAAATACTCGGCCCGGAATTGAGCCAGTTAGCGCCGATGAGACCTATTGCCTCTCGGTTATCTCTCACAAAAGAGTACACGCTTGACATAGTGGTACAAGGATAAGCCTCGCCGAATTTTGCGTTTCCTAAAATTCTGTCTTTAAACAACTCGACTGTACCCGAATTCGGACTTTCAAGCGCGGGGATGATCCTTCCGTCGAAACCTTTCTCGAGTTCACTCCACAGCGTGGCCTTTCCACTAAACACATCGCGCAATTGATCGGTGCTGATTTTCTCAATCGGATTATCATGGTTCACAATCACTACGATAGCGTCCATCGCAACTCGAAGAGTATCGACATCTATTTTATATTTTTTGATTACATCAAGTTCACCCTTGTTGAACGGTCTCGCAGAGACCGCGAGAGTCGCTTCATTATTCAGAAGTTTCACAATTGCATCGCGTGTAGGAACAACATGAATATTTATGTGTGCACTTTGATACAGCGACATAAACTCAGTAGCCATCTCAGTGACGGCAGGCGAAACGGATTCGGCACAAAAGACCTCCAGGTTCCCTTCGGTCGGGGATGAAGCTACATGTTTTTTCAGTCCGCAGGAAACGGCCACAAACGTCAACGTGACTGCAAGAACAAGGAAAATCCTACTCATCTTCATAATGTTGCTTAGACTTAATTCTAGTAATCAGGAAACGATAGATTGCCCAAAGTATTAACACAATTCCCAGCATTATCCTCAGTTGCTTGGGGACGTAGCTTGGGATGAACGTACCTAAAATAACAAAAAGTCCGCCGACAAAAAAGACGGCGGACAAAAAGTATGCGAAATATTTTAGCAGCCTTCCGGCGTCCAATCTGCGGCTGCTAATGTTTCGGCTGAAGTTTAAACGTAAATGGTACTACATACCAAACTGCAACCGGGCCTTTGTTCATGATCGCCGGAGTGAATAGGTATTGCATAGCCGCGTTTACTGAAGGTTGGTCGAAGATTTCAGCGTCGCTTTTTAGAACGACGGCCTTGCGCGGTTTTCCCTCCTTGTCTACCCAAATCTTTACGTAGACTCTACCTTCAATTCCTGCACGTTGAGCAAGCTCCGGATATTTCGGTGTGACCTGCCTAACGACCTGAGGCTCCTTTTCTACGGGTACAAAATCAGGCGGCGGCGTGTCATCATTTGAAACTTTGAAACTCGAATCAGAAACGGCAACCGCACCCGAATCACCGCCAAGATTTGCGGGTCCCGCGATCTTGCTCAATTCTTGCTGAGTCGCAATTGTCTGTTCCGGCGAGACCTCCGCGTCAGGGACAGGCACCGGCACACCGACATCGGGTTTTGCCAAGGGCTCTGATATTGCTACCTGGGGCAGTGCTTCCTGATTGGTAATCGAGGGCGGTGGACCAAGCTCGCTGTACTTCAATACTCTGATCATCGTCTCGTTTTCATCTTCATTGTTCAAATACTGGTAGCCCCAATACGCGCCTATACCGACAAAATGGAGCGCCACGGCAATAATCAATGCGATACTCGTGTACTTCCGCGCGACACGCTTGAGCGTTGGCGCACCATATTGTATCTTCTCTTCTGCGGCTTTTACGGCTTTCTTTTCAGCCATTTTAGATCAACCTCCTTTAATTCCACCCGTCGTCCCTTGCAGGTACGGCCTGGTCTGCGTCAGTCATTGCGGCGATACTGAAACGCGTTATATTCGTGACGTCCCGCACATCTGTTGCTTCGACCATGTTGCCGCGTGCCGATAAACATTCGAAGCATTTATTAAGTCTTCCGGTTTTCAATTTGCGGCTGCTATCGCTGCTGAAGTTTGAACGTAAACGGTATTACAACCCAGACAGCGACCGGACCTTTGTTCATTATGGCCGGAGTGAATCGGTACTGCATAGCCGCATCTACTGCAGGTTGGTTGAAGATTTCAGCGTCGCTTTTCAAGACGACGGCCTTATGGGGTTTTCCATCCTTGTCAACCCAGATCTTCACGATCACTCTTCCCTCAATTCCTGCACGCTGAGCAAGCTCCGGGTATTTTGGTTTAAACTCTTTCACAATCTGAGGCTCTTTTTCAACGGGTACGAAATCAGGCGGCGGCGCGTCATCATTCGAAACCTTGAAATCGGAAGCAGAAACAGCAACCCCACCTGAATCACCGCCCAGATTTGTGGGGCCCATGATCTTACTCAATTCCTGCTGAGTCGCTATTGTTTGTTCCGGCGAGACCTCTGCGTCAGGGACAGGCACTGGTACGCCGACATTCGGTTTTGCCATTGGCGCCGAGACTGCCACTTGAGGCAACGCTTGCTGATTGGTAATTGAAGGGGGTGGACCAAGCTCGCTGTATTTCAATACTCTGACCATCGGCATGTTTTCATCTTCACTGTTCAAATACTGCAAGCCCCAGTACGCACCCACACCCAGCAAGTGGAATCCCACAGCAATCGCAAGTCCAATACCGGTGTACTTCTGTGCAAGACGCTTGAGTAGAGGTGCACCGTATTGAATTTCCTCTTCTGCGACTTTTACGGCTTTCTTTTCAGCCATCTCAGATCACCTCCATGAATTCTCACCCGCCGACTTTGGCAAGTGCAGTTTTATCTGCGTCCGTCATTGGGGCGATACTAAAGCGTGTTATATTTGCCACGTTCAACGCATCTATTATTTCGACCATGTTATTATACTTTGCGTCTCTATCGACTTTAATCAAAGTGATCAAGCGCGGATTAGCTTTATTCTTTTCGCCGACCAACTTTCGGAAATCGTTCCACTCGACTTTTGCCGGAGCTTCAGTTCCGATGCTCCAGTAGATGTCGCCCTTGGCGTTTACTCGCAGCGTCATCAAATTGGACGCGGCGACGTTGACCTGCGCATCGTTCGGCGGAAGGTTTATTTCCATCGTCTGCGGCAGACTAAAAGCAGTCGTCAACATGAAAAATGTCAGAAGCAAAAATGCAACATCCACCATCGGCGTCATATCGATGCGGATCGGCACTCTTCTTTTCTTCTTATGTTTTCCTTTTTTCTTGCCGTGAGGTTCGGCAGTTTCTACTTCAGCCATCTTATACTCCTCCCTTCACATCATGGGACAAATCTGTCTGCAAATTAAACCTTGAGACGTTTGCCTTTTGCAGGTCATTCATTATATCCATTATCGGGCCATAAGGCGCATCTTTATCCGCCTTGATAACCGTTCTCAATCTCGGATTACTCACGCGAGCCTGCACAGTAAGCTGCAGAAGATCTTTCTCTTGAATCGGCACTGCCCCGACTAACCAGACGGGCAAAAGACGACCACTCTTCGGGTCCGGAATTCCATTTGGGTACATCGGCTCGAAGAGAGACTTCATAAGCTGCTGTGCATCGACTCCCATGAATACGTTTCCTTCCTTGTTGACCGTGATGGTCATAACATCCGATTCCGGAAGTTTAAATTCCGAATGCGAATCCGGCAGGATCACCTGAACGTTTTCCGGCGGCTTGAACGATGTTGTCATCATGAAGAATGTTAGAAGCAACATCGCAACATCCACCATCGGCGTCATGTCAACCCTGATAGCGAGACGTTTTTTCTTAATTTTTGGCATCTGCCACGCTCCTTAAAAGCAATTACTTGCTGTCAAATTTACGAGCATTAAGAATAGCAATGATGCTCGATGTCGCTTCGTCAATCATATAAGTGAAGCCATCTACCTTATTAACAAAGAAATTGTAGGCAACAATACCCGTGATGGCCGCTATAAGGCCGCCGGCAGTGTTAATAAGAGCTTCGGAAATACCGATCGAAAGCTGAATTGCATCAGGGGCTCCGGCGTGAGCAAGTGCCTGAAAAGCCCGGATCATGCCGATAACCGTCCCGAGCAAACCGACCATGGTCGCGATGGACGAAATCGTTGAAAGTACGATAAGATTCTTTTCGAGGAGCGGTGTTTCTAGCATTGTCGCCTCTTCGATTGCGCGCTGGACTTCGCTCATGTATTTCTCTGCGGTAAGATGGCTGTCTCTCAGCACTTCCTGGTATCTCTCGAGTCCGCCGCGAATAACATTTGCCATCGAACCTTTCTGGTTGTTGCAAATCGCAATCGCAGCTTTGATGTCGCCGTTGTTCAGATTATCTTCGACATCCTTGAGAAACTTCGTCAAAGAACCTTTGCCTTGAGCTTTGCGCAACGAGAAGATGCGCTCGAAAATATATGTGACCACCATAATCGTAAGCATGATCAGAAGTACCACTAGAGGACCGCCTCTCTGAATATAGTCGGGCAATGTGAAGGTGTAGATCACCCACGCAACAGCGGCCGCAACTATGATTAGAATTACTGCAAATAAGCCTTGTTTCATTTCAGTCAAGCCTCCTTGAAGGATTTTGTTAAAGTTAATTTTATCATAAAACTATTTTTTGTCTTTTGAAAAAGTCGCCACAGCATCAAGCTGCGTGTCACGAACATCGAAAACCAACGTCAATTTTGTAACGACAAAAATGTTTTTGATGTTCTTGTTCAAGCCTGCAAGTTTAACTTCGCCGCCGAGTTTCGCGTAATGGGTGTGCGCCCAGATCAATACGCCGATCGCCGTGCTGTTCAGGTAATTTGTCTTGCTAAGGTCGATCACAAGTTTCTTGTTCCCCTCAACGGACAGCTTTGCAATTTCCGAACGAACCTCGTCGGTTTCGTCGCCGCCGATCAATTCGCCTTTCGGTTCGATAACTACAACTTCACCGTCTGCAAGCTTTGAAATCTTCAATGCCATTTTGCCCTCACTTTAGTTTAAAGTTTCTTTGATGGCGTTCGAAATATCAGAAATGCTAAACGGTTTCTCCACAAAAGCCGTTACGAAGGCAGAAAGTGTTTTGCTCTGTGTTTCGCGCTCCGACATTCCTACCGCAATCATCGGCACTCCGGGCTTGATCCTTGCCGCTGTCTCAACAAAATTCCTCAACACTTTCTCCGGCATTTCTCCATCAACAATCAAAAGATCAATGTGCGCTCCAATCAGCGTCTCAAGCGCGGCGTCAAGATTCAATTCGCATTGCACCTCGTATCCCGTCTTCAAATACTCTTGAATCAGACCTGCAACTCTTATGTCCTGAGCGGCGATGAGAACACTTTTTGTTTTTTTCGAAGGGCGCACCCGATCAATCAATCAATAAAAATGCCAATCTTGCTAACTTCTCGTTATCGCGCGTTGCGTCGGTTTATCTCAAAAAGCAGCCTCCGCTGAAGCCCTCAGCAAGCGTTTTCAAATATTTTAGCGTGCAAGTTGCAAGATGATTTATGCATTTGCAAGACTAAAGGTCGAAATCAAATTCTGGAGTTCATTGCCGCGCCTCAAAATTAAATGGTTATGATTCTCACTTTTGACCGAACTCTACGCTGCTCGCGGCGGAGAATCTAAGGTTTTCACCAGGTTTTAGCGTTGACTTTCGTCATAACCATTTTTAGATTGAACGTGGTAGCTCAACTGATCAATCTTTGGCGAGGCCTCGAACTAAAGTCGAAAGGATGGCATGGTTACACAGAAGGAAGTGAGTTTGCTTACTAATTATGTTGCGCGAGAGGGAGTCGCGATTTCCTTTTATCTCAATACTGATGGCAGCGAACGCAGTAAAGGGATATGGGACATCGAAAGAAAAGATATGATCAAGAGCGCTAGGAAGCAGCTTGAGAAACTAAACGTCAGTCACAGTTATATCGAGGCCGCGGAAAAAAACCTGCAGCAGATCGAGCAGTTTGCATCGGCAGAAAGCGTAGCACCACGATATAAATCCGTTGCGATCTTCGCAAACTATGATGAGAATTTTTACCAGATTTACAGGCTGCCGATGCCTGTGAAATCAAATCTCACTCTCGAGACAAACTTTTACGTTCGACCTCTTCTTGCTATGCTGGAAGAACACTCGCGCATCGGACTAATCTTGAGCGATTCGAGACATGCGCGCTTTTTCGAGATTTACATGGGGGAAGTTCTCGAGCATCTTGACTTTGAAACAAAAGGGAAGAATCTCGGGAAACCTTTGCTGGAGACATTAATGAGACGCGACAAGCGGCTGATGCAGAAAAAAGAGGAAGAAATACGATTTCATCTTTCGTCTGTCGCCGAGCTTTTGAAAACACATTTCAACTTGCGACATTTTGAAAGGCTCATCATCGGTGCCCGCAAGCCACTCGGCGAACACTTAGCGAGACTGCTGCACAGCAAACTCCACGATAGCCTGATCGGTATTTTTGAGATTGACATTCACGCCAAGGAGAATGAGGTCCTTGCAAAGGCACTAAATGCTGAAAAAGAATTCGAGCTGCAAGAAGAGAATAAACTGCTGAGAAGAATCACTAATGAGGTAGAGAGGGACGGCTACGCAGTAAAAGGCGTCAAGAAAGTTATGGACGCAATCCGTTCTTATAACGTTCATACACTTGCAGTGGCAGAAGATTTTTCGTTAGAAGGATCGACGTGTCAACAATGCGGAATGCCGCATCTCGAAGAAAGAACGTGCACCTCCTGCGGTGAGCCTCTATTTCAGGTTGCAGATATAGTATATGATATAGTCGGAGAAGCGGCGCGTCAGGGAGCAGTAGTTCGACACATCCGCGGGGCAAATCTTATCGGATCGCTTGAAAATATCGCGGCAATTATTAAATTTAAAAAGGGAGAGCTTACAGAAGTCGAGGCGGGTGCTGAAACCGAGTCCTAGCGTTTTTCAGAATGAACCCTTTTGGATTCGACATGAAAGTCAGGCATGCTCATGGGACTTTCTCGGAAAGAAACCGTTCCAGGTCGAAAAAGGGTCCTCGGCAGATGCCACCGTCTAGAAATGATGGTTGTCGAACGAAAGAATTCGATCCGGTATTTCACAGGAAACGAAGCAACAGATTAGTCGGGAAATCTGATTGACACGAAAACGAAAGAATTAATGGAGCTTAAAGAAGTGATCGAACCTGTGCCGCAGGCAGAAGACGACGTCAAGAAAGACCTTGCGAAGCTTTATCAGGTCGAGTTTGGCAAGCGGCCGGATATTATTACGAGCGCGCCAGGGAGAATCAATCTCATCGGTGAACACACTGATTACAATGATGGATTCGTTCTTCCGATGGCGATAGACCGGCGCACTTACACTGCCGCCGGAAGACGCGGGGGAAAACTTTTCATCGCATTTTCAAAAGAGCTTGGTAAGAAGACGTCTTTCGAAATTCTCTCGGGAAGATTCGAGAACTCGAATTTTTGGGTGAACTATATCAAAGGCGCATGCACATTTCTCAGTACTATGAAATCCATCGATGGCATCAATTTCGCCGTCGGCAGCACCGTGCCGCGCGGGAGCGGGTTAAGCTCGTCCGCTGCCTATGTGGTCTCTGTCATCGAGGCAGTTTCCCATCTTTACGATATACCACTGCAAGACGTTGAAATCCCTAAACTGGCACAACGAATTGAAAATGAATTTATCGGAGTGCAGTCTGGAATAATGGACCCGTTCATTGCGAAGTTTGCACGCAAAGAGACCGCACTTCTCATCGATACCAGGTCGCTCGAATACCAATATGTTCCCCTGCTCCACGATTGTTCTATGCTCATCTGCGTTACCGGCACAAAGAGGGCATTAGCCACCACTGAGTATAACAAGAGAAGGCAGCAATGCGGCGACGCCCTCGCAATACTTTCCAAAAAATGCGGCAAGAAATTCGACGCGCTCAGGGACGTCACACTGGATGAGCTGAAAGGTGTCGAGCATGAGATGGATCGCGTACTTTATTTGCGAGCGCTCCATGTTGTCACGGAAAATGAACGGGTCATCAAGACTGTTTCCGCGCTTAAGAAAGATATGAGAAGCCTCGCGGGGAAATTGATGCTGGAATCTCACATGAGCCTTCGCACAAACTACGAAGTGAGCTCGCCGGAATTGGACGCTTTCGTCGAAATCTCGGAACAGCTTGAAGGAGTTTACGGCGCACGCATGACCGGCGCGGGTTTCGGAGGAAGCGCAATTTGCCTGATCGATTCTAACCAGGAAGACGAGCTGGCAAAAGAAATCGCTCACAAATACATGGAACGCGGCTTTGAAAGTGGAAGTGTCTTTATAGCACGAGCCGGCAGCGGATCACGAGTGGAAACGCCCTAAATAGCTTATAGCTCACCCGAAATATGTCAAGGCAGCTGTCATCCATGGTTCGACGAACTAAGAGCTTCGTTCGTTGAACTTTAATGCCGCAGAATTTATGCAATACCGGAGTCGTGTTGGGTCAGGCCCATCTTCGAAAACATGCCCCAGGTGTGCACCACAATTCCTGCACTTGACTTCCTTTCTAACCATCCCGAAGCTGTAGTCACTATCTTGCTCGATCATGTCGTCAGAAGTCGGCTCATAAAAGCTTGGCCAGCCGGACCCGGAGTCAAACTTGGTATCCGAATCGAATAGCTCGCTTCCGCAGCAAACGCATTTGTACGTCCCCTTCCCGTGGAAGTCCCAGTACTTGCCGGTAAACGCCGGTTCGGTTCCCTTTTCGCGGGTTAGGTGGTACACCTCGGGAGATAACTCCTTCTTCCAGTTCCTTTCACTTTTCGATACCTTCTCGGACATTACTCGATCTCCTTATAATAAAATAGCTTCCGAATTGTTCTCAAACTTCAACAACAAGGTGACGGAAAAAATTCTTGCTGTCAAAGTGACGATGCTCAATCGTCAGTTTTGCAAATACATGGAAGAATTGTCCGGCTAACAGTAAATCGGAGCGCAATGCATTCGACCGGGCCGCAGCTCGTTAGAACGGTGCCGTTAACTTCTTCTTAAAGACGTGCTGTTCATACCACGAAGGGGGCTTGACCTCATCCTCATCGCGGTAAATGATAGTGTCGTCCCTAATAAACGAGATAGTCGGAACAGAGTTTGTGAGCGTGTAAAATTTCTCAACCGGAATCAGGTACGAAGTAAAATTTGGGTGGAAGACGCTTTCAAATCTGGCGAGGCTGGAATCGGTTCCGAAAGTAAAACCGACAACCTTATCAACCACCTTCTCACTTTGAAGTGCTTTAACATTTTTGACAGCCTCCCAGCAGTGTGGACAGTCCATGTCGTAGAAGAACAATGCATAAGTGGAATCCCTGTTTGTGGAAATGATTTCAGAAAACGACTTCGAGTCCGTATTTTTCTTCACCCAATTGCTGTTCCCCCACTCAAGCGGCTTCATTGAAGATGCAGCGGCAGCCGTCAACGACAAAACAGCGACTGTGAGAACCGATGCTTTTTGCCAGCGAGCAAATGTGCCATCATGTTTCCCGGACGTTTTAAAGAGAGCTATCGACAAAAGAGACAGCGCCACGTTGACTGCAAGCAGCTCAGGAAAATCCTTATCCAGGAAATAGAACCGTCCCGAACAGCCGCACTTTTCTACTCCCCTAAAGAAGTGGGCATACCCGTATGCGCCGGTGAAAATTATCAGGACCACGAAGACAACTCCGCTCGCCAATTTTCTTGTCGAAGGCAAAACCACGAGCAATCCAATAACTATCTCAAGAGGCGGGAGCAATATTGCAGCCGGGGCAACGTACGATGGGATGCCGTAAATCCGGACGGTACTAATAAGCTGGCCGACATCGAACAACTTCCCCGCTCCGGATATTATGAAGAATCCGCCGAGTAATACCGCAGACGCATTCCTCATAAGAATCTTGACTTTCATGTCGTGTGGCTCAACTCCTGAAAAAAAATCAAAACGATGCTTGATGATTTATGGCTCATGATCTTCAATTTCAGCCATCAGCAATGGACTAAGAGCTAATTTGCTCTAATACTTCCGCAAAATCTGCAGGCATTTCAGATTCAAAATGTAAATGCTCTTTTGTTGCTGGATGAATGAAACCGAGCGTCTTCGCATGAAGAGCCTGCCGGCTTATTATCTTGAGGAGATTCGAAACTTCCTGCCTGAACCGCGGCGTCATTTCTCCGTAGTTTATTCGACGACCATGATATGTCGGATCGCCGAAAACAGGATGCCCGATATGTGAAAGATGAACGCGGATCTGGTGTGTCCTGCCGGTGCGAAGCTTCAATCTGACAAGAGAAAGAAACTTAAATTCTTTTAACACTTCGTATTCCGTTGCAGCGAACTTGCCATTCGCGCGAGCGGGATCTTCGACCTCAACAACTGCAAATTTTTTCCTGTCGCTCTTGCTCCGCGCAATCATTCCTTCGATAAGTCCGCGTTTCTTTGATAATCTTCCCCAGACAAGCGCCCAATATTCCCGTTCGATAGTTCTATCGGCAAATTGTCTCGCAAGCGAAGCATGCGTTCCATCATCCTTTGCAGCAACAATCAACCCGCTCGTATCTTTGTCCAGCCGGTGCACTATCCCCGGTCTCACAAACGGATCATTCAGAGTCGAAAGTTTGTTGCAGTGAAACAGAAGCGCGTTCGCAAGTGTGCCGCTCCAGTTCCCGTGACCCGGATGGGTTACCATTCCAGCCGGTTTGTTGACCACGATCAAATACCGGTCTTCGTAAATTATGTTGAGTTGAATTTCCTCGGGGATGACTTTATCAGGAGGCGCCGATGTAGGGATGTTTACAATAATATTGTCATTGGGAGATATTTTGTAACTCGAGCGAACAGGTTCTCCATTGACAAGCACACGGTCCTCGTCAATATATTTTTGAACTTTTGCACGACTCGAACTTTCAAGCTGAGCGGTGAGAAACTTGTCTATCCGCTCTTTCTTCTGTCCCGGCGTGACAATAAATTCAACCCTTCGCAGGGCCTGTGTTCTCACCTGCTTGTCCATGAGATTCAGCGGGAAAGTCGTTACCTGATTTCTCCCCGACCAATGTAGTTTCATTTTCTTCCATCGTCTTCTTATGAAAAATCAGAAGCAGTATCACGCCGATAGTGACCGATGCGTCCGCGATATTAAAAACCGGGAAACGTGAAAAATTGTAGCCGAAAATGTCGATTTTGAAGAAATCGAAATCGATAAAGTCAATGACGCGACCATGGAACAGCGGCATCCCGTCGAAAAGGGGACCGTAAAAAACCCGGTCGATCAGATTTCCGATCGCGCCGCCTAAGATCAAAGCGAGAGAGAACCTGACGACCCTGCTTTCCTGCCTAACTTTGTACAGATATAGAAATATCGCTATGCTTGCGATAATCGAAAAAACAGCGAAGAATGACTTCCAGCCGAAATCTATCCCGAATGCCATACCCGGATTTTCTATGTAAGTAAACCTCAGGAAATTCCCGATTATCGGTTTGCTCGAATAGAGGGGCATACCGTTGAAGTTTATTCCCAAAAATGGAATTTGAAAGCCTCTTACGATAAGTTTCGTAAACTGGTCCGCAATTACAACCGAGAGCGTTACGTAAAGCACCTTCAAAGTGCGGTACCCCATTTCTTTATGCAGCAGAAGCATGCCATGATGTGAACCATCACTGGCCTCTTTTCATCTTGCACGATATGCATAGCTGGGCATGTGGAACGGCTTCAAGACGCGCCTTTTCGAGGAGTTTTCCGCAGTCCTGGCAGAACCCGTAAACACCTCGATCGATTCTCTTTATGGCATCATCCAAATACTCGAGGAACTTTCTCTGTCTCGCAGCAAGCAGATAGTTCTTTTCCTTCTCCATGGTATCTGTGCCCTGTTCCATGTGGAGCGAGTACGGCGAGTTCTCTTCGAAATAATCGCCGCCGGAGTTCTCATTGAGAGTCTCGTTCATCAATTCAAGCTCCTGGATGATCTGCTTCCTTTTTTCCAAAATTATCACACGGAAATGCTCAAGCTCCGCTTTGCTGAAACCCTTTTTTGGCACTGCCTTCTTTTCCCGAAGGGAACCCTTCGAAGAATCGACTTTCGCAGCAGCATTCACTGCTCGTCTGACAACTTTTGCTTTCTTTTGAGCAACAGCCTTTTTGTTCGGTTTCGCCTTTACCGCTCGTGCAGCCTTTGCCGACTTTCTCTTTGCCATCTCTAAGCTCCTTTGCTTACCCTGCTTACTGAAATTTTAAACTTTTGTTTTTCGATTTCGACATCTTCGAAATACTCGCCGTCCTTAAACTTCGTCAACAACTCGACGGCAAGCGTCTCTGACTTTATATAATCGGACAATTTCGTTATTGCATCAGCGAAATCATCCGAGCAATCGGTAAAGATAAATATTCTATCCGTAACCTCAAATCCAGCATTCTTTCTAATGTTCTGAATGCGATTGACAAACTCGCGAGCAATTCCTTCGCGCTTGAGGTCCTCATCAAGTTCGGTGTCGAGCGCAACGGTGAGATTTCCATCCGACTCGATGAGCCATCCGGGAAGTTCCTGACTGAACACCTCGACGTTGGCGACATCAACATGGTACGACTTGCCGTCAGCGCCAAGATTTACAGCTCCATGCTTTTCAAGAGACTTTATTTCCTTCGTAGTCATTGATTTTATGAGCTCGGCAACAACTTTGACATCCTTGCCGAATTTTGGGCCGATGGATTTGAAATTAGGCTTAGCGCCCTTGTTCACAAATTCAGAATCGTCGTCGACGTACATTATTGATTTGACGTTGATTTCGTCGAGTATGACGCTTTCGACCTGCGAAATTGTTTCGCGCATGTGAGGCGAAGATACGGGAATAATTATTCGTTTAAGCGGCTGTCTAACTTTGATACTCGATTTTACCCGCATCGCCCTCGCCAGGTAGACTATCTTTTCAGCAAGCCCCATGCGCTCTTCGAGTTGAGGATTGATTTCGTTTTCCCTGACTTCAGGATAATGCGAAAGATGGACGGATTCATGCGGCTCAAGTTTCGTAACGTCGTTTAGATTTCTATAAATCTCTTCCGAAAGGAACGGAGCGAACGGGGACATCAGCTTTACGACCGTGGTCAGACACTCGTATAGCGTCTGGTACGCCGAAAGTTTATCTTTCGCCATGTCCCCTTTCCAGAATCTGCGGCGGCTTCTGCGAACGTACCAGTTTGAAATTTGATCTATCGTGAAATCGGAAACTGATCTCGCAGCCTTCATAACGTCGTAAGCATCCATGCATTTCGAATAATCCTTGACGAGCGTGTTCATCACGGAGATTATCCAACGGTCGATCTCCGTCCGTTCGCTCACGGGCATCCGGGACTCGGAATAAGTGAAGCCGTCAATGTTGGCGTAAAGGGTAAAGAAGGCATAGGTGTTCAGGAGTGTGCTGAAAAATTTTCTCTGAACCTCGGTAAGGCCGCTCTCGTCGAAAAGCTTGGGCTTGTAAGGCGGGCTCGAAGCAACCAGATACCAGCGGACGGCATCTGCGCCATACTCCGCGACCACTTTGAAAGGATCGACCACGTTGCCTTTCGACTTCGACATTTTTTGACCGTCTTTATCGAGAATCAATTCGTGGCTGATGACGGACTTATATGCGGGACTGTCGAAAAGAAATGTTGCAATTGCATGCAACGAGTAAAACCAGCCGCGGGTTTGATCGATTCCCTCGGAAATGTAGTCTGCGGGGAAATGCTTTTCGAACCATTCTTTATTCTCGAAAGGGTAATGGTACTGCGCAAACGGCATCGACCCGGAGTCGAACCAAACGTCGATAAGTTCCGGCGTGCGTTTCATTTCGCCCCCGCATTTTTCGCACGTCAAGATGATCGCATCGACAAAAGGCTTGTGCAAATCCAACTCATCCTTCTTTAAGGCAACGGCAATTGCGAGGTGAAAGCGATCCGCATTTCTTAGCTCCTCCACGCTTCCGACGGATCGGAGATGGCCGCACTTTTCATTCTGGCAAACCCAAATATTGAGCGGCGTTCCCCAGAAACGGTCGCGTGACAGTGCCCAGTCTTTATTTTCCTCAAGCCAATTCCCAAATCTCCCCGTTCCAACTTCCGGCGGCACCCAGTTGATCTGTTTGTTAAGCTTGACCATCTTCGCGGCGAACTTAGTAGTCGCGATGTACCACGATGTGCGGGCGTAATACAAAAGCGGAGTCTTGCAGCGCCAGCAATGCGGATAGCTGTGCGTGATCATTTCCTTCTTATAAAGAATCTTGCGCCGTTTAAGGTTGTCTATTATTTCGAGGTCGGCTTCCTTAACGAACTTTCCTGCAAAGTCGGTCACATCCGGAGTAAAGTTTCCACTCTTATCAACGGGTTGCAAAACAGGCAGATCATGCTCGCGGCCAACATTATAATCGTCCTCACCGAAAGCGGGAGCGATGTGGACAATTCCGGAGCCGTCTTCTGTGCTGACGAAATCGCCGTGGATAACATAGAAACTCTTCTTGTTGACGGGAATGTAATCGAAAATTCGCTCATACTCCTTCCCGAGAAGCTTGCTCCCCTTCATTTCCTCGATAATGGCATAATCTCCATCGAGAATCGACAGCCGCGTTCTCGCAAGGATTAGGTTTTCACCTTTGTGGTCGACTTTTACATAATCTATATCGCGGCCGACGGCAAGCGCGACATTTGAGATGAGCGTCCACGGCGTAGTCGTCCACACGAGAAAATACGTATTTTCACTTTCTCGAAGCTTCATTTTTACATACACCGAAGGATCTTTTACATCTTCATATCCCAAAGCCACTTCGTGGGATGAGAGCGGTGTCTCGCAGCGCGGGCAATACGGCTGGATTTTATATCCTTTATATATAAGACCCGCATCGAAGAATTTCTTGAGCGCCCACCAAACTGATTCGATGTAACTGTTATCACACGTTATGTATGCATCGTTGAGATCGACCCAATAGCCGATCTGCTCCGTCATTCTTTCCCAATCGTCCTTGTATTCGAAAACTGATTTCCTGCAGAGGGCGTTGAACTTTTCTATCCCGTAGCTGACGATTTCATCTTTGTGCTTGATGCCGAGTTTTTTCTCGACCTCGATCTCGACAGGCAAGCCGTGGGTATCCCAGCCTGCTTTGCGATGGACTTGAAATCCCTGCATGGTTTTATACCGGCAGACTAAATCTTTCAAAGTCCTTGCCAGAACATGATGAATTCCCGGCCGTCCGTTTGCCGTCGGCGGACCTTCATAGAAGGTGAAGCCCGCTTTACCCTCGCGCTCACCGACGCTCTTTTCGAAAATTTTATTCTGTTTCCAGAACTCCAAAACTTCGCGCTCGAGCTGCGAATATTTTATTTTGTCGCCGACTTCCTTGAACTTGCTCAATTCCTTATCTCTTAGAAAAATGTGAAATCAAATAGAAGATAAAAGATAATATCAAACTCAATACAATGCTCGTGACAATCGGGAAATATAAACGGAAATTTTTCCGCTTTATATAAATGTCGCCCGGAAGTTTTCCTAAATACGGGATATTAATTTTTTCCGCGAAAATAAGAATGACCCCGATGACAACAATTATTCCTCCGATGACGACAAGCGTCTTTCCGATCCCTTGAAAACCTTCCATTTATCGAACCATGCAAGATTCCGTTATTTCATAGCCGACAGAATTAATCTATTCACTGTTTTGGGATTTCCGGACCCTTGCAGATTTTTTCTGCTAAGTATTCGATCATTCCCCGATGTCGTGGAACAGCGGATTTTATTTTAGCCTTCCGATTTTTATGAACCGTGCGCTTCCCGCCATCTCGCAAATACTCACAACCATGATTCTCCAAATGACGTATTAATTCAGCCCGCCACAATTTCTGCCGGTGAATCGCAATCCTTCTCCGATTAAATCTTTGCCTGCACGAGCCTCTTCCGCCATTTCTCTGTTTGCGTTAAGAGCTAATTCAACAGCCACTGCAAGATTCGCAACGACTTTTTCAAGGGTTTTTCCTTGATTGTTTGCCCGGGGCAACTTTTCGACATATCCGATGTATCCCTTCGGAAACTTCCGGAACATGGCAGTCAATGTCGCTTTAGACCCTCCTCTGATATCATATCGCGTCATCCCCCTAATCATACTTTTTCAATCACCGATTTCATCAGCTTTGTCAATTTGGGTTCCGCTCCGGTTGCGACACGGATAATTTCATTCACATCCCCGGGCACAAGTGAATCGGGGAAACATTCATCTGTTATCACTGACAAGCCACAGACCTTCATTCCCATATGAATGGCGACAATATCTTCAGGAACGGTTGACATGCCGACAGCATCGGCGCCGATTTGCCGCAGGAACCTGTACTCCGCCCGCGTCTCAAGGCTCGGCCCGGTCATCGCGGCGAAAACTCCGCGCTCCACTCTGATCTTATTGTCAAGTGCTGCCTGCATCGCAATATCAATCATCTTTTTTGAATACGGCTCGCTCATATCGGGGAATCGCGGGCCAATGGATGCGTCGTTCGGTCCGATAAGCGGATTCTGACCTAACAAATTTATGTGATCCACGATAACCATTATATCGCCTTTGCGAAAATTCGGATTCAGTCCGCCTGCGGCATTGGATATCATCAAAGTTTTTGCCCCCAGGAATTTCATCACCCGAACGGGCAGCGTTATCTGTTCCATGGAATATCCCTCATAAAAATGGAAGCGCCCCTGCATTGCGACGACATTCTTCCCGCCGAGAGTTCCGAGGATTAATTTCCCGTGATGAGACTCGACAGTCGAAAGAGGAAAATGAGGGATGTCCCCGTAATCTATCACGGTCTTCTTCTTGATCTCATCAGCAAGAGCTCCGAGTCCTGTACCGAGGATGATTGCTATCGCAGGCTGCAGTTTCGCCTGGCCTTTTATGAAATTGACCGATTCTTGAATTTTATTCCTGAGATCGCTCATTTATTTGTCACCTGACTCCGATTTTTGTATGGAAGCAATAATTGACTTGATGTCGAGTATCTCGTCAGAGGGCTCCTGCCTAAGCAATTCACTTTCGAGTGAGCTGAGCATGTCGAGTTGCGCCGTGAGAATCGTGCGGATGGTTTTCACGATTGTTTCCCTTAGATTTCTCACCTCGGCAAGTTTCGCTTTCGCGCGAGTCATTTCCTGAGTCGCTTCATTCAAAACTTGCTGCGCTTTTACTTCGGCTTCGCGTTCGATTATCTGTGCGGTTTTTTTTAGAGATGCAGTCGATTCGGTCGCCGCTTTTTCCGCGTGAGCGACGAGTGAACGCAGCGAATCCTCGAGCTTCCTGTAATTCTGGATCTCTTCGGTGAGCACCGATTTCTGTGCGCGTAGCTCCATGTTTTCTTTCAACAATTCCTCGAAGTCGGAAGCCGCCGTTACGAGAAAAGCTTCCACTTCCTCCGGATCGCATCCGCGCATCTTCTTAGCAAATTCTTGCTTCCGAATTTGAATTGGGGTTAATCTCATTGTGCCGCGTATTCCATTTCCAAGCGGAAAATATAACCGTTGGATAGGGGAAAATCAAAGTATTCGGAAATGCAGGATATGTACTTGTTCTTTATGACATTCTGTCATCGCGGGCTATGATGCAGCTCGAAACAGCGAGCCGCAATTTGAAGGGTTGCAGCCTTTTACTAAAGCAACGCACTTCCAAACGGAATCAATTTGCGAAAATTAGTTTCAGGATTTTATCCCGCCTTAACTTGCAAAGGGTGCAAGACCTTCTGATCGGTGTACTTTGAAGGCATCAGAGGTCACGATAACGCTAAAGTGCGAAAGCACAGCATCAAATATTACCCTTTGGTAACGTGATATCTTGCGAACGACTGCCAAATGAGATTCCACTGTCATTTCACGAGTTAATTTCGGTACAGAGCTTGACTATTGTGTAATGTTGCCGAAGAAGCAGGAAACAAAGGAAACAAAAGATTATCTTCAGTGCAACACGTTAGTCGACGAAATATTACGCGAATCTTTGTCTAGGTTGTCACGATCAGGCAATGGATCTTTTAAATTAAGAAAGGGGAGAGTATGGATACGCGCAAACGTCTTTTTGAGGCTGTCATCATAGCTTCAGCACTTCTTTTCAGTTCATGCGGTAAAACAAGACAATTATCTGCAACGGCAATGGGGCTGTGCGGCGCATATAGGTCTGATGCTACTACCGCTACTCGGGTGTACGATAATAAGACTATACAGGTTGAAGGAGTTGTCTGCGATAGGAGCACCGGGCCAAATACTTGTTATGTGGTACTGTCGGGCGATCTCGATGATAATGGCATCGATAATCAAGTAATGTGCAATCTTAACGAAACAGAAGCGTCAAAACTTGCGACGATTGCAAAGTATGCGAAAGTTAGAATTGCCGGGAAAATAAAAGAGACTCGGAAGTACGCAGCCGGTGAAAGTGTAGTTATGGTCGATTGCAAATTCATCGATGATTCTGAAAAATAAAACTAATACTAAGATCAATTATCGGTGAGTTTTATTTTGGTCGATCTTTTCAATAATTATCGATCCATCTCGTAGGCATCCATTCCAACCCGGGCTATCTCAAAATCTTGCTCACCACTGGCACCGCTGAAAACCGTCAGGATGAATCCGGACTGAACTTTTCTTATCATACCGCCTTGATAACCAAACTCTCCCTGATATGCCGGTCTTAATTTGCCCCCGCTGTTCAATTTCGTATCTGCCATTTCTGCCGCTTTGGAATAAGCAATTCCGATGAAGTTATAACCTGGATATTCGTGCTCCCCGGGGTTGTCGGCAATAGCTTTAATAGTATCTACAGCTTTCATTTGAGACATCCATGAAAAGCCGGCATCGTCCATGCTCGCGACTAATATCACTCCTTTCACTCCGAGTTTTCTCGCATGGTTTTCCATTTCAGTTATCATCTTTGCCGCAACAATTTGAAAATCTTCCATAAGTTTCTCTCCGGTCTATTTGTTCCTCTATTTCAAATCTAATTGACAGTTGACTTCATCCGAATTATGGGGATAATTCGAATTCATCGATCCGCTGGAAATCAAAAGTTTACCCAGCCAGCCTGCCTGGAGCTTTCGCCGATTGCGTCGATGACTCTCATATTGGCTATCCCATCTGCCAGCGGAGTTGGAACTTCACCGTTAGTCATAATTGCCTGCGCAAAAAGATCCGCCTGGATCGTGTACTGATCGCAGACGTCAAAGTGTATCTCCTCGACTGCTCCCCCTTTTTGCAGCCATATCCTGGATGGTCGGTCTGTCGGTGCGTTGAAAGGTATTTCTATTTCAATTCTCCCTTTGGTCCCAATGATATTTACCCTCTGGTAAGGCTGCGACTGTGTCCCGCAAGTGAAGGTGGCTATGCCTTTATCGAAGTCCAGCAGCCCGGACGCGAGCCGGTCGATTCCAGTATGCGGGTCGAGTTCGACGCGCCCGAGAACGCGCTTGGGTTCGTGATCGAATATGAATCTTGAAAGCGAGGTGCAGTAGCAGCCGATGTCGAGCATGGCACCTCCTCCGGCTTCCACGATGTTGCGAATGTTTGAATTGTCGTCATTATAATATGAATAAAGAGAATGAATGACATTGATTTCGCCTATGGCATTTTCGGTTACCAACTCCTTGACCTTTCTCCACTGGGGATGGTGACGATACATGAACGCCTCCATCACCTTAAGTTTCGGATATTCTTTCGCGACATTCTCCAGACGGCGCGCATCCATATAGTTCAACCCTAAAGGCTTTTCGCAGAGAACGTGTTTGCCTGCTTTCAATGCTTTCAACGTCCACTCAACATGAAGATGGTTGGGCAGAGGTATATAAATTACGTCGATACCCGGATCCGCGAGGAGAGCTTCGTAAGAGCCGAAGGTTTTCTGAATGCCAAGCTCGGCAGCGACTGTCTTCGCCCGCTCGATATCGCGTGAAGCGATGGCACTCACTCGCGAGTATTTACTCTTCTGCGTCGCGGGAATTGTCGCCCTGGCGGCGAATTTTGATGTGCTTAAGATTCCCCATGAAATTTTATCCATTTAATAACTACCTCCTGTGATTGTGTCCACAATGTAAACCGGTCGAATGCAACGACTCAAAGTCAGCAAGCCGATCATGGATTGGCGGGGTGGCTGCATCACATACCACAACATTCTCAGGTTTTCTTTATAGGCCACGATGCATCTCTAAGAGATCCTCTTCCCTGTCATAAGTTCTGTTCCGAACTGAGTCTTAGTCTTGCTGATCTTCCGAAACCCGGATTCTTCCATCCACTTGCGCACCTCCGATTCGGTGTACGTATCGCCATCACGGGTGTTGACGAGCATGTTGAGCGAAAAGTACGCCCCTGCCGCCGGCAACGTCCGGTCGGCATTCATTATATAGTCCAGCACAACCAGTCGTCCTTCAGGGTTCAACGCTTCGAATGCCTTCCTGAACAATTGTCTGTTTGCCTCCTCAGAATTGCTATGTATAACCGCGGACATAAACACGAGATCAAAACCGCCGACCAAAGGATCCACCGTGTAATCGCCCCCGGCCATGGTGATCTGATCGCCGAGGTTTTCTGCGTCGATATAGCCTTTCGCCAATCTTATGACATTCGGCAGATCAAAAACTACCGCTGCAATTCCCTTTCTCGCACGAACGAATGCCATAGAAAATATTCCCGATCCGCCTCCGACATCGAGGACACGTTTTACGCCTTTCAGATCGATCAACTTAACGATTGCGGGCGCCTGGCGAATCGCGCGCGTATGCATAGCCGCTATGAAAGCTTCCGACCAATCCACTGCATGGCCGCTCACCGGGGCGCGCACAGCCACCGATGATCCCGTGCGCACCGCATCGGTAAGAGTGCTCCAGCTATTCCAAAGGCTCACCTGATGCATCAACCCTCCAAGGTAATCCGGTTCCCCTTTGACGAGGTAGCGGGATGCGAGCGGGCTATTCATAAACTCCCCTTTCTTCTTGAGAAGATATCCCGAAGCACAGAGTGCGTTCAGCAGCCTGTCGGTCGCACGCGGATTCGTTTCCGCCAGCTTTGCCACATCTTCGGAAGATTTCCGGCCGTCACCGAGAAGCGTGAAGAGATCAAGCTCGAAAGCAGTCAACAGAGTGCGCGCCTCCCGAAATGCGTACACCGAGTCCATGATCCTGGATGGAGAAAGTTCTGTTTTTCCTTTCGACGTGTATTTCGTCATAAGTGCCTCATACTTTTCAGATTTGTTTTGTCAACACCAACTCGCCCGCGTTCAAACTTACTGAACTAAAGGTGCAGAAGCAATTTACTCCGCTTATCATGATATGGAAGGCGCGTGTTGTCAAGCGGCTTTCGACCGGGAATCGGACGGCTCTTGACCGAGGCGATACCGAGGGATAACCGAGAATGGAACGGCTTTCAATCGAGAATCATACGGCATTCAATCGGGAAACGAACGGCTTTCACGCGGCTTCGAACCGAGAAACGGACGGCTTTCAATCGAGAATCAAACGGCTTTCGTGCGGCTTCGAAGCGAGAAACAACCATGTTAGAGAGAGCTTCAGGCGGAAGGAGTATGGAAATGGTTTGGCATCGGAACCTGATCGTAATCAATCGATTTGACCGACTGCCCCATCTGTCATTCAGAGCGACCTCGACCTAGTCGGGGGAGTCGAGGAATCTTCCATAAGACTCCTGAGATGCAGGTTAAGTGGTGCTCCGTACAAGATTCCTCCGCTCATTCGTCACGACCTTGTCGTCCCTCATTCGGTCGGAATGACACGCCGGACTTTTTCCCCCTTATGCCCGCTGCCTGCCGCGTTTCCAAAGATTCAATTTCGACTCTATAATCGTCAGTATCAAAATTAATCCGCTCAACGATGACGCAAGATACATTATGAACCCGATTCCAATAACTGAGCCCCCTAATCTTCCGGCATGATGGAGCAGCTCGGTCAAGATGTAATTTACGCTGTCAGCAGCATCGAGAATGTTCAGGCCGGTGAGCTTCAGAAGAAGAAAGATGAGCGCATCGACTGAGACGAAAATAAATGAGTAAGGGAGAATACCATTTAGAACGCGGCGCCTGCGGCTGAATTGAACAATTTTCTTCATCGTCGCCGCGTTGAAATCAGGGTCGGGCAGCTCGAGATAACTGTTCTTCAATATGTCTCCCGTCAACTTGTCGATGTCCATACGCTTCCTCATAGCAGAGATCGAATTTCCGATCTGAGTTTATTATTCATAACAATGTAAATCCTATTTCTCGCCCTGTGCAATCTCATCTTTACGTTGTCCTGTGAAATACCGGATATCTCCGTTATTTCCTCGATGGAATTCTCGTTTAGATAGTACAGGGTAAGAAGCAGCCTGTCCTCGACACTCAAGTCATCGAGTGCACCCTGAACGAATGCTTTTTGCTCGGATAAGTCGAGGTTATGGTACGCTTCATGGACGCTCTCTGCCGGTACTTCGCCGGCATCATCCTCATCGAACGTGTTCCACTTCGGCGTCTTGGTCCTTACCCTCGACAGCGATGTGTTGACCACAATCCTGTAAAGCCAGGTAGAAAACTTCGAGCCTTTTCTGAATTTGTCGAGCGACCTGAACGCTTTCAGAAATGCGTCCTGAACGATTTCTTCTGCATCCTCCCTGTTATCGACAATTCGAAACGCAATGGAGAATGCCATGCCTTTATATTTATCTATAAAGTACGAGTATTTGGACACGTCTCCTTCGAGAACTAGTCTCAGGTATAGATCGTCCATTACTCGACAGATTTCGCCTCAGTTTTCTTTCTGTACACATAAAAGCCAATTAATCCGAGACCGCTAAATAGAAGAGCCGTAGTCGGCATTATGAACTCCTCCCTCAGTGGGGTAAAGACGGAGAGAATGTACCCCAAAAGCAATCCCAATCCAAGTCCGAAAATGAAAAGTCCCCCGATCAGGACCTTATCGGAAATTGTTTCTTCTTTCATAAAGATTGAAGCATCTACTCCCTTTTCAATTAGGGCCATTCTCTCCTTGTGTTTGGATTTCCGGCTAAGGTGATAAATCACCACAATTAAGGCGGGCGTTGCTCCAAAAATGAGAATAATGGCTATTATTCCTGTTAATTGTCCGAGTATGTCTTCCATCTTATTCTCCTGTTATATTTTTTGTGTTTGATTCAATTTTTCATTCATTCTATATGACTACAAGAGATGTAATCGGGTAACAGGCGATAAATTCGCATAATTGACATTACTTGCTCCTAACAAGACAATTCATTTTGGGCGTTGATCGCACAGCTTACATGTGTCAGGATGCCGGTTTGGATTCAATCAATGCCAGATTCCCCTGCTTGCGTTTGCATTAATCTTCGGTTCTCACCAAATTAAATAAGCGTTCACATTGTCATGGAGGGCGGCTTAAAATATTTGACAGCTCAGGCAGTATAAGCGAATGAGATTTGAACCGCTGAGATCGCGAAGGTAAATGTCAAGAAAATCTTTGCGGGTTTTCGTGCGCTTTGCCGCCAATGAAAAGTCGTAACAAAACGAAGATGGTATGTTTTTATGCCTGATAGAGAAGTTCACACAATTCGCGACCTGATATATTACCAAAACGCAAAGATCATTCAGGACAAGAAACCTTGTCAAGGTTTAGAACCTTGACAAGGTTATCTCCCGCTCCGTACCATATTTGCATTAATCTCCCTTTCTCACCAAATTAAACCGTTGCGTAAAGAGTCATGGAGGGCGGCTTAAAGTTCATGACGGTTCACAAAACGAAAGAGGGCTGTTCAGATGCCGGATAGAGAAGTTCATGCAATTCGCGACCTGATCTATTTCCAGTACACAAAGATCATTCAAGACGAGAAATCTTGTCAAGGTTTAGAACCTTGACAAGGTTGTACTGACAAGGTTGGGCTATAGGGAATGCAATACGAGGCAGATTCATATTACCATGTTTATAATCGTGGTGCACATTCTAAGGCAATCTTCATGGAGGAAGAGAATTACCGGTATCTCGTTTCGCTCGTTGAGAGAAGTTCGGAGAGGTATTCCACTATAGTTTCTGCATATTGTCTTATGCCGAACCACTATCATCTCGTATTGAGACAGAAACAGGGCGGCTCCATCGGCTCGTTTCTCAAAGCGACATTTAACTCATACACGCAGGCTATAAACAAGCGCTTTGGAACAAGCGGAACATTGTTTCAGGGTCAAGCAAAAATAAAGCACATCACCATGGATTCATATTGTCTGCGGGTTATCCCTTATGTCCACTTGAATCCCGTGAGTGCGAAGCTGGTCAGCTCACCGGATGAATGGGAATTCTCGAATTACCTGGATTGGTGCGGCAGACGAAAGAGTATTCTCTTCGATGCAGAGCTTCGGAACGACTATTTCCCGAATCCGGATGACTACGAGATGTACGTAAGAGATTATCAGATGGAAAAGGAAGGCAGAGAACTTGGTGACTTTCTGTTTGATGAGCCGTGAAACCAAGACGTTAAAACCTTTAAAACCTTGTCAAGGTTTCTAACCTTGACAAGGTTATCTCCCGCTCCGTACCATATTTGCATTAATCTCCCTTTCTTATCAAATTAAACCGATGTTTAGAATGTCATGGAGGGCGGCTTAAGATTCATGACGGTTCACAAAACGAAAGAGGGCTATTATGCCAGATAGAGAAGTTCATACGATCCGCTCGATGCAGAACGAGATCCTGGCGTGCGCGTTAAAACCTTTCAGAACCTTGTCAAGGTTTCGAACCTTGACAAGGTTATCTCCCGGTGTCCATACAATCCGGGACTTGAAGTCGGGCGGGAAGTCATGGTCGCACATCGAGCGCGAGGACTGGCAGCTTGTCGAAGCCGAGAAGAAGTGCGTCTATTGCGGCTCGATGGAAAACCTCCAGCGCGAGCACATCGTACCGAAGTCGCTGCATATCAAACCTGACTGCCCCACCTGCGACCATATCCAGTCGATCCATAATGAGGTCTGGGCGTGCGGCTCGTGCAATTCGTCGAAGGGAACCATGGGTCTCCACGAATTCTATCACAAGATGCACCCCGAAGAGCCGAAATACTTCGATTACATCCCCGAGCTGGTCGAGAAGAAGTATCTCAAGACCATCTTGAAATGCCATGAATGCGCCGGTACGCTTGATGTCTCCGATCTCAATAATGATGGTGAGCTTTCGGTGCTGGATATAGATTTATCACGTGAGATACATATTGAACATTAAGAGAGCCATGACGAGTGAAATGTCTCACGAGCGTGAGGCTTTGAGATAACAGGGCGACTGAAGGAGGCAAGGCAGGAGCCGCAGGATGGCACGCGAAAAGACATACTACGTTTACATTACCGCGAGCTACTCACGTGTCATCTATGTGGGCATGACGAATGATTTGTGCCGCCGCATGTATGAGCATAGACATAAGCTGACAGACGGTTTCACGAAGCGGTACAATGCCGATAAGCTGGTTTATTACGAAGCGACGAACGATGTACGGTTGGCAATTGAAAGGGAGAAGCAGATTAAGAAATGGAGAAGAGAAAAGAAGATTGTGTTAATCGAAAGTGAGAATGCAGGATGGAGGGATTTATATGAAGAGTTGTGTGGCAAAGACCAACCCTGAACTTGACGGAGGAGGCCTGACTAATACAAACTGGACTGTCATTCCGAGGAGTCCCGCTTTCTGGGACAACGAGGAATCTACGGCGGGATTGCTGAAGAGATGGTCGAGTGGTAATCCAAACAAGATTCCTCCGTTCATTCGTCCCGATTCCATCGGGTCTCATTCGGTCGGAATGACAAGCCGTTCCACTTTGCGCCATGGCGTCACTGTGGTGAAATGCTTTTCCGCCTTCGACCTCAACGGCGTCGGCGAGTTTTCGGTGCTGGACATTGATTTATCGCGTGAGATGCATATTGAACATTAAGAGAGCCATGACGAGTGAAATATTTCGCGCTGACACGGAGTTGAAAAGGAATGACAATGACTAATGTCGCGACTTCCCTTCAATTGCTAATTTCAGAGCCATGAACTAAATTTATTCCAGATGCTACTCTCAGACTTCAAGATTAGGCGCAGGCTCGTAGAGCTTCGCTATGATCCAGCACTCCTTCTATGGGATAGGGCCGGGGCGCTTTGGACCTCTGCACAGAAGGTTTGGCCCGACCTCAAATCCATGCGCGCCATGCCAAATGAGACAACTTTCCGTCTCGGCAAAACGATTGAAATGTCCGCTCAATGGGACCGAATGGTGTTGCTCGAGGTTCTGGGAGAAATGACATCTGAAAAGTTTACAGAGATGGCGCAGAGATTTACTGATATAGTTTCTCGCGGCCTTGAGATACAGATGTTCAACAGAGTGGGCTGTAGAGTCATCTTCTTCAAGCCTTTCGGAAATCTCGAAGACGCAGCAAAGTACATGCTTTCTTCTGGTCTCCTAAATCCACCCTCCGGAAAATTGTTTGGGGTTGATGGGAAACCAAACGGAGCGGAGTTCATGTTTACATCTGAAGAAAAGAACCAGGGTGTTGCGGTTCGGTTAAGGACGAGCAAAGTTACCATCGATGCGAAGCCGCAGAGTTTGCCGCCGGTGGGGGAAGCCCAGTTCTTGCACGATGAAGACACGTCAGTTGAGTATGACGTTGACGTCTTTTTGAACGGTCCTTTGCCGATGGACAAGTTAGTTCTCGGTGACTGGTTGCAAGGCGTGTTTCATTCTATCAATCGAGACAGCCATCACTTTTTACAAGCAAAGTAGGAAAACCCGGAGGTTTACAATGCCTAATAGAACCGGAAACGGCCAAGATGTCAAGGACCCACTATATATTGATTATAAATTTTCCTCTTCTCAAATCCCTTCTGGCTCACCAACTTCGAAAGAGGATTTTACCAGCCCGCCGATTAACATCAAGCCTCATTCAGTCAGCTCAGGTGAGGGTATCGACATGGATAAAATGTACAGAGAAGCAGAGGCAGTGTCGTCCCGCATTTCGATAGCTGTTCGTGTGATTAACTTTTGTCTCGATAAATTAGAATCAGCTCGCGGAAAGTTTCTGGCTGGTCAAGCATTTGACGGAGATGCCAACATTCTTGACATACAGGCATCCTTGCCAGAATTATTCTGTCTCCGTTCTATAAGCGACAGTTTTGGTAAGGTTGTTTTGGACATTCACCATTCCTTATTCAACCTAAATGGAAAGCCTCCTGCTGAGACTCAAATAAATGCTATGAAATATGTGCTCTCGCAATTAAAGGATCATCCGAGGATGCAATTCAAAGACTCACTATCTCTTACTCAGTGGCTTGTAAGAGCTGAGCTTGACCCAAAACCTTCATACACTAAACAAATAGCGGAGGCGCTCGCGGATGAAAGCATACCTAGACACGACGATATTAGCACACATTCTTCTTGATCAATTTGGAATGGGGCCTCGTGCAAGTGCATCCCTTGCGAGATTCGTCGAAAGTGAGCTACCGGTATATGCTATAAAAGAATTCAAGGCTGGCCCGCTTTTGTACTATTGCTGGGCGCACAATGCTCTCAAGCAATCCCGCTCATTCTCTCAATTTGCGGAACGTCTTCAGAATCTCCAGGCAAATCCATACCAAAAGAGGAGGGCGTCTACAGCCCTTCAAGCTATTAAGAATGCTTCTTCATTTATCTCAAGTCATAAGACTATGGGATCGCTCAGTGACAAATATGGCACTTTTGCAGATCCAATGGAAGGGATGGCAGACGAAATCCGCCTGGAAATCAGAGGGATGATGGAACAGGCATGGTCAAATCGTCGAAAGGTTGCAACGAGAGTCATACAGGAACTCGCTTGCTATAGAGAAGAAGATACCTGACTGAAGATCTAAATGGGCACGTTCGACTCGGCGAGACAGTTTGCGCCCCCGAATGCAACTGCGCACTGGATAGCGGAATACGATCCAACCCAGCCATATTACGTCTGCTCCATAAGGCAGCGAAAAAATTGGTTGCCAACACCGAGCATCACCGTCAGACGAAGATTTTAAAGGAATTGATTTCCCACCTTAATAACCCTGTGTCAAGAGAACAGTGTCGAGGCCTTGGGGACGTTATCTTCGCCATTTTCTGCCCACAAGAATCTGTGATCCTCACGTCGAATATAAACGATCACGGGCCCCTCGCGGCTGCAATTGGAAAACGGGCCGAAGGTATTTAGCGATGAACCATTCTTTGTTTTTGACCCCAATTTCGAGGTGCCATCGCAGTTACATGATCATAATATCATGTCGGATTGTGGGAACTATCATTTGCTTTCCATCTTCCAAAGAAGGGTAACCTGCTCTTGCAATTTACAGCCTTCTAAACGCTCGTTAATCTGGGACCGGATGTCGGGGGAAGAGCGGCTTTTCTAAGCATTCATGCTCCCTTACGGAGTTTTTTCAGGTACACCATTCCTGCCGAGATATCCAACCACGATCCACGCATCCCGCAGCTTCTGCTTTTATGTGGTCCTCACCGAGCCTCCTTGTTTTCGTTCCGAGCGTCAAGTAATATAAATCGTCAGAAGCCTAAACAAGTCAGGAGGCGATCATGAAAGATACAATGCGCATTGACAGCCGCAAGCATATACGGAAGGCATTCAGAACATTTCTCGCTCTCGCGGTCTTACCAATTTTTCTCGCCGGCTGCAAGAGCAGTACTGCACCTGGCGGCGGAGGAACCGGGATTTTAATCAAGGGCAGCATCTCGACAGGCGGTCTCGCCAAACGCGCCGCGGTCGGCGATTCACTGACTCTCGCAGACGCGAAGAAGGTACTCGTCTTCTATGCCGGCACATATAAGATTTTCGACATCCAAGACACTTCGTTTTCCGCTTATGCACAGATCGGAAGCGCGACTGCGGTTGCGTTTCTCGATGCGAACAACAAGTATATCGGCAACCTCTGCGCCGGCGGAATGAATGTCCTCCCGCTCGTCAGCCTGACAAACGGCGAGAATACTGTCATCGATCTCAGCACACTCACGCTCGACGGGACAAACGTCATCCCGGCGAACAACCCGTTCGGCAGCTCGATCAATATGACCGCCGATGAGATCAAGCGCTTCAAGGAGCTGTCGGGATATTTCGAATCGCTCTCGAAAAACATCGACGCGGATAATGACGGCGTGCCGGACATACTGGACCAGAAGGGCATCGATATCAGCTCTGTCTATACCATTCAAGCCGGCACCTTCGGTATCGACAATACGCCGCCTCAGCAGATCGACACTTCGAACTTCTTCATCAACTATTACCTTCATGTGAATGGCGGGAAGAACGCCACGCCTGCAAGCCAGGTCATAACATTCTCCGGACCCGCCGGGCATCCGTACACGGACATCAGGCAATCGGGATACTCGCCTGCACCCGACGGTTTCACCACCGGCTTCGAGCGAAAAGAACCAAGAGAGCCGGGAAATTTATCTGATTCAATCTGGCTGCCGTTCGAGGAGGGAATTTATACCATGACGCTCGACGGGACGCAGACCTACACGTTCGAGTATTCAAACGTCAACACGAAGTACTACATGCTGGTACCGGTCCCGACGCTCCACACAGACGGCAACGGCAAGGTGACGTCTGTAACGGTCGAATACAGGTTGCCGGATAACTCAGGTGTTGACCCGACGAACTTCGTCTATCAGGTCTCGCTGATATTCGACGGAAAAGACGACGGCACGATACTAAAGCAGATCGGGACGATTTACCAGAGCCCTGAAGCGAAGACATGGACGGAACTTTATAACTTCACCGTCGATCCACCTCTCGAAATTTCAGCCATCGGCGGGCTATGTGTGTGCTACGTAGACCTCATAGGCAATCAATACCAGATAGGCTGGCACTGAGCGGCATCCCTCTCCTCCCTATGTGAAAGAAAACCGCTAAGGTCGCGAAGATTCGCCAAGTATCTTATTATTAGCCATAACCTTTGCGTACCTTGGCGTACTTAGCGGTTTATAGTGTCCCTTTCCGATAGCAAAAGCAAAATGATACACCATCGAAAGCTTTCACAATCCACAAAATCGTATGACTCAGCCCTAACTTGACACGCTTCCCTGAACAGACTCCGCCTCGGCGCCTCGCTTCCCCCGAGGTAGTCGGCCACGATCCACGCCGACCCGGCTATCGCAAGATTAGAGGCGTTTTCTATCCAGTTGCTCAATACATGCGGATGGATAATACATGCCGGCACCCATATCAACACACCGAATCCGATGAGCATTGTCGTGAGCAGCCTTGACGCCGGAAGAGCCGAGCGCCCGGAAAGTATGGCGATCGCCGCAAGAGCAAACGCTATTGTGGTGGCTACCGTCCAGAACATTTGACCGGGAGGAATCCACTTCGGAACTAAGCTTGCCGTGTAGGTAAGATAAAAGAGCTGATAAAGCGAATATGAAATAACGCAAATCCCGAAGCTTAAGTACGCAGGTCTTTCTATCTTTGCCGCCTTTTCCGGATGACTATGCATAGTGGATGCAAGAACAAAAACGCCGCCAAGGACAATAGAAAACTGCTCGAAGAAGTTTCCGTAGGGGTCGAAGATCAGAGGCATCTTAACGATTTGCGGAATCCAGTAAAGTGAGAATATCGAAAAGACAGCCGCAATCATCATGGCACCGAGCCTCACCGTTCTCTGCCACTGTATTGCGAAGCCCCCAATAAGTTCGACGACGCCCGCGAGGTAAACCAGAATCTCTGGATGTGAAATATTGCCAAGCGAGTCAATCTTATTCCAGCTCAAAGTTATAACGCCAAACGCTATGGCGGCCAGGCCGAAGACATGATGTCCCAAACGAAGTTTCATGGTATTATATCCCGACTGTTCTCATTACGCTATCCTAACATCCATCACATTCCGTTGAGTTCCGCAATCGACCATGGAAGGCCTGTGTCCTTTGATGGCCTGTCATTTCGAGGAGTGCAACGAACCTGTCCCTTGGAATCGCGGGAAAGCAATCTCATCGCTATTTTCACTTGATAGGGGATTGCTTCTCCGCCATCGGTGGATCTTTCTCTGTCGGGATAATCGACCACGATCCACGCCGGACCGGCTATGGCAAGACTCGATGCGTTTGCTAAAGCTGCAAAGGAGTTATACTCGTGACTGCGAGGAGATCGAAATGATTTCCCGCCGGGCTTACAGGGCTCATTCGCCGCACCAATGGAAATTACTGCCAGGGCAGTAAAAGCCTCCCATCGGACATCTTTAATCTACACCCCAAAGACGTATCACCGGATTTTTACCGCTTGAGCAGTAAATCCCTTGACAAATGGCAATCGTTGGTCTATCTTTAGATGAGATCACGGGTTATTACCGTTAAAGCAGTAAAATTATGAGCAAATATGCAGAAATAGCCGAAGCCGTCCGCGTCCACAGGAAGGAAGCCGGCCTCAGTCAGAAACAATTGGCCGATCTCGCCGGGGTCGGCAAGACAGCAGTTTTCGATATCGAAAAGGGAAAAGAATCGGTCCGACTCGACACTCTCGTGAAGGTGCTCGACGCGCTCAACATAAGAATGAATCTCGATGGACCCATGATGAGGCGGGAAAATGAAAAAGGCTAAGGTCTATAACTTCGGCAAGTATGCCGGCGAGCTCATCGAAGTGGAGAAGGGGAAAAAGTACTTGTACCAGTATGACGACAAGTATGATGGCACGCCCGTTTCCCTGACGATGCCGCTCTCACGAAAGATACTATGAGTATGATAACTTCCCCCCGTTTTTCGAGGGACTGCTTCCCGAAGGGATGCAGCTTGAAGCGCTGCTCCGCCAGACCAAGACAGACAGGAACGATCTATTTTCTCAGTTGGCGATCGTCGGCCATGATCTAGTCGGCTCCGTCACGGTACAGGGAGTCGAATGAATCGATGTCCGATTACATACCAGCCGTGCGGCGACGAAAAGTACTCGAAGGAAGGGCTCAGACTGTTGTCGCGAAGCCTGGCTACACTGGACGACATCCCGCTTAGCCAGGAGGACCAGTTGAAAGAAGCGGCAGCGCGGGCAACGAAGATGTCTATCCAGGGAATTCAACCGAAGCTGAGCGCTATTCTGAACGTAAGAGCAAGTTCGTTTGAAATCGTCGACAGAGGTGGAAGGATCATACTTAAGCCTCAGAGCAACTTGTATGCGGAGCTTCCGGAGAACGAAGATGTTACGATGCGCCTTGCGAAGGAAACGGGTCTGGATGTTCCATTACACGGCATGGTGTATTCGGTTGACAGGAGGCTGACGTACTTTGTCCAGCGGTTTGACAGGCATGGCAGGGATGGAAAATATTCTCTCGAAGACTTTGCGCAGTTGGCGGGAAAGTCCAGGGATACGAAATACGATTACAGCATGGAGAAGGCGGCGGAGATTGTCGAGACGTACTGCACGTTCCCGTTGATAGAGAAAGTAAAGCTTTTCAAGTTAACGCTGTTTAATTTTCTCGTTGGCAATGAGGATCAGCACCTAAAGAATTTCTCGCTGATCACACGCAGCGGCAAAGTCTCCCTGTCCCCGGTTTATGATTTGATTAATACGACAATCGCGCTGGTGAATCCTGAGGAGGAAATTGCGCTTCCACTGTCGGGTAAGAAAAGAAATCTGACCCGGCAAATTCTCATAGACTACTGGGGAAGAGAGAGGCTGGGCTTGAATGAGAGGACGATAGAAAATGTCACGGCCCCGATTCGACATGCTATTCCACGATGGAACGAGCTTATAGAAAATAGTTTCCTGTCAGACAGGATGAAGAAGAATTATTTTGCACTTCTTGCAAAACGAACCGGCATACTTTTTTGAATTCGAGCGGCACCTTCTTTTTTCCATTTTGCGCAAAGTTGCAGACATCAACCGGTCCAGTCGCGGTCGAAATGCCTTCTCTGCAGCTTCAAAGGAGTTCCACTCCTGAGCGAGAAGTTTGTAAGGAGATTAACTCATTCGTAACTGGAGTGCATCTATTAAATTTGGACGGACAATTTTAAGACAAACTGAGGAATAGTTAATGAAAGACATCATCGGAAAATTCAGATTCAAAGGCAAAGGAGTTGTTATCAACGCGCCCAAAGACATCGAGGCTGAGTTCAAGAAGCTCGGCTTTAAGTCAAGCCTTGACAAGACGGAGAAAAGCACGGACACCCTGGTCTTTATCAAAGACAGCAAAGAGTATTTGGGCTTTTTGAAAAAAGATTTGAACCGAATCGAGCCGGACAGCGTTCTGTGGTTTGCTTACCCGAAAGGGACTTCAAAAGTGAAGACGGATATTAATCGTGACAGCATTCGCGAAACCGGCAAAGGATATGGTATCACGACGGTTGCCGCAATTTCCATAGACGATACATGGAGCGCGTTAAGGTTCAGGCCCATCGATAAAGTTGGCAAATGACAGACAGGATGGCACGCGATGACTCAGTTTACATACATCCACAAGCGCGAGTCCCTTTTGAAGTCGCGGATATAAAGTAGTCCTCCCCTGTCGAGCGCCGACTCAATCCTGTCGATGTCTCTATCCACATCGTTTGATCCTATCATTGCGAGCAAAACTGTCACCGCTTCGACTGATTCAACTCTAATCTTGTTAACCTTTGGCGTTTCGCCGCTGTCCGAACTCTCAATTATGAGATGGTTGTGTTCTTCAGTCTCTTCCTTCATCTTTTCGTTGAACTTGCCGGCATATATTCTCGTCTCGCCGGTGCTGTCCTTAATCCGGATATCTGAGTCTTCGTTGTAGACGACAAGCAGTGTGTCATACGATATTTTCGTACCGCCGATATCGAAGCTTGATCCGGGGTGCGCGAGGAGCTTGACAAGCTGAACAGAAACGCCGATCTTCTGCGCGGTCTCTCCGTTTTCCGATCTTTCAAGCCAGATGCATTTCGTTTGAGCAAAAGTTCCGCCGAAGAGCATCAGAAAAATACTCGATATTGCAAATACCATCTTTCCCACGATTAATCTCCTTATTTGAGTGGTTATTTGATTCAGTGGCTCTGAAGTTTGAGAACAAACAGTTTGTAGTACGTGCGGGGCTCAAGATAAGTTTCACGAGGTTACTGCGCTTCTATTATCTTTCGCGTGTGAAAGCGGGAACATGAAAGCTGCCGTATTACATGCATTGGGACAACCGCCGTGTTGTGAGGAATTTCCGATCCCACACCAGCATCCGGTCTAATCAATGCTCAATAGGTAGCGTACTTTATTTCCAAGTTCATCGAACGAAAATGGCTTCTGCAAGAAATTGATTCCCTTATTGACAATTCCATGCGGCCCCAAAACTTCCTGGGTGTACCCTGACATATAAAGCACCTTGATACCTGGCCGCTTTTTAGAGATTTCATCACTCAATTGCTTTCCACTCATTCCTGGCATTATCACATCTGTAAGCAGGAGATGAATTACTTCCTTATAACTTTCGATGAGAAGTAGCGCTTGATCCGCATTGCTTGCAGTCATCACCTTGTAGCCAAAATCTTCCAGACCCCCCTTTAAAAAGCTGGAGTAAGTCAGGTCGGTCTTCTACAACGAGAATTGTACCAACTTCCTGGGATGACCCGTTTTGAATGTCGTCTCCCATGATCGAGTATCCTCCATGAGATTATGTCTAATAGCTTTGCTGTGTCATGTTTTCAAGACTGCTGTTGGCCCGTATGTTCCATCAGTGAATAAATCGACTCTGCTGACTTTCACTTTTCGCGCTTCCGGCGAGCCTCCGTTTCTCAGAATGAGCGCATAGGCCTCTCGTTTTGATATCAAGCCGCGGTTATTTTTGAAAGAGTTTGTTTTCGCGCCGGAGCCGGTAACCCTGTCAGCCTCAATTGTTCCATTTCTAAGAAAGTGCAACGCTCTTCCTGTCACCTGATTACTTGTTCCTACGGCTTTTCATCTTCGCCCGGAGAAATAGAGGGAATTATAGGGGGCCTGTCCGGGCTTGGATTCAGGAGGAATCGAACTCTTCTTGCAAGTTCATCATATGTGAACGGTTTTTGCAGGAGGCGCACCCCCTTATTGAAATACACTTGAGGGTGGAGTGCATTTGCCGTGTACCCTGACATAAAAAGTACCTTTATCTCGGGGCGTATCTTGAGTATCTCTTCGCTCAGCTCCTTTCCGTTCATTCCTTGCATTATCAGGTCAGTGAGCAGCAGTTGGATTGGTTCCGAACTATTCTTGCTGATAAGGAGTGCCTCAACAGGGTCAGGAGCAGCCAGCACTTGATAGCCCAGTTCTTCCAAACTTGCCTTAACCAACCATAGCAGCTCGGCCTCGTCTTCGACCACAAGAATCGTCTCGGTGCCTCTGAGTTGGTCATCGTTAAGGTTTTCGCCGATCCCGGCGTTTTCTTCGTGATGGCGCGGCAGGTAAATGTCGAATGTCGTTCCTCTGTCAGGTTCACTGGTAACAATAATATTACCCCTGTACCTCTTGACTATCCCATACACAACGGAAAGCCCGAGTCCTTCCGCCTGTCCTTTGACTTTTGTGCTGAAGAACGGTTCGAACACCCGTTCCATGGTCTCACGATCCATACCCCTGCCGGTATCTGAAAAGGTAATCAAGACATAATTTCCTGGTGCAAACCCGACATGACTCCTGGCGTATGATTCGTCCAACTCAACGTTTGAAGTTCTGATTTTTATCGTCCCGATTTTTTCTATGGCTTCTCTTGCATTCGCTGCAAGATCGCGGAGAATCTGGTTCAACTGAGAAGGATCCATTTTGACCTTCCACAGCTTTCTACCCGGTGCGAACTCAAGCCTCACGTTCTCGTCGATCAATCCGATCGCTTGGAACATTCCAATCGTAGACTCGATCGCAGAATTTATGTCGATGACCTCGGGTGATATGATCCCCTTCTGTGCAAAAGCCAAAAGCTGCTTGGTCAAAACAGAACCTCTTTTTGTGGCAGCCAGAATCGCATCGAGCGAACGAAGAGAGTAAGGGTCCTCAATCAATTTCTTTCTCAGAAGCTCGCCGTAGCCTAGAATGACGCCCAAAATATTGTTGTAACCATGGGCGACCCCGCCAACTAATTCCGCGTCGCTTTCCAGTTTCTTGGATTGAAGTATCTGCTTCTGCAGTGACAGGCGCTCGGTAATATCCTGTTTTATTGCCACAAAGTGAGTTATTGTACCATTTTCATCCGCAACTGGCGCAATCGTCATATCCTCCGTATAAATGCTGCCGTTCTTTCGTCGATTAATTAGTTCACCGTGCCAAATCCTGCCGGCAAGAATAGTATTCCAAAGGTCCTTGTAAAAATCACTGTTTTGTTTATCGGATTTGACCAGATCCTTTATTTTCTTGCGCATGAACTCCGAAGACTCATATCCCGTGAGCGTCTCAAACGATGGATTAGCCCAGACAATCTTGGCGTCTTTATCGGTTATCACGATTGCGTTCGCAGCCCTGTTCAGAGCTGCTGTTTGAAGACGCAAAAGTTCGCGTGATTGATTTTGGTCTGTAACATCCCTTAGATAAATCTGAAAAGCAGACTTTCCCAGATAAATTGTCGGAACAGTTACCAGGTCCACGTCGATAATTGATCCATCAAAACGCACAAACCGCTGATCATTAAGTTCTACACCTTGGGCAATCTTCGCAATCATATTGAGCAGGTTCGTGACCGCCGCGATTGATTGAGGATGAACGAACTTAGTTATGGGGGATGCGACAACTTCTCGCAAAGACGCTGCACCTAAAAGCTTCACGGCAGAGGAGTTCAAATAGACCAATACGCCGTCGCTCTGCACCATGATAGGATCAGGTGATCGATCCACAATAAACCTGTACCATTCCTCGATCTCTTCCTCCTTTCGCTTCGCCGCCCTTAGCTCCGTAACGTCGTATGCCGTTATTAGGACCGCAAGTTCGCCCTGATGGTCTAATATCGATACGGTGAAATCCGCCCATCGTACTTCACCGGATTTCCTGCGGAGCTTAATTTCGTAATGAGATGGCACGTCTTTACCCTGCTGACGTGCTGATCCTAATTCCTTTTCTAACTCCCTGAAGTCCGGATGCACGATCTCCCAAAAGTTCTTTTCAAGCAGTTCGTGGCCATCGTACCCAACCATGGCAATGAACGCCTCATTTGCATAACGGATTTTGTTGTTCTGGTAAACAAACATTGCCGCGGAAGTTCTTTCAACAAGCAAACGAAATATGAACTGATCCGGCGAGCCGTTCAAGCTAGCAAAAGAGTTTTCGTCAATCTGTCCCATCTCGACCTATCTCTCAATAAAGAATCTATTGCTGAAGTATTAAATGTCTTTCGAATCCCCTCAACTTTATGTACCAATATAAACAAATGAATATTGCAAGTAAAGTGCGCGTGCTCCAAATCACTCTCGCGTCGACCGGTAAAAACTCAGATGAGGAGTGGTCGTAAATGTGCCTTTGTCGGATATATTGTGCGATCTAAAGGAAAAAGCTGTCTGGGGCAATCTCGACGCGGTGAATTTTGCCACTCCGCATTGAATTTTATGGGCGGCAGAATACCAGGAATCAACCCTATTCTTGTGTTTTCGACTTAAGAGTCGGTTCGAGTTTGCGTTCTTGGCCGAGCTTGCCGCACACGCTTTTTGCCATTTATTTCCTTCGTGCGAAGTTTTCCACGTTTAGAGTAGGTCACAAGGGCGGGGGAAAGGAACGTCTTCATTTCTGGATTAAACATGATGCTTGAACTATATTTCCACTGCTTCCAGCTTCCGCTTCGTCTGAAATGGGCCTTTTCTCGCAGAATTCAGCGGTATCGACTCTCTGCTTTCCAAATTACTTGTTTACTTGAATTGGGCAATCCTCGCTTTTTTTAGGCTGGTCTGCGTGAATTATCTTCCGAGTATGAAAATGAGCAACATGAAAGCTGCTTTTTTGCATGTACAGGGGCAGCCGCCGCGCTTTGAGGAGTTCCCACATATCGTTCCACCTCTCTTTTTGCTCCCCGCCTGCCAATTTCCGGATGGCACGCTCAATGCAGAGATAGAGCCGACTAAGCGCCGAGGAAGACGAGAGGTGGTCACGCTTCCTACTGAGGTAGTCGACCGCACTCCACGCCGTTCCGGCCTTCGAAGGCTCGATGCGCTTTCGATCCAATTATTATACACGAAAAAGGGATTTATAAATCTCCATGTCTCAACGCGTAAGTTCTTCCCCGCCTGAAAATCAGCTGTTCCATCACCCAGAAGATTACGGCTATCACCGCGTATCCCAGCCCCAGCAGGCAGACGCCGACCCAGCCGTGGGAGCTGTATATGACCGCCGAAGTCGCCGACCCTATCGCCCCTCCTGTGAAATAACTAACCATGTATGCCGTCGTGAGGCGGCTCCGCGCTTCAGGACTCAGCCGGTAAATTTCGCTCTGGTTGGTGATGTGTGTTCCCTGTACCCGGGCATCGAGTATCAATATCCCGATGATTACCGGGAGCAGGTGAGTAGTGCCCGGTATCATTATTATGAAGGCAATGACATTGATGGCGAGAAGGACGATGGTTGTTTTGTTGGCGAGTCCCTTGTCCGCGAGCCGGCCTGCAAAGTTGGCGGTTATCGCGCCCGCCGCACCGACGAGTCCGAACAGCCCGATCATTGCCTCGGAGAAATGGTACGGCGTGCCGGCGAGCAGGAATGTCAGGCTCGTCCAGAGCACGCTGAAATCCGCAAAGACCAGGGCGCCGTAGACCGACCGCAGCCTGAGCACCTTCTCGGTCTTCACGAGATGGCCGACCGAGCGTAGAAGACGCGGATAGCTCATGTCAAGACTGTGTTTGTATTTCGGAAGCGTCCTTCGCAGGATGATCGTAATAACGAGCACCAGCACCGCCGCGAACCAGAATACCGCCCGCCAGCCCGCTGCCTCGGAGACTAATCCGGCGACCGTTCTCGCGAAGAGGATGCCGAGGAGCGTCCCGCTCATTACACTGCCGACAACCTTCCCGCGTTCGTGGTCGAGTGCGAGCGATGCAGCAAATGGGATCAGAATCTGGACAACGACCGACGTAACTCCGACAACGAGTGAGGCGATAATGAAGAAGTGGACGGTCGGTGAAAGAGCGGCAACGACCAGCGATACGGAGACGAGCCCGGAGATGAAGACAATCAGCCTCCTTCGCTCGAGCAGATCGCCGAGGGGCACGATGAACATGAGCCCGATGGCGTACCCGATCTGAGTGAAGGTGACGATGAGGCCCGCCGCGGTTGTGCCGGTGTGGAAGGCGGCGGCGATGGTATCAAGGAGCGGCTGTGCCCAGTAGAGGTTGGCAACGCTCACGCCGCATGCCACTGCCATTATAAAGACTAACTTTCCGCTCAGGCCAGCGGTGCCGTCCGCTTTTGTGACGTAAAGAGTGTGACCTCGATTCTCTATGTGTTCTTCAGTGTTCAAATTAAGCTTTTGATTGTTGACGAGATGTTATAGATAAAAGAGCAATTGGACAAAAAACAAAATACATCTTCGTTGTTCCCATTTCCAACACTGCTTAAATTCTGGAAACGAGAATAGAGCAACGAGCATAGGAGTAAACACGAGATGCTAACACGGCGACTTGGAAGAATATCCGTCCCCGCAATCGGGCTCGGCTGCATGGGGATGTCAGAAGTATACGGGCACGCCGACGAATCGGAAAGTATAGCCACGATCCATGCCGCGCTCGATGCGGGCATAACGCTTCTCGATACCGGCGACTTCTACGCCATGGGGAGCAACGAGATGCTGCTGCGCAGAGCTTTGGAGGGAAGAAACCGCAGCGAGTATCTGCTCAGCGTGAAGTTCGGCGGGATGCGCGATCCCTCCGGGGCATTCGTCGGGTTTGACGGTAGGCCCAACTCCGTGAAGAATTTTCTGAGCTACTCACTCAAGCGCCTCGGCACAGATTACGTCGACATCTACCGCCCATCACGCCTCGATCCTTCAGTCCCCATCGAAGACACAGTCGGAGCGATTGCAGACATGGTAAACGCGGGATACGTGCGCCACATTGCGCTCTCGGAGGCCGGCGTCGATACGATAAGACGCGCAAATGCCGTTCACCCAATCGTCGATCTCCAGATCGAGTACTCGCTCTTCTCTCGCGGGATCGAATCAAAAATCCTTCCGACCTGCCGTGAACTCGGCATTGGAATAACCGCGTACGGAGTCCTTTCACGCGGACTTCTGAGCGGGCGCTGGTCGAAAGCGAAGTCTGAAGGGAGAGACATGCGAAGTCACATGCCGCGGTTCAGCGGCGAGAATGTTGACCGTAACCTTTCGCTTGTCGAGTCTCTTCGAAGCATCGCGGTCTCACGCGCCTGTACCGTGGCACAGCTTGCCATAGCATGGGTGCTTTCGAGGGGTTCCGACATCGTGCCGGTAATCGGCTGCCGCACACGCGAGCAGCTGAAGGAAGCAGTAGCCTCGCTCAACGTCAAACTTTCAAAAGAGGAAGCTGCCCGCATCGAGGAAACGATCCCTGTGAATTCAGTCGCCGGAACCCGGTATAGCATGGACCAAATGGCGAGACTCGACAGCGAGAACGGATAACGGGCAGAGAGACTTTGAGAGGATTCCGGAGATCAGGCACAGATACGTTCGCAAGGCTACGGCACTTCCATCAACGTTAATTTTTGGAAAGGGATAAGCTGAACATGAAAGCTGCAGTATTACATACGTTGGGACAGCCGCCGCGGTATGATGACTTTCCGGAGCCCGTACCGGCATCCGGTGAAGTAGTTGTCCGTGTCAAAGCCGCATCGATAAAAAACTTAGACAAGGGGATGGCGCGCGGATCGCATTATGACAGCCCTTCTGAACTCCCCACAGTCGTCGGTACCGACGGAGTCGGCATCCTCGAAGATGGAACACGTGTTTTCTGCGGCGGCAGCAGGTGGCCTTATGGAATGATGGCAGAAAAAACAGTCGTGTCCCGCGCACGATGTATCCCCGTTCCTGACGACATGGACGACGCTATTGCTGCGGCGCTTCCTAATCCTGCGCTGTCTTCATGGCTGCCGCTCGCCTGGAGGGCACAGCTAAAACCCGGCGAGACGGTTCTCATACTCGGTGCAACCGGAGCAGCGGGAAAACTCGCCGTTCAGATCGCGAAGCTCATGGGCGCCGGTCGAGTTATCGCTGCCGGACGAAATGAGCGGGTGCTTAACTCGCTGTATGATCTTGGTGCGGACGCGACTATCTCACTCAGCTTACCCGATCAACAACTGGCGGCCGCCTTTGGCCGTGAAGCCGAAAAGGGAAACTTCGACGTCGTTCTTGATTTCGTGTGGGGACGCCCGACGGAAGTGCTATTGAGCATTTTGACCGGTCACGATCTCAATCGTGTCTCTTTGCGAAATCGCTTAGTCGAAATCGGCGCAATGGCCGGGCCGACCATCACGCTGCCAGCGGCGGCATTGCGCAGCTCGGGCGTCGAGATATATGGGAGCGGCGGCGGCGGCATTATTCCGCCAAGAGTGATTTTCGACACCCTGCCGAAGGTCTGGGAACTGGCCGTTGCAGGCAAGCTCAGAATCGATGTCGAAACAGTTCCACTATACGACATAGAGAATGCCTGGCTGCGAGAGGACATGCAAGGCCGAAGGCTCGTGGTCATTCCGTAGGCTGCCCCCGCGAAGGCTTCAAGGAGAACGGCGAGTTTACCTCTGCAAGGCTGCTGCATCTCCTTTGTCACCGACGTCATTTTCCGCAAGTATTTCGTTTTAAGATTCGCCGTGCAATGGCGGCGTAAAATGATTTTGAGAGATGCCGCTGTGGCCTGCCTTCCCTTTTTTGTAACTCCATTCCTCGTTTGCCGTATGACTAAACAACTAAGGGAAAGAGAGGTCCACTATGAGGAAAATTTATTTTGCATCCTTGATTGCCGCAGGATTATTCCTACAGTCCGGAAATGCTCAGACTGTTTCATCGGGTAATGAGAAAGAAATAACCAAACCAAACGGCCAGTGTCATGTGGCTTCAGCGGCTCAAAAGGGTGAAGCTGCTTTTGAAAAAGGCGCGGCCGGGAAATCCGATGAGCCGGCAAAATCCGGGAATTACTCTCAACTCGACCCTGCCTCAGAGCAAGCGGTTAAAGAAATTTTCGCGGATCTATCGAAGCAGAATAGAATTTCGCTGGAAGAGTCGATTCGTCAATTCATTGCGCAGAATCTTGCTCATGACCGGAGCATTTCGGATACTTTAAGTGTCTTTAGGGAGGGCGCCGCTTCACATTAGAACAGCCTGAAGCTTGATAAACGCTGCCGGCTCGTCCGGGAGTTTCGGGACAAAGACTACTACCATCCTGAGGCGTTCGGAATTCGGTGTTAGAAGCTGGACGTTGATTCTTTTTTCAAAAAGAAATTCGTTATCCCTGAAGAAAGCGACCCGATAAATCAAGGATTAACCTTGCAGCATGGCAGCGTGAGCGAAGCGAAACGGATTTCGTGGGTCATCGATACCACGCTGGACATCGAGCCGGGCTCCGGCGTTTCCGCGGAAGATATGAAGTCCGCATTCAAATCTTAGAATTTCAAGAATACAGCACTGGCGATTTCATGATGACAGGACGACGCAAGTAAAGCTCTCCGGTCTTGTCCATTGCTACTTCAACACCATAAGCTTCTTGACACTTATGAAACTTCCGGCTTCAAGCCTGTACAAATAAACCCCGCTTGCGAAAGTGCTTCCATCGAATTTCACACTGTAGCTTCCCGCGTTCTCTTTCTCGTTCACAAGCGTCGCGACCCCCCTCCCAAGTACATCATAGACTTTTAAGGTCACAAAACTGTTCTTTGGTAATTGATAATTGATCATCGTCGTCGGGTTGAACGGGTTCGGATAGTTTTGCGCAAGGTCGAATTGCGTGGGCAATACTGTCGAAGGCTTTCCCACCAAGGTGGTGATATCCGACAAGGGGCGTCTCCAAACGCCGCCCGAAGTGCCGGCGAAGAGATATGCGCCGGAAACGGCAAGACCATTGACTCCGTAGGATGTCAATCCAGTGTTGAAGGCGACCCAGCTTATCCCATTGTTGGTCGATAGGAAAACGCCGTAACTGCTCGAACCGGCAAAAAGATTACTGCCGCTGACGGCGAAACAAGAAATGGTCGCATTATCACCGCTCGTCAAGCCGCTATCGATCGCTCTCCAACTTGTCCCTTCGTTGGTTGAAAGGAAGAGCTGACCATGACTATTCGCTGCGATATTCCCACCGGAGGATGCAATCGCGGTTGTCGGTTCGCCCGTCAATCCGGAATCGACCACAGTCCAATTCGTGCCGTTGTTGGTTGACAGGAAGATACCATAAGTACCAGACCCGGCAAAGAGATTCGTGCCGCCTGATCCGTTTGGAGATGCCGCGAGAGAAACGACTTGTCCATAGAAAACTCCACCGGGGGGAGACGACAAACCGGAATCGACGGCAGTCCAACTGGCGCCATCGTTTGTGGAAAGACCAACACTAATCGAAGTGGCAGCAAATAGATTCGTCCCGCTGAAGACAAGAGCAGGGACATCAGGATAGAATGAGCTTATCAGGCCTGCATCAGCCTCAATCCACGTTTTGCCGTTGTTGGTAGAACGGAAAAGGCCGCCCGAAGTACCGGCGAAAAGATCTGTCCCGGAGATTGCAAGAGCATTGACCGCAGGGATTTCCGTTTCAAGATTTATCAATCCTGAATCGACCGCAGTCCAGCTTGTGCCGTTATTAGTGGAAAGAAAAACGCCTTCGCCAAGGACATTAGCTCCTGCAAAAAGATTTATGTCGCTGACGGCAAAACAGCGGATATAATTGCCTGCCGCTCCGTTCGTTTGGACCCATTGAGCCTGCAATGAGTTTTCATCGACAAGGATGGAGATCAACATGACGATGGGCAGTAGCTTCTTCATTATGTATTCTCCTTTTTAGTCGAGAAAAAAGGTGCAACAATTAGAAATTCTACCAACTAAATTACTCATGGTTTCGATTGAGAAATATGCCTTCCGGTTTTGCCTGTAGTCACTTGAGTACCACAAGCTTCTTGACACTTATAAAACTTCCGGCTACAAGTCGATAGAAATAAACTCCGCTTGCGAGATTGCTTCCATTAAACTTCACACTGTGGCTTCCTGCGTTCTCTTTCTCATTCACAAGCGTCGCGACTTCGCTGCCGAGTACATTATAAACTTTAAGTATCACATGAGCACTCACCGGTAACTGATAATCGATTACAGTGGATGGATTAAATGGATTCGGATAATTCTGCGTAAGCATAAACTTGCTCGGCTGATCAGGCTGCGCCTTTACAAAGGTTGCCGGAGTCTTACCTGGATAGGTCATGATCACCGAATGAACCTTTACTGTCCCCGAACTGAGCGAATCGACATCCACCGATAATTCATATCCTTCTTGCGTAATCCATGATATTGAATAAGCCGACGAGCTGAAGATCAGAGTGGAGCCGCTGTATATTTTTGAAGTGGTCACGGCCGTCGATCTGAGCGCGCCGAACGCACCTCTGGGGAGATTCAATGTACCATATGCGTCAAACGTTGTAACGTCGGTTATTATATCCTTAACTCCTTCCACTTCGGCGATTGTGTCTGAGCTAAGCGTAATGACGTTTCCTAACTGCGTGGGAAGATGAAAATAAATCTTAGTCATCTTATTAATGATGGTGGTGTCAATCGTCTTGCCGCCGACCTTCCCTGACTCGGTCTCTGCCGACCCAATGTTTTCCATGGAATCGTTTGAGAGTTTATAGTATTCATAAACGACAGCTGTTAAACCGCTGTCCGAAATTGTAAATTTCTGGGTGTACCCTGCACCCGGGAAGTCGGCGATGTATGGAGACGTTGAAGGAGTGACATTATCCGTCCTGAATGAATCAACAATGGTAACAGTGGGAGCGGTCCAGGTCTGCGCTTTGGAGTTGGAGGCTGTGCCTATATTCATCATCGCAGTGTCCGAAGATGAATAGATGAACAATGAATTTCCCACGCCAAAGTAATTCGGCACATCAGCGGTAGTAATCGAAATCTGTGAAAGCGCTATGGACTGAATGAACAGACAAATAGCGGCTGCATAGAACAAGTTGTAGAACTTTTTCACGAAACATCTCCTTATAATCAAGATTTATGGATCTGAAAGTATGCGGTGAATGCGAAAGTGTTTGGTAATTCCTCCTTTAAAATTTGTCGGCAAGCAATAGGTGCATCATGACATCCGTGTCACTATATCTAACAACGCAACCGATAGGAGAAATCGTTCCATATATTGCACCTCCCATGCGCAAAATCACATCCAGCTGGTCGAGTTCTTGATCTTCACTGTAACTTACCTTCAAAAAGAACGATCAATTTTAAAGTGTTTAAAAGGCGTACCATGGAACATCGAAGTGCCATATAATATCACTTCAACACTACTAATTTCTTAACACTCACAAAACTTCCGGCGGTGAGGCGATAGAAATACACTCCGCTTGCAAGTCTACTTCCATCGAATTTTACCGAGTAGCTCCCGGCATTTTCCTTTTCATTAACAAGCATAGCCACCTGCTCACCAAGTAGATTATAAACCATCAATGTGACGAAACTTTTGGTTGACAGCTCATAGCTGATAGTTGTGGACGGGTTAAAGGGATTGGGGTAGTTTTGTGACAGAAAGAAATTTGCCGGAAGCGCAGATTGCGGATATACTGCCGTGGTACCTAAGACAAAGAATCTTTTCTCGCTAAACGGTCCCCACCCATATTCATTTTTCCCTCTCACCCTCCACCAATATGTTTGTGTCTCTGGTAACCCTGAGACAACCTTCGTTGTATCCGTCAGAGTCGAATCGATCGATTGGAAATTGAAAAGTGAATCGGTAGCCAGATCGAACTCATATTCTGTCGGATTGCCTGCCGGTTTATTCCAAATGAATGGTATTACCGTCGCTGATACTAATGCCTGTTCCGCCGGGTAGACCAACGATACCTGACCCACTAATACGGGGATTGCCCAAACCCAAGCTGCTCCAACTATACTATTATCGGAGACCCCACCGACTAATGCCGTTGTGCCGTCGCCGGAAAGTGAAACAGAATAACCCTGGGCTGAATGGCCGACGGCGCCGGCGCCAACGAGTTTTGTGCCTAACTCGCTCCATGCACCATCTGAACGAACAAACACCCACGCCGCTCCTGCTCCACTATTGTCAATGGGCCCACCCACGATAGCTGTATCACCATCAGCGGAGACTGAGATAGCCCCCCCTTGCCCGGCACTTCCGACAGCGCCCGCGCCAACGAGTTTGCTGCCCTGTTGGCTCCACACTCCGCCTGAACGAGTAAACACCCATACTGCTCCTGCTTGACTATTGTCTTGCGCTCCACCCACGATGGCAGTATTGCCGTCAGCGGATATTGACACAGAAGTTCCCTGTTGTGCATTGCCAACGCCGCCTGTTCCCACAAGTTTGCTTCCTTGCTGGCTCCACACTCCTCCGGAACGAGTAAACACCCACGCTGCTCCTGCATTACTGTTGTCTTGCGCTCCACCCACGATGGCAGTATTGCCGTCAGCGGATATTGAGACAGAAGTTCCCTGTTGTGCATTGCCAACGCCGCCCGTTCCCACAAGTTTGCTCCCCTGCTGGCTCCACGTACTGCCAGAACGAGTAAACACCCACGCTGCTCCTGCATTATTGTTGTCGTAAACCCCACCCATGATGACTGTATTGCCATCAGCGGATATAGCAACAGAAAGCCCTTGCAGTGCGTTACCGACAGCGCCTGTGCCGACAAGCTTCGTGCCTTGCTGGTACCATGTGCTGCCTGATCGAACAAATATCCAGGCCGCTCCTGCATAACTACTGTCATTAGGCCCACCAATGATCGCTGTATTGCCATCAGCGGAAAGTGAGACAGAACTTCCTTGCCATGCACTTCCAACAGCTCCTGTGCCGACAAGTTTATATTGCTGGTTCCATGTAATGCCTGATCGAAGAAATATCCATGCCGCTCCTGCATAACTATTTTCACCAGGCCCACCAACGATCGCTGTATTGCCATCAGCGGAAAGAGCGACAGAATACCCTTGCTCTGTGGTTCCAACCGCAACGGTACCGACAAGCTTGCTGCCTTGCTGTATATATTGGGCGCTGACTTGCTGCAGCGCAACGAGGCACACTGTTGCAAATACTATTAACAAGTAAACTTGTTTAGACAAAATCATTCGCCACCTCTTTTGCTTTTTGTCAAGTATTGGCATCGCCCGCACAACTATTTATTTACTTGAGAAGAATAAGTTTCCTGGTCTCGATAAATGTGCCCGCCTCAAGCCTATAGAAATACAATCCGCTTGCAAGCCTGCTCCCATCGAATTTCATGGCGTAGCTTCCGGCGTTCTGTTTTTCATTTACGAGCGTTGCGATTTCCCTGCCGAGGACATCGTAAATTTTCAACGTAACATGGCTGCTCATTGGCAGTTGATAATTGATCGTTGTTGTCGGGTTAAACGGGTTGGGATAATTTTGGCTAAGAAAAAATTCCTCCGGAGTCACATCGTGATTATCTGCAATTCCAGTAACCATCTCAGAGAGTGGTCTCCTCCAGACGCCATTCCCAGTGCCGGCAAAGAGATAAGAGCCGGAAGTTTGAAGAGAATAAACAGTAGTATCGGTCAATCCAGTGTTGACAGCGTTCCAGCTTGTGCCGTTGTCGGTCGATAGAAAGACGCCGCTGCTATGTGTCCCCACGAAGAGATCCGTGGCATGGACTGCAAGAGAATAATCATAGCTATCCGTCAATCCTGAATTGACCGCAGTCCAGCTTGTGGCTATAAGGGAACTGACGGGACGATGGAAGACGCCGTCGCCATAAGTCCCGGCAAAAAGGTTGTTGCCGGAAACATCGATTGCATAGACTGAACCGTAGGTCCCATCAGAGCTAGGTAATCCGGAGTTGTAAGAGTTCCAGCTTGTGCCGTTGTCAGTAGAAAGTAAGATACCAGCGCCTTGCGTCCCGGCAAAGACATCTGAGCCGGACTCGGCAAAAGCACGAACATAATAGTCCCCAAAGCCTGAATCCACAGCGATCCAGTTTGATCCATTATTGGTGGACCGATAGATTTTGCCCTCGCCACCGGCGAAAAGATTTGTGCCTGAAACGCCGAGACTAAGGATCGCAATATTCAGCGGCCCGCTGTTGATCCAGGTTGTGCCATTGTTTGTCGATCGGAAAACGCCGGCCCCAGTCGCTGCGAAAAGATTTGCGCCCGAAAACGCAAGAGCTTCGACAAATATTTCCGTCAACCCGGTGTTGACAGCGGACCAGTTTGTACCGTTGTTGGTGGATAGAAAGACGCCTCTGCCGTAAAGCCCGGCGAAGAGATTTGCGCCGGAAACGGCAAGAGAATAGACAAACGGAAATGTCAAGCCTGCGCTGGCCTCATTCCAGCTTGTACCACTATTTGTGGAAAGGAAAACACCGTTGCCATCTGTGCCGGCGAAAATGTCTGCGCCATAAACGGCAAGAGCTGTGACGTTAGAGGAAAATCCGTATGGAACACCCGTCCAAATTGCACCGTTGTTAGTGGAAAGAAAAATACTGCCGTCATTTCCCCCGGCGAAAAGATTCGCGCCTGAGAAAGCAAGACTAAGGATATTGCTGCTCGTCAAGTCTGAATTGACAGAGATCCAGTTTGTGCCACTGTTGGTGGAAAGAAAGACTCCTCCACCAGTCCCGGCAAAGAGATAAGGACCGGAGATGGCAAGAGCATTGATTGTATTATTCGTCAGCCCAGAGTTAACCTGAGTCCAGTCTGTGCCGCTGTTCGTCGAATGAAAGACCCCTCCGGCAGTCCCGGCAAAGAGGTCTGGGCCGGACACTGCAAAAGCATTGACGTTATCATTCGTTAGTCCAGAATTGACTTGAACCCAGCTCGTGCCACTATTGGTGGACAGGAAGACGCCTCCGCCGTAAGTCCCGGCATAGAGATTGGTCCCCGACGCGGCAAGGGCCAAGACATACTGATCTGACAAACCTGTGTTGATTTGAGTCCAGTTTGTCCCGTTGTTGGTTAACGTGAAAACTCCGCTGCCATCAGTCCCGGCAAAAATATTCGGACCTGAGGCAGCAAGCGCATTGACGGTGCTGTTCGTCAGACCCGTATCGACTTGAGACCAGCTTGCGCCGCTGTTGGTCGATAGAAAGACGCCGCTCCCGCCGGTTCCGGCAAAAAGGTATGTGCCTGAGACGACAAGGGACAGTACGTTGCCGCCGTCAGCGGGGTTGGTCCGGATCCACTGCGCCTGAGACGAATTTCCACACATGAAAATGTAAATCAAAACGATTGCAGGCAGCAGCTTCTTCATTTGGTATTCTCTCTTTTAGTTAATACGAATCGATACTCAGATGTTGACAATGACACTGTCGGATATGCTGGGTCACTTCAACATTAGTAATTTCTTGGTGCTCATGAAATTTCCTGCCGTAAGCCTATAGAAATACACTCCACTAGCGAGTCTGCTTCCATCAAACTTTACCGAGTAGTTTCCGGCGTTCTCTTTTTCATTCACAAGCGTGGCGACTTCTCTGCCGAGAATATCATAAACTTTCAACGTAACATGGCTGTCCATTGGCAACTGATAATTGATAGTTGTGCTCGGGTTGAACGGGTTCGGATAATTTTGGTAGAGCTCGAAAGTTTCCGGAACAGAGTTCAACTTTTCTACCCCCGTCACGTTTGAAGGCAGGTAACGTGCGAGTGCAAACGCCCATCCGGTATGAAGGAGATAAAAGTTTGAATTCCCGAAGGAAAAGCCCGCCGCAACAACCTTTCCGTTCGATTGTACTGCCACAGCTCTCGCTTCGTCATCTGTAGAATCTCCTGCCGGAAAGACAGTCAGGGCTGAGCCGTTTGTTCCGAACGTATTGTCTAGAGTTCCATTGGAGTTAAACCGCGCGACGGCGAAAGCGTACTTGCCAGTCCCGCTGGCAGAATAAGTATTCCCCGCGAGTACCACCTTTCTGTCCAGCTGCAGTGCAATAGCAGATGCCTGGTCGTCAACGGAATCTCCTCCGGCGATGTAGGTCATTGCGACGCCGCTGTTCCCAAACGTATTGTCGAGACTGCCGTTGCTATTGAACCTGGCAACCGCAAATTGAGTGCTGCCCAAATTTAAGTAAGGACCGGTTGAGGTTATTGAATATCCACCTGTCAAGATTTTGCCGTCCGACTGAATCGCAACTGAAAGGACCTCGTCGTCCTGACCTCCGCCGGGAAGCGATGTTCTCACCGTTCCATTAGTCCCGAATGTATTATCGAGCGTGCCATTGGTATCGTATCGGGCGAGAGCAACTTCCGTGACACCCAATAAATTATAGTTAAAAGGTTCATACGATGTCCCCGCGACGATTATCTTGCCGTCGCTTTGAATCGCCATGGCATGTGCAAGGTCCACGGAAGAGTCTGTGTTAGAAATATAGGTTCGAACAACCCCGCCGGATCCGAAGGTGCTGTCGATAGTCCCATTGCTTTTGAATCTTGCAAGCGCGAAACCTATTCCATACGTGCCGTTATTCTCAGAGTAATATCCTGCCACCACAAGCTTCCCATTGGCTTGAATACCTGCCGATGTTGCGGCATCATTGGCAAAGTCGGAACCGGGAGGATTGCTGACAATGAATACGTACGCCTCCCCATCAGTACCGAAACTGTTGTCTGCACTTCCATTGCTGTTAAATCGCTTGAGTCCGAAGCCGACATTACCCATGTCGTAGGTATTTGTGAAATCTGCGTTCCCTGCAAGCACGATTTTCCCGTCAGGCTGTACCAGCATTGAGCTCGCGGTCCAATCGTCGTCGGTGCTTCTAAAAAAACCACCGGAGCCAAAAGTCGGATCAAGGCTGCCGTTAGTATCGTACCGTGCTAGCGCGAACGCCGCCGATGTTTCATCCAGAGAAGTCCCGGCAACAACAATCTTACCGTCGGATTGGATGGCCACAGAGGACACCTGGTCCGAGAGCGAGTCTCCGGTGGGAAAATAATCTCTGACGGTACCGTTCGTCCCAAAAGTTTTATCAAGCACAGAGGCTTGAGCATAAACTGACGCTGAGGCCCCTAAAAACACTGCCGCAGACAATACCAACATCGTGAACAGCTTCATTTGTTTATTCCTCATTCATTCCTTTATATCGTTCTTTGTCACTTCAACACTACCAGCTTCTTTACACTCACAAAGCTTCCTGCAGTGAGTCCATAGAAATAAACTCCGCTTGCAAGTCTGCTACCGTCGAATTTTACGGAATAGCTTCCGGCATTTTCTTTTTCATTCACAAGCGTTGCGATTTCTCTTCCAAGTATATCGTAAACTTTCAACGTAACATGGCTGTTCGTTGGTAATTGATAATCGATTGTAGAACTCGGGTTGAAGGGGTTAGGATAATTCTGAGCAAGGTTGTAGCTGGTGGGAAAACTTCCCCGGGAGGATTCCACGGCGGTCATTTCTGAAAGGGGTCGACTCCAAACGCCATCAGGGGTCCCGGCAAATATTTTGACGCCATAGACAGCAAGCGCATAGACGTTCGGATTTGTCAAGCCTGTATCGACCGCAGTCCAGCTTGTTCCTTCGTTTGTGGTAAGAAAAACTCCGTCGCCGGAAGTCCCGGCAAAAAGATTCGTGCCCGAAAGGGCAAAACTCCAGACGGCGTTATGGAGCGTCAATCCGGTATTGACCGCGCTCCAGCTTGTTCCGTTGTTGGTTGACAGATAAATGCTACCGTCCTCAGCCCCGGCAATGAGATTATTACCGGACACAATAAGAACGTTAACATAAGGGTAAGTCAAGCCTGCATTGACCGCAGTCCAGTTTGTTCCACTGTTGGTTGATAGATAAACTCCGCCGCCGTGGGTCCCGGCAAAAAGATTCGTGCCTGAAGTGGCAAGTGCATAAACGGAATCATCCGTCAAGCCCGTGCTTGCTGTGGTCCAGCTTGTACCATTATCAGTCGAAAGGTAAACCCCGCCCGGTGTGCCGGCAAAAAGATCAGAACCGGAAACGACGAGAGCCATGACATGATTGTTTGCCAACCCTGAGCTTACTGGCGACCAGTTCTCACCGCTGTTGGTAGATAGAAAGACACCGCCTTCAGTCCCTGCGAAGAAGTTCGTGCCGTTACCGGCAAAAGCATCGACATTTAAATCGGTCAAGCCCGTATTAACTGGAGCCCAGCTGCCGCTATTATATAAAGAAACGCCGGCATCATTATTACCGGCAAGGAGATTGATCCCCGAGACGGCTAATGCATGAACATTGTTTTTGGTCAGGCCCGTGTTGACTGCGCTCCAGCTTGTACCGTCGTTCGTGGAGAGAAAGATGCCGCCCGAAAAAGTCGCCGCAAAAACATTCGTCCCCGATACCGCAAGTGCATTGACATTGAGGCTTGTCAAGCCCGTGTTGACTGCCGCCCAGCTTGTGCCGTTGTTCGTAGAAAGAAAGACGCCGCCGTAAACCGTCCCCACAAAAAGGTTCGAGCCGCTCACGGCAAAAGTGCAGGGATAAGGATCTGTCAAGCCAGAATCAACTGGAGTCCAGCTTGTGCCGTTGTTCGTAGACCGATAGAGGCCACTGGCAAAAGTACCTGCAAAAATATTCGTGCCGCTTACGCCAATAGACAGGAGATTCGCGGTAGGCAAACCCAAGTTTGCCGCAGTCCAGATTGTCCCGTTGTTGGTTGAGAGGAAAACGCCGCCATTGGTAGTTCCCGCAAAGAGATTTGTGCCGGAGACAGCAAGAGCATAGATATAGCGGCTGGTCAGGCCTGAATCGATCCCTGTCCAGCTTACCCCGTTGTTTGTTGATCGAAAGATGCCCCCGCTGTTAGTTCCCGCAAAAATATTTATGCCGGAGACAACAAGCGCGTTCACGTCGGGATTAGTCAGGCCAGAATCTACTGCGCTCCAGCTTGAGCCGTTGTTAGTTGAAAGATAAACTCCTCCACCATAGGTTCCCGCAAAGATATTCGTGCCCAAGAGCGCAATAGCTCCAATAGAATTCCCCGGCAAACCTGAATCGACTTGAGTCCAGCTTGCCCCATTATCGATAGATTGATAGATACTTCCTTTATAAGTCCCTGTAAAGAGGTTCGTGGAGCCCGCGTCGCCCGATGCTGGGAAAACTGCAAGGCTAAGAAAACTGTCGTATGAGTAATTTGTTTGAGTCCATTGAGCATCCAGTACATTTACAAAGGTAAATAGGTAAAGCAGTGCAAATAGATATCGTAAACCGTCTTTCATCTGTCTCTCCATGTGTGAAACATTCATGACCCATCTTATTCAACTTAGCAGCGTAGTGATACGTTCCCATATGACGGCTCAATATGACCGAGCGCACAAAACAAACCGGAGATTCCTGATTCCATAACCTGTCAACTTTACATTGAAGGCGTGTACGTCTCACATGCCTTTAATCTTAGTTCCCACTATTATGGCCATCGCTTCAACGTTGCTTGCATCTTTGTGCACGCAAACGTCTCACTCTTAACTCGGCGGGGTACTCTCCGCTCGTTGGACCGGCTGTAATCGCATGTGCACTCGCCGAGGCCATTATGTGTCTATCTCCTTATTCCGACCTCACTGCTCCGGCCGCTTTCCACGCCTTTTGTATTCACCGAAGTCAGATAGTAAAAGTACAATTGACCACTGGTGGTATGTGAATCGATAGCCGCTAAAGAGTCGGAAGCTGCGACCGTTGCAATTTTGAGTGGAGTCAATCCGCGTTGGTATCTATAAAGTCGGTATCCCAGCAGGTTCGGCTGTTGGGTTCGATCCCACTGAAGGAGTATTCCGGCTTCTGTCGATGCGGCGCTGAGTCCGGCAGGTGGAATTGGTGTCACCGACGGAATACTGGTCCCCGCCGGTGCGCTTAATGCACTTTGAACGCCGTACAGATCTACTGTGCATACGGCATACTGGTACGAAAGTCCGGCTTCAGCAGTCGTGTCGGTATAATGATTTTGATTGGCCGGCAGCAGCGCGGAAAACAATTTTGTGAACTCCTGCGGAGTGTTTTCTTCGCTCATATTTTTTCTAAAGACAATGTATCCTCTGAGCAAGTTGTCAAACGGCTGCATATCGCTCCAGTAAAGCTGGATGGAATTCCCTTCATGGAGCGCCTTCAAATCAAGCGGAGCCGGCGGATGGGTCGGGATGAGAGGCCGCACATAAGCTGTATCCGAGAATTTACTGAAGAGGTGACTCGTGTTTTCTGCGACGACGGAATATGCATAAGTTAAACTTCCGGATAGAGCACTGCTCGTGTCACTGAACGTCGTCAACGAATCCGTACGCTGAATAGGTCCCGACACAAGATAGAGACTCCGATGGAAACCGTCGTTCCTGTATATATGGAAGTATGCATCCTGGTTGTCTGCGGCGTTAATACTGAGGCGGACACCCGATGGAGTGCCAACCGCCGCGGTTATCATCGGGGGAAGCGGTGGAAGTTTGCTCACATATAGTCCGAAAACCTTTGCGCTTGGCGGAGAAGTTTCGCCAAGGAGACCTGTCATGGTGATGTAGTAGAAGTACCGCGTCATTGGTTTGGCCATCTCGTCGGCATAGAAGCCGGCCTGCGGTGAAACGTACGCAAGCCTCTCGTATCCCTTGTTATAATCGAGACTTCTATAAATCGTTAAGCTGCTGACTGCGTTTGTGTTTTGAAGGCTCCAGCTTACACGCAAACCTCCGGTCGAGTCTAAGCTTGTAACTTTCATGGAATCCGGAAGTGGAGTCTCAGCGAATCTGTAAGATCCAACAAGAACGGTGTCGGACGGAACTCCCGGGTTCCCAAAAGCATCTGTGGGAAGAAGATAATATCTGTAAATCTGGTAAGGCACGACCGATGTGTCTATGATGGAACAGAAAACAGTGTCCCGATGTGCGAATATCTGGCGTGTCTGGCTCAGTGGACTGAATGCTCCATGAAGCCCGACCTGCCTGTAAGTGATGAACGTGTAAAACCCATTCGCAGGCTCGCCGATCCATTTAAGTTCGATTACGCGCTCGGTCGGTATTTTCTCAGAAGAGTGCAGCTTTGCCAGGGTCGCCGCCCCCGGAAATGACACTACGTTGGACACATAGACGAGAATAGGCTTTCGTGCCTGGTCGATGAGCGACACGCGGTACTGATAGTGTGCTCCACGTTCTGCCGTCGAGTCGAAATACATCATCCCGACGGCCAGCCTAACCGGTAAAACCGCCGACCACAATTTTAGAGAATCCCCAACACCGTAGTGCTCGATTTCTTGCCAGAGCCTATCCACGGGTATAGCACTCAAGGGCATTGGCTGGGTGACTTCGCGCATACTGGTCTGAAGCCTCGAACGAAATTCGGCAACACTTGTAGGCGCAGCAACAGTAGCAATCTGTTGCCATGTTTGTACTCCCGACAGTCTTCTTTCTACCAGATAGCCGACGGCGGCATCCACGGGTCGTGAAGGGCTCGGCAACTCGGGACCAAGAATGACATATATGCCGAGTGTCCCCCCATACGCAAACGTGTTGCGGGTTTCCTGGGAAAAAGCGCTATGCGAAAATAGAATAAGAATTACAATTTGGCTGATGAATAGATATCGTGTTTTCATTTTCAACTCCCACTCGCTTTGCCTGTTGCTGTAAAGTGGACACCGCTGCTGTCCGACCCAAACCATACTGCCACACCCAGCTGAGCAGAGGCAGTGTCTCCTGAGACTGAGCAGGTTGAGTCATTCGTGCAGTTGGGGAAGCAGCCACCGAGATTATTGAGGTTATTCACATATCCGCCGTAAACATAAGCTTGCATCCACAATCCTGCATATCCATAAGCTTCCCAATCCCATGTTGGTGGTGCAGGTACCAGCGGCAAGGCAGTATATATTGATGCGGTGATTTCGCCCTTGACCCCGCCGCATACAACGCCTATGTCCCCAGATAAAGTGGCCGTCGCATCCGCAAAAATAGCATAGCCCATTGCTCCAAGGTCGGTGCTCGGTGTGCCACTAAAGGTCATGGCAAATATAAAGTCGCCACCGAGCGTAAGACTCAAGCTTACGTTTGCTATTCCTGCATTCGCACTCGTGTCGGACCAGGAACCGATGTCCGGTATAGGCATGGTTCCTGCGCCTTCGAAGTAAAAACCTGCGAGTGTTGATGGAAAAACGTCCGGAAGCGCCTTCGGATGGGAGTACTTGTAGTAATCTGAAAAGCCCCGAACGCATGAATCCATGGCACCATTCATGGCATGATTGCCAAAGAGGAGCGCCAGCTCGATCGAGAACTTGCTGATTGAAAAGTTTGCGCCTCCGAAGAAATACCATCCTGAGTTTTCAATATCGAGAGTCAGTTGACCTGTGACTTTTGTGAATGACTTTACGGAGTTAGACAGGAAGACGTTGCCGTAAAATGCGCCGGTAGCAGAGTCATACGTGACTGTGATCCCTCCGATGCTCGAATCCACTTCGTTGATGTCCAGCGTTCCATTGGTATCAATGATGTCGCCATAGACGACAAATCCTAGATTTCCTCTCACGTTCGCTTCTCCCGTGAGATCACCGGCGAATCCAAACTTGCTCCACGAACCGCTATTAACTTTCATCGAACCGACTATGTTTGCAAGATATGCTGTTCCACTTTTACCTATATTGAATTTCTGTCCCGGCAAAACCCAAACAGAAGTGGAATCGACGGTCCTCGAAAGTTCGGCATTGAAACCCAAAGCCCTGTTCTCGGATACAGTTCCTGTGACATGAAATCCGGTTGAATCGAGTGTTTCGGTTTGCGTCGAATCATTCGCGAATTCAAGGTTCACACCGTTCACATCAGCTATGTCGATCGGAAATCTTTCAATCGAGTATTTCAGCACACTCTTTGGTTTGGTGTAGTTTATGATGCAGTTCTCTGCTTTCAATCCAGGGATGCTGAGATTCATAGTGCCACCGACCTGAACTTCAGATGGATATACGCTTATCCCGGTCGGCAAGAACGACGCGACTTTGTAGAACGTCATGGGTGATGAATTAGCCGCTATAGCAAAACTCTCACTGCCGTTGCTCAATAAACTCAGAGTTGATATGGATATCTGATCCGTCGGTGCAGTCCCCGGCAGGTTCGAAATAGAAGCTACCGGGGATTTGCTGCCGTTGGGCGCAATCGCAGAGAGTGACCAATGGCCGTACGCATTGTTGAAACCGAAGAGCCATTGGCCAGCCGTACTCAAAGGAAGGATCCCAGAAAGCGAAATGGAACTCGCTTGGAAGCTGCCGCCCGAGAAACCTGTGGAATCCATGGTTAGACCAGTAAAAGGCATATTCACAATTCCTGTCTGTACCACACCGCTGTCAATCATGAAACCCCCATTCTGCGAAATCGACCACTTGTCGCCTTCAAGAGTCCATTTCTCAAGAGCAATCTTCACCGATTTGCTGCTCGTTATGGGAGTAACCTGACTGGTATTAAATACCACTAAGCCGATATCAAGATCAACGTCCGGGTTGGAAACATTTGCAAGGTCGGTGTGTATCGTCGTACCGAGGCTGACACTGTCTCCATCGACAAAAGACTCACTGGAATCTGCCACTGCTTTGAATCCATAAAGCGCATAATGAATCGAGTTTCCCTTGCCGTCGGATACTTCGAAGCCACCCTGCATTGCCTTTGGCGTTGCCCCTGATGAAGTTATTGTTGGTATTTGAATTCCGCCGGCAACACCAAGGTACATTGTGGGGAGTGTAACACCCGAGAAAGAAAATGAGCTGGGATCTATGTAAGTTGGTCCAACTAATTCTCCTCCGTTTGCCGAACTATCGATGCTAATCCCGCCGCTGCTTTCCTGTGCGCCAATGAACGCGCCGTAAATCTTAAGAGGTATCGAAGTAACATCGGTGATCATCGGAAGTTTTTTGGGAACCGCATACGGGCGACCGAGGCTATCCTTCTGACTGCCTGAGTCTATCGCAATGTTAGTGAACCCCATCACAGGTTGTGAACCGGACGGCGCAAAGATGCTGTTCGAACCGAGACCGACGATATCGCCGCTTATCGTCACGCCGGTCGCGCTTTCTGTCAGCGAAGTAACTTCCATTGGAAAACCAAGCAGCTTGGTTATATCCATTCCGTCGTAGATTCTAAGGTGAAAATTAACAAGATTGATCAGCGCTCTTAAATTAGTAACCTGGCGTGGGATGACGATGGTCGTATCGGCGCCCACGATGTCTGATTGCGACTTTGCAGCATCAATGTCCACCGTACCGAATGGAACATCGTGGAGAACATAAGAGCCGGTACTATCTGTCTGTGTCCTAACCTGCGGCAGGTCGGAAGCCTGCTGCTGGGCGAGGAACACATCGGCTCCAGAGATTGCTGTATTACCTACGAAAACCTTTCCCGAAACGGACGCCGCCGGAGCTAATGTATCATTGATAACCGTCCAGTCCTTCGACAACGGAATAAAAGCATTTATCGCCTGTGCAACAAAATCCTTTCCGTCGGGTGCCGTGACCATAATTTGGAAATTGTTTGAGGCGTTGTCGAACACAGTGTCCGCCGTACCTGTGTTATCGGTCTCGGTGTTCCAGACTCCTTCGATGCCGACATGAGCTTGCGCGACAGGGACGCCTCCCGATGTGACGAGAACTTTGATCCTGTGGGCTTGCTTCATCAATACGAATGTCCCAAGATTCTGTGGAGTGGTAACTACGTTGACATTGTCGGTGTCGGGGAAATATGTATCTGAATAAGGGGTTGGATCAATTATTATTTGCTGATTACCCGAGACCGCCGGGGATTGAAATCCAGTGTTTGCTGTAACCCAGATGGGAACAGCATGGTAGTCAATGATCTTAGTCTCCTCAACTTCCTTGCCATTCGCCACGACGTACGATCCGCCGCCGATTGTCACGTTTGCCTCCACTGGATTTCCTTGTTCGTCCACTACCCGTCCTGTGACATTGTAATCAGGCTGAAGAGGAACGGGGATATACGCTTGCTCTCCCACCTCCATTGCAACGCCTCCGTTGACAGAGATTGTCGTATCCCTGAAACCATTCGCACTGACCATGATGCTGAAGCCGCTGACATCCGCTGGCAGGGTAAAATATCCATCGCCCATCGTAGTCGTTTCGTTCTGAAAGCGATTCCCTGCTGAGTTGTAAGATTCCATATCGACTACCTGCGCCGAAGCCACAGGCGTGCTCGTGTTATCGCTGCGATAAACATAGCCGGTAACCTTTGGTGGAGTTGCATACATAATCTGGTTCACTGAAACCGTCGGCGCAACATACTGGCTGTTGAAGAATGCTGCGATATATTCGGTGTTGAAGCTTTGCGAGCTGGTCCACGCGCCGGGCGTCACCTGATAATTCGGATATTGCGCGGGGCCCTGGCCGAAACCAAACTGAAATGATGTCGGATACGCGGTATAATTATACCTCGACCCCGTGTCGGGCGACGCGTAAATGTAATACTGATCGTTAGGTCCATCATTTTGAACGAGGTCGGAGAAGGTCGCCTGTCCGTTCGCATCCGTCGTTGCCTCGGCAACCACTTGCATAGATTGCACTGCTGCTGGCGATGACGGGCTGGGCAAACCTTCATTTGCGGGCACACCTGTCGGCCGGACTTGTCTAAGCATATAAACGAGGAACCCCTGTAGGTCCGATGGGGAACTTGCGTATTGTGATTGAGACCCATACACTGTGGGATTAAGTGTTACGTTCAGTGAATATGATTTGGCAAGCGCATTCAATTGACCAACATTATCAGATTGGCCGGATTGAACATAGACATCATAGTCAGGACTGCAATAATATGGACTTTCGACAATTATTCTGTAAACCAACACCAAGGTTCCTGTTTCCATTTCTTGCCCTCCTGCTTCCTGAACCAACATCGTTTCATTTTGTCCCAGCGTGTCGGGACTTGCCGTTGTTTGGGCGACGGAAAATGAAAAGTCGCCGGACGCATCTGTCGTTGTCGTCGCAACAACCTGACCCTCATTTTGAAATGCTACAGGGGGGGCCTCTTGAAACCCTGTTTTGATATTGAATCCATACACGAGCATGAATTCATTTACAAGTTCTAAGGTGGTGTTTGCAAGAGGCGTCGGCTGTACAGAAGGTTGCGCACTCGAGCTGGTAGATCCTCCAATAGTTGGCTCATGGATTGTGACCCCTTCCGTGCCAGGGAGTGAACTATGCGGAAGTGTAAACGTCGCAAGCATAGTGCCGGAGATTGTAGTGGAAGTGTAAAGGGGCTTGATGATAGGCGGAATGATTGGAGTCATGGGGTGGTACACGAGACTTCCGCCGGAGGGCTGGTACTTGAATGTAAATATCTGGCTTTTGCCGTTATTAGAGGCAGGCGAGAATCCGTTTTGATCGAGAGCTTGAACCTGCCACACATAGGTATCACCGGCAACGAGAGGCAGTGCGCTGATTGGATATTGCAGCGCCGTGTTCGTCAGGTTTCCGTTCGTGTACTGCGGCACATCGGCAGCCAAGGCCTGTGATGGTATCTGACCCGGCAGAAGTTGTACCATCGTCATAACATAGTGTACACGATATTGAATGGGAACCTGCACCGGTGTCCACTGCAAGATCGGATAGTTCGTGTTTACTGAGTCTCCGTCGAGTGGATAAACGAGCTGCGGCGGATCCGGGTAAACAATCGTGAAGTCTCTGCAATCATTCGAGACAAGAGACACGCCGTTTATGCTTGCGATGCTGACACAGGCTGAATAGGTCCCTTCGGGTATTCTCCCCGTTTGAATGATCTGGTTCTTTATGCCGCTGTCGTAGTATTTCAAGTTCCCGTGAAGGAGACTCGTATTGTTCAACACATTCGGACCATGCAATAATACAGTTGGGGAGCTGCTGCCTGAAATTACTTGTCTTCCATCGCTTGTCTTTACAAGAAGCGTTATAATAACTTCCTGGGGGCTAATCGTATTATTCACGACCGTCAGCGTTGCGATAGAAGGATTAGTCTGCCAATCGCTGAGGTACGGGCTCGGAAACGGCTGCACGAAAAACTCAACCGTCACACTTGACGTTTGTGCCATCAATCCCGGAATCCCTCCGGCTATGAATAACAGGATTCCAATAACAAGCCATAACGAACGTATCTTGATTTCCATTCTTATCCTCCTTCTTCCTTCAAAACTTAAATCGTGTCTAAATCGCATGTGTCAAAACCTGTGTGATATGTTTAAGCCGACCGTGTGCTCGTTGAAGTTGCCTGTACCATTATACACCGACTCCACGATGGACAGCGTAATCGCATCCGCGCTTGTCAATCCATAGTTGGAAGACAGACCGATCTGCAGCGAATTGGAACCCTGAACTTTCGACAGAGCAAGCGATAGAGATGTGTTGAGCCGATTTTCAAAAGCACGTTGCTGGGCAGAGACAGAATAGGTCTGAGTCGAGGTCCAACCGGTTTCTCCGATCTTCGAATCAATTAATGACAAGGCGGGCATGATGGTCAAGTCGGCTGCTGCGTTCAGGGAGACGCTTATGTTTGCAGAATGGGAGATTAAGCCGCTGCCCTGCTGCAGTACATTCCCGTTTTCCGCACTCTGGTAAGTGTAGTTCAGAGAAGCCATTTGGAGAAAACTGCCGGCGCCGAGATAGATCATATGCGTCATGCCAGCCATAAAGGTCGAATATGCAACTTTAGATGTGTCGTTTGAAGTATTGTTTGCCATATCCACATAAGTACTCATTAAAGTTGTCGTCCAGTATTCTGAGAACGGGAGGCTGATATTCCCGCCAATTTGATCCCTGTTCGTCGTGTAGCTCTTCTGACCGAGAAGATTGTCATTCTGATGGCCGGCGTTCAGGCTGATAGCAACGCGCGAGATCCTTAACATCGTGGATAATGTAATCTCACGCTGGTCAGGAAGTAGAGACGCGACACCAAGGGAAGTGTACCCTGGTCCGATATACTCATATCCGATTTTCGCATTGAAAGATTGCAAGTTTAGACCAACCTGTCCGTTATAAGCGTAGTCTGCACTCGAGCTCGAGCGCAACGTATATATTCCGGTGATAGCCTTCGGCAAGTTCAAGTTCGAGCTGTCAATTGCTGACGCTCGCATATCTCTCGTGTAAGCGCTGCCGTCGATCTCACCGCTAATCGTCAAAACGTTATCGAAGAGCGCCAGCCTTCCATCCGCCCCCGTAACAAGGTTCTCCTGTGGGGTTACCGCAAAGGCATTTGTCACCGTTCCGGGTGTGGTTCCTTGCTGCTCCGTTATGCCCGTTCCTATCATGAACGGAAGCGCACTTACACTGCTTATAGAATCCTGCAGGCTCGTGACCCTGATTAGTGCCTGTGGAGCCGGCGGTCCCGTCACAAGCCATGGCTGCGAGCCTGTGTTTGACACACTGTCAAACAGAACGGTGTATGACTGCCCGCCGTCTCTCGACAATTCTATTTTAATGTCTCCGAAGATCCCCGAAGATGCCCACGTAATTGTTTCAATGTTCCCGATAGGCCATGCATCACCGCCGTTTGGCGTAACAAGGACGATTGTAGGTTTGGGGGCTGGCAAAGACGATGGATTATCCCTGGTTCTGAGAAACAAGACATCGAAATAAGATACCTTCCTGCTTACCCACACCGATTTTCGCTCCGTACATATATCTAGAGTAGCCGCCTGAGGTTGCGCCGTCGTTGACAGCGCTTTGAGTGAAACCTCCAACTGCCGAGAACCTAAACAATCCCGGATAAAGATTAATACCTGCTCCCCTGACAAGGATGCCGTCAAATATCAACGGGGTGAAGATGTCACTAAAGTCTCCAAGGTGAGCGTTCCCCCATCCCCATGATGGATTCACCCCAAGCTGGTTTATGCTCTGCCTCTCAGAGCTTCCTTCAGTCGAGAGAAGAAAGTCAAAAGACATCGCCATAGAATTGAAGAGCGTCAATGTCGGCTGAAAATAAAGCCGTGCCAGGCTGGGTGGTAGCCTCCCCGGAATCCCGGAGATGCCGTACAGCTGTCCGTAAACTCCCGCAGTGCCATTTATGCTGATGTTTTTGCTTATAAAAGTTTGTGACGAATCAGATTGGGAGCCGGTCTGCGCCATGGCGTTCCCGAATCCCGCGGCAACCAGGAATACGAATAAAACATATATCAATGTCCTATGCATGAACATTTTAGGTAATCCCTTCACTTTGGTTGCCTCTGCTACCTGCTCCGTTTGTTTCATTATGAAGCAACATTACTTTAGTACCACCAACTTCTTTACACTTATAAAACTTCCCGCGGTCAGCCTATAGAAATAAACTCCGCTTGCGAGTCTGCTTCCATCGAACTTTACCGAGTAGCTTCCGGCGTTTTCTTTCTCATTCACAAGCGTGGCTACTTCCCTGCCGAGTATATCATAAACATTCAGCGTAACATGGCTGTTCATCGGTAATTGATAATTGATAGTCGTACTCGGGTTAAACGGGTTCGGGTAGTTTTGTTCAAGACTAAAACTCCTTGGGAAGGATTTAGCTTCAATTATTCCCGTAACGTTTGACTGCAGATACCGGGCGACCGCAAAGTCAGTAGCACCAAATGTAGCCTGCGAATAACCTGCCGCCACGATCTTGCCGTCAGGTTGGATTACAATAGAATGGACTTCGTCGTCGAGATCCTGATCACCTGTACTGAATGTATTAGTCATTACTGTTCCACCTGTGCCGAACGTGGTATCCATAGCTCCGTTCGAATTGAATCGCGCAAGAGCGAAGGACTGCATGGAGAAACCAGAAGTCCCTCCAACGACAATCTTTCCATCAGTCTGGATGGCGACGGAGTAAGCTATGTCAGCCCTTCCATAGGGGTTTTCTCCCCCGGTTATGTAAGCCCTCACTGTTCCGTGTGTGCCGAATGTTGCGTCTAACGTTCCATTCGAATCGAAGCGTGCAACAGCAAACGCAATGTTTTCTACCAAACTGGTTGTATCCGCAGAAGAACCCGCAACCACAATTTTTCCGTCAGGCTGGATTGCGACGGAATTGCATACGTCACTGGAGCTGTCTCCGCCGCTGATATAGGTTCCCGAGATTCCGTCCGAGCCGAAGGTGTTGTCAATTGCGCCGTTAGAATTCAACCGCGCGAGCGCGAAACCAATATTTCCTGAAACAGGATCAATTGATGAGCCTGCAACCATAATCTTTCCGTCTCCCTCAATGGTTAATGAATAAGCATAATATAGAAGTGGTACACCGATCGCGGATATACTCGTTGACCCGTTCGTACCGAATGTATTGTCTATCTTTCCGTTTGAATTAAACCGCGCGACTCCAAGGGCATACGAGCCGGTAGCAAAAGTAAAACCGCCAGATGTAAGTGTCACGGCAGAAAGTCCGGCTACGAGAATCTTTCCATCGGATTGGACGGAGACTGAACGACCTTCGTCAAGAAGTCCGCCGCCGCTTATGAAGGTCGTCGCCGTTCCGTTCGTCCCGAATGCATCATCCAGGGTTCCGTTCGAATTGAAACGCGCCAACGCAAAGGCGGCGTATGATGTGCCGCCGGTCGTGTTGACTGAATATCCTGCTACTACAATTTTCCCGTCTGTCTGGATGGCGACGGAGTAAGCTTTATCATTAGTGCTGTCTCCACCATGTATGAAAGTCCTTGCCGTCCCGTTTGTGCCGAACGTATTGTCTAACGTCCCGTTTGAATTGAAGCGAGCCACTGCGAAGGCGTAGTTAGTTGACGAATCAGTTGACCAGCCGGCCACCACAATTTTTCCATCGGTTTGGATTGCAGAGGAGTAACCTTCGTCGTAGTCGCTGTCTCCGCCGGCAATGAATGCCACCATGGTTCCATTTGTGCCAAAGGTCTTGTCAAGCATTGACGTTTGCGCAAGAATTAATCTAGATCCCCCAAAAAGAACCGATGCAAACACTACAAATCCTGTGAATAATTTCATTTACTTATTCCTTCTATTCTATGCTATTCTTTGATTTTGTCTATTCTCAAGCGTGCGCCACGAGCTTCTTGACACTCACAAAACCTGCGGGATTCATCCGATAGAAGTAAACTCCGCTTCCCAATCTGCTTCCGTCAAACTTCACTGTTTGCCTTCCGGCGTTCTCTTTTTCGTTCACCATTGTGTCCACCTCTCTATCAAGCATGTGTTTATAAATGAGAATTCGGTTCGAACGGAAAACTGCTGTTAGAAAATAAGGAGAGAAGTAGACAGTGGACAATCGGATGAAAATATGATATTTTCACGAATTCATCTTTCGGATCGCTTCAGTCTTCGAATTGACTTGCAGCTTTTCGTAAATACTCATGATATGCGTTCTCACGGTGCTTATGCTGATGAATAATTTTGAGGCAATCCTCTGATACGTGTTTCCTTCCGCGAGATATTCAAGAATTTCTTTCTCTCTCGGGGTTAATCCCCACTCGGTTTGTGAAGGATGAATCTTGTCCCGAAATAACTCTAATGTGCGGTTGGCTATGGAAGGCGTGATGGGCGCGCCTCCTTCGTAAAGTGTGATTAATGCCCTGATAATCTCCTCCGGCGGAGTCTTCTTCAGCAGGTAACCGGAGGCTCCCGCGCAAATTGAGTCGAAAATCTTATCATCGTCTTCGAACACTGTAAACATCATGATCCTCGTGTCGGGGAAATAGTTGTGAATAACGCGCGCACACTCAATCCCCGACTCGTTGTTTCTGAGACCGATATCGACAAGAGCTACATCAGGCCGGGCAACTTTGTACTCCGGTACGATCTGATTGCAGCTATCGAGGGCTGACACGACCTTAAGCTGACTGGATTCATTCAAGATTTCTTCGACCGAGCTCCGGAAAGTCGCGTTGTCTTCAATAAGAGCTACTCGGATGATTGAAGAATCAAAGTTCATGTGACCTTAGTGATAAACCATTATACCGGTTGCCCGTGGCAAACACGGGACACAACGTACAGGTCTGCTTTTCAAATAGAATAATGCCTTTCTCAAGCGGTAAAGTGATCGAATATAGGTTATTAAATATCCATGATCGCATTGTATCACCAGTTTCCAAACTTTTTTTCTTATTTGCTATCGGATGAAAATATGATTCTACAGCGGGAATTTTAGATGAACCATAGTACCTGCATTTTCCGAGGAGCTGATCGCCACCTCTCCTCCCGCGTTTTCCGCTCTTATCTTCATATTACCCAGTCCGTTGCCAGCTTCTGAAATATGGCAAAATCCCTTTCCGTCATCCTCGACAAGCATGTGCATGCATCCGTCCGAGCGGTAAAATCTTACACAAAGGGTCGTCCCCTCCGAATATTTTAAAGCGTTTATAACACTTTCCTTGAAGATGAGAAATAAACTTTTCCTCTTCTCCATGCTGAGATTCAGATGCCGAATATCTTCATCTGCTTCAAAGTGGAATTTCATGTTCCTTGCAAGCGTAATGGGGGCCGCATAATAGCGCATGCGTTCGAGAATTTGGTCCATGCTATCGTGTCGGGGGGTCATGGCCCAAATGATATCGCTCATTTCGTCCATCATAGTTCCGGCTATCTCGCTGAGCTTTGCGAAAATCTCGCGTGCCTCTCCGGCTCCAGTCTGGATTTTTGACTTGGCCGCGTTGCTCAATAATAAAATGGCGCTCAAAGTCGATCCTATGTCGTCATGGAGATCCTGGGCTATTTTATTTCTGGTTTGTTCCATCTTCTTCTTTAATTCCGCATTTTCTTCCATCTGTGCGATCAGCTTTTTCTGGTCATCCACTTTTTCAATTTCCATCATACGCGTTTTATAACTGAGTGATGTAGTAAATATGATGGTCTCGATTACGATACCTACCTGACCGCTGATAAGGCTGTTCAAATTAGAGTGCAAAATACCGATGTCGAATTGGAAAAAGGTAATCAAAATCCCGATTCCTCCGCCCACGGCAGCAACCAGACTTCCTGTCAGGATTAGATTGACGAGCACCCTCTTATGGCTCATCAATTGGAAAATCAGAATGAGAGCATAGACGAAAATGCCTAAGATGGCGACCATGAGAATGTCATCCAGGTCGTCGGGGACAGCCAGTACAAACCGCAACATTGTGTTGACAAGCACATAGACTATTATAAAGCGTTCCAGATGAATAAACCTTCTGAAAACCTTTTTGTCCAGCTCGCCCAGGTCGAGGAAATAACGTGCAAACTTTAAATAGAAGAGATATGGCAGTGCGAGAAAGACCGATTTGAAGTATACTCGTATCGATGGATAATATTCAAAAGGCCAGTAGATACCCACATCTCTATTATACCTTAGCAGGTAATATGCCGTTACCAGGATCAGGTAGAAAAGATAGAAGAGGTACTCTTTCCTTTTTATCCCGATGAGTCGGGAAAAAGCGACGTAAAGCAATTGGGAGAGCATAAACCCGAAGAACAGGATCTGAAGGAAACGAAAAGTTCTATTTTCATAATAGTTATGATAGAAAGCAGAGTAAAGAGACTCCTTGCTGGATACGTTCACATGGTCAAAGCCAGCCCCGTAATCCGGTGACGAAAACGCACAGACAAGATACTGGACCGTGGTATGCGGAGGGATAAGAAGTCTGACAGTATTTAATTCAGGATAGGAAACGGTGACATCCTTTCTAAGGGCAAACCCGCCGTATTGAATCGCAATATTCTCCTTTTGGATTTCATAGACACTTACGACACTGAAATAACCGGCGTCGAGATAGGCTGTTACAGCCAGGGAGTCCAGATTATCAAGAGAGAATTTCATCCAATAATGCGCGTGCGTATTGTATCTGTTTGCTGCCAATGAGAGTCCGCCCGTCTGACTTGAGAAGGTCTTATCCTTTACGTCGTCGAATGACAGCTCGCGGCTAAGGTCAACATAGTAGCCAAACGGGGATGTGCAAATCACTTGAGGAAGACCACTTATGACCACCTGCGGAGATGAAACGGCCGCTGTTGCCTCTTTGCACGCGACCAAACAAATCAATAGGCAGAATATCCCCTTAGCGTGGAAGCGTTCCATGGAACGACCACTTTCGTTCAATAGGTTGAGAATTTTCGTGCGGATTTCTCTCATCATGATTCCACATATGACACACGACTTATCGGACTTTATCTCAACAACACTAGCTTCTTAACGCTTACAAAGCTTCCTGCCTCAAGCCTGTAGAAATACACTCCACTTGCAAGCCTGCTCCCGTCGAATTTCACGGAGTAGCTTCCAGCACTTGTCTTCTCATTTACAAGAGTAGCCACTTCTCTTCCGAGTATATCATAAATTTTCAACGTAACATGGTTGCCCACCGGCAATTGATAATTGATGATTGTTGTTGGATTGAACGGATTCGGATAATTCTGGAATAAATCGTATGTGGTCACGACGCTTGATGGATGTACGACCGTCGCGCCGGACGCTCTGGCAATGAAGATCGATAACGGATTGTTCAGGCTTGATGCGAGAACGACCTTGCCTGTACCGTCGAGGTTCGCGCTTTCGATCGAATTAGAAATGTATGTAGTCCAGAAAAGTTTGCCTGAGATTGGATCGGCGAATACGCCGCGCGGGTCCGCAGAAACAAGTGTGTTGACATCAAGAGTGTCCGAACCATCGAGATTCGCTGACATGATCCTGTTGGTGGGACCGTATTCCGACCAATAAACTTTGGAATTTACGGTGTCCACGTTTATCCCTGAGACAAACGAGGTAGTGGAATCAATTATAGTCGGCAGAGTTCCGTCTAAACCACACATGCCGATTTTCTTCTCGGTCCCTCCGTTATCTGTCCAGTAAATCTTGCCGTGCTTTTCGTCAAGAGAGACTTGTGTCGGCGCGCCAAGTCCCGTCGTGACAATGTCCTGTGCGTTAGAGCCATCAAGATTGGCACTCCTGATTTTCTTACTCCCGTTCTCGACCCAGAACATCTCGTGATCCACATTATCAATCGCTATTCCACGCGGAAGGTTCAGACCGGACAACATCGCTTGCGGGCTCGAGCCGTCGCGATTCGCACGCCATATCTTTCCAGCGGTCACGTCGGTCCAATAGACATGGCCTGAATCCTGTTCGAACGCGATCCCATACGGACTTGAAAGACCGCTGACAATAACCTGTTTACCCGATCCGTTAAATGCCGAGCTGTCGATTCTTCCTCCGCCTATTTCAGTCCAGAATGTGTTTTGCGCATAGGCCATAGACCATGATGACATACAGAAAGAGAAAATCAACAAGAAAAGAAGTTTTTTCACGAACACTCCATGATTGTTTCCCAATGTCCTTAACTTTGTGACGGGAATATTCCATTCAAAGAAATTATATAGTTGATGGCAAGATAGGGCTGCATATTGTTGTGAGATTGACCACCGCCTGTATTTCCGATCGCAGCAGCATTCATCGCGCCGCTGCCGGTTGCTGCATAGTGTTGTATTCCCTCATTGTTTATCGCAGGAAAGTTGCCGACAGGAGTCGCTGACGTGCCATTGCCGTTGTCTGCAGCGGCCGAATGGTTATGACTCGGCATTTCGTTTGTGGAAAGCAGGTGTGTCTCCTCGCCGCCGGATTGTCCCAGGGCATGGTTGCTCAAACCCGTACCCTGGCCGAAGCCAATCGGGACTCTTCCACGCAAGTCTGGAAGCGCGAAAGTGGATGTCCCATCACCTCCATAAGTTGCCCCTAACACTTTATAAAAGGTCCGAGTCAAGAGACAAAATTCTCCCTTCATCGCTTTAATAGCGATGGCGATGGTTCATTCACAATTTGACGGCAGAGATCGTAAGTTGCACAGGCCGCCGAGAAGGCATCGCAGCTGAGGACTCTATTACTTCGGAACTGGTCCCAAACACTTTATCGGGCTTATGCTGCCATGGATTGTATAATGGCAGACTATCCCAGATGTTTAATCGGCGACGTGCCCGTATCCCAATCAACCGATGGGAGAAATAGGAGCATCTCCAGTTAGGCGCACGGGCTTGCGGGCACGAGGCCAGTCACGAAGCTTATCGATCTTGATGCCTTTAAATGTTTTAAATTCTTCTTGTTTAGCTAGGACATAATAAGCACACTTAGCGAGTTCTTTAGCAACGACAGTACGAGCGATAGTTTTGTTGGAACGATGTTCGACACGTTGTGCAAACTGTTTTATCTCAGGATAAAACATCATGGCTTTAATCGCGACCTCTGTGAAAGCATACTTGAGATATTCGTTTCCATCTTTGGAACCGGAACGGTGACTGTATTTACCTCCTGAGTCTTTTGCTCCAGGAGCGAGGCGACAGTACGACGAGTAATGTTTAGCATCAGCAAAGCGATGGATGTCACCAGTCTCCATGGCGATGATAGAGCCGGAGATGTCCCCGATGCCCGGTATGGACATGAGCAGCTGGACAGTAGGAGTTTTCCTGAGACGAGATTCGAAGTATTTCTCGAGTTCTTTTCTATGGTTGGTAGTTTGTAGACATTGCTGGTGATAGAAAGAGAGCGTCATACGGTACTCTTCGGGAAGAGATAAGCTTTCGAGGAACTGAGCAAAGGCTGGTTTATAAGGAGAGACAGGTACAGGAGCGATGTTAAATTGAGCGAGGATGCTTGCGACTCGTTGGATGATATTGGTACGTTTGTGTTCCATGACCATTCGTTGACGAAGGAGATCGCGAAGGGGTCGATATTCGATAGGGAGCTGGTGAGCTTCCGGAACGAAGCCCATACGAAGGAGTTGAGCGAGAGTGTGAGCATCGACGGCGTCGGTTTTGACTTTTGCATATGAGATGGCTTTTAAATACTTTGCATGAGCGAGAATAATATCGATACCGGCAGAATGAAGAAGGTCGCAGAACCAGTACCAGCCGGTAGTAGATTCTACGACGGCACGATGCGGCTCGGGCCATTGGTGAAAATAGGTGAGAATAGCTTGAGGGTCTGTTTTTATTTTAGTTCTTGCGATAACGGTTCCACCGTCATTGACGGTGCAGAGAGCGATAATTCTTCGATGAAGATCGATACCGGTGTACAACATGGCTTTCTCCTTTGGGTTTGTGAGTTGTTTTATGGTTTTCATTTGACAACTAATCATAACTATTTCTCTCGACTCAAAGGAGACCTTTTTGTAAATATCAAACTGAAAAGCGCTTCGTTCCCACTAATCGAGAGAAGGCTCCCATCGCAGAAAGCCCAGCCGGATGGGGCGAAGTTTCCGGCAAACATGCATATCTGGCCCACAGCCGGTGTGCTGAAAAACGCGTCCACCGTATTCTTGCCACCTGCGGAAGCCGTATTTTTCTTACCAGCTTGCGCCAGAGCTTTAGTCAGCCCTCCGAGAATGGCTGTTCCTGCAAGAAATCCAAGCGCTTTCGATAAAAAGCTTCTCCGACCCAACGTCTCGTTGTGTTTAGTAGAACCATCATTCATTTCTTTCTCCTCGTAATTTGTTGGATGTACGGCTACTCGTGACAGAATTATCCCTGCTCCTGATTGTCAACGGGATAAAGACGGAATACTCATTTTCCCAGCATCATCATAAAGATTTGAACCCCGGCACCCGCCAAATGGTTCCATGGAAATCATGGATCAACAGCGTCATGTGCGCTACCTCACTTCGCGCCGCTCTTGAACTCAGCACAGTCTTTCAGAACTCATCGAGTCCGTCAAACGTGTATGCTCACATAAAGCTACTGCCGGCTGTGAGCTAATCGACGCCGCCTTATTTATCCTGGAACAAATCCATTTGTGGCGGGTTCCTTCTGAAATGTTCGACGCTCAAATGGTACCTGTCACTATTCAATCCGAGTCTCCGCACGCTCGTCTTGAACAGATTGTGGATCATCTCGGCAATTTCACCTTCGCCGCTCATCCGTTTTCCAAACTCGCTGCTGCTCAGTTTGCCGCCGCGAGTCATCCTGACTCTGCTCAATATTTTTTCTTTCTTCAACGGAAGCTCTCTATCGAGCCAGTCCATGAAAAGCTCTTTCACGGCATACGGAAACCTGACGAGCATCGTGCCTGCAAACTTTGCTCCATGATCCGCCGCCGCATGGAGAATCGCCGGAATCTCTTCGTCGTTCAAGCCTGGAATTATAGGGGCAACATTTACACCCACATGTATATTCCTCCCGGCGAGTGCTTCAATCGTATCGAGTCTGCGAAATGGCGGAGATGTTCTCGGCTCCATCTTTCTCGCAAGCTCCTGGTCGAGAGTCGTGATCGAGAGCAGCACGCTCACAAGGTCCAGCTTCGCCATCTCTTCGAGAATGTCGATGTCTCTCTGAATGAGCGCATTCTTCGTCACGATTCCGACAGGATTTCTGAATTCAAGAAATACTTCAAGGCATCTACGGGTCAGGTGGAGCTTTCGTTCGATTGGCTGATAGCAATCTGTGTTGCCGGATAATGAGATAACTTGCGGCTCCCAGCTTTTTTTCATGAACATCTCGCGAAGAAGTTCCGGCGCATCCTGCTTGATTACGATTTTTGTTTCGAAATCAAGTCCGGAAGAGAATCCGAGATACTCGTGAGAAGGCCTCGCGTAGCAATAGATACAGCCGTGTTCACATCCACGGTATGGATTGAGACTAAATGTAAATGGGATATCCGGGCTGTCGTTTTTGGCGAGAATTGTCTTTGAAGTGTCTACAAAAAATGTGGTCGGAAGTTTTCTGCTTGCCTGTGATTCCTCGTCGTACCATGATCCATCTTCCATGGGTTCGAGGTAAAATTGAGAAAACCTGTTCTTCGGGTTGAAACCGGAGCTTCTTCCATCGGTCGCCGAAAGCTTTAACTCAGGTGAACCTTTGATACCTATTGTTCGCAACTACTCTTCTCTCCCATCATAAGATGAACAAGGCGTGAATTAGGAACGGTTCCTTTAGCAGTCCACACACAGGTGCCCTTTTTTTGCGCTCGACTTATATAGTAGTCCGGCGGCGAAAACGACGGGATGCCTTTTGCAAAAATCACGCAACATTGTCAATTGATAAATGCGATCCTCTTTCCATTCAAGAGCGCTAATGCGACAATGCCTGGAATTCACCCCTTCGAGATTTAGGTCTTTGTGCGCCGTGCGTGACTCTTCGCCAGAGGCGGATGCGCCTTCGGCGCAGAACACTTGCCTTGCTAAGGCCTTGAAAGCTCCACCACGATGCAAACGCTTTTCATTGGGCACTTAAATCGTGCGCCGTGCGTGACTCGAACACGCAACCCTCAGCTTAGAAGGCTGATGCTCTGTCCAGTTGAGCTAACGGCGCGTTTATTAAAGTTAATAGCTAGGAGCGAAAAATGAAAAGGTTTCCGTTCTCAGTAGCCATTAGATATCCTCTTTACTTTTTACTATTGAGTTTTGGTTTTGACTTTTGACCTTTAAATTTCGGGTTTCCAATCATATATTTTTATATAAAAATGCAGAAACGAATCCCCAAGGGACAGGCACGGACACGCCCCACTTCTATTGTCGTCAATCCTCCCGATAATCATGGTCGAGCTAATGTGATCGAACCATTTCGAGAGAAATTATCCAACGGTGTTACGCTAATCGGTGAAAGAATATCATCGGTTGAAAGCCTTGCAATCGGCGTCTGGATAAACTCCGGGTCGCGCGACGAAAAGAAAGATGAAAACGGCATTACGCACCTTATAGAACACATGGTCTTCAAGGGCACAGAACATTTTACCGCGGAGGAAATAGTTGAGACAATCGAAGGCCGCGGCGGGTATATCAATGCATTCACGACAAAAGAAGCCTCATGTTATTATGCAAAGGTTTTCAAGGAAGATATCGAGCCGACAATCCGAGTGCTTTCGGATTTGGTTTTATATCCCAAATTTGCGGAGACAGATTTGCGAAACGAGAAGAAAGTTGTTCTATCGGAAATGCAGGAAATTTACGATGACCCGGAGGACTGGGGGATGGATTTTGTCGAAGAGAAGATTTTCGCGGGTAACTCTCTTTCAATGCCGATAATCGGCAGAGCGACTTCATTGAAAAGCTTCACCTCCGGAGATTTGCGACGGTTTCATTCAAAGAATTTTACTGCGGATCGAATTGTCATAAGCGCTGCGGGCAATTTCGAACGAAACAATCTGATGGCCCTTGCTGAAAAATATTTTTCTCCGATAAAACTATCAGCTGCCGCCTTGTCACGAAGGGCTCCATCTGGACGGCGTGACGCGAAAGCACATACCTTGATTGAGCTTGACGAGAATCTCTTAAGAAGAAACTATAGCCACAAGTCGAACGGCAAATACGTTATTCACCGCGACGCCGGCAAGCAGGCGCATTTATTGTTTGGCGGTCATGGACCGGGACTAAATGATCCCGATAGATATGCAGCATCCATGGTCGGTGTGATATTAGGAGACGGATCAAGCTCGAGACTCTATAAAAGTGTGAGAGAAAAAGACGGACTGGCGTATTCTATTTATTCTTACGGCTCCGCTTATGCCGATTCGGGAATCCTGGGCATCTATGCCTGCACTTCCGTAAATGACGCCGAAAAAGCGGACAACAGAATTCGGAAGACAATCGACGATTTCCTGAAAGATGGTCCAACAGGTGAAGAAGTGGCGCGAGGAAAAGCTCAATTGAAGGCAGGAATAGTTTTTTCTCTTGAGAATCTTTGGGATCGGGCATCGCTCTTCGCGAGAGACGAACTTTATTACGGGGAACGATTCAACGCCTCGGAGATGCTTAGCTCAATAGAAAAAGTAACAGGCGCCGACATTGCAGAGGCTTCCCGCAAATACCTTATAAAGGACGGCGCCGCTTCGCTGAAAATACTTCCTCAAGAACGAAAAGCCGGACGGAGAACCCGCCGGCGTCGAACGCCCTCGGTCCATGCAAGAAAGGATGGCAGGCAATGATTGTAGGATTACTTAAAGAGATTAAGTCGAATGAAAATCGCGTCGCATTGCTTCCGGCAGGAGTTGAATTATTGGTAGCGCACGGGCATAAAGTAATAGTCGAGAAAAATGCCGGCACATCCAGTGGATTTCCAGATGAGTTTTACAAGGAAGCCGGTGCAAAGATTATTCCGACTGCTGTGGAAGTTTACGACGCGGCAGGCATGATCATGAAAGTGAAAGAGCCTATAAAGACAGAATACAAACTCATCAAGAAAAATCAGATCGTATTTACATTTTTTCATTTCGCAGCGAGCAGAGAATTGACCGATGCAATGATAAACTCGAATGCCATATGCATCGCGTATGAAACAGTCCAGAAGCCGGATGGGTCTCTCCCGCTTCTTATTCCAATGAGTGAAGTCGCCGGACGGATGGCGCCGCAGGAAGGCGCGAAGTACGCAGAGAAACCGATGGGCGGAAGAGGCATACTTCTTGGCGGAGTGCCGGGTGTCGAGCCAGCTGACGTGGTCGTTCTCGGCGGCGGAGTCGTCGGACAAAATGCGGCGCGTATCGCATCCGGACTCGGCGCACGCGTTACTATTCTCGATAGCAATTTACAAAAGCTTCGCTACCTCGACGATGTAATGCCGCGGAATGTTTTCACACTCGCATCAAATTCATACAACATCCGAAAAGCCGTGACACGAGCGGATGTTATAATCGGAGCCGTCTTGATCCCGGGCGCAAAGGCCCCGAAACTCATCACGAGAGAAATGCTCAAAGACATGAAGGAAGGCTCAGTGATAGTGGATGTTTCAGTAGATCAGGGCGGCTGCATCGAAACCGGTCATCCGACCACACACGAAAACCCGACTTATGTCGTGGACGGTGTGCTGCACTATTGCGTGGCAAACATGCCCGGCGCCGTGCCATTTACGTTGACTGTCGCCCTCACAAACTCGACCCTTCCTTATGCCGTTGAAATTGCCGGCAAGGGCTGGGAAAACGCAGTGAAATCGAATAACGAAATTAAGCTTGGCTTGAACATGGCATTTGGAAAAATCACGTACCAGCATGTTGCCGAGGCATTTGGGTTAGAATATACGCCGGCTGAAGAAATTTTGGATTAAGATCCCTCGGATGACTCAGTGGGTATCCAGTAGGAACAGAAATAGATTGATGACAGAAAACGAGATTTCATACATAATCCGAGGAGCAATTTTTAAAGTGTATAATACACTTGGCCCTGGCTTGTTGGAATCTGTTTATGTTGCCGCCCTTGTCTATAAGCTAAAGAAAGCAAATTTAAGTGTCAAAACCGAAGTGCCTGTTCCGGTTATTTATGAAGATGAAAAACTAGAGTTGGGTTTCAGGCTGGATGTTCTCGTTAATGATCTTGTAATCATCGAGGTCAAATCAATTGAACGACTTGCAGAGGCACATCACAAAGTTGTGTTGACTTACCTAAGGCTGACTGGAAAGAAATTGGCTATACTTGTCAACTTTAACACCGATGATATTTCAAAGAGTATTTCCAGAAAAGTGAATAATCTATAATGTTCCCGCAGATAGCGCAGATTTTCGCTGATCATTTTCTGCGGTGATCTGCGAGATATGCGGGAGACAAAAATCCGTACAAGGCAGCTCTCTATCAATTTTTTTGAAACGCAAAAATTTAGTAGTTTGTTTTGGAGATAAAAGACGAATACAAAATGGCAAAGTTAACAATAGAAGGAAAAAGTATAGTAGTTGAAGATGGCACGACGGTGATCCGTGCGGCACAGCATGCCGGAATTGAAATTCCACACTTTTGCTGGCACCCCGGTTTATCGATCGCCGGAAATTGCAGAATGTGCCTCGTCGAAATAGAAAAAATGCCGAAGCTTGCAATCGCCTGTGCAACTTTGGCTGCGGACAACATGGTGGTACACGTTAATTCCGCCAGGGCCATCGAAGCGCGAAAGGCGATTCTCGAATTTATTCTTATAAATCATCCGCTCGATTGCCCGATTTGCGATGAAGCCGGAGAGTGCAATCTGCAGGATTATACCTACTCGCATGGACCGGGCCAAAGCGCGTTTGAAGAGTTGAAGAACAAGAAGTCGAAGCGTGTACCGCTCGGGCCTAACGTCGTTTATGATGCTGAAAGATGCATCTTGTGTTCACGATGCATTCGCGTTATGGATGAGGTTGTTAAAAATCCAACTTTGACTTTCGTGGAGCGCGGCGACAGAGTCTTCATCGATACTTTTCCGGGAAAAGAACTTAACGATCCCTATTCGATGAACGTAATCGACGTCTGCCCGGTCGGCGCCCTGACCAACCGCGAATACCGTTTCAAGGCCCGGGTGTGGGAGATGTCTTCCACAGAAGGGATTTGTACAGGCTGCGCACGCGCCTGTAACATAAATATCTGGGTTCGAAATAATGAAATACTTCGCCTTACTCCCCGTCATAATCCTGATGTCAACAGCTACTGGATGTGCGACAACGGCAGGTTGAATTCCTTCAAGGACGTCAATTCTGAAAAAAGGTTGAACTCGCCCATGGTCAGGAAAGACGGAGCATTGCAAGAAGTAGGCTGGGATGAAGCCCTTGCGCACGCCGCCGATGCGCTGAAGCCATTCTCGAATGATGAAGTTGCGGTGATAGGCTCTGCATATTCTTCCGTCGAAGATAATTACCTGCTCCAGAAATTTGCAAAGCAGGTACTCGGAACGGCGAATATAGACTTCATAAGACACAATATCGAAGGCGATGAAGATAATTTTCTCATCCGTGCCGACAAGACCCCGAATAGTTACGGCGCCCGCGAGGTCGGCGTATTTTCACAAAAAGGAATCGACGTAAGCAAGAATCTACGAGCTGATCGGCTCCGGAAAAATAAAAGCACTTTATATTATGGACGACGATGTCGTTGTCTCAAAAGAAATCGAAGAGCTGTTGACAAAATTAGATGCTTTGGTCGTCAGTCATTGGATCGACACAAAGACCACGCAGCTGGCAGACGTGATTTTCCCGAGTGCGACCTTTGCTGAGAAACATGGAACGTACGTGAATTTTCTAAAGAGAGTCCAGCTGGCAAAACCGGCGCTCTCGACCCTCGAACAGGATCGCGTCCCCGGCAGATTCAACATGAGCAGGCTGGACAAATTCGGGAGCGCGTTCGATAAATGGAACAAGGGCAATCGGCGAAACGTACGCTCGTCGTGGGAAATTATCTCGGCGGTTGGAAACCTACTCGGAGGAAAACTGAGATACCAGTCTGCTGAAAAAGTCTTCGAAGAAATCGCCCAGGTTGTACCAAGCTTTAAAGGGCTGTCGTATGCAAAGCTCGGTGACCGCGGAGCATCATTGAAGAAATCTAAAGAAGAAGCAGTCGTTTGAACAAAAAGTTCCAATCACCAAGATACAAGCACCCGACAAGCTCCAGGATCCAAAAGCACAATTCTCAAGGTGTGCCGTCATTCTTCTCTGTCATTAATCGGAACTTGGCTGTTGTTCGGAGCTCGGTGTTTGGATTTCGGAGCTTATAATTAATGATTGCAATTGTTGCTTTAATCAAGATAGTGGTTTTGTTACTCGTCATTCTGACGACCGTTGCATATTTGGTTTTGCTGGAGCGCAAAGTGAGCGCCTACATGCAGGATAGAATCGGACCGAACCGGGTCGGGCCAAAAGGCCTGTTCCAACCGTTTGCAGATATATTAAAATTGACCCTGAAAGAGCTTATCGTCCCGGTAAAAGCAAATAAATTCGTCCATGCGCTCGCGCCGGTAATTTCCATAACCGTTGCACTCTCTGCTCTTGCCGTAATCCCGTTCGGGAGTTACATCGTGGTCGGCGGCCAAAAGATAAATCTTATGATCGCAAATGTAAACGTCGGCATACTTTATATACTGGCATTGTCGTCACTCGGAGTTTATGGTGTTACACTTAGCGGCTGGGCATCGAACAGCAAGTACTCGCTGCTTGGCGGGCTGCGTTCGTCTGCACAAATGATCAGCTACGAGCTGTCGCTTGGACTCAGCATAATCGGCGTGCTGATGATCACCGGCACCCTGCAGCTTGACAAAATTGTGGAAGCACAAAGCTCAGGATTATGGAACATAGTTTACCAGCCTCTTGGTTTTTTGATATTCATGGTCGCTGCATTTGCGGAAACGAACCGCCTGCCATTCGACTTACCGGAAGCGGAACCGGAATTAGTCGGCGGCTACCACACCGAGTACAGCGGAATGCGCTGGGGTGTTTTCTTCCTGTCGGAATATACAAACATGATCGTGTCGAGCGCTTTGATGGTCACGCTTTATTTCGGAGGCTGGTCGATTCCGTTTGTAAACTATGCGGCGATGCCGCCAAACGTCGCGGCGCTCGTGCAGGTATTGACTTTTCTCGCCAAGACCGGAGTGTTCATTTTTATATACATGTGGGTAAGATGGAGCTTGCCGCGTTTCAGATATGATCAGCTCATGAACGTCGGCTGGAAAGTATTGCTGCCTCTTGCATTTCTGAACTTACTCGGAACCGGCGCGGTCATGTTGGCAGTTAAGTAATAGAGGTTTAAAATGTCACAGAATGGAAACGGAGCAATAAAACGGAAGATGAGCCTGTGGGAAAAACTCTATTTCCCGGAGATAATCCGCGGCATGTCGATAACGATACGCACTTTTTTCAGGCCAAAATTCACGAGACAGTATCCGGAAGAGCGCTGGGTTCCGCCGCCCGTGTTTCGCGGAAGACCGGTGCTCGTCGTTGAAGATGAGACCGGCGTGGAGCGGTGCGTCGCCTGCGGACTCTGCGCAAGGGTTTGCCCGCCGTTGGCAATTCAGGTTCAGGCTGCTGAGACCGAGCTTGATAAAGAAAGATATCCTGAATTATTCGAGATAAATATGCTTAGATGCATCTTCTGCGGGTTCTGCGAAGAGGTATGTCCCGAAGAAGCGATAATCATGAGCAAAGATTTTGAGCTTACATTCACCAACCCCGATGATGCAATCTATGGAAAAGACAAACTTTTCGTTCCTGCATCACAGTTGAAGGACAGACTTGAGTTCTTGAAGCAATACCGATAAATTTCACCGATATAAGTTCTATTTAAAGGGCGGGTGGAATTTTTTCTGGCCGCCCTTATTCTTTGCTTGAACTGCTCCAGTATGGTTTCCGGTCGAGCAGCGAAGCCCGTTCAACGGGAAAAGTGTCCCGACATATGCTGAACAGAGACTGGGTGGGGCTCGATATATCTGATATCGATGACCTGAGTTTATTTGACAAATCGAGGAGAGCATGAAATGAAAGCGCATACCGAATATCTATGGTTCAACACCAAAAGCAGGAAAGAACTTGTGAACATCACGGGAGATGTGGAGAAGAACGTGAAAGCGAGCGGAGTACAAGAGGGATTCTGTTTGGTCAGCGCGATGCACATCACGAGCGGCATATGGGTCAATGACGAAGAATCAGGACTGAAACAAGACTTAATGGATTTTCTCGAAACGGTTGCACCTTTCAAACCGGAATATAGACATCATCGCACCGGCGAGGACAATGCCGACGCGCATCTGAAGCGTACCCTGATCCATCACCAGGTTGTCCTCCCTATTACTAAGGGCAGACTCGATCTCGGCCCGTGGGAACAAATCTTCTACGCCGAGTTCGACGGCCAGCGAAGAAAAAGGGTCGTGGTAAAGATAATCGGGGAATAAAAAGGGATTCTAAATTGCTAATCGTATCCGGATCATCTGTCAGAGCTAAAGATGGATGAACATTTGGATACGTAGTTTTTATTTCCCGTTCGCAAATCATAAGTTCAATCGGACTTTACTCCTCGGAAGAAAACGGGCCGTAATGACTTGCCATTCATCGAAATCAGAGCGATGAGCAATATAAGCCACATACACAAGAATTCAGACAGCTATTCGCCGTTCGTCATCTAGTTTCTCTCACCATAAGGGGAGTCAACTAAATTGAAAACAACATTTGGGTCAATCGAAGGGATCCAAGTTACAAAATTACTTGGACCGTACAATTACATCTTGGCGCCAACCAGCGGGCGTGCCACTAGATTGAAATTGAATTCAGCACGGGAGGAGAAGGTTTCGGCGGAAGGAACGGAGCCGAGCATAGTTGGTTCTTGCTCCATGGCTTTACAACTGAACACACAGAAAGTCCGGAAGGTAAACTTCATTGCTGACCCAAGCTTCAGGGCGATACCAGCTTCCGAATCACAGAATAGTGAAATAGAAAGATTCCTGATGCAGCTTAGAACCCTCGACTTTTTTCTCTTTCCAAAGCTCCGGCTTTTGAAAACACTTGTAAAGCTCCGCTTCTTTCCCCAACCCCCATTTCTAATCATGTAGATCCATGACCGCCGCCCCGCAAAGCGGGACAGCAACCACTTTGAGTACCGCAAGTTTAAAGGCCTATAGCTACTTAATATTGCTTGTCGCTTGCGGCGGAGCAGCGGCTTCTTGTGCCGAATCGATCCCGGTGCAGGTATCGGACTCCTGCGCAACTTCCACGGTTTCTGGTGTGATGCGCTTGCTCTTTCTTATTATGAAAAATGAAACTCTTTCGCTTATATTAAACTGAGAGAACCAATACAAAGAAGCAGTTCATGGCTAACGGAACCGGAAAAGAGTTAAAGAATCCGATCGTCTCAACTATAGAACAAACGGATGTTAGAACCAGGGATTCGGCGGATTCCACTTTATCAGGAACGTCACAGAAAAATATTTTTACAAAGCTACTTCCTTTTCTCGGACCCGCCTTCATTGCGAGCGTTGCCTACGTTGATCCGGGCAATTTCGCGACCAACATCCAGGGCGGATCGGAGTTCGGCTACACCTTATTGTGGGTGATACTTGCGAGCAACTTGATGGCGATGCTGATACAGGCACTCTCTGCAAAGTTAGGAATCGCAACAGGGTATAATCTCGCCGAGCATTGTCGAAATAATTTTAGAAGACCGGTTACTTACGGCATGTGGGCCTTGATGGAAATAGTCGCCATGGCAACCGACCTTGCCGAATTTCTGGGCGCTGCGATTGGGTTTAATCTTCTTTTCGGTTTCCCACTGATCGTGGGCGGAATCCTGACAGGAATCTGCACTTTCCTAATTCTTGGCTTGCAGCGTTATGGCTTCCGGCCGCTCGAAATCGTAATCACTTTGCTTGTCGGTGTTATAGCGGCCTGCTATCTCTTAGAAACGGTTTTCGATAAACCGGATTCAAGAACTCTTCTGTATCATACTTTCGTGCCGGAATTCTCCGGAACTGAAAGCGTTCTTCTTGCGACGGGCATCCTCGGAGCGACCGTGATGCCACACGCAATTTTCTTGCACTCGGCTTTGACCCAGCAAAGAATAATCGTGAAAGACCCGCATAAACTCCGCAAACTATTTCGATTTGAAATCTTAGATGTTACAATCGCGATGGGAATTGCAAGTCTCGTCAATATGGCTATGCTGATAATGGCGGCAGCAACTTTTTACAAGCACGGACTCACAAACATCGCGACTATTGAAGACGCTCACATAACGCTGCAGCCATTATTGGGAAAAGCCGCAAGCTGGATTTTTGCAATATCCCTTCTCGCATCAGGATTATCTTCGTCAACGGTCGGAACAAGCGCCGGACAGGTTATTATGCAGGGATTTCTTCACAAGCATATCCCGATCTGGCTGAGAAGAATGATCACCATGATTCCTTCAATCGCTGTCATCGCGATTGGACTCGATCCGACCCGCACACTCGTCATCAGCCAGGTCCTTTTGAGCTTCGGACTTCCTTTTGCGATAATCCCGCTAATAATGTTCACGCGAAACGAAGATATCATGGGCGTTCTCGTCAACAAAAAGATGACGACATTTACCGTATGGGTCTTTGCGACTCTGATTATATTGCTTAATCTTTATTTAATCTGGCAGGTGTTCGTTGGATAGATCGACAGTCAAAAAACTACTTGTCCCGCTGGACGGCTCCTCGCTGGCGGAGTCCGTTCTGGAGATGGCGGCTCAGCTTGCAAGAAAAGTTCATGCTACCGTTACCTTGATCCATGTTATTGAAAAAAATCCGCCCGAAAGAATCCACGGGCAGCGGCATCTGACAAATGCGGAACAAGCCGAAGAATATCTCCGTGCCATAGCAGCTTCAAAGATTTTTGAAGGAGTCGAAATACACTTTCATGTACACGAAGCCGGCGTGAGGGACGTCTCTCAAAGCATTTCAGATCATACCGAACACCTGGAACAGGACCTTGTCGTAATGTGCGCACATGGCAGCAGCGGACTTCGAGGCATGCTTTTCGGCTCAATCGCTCAGCAAGTAATTTCTTTTGGTAACGTGCCGGTTCTCCTGCTGAACCCGTCTCCTGCAGATTCGAAATGCAAGTTCGAGAATTTCCTTGTCCCCCTCGACGGAAATCCCGCTCACGAACAATCTCTCGCTTATGCCTCTAAGCTTGCGAGAATGTGCGAAGCTGAGATCCATCTTTTGATCGCCGTCCCCCGTCTCGGATCGATGTCGGGAGAACTGACACCTGCGAACATATTCCTTCCTGGAACCAGTGCGAAAATGATGGACATGATCGTCCCCGATGCAAAAGATTATCTCGGCCGGCTTCAAAAAAGAATCGAGCTTAGCGGAATAAAAGTCACTATGAGTGCATCGAGAAAGGAGCCGGGGGCTGCAATTCCAAAAATAGCAAAGGACATCAAGGCGGACTTAATCGTCCTCGCAACGCACGGCAAAAAAGGCACTCAGGCCTTTTGGAGCGGAAGCGTTGCTCCGAAGGTCAGCAAGTCAAGCAAAATTCCGCTGCTGCTGGTGCCGGTAAAGGAATAACCCGTTGAACAGGCGAGGGAAGCGCAACCTTAACTGTTCCACCCAACCTTGCTTATTTTCGCCATTTCGGCTATTTTTTATGTAGATGATGGATCAAACCGCTAAACGCAAATCAAATCATGTCGATATAGTTTTAAATGAGAAAATTGATTACCAAAAGTCGACAGGATTTGAAAAGTATGAATTTATTCACAACGCTCTGCCGGAAATCGATTATGCGGAAATTGATGTAGCTACTAAGTTCCTCTCTCACAGGTTTTCGGCACCAATTATTGTATCGTCGATGACCGGCGGCTTCGCTCGCGCAGGTTCCATCAACGCAACACTCGCAGAATTTTGCAAAGAAAAAAATATCGGGATGGGCGTCGGAAGCCAAAGACAGGCACTCAATAACGTTGACTACCTCGAAACATTTAAAGTGGTACGCCGCGTTGCTAAAGATATTTTTGTCATGAGCAATATCGGAGCTGCACAAGTTGCGGACGGTTTTGCTCTGGAGAACGCTCACAAAATCATCGATATGGTTGAAGCAAATGCCATAGCCGTTCATCTCAACGCGCTGCAAGAGATGATCCAGCCTGAAGGCGACAGGGACTTTCGCGGAGTCATCAAAGGAATCTCCAAAATGGTTGAAAAAATCGGGATACCGGTGATTGTTAAAGAAACCGGCGCAGGCATCGGTGCAGAACCCGCGAAAAGACTTATCGAAGCCGGCGTCTCCGCAATCGATGTATCGGGAGCAGGCGGAACAAGCTGGTCGGCAATAGAAACTCTTCGACGGGCAGAAAAAAGAACAGGAATGAGCTTCTGGAACTGGGGAATACCGACTGCGGAAGCTTTGACTCAAGTGAACGCACTTCCATCGAGAAAAAGGATCAAACTTATCTCTTCCGGCGGAATTCGAAACGGAGTAGATATCGCAAAGTCGATCGCTCTCGGCGCAGACATGTGTGCCGCCGCACAACCGTTTCTCAAAGCGCTCGACAAGGACGGCGTGAAAGGATTGGTGAAAGAGTTCGACGCATGGGTCGAAGAATTAAAAGGCGTGATGTTTTTGACGGGAACCGTAAACTTGAGCCAGCTTAAGAAACTCAAATTAGTAAAGGCGGCAGTTTGAAAGATTTTACAAAAAATTTTAACGAACGAAGAGCGATAATTGAACGCGAGCTTTCGCAGTCGCTCGCGCTGGTTGAGAATTCCCCGTTGAAGCTTCAAATAAAATATGTCTTCTCAATGGGCGGAAAAAGAATTCGCCCCTTACTTTCGATTCTTTCGGCCGAAGCGGTCGGCAGCTTCAACGACGACGTGTCCCATGGTGCTGCCGCTATCGAGATTCTTCACAATTTCACTCTGGTGCATGATGACATCATGGACAATGCGGACACTCGTCGAGGTAAAACGACGGTCCACGTAAATGCCGGCGTCAACACAGCGATCCTCGTAGGCGATTTGATGATGGCTCTCGCTTATGATTGTCTTGAAAAATGCAGCGGGAAGCATTTGAGAACGGGACTTCAGATATTCAATGAAGGCGTGAAACAGGTTTGCGACGGCCAGGCGCTCGATGAAAGTCTGAGCAAGCTTGACGGAGCCACTATGACGGGCTACATCGACATGATATCCAAAAAAACAGGCGCATTACTGATGGCTGCCGGAAAATTGGGCGCACTGCTCGGCGGCGGAACAGAAAGAGAAATATCCGCTCTCGGAGATTTCGGGCTGAATCTTGGGATCGCATTCCAAATTTTGGACGATATGCTGGACCTCGAAGGAGATGCGGAAAGATTCGGTAAGCCGCGCGGTCTCGATATAATCGAGAAGAAAAAAAACTATTTATTTTTGAAAGCTCAACAATTGATGAGTGAAAAAAAACTCGAATTAGTGAACGACGTGTATAAAAACTCTTTGATAACCGAATCCGAAGTTGTTGCAGTACGCGACATATATCGCGAAGCGGGAATTACCGAGGCGGCAAAAAAAGAAGTCGCCGATTTTACGCGACGCGCTTTGTCAAATTTGGAATTGATGAAAGACTCCGATGAAAAGGATGCAATTGTTGAGCTGGCCAATTCGCTTGTTCAGAGAAGATTTTAACGGAGATGGAACATCGTCGCAGATGACCGTTATCGCCGGAAATTGCTTGAATTAAATGGAAGAAAATGGTTCAACAGGAAGTCGTAGTAAAAAACCGTCTCGGGCTTCACACCCGTCCGGCTGCGTCGCTTGTGAAACTTGCGGCGAAGTTCAAGTCCGAGTTTTACCTTGAAAGTGATGGATACCGTGTCAATGGAAAAAGCATTATCGGAGTTATGACGCTCGCCGCAGAACAAGGTGCGAAAATAATGCTGATATTCGACGGCGTGGACGAAAAAGAGGCACTCTCGACGCTCACAGATTTTTTTGATAGAGGATTCGATGAGCCATGAATTGATGGCGCAGCGCGACGCTCAAAACGAGATTATTCTGCGGGGAATTCCGGCATCGCCCGGCATTGCAATCGGAAAGGTCGTCGTCCTCAAGAAGGCCGGCGTAGTGGTGCAAGAAAAAGCAATAGACGATCCTGCCGCCGAATTGGAACGGCTGAAAAAGGCCGTGGAACGCTCCGCGACAGAGCTTAATAAGGTTTACAATACCACACTTGAGAAGCTCGGCAGCGACAAGGCGATGATCTTTGAAGCACAGATATTGATGATTTCCGACCCCATCTTTTTCGATGCAATAAAGCAAAGAATAATTTCTGAAAAGAAAAACGCAGAGCACGTCGTTGCGAACGAATTCTCAAAACAAATCGAGCAGCTAAAGAGAAGCGACAGCGATATGTTTAAGCTTCGGGCGCTCGAATTGGAAGACGTTAGAAATAGAATTATTCGCAACCTTGCCGAAGGAAAATTGAAATCCCGCTTCGAAGGAACTCCGATAGTTGTTACTAGCGAATTGACGCCGGCAGATGCTGTGCTTCTCAGTAGGAACGCCGTTCTCGGTTACGTCAGCGATTTTGGCGGTGCACGCTCTCACTCGTCAATACTTTCACGTTCGCTCGGAATACCGGCCGTCGTCGGATTGAAAGAAGCGACAAGGCATGTCCAAGATGGAATGGACTTGATCCTCGACGGCTATCGCGGCGTTGTCGTAATAAACCCATCCGAAGGCACGGCGAAAAAATATGCCAAACGGAAAACATGGTGCGAGGAGCTTGACTCCGAACTTCTCGCCGAAGCAAACGAGCAGGCGCTTACGACAGACGGCAGACATATTCTCGTTGAAGCAAATATAGAGCTTCTCGATGAATTGCCCTCGCTGAAACCGCACGGCGCCGACGGGATCGGGCTCTTCAGGACCGAGCAGATGATAATCGATTCCGATTGTGTCCCGGATGAAGAGGAACAGTTTACCGCGTTTAAGAAGGCGGTCGAAGCGGCTGCGCCGAACCCGGTGGTATTCAGGACATTCGACATCGGTGGAGATAAACTATTCGTTGAAAGCCATGATGAGCCGAATCCATTTTTGGGCTGGAGAGGGATTCGAATGATGCTCGACCGGCCGGAGCTGCTCAAGGATCAATTCAGAGCAATTCTGCGCGCCAGCGCTTTCGGGAAATGTAAAGTAATGTACCCGATGGTTGCAACTCCTGAAGAAGTTGTCCGCGCGAATGAGATATTGGAAAAAGCGAAGCATTCTCTCCTCGTTGACCATGTCCACTTCGATAAGGACATCCAAGTCGGAGTGATGATCGAAATACCGTCAGCCGCGCTGCTCAGCGAGGAAATTTCCAGGAAAGTGAATTTCCTCAGCATCGGCACAAACGACCTGACACAGTATCTGCTTGCGATCGATAGAACGAACGAACGCGTTGCAAATATGTTTGATGAATTTCATCCCGCAGTACTGAGAATGTTAAAATTCATAATCGACGCGGGTCATGAAGCGGGAATAAAAGTGGCGATGTGCGGAGAAATGGCGGGAAATCCGCTCGCAACCGTTATGCTTCTCGGGATGGGACTGGATGAATTCAGCGCAGTCAGCTCCATGCTTCCTATCCTGAAGAAGATTATCAGGAAAACAAATTTCAAGACCGCTCGCAAGTTTGCGAGACAATTACTGAAGATGGGTTCAGCGGAACAAATAAAGAAGACGCTCAACGAGTATCTCAAGACGCAGTTTGAGCGAATTTATTACACAACGAGCAGTGAGGAAAATATTGATTAGCCAAACAGAAATCAGAACAGTCGATTCCACCGGCATGTACAACCTTATAAAGTCCTTTCCCGAACAATCGGCGGAAGCAATCGACATTGCAAAAAAAACGGGCTTGAAATTGGCAGTTGCAAGAATAAAAAACATCGTAGTGACGGGGCTAGGCGGATCCGCAATCGGCGGCGATATACTGAGAAGTTACTCTGCCGGACAGGCGGGAGTTCCGATCATCGTCAACCGCAGCTACACTCTGCCGGAATTTGTGGATAAGAATACGCTGGCAGTCGTATCAAGTTATTCAGGAGGAACGGAGGAAACAATTTCAGCTTATGCCATGGCGCGCAAGAGGGGCGCGCAGATTCTCGTCATAACATCCGGCGGTAAAATCGGCGAGACAGCCGCTAAGTCACGACACAATTTGATAAAAATTCCCGGCGGGCTGCCTCCGCGCGCGGCCCTCGGCTACTCCTTCTTCACGATGCTGACCGCATTTCAAAAAGCCGGAATACTGAAACCGAAGCCTGCGGAATTAAAGGAGACCATGGAACTTCTCCGGAAGCTCAGCGTTGAGTATTCGAATTATGAAGGTAATCCTCAGCCGCTTCGTCTTGCCGAACGAATGACAAATATGCTTCCGATCGTTTATGCCTCGGCCGAGCGGTTCGATGCCGTCAGCCTGCGCTGGCGCGGACAGATTTCGGAAAACGCAAAGACCGTCGCTTACGGAAATTATTTCCCTGAGATGAACCATAATGAGATTGTCGGATTTTCTACCCTAAAGGACTTGCTCTCGCGATTCTTTGTAATTTTCCTGCGTGACGAACAGGATCATCCGAGGGTAAAAGCTCGTTTCGATTTTGTAAAGGAAATCGTCCGCCCATATTGCCCCGAAGTCGCCGAGATAAACTCACAGGGAAAGTCTCTGCTCGCACGCATGTTCAGCTTGGTACACTTCGGCGACTGGATGAGCTTTTATTTAGCCGTAAAAAAGGGAGTTGACCCGACACCGGTCAGCAACATCGACATGCTCAAGCAACGGTTGAGCGAGATTTGACATATCGTTCATGGTTCGCATCCAACGGCAATTATCTGTTGGAGATCCGCCATCGGCCATAAACCATGTTGAATTACTTTTAATACTGTATTAATTTCATCAAAAAAACGGGAGGACAATTTGGCAGCGAATAAATCCACAGGATCCTTGGGAAAAAATTGGGCATTGATACTCGGTTCTTCAAGCGGTTTTGGTGGAGCAACTTCGATCGAGCTTGCCAAAAATGGGTTCAACATCTTCGGCGTTCATTTTGATCGTGTCACTACAATGCCGCTGGCAAACAACATTGTCGCAAAGATCAAATCGGCGGGCGCCCAGGCGGTCTTCTTCAACATTAATGCTGCCGATGCGAAAGCGAGAGAGAAAACTCTCGACGAAATCAAGAAAGCAATTTCTCACGACAAAGAATCATCCATAAAAGTAATCATGCACTCACTCGCGTTCGGAAGCCTCGGTCCCTATTTCGGAATAAATGCCGACGAGTCGATGAACCAGAAAAAGATCGAGATGACCCTCGATGTGATGGCTAATTCACTCGTATATTGGACCCAGGGCACATTCTTCAGGGGACTTCTCAAGAAAGGCGCGCGAATTTTTGCAATGACGAGCTCGGGCGGCCATTCCGTGCTTCCGAATTACGGAGCGGTCTCGGCCGCAAAAGCGGCACTCGAGTCGCACATTCGGCAGATCGCCATGGAACTTGGCCCGTACGGCATAACCGCAAACTCGATCATGGCAGGAGTGACTGATACACCTGCAATGCGCAAAATCCCGAATGCACAATCGATGCTCGAAATCGCGACGAGAAAGAATCCCACAGGTCGTGCCACAACACCGGAAGATATTGCCAGGGCAATATCACTCCTGTGCGACGAACGCGCACACTTCATCAGCGGTAATTTGATCGGCGTCGATGGCGGGGAAGATGTTGTCAACTACATCGGCCAGCGTTCACCGCATGATCTAAGCGGCGGAGTTATCTGAAGGAATTTCAAAGGCCAAAATCAAAAAGTCAAATCTTCAAGTAATGGGTTATTTGAAAGAGAGCAGCCTGGTCAAATTCTCAAACTGACGTTCCCGCGTGCTTTTTGGGGGGAATCTATCTTGATTGTGTTTCATTGATTCCCGATAGGAGTGGCGCTGTACGCCATGGCGCCTGGAGCGCTCACGTTCGGGTATGACTCACGGAAGGCTTAAAGTTACCCTTGAGTGAAAAATAGCCCACTACCAATCTTCAGCTCAGGCCGTGACAGTGGGGCGGCCGGGATTTGACTTTTGAGCTGCCTCTTGCTTTTTGACCTTTGGATTTTGACATTTCTTCACGTTCCCTTCACATCAGCTTAACATTTGTTCGTTTACTTACGTATGCTAAAAGAAAGAGTAAGCGAATGTCCGGTTGGATGGCGGTGGGAAAAGAACTTCTGGGAATAATTATCGGCGCGGGCCTGACCTATTATATCACAACTCTTCTCGCCACTTTCTATAAGCTTCTCTCTTCTCACATGCTCAAGAAACATTCCGCCGACAGCCGATTCTTTCCACCGATTTCCATTTTAAAACCGGTTAACGGCATCGACGGCAATTTGCGCAAAAACCTTCTTTCATTTATCAATCAGGATTATCCGGAATTTGAAATTATAATCGGCATTCAATCATCCGACGATCCCGCGATGGAACTCGTCAAACAGCTCAAAGAAGAATTCCCCGGCAAAAAAATTGATTACGTCGTCAGCAATCGGATGCTCGGCTTCAATCCGAAAGTCAACAATTTATACGGAATGATCCCGATCGCGAATCACGACTTCATGGTCATCAGCGACAGCAACGTGAGCGTCAACAAGAATTATCTCCGATCAAACATAAGTTATTTCAAAAATGAGGAAGTGGGAATCGTCACGAACCTTATCAAAGGGATCGGCGGAGAGAGTGTGGGAGCGCTCTTTGAAAATCTTCACCTCAACTCCTTCATAATCGGAAACATCAGCCTTCTTGATTTTTTGAGGAAAAGGATCGTCGTGGGGAAATCAATTTTCTTCAGGAGGTCGCAATTCGAAGCACTTGGCGGGCTGTGGGAGCTGCGAAATTATCTGGCGGAAGACTACCTGATGGGCGAGCTTTACAAAGATAACGGGTACAAGGTCGTCGTCGCGCCGTATCTAATTTGCACCACGAATCATTCCTGGACGATGAAACGATTCATCAATCGCCATACACGCTGGGCACAACTTCGTTGGAATCTTAATAAGCCGGCTTATGCAGCAGAATTGTTGACAAACTTTTCGCTATGGTCGCTTGCTCTTCCTGCCGCTTCAGGTTTCTCTGTCGAATCCTTAATGATCATGGCGTTCTGCTGGGCGGCAAAGATTACCGGAGATTCGCTAATGAATTCCCTTATGAAAACCGGACTTGGATTCAGATATTGTCTGGCTGCACCTATCAAAGATCTGCTCGTTGGAATTCTCTGGGTCGTTCCTCTTGTAAACCGAAAAACAAACTGGCGCGGCAACCCCGTAAAGATAACGCATAACACACTTCTTTTGCCCACAAACCCATCGTGACGACAACAAACGGGGTTCCACAATGCTTATAGCTTGCCCTCTGTTTCTTCTTTCGTTTTGATTGTCTGGTAGACTTTATTCCGACATCTTTCCTGACTCCCCATTTTTCTCTTTGAGCAAGTAATTTCTCGATCTGCCTTTTGCTCAGCACATTCACCTTGCCAAGCTGCCGCGCAGTGGACTCAATCATCGCCGCATGTTCCACAGTTTTCGTTTTCTAATAAGCGTTCAACAAGCCGTTGCCTACCGTCAATACACCATGGTTGGCAAGCAGAAGCGCGTCATAATCTTGAATATAATTTGAAATCTTTTCGTACGACTCGCTCGTGCCATTTTCGCCGTATTCGACAACCGGAACCGTGTCCAGCATTATAACAAACTCAGGAAGTATCATTTTATCGAGCGGAATGCCGGCAACGGCGAAGGCCGTCGCGTAAGGCGGATGCGTGTGGCAGACGCTCTTCACATCCGGGCGGTCTTTGTAAGCTTGAATATGCATGTTAGTTTCCGATGAAGGCTTCCCCGTTCCTTCAACGAGGTTTCCGTTCATATCCAACACTATCAAATATACGAGTTTCATGAAACCCTTGCTGAGGCCGGTCGGTGTTATAAGTACAGAGTCTTCGTCGAGCCGCACGCTGAAGCTGACGTCGTTGGAAGCGACCTAGCCGCGTTCGTATATCCTCTTCCCGATTGCGACTAACTCTTCTTTCAACGAATTAATAACCTGTTCCATGATAAGCCCCCTAAAATGTCTTACACATCATATATAATCTATCAATTGATTGAACCGCTCACCAGCTCATCGATCGCCACACTTCCGTTTTTCGGAAGGTTGGTGAAGCCATTCTCGGCGAGCTCCAGCAACAAACCTCTGTGCCTGCTCTTTTCGAGCCACCTCGGAAAATCCGAGGCAGGTACCATATTTACGGCACAATTATTTTCGAATAGATAATTCCTGTTCTTTTCTTCATGCGCGCCAATTGGCGGAAGAAATACCAGCGGTATGCCCAGCGCCGCGTAAAAGACCATCTCGCTCGGCTTGGTGATCATTACATCCGCCGATTTCAATGCCGAATTAAATTTATCGAAAGCGGCGAAGATATCCTCCTCGAACATTATCTCTGCGAATTCCAATTCTTCAATCCCATAGTTGATAAAAAGGTTCTCCGCACTTTTCAGGGCATGCGTGTTATTGCCGCATGAAACTATCAGGCGGAAGCTTCCTTCTTTGAGATCTTCGTGGATGGATTTTACAAGATCGGAAAGCACGTTCGAGTAGGCGCCTGCCCCGCTGAACGGGAACATGATCGTCAGAGGCAAAGTCGAATCATTCTTCAGCCTTGTCTTTCTGACATCATAATCCCGCTCCACAACTCTAAGATCGCGTCCGCCTGTGTTCAGCATCGGCAGCGGGAAGCCTGTTATGAAGATTTTTTGTTTCTCTACCCCGTATGAGATCAATCTGTCGGCCGAAGACGGAATTGGGACGCAATATTTTAAATCGTATTTTTTCGGATCGACGGGCGCCCAAACTCTGTGAAAGTCAGTATCGCACAATAGAAGGAAGCTTTTCCCTTTGTATCCATGGTACGCCGAAAGCATAGCGGGCAGGTAGAAAGTGTGAAGCAGCGGCGGATCATTCCCGTTGAGCTTTTTAAATAACTCATCTCCCGCCCCAAGCTTTTGCATTAGTCGTATGAATTTCGACGGACCCAACGAAGGCGGCGTGCCGTTTTCAGGTATTGCCATCATGCTTTCAAACCAGCTATAAAAAAACTTATTCTTGCCTTCTTTGTCGCGCGACCCGTATGTATGAATTGACTGGCTGGATTTCCAGACGAATTCATCGATGCCGTTTAAATATGGAGCCCGATCGACTCTCAGAATCGGAGGACTTGAGCCGGCGGGATAGCTCTGCCGGCTGTACGACGCGATATTGTGCGCTGCCCTGAGATGTCCGAAACCCATGTAGGCAGTGGTGATTAAATATCTATAATTCGATAATTGTTCAGAAGTTATCATAAGTTATAAGTTAGTAATATTTTGTTGGAGGGTGAAAGGATTTTTACGGCGGTAAATATACCGAACCGCTAGATTGTAAACAATATTAAATCAGAATCCTCGGTGCCGCAAAATGGGATGAAGCGAGAACCATGGTATACACCGCCTTGCGGCATCCCGCATACCATATATACAATAATGAGCGGGACAATAATCGAGCGTCTTTTTTGCGGTTGATATTTACAAAAAGGTCTCCTTTGAGTCGAGAGAAATAGTTATGATTAGTTGTCAAATGAAAACCATAAAACAACTCACAAACCCAAAGGAGAAAGCCATGTTGTACACCGGTATCGATCTTCATCGAAGAATTATCGCTCTCTGCACCGTCAATGACGGTGGAACCGTTATCGCAAGAACTAAAATAAAAACAGACCCTCAAGCTATTCTCACCTATTTTCACCAATGGCCCGAGCCGCATCGTGCCGTCGTAGAATCTACTACCGGCTGGTACTGGTTCTGCGACCTTCTTCATTCTGCCGGTATCGATATTATTCTCGCTCATGCAAAGTATTTAAAAGCCATCTCATATGCAAAAGTCAAAACCGACGCCGTCGATGCTCACACTCTCGCTCAACTCCTTCGTATGGGCTTCGTTCCGGAAGCTCACCAGCTCCCTATCGAATATCGACCCCTTCGCGATCTCCTTCGTCAACGAATGGTCATGGAACACAAACGTACCAATATCATCCAACGAGTCGCAAGCATCCTCGCTCAATTTAACATCGCTCCTGTACCTGTCTCTCCTTATAAACCAGCCTTTGCTCAGTTCCTCGAAAGCTTATCTCTTCCCGAAGAGTACCGTATGACGCTCTCTTTCTATCACCAGCAATGTCTACAAACTACCAACCATAGAAAAGAACTCGAGAAATACTTCGAATCTCGTCTCAGGAAAACTCCTACTGTCCAGCTGCTCATGTCCATACCGGGCATCGGGGACATCTCCGGCTCTATCATCGCCATGGAGACTGGTGACATCCATCGCTTTGCTGATGCTAAACATTACTCGTCGTACTGTCGCCTCGCTCCTGGAGCAAAAGACTCAGGAGGTAAATACAGTCACCGTTCCGGTTCCAAAGATGGAAACGAATATCTCAAGTATGCTTTCACAGAGGTCGCGATTAAAGCCATGATGTTTTATCCTGAGATAAAACAGTTTGCACAACGTGTCGAACATCGTTCCAACAAAACTATCGCTCGTACTGTCGTTGCTAAAGAACTCGCTAAGTGTGCTTATTATGTCCTAGCTAAACAAGAAGAATTTAAAACATTTAAAGGCATCAAGATCGATAAGCTTCGTGACTGGCCTCGTGCCCGCAAGCCCGTGCGCCTAACTGGAGATGCTCCTATTTCTCCCATCGGTTGATTGGGATACGGGCACGTTGCCGATTAAACATCTGGGATAGTCTGCCATTATACAATCCATGGCAGCATAAGCCCGATAAAGTGTTTGGGACCAGTTCCGAAGTAATAGAGTCCTCAGCTGCGATGCCTTCTCGGCGGCCTGTGCAACTTACGATCTCTGCCGTCAAATTGTGAATGAACCATCGCCATCGCTATTAAAGCGATGAAGGGAGAATTTTGTCTCTTGACTCGGACCTTTTATAAAGTGTTAGGCGAAGTGTTTGGCGAGTGTAACATGCTGTCACGCTCGATAGAACCATGATAAATATTGTTGCCAGTCATCTTCAATTATCTTCTGTCGCGCAGAATCACCGATAGCATCCGCGGGAAAGCCTTGATGGAAAACTGTGGGGTACTCCGCTTCGGTGAGAACATCGCGGAAATCGACATTGGCATTCTGGATTGTCGTTTTCAACTTCTCAAGGTCTCCATCCGCAACTTTGAGCCCAGCTAGTCGCACGCGGTAAATTCCCCAGCTTTCAGAGTCTCCTTCAAATTGCTTCAGTGCCTCCACGACCGATTCATAAAGTTCGGAGGGATAATCACGCCTGACTATTCGCTCTACGTCGGTCGAAGAAACCTTAAGCAGATAATCCATCTAAATTATCTCTTGTGGTGTTTATAGCCAAACATTTTGCCTAACTTCTTCAATAACGCATTGCGTTTTTTCGTACATACTTTGTCGAGAGACGACACTTTATGTCGTCTTTCTGCCTTTCATCTGACATTTCTCCTCTAAATCTAATCCCCATACCATGAAATTTCAAACACCGGCTCAACTATTCGAATTATACGCGGGGCGCCAAGATGCCTTCTCCTCAGTGACGAGAGGAGTATAGGAGCCTGCCCCGACCATCGCCGGGATAAGGTTCTTTGGCGGCCTGGCCGCATCAGGTGGCGGCGGCGTGGCCGGCTTCTTATGCCTCGAGGCCCAATGCGCTAACCGGACGCGCGGGATTTACACGCGTCGGGCTAGCCCGATCCTAGTCGCTCGTACTCACCGTGAATCTTTTTATCTTCTGCGTCGTGGTTTTCTGGAACTCCTGATCGCGGACGTGAAACTTTTTTATCTGCTTGTAGCCCGGCAGCTCGCGGTTGGCTTTTCTTATCTCGCCGTCGATTACATCATGGATCAGCTCCGGAGTTATCTGAACTCTCTTTGTCTCAGAAAGCTCGATAAAAGCCTCCGCATCGACTACTATTTGCGCGCCGATGATTTCGCCTTCTTTTTCATTGTCTTCGCCGAATACCATGCTCTCCATGATAAACGAGCTTCTATTCAGCGCATCTTCGATCTCTTCCGGGAAAACGTTCTTTCCGCTTTTGGATATTATCACGTTCTTCTTCCTGCCGCTGATGTGAAGAAACCCGTCGGTATCAATGAATCCGAGGTCGCCGGTCCGGAACCATTCACCGTCGAACGTTTCCGCCGTCGCTTTTTCGTTTTTGTAGTATCCGATCATGACATTCGGGCCTTTCGCACAAACCTCTCCGACCCCTTCTTGATCGGGATTTATAATCCTGAGCTGGACATGCGGCAGAGGCAAACCCGCCGCATCGTCTTTGAAATTGGTAAGCTTGTTAAGCGCAAGTATCGGCGCAGTTTCGGTAAGCCCATAACCCTGCACGAATCCAAACCCGAATTCGCGAAGCCCTTTCGCCACCGTCGGATCCGGAGCGGCACCCCCTGCGATGAAGCAGCGGATCGAGCCCCCGAACCTGTGGTGAATTTCCTTGAACAAAACCTTCTTCGAGCTTTTCCAGCCGACCTTTTCGAGAATATCGGTCGCCTTTATCATGGGACGAATAATCGGCGCCACTAATTTCTTGTCCTTTATCCCGCGGTAGACCGCCTTAAACATCTTGTCGTAAAGAAGCGGAACCCCCAGGAGAATTGTGGCTTTCGACTTTTGCAAGTCTTCGACGATAGTTTTCAGAGACCTTGCGTAATAAACCGAAGATCCGCCGTACAACGGACATAACATCCCGCAGGTACACTCATAAGTGTGGTGCATAGGAAGTATTGACAGAAATCGATCTTCAGGAAAAATCCCGAACTGGCTTACCATATCCATCAGGTTTGACGCAAGATTTTTCTGGCTGAGCATCACGCCTTTCGCCCGGCCGAGCGTACCGGACGTAAAGATAATCACCGCCATCTCGTCGGGATTTATCTGCGGCAATTTCGTCGAATCGATGCCGCGACTTTTGTTAATAAGCTCAGTCATCGAATGAAAGCCGCCTCTCCCGCGAACGGGATCTTTGACTTGCGTCTTCAAGTCCATGCTGATGTAATGCTTCAGACGCTTCAGCGACAATTTCTTCTCCTTGAGCATCGGGTGGAAAGTTTCAGAGAAAATTACGGCGCTCGCCTCAGACTCGTGGAGAATGTTCAAGATTTCATTAACGCCCAAATTTTTGTCAACTGGAACCATGACAAGATTGAATGCCATGGCTGTCAAATAGCTGATCGACCATTGTACCCGGTTTTCCCCCATCACAGCTATGTGATCCCGCTCCTTTATGCCCAGGCTCATGAGCGCCTCGCCGAAGCGCAAAACATTCTCCAAAAGCGTATTATAGCTTACCTTCGAGATTGGAGTCTCGTTGAAATCTTCCAATGCCAATTTATTCCCGAACCGCCGCGCCGATGCGATAACCATATCTTGAATCGAATCGATATGCGGAACTTCAAATAGCGGTGTGTCCTTAATCATTTTCGGGATTCCTTTTTAATTAGGTCCAGTGAATTTAATGCAAAAGCATAAGCGCCTATTGCGATCGCTTTGCTCGTGCCGATCCTGGATATACCGACGCCGGTTCTCGCTTCAGGATCATATTTTACTTTTTTATTCGTGCCGTGAACGGTAATTTCCCTGGTCGCACCTTTTAGAAACTTTTGCACGTCTTGCTTGTCTTCTAAGTTGTAAACAACCTGCACTAACCTTCGAATTGTTTTCCTTTCCGCGTCTACAAAATTAGTATTCATCTCCGCAACAATGCACGGAAGAAAGACTTCCGATGCTCCGGCAAGCCCGCCGCCGATGACTACGATGCCATCGATTAACGTAATGGCATTTGAAATAGCATCGCCAACTGCTTCGCCCATCTCCTGGAATGCTTTCTCCGCGGCCTGTTTATCTCCATGCATTCGTCCTGCGCAAATCTCAAAAATGTCTTTGGGAGTCGGCGCGTCTTCAAACCTAATCCCGGCTTCCCGCGCATAGACTTTTCTCACTCCGCGAATGCTCGCATGCGCCTCGATGTTCGCCTCCGGATCTAACTTATCTCTAAAAAGCCAAATCTCTCCGGCATTCGAATTATCTCCCATGAACAGATTCCCATCGTGGACTATACCGGCTCCAAATCCAGTTCCTAATGTTAGACCTAAAATGTTCTTATATCTCTTCGAGCTTCCCGAGCTTTCAAGAAGACCATTTATATAAGGCAAGTATCCGGCAATAGCTTCGCCGTAAGCATAAAGGTCACCGTCATTGTTGATGAAAACAGGAACTCCGAATTTGTCCTCAAGCATTGGTCCTAGCGCGACTCCGCCTTTGAATGCAGACAGGTTCGGCAAGTCGCCGATGATTCCATTCGGATAGTCCGCCGGACCGGGAAATGCGAAACTGATGGCAGCCGGTTTATCTTTAAGTTTACTCTTAACCTGCATGAAACCTTCTACCACATTCGACAGGCATCTATCCAGATCGTCCGCATCGGACGGTAAATTAATTTCATCCACGGTCTGTTCATTGCCCTGCATTGCAGTGAAGACAAGATTCGTCCCGCCTGCATCGAGCGTCAAAACCGTTCTCTTATCCGAATTAAAATTCATGATATGTTCCACCTTACATTCTCATACCGATGCCGGAAGGCGATTGCGTCCTATGCTATGACCTTTGAGTCCGTAGAATCCGACATAGGCGTATGCGATTAAAGGCACGATGTAAGAAATTTGCAGTCCGCCGAGATTCTGCAATATGACCTTGCAGTGGAGGCAAAATCGCGCCGCCGAGGATTGCCGCTACGAGCAATGAAGAAACCTGGCTTTTGTAGATTCCTGTCCCTTCGAGCGCAAGCGAAAATGTGTTTGACCATCCAATCGAGGTGAACAATCCCACTCCGACAACGCACCACATCGCAACTCTTCCGCCCGATGTAATAGCGGTAACGAGGAGCGCAATAATCGCTATCATGAAAATCGTAAGCGTGCGTCCGGCATTTGCTTTTCCGAATTGGAACAGCAGCCAGCATGCAAGAAGGAGAGGGAAATAATTTCGCACAATCTCCCACCCGCTCAGGAAAGTCAAAATAACAAAAGCAGCGATCGGGATTCCCGCAAGAAATACTTGCTTCATCCGCCGTTTCATCTCGCTTAGTTCCACCGCACCCATGAATCTTCCGATCAACATGCCTCCCCAAAACAGCGACACAAATTTGCTGGCATCGACAGGATTCAACCCCGCGATGGTTGGCTGACCGAGAAAATTGATGATGGAGCTGCCAACCGAAACCTCGGCCCCGACGTACATAAAAATAGCAACGACGCCGAGTATGACATGAGGGTACTTTAAAGCCTTTGCGCCGCGCTCAATTTTCCCTTCTCCTATATGCGGCAAATGCACAAAGAGGAAAACGGCAGCTAGAATCAGAAATACCAGGCAAAATGCGAGATATGGTACTCTGACCGACTCTGCGCCGTTTGTCCCGGCTTTATTGAAGTATTCAAATATTAAATAGCCGCCGATCAGCGGTCCCAATGTAGTTCCGACCGAGTTGAATCCCTGTGCCAGGTTAAGCCGGCTCGATGCAGTTCTCTCGGGTCCGAGGATAGTCACGTAAGGGTTCGCGGCGATCTGAAGCATGGCGAATCCTAGTCCAACGATGAAAAGGCCAGTTAAAAATAACGGATACGAAACGGCATTGGCTGCCGGCCAGAAAAATAAGCTCCCGACAGCACAGACCAACAAACTGATTACGACGGCATTCTTGTATCCGATCTTTGCAATAGGATCTCCCTTTATCGCGGAGATGACAAAATAAGAAAGAGCACCTATAAAGTATGCTCCAAAGAAAGCGAACTGTACCAGCATCGCCTGAAAATAATTCAGCGTAAAAGCTTCTTTGAACCGCGGTATGAGAATGTCGTTCCATGCTGTCATGAATCCCCAGATGAAGAAAAGCGTGGTCATGATAGCAAATGGACCACGATACGATCCCGATTTGCGGGGATTATCTGGGGGGAATGAAGCTCCGGTGACGGTGTTTTCGTCGGTCATCGGTAAATTCCAGGATGATCCGGTCGTTGCATACAAAAGTGTTTATTCATCGCTCTGGTCTATAGTTTGAGGCAGTGACGTTCCGGGAAGAAACGCGACAGTTAGGGTTACCCCAATTGATAAGGGCGGCCAAACGAACAGCCAAACCATTCGAGAAACAATTTCGCACTCTACACTTTCTAAAGCCATTTGTTTTTGCAGAGTCAAAACGCACTCCACCGTACGGCTATTTGGTGACGGTTTGCTTCCATCTGACCGGTCCAACAAGATCCTTCAAATCCACCTTTTCCTCAGCAGCCATGTTTTCATGAATTGTGTGAGCACAACATATGACAAAAGCGTTACCAACAGGATGGGCCAGTATAGCGCCGGAAGTGCAACCAACCCGAGCGACGAAGCGACCGGCGAAAATGGCAACCATATACCAAAAGCCATGATGAGGCCGGTCGTAACCATCAACGGTGTGCTCGGGCGGCTTTGCAAGAACGGGATTTTATTCGTTCGAATAACGTGGATGATGAGGGTCTGAGTCATCAACGACTCGATAAACCACCCCGTCTGAAAAAGGGACCCCCTCCCCGGATTCCAGCAGTTAAAAACATACAGCATCACAAAGTAAGTCGTGTAATCGAAGATCGAGCTTATCGGGCCGATGAATAGGATGAACTTCCTGATCTCATCAATAGACCATGGCCGTGGTTTCACAATCTGCTCGGCATCGACGCTGTCCGTCGGAATCGGAATTTGCGATACGTCATATAGAAAATTATTCGTCAGGATTTGAATCGGAGCCATCGGCAAAAACGGCAGGATCGCGCTCGCACCGAGCACGCTGAACATATTGCCGAAATTCGAGCTTGCCCCCATACGAATATACTTCAAAATGTTGCTGAATACCTTTCTTCCTTCCATCACGCCTTCTTCGAGCACCATCAGGCTTTTTTCAAGAAGAATTATGTCGGCCGATTCTTTGGCGATATCGACGGCAGTGTTGACAGAAATTCCAACATCTGCGGCACGAAGCGCAGGAGCGTCATTGATGCCGTCGCCCATGAAACCGACGACATGTTTTCGCTGCCGCAACAAATCGATAATGCGTTTCTTGTGCGCCGGCGAAAGTCTCGCGAAGAGCGTCGTCTTCTCCGCCGCCTCGGCTAATTCGTTATCGGACATACTTTCGATCTGACTCCCGATTAATGAGTATTCCGTAGAAAGGCCTACCTCGTGGCAAACCTTTTTTGCAACAAGATCGTTATCGCCGGTCAACACTTTCACCGCAACTCCGTGCTGCTGCAATGCGGCAATTGCAGGCGCCGTGGTTTCTTTCGGAGGATCAAGAAATGCAAGATACCCTTTTAACACAAGCTCTTGTTCTTCATCTTTCGAATATGCGGCCTTCTTCTCAACGTCCTTGAACGCGAGGGCAAGCACACGGAACCCGTCCATGCTCAATCTCTCATACTCTTCCTTCAAATCTTCAATGAGAACAGGATCCATTGGCATAATGTCGCCTTCCAACTCGAAGCGCGTGCACCGCTTAAAAATTTCTTCCGGCGCGCCTTTTGTGAGAAGCTGGTATTTGCCGTCAGGCGAACTGACAACGACCGACATTAAGCGCCGTGAAAAATCGAACGGTATCTCATCAACCTTCAGGTAATCCTTGATTGAAACTAAATTTTGCACTTCCTTATGCTGGAGTACGGCCCGGTCCAGAACATTTCTAAGCCCCGTTTGAAAATGACTTATCAAATATGCATCTCTCAACACTTCTTCGTCTTCTTTTTGCACCACATCGCAATGCTGTTCCAGTATAACATGATCCATCGTCAGCGTGCCCGTTTTATCCGTGCAGAGCACATCCATGGCGCCGAAATTTTGTATCGAATTCAATCGCTTGACGATAACCTTCTTTCGAGACATCAGCATTGCACCTTTTGACAAGCAAACCGACACGATCATTGGGAGCATCTCCGGCGTCAAGCCGACTGCTATCGAAAGGGCGAAGAAAAATGCCTGGACCCAATCGTGTTTTGTCAGCCCGTTTATAAGAAATACCGTGGGCGCCATAAAAAATATAAACTGGATCATCAGCAGGGTAAACCTATTGACCCCTTTGTCAAAACTCGTCTCCACCGGTTTTGCGATAATACTTTTTGCCATTTGACCGAAGTATGTATTAGAGCCGGTGTTGAGCACAACCGCTGTTGCGCTTCCGCTCTCTACGCTCGTGCCGAGATAGCAAATATTTGAAAGCTCGAGAAGGGAATCTTTGGTTTCGGGTGAATCGAATTTTTCAACCGGCAGGGATTCTCCTGTGAGCGACGCCTGAATGATAAACAGGTCTTTCGCGGAAACCAGCCTGAACGTCTGCGGGAATCATATCACCTGCTGCAAGCTTTACGATATCACCCGGGACGACCTCCTTTAGCGGAATCTCCGTTTCCTCTCCATCGCGAAGAACAGCCGTGGTCACTTTTATCATAGCTTTCAAAGCAGCCGCGGCTTTGTCTGCGCGAGATTCCTGTATAAACCTGAGACTCACTCCCATGAACACCATGAACAACATCACTACTCCAGAAGTGATTTCTTCCGTTGCAAACGCGATGACTGCGAGAGCCGACAGAAGTATTACAAGCGGGTTTCTTATCGAGTCAACAAACCGGGACCACGCACCGTGCTTCTTTTCCTGTGCGACCTCATTATAACCGTATTCTTCAAGCCGACTCTCGATTTCCTCTTGAAGGAGCCCGGTCGGCTGGGTGCCCATCGTTTTATATACTTCGTTCGACTGCTGCCGCGATACGTCTATGATTCGCTGCGTCGAAGCCGTTCGATGCATCATGGATTGGTTTTGCCTGGAGAGATTTTCTACTCCATCTTTCTTATTCCCCCCGCTTCCCTTCAATGCCGCAAACACGTTTTTCAATCCGACGGAGCCGCCCTTTTCTTTTCGGTCTGTCTGTTCCATGATCGTCCTCTTTGGAGTGATGAAGCGAAAGTTATGATTTCTGAGAAAGTTAATTCTACTGTTTTAAAAATTCCACATATTAAACAACGAATTCCTCTGTCTCCGTAATGCATACGGTCGTGCCCGGCTTCTTCAATTGGGTTGAACTCGTTAACGATGATAAGTATTTTAGAGAAGTTATGAAATGTCTCCTTCAAAACGAAATGAGGTAATCGGTTGAAACTGCTTGCGCCTGCAAAAATCAACGTCGGCCTGCGTGTGATTAGGAAACGTTCTGACGCTTATCATGATATAGAGACGGTCTTCTATCCGATTCACCTTGCCGACGAATTGGAAATCACCAGGTCCGACAAGCACGAGTTCTACTCAAATGTTGACCTTGAGACCGACGCAAATCTCTGCCTGAAAGCCCTCAATTTTTTCTGCGAGCGGACGGGGATAAATGCAGAAGTCAAAATGGTTCTCAAGAAGAATATTCCAATTGGGAGCGGACTCGGAGGAGGAAGCTCCGATGCTGCTTCGGTCCTTCTCGCGCTTCAGGAACTTTATGGAAATCCTCTCTGCGAGATCGAACTTCACGATATCGCAGCCCAATTAGGCGCTGACGTACCTTTCTTCCTAAAGAAACTGCCGGCCTGCGCAGCTGGAAAGGGCGAAATAATTACGCCGATAAATTTTCACATTACAAGCTTCATCCTGACAGTCACACCTGATGTCTCAGTCTCTACTGCCCTGGCTTATTCATTGGTGAAGCCGATTGAGGATTTCGACCAGAAACCGGGAACCAAAGAAAAGTCACTGTGCAGCTCGATCTTTGAGCTGGGAGATCGTTATTCGTCATACAGGGATATAATTGTTAACGATTTTGAAGAACCGGTGATAGAGAGATTTCCTGTTATTGGCGAAATAAAATCCACGATGTGCAGCCAGGGTGCTGATTTTGCGCTAATGTCGGGGAGCGGGAGCAGCGTTTACGGATTTTTCAAAACGGAACCACTCATCAGAAAAGCTTCGGAATGGCTGAATAAGAAATTCATGCTGCGAAAAACGGATGTAACATATCCATATACTGTTGCATAGTTATCCTCAAGTAAACTCTTAACCATATCACAACACTCTAAAAACAATGATTTAACATGCCTTGTATAATTTAGTGCGTGGAACTGCAGAACACAGAAATAGATGAAATAAAAGGCATATTCAGAATAGCTCACATTTCAGATACTCACGTGAGCCCCGAGTACAACAGGTGGAATATTCTTAAGCTGAAGAACCTTCTTTCAATAGTAGTGGATGAGAAATACGACCATCTGGTAATCACAGGCGATATCGCCGGACACGGCGAAGAGCGTGATTTCAGGTCGGTACGCAGGCTCCTGAAATACTTCGAACTACTTGAGTACGAAAAACTAACCGTGACGATCGGCAATCACGACATCTTCGGGGGGGTCCACCGGGCAGAAGACCTGTTTTCTTTTGGAAAGCATTGCCGGTCTGTAAACTACGCCGATAAGATAGAGCTTTTTGAGCGGACGTTCAGAGAGACATTCCCGATTAAAGCTTACGAGAGTGAAAGGGTTTTCCCATTTGTAAAGATTGTCGGACCCGTGGTTTTCGTCGGCATGAACTCTGTGCGGCCATTTCATCCGCTGCTCAATCCGGTCGGGTCTAACGGCCATGTCTCTGACAGGCAGCTTGACTCAGTAAAAAGAATCCTTAACCACCCTTCAATTGACGGGCTTAGAAAAATCGTCCTTATCCATCATCATTTCGACAAATATCAGCCGTATTCCGAATCGATGGGCAGCAGGCTGTACCATGCCTTCGAGTCACACACGCTGAAACTTCATCAAAAGAAAAAGGTGGAAGAGGTATTTAGGAATTCTAAAATCGATGCGGTGCTTCACGGTCACACTCATATCGAGGGGATCTATTCGAATTCAGGAATTCTTTATTCAAGCACCGCACTGAATCCTATCAGAGGCAAGAAGCGGCAGGACCAATTTGCTATCGGTGAAGCATCGAATCCAGGACCTGCCCGGACGCAGGATTTAAATTCCCTGTCTGCTTTGACGTTTAACGAGATTGCAGTTGCCGACGACGGCGGGATTGAAATCCGGAAAATGGCAATCGCATGGAAAGCACTACCGTAACTCAGAGAAGTCATTCCAAGAGAAATAATCATCAGAAGTTTACCGCCACATTCACCTGCGTCTGGTAACCGAATCCGCCGGGCAGCTGTGACACACCAATAGTTGTGTGTACCAGTTTGTTGTGCCCGTGCGCCCAAACTGCAGCTTCAATTGCCGAAAGGAAATGGTTTGCTATAAGCACGCCAAGCGCCGTACCGGAGACTCCGTAGAAATTATTTGCAATATGGCGCTGGGTCATATAGTAAGTGTCCTCGTTCAGCTCAACATCATTTAGGAGTTGATTTAAAGAAATGTCCGCATTGTCTGTTGCTGCCTTTGGATTCCATCCTTCCCTGAACTGCGGATATTTTCCGATAATTTCATAATAATCTTGCGTACCGTATGCCGCAAGGTTATGCGAGAAATACCCGCCTAAAGCAGTTTCCACTGCATTTAGCGCGTACCAGTTGACTTGAGTCCATGGAGCTTTAGTCGGATCAGGTCCTACGTGATTTAGCCATATTTCGTAGTTAGTTATGTACTTATTTAATGTGGCCGGATCGCTTACCGGAACCGGTGGCTGTGTTTGATTGTCCAAATTCACATTCATGCCGTTCTGCTCAAATCCCTGATAATTCAGCTGAATCCACTGGACGTATCGCACGACACTATAATTAGCATTTGCAAAGTTTTGGAACGCGGTCGTCTGGTTATTTCCTTTATTTGTCCAGATGATGTTGACAGCAATCGCTGCCGCCTCGAGAGCAAGGAATCCCGCAGCTTTAATATAATTTCCAGTACCACCATTATAAGCCTGACCGGTGCCCGGAATAAGCAGCGAAAAGAACCCTGCCTTTATGGAAGATCGAGTTTCAAGTACATCAAGTGAATCTTTGTGTGATAACGTATCCTGCTGTGCGGAAAAAAGATCCTGCGACAAAATGCCCGTAAGCTTCCGCGTTGATCGGGCTGTACCGATCGAGCGGCTGGAAAGTGTGCCATTGTCAGCCAGGACTTGATCCGGCAGGTCAGGATAAAACACATTAGTCGCGGCGGCGAATCCGGCGCCATGGTCTGGGTCGCTCTCAGATAAAGTCAATATCTTCATCTGAGCACCGGCCGACGAAATTAAGAGCAAAACAATTACTCCAATCTTAAGCATGACTCTCTCCCAAAATCTATAATATCGAATGAAAATGTCAAGCCGAAATAAAATCTCCATTCCTTTCCGTAAATCACGCTGGTCTGGAAATCACTTATCTGTGTCGTGAATCTATCCAGCCCGTAACAAGCATCGAAGAAGATAGCCGTTGGAAAACTGTAGAATGAGAAACCGCTCATCCTCAACTCGGAACCGACATCCTTCTTGAATCGTGTTCCGGTGATTCCGCTTAGACCGTCGTCCCACACGTCCCCGATATCTCCGAAACCGCAAAGATAGACGTTGCTCAAATAGAATTGCAACAATTGTTTGTCCACGTCTCTGAAGAGCGGGTATCTGTATGTCAAATTCAAAATCAGCATTTTGTTGCCGCCGAGTGCGTAAAACGGATAACCGCGCATTCCGACCAATCCGCCGGCATAAAAATCGAAGAAGCTGTTTATTTCCTTCCCCCACGTATAACCTATATGCAGCTTCACAGCAAGAGCATCGTCGTCCCTGAAGACAGGTAATGCGAAGTAATTGATAAATTCCCCTTGAAGAAAATCATAATTTATGTAAATCGGAATGATGGGCGGCGCATTCGGCTCAAATTGACCGTTGTTCAGTTTATCAAGAGCAAACGACAGCTTTGCCATAGTTCGTAACCCCAACGGATTGATCCACGAATTTCGAGACGGCGAAATTCCATCGAAGTCGAGCTGGGCGTAAAAAGTCTTGCCGATGAAATACGTATATCCGAATGATGAAAAAAGCTGCAAGGTTGAAGTATCGGTAAATGCGGAAATAGTCGACGAATAACTGTCAAAAGAAAAGCCGACCGACAAATCCAAGTCGGAGATCACGAACGGCCCGCTGAAGGCGGCATCGATTTCGGTAAGATCATAATTGACAGGGACACCCGATATCGTGTCCGCGCCGAGGCCGATATTAGTGTTCGTCTGCCGTGACAAATTGTAAGCAGACAAGGTAAACTGGGGATAAACTCCCAACGCTGAAAGCCCCGGAATTTTGTCGTTGTAGTCAAATTGGAAAAAGATATCCCGCTCAAGAAGCTTGTTCAATGTCACCCCGCCGAAAATGTCGTACTTCCCTATCACGTCTGAAGAAGAAAAATAGGCGCCCGCCTTCAGCTCATCGAAGGCGCTTGCATGTGGGTTATAATTGTCAAACAAGAGCACCGGATAAAACGACATGCTGGTCGTGGTATTCCTGTACGGTTCCGACTTATAATGCGGAATCTCGGAATCTTCGACATGCGTGGTGCTATCCTTATCAATGGATAATTCAGGCAGAGGATCGGCGTGAGCGGCAGCAACCGGCGTTGGATCGATATCAATTTTATATCCAGGCGGATTTGGAATCGCTGCGGCGTTGCTGATGCTCGCAATCTTGTAACCATTCCATTGATAGGAAGAATAGACAAGTTTGCCGCTCCGTGAAAGAGTGGGCATGAATGCACCGCCAAGAACGTTTGTCAGCGCTTCATTCGTACCATTATAAAGGTTCTGTATATAAATGTTGAATATACCGGTACGGTCGGAAGAATAGACTATGCAGCTGTCTTTATCGGCAAAAGAAGCATCACGCGAATCTTCGCCGGCCGGCGTAACGAATTTAACGGAGCTATCCGCAAAGCTGTAGATGCCGACTTGTCTCGATGAATCTGTTGAATAGTCAAAAACTATCTTTGAGCCGTCTTCCGACCAGCGAGTTGAATATATCTGCTCGCCGTTCTTATAGTCAGTCAGCTTTTCTATTTTAGAAATCTTATCGTGTGCAAGGTTGACGCCGGCGGAATACAAATTCAAGGTACCATCGCTGCCGGCAACGAACGATATTTTTCTGTTATCAGATGAAAGGGATGGATAGTCAGCACGCAGCCCTTTTGTGAGCCTTACTTCATCGCCGGTTTTCAAGTTATAAGAATACAAATCATAGAGGTCATCCCAATGAGCGTTGCGTCGAGTCAACTTTGAATACACGAGAAATTTCCCGTCGTTGGACCATGACAGCTCGCTCGCAACGTGATCGGCCAATTCCTTCTCCGAAGTGTCCGCAAGATTATAGACATAAATCGATGAAGTGCCGAAATAATCGTTATCTTTGTTGGAGCAATACGCAATTTGTTTGCCGTCGGGAGAAAAGACGGGATAGAGATTTGCAAAGCCGACATCGCGGATTATTTTTCCTTCGTGCATGGTCTCTTTTACTTTCGCGGTCTTGCTGTCGTAACCTTTTTCCAGGAACGTCTTCCACTCGCTATAAACCTGGTTACCTGACTTGCCGAGGACATTCTCGAATGCTTGATCGATGGATACCGTATAAACAGGGCTCATAGCATCGGACAGCTTTCTCAGCACGTCGGGTCCGTACTTTCCCGCAAGATAATGAACGAGTGCGAGACCGGAGTTGTATGTTGATTCATTTCCGAGGCTCGTCTTGCCGAATCCACCCATTTCTTCGAGTGTCAGCATTTTATTGCTCAGCACGTACATTCTCAAAATCATGTCGCGATGTGAATCCCACGCGTCATGCTGGAACAACATTTGGGGGACATTGTATTGCGCGACCCCTTCGGCAAACCATGCGGGAATCGTTATGCCGCTCACGGGATAGCTTACCACTATATTCGGATAGCCGTAAAGAACATCGGGCCTCCGCTCCGCTTCGTAACCGAGCCACTGGAGATAAATCGCCGGAATTTGCCGGCTGAATTTCATTGCCGTTTGCATCTCGACATCGTGGGTGAACTCGTGCGTGACCACGTTTCGAAGCCAATTGTGTGTACCGCGAAGTGCAAAATCTAAACTGGACGCCCAGATGTAGATTTTATTATCGAAAAAATATGTCTCGCCGTTTGAATAATCGTCATTATCCCACAGGACGAAAGAAACCTTTTGAGTCGGTTTATGATGGTACAGAGAAGTTACGGGCCCGTACATTTCCTCCGCGATTTTGGCGACAAGCTGAGCGGTGCGCTCTCCTCCTTCGTGGTAATCGACATAAAAATGCGTTGTCTCTATTGTCCGCCAATTTAGTTCCGGGTGTGTAAAATCGTCCTGTCCGAATGCTAAAGATATAAAAAGAAGAGAAGATGCGAAGGCAAAAAGACAGAAATAAAGAACCGGGAAATAGCGAAATGCGGTTCGGTGCAGGCGCCGGACGCGACCTAAGACTCGTCTCAGTGCCAAAAGATGGAAGTAATTAGATGCTGACGCAAGCTCGGCTCGACAAATCCTGTCGCTTCTGGAAAGGCCCAAAGGAGGCAGCTTCATTTAACAACTGCAATCTTAATAATCGCAACGTTACGTTCATTTGAGGAAACCGCCTCGACTCTCGCGAAATATATTCCGCTTTGAACGCCGCTCACATTCCAGTCTACTTCATTCGCAATTCCTCCTACGCCGTTTATTGTTGGGAGGTCTGTGACCTTGCCGCCGGCAAAGCCAAAAATGCTGATCGAAACCTGAGCATCATGGTTCAGATAGAAACGAATCTTCGTAATTCCGTTTGTCACCGGATTAGGCCAATTATAAACTTTCGGCATCAAAGTCAGGGTGTCGGTTATCGACGGCGGAATCGTGCGCGATGGGGGCGGTTCGGCAATCGAATTCGTGTGGTAATTATCGTGAAGCAAGTTTCCCCATAAGATCGAATTCGCCGAGTAGTTACCTTTGAAAGTCCAGCTGTATAAACTGCTATCGAGACCTATTGCCGCGAGATACATATTTCCGTTTTGTGAGTCGTACGCGAGTGCCGGACTTCCGGCGAGCCCGCCGCCCATGCTCAGCGGGAAACCAGCAACAAGTTTTCCGGTCACGCCATTGTAGGCGTAGATTATACCACCTTTGGTTCCGAATATTACATCCGCAGTGTCGCCGGTCAGTTCGGCAACCACTATCGAACCCACGATTCTGTTTGCGTCAGGAGGCAGGACCTCGCTTCCGATTGTCGAGATCGGGAAATGGTTCAACACAGCGCCCGTGTACGAGATCGCGTAAATTTTAGTTTGGGTCGCAAAGATTATGTCGCGGTTTCCGTCGCCATCAAGGTCGGCAATCACGGGACCGGAAGTGATCGTGTCGCCGGGAAGGGTGGAAAAGATTTTTTGAGGTAAGCCTGTAGAAGTGTCGATATAAACGGAGTTCGCTGCCAGTTCAACTAGGTAAGTGGAATTGTCTGGAGCCAACGTTTCATAGGAAATTCCGCTGAGTAGCTCCGAATTCTCAAACATAAATTTACTCGGGTTGCTGTCTAGGTCTAAGACGACTGCAACTCCATGAAGACTTAGTATTACATTACTCGTATCAGCAGCGGCAAACTGCCCTAAATCAACTGGAAGATAGCCACTAACGTTGTTAGCAAACACATCGGACTTGGCGCTCACTTCCGGCATTGCTTTATAATAGATACTTATACCAATCTGAAAAGACCTTAGCCACTTACCGTCCGTCGAGAAAACACTTATGGTGTTTCGATCTAGCTCAAGTGAGGCCATCTTCGATCCAAGCTCTATCAATGGCAAACTGGAGTTGAAGGAGGATAACGAGTCTTTAGTAGCAAAAACCGTATCCGCTACCCCGTCATGATCTACCAACCCGTAAAACACAGAATCGTCCATGGCGTATATTGTGTCATTTGCACTCGCAGACGAAACGGTAGGCTGAAATCTTCCGCCAATTTGCGAGAAAAACCCTGTCGAATCAATCCCGGCGGAACGTCCGTCCACATTGAACGTATACAGAGAAACGCCATTGTTCGCAATGACTTGTAGACTATCATTTGGACCAATGTGTCCGAATACCGGAGATGAATTCGCGGTTGCGCCATGAATCTTTTTTGGAAAACCAGAAGTGACCTGGAAATTTGCAGCTACTGAATCAGCTGTTAAATAAAAGCTCATCACGCTGTCGTGGTTGCTGAAATTTGTAATATAAATGTGAGAGTTTGCTCCGTTGTAGCTGTTGGAATTCGGCAAAGTTGTCGGAGTGAATTGGTTTCCACCCACATTTTCTGCTGGCGAGCGAGCTGGATTTCCCTTGTACCAGAAGTCAGTGAACGAGCCATCATAGTAATAGCCGCCGGTAATAGTTTGGAGATAGGTGCCGATTGCATCTGCCCCATCGGCTTCTACTACCGCGACGCCGCGATGATTCGGGTTCGCATTTATAGTATTTGCCGCAATGTTTTCATCTATCACGTTTTGATCAATGTGCCATATCAAAATCCCGCCGAAATAGGTCGTGTCCTCCGGAAGAGCCCAATCATATTCATCAGCGTCGACTACCTCCCCATTTATGCCCGTGATCTGTTGTCCATCAAAATATGCAGTGTCATTCGTAAAGTTTATCTTAGTTGTGTCGTAATTACCATTGTATACGCTCGTGATGATTTCACCGTCATGGTATGCATCTCCTTCACGATTCTCCAGGAGGAAATACTCGGTCGCGTTAATAGGGATTTCCAGGGCGGAATACTTTCCTGTTTCGTTCGCATAGAGCTGGTATTGCGTGCTTGTAGAAGGAGAAACCTCAACCGGAGTTATCCAGCCGAGATAGGCTTTTTCCCACGCAGATGGTTCAGGCGGGAAGATTCCGCCGTAAGCGAATATCGACTGGCCATCCATCAAGCCGAATCTGCCGATTCCAGTCACTCCAGTTTGCGTGTCGAACAAATCCGGTAATCCCAGGAAACTTCCGAAGCTCGCCGCAAGAAGACCGTTTGTCCCGAGCGTGAGACTGATTATCGGGTAAGTTTCACTCTCCGGCATAATTATGGAATTTTCGATGAGAAAATTACCGCCATCAACTGGCTCTCCATTGTAGTCGGACCCAAACGGCGTCGGCATATTTCTGAAACTTTCCGAATTAAGATATATAGAAGGTATGTCGTAAGGCAGCGGGTCGTAGCCAAGCTCTGTCGTAAAATCTATGTCGCGGCCAGAGCCCGCATGAAATATTATGAAGCATTGGTATTGGTTGAATGGAAATGTTCCGCCGTACAATGAGTCCGCAGTGTGCCACGAATCTTGAAAAAGAAGTCCCAGATTATTTCCGTCGCCGGTCTTCGGCGGAGAATAATATTTCATCTGGTGCTGTAAAGTTACCACCGAATCGAGCACGGTATAATTTATGATTAATTTCCCGCCCGACACTTTTCTGAAATAATTCATTAGGAAGAGGAGATGGTTTTCAAAGTACGTTTTATCATGTGGTGGTGCATCGAGCCCTGTGCTGTCGTTCATCAAAAGATGTCCATTTCCGCTTATCAGGTTGTCGGTCTCAGTCTGGAACTGGACCATGATGGCGAGTACATTGAGGGTGCCTGTTGCCAGACCTTTCTGCGGGCGCTCGGTCCGCCCCAGGGTCAGCGGATGGCTAAGTTCCTGGCCGGTGGATATTTCCAGTGGCAGAAGCAGGAACATCAAAGTTACGCTCTTGCAAATCGCCGCTATAAGATATTTAGAAATCAGGTTGCCCGCCCAAATTCAGAACCAGTGAAAATCGCATTTGGTTTGATAAAGGGTTATTTGGATCGAATGTCGATATGTAACTGAAGTCGAAACCGTAAATGTCATATCGAATACCGGCGCCAAATGTCATGAAATTTCGCCCGCCGAAGTTCTGATTCTCTTTAAAATAGCCCCACCGAAGCGCAATTAGTCTCGGGCTTCCATACCAGTATTCGGCTCCAAGACTCATGATAATCTCCTTCAAACCGCTGCCATCGTTCCATGTCGTAATCAAAGACTTCGGCAGCGGATCAACGGTTCGCCATTCGGGAGTCACAGTCAAGGACGTGGTATCGCCAGTTGCAGGATCAATCGTAATGTTGGTTGTATCGCCGCCTCCTTCCCTGACACGCACCATAGTCCTGCTTAGATCGAAAACAAAATACAGATTATTGTAATCGGACTTCACGACATGAAGGGCAAGACCCACCCTTAGATTCGTCGGGAGAGGATCTGCTTGAGCTTGATCGATGTAGTAGAGGTTGGGACCCAAATTCGTCAATGTAATTCCCAGGCTAAGTCTATTATCAAAATTTCCGACGAGAGGTAAATCAAGGTGCTGGGGTCTGTATATCAATCCCAAATCAAAGCTGACATCGGAAGCTATGCCGCTTCCCTGTTCACCGCCAACTGCGCCAAATGGTGCCAGATCACTCCTTATGTAGCGAAAATTTACACCTAAGCCGAGCCCATCAGAAATCTGAGTACCATAACCAAGTGTCAGCGCAATTTCGTACGCGTGCCATGTTCCCAGGGGATCCGGGCTTCCGGGGCCTGTCTCTGTAAATTGACCAAGATTAAAATAAGTAATGCTTCCCGCAATGTTTCCTGCCCAGTCTTCCATATAGTGGTTGTAGCTGAGATAGTTGTAATTCAGATCGGAACTGAACTCCGGCAGCCATGGAGCCTCTGTGAGTGTCACATTGTCTCCTTTTAGAAAGGCGAGACCGCCCACATTCCAGAAAATGGCCGAGGCATCGTCTGCCAGGCCCGTACCCGTTTCTCCCATCCCGCCCGCACGCGCGTCCGGTGCAATCAGAAGAAAAGGAACGGAGGTCTCACCCTGAGCGAATGCAGCCGAGCTCATGGCAAACACGGACATCGCTGCGACCGCCGACAAAATTATTGTTTTCATAAACCATTACTCCTTGTTTAAGGATTTACAACAAAACGTTAAATCAAAACTTCCTTTATATTTTCCCGAACGCGGCATTCGGGAAGCCGGATTATAAAGGATATACATGCTTGTCCGGCTCATCGCAAAACCGCCATCTTCCCGAGTGCTTCGCTCGTCTGCGAGCCGTCAACTGTCGCGGCTATAACCTTGTAAAGATACACGCCGTTTGCAAGCCTGTTGCCATCATCATCAAGCCCATCCCACGGGATTTTTACAAACGTATCATCGCCGGTTATTATTCCGAGGTTATCAATAGTCCTAATCAACCTTCCGCTCAGGGTATAGACTTTTATCTTTACATTAATAGGCTCTCCGACACCGCCGTTCCGCTGGAAAGTGAACGCCGTGCTGCTCGTGAACGGGTCTGGGTAATTGTAAACATTTGTGATCGAAAGCTGCGTGGAAGATTCTATGTCAAATGTCGCACTCGTGTCCGCCCCATTATCAAAAACGTCAAACGCACTTACTGTCACTGAATGCTCACCCGGTGCAAGCGACAATGTCACGGGATATTTTACCGTCCCTTCCTGGTACGAATCAACATTGCCGACGTAAAACGGCGCAAGGTTAACCGATTGCACTCCATCAAAGGTCGCTTCCAATGTATGTCCAACAGCTTCGTCGGACAGATTAATGCCATTTGAATCCGACAGGTCAACAAATAACATTGGATTCTGGGAAACGACATCTCCATTTCTGAAATTCGTCGAATCGAAATAGATAGTTATATGCGGACCAACATGGTTGTTTTTGGCAGTCGTATCGGTTCCACCTACAATTACATTTGTCGTGTAACCGGAGCCGTCCGAGCCGCCTCCTTGAAAATACAATTCAATTCTTCCTGTAGTGTCGCTATATGAAATGTCGGTTGGCATTATTGCTGCGGCCTCGAATATCCCGTTCTTGATAGAAACCTGGCCGGTGAAAAGTTGGGAACCCTGGAAAGTGTAACTAACTCCTTGATAGTTCGGGTCAGGCACTTGCATTTGTGAATCATAGATAGTGAGCAAAGCTGTACTTGACAGGTCGCTCCAGACAGTCCCATCAGGGTGATAAATTGTCCCTTTAATGTCAAGCTTGCCGAGAGCACGGATCTGCTGTACCTGGGCGAGTGATTTCCCGTTCAGGCTGTCTATGCCGGCATTATACCTTGGCATTCCTAACCTGACGGTCGGATCTCCTATGTACTGGTACTTAATATCGTTCTCCCCGTAATCTTCCTCCTTCGTCCGAAAGACTGCATCGCCAATTCTCGTGGGGTTGCGCTCTTGATCTCTGACGAATAATTGATCAAGGAAGGCTTCATTCAAGTTTAAATTGCTGTCTTCGAGGACTGGCCGTGTTGCACTCATGGCACCTATGGCACCTCCCTGCGGCGACAAGACAAGACCTTCGGCGGCACTCTGCTGCTGGGGATCATCATACCGCGCAAAATCACAAGTGGCGCCAATAAATAGACTCAATCTTGTAAAATTAGTAAGCTCCGGAATGGTCACATCGCTTTCGAAGACATGTGTAAATGACCAAACCTCAGGGGAACCGTGGCCGACAAAATTAACAGCGAGGGTACCTTCATTAATTTGATTAACAAGGTCTGCCGCTGCTGCGGGCACAGTAATACCTCCTGAGGAGACGACTGTGGGATAAAGTCCAAGGTATATTTTACGTTCGTCAAATTCTTTGGGAACGTACTCATTTGTCGCCAAGACCTCAGCGTTGTAAATCTCAAATTCATCAGTTGGAACGCCGCTCCCGTTATACGCATCGGCGACCAATGTAAATAGATTTCTCCAATTTCCATAATCCGGTTCTGATTCATATTGCTTGATCTTTTTTACTACGGCGTTTGCGTCATCAGTGCTTCGCAGGGAGAGCCTCCCTATCGATAAAGAAATTGGCGACACCGAAGATGTCAAGGTAGTATCGAATTCACCAAAATAGTCATCGCTTGTGTAGCTGTCAATTTGATAGAGCGACTCATCAGTTTCATAAGGTGGAACATATTCCGGAACATTAGCCACCTTATTCTTGTAGTCATAGCTCCCTGCACCGAACAAAATGACGTAGGACGGGGGTGTCTGATAATTCGTAAAAGCATATTTCAGAAAGTCACGAATGGCGGTCGGATCCGTGATGCCGCAGCCGAACTCGTTGTATATAGCCGGAGTCTGGACCACCATGGTCGTCAAGCCGTCGAAACTCTGTTTCCAAGCAGCGAGTTGATTTGCCTGCGCCAGAAAATCCGGAGGCGTAACAATAAATAAATCCGCCCCGGTGACCTGTCCATGAAGATCCGAGTTCGACACCGAGGAAATGCTGTCGATGGAACGATACCCATTATCGCCGACTGCATAAAACTCTTTCGAGCTGCCTGCAGTCGTGTGGGTTCCGAAGAATGCAGTATTATTGCTTGTCGAATCGAGCTGTATCACGTTAACGTTAGAGAAATCACTTACATCGAAAACTCTGACACTATTGCTTGAGAACCCCTGCACAGAATAATAAACTGCTGTATTGGTGTCGGGCGCGTAAAAATCCAGAGTGTCGCCTGCAGCCTGAAAATTCCTCTCATATAGTATTTCATACCAATAGACGTAAGCCGACGCACCCGAAGAATTAGAATTGTAGGCAATCTTCAGAATGCTTTGATCTCCCGGCAATTTTCCCGTACCGTAATACGTAAGTACCGGCAGAGGATCGGCGTAATCATATTGAATATCAGTGTAATCTCCGCTGCTGATTATGGGAGCGTAAACAAATCCAAGCTGAGTCCCGGTCGCATTTTCGTATGTTGTGAAAGAATTTTGGTCTGTACTCCTCGCTACGAGACTCACGTTGTACCTGATTTGCTGAGTCGGATCCAATCCGATCAATTTATTGCTGTACAACGCCGTTGGGTTAGACGGAGTGGCACTGGGCGGCGTAAGCATTGTGCCATACCAATCTTTGCCGGATTTAATAAGGTTGTAAGTCTCATCATCTTCGGCAATTCCACACGTGAAATTTTGCGGCACATAATAAGAAGAAGCATGATAGCTCGGAACGCTCAGCATTCTTTTCCCTGCCTGTCCGCCATAAGTCATGAAGTAAGGATTTGATTCCGTATAGTGGTTCAAGTAATGTGAATATGTTTTTGAAGATGAATCATAAGACCATTCGCGCGGCGACTTTCCATAAAACAGTATGTAGTCCCCGGATTCAAAGTTGTCAGTCCCATCAGTATTCCCATTATAAATATAAATGGCATTCTCTGTGAGGTCGCTCGGCCTCGCCGCATTCGGTATCCTCAGGAAGCTCTGTCCCGCCGTTATTGAAAATCCTTATAGTGCTAAGCTGGACATTGTCAACCGGCACTTTATCATTTTTCAGCGCCTGGTATGTCAACTTGTAAATTCCACTGTGCGAAATAGAAAGCTTGTACCATGTCCCGCTTGCCAGCACGCTAGAGGCTAAAACCGTATTTGGGCGTGAAGGCGAAGGGACTACCGCATTCTGTATCTGAGAATAGTTCACCAAAGACTCCGAAAGGAGCCTGTCAACCGCGCTCGCTTTAGTTGACACTCCGCTGCCTACCGACACGATTTGGAAAACAATCTTCTTCAGCATCTGGTACTTGCCGGACAGACTGTCATATGAGAACGGATAAACTCTTACCCGCACCACGAAATGTTTGCGCTGGTGAAATGGACCATCATAAGAAATAAATTGAGAGACCACTTGCCGGGCGGGCACGACAAGTCGACGCGATCCGCGAACCGGGGGCGGCATAGACAAAGTCTCATAGTCGGTTTGAACAACATGGACCTGAACCTGTCGAGAAAACACTCCAACCATCACCGGAATGAACTGCCTGATGAAACTTCCCTTTGCAGTGTTTTCAGAAAACGCATTCCTAAAAAGAAGATTCAGATATGCAGTTTGCCCCATCTTAATTGTGTCAGCACCGAGAGAATCCGGCATTACTTGAATCGTCGTAGAGTTTGTTCCCTGAGACAAGACGCTTAAGCCTTGTGCGGATGCCCCTGAAAGCATTCCGAACAGAACGATCGCTCCAAACAAGAACCTTCCATGATATCCATGAAGAGTTGCTCCGGACATCTTCACGAACTCTCGCTGGTCGATTTCAAAATTTTTTATTTTTGTTTCTCCATAATAAAAAAGCCGAATGCTGTGCGGACCTTTGGCACCATCATTCGGCAAAAAAGTTCATCAAAGGTCTATGACAGCACTAATTTTAAGCCTTTAACGAACTTTCCTTAGAATTTCCTTCCTTTACTTTTCGAAATATAGCAGTAAACGTAAAGCCAGTCAAGGAATCTCATCACATCAAGATAGAATTACTTTCCGGCACTTGAATACAGCGTCCCCAAGGGGATTTGAACCCCTGTTACCGCCGTGAAAGGGCGATGTCCTGGGCCACTAGACGATGGGGACAAGAGAATTCAAAATCATGAATCTGCGATTCACAACATGAGAAATGCTCTCGAAACTTCAATTTATGAATCGGATGATGATTTTACAAGACCCCGGCGACCCGTATCGTTTTCTCCTGCATATCTTGCCGCGTGTGTCAGCTCGTTAACCAGATTTGCGCTGCAACAATGCAAGATACGATTCACGATTGGCTGGAGACGAATATCTCTCGATATGACAAGAATCAGCGTTGAGGCGCTACCGTGAATATTAGCACACGTTTGCCAGCATTTTACACGCGGCTGTCGGCTGAGATTTATTTCTTGAGATTCTTTTCAAGAAACGCATAAATGGCTTCCCACGCAAGCTTCGTCTGCGACTCGTTGTACCCCGATGTGTTGTTCGGATTCATGAAGGCATGGTTGACACCAGGATAAATATGCAGCTCGACTTTCTTGCCTTCTCTCTTCATTGCCCTGTCAAATGCTTTGCCCATCGCCGGAGTGTAAGCTTTATCGAGCTCGGCAAAGTTGCAAAGCACCGGACAGTCGATTGCAGCAACATCCGACTGTGCGGTATCCACTTTCCCATAATCTATAACACATGCCGCCAGCTTCGGTAAATCTACTGCGGCGATGAACGAATATGACCCACCCATGCACCAACCGATGGCGCCGATCTTCGAATGATTGACCTCTTTCAGATGCGCTAAATAATCGAACGCCGCTGTCAAATCCATCACGCCTCTCTTCTGCGGCACGGACATCATTAATTTGTAAGCCTGCTGTGGATTATTTGTGAGATCACCGCGGTAGAGATCGATAGCGAGTGCAACATAACCTCTGCCCGCTAAATCTCTCGCGTCCTGTTTTATCCAATCGGCCAATCCCCACCACTCGTGAATCACTATAAGCGCCGGGTGTTCACCTCCCGTTGCAGGCTCTGCGAGGTACGCTGAAACTGTGTCACCGCCGCTAGCGTACCTAACAATTTCGGTTTTGATAGCGGATGCGTCGGCTAAAGAAACAAAGGCCGCGCAGACAAAACCCAGAACAATCACTCTCCTCATATCCTCCTCCGTTTGAATGGCATTGACTTTTAGCTTTCAGCCATCGGCAGGCTGATTGCTAAACACTGTTCATTAATTTCGTTCCAAAACTCTCGCTATTTTGTCGACTAACATGGATTTCGGGACTGCTCCAACGAGCTGGTCGGCAACTCTGCCGCCCTGAAAAATCAGCAGCGTCGGAATGCTCATGATTCCAAACGTCATTGCTATGTCCTGGTTCGCATCAACGTCGACTTTAGCAACTTTCAATTTCCCGTTGTACTCCCTGGCAAGCTCCTCCACAATAGGTGCGATCATTCTGCACGGGCCGCACCATGCAGCCCAGAAATCGACCAGCACAGGTAGATTACTTTTTATAACTTCCGATTCGAAATTATCCGAGCTAACGACAACCGGCTTCATTTATTTTTTTCCCTTAGATTTTTTCCTATGTGATTAATTTTACGTTTTCTTTTCCAAATAAATCGGACAAATCATCGACGAATTTCCTGTTCGCATTAACGCTATAAATGCTCGACCTGTATATTCTCGGTTTTGAATCTCCGTTTGTAACACTGAAGAAGATGGAACAATTCCCGCGAGAAAAAGTCCCCAGCATTTGCTTAAATGATAAAAGCAGATCCTTCGACCGATCGCTTGCGTCAATCGAGACGGCTATGCTTTTTGTCAATTTGCCGGCGGCTTCCTCGAGAGGATAAGCTTCGCGTACCACGATCCTAACCGAGTCGCCGTTCGACTCCGCGCTGCCGGAAACTAGAATTATCGAATCCGAAAACAAAATATTCTCATATTTAGAATATGCATCGGCGAAAAAAATCAGCTCGCCTTTCCCCGTAAAGTCTTCCAGCTGGGCAAACGCCATGGTGTTTCCCTTGCGGTCGATCTTTCTCCTGACATCGACGATAATCCCGGCCGCTCTCGCGCCCACTCCTTCTGCTATCGTGGTCGCATCGCCGAGTCTGATATTCGTGAACGAATTGTATTCCTGCTCGAACTTCAAAAGGGGGTGGCCCGATATGTAAACTCCGAGCAGATCTTTCTCGCGATTCAATTTTTCCCCCTGGCTCCACTCCTCCACTTCAGCCAGCGAAGGATACGTCACTAATTTCTTCCGATCGTTTCCTAACACATCAAACAGCGACGACTGAGAGCTCGACTCGCTCTCATGCACCGACTGTCCGAAACTGACAATCTCTTCGAACGAATTAATAAGCTGCGCCCGTTTATGACCGAGTGAATCGAACGCGCCGGCTTTAACAAGACTTTCGAGAGCACGTTTGTTCACCGTTTTCAAATCAATGCGAGAAACAAAATCAAAAATGTTTTCAAATTTTCCGCCTTCGCCTCGCGAGCGACTGATTTCTTCCGCAGCGCCGGCGCCGACATTTTTTATGGCGCTGAGCCCGAGTCGAAGCCTCCCGCCTCTGACGGAAAATGTTGCGATGCTTTCGTTCACATCCGGCCCCAAAACCGTAATTCCTTGTTTCCGGCATTCATCCAATAGCAGCGTCATCTTGTTTATATCGCCGATTTCACTCGTGAGAGCGGCAGCCATAAATTCTGGCGGATAATAGGTCTTGAGATACGCCGTCTGGTATGAAAGCACAGAATACGCGACGGCATGCGACTTATTGAATCCATACGAGGCAAACTTGTCGATCAAATCGAAAATCTCGCCGGCGAGTTTTTTATCGATAGAATTATTAATCGCCCCTTCGACAAAAAGCTTTTTCTGCTCCGCCATCAACGCTTTGTCTTTTTTCCCCATGGCGCGCCGCATCATGTCAGCTTGCGCGAGAGTGAATCCGGCGATTTCGCTTGCAATTTGCATCACCTGTTCCTGGTACACGATGACGCCGTAAGTCGGCTTCAATATGCGTTCCATCTTCGAATGCAAATACTCGATCGGTTTCCCGCCGACTTTGCTGTCTATGAAAGTGTCTATATTCTCCATCGGACCGGGGCGATACAGGGCATTCATTGCAACGATGTCGTCCATGGAAGTCGGCTTCAGCTTTTTCAGATACTCCTGCATTTTTGCACTTTCAAACTGGAACACGGCAACAGTCTGTCCAGCCGCAAAAAGTTCATAAACCTTCGGATCATCATAGGGTATCCTGTCTAAATCGACTTCCTTGTTATGATTTTCCCTGATGAGCCGAAGAGCATTTTCGATTACCGTCAATGTTCGAAGCCCGAGGAAATCCATTTTAAGAAGCCCGATCTCCTCAAGGCTTTTATACTCAAACTGTGTTATGACCTCGGTCAACGGCGTTTTATAAAGTGGTACAAAATCGGTAATTTTTCCGGGAGCGATAACCACTCCGGCTGCGTGCGTTCCGACATTCCTGTTTGTCCCTTCGAGCACCAATGAGCATTCGATGAGCTGCTTAATCTTCGGATCGTTGCTTTCCTTCACCCACCGAAGCTCTTGAATCGTATCGATCGCTTCCTTGAGCGGGGTCACTCGACCGAGGATCACCGGGATCTGCTTCGTGATCGAATCGATAGTCGAAAGCGGAATACTGAGAACTCTTCCGACATCCTTAAGAACCGCGCGCGAGGAAAGCGTGCCGAAAGTAACGATCTGGCAAACAGACTCTTCGCCGTACTTTTTTTTCACATAGTCGATCACGAGATTGCGTTTGCTGTCGGCAAAGTCGATGTCGATATCCGGCATGGAAACACGGTCGGGATTCAGAAACCTTTCAAATAGAAGTCCATATTGGAGCGGATCGACATTCGTAATACCGAGCGCGTACGATACGATGCTTCCCGCTGCGCTTCCTCTTCCCGGCCCGACCGGCACTCCCATTTCACGCGCGCTATTTATAAAATCCTGAACGACCAGGAAATATCCGGCGAAGCCCATCTTCTTTATTGTCTTGATCTCATGATCGAATCTTTCCTTGATATCCGGCGTTACTTCAGCATAGCGCTTTGTCAGCCCGTCAAATGCCAGCTTTTCAAAATATTCTTCGGGGCTCGACACGCTGGAATTTTCCGGAATCGGAAATCGCGGCATCAAATCTCTCTTCAGTTCTAACTTCAAATCGCACTTATCGGCAACTTCAATTGTGTTCTCAACCGCTTCGAGCCCGAAATCGTATTCGGCAAAGGCCTTTTCCATTTCTTCCGGGCTCTTGAAATAAAATTCGGGGACTTTGTAGCGCAATTCCGTAGGGTCTTTCGTGCCGTTGCTCGATTGAGAAATGTTCAGAAGAATGTTGTGCGGGACGGCATGTTCGCGCTTGAGATAATGCCCATCGTTCACCGCGACCATCTTTGCATCGATCTCTCTTGCAATCTTAGGCATATTTTCAAGCACGCGCTTTTCTTCATCTAGACCATGGCTGTGAACCTCTAAGTAAAAGTCGCTGCCGAAAATCTCTTTATACATCCGCGCTGCCGCCGTTGCACCTTCAAGATTGCCGCCGACGATCGCTTCGGAAACGGGGCCGTTCAAACAGCCGCTTAAGACGATGAGACCTTTATAATTCTCCTTCAAGAGCTCGAAGTCTATTCTGGGCTTGTAGTAATATCCTTCCAGATGTGCAAGCGAAACCAACTTGACGAGATTCTTATAACCGACATAATCCTTTGCAAGAACCGTGAGATGATTATATCCGTTCTTTTCGTTCCTCTTCCCCTTTGCAATGTACATCTCACAGCCGATGATCGGTTTGATCCCGGCTTTCTTTGCAGACTTGTAAAGCTCGATCGCCCCAAAGAGAACACCATGGTCTGTCAATGCAAGAGCGGGCATCTTGAGCTCTACGGCGCGGGCGATCATGTCGCCGATTTGCGTCGCACCGTCGAGGAGGCTGTAATGGGAATGATTATGAAGATGGACAAATTGAGGCATGTCAATTCACGAAAATCGGGCATGGCAAAAATCCCGGTATTGAATAACTATCATGGAACGCATTCCCGCCGAAGAATTTTGCCGCAAGCCTTATTGAAATTACCATCTCACCACTTGCTTCAATTTAACACAAGTCCGAAATCTTTTCTACTTTGGCGCGAAGAATTTTCAGGCTCCCGTGTTCATCACCAGTAATTTCGGTTCGGTCATTTCTTCGATCGCGTATCGCACACCTTCCCGCCCGAAGCCGGAGTCTTTGATGCCTCCGTAAGGCATGTTGTCGATTCGATAAGTCGGATAATCATTAATTATCACGCCGCCGACTTCAATCTCGTCAAAAGCCTTGAAGATTTTCCTCGAATCGTTTGTGAAAATTCCGGCTTGAAGTCCGAATCGCGTATCGTTGACTTTTCTAATTGCCTCATCGAAGCTGGAATACTCACCCATAATCGCAACCGGTGCGAACGCCTCCTCCAAATATAAACTAATATTCGCGGGCACATTCTCGAAAATAGTCGGCTCGATAATATTTCCTTCTCTTTTACCTCCAAGCAGAATCCGTGCACCGGCATACTTCGCTTCTCCAATCCATTCGAACGCGCGATCTGCTTCTTTGGAACTTATCATGGGGCCGACGACCGTGCCATCATCGAGAGGGTCGCCCACCTTGAGCTTCTTAGTCTCCTCTGCGAACAATTCCCTGAATTTCCCGTACACATCTTTATGAACGTAAATTCTCTGGACGGAGATGCATATTTGCCCGGCATTCGCGAACGCTCCGATCGCAAGCCGCTTCGCCGCGAAATCAAGGTCGGCATCAGGCTCGACGACAGCCGCAGCATTTCCACCAAGTTCAAGCAAAACTTTCTTCCTCGGCGCTTTCGATTTCAACTGCCAGCCCACCTTCGCACTTCCGGTGAAGCTAAGCAGTTTTATCCGCGGATCGACTATCAGTTTCTCAGCGACTTCGTTGCTGCATGAAACAACGCTAATTGCACCTTCAGGGACACCGGCGTTTAAGAGAATTTCCGCGAGAATGATTGATGTAATCGGCGTTTGCGGAGGCGACTTGTGCACCACCGTATTACCGGCAGCGAGAGCGGGTGCGATTTTGTGTGCGACAAGATTGAGCGGGAAATTGAACGGCGTGATGCTCGTAAGAGGCCCGACGGGAAAACGTTTCACTATCCCCAATCGATCCTCAGACCCGGCGGCTACATCGAGCGGAATAACTTCGCCGGGGATTCTCGAAGCCTCTTCGGCAGCGACGGAAAAGGTCAGAACCGCTCTATCGACTTCCCCTCTGGTAAACTGGATCGGCTTACCCGATTCAAATGTCATGGTACGGGCGATTTCTTCTTTGCGGCTGCGAATTTGTTCGGCCGTTCTTCTAAGGATTTCTGCCCGCTTATAAGAAGGAAGTTTGCGAGTGACTGCAAACGCCTTTTCTGCAGCGTCGATTGCCTTATCCATCTCTGCCGGTCCCGCCTGAAACACTTCGCCGACGGTCGATCCATCATACGGATTTATAACCGGCGCGAGTTGACCTGTCTCAATCCATTTACCACCGATAAATAGTTTGTATTTCATCGCAGTTTCTTATCAAAGCACCCGTCAGTTTTTCAAAAACGACTCGACCTCGTTGATCCCATCGGCAATTGCTACTACTTTCCGCTCACCGGTTTTTCTAAACTTCAGCTCAATTTTTCCCTGCTTCAAATTTCTATCACCGATAATCACCTGGACGGGCATTCCGAGAAGGTCGGCGTCTTTAAATTTGAAACCGGGACTAACGCCTTGCCTGTCATCGTAAAGAGTTTCAACACCTAATTTTGAAAACTCCTCAAATAATTTCTCAGCCATGCTGACCACTTCCTTGTTATCCATATTGACAGAGATCAGATGCACCGCAAAAGGCGAGATCGATTTGTCCCAGATTATTCCGTTGTCGTCGTGATTTTGCTCTATATGACATGCTATGATCCTTTCGACGCCGATACCGTAACTTCCCATGACGACCGGCTTCTCCGTACCGCTTTCATCAAGATAATTCGCGTGAAGCGAAACGGAATATTTTGTCCCAAGCTTAAAAATGTGACCGATCTCGATCGCATTCACAATTCTCAGCTCGTGATTGCATTTCGGACAAGGTTCCCCGGCTTCGATCGTTCGCAAGTCGTAATAATATTCTACCTTCACGTCGCGTTTGAAATCGATATTCGTGATGTGGTAATCGTCCCTGTTTGCACCGCTGATGAGTTCGTTCGCATATTCAAGACGTTTATCGGCAATGATCTTAAACCCCTTTAAACCGATCGGGCCGATTGAACCCGCATTTGCACCTGTGTACTTCGCGAGTTCTTCAGGCTCCATGGCAGATGCGCTCTTGCCGAGCGCGGCCATAAGTTTGGATTCGTTGAGCTGATCATTGCCGGACATCAGCACGAGCACCGGAGTGCTGTCAACTTTATAAACGAGGGACTTCGCAAGACGTTCGGTGGAAATTTTCAGATAACCTGCAAGCTGGTCGATAGTCTTAATGCCCGGTGTGTGAATTTCTTGCGGCTTCTCGGAGCCATCAATTCTACCGATAGGCTTGATTGCGCTCGATGCCACTTCAAGATTTGCGGCATAACCGCAATTGTCGCAAAGTGCGCATGTGTCTTCGCCGTCAGGCGACTCCACCATAAATTCCTGCGAACCTGTTCCACCCATGGCGCCGCTCGATGCACCGACAATAAAAAACTTCAATCCGTTCCGCGAATAGATTTTCTTGTACGCTTCTTTGTGCAGTTCGTAGCTCTTGTCGAGTTCATCGAAACTTCTGTCGAAGCTATACGAGTCTTTCATGAAAAACTGCCGCCCGCGGATAACGCCCGATCGAGGACGCGGCTCGTTTCGGAATTTCGTCTGAATTTGATACCATATTTGCGGCAGGTCGCGGTAAGATTTGATATTGTCCCTTGCAATCGTCGTAAAAATCTCTTCGTGCGTCGGAGCGAGAACCAGCGGCCGATTTTTTATATGAAACATCGTGTCACCGAACGACTTGACGCGTCCGCTTTCTTCCCAGATTTCTATCGGGTTCAAAGCCGGAAGATGAAATTCCTGCGCGCCGATCGCGTCCATCTCTTCGCGAATTATTTCCATGACCTTTTTCATAGCCCGCCAGCCCATGGGCAGCCACGAATATATTCCGGCGCCGAGCGGACGCATTAGCCCCGCCCTTACCATTAATCTGTGGCTCGCCATCACCGCGTCGGCAGGATTTTCTTTCAGTGTAGGAAGGAAGTAGGTACTAAGTCTCATATCAGTTATCAGCCTTCAGTCGTGAGTTTTCAGAATCCAGCATTTAGAGTTTCGAATTTAGATTTTACAAATTTGTGCCCCTGGCGTGACTCGAACACGCGACACAGAGTTTAGGAAACTCTTGCTCTATCCAACTGAGCTACAGGGGCAAATAATAATCTAATTTAAAAGTCATCATGCTAATGAACAATAGAGAGCCAAAAAGCTGTGAGCCAGCCCGTCTTTGGTTTTCTAATTTCGATTTATCATACCGCTTATCTTGAAAGTATCGGCAAATAAAGGCAAATTCCTTTACAACTTTTAACAAAAGTCCGCGCATATCAACAGAGAGTTATTGATGAAAATAGACCAAGGAGCAACGTCGCAAAAAGTGTCAACCAAATCTCATTGGGATAATTTCTGGTCGGAAAAAAAAGAAGTCCACGAAGTTTATTCGAATGAGAACCGCGTTTTGCGAAATGTTTTGAAAACTACCGACCTCAAGGGAAAGCGCGTATTGGAAGTCGGCGCCGGAACCGGTCGGGACAGTTTCGGCATGGTGGAACACGGGGCGGCAGTATTTATGCTCGACTATTCAACAAATTCTTTAAACATAATCAAGAATATCGCAACCGAAGAAAAAGTCGAGGTGAGTCCTGTCGGTGGAAATGCGTTTTCACTTCCTTTTCCTGACGGCTCGTTCGATTTGGTTTTTCATCAAGGACTACTCGAGCATTTCCGTGAAAAGGACGCCAACAATCTTTTGAAAGAGAACATTCGAATACTTAAAAGCGGAGGACTGCTCTTAGTGGATGTTCCGCAACGATACCATATCTATACAGTTATGAAGCATGTCCTGATCGCCCTCGACAAATGGTTTGCTGGCTGGGAGCGCGAGTTCTCCATTTCGGAGCTTGATAAACTCTTGCGGTCATTCGGCGTTGTTCCGGTTTACAGGTACGGCGAATGGATGTACCCGAGCCTCTTTTACCGCGTGATGCGAGAGGGATTCAAAAAATTCGGCATAACTTTTCCGCTGAATCCGACTCCGATCAAACCGCTTACGAACTTTCGTAAAAAAATTCGCGAGTCAATGCGAAACAATCGGTTCGTAATTTCGACTTCCATTTCTTGCGGTGTAGTATGCAAGAAGCCATGATGCGCTGATTTACATGAACCGCACACCATACGTCGAGATCCCGATTCACCACCTGCTATGAAAATTCTTATAATCGCACTTCCAGGCATCGGGGACGCACTCCTGGTTACTCCTGCAATCGCCCTGACAAAACGATTTATTCCCGAATCGCGGATTGACGTTATGGTAATGTTCAAAGGCGCCGAAGAAATATTCAAGCGGGACAAAAATGTCGATGTCGTTCATTATTTCGACTTCATAAAAGAGGGACTTTTCAGGTCACTCCGATTTGTGCTTGAATTGCGCGGGAAGTACGATGCGACTGTGAATATCTACCCGTCAAACCGGAGAGAGTATAACGTTATTAATTTCTTGATCGGCGCTAAGAAGCGGGCCGCCGTGATGTATCTGCGGAAGAACCTCCGCAATCTCGGTTTTCTCAACAACATAAGAATCACCGAAAACGACCAGATGCATAACGTCCAAGAAAACATAAATCTATTCGCAGAGCTTCTCGGCACTGAGTTTTCCGAAGAACCGGACTTAGAGTTTCCGCTGACTGAGGATGAACGCGAGTACGCAAAGGTATTTTGCGAGCAAATCGGTATCGCAAGTGACAAGGTAGTAATTGGTTTTCATCCCGGCGGATCAACGTTGAAAAATCATGTACACAAGCGTTGGCATCCTGATAAGTATTCCGAACTCGGCGACATGCTGATTGAAGAATTAGGCGCGAGGGTTTTAATATTCGGCGGGCATGAAGAACGAGCCCTCCGTGACCAAATAGCCAAGAAGATCGGGTCTCCGTTTGCCACCGGTGTCAACACGAAAACCTTTGGACAGAGCGCGGCGCTCATAGAACGGTGTGACGTTTTCATATCCAACGATTCAAGCCTGCTCCATCTCGCCGCGGCGCTCAAGAGAAAAACAGTGCTGATTACAGGACCCATAAATCCCGTTTACACGAGACCGTGGAACACGGACTACCGAATCGCATCATTGTATCTGGATTGCTCGCCTTGCTTTATTTATTCTCCCCGGCCACTTACTTGCTCAAGATCGGACGTTAAGTTTATGTGTCTGAAGGAATTAGCGGTAAAAACGGTTTATCAGAAGACGGTTCAGCTTTTAGACCATGACTCTTAGCACACAGCTACGACCAAAAGCCATGGATAAGCGTCCGTTCTGTTAGACTTTTGCTTTATGGTACTTGACAAATACTCTAAAAAGAGTTAACGTTCCATGAAGCATGAGGGGACGCCCGACCTCGGATGCAGGCATAAGCGTGAATTCTTGTAATTGCAGGATTAACATGATAAAATCAGGAGGCAAATCACATAAGGCATACTATCAGAAGAACTATGCGATACATCCGTCTCATTGTCAATGTCATTCGGCAGAATAGACGAAGGCGTCGATAACTCTTTGAAATTTGGGCTGACAGGCTGGACAATATGCACATTTTTTAACTTTTCTCAACGAACAGTTAATTAACAAACAAAAAGGAGGATCAAATGTCGAAGCAAAAAAAGACATCTCGCGTCACTAAAAAAGCCGTGACAAGGAAACGGCGAAATCAGACGGCGCCAAAGCTCGGCAAGCCCGGCTACGGCTGGTTAGCCGACTTGCCGGACCGCCGGGATACTGTTATTCGACCAAATTCGTCCGGAAATTGCTGCACTCCCACCGGCGGTTGATTTGCGTCCAACTTGTCCGCCTGTCGAAAACCAGGGACAGCTTGGGAGTTGCACCGCAAATGCACTCGTAGGCGGGCTCGAATTCCTGGAAATCAAAGATGGAATTAAGCTTGTCAACCTCAGCAGACTTTTCATTTATTATGACGAGCGGGTCATCGAGCATACCGTGAAGTCAGACTCGGGTGCTCAAATCCGTGACGGCATCAAGACTCTCGCTAAACAGGGGGTGTGCCCCGAGAAAGAATGGCCATATAATATTTCAAGATTTGCCGCCAAGCCTACGGCTGGTTGCTACAAAGATGCCATTCAGCACAAAATCACTACGTACCACCGTATTCTCACGCTCAACGACATGAGAACATGCTTGGCCGGCGGTTTTCCGTTTGTATTCGGCTTCACTGTGTATGAAGGTTTCGAGTCACAGCAGGTCGCACAGACCGGAATCGTGGACATGCCGAAGCCCGGAGAAAAAGTTCTCGGCGGACACGCGGTGCTCGCTGTCGGTTACGACGATTCACAACAACGTTTCATGGTGCGCAATTCGTGGGGATCAAGCTGGGGACAACAAGGCTACTTCACCATTCCGTATGAATATCTAAGCGACCGCAATCTATCAGACGACTTCTGGACGATTCGCAGAGGCGAAGACATGTGACCTTAGGTAGGGGCTTGACTAATCAGACCCCTACTAATTTCCTTGGTTGAGTTGATTATGTAAACTCGACTCGTCAAATTCCAAGGATGGGATTCAGATACATCTCGGAAAGGCCGCTTTTTTATTCAATCGTTTTCAATGGATTGATCGCGATCGTAGAATTGATCGGAGGTTTGTTTTCCGGCAGCCTCGCGCTTATCTCCGACGCAATGCATAACTTCAGCGATTTCATCGCTTTAATAGTCAGTTTCATCGCGAACCGTGTGACATACTGGAGCAGCGATACAAAGAGATCTTACGGCTACTTCCGCGTTGAAATTCTAGCGGCGTTTGTAAATTCCGTCCTTCTCGTTCTCATCGGCGCTTACATTATTTACGAAGCTCTCATGCGGTTTTCACATCCGGTGCCGATTGATTCGACCCTGATGATGGTAATCGCATTAATAGGTTTCGCGGGAAACCTGTTTTCCGTTTTGCTCCTTCGCAAGCATGAAAAAGAAAATCTTAATATAAAAAGCGCGTTTCTCCACTTGATAACCGACACTATGGAATCGGCAACTGTCATAATCACTGCACTGGTCATAAGCTTAGTGAGTTTTTCATCCCTGGATTTGATCGTCTCCGTCATCATCGGCGTCTTCATCATAAAGAGTTCATGGGACTTGCTCCTCGAATCGATCAACATTCTCACCGAAGGCTCTCCGAAAGGAATCGACCTCAATGAAGTCGGAAGCTTTATAAGAAACTTTCCCGGAATAAAGGGTGTGCACCACCTTCACATCTGGAGCTTGTCGTCAAACTTCCGCGCTTTGTCGGCACACATAGTGGTCGATGACATGCAGATCAGCCGTACGGTTATGATAACCGGAGAGCTAGAAGAGCAGCTCGAAACAAGATTCAGCATAGATCACCCAACTTTCCAATTAGAGTCCCGACCAGGCCGGGAATGTGAAGAACAATTGATAGCGCGGTACGGTGACCGCAACCGAAAATCGAAATGAGCACTTTGTCGCAACAGGAATCCTTTGGAACGCCATGACACACATGACAAATAAAACGATCGAGCGGTAAATGGGCTATGAAGCGCAAACCATAGAGCGGGACCTGAAGCGGAAGGTCTCAGGCGAAGTACTTTTCGACGATATTTCTCGAACGCTTTTCAGCACCGATGCCTGCATGTATCAAATCAAACCGCTGGGCATCGTTATACCCAAAAATGTCGACGATGTGATCGCTATAGCAAGATATTGCAGCGAACGGCAAATCCCCATAACGAGTCGAGGCGCAGGCACAAGTCTTGCGGGACAGTCAATCGGCAGCGGGATAATTCTCGTTTTCAACAAATATTTCCGAAACATCATCGGCGTCAACAGAGAAGAGAGCTATGCCATGGTACAGCCGGGCGTGGTTTTGAACGAACTCAACGAATCTCTCTTGAACGTTGAACTCATGTTCGGTCCTGATCCATCTACCGGCAAGCAATGCGTAATCGGCGGGATGATCGGGACAAATGCCGCCGGTCCACATACTATAAAATATGGCGCGACAAAAGACAATGTTCTTGAATTAAAAATTGTGACTGCCAACGGCGAGCTTCGCACCATTTCTGCAGACTCACCGAATCTTGAATTCGCACGAAAGGTCGGCGAACTACTCTACCCTCGCCAAAAACTAATTGAAGAGAAATTTCCTAAGACTTCAAAAAACTCCTCCGGTTATAATCTGAAGGAAACTATTAGGAATGGCTCGGTCGATCTGACAAAACTTTTTTGCGGAAGCGAAGGAACGCTCGGAATAATTGTTGAAGCTAATTTGCGCCTTGTTCCCCTGCCGAAAGAAAGAAGAAACCTGATCGCGTATTTTCCATCTTACGAATCCTGTGCAGTTGCCGCAAATGAGTCGCTGCAATTCGGTCCGGCGGCTGTCGAGATGTTAGACAAAACGTTTTCAATCGCTGCGCTCGGAATCGATCCTGCAATGGATGAAATCCTCAACCGGGATTTTGTGTCGGTAATCATATTCGAATTCGAGGAAACTGAAGTCGGTCTTGCCGATGAAAAGATTGCAATACTTTCCAAGCTTCTGAGCAAACTTTCTCTTTCCAATAAACAAAGCCTTCCTCGCGACGGAAAAGAAGCTGCCAAACTCTGGCGAGTGCGCAAGGAAGCATCCGCAATATTCTACAAGATTGAAAAGCCCGGAAAGAAAACCTCATTCGTCGAGGACGTCGCTGTTCCTGTTGATAAACTTCCGGATTACTTAGATGGGACACAGAAAATTTTCAAAGATCATGATATACAGTATGCGCTTTATGGCCATGCCGGGAACGGGAATACTCACGCGATCCTTCTCGTCGATCAAAAAGATAAAGACCATTTGAGAAAAATCGACCCGGTTGCAGATGAGATTTACGACCTTGCAATCTCGCTCGGGGGAACTTTGAGCGGAGAACACGGCGACGGACTCCTGCGAACACCGTTTCTTTCCAAACTTTACGGCGGAGAGATATATTCCCTATTTAAAGAAGTAAAGAAGACTTTCGACCCAACCGGAATACTTAATCCCGGCAAAATTATCGGGGATCAAGACACTTCAATCGTTCACGATTTGCGCTACGGCGAAGATTACAAACGAGCCGCAACAAAAACGGCCCTGGATGAAAACAACATGGCGCACGAGATCGAAAAGTGTCATGGCTGCGGAGTATGCCTGAGTTATTGTCCGACAGCGCTGGCAACGTTCGACGAGAGAGCAACGCCGCGCGCAAAAGCAAATCTCCTGCGTGGAATTATAAACGGCGACCTGTCCGCCGACTTACTCGATAAGCGCGAATTCAAAAACGTTCTCGATTATTGCTTCAACTGCAAGCTCTGTCTGACAGAATGCCCGACGAAAATAGATATTCCGGGAATGGTAATCGAGGCGAAGACAATTTTTTTTGAGAAGGCAAATAAATCCCGACAAGATAAATTCGTAGATAGACTTCCCGCTCTTTCAGCAGCCGCATCAGTGAGTCCAACGATAGCAAATTTGACATCGAGTCTGAAAGTCTTCCGCAAGCCGCTGGAGAAATTGTTCGGCATCGACAGTAGAAGAAAAGTGCCTTTGTTTAACAAACCCCTTTACAAACACTTCGGACTGAATAGAAAAGTAGAAGACCCGCAGCGGAAGGTCATTTACTTTGCGGGATGTTTTGCGATTTTCAACGATGTCTCAGGGGAGGGACTCGCAACAGTAGAGGTTCTGAGAAGAAATCACATTGACGTTCGCGTCCTCGACAGTCTTCGCTGTTGCGGTATCGCTCGAATAACGACCGGCAGCAAGAACGAGGTAGTTCCTGATGCATCATGGAACGTGGAACAGCTTGAATACTACGTCGATCAAGGTTTCGATGTAATTTTTTCTGCACCAAGCTGCGGATTAGCAGTGAAAGAGGATTATCCAAACTTACTTGGAACAGAAGCCGCCGCAAAGGTAGCTGCGCATTCATATGAGCTGTCAGACTACCTCTGGAAACTTCACGAGAAAGGATATCTCAACACGAACTTCGGCCCGGTCAAAAAGCGTGTCACATACCACAATCCGTGCCACTCAATTCCGCTCGGCGTAACGAAACAGCCGATCGAGTTGATGAGCTTAATTCCTGAATTAGACATCATGGAGCTTGACGAAGACACGTGTTGTGGAATGGCAGGCACTTTCGGCTTGAAGAAGCAGTTTTATGATCTATCAATGAAAGCCGGCTCAAATCTCTTCGGACAAATTAAAAGATCGAAAGTCGATTCCGTAGTTACCACATGCGGAACATGCAATATTCAGATCTCACAAGGGGCAAATGCTAAGGTGGAACATCTTGCCGGAATATTGGTCGAAGGTTACAAGCGTTACAACGAAACGGAAAAGACCTCTTTGGACTCACATGAAATGATGTCCGGCAAAAACAAGACAGAGGCCCGGAATATTCAAACCGACACAATTGATAGAGGTATGATAGAGTAAGCAATCGCCGGGTAAATGGCAATTTGAAAAGGCAAAATTGCGGGAACTTCCGCAGCCCCCCGGCAGTTTTTGTTACGTATTAACAAAAAGTGGAGGATCGAGTGAAAACGATTAAATCTATGTTCGGAATGCTTGCGCTTGCAGCATTCCTCGCACTGGCTTTCCAAAGCAATTCGATCGCCAAAGCTAAACCATCAGGGCAGACAGAGCACATCAATCCTCAGGTTTCAGGCATGATGTAGCAAAGAGCCGGCCCAAGTAAAACAGGGCTGGCTCACTGCTTTACATTATTTGTCTTTCTCCGCGCCCGATGAGTCGTTCCGTCAAGAGTGTTCGTCTATCTCACATCATGCCGTAATGCGGTAATTACAAGTTACTGTAGCACGGCTCTAAATCCGCAGCTACGTTTCAGGTCGTGAAACCACTTTGCGCACATTGCATCAGACTGAGGAGGTACACGCCTAACGCTCACAGCCGAAAGCTGCAGATCAGGCGCTCCGCGTGTAAATGGTTTTATATTTTATTTCATAAGTATTTCCATGTTCGAAGTCGGAGCGTTATATTACCATGGAGCAGGATAGAATAAATACAACATGAAATTAATGCTGATCGGATTGGCGACCTGTGCGTTGACTTTATTTGGCGGAATGTTTGCGCTCAAATACAAAGACAAACTTCATCTGATAGTAGGCTTCAGCGCGGGTGCTGTCATAGGGGTCGCTTTTTTCGATCTCCTGCCCGAGGCTGCAAGCTTGAGAAGCACAACGAACGACATTTCATATGTTTCCATGATGATTGGAATCGGATTTCTCATTTACCTCGTGCTCGATCGCGTCATCGTTTTGCATTTCCACACGGACGGCGAGGATCAGAATCCGCTTCATCGTGGTACGCTCGGAGCAGCCAGCCTTTCGTTCCACAGCTTTCTAGACGGCACGGTCATCGGCTTTGCATTTCAGGTTTCCGCGGCGGTCGGCGCGATAGTTACAGCTGCCGTTCTGACGCACGATTTTTCCGACGGCATCAACACCGTCACCTTGGTATTGAAGAACCAGGGATCGAGACGAAATGCATCCTGGTGGCTTGTTCTCGATGCGCTTGCCCCGGTTCTCGGAATCGCCTTTACTCTTTTCTTCACGCTTTCCACGGGCGCTTTAGGTGACGTGATTGCGATTTTTTGCGGCAGCTTCATTTATATCGGCGCCAGTGAACTGCTTCCCGAGAGTCACCACGCTCACCCGAAAATTCTGACCACATTCATGACGTTAGTCGGGATTTCCGTTCTCTACGCCGTCATTCAGATAGCGAAGATGTAAATCTGTGCCGGCGATTTCCTGATGAGATAGCGGTCGGGCAGGGATCACTTCAAGTTTCGTATTCGGTCGGGTCGGGAATACCTGCTAATTGAAATGCTTCTTTTCGTTCGACGCATGATCCACACTTTCCACAGTGAAGCTCGCCTCCTTTGTAGCACGAATACGTAAACTCGAACGGTACTTTTAACTCTCTCCCCAGTTCCACGATTTCCTTTTTGCTCATTGTGATAAACGGATCTTTAACTTCGACTTCCAAATACGTTCCGAGTCGTCCGGCTTCCGCCATCGCCTTAAGAAAATCCGGCCTGCAATCCGGATAAATTGCATGGTCTCCGGCGTGTGCCGCGTAGAGAACTGTCTTTGCATCGAAAGATTCCGCATAACCGACAGCAATTGAAAGCATAATTCCGTTTCGGAATGGAACTACTGTGCTGCGCATTGACAAATCCTCGTAGTGACCCTCGGGAATCTCACCGCCGCTCTTCAGCAAATCGGATTTGAAGAGATCGTTGACAAACGGGAGTTTGATCGTTGAAAGCGGGATGTTCAGCCGTCGCGCAATCTCCTTCGCAGCAGAAGCTTCGCGTTCATTGTGCTTCGATCCATAATCGAAAGTGAGTGCTCTGACATCGTATCGCTTCGCCGCCCAATGCAGCAGAGTTGACGAATCGAGTCCACCCGACAAGGTAACTATCGCCTTTCCCTTCATTCTAAAATTCCTTTGTGAAAAATGCACACAAGGTTTCTTCGAATATCCCGATTGCACGAGACATTACTTTTCATGACAAGATAATAACGCAAAATGATGAAGACTGCAATTGAATTTTCATTACGAAATCCCGAATTTGGATAGGAGTATGAATCAGAACAAGCGCATGGAATTGAAAAGAGGTGATCGATGGTTACGTCTGTTAGACAGCGGCGGAGATGTCAAGCGTAAAATCATCGGAATATACCTGTTGCTGGCATCCGTCAACCTGCTTGTATGGCTTGGCGCAGTCGCAGCATTCCGAGGGTTTCCGCTCCTCATTGGCACATCAGTAATTGCTTACACCTTCGGCTTAAGACACGCAGTCGATGCCGATCATATCGCCGCAATAGACAACGTGACACGCAAACTAATGCAGGAAGGAAAACGGCCTGCCGGCGTAGGTTTCTTTTTCTCGCTAGGTCATTCTACCGTGGTGGTGCTTGCCTCCGTCGCTATTGCCGCCGCGGCTGAGACAATTCAGAAGAATTTCCCGCAGTTCCGCGAAGTCGGCGGCATCATCGGCACATCTGTCTCGGCGGGATTTCTCTTTGTCATAGCCCTGATCAACGTTGTTATTCTCCGGGATGTTTACAAGACATTCAAAGAGGTTAAGCGGGGTGGTCAGTACAGCGAACAATCGCTGAACGATCTTCTAAACCAGCGAGGGCTCATGGGACGATTCTTTCGTCCGCTGTTTAAGTTGATCACGCAAAGCTGGCACATGTATCCCTTAGGATTTCTGTTCGGCCTCGGTTTCGATACTGCCACCGAAGTCGGGCTGCTCGGAATAACGGCGGCAGAGGCGACAAAAGGCATCCCTGTTTGGTCGATTCTAATATTCCCCGCGCTTTTCACCGCGGGAATGTCGCTCGTCGATACCACAGACGGTGTACTCATGCTTGCGGCGTACGGCTGGGCGTATGTCAAGCCTCTGCGCAAACTGTTCTACAATTTGACTATCACCTTCGTATCGGTGCTTGTCGCACTTCTGGTCGGTGGGATCGAAGCATTCAGCGTCATCGGAGATAAATTTGAATTGAAAGGATGGTTCTGGAATTACGTCGGTCAATTGGGGAATGACTTCGGCACTATCGGATATTTTATCATCGGGATATTCATCATCAGCTGGCTCGCTTCGACAATTATTTACAAAATTCAAAAGTATGATGACATCGAAATCACAGGCGAGAAAACTTACCGGTGAGTATGCATTGCTCGACGACAAAATAGTCCAATTATTAAGCTGCTGTTACAGATAATGCCTGCGCCGCATAGCCGATCATTTCATTACCTTTAACATTAACCTATCAAAAGCCTTATCCGTCAAAATCTTGCGTAGGAATAAAACAGGTTTAGCTCCACCACCTGCCGCGTATCGCGTTCTTGGATGTTTCGACTCAATGATTCTTGCTATCACTCTTGCAATAACGACCGGTTCGGATCCTAAGCTCTCACCGCGTCCTAACATTTTAGCGTGCTTGTTTGCCAGCTCGCTGTAAGCCGTACTACCCGACGCCATAAGTAACTTCTCTTTCGCAATACTGCTCCATTCCGTCTTTATAGCCCCCGGCTGAATAACCACTACGCGAATCCCAAACTCCTTTAGTTCCATTCTGAGGCTGTCGCTTAATCCCTCCAAGGCAAACTTTGTGGCATGATACCATGCACCGTGCGGCTCGCCGATTTTCCCGCCGATCGATGATATGTTGATTATTTTGCCGGACCTTTGCGCCCGCATATAAGGGAGCACCAATTGAGTTAATCTGGCCAATCCAAAAATATTTACTTCAAATTGATATTTGGCTTCCGAGATGGGAACATCTTCTAACGAGCCATAGGAACCATATCCCGCATTATTTATCAAAACATCTATCCGCTTTTCGGCATCAATTAATTCCTGAATGCCGTGTACCATGGAAGCATCATCAGTCACATCCATTTGCAGTAAACGGACACCAGCTTCTTTTAAACCTTGCATTCTGTCAACTCTTCGTGCCGCTCCATACACAATAAGACCTTGCTTATTCAAAAGCATCGCGGCATGCCTGCCGATTCCCGACGACGCACCGGTTATTAATACTATTTTCTTCATGTTGTTCTACCTGTTAGGGATTCCATCTTTTTCTATCTTCTTATGGCTACTTCCTGACTCCGTTCGCTTTCAATTCCTTTCGCATTAACGGTAGTCACGTAATAGAAGTACAGATTTCCTTTCTCTGCCGTCCTGTCAATTGTTTCGAGTGAGTTGACAGATTTAACGATTGAGACGTTGATTGGCTTCCCTCGCCGTACGTACCGGTAGACTTTATATTCTTTCAGGCTCGGTTGGAATGTACCATCCCATTGCACGAGTACGCCGGCAGTAATTACGCTCGCTCGGATGCCTGCTGGAGGAATTGGCGCGACAGCGGCAATTTCAACGCGCGAGACGGCGCTCATCGAACTTTCTCCACCAAAGTAATCGTCATCCCGGACGGAATACTCATAGGTTCTTCCTGCCTCTGCGGATGTGTCTGAGAACCGATTCTTCGCAGCAGCAAGAAGGGTATCGTTGACTCTTACAAATCCAGTTTCTTTTCTGGCCGACATGATTTCCCTTCGAAAAACAAAGTAACCTGAGATAGTATTGTCGATCAATCTCATGTCATTCCAATATAATTGGACATTGTTCCCTTCGACTGTCGCCGTCAATCCGAGTGGCGTCGGTGGATGCGTCGGAATATGCGGCCTAATGTGAACGGTGTCCGAGAAAGGGCTGAAGACGTGGCTCGCATTTTCCGCACGAACGGCGTAGGAGTAAGTAAGCTTCCCTGACAGGACGCTGCTTGTGTCTTCATAGACTGTGATGAAATCTTTTCGAGGAACAAGCCCTGACACAAGATGAAGTCCCGGCGTGAGACCTTCATTGCGGTAAATCTGGTAGCTTGTTTGGCGATTGTCCGTCGCAGCAATGCGCAGTCGAACACCGTTCCTAAATCCATCGGCAGCCAAGATGCCGGGTGCAAGCGGGGCGAGTGAATCAACAAACATTCCGAAGACTTTCGCGCTGGGCGGCGATGATTCACCTAACGGGCCGTGCATGACGAGATAGTAAAAGTATTTTACCATAGGTTTGACATTCTGGTCTTTGTAAGAAGTGTCGCCGGTTGCTATGCTTGAAAGTCTTTTATATCCCATGAGGTAGTCTGTGCTCCTGTAAATCGAAAGGTCTCTGACAAGCCTCGAATCGGGGAGGCGCCATGAAACTCGTAACCCGCCAGCCGAATCGAGACTTACAGCACGAAGAGAATCCGGCAGCGGCACGCGTTGGAATTCGTAAGTCCCTGCCGTAACTGTATCTGATGCGACCCCGGGATTCCCATAGTAGTCCATCGGCGAAAGATAGTACCTGTAAACCTCGACCGCCTTGACCACCGAATCTTTTACAAAGTAAAAGGTCGAATCGTGTCTGGCATTGAGAAAACTCAAAGCAGCAACGGGCTTAAATTCTCCACTAAGTCCGTCCTGCCGATAGGCTCTGAATATTGAAGCTCTTTTTCCACGGCCGCTCGTCCAAGCAATGACAACCTGCTTCGCATTCGAAGACTTTTCAAAGAGACGAAGTTTCGGAAAACTGGCAATCTCAGGAAATGATTCGACATTCGACACAAAGACGGCAAGTGCATGCTTGGATTGATCAACCAGCGAAACTCGGTACTGGTACTTCACGCCGCGTCGGGCAGTCGTATCCAGGTACACCATTCCCGATGCAAGTCTCACGAGAAGGGCGCCGGACCATATCTGGAGACGGGTGGCATCCCCGTATTTGCTGATGATCTGCCAGAGAGTGTCAATTGGAATTTGACTCAGCGAAACAGGAACTGGGACGAAGGGCATAGCCTTCTCAAGTCTTGCCCGGAATTCTTCCACGCTTGTCGGAGCGCTGATCGTCGCGATTTCCTGCCAGCCCTGTTCTCCAGAAACTCTTCGATCGACGAGATAGGCAACACCACCGTTTATCGGGCGGCTTGAGGTCGGCAGAGAAGTCCCCAACGCCACATAGATCCCCTCGGGGCCGCCAGCGGCGGTCGTGTTACCAGCCTGTTGCGCCACTGCTGAAAACGAAGTGCAGATTAAGAAAAGCGAACTTAATAGAAGACTCCTTATCATATTTGCCTCCATCACTACTTTAAGAAGAACCGAATATATTGCGTGTCAGTGCCAACATGGCATTCAACTCCGACGGTCACGCTGGCATTCCCTGATGTTTCTATACAACTATCATCAATAATACTGCTGCAGTCAGAATTGCAAGCACCCCCGCCTACATAAGCCGACCCTGCGAGAGTATAGGAGCCTGATCCGTCAAGGTACCATTGCCCATTGGATGCATACTGCCCATCCAATGAGATATCTTCAATTACTTCTGCGCTCACACCGACGCAGGCAATCCCCACACTCGCTCCAACTCCGGCACTCACATCTGCGTAATAATCACTCCCTATGTCGTAAGTTTTCACGCCATTTTGGGCGAAATTCATTCCGATTCGCTGGTCAAATCCCCCGTTTACGAAAAGGTATGCCGAGACAACCCCGAAATTGAAAGCGGTCGTCGGAATAATCGTGTTCAGCGCGGGGTAATCCACACCACCTTCAAAATAAAATCCGTTAACTGTGTCTGGAAGACCGGGAGGAAGGCTACCCTTATGCTGGTACCACCATGAATATTGCTGCACAATAGCCATGATGGAGCTATTCATTGGATAATCCCCAAAGACGACGGCCATATTGGTGCTAAGGTGCGGGTCCCAAAGTTGTATGTTCCCTCCCATTGCAAAGTACCAACCCTGCTGATCGACAAGAAAGTCGGCTGCTCCTTGAACGCTCAGCTGACCCATCAGGTCTTCGTTGACCTGGAGATTGCCCTCGAGAGCATGGTGCTGAAAATCGTACGTTACCGCGAGATCACCGAACGGTGTGCTGATATTCTTGACTCCAATCTGCTGGTTGTTCGCTACGATGTCCCCATAGACTGTGAATGTTAGTCTCCCGGAGGCACCGTTTGTACCGCTCAAATCTCCTGCAAACCAGAGATTATTCCATGCATTATTGCTGACCTTCATCGACCCTACAATATTGGACAGACTGGTCGCGCCATTTTGGGAGATGTTCAGGCTTTGCCCCGGGACTGTCCATATCGATGTGGAGTCGGCGGTCCTGTACAACCACACATTGAAGCTGTAATCGCCCGTTTCTGAAACCGTTCCTTGCGCGTAGAAGCCTTTGCTGTCGAGCGTCTCAGGATGGTATTGGTCCCCGGTAAAGGAGAGATGAACGCCTGCAACATCGAAGCTAATTGGAAACGTCTCAAGTTTTGAAGTCAGTACACCGCCCGATATGGAATAATCGATCGCACAGCTCTGGGCTTGCAGTCCCGGGATATGCAAGTCCATGGTACCCGGTATGTGGACAAACGTCGGATAAACGGTCACCATAGTTGGAGCAAAAGATGCAACATCGTAGTATGTCATCGGAGGCGCGGTGTTGTCGATGTTGAAACCTTCATTGCCATTGCTGAGCAAGTAGAAATTGCTTATTGAAATCTTGTCGTTTGGAGATGCACCTGGAAGATTTGATATATATCCTGATGAGGTGCTGTTACCGTTAGGGGCGGCAGATATGGACCAGTGTCCCTCCCCCGCATCAAAGCCGAAGTAAAGCTGGCCTGTCATCGTCATCGGGATTATGCCGCCAAGGGACATCGTACTCATTTGGAAAGTTCCATATTCCAGCTCCGTCGGAGTTACTTGAAGGCCGCTAAACGGTACGTCAACCATCCCGGTGACTGAATTGGCCTGCGTTGATCATGAAGCCACCGGACTGAGAAATGGACCACTGCGTACCTTCAAGCTGCCACTTTTCGATGGCAATAGTGAGCGTGTCCCTTCCTTGGATCGGATCAAATTTCTCGCCATGGAGAACAACGTCGCCAATATCAAAATCTATATCCGGATTCGAGACGTTAATCAAATTTGAATGAATAGTTGTCTGTAATCGTACGGTATCTCCATCGGCAATCGACGCACTCGAATCAGCAACGGCATCAAATCCGTACAACGTGTAGTCCATGGAGTGGCCTTTGCTATCCGAGATCTGAAGTCCGTTCTGAATCAACGATGGGGTAACCCCCGATGCCACGATCACCGGTATAAGAAGCTTCGTTGGCGGGCTTAGCTCTCCTGGAAGTCCAAGATATAATTGGTCGTGGGGAAATTTGACGTTAGAAAAGGCGGGGTCAGCCGTGAATGAAGCAGCATCTATATAAGTGAGGTCGGAGAATTCACCCACGCCATTGCCTGCATCTGTAATCCCTATTCCTGCATCGTTATCGGTCTGAGCCCCGACCATGGTGCCATAAATTTTAAGCTGGATCGAGTTGGCATCAGTTGTTAGCGGAAGGGTTTTAGGGGTCGCATAAGGAATATTATTACTGTCTTTCTGGCTGCCGGGAACTATCGATATATTATGGAAAGGAATTTTCATCGTGGAATCCTGAGGACTAAAAACTTTATTCGACGGGAGTGAAGTGAAATTTCCGCTAATCGCCACGTTGTTCCCGCTTTGGGTGAGGGACAGTACTTCAATGGGAAATCCCATTAGATGCGTGATATTCATGCCGTTATAGACCTTGAGATTGAAGTTCAAGGTGTCATTTCCTGACGCACTCAAGGTAATCTTCCTTGAATCGCCGATATAATTCGATTGTGATTTAGCAGCATCGATAGTCAAGGATGCACCAATTGGAAGACTATGGAGCACATACTGGCCGTTGTTATCGGTATAGGTTTCAACCACCGGTGAATTGGGCGATTGACTCTGGACGAGAAATACGTGCGCGCTGTCGATCGGTGACTTTCCTGCAAACACTTTTCCCGAGACATGCGATGCCTTATTAAGAGTGACATATATTATGGTCCAGTCCTTGGTCTCAGGTATGTTAGCAGATATGGCTTGTCCATCATAATCCTGATTGTCCGGTGCAGTTACCGTAATAGTGAAAGCATCGTTCGAGCTGACAAACATCGTGTCAGCACTGCCCTCGTTGTTCGTAAGAAACTGGCCAAAGCTTTTTCCGGAAGACTGAATTGCCACATGGGCCCCTGTAATCGGAATCTGAACGGTCTGGACTGTTAGGCGGCCAGCCGGAACTTCGGTACCGCCAATCATTTCCCTTCCCGAGGTGGACACTGCGATCATTATTCGATGCAGCCGCTTCTTTACCACAAATGTCCCGAGGTCTTGACCATCCTGAGTTATGTTTACGTATTCCGTGTCGATAAAAAAAGTTGCGCCGGAATTATATGGTGTCGGGTCGATTACGATTTGTTGTGAGCCAAGAACTGCGGGACTCTGGAACCCGGTGTTGTAGTTCATAATATAGCTTCCACTGCCGCTTCCACCGAGGACTATACCTTTGAATTGCGGCTGGTTGGCCGTCACGGAACTGCCATCGCCGATCGTGACCTTGGCCTCCACAGGATTTCCTTGCTCATCCACAACTTTACCCATGACGTCCGCTGCTGGAGCAAGCTGGATAGGGGCGTTAGGTGCGAACGACTGTCCGAGCTTTAATGGAGAACCGTTATTAACGGCAAGCGTGGTGTCCTTGAAACCATATTTATCGATATCTAGACCACGCATCGGCCCCGTGAGGTCGCCATTATTGTCATAGGTCGGCGACAGGTTGTCGAACTCGAATGATCCGTCGGAGAGAGTTTGCTGTGAGCTTTCAGTGACCCATGTGAACAAAGCAAACTTAAGCAATTGAACCTGAGCGCTACCGACATGAACGGAAGGGTTATCTTTTCTGACAACGTTTCCGGCAACTTCAGGCAACATCGGCATCATCATCAAAGTCGTTGAGACAGTCGGAACGGTGTATTCGTTATTGAAAGTTGCAGGAGTACTGTAGAAGGTATTAGGATTAACCTGGATTTGGAATGCCTGTGAAGTTTGCCCGAAGCCCATTGAGTAACTGAACTGAAACGAGTTAGCGAAGCAAAAATAGCTCAACCCTGATTGCGGACTCGTTGTTGCGTAAATAAAGTATTGATCGTTTGGGCCAATGTTTTGAACAAGGTCGGAAAAAGTAGCCTGGCCGTTATTATCTGTTTGGCTTTCGGCAACCACCTGCATTCCCTGGATCGTCTGAGACGAAGGCGGTGCGGGATTGCCTTCACTACCCGGCACTCCCGATGGCCGAGCCTGCCGGAGAATATACACAGTGGCACCTACAAGGGGTCCCTGCGTGATTTGCTGCGCTGCATCGAGTGAGGAGGGAAGCACTCTTATCTTCAACGAATATTCCCTTGCCATGGCAGGTAGCGAACCCACATCATCGAATTGGTACGGCTGCACCATGATATCGGTCGCCGGACTGAGATAATACTGGCTCTGCACCACAATGCGGTACACTTTGTACAGATCACCCGTTTGAGTATTCGATTGCCCTTCGTACTGGGCAAAATTGATAGTCTGGTCCTTGGCGATCAATCCTGTGCTGTCCGACTGCAGGAAAGAAAACAAAAAATTTCCCGACGGGTCCGTGACGGTGGTCGAGACAGCTTGATCAGCATCATCATATTTGTGATCAGCAGGAAGGCTATTCCTAGGAACCGGCAATTCAACCGTGCTTTCTCCCAACTTGTAAAGTTGATTACCGCTGCCATTCTGCTCAAGCATATACTTCGCAACAAGCTCAACCGTCGTATTCGCAACTGGCCATGTGCCGTTGAGAGCAGTCTTATTAGATATAGTCATGCGAGTAGCCGGCTGGCTAAATGTGCCATAAAGGCTTCCCGTCACAGTCGAAGTCGTCATGAAAGTATAGCGGAACGGTGGTGAGGCGGGTGCAGGCGGCGGCACGTGTAAAATCAACGATGACCTTCTGTATGTGAATGTCCAGATCTGACTTTTGCCGTTATTAGACGCCGGCGAGAATCCGTTTTGATCGAGAGCTTGAACCTGCCACACATAGGTATCACCGGCAACGAGAGGCAGTGCGCTGATTGGATATTGCAGCGCCGTGTTCGTCAGGTTTCCGTTCGTGTACTGCGGCACATCGGCAGCCAAGGCCTGTGATGGTATCTGACCCGGCAGAAGTTGTACCATCGTCATAACATAGTGTACACGATATTGAATGGGAACCTGCACCGGTGTCCACTGCAAGATCGGATAGTTCGTATTCACTGAGTCTCCGTCGAGTGGATAAACGAGCTGCGGCGGATCCGGGTAAACAATCGTGAAGTCTCTGCAATCATTCGAGACAAGAGACACGCCGTTTATGCTTGCGATGCTGACACAGGCTGAATAGGTCCCTTCGGGTATTCTCCCCGTTTGAATGATCTGGTTCTTTATGCCGCTGTCGTAGTATTTCAAGTTCCCGTGAAGGAGACTCGTATTGTTCAACACATTCGGACCATGCAATAATACAGTTGGGGAGCTGCTGCCTGAAATTACTTGTCTTCCATCGCTTGTCTTTACAAGAAGCGTTATAATAACTTCCTGGGGGCCAATCGTATTATTCACGACCGTCAGCGTTGCGATAGAAGGATTAGTCTGCCAATCGCTGAGGTACGGGCTCGGAAACGGCTGCACGAAAAACTCAACCGTCACACTTGACGTTTGTGCCATCAATCCCGGAATCCCTCCGGCTATGAATAACAGGATTCCAATAACAAGCCATAACGAACGTATCTTGATTTCCATTCTTATCCTCCTTCTTCCTTCAAAACTTAAATCGTGTCTAAATCGCATGTGTCAAAACCTGTGTGATATGTTTAAGCCGACCGTGTGCTCGTTGAAGTTGCCTGTGCCATTGTAAACAATCTATATGATCGACAGAGTCACTGCATCTGGATTTGTGATACCAAGCGTACACGCTAACAAAGTTTTAAGTGCAATCGTCCTTCGCAATTAAGATATTACGACAAAAATATGTCGAGTTTCCGAAAATTCCGGAGGAAACCCCAGGAATTGTTACGATGCTTCAGGCAGGCCAAGCATCACCGGGTATATCGAGATTTCTGATGACAAAAGTTCATTTAATTGTGTCGCCATGCACCGTGTATTCTGCCGGTTCCAATATATAGAAATCAGAAAACCATGAAACCGATGTACGCCGTGAACACGAAATCTAAGATTCTACTCCAACGCTTAAAGAATTCGCTAAAACAAAACAATTGTGAGTCTCATTTATCATGCTTACCCACGACCGGAATAAGAAGCCCCTCAAAAGAAGGTACAAATTAAGTTTACAGAGACTAAATAAACAAACGGTATGATTAAAATCACCTTAACGTGAAATCGCGGCAATTTTACAAACTCACACCCTAGGTGAACCATTACCCATATCGGAGTATCCTTATTCTTGACACAGTAACGGGCGAATTGATCTGAAAAGTTCCTCAAACGTCTAAAGCGCGCACAAAAAAGGGGCCAATCATCCTTGGAGAATTTGAATCCTTGAAGTTTAAAACAAATGGGAAATTCACAGTTGATAATAACGATCGTCCTCAGATCGTCATCGTGGTGAAACCGCCGTCAACAGGGATGATAGCTCCTGTAACAAACGAGGATGCGACATTCGAAGCCAGCCAGATCATTGCGCCGCTGAGTTCATCAGCCTCGCCATATCTTGCCATGGGAGTATGGTTGAAGATCGACTTGCGGCGCTCTTCGGTTAGGATCTTACGATTTTGTTCCGCAGGGAAAAAACCGGGCATTATGGCATTTACACGAATCCCGAACGGCGCCCATTCTCTCGCAAGAAAACGGGTCATGTTATTGATTCCGGCCTTTGAGATTCCGTATGTAAGGACTTTAGAAAGGGGAATCTCAGATGAAACGGATGAAAAATTTATTATTCTGCCCTTCGTTTTTTCCTCGATCATTTGTTTCCCGAAAACCTGGCAGGAGAGAAATATCCCTTTCAGGTTGACTCGTAAAATTCTCTCCCACTCCTCCTCCTGGATTTCCAAGATGGGCGTCGGAGAATTTATGCCTGGTGCGTTAATTAGTATGTTCACCTTCTTCCACTTGGAGATAATGGCATCCCTTGCTACTTCCAAGTCTCTCTTAATAGAAGCATCGGCATGCACCATCATAGCGTCGCCGCCGAATGTTTTTATCTTCTTGACACGCTCCTCTGCCGCTTCTTTTCCTCGATTGTAGATTATCGCAATATTCGAGCCGGCTTTCGCAAGGGCTTCCGCGACACTTCCGCCGAGCACCCCGCTTCCGCCAATCACGACTGCAACTTCATTCTTGAGCCCGAACATTTTTTCCAGGTAACTATTTTCCATCGAAATTTTCCTTAAAGCCTTTAATTAAACATCTATCTTCTTTTGTGTAGATGATTCCTCATCGTTGAATTCGAGCGGAGCCTCCTTTTGCAAAGGCTCTGACTTGCTCAAGCGTTGCCATGGTCGTATCGCCCGGCGTTGTCGTAAGCAGGGCGCCGTGTGCCCAGCCAAGCTTAACGGACTCTTCCGGATCTGCTCCCGACAGCAATCCATAGATGAAACCGCTTGCAAATCCGTCTCCTCCTCCGACTCGATCCGTAACATCGAGCTCACATGCCGGTGCAGTATAAGTCTTTCCATCCACCCAGGCCACTGCGCTCCAGCCGTGATGATTGGTGGAATGCACTTCGCGCAGTGTCGTGGCTACGACTTTTACTTGCGGATGCTTGACGATCACCTTATCAATCATTCCGAAAAATGCGCTCGGATCAAGTTTCGATTTTGAGGCAATTTCTGGCCCCGGAATCCCCAACCCCTTCTGCAAATCTTCTTCGTTTCCAACCAACACATCGACATTTTCGACGATCCGTCGCACAACACCAACCGCTTTCCTTTCTCCTCCCCAAATATTCCATAATTTCTCGCGGAAATTCAAATCGAAGCTGACCACCGATCCGGCTTTCTTCGCCGCCTTCATCCCCTCAATTATAAGCTCCCCTGTCGTCTCCGAGAGAGCAGCAAAGATTCCGCCGCTATGAAACCAACGGACTCCGCCTGCAAAAATCTTATCCCAATCGAAATCTCCCGGCTTAAGCTGAGCCGCAGCTTCATTACAGCGATTATAGAACACGACCGGCGCACGGACACCCTGCCCTCGATCGCTATAAACTGTCGCCATGTTAGGACCGTTTACTCCATTGTGTTTAAAGTGTCTGTAAAACGGCTTCACACCCATCGCCCTCACGCGTTCCGCAATTAGCTCTCCGATTGGATAGTTGACCATCGCAGTCACGATGCCGGTATTCATCCCGAAACAATCCGATAAATTTGCGGCAACATTGAATTCTCCGCCGCTTACATGTATCTCGCACTTTGTCGCTTTCCTAAAAGGTATGATACCCGGGTCTAAACGATGCACCATGGCACCGAGTGAGATGAAATCCATTGAACCTTCGGTACTCACATTCAAACCGTTTTTCATTAAGACTTCCTATCTTGTTTACAATTCTACCGTACTGTCAATTGCTTCATTGTTTACTTCTCATGCGACATTAAACCTTCCATCGCATCTCCAAGGGAGAGATTCTCCGGAATATCAAGCACCACGCGCCGTCGAAATTTCACTACACTTTGACGCTTCTAATTGAACCGATTTTTGTTCGCCCATAATCCAACTGCCGGATTGGAAATATAGAAGACTTCCTCGCCGTCCGGCATTATATTGAAACCTAGCGACATTTTACCGGGATTGTATCGCTTTACGATTTCGCGGAGATCGCCATAATTAAAGTTTACGCTCTCGATCTCTTGCTTAGTAAGATTACCGGGACAATAGGTAATTGAAAATCTTCCCTCTGAGGATCCATGAATCAAATGGGCAACAGCGCCAAGGCTGTCCATCATATCAGGATTTGTCCTCACGAGCTCCAAAATTCTCGGCGTTCCGACATAGCCGTACTTTCGAATGATTCCGTCATTCCCCTTGTCTTCGCCGAAAACTCTTACTCCCGGCGCAAGTACAACTAATTCTCCTCCGTCGGCGATTGCCATGCGTGTACGATAGATGGCCTTATTTCCAAGCCATGTGCTTTTGAATTCTGAAGGATCAAGATACACAACAACTTTCTTCAACGGCTTGTCCAGCATGAAAAAATTTACCTCAAGCGAAAGTGTCGCCGCAAGATTGAAACATTCGATATCATCCCCGATGAATAGACCTTTCACCTCAAGATTATTTGACTCGTTTTCGTGAGAGGAATCACCGGCTCTGCCGACAACCGTCAGCACATAAACTATCGGCAAATGCTTTGCAAAACATTCGGAGCCGTAATTGAGGACACGTTTGACCGGCGTATCCACTCTCCCCATGATTCTTTCAACGCCGTAAGCAGCTCCGAGGAAGTGCGTCTTATTAATTCCCTCCTTGCCCCCGGTTCCTATGAAGATATTCTTATTGTGATTTGCCATGCCGATAACTTCGTGCGGAACAACCTGGCCGATCGACAAAATCAGGTCATGTCTGCCTTCAGCCAAAAGCTTACCCACCTGGATCGGAATTGAATAATTGACGGCTCCTTCGGAGACCTGATTCACAAAATCGGAAGGCACATCCCCCAGGTTCACAAAGCCGTTTCTCCAATCATGAACACGAAAAAGATTTTTCGGCGTACCACCATACATCGTTTCAATTTCTTCGCCATCCATGGGTGAGTGAGTCCCAATTGAAGGTAGAATATCTTTCAATTTCTCTTTATAATATCTCCACGCGGATTCAGTCAATGCTCCAGCCCGGGAGTGAAGGCGAGTCATGTCCGGCGGAACAATTACAACTTTGACCCTCTGCCCAAGTTTGTCGAGCGCCTCGTAAAGTCCGGCCTCCAATTCAGCGGGCGTCAAGCTTGTATCTACAGAGCCTCTGCTATATAAAAGCATTTCACACTTTCTAAATTTTCAGGCTAAAAGTTAATTTAAAAACCCATTTAATGCTTGCCCTATTTCCATCCCCATGACTAATCAATTTTGGCTTGATCAGCTGTTCATGGCAAGCTTGACATTTATGATTATGCTGGCCAATTTCATGTTAATCTCAAAGATCAATGCTTTGGCTTTTCGACTCCATGAACGTTTGAATCCCCTCTTCCTTTCAATTCGAAAACCCCCATCCCAAAATATAACCCTGACTACTTGCCTCACTACATGGAGCGAAGCACACAAAATCCAATTTTATCTCCTCCGCCGCAAGCGACGGAAAACTGAGCCCTTAGAGATTAAATTATTCTCGGCTCTATGGCAGAGAGCTATTAAATTTTTTCCTCCTGTTCCGGATGTAATCTACAAAAATATATTCGCCAAGCTTATTCAATGAAGAATAATAAGCGCGCCCTTTGTTTGCCTGTGTGAGCTCTTCGACAAAATTGATCAGGTACGGGTCTTTCGCCACCATGAAAGTGCTGATTATGATTTTCTCTCTTCGACAGGCAACCGCTTCGTCGAGCGTTTTATTTACAATCCTTGGATCCAATCCGAAAGAATTTCTGTAAAGTCGCCCCGACTCTTCCAAAATCGCCGATGGTTTTCCATCTGTGACCAGAAAAACTTGTTTATTAACGTTGCCCTTCCGCCGTAAAATACTTCTTGCCAGTCGCAAGGCGGCAAGTGTATTAGTATGATACGGACCGACTGTAACGAACGGAAGTTCAGCGAGAGTTATTTCCTTTGCATCATCCCCGAAGGCAACAATATTCAAATGATCTTTAGGAAACTTCGTGCGAATTAGCTCCGCAAGCGCGAGTGACACCTGTTTCGCCGGAGTAATCCTGTCTTCACCATAAAGAATCATTGAATGACTGATATCTATTGAGACAACTGTCGCACAATTTGTTTGGTGCTCCGTCTCATAGATTTCGATATCGTCTTCCTGCAGACTGAAATTGTCTATAGTGTCGTGCTTCAAAACGTTGGTGAGAGTGGAAGTCAAATCGATATTTGTCGGCTGATCGCCGAATGAATATTTCTTCGTCTCACTCAGGCGGTCAACACCTTGTCCCGTGTGAGGCGATTCATGCGAACCTTCCGGACTTTTCTTTAGGTTCGTGAATACCTCCCGAAGCGCGTCCTCACGAATACGTTGTACCCCCTTTGCAGTCAGGATTACAACATCTTTCGCATCTTCGATGTAGCCAAGTTCTTTGAGCTTGTTTATGAAATCCTCCAGAGTCATATCCTCGTCAAAGAGCTCGTACTCCTGGCCCAACTGGCGCATCCAGTCGAGCGCCTCTTCAGGATCGCCACTCGTCTGCAAAAGAAGATAGCTGAAAATCGAAAGCATCTGCTGGAGACGCTGCTCGTCCGTCATAGATTCTTCTGTCCATTTCGAATACCTTAATCTCATCACTCACCTCATAATTGTGCTTCTAAGCGGCTTCATGGCTGGTGCTCACGAAATCATCTTTCTTCAAATATCATTTGGACAAATTGATTCCCGTCTCTTTCTTTCTTCAAAGTACTGTCCGGTCCATGTCCCGGAAATATTTTTACCTCCTCCGGGAGTGGCATTAATCTTGTGGCAATGCTTCTGGAAATTTCCTCGTATGATCCGGAAGGTAAATCCGTTCTTCCGATCGAGCCCGAGAAGAGTGTGTCACCCGTGAACAGGATGCTTTCCTTCTCTCCGTAGAGACATATTGACCCTGCAGAATGACCCGGTGTATGAATTACTTCCAAATCAATTTTTCCGAAGGAAACCAATGACCCATGATCCAGGAAAATATCGACATTTACCGGTTCGACCGGCAAAGGCGGGCGAATTGATACGTTCAACGGGTCTTGAATCATCCATGTGTCCGCAGAATTAGCACACGCTCTCGCGGTTGTTAAAGCCTTCAACTTTCTCATCTCGCCGATATGATCCCAATGACCGTGAGTCGCAATTATAAATTTTAAACTCACATTAAGCTCTCTGATTCGCTTGTAAATTTTGTCTGATGACCAAAGAGGTACGTCGATAACCGCTGCTTCAGCACAATCCAGATCATAGACCAAATAGCCGATTGTCCAGATTGGTCCATCTTCAAATTTTTCTATGAGCAAAATCAATCCTCCTCATACCTTCCCTTAGGCGGGAAGATACTGCCCACCAAATCCTTGTACGCTACGATGCTGTCCGTATCGTCTTTTGCTATGCGAGAAAATTGATGAAGCCCATCCAGGACAAATTCCATGGAAGTCGCAAGTTCATATTTCTTTGATTCGTCCACTTTCATGTGCTTCTTTGCTATGTCTTTCAGGCTTGTGACTTTATTCAATTCCGAATAAAATTCATCGAAAGACATGTCATCGGCAACTTCAACTTTGTTTCCCGACTCGAACCAGGAAATTATCGGCGTGTATTCGTCGTCTTTGCCGTACGCCGAACCCTCGCTCTGGCGAGTAGTAGAAGTTTTCTTCGCCTCCTCGGTCTGTAAAGTTCCACGAGTCTTCTTCTGCAGCGGATCCGGAAAATATTTCTTAAAGGCTTCTCTTACTGCTTTACCTATCAGCGCCCGGCTGACTTTGACCGATCCTTCCTGCTCGCCTTCAAAAACCAACTCCAGTTTCCCCGTCATCCCCGGTAGAACTTGTTGCAAATCGCAGATTCGCGGAACGATAACTTTCTCATTATTCATGATAGCTCGACGTTCCGCGCTGCTGATCAAGTTTTCCATTATGGAAATGGTCATGCGTACGCTCACGCCGCTCTTCTGATCAACGAACTCACTCCCCCGCGCCTGAAACGCAATCCCTTCGACGACTTCCTTCAAATAATATGGCATTATTATTTCGCGTCCGTTATCTCTGGATATCCATGCTTCCTGTTCCGTAATTTTCATGGCTTCTTCGACTGTGCGCGGGTAATGCGTTAAGATTTGCGAATCTATCCTGTCTTTCAATGGTGTGATGATATTGCCGCGATTCGTGTAATCTTCCGGGTTTGCTGTGAAGACCATGAGAACATCTAACGGCATCCGGATATTGAAACCGCGGATTTGGATGTCCTTCTCCTCCATGATATTAAAAAGTCCGACTTGAATTCGCGGTTGCAAATCGGGCAGCTCGTTTATCGTAAACACGCCTCGATTCGTCCTCGGAATAATTCCGAAATGGATCGCGCCTTCATGCGAGTAATGCAGCTTCTGCACCGCCGCCTTGATCGGGTCTATATCGCCGATGAGATCCGCGATCGTCACATCGGGTGTCGCGAGTTTTTCACCATATCTCCGGTCGGGAGTAAGCCACTCGATTTCAACATCCTCGCCATGCTCTTTGACAAGATCCACACAATGTTTACAGATCGGCTTATACGGATTGTCGTTTATCTCGCAATCTCTCATAACCGGTACGAAATCATCAAGCAAGTTTATCAGACTTCTCGCGATGCGTGTCTTTGCCTGGCCGCGCAGCCCGAGAAGAATTATATCGTGCCTCGCAAGAAGTGCATTTACAATCGCCGGCACCACGGTCTTGTCGTAACCTACAATTCCAGGAAATAGCTGCTCACCATTGCATAGTTTCATTGTCAGATTTTTTCTCGTTTCATCCTTAACGGACAAAACCTTATATCCTGATCGCTTAAGCTCTCCAATTGTTCGAGGCATCTGCTTCATATTTTTCCTCTCATCTCTTCAGTGAATTTATTTCTGTGTCCACCCAAATGCAACTCCGAAAGTCTACCCACGATTTGATAGTGCCTTTATCGCCGTGCATAACTACTGTCCACATGGAAATCACAATTGAAACTCCAAATCTAAATTCATAACTTCTAACAATGGCAGCATCAAAAAAACTCCTCATAAGATTGAGTTCAGCTGGCGACGTACTTCTGACCTCTCCTTTATTGAAAATCATAAAAACACGTGAGCCTGAAACTGAAATCTATTTTGTCGTGAAAGCACAATATGCAGATTTAGTCCAAAATAATCCTAACGTAGCCAAGTTGTATTTAGTTCGGGATGAAGCTCCTTTTTCTCAATTGGAAATGCTTCGGCGGGAATTATTGCGAGAAACTTTTGATGTGACGCTCGATCTTCACAACAATTTCCGAAGCATATACTTGAGAAGAGGGACTGCCGGCGAAATAAAGGTCGTCAGGAAGGAAGTTTTCAAACGCGCGCTGCTGGTAAAAACAAGAATGAATTTCTTCACGAATATCCGATCAGCTGCCTTGAAATATGCTCAGGTTTACGACAAGAGCATACAGAGTGTACCACCGCCGGAGCTTGTTTTTAGAAAGGAGATAAAGGAAAAAACCCATGACATTTGGAAAAGAGCAAACCATGAATACGGGAAATTCGTTTTTCTCTGTCCGGGCGCAAGACATTTCACCAAGCGCTGGCCGCTCGAGTATTGGACGTCACTCGCAAAAAAACTTTCACGGGAATATCAGGTTGTCTTGGTTGGCGGGGAGGATGATACAAAAATTTGTGGGGCAATCACGGAAAGCACAACCGCAATAAATTTTTGCGGAGGATTGACTCTTCTCGAGAGTGCCGCTATGCTTTCTTACGCAGACGCGGTTATCACCAACGATTCGTTTCTCATGCACGCTGCAAACGCCGCCGGCAAAAACATCGTAGCAATCTTCGGTTCAACGGTTCGGGAATTCGGATTCTTCCCATACGGAGTGAATAATAAGATTATGGAAATTTACGGACTGGGCTGCCGTCCTTGCTCACATATCGGCCGCAAGGATTGCCCTGAGAAGCATTTCAAGTGCATGATGGATACAAAGCCGGATGCAGTTTATGAGGCCGCGATGAAATTCATGAAATAACGAAGTGATCGTCGGAGGTCTATATTTGAAACCAATACGATTCGGTCGAAAAATTATATTCGCCTCAAGAGAGACTTTCACCCGCCAGAACCTTCAGTGCTTGCAAATACTTTTCGCTAGTTCCGTTTATAATTTCATCCGGAAGCTCCGGGGCCGGCGGTTTCTTATTCCATTTTCTTGCAAGCAAATAATCGCGCACAAACTGTTTGTCGAAACTAGGCTGCGATTTGCCGGTTTCGTATTTCGCCTTATCCCAAAACCTTGACGAGTCGGGCGTCAAAAGCTCGTCGATCAAAATAAGTTTTCCGGATTCATCGACCCCGAATTCCATTTTAGTGTCGGCGATTATAATGCCTTTGCTCTCAGCGTATGCCGCCGCGGCCTTGTAAATGTCTATCGTGTAATCCCGGACTTCCTCGGCAAGATTGTCCCCCAGCAGTTCAACGGTCTGGTCGAAAGTTATATTCTCGTCATGGATGCCGATTTCTGCTTTGGTGGAGGGAGTAAAGATCGGCTCAGGCAATTTGTCGGATTCTCGCAAACCTTTTGGCAGAGAAATTCCGCAAATTGCCATGGTACGTTGGTAGTCGATCCACCCACTGCCGCTAATATATCCGCGAACAATACATTCGACCGGAAGCGGCTTTGTCTTTTTCACGATCATGCTTCTGCCCGCTAACTCGTCTGCATACGACAGGCATTCGGCAGGATAATTCTTTACGTCGCCTGAAATCACATGGTTATCGACAATTTTCCTGGTGAAGCCGAACCAGAAATTTGAAATCTGGTTTAAAACCTTCCCTTTATAAGGGATGCCGTTCGGGAGAACGACGTCGAAGGCGCTGATTCTGTCAGTCGCGACAAAAAGCAATGAGTCCGAAAACTCATAAATGTCTCGCACCTTTCCGCGGCGAAGAAGTTTAAGATCCTTGTATGCGGTGTATTGAATTACTTTTTCCATCTTACGCTCTTCAATAGTGATATAAATTTTGTCACAATTTCTATCTTGCTGCTCTAAATGTTTTCAATCCGTGTCGTAATCGATCAACGAAAAAATGTCTGCCTCAGGCAAAGCTCTTCTGCCGTTGAGGGAAGTTAATTCGATAAGGAAGCAAATCCCTTCCACTTTTCCCTGCAACCGGTCGATCAATTTACACGCCGCAGCTACCGTTCCTCCGGTGGCAAGCAAATCGTCATGTACCAGAACTTTTTCCCCGGGTCGAATCGCATCCTTGTGAATCTCCATGGAGTCCGTTCCATACTCGAGCTGATAATCCTGCCTGATCACTTCCGCAGGAAGCTTCCCCGGTTTTCGTATCGGAACGAAGCCTGCTTTCAACTTATATGCGAGCACACTTCCGAATATGAAACCTCTCGATTCGACTGAAACCACCTTATCGATTTGTTTCCCCTTATAACGTTCATAAAACTGTTCCACGACATAACTGAAAGCCTCCTTGTCTTTGAGAAGCGTCGTAATATCGCGAAACATAATTCCCTTTTTCGGAAAATCAGGAACGGCTCTAATTTTTTCTTCAATGTTCACTCTTCCAGCTCCATTATTCTTTGTTTTAATCTGCCTCGATGACTTTCTTCAATAGGCACCGCGACCCGCCTCGGCATTTCCCGCTGCAAAGTTGATTCGGTAGACAAATTTTCAAACCCTGTTAAACGCTCCTTGAATTGTCAAAAGCTTTCTCTGCATTTTTATGACTATAACCAATATCGTTAATCGAAAGGAAAGCATCAACAAAGAAAATGATAAAATTCTAACGACACAGATGGCAAATTGATTTTCAAGACGGAGAAAGATATTTTTAAGTAGATGCTATGCGAAAGTCGGAACTAAGAATTTGCGTATTCTTGTAATCGAAGACGAAAGAAAAGTTGCGTCCTTTATCAAGAAAGGGCTGGAAGAACAATCCTACGCGGTTGATGTCGCATACGATGGCCGACACGGTGAAGAACTTGCGAGCCAAAACGAATATGACGTGATCATCCTCGACATCTTGCTGCCGAATCAGGACGGCGTTGCCACATGCAAAAAAATTCGCGACAGGCAAATCGATACGGCGATTCTCATGCTGACGGCGATAGGCGACACCGACGCAAAAGTCCGCGGCTTGGACTCTGGCGCGGATGATTATATGACAAAGCCTTTCCACTTCGAGGAGCTTCTCGCGCGGGTACGAGCTTTGCTAAGACGAAAAAGCAAGGATAAATCCTCGTTCCTTAAGATCGACCAATTGATCCTCGATCCAGTCTCGCGAAAGGTGGAGCGCGAAGGAAGACAGATCAGGCTCACGACAAGAGAGTTTGCGCTGCTCGAATATTTTATGCGCAACAAAGGCAAAACACTATCACGAGCGCACATAGCTCAACATGTTTGGAATGTCAGCTTCGACATGGAATCGAACGTGATCGAACGTCTATGTCAAACTTCTTCGACAGAAAGTCGATAAAGATTTTGAAAAGTCTCTAATCCGCACAGTCGTCGGAGCGGGCTACGTGATGAAGGACGAAGATGAAGACGGTTAGAGCAAAAATAATCCTCCTCTTCGTACTCATTTTCGGATCGACCCTCTCCATTTTCGCGGGCGCGTTGTATTTTCTTTACGCGAGGCAGAGCGCGCAAAACTTCGACTTGAACCTCAGCAATGATGCGCTCGAGATTGTCGGCATTGTAAAAGGTGACGAGTTCCTCGAACAAAGAATAATATCCGGGTTGATGGAACGGCCTCTGGTCGGAAACTTCGGATCAGACAGATATGTGGAAGTTTTATCAATCGATGGAAATGTAATCATAGAGTCTGCCAGCCTTAAGGACACTCTATTGCCTGTCACGCCTGAAGCATTTGCCCTTGCCTTGAGCCAACATCAAGTCTTTGAGACGCTTGGAAATTCGATCTCGCGAAAAATTGGAGCGAAAGGACACCTGCGAATGGTAACTTATCCTGTTTCCAATAACGGGATCCCGCAATATCTTGTTCAGGTGGCATCGAGCACCGCGACGCTCGACGAAAGTCTGCTTGAACTGCGGATAATTCTTTTCATAGCTGTGCCGCTCACAATATTAGCGGCAGCGTTCGGCGGTTTCTACACTGCCAAGAAAGCATTTGACCCCATAGATAGAATAATTCGCACAGCACAGTCAATATCAGCGAAACATTTGGACAAGCGGCTCGATATAGGGAAGGTAAACGATGAAATCACGCGGCTGTCGAGCACGCTGAACGACATGTTCGACAGAATCGAAGAAGCATTCAAATTGCAAAAACAATTCACCGCAGACGCTTCGCATGAATTGAAAACCCCGCTCACGATATTATTAGGGGAAATCGAAGTTGCTTTGAACAATCCACGTACGGCGGATGATTATCAAAACATATTGAAAAGCGCGGTGGAGGAAATTAGGAGAATTACTAACATAGTGGATGATCTTTTGACGATAGCGAGGCTCGAAAGCGGGCAGCTTCGATTTCAGAAGCAGCCTATAAGATTGGACGAGCTTTTGCTCGATGCCATCTCCAGGGCCTCAGGGTATGCGTCACAGCACTCTCTGAGCATTAATTATGAAGTGTTGAATCGATCCGCGCACGAAAGCGAGGAAGTATTCGTAGAAGGCGACCGCGACAAGCTCCTCAGCGTTTTCATTAACCTGCTGGATAACGCGATCAAATATTCCCGCCGCGACAGTACGATAAAGGTCGTCCAAATTATAGAAGAAAAACTTGCCCGTCTGGAAATCATTGATAATGGAATTGGAATCTCCGCCCAAAACGTTCCGCACGTTTTTGACAGGTTTTATCGCGCCGACAAATCTCGCTCGGCAAACGGCTCAGAAGGAGGGTCCGGCTTGGGCTTATCGATTTCCAAATTCCTTATAGAGGCACATGGTGGAACAATCACGCTGGAAAGTGTCGAAGGAGAAGGTACAATTGTCGTCGTGAGACTTCCGGTCTTGCACAATGATGAATTAACTGAGATGCAAAGAGCAGGCTTACTTACTTGAGAGGATGCGGAACCCGAAGCTCTTAATCCATGACGAAGTCATTTGTCGAAACTTGAACCGGTTACTTTAGAATTTCGAACCGTTATACTTCCATTATTTCTTTCTCTTTTACCGACAGGATATCATCGAGCTGCTTTATATATTTATCCGTTAACTTCTGTACTTCCACCTCACCGCGTTTGCGCTCGTCTTCAGAAACATGCTCATCCTTCTCGGCCTTTTTCAAATGTTCGTTCGAATCACGGCGAATGTTCCTAACCGTTATGCGTCCGTCCTCGGCAAATTTTTTCGCAACCTTTACTAATTCCTTTCTGCGCTCTTCGGTTAATAACGGAACAGGGAGTTTGATAACTGTTCCATCATTCGCGGGTGTCAGCCCCACGTTTGCAGCAAGTATCGCCTTTTCAATATCCTGTATAATGGACTTGTCCCAGGGTTGAACCATGATAAGATGGGCGTCGGGAGTGCTGACTGATGCAGTCTGCGCAATTGGAAGCTTCTGCCCGTAATAGTCTATCCTGATATCATCAAGTAATGCAAGCGAAGCTTTCCCGGTTCTGAGTTTTGATAGCTCCTGCCGCGTAAATTCAATTGCTTTCTTCATCTTGTCATCAGTTTCGTGGATTATTTTGTCAAGCATGGAATCCTCCTTTCAATTATGTCCTATCGTGACACGCCCCCGGCATGTCGCGACGTGAGATGCAGATTGTTGAGCGCTAGCTCTTGAGGTTTCAATTTAGACATCCTAGCGATCACGCGGGTCGGGATTCTGATGTGCGACCGATAAGACTGTCGATCCTATCTTTTCGCCAGCCACAATTTTCTTTAGATTACCGGGAACGGTCATATTAAACACAACAATTGGAAGCTTATTTTCGCGGCAAAGAGTGATCGCAGTTAAATCCATGACCTTTAAATCTTTCTTGAGCACGTCCATATAAGAAATTTCCTGGAACTTGATCGCGGCAGGATTTTTCTCCGGATCGGAATCGTAAATGCCGTCGACGCGCGTCCCTTTGATTATTACATCCGCCCTTATCTCGACTGCCCGCAGCGCAGCCGCAGTATCGGTTGTAAAATAAGGATTGCCGGTGCCCGCTCCAAAGATTACAACCCGGCCTTTTTCAAGGTGGCGAATCGCACGTCGCCGTATAAAAGGCTCGGCGATTTGCTCCATAGTAATCGAGCTCATCAGCCTCGTATAGATTCCTTTTTTTTCGAGAGTATTTTGCAGCGCCAGTGAATTGATAACCGTCGCCAGCATTCCCATCTGGTCACCAACAACTTTGTCGACACCATCTGCGGCGGCAACTATCCCGCGGTAAATATTTCCCCCGCCTATGACGATCCCGACCTCGGCACCGAGAGCGCGAACTGCCGCAACTTCGCCTGAAAAACGGTCGAGCATCTCGTGCGCGATTCCGTAACCTTTTTCGCCCATCAGAGACTCACCGCTCAACTTTAACAGAATTCTCTTGTATTTCAGGTCCACGCTCGCTCCTTTTTCGCTTAATGTAATAAAATTGCAAAAAAAATCCCGACCTGCCACTCACTACAAGTCGGAACGGGCTTATCAAGCTCGATTCGTCAACCGGGACAATTACTTTGTGCCATCAACTCCAAGTTCAAACCTCTGGAACCTTCTTATGGAAACACTTTCTCCCGTCTTCGCTGTCATGTCCATGATAAGATCTTTTATCACGCGTTGCGGATCCTTTAATAAACGCCTGCTCTAATAGTACGACTTCCTGATAATATTTTTCTAATTTGCCTTCGGCAATTTTTTCAAGGACCTGCTCAGGTTTTCCTTCGACTTTTGCCTGCTCACGATAGTCGTCCAGTTCCTTTCGAACGATTTCAGGTGGAATTTCTTCCTTGCTGACCACGATCGGGTTCATAGCCGCAATTTGCATTGCGATATCACGCGCCAGCTGTTTGAAATCGTCGGTGCGCGCCACAAAGTCGGTTTCACAGTTTATTTCTACCATCGCACCGATCCTGCCACCGGCGTGTATATATGACTCGACAACACCCTGTTTCGCTTCGCGACCCGCTCGCTTTTCGGCGACCTCTGCGCCGCGAGCCCGAAGTAATTTCTTGGCTTCTTCGACATTCCCGTCGGCTTCTTTAAGTGCCTTCTTGCATTCCATCATCCCCGCACCTGTCACTTCGCGAAGCGATTTTACCATTTCAGCAGTTATATCCATTTCTAATTTCCACTTCCTCCATTCTTGGATTCACGAGCAGTCCCGGATGACTGTTCCATCATAGCTTCAACTTTTAATTCCGCCGCTCGCTGCCCTCCTTCAATGTAGGCATCCGTCAGCGCCGTTATCACAATTTCGATTGCTTTCACCGCATCATCATTGGAAGGAATTACGTAACTAATCGGGTCGGGATCACAATTTGTATCGACCATTGCGAAAAGCGGAATACCGAGCTTTTCGGCTTCCTTGACTGCAATATGCTCTTTCTTTATGTCAACAATGAAGACAGCTCCGGGCAACTTATTCATGTCACGAACGCCGGATAAGATTTTGTCCAATTTTCCTTTTTCCCTCGCCAGGCGCAATCCTTCCTTTTTCGTCAGGCTGTCTATGGTATTATCAGTTTCCATCTTTTCGATATGCTGGAGCCGGCGCACGCTTTTTCTTATTGTCGAGAAATTTGTCAGCATTCCACCTAACCAGCGCTCAGTCACATAGTAAACTCCGGCACGTTCTGCTTGCTGGCGAATTGTCTCTCTTGCCTGTTTTTTTGTTCCCACATAAAGGATTTTTTTCCCCTGGGCGGCGAGATTCGATATCGCCTCGCAGGCGTCATCAATGAGCTGCTGAGTTTGGCGCAGATCAATAATATGAATGCCGTTGCGCTCCATGAAGATGTACGGTTTCATTTTCGGATCCCAACGACGAGTCAAGTGCCCGAAGTGGGCGCCGGACGAAAGGAGTGATTCTATTGTTACTCTCGGCATAAATGTTCCTTTGGTTTTTTTCTTCTACTTTCGTCATCTTCACGCAGAATGGCACTTGAAGCGCCACACCGCTGCGCAAATCCCTGAATAAAAAAATTCGGGAAGTCAGTCCGTTACAAGGACAGACTCGGAAAGTATGCTTTTTAGTTGATTAACGCTTAGTCCACTGGAAACGTTTGCGCGCTTTCCGGCGGCCATATTTTTTTCGCTCGACCATCCTTGGATCGCGCGTCAATACTCCTGCAGCTCGCAATCTTGCGCGCATTTCCTCGGCTTCTTTAACCAGGGCTCTCGCAATCGCGAGCTTCAAAGCTCCCGCCTGCCCCGATAATCCACCACCATTAACGATTGCATACACGTCATATTTGCCTTGGGTTTCGGTTGCCTCGAATGGTTTGAAGAGTTCATTTTGGACCGAAACAACAGGAAAATACTCAAAATGGGGCTGCTCATTGACAAATATTTTTCCCGTCCCCTGGACGAGCTTAGCTCTCGCAGTTGATGTCTTTCTCCTGCCTACAGCGGATTGATTATTTTGGACCGAAGCCATCAAAACTCCTGATTATAATTCTAATGAAGCAGGCTTTTGAGCCTTGTGTGGATGTTCAGCGCCGGCATATACTTTCAATTTTGTAAAAAGTCTTGCGCCTAATTTGTTCTTGGGAAGCATCCCTTTTACCGCGTGTTCCACAACTCTCTCTGGCTTTTTTTCGAGAAGGTCCTTGTAGTTCACGTATGTTGCGCCGCCCGGATAACCGGTGTAATGAAAATATACTTTCGTCTCTGATTTCTTGCCGGTCACTTTCACCTTTCCGGCATTTATAACGATTACAAAATCTCCTGTATCGTTATGCGGCGTAAAGCGGGCGTTATCCTTGCCTCTTAGGAGAGTCGCCACTTTCGTGGCAAGCCTTCCAAGAGTTTTCCCGCTTGCGTCAACGACGTACCATTTTCTTTCTACGTCTTCTTTCTTAAAACTTTTTGTCAAGTATTCAGCAGACAATTATTTCTCCAATTTTGCCCAGTAATATAGCTACCATGAGTAAATTAGTCAAGGTGAAATAGAAATCAATCTCGAATGTTTGGCGATATTTTTGTTTTTTTCGAATGAATTTCTCATAATATGTTAAACTCTAAGAGGACAATTCATGGCAAAATGGACGTGGCGAGGCAGAATGTTGAGCGGCAAGAATCTGCCGTCACACACGGAAAGTGTTCACATTCCCGGCGGGGGAATTGTCAGGGAATTAGTTTTCGGCGCAAACGACGGTCTTGTCGCAGCGTTTGCTGTCGCATCGGGAGTTAACGGCGCTGGCGTCAAAAGCAGCGTGATTCTCATCGCCGGCATGGCAGAATTAATCGGCGGAACAATTTCGATGGCACTCGGCGCTTACCTTTCTACTAAGTCGCAAATCGAATACTACCGCGGCGAAATGAACCGGGAGGCTTATGAAGTTGACCATTTCCCTGACGTTGAGCGGCAAGAGATAAGAGAAATTTATGAGTCAAAGGGGTTCAAGGGGGAAATACTCGAAAAAATAATTGCGCATATAACGTCCGATAGAAAACGCTGGCTTGACATAATGATGCGGGAAGAATTAGGCCTATCGCTTGATGCGACTACTACACCGACTAAATCCGGAATCGCGACAGGATGTGCTTATACTTTCGGCGCGCTAATGCCCGTGCTCCCCTATGTGTTTATGCAGCCGCTGCCCGGTTTGATTGCAAGTGCAATAATAACTCTGAGTGTTCTTTTCGGAGTCGGCGCGGCAAAGACAATCGTTACCGGGAAAAGTTTATTCAGAAGCGGCTTCGAAAGCATGGCTATAGGCGGGCTGGCTGCTGCCGCAACATTTCTGGTAGGAAAAATACTTGCCGGCTAACTTCTCTTCTTTCTTACGAAGTAAACAATGCTCCAGGGTCTCTTGCCCGGCTGCATTCTAATCACGGATGAGAAACATTTGCCCAAAGATACTTTGCCAAACGAAGACGCCAACTTAAGAGCTGTAACGTAAGGCCAATCTGCCTCGACAATTTCCCTATCGACAAGATTCAATATATCATCGTAGCAATGATATATCCACTTAGAGTGTTGTGCCGCCTCTCCGGTAAAATTGATTCTGCTATAGAGATTACGATGCCATCGTTCTTAACATAATTGATCAAATACAAGAAATATTCTTGGATCGCGCGCATATCCTCCGCACTTGTCAGGCTGTAACCTGATATAAGAGAGCCTCAAATGAAACCCGCTTAAAGGGCAATGCCGCACCATCGCCGACCAACAATGAAAGTGACGCATATTTCGATTGCCTTCTTAAAACGCCGACTCAGCTAATGTCTAGCCCAACCGGTCGATAACCCATGATGCGGAATTGTTCAGCATAGAATCCCGTCGCACAACCCACATCGAGCATGGTAGCATGAGATGGAACACCTGCCTTTTTCAAAAGCTACCGCAGAAACCGGCGCGCAATTTTATCGCCGTAACACTTTAAATCCGTTCTTCCGTAAAACCTGTGATAATAATCTTTTATTTCTCCTTTCAAAAGAGAATTAGAAGACGAGTTCTCTCTTTCGAATCGAAAAACATTTCTATCACCACCATATTCCGAATCAACTGCATGTCTCGTCAGGGAATTTGTCCCTCCGTCATCTTGGAAGGGTCCCAAAGATTCTGTCACCGGCGTCTCCCAGACCTGGCAGAATGTATCCGTGCTTATTCAACTCGCGATCGAGAACCGCGGCATAGATTTTTACGTCCGGATGTTCCTTTTCAAGACGACGGATTCCTTCCGGTGCCGCAACAATGCAATTCAATCTGATATTTCCTGCCTCCCGCGCTTTGAGGTAACTTATCGCGGCAGAGGCGCTCCCACCTGTTGCGAGCATCGGATCAATTAAGATGATGACACTACCAGATAAATTCGGCGGAAACTTTGCGTAATAATCAATCGGTTTCAGGGTTGCCTCATCGCGATACAAGCCAATATGTCCGACCGTTGCGTCTGGGATGAAATCAAGATATGCTTCTAACATGCCAAGTCCCGCACGAAGTACCGGCACAAGAATTACTTCATCGGCCATGGTGAACCCGTCAGCGGCTTCCAATGGCGTCTCGATTGACCGCGAATTTAACTTCAAATCCCTTGTTACTTCGTACACCATCAGCGAGGCGAGCCTGTGAAGTACTATGCGGAAGTCTTCGCTTGATGTCATTTTGTCACGCAGGAGGCTGACGTCACGTTTGATAAGCGGGTGCTCAATTATACGGAGATTCTTCATGTCTTTCTACAAAAATAATCAAATCGACAGCTGAAATGCAATTGTACTCAGCCTCTCAGACCCAGCCCATCAACGAGACATGGATGGAAGCCCGGGTAAAGGGAGGACCAGACAAAGTCTCCAATCAATGAAAACTTTTATTCAATTCTTCAATCGAGTTAAATGTCAAGTCGGGAACAATTCCGAAGTGTGCGCTATATGAATCGTTATACTTCCCCGTCTTCACCAGTATTCCGGCGAGCCCGGCGTCCATTGCGCCTTTCATGTCCGTCTCAATGTCGTCGCCGACCATGGCGAATTCTGCGGAAAGCCATCTCTGCCCTGTTTCCACTCTTATATCGTGTACCGCAAGATTAAAAAATTGCCTTGAAGGTTTGCCGATTATTTTTGCTTCTTTGTCAGCCGCATATTCGAGTGCTGCCACAAAGGCGCCTGCATCAATTTGCAATCCGTCGCTGCCCCTGATGAATTTATTCTTCTGCAATGCAATCAGCTCCGCGCCCGCCATCACAAATTTGAACACCCTGTTCAACAATTCATAATTCATGGCCGTACCAACATCTCCAATAACAACGTAATCCGGATTCTTATCCGAAATTTCAATCCCTTTGAAATCGTCCATTAGATTGTCTCCGACTGCAAAATAGCATTTTAAGCCCTCGAAACTCTTTATAATTTGCGCCGCCGCTGAGGAGGCTGTGAAAACTTCCTTCTCTTCTGCTCCAACTCCAAGCCGCTTCAGCTTTTCTGCTATTTGTCTTCTGGACAGTACAGTCGTATTTGAAATGAATCTGAAACTTCTTTTTCCGGTTCTGAGCTTTTCAATAAACTCTTTCGCCCCGTGAAACAACTTATCTCCGGCATAAAGAGTATCTTCGAGGTCGATCAACCAGCCTTTGATCTCATTGAGCGTTTTCAAATCAATCAACTACCACGCGGTTACAGATTTGTCAAAGAGCTCAAGTTTACCGGTAACATGCATTGAGTTGTCCAATATTGTACCGTCCTGTCCAATCATCGGAGAATGACAATAGTAACAAGTTTGAAGGGTTATGCCTTTTCCCTGGTGGGTGGCGTCATTTGGTGGAAGACCATGACACGAACCGCATGAATCCTGGCTGCCGTCAAGGATTGTCCAATTCGGCGAAAAGTTATTTCCGCCCTTGAAGTTGCCGTGACAGTAGGTGTTCGAGCATTGAAAAGTAATGTCGTTAAACGTCGGCGTGGGAACAATGGGCACCATGATGCTGTCATAATTGTACCCGCCGGGCGTATTTGTCTGCGTGACTGCTACTCCGGAAAAAAAGATCAATGTCGCTGCGCCCGGTCCATCCGGATGAATTCCCGGGCCAACCGACTGCGGCACGATATGACATGATGAGCAAGTCACAGCCTCGGCGAAACTGCTTCCGCTTAGATGAATTTGGTGGGCTCCAACTTCAGGATCTGACGTACTTGTGTTTCCCGACAAATCAGATGGGGGAGCCGCGTTCAGAGAGCTGCCATGACATGAATTGCACGATACTGACGCCAAGACGGCATTATTCTGCAATTTGCTGCATGAGTTAAAAACGATTCCAGCAGTAACGATCAAACCGATAACCAACAATTGACGCCTGATAGGTGACTCTTTTTTCATTTTCATCCTCCCGGATTACTGCCGTGACAATAACCGCAAAATCCCACTCCCGGTTTTCCGCCTGGATGCGCATTCGGGTCCGTGTGGCAAGTGTAGCAAACAGCGCCGGGATCACTGTGCCAGCTCCCGTGGACATCATGCATGTAAAAAGCGGCGTGTGTTCTCGGGTCATCGCCTTTGATTCCATCGGGATCGGTGTGACAGGTTATGCAAACCGGATCCGCACCCTGAACATCATGGCAGCTTGCACAGCTTTCAATATCCTTCCTCGCATATTGAGCGTGCATTCCGCCGCCGCTTCCTACTCCGACTGTTACAAAATTTCCAACGTCGTGCCATATAGGTTTTATTCTTTCACCGTTTGCGTCCGAGTTGTGGCAATTCACGCAGAACGTCCGTTCATCATGGCACGTGTAGCAATTGTTCTCCCTTCCTTTCGCATCGATCGAATGCGTGAACCGATAGTCGTCAGGATGAACTTTCTGCACCGTGAGTTTATCGTGCGTCGTCAGGGGCGAAAGCGATGGAGTCGAAGGAATGTAAATCTGCCCCGGTGTCAAATCCTTGGCCAGATTCGAAGCGTCGTGGCATTCCTGGCACGATGCTGTGGTATGGCATGATTTGCAATCATTCTGCGGGCCCAGAAGATTTACAAAATCTTTATGCTGGCTCATGAAATCGGTTTGCCTGTGCGATTCCGGAACGAGTTTGGTCAAATCTTTATGACATGACTCGCAAGCACCGGGCGCAACCCTGACAGCGAATTGTGCTTCCTGGCTTGAACTGTCGGCTTTAGCATGGGCGCTCTTCATGCCCGTATAACCCGTTTCTATTTCGCCGTGACACGTCGTGCACAAAGTCATTTTTGGAAATGCCTTCGGGTCATCTTTCGAATAGTCAACTTTATCCAATCCTTGATGGCACGTTTCACATTTCAGCTTCAAATCTGCCGCATGCTTTTTATGGGAAAAGAAAACGGGGCTTGGCGTCGGAACGAGATCACGATAAGCGGCACTGTCCGACGAAGTATGACAAAATTCGCATTTCGTCGTAGTCTGATCGTGGCAAGTGTAACAAGTCTCCATCGTTGGCAAAAGTGATTGAATATCTTTCGTGCTCGATATGGCGGCGGTGTGACAATCCGCACAACCGACTCCTACACTATCGATATGATAAGAATGTGTGAACTTGATAAGCTTTGAATTATCAAATTTGGAAGCATTGTTTCTTGCTGCGCGAGCCGTGCTCCCCATCGACAAATTCGAGATAATAAGAAGCGCAACAGTAACGACAGCTTCAAAGCGAGTAATTTTTTTCATATGCGCCTCCCTACTCCCCTTCACTGGAAGTTAAGCTGCTAAAGAAATAGTAATTGACCTGTAAGTATCCCCTGAAATCATCCTTATAAAGAGGATTTTGATAATACTGTCCTTGTAAGTTTATCGAAAGAAGATACTATCGGACGGTATGTCGCACCGAGTGATCCATCATACAGACGATTTGACGGCAGCGAACTCTCTTGCAGGATTTTGTAATCCTCAGCTGAGACCGAAGCAATCAAGAAGAGCCTGCGCTCAAAAAGGGGATAAGTAACCTGGGCGTTGACGCCGTTGAGATTTCCTGCGAAGCCATCACTGTGAGAAAAGTTTATTGAGAATATATCGATGTTTGTGCCTATCGAAAACTCTGTTGAGTTATCGCCTGTGTAATAAACTTTGCTGAAAGAGGCGAAAGCGCTAATGTCCGCCATGACGATATAATTCAAACCCAAATCATACTCATCCGTGCCAGCGTGATCAAAGACTGAAAATATCGAGTTAGCCGGCAATCGCGAATCCCGATGGAAATAGTCTACGCTCGCCGAGAATGAGGAGACAGGCGTATATCGAAACGATAACTCGCTTTGATCGAACTCATCGAAGTTCAAATCATAATCGAGACGAAAATATGCCGCAACATTTTGATTATAGTAGAGAGCGTTGCCGGATACAAACTGCGACGCCACGGCCGTTGGGTCTATATAGACACTATCTCCGATGCTAGGAGTAGTATGAATGTCCGAAAGCCGGTAAGCATAGTAGCCTGGCGGTTTGAAATCTTTGTCGACATAAGCGCCGCCTACTTTGAAATTTTCAATAGGAGAGTAACTTGCCTGCGCACCGTATAGAGCGTTGCCTTTAAGGTCAGAATTCAACTCAAACTCCTCGTCCACAGGCGGAAGCGCACCTCCAAATGCCTCCACGGCAATTTGATTATGGACAAAGTTTGCGGCAGCGCTTAATCCATCAAACGCCGACACTCCAACTTCTTCGAAGATGGGCTGTCTTCCTAACTTCACGTTGACCATATCGCCGACGTTCCTCGCCTCAAGGTATAAATCTCCCGCGCGAAGAAGTGGCTCATTCGGCGGCTGCGTTACAAAATTGTTCGCTGCAAGAATATAAGTATGTAATTGGTAGTTGACCGATCCGAAGTTGAGCTGCATCGCCTCGACGCCCTGCAAACTCAATTTAGCGGCGCCGGTTGTGTCGTACTGCTGGTAAGAATAAAAAGTCGTGACAAACCTTCCGCTAAGCGATTGTGCATCCAGCTTACTCGAAAGGAAGAGATTTGTGAACGTTCCCAATAAAATCAGGCCACCAATACTCGATCGCCGGCAGCCCGTCCATTTTTGACAGCGACCGGTTAGAATCTGTAGCATACCTTCCACAATCCACCTTCCTTTTTATTCAAACAAATGTTCTCAATGAAAAATTGAACGTAAGTTTACACTTATTGTTTGGGAACCGGATGAGCGATTTCAGCCCACATCTTCTTGAAATCGAAAGATTTAAACGTCGGGCTTTTCTTGTTATGACATGTCTCGCACAGTTTTTCGGCGCTGCCGTCACTGACAGAAGCCACAGTCAGCCCGTTTGCGATAGCTTTCTGCGAATCTTTCATGACGTCCATTTTCATGTAATCTTTCCCTGCACCATGGCATGATTCACATTGGACACCATCTTCTTTGTCGAACCTCGGACCGATCAATAAAGCTTCGGCGCCGTACGCAGTCTGGTGGCACTCCAAACATTCCTTTGCGTCGGCGGCTTTCCCTTTCACTCCATGTGCAGCGGCAATCTTGTCGGCTTCCGCAGTTTCGAGTGTCTTCATTGCTTGTGAGTGTTTACTGGCCTGCCATTTTCCGAACTGGTCGCCGGTCTTCGCCATTTTATGGCACATCCCGCAAACTTCAGCGCCGACATATTGATGTTTTGTATCCGCAGCCATCGAAACAACAGAATTCAAAACGACAGAAGCTGCGATTAACATTATGATTTTCATGAGTTCCTCCATCTTTGGTTTGTAAATACTGACTTTCACTTTTGCATCTCTAAACGAAGAAAAAAAACTGCGGGCATCAAATCTATCCGGGGAACAAGCTCAGATATCTGAATGAGAATCTTATCATGTACCGGTAGATACTTAATTAATCGCTTTCGAACATTCATCACAATACGTTCTGGCGGGATTTCTTTCCAGGATTTCCGCTCCTATAAAATTTGAGCATCTCTCACAAAATCCGAAACTGTCCTTTTTGATCCTGTCCAGCGCGAGCTCCAATTCCTTAAACTCCGTCTCGCGCTTCCGCGCAATTTCGCACCGGTAGTCCGGTTCCGATTCACATCGCTTGTGTTCCATGTCGCATACGCTGCAAATATAATTTTCGCCGCTTTCAAGATCGGTCAACTCTTCAGGATGAAGATACATCATCTGCAAGAGGACGCTGATTTTTTCTGTTATAAGCGTTGCGAAACGTTCTTTCATCTTCGCACTAATTATCGGTTTTTGTCTCATCACTCTTATTCTCGGAAGGGTCGTCTCCATTTTCCACAACGATTTGATTCTCCTTCTCTTCTTCTCTCTGCAACCGTTCAAGTTCCAACGGATGTTCATCCAGCATCTCTTCTTCCGTGATAGTACCGAACAGCCACGAGAGATTCATGGGATAGACGTCTGGGTTAAAAATAACAAAATATAAATGCCAAACAAGTATTGCGAGCGACGCAAGAATCGCTTCATAGTAATGGATTAAAGTCGCAGCATCAAGTCCACGTTTTGTGAATAATCCTAACGACACATTATCGAACCAGAGCATCAAACCCGTCAAAACCATTACAACGGTTCCCCATATCAACGCCCAGTATTCCATCTTTTCCACGTAGCTGAATCTGTCGAACTGCGGCTTTTCAACTTGAAGCCCGAAATAATATAGGAAAACATCCCAAACATCGCGAGCATCTTTCAATTTTGGAACCATGTCTCGAATGAATTGCTTGCCCCGTTCTGTGAACAGGATGTAATAGAGGTGCACGAAGGCCGTCAAAATCAGGAGAACTGCACTGAAGCGGTGTACGAGGCTGCGAAGTTCAAAAACCCTCTCACCGCCGCCGCCGATTTCACGAATTGCTTTCACCCACCAAGAGTCGGGGAATTTCAACATGAAGCCGGTCAACACCAGAAGCGTGAAGCTGATAAGCAAGCCCCAATGCTGCACGATCTCGGGCCTCGTCATTCTCGTGAACAACTTCGTGGTGAAAATCTTATGACTGATAGTCGGGTTCCTTCTTTGCTTAAGCTTTCGTTTCGACTTTTTCGCGAAGTCAAAAACGTTGTGCAAAAACATCAACCCGATGACGCTGAGAATCAACACGCCATATATCTGGGAAATCCAAAACAGCAGCGGATCTTTCCGCGATGCAGGCAAAACATGAACCGGCGCGGCAGCAAATTGTGCGTCGGCACCGGGGTGGCACTTCCCGCACGTCCCGGCGAGATTCACTTTGTTAATCGGTGAGGTCGGATCTGAAGACGGCTTTATATTATGCGCACCATGGCAGCTTGCGCAATTAGCAACGGTCGTCATTCCCCCTTGCGTCGCGAGTCCGTGATAACTGTCGAGGTAACTTCCGACGGTCTGCTGCGGCAGGCCATATCGCTGCGTGAGGCTGACAGAACCGTGACAGTGCGAACATACTTGAACTATATTCCCATTCGAAACCGTCGATTGCGGATTGCTAGGAGACAAAATTTGGTGATCGCCATGACAGTCCGTACAAACAGGCGCACTATTGTTTCCCGCCACCATTGACTTCCCGTGAATGCCGTCGAAATATTTCGCTGCAACATTCTGATGGCACCCACTTTGTCCGCATGTGCCGGGAATATTGTTCCTGAAGACACGCGATTTCGGATTTCCAGCCGGCAGCATATCGTGTGCACCATGGCAATCGCTGCAAGTGGCTGCCTTCAAGTTACCGTTCGAAAGCGCCACGAGGTGAACGCTGTATTTGATGCTCTCTAAAAATGCCGGAGAAACGCCGACGAGTTTTAACACCTCTTTGTTGCCGAGATGACAATTGAGACAGATCTTAGGCTCATTTGCACGGCTTACAGGTGAGTCCGGATCGCTGATTGAATTTATACTGTGCTCATTGTGGCAGTCTGTGCAGACCGGCGCCACTGCGAGTCCGTTTTTGAATGCCTGACCGTGAGAGGAATTCAAATAATCGTCTTTAACATCTTCATGACACTTTCCGCATGTCGCGACTATATTTGCCCGGTTAACCGGAGAATTCGGATCGCTTGGAGGCTTAATAGTATGTGATCCATGGCAATCGATACATGTGGCTCCCTTACCGTCCTTTCTCAAAGACTCGGCATGAATGCTGTGGTCGTACGATTGGACGAGCGAAGTAATAGACTGCCCGTTTTCAGCTCGTACCCCGTCGAACAACTTTGTATTCGTATGGCACCTGAAACAGGCATTCCGTGAAATAACTTCCTTTGACATTTGTGCGCCATGTGCGGTGTGACAGGTCACGCAAGTGAGTATTCCCTGGGAAAATGGCCTTTTGTGAATTCCGGCGTCGATTTCGCCAACTTCATTCTTATGGCACCGACAACAGAGAGTATCACTTACCCGGATGGCGGAAGGATGGTTTCTTTCCGAAGCTTTTGTGAATGTTACGTCGTGTGCTTTACCGTGGCACGATTCACAACCGCTCCCCTTTTTGGCAGGCCCCAAATTCGAATGAGCAGACATCAGGAATGTTTTTTCCGATTGATGACATGACAGACATTTCTGGTCAACGACTGTTTTGTCGGCAGGCTGAATATTATGCGTGCCATGGCAGGATGAACATTTCACCGAAGAATGTGCGAAGTCAGCGGACTGTGCGCCGCCCTGAAATGCCGTGATCCCGTGGCAGCTATTGCAATCTACGGGTGTTATTACTTTTTTATGAGGAACGTTATTTGGATCAAAACCGGCATGACAATCGACGCAAGCTCCGTCTCCATGGACGGAGGCTTTAAAAACACTCTCGTTTACATAGAGACTTGCCGTCTTCCCATTCTTTTCCATCGTCAATGTGGAATCGGAATGACAAGACAGGCAGTCATCGTTGGATTGTGCAAACGAAAACGACGCCGTTCCGGCAATTATTATAGATACAGCTGCCAGGAACGGCATGTTTTTTATCATTTCAAAGCATCACTTTTTTCATGCATCACTAATTGACATGATGGGCACAATCTTGCAGTAAGGTCGGCTTCCAGAACGACGTCCGGGATATCATGTCTGCAAATAACACATTGTCCGTAAATTCCCTTTTCAATTCGACGAAGTGCAAAGGCAAGCTCATTTAGGATGGCATCATCTAACTTGAAAGCAGCCTCAAGAATTTGCTGCTTATTCTCCATCAAAGATAGCTTAGAATGCGAGTTCAACAACGCATTCATCTTTTTCATTACCAGCTTGTCAAATTTCAGCAGTATCTTCTGATTTCATCTCAACGCAATAATCCTAATGGCTTTTCGGACATTTAAAAAGAAACTGCTGCAAGAGACTATGCTGGAATTCTCTGGCAGCAGCAGGAGGAGGAAAAGGGATATCATTAAATGAAACTTTTGGGCCGCCGAGATATGGCAGTGCCTTCCCCTGAGCGAGTAGCAATTAAATAAATCAGCAGCCCAAAACTCATTTCATCCATCTTGACTTGTTAAAATCCTATGTGTATTAAGTCCCTCACAGAGGCCTTAAGATAATCCATCAATAGATGATGGCGACAAGCTTGTCGAGGATAGCTGTTTCTTTATCGTCTCACTCAATTGTCTCAAGTTAAGTGGACGATCAGATAACTTTACAACGTTATCATCATCATCGAAAAACTCTTCATCATAACTTTGAACTACGAGAAGGGTAGGTCTTCTCTTTTTCAGATTTTCAAACCAGGTTTTCGAATGACTGGATCCTCTCGCCGGTGCGTATATCACCAGCGCGTAGTCTTCACATTCAGACATATTGTGGAGCACCCGTCTTGCTTCGTAGCCTTCCTTCTTAAGAAACTTAGAAAGAAGATCGAACATTGGTTCTTCGTCGGTTATAATTCCTAATATACTTTTCCCTTCGTTCGTCTCCATTTCGCTTATTTAGAGTCAACCAGCGTGCCGTTCAGGTAATCGAAAAAGGGGGCAAATAATTATTGTTTTTAATATAATCCGCTTTTAATGCAGAGCATATTCCGCAAGTGCGTAATTTTTCCTTTTGTGTTGGTGGAATAATTCCGCAGGAAATGACCGCACCGGTGTTACTGTTCTTGGCAAGCGACGTGACTGCTGCCGTAAAATTTCTTAAATCCTTATAATTCTGCGCCCTTGTCACTTTACCGCTTTGCCTCTTTTGTTTATTGAAAATAACCTGCCATTTTGCAAACTTGTAAATAAGAATGAGCAAATATGTTTAGCACACTTCGAGCGAAAGTAGCGGCGGGGTTCACCGTTCTGGTGATCATAAATGTGGTCGTCAGCGTGTGGTCGATCTATAACTTCAACCAGCTGACGCAAGCCATCACCACGATGATGAAGCAAAATTACCAGGATGTCATTGCCGCACAAAATATGCTGCGTGCTCTTGAGAGCGACAACAGCGCACAACTTCTCATGCTGAACGGGTATGTCGGTGCAGGATATATGCAATTCCTGGATAACCACAGGAATTTCTCCACGTGGTTTCAACAAGCGGTTGCTTCGAATACTTCGCAAAGCGGCGCCGATATTCTTCAGAATATTTACAATTACTATGTTAAATATTCGGACGCTACGGACACTTTGAAAAGCATCATGACTTACCGGGGACATCGCGCTGCACTGGACTATAGCTATGCAAAAATATCACCCATCTTCGATAAAATGAAAGCGGAATGTTTCAAGCTTCTCGACATGAACCACAACGAGATGGTTCAAACCGACACTAAAGCCAATTCGATTTCGAATCAAGCGACCTTTGCGGTGTTAGGCGCGGCTTTGCTCGCAATCGTTCTAAGTATCGTTGCAAGCTGGCAATTCTCCCAGTACATCATCCAACCGACAGAGAAGCTGACAGACACGGTTCGCAAATTCGGACGCGGCTATTTGGACGCGCGAGAGGATATTAATTCCAACGACGAAATTGGAGAGTTGAGCCATGAATTCAACCGGATGGCGGAGAGGCTCGAAAAATACGAAGAGATAAACATTGAAAGACTTATCACGGAAAAGAAAAAATCGGAAGCAATTGTCGGAACGATTTCAGATCCTATCATTGTAGTTGACAACGAGAAAAAGATCGTTCTCATGAACCAGCTTGCCGAGAATTTGTTCGACATATCCGAAGAAGCTGCGGTAGGAAAAAATTTTAGTGAAGTCGTTTGTAACCCGGAATTGAATAAATATATGGATAAAACTGCAGCGGGCGAAAGTTTGAGTGACCTGCCCCCTTACTTCGAACTGAAATTTGACGGCGAGGATAGATATTTCAGGATAAAGCTGAAATCATCAGAAAGCATATCTGGCAAAATCGCCGGCATAATCCTGATTTTGCAAGACGTTACTCAATTCAAAGAACTTGACAAAATGAAATCTGAATTCATGGCACGGGTATCTCATGAGTTCCGCACGCCGCTCACCTCGATCAATATGTCGCTCGATATTCTCAAGGACGAACACATAGGACATGTGAATAAAAAGCAACGGGAACTGCTGATTGCTGCAAAGCAAGACGCCGAAAGATTGACAAAGTTAGTTCGCGAGCTGCTCGAGCTTTCGAGGCTTGAGTCGGGCAAGCTCAAACTTAAAGAAGACGTAATAAATACAAAATCTCTCATCGATTTCTCCGTCCAGCCGGCCATTCTACAATTCAACAATAAGAACGTCAAGCTCATTGTAAATGTTGACAACTCAATCCCGCAGTTCATAGCCGACTTCCAACAGCTTTCATGGGTCATCTCAAATCTTGTTACAAACGCATTGAGATTCACCGACCCGGGCGGCACCGTAACTATAGACACTGCGATGAACGTCGAGAACATGGTTTTTTCTGTCCGCGATACCGGCAGCGGCATTGAGCCGGAAGTGCTCGATAAGGTTTTTGATAAGTTCGTGCAATTGCATGATTCGTCAAACCCTTCTCCCGGCTCGGTAGGTCTCGGTCTATCGATTGCAAAGGAGATCGTTGAATTGTATGGCGGAAGAATTTGGGTCGACAGCAAAGTCGGCGAAGGCAGCGTGTTCACTTTTTCGATACCGCTCAACAAAAGAATGAAGGACGAAAGAATGTTATCCGCATGAAAGCAAATGTTTTATTAGTGGATGACGAGCAGAATATTTTAAGGACGATGAAGAATCTGTCTCGAATCGACAGGCCTCGATGTGACCGCTCTTTCAAAACCGGACGAAGCTTTGAATATTGCCGCCCAGAAACAATTCGACATAGGATTTTTTGATTTGAAAATGTACCCGATTGACGGTCTGCAGCTTCTCGCAGGAGTGAAAAAATTTTCACCTGACATAGTTGCTGTAATCGTCACGGCACACGGCTCCGTTGATACGGCGGTACAGGCGATAAAGCAAGGAGCATACGATTATCTGCAGAAGCCTTTCGACTTTCAGGAGCTGCAACATTTCGCACAAAAAGTATATGATTATTTCAAACTTCAGCAGCAGATTAAAAGCCTTCAACACCAGCTTCATGAGTACCAGGCAGCTGAAGACATTATCACTGCGAATATCCAAATGCTTTCGCTCATAAATCTTGCGAGGGAAGTAGCAGATACGAACATCAGCGTTCTAATCGAGGGCGAAAGTGGAACGGGAAAAGAGCTATTCGCGCGGTTCATCCACGATTCAAGCACGAGAAATTGTGCGCCGTTTGTGACGGTCAATTGTGCCGCTCTATCAGAAAGTTTGCTCGAGAGCGAATTGTTCGGGCACGTCAAAGGTGCATTTACTGGGGCCGTGCGCGACAGGCAGGGCCGTTTCGAAATGGCGGATGGCGGTACAGTATTTCTCGATGAAATTACCGAGATTCCGACTACGACACAGGCAAAACTGCTCCGCTTTCTCCAGAATCGTGAGTTCGAGCGTGTCGGCGATTCACAGACAGTGAAAGTCGATGTGCGATTTATAGCCGCAACGAATCGTGATTTGAAGGCGGCCTTAAGCTCGGGGAAATTTCGTGACGATCTTTACTACAGGGTCAACGGCGTGGCAATAAAACTTCCGCCGCTTCGCGAGCGGCCGGACGACATCCCGGTGCTGATAAAACATTTCATAAAGAAATTTTGCGGCGATGCCTTGCCGGAAATCGACACCGAAGCATTTAAGGCTCTCACAGGCTATCAGTGGCCCGGAAACATTCGTCAACTCGAAAATGTAATTGAGCGAGCGGTTTTGTTAGCGCACGGGCGAAGAATAGAAGTTTTTCACCTCCCTGAAGAACTTCAAGACAAAGAGAGCAAGCGACTGGTCTCATTAGATGAGCTGGAGAAGAACTACATCTCAAGGGTTGTTCACGAGACGGCGAGCGTTGAAGAGGCATCGAAAGTTCTCGGAATAGATCCAGCCACTCTTTGGCGAAAAAGAAAGAAATACGGATTATAGAGGCATTTCGCTGGTCGCCGTTACAATTAGCTTGGGAACAAAGGTTGATTAATTCGTCGGCGTTTCGCAGGCGGTAACAAATGTAAATGCGTACGCGGCGAATTCATCGGATCCGGGTTGCAAAGTCAGGGTATGCCTCCCGTAATTCTTGTTCTTTATCAGATAATACATCCTCGCTGCGTTCACCGTTATGTAAGTCTTGCCGTCGGAGTCCGATTGTAAATCCCTTGACCAATCCTCTTTCGGAACGGGTTCACCATCTTGATAAACATAGACTTTAAAAGGATCGTGCTGGCTCTTCGCCTCGACGACCGGCCTGACAACGAGATTTGCTTCAGCAGCGACATAGTTCATCATTAATTTGCCTTCGTTCCCATTGCCAGCATAGCGAACAAATTGCGGCTCAATGTCCCATTTCCCGACCAAATAAAATCTGTCTTTCTCAAGATCCTTCGGCTCCGAATAGGAAACGACTTCGTCATGTGAATATCCTTCTTTATTTCCGATTGAGCCTCGTTCGTATCCCAGATACGTTTCAGGAGTTGTACGATAACAAACCGCACCCGGCACGTCAGTCGCCCGCACCGGCTCCATAATAGACGGAAGTTTTACGTCCGGGTTCTTTTCTTTAAGAAGGTCCTGAATCTTCTCCTCGAAGCTTTCGTATTCACCTTCCCCGTAGTGAACGTAGCGCAGTGTTCCATCTTCGTCGAATAAATACTTTGCCGGCCAGTACTCATTGCTGAATAGATTCCAAATTTTGAAATCGTTGTCCATAACGACCGGATAGTCAACGCCGAAACTGTTAATTGCCTCCAAAACATTTTGCCGCTTCTTCGCAAACTCAAACTCCGGCGAATGAACGCCAATGATCACGAAGCCGTCGTTTTTGTATCGGTCGTACCACTCCTTGATGTACGGGAGAGTCCTTATGCAATTTACACAAGTGTAATCCCAGAAATCGACGAGCACTACTTTACCTTTCAGGTTCAACGTGTCGCCGGTGTTGAACCAATATTGCGCCCCAACGTCCGGCAGAGTCGGCATCTCGATGTGTTTGTCTCTCAAGTCCGTGAGAGTTTCCTGCGATGAGCTTCGAAGAGGAAAAAGCAAAGTGCAAACCGTGAAAATCAGTAAGTGAAAAGACGAAGACTTTAGCAGATTCATTAGGTATTCCTTCCAATAGAGACTAACAAATGCGACAATAGCCATTGTTCCCATTTCTTCCGGTTGCATTCTCCGGATGGAATGAGAAACACATGCATCATCAGGTCTAATTTGTTATATTAATTCTATGCAAACAGTAGAGGTCATGACCGACGCAGCTGATGGAGCTTACCCCATTTTGTAGACAAGGAGAAAAGAGATTTGTGGAAAGAGACCCAACCTTTGGAGAGATTATTCTGATAAACACAAGAAAAACCACGCTTCGATTAAGGGAGACCTCGAGCACAAAAAGTCCTATTTATACGGGAATTATAAACTAAAAGCGCCGGGGTTTTTCAGCCTTCGCCATGTTTTGTAAAGCTGTATTTCACTTTCAATTCTTAAACGCCCCCATTTATTATTTCGCTCAACTCCATCTCTCGCATCAACCAATTGCAAATAAGAAGTCGAAAACATTTTCCTAAGGGGAAGCATGACTTGCGGAGCCAGTGGAGGAATTGTTGCAATCAGTCGAGAACTTTTGCGATGCGCGGGCAAGCCGCAACAGAAAGCGGTAGAGCGTTCCCCTATGAGCGAAGGATTTCTAACTATGTGCCGGGGACTCTATATATCAAACGGATTTATGGCACTACGAATTCGTGCTCATGAGGTCGAATGGTAAGGACCGGGCAGGACGCTTTCCGTACCACTTTATCCGCCGTGCTTCCGAACAGGACATGGTCCATACCCGTTCTGCCATGAGAGGAGATAATAATAAGATCAGCATTCTCCGACTTTGCGATTTCAACTATCTCGATAAATGGTTTGCCGACCCGTATGATCGAAGTGGCTTTTATATTCGCCGGAATCTCCCTGGCAGCAAGTTCATTCAATTGTTCCTCGCTATGCTTGCGAATTTCTTCTTCCATTGCAGGAATGCTCACCTGACCGAAGCTGAAATCTGCCGGATAGATAATCGGCTCCACGATATGGAGCACGATAAGCTCGGAATTGAAAAGTCCCGCGAACGTTACCGCATATTTCAAGGCGCGAATTGAATATTCCGAAAAATCCTGCGGTACTAAAATTTTCTTCAAGCTAACCATTGCCATTCCTCCCTCCGCCTTCACAATCTTTCAGTCCTCAACCCATGCGCTCATCAGCGAAAGACTACCCGCAATGAACAATTGAAGTGGCCCGGCGATGTTCTCCGGGCGTCAGTATACCAGAGACCGGCACATTCGACACGTGCATCTTGATGGATTTGCTTTCCTTCTCCCATTCTCGGAAGAGGGCCTGCAAATGATTGCTTTGCGTCAGCTTGTTCATGGCATGCGAATTCAATCATACACAAATGACAGCCAATTATGCTTGTCCTCGCCGTTTCTCACTACTTTGAAGAAACGATCCTGCATTTCGCGAGTAATCGGCCCCGGCTTGCCGGTTCCCACTTTTATTCTGTTGACCGAACGTATAGGAGTCAGTTCTGCTGCCGTACCGGCAAAGAACACCTCATCAGCGATGTAAAGAATTTCGCGCAGCATTTCCTCTTCACGGATTTCAATGCCTGCCTCTTTTGCAAGCTGGATCACCGTCATCCTGGTAATTCCCGGAAGGATCGCCGAGTGAAGCGGCGTCGTATAGGTTATACCATTATACACCACAAAAATGTTTTCGCCGCTTCCTTCGCTGATGTACCCATTCGCATCCAAAGCGACACCTTCGGTATACCCGTTCGTCATCGCTTCAAGCTTTATCAGCTGCGAATTCATATAATTCCCGCCAGGCCTTCGCCATCGTCGGGGACGTATCAGGCGCAGCGCGCCGCCAGCTGGAGACACACACGTCTATGCCGTCTTGAACTGCGCCGCTGCCGAGATATTGTCCCCAATCCCAAACTGCAATGGCAGTGTCCACCGGATTGTTCGACGGGTTTACTCCGACTTCGCCGTAGCCGCGGAAAACAACCGGTCTTATGTAGCACGCTTTCATTTTATTCGCTCTAATTGTTTCCATGACGGCTTGTTTGAGCTGCACCATGGAATACGGAACCTCTGCCCGGTAAATTTTTGCCGAATTCTCAAGCCTCTTCAGGTGTTCATCAAGTCTGAATACTGCAGAACCCTTCGCTGTGTCGTAGCAGCGAATTCCTTCGAACCAGCTTGAGCCATAATGCAAAACGTGAGACAGCACATGAACCTTAGCATCGTCCCAATCGACAAGCTTGCCGTTCATCCATATTTTGTCAACTTTCTTTACCGCCATATTCCCGCGACCTCCGTTCAAAATTCCTTTCTGTAAATTCTATACGTTTTATATTTTTCCGCGTTAAGTAATTCAGCACTTCGATTCATCATCAGGTTGTCTTCAAGAACCCATGAAGCTTCACCATCGGGATATCCGAGCTTCACGGCGCGTTTTGCCGTCTCATAAAACAAAACCGCCGATATTCCTGTCTGTTGATAGCTTCGAATAACGCCGAGTACCATGATCCTTATCCAATGGATCTGCTTCTTCTTGGTAAGCAGATGGTACACTCCCGGCAACAAATGTCCTTTCTTATTGAACTTCAACGCATAATTAATATCGGGAAGAGAAAGCGCAAAACCAACAGGTTTGCCGTTGACTTCAACAAAAATGGCAAGCTCCGGCTCGACTACTTGTTTCAAGTCCTCCGCCAGGAAGTCAAATTCCTCGTCGGTCATTGGAACAAATCCCCAGTTCTTACTCCACGCATCATTATAGAACGTCCTTGACTCTTTTGATCTCCTCATCGATTTTTTTCATGTTGATGCTTCGAAATACGAGACCTTCTTTGTGAGTGATCATTCTCGCCACACGCTCTAACTTTTCCGTGAAGACGTGGTCCTTGTTCACATGGAATGCGTAAAGATCCTTCTCCTTTTTAAGCCCATAATTGTTGTACAAATCGAGATAATACCTGGGATTATAAGTCATTAACACAAGCGGGCTGCTCTCAAACCCGTCAACAAGTAGGCCGATCTCATCATTCGTTGAAGGATTGACCGGTCCGCGCATTGCGTTATAACCTTTCTCTTTGATCCAATCCTTAGACGCGTCAAAAAGTGCGTTGGCAACTTGCTGGTCATTTGGAGACTCGAAGAAACCGAAGAAGCCTATTTCTTCTTCCTGGAACTTGTTGTGATTATCATTAATAATCGCGGCGTTACGTCCGACTATCTCGCCGTCTTTTCGCGCAATGAACATTTCAATCGCTGAATGCTTATAAAACGGGTTCTTCTTCGTATCGAGAAGCTTCTTTCGATCCATCAACAGCGGCGGAACCCAGTATTTGTCATCCTTGTATATTTTCCATGGTACCTTGATGAAATTCATTAAGTCACTTTTTGTTCTTACAGACTGAATTTCTATTCCGCTCATATCGCTCCTCTGTTTTATTGTTTGGTTTCTTAAAGGTAAAGTTCTTGCACTAAAAGAAATTTTTTTCCGCCAAGCGACGAGGAAGTCACTCAGACACTTGTTAAAAATAGCTTGAACCGTGCCCGAGCGACTGCTTTGTGATCTGGCGTCATTTGCTGCTCCGGCGTCACAAGGTAACAGCAGTTCAGAATTTCTGTTTGCGGGTCCGCTGCGTTAGGAAATAACTCCGAGTTCTTTCCCGATAACTCCGAACAATTCGACTATCTTGTCAAGGTGCCATTTCTCATGCGTCGCCATATAGCTTGTGCGCAGCATCTCCATTCCCGGCGGCACGCCCGGTCTAACAAACGCATTTGCATAAACGCCAGCATCAAAGAGTTTCTTCCAGAACAGCAAGGTTTGCATTGTGTCGCCAATGATGACAGGCACGATTGCAGTTTTATTTTCATGAACATTAAAACCCAATTGCTTCAACCCTTTCCGCACACGGTCGGCATTGGCTATAAGCTGATCGACCAATCGCGGCTGTTCTTCGAGTATTTTCAGTGATTCGATCGCCGCTGCGACAGACGAAGGCGTCGGGCTTGCGCTGAAGATAAACGCAGCGGAATTGTGTTTCACATAATTGATCACAGATCTTTCGCCGACAACGAAGCCGCCTAACGATGCAAACGTCTTTGAAAATGTTCCCATGGTCAGATCGACGCTCTCATCGAGTCCGAAATGGCTTGCTGTGCCGCGGCCGCCCTTGCCGATTACACCGACCGCATGTGCATCGTCGATCATCACGCGAGCATTGTATTTCTTTGCAACATCTACCATCTGTGGCAAGTTCAGTATATCTCCGGATGTAGAGAAAACGCCGTCTGAAACGATCAATTTTGGCGCATCCAGCGGAATCTTGGAAATTACACTTTCAAGATGCTCCATGTCGTTATGTTTGTACCGAACCAGCTCTGCCGATTGACCCTTAGAAATAAATGTTCCCATGACAATGCAAGCGTGATTATCCCGATCGGAAATCACATATTCACCATGCTGAACCAGCGTCGATATTACTCCAAGAGCGGTTTGAAAGCCTGTGGAGTAAGTCATGCAGGCTTCTTTTCCCATAAACTTCGCAAGCCGCTCTTCAAGTTCCACATGCAGGTCGAGCGTTCCGGTCAAATATCGCGAGCCTGAGCAGCCGGTGCCATACTTATCAATTGCTTTTTTCGCGGCTTCCTGAACCTTCGGATTAGTCGTTAAGCCTAAATAATTATTAGAACCTGCCATAATGACTTTTCTTCCACCGATCACAACGACAGGCCCCTCATTTTCTTCAAAGGGATGAAAATAAGGATAAAGCCCTTGCTTTTTGACTTCGTCAGCTAGTGTGTAATCGCGACATTTCTGAAAAATATCCAATCGAGGTTGCCTCCTTTGTATTGTAGAAAGGTTTTCCATTAACTTGAAAATATAAATGACGGATTGGCATAAAGTCAATGATAAGGTTGTCCGTAACTCATTGATCCGCGGTTGAATGAGCAATAATTTGAGTATTCGATAATCTGAAATCAAAGAAAATGAATATGAATAAATTATTATTCGTCCTTGTTCTCACATTCGGTATAGCCGCATTTTCATTATATCACAATTTTATTCCAGATGACGCTTTCATCCATATCGGATATGCAAAAGATATATTGAGTGGTAAAGGATACAGTTTCGCCGGGAATAAGACTTACGGCTCTACTGCTCCAGTTTGGCCCCCTCTCATAGCTGCAACAGGAGTCGTTTTCCGCAACTTAGAAATCTCTGCGAGATTCCTTTCGCTGATATTCGCGGCCGCCTCGATTCTTATGATGTTTTACACGGCGAGATTGCGTTTTAATTCGTCGGAGTCATTTATCGCCGCATTACTCTTGAGCGTAAACGCGTATTTCCTTCGATGGTCATTAAGCGGAATGGAAGCGTCTGCCGCTTGCTTTTTCATGTTGTTGATGGCTTATATTCTTTATAGAGAAAATGAGGGAAAGGCAGCTCCAGCCTTGCGGAGCCGGTCTCTGATGCGCGTGAGACGATTCCAATATCTTTTGTTAGGATTATCACCTCTTATACGACCTGAGTTCTATCTATTGCTTTTTGTGTTTTTGTTATATGAATTGCTGAAGCAGGGAAAGGAATTTGATTTCGTCAAAATTGTTTTATTAGTGTTTCCTGTTATATGCTGGTTGTGCTTCGCTAAAATGTATTATGGTACTATTGTTCCGAGTACGTTTCTTGCAAAAGCCGGCGAACCATTCTTCTCCACCGAACCCGGCACTCTATTGAGGAACACGAAGTTATTCCTGTCCGAAGATTTCTTGGAGATCGGATTTATTTTTATCGCCATCATTTTACTCATTACCTCCGTAAACAATTTGAGGCAAATCGCGCTGAAGGCGGTTAAGTCTGAAAGTCTTTTGTTTATAATCTTCATCGTTTCATTTTTCAGCTTCTATGGATTGAAAAATGTTGTGATCATTTCCAGATATTCACTGATGCTCGTGCCGATTGTCATTCTCATGACAATTGATTTCGTGAGCCGCGCGGCTCAAAAACAACATATCTCTGCCAGGATGAAAAAATTCGCATGGATCGCCTTAATCGCGACTTCGACATTATATAACGTTCTTTTCACGGCACTAATTGTAAAACCCGACGCCGATAGATTCTACCATGGATTTCAAAAGCAATATCTTAAGATCGCCGGCACGCTGCGGCAGTTGAATACCGGGAATTGCCACGTAGCCGTTTCCGACGTGGGAATAATCGGAGTCTATTCGGGATGTCATATCGACGACCTTAACGGCCTGGTTGACAAAGATAGATTCCGCTTCAAAAGCAGAGAAGAATATCTAAATAACAAGAAGCCCGAGTTCATTATCGTGCGGGGAGAAGTAATTTTGACAAAAGTTGAGGCGTCTCTCCGAGAAATTTATGCCACGACAACGCCGCCGTTCGGCATTAATGGCACGCAAGACGTCCATGTGAAGGTATATCTCGCACATTGGCATTAATCTTAGCTTTCAAATTTTGACGATTGGACCTGCTACTCTCGAATTATAGCAATCTTTCCCACAACACTCTGGCTTCCATCGGAAGAGTATGCGAGTACTATATAGATGCCGGTCGGAACCAAATTGCCACCATCGTCTTTTCCGTCCCAATAGGCTTTGTTACCCCCTTGTGCTTGGAATTCTTTGACAAGCCTTCCTGAAATCGAAAAGATTTTTATCGAGCTGCTTGTGACAAGACCGACAATTTGTATTTGTTCATTATTCGAGAGAGGAAGTTTTGCCGGGTTAGGATAAATTTTGAGCTTTGAAAAATTATCCAGAGGTTGTACGACACCAATCTTTAACTGCGTAATCCCGTACGGCGTCGCAAAATAGACTATCCCGTGAATTCTGTCGCAGGCAACCGAATTGACGGAGTTGCTCGGCAGCGGACTATTCGTAATGTTAAATTGCGCCAGCAAGCTGTCTCCGTCTGGAGACAACTCGGAAACGCCGTTTAAAGTCGAGACCCACTTGTTATCTAAGGCGTCATAGTCAATTCCGGTTATGTTCAGGTCCAGCATCGAGTTGATCAAAAACATATATGGATTTGACGGATCATAATACACGCCCAACCCTCCCGATGTACCGATCCACAATTGATTCTCGCTGTTGACGAGAAGTGCGTTAACCTGGTTGCTCAAAAAGCTATCGTATTCCGTTGAAAATGATTCGCTTTGTTTGGTGGCAGGATTGTAGTAGAACAGGCCGTAGAATGAAGTCCCAAGGCCATATTCGTCGCCAGCCCAGATACCGCCGTAGGCGTCGATTGCTATTGGCGCATACCCTGGAGCCGGAGAATTGCCGCCAAAGAAACTTTGCCATTTATTGGTTGCGGGCGTATATTCCGCGAGAATGTTTCCATTATATGCGCCAAAATTTGTCATCCAGATGTTGCCGCTCGGATCACAGACTGCATCTCCTACCACCACATAACCTGGAGTGTTACCGGGTGTACTCACCAGAGATGAATTATTATAGTTGAATATGCTTTCTATTGAACTATCTTGCAGGAGGACCATCCCATTCCCCCAGGTTCCGACAACGACGCGGTTTCCGCAAACGGCACTTATCTTAAAATAAGTACTGTTTGACGGCAACTGCGGATAACTCGCTTTACTAAAGTTTTTCCAACTCGTTCCATCGAACCGTATGAATGCTACACCGATATCTGTGGTATCACCCTGTGTTGAGCACCAAAGGTTTCCCGAATTATCTACGGATAAATTACCTATAATGTTTGTTGCGGGACCCGGCGGTAATATTACCTGAATCGAAGAACCAATATTAAGTAATCCCTGAGAAGACGCAGCAACAGTTAAGGTGTCGGAATATGTCGCAGCATCATTAAGCGAAATTCCACCGTTATAGACCATGGTCAACGAGTTATTTGCGTCTATCTTGAACAAACCGGTATGAGAATTAACAAGAAGCGAATTACCGCTAACGGAAAGCGACCTTACGCTTGCGTTACCGAGTTCGGGGCGCTGCTGAAATGTTGTGCCGTCACTACTGTAGTACAATCCCTGACTGGTTCCGGCAAAGAGCATACCATCGAACACAGCCAATGCGTTTACGCCGGAGGTGAGATCGGAATCGTCACTCATCTTCCAGAGGTCAGGCGCCGATAAATTGACTGACGATTGCGGGGCGAAAGACAGGCCGTGCTGGCTGGCAACATAAACATTCCCGTTGAATGCGGCTGTTCCATTCGCGGGTACGAACGCTTGAGATGGCACATAGTTAAGATAATTGCTAAGGACGTTGAACTTGGACAGCGATATCACGACAACGCCGAATGGCGTACACGCAAATAACGTATCTCCGGAGATTGAAAGCTTCGTTACCTGTTTTGGGACATGTGATGAATTTGCTATATCAAGCTGAGATCTAAGTACTTTGCCGGAAGACGCATCTAATTCATCGATTGCCCCATTCCCTTCTCCCACTAAAATTCTGTCCCCGGTCTCCACGATGATAGAAGTTGCTTGAATATTAGACAAACTATCCGTTGTGGTGAATTCATTGAATGCTCCGGTCAGTGGAGAATATGAAAAAACCCCGCCTGAAGTTGCAGCCCAAACTTTTCCCTGAACAACAGCAAGACCGTTCACGCCGTACATGCTCGACAAATTCTTCCACGTAAACGTCTGAGCTTGCGCGAGAGCAGCGGAGAGCAAGCTGAGACAAACCCCTGCGCCGAAAACAATAAACAACAACTTTTTAGTCATCGATTATGCTAAATCTGCTTGAATAAATTGACCATTTCAATGGCGGAAATTGCCGCATCGAAACCTTTATTGCCGGATTTTCCTCCTGCACGGTCGGCCGCTTGCTCCACCGTTTCGGTTGCCAATATCCCGTATATGACCGGAATTCCGGAGTCCAATGAAAGCTGCCCGACTCCTTTTGCAGATTCTCCCGCGACATATTCGAAGTGCGCCGTCTCGCCGCGAATGACTGCGCCAAGACAAATCACCGCATCGTTCTTTTTCGACTCAATAATTCTTTTGGCTGTTGCCGGATACTCGAATGCACCGGGGCAATAGTAAACGTGTATGTCATTTTCCGATGCGCCATGGCGAAGCAATCCGTCGATCGCCCCAGACAATAATTTATCGGTTATGAAACTATTGAACCTGCTAACGACAATAGCAACTTTTAATCCGCTTCCGTTAAGTTTTCCTTCGTGAGTGATCAAAGATTTCTCCTTTAAATTAAAAGTGAAAAATAAAGGCAGTAAACTCTTTCATTTTCCACTTTTCATCTTCAATTTTTCATTCATCCTTTCAAATGAAGACGGGTCTATGAAATATTTCCCGAGGTTAGCGTCGTCATTTTTCAAGCCGCCATGGAAATCGCTTCCGCCGCATCTCAAGAGTGAGTGTTCGTCGGTAAATCTTTTATAATGCTCGCTCTCTTCGTTGGAATGTGAAGGGTGGATCACTTCGACACCGTCGAGCCCCATCCTCACAAGGCGACATAGCGTCTCCTCGTTCACATAATGCGAGGGGTGGGCGATAAAAATCAATCCGCCGGCTTGCGAAATCATTTTTATAGCTTCTTCCGGCGGAAACGGATAGTTAGCCTCGTATGCGGGTTTTCCAATTCCGATGTACTTTTGGAAAACCTCATCGTATGTCTTTGCATAGCCCTCTTCAACCATGGTATTCGCAATATGCGGGCGGCCGATCGAGTTTTGCATCCCCGACCTTTCAATAACCGATTCAAGCTTCAAAGGAATCTCTATTCGATTGAGTTTTGTGACAATTCTTTCAGCTCGAGCGACCCTCTCATCTTGAAGTTTATGCAATTTTGAAACAAAACTGTGGTCTGTATAATCGAAGAAGTATCCGAGGAAGTGAAGCTGGTAGCGTTTATAACTCGATGTTATCTCGATCCCTGAAACAAAATCAATTCCAAGTTCGCTCGCGATTCTCTTCGCTTCATCGAGCGCTGCGAAAGTATCATGGTCGGTTATGCTTATCGTCCTTATCCCGCGTTCTCTTGCCTTGAGCAAAAGCTCCGCCGTGCCTACCCCGCCATCCGAGTGAGTTGTGTGAGTGTGCAGATCTATCATGCCTAAGTGGCCTACTGTACTTCCGAAACCTTTTTAACTGAACTTGCGTCTAAAATTCTCGTAATCCTGAATTACGATTCCGTTCCCGCTGATATTGATCAGTTTCATTTTCTCCATCTTGCTGAACGTTCGCGATACCGTTTCTCTTGTCGTGCCCGACATATTGGCGATTTCCTGCTGGACGGGCAAGTTACCGACTTCGACTTTCCCTTGTTTTATCTTTCCGCGCTCATCAGCAAATTTGAGAAGAACATAACCGACGCGATGGTAGGCATCTTTCAAGGACAAACTCTTGATGAGCGCATCAGCCTGTCGAAGACGCAATGTCAGATGTCGCAATAGTGAAATGCCTATGCTCGGATATTCATTTAAAAGGGACAAGAAATCCTTCCGGTGAATCATGAAAAGTTCCGCGTTGTCCATCGCGATAACGCTTGCAGACCGCGCTTCTCCATCCAAAAGGGACATTTCGCCAAAAATCTCGCTCGGACCAAGAACGCCGAGTATTACTTCCCGGCCGTCCTCACCGACGCGCACAACCTTCACTTCACCGTTGATGATCGCAAATAATGCCGACCCTGATTCCTCTTCCCTGAGAATCACTTCACCCTTAATGTAAATTTTCTTCACGCCGCAAGCGCTAATCCGGGCGAAGTCTTTCTCCTCAAGCTCCTCAAAAATCGGAACATCCCTCAGAAATTCAACTGCTTCTTTCATGCCGCCATTCCTGCCCATTTGGATTCATTCGAGGCGTTTCCATTATCCGTGCAGATCATTAGCCATCATATGAAATATAGATGCACCACTAAACAAAATCAACCTAAGAACCTTGCGTACGGATTTGAGCCTTTCGAGTTTCACGGCAAGCAGCCGCATAAGCGGCTTACGGAATGCCCAATCCCCTTTCATCAGGTGATTGGGCGGCACTAAATCTTTTGTTGAAGGGTTTTATATTGAAAGCAGATAATTGCGAGTAGATGTCAATTATACGTTAACCTTGTCGAATTATGCGAAGAATTTATTTAGATTACGCAGCAACGACTCCCGTTGATGCACGCGTGGTTGATGCCATGTCAAATCATTTTACAGAGAATTTCGGGAACGCGTCGAGTATTCACGCATTCGGAAGAGAAGCAAAATCGGCACTCGAAGAAAGCCGGGAGAAAATCGCGTCGCTCGTCGGTGCAAGGAGCTCAGAGATCTGTTTCACGAGCGGCGGAACTGAATCCGACAATGCGGCACTGTTCGGCATCGCTGCGAAGTATTCGTCCGACAAAAAGAAACATCTCATCATTTCTTCAATAGAGCATCACGCAATTTTCCGCGCTGCTGAATGGCTGAGTAAAAATGGATTTAACGTTACGGTTCTACGTGTCGATTCCAACGGTTTTGTTTCTCCCGATGAGGTCCGCGACGCAATCACGGAAAACACTTTCCTTGTAAGTATAATCCACGCGAACAACGAGATCGGGACAATTCAGAATTTACCGGAATTAACAAAAGTAGTGCACGACAAAGAAATTCTTTTTCACATTGATGCCGTGCAATCGTTTGGCAAAATAAAAGTTGACATGAATGAATCGGAAATCGATCTTGCTTCTTTTACGGCTCACAAAATCTATGGGCCAAAAGGGATCGGTGCGCTTTATGTCAAAAGAGGAGTTGATTTCGAGCCTATCCTGCATGGAGGCTCACAGGAAAGGAACCGGCGCCCCGGTACAGAAAGCATCCCGCTTATAGTTGGATTTGCAAAAGCTGCTGAGCTATCTACCGAAGAGCTGGAAGCGGAAACAGCGCGGCTTTCAAAGCTTAATTCAGTCTTGAGAAATAAGCTATCTGCCGAGGTTCCCGGCGTTATCTTTAATTCCCCGGAAAAGAACTCGGTTCACAACATTCTCAGCGTTTCAATCGACAGCAAAGAAATTGAAATCGACGGTGAAGCTCTCATAATCAACATGGACCTCGAAGGAATTGCCGTCACGAGCGGCTCGGCGTGCAGCTCGGGAAGCCTGCAGCCGTCTCACGTGATCAAAGCCCTCGGCAGAGACCACAATACCACAAAGGCGACAGTCCGGTTTTCGTTTGGTAGATTCACAAATGAAGAGGAAATAACAAATGCGGCAACCACACTTGCAAAAATTGTGGAACGTATTGGAAGGAGAAAACCGAAGATCGCACTCGCAGAAAAGATCAGTTCGCCCGTTCCATGACAGCCACGAAGAATCCGTCCATATCATAACAATCCGGGTAGATCGTTACGAATCCGTCGTCCATCATATCTTCAAACTTCGGATCCACAAGGAGAGTTGACGCATCTACCTTGTTATATCTTTGATCGGCATCCAGGAATTCATTTACTACGACATGATTTTCTTCCTCAAATATGCTGCACGTAACATAGAAAAGGAGTCCGCCGACTTTGGCAAGCCTTGAGTAATGTTTCAAAAGACTTCTCTGATAAGCGGCTTGTCGTTCCACCCATGACTTTGTCAGGCGGAACTTCTTGTCGGGATTCCGGCGGATTGTTCCGCTCCCGCTGCAAGGAGCGTCCACAATAACTTTGTCAGCGGACCCGATGAGAGTCTCTGCGCCGGCAAAATCGTCTCTTGATATTTTCGAGGCAACAATGTTCGCGTACCCACCTCTATTTGCGCGAATATGTAGATCGTTGAGGCGTCTTTCATCGACGTCCAGCGCAAAAATCTTCGACTTCCCGCCTGAAAGTGCGGCGAGCTCCAGGCTTTTTCCGCCCGCCCCGGCGCAGGCGTCAACGATCGTCTCGCCTTCCCGCGGATTAACCATTAATCCGACTAACTGACTCGCTTCGTCCTGAACTTCTATTAAACCTCTCTTGTAAAGGTCAACGGTATTCAGATCCATTCTTTTCGATAGATGAACTCCGAACGGAGAAAACTCGGACGGCGTCGCCTCGATGCCGATGATTTCGGAAATAGCCCATGACATTCTCTCTTGATATTTTCGTCGTATCAATCCGAATACAAACTCTGGCCTCACGATTAAGAGCCTTCATTATTGAAACGCAATTTCCTTTGACACTCGGCGGCAAAAGTTCGCAAAAGAATTCGGGAAAAGAATTCACAACTGAATTATTTGCCGGATCGCTTTCAAGTTTTGTCGCGGCGTCATTGACGCGAGCGACGAAATTTGCCAGGTCTATCTCAATGCCGGATAACCGATAGGCATCCAGCAATTGTGAATAATCGCTTTTAAGTTCTTCCGGATTCATCCCTGCAAACTTGATTTCGTGAATCAAGAACATTCCCAACACATCGCGTTCACTAGGACACAGTTTCGAGAGTTCCCTTATGAAAATGAAATTTCTAATGACGCCGTAAAATTTTTGTGTTATCCACCGCCTGTCGTGCGAACCGAGATATCGCCTTTGCTTGTAAAAGTCTGAGATGAGCTTATCGGCAGGCAGTACATCATCTTGAAAAATCCGCAAGTTTTCCGGAGGGAGAGAATTTGTTTTTACGATATTGCTTAGGAGTTCGATCGTGAGTCCCGCAAGAGAAGATTCATTCATTTACCAGACCCGGCAATGTTGGAGTCAAATAGGCAAATCAGTCGTACGCTACCAACAAGGACAAGAATCACTTTCACGAATACACATCATTTTGACCTGCACGGAACCGTGTTTTCAGTCTCATTCGTGCTCCGTTTTTTTCTTTCCTTCTTGGGCAAGAAACTCCATATGTTTGTAAAGAAGGTAGCCGTAACGAAGCCCGCGGTCTGTAGTCAGGATTTTGTCCGAGCCAAGCAGCTCAAGAATTTTCAAGAGAATCATTGCACCGGCAAGAAGTACATCCGACCTGCCCTTCGCTGCTTCAGTCATCTCACAAATCTCCACTGGCGATTTCCAACGAATAAATTCAAAAAGTTCTTTAAGCACTGAGTAGCTCATTTCATAATTCATTACGGCTTTCAGATCAAATTCATATTTCCCTTGTGCAATCAGCGCGAGTGTCGTGGCAGTGCCGGCTACGGCATAAGTCAGCTTTGGGGTTGCTCCAATGAACGGATAAGCCCCTAAAGCACCTTCGATAAACTCGGCCGCGTTTTTCAATTCTTTGTCTGAAGGTGGATTGTGAGAAAAAAACTTTTCCGTCACTCGCACCGCTCCGATATCTACGCTCATAAATTTCTCCGGTTCCAATCCGATTCCATAACTTAGCTCCGTGCTGCCTCCGCCGATGTCGATTACAAACGTCGGACAGGTTTGACCTGCTATCCCGCTGGCCACAGCCAAATAACCCAACCTCGCTTCGGTTTCACCCGATATTAGTTCGACATCAAGATCTAATTTGTCTTTTACCATCCTAATGAAATCCTGCCGATTCATCGCGTCACGCACCGCACTTGTTGCAGATGTGATTATTCTGTCGGCGTCGTAATCGCGGGCTGTTGCCCGGTACTTTGCAAGGACATCAATAGCTCGCTCCATGGCATCGAGCGCAAGCTCCTTCGTTACGGAAACATTTTTGCCGACTCGCGGCACTTCGTAAAAATCAGCGACAGAATTTACATTTAGCGAACCGTCGACTTCCCCTATAAGCATCAGGATCGTGTTGGTTCCAATGTCTATCGAAGCATATTTCATTTCTTGAACGCTAGTGCCGCCCAATCTCCTTCGTGGATTGCTTCAACGAGATCGAATCCAATTTGACGGTAGTTCTGAACGATGCCCTCTTCATCCAAAGTCAGCACGCCGGCAACCAGAAGGATTCCACCTTTCTTGCACCTCTTGTAAATTTCCAGATTCATATAGAGAAGTGTGTTGCGATTCAAATTTGCGACCACGATGTCAAATTCATTCTGGACCGCAGAAGCAATCTCTCCCTTCATCAAATTTATTTTGTCGGCAGCATCATTGTTCTCTATATTTTCTCTCGCGTTCTCAATAGACCAGTTGTCGTTATCGATCGCCGTGCAGCTGCCTGCTCCCAACTTTACCGCCGCAATTGCAAGCACACCGGTCCCCGTACCGATGTCGAGGATATTCTCGCCACCCTTCACGAACTTTTCAAGGAGCTGCACCATCATTCGTGTGGTTTCATGATGCCCCGTGCCAAACGACATTTTCGGATCAATTTCAATGACAATCTTCGCCGTACCATTATAATCTTTCCAGCTCGGCTTAATCGCAACATTTTTCGTCACCTCGACCGGCACTACCGATTCTTCCCATTGCACATTCCAATCCTGGTTTTGAACGGTCGTGACGTTGATGCTGAAGCTGTCGATCTTTCCTTCGGCTTTGAGACGTTCCAGAAATTTAGTCGTATCTTTTTCGAGAGACGGCTTCCATTTCCTTTCTGCAAAATAACATGAAAGTCCGCTTGACTCCTCAACAAACCCTTCTGCACCGACATCGCTTAGAAGACCGACTACCAAATCGTTCACGTCTTTGTTAGCCGAGATTTTCAACTGGATATATTTTTCTGACATAATACTATACCGGTACCTTTCTAAATAAGACTTCCAGCAGAACTCTTCCGGCTGCCGCTAAACTGGCTCCGCTGCATTTATCCGGTGTATCTTCCAACGTGTGCCAGTACCGATTCGTCTTATCCGGATAAGCGAAATCGATTATATCGATAGCCTTTATCCCGATTTGGTCGAGCGACAAGTGATCGTCGGAGATTGCCTCTCCCACTCGGTCAATAAACTGCGACACTCCCATTTGCGCCGCCATATTCCATACGAGTTCGACAACATCCGGCGCATATTTAACAGAGTTTGCTTCTTTAGGAAGACTTAGCTCTTTGTCTCCAACCATATCGAGGTTAATGGAAAATATCGGATAATAAGATTGAGGCTTGGTCGCTGCCCAATATTTTGACCCGAGAAAATAGTAATCCAAGTCTCCTTCTTTCCCGTAGTCTTCACCGTCCCAGAGAATTATATCGACACCTTCAGGCGGCGGACTCTCCTTGAAATCCCGCGCCAGCTCAAGAAGGACTGCGACTCCGCTCGCCCCATCGTTGGCTCCAAATATCGGCTTATCTTTAGGCCCGCTCCGTTCTTGATCGTTCCTCGGTCTCGTATCCCAATGTGCCGTGAGGAGCACGCGTGTCTTAGCCCTGAGGTTAAAACTCGCGATCACATTCGTCAAATGAAGTACCGTACCGTCATATCCGGGCACGTTGAATTTCTGCAGTGCCACCGAATCGGCATATAGACTGAACTGCTGCTGAAGATAAGCGAGGCATTCTTCGTGTCCTGAACTGTTCGGATTTCGCGGGCCGAAATCGCACTGCTTTACCAGAACTGCAAAGGCTGAGTTGCCGTCAAACTGCGGAATTGGCACAGTAGAAGTTTTAGCTGTGTGCTCGCTTTCCTGCGACTGGCTTTCGGGCACCCGTCTCGAACAAGATGCTGCTATCAATGAAATCATTAGAAAGACCAATACCTTTTCCATGATGAAGTTTAAACGATGCAATGGAAAGTTACAACAAATATCACGTGACGCTATTGAGAAGATACTCTCCATCAACGGCCAGTTCAATGCGAGACGGTTCGCCCGTAATTTTGACAATCGATGTCCTCAATCCACCAGGGTATACTTTGATCGGCGCATCGTGAAGCAGTGTTAGATCCTAAGCCAAATCGAATCCCACCACTAATGAAAAATAGTATGAAAACGAAGCTTTGATACAGCCCATCTTCGAGATTTGCGGTTGAATACAAATCGATGTCGACGCAGAGACTCTATTTTGTGCACCATTCGGAAGCCACATCGAGAAGCCTCAGGTATTTCTTTGGCATCCTGTCGCGCCATCCCCCGTGTGCACAGCAATTCCAACGAACCTCGCGTCTAAGTTTTTGACTTCGGAAGAAAGGTTTTTATTCCAGTGGCCTCTTTCCTCGAGAATATCCCGACGACAATGGAAATGCCATGGAACATTCCTATCATCGGTTGATTTCACAAATCGGTTCCCGACGATTCTTATGAGCGAGACAAAAGGCAGAAGGAGAGCAAGACTGTCTTTCACGATTGCTTCATGTTCAACGCAGATTTGATATTGGACATCTAGACAGAGAATATTGATAGCTTGCAGATAGGACGGATAAAACAGATTTACGCGAATCGTTAGAAAACAGGTGGCACTCAGAAATCTGCGATTCCCACATAATCCGCGTATCTCTTTTCAATTAGGTAGCTCGACTTCACCCCATGGTCACAACTACTTCATTTTCTTCTTTCATTTTTGCAACGGGGATAAAGTTATTCTCCAATGCTTCGCCGTTCAAAACGATTTTCTTCACGCCTTTTTCAACACTCTTAGGGTTTTCGAAATGGATATTCAGAACCTTTCCACGGAATTTTCGCTCGAACGTCAAAAGTCTTCCACTTAGAAGGAATACAGGGATCGATTCTGATCCCGTTTATTTCCGGCCGGACGCCGAGGATATACCTCGTTATTGCATAATAGGTCCATGCCGCCGCTCCGGAAAGCCATGGTATGCGCGATGCACCGTGTTTCGGGCTTTCCTTAGAATGCGTCGAACTGGCAGATGACATACGGCTCGATCTCACGTATTTCCGCCTTCTTATTGTAGGCCGCAGGGAGATATGCACGGAGATATTCGTAAGCTTGATTGCCGTGGCCTAAAACAGTTTCTGCCATTACCGCCCAGGCCTGCGGATGAACGAGAATACCTCCGTTCTCTTTGAGTCCCGGATTAAAAACGGACGCACGCACAATTTTATGATCCGTCTTGGTGTATGGGGGATCACAAAGGGCAAGACCATATTTCGTGAACAGCCGTTTGCGAACGTGCTGCATCGCTGTTTCAGCATTCTCACGCGATGCGAGCCCGGATATGACCGCCCATACTTGAGGATTCAGAAAGATTTGTCCTTCCTGGCTGTCTTTCGAGCCGAATTTCACCCCGTCATGTCTGAACCCTCGAGCGTACCATTCTCCATCCCAGGAGTATCGTTTAATGTTTGCATCCAACCTTTCAAGTGTGAGCTTCGCCCACGATGATTCGTCCGCCTTCTTCAGAAATAGAGCGACTTCGATATAAACCTTCAGAGCGAACCTCAGCTGCATTGTAACAAAGATGGATTCTCCCTTGCGTGCAAATCGGAGAGTGTCGTTCCAATCCGCCATCAAACCGCATGGAAGTCCGTGAGCGCCGGATCGTTCGAGGCTAAATTGGAGCGCGCGCTTCATGTGACCGAAAACAGTGTCCGCACCCTTGTCGGCATACGGCAGCACTGTTCTATAAAATTCACCATCACCCGTCTCATCAACGTAAGATGGAATAGCGTTAAACAGCCAAAGGGCGTCGTCAGAGTGATAGTCTTCCTCTTTAGGAGCCGATTCACGCCCCGGATTATGACTGATCGGAAGAATGACGGGCATTGCTCCACCGGTCGATACTTGTCCGGTTATCATTAGCTCGAGCCTCTTCTTCGCTTCAACTGGAATTGAATGCATAACTCCCAGAAAATCCTGGACTGTGTCACGATAACCTAAACCGTCACGGTCGATGCCGGAATATATGAGGCTTTCCGCGCGAGACCATTCGTAAGTTATCATACAATTATAAGCCCCCCACGTATTAACTGTCGCGTTAAGCTCTGAGTCCGGAGTTCTAACGTTGAATCCTTCGATCCGTTTATGCCAAAAGGATTTCAGGTCCGTGAACTCTTCGTCAACTTTGCTGACATCATGGAACTCATCGACCACTCGCTTCGCTTCCTGGTCGGCGCTTCCGATTCCGACAATGACGGCAAATTCAGTGGCCTGGCCGGGTTTTAGAGAAAACTTCACCTGAAGTGAGCCGCACGGATTATCACCATAGGCAAGACTGCCGGAACATTTCCCCTCCTCGACGGCAACCGGATTGGCGTAAGTCCTGTAGGGGCCGACAAAGGCTTCGCGGTCTGTGTCGTAGCCGATAACTTTCGCGCCGACAATCGCCTGAAATGTATGACGACCCTGGTCTTTCTCCTTGAAATTTTCAGGCATCGGCGGAGTATTCACGTTAGTTCCATGATCTATGATTCCATCGACTACTTTCATCTGGGCGACGTATTGGACATATTGGATATTTAAGAGGTCGTCAACCGCGTTCCAGTTTCCTGCGTATTCAAGATAAGTGAAAGCGCTCAGCGACCGCTTCTTCTTTGATTTGTTCGTGACCTTCACTTTCCATATTTCAAAATTGCGGCCGAGAGGGACGAAATAGGTTACTTCTGATCTTATGCCGCCGTACTGAGATTCGATAATCGTGTAAGCTGTACCGTGACGACATACGGACTTGTATTTGGAGAGCGGTTTGCCCACCGGCTGCCAGGACGAGGACCAAAAATCCTTCGTACCATGATCATGGAAATAGATGTACCTTCCCGGCTGGTCCGCAGGAATCGAATTGAACCGAAAGCGAACAAATCGTCCCATCCCACCGGTTTTGTAGAAGCTGTAGCCGCCGGCATTGTTCGTGATTATCGCACCGTATTCCGGCGAGCCTAAGTAATTAGTCCATGGCTTCGGCGTGTCCGGGCGCGTAATAACGTATTCTTTACGCTTCTCGTCGAATATTCCGTATTGCATTTGTAAACCTCATAAGTAAATAGTGCAACGACGACACTGAAGAAACAGATCGGAGCAAACTAAAGACCCCCGTTGATTCTCGTTCGTGAAAATCCGTATCACTCGCGTCATCGGTGTCTATTATTGTTTTGGATTCTGATGGCAGAGCGTCTTTCATTGTTTCCATTTGTCCGTCCTGAAAGTCGGCGACGGCATACCTGCTTTATTGAAAAGCGTCGCCCCGTCCATGTTGCCCCAGGTATATCTCACAGCCATCGGCTTCTTGACTTCATCGCTGTAGACGATCAACTTCTTCCCATCTATCTTTACATTAGCCTTGACAAATACGCCATCCTTGCCGGCAATCAAGAAATTCGTATTCCCGCTGCTGTCTTTCACGACCAGTCCACCATCCACGTCATCGAACGACAGGATCATCTGCCCTTTCCGAATCTTCATCGAGCGATATAATGGTCCGGAATAAACAAACTTCTTCCGGTAATTCTTCGCGAGCGCCCACAGAGCTAAACGCAAACCGACATCCTGCTTGTCGGGCGGATGAATTGTAGCAAGACTTCCGATGTCAAGCGTCACTGCAATACCTGTGTTGGCAACTGAAAGAGTGCGGAATTGCGCGTCACGAACCATATAAGATTTTGACTTTTCACTGTATGTAAATGGAGCTATCTGCACGAAGTAAAACGGAAAATTCCCTTCGTGCCAATCTGCTCGCCAATTCTTGATCATGAGCTTGAACAGTGCTTCATAGCTATTATAGTCGCCCGGTAAATCCGAATTAGACTCGCCTTGATACCAAGTAACGCCTTTGATGGTGTACGGTATTAGCGGCGCAATCATCCCATTGAAGAGCATCGTGGGTGTGAATGGACTCATATCCACAAAAGTCTTTGGCCGATTGTTGAATTCGCCGCCTGAACCGTAAACGTAAAATTTATTGTTAATGAATTCCGCGACGGGCAAATATTTCCACTCACCTGAGAGCAAAACAATCTGGCTGCTGTCATCCCTCGGATGGATTTGCATTTTGACGCCGCCTCCCCAAATGCCTCCGAATCCGCCGATGTCGAGAACTCTAACAGCAATTGTCAAGATTGAATCCTTAACAATTTCTTTGGGAATATCATAAACACGCGGAGTCGCATAAAATCCGCCTCCAAGAAGCCCGCCGACCTTTTCACCATTTACATATGTCTCATCCATATCATCGATCGGTCCAAGCGCAATGACGAGATTTGTATCGAGCCAATTCCTGGGAAGCTCAATTCTCTTTCTAAACCACACAGCGCCATTAAAAACTCCTGCATCGGTTGTCTGCCAGTAAGTCGGAAGCTTCATGGTGTGCCACGCATTGTCGTCGAAGTCGGGATTCGAGCAAGCACTGTCGCCAAAATCGAGCCCCTCATATTGATGGACGGGAGACCGGGCAGTGACATCTATTACAGGATGGCTTAGTATCCATTCATTCAGCCTTTTTATTTCCGGTCGAGCACTGTCCACTTTGTCAACTACGGCTTTGTACTTCGGCAATTGTTCAAGAGATTTTCCGCTGATCCATGATTGGATTTTTGTTCCTCCCCAGGTTGAAAAAATCAAACCGATGGGGACATGCAGTTCTTCGTAAAGTTTTCTTCCAAAAAAATATCCTACCGCACTAAACGTTGCTGCCGTCTGCGGATTGCACTCGCTCCATGTCCCGACACAATTAAATTCGGGTGATGCCGATACCGCTCTTGCTACTGAAAATAGTCTTATGTCCGGATAGTTCGCGGCTTTAATCTCTTCTGCAGAATTTTGAATTGGATTATCAGGTGGCCATCCCTGCAACGGAATTTCCATGTTTGATTGTCCGGAACACACCCAGACTTCGCCAAGCATCACATTTTTATAGACGATTGAAGAATCCCCGACCTGCAATTTAACCTCGTATGGACCGCCCGCCTTAACCGTTTTTAATTTAACCTGCCACGTGCCGTCGCGTTTAACAGTTGTCTTCGCCGACGCTCCCCAGCCGGTCTTAATCGAGATGGAAGTGCCGGGACTCGCCATCCCCCAGAAATTTACTTTGGTTTTCTGCTGTAGCACCATGTTATCGGAGAACAGGGAAGGCATTTGAATTAAAGATTTGTTTAAGTCTGCCTTTGCTATTGCAATGAGCGACAAAAGTATTGCGATGACTTTCATATCATACCTCTCAATCCAGATTTAGTTTGGCGACTCAAACGAGTCCCTTTTCTGTTTTTGCTCGTCCTTGTTCGGTTGCTTCACTCTACTTGGCCCAGACGAACTTTCTTCTACTGTTTCTAATTCTTCTTTGGAACGACTTCGCTACTTATCAGGGTAAAACTCTAATAACACGAAAGAATTGCTGTGCTTTAAGTATACGAAATCATTTCTATTTTTACTCAGCAGGATCGCCAAGTTTCTCAGCATGAATTTTTCGCTCCACTTTCCAGGAAAATCGAACCCGCTCACCTTCAGTGCCTCAATAATTTCCTGAGATGCCAATGCGCGTCCACGCATTTTAATGTATACTTTCACAGCAGTCGCAAGTCCCTTTCCATAGAATTGATCCCGACGAATCTCCGCTTTGCCGATGACGAGACTTGACTCTACATCGGAAAAATGATGTCGTTTTCCCGCAAGAGAAGAGAGCGTGTCGATAGACTTCTTAAGCTCTATTGCCTTTAATTCGATCTTATTAAGCTCCTCAAATACAGCTTCAATTGCCTTTTCAAGTTCCTGTGGCATCTTTTTTCTGCTGGCATTTTAACTCGTTATAATTTAACTAGTCGATATAGAATGAGGTAGAACACAAAACGGTTTTTTTGTGAAAATTAGCAGTGTATTATATGCCACATTTTTCTCGCCATTGGCAGGTGTGGTGAGCGAATTGTCAAAAGTCAATTTTCGCGCATAGCTATGAGATGATATAACACATGCCCTTATAAAGCAAACTGGCAAATAAATTAGGTACTGATAGCAAATATCGGTTCTCCTGAAATGACCATAAAAGTGAAACAACATTTACCATACACAAACAAACTTTAAAGGCGCAAGATGTGAAAGATATACTTCAGGCCAGAGATCCTACCAACACATCTCGTTCAATTGGTGGTTTAATTAACAAAAAAAATGTTAATACCATTAGAAGAAAAGGGAACGAACTACACTTTGCTTTTGCAAATAATTATCTCCTAAGGAGAGTATGCCGAGCCTTAGACGAAGCTGGATTCTTGCCAATCAAAGATAAACAACCATAAATATATTAGTTTTCAAATCGAGCCGATCAATGGCAACCCAGACATCTACCAACTGAATTTTTTGGTTTCGCGCGTGAGCGTATATTAGCAGTTGTGAAAAAGTCTTTCGATTTCAAAACAGTTAAGGTAAGCATAAAAACGTTTTTACCGATTTTGACTTTCTTGATGCTACCGATATTTGCACACTCTCAAAGTGTCAACTTCACCATTTCGACAGATTCGCTAAGACCTATCAGTCCCTACATCTATGGTACAAATCAATTATTCGACGGCCTTAACGGCGGAGAAAACTGGACTGCGCTCAGGCTCGGCGGCAACAGAATGACCGGATACAACTGGGAAAATAACGCCTCAAATGCAGGCACCGACTACTACAATGAGAGTGACGATTATATGACAGCAATATTCGGCATCCCTTACAGCCGGGAAAACGATCCCGCTATCGTCATCGATACAGTTCACGGTCAGGCTTTGCAATTAGGCGCATACACGTTGACCACGCTTCAAATGGCAGGCTTCGTTGCAAAAGACAAGAGTGGACAGGTCTCTTCTGCAGAAACCGCTCCATCTCCACGATGGGCTTATGAAAAGCCCTCGAAAGGCAGCACATTCTCACTTAAGCCGGACACAACCGACGACACGGTGTTCATGGACGAATGCGTAAACTTCCTCGTAAACCAATATGGCGCGGCAAATTCGGCCAGAGGAATTCAAGGCTACGATCTCGATAATGAGCCTGCGTTATGGCCGACCACGCATCCCCGGATCCATCCTTTACAGCCGACCTGTCAGGAACTAATTCAAAAGTCGGTCGCTTTGGCCACGTCTGTTAAAAACGTCGACCCCTCTGCCGAAATATTCGGGCCGGTCGCATACGGGTTTAGCAGTTATTATAATTTTCAAGGTGCTGCTGATTGGCCCTCAGACAGCGCAGGCTACTCGTGGTTTCTCGACTATTACTTAGCACAGATGAAGAAAGCCAGTAACACCGCGGGCAAGAGACTGCTTGATGTTCTCGATTTGCATTGGTATCCAGAAGCACAAGGAAGTGACGGCAATAGGATTACTGACACAGGTGCCACAACGACCGCTGACAAGATAGCGAGAGTTCAAGCTCCAAGAACATTATGGGATTCAAGCTACACAGAGAATAGCTGGATCGCAGATGGGTTCCCCTCCTATCTTCCACTCATCCCCAAGCTTATGAAGTCGATCAATAAGTACTATCCCGGCACAAAGTTATCGTTTTCGGAATTTGAGTATGGGGGTGAAAGCGATATTTCCGGCGCACTGGCAATCGATGATGTCTTAGGCATCTTCGGAAAGTACGGAGTTTATCTTGCCACATACTGGCAGGGCAGCAGCTCATCTCCATATATATCAGCAGCATATAAGATGTACCGGAACTATGACGGCAACAACTCGACATTCGGCGATAACTACATTCCCTCACAATCCAACGACACCGATTGCTCTGTCTACGGCTCAATTAAGAACAGCAATGGCGAAATTCATCTCATCGTTATCAATAAGAATTTCAGCAAGAGCTTCACAGGAGATTTCTCGATCGCATCCTCGAAGAAGATCTTAAGCGGAAGTGTTTGGTCCCTCAACCAGAGAAGTACACAAATAAATGCGATCGGCTCTATATCAAGTATTTCCGACAATTCGTTCTCGTACACGCTCGATCCGGCAACCATCTACCACATGGTATTGCAGACATCCTCTGCGACAAATGTCACTGAAAAAAATGGCGCGCCTGATAAATTTCAAATTTCTGCTTACCCGAATCCGTTTAACCCGACCTGCAACATCGAGTATAACATCCCGGATAATTCAATCTCAAGATTGGAAATCTATTCTGTGACTGGCACTTTAATAAGATCATTCGGTCACCTCTCTCGTTCGGGCTCCATTATTTGGAACGGCACCAACGGGAACAACCAGAAAGTCGCATCCGGTGCCTACTTTGCCATTTTGAGGAGCGCAGACCACATGTTCGCGTCGGAGAAATTACTTTTGCTAAAGTGAGAAGGTGATTGACATCATACAATCTTTTATCGATGAATGGTGTCGATAACCTATACATTCAATAATAGAATATTATGGAACATAGACAATTAGGAAAATCCTCGATTCACGTAGCACCGCTGGCTTTCGGCGGAAACGTGTTTGGATGGACAGTTGATGATAAAACAGCGTTCCTGCTATTGGACGCGTTTGTTGCGGCTGGCTTCAGCTTGATCGACACTGCAGATTCATATTCTCGCTGGGCACCCGGAAACAAGGGCGGTGAATCCGAGACGATGATAGGCAGCTGGATGAAGGAGCGTCGAAACAGGGACAAAGTCGTTATTGCAACAAAAGCCGGGTCCGACATGGGAAGTGGAAAGAAGGATATTTCAAAGGAATATATATCGCGTGCCGCGGAAGATTCATTGAAACGGCTCCAGACAGATTACATCGACCTGTACCAGACCCACTGGGACGTTGAAACCACACCTATCGAGGAAACACTGGAGGCTTACGCACAATTGATGAAGGAGGGCAAGGTAAGATGGATCGGCGCGTCCAATATTTCACCGCAGAGATTGAAGATGTCTTTAGAGGCAAGCGACAAAGACGGCTATCCACGTTATCAAACGCTTCAGCCCGAGTACAATTTGTACGACAGAGACAAATTTGAAAAGTCTTACGAAATGATTTGCAGGGAAGAAAACTTAAGTGTGGTTTGCTATTACTCGCTCGCGAGCGGTTTCCTGACGGGTAAATATCGTTCGGAGACCGACCTGAAAAAAAGTGCAAGGGGCGGCAGAGTAAAACAATATTTGAATGACAGAGGCTTCAGAATCCTTGCCGCATTGGACAAAGTATCTAACCAATATGATACCACACCGGCAAGTGTCGCAATAGCCTGGCTTCAGACAAGGCCGTCGGTAGCCGCTCCGATTGCAAGCGCAACAAGTCTGACTCAATTGAAGGCGTTGGTAAAAGCAACCGCGCTGAAGCTTAATGATGACGCTATGTTTCTATTGAACACGGCAAGCGCTTAGCGCCGCAAAGATATCGGTCCCTTCGCTCGAGCCGTGCTCTTTTGCTCAATAATTTCTTGTGTGTGGCTCAACACGGTCATCTTTTCAGCAGCCATTTTGAAAACCGATAGTGTGGTCGTGTCAACGTCATAAACCGAATTCAATCACTGCGGCTCTTGCGGCGGATCTCCGGTGAAAGGATCTCCCGGCTTCCAACTGTTGCCGGCAAGCTGGCTTCTTCCTTCGCCGCCCCAGCTCCAAAAGTTTGTTCCTGCGATTGGGGCGCCATCGCACGCACTATCATAAACAAGCCCCACAATCTTCTTGTAATACTTGTCTCTATCGGTCGTCGGCGTTCCGGGTGCGTAACGCTCGCTGTCGCGCGGGAATCCGAATTCCTCCATGACGGCCGGCTTGCCAAGTTCACGGGCAAACGCTATATGCTGGTCGATGTATTTTACCGCATTGATTTCAGTCCGTGCATATGTTCCTGCAGCGTCTTTTGCATTAAACCATCCCCAATTCTTCGGCCATAGATGGAACGTGACGTAATCGATGTACTTCGAGCTATGAGCCGTCAAGTATATTGTCGAATCTTCCAAGCTGCCGGCAATGCCTTCACTGCCGGTTGTGACCAAGTGATTCCGATCGACACTGTGGATAAAATGCGCAGTCGTGTCTATCCATCGATAGTAATCGGCGAGATATTTTTTGTCTCTGCCGGGCCGCGGCTCATTCGCAAGCTCCCATGCCATGATTGCGGGTTTTTCGTAATAATAATATCCATCATACTTGTTTTTTCGTTCAAGAGTACACATCAGGTAGTTGAAGAATAATTTCTTCGCTTTTTCATTACCATAAAACGAGGCTGAGTAATCCATGAACGCGGCGTCGTTGCCATTCACCGGATCGACCCCGCCGCCGCCGTTCGCCCAGTCGGCGTATTGCGCCATCCCGCCCGACCAATCCCAATAATTGTTCAGGAAAATTACGCTGTGCATATCCCGCTTGTCCATTTCAGCAAGAAGGAAGTCCAATCCCTCCAACAAATTCTCGTCGTAAACGCCCGGTTTCAATTGAATTGCGGGCTTAAGAGAATTTTCAATGTATGAATATTCCGACGCGCCGAGTATCCGCAGATTCGTGATACCGATTGATCTCAAATCGTCCAATTCTCTTATCAAACGGGGCCTATCGCCGAACCTGCCGGATGCACCGAGGCAACACCCATCCCACATATTTGCTCCGATGTAATAGTACGGCTTGCGCTCATAAACGAATTGGATACCGTCAACTTCGACATAATTTGGCTTTTGCCAAAATAGAAAAGTTGAGCAGGCTTCGAACACAAGAGCGAAAAATACCAACGGAGAGAATAAAAGCAGGTTACACATGATGCTTCGCAACCACTAACGTCTTCACTTCACCATTCAAACCTAACGGGAAGCTTCCTTGGCAAAATCAGCATAGAGCTTATTCTCAGAATACTGCACCGGCATCGCTGCCGTCCACATCTGGCGTCCTTGCGTGAGTGCCATCTTATGTTGCACGGGTTCTATTCACCATTTGTAAGAAATCTCAGTACGGCAGCATCCGGAGATTCCTTCGTCTGCGAGCGGATACCGCATTTCAAAAAGATATTCCCTTTGAACCCTGTAATATGTAATTTTGCCGAAAGCGCCGTACATATCAAGCAGTAGGTCCCTTTGACAGTGGAGAGCGTTTGAAATTAGAACCCGGCACTCCAATCTGCTTCACCAGCTCGTAGCCGAACATAGCCAGAACCGGGATGTACTCCAGCAGTAAGACAGCGACATATTCTTTCCAGATTCCCGTTGACTGGTAGTTCAAAACTGTAAAGACCGTGAGACTTATCAAGCTTACATAAGCGATTCCGCTCCACCTTGGGATGAAGGGGAGCAAAATCACAAGCCAGCTTATGTACCATGGATGAACAACCGGTGAAAAGATGAAAAGCAAAAACATGGACACGTAAATTTTTGCGAGCAGATTTTCTCCCGTCTGCCGGGAATTCGAACGACTAAGGGCAACGGGCAGATAAGATAAGAAGAACAATATTCCGCAAATAATTCTTACAAGCTGGTTATCATGAATAAACGAGTTCAGAATATCGAACACAATCCCGTTGAATGTCCAGTTCTCGGCGAAGGTCGCTAATGACTGAAACGGGCTCCCTGAAAAAATAAAGGGAACATACGTCAAACCGCAAACTATGGTCGGGACAAGAACAACTTTCAGCCGGTCACGGAGAGTGTTTTCCCTGAAAAACAATATCGGGATCAGGATCAGACCGACAGGCTTGATGGACGCAGATAATCCGATCAGAAGATAGCTGAGGACTTTCTTGTCGTCAAGATAGAAGAAAATTGAAAATACAAGCAAAGTAATTCCAAGCCCGTCCACGTGTGCGTCTATAAAGAACTGAAATAAGGGCAACGGGCAAAGCGCATACAGCAAAATGTTTTTGATATCCAGGCGGAGTTTTCTTATAATCAAAAATATTCCGTACATCGTAAAGAGATCGAAGACAAATAGGAGCGCTTTCATTCCGAAAAAGCTTTTTCCACCAATCTTATACCCCAGGTAAAACAATATTTCCGCTACGGGAGGATAAAGAGTTTTCATATCTGCGAAGTTTATGCGAGATGGTAAAATGTTCGAATGAATGTGTGCGAGCGCTGGATCGACGGGAGAATATCTATAAGGGTTTATTCCCGCATTCATCACTTTGCCGTCCCAAACATATCTGTACCAATCATCAGAGCCGACAGGATGAATCGGAATCAGAGCTATTCTCAAAATTATTGCCGCTCCCAGTAAAGCAAAAACAAACTTTGCCGGTATGGTGTACTTCAAAATGGCGCCGCACAACAACATGAAAAGAAGAGAAGAGGATACACACGCAATCGAATATGTGAGGATGGTCATTTATTAACCGTGAGCTTTCAGATCAAACATGTCGGCAGGTTTTAAAGAGCATTGCTTCTATGATCTTTCACATTCATTCGCAGGGAATGCTTTCATCGAGTTGAGCGCCGTTAGGACTACATCCGCGATTTTCTTGTACGATGATGCCATCGAACAAGACCAGAGTCGGCGCGCCTGCATGACAATCATCTCCGTCCGTTTTCTTCAAGCTGCCAATTGTAACTAATGTCACTTTAAAAAGCTCCACAAAGAGTATCGATGCACAGCTGATAGAACAGGTCGAATTCACTTTTCAGCCCCGACATTAAATGCACCAAAATGGAATCTGTATTTGTTCCGACTGTATCTGCGGCATTAGTAGCTGATCCTCAATTCGACTTGACGGATGAATATGTCCAACTCAAAAGGAGCAAAGAGAAAAATAATGAAGCAAGCTTCGTGATATAATTTTTCATGGCAAGCCTTTTGATTTTTTAGAGATGCATATGTGTTTTGAATCCAACCAGCTCATGGCCGGAAGATGCGATACACCGGCCGACTTAGACTTTTTACTCTTGCAGGAGCTAATATTCAACTCAAAATAAAGTAATGTTTCTTATCTATTTTTTCAACGAAATCATGTAATTGCAAATTGACTTAGAAAAAACTCATACCCAAACCAGCCTGCGTCAGCACGGTGGAAATGCGTCCTAATTTCAAATTGGCGCTTCAAGCTTTTGGGAAATGTTCCGACATATTATTAGCAATTTGACCTGACAATACTTAGTTATGAAACCTTTATTAGCAGAGGTGCAGAAAGATATGCTCGAGACAGAATGGAAATTCTTTAAAGAGCACGAGAATGAACTGGTCCATAAATACGACGGAAAAGCAATCGTTATAGTGGGAGAGAAAGTTGTGGGTGAATATCCCAATGCGCTGGTCGCATATACAGAAGCCAGGCCAGCTTACCCTTCAGGAACTTTTCTCATTCAGCGCTGCTCGGTGCGAAATTTGGCACGACGCCAGACGCTTCGTTCTCGAATAAATTCAAAATAAGTCAGCCGCGTTTCCAAATAAGCTTTCTGCCAAAGAGCCTGATTCAAAGATCATCGCCCTGCAAAACAAATCAAGGCAGAAAATCAAGCGGGAAAAAATTCGCTGCCTTTATCCCATGCTAAAATAAAAGTGACTTTTTATCATTGTGGCCCGCCGGCCGCCTTCAACCGGCGCCTCGGCGTTGCACGGCATGCCATAGCGCTTGTCGCCGCAATTGGCTGCTTCCGAATTGCAGTTTTATGCCTCCTCGGCCGCCTACTTTAACAGCACCATTCTCTTCGTGTCGGTGAACTGCTCTCCATTTGATGCGATCGCATCGAGCCGGTAGGTGTACACTCCGTTCGAAAGTCTGCTCCCGTCGAAAGTCACGATGTAATCACCTTCGCTTTGCAATCCCATCACAAGAGTGGCAACTCCCCGATCAAGCATGTTGTAAATTTTAAGAGTAACCTGGCTGGTTGTTTTGAGTGAATAACCTATCGTGGTTGAGGGGTTGAATGGGTTTGGGTAGTTCTGCGAGAGTGAGAATCTCGGTGCCTTCTTCTTCTTGAGTATGAGGGCTTCCGCCTGAACGAAGAAGATTCCGACTATCACGACCAGCGACCAGAAGCAAGCGTATAAAACGGCCATTCCATGGCGCGCCACTAAGTCTTGCATTAAATAATCCTCCTTTTAGACGCTCAATGACAAAAGGTCCCCCGCCATTTGGGATCCCGATTTGTCGGGACTCCCCGGAAATCGCGACAGGCAAGGGTCAGATAAAACTCTCAGCTTTTTCCAACTTAAAAGCCTATAGTCGAGTCTCTTGTCCGCGCCTATATTACTATATTGAAAAGTGAAATTCAAGCATCGGTTGTAAGTGACTTGATCCGCCAGTGCAATTTTGGCTGCGGCAGTGAAATACCGGCCACAAGCAAAAACCGGTCTCGTGAAGACGTTATGAGCTGGGGCAAAGAAAGAATAGCAGCGTCAAATCAAAATCAAGGTATTACCGGCATTTTCAGCCGTAAATGAGGCGGAATTCACGAGCTGTTTTGGCAAACTACATCCAGCTTCACTCTTGTCACTCGCAAAGACTAATTGTTTTAATCGTGTGAAGCTCAGCAAACCCAGGTTGGGCGGCTTACCTGCTACGCCATGAATTGTATCTGAGATGTCGTTGTCCTGCTTCTGCCATCAGACATATTCCTCACATCTTTTCCCGCCATTGAAAGGGTGACAGAGATGTACCACAGATTGAAGTGCGCTCTCGACATCCATATCCGCGGTCGCACATATTCTCTTCCCGCGCGAAAAGCTGCCGCTGCGGGATTCAGGAATATGGTTCTTAAGGCCCGGATTGCTTATCAATGGCGAATCCGGACCCAAATCCTCGGACTTCGCCAGTCTTTCTTTTAATGTCATCTACTCCGATGGAAAGATTTGGATGGATTCCTTTTCGTACGTCATTTCAACACAATGATGTCATGGTACAATTATGGATGCCTTTCCATTCTACGGCCTTTCCCGTTGCTGCAGCCGAAAATAATAATAAGAGAAATTATCTGCGCCCTCTTTCCCTGATTACACGAACAATCTTGCGGATATGTTCCGGAGTGGTGCCGCAACACCCGCCGATAATGTTTGCTCCGGCATCTATAAGAGGGTTAATCCATTTTGCCATTTCGTCCGGAGTGCCGGGGAATACCGCTCTACCTTCAACCATCACCGGCAAGCCTGCATTTGCCTGGACTAAAATAGGGATCTTCTTATCAACTGTGCGAAATAGCTTCGTTATGCCGACCATTTTTTCGATCCCGTTGCCGCAATTTGTCCCGATAATCTCGGCGCCCGCTTCCATCAAAGACTCGGCAGCCGCTTCCGGAGTAGTCCCCATCAATGTGTGGAATCCAATCTGGTCATCACCGTCGAACGTCATGGTACATATAACTTCGCAACTCGTGTTTTCCTTAGATGCCTTTATTGCACATTTCGCCTCGTCAACATCGAACATAGTTTCAACGACGATGGCATCTGCTCCGCCGGCCTCAAGTGCCTTCGCCTGTTCTTTGAAACATTCATATAATTCTTCGGATGTTACGTCGCCGGTCAACAACATTTTCCCAGTCGGACCGACGGAACCGAGAACGTGGACTTTGTCTCCGGCGGCTTCCCTGGAAATTTCCGCGGCAGACCTGTTCACTTCAACGACCCGTCCGCCCAGTTCATAATAGTCCAACTTGAACTTGCTGCCGCCGAAACTGTTCGTCTCGATCATATCCGCCCCGGCTGACACATAACTTCTTGCGATATCCAGCACATCGGCCCGTCGCTCGATGTTCCATCTCTCCGGACATTCTCCCATCTTCAATCCTTTTTCGTGCAGCATGGTACCCCACGCGCCGTCCGAAACAAGGATTTCACCGGAGAAAATTCTGTCTTTAATTCTTTTCATATTCATTAAGCGCTCTCATTTTAGATAAGGAATCTGTCTGCAAAAGGCTTCAAATCCTCGGCAGGCGCATTCGCAGGCACCCGACATGCCGTGCTGCCATATAACTAATATCATGGCGTCCGATCTGGATAGTAATGTCATTTTTCGAAAGGACAATCAACTCGGACTGCTATTTCAATTCCATATTCTCATGCCTCAAATTCCTGTAAAGGCACTCCGAGGCATCGCACAAATTGCACGTGTACTGGTTAAACTTAACCGACTTGCCGACGCCGATAATTCCGCTGACAGATTTTATCGGCCGCATGAGACATGAATCCGTCAATTCTATTCCACAAAACTTATCCGGAAGAAGGCTGAAAAGTTTTTTCTGCTCGGAGACATCCCAGCCGCAATAGCCCGGGCTGTAACGATTCGTGATGTTCAGCCCGGATTCCTGCATCTTGTTTCTCAGACTTTCCTGGATGATATCCATGGCCTCTTCCACCACCAGCGACCCGAAAACATCATAGACATAGCCTTTGAGCAGCTCTCCCTCTTTCATCAATTGTCTGGATCTATCGACGATTTCATCACCTGCAGTGCATACGAACGCCGCTATACTCTTCGCATTCTTCAACTGCTGGAAAACAGTCTTCTTTATATCGAAACTCCGGGAACCTACGCGAACCGTGTAGTCATTTCGATCAAAGTCGATCGAATCTATAATTTTATAGCCGCCGTTTATCTGACACAACTCGCTGCCGTGCTGCAGAGCATCATCTATAGATTCTGCAAGAGGTGAAGGGATCGCATCGGCAGCATATCCGAGGACACAAGCAAAAGCATTTTGCGAAAGTTTCAATTCCTTCTGACGAAAGGAAAAAGTCTCAATACACACAAGAATCCTTCACCGTTAAATTAAATTCCTGAATTAAACAACCTGACGGCCCGAAAGAATGCATCTATATTTTCCGCCGGCGACCCCGGAGGAGTGTCGCAGCCGGACGATATTATAAAATTATTGCAGCCGGAAGTCCGCTCAAGAAGCTCTGTCGTCGCATCAAACACATGCTCGGGTGTCCCCGACTTGAACACACTCACCGGATCGAGGTTGCCGAACACGAGGATGTTATTCGGGATTTCCTTCAAAGCCTCGGTTAAATTTATCTTGTTTCCAAAATGCAATCCACCCGCATCGGTAGAAATCATCGACCGGGTAACTTGTCCGGTATTGCCGCAGTTGTGAAGCACAAAACGAAAGTCGCGATCCTGCACACACCCAACAATTCTCCTGACATAAGCCGACGAAAACTCATCGCACATCTCCGCCGATAACAATCCCGCCGCCGGTTCCGCCATTATAATTCCATCCGTGCCGAGCCTCTTCATCGCATCTATATATGATAGCAAGAACGAGGTAGATTTATCGAGGAGCGATTTGATCATTTCCGGTTCGATGAAGAGCGAGGTCATTATCTCGGTCATGCCGAACAATCTTCCGGCAAGCGAGAATGGCCCGATGCATCCGGCGAAAACCGGCTTATCGCTGATATTCGTCGCAGCAAGATGTGCTGCATTGAGATATTGAGGAATCCGCGCACAATCCAGCGAGGGAATTCTCAATCTCTCTATCGATTCATGGTCGCCGACTAACGGTTCTGCTACAGAAGGAATTTCATTGTTCGAAAGATTGATCTTGCACCCGAAAGCCTCAGCTTCAACCGTCAGATCCATGATCATCGTCGCTGCATCGGGCGAATATTTATCCATGATCATTTTTATCGCAAGATATTGTGCCTCTCCGCTGCTCACGGCATCGATTATCGTTTTCCCGCTCATCTCGATTCCGGGATGAGTCATTATAGGAACGGCGAGACGTTTACCGGAAGCCCGTGCCGAAGCAGCCCATTCGGCAATGCTGGTCTTCATGGAGGCGTGCTCAAGCCGCATGCGCATTTAAGAACTGCACCGCGCCGTGCGGGTTCGGAGAATAGAAGCTCGCCCCGATTTTATTGCAGAATTCCATCGAGAGCGGCGCCCCGCCGACCAGGATTATTTTATCAGGATATTTACTTCTTATATCTTTCACTATAGAATCCATATTCGCCATCGTGGTCGTAAGGAGCGCGGACATCCCGACCACACAATTCGGGTACTTGTCGATCGTCTCCAGAAACTTCGCGGCTTTGACGTCCACACCCAGATCGACCACTTCCCATCCGGCTCCTTCAATCGTCATTGACACGATGTTCTTGCCAATATCGTGCAGGTCACCCATGACGGTCCCGATTATGAATACACCTTTCCTTCTTATTTCACCCGACGCAAAAAACGGCTTCAGATGCTTCATCGCCGCGGTCATTGCCTTCGCAGAGATCAGCATCTCCGGGACAAACGCTTTACCTTGAGAAAACTTTTCTCCGATTCGCGACATCCCGGGTATCAAGGCCTTGCTCAAGATATCTTCCGGACTCACACCCTGGTCGAGAGCCATCTTACAAAGCTCATCTGCGCCGTCCTGCCCTTTCAGAGCCGGCGGGTACGGCGAGGCCTTATTGATCTTCCCGGCTTCCACACAGTTCAGCAATCGCTCCAATGTTTCGTTCATAATATTGCCCTTTTATGGTGGTACTTATTAATTCTACTTTTTATAATTATAAACCGTATTCGGACGGAATAAATTTCGAGGTTCCAATCTGCGCAATCATTTCGTCAACAAATTCACCTTCATCGATCGGGATTGATTCAATTTCGCCTCGCATCGAATCGATCCACGCAATTTCTCGGTCTTCTAATTTTAGCTTGCCTGAATGTATGGCTTCTTCAATAATATTCAATCCCTTCAGAGATACCTTTGACAGCAGCATCGATGTAGTTCTCAGCTTTCACCATCTCTTCTGCAACGGGGATTACAACCTCCGGCGCCAACACTAACGCCTGAGGATCATGGTACATGTCCGAGTTAACCATCAACCGTTGTAATGCCAATTCGCTGGCTTTTCCTTCCTTGATTGCTTCGTTCATTAATCTGGTATCATATTCTAATTGTTCGTAATACGCAATCGGAGCCATGCCGGAAAGTAATTTTATGTTTTGAACGGATTCATTGCTCCACATATCGGCGCATGCTCCTGCAATGTTGCCTACCGGACTTAGATGAGCACATGCGGCTGTCTTCCCTTCCATTGAGATAGGTGTCCCTGTAATTGCCTTCAAGTAAACGCCCTCATAACCGCAATCCTTATCCGGACCGACGGCGCCTTCTTCAATGGCAACAACAGTTCTTACCACGGTAACAATCCTAACAATAGCGGCAAATACCTTCGGAATGTACTTTTTCTCGGCAAGCACCATGGCAGTATTGCCAAAGCCGCAGGCAGTATCACCAGCCGGGATTTTCCCTTTCTTACGGCAGATATCTACCATCTTTCGCCATAACATTTTCATATCCCGGACTCCCAACACACTTAAAGCAAATATCAATTGTTTGATATCGCAGCTCATAAGAGCATCATCGGAGATTTCTTTGCCGCCTGTACTTTCGATGCTAAGTAAATCTCCACCTGCATCTAAACCACCCTCAAAGAGCTCGATCATTCGATGCAATAGTCCTGACGACCTTTGCTTTGGAGGACGCTCAAATTCTCGCAAGTCGTTTGGTGTCAATCTGATCTCGCTTTTTACCCCGTACTTAATATAGTAATCTTCGCAAACATCGTTCATCACTTTCACCAGATCAATTGCGATCTGAGGATTTTGAGTCATCTCTATCAAGGTTTCAAACTCAAAAACCAAACCATGGGACTCCATCTGCAAGGCTCTTTCCAGCGTATCATTTATTATACTTTTGTATTGGCCCGTAATCTCGGGAAGCGTATCTTTATTGATGGATATCGTCGGAAGGGTAAAGTTCAATTCGGGGTAAACCCTGCCTCCCCCTATTACAAGTCCGCGATGAGTCACAACCGGTTTGGACGCATGGCCAAAAATAAGCTCCTTAACATCTTTTACAGCAAGACTTGCGAATTTCATTTCAACCCCGATACTGATAAGAGTTCAATAAATTCAATATTTGAAAAACAATTCTAACATCGCCTTTTAGTCCTCAACAGAAACCTTTAGCTGTGTTTTACTATAAATGGTATCGAGGGCAATTCCGAATCTGGATCACGCCGTCGAGTTTGCCATCGCGTTTCCCGATTTTCAGAATCTCAGTTTTCTCATTCCGGGAGAACTGGACGGTTGCTCTTTCCTTTATTCATAATTAAAGATGTCATCCCGTCCTCATAAAGAGTGAATGCCTCGGTCCGAGCCCGTGCCGATCCTCAATTCGATCACACCTTCCTACACGGTATATTGCTCTTAATAACTCATCGGTATCATAGAACTCGGCTTCGCAAATAAAAAACTCTCCGGGCTTTGTTCAGCACGCACCGTAAAAGCAAAAATGACAAAAAGAGGTACGCTTATTTTTTCATGTCGCTCTATGAATATATTCACTGAATTGTCAAAGAAGTTCTCGAAAAATCGATTACTTTTCAAGGGCAAGTGGGTGAAGAAGGTGGTGTGTGCGGAGAAAACGGCTCGTTGAAGGAATGCAGGTGGGTCAAATCGCTTTCTTCTTTTTTGTCCCGACTCCTTTGAAAAATGTGTAGCTGAAGACACCGTCCGGTTCCGTAGTCCGATATAGCTCCTTTATGCCTTTCTCAAATGTCGAACTATCTATTATTCCTTTTTGTATTGCTTTTTCACGGACTCCTTCGATCATTGCTGTAAAAGTGTTTTTTATAAATCCTTCAACAAGGTGCGGTCTGCTGGCGTCAACATAAACCATTCGCGGTGAGACTGAAATATCCGAAAGTCCAATTGATTTCAATAACGGGTACAGCTCTCTCCCGATGTTTGAATTTCCTCCGGCTTGTCTTTGTAGTTGAATCTGGCAATCGATCGCCGAGTGTGCGTATTTGCCGTCAGGATAATAAAACGCTGAACCATGGTCACCCTCAATTACGACCATGGTACCCTCATTTTTTAATACCCTTTTCAATTCAATCAGGGCTTGCACCGGGTTGTGAAGGTGTTCAAGCACAAAACAAATGATAACGTCATCAAAAATACCGTCTTTAAAAGGCAATCTGAATATATCTGCTTTTCGAAAGTCCACATTTTCGATGCCAGATGATTCTATCAGTTTTCGAGCTTCGCTTAATGAAGCTTCCGATAAATCGACTGAGATGAATTTTGAATCGGGGTTCTTCGCAGCAATTATTCTTGTTTGCGCGCCAACTCCGCATCCAGCTTCGAGAACTAAACTGCCCTTAGAGAATATCGTATCATTATGAATAATATTGTCTAAAGTGCTTGCCTGATCGTTGAGCCGCAACGCCTCTCTTCCTGAATATCCATGTACATATTTGCTGTTTCCGGTATTCATGTTTCGTTCAAATTTATCAATTTGTTATTTGTTTGGGAAGAATCTAACGATGCTTAAAGGCATGTCATACAAAGTACAATCTGATGTGGAGCGCGGGAAGTCCATCATATTTCAATTATAATTTGTACATCGGCAAAGGCCGTAATGGATTGTTCATGAAGTTCTTAAAAAATAGTATTAGCAGATAAACATGAAATCCTTTATTTGGGAAAGCCTCCTTCACCATTCTTATGTCTCGCCTGTCTCTTCCGTTGCGAATCAAACCCAGCGTAAGGTCCACCAAATCTGCCTGCCGGAATATTTCGGCTATCTTTGAGTCCTCTATTGGTGTCACTTTATGATGCAGGTCTATTATTGTCTCGATCTCGACAGTTGTTTCAGCATCTAGACCGTTCGCCATGGAATACTCTTTTGCCAGAGCAATCGAGGGTTTCAAATAATCGAATGTATCGCTTGTCCAAATTCCCAAATCATGAAAAGCAGCAGCGATTGATAAAATTTCAATATCCCTTTCCAATGTCACGTAGGGAACGGCGAAATTATAAACTCTATATACATGGTTCCTGTATTGTTCAAAGTACTTACCCAAATCTTTACTATGAGAGCTTAAGATCGAGCCTATTATTTCGTTTTGTTTTATGCAGTCCATTTTATAAACGCGTTCATCACGACCTGTGCCCTCGGCGAACTTGACATTTACCTGCGCACGACAAGCGCAACTGTACACATCTATGAGACATGAAAGTCAGGCAGCATGGAGGGATTTCCAGTTCATGGAATTCAGCCATATTCAACATCAGGCTGATCAGCCTCAGGAGGAGCTGATGCGCCTTTGATACCAATCGAGAGTCACATTCATAGCGATACCCGAATCTGTTTTCGTTCAAAGAAACCTGCTTGCCAATTTGTAAGTTCCTGCTACGGCTTTGTTCGAGAGGTCCCACTTTTCCAATTCTGTTTTGATTAATTCTTTGTGCTTCTTGGATATATCGCGCAGAGCATTCCCGACCGATTTCCTCACATATTCGCTTTCATCCGAACGAAGCTTGGCAAGCAAACCAACCGCAACTTTAGGGTGATCCTGGAAATAGGGTCTGGATGTCCAGATCCTGAGTCCTTCGGTAACGGCACGACGCACATTCGGATTGGAGTCTGAAAGCCAATCTTTGATAATCGCCAATGCCTTTTCATAGCCAATATCCGAACAGAACCTGTCAAATGCTTGCGCAAGGAATTCCTGCACCCGCCAATCTTCATCTTTGCTGACATGAGTACGCAACAATTTCAGGCACTCCTTATTATTTACCGAAAGCATACCGAAAAGGTAAGCCGCTAAAGATCGAGCTTGGTGGAATTCTGATACGAATAGTTCCTTCCCAATCCGGTCTGCCTCATCAGCTTGACTTTCAGAAAAAACTTCTTCGGCAATCCGTCGAAGTTCCGTAAAATGGTCTCCGGTCTTTTTTGCTCGCTCAACGAGCTGCTTAATGTTTAATTTCATGGCTTTTGTGGATCGTAAATTGAAAGAGCTGCAGTCAAAGAATGCATAACAACGTGCCCTGCGGCGGGTAATATTTTAATTTGCATGTGTAATATTAGATGTTAATTACGAACGAAAAGGTGAATTCGAGTTTGCTGCTTAAACTCGCTTGAATCACGAACGCTCCGCGCGTCGCTCGCGGGTGCTGCGCCGCCGTTTGCCAATTTGCCCTACCTTCGCACGAGCCAGATTATAATTGCTGCCAAAACTACACCGAGTAAACCAATCGCTCCTAATATTATTTTAGCAATTTTAGGAAAGCCCCATCTCACGTTAAAGTCCATAGGCATATATGAGTTCAATGAGGTATCCGGCAATCCGGTATTATAGAAACTGGTCAAGATGAGTTTGGTATTTTCAGGTTTAGTACGCCACAAATCATCTACGTGACCGCATTCAGACAATATAACTTGCCTTCCATTTTTAAAGTACGGCAGCAAGTCCCTCGCAGCAAATTCAGCCGGCGTAGAAAAATCTATGCTTCCGCTCAAGAGCAGAGTTTGTACTTCGGATCGCCGCACCTTCCGGAATTCTTCCGGCAATTGCTCCACCGGCCAATGGTAATACGTCAATGGCCCCCAGAGCAACTTGCTCAAAGGCGAACCCAGCGGCGTATTGGATGGATCCATCTCAGCACTATAGTTTCGTGTAGAATCGAAATCAGCACTAATGCCTTTCGAAGCAAGATCTCCCCATGTCATCAATGAAGGCAAAACATAATCACATGCCAGCGACATTAGTGCAAGTCCGCTCGGATCTCCTCGTTCCGCCGCTGCATAGGCATCGAACACCATGGCCGCTGTATTGCGATGAAAGAGGAGGACAAATGTAACCACCTTTACTTTTCCAGGGTTGATTGGAAAAAAGAGCCACTTGCTCGGCATGGTAGTCAAAACTGTCCGCATAGTTGCATAAAGGTCCGGGCTCGTCGAGGACATCGTGGAATCCTTCGACCAAAGTGCCGCATAGTGTTTGAGTTGAGCGTCAATTACTTGTGGTTCCCAGACAAAGCGCCCTGGAGGATTAACGCCGATCATCGCTGAGCGGAAGATATATTCCGGATATTTGAGCCCGTAAAGATACGCAACACGAGTTCCGTAGCTTTCGCTTAACAGGTTAATGCGCTTATAGCCCAATGTCTTTCGAACCGATTCATTATCTTCGATGACTTCGAGCATCGAATACCCATCAAGATCGATTCCCTGAGCTTTAAAGCCCTCGGCACTGGCGCGCCATGCACGTCCGATTGCTTTCATTGATTCTTCGCCCAATAGATCATGGCCTTCTCCCTTGAAAGCCTCCGTCACTTCCGGACAATCGAGTTTGGTTGAGCCGTCTACGCCTCTGTATCCAACCAGCACGAAGTCATGTTCAGAAAGAAAAGCCCCCGCCTTCTTCCAGTCCCACTTCATATTGCTCATTCCTGGTCCACCAGCAAAGCCGAAAATCGGCTCGGCAGGATTTCTAGAACGCGAGTGAATTCGAAGAAAAGGAATCTTGATTAGACGGGATGCTGGTTTGCTTCCATTCTCCGGCACTACGATCGTGCCAAAATCTGCCTCATATTTTTCACATCTTATCTTAATAGATTTAGCTTTGATGACAAAACTATACACTTTTTCATTTGGCGGCAAAATAGGGTAACCATTGCTTTTATCATTATGCCCAAAGCCTGAAACCAAGATAGCAGGAAGAAGAGGGATAATCGCGAGAGTCTGCCTCATAGATAATTGTCTTTTCTTTAATAAGTAATCCGGCTACTACGGTGGAATCCGCACATCTGCATGCTCACTCTTTTCGCTTTCTCAACCTAAAATCATTCGGCCTCATGGCAAACAAAATGAATCCGTTAAATACCCCGAGCATCGTAATGGCAAAACCGACATACAATACCACGTGCACATTTTTATGGTACCCATACGCCATGGATAGTATGCCGATAAGAAGCACTGTTCCCAACACCACCGACCATGTCGGGACTCTTTCAAATCCGAATCTTTTCGCCGACATTTCTTCATTCCTTATATAATTTTATGAATATTCATTCTGTTGTTCGCGCACCCGGCTTATGAGTCTCGCAATAGTATTGCGCTCCAGCACAGCCATTTTTATCTAAAATGCATGCGCCCTTGAGTAAGCCTCACAATTTCGTTTTTGTTACTAATACCGTCCGGCTGAATAATACCTTCGGGCGGCCGATAAATTCAAACCCGATTGTTTTAAGCTTATCGATCATATTATCGAAGGATTCTCGTGAAACATGAACCTTCGGCTCGATAATGTATAATTTCCCACCCGGTTTCAAAACGGATTTCAATTCAGCGAACAACTCATCCTGGCTCGGTACTTCGTGGACCATGTAAAACGCCAGGACAAAATCCACATTCTCGGTGAGACCGATCTTACTATCTTCACACTTATGCAAAGTAATTCTTCGCTCTAATTCCGTTCCCTTGATCTTTTTGCTTACCTTTTCAAGCATTCCTTCCTGTAAATCAGCAGCGATGACCTTTCCTGATCCGGAAAGCATTTTTGCGATTTCCACGGAAAAGAATCCCGGTCCGCAGCCTAAATCGAGAACCGTCATTCCATCGACGATGTACGAGCTCAATATTTTCCTGGGATTTTGCAATAATCTCCTGAAAAAATTATCAAGTCCTCCGGCTATTTCCACGGGGCAAACCCTTTTGCTTCTTTCTTCATTCATAGCTGCTATTTCGTCCTGCTTGTTTTCCGGATAATTTTTCGTCACGTGTTAAATAACCTGCGCATAAACCCGGCTGCCATGACATGCTCCCAATCGGGAGCCTGCCGCGGTAATCTGTGGGCAAAGGATTCGAGTTGCACAGCATCCCCATATCAATGATTTTCTTGTATGCGAGGGCTCCGCCGGCCCGCCACAACAACGCTCGGAAAGATGATTAGCCACGCAAATAAGTACATGAGATTCAGGGGGAAGAGCAAAATGTCCATTCGCTGGATGAGGACTGTTATTAATAGGTCCATTGCCACCGTGAATAAAACACAGAACCCTGCAGTCTGGTTGACCATACCTTTACGTATATCACGCGCTAACTTGCTGAATACAACTTTGCCGGTAACGACAAATGACACGAAAGTGCATACTGGAACAGTCAGTATTGCGAGCAAGGATGGTATCTTTCTAATCATCTCAACATCGTCTGAGCCCATCGAGACATTGTATATTCTAAAGTAGATAAGGAAAGCAGCGCCGCCCAACAACCACAGCCCTGCGTACCCAGCAGAAGGAATAATGAAAAGAGCGGGTCGATTTTTCATGAGAGCCCCACAATTTCATAAGTGAGCTGCCGCCTCGCGGTCGCTTCGGCAAACTCCCGAGTCACCTCAACCATAATTACCGACCATGTTGGTACCTTTTCAAATCTGTTTTGCCGTCCTGACATTTCTTTACTCCTCAATTGTTGATTTTTTCGAGAGAACGTATTGTCCTGACCACATACTCGGAAAACTCCATTCCCAGAGCCGAGAGGATACCTATCACCAGGCCATTCTTTAAATCTATAAAGCTCCATTCAAAAGTTTCTATCGGATGGGCGAAGACACGCAAAGATATAATTTGAAGAAAAATAAAAATCAATCCGTGAGCTGTTCCAACGATCAACGTCGCGGCAATAATCCATTTAACTCGAGCCTTGCCGAGAGTTTTACCAACTACATTGAAATAGAAATAAATCGAATATGTGAGACCGACTATATAAGCAGCCTCCATGACAAAATTCCAGGCGTGGTAGGGAACATCAATGACTGCCGTCAGAAGCACGTACCAGAGAAGCAAAGCTGCAAATCCATCTCTAAGCCTGTTCCCCTTGAACGCCGCATACGCGATTGCAATCGTAACGCCATTTTTTAAAAGCTCAAATTGAGCGAGTTGCGGCTCGAGGGCAGCCGCGCCAAACACAATAATACTGAAGAAACTCACTACGCCGGCTACCACGATAGCGCGGATGATTGTGTCTATCAAAAGTTTCCTATCTGAATTCATTTCATCGACCTTTCAATAATAATGCAAGTTTGACCAGGCATAAACAGTTCTGGTATATTCTATTTTACTTCCGCAAACGCCGCGAGTCAATTGTTTTCCGTTCGGTTGGTCAAGAACGCTGCAAGTTGAGCGCTTGTCGCATTTCCAATCCAGTGCCGTCCTTCCACCTCGACGACCGGTACAGAATTAAAGCCCTTTTCTATAATCACACCCGGTTGAAAGGTGATGTCCACATCCGACAGCTCAAATCCCATTTTACTTTGCAGTTCGACGAGGCGGCGCTTGACAATCGGACAGAATGGACAAACATGCGCCGTGTACAAAGTGACCTTTGAGGCGTTCTTTGTCTGCGCTGCCGGTTCGGCCGCGACATCCTCGACAGAACCGTATCCAAGTAATCTGGACATTTGTGGAAATATTTTTATGTACGCGATTTGGGCAAACACACCAACGATCAGCACAAAGACAGCTGCCCACCATCCTGCAAGCACTCCCATTACGATAGCTAAAGCAGGAAGGCCCAACCATGTCCCCCATACGTTAAAAAGATAACACTGCTGTTTCATTGTTTTCATAGCTTTGATCTCTTTTAAAATTGTGTATCGTGTTGTGCTTCGTCTTAGCTCCTCGTTCTGTCACTACCTTCCGGGAGCTTTCGTCTTGCGGTCCTTCTCAGCGCTCTTCGGGAGTTCAACTCCCGAATTCCCGGCTCTCTATGTGAGTTCCAAAGTCGCGCATTATATCAGAGAGATTCTCTCCCTCATCGGTTGACATTATATAGTGTGCATGGTTCGGCATTATTACATGACCGTGCAGATGAAGTCGCTTATTCCGTACACAGTATCGAAGACTCTCCATGATCACCTCGAAATAAGAGATAGAAGTAAATACATACGTCCAGCTTACGATTGTCGTCGTCACGAAATACATTCTTACATCCGGTACTATTTTCCATTGACCCATAAATCTTCCAATTCCATCATGGCAGGAGCAGAGATCCTTCAGAACGTTTAGAGTGTGTTGTAGCTATCCGCCACGATGTGCTTTCCATAAACCCAGGATAAGCCACACGACAGCGCCTATCACTCCTGTGAACCCACCGATCAACGGATTGACGTTCGGGAATAAAATACGCCAGATGCCGTATGCCTGACCATTGAATGATCCATGAATCCATCCGGCCAGGATAGAACTCCGGTTTTGCAAAGTCATTTCGTTTATATAGATACCAATGGCTGTGGTCATAACTATCATGCCGGCGACGCCTAACAAAGGGTAACCTGGGTAGTTAAAGCCTATTAAAATAATTGGTGCATGCCACAGTCCCCAAATTATACCCACGATAGTGTAGGCCTTGAGCTTACCTAACGACATCAGTTTTGGCAGAAGGTAACCGCGCCAGCCAAATTCCTCACCAAAGCCGAATATGCCGTTTATGGTTGGGCCGAGAAACAGGCCGGCCAGGAAGAATGCAATCAAAAGCAACGTTGAAGAAGGCATAGTCGAGAATCTTAACACCGCTCGAAGCCAAAGACGCACGAAAATTTGATAGCTGCCAGTCCGGTTGACCCAAGCCGAGGAGCCAGGTCAGGGCATACGTGGCGATGAAGCAGGCTGGTACAACTAGTGCGGAAGTAATGTAGGGTTTCAGCGCGCCAACGCGAAAATTGGCGATGGTAATACTTTCATGCGTGATAAATTTGATGGTGAGTAGAGCGGAAACCGCCGGTACCCACATGACGGCTGCAAGAACAAGTATGCCGTAAGGCCGCGGGAAGCCTGTGAAGCGATACCCTGATAGGATCAACGCAGTCTCAATCGCGTAGGTTAGACCAAAGTTAATAATTAAGAACGAGATTATGCCTTTACGATCAACCATGGTGTGTTTTTTTCCTTGGTATATTTCAATTGCCTTCAACCTAATTTCCAAATCCACTCCATCATGGCAGGAGCAAAACCCCCAGAACTGTTCGGAGGAAGTTCTACTCCCGAAACAACCGACAGTGTCTCATGTTCACAATCTGAACAAACAATTCCGATCGTTTTTCAGTACATCCATGCATTCTCTTTAAACAGCTCAATTTCTTCAGGTTGTACCACTTGATCAGCGTCAGCAACAGATCCCACGACCATCTTTGATACTTTTAACGCCTTCTTCAGATCATTGCTGGCGATCCATCCGTTTTCCCACAAATCTGGTGTCTCGCCGTTCACGATTTTACAAATTGTCTCATTACTTTCGAAAGGTATACCAATAGCTTTCGGTTGGGTTACCCGTTGCAACCATATTTCCAGGTAACCGCTGTACGGAACGTGATCCATCTTTTCACACACTTTCTTCCACAGTTTTGGTTTTTCTTCAGTTGAGGCGAGCGAGATGAGATGACTGAGTATACCAGCGACGGCCGGGAAAGTAGCCGCGGAAACGAATCCGATGTCTGTCGCAATCGCAACTTGTACTTCAAGATCGTCGGGCCTTTCGGTTTGTGTAGAAATCTTAGTATGAAAATCGCTAACTAGGCGACGAAGCGCTCCACTATTCGGAAACCGTGGGCCAAACGAATGTAGTCTTAAAAGCTGCTTCTGAATCGTCTTTGCATTTGTATCCCCGAGATCTTGAAAATCAATGCCCGCCAGCTTGTCCGGTTTGATTGACCCTTCAACAACGTTTCTGTTTAAAACAGTTTTTGACACCCCTAGTCTCATCCCGACTAACCGCAATTGGTCGCTGATCACTTTCAATATATGTTCGACGCGATGATCGCTATTTGCGAATATTCTGTAATCATCGCGGTACCTGAGAATGCGAAAATCGTTTGGTTCGCCTAACACAGAATTAATTTGTTCGTCGATATAACCAAGAACAATCTCTGCCACGAAATCCATCAGAACAGAACCCTGAGAGATTCCGTTGGTCTGACCATATCTACCTGCCTGGATGAGTGAATCGATCTTATTTCCCAAAAGGGAATTATCCCGTCTACGTTCCTTAGATTTTGGCAATCCGTGGATCGCCCAAGAAACACTGTGTGTGTAAAGAGACCCGTAACAGTCTGTGACATCAGTATGGAGTACATGGCTAAACTCCAATGAGTAGCTCAGAGAACGTTGCTCGACGGTTTTCCATCAATTCCTGACCTGCGCTGCCGCATCTGTTTGATTGTCAAGCGACATCACAGGGGCACTACAGCACTCGACCACGCCACCTTCTAACTCCGACAATCGCTTCTTAAGATTCGTCCAATTGTTAGCATCACATATCACATTTACCAGGGAAACATAAATTGCTGGGTGAATCAATTCCAATGGCCGCCAAGCAAATTTGCCGTACTTGTTCGATAAGAAATCGTAGTTCACACCCGAAAAATCATTTGGATTTGCTGATGTAAGTGCAGTATAATTGCCCCCATTTAGCACCGTTGCAACATCCTTCAGAATTGGCTCAAAGCTCACATAGCTTGGCATGTCTGCATTAAAGTAGCTACTGCCCTTAAGGAAATGTCTACTTGCTTCTTCATTCGAGAGTTCAACCAATTTTTTCATACATCTAACTTGAGCTTTAATCCTCGATATCGACAAATCCTAATGTCTTGGGCCGTTTCGCCTAACGTCCTGCCCAAAAAGTTTGTCCCGCTTCGACGCCATAAACGTGCGTAGCTCCATGGTCGCGGCAAATCGGGATGAAGCGAGCACCATGATATATAATAATCGAGCATCTTTTTTGCGGTAAATTAGAAAAGATGGTCTCACAGTCGTATTCTGGTGTAGTCCCGGAAAGGCCGGGATAATATTGACATCTCAAAACACGAAAGGAGACCATAATGCATTTAGTAAAAGTAAAAAGAGAACGCCAAAGAAACAACCTTATCGAGATGGGAAAATATGACAACTATGTCGCGATAGATTTGTCGATTGAGAGCATGGCGATAGCAGTAATGAAAAGAAGCAACAGGAAGATGATGACAGCCGAGATAGCAACTAACATTCTTGAGCTCAAGAAATATCTTAAAAGCCTCTCAGGTAAGACCATAGTGACATTCGAGGAATCGACAGGTGCACATTGGCTGTACTTGGAACTCAAGGGAATTGTTGACCGTGTCTTAGTCTGCGATCCCTACATGAACAAGTTATTATCCGACGGTCCGAAGAATGATAGGATTGATGCGATAAAACTGTGTGATCTCCTACGAAACGGATCGCTTATCGAAGTGTTCCATCCCGACGATGACAGGCTTTATCAGCTAAGACGGCTGGTCAGCGCCTATGACGACATGGTCAAACACGGCGTCCGCTCACAGAATCAGAGGTATGCGTTAATCCGTGGACTCGGCTCAAAGAAAAATAAACTAGATGACATGACCGCTTTCATTAGCGGCTTTGTCGAGCGTGACATATCGTTCTATGAAGAAACAAAAGCTGCTTATGAAGACAAGTTCGAGAGCCTCTGCAAAACCAATCGTCTTCTCAAAGCTCTGACGAGTCTAGGCGGCATCGGCCCGATTAGAGCAGTCAAGATACTCGCCACAGTCATCGAGCCAAAGAGGTTCCCAACCATGGGCAAATATTTTGCCTACTGCGGTCTGGTCAGAGTTGAGAAAACCAGCGGAAGAAAGAAGTACGGTACACGCAAGCCGCACTACAACAGAATGCTCAAAGGCATATATAACGGTGCAGCCATGACTGTGATCAATGGAAATGGGCCGATCAGAGAATATTATGACTATCTTCTTTCCAAAGGAATAGCCGAATACAATGCAAGGGTTGCCGTAGCTCGATACATTGCCCGGCTCTCGCTCGGCATACTTAAGAGCAACGAAAAGTACGAACCATACAGATGGAGGAAGAACAAAGGGAATTAAAAAATTAGATGACATCCTGAGAGTTAGCCGTCATCCATGAATGTTCTTTGTTAATAAAGCGGACTTGGAGTTCATGAGGGAGAGCTCATTAACACGCGTGCAACCCCGCCATCGAGGATATGCCACTTTTGCGGTTAGCCCCCTCACGTTTTTGCTCAAATTTACCGTAGCCCAGTGAGCCCTGCGGCTTACAAAGAGAGCTCAGATAGGCGCATTAGCAAAACGCTATTTACAAATGTTCGTGTAAAGAAAAGTCCGAAGGATCCTTTCGGGGATCACTGCAGCACAGAACAAGCCATGGTCAGTCGAATAGCACCCGACTCAGGAAACTGTGAGACCGAATGCAAGGAAACTAAGGAAATTTATTTCCTAATGGAATAGTGTTTTCTCTTGACATTCTTTTCTATAGGCGCGTGTTATCTGCTGCCGCCGTTTGTCAGTGGGCATGGTCTGGCATCTTAACCATGTGTCCATAAGAAAAAACGAATAAACGAAATGCTCGGAAGGAATTCTCGAAATGAGTCTTATCTCTGGAACTCAATATGAGCATTTCGACGGCCTTTACGTCATCGAAATACGCGACGGCATCAATTTGTCCTGAATGTTCAAAATATCGAACTACGGCAACGTTGTGGTCAACACTTTCAATGGGATCATGGTTTGTCACCTTGCCATCCGGTGTATTATCTAAGAATTGCGTGCTATCGATAGACAAGACCTTTTGAAAAGTTTCCTGCCCTGTGACCTTCTTGTCGTAATGGTTGATATACATAACTGCTTTGGAATCCCTCCAGCTTCCACCCTCTGGGTAGAGTACTGCCTGAATGCCGCCGTAAAGTTGGCTTCGGTTGTCCAGCACCCAACCCTTTGGTGCACTTATCATGAACGCATAGTCTTCACCATATGGCATGGCACAGTCACCGTACAGAGAATCACTTAATGCGGCGCTTAATGAATCGGGGCGCTGAGTTTGACCAAAGACTAACGAGTTGAACATTAGTACTGCGATTATAATTGTCTTATGCAATCGTAATTCTCCTTTCTTGAACGGCGGTTGCAGATAACTATTGTAAAAAGGTACATTTATACATTTTTTTCTTATTAATCACATTTTCCAATTCCACTTGCCTCATTCTCCCGGCTTCCGCCCGAGACGTGGACGAGACCACGTTGCACAAATAAATTTTCCAAACATAATCTTCGTCCACGTTTCAAGCTTCTCTCACTTTCCAATTCCCCTCTCTTTTACAAAGAGAGGGGATGGGGGCGAGTTATCTACTTCTGCGCAGCCGCCTGCTTTCCGTTCGTCGGAGCCGGTGCCGGCTTCGCATTCCCGCGCGACTTCGATATCGGCTTGATCTCTTCAAGCGCGGCCGGGTCGCCCTTGAGAGCAACCTTCGCAAAATTCCGCGTCGCGGTTATCGGAAGATTAATCAAAGAACTCATGCATGGGAATGTCTGTCCTCTCTTAATGCGAGAGGAATTCTTTATGGAAGTAACTTAACGTAAGTCATAACCTCGCAAACATTACTCATCGAATCTTGTTTCCTTATACCACAGCCATGGTTAAAAAAACTCGTGTCACTCCCGAATGACAGTATCGAAAAGCTAAACCGAAAACAAGCATGGATACTCGCTCTTAGCCACCCGGGAATGACAGAGGCAAGCGGTGTCTGCCTTTTCCAGACAACCATGTTTTTTATGTTTACCTTTGAATTTCATTAATGTTCGGATAAAATAAAATACTTTCTTCAAAAATATGTCCTCGTGAATGCAAAGAAGTTTTTCCGCGATGCAAATAAGCCTTTAAATCGTCGAAAAAAGGGGCCCTCCGGCATAAAAATACGTTTGGAACCTTCCCGGCAGTGTTTCAAACCTTCCCGGCAACGTTTCAAAACCGCCCGGCAGCGTTTGGATATTTCCCCGGAGTGTTTGCCCGAAGGGTAACTTTGAGTGTGTTCAATGAATTGTGTTATATAATGAAAGATTAAATGTCGATACTGTCATTCCGACCAAGTCTGCAAAGCTGGAGGAGCCGAGGAATCTGCTTTACGCTCCTTGAATTAATAGCGAAACCCACGGAAGATTTCTCGACTCCGGCACCGGGGGCGCCTTCGCTCGAAAAGACAATTCCACCTTCTGTCGCCCCGACCGACGATGGCAAAGCGGAAGGAGCGGAGGAACCTGTTTTACGTTTCCTCAATCCATGATAAAAACGACACAAGATTTCTCGCCGCACAAACCGGTCCCCGGAAGGACAGGTCAGTTCTCCTGTCATTCCGACCAAGTCTGTCCAGACCCAGTCAGGACAGACGCGCGGAGGAATCCATTCTAACCCTCATCAGAATAAGAGGAGTCCCACGGAAGATTTCTCGACTCGCAAAGAGCTACTCTCCGCCAGAGGCGGATGCGCTCTTGGCGCAGAAAAGACAATTCCACCTTCTGTCGTCCCGACCGATGATGGCAAAGCGGAAGGAGCGGAGGAACCTGTTTTACGTTTCCTCAATCCATGATAAAACCAACACAAGATTTCTCGACTCGCTTTGCTCGCTCGAAAAGACAATATCGGATATTATTCACCCGCCATGATGGCACAACTCATCGTACAAATCTCTCCAACCGGCATTTACACCCTCGATTAATGCAATCTTCTTCTCCCTTCTCCATCTCTTTATCTGCTTTTCCCTTTCAATCGCCGACCGCACGTCGTTCGTTTCTTCGTAGTAAACCAATCTATCGACATTATACCTCTTCGTAAAACCGTCGAGCAGCTTGTGCTTGTGTTCGAATGTCCGCCTGCACAAGTCGTTAGTTATCCCCACGTAAAGCGTTTGAGATAAACTTGCGAGTATATAAACGTAATATGTTTTTTCAAATGCCATAACCTAATCATTCAATTTGTCATTCCGACCAAGTTTGTCCTAACGAAGTCAGGACAGACGCGCGGAGGAATCTAATCTAAGCCTCATCGGAATAAGAGGAGCCTCACGCAAGATTTCTCGTCGCACAAATCGACTCCCGGAACGACAGGCAATAAGTTTCATATGATTTCGTCCAAACCATCTTACATCCACCCGAACGCTCCATAAGCAGCGAGCATCAGTGTCCCGACGACCCAGCTTACCAGCGCAATCGTACCGCTCACTTTCGTGAACTCCCAGAACCTGAACGGCGCTTTCTCCTTCGAAAGCTCGAGCATGATCATGTTTGCCACCGAGCCGACGATCGTCAAGTTACCGGCAAACGTCGAGCTCATCGCGAGCACAAGCCACATCAGCACAGGCGAATTGAACGAAGCTATCCAGTGTCTTACCACCATGACGTACGGAACGTTCGAAACGATATTCGAGAGGATGAGAGATGCAAAAGAGAAGCTTGCGATCTGCCGGGAAGTGGAATGCGAAAAATACCCCTCGAGCAAGTTGTGCGCCTGATCCACTAAGCCGACGCTGTTGATTCCTCCGACGACTATGAACAGGCTCGCGAAGAAGAGCAAGAGCGACCAGTTTACCTTTGCAAATATTTCTTCCGGCCTTTTGTTGGCAGCGAGCATGAGGATCGCCGCCCCTAATATGGACATAAACGCCAGCTGTACCCCGACAGAGAATCCGATTATTACTACCGCCATTACAAACATGGCCTTGTACAACAAAGGCCGGTCGAGTTTCCGTTCAGGTTTCATCTCATCCGGCATCAGCCTGTGATCCAGCTTATCTTTAAAAAACATTTTCAAAAGGAAAAAATCCACCGCGAGTCCGGCAGCCGCTATCGGAAGCATTGCGAAGAAGAAATTCAAATATTGCCAGTGCGAAAACGTCCCGATGAGCATGTTCTGCGGATTCCCGACGAGAGTCGCGACGCTCCCGATATTTGCGCTCGTTACAAGCGCGATCAAATAGGGCTTCGCGTTCGACCTGAGAACGGCTTGTCAAAAGCAAAACGAACGGCGTCATCATCACGCAAATCGTATCGTTTACGCAGAATGCCGAAAGAATGCCGCTCGAGATTATAATGGTCAGGAGAAGCCCGTTGCCGGTGCGTGCCCTTTTCAAAATAAACGCCGCGACGAGTTCGAAGAACCCGCTGATTTGAAGGTAAGCGACCACGATCATCATTCCCAGAAGCAAAACGATCGTGTCGAGGTTTAAAGATTGGTAAGCCTGATTAATTGTAAGAACTCCGAAGGCAACCATGGCGACTGCCCCGATCAGCGCCCCCGAAGTCCTATCTAAATGAAAGTAAGGTAATCTCTGCACGGAGATTGTCAGGTAGGTAAACCCGAAAATGATTACTGCCGTGAGGAGCATTGGAAAATCACGTCATAGCTGATGGCTCATGAGGTCAATTGCCCGGGCCGCTGTGAGCCATCAGCCATGAGCTAAAAGCTAAATCTGGTTGAGCGTATATGAGCGCAGCTTGTCGGCAACAAGACAGTCGTTTATTTTCGTGACGATCTCGTCGAACGAGCTGTCGTCCGCATTCTGAAATGATTCCTTGGTTTCGTACGTGTAAATTTCCATGAAATTGTTCGCCGAACCTTGAACTTCAAACACTTCTAACTTTGCAATATTAGAATCGTTGTAACCCGCCCTGAGTTCGTTGATAAGATTCAAATACTCTTCAAGCCTTGGCGGCTGCACTTCGTAGATGATCTCGAGTAAAACCTTTGCCATCTAATCCTCCTGTTTTGATTCGTTTGCCAAATGTTTTGCATTAGCGGTCCTGACGATCCAGTAAATGAGCGCTGCGATTGCTATTGCCGCTACGATTACAAATTCGATTTTCCTCAATCCAGCGACCGTTCCAATTGCTTCGCTAAAAAAATAGCCAAGAAATCCATAAGAAACAGCCCAAATTAATCCTGACGCCGCGTTATATGCGCTGAATCTCACCGGCGACATATCCCCCAAGCCGCATATAACCGTCAAAGCAGTCCGCAGGCCGTAAAGGAAGCGAGAGAAGAGCACGACATAGGCTCCGTGCTTTTGTACCAGCTTATCTGCACGAGGAAGAACTGCAGAAATGTATTTGAACCTTCTTACGAAATTCTGTCCTTCGCGGCGCGCGAAATGGAAGAACAATTGATCGCCGGTCACAGATCCCAAATACGCCGATAGAATGCAATAATCTATATTGAGATAACCGCTGCGCGCTAGAATCGCCGCGATGATGAGAACGGTTTCTCCTTCGAAGAAAGTTATTACGAAGATTACGAGATAACCGTACTGGTTGAGTAAAGTCTCCAAGTCAGTACCCGGCTTTTCTGATTTCTTGATCAGTCATGCCGAAATAATGGGCCACTTCGTGTATCAAAACTTCTCTAATCTTCGCCTCCGTCTCTTTGTCGCCTCTGCAAAATCGTTCTATGTTTTCCTTGAATAACGTTATCCTGTCGGGGACAACAGGGTACACTCCATAATCGACCCCACGCCGGCTCAAAGGAACGCCGGAATACAACCCGAGAAGGGAATATTTGCTGCTCAAATTTACATTTCTTAAGTCAAGCTCGCCGGGCAAATCTTCGACGACGACATGCACATTATCAATTTTCGATTTGAACTCCGGCGGGAGCTCTTCGAAAGCTTTTTCCACGATCATTTCAAATCTTTCCCTGTCCATCCGGCAAATTCATGATCTCTTGATTCATTTCGTCGTACAAAGTCTTTCTGTGACAAACTATCCTTTCGCTTCCTTCGAGGACTAAGTTTGAAAATCGCGATCCATCCTTTATCGGCGGGCTCTTTTGAAAGAAGGGAATTCCGTCTGCTCCGACGCTGAATCCCGTCACACACACGGTCTGCGTGGACGCCGGAAAATCGACATTCAATGCGCCGTCAAAGTCATTGATGACGACAAAATCGTTTCCGGCTCCGTTCATCTTCGTGAAATCAATTGCTGCCATAAATCAATTTTTTTTTGGGATGCGGCGCTTTCTTGCCGGTATGGGATTCTCCGGGGAAATTCAGGTCTGATTTCCGGGCTAACGACGATAAAATCGAATGCAGCAGGTGCACGCGTTTTCTCAACTCTTCCAGCGATTCATTGTTGGAGATTATGAAGTCGGCAAGTTTTTCTTTTGCACTTTGAAGCATCTGCGTCTTCAGTCTTTTCACAACATCGGCTTTTTTTATTCCAAGTTTCTCAGCTGCGCGTTCAACGGCAATGTTTCGGTCGGCTTTCACAAGAATAATAAAGTCGAAGCAGTCTTCAAGTTTGGCTTCGTAGATCAATGCGGCTTCAAGTATGGCGTAATCGCCGTCGGAAAAATTCGTTATTCGACTTTCCAGATCGTTCATAATTGCCGGATGCAAAATATTTTCGAGTGCAGCCTTCTTGGCGGGATTCTCAAAAACAATTTTTGAAATAATTTTCCGGTCGATCTTGTGATCGATTAAGTATCTTCTCTCCGAACAGCTTAACGATCTTATTTTTTATTTCTTCATTCGATTCGAGAAGCTCATGACCGACACTGTCGGCATCGAAGACAGGCACGCCAAGCTCGGCAAAAAATCTGGTTGCGGTTGACTTCCCGGTTCCGATATTTCCGGTCAGGCCGATTTTCAGCGGGCCGTTCCTACTTTGCATAGGCAGTGCTTCTCACTTCGCGAATAACCGTCACTTTTATTTGCCCGGGATATTCCATCTGCTCTTGTATCTTCTGCGAAATATCATGTGCGAGCTGATCGGCGAATATATCGTTCACCTTTTCCGGCTCGACAATGACGCGCACCTCGCGCCCAGCCTGGATCGCATAAGTTTTTCCGACTCCGGAAAACGATTTGGCGATGCTCTCTAATTTTTCAAGCCGCTTCACGTATCCTTCCAGGGATTCCCGCCGCGCGCCGGGTCTCGCTCCGCTTATTGCATCGGCAGCCTGAACGAGAGCGGCAATCGGGGTTTCCATCTCGATGTCTTCGTGATGAGAGCCGATTGCGTTCGAGACCGCTTGCGATTCTCCGTATTTCTTCGCGATCTCGTATCCCAGCAGCGCATGGGGACCTTCGATATTTCTATCGACTACTTTTCCGATATCGTGTAACAGTCCCGCGCGTTTCGCGAGAGTGGAATCGACGCCGATCTCGACCGCCATCAGTCCGCTGAGGAACGCGACCTCTATGCTGTGCTGCAAAACATTTTGACCGTAGCTCGACCTGTATTTCATTTTGCCGAGAAGCTTGACGATTTCCGGGTGCACGCCGTGTATTCCGACTTCCAGAAGCGCATCTTCGCCGATAAGCACCGTTTCCTCTTCGAGTTCGTTGCGGACTTTGTCGATGATCTCCTCGATCTTTGTCGGATGAATTCTTCCGTCCGCGATCAGCCGTTCAAGTGAAATCTTGGCGACCTCGCGCCGGAACGGATCGAATCCCGAAATCACAACTGCATCCGGCGTGTCGTTGACGATTATGTCACAGCCGGTCGCAGCTTCAAATGAGCGAATGTTTCTTCCTTCGCGGCCGATGATGCGTCCTTTCATTTCTTCATTGGGAAGGCCGACAACACTGACGGTCGTTTCAACGGAATGATCCGCTGCGGTACGCTGGATGGCCTGCACGATGATCTTCTGCGCCTCTTTTTTGGCCTCTCTGCGAGCTTTTTCGCGGATTTCCCGCATATCGAACGCCGCCTCGCTCCTCGCTGCGTTCACGAGATTTTCGACGAGCATTTTCTTTGCTTCTTCCCGCGAAACGCCCGCCAGTTTCTCCAGTTTCTCCGTTTGAAGCTGCATTAACCTTTCGATTTCCGTTTCTTTTATGTGAATCGTCTTCGACTTTTCGCGCAGTTCCGCTTCAGTGCTTCTAAGACTTTTCTCTTGCTGCCTTAAATCATCCGATTTGTGATCGAGATTTTCTTCCTTGGAACTAAGTTGTCTTTCTACATTCTGTATCTTACGCTGCCTTGCATTAAATTCGTCGTCTAAATCCTGTCTCTTCTTTATCCATTCGTCTTTTACTTCAATCAGTTTTTCTTTTTTTATTGCGTTGGCTTCACGTTCGGCTGCTTCAAGAATTTGTTTCGCGCGCCTTGAGACTGTTCCTAATTTTCTTCTTGCGGAAACGACTTGAACGAGCCATCCAATGAGGACCCCCGCCATACCTGCCAGCACGGCGGCTGTTAGCGTCACCATATTGGACCTCCATGTTATATTAAAAAAGCCGCAACGCGCTCGCAGCAGATAGGAAAGAACCCATCTTGACACGGTGGGTGCCCTCCTGAACGAGTCGTGCTTCCGCCGCGATCCAGAAAGGATTAGGAATCGTTCCCGCCGAAGGCGAGATGCGGCCTGCTTTCATCGTTCACGAGCCGGGCTCCCATAATTTTCTACTTAGCAGTTCTTTCACGTGTGACCACGGCAACGTTACGGCTTAAACTCTGAGCCGGAGGTTCTTCGGCCTCCGGCTGAAAGAAATATTTTAAAGAACTTAGCTTGCTTCGATCGGAAAATTTTCTCTAAGGTAACTTAACACTCCAACAAGGTCCGCTATCTCTACACCTTCACTCTGCACACGTTCCTTCAAGTCAAAGAATTGCTCCGCAATATTTAAGGCTGCTATCACCGCAACTGTCGAAGTCGGTGCACCCGGATTTTTTTCAATCAATTCATTTAATAAAGAATCTACATAAGCTACTACTTTGAGGGCTTTCTCCTCATTTTCCACCCGAAGCGGGTACTCTCGACCTAAGATGGTTACTCGTATGCTTTTCTTTTCCATCCTTAGCTCCGTGGTCAAAAAAGACTTATTTGGTGGTCGATTCTCGAAATTAAATCCCTCGCCACCTCTACCAAACGGTCTTTTTCTTTTTCCTCAAAGCCATTTGTTGAAGCGGGTTCTCTCGACGTAAGTATCTTCTCGAGATCGGATATTCGAGATTTCATTTTTTCGATTTCATTATTTGCTTTTGCAAGATTTTGCTTTAACGATTCGTTCTCGCCGTGGGCGACACTCAAAATGTCAACAGCTCTTCGCACTTCGTTCCACAATTCGCCGAGAAGCTGCTTCTTCATGGAAAGCGTCGCCTGCTCGTCCGGAGTATTTGTGTCTATACTCATCTTACCTTCTGTTTCCTTAAAGTTGCGGAAAATTGTTTCGAGAGTGCTTGCTCGGCGCGATCTATAAACTGCGCAATATCGCCGTCATTCAAAGTTCGTTCTTCGCTTCCGAGAACGACGCTGAAGGCTGCACTCTTTTTTCCTTCCGGGATACCTTCACCGGAATAAACATCGAAAACAGATATGTCGCGTACCATGCTGCCCGCGGCATTCTTAAGCGCTTTCGTTAATTCGCCCACCGGCGTCTCAGCGTTAATAATGAACGCAAGGTCGATGGAGGCGAAGGGGAATTTTGGGATCGGCCGGTACTTCTTAACTTCTTTATTATTCGCCAGCTGCATGCTGTCTATATTCAACTGAGCGAAATAAACGTCCGGCTCGATGCCAAATTCCGCGGCAGCTTCTCTCGCGACTCTGCCGGCGATACCGATCTCTTCGCCGTTCACGATTATCTTTAACGATTGCTCATAATCTTTATCATTATCATAAGAAATAAAGTCCCAATAGTCAAGATTAAGACGACCAAATAGCCGGTCGATTTCGAACTTCATGTCAAAAATATCGAATTCGAATGCGGTTCTGTCGTAAGAATGCGGGTCTGCCGAGCCTGTGAGTGAGATAGCGAGCGCATTTTGCTCGCGGAAACCGGTCTCCCCGCGCGGGACTTGTCCCTCTTCGCTCAGAGAATAGACCCTGCCGATCTCAAACAGTTTCATGTTCTTTGTTCCGAATGACAGGTTTGTCTTGATTACGCGGAGCATTCCGGGCAGCATCGAAATTCGCATTGCTGCCATGTCTTCGCTGATAGGATTGGCAATTGTCACAATTTTTATTCCACGGGACACCGCATCATCCGCGGGCAAAGGCTGAAGCGAATTCGTAATTATCTCAATGAATCCCGCACCTGCGAGACAATTTCTGAAATTTTCCGCGTCATCATTTTCCTTGAAACGTGCATCCAATACGGCTTTTGTCTGTAAAGAGTCCTCGATCTTTTCGTAACCGTATACACGGGCAACTTCCTCGATAAGATCCACTTCGCGCTCGATGTCCCCCCGGAAACTCGGGACCAGGCAGTTCAAGACGGTCTCGTTCTTTTTCTCACATTGAATTTCAATCGAGTCTAAATGTCTCTTTATTTCACCGGACGACAGTCGAGTGCCGAGGAGTTTGTTTACATTTTCGATATGAAGTTCAATTTTTCTAGGAGGAAATTTGGCTGCTGCAACGTCTATAATTCCTTTCGCAACTTTGCCGCCGGCAGTTTCCGCAATTATTTCGGCAACCCTGTCCAGTGCAGGCAAAGTCAAATTCGGATCGACACCGCGTTCAAACCTGTAAGATGCTTCGGTCGATAGGCCGAGCTTCTTCGATGCCTTTCGAATCGAAGATGGCGAGAAGTTTGCGCTCTCGATCAGAACATTTCTCGTGTCGGAGTTTATTTCGCTGTTCATCCCGCCCATGATCCCGGCAATCGCAATAATTTTTTCCGCATCGCAAATCATGAGCATATTCGAATCGATCGCTCTTTCTTTGCCGTCGAGCGTCATGAATTTTGTTTCTTCAGCCGTCGGCCGGCGAACGACGATTTTCTCCGTTATCAAACTCAGATCGAATGCATGAAGCGGCTGCCCAAGCTCGACCATGACAAAATTTGTCGCATCGACCACATTATTGATCGATCTCATTCCGACTTTTTCAACAGCGCTTCTTAGCCATCGCGGCGACGCGCCGACTCTTATATCCCTAATAGCGCGTACGGAATAACGCGGACACAATTCGGGCGCTGCTATGTCGATCTTCACAATTTCATTTATCTCTTCATCAGTCTCGCGGACATTCACTCTTTTGAACTTCACTTTCTTCTGAGCAGGAGGCGCGCCGGCGTTCGGATGAGAAAAAGCCGCAGCAAGTTCGCGGGCAATTCCAAGGTGCGACAGGCAGTCGGCGCGATTAGGCGTGAGACTGACTTCGAAAATCGTATCGTCCATGCCTAAATATTCTGCGAGAGGTTTGCCGACCATGGCGTCATTGTCAAGCACCATGATGCCGCTCTTGTCGTCTCCGAGATCAAGCTCGTTCGCCGAGCAAATCATTCCTTCCGACACAACACCGCGGATTTCGGCTCTCCTCAGCTCGAACGGTTTCCCCTCGGGATCATGCTGGTTGTGCGGAACGAAAGCGCCAACAAGTCCCACCGACACTTTCTGCCCTGCCGCTACATTCGGTGCACCGCAAACAATGCTCCTGACCTCGTTGCCGACGTCAACCTTGCATAAGCTCAACCTGTCTGCGTTCGGATGCTTCTCGACTGCGAGGACGGCTCCAACGCTGAAGCCTTTATACTTGTCCGACAGGTTCTCGAAAGATTCGATTTCAATGCCGAGCATTGTCAGCCGTGAAGCAATATCGTAGTCGGATACTTCTGCGAGGTCAACAAATTGCTCAAGCCACTTGCGGGAAATTTTCATGTTAAACCGTAATCAAAAAGAGTCTTTGCCGCAGAGACGCTGAGGCACAATAAGCAAACGAGAAATAAAATTCTTGGCGACTTTGGGCCTCGGCGGTCTTTCTCTCCATTTCAGAATTGATTTAAGAAACGAAGATCGTTGTCAAAAAATAATCTGATGTCGTCGATGCCGTAGCGAAGCATTGCAAGGCGTTCGATTCCCATTCCGAATGCGTAGCCGCTTACTTCACTCGCATTATAGCCGACGAACTTGAATACATTCGGATCGACCATGCCGCAGCCTAAGATTTCAAGCCAGCCGGAATATTTGCAGACACGGCATCCCTTGCCGCCGCAGATAAAGCAATTCACATCGACCTCGGCACTCGGCTCGGTGAACGGAAAAAAACTCGGCCTGAAACGAAGCTTGACTTCAGTGCCGAAAAGCTCACTCGCAAAAAAAGAAATTGTTCCTTTGAGCTCTGCGAGACTGACATTTTTATCCACATACAATCCTTCGACTTGATGGAACAAGCAATAGCTTCGCGCGCTTATCGCTTCATTGCGATAAACTCTGCCGGGTATGATGACGCGAACAGGCGGCTTGTTGTGCTCCATGACGCGGATTTGGACTCCGGAAGTATGAGTTCGCAGGACATATTTGCCTGCACCGTTCGCTTCCTTCGACCGGGCGTGCTTCACGAAAAAAGTGTCCTGCATGTCGCGTGCGGGATGATCAGGCGGGAAATTGAGAGCCTCGAAATTATGGTAGTCGTCTTCGATTTCAGGGCCGTCGGCGATACCGAAGCCGATGCCGGCGAAAATCCTTTTTATTTCGTCGAGGGTTTGTGTCAGAGGATGTTTTCTGCCGACATACCTCTTTCTCCCGGGAATAGTGAGATCAATCGTGGGGACTGACCCGGATTTTTTTTCGTCGAGTTTTCTTTTTGCAGACCCGAATTCGGATTCTAAGAAACCGCGAAGCTCGTTGAGCGATTTCCCGACATCCGGTTTATCTTCCTTCGGCACGTTTTTCATCTCTTCGAAAAGTTGTGCGAGCAGCCCCTTTCGCGAAAGAAATTTTAGTCTGAAATTTTCCAGGTCGTCCAAAGTATTTGCCTGGTTTAAAGAAGCAGCAGCATCTTCTTTCAGTTTTATAATTTCGTCGAGCATTTCATCGCCTAAAAAAGTCCGCCGCAATGTGCACGAAGAGAATCAAATGAAATAATCTTTATTAAAACATCTGGAGTCAATGTATTCATAAGCTCGGATACAAAAAATCTTCCTGCGTTTCAGAAAGACCAAATTCTCCGGCGCAGGAAGATTGTATTAATTAAGAGCAAAGTGGACGACTTCCTTGAAAGTCTCAGGACTATTCGCGGCAAGATCGGCCAAAACTTTTCTGTTAATTGCGACTTCTTTTTTCGCAAGTGCAGCGATGAGGCGAGAATACGTGGTCCCATTTTCGCGCGCCGCTGCGTTTATGCGGACGACCCATAAACTCCGGAACTCACGTTTCTTTTTCCTGCGGTCCCTGTAAGCATGCAGGAGCGCCTTTTCGACGTGGTGCTTCGCAACCGTGTGAACTTTGCTGCGCGCACCCCAGTAACCTTTGGCTAACTCAAGCGTTTTTTTACGTCTTCTATGCGAAGCTACTTTATTTCTTGAACGTGGCATTTTCGAATTTCTCCATTAACATATTAAATATAACATACTCGTGCTAAAGAGTCACGCGTGCGCCCCGAAACTTTTTGAAAACGGAACAAATGATCCTTACCGCACTCCGGCGCGCGTTGACGCGCTATTGGTTCAGCATCCCGCGGACGCGCTTTTCGTCGGTCTTGTCGAGAACCGACGCTTTTCTAAGCTGACGCTTTCGTTTTCGGGTCTTTGACGTCAAGATATGGCTTCTGAAAGCTTTTTCCCGAAGATATTTGCCGCTTGAAGTCCTTTTTATTCTCTTTGCCATCGCACGGTTTGTTTTTGTCTTGGGCATTTCATTTTTCCTTTGTATTATTTTGCTTCTGTTCTTCAGGCACCTGTTCGTCATTCTCTGCATGTTGAACCTTATGTGCGCGAACAGGATTGCCGATAGATGCCTTGCCGGACGCAGCTCCGTCGGCGGCTGGCCGCGGAGCGGATTTCTTCTTGGATTTATCGGGAGCTATTATCACCGCCATATTTTTTCCCTCTAACTTCGGCATCTGTTCCACTTTGCCAACATCAGAAAGAAACTCGATGAATCTAATTAAAAGCTCCTCGCCATGTTTTGCATAGGTTATTTCCCTTCCTTTGAAAAAGACGCTCCCTTTTACCTTGTGTCCTTGTTCGAGAAATTCTCTCGCGTGCCTCGATTTAAAAAGAAAGTCGTGCTCGTCCGTATTCGGATGGAATCTGACTTCTTTCAATTGCGCGGAACCCTGTCCTTTAAGTTTTGCTTTTTCCTTTTTCGTCAACTCGTACATGTACTTTCCGTAGTCGACAAGCTTGCAGACCGGCGGATTGGAGGTCGGCACAATCTCGACCAAATCCAGACCTCTCGTCTCTGCAAGTCTCATAGCTTCGCGCGGCGGCATAACTCCCAGCTGCTTTCCATCGGAATCGATCAGCCGTACGTTCGGTACCCTGATCTCGTTGTTGATCCTCAGTTTGGGTGTGTTGATAGGCGTTCTCCTAAATTTTGTTCGCTATTTCTTTTTTTATGTTCGCGGTAAATTCCGCAAGCGACATCGTTCCTTTGTCGCCTTCGCGATGCTTGCGGATTGAAACATTTCCGGAATCTTTTTCCTTCTGCCCGACAATCAGCATGTACGGAACTTTCCTCATTTCCCACTCGCGAATCTTGTAGCCGACTTTTTCATTGCGGTCGTCAAGTTCCGCGCGAATATTCTCCTTTGCCAGGACATCCACTATGGATCTGCCATAATCATTGAAGGAGTCTGTAATCGGGAGAATTGCCGCCTGAACCGGAGAAAGCCATGCCGGAAATGCGCCGGCGTAGTGTTCGGTCAATATTCCGACAAATCTTTCGAACGATCCGAAGATGGCACGGTGAATTAATACCGGCCTCTTGGCCTGGCCGTCGGCATCGATGTATGTCAGATCGAATCTCTCAGGAAGCATGACGTAATCAAGCTGGATCGTCGCCACCTGCCAATCTCTGCCGATAGCATCCTTGATTTGAATATCTATTTTCGGCCCGTAGAAAGCGCCGTCTTTCTCCTTGACACCGTATTTAATCCCGTTTTTCTCAAGAGCCTGTCGCAGCGCAATCTCCGCCTGTTCCCACAGCTTTGGATCGCCCATCGCATCGTCAGGCTTCGTCGAAAGCTTGAACGAGACTTCGAACTTGAAGAGCTCGTAAACGTACTTGACAAGCCCGATAATATTGTCTATTTCCGGCAGAATCTGATCCGGACGACAATAAATATGAGCATCGTCCATTGTAATTTGCCGGACACGGAACATTCCTCCGAGTGCGCCGGAGAGCTCGTTGCGATGCAGCCTGCCGATTTCGGAATAGCGCAGCGGAAGATCGCGGTAGCTTCTCGTTTTAAACTTGAACACATAGCTGCTTTCCGGGCAGTTCATGGGCTTCAAAGAATAAGTTTCCTCTTCGACTTCCAGGACAAACATATTCTGCTTGTAATGATCCCAATGTCCCGACTGCTCCCATAAATCTTTTTTTACAAGCATAGGAGTCGAGATTTCAAGATAGTTCCGTTTGTCCAATTCCTCTCTTATAAACTTTTCGAGCTCACGGAAAATCACCATACCCTTGGGCAGCCAGAACGGTGCGCCGGGCGATATATCATGGAACACGAACAGCTCAAGGTCGCGCCCGAGCCTTCTGTGGTCGCGCAGCTTTGCTTCTTCCAGCATTTTTAGATGATCTTCGAGCATCTTTTTCTTAGGGAAAGAGACTCCATAAACGCGCTGCAGCATTTTGTTCTTGCTGTCTCCGCGCCAGTATGCTCCGCTTGTGCCGAGAAGCTTGAAATATTTGAGCTTGCCTGCGGACGGAACGTGCGGGCCGCGGCAAAGGTCTGTGAACTCTCCTTCACTGTAAAAACTTATTACCCCGTCGAGTGCTGTGATGATTTCCAGTTTGTACGGATCGTCTTTCTCCTTGAAAAACACTAACGCCGCTTCTTTTTCCACAACTTTCCGCACAAACGGGTTATCTTTTCCCGCTATCTCGTGCATCTTTTTCTCGATTGCTTCAAGGTCGGCAGGAGTCAAAGTCTTATCGATATCGATGTCGTAGTAGAAGCCTTCCTCGATTGCGGGGCCCACTCCGAACTTCGCCTCCGGAAATAGCGATTGAATTGCGTGAGCCATCAAATGAGAGCTGCTGTGCCAGTATACCTCTTTGCCTTCCGGATCATCGAAAGTTAAAAACTTTATTTCACAATCCGTAGTGATCGGGGTATTAATGTCCGACAGCTTCCCGTCAATTTTTACAACTAATGCCTCTTCAGCTAAAGAACGACTGATTTTTTTGGCAATCTCAATCACCGGAGTTGTTGAATCGACTTCTAATGTAGACATATCTTGTAATTTTACCCTTGGCATAATATTTCTTCTAAGTTATGATAAAGCATCGGAAAATTCGCACATCGCGGAAGAAGTCTTACCCCATTTTATCGGAAGAACAATCTGCTGACTAGTTCTCAATTTGTCCGAATAGATTATTATGCTTCGGAAGAATATTTTTCATAATTAAAATCAAATTCTTTAGTGGGCGATAGAGGATTCGAACCTCCGACCTCTACAATGTCAATGTAGCGCTCTAAACCAACTGAGCTAATCGCCCCTTCAAACGATTCCAACAGTGCCGAGGGCGGGACTTGAACCCGCACGACCCGTTTGGGGTCAAAGGATTTTAAGTCCTTCGCGTCTACCAATTCCGCCACCCCGGCGGCGCTGCACACCAAAGGACCGGCGTCCCTTCATGCAGAGAAAACTGACATATTCCGGCGCGCGGACGGTGTCCCACCAAGGCTCAACAAAGTTCCCGACAAAGTTGAAGTTCTGACTTTGTCAGAGCTAATTTATGAATACGAACTAAGAAAATCAACGTGAATTGTGCCATTTGCCGCTCGGCGAACTGTGCGCGTGCGCGCCACGGACGCAAGGTGCCCAAAAGCACTATGAGAAGATACATTCCCTTTGGAAATTAGGCATACGTTTCTAAATTGAAATAAGTACCGGCAAACTTGCGCTGGCTTATAATTGTTGTTTTTATAAGGAAAGAGAAGATTGTCATATTTGGTAGATGTAAAAAGCGTAGAAAAGTTGAACCATCTCGTGGAAGTATGCAAAAACAATTTGTATGCCTTCGACGAAGAATTGATCCGAAGAGCCTTCGAGTTTAGCTGGAACGCGCACGTTAAGGGCAAACCGCGCGCATCGGGCGAACCGTTTTTCTCTCACCCCTATGAAGTGGCAATGGTTGTAGCCAAAGAAATTCCGCTTGACGATATTTCAGTTGCCGCCGCGCTGCTCCATGATGTTGTAGAAGACACGGCATATGACCTAAAAGCCATTCGTACCGAATTCGGAAATGATATCGCAGAGATAGTTGACGGCGTGACGAAGATTTCCGGGGCGGTCGAGAGCCACGAAATCACACGCGCAGAAAATTATCGCAAGATGCTGCTCTCAATGGCTAAAGATCTCCGCGTCATTCTTATAAAGTTCGCAGATCGCCTTCACAACATGCGAACGCTGGCATTCCTGCCGGCGGAAAAACAGCGGCGGATCGCAAAGGAAACGCTTGAGATTTATGCGCCGCTCGCTCACCGGTTCGGCCTCGCTAAAGTTAAATGGGAATTCGAAGATTTGGCGTTCAAGCACATCAACGCTTCGGACTATGAATATATTTCCCGGAAGCTGAACGCAAAGCGGAGAGAGCGCGAGGCATACATCAGAAAATTTATCCAGCCAATTAAGAATCATCTCGATGAACATGAAATCAAATTCGAAGTCACCGGCCGCCCGAAACATATTTACAGCATATACAACAAAATGATGAACCGCAGCAAACCGATAGAAGAGATTTACGATTTGTTTGCGGTTAGAATTGTTCTCGACACGGAAGATAAAAACGATTGCTTCTCCGTATATGGAATCGTCTCAGAAATCTACACGCCGGTTCCGGAGCGCTTCAAAGATTATATTTCCGTCCCAAAACAAAACGGTTATCAATCGATTCACACGACCGTTGTCGGCCCGGAAGGTAAGATGGTCGAGGTACAGATTCGGACGAAGCAGATGGACGAAGTTGCCGAAAGGGGCGTTGCGGCCCACTGGAAATACAAGGAAGGCGTCAAGGAATCGGATGAAAATCTCGAAGAGTGGATATCATGGGTGCGGGAAATTCTCGAACAACCTGCCGCATCCGGCGGCGAGGAAGCAGCAACAAGCTTCCTGGAAGGTTTCAAGCTCGATCTGTACCAGGATGAAATTTACGTATTCACCCCCAAGGGCGAACTCCAGATATTACCGAAAGGCTCGACGCCGGTTGACTTCGCCTTCGAAATACATTCCCAGGTCGGTACACATTGCGTCGGCGCTAAAGTGAACGGGAGGATCGTTCCGCTGGGCACAAAATTGAACAGCGGCGACCAGATCGAAATCATTACATCCTCAACTCAAAATGTCAACCCCGACTGGGAAAAATTTGTCGTTTCCAGAAAAGCCAAAGCGCACATCAAGCGATGGCTGAACGAAGAAGCAAGAAAGAAGGCCGCCGAGGGCGAAGAAATCTGGATGAAGAAATTGAAGAAACATAAACTTTCAATTTCCGAAGACGATTTTGCAAAAACTCTTCGCGAGCTAAAATACGACAACCCGCAGCAATTCTATGTCGCAATTGCCGAAGAGGAACTCGAGCCTGAAAAAATAATAACAAAATTCACGCAGCAAAAGTCTTCGCGTGAAGCACCCGAGGCGACAAAGCCTGTACACACCTTTGTCGAAATTGCACGCAATGCGTCCGAAGGAATTGTCGTCGACGGTTCGCGCACCGATTGGAAAATCTCTTACGCAAAATGCTGCAGTCCAATTCCTGGAGATGAAATTGTCGGCTTCGTCACCACCGGTGAAGGAATAAAAGTTCACCGGAAGACATGTGCAAATCTTGAGAGACTGGCAGGCACCGCGAGAGAAAGAATTGTCGATGCATCATGGCCCGGCGAAAGCAGCGGTTTGTTTGTCGCCGGTGTAGCCATTTCAGGAATGGATAGGCCCGGAATTCTCACCGAAATAACTCATGCAATTTCAAGCTACCAGGACACGAACATCCGCAGCGTCTCCGCCGAAGTCCGCAGCGCAATCTTCGAAAGCCAGATAATCATTTATGTCAAAGACAAGGAACACCTGGAACGCCTGATCGACAAATTGAAAAAAGTTCAAGGCATTACTCGCGTTGAACAGAATACAAGGGCAAAATGGACGAGGGTAAGCGCGTGCTCGGTGTTGACTTCGGACTAAGGAGGGTTGGAGTTGCGGTGAGCGATCCGATGGGAATTCTCGCACGCGGACTTGAGACACTCCCAAACGACCATGATCTCCTGAATACAATAGTCGATATCGTAAAGAGAATGCAAATCACCAAGATCGTCATCGGGAAACCGCTTAAACTAAGTGGAGAAGAAGGAAATTCCGCCGTCGAAGCTTCAAAGTTCGGGAAAAGGCTGAAAGAGAAATTGGCTGGAGAGTGTGATGGAAAAATTGAGATTATCGAGTGGGACGAAAGATTTACTACTACGATCGCTCAAAGAACACAAATCGAACTCGGCGTCAAGAAAAAGGAGAGGCAGAAGAAAGGCAATCTGGATCGTATAGCTTCACAATTGATTCTACAGAGCTATCTTGATTCTCAAAGATAAGCGTAGAGGGCTGCGTTCAAGCAAGTCGCCCGCGGCCTGCGCTTGGTATTTTTAACAAGGGCTAATATTAACGACGCAGGGACCGCACGGATCGTGAATAAACCTGTAATTGGCAAATTTCAATTGAAAGGCGGGAATTAAAACCGTGGATATTGCCGAACTCAAAGCTCTCATTTCCGAGGGCGAAAATTTCAAAATAGAATTCAAAAGACAATTCAGTTCCGTCAAGAAAATTGCTAAGGAGTTGATCGCTTTTGCGAACACAAAAGGCGGCATGATCCTATTCGGGGTTGACGATGATGGCACCATCTACGGCGTCGAGAGCGAAAAATCAGAAACGGGCTTGATATACGAGGCGGCGCACGACTTCTGCGAGCCGCCGATTGAGACGATAGTCCAGGTGATTGAACTGAACAGAAAAGATATTGTCGTGGCGATAGTGGAAGAAAGCTTAACAAAACCCCACCGGCTTCAAGACTACGAAGACGTTGTTTCCCGCGGTGCCAGAGTTTATATCCGCGTAAATGACAAAAGTGTGATCGCCAGCAGAGAAGTCGTGAAGATACTTGAGAGTGAAAGTCCCGGGAGCGAGCCTCTCTCGATCATTATCGGTGAAAATGAACGAAGGCTCTTCAAATACCTGGAAGACAACCAGCGTGTGACTGTGAAGGAGTTTGCGAAACATGTCAACATCAGCGAGAGACGGGCAGGTCGTATTCTTGTGAATCTCGTCCGTGCCGGCGTGATCAGAATTCATACGGAAGAAAAATTCGAGTACTACACATCGGCTTTTTGAACAAATCATAATTCAAAAATTTGAAAGGCGAACTTTCAACAGAAAAGTGAAAGCTCTGCTCGAATTATTTTTGAATTTCAGTTGTGAGCTCTAAGTTCCGATTTTTTTCGGTGAATAATTCAAACAAGCGATAAACAGCGATTCCGTAAGCTACCGCAACATTTAACGAGTGCTTGACGCCTTTCATCGGTATATCTACTGCAATGTCGGCAGCTTCGACAACGTCCCTCGTGATCCCTCCGATTTCATTTCCGACAGCTATGCAAGCGGGAAAAATGTCCGGGGAAAGTCCCCACAACGGAATACTTTCTTTTGTCTGCTCAAGAAGGATGAACTTTATCCCCCGAGATTTCAATTGTTCAACTGCGTCGATGGGTCTTTTATGGTACGACCATGGCACGCTTTCCACTGCTCCGAGAGCCGTCTTCGATATCTCCGGGCGAGGCGGATACGGCGTGAAGCCGGTAAGATAGAGTTTCGAGAGAAGAACTGCATCTGAAGTTCTGAAGATCGAGCCGACGTTGTAGAGACTCCGTACGTTTTCGAGAAAGCCGTAGATCGGCGTGCGCTCGGCCGCAATTGCTTGTTCGACCGACAGTCTTTTTGCGGAAATCTCAGAATGCAGGAGCTTATGCATCCACAGCCGGTCCAGACGAAGTCCCCGACCGATCCCCGTCAGCGGTATCCTCGGCTTTGGGTTTCCGGAACCACACCCGGTAAAAGACAGCCTCAAGGACTGTGAGGAGCATGAGCGATAAAGAGTCGTTATTCAGAATAACACTGATGCCATTCGCGCCGAAGAAAAACCGCACTAAAAATGACGAGAATGTCCACCCCGCCGTGAAAATGATTGCGGCAAAACCGATTGAAAGGAATGCTTCACTAAGATTTTCCTCGTAATACCTCTTCACAAAGAGATAGATACCGGCCGTTATGTGCATCCAAAAAATTAATACAGGTATCATGTTCGATTAAAATCTCATTTGAAGGCTTGAAAATCAATGTAGGGAAAAGTTGTCAATCATCAGTCGAAGGCGAAAAAATTCGATAACTCTTTACCGTCAAGTTTTCATTTCATGTTTGAAATCTTGCCTTTGTAAAATCTCCTTTTCAAAGATATATTCTATGCGGGTGCTTTTGGCGCCACATCATGCATTAACGCAGATAAAACAGCACAAAGGAGCTTTTAAACTGACGATAGAATTTAGACGAGTCGTTGTTCCAGCTTCAACGTCAAACTTAGGCCCGGGTTTTGACACATTGGGATTAGCTGTAAATAAATACCTGACCATTGAAGTCGAAAAATCGACAAGTTTTTCAATAGAAATATCGGGTGAAGGCGCGGATAAGATTCCGACCGACGAGCGAAATCTCACATTGACTGCATTAAAGCGAATCTTAGGCGAACTTCCGAAAGTGAGGATGAAAATCCTCAACGACATTCCTGCTTGTGGCGGACTCGGTGCCAGCGGCGCCGCAATTGTCGGAGGCCTGCTTCTCGGAAATGAAATTGCCGGGAAGAAATTCTGCGACGATGACATTTATAATGCCGCCGTTAAAATCGAAGGACACCCCGATAATGTCAGTGCTGCTCTTTATGGCGGACTCGTCGTGAATGCCCGCCTGGACGAAGGCAAATATTCACGGATAAGAATTCCAGTGGATGCAAAATTGAAATTAGTTGCAGTTCTACCTGATACGAGAATTGAGACGCAAACAGCTCGCAAGATTCTGCCTGATTCGGTAACACTTTCCGACGCAGTTTCAAACGTTCAACACAGCTCTCTTTTGGTAGCAGCATTTGCTTCCGGCGACTACGAAATGATTCGATACGCTGTGCTGGACAAGCTGCATGAAAAGTACAGGAAGAAGCTAATACCCCATTATGATATCTTTTCAGAAGCCGCTGTGAAGAACGGCGCTCTTGCATTCACCGTGAGCGGAGCCGGAAGCTCATGTATTGCATTTTGCCTCAATCGTTATAAGATGGTACAGGAGACATTTGATAATTTGATCGATGAAATGAAATTGAACTGGCGCACCGACGTACTTGAGCCGATAAACAACGGCGCTGAGATTTTTACCGATTGAAAGTCCATCCGGCTTGTTAAAATGGCTACGATAGCAATTGTCGGAAGACCGAACGTCGGTAAATCGACGCTTTTCAACCGTCTGATCGGCGGGAGGCGCGCGATTGTAGACGATACCCCGGGGGTTACCCGCGACAGGAATTACGGCACACTCGAGTGGGGAGGGAGAAAATTAACCGTCATTGATACAGGCGGGTTCGTCCCTGATTCTCAAAATATCTTCGAGCGAGCCATCGTGGAGCAGGCGCAATATGCGGTTGACGAAGCCGATGTGATAATTCTCGTCGTGGACGGGGAAAGTGGTCCGCATCCGATCGACAAGGAGCTTGCAAACATTCTCCGAAAGAAAAGCAAGAAGATCCTACTCGCCGTAAACAAAGTTGACGACGCCAACCACGAGAAAAGGATAAACCAGTTTTTTGAATTTGGCTTTAAAAACGTGATGGGAATTTCCGCGCAGCTCGGCAGAAGCGTCGGGGATTTCCTCGACGAAATTGTCAAACTTATGCCTCCCGACAAACCAACAGACGAAGCAGCCGCGATAAGAAAGATAGCCATTGTTGGCAAACCGAATGTCGGCAAATCCTCCCTTGTGAATCTTCTGATCGGCAAAAATCGCACGATCGTTACCGAGGTACCTGGAACCACAAGAGATTCGATCGATTCAATTATGAAATTTCAAGGCGAAGAAATTGTTCTTATCGACACTGCCGGTTTGAGGAAGAGAAGCAAAATCAAAGAGTCGGTCGAATTTTTCAGCACCTTGAGGACATTCCAGGCGGTGGAACGCTGCGATGCAGCAATAGTTCTGTTCGACGCGTCAATCGGCGTCGAGAAGCAGGATCTTCAGATCGTGGAATACACCATGGAGCAAGGAAAGCCTGCCATAATCGGAGTAAACAAATGGGATCTCGTGGACAAAAAGAAGCTCGAAACGTCTGAATACGGGGACACAATAAAATCGAGGCTTCGCATTTACGGCTTTGTGCCGGTGGTTTTTGTTTCCGTTTTAAAAAAACAACGCGTCCAAAAGCTCCTTTCCAGGGCTCTTGAGATTCAAGGATCGGCAAAAACAAAAATCAAAACGAGCGAGCTTAACGACTACCTCCTTCCGGCCATCGAAAGAACTCCTCCATTTTCGAAGAGCGGAAAAGAAATAAGAATTAAGTATATAACGCAAGTCGAGAGCAAACTCCCTACATTTGCTTTTTTTACAAATCTGCCCGAAGAGGTGTCTGTCACTTACAAGAGATTCTTGGAAAACAAATTGCGTGAGCGGTTCAAATTTGAGGGCGTGCCGGTGAGACTCGTCTTCAAACAAAAGTGAACGCTGCCGCTTCATGCCTTTGTTACTTTGTTCCTGTTAAATAACTTATTGAAAACGCTGGAGAAGATTTGAAGGTCGCAGTTTTGTTAGGCGGGAGTTCGCCTGAACGTCTGGTCTCAATCGCTTCGGGCAGAGGAATAATCAAAGCCCTGCGCGAATTAGGGCACGAAGTTATTGCGGTCGATCCGGCTCTCGGTTCCAACCAGATGCCCGAGTCCCAGCTTCTTTCTCAAGATGTAGGCCTAAATCCGCCTGCGCAGGAGCTGCTCTGCAAAATGTCGCCGAGAAATTATCTCTCTTCCATCGAATGCGAAACATTTGACGCGATAGATTTGGCATTTATAATTCTTCACGGCAAGTGGGGAGAAGACGGAATCGTGCAATCGCTTCTCGAAGTTCGCTCGGTTCCGTACACGGGTTCGGGCGTAATGGCCAGCGCAATCGCGATGGATAAAGTGATGTCGAAAAAACTGTTCTTACATCATGACATTCCAACGGCAAAGTGGTACGATTATGCAAAAACTAATTCGCCGCGCTCTCAGGAGACTAAAGAAAATATCTCGAAAATAGGATTTCCTTGTGTCGTCAAGCCGAACGATCAGGGTTCGTCGGTTGCGATTTCGATCGTAAGAAGTGAAGCCGAACTCGACAGCGCACTCGATGAAGCGGAAAAGTTTTCCGAATCTGTGCTCGTGGAAAAATTTATCACCGGCGCGGAGCTTACGGTCAGCATTCTTGGTGACGAGCCCCTTCCTGTAATCGAGATAAGGCCTCACGGCGGGTTTTATGATTATGAACACAAATACACAAAAGGGATGACGGACTATCTTACACCGGCGCCGCTCGAAAAATCATTCGCGGTGAAACTGCAGGAAATCGCGCTCGATGCATTTAACGCTCTCGGCTGCAGAACTTTCGGGCGTGTGGATTTCAGGGTGGGAGAAGATAACGTTCCGTATTGTCTTGAAGTAAATACGATTCCCGGAATGACGGAGACGAGTCTCGTTCCAAAAGCTGCCGCGGCTGCGGGAATTACGTTCGCTCAAGTGGTCCGGAGAATTGTGGAACTAAGCATAAAAACTCCCGGATAAATATTACGGATATCGAAAAGTTTTCCAAAAAGCTAAAGAAGCGGAATACGATCATCCTGCTTATTCTTGCTCTTGCGTTCGTCTATATTCTTTTCGATCAACGAGGACTTATCCAGAGAATTCGTCTTTCCGAAGAGAAGTCGGCGCTCGAAAGCAGAATTAGAAAACTGCAAGTAGAGAATGACTCCATGAAGACGGAGATAAACAAGTTGCAGAATAGCGATCAGGAAATTGAACGTATAGCACGCGAAAAATATTTTATGCACAGGAATGGTGAAAAAGTCATCAAAGTCGAGCCGAAGTAGCTCATTCCCAAGGGGACAGGCGTGGGCGGGACGCCGGGACGCCGGTTTGTTCTCGTCGCCAAAGTCCGCTATCCCACTTGCGGAAAGGATACGACCGCAGAAATTTGCAGATTTCGTCGGACAGGAACATCTTGTAGGAGAACATGGTACACTGCGCAAAATGTTAGACGGCGGTAATGTGCGTTCCATGATACTATGGGGTCCGCCGGGTACCGGTAAAACGACCCTTGCCCGATTGATAGCCGGAAAACTTCAAGCGGATTTTTTTCAAGTCAATGCAGTCTCTTCCGGCGTGCAGGAGCTTCGCGAGATCATTTCAACTGCGGAAAAATCCCTTGAGACAGGAAGAAGGACAATCCTCTTCATAGATGAAATCCACCGCTTCAATAAGGCTCAGCAGGATGCTCTGTTGGAAAGTGTTGAAAACGGCACGATAATTCTTATCGGAGCGACAACGGAGAATCCTTCGTTCGAAGTTATCTCACCGCTTCTTTCGAGAAGCCAGGTTTATGTTCTGGAATTCCTCAGCGAGAAGGATTTGCTCGTCATCCTTCACCAAGTGATAGAGCAAGATGAATTACTTAAGAAGGCAAAGGACCAATTGAGTGATAACCTGCTCTCGGTCGATGCCGAAGGGGAAATTGTTCGATTGAGCGGAGGCGATGCACGGGTGATGTTGAACGCACTTGAGGTTGCGATCGATCTTGCCGGAAAAAACCCGCCGAGTCAAATCAACAGGGATATTGCCCGCGAAGCATATCAAATCAGGCATTACAAATACGATCGCACCGGCGAACAACATTACAATTCTATTTCTGCTTTCATAAAAAGTGTACGAGGAAGTGACCCGGATGCCGCAGTTTATTATCTTGCGAGAATGCTGGAAGCCGGTGAAGATCCGAAATTCATCGCCCGCCGGCTGATCATTCTCGCTTCAGAAGATATCGGCAATGCGGAACCTTACGCACTGACATTGGCGACCGCCTGCTTTACTGCTGTCGATTATGTCGGGATGCCGGAGGCGCGAATTATTCTTGCTCAAGGAACCACCTATCTAGCAAGCTGCCCGAAAAGCAACGCTTCATACATATCACTTGAGAATGCAATTGCCGACGTGCGAGAAATGCCGTATCTGCCCGTGCCGCTTCATCTAAGAAATGCTCCCACAAAATTGATGAAAGAACTCGGCTATCATAAAGATTACAAATACGCGCATGAATTTCAGGATCACTTCGTGGAACAGCAATATCTTCCCGACGAAATTAAGGATAAAATTTATTACGAGCCGACCGAGATCGGCAGAGAAGCAATTTTAAAAAAATACCTTGAATCATTATGGAACAAAAGGAAGAAATAGAAGTGTGTAGTGATATACTTTTTGATGGAAGGGAAAATTAGCTGAATTACATCATAGGAGTTGACCTCGGCGGGACATACATCAAGGCTGGCGCAATATCAAGTGAAGGAGATATCTTATTCGAAACATCGCTGCCATCCAAAGCCGAGATTAATCCGCAGGAAGTCGTTAGCCAAATCGGAAATGCAGTGAGAACGATCAAGGAAAGATTTAGAAGTGATAAAGTATTGGGCGTCGGAATCGGTGCACCCGGCATTGTGGATTTAGAAGGTGGCACGGTGAAATATCCGCCGAATTTAGCTAACTGGGGAATCTTCAGACTGGGTGACGAAACATCAAAACTAATCAACGAAATTGTGCAAGTCGAAAATGACGCAAATGCTGCGGCGGTTGGCGAGCTGAAATTCGGCGCTGGAAAAGGTATGAGGAGTTTTATAATGGTTACCCTCGGCACAGGAGTCGGAGGATGCATCATTGCTGACGGAAAAGTCTTTCGGGGCGATGAAGGAGGCGCGGGAGAAATCGGACATACCACGATCGATTACAACGGCCCGCTCTGCAATTGCGGCAACCGCGGGTGCGTTGAAGCTTACGTCGGGCAGAAACATTTATCACGGCGAGCGGCTGAACGACTCAAATCACATCCCGAATCGCTCATCTATAAACTTATCAACGGCGACGCAGAAAAGCTCGAGCCTAAATTAATAAGCGACGCGGCCGATAAAGGAGATGTGCTCGCGCTTCAAATTTGGAAAGAAGCAGGCATGTATATCGGCACAGCATTATCGTCTGCGATCAATACGTTAGACATCGCCACCATAATAATCGGCGGCGGCGTTGCAAAAGCTGGCAAACCCCTTTTCGATTCGATCGAGGAGACAATCATGGCGCGCGTTTTGACTTCAATTAAGCCGAGGGTGCGCGTCCTATGTGCAAAGTTAGAAAACTCGGCCGGGGTCATCGGAGCCGCAGCTCTTTTTGCCGAATAAAGATGCAACTTGAAAACAATCTCTCTTTTGTTCATAAGTGTCGTTGCATTCTCTGCCCCTCATGCGCAAGACACGACGAAGGTTTCTGCGAAGACGGACACAACGAAGGTCGCTGCGAAAACGGACACAACGAAATCAAAAGCCGAAATAGACTCGGTGGTCACGTACAGCGCAGCGGACTCCGTGGTTTATTCGATAACGAATCGAGAGATGATGCTTTACAAGGGGGCAGAAATGAGCTACAAGGATTTCAAGCTCAATTCCGGCAAGATCAAAATAAACTGGGACACATCGGTGCTTACGGCAGAAGGCCGTAAAGATAGCTCCGGGAAAACAGTTGAGCAACCTGTTTTTAACCAGGCAGGGGAAACATACAAAGGCTCTCATGTAGGGTACGATTTTAAATCACAGAAAGGAAGAGTAAACGTAGCAAACACTGAAATCGACAACGACTATTATCACGGCGAGCTGATTAAGAAATACGGAAAGGACATCCTCTTCGTCGATAACGGAAGGTTCACCACATGCGACCATGACACACCGGATTATTGGTTCCAAAGCTCGAAGATGAAGCTTATAGTCGATCATCAGATAATCGCCGAACCGATAATATTTTATGTCCAGGGAGTCCCGGTTTTTGTGCTTCCTTTCGGAGTTTTCCCGAGTAAGGCGGGAAGGCGCAGCGGCATAATCACCCCGGCCTTCGGAGAAAGCGCAAACAGCGGAAGGTATCTCTCGCACTTCGGATATTTCTGGGCGATAAATGATTACTCCGATTTGACGACGACGGCGGACTGGTACACTCGCGGGGGCTTTGACCTTAGAAGCGGAGTAAGATATAATGTCAGATATTACCTGGATGGAAGTTTATATGGCGATTACAGCGACCGGTACACAGAAGAACCCGGCGATCCGAATAGGACCGTTGACAAAGAATGGGACATGGAGTTTACACACGACCAGACAATAGATCCGAACACACAGCTCGTCGCTAACTTTCAAATGAGCTCGCAAAACTATTTCGCCGCCACAAGCGTTGACCCTGAACAAGTTCTGCAACAGAATCTTGTGTCGGAAGCGACATTATCAAGAAACTGGGGGGAAGCCGGGAACAGCATTTCGATCAATATCGAAAGAGATCAAAACTTACAGGACGGATCAATATCTGCAACGTTACCGGACGTGAGCTTCTCACACACAATGAGCTATCCATTTCGCAGCGCAGAACACGAAGGCGCTTCGACCGATCAATTATCATGGTACGACCTGATCGGATATTCATATAGCGGGCAATTTGAGAATCAGACCGCTAAAACATCGGATACAACTGTGGTCGGTGATTATACGAGATCAAGTTCCTACGGCGCACTGCACACTATTTCAATCAGCGCTTCACCCAAAGCCGGCTTCTTTACAATTGCTCCATTTTTGTCCTTGAGCGACAAGATGTACGGATCGCGCACGCAATATCACGAGTATTTCACCTCCACAGGTTCGGACACAATTGTCGGAACAAATGAACGAGGGTTCTACAATGTCGGCACATTCAGTACCGGGGTTTCGGCAAGCACGAGGCTTTTCGGAATCATGCAGCCGAATATTTTAGGCATCACGGCTTTTAGACATACATTGCAGCCAAGCCTAACCTTCACATACCAGCCGGATTTCTCGAAGCCCTACTGGAATTATTGGCAAACTTTTTTGGTGAACGGAATTTCCCAGCAATATAACAATTTTCAGGACGCGTTATACGGTGGTGCCCCATCCGGCACAGTCGCTTCTCTCGGGTTAGACCTCAGCAACAATTTTGAGATTAAAACTTTGTCAAAGGACACATCGCAAGCCGAAAACAAGTATCCAGTTGTTAAATCTAGACATAAGCACTTCTTACAATTTCGCGGCGGATTCAATGCAATTAGCGCCGTTAGCTGTGAGCTACAGAACAGATATCGCTCAAATAGTTGACATCGGCGGCAGCTCGACATTCAACTTTTATCAATACGATCCTGCGACGCAAACGCGGGTGAACAAATTCTTATGGGCAGAGAACCATCTTCCCGACATGACGGACTTTGCACTCAGCATTTCAACTTCACTTCACGGGGAAAAGAAAAAGTCAAGCACGACACAACAACCCGGCATAGATTCTACCAGTCAAGAAGATTCTCTGAAGTCAGTCCGGCGATACAATACTTTTTATCGACAGGTCGAAACGCCGGACCTCAGCATACCATGGAATTTGAGCCTCGGTTTCGTGTACGATCGGTCCAACGAACCCCCGACACCAGTTTCGCAAACGTTGAGCCTCAGCATGCAGCTTGGCTTTAACCTGACCGATAACTGGAAAATTGGATTCAACGGCGGTTACGATTTTATCGGGCACCAAGTGACAGTCCCGACTGTTACCGTATATCGAGACTTGCACTGCTGGGAAATGAACTTGACCTGGAACCCGATAGGTACTTATCGCGGTTTTAATCTTGTGATAAGAATAAAGGCGCCGCAACTTCAGGACATAAAGATTACAAAGAGAGAGGATACATTAGTTGGAGAATGAACTCAAAGCCACAGGCATAAGAGTCCGCCGTGCGAAAGTGGGCGATGTTCAGCAGATAGTTTCGCTGATAAATTTCTATGCGGAAAAAGGAGAGATGCTTTATCGCTCGCAGAGCCAGGTCTTGCAGCAAGTGAGAAACTACTTCGTTGCGGCTAGCGATCAGCTTGACGAGTTGAGCCATCGGCCGCCTTCTTGCGCAAGCGGACATCAAAAGGGAAGCGGGCCCTCATCGACAAATTCTTCTGTTGAGGATTTTCCCCCGGCGACGGATGAGCCTACGGCGCATATCCTGGCGTGCGGCTCACTAGACATAACATGGAACGATCTTGCCGAACTGCGGTCTGTGGCGGTTCGCCCGGACGCGCAAGGGAGTGGAATCGGCACGAGTGTCGTGAAAGCCTTAATGGATGATGCTGTCGAATTGGGACTAAAGCACGTGTTCGCTTTGACATACAAACCGCATTTCTTCGAGAAATTGGGGTTCAAAGTGATGGATAAGCAACTCTTGCCTCACAAGGTGTGGAACATTTGCATCGACTGCTTGAAGTTTCCGGTGTGCGATGAAGTGGCTATGCAAATTGAAGTCGAAGCGTGGTCAAAAGAAGAAACTTTCTCCGACGCAAAATAGAGATTCTGCCTTTTCCCGAAGAAATCACTTCGCTGCTATCTCACTTACGGTAAGCGCTTCAAATTTTTTCCGCCGCGATCTGTACGCTTCTATTCCATAAACCATCCCGACCATTAGCGACGTGACTACCACAACAAAAAAGAGCGCTGTCGCCGGTCCCGTGCCGCCCGGTATGAGCTGTGCAAGTCCTAAATTTATCGGTGAACCGTAAACGATCATCAAATGAACGACATAAATGGTTAGCGAGCTCTTGCCGATCGAGGGAAGAATCCTCGGGATGCGCTTGACTTTCAAACTCAAATAACCGACTGAGGAAGCGACGAGTGTCACAAGACCGAAGCGCAAAAAATTAATTGCCGGAAGCGCCCGCCAATAGTCAGCATAAGGTGAAACAAAGAGAAGCTGGACCGGAAAGAAGACCAAGAACAATATGAGTGAAACGAATGAAAGTTTCATGAGATTTTTCGAAAGCACGCGAGCGCGAGTCTCTACCGGCATGGCGATAGAAGCCGCACCGAACGCGGCCCCGGCAAAGAGGTAAGCCGAAAACGGAAAGAATGTAAAAAACGATCCGGATCTGAATGTCAGGTAAGAATAGAAAAAAGGATGCAGGAAATTTTCCCACCGGATAGGTTCAATTATCGGTGCGATGGCAAGCGAAAAGACTGCCGCTCCGACATAAAAGTGCAACAGGTTTCGAGTGCTTTTAACGAAAAGCGCAATGATAAATATAGTTAGAAGCGATAAGGAAATGACATGCAAGGCATCCACATAATAAAATATTTTCAAATTTTCCGATGGAATTCCAGATGGATTGTATAAAAGTTCAAGCGGCAAATGAAGGCCGTAACCCAATAGAAGAAGCGTAACAATTCTTTTGACTCTTCGGTATTTTGATTTCTTTGAAACGCTCAGAACACCGGAATTGTTTTTCACCGTAGCAACCACAAAGGCGAGTCCAGCTGAGAAGAAAAAAAACGGAGCGGTCAACCCTCGAAAGAACGTCCATAGCTGGAACATGATGCTCGCTCCATTTTTATAAATCGGGCTCAAAACTGCATCCATGGTATGCCCTTCGATCATCAACATCACGCCGATCGCCCGGAGAATATCCAACAATACTAGTCTATTTTTGCTTTCCATTTTAACCGCAAAACATATCAAAATTTCTGATTTACTTCAATGTCAAACGCTGTGGAAAGGAAAAGGTTGAGTCGAGAGAAGCCGGGAAAAGAAACAGCCAATAAAACATTCATCCGTCCTCTAACTTCGGCGCTGAAAACCCCGGTTGAGACTGGCTTGCATTTGTTAGAAACGCTCTGCGAGTTCAGATAATCCTGACAGCTCATTTGTTCATGATGATGGGTTACGCCGCCAATCGCGTGAAAAATATTAAAAAATGTTTTTACGAAGGCGTCCCGTCCATAGTCAGAATTTCTTTCTTGCTGCTCTTGCAGTCCCACTTTTTTTCTTGTAATTTGCTAACGATGCATGGTTGTGGCTTTTTGGTTTAGTTGAACCTAAATCGTAGCAGGACAGGATACATTACAACGCAGTGTGCCTTTTTTTCATGGCTTGAGTTTATACAGGTTCAGGAAAATAATTCATCAGGTGGCAGTTTATGAAACTCTTCACTTATAGTCTTACGGCCATTCTTCTCTTATCGCCGGTTTGCTTGCGTGCCCAAGACGATGCTCCTCAAGATGGCCCGGATAAGCTGGTGCTGAAGGATTTGCTCAAAAGCGGCTCGTACGATATTATTATGCAGAAATTGGACAGTCTTACACAGATTCTTGAAGAGGACAAGACGCAAGAGACGTACTACTGGCGGGCATTCAATACTTTCGATATTTCCGACCCGTCGATAGAGGAGAATCTCAATGATTGGATCGAGCAGTACCCGGACTGCTCTAATGCTTACGCGGCGCGGGCACAATATTATATGAGAGCAGGATGGGACATCAGAGGATACGGCTGGGCAAAAGACGTTGGCGAAGACCAGTGGGAAGGAATGCGCGAATATTTTAAAAAGGCTTTAGTGGACGCTGCTGAGGGACTCAAAATTGACCCGCGCAATCTCGCCTGCTATAGTGTCACCATCTCCATTAGCATGAACATAGCCGACAATAGCGTGACGAGAAGATTCTTTGATGAAGCGTTGAAAGTAGATCCTGGTAGCCTCGGCATATGGACCGGATACATGTGGACACTGCAGACGCGGTGGGGCGGGACTCACGAGGAAATGGATCAACTTGCGGATGAAAGTGACCAGTACGATTCGTTGAACCCAAAGTTGAAAGTGCTGCACGGTTTCGCTTCATTTGACGAAGGCCGGGGCCTTGAGGACAGCGGCGATTACGAGTCGGCAATTAGTAGATTCAACGACGCCATTTCTTTCGGGGAGAATTCGGATTTCTACCATGATAGAGGCAATTGTCGTTACAGCCTAAAAAAATATCAGGAGGCGCTTGACGATTATAATCAAGCTCTTCAACTGTCTCCCCAAAATACGACATATCTTTCATCGAAAGCTTATGCGTTGCAAGCTCTCGGCGATCTTGATGAGGCGCGTGCAACAATAGATTACGGCTTAGAAATCAGCCCAACTGATAAGATTCTCTTGAGCGCGAAAGAATTCTTGAACAGCAAAAAATCCGAAGGGTACGATCATGCAAAAAAGGGGTATGATCTTTTGGAAGCGGGCGATTATGAAAAGGCTATCAGCGAGTACAACCAGGCGATCAACAAAGATCCGTCCGATTATGTCACGTACTATAATCGCGGCGTTTGCTATGAAAAACTTCAACGTTACGATGAGGCTATTTCGGATTTTCAGAAGGCAACGTTCTACAATTCGAAGTATGCCGATGCGTATTACAACTTAGGGGTCATACATGGTGAACAAGGCAGGTACGAGGAAGCTGTGTCCGATTATACCTGGATGATCAACGCTAAGCCTGATGATTATGTCGGTTATGTCAACCGGTCGTATTGCCTGCACCAACTGGGAAGAAATGAAGAAGGCCTGGACGATTTGAAGCGTGCATGTGAACTTGGGTACCAGAAAGCGTGCGACAGCTATAATGCGATGAAAGGACAATAAAGATAGCTTATGTCCGTGGATGGATTTGAAAGCAAAACACCTGACAACCAGGTAAAGAAGTGTTGAGTCCTGCCGGTTTGGTTAGAAAATGTCGTATTGAAATACGAATGGCGCCCGCGTTCTGAAAACTTCATCCAGTTTGAGCGCAACCGCCGAATCGCCTTGCGCGAAGCCGTACATTATGGCGTCACTCGGCTTCAAAAAACCGGCGTAAATTTGCGAGAAAATCTTTATGTCTGCTTCGAATTGGATTTTCTGCTTTGTCTCATCTACAATTGATTCGCCGTTGTGAATATGCAGGTTGAAAGCCCGCGAGTTTTGCGGTAGATTTCCGTCATTCACTCTTAGAACAAAATCTGCCGGCGAACCGATGGAGTGGTGAAGCTTCGCAAGCGCAGCCGGGACATTTATAACTCTCAACATAAAGCCTGAGGCAAGTGTTGAAAAAGATTTGTATTCAAAAAAGAGTCTGAGAAAATTGAGCTCACGCGGTTCCTTCAGGAAGAGATGGAGCGGGTAATCAGCGGGAGCAAGAAGCTTGACACGCGAAACCTGTTCCCCGAGCGCGCCTATGAAGCCCCACAGTCCACGATGAGCGGAAGCGTCAAGCCCGACAAGCTCCTTTATGTTTATTGCAGGTTCACCGACCATGTTGCCGGTCGTGCTGCTGCCACGAGACAGATCTCCGACATCCTTGTGAATTTCCAAAACTATGTAGCCCTTCACTTCACCGTCATCATAGACGTACGTGTCTTTGAGCTTTGGAAGGACGACTAAGTCCCAAAATTTTTCGCCTCGCAGCGGAGTGAAGCTCCCGTTAGTTTGAACCTCTTGCTGTAAGACTTTTTTCAACTTGTTTTTGTCGGATTTGCCGAACGCTCGAACGAGAGACCGTTCTTGAAAGTTTAAAATATTGGTCGGCGCGAATTCATACTGCATCAGATTTCCGACCTGGCCGTAACCGAACTTCTCATAAAAATGATGCTTAAACGGGAACAGCATAGATACCGGATATTCCATCTCATACATTTTTCGGAGTGCATCAACCATGAGAATTTCGGCTATGCCGCGTCTTCGTGATTCCGGCGGAACAGCAACTGCCGCAATTCCCGCCATCGGCATCTTGACGCAACGTGAGTAGATTTCAAACGGCGTTATTCGCAGGCAGCCCGCAATACCACCATTCCCCGACGGACTTTTGTCTTCCACAACGTACATGTCAGAAAGCGAGTATCGTGGATTGTTCTCGATGCTGACACGGATAACCGAAGTATCTTCAAGAAAGCATTTCGACAGAATTGCAGCAATTTCGTCAGCGTCGCTGCCCGCGGCTTGGCGAATTATCATAGGCTGTTTCCATTCTTTTTAAACATTCTATTACCTTTTCAAAAACTACTCGGACAGTAATGCCTGCAGCTGCCGATGGCTCCGCCCCGGGCAAGTCCTCCGATCTGATGCCAAAGGTGCAGACGTGCGGATCACCCGAACAAATCATTTGACAAAAACCTTCGGGTGGAAGAATCACTTTAGAAACATTTCCAATTGGCCCCCATAACTTCGGCGAGCAAGCTGTAAGCGGGCAAAACATGGAAACTGTCGAGGTGCCGACAGCGGCCGCGATGTGCATCGGACCTGTGCTGGAAGAAACCAGCAGATTTACCTGCGATAACACGGCGGAAAGCTCCCGCAATGAAAGTTCACCGAAGGACGTTTTTAAAACCCCGTCATTTCCATTTTGAAAGCGGCGGTCAAAATGAAAGTTGTTCGCAAGAGTCTCCTCAAGTTTTCTTTCCTTCATCGTACCTGTCAATAGGACCTGGACGCCGTGCTGTACCAGCATATTTGCCAGATCCGCGTATCTTTCTATTTCCCAATTCGGAGCGGAATTACCGCTCCCAGGATGGATGCAAACGATGGATCGTTCGACGTTGAAGCCCTTCTGCTTCAAAAACCTACGCGCGAATTCCTTTTCTTCATCCTCCAAGAAAATTTCCGGATTCGTCCATATTTCCGGTGCCCCGATTTTCCTTGCTAGGTCAAGCATATAATCCGATTCGTGACGAAGAGGGATATATTTTCGCCGGGAAACACCGTGCATGAGTGTGATGACTTCGTACAGGATATGCCCCACTCCAATTCGATACGGAATGCCCGAGAGAAACAACATGTAAGCAAGACGTTTCGTTGGCATGAGAAGGAGCGCTGTATCGAATCGGTGCTCCCGAATTTCACTCACTTTTGTCCGGAAATCTTGCTTCTCACCATCGTCGGTAAGGAGGACATCTATAAAAGGGTTTTCCCGCAAAATCTCACACGTATAAGATGCCGTGAGCGCGCCGACAAACGAGTTTGGAAAAGAAGTTTTCAGCGTGTGATAAACCGGGGTTGAAAGGACGACATCACCGATTCTGTCCGGTCTCACCACGAGGATTCTCTTATGACTTTTTCTGAAAGAGTTCAATAAACTCAACTCATTAGGTTTTCAACAATGAATGCCAATGAATATAACAGTTGGGAAAATTTATTCCACCGGGTGTCAGGATTTTTACATTTCTCACTTGCATTAACAAATACGTGAACCTATATTTAAGTCGAATTTCGACGAGGATCCCGACCCTACCCCAAGAATCCTCGGACTATCCGTACCGACCTGCTGGCTACCCCACAGCGGGTCGGTTTTTTTATGGATAGCCCATACCATCCTGCGGCGAATTTCACATATTAATTCCAATTGTATTCGTCATCGAATTCACGACTAGATCCTTCAAACAGGCGTGGAGAATTTCCCGCTCTAATAAAGAAACATGGTAATCCATGACTCAATGCCTTTTGAATCATAATCATTTGTTGCATAACTTGTGAAAAATCCGGAGATATCATGGAACTGCAAAGGATTCAAACTACAATAAAATCGCTCGGCATCGACGGCTGGCTATTTTTTGACTTTCACAACCGCGATAATCTCGGGCTTAAAATTCTCGGTATGGATCTGCACGCGATGTCAACCCGCAGATGGTATTATTTCATTCCGGCTTCCGGCGAGCCTGTGAAACTGGCTCACCGGGTTGAACCGACAAAATTAGACCGCATTCCCGGGAAGAAGTTATTGTATTCAAGCTGGCGTGAGCTGCATACGAATCTTAAAGAACTGCTCGGCAGCCCGTCGAGAATTGCAATGCAATATTCACCGATGAATTCAATTCCGTATATCTCGATCGCAGACGGCGGCACAGTAGAACTCGTGAGGAGCTTCGGACATGAAATCGTTTCATCCGCAGATTTGGTTCAGCAGTTTGAAGCACTGCTCGATGAAAATGCAATCAAATCGCATTTCAAAGCGGGAAAACTCATCGATAAGATTCTGGATGAAACTTTTAACGAGGTGCGGAAGTCGGTGAAGAGCAAAAATTACAAAACGGAATATGAAATCGAACAGTTCATCGAAAAGCGTTTCAAAGCAAATCATCTAATAACAGACGATCCGTTAATCGTGGGCATAAACGAGCATCCGGCTAATCCGCACTTCGCACCGACACCAAAAAACTCGAAGAAAATAAAGCCGGGCGACAAGCTTCTTATTGACCTCTGGGCTAAGCTTGACAAACCGGGATCTATTTATTACGACATAACATGGTGCGCATTTGTCGGCAAAGAAGCGCCGGATGAATACGCGAAGGCGTTCCATGTTGTCCGCGACGCCAGGCGTGCCGGATTCAAGATCCTGACTGAAAGATTGAACTCAGAAAAATCCGTGGCAGGATGGGAAGTTGACGATGTGTGCAGAAACATGGTCAAAGACGCCGGCTACGGCGAATACTTTACTCATCGCACCGGACATTCGATCGGCGAAGAAGTCCACGGCAACGGCGCGAACATCGACAACTTCGAGACCCAGGATACGCGGCTGCTTGTGCCGGGATGCCTTTTCTCGCTTGAGCCTGGAATCTATTTGGAAGGCAATATGGGAGTCAGATCGGAACTAAATGTTTTTATCGACAACTCAAGTAAAGCCATGATAACGGGAAGAGAACAAGACGAGTTGGTGATGATCTATTAAGGCCAAAGGGCAAAATGCAAAAAAAAAGATAATCCCCATGATAAGAATTTTGTCCAAGCTTTTCTCACTTCAAATCCTTTTTGACCTTTGACTTTTGAATTTTGACCTTTATTTTGAGTGGTCATGTCCAAGCAAACAATCCGGTTCGCGTGTCAGAACTGCGGCTACGTTTCGCCGCGCTGGGTTGGCAAATGTCCCGAATGCGGAGAGTGGAACAGTTTCGTCGAGGAGCTCATTAACGAAACCCCGAGGAAGAAGGAATCCAAAAGCAAGATTGAGATCGTTCCGCTGAGCGAGGTTGAGGTAACCGAAGGGGACAGGCTCCTGACGGGAATCGAGGAATTCGACCGCGTGCTTGGCGGCGGCCTAATGCCCGGCTCGATCATTCTTATCGCCGGAGATCCTGGCGTCGGCAAATCGACGCTGATGATGCAGCTTGCCCGGAACAAGAAGTTGGGCAAAATACTCTATGTAACCGGAGAAGAATCCCGCGCGCAAGTCAGGGTTCGCGCTCAAAGACTCGGGATCAACGATCTCGAGAACCTATTTGTTTTGGCCGAAACCGATCTCGAAGCAGTCACAAAAGCCGTCTCCGATTTCAATCCCCCGATTTTGATTGTCGATTCGATACAGACGATTTATCATCCGGAAATTGTATCTGCTCCCGGAAGTGTGAGTCAAGTGCGCGAATGCTCGGCGAAGCTTGCGCAGCTCGCTAAATTGACCGGTACCGCTGTTTTTGTCGTCGGCCATGTAACCAAAGATGGAGTCGCTGCTGGGCCTAAAGTGCTCGAGCATATCGTCGATGCCGTGCTCCAGCTTGAAGGCGAGCGGCATTATGCTTTCAGAATTCTTCGTGCCTACAAAAACCGATTCGGCTCGACGAATGAAATTGGCATCTTCGAAATGCGCGAGTCAGGACTTGTCGAAGTGGATAACCCGTCCGAGATTTTTCTCTCGGAACGAAGCTACGGCGCAAGCGGCTCCACGGTAACAGCCTCCATCGAAGGAACCAGGCCGATACTCCTGGAAATTCAGGCACTCGTTACGCCGACAGGCTATTCCGTTCCGCAACGCACTTCGACAGGCTTTGACTACCGGCGGCTCAGCATAATACTTGCTGTAATTGAAAAGAGAATGGGAATAAAATTGGGTGGCTTCGATGTGTTTCTCAATGTTGCGGGAGGCGTGAAAGTTGACGAGCCTGCGATCGATCTTGCGGCGGCCGTCTCCGTCATATCGAGCTACAAAGATATTCCTGTCGATTCGAGCACACTTGTTGTCGGCGAGGTCGGGCTTGCCGGAGAAGTGAGAAGCGTCAGTCAAATCGAGCGGCGAGTACAGGAAGCGGCGAAGTTAGGATTTAAGAGAGCGATCGTACCACGCGCAAATTTTAAAGGGGAAAAATCTAAATTAGATATAGAAATCGCAGAAGTGCAAAAGATTTCCGAGGCGGTAAAACTGTTGATATAGAAAGATGAAAATCGTACTTGCAACTCATAATCGCCACAAGGTCGAAGAGATAAAGAACATTCTTCTCGACCTGGAATTCGAACTCCTTTCGCTCGATAATTTTCCTGAGATTGGCGAAATCACTGAAGATGGCACAACGCTCGAAGAGAATGCCAAGAAGAAAGCGGGGACTGTATACAAACGAACCGGAATTCTTTCGCTCGCGGATGATACGGGACTTGAAGTAGATGCGCTCAATGGAAGGCCGGGAGTTTATTCAGCAAGGTATTCGGGCGAAGTCGCGACTTACGAAGACAACAACAAGAAATTGCTTCATGAGTTGAAAGATATTCCGTTCGAGAAAAGAACGGCAAATTTCCGCTGCGTAATTTCAATAGTTGGCAAGAACGTAGAAGAGATAGCAATCGGCGAAGTGCGCGGAAAGATTCTGAACGAAGCCAGAGGGAAAAATGGTTTCGGGTACGATCCACTATTCTTGCCGGATGGATATGATCTGACCTATGCGGAGATGGATTCGGAGCTCAAGAATAAACTGAGCCACCGAGCAAAAGCACTTGAAGAGACGAAGAAAATTTTGAGGAACCTGAATGCAGAGATTTAATCGATCAAATCTCTAAAGGAAGTTTATTTCTACCTTCCGGTCCCCTTAGTCCACACATTATTTTCCGCATTCACATCCGGTAGAATTTTGTCGGGATCAACGATCACCGAATCGATTGCGCTTGTCGAATTATACCGGAACGTAAACACACCGCCGCGCTCCCATATCTCCACCGGCAAATTCATCCTGCCGGATTTGCCGTTAGACTCTTTAACTTCGACCGTAACCGGCATGACCATCTTATCTTTGTTCTCGAGCGTAATGAGTGAACCCTTTGCAGGATCTCCATCGATATATTTGACGCTGTCAACGGATTGATCTAAATTGTAGTTCTTAACAAACCAGCCTTTCCAGAACCAGTTCAAGTTTTCGCCCGATGCGTCATTTATGGCTCTGAAAAAATCTTCCGGAACCGGATGCTTGTATGCCCATCTTTTTATATAAGTTCGAAATGCATAATCGAATTTCTCGCGGCCCAACACATCTTTGCGGAGCATGTAAAGCCCGAGCGCGGTCTTGTAATATTCAAGTTCATGGGAATATTGGCCCGGAATTGCATCGGCATACGAAACTATGGGCTGCGATTTCGGATTCAATAAATATGGTACAATATCGCGCGCCGGACTTTTCCCCTGCGGATCGAACTCGTTGTCACGCTTCGGCGCATACTCTCCATGATTGAATTCATCAGAAGCGTAAATATCTATAAACGTGTTGAACCCTTCATCCATCCATCCATTTACACGCTCGTTTGAGCCGACGATCATCGGAAACCATGTATGCCCGAGCTCGTGAGCCGTAACATACCACATCGTCTTGTTGTACAATTGCCACCAGCAAAAAACGATCCCTGGGTATTCCATCCCGCCGACCGGTCCCGCAACATTTATCGCCGCCGGGTACGGATACTCGAACCAATCTCTTGAAAAGATTTCAATAGCTCCCTTGACGTATTCAGTCGATCTGCCCCATGACGAATCGGCTGCGCTTTCAATCGGATAGACGGACATTGCCAGAGATTTCCTTCCGCTCGGCAAATTTATTCTCGCGGCATCCCAGATAAAAGCTCGTGAGCAAGCCCAGACAGCATCGCGACTATTATTCATATTGAAGTGCCATGTTAGCATCCCACTTTGCCTCGGCCGGGTTTCAGATTTGCCAATTTCTTCCGGCGAAACTACGTATACTCTCTTGTCGCTTTTCATTGCCCGATCGAGGTGCGCGATTTCCTGCCCGGTCAAAACTTCCCTTCGATTCACAAGTTTCCCGGACCCAACAACGATCATATCCGCCGGAACCGTCACTTTGTAATCGAAATCGCCGTAGTCACAATAAAATTCCCCCTGTCCGAGAAAAGGCAGACTGTTCCAGCCGTTGACATCGTCATACACTTCCATGCGCGGGTACCACTGCGCAACATCATAAATGTCGCCATTCTTCGTGCTCATCCATCCGGTCCTTCCCATTCCACTCGGCGGAATCTCGAAAGAATATTCGATGATGATTTTTATTTTGCCGCCTTTTGGTCTGATGGCGACCGGTAACCGAATCTGCATGCGCGTATCGCTGATCGTGTAATCCGCCTTTGAAATCTTTCCGCTATTTTCTAACATGACGGATCTAATACTATCTCCACCGAAGAAAATCCTCGCGGGATTTCCGGCGACGATTATACCTCGTGAGTTTTCGGCAAGTTGGTTCTGTTCGAGTTGTAGCCAGACATAAGAAAGCTCGTTCGGGCTTTGGTTCGTATATGTGATTTCAACATTCCCCTTGATAGACTTCGTCGTGGTGTCGAGTGTCGCTGCAATTTTATAATCGGCGCGGTTCTGCCAGTACTCCGGTCCGGGTGCCCCGTTCGCACTTCGATAAACACTTCCACCGTTGTTATCAAAGTTCGGGTCAAATACCGCATGAGGATCGTAACCGACAGGCTGCTGTGAAATCGCCCGCGTTGTGAAAATAAGAGACACGAGAAACAAAGCAGTGAGGGAAGATCTATTTGCCATTTTATTAGTCCATTTACTCGAACGTTTTCTTTAGATCAAGATTCCTGGGAAAATGCCCTCAATATCGACTCATGTATGTACGGATTCCCCGCAAGTCCTGTGCGGCTGTAAATCGTTAACTTGCCTTCAAAATCCGTGTAAATTCCCCCGGCCTCCTCGATAATTATCTTTATTGCTGCAACATCCCATGGACTCACGATGGGGTCGAGCATCACTTCCGCCGAGCCGTCGGCAACGAACGAATACCCAAAGCAGTCGCCGAACCCGCGATCATGGTACGACGATTTCACTACTTCGAGGAACGGTTTTTCATACCGGGTTCTAATGAAATAGTTGAGCCCGCCGAATATGACCGTGGCTTTCGATAATTCTTTTATCTTGCTGACCTTCACGCGCTTTCCGTTCTTGTAAGCTCCGTGCCCCTTCGAGGCATAATAAGTCGTCTTAAGGGCAGGAAGTGCCATGATGCCGGCGACAATTTCGCCTTCATGCTCGAGGCCGCAGAGTGTACCCCAGTAAGGAATTCCGCGGGTGAAATTTCTTGTGCCGTCAATCGGATCGATTATCCACCGCAGCGAAGATTCATGAATCGCGCGTGCCTCTCCGAACTCTTCACCGTAAAATCCATGATCAGGAAATTTTCTAGAGATTTCTCCGACCAGAAATTTCTCGCACGCCTTGTCTGCGATTGTCACCGGGCTCCTATCGGGCTTGTAATTTACCTTTAACCTCGAGCGGAAATATTTCAGGGTGATGCGGTCCGATGCTTTGACAACCTTCAGCGCGTATTCTAACTCTTTGAGATACGAGTCCAAATAGTTTTCTTAGGTGAGGCTTTTTATTGAAACGAATTCTTTATTGAGGTGTGGATTTGGTTTTGCCTGCCTCCGCACGACGCAGTCTTATCTTATTCTTTATCTTTTTAACTTTTTTGTGATGTTTCTTGTTCGCCTTTTTGGTTTTCTTGTTCATTTACTCTTCCTCTGATTTTAGTTTGAAGTCTGCCGAATAGGATTCACACCGTTCGATTTTCGGCATCTCGAACGTCCTCTTCAGGAACGTATAACAATTTTAATAAAGCTGAGAAGAAAATACAATTTGGCAATAAAAAAAGCGCCAAACAACCTCGCGGTTATTCAGCGCCAGAATACTTCAGAATTCGACGACTCAGTTGGTGCTCACGTCCGAAAGATTCGGATCTTTTGTTTCCGTTTCTTCTTTAAGCTCTGAAAACTTCAATTCGCCTGTGCGTTTGTCTATTTTGACTTTGACCACCATACCTTCAACGAAAGTTCCCTTGAGCATTTCCTCGGCGAGCGGGTCTTCCAAATAACGTTGAATCGCGCGGCGAAGAGGTCTTGCACCAAAGGCGGGATCGAAACCTTTCTCCGCAAGAAATTCTTTCGCAGACTTTGACAGCTCAAGTTTCACACCAAGGGTGCCGAGCCTCTTGCGTAAACTCTCCGTGTGAATGTCGATGATCTCTTTGATGTCATCCGTCTCAAGCGAGCGGAAAATTATAACATCGTCAATCCTGTTCATGAACTTCCGGATTGAACAGGCGTTTCATTGCCTCTTCAATTACACTCTTCATCGCAGAATATTTATCTTCAACTCTCGATTGTCCGAACCCAAAGCTCCCCGTGGTTCTAATTTCGCGCGTGCCTATGTTCGTCGTCATTATCAAAATGACATTCTTAAAATCGACACGTCTGCCCAAACTGTCCGTCAAAATTCCATCGTCAAGGACCTGAAGCAAAATGTTGAATACGTCCGGGTGAGCCTTTTCAATCTCATCGAGAAGGACGACGCTGTAAGGTTTACGGCGCACTTTCTCAGTAAGCTGGCCTCCCTCTTCATAACCGATGTATCCGGGAGGCGCTCCGACAAGCCGGCTCACGTTGAACTTCTCCATATACTCCGACATGTCAATTCTCACGAGCGCGTCCTCGGAATCGAACAGGTATCTCGCAAGCGCCTTTGCAAGTTCCGTCTTGCCTACACCGGTCGGACCGGCAAAAATAAACGAGCCGATCGGCCTCTTCGGATTCTTTCAGGCCGGCGCGCGCACGCCTGATCGCTTTGCTCAGTTTTTCGACAGCTTCTTTCTGTCCTACGACAACTTTATCCAACTCTTCGGACATTTTCAGAAGTTTAGCGGATTCGCTCTCTGCGATCTTGTTCACCGGGATGCCCGTCATCATCGCAACAACATCCGCCACATGTTCCTCCGTCACCTCGTGAATGGTGGTCTCCGCTTTCAACTCCCATTCACGCTTTGCAATTTCAAGATCAGAGAGGAATTTCTTTTCGAGATCGCGCAGTCTTGCGGCTTCTTCGAAATCCTGTGTCTTTACGACTTTATTTTTTTGCTGCTTTATTTTTTCAATTTCGTCTTCAAGCTCGACAATCTCTTTCGGCGCGATAATGTTCGCAAGGTGAATTTCTCGAGCCGGCTTCATCCATGACATCGATGGCTTTGTCCGGCAAAAATCTATCGGTCATGTAGCGGTCGCTGAGCTTCACTGCAGAATCTATCGCCGCATCCGTAAATCGGACGTTGTGATGCTCCTCATATTTTTGTTTGATGTTGTTCAAAATCTGAATCGTCTCATCGACAGTCGTCGGTTCAACCATAATTTTCTGGAACCGGCGGTCGAGCGCACCGTCTTTTTCGATATACTGGCGGTAATCGTCGAGGGTCGTCGCACCGATGCATTGTATCTCGCCGCGTGCAAGTGCCGGCTTAAACATGTTCGAGGCATCAAGCGAACCGGAAGCGCCGCCTGCGCCGACAATCGTGTGGAGCTCATCGATGAAGAGAATCACATCTTTCGCCTTCTCAAGCTCATTAAGAACAGCCTTCATTCGCTCTTCAAATTGTCCGCGATACTTCGTGCCGGCGACTAAGGCCGCAAGGTCGAGCGTGACAACTCTCTTGTTATGCAATACTCGGGAAACTTTTTTCTGGATAATGCGAAGAGCCAGCCCCTCTGCAATTGCCGTTTTTCCGACGCCCGGCTCCCCGATTAAAACAGGATTATTCTTCTTCCTTCTTGCAAGAACTTGTGCGACTCGCTCAATTTCTTTCTCTCTGCCGATTATCGGATCTAACTTGTCTTCCATCGCAAGCTTCGTCAGGTCTCTTCCGAAATTGTCAAGAACCGGAGTCTTCGACTTCTCACCTTTTCTCTGTTCGGTGCCGGAGCCGCCACCATGTTGAGCAGTTTGTGCTGCGGGCTGCGATGGCCTTCCGTTGATGATGTTGTCTAATTCCTGTCGGACGCTGTCATAGGTTACGTTGAATTGATGGAGAATCTGAGAGGCCACGTTATCGTCGTCCCGCAAAAGCGACAGCAGCAAATGTTCTGTTCCGATCACATCGGATTTGTAAAGCTTCGCTTCGAGGTATGTTATTTTTAAGACTTTTTCAGCCTGCTTCGTCAGCGGTATATTGCCAATGGTGAGTGTTCCCCCCGAGGTACGGACGGTATCCTCGACAGACTTTTTCAACTTGTATAAATCCACGCTCAAATTGCGCAAAATCTTAACCGCAATTCCCTCGCCTTCGCGGATTATCCCGAGGAGAAGATGCTCAGTGCCGATGAAATCATGTCCGAGTCTCAGTGCCTCCTCCCGGCTGAGTCTTATCACGTCCTGCACTCGATTAGAAAAGTTGCCTTCCATTTCACAGACCTAACTTTTTTGTTTTGTTATTACTTAAACGTTCGCGAACCCTAACAAGTTTCAATTTATGATTCTTCCTTCTAACCAAGTTCCTTCATATCCAATTTAAAGCGACCTTTCTCCATTATCAATCACACAGTTATGACACTCCGTGTAGTATTAAATACTACACTATTTAAGGAGCAATTCTCTCTTAATTTCGGAACTTATAGCATAAAATCAAGTCGTGGCAATAGAGTCTGCGATCTCAGCTTCGAAACAGGCAAATTCCATCCGCTAATTCACCTCTATATTGCCACTGCAACTATTTCGGTGGAATTCTTGACATAAATGACTTTTTCGCTTACAACGAAGAAAAGATCATGAGCGGTGGAATAGACTTTCCGGTCCGCAACGTCTTCAAATATTTTTCTCCTCGCGTCAATTATCGCAATGCACGCATCATAAACAGGAATTCCCCTATCGTCTTTACCGGCGTCTAAATAATACCCGACAATTTCCCTGGAGGATGTCCCGCTCGAGGGATTCGATAATTTTATGACGGCTGGATTTACCGCACCGGGCGGAAAAACAGTCCTTAAATCCGCCTCTGCTTCGATAAAATCTGGAACGATGAATTCATCCTTGCCTGTACCATGAATGGCGTCATATCCTTCTTGTGAAATCTCCGCCACGCGCGGATCGTTGACGGAAAATCTTTCTTTCTCTTCACCCGTTCGGTAATTCAATTCGACAACCTCTTCAGACTTGAATGTCCTTAGCAGACCATAGAGCGACTCGCCGGAAATATTGATGAACGAAACTTCCTGGTTTTGCCAGAGTAATCGTCCTGTCAAAAGATCGAGCGCAAAAATCTTGTCGGGGGTCGGCATATCCGGCCGGGCAAATTGTTGGAGGAAGAGAACGTCTTTATTTATTTTGTTTACGGTTATCCACCATTTGTCATCGAGCGGATTATCTTTCCAGAGAAGTGTGCCGGTATTCAGGTCGAGGCAGGCGAATTCCGTGGTCTTTTTCTGCGTGTCACGAAGCTCAACGACAAGAACGCCGCCGGTCGAATGCTCCGTTCGCGTTGAAGGAAGTAATCTCCAAATGTTAAATCCGTTTTGGAATGTCCACGACGGTTTCAGATTTTTCTTGAACCATTTCATTGAGATAATATGAAGGCTGCGAAATCAAAAGTCAAAGGTCGAAAAGATGACTTTCACTCGCCAGTTATCATCAATGGCTCTTTCTTTCAAATTTCGACCGGAGGACGGTGCGCCTTTAATTGGGACTTTGTAATCCTTGTTTCTTTTCAATTGCATCTATAAATTTTCGCATAATCAACTCTGGAGCGAGGATGGAATTGAAAAATATTATTCTCACAAAAGAAATTCCTATCGCCGTAATTCAGCTCAATCGTCCGGAAGTTATGAATGCGTTAAACCGTGGGATGATGACGGAGCTTGCCGCGTGCCTCGAGCAGCTCGATTCGGACATCTCGATTAATTGCATTGTCATTACGGGAAATGAAAAAGCCTTTGCCGCCGGGGCCGACATAAAAGAAATGGCGCATGCCGATACAATGGAGATGGTGTCGGGAAATTATTTCAGCGTTTGGGATAGAATCAAAAACATAAAGAAGCCATTGATAGCAGCCGTCAACGGATTTGCTCTCGGCGGCGGATGCGAGCTTGCAATGATGTGCGACATCATCATCGCGTCAGAGACCGCGAAGTTCGGGCAGCCGGAGATAGATATCGGCGTCATGCCGGGTTCAGGCGGAACGCAGCGGCTGACAAGAACCGTTGGCAAATACAAAGCGATGGAAATGGTATTATCCGGCGAAATGATAGACGCGAAACAAGCGATGAGCTTCGGTCTGGCAAATAAAATTGTACACCCGGAATTGTGTCTTGAAGAGGCGAAGAAGCTGGCGAGCCTCATAGCATCCAAGCCTGCGGCAGCTCTCAAGCTTGCAAAGGAATCCATCCTGAAGAGTTTCGAGGTCTCTATGAAAGATGGGCTCGAATTTGAGAGAAAGAATTTCTACCTCCTTTTCTCAAGCGAAGATCAAAAGGAAGGAACGAGAGCATTTATAGAAAAACGAAAACCGCGATGGCAGGGACGTTAGGTCATCGTGATGGCCGCAAACTGATTGTTGACAAATGATATGGTAAAACGAAAAATCGAACTTGTGCTTAAAGCCAAAAATGGCTCGATAATCTTCGAAGATGAGAACATCATTGTTATCGATAAGCAGCCCGGTTTACTCGTGCTCCCCGATAGATACAGTCAATCGTTGCCGAATTTGTATCACCTCTTGAAAGAAGAGTTCGGCGATATATTTGTCGTGCACAGGATTGACAAAGAGACGAGCGGCATAATTGTCTTTGCCAAGAATGCCGGCTCACATGCGTCTCTCAATTCTCAATTTGAAGACAGGCGGGTCGAGAAAGCATATCTCGCGATTGTGGTCGGCACCCCGGACGAGATGAAAGGAAGAATCGACGTTCCGATCTCGGAAAGTCAGAACCATCCCGGCATTATGAAAGTGGATTTGAAACGCGGCAGACCTTCCGTAACGAATTACAAAGTGGTCGAACCATTTGATGGTTATGCTCTTGTGAACGTTGAGCCGGAAAGCGGCCGCATGCACCAGATAAGAATTCATCTTGCCTCCGCAGGACTTCCGATCATGTGCGATAGAATTTACGGCGACGGCAGGCCGTTCTTTCTTTCGCACGTAAAGCCTCGATATTATTCTGAAGGCGAAGAAAAGCCGCTTCTTTCCCGAACTGCCCTTCATGCCGAATCGATCTCGCTTTTTCATCCGACCACAAATGAGCGCGTTTCGTTCGCCGCGAAAATGCCGAAGGACATACGCTCGGTGCTAAATTACTTGAGGAAGTTTAAATCCAATGTATCGGCCTTCGGAGGACAATCCATCCGCACATCGGACGGCCAGACCGTCAATTTCTATAATGGAGCGCAAGAGAAATCAGCTTTGGGAAATTCGTGAATTCGAAACCGCAAAATTCGAGACGGAAATACCCCAACGCGATGAATAAAGAATTGGACTTAAAGACCCGGTCAATGACCAAAAGTTTTGCAAACGATAAGAATGCCCGCTGCATCGCAGTCGCCGGAAGCGGACTCGAAGGTGTTGCCGATGACTTCCGGGTCTTAGGAATCGTAATTCGCCCGCTCTATCAGGAAAGGCAGAATAGCGCTCAAGAATGAATTCAGTTCCTAAATTGCTTTTTATAAAATGTCAGGTTGAAATACAACATGCGGGAGCTTTATCTTTCACATAGGAAACGTGGAGGGAGAATGATTGAGAAAGACAGGATAATTTCGCATCGATGAAAGCCGTCGGAATTGCCGGGACAGGCACGATGGGAGTCGGCATTGCGATTTCTTTTGCACGAAGCGGTTGGGACGTTTTACTTTACGATGTCTCCAAAGAGAACGTCGCAAGATCTCTTGAAATAATCGGGAAGGAGTTTCAGCGGGACGTTGAGAAAGAGAGGATCAAGCCGGAGGATGCTCAAGGATCGCTTGCGCGAATCCATCCGAGGACAGAACTGTCTGATTTTGCGGAAGCACATCTTGTAGTCGAAGCTGTAACTGAAGATCTTGTGGTGAAGCGAGACCTCTTCATGAAGCTGGACGAACTCTGCGGACCGGAAGTTCCGATAACTTCAAATACGTCAAGCCTTTCGATCGGAGCTATCGCACAAGATTGCGGCGGGAAAAAAAGAATAGCCGGGTTTCATTTTTTTAATCCTGCACACAAGATGAAGCTCGTAGAAGTGATAAAGACGGATTTTCTCTCGGAAGAAATGCTGCTCGAGCTCTGCCAGATCGTTCGCCAGATCGGCAAGACGCCAGTTGTTACGCGCGATACACCGGGCTTTGTTGTGAACAGGTGCGTGAGACATTTCTACCTTGAGCCTCTCCGTTTTCTATCGGAACGGGCAGGAAGCGTCGAAGAAATCGACTTCGCATTCGAATCGGCAAATTTCCCCATGGGACCTTTTCGGTTATTAGACCTTGTCGGACTCGATTTTAATCTTCTCGTCTCCAAATCTATTTATGAGCAGTTTTTCTTTGAGCCGAGATTCAGGCCCGTTATTCTTCAACAGAAAATGGTCGAGGCCGGACAGTTGGGGAGAAAAGCGGGGATCGGTTTTTATGATTACCGAAACAATTCAGTCCATTCTTCGATAAAGATTGAACGCCGCGACCGGCTTGTGAGCGAATCGCTGCGGGAGATGGCGCACAAAATCTCGTCGCAGCTGGAAATAAAAAACCAGCTGAACGACAGCCAGTATCTGATTCTTGCGCGTACCATCTCCATGATAGTTAACGAAGCCTTCATAATGCTTGAAGAAGGAATCGCCGAGGAAAAAGATATCGATCTCGCGATGAAATTAGGCACGAATTTTCCGAAAGGACCTCTCGAGCTTGCCGAATCTACCGGGAAATATTTGATCGCAGAGTTTCTTCAAGTTATGCGCCGCGCTTACGGCGATACTTACAGACCAAGTCTCTTGTTGTCGAGTTGACCGATTATGAGCCATCACCTATTACGCTCTGCAATCTTCGATTTGCGATTCGCATTCTTCAGCGTTTTTTTGTTATCCGCCCCGGCGATCGCACAGCCGCAGATTGTGGACTTCAAACAGCTGCAGCAATTCCTTCCACAAGGCAGATTCGGCGATTACCTGCCTGATAAGCCGACCGGCGAGACATCGACCATGATGGGCTTCTTCACATCGTGGGCGCAGGTAGATTACCGTTCGCCGACCGACTCAACTATCTTGTCTGCTAAAATAACCGACTTGCTCAATATCCCGAATTATATGTCGATCGCTCCGTCTATAAATGGCGACAGCGTTCATTCAACCCCGGTCGGATACGAGAAAACTGCGATGTATAAAGGATTGAAAATCATGGAGACATACGACAGCACGACTCATCAAGCGAAGCTGCAGGCATATTTTGCGAACAGATTTTTGCTGGAAATCATCGGTGAGCACATCAGCGATGTGAATATTTTGTACGGCATCCTTGACAAAATAAACTTAGACGGGTTGAGAGCACATTAGAACGTAATACTGAAAAATGAAAAACGTGTGGTATGATGGTCTGTTGCCGATGTTCATTCATTTTTAATTCTTCACTTTAAGAGAAAGAGACAAACATGAATTGGTTTGCGCTATCGCTATTCTTTCATTTGATCGGCGTCGGAATGATTTTCACGCTTCTTTTCGCAGGGCCGATTATCGAAACAAATTTCAGATGGGAAAATGACATCAGCATGAAACGGCATTCGGCAAAGCTTCTCCGAAACATCGGGCTTCTTTCACCTTTCGGCGCGCTCGTATTGATACTCAGCGGAATCGGGAACATGAATATTCGCGGCATTACTTTTTGGGATCTGTTCGGCAGTTATGCGTGGCTCGGAATAAAACTCGTGCTATTTATCGTTCTTCTTATCATGGGAATGGCTCTAAGTCCCAAGACGGCACGTCAGCGAGCATTGATTATCGAAAAGATGGATCAGCCCGGTCCGCCCGCTGAGGACTCGACCCAAAGCGAAGATATCGGGGACCAGATGAATTCCCTTAACAAAAGACAGACTATTTTCTTCGCAACGAATTGGGTACTTGTGCTGCTGATCTTGATCTTGACTTTATTCAAACCATAGCGGGACATGCTGCGGAATAGGAGAGCAGGCTCATGAAATCTAATATTGGCGAACTCATCAAGAAATATTTCGATCAATCCGGCGATTTGATAGCTGCGGTCGATGGGTTGAAGAATTCCGAATTGGATAAGCGGATCGAACCGGGGAAATGGAGCATAAGGCAGCAGGTAAACCATCTCGCAGATTGTGAAATAAATATGGTGCAGCGGATGAAAAAAGTCATCGCCGAAGAGAACCCGCTCCTGCCTGTATTCGATCAGGATAAATGGGCGCACAATCTCTTTTACGACAAAGTCTCGGTCGACGACTCTCTTGCACTTTTCTTCACACTACGTGCTTCGATGACGACTGTGCTGATGGAACTCAAAGCCAAGGATTTCGAAAAGACCGGAATTCACACCGAGGACGGAAAGGTAACGCTGCTAAATATTCTCGAACACGCAGTCGAGCACGCCGACCATCATATGAAGATGGTCGCAAAGATAAAAGGAAAATTCAAAATAAAATAGAAGGGGAAACAAAATAACAAAGGTCACCGGCAAAGTGGCGGCAGACAATAAAGAATTCTTAAGATCCGAGAAGCGCCTTCCAATTAATAGCTTTTGCCCATTCTTCGAACGTGTTCCATCCTACCTCCGGATAATTCTTGCGCAGACTTTTTATGTCCGCAGCGTAGTCATGCTTCACCTGCCATTCAAGCATTATCGCTAAATCGGGACTTTGTGCCCTTAAATTTTCAGGCGGAAATGCCTCATACTTGAGCGGCTTTCCGATTACCTTTGATAGAACCGCCGCTGTCTCTTCTCCAGTCAACTGATCGCCAGCAATGTCGATTCGCTTGCCGAGGAATGCCTCGCGATGCTCCATTGTATAGACGGCAAAGGAACCTATGTCTTCAGTGGCGATAAGTTGTACGGCGCGTGAAGCCGGAAGTCCTCTGGCAATCTTACCCTGGCGCAGATTCGGTATCGCAAAAGGCTGGATGAAGTTTTCCATGAAAGCCGTCGGGCCAATGATCGTGTGAGGAACACCTGAACCGGAGAGGTATTGTTCCACTTTATATTTCGTTTCGAAATGCGGAATACCTGTCCGTTTGTCCGCACTCGCGACCGAGCTGAACACAAAATGGCCGACGCCTGCTGCCTTCGCCGCATCGACCATGTTTACTCCCTGTGCCACCTCATTCTCATGATTACTCTGGAATGGCGTTGTCACCGCGAAAACAATGTTTACGCCGCTCAGGGCGCTTTCGAGCGAGTCCTCGTGAATCAAATCACCGACGATGATCTCGACGCCGGAGTCGTGTAAGCCTATCGCTGCTTTCGACGATGGATTCCTTGTCAGGGCCTTTATCTTGTACCCCTTTTTCATTAGAGCTTTTACTACGGCGCCGCCCTGTTTGCCGGTCGCACCGGTGACAAGAATTGTATTTAATTCGGACATGGACGCTTCCTCTTATTAATAAAAGATTAGACCGTAAGAAGTCTCACAAATATAACAAATATCCCTGCCCGGCAGTTCGACCATTTGGCTATTCAACCTTCACAACCACTTTCCCAACTGTCCCACCCGATTGAAATACTTTGATCGCATCTTTGAGTTTTTCGAATGGAAATACTTTGCCAACGTAAGGCTTCTCAAGATGGAGCGCGTCGATTTCAGCAAGCAGCTTGGTCCACAAATCATATCGGTCGTAAAGCCATATCAAGTTGAAGCCTAAAACGGACTTGTTAGATTCGATGAGAGTCAAAGTCTGGTACCGCGGCATTGTGATGAAACGGAGCGCAAGCTTGAAATAATTCGGACTCGCACCCGGCGATGCGAACTGTGAAAGTCCGTATGCAACCAGTCTTCCGGTCGTCGCCAGGAAATCGAAGCTTTGTTTCTGTACTTTCCCTCCAACGGCATCGAGCACAAGATCTAATTTATTCCCATCGAGATGCTTCGCGAGCTCGCCTTTGAAGTTTCCATCCCTGACAATGATGTCGTCGTATCCTTCCGCTTTTAGAAGATCGATTTTTGACGGACTACCGATTGTCCCGATTGTGTATGCCGAGAATTTCTTCGCGATCCTGTTCGCATAGATGCCGACTCCGCCCGCTGCGCTATGGATCAGCACAGTTGGTTGAGACGCAGGACTTTCTGTCATTGCCAAGCCTCCAAGCGGGACGAGCGCATAGTAAGCCGTCAGCGCCTGCACGATGAACGATGCGCCTTCTTCGAACGACCAGTCGCCGGGAAGTTTAATAACATACCTATGATCGATGTTGATATGAGTCGTATAAGAGCCGAAGCGGATCGATCCCATAATCTTTTCGCCCACATTTAAGTCGTCCACATTCTTGCCTTTGTCGACTACGACTCCGCTGAATTCGAGCCCGGGAATGAAATCTTTCTTTGGCGCCGCTTTATACAAACCCATGATGGTGAACACGTCGGCGAAGTTAAGCCCGATTGCTTTTACTTCGACGCAGACTTCATTGTCGGCCGGCTTACCGATTTCTTCTTCGACTAACTTGAGATTGTTAAGAGAGCCAACCTTAGTAATCCTGTACGATCTTCTTTTCATTGAATATCCATGGTGAATTGGAGCTTAGAGCAGACTAACTATTAAGCTATAAACCTCGCATCTCAAAATCAATTTCTACATCGGAAGATAGTTTTGCTTCTCTAACGATCTGATTTAATAAGCCGCTCCACTTGTTCATTGATCTGTGAGAGTCACAAAATGAACTGCGGAGGTCTCCCATTGGACTGTGAGAGTCGTTCAATGAACTGTGAAGACCATTCAATGAATAGTAAGGGTCTTGCGATGAACTGTGGTGGTCTCGCATTGGACTGTGAGGCTCTTGCATTGGACTGTGAGAGTCGCGCATTGAACTGTGAAGATCATTCAATGAATCGTGGGGGCATTACAATAAGCCGTGAGGGTCTTACAATGAACTCTAAAGGTCGCGCGATAGACTGACCTGCCCCCAATTGATGTACCAATGCTAAGTTAGTCATCCGATCAGACATTGGCAACCTGAGACGGATAATAAGCTTCTGGAGCTGGGGGCCTGTAGCCGAGAGAGCTATGAGGTCTGACAGTGTTGTAGTGGATTCTCCACTTTTCGATGACGACTTTTGCTTCCATGATTGTGTCAAACACCTCTCGATTAAGTAACTCATCTCTGAACTTCCCATTGAACGATTCGATGTAACCGTTCTCCCATGGACTGCCGGGCTCGATGAAAGCTGTGGTGACACCCAGGTGATGGAGCCATCTCCGTAGAAGCTCAGCGACGAACTCAGGTCCGTTGTCCGAGCGTATGAACTGTGGCGTACCATAGGCGATGAATATATCAGACAATGTATCGATCACGTCATTGGCTTTGATCTTTCTCTCCACTCGACTGGTAAGACATGTTCTCGTGTACTCGTCGATTATGTTCAGTATTCGTAGCGCTCTCCCGTCACTGGTTCTCTCCGCAACAAAATCATAGCTCCAGACATGGTTCTTGTGTTCTGGACGGAGTCTTTTGCACGATCCGTCGTTGAACCACAGTCGTCTCCGCTTTGGCTGTTTTTGTGGCACTTTTAGCCCTTTCTGGCGCCATAGCCTTTCCACTCGCTTGTGGTTCACATGCCATCCTTCTGTTCTCAAGAGAACTGTTATTCGCCTGTATCCATATCGTCCATACTCGCTGGCGAGCTCCACCATTCGTTCTGTAAGCCGTTCTGTGGCTGCATCCAGCCTTGCCACCACTCTTTGTGTTGACCTTGGTTGTTCCACTACCTTGCAGGCTCTGCGTTCGGACACTTGTACTATCTCCATAACTTCTTCCACCGCCCGGCGTTTCTTCACCGGGCTCAGTAGTTTCCCCGTGCGGCTTCCTTCAGTATTGAGTTATCTATTGTCAGATCTGCTACCACCTTCCGGAGACGCTGGTTCTCCTCCTCGAGCTCCTTGTACCGCTTTGCTTGATCCACCTGAAGTCCACCGTATTCCTTCCTCCACTTGTAATATGTTGCATCGCTGATCCCCAGTTGTCGGACTACCTCAGCCAGCGTTTGGCCTTTTGCCATCATGACTTCTGCTTCTCGCAGCTTTGCTACAATTGTTTCTACCGTGTGTCGCGGCTTTCCCATTGTCGTTTCTCCTTTGATCCATAATATACCTTTTTACTAAGTCTATTTTGGATCACTTTTTGGGGGGCAGGTCAAGACCATGAAGGTCATTCAATGAGCCGTACAGGTCACACAATGAACTGTGAAGGTCATTCGATGAACCGTGAGCCTGTTACACTGAACTGTGAAAGTCCTTCAATGAGGTGTGAGGCTCTCGCATTGGACCGTGAAGGTCCTTCAATGGATTACGAGGGTTTCGCAATGAGCTGCGAACGCGACGCGATGGCATGAAATTACGAAGCATTAACACGTGAATTCCTTCCCACAGCGACCTGAATGTGAAGCATTGGAGGGAATTCCTAGAGAAATGGCGTTTTGTGGGAAATAATGAGCGGTTAAAAGAAGGACCGGATTGACGACCGCACGATCTGTCATTCCCATCCCGCTTTGAGCGGGATAGACTCCAGCGGGAATCCATCCCACCCAATACTTCTGGATTCCCGTTATCACGGGAATGACAGCTCACATTAATCTATGCACGTAGCGCCAAGGCGGAATAGGAAGGGAGGAGCCTTATGGAGTGAACCCTTAAAATGAGACACTGTTTTGGTCGGTTAAGGTGGAAATATTTTTAGTTAATTGAACATTTTCAAATTCCACAGGCGGCATGTATCCCAAACTGGAATGAAGCCGCTTTCGATTGTAAACCACATCGATGAAGTGAGTAATACTTCGTCGGGCCTCATCGATTGTCTCATATTCGTTGATCAGTACCTCCTCATGTTTAAGAGTTTTCATGAATGATTCGGCTTTTGCATTGTCGTAAGGGTTACCTTGCCCGCTCATGCTGATTGTTATCTTGTTCTCCTTAAGCAGATCGGTGCACTCCGTTGCAGCATACTGGATACCACGATCTAAGTGGTGGATGAGTCCAGGAGCGACCGTTCGTGTTCCTATGGCCATCCTGAGAGCATTGAGACTCAACGATACGTCTAAGTGCCTCTGCAAGGCCCATCCGATGGCTCTGCGACTGAATGCATCCAATACCACTGACAGGTATACAAACTCGCTATGAAGACGAATGTAGGTTATGTCTGATATCCATACCTGGTCCGTTCGGGTTATCTCCATACCCTTCACAAGGTTTGGATAGATCCGAAATGCGTGCTTGGAGTCAGTCGTTGCAATCCGGTATTTCTTCTTTCTCCTGCAAAGAAGGTTATTCCTGCGCATTAGTGCCAAAATACGCTTGTGGTTCACTATTACGCCTTGTCTGTGAAGCTCCGCAGTTACACGCCGATACCCATATCGGTGCATCTCACCACAGATCTCTTGAACCTGACTGTAGACTCCATCATTCTCCAGACCAACTCTCTGTGGCTTTCCACTGTGACGGTAAAAGCTGCTCCGCAGCACTGACACCAATTCACACTTGCGTTCTATTGGAAGCTGATCCTCACCTTGCCTAATCATCGGCTCCATCAGCTCTGTCCATCCGCCGCAGGCGGACCCTTCGCTACCAATGCGCTCTCTGCATGCTTCAATGCTTTTTTTAAAAAGTCCACCTCCATGGTCATTCGACCAATCATCTGCTCAAGTTCTGATATCCGACCCTCTTGTGACCTACTAGCTTCAGAGACATTTCCGCTTCCTCTGAACGATCCTGCCGGATTGTTCCTGTACTCTTGCGTCCACTTGTACACTAAGTTCGCATGGATGTCGTATTCTCGAGTCAGTTCCGCAACCGACTTTCCTGACTCATATGCCTGTACAACTTTCACTTTAAATTCTCGCGTGTATTTCCTGCGCTCTAATGGCATGGTGAAGTTCTCCTCTCGGATTATCTTCCACCTTATTAACCTTTTTTACTGTCTCACACAAGGGGTGCAGTCCATTACGCCCCCGTCAGTCATTGAGTCCGAGAGAACTACAATACAGATCTTATTTTCCTGCAAAATTCAAGAAGATCGGTTCCTTCCATATCTGACATCTTCATATGATCTAGTATTTTGGGAATTTGTCTGATACTTTTAAGCATTCCCTGCCACCACTTTTCGGTATGTTTTCCATCAACCAACTGCTTCCAAGGCGGTACATCTTTTTTCAGTGACATGATACCGTCGGGAACATTTTCCCCGAATACTGCACGTATCGCATCCAAGGTGTAGTAATTTTCTAGACAATATCTATCCAGCCGAGTAGGAATGATCCCAGCCTCAGCGCAAGCCTCGATGAAGGCTTTTTGAGGTCCGGCATTTTCTGGATCACGATCCAACAAAGCAAAGATGCTACGTACTTCAGCAAAGGGTTTTGGGTCAAAATCCATCATGTTCGATCCCCTCAGATCCACATGAATGATCGATACTCCCGACGGAGCATCAAACCAGTTTTTAACAATGTAATTGATCGCCTCACCATCTGTTTTACCTTCGCTGATAATAATCGCATCGGAGGTGAGATTGTCGATTGCCAAAACCCCAATTTCGGTAAGAGCCTCAGCCCTCTTTGTATTGTCATCAATCTTTATTTCGCCGTTACCGTATCGACAGAGATAAATCCTGTCCGCCATCGTGGGGTTGAGAAACACCGGAGAATGCGTGGAGAGTATATATTGTCGATCTTCTACTGAGTTCAAAAAAGAGAGGAGTCTTCTCTGAAGATCGGGGTGCAGATGATTTTCAGGTTCTTCGATCATTATCAGCTGATAGTTGCCGTCAAGAGAGTATAAAAGAATAGTCAGAACTTCAGCCAAGCCAAGTCCTTCGTTGTGGGAGAGTATCCAAGAGCCCCCAACTCTCCTAAAAAGCAGTTGGATTGCAGCTTGAGGTTTGTTTGGATCCGTCTGTATATAGAATTCTTTTCCCGTAATGTCATAGAAATTATTGAATATACTTTCGTATACAATTTTCTCTTTGCTGTCTTTAGGCTGATTCTGAAGATGGAACAGTCTAGACAACGCAGCCTTTGCCATGGAATCAAGGCCAGTGGCCGCATCTGCATTAGAGTAGTCGGCCAATTGTCTTTTTGGGTAGAGCAAAATGACTCGGTTCGACGGCAACTCATGAGTCGTGACCATGTTTGTTATCATGGTGATTACATGGTCCCCAACCATATTCCCACCTGGTGAGAATCTTTTTGCTTCAGAGAGAAGTTCGTAGACTTGCGATCCATCAATCGATAGAAAAATTTTCCCGTCCAATTTCCTCAAGACATTATCGATAAACGACCCCAGGTTGACCACGTTAGGGGGCATGTTTTTATATATCAAAGTGCTTATCGATGATTCCCACTCTTTGGAACGGTGAAATGTAATTCCTATGTCAGGCTTTTCTACAATTCTCCTGAGAACTGTTGACTTACCGCTTGAATTACGTCCGGTGAGAATATTTACCCTTCCTAATTCCATGAGGGTTTGTGACTTAATGACAGGAGGGAAATCAATTCTAAGGTGTTGAATCATTTCTTTACTATCTCGATCCAAATATCCCGCAAGAAATGCTCGTCCTGATAGTTAAGATTTAATTTGTTCATAATACAAATCGATCATCTGCTTAATGTCCCGTCGCAGCTCCTTCGCATCGAGGAAGAAAAATACAGTAGCAACAACCATGATAATCCAAGCTAAGAAGTTGACGTGTATCTGCCGTAGAAAATCAAGAACTGCAGCAACGACAATTGCTACGACCATGTTGGCATCCATCTCATACCACGTATAGAACCATTCATCAAGCTTCTCAAGATATTTTTCCTCTGCCTCGAAAAAGAATTTCCATTTAACCTCGCCACAAATATGTTTAAAGACCAAATTCTCAAGCAAAATGTCCCTAACAGCATCCAAGAACTGACCCACAATAAATGAAATCACGATGACCACAACTACTGACCAAAAACTGATTCCACCTTGGACGAACTGCCCACTAATTATTTTTTGGAAATCCCAACTATTCAAGGAAAATAGAACGAACAGTGTAAAAGCAAATCCAGGTAGCCAAATAGCGATGATTGGGCTGGGCTTCAAAGATATATTCATTTCAAATAGTCACTCCTTTTCTGCTTCCGCCCTTCCACACACTGACGAGTAAAAGGCGAGAATACTCGCTCAATTACTGCTCTCCTAATTTAACTCACGCGTTAAATTTAGAAGTCCTTGGTCGCATTGTCAAGAAGACAAGCTGATTGTTTTCAGACAGAGCAGCGCGATCCCACTTCTCCGTACTAAACACCCAATCCGGCGAGATGAGCCCGTCCAGATCTTCGGCTAATTTTTTGATAAGCAGACTCAAGCCCACGGCGAAGGACGCGATTGTCCAGCCGAAGCCTTGACACGCCATGTAAGAAAAAATCCACTAATTGCCGATATATTTCCCAATCCAGCTTAGCACGGTGTTGTACCACAGACGCGAGTCCTGCGGCTTAGCGACAAAATGATACTCATTGGGGAAGTACAGCATCTTGGACGGAACGCCCTGTAATTGAAGGGCCGCAAATAACTGGAAGCCCTGGCTCACATCGAGACGAAAATCGTTCTGACCGTGAATAACAAGCATCGGTGTAGTGAAATTTTTCACGTAACTGCTCGGCGACCATTTCTTGTACATCTCCGGATTTGACCACGGCGTTCCCTTGAATTCCCATATCGGGAACCATAACTCCTCCGTCGAGCCGAATGCACTTGCCGCGTCGTACAATCCATCGTGGCTCACGAAGCATTTGAATATTCCCCTGTCGTTGTGCCCTTCCATCCAGTTCATCATGTAGCCGCCGTAAGAAGCGCCGGCAGCGGCAATTTTGTCCTTATTGATGAACGAATAATGGCCCGTAACGTAATCGACGCCGTCCATAAGGTCAACGTAAACCTTCCCGCCCCAGTCACCGCTGATCTCCTCGGTAAACTTCTGGCCGTAGCCCGTCGATCCGCGCGGATTAACCATGACTGTAACATAACCGGGTGCAGCAAAGAGTTCTGCATTCCATCTGTAATGGAATTCGTCCATCCACTGTTCCTGCGGGCCGCCGTGTACAAGATATATCATGGGATATTTTTGATGAGGATCAAAATGCGGCGGCTTAATTAAGAAGCCCTCGACGCGCGTACCGCCCGCACCATCAAACCAGAATGGCTCCCATGGGTTCATATCGAGCCGCGCGAGGAGCGAATCGTTAGCATGAGTGAGCTGCGTTACTTCATGGGTCGCGAGATTCATTCTGTAAATGTCGTTCGGATGCGTGACCGACTGGCGAAGGAAAACAAGATACTTCCCGTCCGGTGTGATTGTAAGATCTGTATTGGTCGAGTTATCGGTTATTTTTTGCACCTTTCCCGTTGTCGCATTGACTTCAAAGATGTCATGATAGCCATCGTCATCGGAATTGAAATAAAGCTCTTTGCTATCGGAAGCCCAAACGACTTCATCTACTGAGCGATCATAAGTCTCAGTAAGGTTTATTATCGTACCTCCTTTTCTGTCGTACAGCATCAATCTCGACCTGTCGGACTCGAAACCCGGAATCATCTCTGCCCGGTAGGCAATATAACGTCCGTCGGGAGAATAGAGCGGCTGATTATCGTCGGCTTCATTTGTCGTGATTCGCTTCGTATCGCCGCCGTTTATACTGACTGTAAACAAATCGTTATTCGTACTGACCGCGACCACTCTATCGGTGTTTTTCACATAGCAAATTTCTTTTCCGTCCGGCGAGAAAGCATAATCCATCCTTCCGCCGAGATCGATCGGAGGCGTGTCGTAATCGCCGGGCGTCAAGTCTTTTAGTGCTCCACCACCTGTATCGACTATAAATAGGTGGCTTCGTTTCCCATCTTTCCAGTAATTCCAGACCCTGTACGGAAGGGTCGTAAAGAATTTCGCCTTCACTTGGCCGTTTTCAAGCTGCTTTTCTCGCGCCATGTTGCAGGAATCCGAAGTGCAATCGGGAAAAACATCAGAGACAAATGCGATGTGCTTTCCGTCCCGCGACCAGAGGAGCCCGTCCACACCGAGCGCAATGCTCGTGATCTTCTTCGTCTTTCCCCCGTTCGTGTCTTCTCGCGCTGAGGCGGATGTGCCTATGGCGCAGACATATATCTGAGGAGTTGCGTTTGAGTCATCGGAAACAAAAGCGATTTCTTTACCATCAGGTGACCAAACCGGATCGCTGCTCGATTTCATGCCCGTGTGCAGCTCTCCCGGTGCACCACCATCAATCGAGACCAGAAATATTTTGCTTGTGCCCTTGTTTGCATCCATGTCATAATTTGTTACTTCGTACGCGACCGATTTTCCGTCAGGCGACACCTGCGGATCGGAAACTCTCGCCACCTTCCACATGTCTTCTACGGTGATCGGACGTTTCGGCTGGGCAATAGAAATAACCGGGATAGAAAAAGCGATGAGCGATAAAAACAGGATCGACTTTCGCATGAAGGCTTCCTTTTTGAAAAGTTAAGCAACAAAGGGGGGAAGAACAATAGGAGCGGGAATGATGTAATATAGAATAGAACAGTCAACACGGGCGAGGCGGCTCCGCCTCGCCCGTGTTTCGTAATTCCTATTTTGCCAGAAGCATTTTCTTAACTTGATTTTTGCCGGACGCTGTCAAGCGGTAGAAATAGACCCCGCTGGCGAGTCTTGTACCATCAAACGTCGCTACATGGACACCGGCGTCTTGAATTCCGTTCACAAGTGTTGCCACTTCTCTTCCGAGGATATCGTAGACTCTGAGTGACACATAACTTCTCACCGGCAACTGAAAACTGATCACCGTTGCCGGATTGAACGGATTCGGATAGTTTTGATGCAATTGGAATTGCTGAGGAACCTCCGGGGTTTTTTCAACAACATAAGGTCCGTCCGGATTCAAAACTTCGTTAATATATGCCAATTCAGAACTTTCCTGAGCTTGCCATGTTGTATATTGAGTTGGGAACCAGTCTAAGTCGCCAACCGGGAAACCACCAAGCCCTGCAGTTAATAAGTCAGAATTAGTATAAGAAAGATCAATTGGAATGGGCCAATCAGCATTGACGAAATTTGCAGCTTCTGAATCAACTGGAGTGCGCCAGGATGTCAATGGAGTCCCGTAGTTTGTGTCAACTGTCGCTATTGCAAAGGCTTTTACTAGTGCAAGCTGAGTTGTAAGCAAATCATTCGTGTTGCTAAAAGCAGGGAGTTCATTTTGAATCCATCCACGACTTGTAAGGTGAGGATATTTTGATTTATTAGCAAACGCGGAATCAGTTCTAGAGTTCATTACTATCATCTGGGAAACCCAATTTGTCTGGCCATTTACTTTGCTGGTATTTAATGTTGAAACGATATCAGCAAGTGAGGGATCCCAATAAACTAAGTTCGCGTCAGCATAAAAACTTGCACCGGTTGCATTAAAAAGAGAATCAGGCCTTACGTTAACAAGACCCATAGGCTCGTTATCCTGATCAACTTCACCTTTATCAACACTTGAAAGGAGAGGGCAGAATCCTTGCAGTTGTACATTTACAAAAATATTGTTCGTGACACTGTAGTTGGAAACATCGGCGGCGGAATTCATAAAAACAAAACCAGCGCAATCAATGAAGTCATTGTGATCGAAAAGCATTTTATCAATCGAATAGTCTGGTCTTGATTTGTATATAGAACCCTGTACGTTCACGTGTGTACAGTTTATAGCCTCGATAGTATCCTGATGAGGAGCACTACCATTGGGGTCTATAACACCGCCATTTCGACGGCAGGTATGACCGTCTAAATTTACGAAGTAATCGTTTGTGAAAAATACACTCTCGTCAGCAGGAGGACCTCCAACCCATGTCCACCAGGTATGCTCCATAATGCAGTTATCTACTTGAAGTCTCATATTGGGTCCGTTAAAATCAAACCATGCCCATCCACCACCGTTGCCGGCAGAATTACCCATTTCAAGATCAATGTTTTTAACAAGCAGGTCTTTACCAACGTTCGTACCTCCATCGGTGTTAACGCCTGTGGCATACGAGCCCGAAAGAATCGGGGGTGCAGCACCTTTGCTTACTTTCAAAGAAGTCTGCGTCGGTCCCATAATAATGGTCCTATAGGTGGAGGAAGTTACAGGATTATTCACCAACGAATAAATTCCTCCGTTTGTCAACTCATATACACGCGTTGCGGGAGCTTCACTATCCGAAGCCATGAGACTATACAGAGTATTCGTACCACCATAAGCAATATCATCTTTTACTACAAGAGTGTCGCCGCGTGTTTGCAACACATAATCACTCAAAGTCTGTGAGAAAACCGAAGCCATCGGCATCAGAAGAGACACCGTGAAAAGTAACAGTAACTTCTTCATAAGAACCTCCTTGAATCTTAAATCAGAGTGCAGCTTTAGGGCACAATTTCTTCTCGTGTTTTGTGACCGATCCCACCATGGTAACGTATGAATCTTGCAAACGAAAATCAACTCCCTGCAAACTCAAAGAGAGGTGGAGATTCTATCTGACTGCATCGCCTCTCTGATGAGTGATATTAGAGAACATTTTACAAAATTGCTTCTTGTCTATTTGAGTTCGCTTTTTACAATCCTTACTCCAAACACACCGCCGGCCGCACCTATCGGAGGTACCTGGAATTTGACAGTCACGTCTGACTTTCCTTTGATGGAGGAGTCCGGCAGTGGATATACCACATTGAAAAATCTCCCTGGTATGATCACGGATGGAGTCTTTGTTGCGATATTTTCGGAATCGACGGAGATATTGTACTTTTCTTTCAACGGTTCGCTTCCCCAATAAGTCACGACAAGATCATTTGACGTATCGTGGTTCACCTTCATTTTAAATGAGAACCATCCATTCCATGTTGCATCTACAAACGGTTTGCCCACCATCTCTCCAGTTTGTGTGATAAATCCCGCGAACGCATGGTTGTGTTCGTCGAGCGTATCACCGATTCCAACGGCGTCGATCGTGCGGCCATCGAAGTCTTTCTCTTCCTTCAACTCTCGCTGATTCTCAGCCTGTTCTGCCTGCCAGCTCTCGTTGGTGTAAAGATCCCAATAAACAGAATACCTCTTGTTGTATAATTTATAAAAAGGAACCATCTCCACATCTTTGGGCTTGCCGACATCTTTCGTCATGAATGCCAGAGGTTTGCTCTGCACTGGTTCGATCCAGTCGGATATTGGTTTCATGTTTGTGACGAGAACTGGTATTTGAGAAGTATCTCCGATGGATCCGAGATCGCCGGCGAGAAGTATCGGTCCGTAAAACACCGCGATCCGGTCTGGATTGTCTGGCATGGATTCGGTTCGAAGGAATAAGCCCATATGCAGCTCAACCACATCACCATTCTTCCACACGCGATCGAGCGTTACGTAACTTTGCGGCTTGCTCTGCAATTCAACGGGTTTGCCGTTGATCTTAATCGAAAATTCTTTCGTTGCCCAGAACGGATGACGAATCTTTAGTGACATGTGTACAGGTTTTTTACAAGTGAAACTGTACTTCACAGCCCCGGACTCCGGGAAATTCGTTTCTTGCCTAACGCTTATTCCGTTTTTTGCCCAATTCAAATCAGAAGCTATGAATAAATTCACATATAACGTCGAGTCATCGTGGAAATAAATATTGTCGTTATACCTCGCATGATTTTCCATTCCAGTCCCTGTGCAGCACCAAAAATCATTAAACGGCGTATTGTACACTTTCCGCCCTCCCGGCTCCAGCGCAATGTAGTAGCACATCATTCCATCCTGAGGATCCTGAGATGCAAGGATGTGATTCCATACCGCCCGCTCATAATAATCGGCATATTCAGGTTTGGGATCCTGAAAGAACAAATGCCGGGTCAACTTCAGCATATTATAAGTGTTGCACGATTCGGTGGTGTTGTAGTTGAGGTAATCATTAAGGGTATCCGGCGGCCCAAAGAATTCTCCGTCACTGTTTCCGCCTGTAACGTATGAATGATGGTACACAACCGTTTTCCAAAAGAATTTCGCCGTCTCGTGCAGGCTTGTGTCCCCGGTTAATTCATAGATCCTCTCGAGCCCGATGATTTTTGGAAACTGCGTGTTTGCATGAAAACCGTTCAGATCGTCACGCTGTTCAGAAAGTGGTTTCAGCACACGGTTGTCGTAAAATTTGCGTGCCACTTCAAGATACCTCTTGTCACCGGATATGGCATAGGCGTCCGCCATCACTTCGTTCATTCCGCCATATTCAACATCGAGCATTATTTGCCATTGGGCATAGCTGAGATTCTTAGTCGTCTCATAAACCCAGCCGGCAAGACGTACCATTACCGTTTTGGCTTCCTGGTTTCCGCAATATAAATAACTGTCGCGCAAACCAGCCATAAGCTTGTGTATCGTATACCATGGTGCCCAACCCTCCATACCGTGTGCTGAGTCTATTTCGCCGCGCGACACTCTTCCGAAAATATTTTTGCCGTCCGGTATGGCCGCGACATATCCGTTGCCGTTTGCCATCTGACAGGAGTCCAGCTGGTTCACGATATAGTTCACGCGCTCAAGGAACCGTTTGTCGCCCGTATCGAGATACATCCTGGAACACGCGGAAAGATAATGACCAAGAGTGTGGCCGGCCAAACCCAGCGACTCCCATCCACCATACACCGGAGCCTTTGGCGTCAGACCCGCATCTTTGCGAAACCAGCTTAGCAGTCTATCCGGTTCAAGACTGAGCATGTATGCCGAATCCATCTCCATTGCGTGTTTGAATGGCCCGTCCAACAGCTTCACCTCGTTAGGCAAGAATGGCTGCACTTTTAGAGTAACTACGGGTGCCACTTTATATTTTGCGGCGGCATTTTCGCGCGTGCTCCCAGGAGTGACGGCAAGAGTGAGACCAGCGACAGCTACTGCGGCAGCATACTCAACTAGAAATTTTATTCTGCTCATGTGATAGTTCCTCCGGCTTTTTCAATCGAGTAACTCAAGTCAAATTATCATCACGCCGCTCGACTAATTCAGAGCGACCCCATTTATCTTACCACTCAAAAACCTGAATTTCAACTCGAATTGTTTCATACATAGAGCACGCACATTCGAAAAACTTAGGAATTAATTGCTCTCACCCATTTTTTAATCTTGACTTTTAAATCCAGATTAGCTAAGTTACCAACGTAATGATTTGGAAAGTGAATTTGAAGCAAAAGGCTTCGTCAAGAAAAGTAAAAAGCTCTTTAATCGCCGAGAGCGCTGAGAGTCGAGGGGTGCGGCCTATCCCGCAGGCACTCCTTAATAGCGGCATCCCGCTTCACTTGCATGGAATGATCGATCGGGATTTAATTCTATTTTTATTGCCTTTGCGTTTTCTGCGGCTGATATTCTTTTTTGATATGATCGCGATGCTATAGGAGTTTGAAATGAGTAACGAAGTAGTTGAGAAATTAGCGAATGCAGAATACAAGTACGGATTTGTTCTCAGATATAGAGGAGGACAAAATCGCGAAGGGCTTGAGCGAGGTAGTCATTGGAATGATCTCGGAAAAGAAGCACGAGCCCGACTGGATGCTTGAGTGGCGGTTGAAAGCGTACAAGCATTGGCTGACGATGAAAGAGCCGCATTGGTCGAACGTGAAGTATAACCCGATCGATTATCAAGACATCGTTTATTATGCCGCTCCGAAAAAAAAACCTACGCTCAACAGTCTAAATGAAGCTGACCCGGATCTTTTGAAAGCATTTGAAAAACTAGGAATTCCGCTTTCGGAACAGAAGCAGCTTGCGGGAGTTGCAGTCGATGCAGTATTCGACAGTGTTTCGGTGGCGACAACATTCAAAGAAAAACTCATCGAAATGGGAATTGTTTTCTGTTCGATATCGGAAGCAATTCAAAAATATCCGGACATTGTCAAGAAATATTTGGGAACAGTTGTTCCATATACGGACAATTTTTTTGCTTCGTTGAACTCGGCGGTTTTCAGCGACGGTTCGTTCGCATTCGTTCCCAAAGGCGTGAGATGCCCGATGGAGCTTTCGACTTATTTTCGCATCAACGCGTCTGAGACCGGACAATTCGAACGAACACTTATTGTTGCAGAAGAAGGAAGTTATGTCAGTTATCTCGAAGGCTGCACGGCTCCTATCCGTGACACGAACCAGCTTCACGCGGCAGTTGTCGAACTGGTGGCTCTCGATAATGCGGAGATAAAGTATTCGACGGTGCAGAACTGGTATCCCGGCGATAAAGACGGCAAAGGTGGAATTTATAACTTCGTGACGAAACGCGGTGCCTGCCGCGGCGTGAATTCAAAGATATCATGGACGCAGGTCGAGACCGGCTCCGCAATCACATGGAAATATCCGAGCTGCATTTTGCAGGGTGACAATTCCGTCGGCGAGTTTTATTCCGTTGCCATGACGAACAATATGCAGCAAGCCGACACCGGCACAAAGATGATTCACCTGGGCAAGAACACAAAGAGCACGATTATCTCGAAAGGAATTTCTGCCGGGAGAAGCAACAACAGCTACAGGGGACAAGTGAGGATTACTAAGAAAGCGGAGAACGCGAGAAATTATTCGCAGTGCGATTCGCTTCTCATCGGCGACAAGTGCGGTGCACACACCTTCCCTTATCTCGAAACTAACAACCCGACTGCACAAGTCGAACATGAAGCCACGACATCCAAGATCGGTGCGGATCAGATATTCTATTTAAACCAAAGGGGAATCTCTACCGAAGACGCAGTGCGACTAATAGTCAACGGGTATTGCAAACAGGTATTCAAACAGCTTCCGATGGAGTTTGCCGTCGAAGCAACACGGTTGTTGAGCATGAGTCTCGAAGGAAGTGTAGGTTAAAAATAAGAATTGGCCATTAGCTCTTAGTAATTACCAATAAAGGGAAACTAATGTTAGAAATCAGAAATCTATATGCCTCCGTCGAAGAAAAAGAAATTCTGCGGGGAATCGATTTGACCGTAAATGCCGGCGAAGTTCATGCCATCATGGGACCGAATGGTTCCGGCAAAAGCACACTCGCAAACGTTCTCGCCGGCCGTCCTGAATACCGCGTGACAAACGGTGAGGCAATTTACGAGGGGAAGAACCTGTTGGCAATGTCACCCGAAATCAGAGGCCGTGAAGGAGTTTTCCTGGCGTTCCAGTATCCGGTCGAGCTCCCCGGTGTCAACAATACGACCTTCCTGCGTACCGCGTTGAATGAAGCTCGTAAGTACAGAAATCAACCTGAAATCGGTGCGGGACAATTTCTTTCTCTGCTGAAAAAGAAGATGCAGCTTGTCGAAATGAACGACACTCTGTTGAGCCGCGCGGTCAACGAAGGATTTTCAGGCGGCGAGAAGAAGCGGAACGAAATCTTACAGATGGCAGTGCTCGAACCGAAGCTGGCAATTCTCGACGAGACTGATTCGGGACTAGACATCGATGCATTGCGGATTGTCGCAAACGGCGTCAATACGCTTCGGTTGAAAGACAACGCAATCATTCTTGTGACACATTACCAGCGGCTCTTGAATTACATTGTGCCGGACTTCGTTCACGTCCTGTATAATGGCAGGATCGTAAAATCCGGCGGCAAGGAATTGGCGCTCGAGCTCGAAGATAAGGGCTATGATTGGGTGAAGGAAAAAGATGAAACGCTCGCGGCAAACTAACGGAGCGGTAAGATAATGGCTGACACATCTCGAATAAAAAATTGGTACCTGTCGCTCTTCAAAGATTTTGAAAATCGTTTGAATGGAGAAAAGTCTTCAGATTTTCACAAAGTACGCAGGGAAGCGATCGCAAAATTTGCGGAGCTGGATTTCCCCGATTTGCACCAGGAGGATTGGCAATTCACCGACATAAGTCCGATCCTGAAGCACAATTTCGGCTATGCAAACGACATAATGCTTCCGAGCAAAAATGAGATTGCAAAATTCATGTTCGAAGGAATGAAGAGTCACACTCTCGTATTCGTGAACGGCTCTTATTCACCGGAGCTTTCGGCTCTTCTGCCGTTGCCGGATGGAGCGATTGCCGGAAGTCTAGCGGCGGCGATGAAACAAGACAATCATGGCATCCATGGACACCTTGCGACATTCTCCCTGCCCGGCAAAGATGCATTCACAGCTCTTAACACGGCTTTCGCAGCAGACGGCGCATATATTTACCTGCCCGACGATACCATCATCGAGCAGCCGATCCATGTCCTTTTCATCTCGCATGTTGAAGATCCGGATCACCGAAGCGAAGAGAAGATCATCTCTCAACCGAGAAACCTAATAATTGCCGGAAAGAATTCTCAAGCAAATATTATTGAGCATTATGGCGCGACAGGAGACGGCACGTATTTTACAAACGCCGTGACCGAAGTTTATCTTGGCGAACACTCGAACGTCGAAGCCGTTAAAATACAGTCCGAGAGCACAAATGCGTACCATGTTGCCACGACGGATGTATCGTTAGATGAGGACAGCAACTATGAATCGAGGGCGGTGTCACTCGGCGCAAATATTTACAGACACAGCTTGAACGTCACATTGAAAGGCGAGGGCGGGAATGCCGTGCTTGAAGGGTTATACCTTACTTCTGGCAACCAGCTTTCCGATACGCATTCACTGATCGATCATGCCGCTCCACATTGCACGAGCCAGGAGCACTACAAAGGAATCCTGGACGACAAGTCGCGCGGGGTGTTCAACGGGAAGATCATGGTACGAAAAGGCGCACAGCAGACGAATTCTTACCAGGAAAACAGAAATATAATTTTGTCGAACGACGCGAAGGTCGATACGAAACCGCAGCTTGAAATTTTTGCGGACGACGTCAAATGTTCGCACGGCGCGACCGTCGGCCAGCTTAACAAGGAATCTATATTTTATTTGAGGTCCCGCGGAATCGGCGAAGAAGAGGCAAAAATGATTTTGATTTATGCATTCGCAAACGATGTGTTAAAAAATATCAAGATCGAGGAAGTCCGTAATTCACTCGAAGAGATTTTATCGAAAAGATTTCTGAGAGGTTAATATGTCAGCAGTACCGAATGAAAAAATCATAGATAAAAAGACGCTTGAAGATAAGGCTATAGACGCAATAAAGGAATGTTACGACCCGGAGATACCGGTCAACATATGGGAGCTAGGATTGATATATGAAATAGATATCCATGATGATTTCGCCGTTAATGTAAAAATGACGCTCACTGCTCCAGGTTGTCCGGCAGCAAGGTCGCTGCCCATTGAAGTTCACGAGAGAATCGCACAGATACCGGAAGTTAAGGACGTTCGGGTCGAAATCGTCTGGGAGCCGCCATGGACGCCGGAGATGATGTCTCAGGAAGCTAAATTAGAATTGGGCTTCATATAGAAGGAACAGTATCGGACAGGGTGAGAAAAGAATGGTAAAAAAATGAGAAGTCTGTTGCACATGACAAGAATAGGTGGGAATTAATAATGAAAGTAAGTGCTCAAGAAGAATACGGCTTGCGCTGTTTGCTGCGCATCGGAAGTTCAAATCTTCCTGAGGGATTGACAATCCCTGATATAAGCCGCGCGGAAGGATTGAGCCCGGCGAATGTTGCAAAACTGCTCCGGATACTTCGAATCGGCGGATTTATCGAAAGTGCACGCGGACGATCCGGCGGATACAAATTAGCCCGCCCGGCAGATCAAATCATCATAGGCGAAGTCCTCACGGTTTTGGGCGGAAGAATTTATGAGGAGACATTTTGCGATGCGCATACAGGCGCGATAGATGTGTGCAATCATATAATTGACTGTTCAATGCGTTCGCTGTGGCGCTCGGTGCAGAATGCAGTTAACGTGGTCCTGAAAAGGATAACGCTGAGTGACATGCTCGGCAATGAAAAGGTTGTAACGGAATTGGTTACCGCGTTGAACAAAGAGCTGACGGAAAGTCAAGCGGTTTAGAAGGATATAATCTGTTCAGCCAATACGCTGCTTGAATAATTCCACCACTGCCGGCGTTACGTCAGCTATGGAGTCTAATTTTCCTTTAAAAAATTCAGCTTCCTGTCCTGCCACGGCGGTGAACGAGGGATTCAGCGTGTGGGTCTTCACCGAAATGTCTTCTACGTTTCCATGGTCGCTCGAAATTAAAATCGTCAAATTATTCAATCCGCCTTCCACGATCCCGCCGAAGAATTCATCGAACGTTTCTAAAACTTTTTTCGCCATGAGCATGTCCTTCGAATGACCGGCTTTGTCCGTCAAAAAGAACTCGAACATTGTAAAGTCGTGCTTCTCTGAAATTCGTTTCAAAGCTTTTCCTGCGTCAAAAGCTTTAGCCGGTTTGATGTCGGAATATCCCATGTCGGAGCTCCATCTTTCCGCAGTTATGTCGGCGGAAATTCCTTCGCCATTCCGCAGTGAATCCGCCGTACAAAGCGGCACACCGCTCATCATGCATGAAAGTGTCGTGGCACTCAGCCTCCGCTGGCCGGATTCAACGTATTCGAAGAATTGCCGCGGAAACGCGTTTGCAAAATGGACGTTGGCACCAATATTCTTTAAGACTTTGAAAATATTTTTTTCTTCGAGAAGCGGCCTCGTCTGCGAATGCGGGTAAGGGCCGAAATGCATCCCGATAATTTCTGCGGCATTAGTCCCCGTGAACAGCGTCACCTGCCCTGTGCCGCTTTGAGGCAATCCTTCGACGCCGAGCAGGGCATCGCACGGCAGGACAAATGCCGATTCATTTTCAAGGTGACAATTCTTGCTTGATGGAACGCCGCCAAATGTGCGCTTCAGATACTTAAGGTCGGTCGAAAAAAAGGGATTTACATCCGGGTCCTGCTCACCTATTCCAACTCCGTCAAGAAAGAGGAACAGAAAATGCGACGAGTGATTCATGAAAATTAGATTTGTCCTTAAAAACGACCGGCCCGCGGATTGTACAGAATGCACCCGGTTTCAGAAATCATAGAATGCTGGCCCCAGCCAATCGCGTCAATCGATTCCAACTCCAGCCTCCTTGATTATATTTATTTAATGATGCGGGATCACGCAGAGCGCTTATCAACGATCCATGCTCCAATTCTTTATTTCCCTTCGGATTCTTTCGCAATAAAATTGCGCCAGTCGGCTTCTAATTGTCTTCGTCCGACATGAAAGAGCGCCTTCACAGCTTCATTAAAATTAGTCTCATGCTGAAATTCCCGGACAAGATCCAACATCGAGCCGGCGCCGAAATTAAGATCGAAAAATTTGCCGGTCATGCCCAGATAAAAGCACAGGTCGCTCACTTCCACCGGCGAAGATGCGGTCTGGATTCTCTCGTCGAGATCGGAAAAATAGGCAACGCTTCCAATCAATGGCGGCGGACAATCCTTATACTCGCCGCTTTCGTAAATCGCAGCCGAATTTACCAGCCACCATGGCGCACCGTTATAACGAAGCCGGTTTAATAACGCCTTGATGACTCCAGACTCAAGCATCGATTTATACCCATCATCATCCAGATTCCCCTGACCGGCGATATAGAGCGTGCCATCTTTCCACAGGGGAGAGAAGATCGAGTCCAGCCCCGTCAGGCTGGAAAACTCATAAGCATCGGAACAAAGTCTTACCTTCACCGCTTGCTCGAATCCGATCTTAAACCTCGCCGTGTCATCAATGCACATGCGATCTATTGCCGCCGCATAGCTTTCAGCGACAGATGTGTCAATGCTGGCCGGATAGTACACCGTAGTGTTCTTGCCGGCGACATAGTGCACCGGAGATTGGAGAGCAACGAAAATCAAAAAAAGATTAAGCATGTTCTTTTGTCTCGATAATTATTGTTACAGGACCATTGTTGGTTAATTCAACATCCATAGTTTCTCGAAAAATTCCTGTGACGATTTTTTCTTTACTCAACAATTTTTCGAGACACAAAACAAAATGATTGTACAGTCTTTCTGCAAGCTCAGGCTTTGCCGCCCGCATGAAATTCGGACGATTACCTTTGCTCGCGTCGCCATAAAGAGTAAATTGCGACACCACCATAGCACGGCCACCGAGGTCTTTTACGGAAAGATTCATCTTCCCGTTGCAGTCATCAAAGATTCTCAATGCAGCACATCTGCCGGCAAGGCTGTTCGCGTCGGCCTCACTATCTTCCTCGTGGACGCCGAGAAAAATTAAAATACCGGTACCGATTTCCCTTTTCACACTGTCGCCGACTTTCACGGTACATTTTTTTACCCGCTGAATTACCGCTTTCATTTAAAAGGGCCGTAAGTTGCAAAAATGCAGCGACACAAATGAAGTTGTTCCGCGATGTACTTCCTTTTCGTCGCCCCTTTGTGCCACCTTCTTCATTTTAGAGCCTTGCTCAAGTTGGATCCATCCGGACACCGACGACTCGCTCAATGTTAGAAAGGTCCTTCGTAATTTTAAGTTCTCGCCCCCCTGCTTCAAGGAAAATTTTTTCTACGTCTTTTGCTTGACCGAACGAAACCTCAACAAAAACCCAGCCCGGATTATTCAAAAGTACCGGCGTAATCTGCGAAATCCTCCTGAAAAAAGTCAACCCGTCCGTGCAGTCACTTATAGCACCAGCCGGCTCGAACTCTTTTATTTCAGGCGCGAGCGTTTCAAAATCAGTGCGCGAAACATACGGCGGGTTCGACACCACGACATCGAACGTCCTTCCAAAAATATTTTTATCAAGACTCGAAAAATCGACTTGCTGGAATTCAATTTGCTGCTCAGTCTCGGTCAATCTGGCATTCTCGCACGCTAAAGCAAGTGCATCTCCGCTTTTGTCCAAAGAAACAATGCAAGCTCTCTTCAGAAATCTTGCGAGCGCTATCGCAATGCAGCCGGAACCGGTACCGATATCCAAAATTTGCAACCTTTCTTTTTGAGAAAGGCAAGTTCGGCAGTGCTCGATCACACTTTCGACAAGGACTTCCGTTTCCGGACGCGGGATGAGTGCGCGGCGGTCAACCTTTAATTCGATGGAATAGAAATTGGTCTTACCGAGAATGTACTGAATGGGTTCATGTGTAAGTCTTCGTTTTAGGAGAACTTTGAATTCCTCGAGCTCGCCTTCCCTTAAAGGCTGGTCGTGCTTGACGTAAAGGTCGAATCTTTTCATACCGAGCGTTGCCGACAAGAGAAGCTCGATGTTCAGCCTCGCTTCATCGAAGCCCTTCTCGGTGAGGTAATCAGTTCCCCATTTGATTATGTCTAAAACTGTCCAGAGTTTTTTCCCGCTCATACATTATTAAAATAATAGGATATGCGGGATGCCGCAAGGCGGCACTTGAACGGGCGTCATGAATCTTTAATCCGGAATTTTAGATATAATTTCTGTCCTCCGGGTTCACATCGCTGCCCGTTTAAGATCTAGAGGAAAAGTTCTCGGTCTATTTGCAAAACCGGTTATAGACTCAAGCCCATCGGTATGTCTGTAATAATCGAAATATTTCGAGACATCGTCGGAAGCGCGTACTTCCTTCAATCGCCGGCGAATCAATTTCACGTTCTCGGGATCGATGTCAACGCCGATTGAATTCCTTTTCAGCTGCATTGCAACGACGGACGTCGTTCCCGTGCCTGCGAACGGATCGAACACCGTGTCGCCGACGCTGCTTGACGACATGATTACTCTTAAAAGCAAGGCTATCGGAGATTGCTGCTTATGAAATCTCTCTCCATTTTCTGCCCTGATAGCTTCATCGCCGGCAAAGTATCCCGAAGTTAGCTCGCGGATGTCGTCCCAAACATCCGTAAGATAAACTCCGGATTCTCTTTCATACTTGTACTCTGCCGGAAGAGGAGGTGATATTCGCAGTCGATTGAAAATCCTCGGCTTCTCGCCCTTGGTTGCAAATGCGATAACTTGAAACTGCTTTCCAAACCTGTTCGTTCCGGGTACGGCGGAGGTCTTCTTTTTCCAGATGATAAGATTTTGGAGTGACCAGCCGGTTTTTCGAATCGCGCTGAGCACAAACTCCGTGTTCTTTTCACGCTGCATGAAATAAACCGCTCCACCATCGACAGTTCGCTTGAGAATTTCAGACAAAACTCCTTCCATCCATTTCCAGTATTCCTCATGTGACAATTTGTCATTGAAGAATTTGTATTCTTTCCCCTGGTTAAATGGCGGATCCAAAAACGACAGATGAAATTCTTTGGATGGATTGCGCCCCATCCAGTCCATCACATCGGCATTCGCGATCTCAACGTCCTTATTGACCGGCAACTTATAGCTCATTGGTGAAAACGTACCGCATCAATGAGTCTAATGCACTCTTCCCGTGGATTCACCTTCAAGTATCTCCACGATGTTGCCGCCAATGTCTCCTTTCGGCTCTTCGATAATCCTCCCGATTTCTTTTCCTTCATGATAAAATATAAACGTCGGGACTTTCTCGATGTCGAGACCGGGCGTCAGCCGGTTGCGCCAGCCTTTCGATCGCGGCACGGCCACAAATCCAATTCTGTGCGCCAGGGTCGTGCTGTCGGTTATGCTGAGAAACATCGGAACCCACATATGACTGTCAGAGCACCATGAACCGAATACAATTGAAATCGAATCGCCCGAGTCGAGAGAATCTATTTGCCGGATCAATTCGGCAGAAGGTTTGTATATCGAGTAATTTTCACTGTACCATGTTGAATCCTGGAATGCCTGTCTGTACACAGGACCGACGAGAATCCTTTCATGTGAAATCGAGTCTGTCGCAATAATCTGTGCGTCAGCCTCAAAAGCAAACGCGAGCACAATCATAATCGAAAGAATCAGCCTCATATGTTTTCCTCTCCCGACTTTGGTTCGCTCGGCCGGGACCCTTCGGGCGATCTAATATCGGCGCCCCACATCAGTTTTGTCCTTAGCAAATTAAAGAATCCGTTTTTACTTCTGCGAAGAAGTTTTATCCTGTGTGCCGCAAGCGAAATATTTATTTCCGCCGGCTGCGGAAGAATGGTTGACGTTTGCCCGTCGGCTGTTACCATAACTTGCCTTTGCACCATAGGCGCATCAGACTGAGGCTGAGAAGTCGAACGTACCACTATGCGTATTTTGGAATCATCGGGAACAATTACCGGCCGGGCAGTCAGAGTATGCGGTGAAATCGGGCTTATTGCAATAACACGGCTCTCCGGCGAAATGATCGGCCCGCCGGTGGACAATGAATAACCCGTTGAGCCTGTAGGTGTACTTAAAACTATCCCATCCGCACGATACGTAATCAAATATTCCGAATCTACATAAGTTTCCAAATCTATCATGCGCGGCGAGCCGGCTTTATCGATAACGATGTCGTTGAGGGCAAAAACCGCTTTAACCTTCCCACCGGCATGATCTTCCGCTTGTGTGAAGGAGGCTTTGAGCACGGTCCTTTCTTCTATATTAAACTTGCCTTTGAGAAGCTCATCGATACTGTTTCTTAATTCATCAAAATTTAATTCCGCAAGGAAGCCGAGCTTGCCGAGGTTGACACCGAGGATCGGTTTATCCAATTCGCCGACCATCTTCGCGGTCCGCAGAATCGTGCCGTCCCCGCCGAGAGAAACGATTATGTCCGAGCAGCCGGGAATCTCCAGCGATTTGAGAGAGACTTTGTGCGCGTCGTAGCTGCAAACGCTCCGCATCTGCCCGACGATCTCGCTTTGGACAAAAAATCTTACGTTTCGTTCTTCAAGAATCTTGATTAGAGCGTAGGCAGTTTCGCATGTCGAAGATTTTGCGACATTTCCTACAATTCCTATCGAAAGATTTTTTGGCGGAATAAATCTCTTTTTCATACGTGGTCAGTCATATAGTTGAGTTTAGGCTATGAGTGGCAGAATTTCAAACGCCTTAAAATGACAACGACATTTGCAGGCATACGATTATATTAGAAGTCTCAAAGCTTCACGCCAAATCTTGTCTTCACGTGTCGGATCGGTTCCATTTATAGTCGCTTCGCGGAATTGTCTTATGATATCGTCAACTTTCGCCTTGCTGATCTGAGCATTCTGCAGCCGAATTATCAAAACTGCGTCGACGATCGGCACTTGAAGATTTCTATCATCGACGTAGAATGAATCCAAGCCATCGCGAATTTGTCCGACATTTATGCCGATAAATGCATCGTTGAAATTCACAGCGTCTATCTTTAACTCCGCATGCTGCGACCAGAATACAGACATGTCGTAAAGCCCGTTGACATAAAATGTCTTTCGCGAAATGGACTCCTCTGGTGTTCCGATGACGAGATTTTTCCACGTCGTTCCGTTCTGTTCACCGATCATCGTCTCCTGAGCATGTACATCATGGACATTGCAAACAAAAATGCTCATTGCAAATAGCAGCAGAAAATTATTCGCCTTTTTCTTCTCAAAGAATTTCATTTGTTTACCTCTTGTAATTTGTCAATTCCGTTTCCCGATTTCGTCTCTCGACATTTTGCCGTTTAATAAAGCGAAAGTGCATCCCATTTCCGTGACGAGTCGAGTGCAGCTACGATCGTTCGAAAATCTTTATAAGCTTCGTAGAATGTACAGACGGGCTCCTTTCCGTTCACAATGCAATCATAAAAATCTTCAAACTGGTGCTGGTAGCCTCCTTCAGTTTCAATCTCTTCTTTGATATCCGGATTGCCCTGACTTTTTACCGTTACAAAATTCCCTTCAATCACGAGTGTTGCCCTGGTTCCCATAATCATGAGGCGGCCCTCGCTGACGCCTTGAGCGCTGAAATATATATTGAATACGCCGTTAACGCCATTCTCGAACACAAATTGGAACGACATTGAATCCATTTTACCGATTGCCGGGTTCACGCTTCGGTTGAAAGCGATTCCCGAGTTAATCTCACCGAAAAGGTCGCGGAGAACGGCGATATTATGGATACCCGCGTCGGTAACGAATCCGCCCGGATACTTATGATTGATCCTCCATTTTGTCTTCGCATATTGGTTGTCCGCGCCTGTCACCGTAAACTGGTCCCAGAATACCGAGTAGGGCTCGCCGATTCTACCATCATGGATCATCTCCTTTACCCTATTAAACACCGGATTATACCTGTAGTTTTCTGCGACCATCATAACCCGCTCGTATTTCTGTACAAACGTAGTCATAACCTTCGCATCCTGAAGGTTTGATGCAATCGGCTTTTCGACTATGACATGTTTTCCTGCTTCAAGCGCGTCTTGGGTTACGGCAAGATTAAGCTCAACCGGAAGAATGATATCGACAGCTTCTATTTCCTGATTCTTCAGCAGCTCATGATAATCCAGAACATAAGGCGCACCTCCGGCAAGTTTCGAGAATTCCTTGGCTTTCGGCTCGGTGTGGTTGCATACCATGGCGATTTCAAACTTGTCTTTCAGGTTTTGAAGCGGCGGAAGATGCAACTCTCGCGCTGCAATTCCAGTTCCAATAATCCCGAGCTTGATTTTCATAAGTTATTCCTTTTGACCGTGGCATAATTTAGCTAATACTAAGTCGGTAGAAAAAGGCAATTGCCAAATAAAACCCGCCGGAAGCATTTAGGGACATCAAGAAAGTATTGCCTGTGCCATTAAGGTGCAGGATTTTTCGACGAGCTGCTTCTTCAATGATGAAAGAGTGCTCCGTCCGATTTTTTAAAAGATAGCTACTTAATAATGATCGCCCTGGTATCGATCGTATAAGCCGAGAAATATCCTAATGCCCCGTTTGTAAGGTTTGTATTCGGGTTTGCCGGCGCTAAAGAGGTCGGACTTCGATCCGTTTCGATGGTTGTTCTGAGAGTGCTCAGGTACTCGTAAACATTCTTGTCTATGCAAAGAAGATCGACGCTCACCGTATCTCCTGCATTCACGTGTCCACCGATTCTGAATTCATAACTGACTTCATTCCCGTTTATGAACTCGTCATCGTAAATATGAATCCCGCCACCTTCTCCGTTGAGAGAGTCAAGAGGAATTGCATTATCATGCGGAACGATCCGGTAGTAATTTCCCTGCTGCGACGGGTCTCTAAATGTCACATAGAATTCGTAGCTCGATTCCCCGCCGAAGGGATTTGTCGTTTTGACGGAATAAAACGAATCGATATCAACTTTCTGCGGCATCAAAGAGACTGCGTCGTATTCCTTTCCATTCGCAACCACCTTCAGTGAGTATGTGCTGCCGGAAACGCCTTTCGGATTTGAGGAATAATAAACTCCACTTTGTACTTCGTTTAAAGTGTCGGTTTCCCCTGCGTTGTCGGATATGACAACCATGGCATTGGCGACAGGCGGAAAGCTCAGCGACGGCGTAAAATAATCTCCGGTCATGTTCACGGTAACGGAATCAATGCCTCCAGTGTCGTTCACCAATCCTTCTATGACGATCTGCGGATTCGCCTGGTTAAGATCTACTGAAACAACTTTTTGGCAGGAAGAAATGCCAAAAATTAAAACCGAGGCGAAAACAAATTTACTGCTCTTGAATAATCCTTTATTCATAACGGTTTATCGAACGTTAGAAATTGAAATCATACGACACAGAGGGCATGATTGGAAATATCGTCGTCTGGAGTGCCTCAGTCTGGTTTGGATTGCCAGGAACCTGTTCAAAGCTGATTGAGTATGGATTCATTCGATCGTAAGCATTGTACAAGGAGAAATTCAGGTCCGAATGCGCGTTGATGTTCCATGTTGCCGATAAGTCCAGACGGTTGTACGCAGGCATCCGGTAGGCGTTGCGCGAAGTATAATATGGTACAAGCCTCCCGTCGATCATATAGTTGCCGCTCGGAAATGTTATCGCATTCCCCGTGTAATAAACCCAGGTTGCGCCGAACGTCCAGCTGTTATTCAAATCGTATATGACGACGATTGAAATGTCATGGGTCCTATCCTGTGTCGCGGGGAAAGGCTGCCCTTCGTTTATCTGCGCAAATTGTTCGTCGGTTTTTGAAAGAGTATATGCCAGCCAACCGGTGAGAGGTCCGAATTTTTTCTTAAGAAGAAATTCCGCGCCGTAGCTCCAACCCTTTCCAAACAGCAGAAGAGATTCGACAGTCGGATTGAGCTGCAAGTCCGCTCCGTTCTTATAATCGATAAGATTCTGCATTGCCTTGTAGTACAGGACAAGCGAGCCTTCATAATTGTCATCATCAATGTTTTTAAAGTATCCGATGTCAACCTGATCGGCATATTGCGGTGGAACATTATTCGTGCTTGGAATCCATAGGTCGCTCGGATTCGTTGAAGTCGAATTTGTCAGAAGGTGAAGGTACTGCGCGGTTCTCGAATAAGATGATTTTATAGAGTTTGCACTGTCCAGGATTAATGTCGCTGCAACACGCGGTTCGAGGCTAATAAAAGTTTTAATAAATTTGCCGGCGCCGTAATTAGTGGTGTCGAGGATGTTCCCTTCATTATCATACGAGAAGATATTTCCCGGGCCGAGAAGACTGAACGACGATAACCGCAGGCCGTAATTCAATTTTATGTTTTGCAATATGCCGGCATCGTCGGAAATGTACGCAGCATTTTCCAGTGCGTACTTCTGCTCAATCGAAATGTTATTGACGTTCACGCCCGGACCAGCTGTAATACTACCCGGAAGAAAAGTGTGATAGATGGAATTTATTCCGAATGACAGCGTGTTGCCGGAATTCAGGAAATATTGAAAATCAGTTTTGAAGTTTTCGTCCCTGATCCCGGAAGTTATCTCGAACTGATTCGGATTCGACCCAACGTCGTTGACGTATCCGTAATCGCTGTAGATAAGCGATGTATTGGAAAAAACCTTATCGCCAAAAATGTGATTCCATCTCAATGTACCGGTCGCATTTCCCCAATTGAATCCGAACAAGTTCGGGTAGCTGAAGTTATCTCTGCCGAAATATCCCGACAGAAAAATCCGGTCTTTGTCTCCAAGATTATAATTCGCTTTTGCATTAAGATCGTAGAAATACAACCGAACACGATTTATCGCGGTATCGCTGGACAACCTAAGAAATAGATCCGCGTAGGTTCGCCTGCCGGAAATAATAAACGAACCCTGATTCTCCACGATAGGACCATCTATCGTCAGCCTCGACGCAAGAAGACCGATTCCGCCGATCACCCCGAAATCTTTTTCGTTCCCGTCGTTGCTCCGGACATCCACGACGGAAGAGAGCCTTCCGCCGTATTCCGCAGGGATTCCGCCGGTCATCACGGTCACATCTTTTATCGCATCCGAGTTGAACACGGAGAGAAACCCGAGCATGTGCGACGGATTGTAAACCGGAGCTTCATCAAGGAGGATAAGATTCTGGTCTGCGCCCCCGCCGCGCGCATAAAAACCCGTGCTTCCCTCACCAGTCGCTTCAATGCCCGGAAGCAGCTGAATTGTCTTCATGATATCTTTTTCTCCGAGGAGGACCGGCACAGCCTCTATCTGCTTTACCTGTAGATTATTGGTGCTCATATTGGTCGAAGTGACATTTTCATTTGCTCGTTCGCCTGAAACGACCACCTCACCTTCCCTGATCGGCTCCGGCTCCAGAGCAAAGTTTACAGTCATATTTCGATCAAGTCTGAGAGTGTCAATTTTAACTTTGAAGCCGAGGTATTGAACAGCAACAGTGTATATCCCGGGTGGAATTGTAATTGAATAGAAGCCGTAGGCATTCGAGGATGCGCCGATGGTTTTAAGCTCCTTGATTATTACAGTGGCACCAATAAGCGTTTCCCCGGATTCTGAATTTGAGATGATGCCGCTGAAAGTGCAGTTTTCTTTTATCTGTGCCATGGTCGGCATGACAAGGTAAAAAATTGTCGCCAAAGCAAAAGGCAAGAACACTGTTTTCATGCAATGCTTGTAACGCCCGATAGGCTGCAATAGTTTCTGATGAATTTCAAATAAAATAAGCATAATCATTTGATTTTCAAGCTTCTCTTTTCTAATTTATCAAGTGCACGGCAGAATTAAGTTTTGGAAGCGAGCTTTTCCCCAATCCGCGGTCCAACTGTCTCAATCCGAATCTGCTGCACCCGACGATTACCTGAAAATGAGAATCACATTTTCCCTTGCCGGTCTGCTGCTGACACTCGTTTATATAGGCCTTCTGACCTTCACGAACCTCAAGGATTTCTTCATGGATTTCGCCGCGATCAATCGAAACCTCTATGTGGAATTTCTTCTTTTCGTATTTGCGGTCGAGATTGTTTTCTCAATTATCAAGTTCCCTATCGACTATTACGCCGATTTCGTAATCGAACACAGGTTCAAGCTTTCCAACCAAAATTTTGCGAAGTGGATGTTCAAGAAGTTGAAGTGTGCTTTGGTGGGAAGTGTTCTTGGCGTCATCGTGCTTTTTGTATTTTATTTTCTGCTGGTTCATTACCCGCAAATATGGTGGCTGATTTTCGCCGGGTTCTTTTTTCTCTTCCAGATTTTGCTTGCGCAGCTGTTCCCGACGATAATACTTCCGATGTTTTATAAGCTCAATCCGCTTTCGAACGACGAACTTCGCGGCAGGCTGAACACGCTCGTTGAAAAATTTGGGTATAAAATGAGCGGCGTTTTTTCGTTCGATCTGAGCCGCGAGACACGAAAGGCAAACGCTGCCCTCACCGGACTCGGGAGATCGCGGAAAATCATCATAAGCGATACGCTTCTCGAAGAATTTACAAATGAGGAGATAAAAGTCGTGCTTGCACACGAGCTTGGACATCTCGTCAAACATCACGTGATGAAAGGAATTGCCGTCAGCGCAGTCGTGAGCCTGATCGGGTTCTATATCATGGCACAGATTTACTCGGCTTACGCAGCTATGATGCACGTGGCGATTTATTATCTCGGCGCTATTCCGCTTCTCGCGTTTGTAATGGCAATTTTCGGCGTTATTGCAATGCCGCTCGGAAATTTCTATTCTCGAAGGATTGAGCACGAGGCGGATATCTTCGCACTCGATGCCACAGGAATGAGAAATGAATTTGCGGAGTCCATGAGAAAATTGGGCAAATTGAACCTCACTCCCGAGAACCCGCCCGCGTGGATCGAGAAAATTTTCTTCAGTCATCCATCGATTGGATCAAGGATAAAAACCGCGGTGGGGGTTTTATGAGTTTGTTTCTGTGGCGAAATCTACCGACTGTTGACTTAAGGAGTTAAAAGTATGGCTGTCACAATAAAAGACGTTGAGCATATCGCAAAGCTTGCGAAGCTGGAATTCGACGAAGATGAAAAGTCAAAGTTCACTGAGCAATTCAACGAAATCCTCGCTTTCATGGAAAAGCTGAACGGGCTTGACACGTCTCAAATCGAGCCGCTCTCTCATGTAATTGAGCTGCAAAATGTTTTCCGTGACGATGTGGTGAAACCTTCGATTCCGGCGGAAGAGGCACTGAAAAATGCGCCGGCAAAGACTGAAAAGTTTTTCAAAGTACCTAAGGTTATTGATAAATAGGTTCCGACAATGGCTGCGAATTCAAAAATAATCGCCTTCATTCCTGCTCGCTACGCTTCTGTTCGCTTTCCCGGGAAGCCGCTCGCGCCAATCGCCGGCACGCCGATGATCGAGCATGTATATGAGCAAGTCTGCGCTGCGAAAAAGGTCGATGAAGTTTTCGTCGCTACTGACGACAAGCGAATCGCGAAGGCCGTGAGCAATTTCGGCGGAAAGTTCGTTATGACGTCCGCATCGTTGAAAAGCGGAACAGATCGGTGTGCAGCCGCGGCAAGAAAGGTAAGAGCAGACATTGTCGTGAACATCCAGGGAGATGAACCGATAATTTCGCCGAAAACAATCGATGCCGCAATCTCTGTGCTTCTTAAGTCACGCGAAAATGTCATGTTGACTGCTGCTGTGCCAATTCGGGAAAGCGATACGCTCTTCTCTCAAAACGTGGTTAAAGTCGTGATCGACAAAAACGGGAATGCGCTGTACTTCACAAGAAGTGCAATACCATTTTTACGAGGCGTGCATCAACAGGAATATCTCAATCATTTCAAGTTCCTCAAACATCTTGGAATATATGTTTATAGAAACAGTTTTCTTCAAAAAGTGACCAAGCTCAAAGAAACGCCGCTCGAGCAGGCTGAAAAATTGGAGCAGCTTCGTGTGCTGGAGAACGGTTACAAAATAAAAGTTGCAACTGTAAAGGAAGATACGATCTCTGTGGACGTTCCATCAGATATAATTGCTATAGAAGAATTTTTGACGGGTTTAGATTTAAGTCCGAAGGACTCATTCGGAGAAAGCGTGGGGAATTAAATTGGCAAAGCGAAACATAAAATATATTTTTGTTACCGGCGGCGTCGTTTCCTCGCTGGGAAAAGGAATTGCCGCCGCATCGCTGGGCTTGCTTCTCAAATCGAGAGGGCTCAGTGTTGCGATGCAAAAATTCGACCCGTACATCAATGTCGATGCCGGTACGATGAACCCGTTCCAGCATGGCGAGGTTTATGTTACCGACGACGGCGCTGAAACAGACTTGGATTTGGGTCATTACGAACGCTTTCTCGACATCACCACAACGCGTGCAAGCAACACGACAACCGGACAGGTTTATTACGAAGTGATTTCCAAAGAAAGACGCGGTGATTACCTCGGCGCCTGCGTTCAGGTTGTGCCGCATGTGACCGACGAAATTGCAAGACGATTTTCCGCTCCATATGAAAACGGGAATTACGACGTTGTCATCACGGAGATCGGCGGAACTGTTGGCGACATCGAAGGGCTTCCGTTCCTCGAGGCGATGAGGCAGTTCATGCTAAAAGTCGGAAGAAGAAACGCGATCAACATCCATGTTACTCTTGTTCCATACATCGAAGCAGCAGGCGAAATCAAGACGAAGCCGACACAGCACAGCGTAAAGAACCTGTTAGAGATCGGGGTACAACCGGAAATTTTGATTTGCAGGACATCGAAGAGAATAACGCGAGAAGTGAAAGAGAAAATTGCGATGTTCACGAACATTGAAGCGGATTCTGTCATCGAAGGACGAGACGTGGAGACAATCTATGAGATGCCGCTTATATTCAGGAAACAGCGGTTGGATCAAATTGTTCTCGACAAATTAAACCTGCATGCGAAGGAAACGGATTTATCCGATTGGGAGAAGATGGTTTATCGCGTGAAAAACCCGAAGTATAACGTAAAAATCGGAATCTGCGGAAAGTACACTGAGCTTCTCGATGCCTACAAAAGCATTCGGGAATCATTCATTCACGCCGGCGCTGAGAACGACGCCAAAGTGGAGCTTAAGTGGATTGCCGCAGAGGATATCGAGAAAGATGGTACAGAGGCTCATTTATCCGATATCGACGGACTTCTTGTGCCCGGCGGATTCGGCGAACGAGGTATCGAGGGGATGATCACCGCGATCAAATACGCACGCGAGAAAAAACTCCCGTTTTTCGGAATTTGCCTCGGAATGCAGACGGCAATCATAGAATTTGCGCGCAACGTTGTAGGTTGGAAGGACGCAAACTCGTCGGAGTTTAAAAAGACGACGCATAGCGTGATCGATATTATGCCGGGACAAAAGACCGTGAAGGAAAAGGGCGGCACGATGCGTGTCGGCGCTTACATTTGCATGCTGCAGAAAGCTTCGAAGGCGTACCAGGCATATAATACGGAAGTAATTAGCGAGCGGCATCGGCATCGGTTTGAAGTTAACAACAAGTTCAGGAGGAGAATTGCCGACGCAGGTATGAAGTTTAGCGGAATATCGCCGGACGGGCAGCTTGTTGAAATGTCTGAGCTTCCGGATCATCCATGGTTTGTCGGCTGCCAGTTTCATCCTGAACTGAAGTCGCGCGCCGCGAAAGCTCATCCATTATTCAGAGAATTCGTGGCCGCGGCCCTGGAAGGGAAGAAAGACTGATTCTTCACCGGCCGTCTTTCGAACTTCTTTATCGTGAATGAGACGGCGAATGAAGTTGAAAGCCGTGCGGATCACTATCGTATTTATTCTCCATTTTGTCAATGATACCGAAATAAATTGAATGGTATCCGAACTTTTCCCGCAGCCTGTCGATGCCTGCCAAAAGATATGCTTGCTTAATTCTTGATCGCCGGAACAAATCGAGCTGCATGCATTCGTTTCTAATGTACATGACACCTACGCCTACAAGCCGCACCTTTATGCCTTGCAGCCAGAGACTTTTGAAAAGAGCAAATGCCGTCGAAGCGATTTCGAATTCGGAATTTGTCGGTTCCTCGAGCGTGTAGTTTTTTTGATAAGTCACAAATCTCCGGTTCGCATACGAGCTTTTCATCCTGTACCCGAGAAGCGGCGCGCCATCTGAGTATCGTAATTTTATAACGATCGTCGATGCCGTAAGTTTATCACGACGCAAAGCGCTTGCGACTTTCTCTGACAAATAGAAAATCACGGATGAAATAAATTCTTCGTCGCCGGAATCCTCGCTGAAGGTCGTGCTTCGCGAAATGGATTTTGCTTCACGATCGTCCGAATTCAGGGGTGAATCATGCTTCGCCCCTGCGCCAATCCCGTTCGCGGCATCATGCAAATAAGCTCCCACAATTCCGAAAATCCTCTGCAATGAATCAAGATTCGCATTTGAAAGTTTCCGGACGGTATCGATCCCGAGCGACTCGAGTGCTTCGGTAGTTCGTTTTCCGATTCCCGGAAGCGCAGAGACCGGAAGCGGGGCGAGAAAATTCTTCTCTTCACCTATCGGCACCACGAAAAGTCCGTTCGGAGTTGAAGACGCTCCATGGTTTGTTCCCATCGACACCTTCTTAGAATAATCAGAAGCTACCTTTGCGCATAACTTGTTGGAGGCGACGCCGATCGACACCGTAATTTTCATTTCTTCCGAAATCGCACGCTTGATCGCCATCGCAAGATTGCGCGGGTCGTAATTCCAAAAATGGAGACAGCCGTCTGCATCAAGAAACGCCTCGTCTAAACTAACCGGCTGCACGACAGGAGAAAAGTCGTGTAAGATCTCGATAAATCTTCTCGAGTACTTCTCGTAATTTTTGTAATTTCCTCTCATAAAAATTGCGCCCGGCGCAATGCTGTAAGCTTGAGAAAGAGACATCGCAGTCTTCACACCGAGTTTTCTTGCTTCGTAATTCGGACAAGTGACGACTCCGCGCTCGTTCGGCAAGCCTCCGACAACGACAGGTTTCCCCTTTAATGCAGGGCAAAGAGCTTCTTCAACCGACGCAAAGAAAGCGTCGATGTCGATATGAAATATTGTCGGATATTTATCGTGATCCATGATCAGCCGGCAGGTCACAGCCGATAACTATCGAAAATGAAATATAAGCCATGGCCTATAAGGAGATTATTCTATCTAAGTCTTTTAACGGTGAGCTGATTGTCAAGGAGTCTTAACACCGCCAACACTTTCCCGATGATTTTTATCGAAGAAGAGTCCGAATGGATCGGCTCGAAATCCGGGTTTTCCGGTTCAAGAATAACCTCATCTCCATTTTGTCTGAACCTTTTCACGGTCGCTTCTTCATCGTTGATGAGCGCTGCGACAATGTCTCCCGGTTCCGCTGTCGGCTGCTGCCTGACAAGTACAAGGTCGCCATCGAGAATACCGGCATTCTTCATGCTGAATCCTTCGACCATCAGCAAGAAACTGCTTTCGCCTTTGAGAAAGGCAGGATCAAGGACGACCCTTTCTTCGACGTTTTCGACGGCAAGAATAGGCTTGCCGGCAGTTATTCTGCCGACGATCGGCACCTCCACTCCCGTCGGGCGAAATGTCAGCTGTATTGCACGGCTCTTATCGCGTACCCGCGCGATATGCCCTTTTCGTTCAAGCGCCTGGAGATGTCTCTCGACTCCATGGCTCCACTTTGTTCCAATGTGGTCGCCGATTTCCCGAATAGTCGGCGGGTAACCGTGCCTTTTGTAATGACTTTGAATGAACTTTAAAACCTTTTCCTGACGTTTAGTCATGGGTTCCATTTCGTCCTCCGATCAATAGTAGATGTATTTCTACTAATATAAGGAACGGCAGTAAGGATGTCAAGTCCATAATTAACGGGCGACAAATTGAAGTTTTGCAGATTTCAACCGTTGTTAAAATTGCTTAACTTAATTAGATTCAAAATGTTACATCATCAACCAAATACGGCTTCGAATGGAGAATTTCTGCGAATATCTGAAAGCACAACGCGAAGAAAAGAGAATACGCCTTTCTGACGTTGCTATACAGACAAGAATCAGCGTCAAGTTTCTCGAAGCAATTGAGGCGGGCAATTTTGAAATCTTGCCGACGACTTACATCCGAGCATTCATCAGAGATTACTCGAAGGCGGTCGGCCTCGATCCCGATGAAATAATAAAACGTTTCGACTCGCATATTGAGTCAATGCAAGCCGCGACCCAGCAGACAGTGACTGCGGAAGCCGACGTACACGAATCAAAACCTACCTTCACGGGACAGATAAATCTTACAAGACCGCAAAAATTGGCGGCAGGTGCAGCCGGCTTTGCTATCCTGATTATTCTTTCCTATCTGGCATTTTCTCCGAGCAAGAAACAAGCGGTCGACATCAATAATTACGAAAATGTCGAAGAACTAAACCAAAAAAAGTTTGATTCCGCATACGCTACGGTTGCCGCTCCAACCGCCGCGAAGTCCGATAGCGCCCGCCTTGTTCTAAGTGCGACCGACACGGTATGGGTAAACCTCGTCATCGACGACGGAAGAACTTACGATTTAATGATGAAGCCGAGCAACAGGTTTGTATTTTGGGGAAAAAGAAGATTCAACATGACCATCGGAAATGCGGGCGGCCTGCTTATTTCCCTGAACGAACATGAATATCCGCCGCTTGGTAAACCGGGCGTCGTAATCCGCGACGTCACAATCCTCAAAGATGGTACAATCAAAAAGTGAAAACCCCATCGGTTGTCAAGGGTGCAAAATCTGAAATAGAAGAACTTCGCAAACAGATTCGCGACCACGATTACCGGTATTACGGCATGGCACAACCGGTGATCAGCGACTTTGAATATGATCGGTTGATAAAAAAACTTGCCGGGCTTGAATCCGAACACCCGGAGCTCATCACACCCGATTCTCCAACTCAGCGGGTCGGCGGCGAACCGACGAAAGGGTTCAGGCGTGTCCGGCATATTCAACCGATGTTGTCTCTCGAAAAAATTGATGCATCAGACCATCCGACAAAGGATGAAGAGCCCGACCGTGAAAAGCGCCACAGATTGCAGGACCAAAATACTCTGCCGAAACTGCTGGATTTCGATGGCACAATCAAGAAACATCTGAAAACGGACCACGTCGAATATGTCCTTGAGCCAAAAGTTGACGGGGTTTCTATTGGCGTTCATTATCACGGCGGAAAGCTGGCATTAGGAGTGACTCGCGGGGATGGTCAAAATGGCGACGACATCACTTCAAACCTGCGAACCGTCCGTGCTATTCCGCTTGAGCTGAATTTAAAAAATCCGCCCGTTCTTTTAGAAGTCCGCGGCGAAGCTTACATGTCGACGAAAGATTTTGAAGCCCTAAACAGAAGATTAGAGACCGCAGGCGAAAAAAGTTTTCCAAACGCGCGTAACGCGACTGCCGGCGCTCTGAAGCTGCTCGATCCGAAGCTTGTCGCACAGCGACCAATAAGCGCGGTATTCTACGGTGTCGGTGCACTTGAAGGAATAAGTTTTGAAACCCACGCCGAAATGATCGAGTCATTGAGGCGTTTCGGCTTTCCGACACAGCAAAAGTGGTGGCTGTGCAAAAACATGGAAGAAGTAATTAAAAAGTACAACGATGACGTGGTGTGCCACTATAATGAGAAACGAGGTCTTCGCGGCGAATTGCCGTACGATATCGATGGGGTGGTTATAAAAGTAAATCGCATGGCAGACCGGGACAGAATTCCTGCGAAAAGTCGTTCTCCGGGGTACGCGATCGTTCACAAGCCCGTTCCATGGATCACGCCTGCGGAAACTTTGCTGAAAGGAATTACTGTTCAGGTGGGCCGAACCGGAGTTCTTACGCCGGTTGCCGAATTGGAACCTGTTTTTCTTCAAGGCTCGACTATTTCCCGCGCGACATTGCACAATGAAGATGAAATACATCGCAAAGATATTCGAATCGGGGATACTGTAGTTATCCGCAAAGCCGGCATGGTGATTCCAGAAGTTGTCGAGGTAGTTAAATCGAAGCGGCCAAATGATGCCGAAAGGTTTGATCTTTTTGAACATGTCGGCGGCAAGTGCCCGGTGTGTAGCGGGAAAATTGAGAAGGAAAAGATTTCAACCGGTGATGAAAAAGGTGTCGCCTGGCGTTGTCAAAATATTGCAGGTTGTCCCGCACAGAAGACACGTCGCGTGGAGTATTTTGCGCACCGAAAGGCGCTTGACATAGAATCTCTTGGAGGGATCGTCGCAGAGAAGCTGGTCGAGCGCGGACTCGTGAATGAGCCGCTCGACCTGTTTGATCTCACTGTCGAGCAGCTTGCGAAACTAAATCTTGGAACGGACGATGAGCCGCGAGTTTTCGGTGAGAAGAACGCGACGAAAGTTGTCGAAGCGTTGGAACGGGCGCGTGAATTGCCTTTAGACCGATGGATCCACGCACTTGCAATACCTGAGGTCGGAGAAGCGACAGCAAGGCAGCTTGCACATGTTCATAAATCATTGGAGGATCTCGCCGGCTCGACCGTATTGAAAGACATAAAAGATATCGGGGCCAAGAAGACGGAGCGCGATATCGTGTCGCCGAAGTCGCGAAGAAATCCTCCTAAGAGCCCATCGGAACTCAAGACGAGGGAAAGAAAATATGAGGGACTTATCGAGGAAATCTCCGAACTTGAAGATCGTCTGTCGAAAGTCAAGAAGAATCTTGCGGAGGTTGGACCGGTTGCGGCGGCATCGGTGCTCGATTTCTTTTCATCTCCAAGCGGAAAAAAGGTGCTTCAGAGACTCCACAAGCTTCGCATCCGGCCTTCAGGGGGCCTAAGGTCGGGAGCTGGAACAAGCTCGTTGACCGGCAAGACTTTTGTCCTCACCGGCACACTTCCTTCGCTTTCACGCGACGAAGCCTCCGAGCTAATAAGAAACGCCGGAGGCAGCGTAACCGGTTCCGTAAGCGGAAATACCGACTATGTCCTTGCCGGAGAAAATCCCGGCTCGAAATACACAAAGGCTCAAGAGCTGAACGTTTCTGTTTTGACCGAAAAAGAATTTTTGAAACTCATCAACAAAGACGATAAATGATCAATATCAGAAACACAATCGCGGTGAAATATGCGGCCAGCCGCACGAAACACATAAAGAAATCTATCAACTTCAATGACGCTTTGAAAAGATCAGCGACCGCGGTTTTCCTGATGCCGCGAATGAGCATGGAATTTTACCTTGCGCGCTCCGTTGTGGAATCGTTTTCGAGATATTTCCGCCGGGTCGTTTTAGTTATAGCTAAGAACATGCGGGAGCTGGCAACGTCCCGCAGCGAAGTTGTTATTATTTCCGAAAAAAATGAAAACTGGCTCAAGCTGCCGTCCCACGATATCGTCTCTCTGCTTCGCCACGAGAACTTCGACATCGCTTTCGATCTTAATTTTTCCGACGATATCTTCATGTCATATCTTTGCCGATGGTCGGATGCGAAGATCTCTGTAGGGTTTTCAAAGACAAACTGCGATTACTTCTACGACATGCAAATAAAGATGCCGGCGAACGGCGACATGAAAAAAGCGTACGAGATTTTGACAAACACATTTAAAATGTTCAAGGAGAAATGAAGAACAAATTATTCGAAACTGAAAATCACCGGGGACGCACGATCCTTCGGCTTCACATGGAAAAGTTAGACGCTCAAGTCTCGCCGCAAATCAAAGCTGAGTTTCTGGTGGTATGCCGCTCGCCGTTAAAAAAATTAATCGTCGATATGAGCGTTGTCAAGTCCTGCGATTCGTCCGGACTCAGCTCGCTCCTGGTCGCGGAAAGGCTTATGCGGGAACTTAAAGGCGAGATACATCTGATCGTACCGAACCCGGACGTTCGGAATCTTTTCAAGATCACCCAGCTTGAAAAAGTCTTCTCGATCCACATCTCGGCAGACGATCTGAACTGACCCCGTCCATATGATGGACCGGGCTCTCACTTTCGGGAGTTCAAATGGGATTTACTGCGATTGATTACGTCATTGTACTTGTATACCTGATCGGCGTCGCCGTCTTCGGCATATTGACAGGTGGCAGGCAAACCAGCGTTAAAGATTATTTTGTCGGCGGCAGGAAAATTCCATGGCTTGCAGTCTCGTTCGCAGTCGTCGCAACTGAAACCAGCGCGATCACTTTCATATCAATCCCGGGACTTGCCTATCTGACTAATCTCAGCTTCCTTCAGATCGCAATCGGCTACATAATCGGCCGGATTGCAATTGCGTTTCTTTTTCTCCCGTCATACTACCGCGGTCAACTCGTCACTGCTTACGAGCTTTTGAGAACCCGCTTCGGCAACAAAACCCGCAATTATGCCTCCGTTGTTTTCCTCGTGACAAGAACGCTGGCGACAGGCGTGCGGCTCTTCACCACGGCAATTCCGCTGGCTATCATCCTCAAAGCCTACAAAATTTTCACCGGCTATCCTGATACCTTTATTTATGCGATAGCCATTATTGTCATAACGGTTTTCACTTTCGCATACACTTACACCGGCGGAATCAAGGCGGTGATCTGGACGGACGTGGTGCAAATGTTCATTTACATCGGCGGAGCCTCTTTGGCGCTATACATAATGCTGTCCCGCCTTCCAAACGGCTGGGGAACGGTCATCGCCATGGCATCGTCGAAAATGAAATTCCAATTCATTGATTGGGGATTTAGCGGCGGCATCGCACATTTTTTCACGATAAAATACAGCCTGATAGCGAGCGTGCTGGGGGGCGGATTTCTCTCAATGGCGTCGCACGGCACGGACCAGCTCATCGTCCAGAGGCTTCTCGCCACTGATTCCTTGAAGAACAGCCAGAAGGCCGTCATCGCAAGCGGATTCTTCGTCGGCATCCAATTTCTATTTTTCCTTATAATAGGAATTTGCCTTTACGCTTTCTATAATGCATTTCCGTTTAAAGGCGGCGACCAGATATTTCCAAAATTCATCATCGAGCAGCTTCCGAGCGGAGTCAGCGGAATAATTGTGGCCGGGCTCCTAGCGAGCGCGATGGGTTCACTAAGCGGCTCGATAAATTCATTGGCTTCTTCGACGTTAATCGATCTGTACAAGCCATATTTCGGAAAAAACGATAGCGGAGAAAAAGACCTCAAGCTCTCCAAACTGTTCAGTTTTATTTGGACCATCATCCTTGTAGCGACGGCTTTTATTTTCTTAAAGTCGAACGAATCGGTGATCGAGATTGCGCTTTCGATTGCATCGGTGACCTATGGCGGACTTCTCGGCACATTCCTTCTGGGCGTCTTATTCAAAAAGCCGACTGAGTCCGACGCCATCATCGGTTTCACCGCAGGCTTATTAGTGCTTGTTTATGTCTTCTTCTACACGGCGATAGCGTGGACATGGTACACCATGATAGGATCGCTTGCAACAATCGTTGTCGGATTGGCGTCTTCGCGAATCAACACGGCAAGAAGATGACCCTCACCGATCATCTGCAATCAGGATTTCTCAAACTCTTCGGCGCATTCCTTCGACGCTTTTCATTAAGAAGGGTTCAGAAGATGGCGGCGAGGCTCGGAAGGTTTTTCTACCGTCACGTTCCGGTCCGCAGGAATGTTGCGCTCGCAAATCTAAAACTTTGTTTTCCCGAGAAGGGCGACCACGAATTGGAAAATATTCTTGAAGAATCTTATGTCAATGTAGCAACCGTATTATTTGAATTCCTCTATTTCCCGAAATTCACTAAGGAAAACCTAAAAAAAATCGTCGAATTTCCGGACGAATCGCGGCAATTGATTGAGTCGGCGCTCGAACGAGGCAGAGGTTTGTTATTGATAAGCGGCCATTTTTCGAATTGGGAGCTTGTTGCGCTCGCAATAGGCGCCTTCTCGCCAAAACAATTTTCGATAATTGTACATCCCTTTCATAATAAAGCCGCCGATAAGTTCGCAAATAAGTATCGGGCACTGCTCGGCAATTCGACCGTCCCGATGGCAAATTCAATTCGAGCCTCGCTTTCATCGCTGAGAGCCAACGGTATTGTCGCACTGCTTGTCGATCAAAGTGCGGCAAAGGAAAGTGCGACGGCAAGATTTTTTGGGATAGACGTTCCGACCTTTCAAGGCCCATCATCTTTCGCACTTCGGACGAGATCCGCAGTGCAAATAGGCTTTCTCATCAGGAAGGATGACGGAACATACCGGCTCGATTTACACGAGATAGACTATGCAGACTTAAAGGATGATTCGGAAGAAAATATCATAGAACTTACCCAGCGCCATGTCAGCGCATTAGAAGAATATATCCGGAAGTATCCCGCAAACTGGCTGTGGTTTCACAAAAGATTCAAACATGTTTCTTCGTTCCAGGACATGCTTCAAAAAACAAAGGGCAAATGAAGAAATTTCTTATAATTCAAACGGCTTTTCTCGGCGACGTAATTCTGACTTTGCCCACGGTGCAGTTGTTAAAGAGGATGATCCCCGATTCAGAGATCGACTTCATGGCAATTCCGGAAACGTCGGAGATCTTAAAATCCCACCCCGATATTTCCAGGCTTCGCGTTTACGACAAACACGGCAAACAAAAGACATTGGCTTCATTCGTTCGCTTCAAAAATGAGCTGCGCGGCCGAAAATATGACGCCGTTATCTGCCCGCATCGCTCGCTGAGAAGCTGTCTCTTGACAAAGTTCTCTAAAGCCGGAATTCGAGTTGGGTTTGATAACTCGGCAATGAAAAGCTGCTTCACCGATTTGCTCCCCTGGCGATTCGGCGTTCACGAGGTAGATCGAAATCTGTCTCTCCTCAAGCCTTTAGGAATAAATATTCGCCGCGAGCTGCCGAGGATTTTTCCGACCGCTGAAAATGTTGAGCAAGCAGAAGGGTTTCTTCTCGGGCACGAAGTTCAGCCTCCCTTTGCGGTTGTCGCACCTGGAACGGTTTGGCAAACAAAACGCTACCCGGTCGAGATGATGGCAGAAGTTGCTGAGAAATTGTCGGAAAAATTTGCAAGCGTTGTCGTCATCGGCGGCAGCAAGGACATGGAGCTGGCGCAAAACTTCGACAATTTAGCCGGAAGGGTCATTCCGGCAATCGGTAAATTTCCGATAATGACTTCTGCGGAAATAATAAGACGGGCTTCACTTTTGATTGCCAACGATTCGGCACCGGTCCATATCGCATCCGCCTTCAATGTTCCGACAGTAGCCATATTCGGACCAACCGTAAGAAATTTCGGGTTTGCTCCATATCATGAAAAGTCGGTTGTCGTGGAAGTCGATGGCCTTAGCTGCCGCCCGTGCACAATTCACGGTGGACCACGATGCCCTATCGGAACTTTTGATTGCATGAAAAAGATTTCTCCAGATAGAGTAGTCGAAATGGCTTTGAAACTTCTAGATAGGAGTTAAACCCAGGTAAGGAAGGCCGAAATGACGATAGTTAAGAAAAACCCCATCTTTGCGGCCCGATTATAATAACAGCTTTTGTTGTTGACATTAGAATGAAGATTGCAAACGCAAAAAGAAAAAATACTGCTACGGAGGCCGCGCAAACGATATTAAACGGCGGCGTGATCATTTATCCAACTGAGACGATCTACGGACTCGGCGCTAATGCGCTTGAGACGAAAATTGTCGAGCGAGTCTTCACAATAAAGGAAAGGAAACGATCGAATCCGATTCTCGTCCTGATTCCCGATAGGGCGGCACTTGATGAATTTACACTCGGAATTCCCGAAATCGCGGAAAAACTTATGAGCAAATTTTGGCCCGGACCTTTGACGATGGTTTTCAAAGCTGCACCGATAGTTTCACCCGTGCTTACCGGCCGTTCAGGCAAGATAGGCGTTCGATTGTCGAGCGACGAGTTTTGTAAAGAGCTGCTGAACATTTGCAAAATTCCCATAACCTCGACGAGCGCGAACCTGTCAGGCGAGCCCAATCCGAATTCAATTAGCATGATAAACCAGAAAGTACAGAATGCTGTCGATCTCATCGTGGATGCTGGTGCGCTGACTTCCGCAACTCCATCGACTGTCGTCGATGTCACGAAGGGCAAAGTGGAACTGGTCAGGGAAGGGGCGATTGCTTTCAAGCAGATTTTAGAAGTCGTCTAAAGAAATGCATGGTGGGAAATGAGATATAAGACACTACTTCTCTTTATTTGTCTCTGCTCGACTGCCTTTTCACAAACAGATTCCGTGTCTATCAATGTAGACATCACTAAAGACGAGGGCCCGATGAAATATATTTGGGCATGGTACGGATACGATGAACCAAATTATACCTATATGAAGAACGGGAAAAAGTTATTAACTGAGCTTGCAGCTTTAAGTCCCGTCCCGGTTCATGTTCGTACTCATAATCTCATGACCACGGGTGATGGAACACCTGCGCTTAAATGGGGATCGACCAACATGTACACCGAGGACAGTCTTGGCAATCCCGTTTACAACTGGACGATCGTGGATAAGATATTCGACACTTATGTCGAACGCAAAATGAAGCCGCTTGTGGAAATCGGCTTTATGCCCGAAGCGCTTTCAACTCATCCCGAACCATACCGGCATCATTGGTCTGCAGGCGGATCTGCCGAGCTGGCAACCGGCTGGGCATATCCTCCCAAAGATTATAAAAAATGGGCTGAGCTTATATATCAATGGGTGAGACATTGCGTCCACCGATATGGGAAGGTGGAAGTCGAAAGCTGGTACTGGGAAGTCTGGAATGAGCCGGACATCATGTACTTGCAGTCTTCGGACAAAATAAAAGATTATTGTAAGATGTACGATTATGCATCCGATGCCGTGAAGCGGGCCTTGCCGACCGCTCGCTTCGGAGGTCCTCATTCCACCGGCGGCGGTGAATGGCTTCTGCGTCCGTTCATTCAGCACTGCCTGTCGGGTACCAACGCGGCCACGGGAATGATCGGCGCCCCGCTCGACTATGTGGCATTTCATGCAAAAGGGTCTCCTATAATTTTAAACGGCGTCGTGGAAATGGGAATGAAATCGCAATTAGATAACGTAAGGGACAATTTCGCCGTGATTAATTCATTCCCGGCGATTAAGAAACTTCCGGTTATTATCGGGGAATCCGACCCTGAAGGATGCGCGGCTTGCGGCGTGATGACGAATCCCGAGAATGCATATCGTAATGGTACACTGTACGCGAGCTACGAGGCAGCAGTTATCCCGCGCATTTATGATATGGCGGGCTATTATGGAGTTAACCTGATCGGTGCCGTAAACTGGTCGTTTGAGTTTGAAAACCAGCCATGGTTTGCCGGGTATCGCAGCCTGGCTACAAATGGTTTGGACAAACCGGTGCTTAACGTCTTTCGCATGTTGGGGATGATGTCGGGTGATCGTGTTGTGGTTTCAGGAGACCTGCGGTATGACTTCAAAGCGATCTGCGATTCAAGCGTCAGAGGGAAGCAAACGGATATAAATGCTTTTGCGAGCAAAGATAAAAATGTCGTAACGGTTTTGCTCTGGAATTACCATGACCTGGACATTCATGATAATGGTTTACCCGTGCTCCTAAACATCAGTGGTATTGCGGCTGATAAAGCGACACTAACGCAATACCGGATAGACGATGAGCATAGCAATTCTTACGAAGTATGGAAGAAGATGGGCTCACCTCAGAATCCTAGCGCCGATCAAATTGCCACACTCGAAAAAGCAGGACAATTGGAAACGCTTTCGGAACCTTCGGAAATAAAAATCATCGATTCCGTGGCAACTATAAGGATACAATTGCCGCGTCAAGCGGTTTCTTTGGTGAAGATTAGCTATTAATATTGTTGATGCTGGAACACTTACTTCTCAGACTCCATAGACTGTCATGGATGTTACCAAAGGGAATGTCGAGATTCTGAGAGAAGGCGCTATATCCTGCGAGAAGATTTTAGAAGTTTTGTTATTTGATTTCCGTCTCGGCAGCAGTGATCTCAGCTTTTCCGTTAAGCACATTACCATATCGCTTCTGCATATATGACAGCACAAGGGCACCGATTAAAACCGCAAACCAAAGTGTCGCGGCCCGTACGATGAAGACCACCGCAATCGCCGCACCTTTCGGGATTTTAGCAAGTATAAGAAGGCCGGCGAGTGAGGTTTCTGTCGCCCCGAGTCCGCCCGGTAAAAAGGAGAGAGCTCCCACTACAGTCGAAAATGCATAAATAAAATCGGACGAAAACAATTTTAGATGGATATTCAATCCTTCAAGAACGAAGAAGAAACCGGTGCACTCGGAAAACCAGCCGATAATACCGAGAGCTGTGGAGATGAATAATTGCCTGCCGCTCAACATGATACGCGAGCTTTCGTAAGCGTTTTCAATCAACACAATACGTTTCGAGAAAAACGGAATTTTTTCCGCAAGGCTGATGATCTTTTTAGAAATAGTCCGGCTAGATAGGACAGCGATTCCTGCCGCGAAGATAAGTGCCAGTATTACGATAATCTTTTTTTCATATCCGATTGTGTATGCACCTATAAGCGAGATGACGAGAAGCGCAAGAAAATCCGTGACTCTCTCCGCAAAAACGATCGGCATGGATTTGCTCATCGGAACGGAATGAAGTGATTTAAGGAAATATGATTTGACGACTTCCCCCATTTTGCCCGGCGTAACTGCCATCGAAAGCGACGATATGAAGATCCCGAGACTTTCGGCTCGCGGAATCTGTATCTTCAATACGCGAAGATAATATTCCCATCTCAAAAATCTGAACAAATAGTTAAGAAGCACAAACCCCAGGACAACAGGCAATATTCGGTAGGAGAAAAGCAGCAATGCATCTTTCAATTGGGCGGTGTTCGCATAAAAGGAAAAAGCAACTCCAATCAGGGCTGCGGCTGCAATCGAGATAAAAAGTTTGCCGCGAAATTTCTTCAGCATGCTATCGTGGGTCGTTAGGCATAAATGTTTTCAATGCAAGATAAAACTTCGGAAGTGGAAGTCCGACGACATTATAAAAATCGCCGTCAATTCTTTCAACGAATAAAGCGCTGAGGTCGTCCTGGATTCCGTATGCGCCGGCTTTGTCGAACGCCGCCCCCGACCGGATGTATTCTTCAATTTCGTCCCTTTCAAGTATTCTGAACGTGACATCTGTTACTCCGTAATCGCGCAGGATTTTTCTCGCGGGAATTTCCAATAAAGCAAAGCCGCTGTAAACCTGATGCGTCCTTCCGCTTAACTGCATCAGCATCTTCCTTGCGTCCTCAGCATCCTTCGGCTTGTTCAATATTTGTCCGTCAACATAGACTATAGTATCTGCCGCTGCAACAATTCCGTTTGTGATCTTGCAGGCGGCTTCAACAGCTTTTTTCTCCGACAGCGTCAGGACATATTCAGCCGGACTTTCTGCAAAATGTTTGTCTTCATCGATTTCCACATCGAGCGGAGTAAACTTAATCCCGACCATTTCCAGCATCTGCCGCCTGCGCGGAGATTTTGAAGCCAGGTAAATGTGCGGAAGATTCATTTTAATTTTGAATTATAAGCGCTGAATTCATAATTGAAAAATTACTAATAGGCTTTTTCCACAACTGTTCCTGGATAATAGTGATACAGAATTTGCAGATAATTGTACCCGAGCCGCGACATTCCGAGCGCCCCCCACTGGCACATTCCGACTCCGTGACCGGTTCCTTGTCCCTTGAGAATAATCTTATTCATATTGCCTTTGCTGTCTCTCGATATGTCCATCTTGAATAAATCGCTTCTCAAAATAGAGCCTTTGTTCTTAAAAAAATATCTTATCCTATCACCACGAACAAAATAGACGCTTCCGTCTCGCGCAGTTATTTTAAGCGAATCAATGCGTGATGAATCGAACCGGTTCATAATCTCGATATCGGATATGTTGGAGTTGATTTTTCGCGTCGCATAAGTTGGATTTGCCTCTGCAAGGTTTGTTTCTACAAATCCATCGAGCTGATTTACCGTGAAAGTTGCCGTCCAATAAAATTGAGGTGCGGCCGCGCAGAATGCAAGTCCCGTCGATGAATCGATGTCGGATACTCCCGATAAATACGGAAATGCCGGTTGGCCTTGCCAGACATTCTGGACATTTTCCGTGTGTCCGCCGCAGGCCGAATGGAAAAAACATCTCGCAGGCTGTCCGTCATATTCCACGATCATTCCCGTAGTCAGCGCTATCGCGCTGTCGGCAAGCGGTTTATACTTCTCTATTCCGGAATATAATTGGTCTCTCGTGTCCGAATAGACGTCGAAGTCGCTGCTGTCTTGACTTGTCATTCTATAAAGAGCAAAATTTCTCGCCGCAATCGCCTGTGCCATGCAAGCTTGGAGTTCGTCCGGTAAAAGATTATTGACAAGCTCGTTCGGCACGACACCGCGGAGATACGTTTCAAGCGGCACAAAATTAACCAGACTAAATGTTCCATTATGTTCCGGGATTATTTCCATTGAGCCGGGAAAAACGTTTCCCGACATATAGGGAAACTTTACTCTTATGGAATTTAGCGTTGAATCCGTAGGTTCAATCTTTATCGGGAACAAGAATCTTAACTTCTGGTTCGGTAATACGGCAAACGGCACTCCGTTTTCGGAAAAACCGAACGACAACGTTGAGTTAGAAATTTTCGCAATGACAAATTTTTGATATTTAAATTCGAAATTTCCATTGAGACGGAGAGCAATCTTTTTGAGGCTGTCGGATAAGTTGACTCGAATGGTCGGCTCGCTCGAAAATGGGAAAGCAGGCTTCGTCTCGGCGACGCGAGCGATGAACAAAATAATGGAACAAATTAGTAAAAGCCGTCTGCAGGATATTTTTGATAGGATGGAGGTTCCCCTTCGGGGAATCATCTAAACATTGCTTTGATGCTGCCCCATGTCCGTTTTGCAACGCCTGTGAAACTGGATTGGAGATCGAAGGTTACCAAGGCCACGTTCGAGCTCGCAATGGTGCTCCCGTCATTCCCAATCGCCGCGACCTGATATTTGAAAAGTTCTGACGAAGTAGTTTTGTATATGCCATTATCTACATACTGGTACGAACTGCCGGCACCCGAAGCATTGAGCGACCCGATTGGATAGAAATTGTTGTCTAGCTGGGATGCCTTTTCAACCATAAAACTCTTTACACCATCTTCCGCAGAAGTTGACCACTGCACCAAAATGCTGCTTTCGGAATTCTGACTTACCCGTATATCGGAAAATGTCACCAACGATCCCGGCATGAATGCTACCAGCGCTGCCGCTAATGCTACAAACTTCACTTTCATAGGCCTTTAAATTTATCGCCAGGCAGATTAGAAGTCAAGTCCATCGCCGATTCTTTTGTGATAAAAGTTCTTTGGTTAACCCAACTATATTCTGAAAATATAGACAAGATTGAGGCATCTTGCCTGTGGGATTTTCCAACTACTGTGTCGGTTAAACCAACACCGCCGACGTTGTTCAGAATCAATATAATGCTACGCAAAAAAATTCATCCCATTTGTTTGCAACGACTTATGAATGGATCTGCTGATAACCTCATTGCACGGCACATTACTTGTTTAATTCTTACCTGCATTATGTTATTCAAAATAGTTCTCGAGAAATCTGAATCCAAATAATCCCGGCTTATCGGGCTAAAAGGAGATCCATCATGTCAAATTATGATCAGGTATTCTGGCTGAATGTAACCAATATCGTGCTCGGCTTGGTAACTCTTGCCTGCTTGCTCGTTATCGGCTATGTCGCGATAAAAGAGATCCGACAACGTGCCAAAGCAAAAGAGCAAATTGAAACGGATGATCACGCATTCGTCATCACCGGTCTCGGTATTACAATGGCAGACGGCGGAAAAAAAGAAAATGACGACGAAATTATCGTCGTTACTGAAAACGGAATTGAGACCGTCGAGAAGAAGAAAGATTCTGCGAGGAAATAAGATGCAAAACGTGAGAACGCGAAATCGCTTCGGTGAATTTCTATGAGATGTCCCTTCTTGCGCGAAGCACAGGTGAAGTTCTGCTGCGCATCGGAATTCAAGAAGATGATCGTGCGCAGCCAAGGCGACGAAAGCAGCGAAATATGCTCCTCGTCAGCATACACTGCATGTCCATCGGTAAAACAGCGTCATGAAGAAATACCAAGCCAAAGTCATTGCCCATTCCTCCAGGAGTCGCTCGTTCAATACTGCTCAGGGGCGTCGGTAGTAAAATATGTACCATACAGCGATCCGAGCCTCTCGCGCTGCGGCACTTCCAGCCATCGTTATTGCGAACTCTTTTTGATTATTTCACATCCTAATCTTTTGACGTTGCACGAAGTCGACGCGCCGACGCTCGATTCGGAGGACGACGGACCATGGATCATTGACGGCATTCAAACAACCGGCTGGCACTTTTATTCTGCCAATCACATGTGGGCTGATGTTGATGAGGAAGGAACCTGCCATGTAGGTATCGATCCTTTCTTCGCGAAAGTACTCGGGAGTGTTGACAAGCTTTCTTTTGCGACAACCTTCGGCGACCATCATCCCGGCGTTGTGATCACCGTAAACAATATCGATTTTCCTATGGTCTTTCCGAACCGCATCAACATCACTGCCACAAATTCGCATTTGCGAGCAGAGCCCAACAGACTCGTCAGCGATCCTTACACATTCGGCTGGCTATTCGAGGGGACCGCACTGCGCGAAGCGTCAATTGCGAAAACATCGCATCGTGGAACGGCAGTCGTGCACGGAAAAAAAGCGCGAGAGTGGATGCGAAACGAAACGCGCAGGTTGTCGGATTTTCTGCACTCAAAATTTACGGATTTTGACGATGGCGGGATGAGACTAATGGCGGATGGCGGATTATTCAGCGGCGACATTATTAAACACATGAGCAAAACTCAGGCGCTGCTGCTGTACAGTGAATTCTTTTCGCCAAATATAACCACGGAGAATCAGTAATGGCCGACAAGGTATCAGACGGAAGGAGTCGGAGCGGGATGACGTTTTTCGTCGGGGCCGGAGTAATTCTCGTTTTCGGCTGGGTGTTTTTTCCTTACTTTATTTACAAATCCGTCGATCAACCCGTACAATTCAGTCATTTCATGCATACAAGCGACAATGTCGGGTTAAAATGTGAAAGCTGCCACACTTTCGACAAAGACGGCAATTTTTTAGGTATTCCGACGATAGAAAAGTGTGCGAGTTGTCATTCACGATCGATGGGTGTTTCCAATGAGGAAAAAAAGATGGTTGACAACTACATCAAACCGGGGAGAGAAATACCATGGATCATCTACTCGAAGCAGCCCGAAAATGTGTTCTTCTCACACGCAACCCACGTGAAGCTTGCCGGCATGGATTGCCAGACGTGCCATTTCGGGCAAGCATACACCCAAAACTTGCGGCCCGCGTATATCAGCCGCATAAGCGGATACAGCATCGATATTTTCGGGAAAGATTTGCTCAACTTCCCGTCAACTCCATCCCGTGGAATGAGAATGGATGATTGCTCAAACTGCCACCAGCGGCGCGGCGTCAAAGAGAGCTGCATCGACTGTCACAAATAGGAATAAGAAATGAGTAAAGGAATTACACGTCGGAATTTATTAAAACTCCTTGGAGGATCGGCAGTAGGGTTGATGCTTACTCCAATCCCGTGGAAACTTCTCGACGAAACCGCGAAGTGGTCACAAAACTGGTCATGGATACCCGTTCCACGAAATGGGAGAATTAATTTCAAATATACGACCTGCACTCTATGTCCAAAGTCATGCGGCGTCCGGGCGAGATGCGTAGATAATCAGCCGGTAAGTTTGACGGGAATTCCGAACCATCCGATCAGCGGCGGAGGCTTATGTGCAATCGGCCTCGGCGGACACCTTCTCCCATATCACCCTTCCCGGCTTCTGCAAACATTCAAACAAGTAGAAGAAAAAAATGAGAACGGAATCGTTCCCTTTTCGTACGAAGAAACAATCGCAGCAATAACCGAAGCGATTTCATCATCAGGCGCCGGATCGGTTGCCGTTATTGATGGACAGCCGAACAGGTCAATTTCTTTTGCATATAGAAATTTCCTGGCTGGATTGAAAAACGGAGTCTATATCATCCCGCCGAACTACGAGGGTATCTCCGCGGAAATAGCGGAAAAAGTTTTGAGCGAAAAGAATACGTTCGGATTCGATGCAGAAAATGCCGGCACGATTCTCAGCTTCGGAACGCCGGTGCTCGACGGCTGGGGAACGCTCGGACAGTTTTCAAAAGTCATCAAGAGCAACAAGGGCAGCGATAAGATCAAGATAATTCAAGTTGAATCCGTTCATTCACGCACCGCACAACTTGCTGATGAATGGATTCCCGTAAGACCAGGGACAGAAACGATATTTGCACTCGCAATCGCTAACGAGCTAATAAGCGAAAGACTTTGTGATACACAGTTACTAAGGAGAAATTCCACGGATTTTCAAAATGGGTCAGGTCATTCTTTCACAGACTTGACGGAAGAATTCTCACCGGCAAGCGTTGCCGAGGCGACCGGCGTTCCCGAAAACAAAATTAGAAGCATTGCGAGAGAACTGGCATCAAGGAAGCCGTCGTTCGTGGTTTTCGCAAATAATCCCGGAGCCGGACCTTTCAGCAGAGATGAGCAAATCATTTTTATGGATTTGAATATCCTTCTCGGCGCAACAGGAATAAAAGGAGGGTTGATTCCCCGAAAAAAACTGCCAGATGCAGTTGCAGGAGAATTTGCAGATGAGACTCTTCTTACCGACGTTCCCGATCATTCGATAAAGGTTCTAATTATGGATGGAGCGGAATCGGGAAATGTTATTCCGTGGAGATTCCTTCAACAGAAACTAGTGACGCGCAATCCGGTTGTTGTCAGTCTGTCTGCATACTTCTCAGGAATTTCGCGTCATGCGGATTATTTGATTCCCTCGCCTTCATACCTGGAATCCTATAACGATTCGCCGACTCCGGCCGCAGCATCCATGGCATCGTACGCCATCTCCATTCCGGTTCTCGCGCCGCCGACAAGTGCCGTCGAGCCGCTAGATGTTATAAAGAGAATTGCAGCATCTGCTCATTCAAAATTCCAAAAAGAAATTCAGTCTTTACAAATAACGACGCTTCTAAAGAATCGGGTTAGGAAACTTTTTGAAGAAGGAAAGGGAATTGTGTTCGACGCTTCTACCGGCAAGACGACAAAGTTGACGAGCGTTGTGTCATCAGAGCGGCTGATGAACATTTTGTCTAACGGCGGATGCTGGTACGGAGACAAGACCCCGTCAATGCCGGATGAAAACTTCGCAAGATTCCATTTCCTCGGCGGAGAGGATCATGGATTTGAACGTTTGTCAGCCACGGCTAAACGTGGTTTAGAAGGTTCGGAGCTTGTTCTTTTGCCTTACGCGGTAAATATCGGTCAGCCTCACCAGCTTATGGCAAAACTTTACAGGGAATCCGATTTACGAGAACCTGCTGGCATAGCCTCAATCAATCCTGAAACAGGAAAAAGAATGGGATTGATAGACGGCAGTGGCGCAAATATCAAAACGGAAATTGGCAGCTCAAAAGTAACGGTAAAATTCGATAAGGCCGTTATGCCCGGCATAGTGCAAGCAGCGACCGGGCAGGCAGCTGTCGAATCCGCCGAAATCAAGGAAACAAACATTTTAGAAATCTGCAAAATAGAGAATGATTCAACATGGCGAATTACGAAAGCGGAAATCCTCCAGGCATAAATAAAACTTTGAATTACCGGAAGGCAAAATACGGCATGGTCATCGATGTAGATCGGTGCACGGGTTGCGGAGCATGCATGGTGGCATGTGCTGTCGAGAATAACGTGGCTCCCGCTCCCTCGACAGCGACGGACAGAACCGGAATAACTCCGCTTAGAGTTTACGAAATTGACAACGGGCTCCCTTTTCCCGAAAATAAGTCCGCGTTCTTCCCGATCTCATGCCAGCAATGCGAGCATCATACGCCATGCGTATCTGTCTGCCCACAAAACGCGGTCGCACTCGACCCGGAGACAGGGATTGTCGGTCAAATACCGGTGAGATGTTTCGGCTGCCGTTACTGCATGGTGGCGTGCCCTTATCATGCGAGATATTTCAATTGGTGGGATCCGACCTGGCCGGCAGGAATGGAGAAGACACTGAACCCCGATGTCTCACCGCGCATGAGAGGCATTGTAGAAAAATGTAATTTCTGTTTTCAACGGCTTCAGGCAGCAAGGTCGAAAGCAGCCGTCGAAGGCAAGATAGAAATCGATCCGAACGATTATGTGCCTGCTTGCGTCGAAGCTTGTCCAACTCAAGCGCTGGTATTCGGTGATCTTTTGGATGCGAGCAGCGACGTTTCACGGCTATCAAAAGACGAGAAAAGTTTTCGACTTTTGGAAAATTTAGGCACGGAACCGAAAGTCTATTATCATTCCGAACAAGAATGGGTGAGGAAACTTGCGGAAAGTGACGTGGCGGAGAAGGAGAATGTCAATGGATAGCCATCTCATCGCCCGCGGTTTAAAACGAGCACCGTTCGGGAAATTCATGACATGGATCATTCCGTGGACGATCGCCTTGTTAATCGGAATGTATGCAATCTTCCTCGTGCTGTCTAAAGGCTTAAACCAAACTAACATGAACGACAGGTTTGCCTTCGGCATTTGGATATTTCTTGATCTATCGATCATAGCGCTCGGCGCCGGCGCATTCTTCACGGGGTTTCTACTTTACATTCTGAAGAGGCATGAGCTTAAAGCCGTAATAAACAGTGCAGTCGTCATCGGATTTGTTTGCTACAGCGGTGCCATTCTTGTCCTGATGGTCAACGTCGGCCAGCCGCTTAGAGCTTGGTTCACATTCTGGCACCCGAATGTTCACTCGATGCTGACGGAAGTCACGTTCTGTATAACTTGCTATCTGACCGTTCTTGCAATCGAATATGCTCCTTTGATCCTGAAAAACAGGAAGCTGAAGGAAATCCCTTCCTTCATGGTCTTTGAATTCCAGCTCCACAAAGTAATGCCGATATTCGCCGGATTAGGAACATTTCTCTCATTCTTTCACCAGGGCTCACTCGGTGGATTGTACGGCGTTCTTCAAGGGCGGCCATTCGCTTTCAGGGAAGGCATCGCGATTTGGCCGGCGACGTTTTTTCTCTTTATAATTTCAGCGGCAGCATCAGGGCCAAGCTTCATAATATTGACAACGTGGATCGTATCGAAGATCAGCAGGAAAAACCTTGTGAAAGACGAGGCATTCAGGCTTCTCGCGAAAATATCCGGTTTGCTCTTAATTTTCTACGTATTGCTTAAAAGCATCGACACGCTTAACTGGATCGACAGAACGGCGCCTTCCCGCGGAATATCAGCCATGAGCTACTATATAAATGCGCCGTTCAATATTTGGGTTTTATTCGCCGAAATAATTATTTTCGGTTTGATACCGGCACTGGTTTTTCTTTTCGCGAGCAAGAGACTAAACATCGGCTGGCTTGTTCTAAATGCGACCATGGTATGCAGCGGAATTCTTATCAACAGGTTCGTCATGACGATACAGACTCTCGCTTTGCCGACTCTTCCTTTCGACAAGTTTATGCTTTACACGCCGAGCTGGCAGGAAATTGCGACGTTCCTTTTCGTGGTCGCATACGGTGTTTTAATTTACTCGTTCTCGTTCAGATACCTGAAATTATTTCCACAAGAGACGGAGCTATCTCATGAATAGCCGGTTCCAATTTTTATTTTACTTAGCAGCGGAGGCTTAGCGATGTTTCCCTGGGTTTTCGGATTCACATGGCAAGCAGGACATCTAATATTTCTTGGAATATTTTATTCGGTCGCAGCGGTCATATTCACGACATTCATAGCTGCGGCGAAACGTTCGGTAAGAACAATAAAGTCCGGCGGCGTCGATGAAATATCATGGCACGACGATTTTGCCGAGCTTCCCGCTTCAACTAAAGTTTGCCGGCACACGATCAGCGGTGAGCTACAAAGCCGGATTTGCCCCAACGGATTCGACTGCCGGATTTGCCAGCTTCATCCGGAGCTTGTCCTTGCAAAAGCCGCTTCGAAACATCTTACCAAGGCGCAGAAATCCTCAAGGGGTCATGACGATGCGATATTCGGCCTGAATATGCCGACAGACCGCCTGTATCACCGTGGACACACCTGGGTAAAAAAAGGGAATGACGGCACATTGACCGTAGGACTCGACGATTTCGGGAGGAAAATTATCGGCAATCCCGACGCGGTTGATTTGCCCGAGATCGGGACCGAACTCGAAGTAAACGGAACAGGCTGGTTATTCGAGAAAGATGGCACAATGATTCGTGTTTTATCGCCGGTGGAAGGAAAGGTGATCGAAATCGGGAACGGGGAATCGGAGAGCTCCCGCGATGGTAAAGATTTTTATCTCCGTGTGGAACCTAAAAACGGGATCGACCTCCGCCATCTCTTGAAAGGGGAAGAGATTCGTCCGTGGATCACGCGGGAAATGGAACGACTTGAATCGATGCTAAGTTCGGAAAATGTCGGTCTGAGTCTTGCCGACGGCGGTGAGCTGGTAAGCGATCTTCCTAAAAGCTATCCGGAGGTCGATTGGGATAACGTGCTCGGAGAAGTATTTCTGGAGCCGTAAGAAGGCGGACATTGCAAAGGATTCGAAACTCCGCAGGCATTGTAAACGATTTACCTTTCAATCCCATATTTCTTAATCTTCTCATAAAGTGTCGAGCGATCGATTCCGAGAATCGACGCCGCGTCTTTTATATTCCCATCGCTCCGTTTTATAGTCGCTTCTATCACAAGTTTCTCAACATCATCGAGCGTTAAGTCGTCCGGGACGCTCCATATCTTCGCCTTTGAGCCGTTCAGATCAAGAAAACCGAAATCCTCGTCGGTCAAAACCTTGTTCTTGCACGTTACCATGGCACGCTCGACCGCATTCTCCAATTCCCGGACGTTTCCCGCCCAATTGTAATCCATGAGAAGCTTCAATCCGGATTCCGTGACGTTGCCAATATCCTTCCCAAGCTCGTGCGAAAGCCTCTCGATAAAACTCTTTACGAGAAGCGGGATGTCCTCACGCCTTTCGCGCAGCAGCGGGATGTGAATATTTATCACGTTCAATCGATAAAATAAATCGTCCCGAAATCTTCCTGACTTCACCGCTTCGTCGAGGTCGCAGTTTGTCGCTGCGATCACTCGCACGTTGACACTCAATTCCTCGTTGCCGCCGACCCGGTAAAATGTTTTCTCCTGCAGAACGCGAAGCAAATCCATCTGCAGCTTCGGCGAGATGTCTCCTATCTCGTCAAGGAAAATCGTACCACCATCAGCCAGCTCAAACTTTCCTTTTTTCTGCGACACTGCCCCTGTGAAAGCGCCTTTTTCATGACCGAACAGCTCAGATTCAAGAAGCGTCTCGGCAAGCGCCGCACAGGAAACGCAAACAAACGGTTTTGATGCTCGGTCTCCGGAATAATGAATCGCACGAGCGATCAATTCTTTCCCCGTCCCGCTCTCGCCTTGTATCAGGACAGTGCTCCTCAGACTTGAAATTTCCTGGATGAGCTGAAAAATTTCTTGCATCTTCTGATTCTTGCTGATGATGTCATGGAAGCTGTATTGCTTCGTGAGCTTTTTCCGCAAAATCAAATTCTCACGCTGAAGATTTTTCACTTTTATAATTCGCTCGACGAGAATGGAAATCTCTTTCGGATTGCACGGCTTTACGATGTATTCCTGCGCCCCCTCTTTCATCGCGGAGATGGCGGTGTTGACTGTCGCATAGGCGGTGATTATTATGATCGACGCATCCTGGTGAATCTTTCTTATATCCATCATTGTTTCGATGCCATCCATCCCGCCGGGCATTTTTAGATCGATAAAATAAATCGCATAGTCTTTTTCGGTGGCTTTTTCGATTGCGATCTTCCCTGAAGCCGCGGAGTCGACCGCGTAACCATCTTCACGCAGCCATGCCGCAAGGGACTCTCTCATAATTTCTTCGTCATCGACGACTAATATTTCCCATTGAGTTTTCATGTGTGCATCTCCCGAACTTTCTCCTTTACCTTTCTAAAGACATTTTTAACCATCCAAAAAGGAACCCGCAGCCACAAAGATAACGACAGACTCGCAAAATCTTTCGTAAGCGGCCGGCGGCTCCATCATAATTCTCAGTCATAGCTCTCTTTGCGCGCCAAAGCGCTATTTCCGGCTACACCATTTCCCTGTAAGCTTTCTTCAAGCATGATCCAACAATTCCTGCAGAAATTCTCGGATTTCATATCGACCTGAAAAATTTCAGTTGAAAGGGACATCAAGCAGTATCTTTCCGCACAGTGGACCAATCCGAACGAGTGCCCCAACTCGTGTGAGACTTCCTTTCTCAACCTTCTCACAGCCAAATCTTTGTCCGGCGGCAGCCCATAAAATTCAGGTTTGAGCCGCGCCAGAGAAACAACTGCCATCTTGCCTGAAAGCTGCGCTTGTCCATAAACGAATGTCATCATCGGAATGAACAAATCAACTTCCGTTAACGCAAGAATCTTTTCGATCGGATTTCCAGCGGAGGAGTCTTTTGCAATTGTTCCCGGGAAATGAGGCACGACCGGCGCAAGGCTCCGCAGAATTAGAGTCGAATTGTATTGATTCCTTTTTTCATCGAATGCATAACCCGGCTCAGGAAGCTGCGTGTAAACTTCTACTTCACGGCCGAACATTTCCTTCACGTGCCGGGCGATCATTTGTATCATATCTTCGTTCACGCTTCCAACGGGCGATATCCGAATTACCGCCATATCAGTTATACCTTAGTTGCGTCCATGTGTTGTTCCAGAGTCCTGCTGATAGGCAATGTTACTTTAAACGTGGTCCCTTCCCCGACTTTGCTGTTGACTTCTATGTCTCCACCGTGCGCATCGATAATTCCATACACTACCGAAAGTCCCAGCCCTATCCCTTTTCCTTCGCCTTTAGTCGTGAAAAAGGGATCGAAAATTTTCGACATGACTTCCTGCGGTATCCCGTCTCCGGTATCCGAGATTTCAATGACGACAGAATTGCCTTGCTGCAGAGTTGTTACCATAACTGTACCATGACCTTTATTCTGGCAAGCTTCTGCGCCGTTCATTACAAGATTAATTATAACCTGCTGCATTTGTGAGCTATCGCACTCGAGTTTCGGAAGAGTATCGGACAGGCGAAGCGACAATTCGATATTGCCCAGCTCCAAACGATGCCTCAAGATCAAAAGCGTATTCTTTATAACATTATTCAGATCATTGTTTGCACTTTGAGGCTTTGATCTTCTTGAGAATGCGAGAAGGTCGGACACGATCCGTCCGACGCGGGTCGTCTCATTTATAATCTGGCTCAGATATTTTTTGCATTCGGCCACTCTCTCTTGCGGGATTCCATCGTCTTTCATAATTCTGTCTAAAAGCATAGCAAGATTCAATACGCCGGATACCGGGTTGTTTATTTCGTGTGCCACTGTGGCAGAAAGCTGTCCCAGCGAAGCTAAGCGATCGCTCTGGAGAAGCTTTTGGTGGGCAACTTCAAGCTGCTTTGTTCGCTCCTTCACTTTTGTCTCCAGGACCTGAGCGGCTTGATTCAATTCCGCCATCGCCTTATCGAGCCTTTCGCTCATTAAATTGAATGCGCGCGCGAGCTCACCCAGTTCCTGGCTGGAACTTATTTCAATCACATGACCAAGCTGCATCCTGCTGACCGCCCGCGTTCCCGCTATTAACTTTCGGATCGGCCTGTCAACAAACTGACGCGTAAAAAACACTATGAAAAGTCCGATGAGCAAGATTTGTATGCCCGTGCCGACGTACACCTCCGCCCTCGCAGCCTGCATTTCTTTATCCAGCGGTTTCAGGTCGAATGCGACGTTGAGAACCCCCAGGACGTTTGTCGACGACGGATGCGCGTGACACGATGCATCGCTGCACGACGGTTCATTATAGATCGGGGTGATCATCGCAAGCTGGCGGCTGCCGTCGGGCAATCTCAAAACCCGTGAGCGAGAGGAAGCATCTATGTTCACGAGAGGCCGGGCTGATGAATGACACATGGTACAGGCTTCTGCATTCTTATCAACCTGCTTCTCGTCTTCGACTTTTGTCGAAAACATTACAACGCCTTCCTTATTGAAAATCCTTATCCGGCTGATCCCCGGATTAGCGGCGATAGTTCTCATCACTTCGTAAGCAGCCGTTCGATCGTCGGAGAGCATAGCGTGCCATGTTGCACTCGTAATTCCTCGCGACAGCTGATCCGCGCCGTTGATCATGGCTTCGAGGATTTGCCGCTCACGATTTTTCAAGCTGATTAGGCCGGAGACCCCCGACACCACCATAACAATGATGGTCAAAGAAATAATTATCTGTTGAGATAAGCGCTTTGGCATGATGTTAGTCCATTTAGAGCTGCAATACTTTTATTCCATCCTAAAAAATTGCCCCGACGGAGTCCCTTCAGGACAATGTTATCAGCCACCGCTGGGGCACAAAAGCTCAGGCACCGACTTTATTAATTTAGACATGGAAGATGTGAGATTCAATTCACGGAGAAAAGCTGGCAGCGACTCATTTCTGGAACTCAGAGAAACCTTGCGAAGGTTTTTCCGGAGAAGTCGTTCAGAGCAGCTCTTTTCTGGAATTCTGATGAGTAGGCGTTCGCACGGTTACCAGGGCAACTTTAAAATAGGTCACTGCCGAAAAGCTGTTGATTTAAATCCCCATCCGTCTTTATATTAACCTTACAAAAAGGGATGTGCAAAAATGGCAAGAGCAGTAGTTAAGGCGAAACGAAGCGATAAGCAGCGGAAGGCAAAAACGCCGACAGAGATGCCGCTGAAACCTGTTAATTACAAAATAATCATAGGCGGAGCACTGTTGATCGTCATAGCTTACATAATTCTTGCAACCAACGACACTGTTTACGGGTTCATCCCCCTGAACGTGGTTCCGATTCTTCTTTTCATCGGATACATAGTCATTGTTCCATTCGGAATTATGTACAGAGGAAAAAAGAAGCCGGCATCTCTAAGTGGAACCGCTCAGAATCAACCTTCACAAAAATAGCCCTACGAAGGCTTGGAGTCTTCGCAAAGTTTCACTTCATAAATTTCAACGATTCATAATTCGCCGCAACGGTTTTTTCTATGTCTTTTTCAGTGTGCGCAGTAGAGATAAATGCAGCTTCGAATTGTGAAGGCGGAAGATAAACCCCTCGTTTCAACATCTCATTGAAATACTTTGCAAACTTCTTTGTGTCGCTTCTTAAGGCTGAGTTGAAATCTCGAACTGCTTCATTTGCAAAGAACAATGTGAACATCGAGCCTGCGCGATTGAATTTGTATTTCAATCCGAGGTTTCTAAGATTTTCGTTCACCCCATCTTCAAGAAGCTTTCCCATTTTCTCTAAGGTTTTGTATAGACTTTTTCGTCCATTCAGAATCTTCAACTGCGCAATTCCTGCCGCCATGGCAAGCGGGTTTCCCGACAGCGTCCCGGCTTGATAAACCGGCCCATCAGGGGAAACCATCCTCATTATTTCCTCACGCCCGCCATACGCGCCGACCGGAAGTCCGCCGCCGATTATTTTACCTAATGTAGTCAGATCAGCTTTAATTCCATAGATCTCCTGCGCGCCGCCGGGTGCAAGACGAAAACCGGTCATTACTTCATCGAGAATTAGGAGCGCACCGTTCACGCGGGCAATATCCAGGAGCTTTTTCAAGAAATCGTCTTCAGGGATTACCACACCCATGTTGCCGACAACAGGCTCGACAATTATTGCAGCAACCTCATTTTTATTTTCGTTTAAAACGCTCCGGACTGAATCGAAATCGTTGAACTCAGCAACATAAGTCAATGCAGCCAACTCTTTCGGTACGCCCGGCGAATCCGGCATCCCGAAAGTCGTCGCACCTGAGCCTGCTTTTATTAGGAAGCTGTCGAAATGCCCATGATAGCAACCGGCAAATTTCACGATCTTTTCCCGGTTCGTGAATGCGCGAGCGACTCTCACCGCACTCATCGTCGCTTCCGTACCGCTATTCACCATCCTTGCGACTTCTATCGACGGCATCATCTTGCGAATGAGTTGCGCCATTTCAACCTCATATTGCGTCGGAGCACCGAAGCTCGTTCCATTCGCGGCTGCCGTCTTTATCGCGGAAATCACTTTCGAGTGCGCATGTCCTAAAATCATCGGTCCCCACGAGCCGACATAATCTATGAACCTATTTCCGTCCACATCGTAGATATATTGTCCTTTTGCTCTGTCGATGAAAAGCGGATCGCGTCCGACAGATTTAAATGCTCTCACCGGGGAATTCACGCCGCCGGGAAAGTATGTCTTTGCATCAGAAAAAAGTTTCGTGCTTCTCTTTGTGCTTAAAATTTTCATAAGGACCTCAGGACAGAATTAATGAAGTGCCGCCGAGCAAAGTGTTGAAAGAAACCTTGCCGGGGCTGACAGCTTTTCATATCAAACCGTTTTCAACGTACCAGCCGTATGATTTTTTTATCGCATCCATGACAGGATTCGGTTCGAAACCAAGCTCTCGTTTTGCTTTCTCGAAAGAAAAATAATGCGGAAGGGTTGCACTTACTACATGAGCTTTTGTCAGCACAGGAGGTTTGCCCGTTATATTCGAAAGGATTTCGAGAGTGGATGCAATCAATCGTGCAGTCCAGATCGGAACATGGACATTGGGTTCAGCGCTTCCGACAACCTTTCCAATTTTCCTGAAAAGCTCTTTAAAAGTGATGTTTTCGCTACCAAGAATGTATTTTTCTCCGGATTTTCCAAATTTTAGCGCAGCGATCTCTCCGGCAATCACATCATCGACGCCGACGACGCACATGCCGCCGTCCAGGTAAGGCACGATTTTCTTTCCTTTTAGAATTCGCAGGAGAACTCCAAAGTGCGAATAGACATCACGCTGTCCAACTATAGATCCGGGATTTGCAATAACCGCATCAAGTCCGCGGTGCACCGCTTTCTCCACTTCAACTTCTCCGAAATGCTTACTGTCGCTATAAGCAACCTTGTACTTGAACTTATTGTATGCGACGGATTCGTCCGCAATATCGCAGCCTTGCGGAGTTCCAATCGCGGCTACGGAACTCGTGTGTACCACTTTTTTCACGCCAGCATGAAGCGCCGCGTTCATCACATTTTTTGTCCCTTCAACATTCACGCGGAACAATTCTTCACGACGCCGGTTGTCAAAAGTAACTAGTCCCGCAGCATGAAAAACAAAATCCGAACCTTCAATGAGCGCGGGAAGAGTCTTCTCATCGAGAATATCGCCGCAAACAGTTTTTCCGGTAAAACCTTTGAGCCCGAGAAGGTTGGACTGCTCGCGCACCATGGCGATGACCTCGTAACCGAGGTCTGACAATCTTTGGCAGAGATTTGAGCCTATTAACCCGTTTGCTCCCGTAACGAAAATTCTTTGCATGGCGGACTATTGACCTTGTGAATGTATAATGCCCTAAGACGGGTCTCTTAGACTACAAATGCAGAGTAAGCTGTTCTGCACTTTCAATCTTTTGTTCTCGATGATTTTGACCTTCGCCGTAGCATTCATAATTGAAAACCAAAGCTTCGACAATTGCTCTACGATTTTCAATTTTCCCGCCTGAGTGGTAGAAATGATCCTTTTTTACAATGTTAAAATTGCCCCAGTATTTTTCTATCATTTCGTTTTGCCTGTAATCATTATGATGCCAGGTCGATAAAATAAACCGAGCCTTTGTCTGACTCAGCAGTGCAAACAAGAGTATCTTCGTCTTCTTCCTTCCAGCCATTATGGTAATCAACGTAGCGGCCAAAATAGGGGGGATCACAATATATGACATCGTTTTCTGTAGCAAGTGGAATAATCTCCGCAAATGACTTGTTCATGAAAATCCAATCCGGCTCAGGCTTTATAACCAGAGAGACTCTTAAAACCTGGTTAGAAATTTTTGTAATGTATGCTTGCGAGAATCGTTCCGGTTTTTTACAAAAGGGTATGTTCCAACCGCCGCTCTTATTGAAACGTATCATACCGTTAAAACCAGCCCGAGAGAGAAAAAGGAAGTCAAGTGGTGAGAACTCTTTGTTAAAGGGATCCCTAATTTTGCGAAAATGATCATACCCATTATTCCCCGCATTCTTTAACGATTCGCCCTCGCATTCCAGGTAGTTTTTCACAATTTCAGGAGTGATTTTCCGCCCTTGAATGCCCTTGTAGAAATTTATTATATGCGGGTTTTTCTCATTCAATAATGTTTTCTTATAACCAGCGTTAAAAGCAACGACCCCCGTACCAAGAAATGGTTCAATCCATCTACCATTTGTTTTAGGGGCAAGTTCCAAAATCCACGGGACCAATTTTGTTTTGATACCCTGGCTCTTGATTGGAGGAGCAATTACTTTCATTTGTTTTTCTTCTTAGTGTTCTTAATAACTATTTTCTGCAAAAGGTCTGTTCTTCCCTTGAATTCCAAGAAGGTTTTTAGGTTTCTTATTGGAATGGTTTTTCCGCCTCGCACTAAAGTTGCCGACCCATAGTTAATCCAATACTCATCAAACCATCCTTCTCCAAGATTAGCGAAAATCCCCTTCCCATTCTTTAGGTCTTCAATATTTGTTATTGAACCGATATTCGCAGTATTTCTTAGAACCCTGACTATCGCTGGCAATCTCCCACTTTTCTGCGACAAAGAAGTCGAATTCTTTAATGACAGAGGTGATTGATTTGAGATTCTTTACAGTAGTTACTCGTAGATCGCGAAACGCTTCACGTGGAGTTTCATAATCCTCTTTAATTTCTTCTACTTGATGAATTTGAGTCTCATCAGTTTCTCCAATGTCTGCTCTCGAATAAATAATCCCCAGACAGAAGTGTCCAAGATATTCTGAGTAAGGGAACTGGATGTTCTTTGAACTCTTTCGATCCACGAAATACTTACCATGGCTTCCTAGCGTGAATCCGTTAATATGGCCAAGGTAATCAGGGTCACGGTAGGTCGTTTTCAAATCAACGGCAAATTTTGTTTTTTCATCATCATTTTTAACAAAACTAAGATCAGGATACCAATTTTGTTCCTCGGCTAGAACAATCTTATAACCTATTTCTTCCGCAAATTGAAGAATCAGAGGGAAAATGTGGATTTCAAGAATCTTTGAAACAATTTTGATATCGGACGAGATGGTATATGTGTTTTTGTAAATGTCAATGAAGCCCTTCACTGTCCACTCGCCTGATTCAGTGGACACATATTTGGCAAGTGTACTCGCGAACTCTTTGAGGTCTGACTTGAATTTAGTCTTGTGTGGAATTGCTTTGGTTTCAGCCATCGTTATAATATAGCCACAAAGCATTTGGATTTGAAAACACTCGAAGGGTTCTTGGTGGGACCTGACAAGGTCATTTTTTCAGCAGCTTCGCCGCATCGACGGCATAGTAAGTCAGTATAAGGTCGGCACCCGCTCTCTTTATTGCGGTCAGCGTCTCCATCATGATTCTCTGTTCGTCGAGCCAGCCGTTACGGGCAGCGGCTTTTATCATGGAGTATTCCCCGCTTACTTGATATGCGGCCGTCGGCATCTTGAATTCGTTCTTCACGCGATATATAACGTCGAGATAGGCAAGCGCCGGCTTCACCATGACAATGTCCGCGCCTTCATCGATATCGAGCGCAACTTCGCGGACGGCCTCGTCGGCATTTGCCGGATCCATCTGGTGACTCTTACGGTCGCCGAATTGCGGCGTCGATTCAGCCGCCTCACGGAAGGGCCCATAGAAACCCGAAGCATATTTTGCGGCGTAGCTCATTATCGGCGTCGAAAGAAACCCGTTTTCATCGAGAAGATTTCGGATTGCTGCGACCCTGCCGTCCATCATGTCGCTCGGCGCCACCATATCCGCGCCTGCCTGCACGTGTGTCAGCGATTCCTTTGCAAGAAGCTCGAGAGTTTCGTCGTTCATTATTTCGATTTGTCCGGGTGAAACCTCTTTCAACACTCCGCAATGTCCGTGAGAAGTGTATTCGCACAAACAGACATCCGTGATGACAAACAGCTCCGGCAGCTGTTTCTTCAGCTCTCGAATCGCTTGCTGGACAATTCCGTTTTCGTCGTAGGCTTCCGAGCCGTACTCGTCTTTATGTGAGGGGATTCCAAAAAGAATTACAGATTTTACTCCTGTTTTAAGGACGCCGTCACATTCTCGCACAAGCTCATCGACGGACAATTGGAAAACATTCGGCATGGAAGAAATTTCATGTCGAATTTTCTTTCCAGGCACAACAAACATTGGATAAATAAAATCCGACGGCTGGAGCACCGTTTCGCGCACCATCTCTCGTATGGTTTCAGACATTCTCAGCCTGCGCATTCGCACAGCCGGGAAACCTGTCTTCTTTTGATATTCTGTCATCGTATTCATCTTATGTCACTCCTGTAGTATTAACGCATCGACCGAGAAATCTTTAAACCGCAAGGATCGCAAATATTTCTTGCAATAATTTCTCTCGGCGCTCGTTTGTCCCGATGCGATATCTTCGGCAGTTACGGCTGAGCCAAAATCCTTTCGGCTGTTGCCTTCCCATTCGAAATGCAATCGGCGACGGAAATACCGTCCTTGTAATTACTGCAAATATAAAATCCTTTATGCAGGCTTTCAACGTATTTCGCCGCATCCATGATAGCAAGATGGCCAATGTTATATTGTGGGATGGCTCTCTCCCACCTCGACACGGATTGAAATTCAGGCGCGCCTTCTATCGTCATCAAAGCAGCGTTTTCTTCGTGAGCAAGTCGCGCGATTTCTTCCGGCAATAGCTGCACCACTTCCGGCTGGCGCGATCCGCCGACGAATGTCGTCAACTCAACATATCCTTCAGGGGCGCGATTAGGAAAAATGCTTGAGCTCCAGATTGTCCCTAGAATTTTCCTTCTTTCAATTTCGGGGACAAGGAAACCGAATCCGTTCAAATCTATTTTCACCTGTTCGCGCTTGTAGCCAAGAACCGCGACAGCCACAGGCGGATACTTTATCCTGGACAACTCGCCGGACAGTTCCGGTAGCCAATACTTAACGACGTCGGCAGCGGCATAAGATGGGACGGAAAGCACTATTGCATCGTATTCGGCGGAATTGGCTTCGCCGTTCATCGAGAAATCTACTATGAATTTCCCGTTCCCGGATCTCACACCGGCTACCTGGACATTATAATGGACGTCATCGCCGAACTTTTGCGCGATCGTCGAGGGTAAGATTCCCATCCCACTCTTGAATGCAAAAAGTTTTGCCGACACTTTCGCTGTTTCAGGGCGCTTTCTTCTTTCTCTTGCTCCCCCGATCGTTCCTTTGAGCAAGCCGCCGTACTTTTCTTCGAGTGCATACAATTTCGGGAAGGCCGCACGCACACTCAACTCCGACGGATCGCCTGCATAAACTCCGGCGACGAATGGATTAATCGCGTAATCAAGAAATTCTATCCCAAGCCTCCGGGTTACGAATTCGGCGATCGATTCTTCATGGCTGGCGCGGCCGATAAACGGCTCACCGAAGAGCCTGAGTTTTCCGCCGGCTGTCCACAACTTTGTCGAGAGAAATGAACCGATTCCCGAAGGGAGCGCGTGGAGTTTTCCGCCCCGCAAAATGAAACGATATTTGGAATCCTCGTCGGCATAAACTTTTTCGCCGCTAATATCTAAATCACTCAAAAGCTCATCGATAACAAGATTTGTTTCGGACGTGCTGTTTGGACCGCTTTCTACCAAATAACCGTCCACAACTTTTGAGTGGATCGTCCCGCCCGGATAATTATTCTTCTCGAAGATTACAACATCCGCTCCGCCCTTCTTCAGGAAATGTGCCGCCGAAAGTCCGGAAATTCCGGCGCCAATGACAGCGACTTTCATTCTCGGTCGAATTCGCCGGCTTTGCGTACCACGAGCTGCGATAGAGCTTCGATAAACTTCGGAGAGTCATTCAAAGCCGGCATCATTTCGAAATGTTCTATGCCGACCTGCTTTGCTTCGTTGCGAAAAAGATAGTTTATCTCATACAATGTTTCCGAATGATCGCTGACAAAACTTATCGGCACAACGAGCAAATTTCTTTCACCTTCTGCAGCAAGTTTCTTGATTTCTTCAAGCGTCGGCGGACCGAGCCACTTAACAGGACCGACCCGACTTTGATATGCGAGCGAGTGAGAATTTGGAAACTTCTTCGATACAAGATCGACCGTTTCGATTATCTGGTGTTGATACGGATCGCCTCGTGTTATAATCCTCTCCGGCACGCCGTGGGCGCTGAAGAGAATATGAACTTTGTCGCGCACTCCATTCGGGAATCCGGAAAGCCCTTCGCATATTCTATCAATGACAGCGTCTATATAAAACGGATGATCATGGTAGCTTTCAATCTGGAGTACCCTCATCCTTTTATCTATGTTTCTTGCAACCCTGTTCCACTCTGCAAAGCTCGACAGCGTCGTCGTTCGTGAATAATGCGGGTAAAGCGGGAGCAAAATCACGTTTTCGATATCGTCCTTCAAAATGGTTTCGTACGCTTCTTCGATAGTCGGCTTGAAGTATCTCATACCTACATAGACCTTCGCTTCGAATTTTTCACGGAGCACTTTCTCAAGAGCGACGGCCTGCTTCATGGTCAACTCGTATTGCGGAGATTTTCCCCCCATGACTTCATAATAATGTGCTGTTTTGCCGGCTCGTCTTTTGGCAATGAATCTCGCCAACCGTCTCCTCAAGAAACCCCGGAGAGGTAATTCAATTATATAAGGATCCATGAATAGGTTAAAAAGAAATTCCTCTACATCGCCGGTGGAAAGTGGACCGCCGAGATTAAATAAAACGACCCCAATTTTTTCCGGAATCAATCGGTCCTCCAAGTCTTGACCGTCTCAACCAGTGTCTTCACATTCGCTGCCGGCGTTTTCGGCAATATTCCATGGCCAAGATTGAAAATATGTTTTCCCTTCGGGGCCTTAGCTAATATTTTTTTTGTCTCCGATATAACCATGCCGGGATCAGCAAAGAGAACCGCAGGATCAAGATTTCCTTGAACTACTCCATCTGTCCTTTTGGCGGCTTCGTTGATCGGAATCGTCCAGTCAATTCCGACAGCCGACGCCCCGGTTGCAGCAATTTTTTCGAGAGAATGGTTTGCGCCTTTCGAAAAGACGATCACGGGAACTTCAGACCTCAGCGAGCGCACTATTTGACCGATGTACCTCAGGGAAAATTCTTCATAAAATGGCGTCGAAAGAATGCCGCCCCACGTATCAAAAACCTGGACAATGTTTGCACCTGCGTCGATCTGCATTCTCAAATATGAAATACAATTTCGAGCAAGCATTTCGAGGAGTCGATGAGCCGATGCCGGATCATCGTAGAGCATCGACCGCGCATGTACGAATTCGCCTCCCTTTCCTTCAACCATATATGCAAGCATGGTCCATGGTGAGCCGCAAAAACCGATAAGCGGAACTCTGCCATGCAGCCGTTCCACGACAATCCGAACCGCGTCCGCAATATATTTCAATTCGTTCACACAATCGGCATCATGGATCATCGAAGCCGCGCTTGAATTCCTAATCGGGTTTGTGAACCGGGGGCCGCCTTTGCCTTCCTCAACGACGAGATTCATTCCCATCGCCTCGGGAAGCAGCAGGATATCGGAGAAAATTATCGCCGCATCGACCCCGATAACATCGACGGGCTGGATAGTTATTTCCGCGGAGAGCTCCGGCGTCTTGCACATTGTCAAAAAATCATGGTTTGCGCGAACAGCCATATAGTCCGGCAAATATCTTCCTGCCTGGCGCATGATCCAAATCGGAGTCCGTTGAGCCGGTTCGTCATGAAGAACTCTCAAGATTAAATCATTGTCAAATGTTTTCATATTTAAGCAGACCCGCCAGCCTGTGCGAAGCCGCTCCGGCAAAGGCATGCAATTAAATCTTCGGTCGTGGATTTATCAGGGACAATTGCGACCTCAAGCCCGTAATGCTCGACCGTTTTTTTTGTGGTGGGTCCTATTGTCGCGATCCGTTTTCCATTCAAAACTTCCGCACCAAAAATACTAATAAAATTTTTCACTTGAGACGGACTGTAAAAGATTATTGCATCGAATTGTCTCGAGCGAATTTCTTCTTTTATCGCGCCGTCGATAGAGTCGTTAGGCACAGTTTCATAGACGACCACTTTATCTGCAACGGCACCTTTCGACTCAACCAAATCGATAAGCTCATCGTTGGACAAATTCCCGGCAGGAATCAAAACTCGTTTTGCTTTCCATTCGAATTCCGCGAGTGACTTCATCAATACTTCCGACGCAAACTTAACGGGAACAAAATCGGCAGCAAATCCGAACTCTGCGACAGATTCCGCAGTTTTACTTCCGATTGCGACAATGTAAGGTGTAACCGGCGAGTATTTATCGATGGTAATTTTGGTGAAGAAATTTTTCACTGAATTCACGGATGGGAATATTACGACATCGTATCCGTAAAATGAAGAAATGCACGCCTCGTCTTTCTGAGATAAAACAGCAGGTATGATTGTTATCGTCGGAACGAGAATGACAATGGCGCCTGCTTTTCTCAGCATGGCGGCCACGTTCCAGGATTGCTCTTCGGCGCGCGTCACGACAATCCGTTTATTCAAAAGCTGTAAATGTGCCATGATATTTAAATCATTCCGACGCTGCTCTTATTTCGTCAAGTATTTTGCCCGCTCCGAGAGAGCGAAGCATTTCGGCGAGAGCCGTTCCACTTTTTTCCGGAGACCCGGTGTCAAGCTCGACAGAGGCTCTGATCAGATTCTCGCCGTCGAGCGAAGCAACCATTCCAGTCAATTTCTTCTTCTCTAATGAAGTGTAAACTCCGATAGGCACCTGGCAGCCGCCTTCCAGTCGCCGCAAGAAAGCCCGCTCGGCGAATGCGGCAGATTTCGAATCCGGATCGTTGAAACCTGCGAGCAGCTCGTTTATCTCTTCATCGTCTTCGCGAGCCTCGACCGCGATAATTCCCTGCCCGACCGCCGGCAGCATCTTTTCAGGCTCAAGAATCTCCGTGACTCTATCCGCCAACCCAAGGCGCTTGACTCCTGCATAGGCGAGGATCATTCCTGCATATCCTTCTTCTTCAAGTTTGTGAAGACGCGTGTTCAAATTCCCGCGAATGTCTACGAGGTTCAAATCGCTTCTCAAATGAAGAAGCTGTGAACGCCGTCTCAAGCTTCCCGTCGCAACCGTCGCGCCTTTTGGAATTTCAAGCAGCTTCATTCCGTCTTGAGCGATGAGTACATCGCGGACATCTTCACGCGCTCCGTAAGCGATGATTTCCAATCCGGCAGGCATGTCCGTCGGCAGATCTTTCAAACTGTGGACTGCACAGTCAATTTCGCTTTCAAGAATTGCCTTTTCTATCTCTTTGGTGAAAAGGCCCTTGCCGCCGATTCTTGAAAGCGGCGAGTCGAGTATTCTGTCGCCTGTTGTTTTAATTATTACTACTTCAACTTCGATTTGAGGATGGCTTTTTTGCAGAAATGCCGCGACATGATTTGTCTGGTAAAGCGCGAGTTGGCTGCCGCGGGTGCCTATCCTAACTTTTATCATCTTCTTCCGGGTAGGAATCCTCAGACAATCCGAACAGTATCTTTATCAGCTTCACGCGATCGACAAGCGAAATTCCATTTTCGGCATTTTTCAAATTAGTAAGAGGCTCGTGAAGTATTTTATTCACTAAAGCTCGGGTTATCTCATCTACAATTTCCGATTCCGATCCCGTCATTTTATTTTTGTGCTGCTTAATTTCCTCAATTCTTATTTGTTCGATTTTGTCGCGAAGCTTCTTTATTGCAGGTCCAACTTCGAGCGAGTTGTACCATTTTATGAAATCGTTCAACTCCTCGTCAACAATTCTTCTGACTGCCGGGATTTCAGAGCGCCGCATTTCCATATTCTTCTCGACGATAAGATTAAGGGAGTCGATGTCGTTCAGGAAGACGTTGGATAATTTTTTCACTGCCGGTTCGACGTTGCGCGGAACTCCAATATCGACTATAAGAAGCGGATTGTTTTCGCGCCCCTTCATGGCATTTGCCATGATGTCGCGTGTCAGGACATACTCCGAGCCGCCGATGCTCGATATGACGATCTCGGCTTGAGGCAGCTTTTGGGCAATCTCATCAAGCGGGATTGGCTCGCCGATTCCGATTTTCTCAACAAGGTTTTGTGCCCGTTCAAATGTTCGGTTTGCAACGAAAAGTTTTCCGATCTCCTTCGGCTTCAAATCCTTTGCCGCAAGCTCGGCAGTCTCACCGGCACCGATCAATATCGCTGTCCTGCCTTTCAGATCTCCGAATATTTTTTCTGCGAGTTCGACCGCGGCATAGCTCACTGAAACCGCCCCCTCCGATATTTTAGTCTCAGACTTCGCGCGCTTCCCCGCTTTTAGTGCCATCTGCAATGAATGATGCAGAATCGTTCCAACAGTGCCAAGCTCGACTGCTGTATTGTACGCTTCCTTCACCTGGCCGAGAATCTGAATGTCACCCAACATAAGAGAATCGATTCCGCACGCAACTGAAAAAAGATGACGTATTGCTTCAAATCCTTCGAATGTCTCATAATCGGCCTGGACTTCTCCGGCGGCAAGATTCTTTCCAGAGCGAATAAGATGGTACAGGTCAACGTGAGTTTGCGGAGTTACGGATTGAAGAAGGTAAAGCTCGGTGCGGTTACAGGTAGAAACGATAAGCGACTCGCGCGAAGCCGATTTTATTTTATCGGATATTCCACGCGTTTGATCAGGCGTATAAAAAATCTTTTCTCGCGCTTCAACATTGGCGGTACGGTGGTTGATCGACACCGCGGTTAACTTCAGCATTGATATCTATTTAAAATTATGAAAACTATGCAGCGTGTTCACTGCGACCATCGACACAACTGTCAGAACAAAACCGATCATAGAGGCGATCACGACGGTCCGTCCGGTCCATCTCATCACCTTTTTCGAGAGCAGAGCGGCACAGTAAATCGCCCAGACAAAATCCGTGATCAATAATTTCGGATCGGTGTACGAAAAATTTTCGATAGCCTTTGGCAGCCATGCGTACCCGATCAGGATGACCGCCGTCAGAAATATAAAGCCCAACACGATCGATCTGTAGCTGAGTTTCTCGAGGGTCTGTAAATCGGGAAGCTTCCGGTAAATAATTCCGAATTTACTCGCTTTTATTTCATGGTACATCATCAAGTACAGACCGCCGTAAACCGCAGAGATCGCCAGCGCACTGTAACCTATCATGGCACAACCGACGTGTATGCCGAGTATGCTGGATTTTAAAACCGGATTGATATGGACTTCATCCTTGATAAATGCCGCCGACACGACTTCAAATAAAAACGCGAGAATCAGAATGAACATTCCGGTGTCCTTGACATGCGACCTCGTTTCAATATAGGCGTACGCTACCGCGATAGTGAAAGCCACAATCGTCATTATCTCAAAAATAGAGGTAACCGGCGGATGACCGGTGAGTAAAGTGCGGCTGGCTAGATATATAAAATGGACGACAAGCGTTGCGATCAAAAATCGAGTCCGGTTGCGGATTCCAAATTGCTCATCCAAGAAAAAAGCCAATCCGTAGAGAAAAATCGTGAATAAATACAGAACGGGCAGCGAAATTTTGAGCAGATCGACAAAATATTCGAGCATATCATTTTAAGTTAGACAAGGATCGGCCAATCTTCAACAGAGACAAAAGGTGAGGATCGACTCAAAAGTTCCCGCTCTCAGCCGGATAAACTTTTCCAAACCAAGTCGAAAAGAACCGAGATGATCGGTAATGAGTCCATACGTCGTTCCACCTTCGGTCATGTAACCACCGACAAATTGTGCCACTACATTTCCTGCGCTGTCCAATTCCGCAACCGGAGATAGCTGTCCTGAGTAAATCCATCGATCCACGATTTTACCATTTACCTTCTTCGCTATCCTCCGGTTCTGTCCGTCAATTACATACTGAATCACATCGCCATTTGGCATGACGACTTGAGTAAGATTTCCGAGAGCGTCATAGGTATATTCTGTTGTATCGCTTCCTGAAATCTTCGCCTGCAAATCACCGTTCAGACCATAGACGTACTGCGCACCAGCACTCGATTGAAGCATTCGAGTGCAGGCTACACTCAGCATTCGGTCTTGTGCGTCGTATGTGCCACTATCCATTAAGGTGGGAGTAAAATGCGTGATGCGGGGGCGGCTACCATCGTAAGATAAGGCATCATTCAGTCCCAATAATCTTATCTTTCACTATTACCCACTTACCTTCGCTACATTTCAATTGAGTAGTACCAAACTGGTAATTTATCGTGTATTCGACCAGCGCGTTCAGAAACTTATCATCGATAAAAAGTGCATCGACAGATGGTTGAGTTTCTATTATCAAATGGTTTCCCCAGTGGCTGGACTTTATCAAAAGATAGTTTGCTAAGAATCTTACCTTATCGACGAATTGGCTGTCGTTTGGCGGAGGGATAGTTCTGATGTTTCCCTCAGAATCAATCTTGCTCATAAGAAAGGAATTGATGACATCCTTAAATTTCTTTGAAAAGGATAGCAGCTGAACTTTTTTTGACTCGAAGTTAGGCCGAAAATCCCATAGGACTATTTTCTTATACCTTTTCCGTGATTCGGTCATTTTCTTGATGCTTCTTGAGCTACTAAAAGCTTTATTCCCTGTAATGAAAACGGTAACGCGACTTTGAATCACATAATAGTAAGAAGTATTTGGGACGGATGTGTCTTTCTTAGCGATTTCGACTTGTGCGTGCGCGTACGGTTTATAAAAGCAGTTAAAAATGCTGTAAACTTCTCTGGCCAATCGGTCATCATTGGTGAGTTTTCTGTTTTGGTCATATTCAACTGCCCAGATATTCAAAAAATTCCGCAGGGTACTATATGAGTTTTTCTCGTACGCCTGATTCAGCATCTTAAGCATATCTTCCTGGGTCTCTTGAGCGAATAAAACCGAAGAAAGAACTAGTATCGTTGCTAATATCTTCATACTATAATCCTCATCGTGATTCTTTCGTGAACTATTCTCTCGGGGCTGTGATCTGAACTGGAGGGCTTATGGTAAACGGCAATATCCCCGTCCTCTTAAAGCTGCCGAGTTCAATCATTATTGGATTTTCCCATTCATTGATATTTCCCATTTCTAAGGTAGGATCAAATACCTGGTCCCCTCTCTCTAAATGACCCAATTCGTGAGCCAGCAATCTCGTTGTGGATGCCTTGCGGTTTCCATTTTCTGTCGGAATTTCAGGATGAGAGCATGGGTCAACCCACACATTCTGTCCGTATGCCACGTTCGGGTGCCCCTGAGGATCCGGGCCGATGTTAATGTAATAGATTTCAGGTCGGTCGTTTAATTCTTTCAGTAGCTTCCTTCCAGTAGGAGATTTCATGATTTCTAAGATGTTCTGATAGAATTGCCTCTCTGCCGCTTTGTTAGCATACCATAGTCTCAAACCATCAAAATCGAAGTAGTCGATTGGATCTGACTCGACATAACTGTAGAAATTGTCGTCTTCGCCCTCAAACCCAATCGGGTCCTTACTCATCCATCTTCCCGTACTCGCATCATAATCCCTCGCACCAAATCTCACCAGCTTCGTTTCTGGATTATACAGGCCACCAGCGAACCCAAATGGCTGGAAGCCGGGATTACTATCGTAGGTAACATTCCCAAATTCGTCATAATCCATTCTCTCTGGGTTCACTCCAGTGGTATTAACACTGGTGGCTCAATTAGATCTGCCTTCGACCGATTTTCTCTGACTTGCTTTGAATCTGTCTTTCCAAGGGACAGTGATCTTGCGGTATTGATCACCATCAGATATATAGACTCTGGCGCTGTCTGCAGCCCAATAATGGCTTTCTGTTTTCTTATTCCAATGCAACTCTATGTCGGATACTATGATGTCATACTTCGACCACCCTTTGACCGTCTTGGCCGTATCGTACATGAACTCCGGCAATCCTTTGCTTCCGTCTCCAAGCACTGCCTCAACTCTGTTATTGCGGTAGGCATAAACGGTAAAGGTATATGCACTCGCGGACTCCCAGATAGTAATGAGATTACCTGCAGCGTCACGGTCCGGGAACATTCCCAAGAGAAAATCGGCACGCTCGCGATAAATTTCCTTGTAGCCCGTACTGTCTTTGCGGTAGAAGACAAGTGTGTTCCACTCTCCAAATGCCCCATGTCCTCTTCCAATGACTGCTGCTCTTGGCTTTCCATAATAGACGCACAGAAGATCTGTATTATAATCAGCCATCCATGACATAATTGCCTTAATCGTCTCTCCCTCCTTGGAAAGCCTTCCAATTAACGAGTCCAGAGCCAGCTCCTGCTGCTGGTAATGCTTTAGTTGCTCCGTAGATCGTTTTTCAATCAACGAGTCCTGAGCACTTAATGCAATGAGAGGGATAAATAGAACGGCGAGCAAGCTAAAAGTTTTGATATTCATGGCATCAATCTCCTTTAATCATTTTACAATTGCTTGAAGAGCATTCATAATATCCTTCTCGCAAGGATCGTCTCCATTGGCTTTATCTCTCAAGGCTTTTAGGGCATTAAACATTTCCAAAACCTTCTTCGCGTATAGCCCGTTATTTGTGCCGGCGTCGACACTACCTGGACCCCATTTATAGGCGTTTAGCGCATCCGTAAGATCTCCATCATAAGCGTTGACCATCTGTTGCAAGTAGATAGTTCCCGCCTGGATGTTGGTTGCATTATTTGCATCGTAATAGGGAGGATCCGAAGTATATGCGTGGTAATCATCAAAGCCAGCATCGCTAGCTGCCTCTGCATTGACCCCAATTAAGCCCGTCGCTGAACCTGTATTAGGTACATTCTCCGGATCGAATCGGCTTTCCATCCAACAGAGGGCAAGCACCAGCAAATCGTCTTGGTCTGATCGGTTATTGTTGTTTTCTTCTATTAAATTCAGAACATCCAATGCTTTCATCTGCTTAAGTCCGGATGGATCGACATTATTGACCGGGTCATTACCGGCATACCCGTATAAGCTTGTCTCACCGCCCCCAAACAAAATCGGATCCTTGCTCATCCATCTCCCCGTACTCGCATCATAGTCCCTCGCCCCAAACCGTACCAGCTTTGTTTCGGTGTCATATAAACCTCCAGCAAACCCATATGGCTGAAAACCCGGATTGGAATCATAGGCAACATTCCCAAACTCGTCATAGTCAATTCGCTCTGCGATGGCTCCTGTAGAAATATTGACAACTAACCGCACTGAGCCAAGATGGTCGGTAACAAGCTGGTACGTCGTTCCACCCTGAATCATGTACTCACCGACAAACTGGCTTATCACGTCTCCTAAGCTGTCCACTTCTGCAACAGGCGACAGTTGTCCGCTGTAAATCCAGCGGTCAACGATTTTGCCATTGAGTCTCTTGGCTATCCTTCTATTCTGCCCATCTATCACATACTGGATCACATCTCCATTTGGCATAACAACTTGAGTCGGGTTTTCTATTGCGTCATAAGTCTCGGAGAATGAGCCCACCAACCAGTTGGTACGAGTAACCAATACAGAATAAACAACATTGTTAAAATTAATAGCACGATTAGAATTTTTTTACTATGAAAAAGGGGCCCTATCAATAAACCCATGACGGGAAAACCGATCAAGGTTGGCTCGACCATTATGTTCCCATTGCCGAAATAGTCACCTGGGGTCAAGAATGCCCACACAATCCAAATAATCGAAAACAGAATAAATGCCGAGAGCGAGGCATTTACCACTCTAACACTCTTCCTTCCCATGATCTTTCTCCAATTATTATTTGCAACCACAATTGCTTCCAACGACGGATTCGATTTCGCTTTGTGACACGGTTGAGCCGGGTTGGTCCGCCATCATCTCCCCTTCGTGTCCGGGTTTTGGAGTACCCAAAAATTGATCGTATTCATCTGGCAATCCGAACAAATGACCGGTTTCATGTGCAACAGTCAAGTCGTCAGCATCTGACCTCCATCTTCCATACCAAGCACCAAAAGGACGCCATACCCAGCTCTGAACTCCAGGTTCGTTTACATATACCATATTATCTGCTGATTGTGCAGTGAACCACCAGTTGGCTTTAGGATCGGCGGTAACCGTGACATTAACGGCGACATTCTTCCTATTGATTGTGAATCCTTTCCCTTCATTATTCCAATAATAGTTTATTGCATCCTGCCATTTCTTGGCCATATCAGCTGTCGCATTCGGTCCATATATGACGATGGAGGCGGAGACATTAATGTTATTTCCACTGCAACTAACGTGATATCTAAATCCAGAAGGATCCGAGAAATTGATTGGATCAGACCCGCAGTAAACAAAAAGGCTGGTACTACCACCTGAAAACAATATACCATCCTCACGTGTCCACCTCCCCGAACTTGCATCATAGTCCCTCGCTCCGAACCGTACGAGCTTAGTCTCTGGATCATACAACCCTCCGGCAAAGCCGAAAGGCTGGAAGCCGGGATTGGAATCGTATATCACATTTCCGAACTCATCATAATCCATTCTCTCTGCCACTGCGCCTGTCGAAATGTTTACGACAAGTCGAACAGAACCAAGGTGGTCGGTGATGATTTGATATATTGCGTCACACCGATTGTGTTTCATACGTGTTCATCGTTCTATGGATTGGACGGCAAAGAAAGATGAACAAAATAAAAGAAAGCCCACATCAAAATGCTGATGAATAGGAGAAAGTAACCACCCCATTCAGTGTTCTTTATTTTCTGCGCCGCTTTTCGTTGATAGTCATAACCTCTATCCACTTTATCGTAAACCATATTTGCTAAGAATATTCCAGGAAAGTAGCAAAACACTGCCAAGAATGGGAACCATGTTGATTTCATGGAGACTGATCCAAGCATCGACACAGCAATAACTGGAACACCATACAAAGCAGATGTGAATGTCAGAAGGGAGAAAACAAAAGGTGAAACTCCTTTCTCAATAGCGACCTTCCGTTGCATTCGCATCTGCCTTGCCAATTGATAAGTGTTTACAATAGATGCTAAAAGTATTAACATGCCAGGGATAAATTCAAGCATCATCTATTTTTCCGATTATTGGTGATACAATATGTAATAATTATACAGAAGTTTCCCTGCACCGACAGTTCTACCTATGGGGGCATAATCCACCGAGTACGTCGTTATACTTAACCCTGTTGAAATATACGTCATGGTCTGATCTTGTCCAGTGAGCGCATTATAGACATAACCAGTAGCGTTGCCGGCCATTCCAAAAGCAAGCCCTGCACCCCCAGAAGCAACTATGCTCAAACCACCAAAGTATAATTGGGTTGCTTTGACTTCTGCCAAACTCAGTCCATATGTGAAGTTTGAAACAGTCTGAAATTGAGCTTGATCTAACTGTTGCTGAGTTGGAGCGTTCGGACAGGAACTGCCATATTCTGCTTGAGCCTCTGCTTGAGCTTCATCAGGCTGGTAACCGAGTATATTCGATAACCACTGTCCAAAGGTCTCTTGCAGACCACTCAGATCAAATCTGTTCACCGGGTCATTTACTACATACTCGTATAAATTACTAACTCCGCCTTTGAATAAAATCGGATCCTTACTTGTCCACCTTCCCGTACTTGCATCATAATCCCTCGCCCCAAACCGTACCAGCTTTGTTTCGGTGTCATATAAACCTCCAGCAAACCCATATGGCTGAAAACCCGGATTGGAATCATAGGCAACATTCCCAAACTCGTCATAGTCAATTCGCTCTGCGATGGCTCCTGTAGAAATATTGACAACTAACCGCACTGAGCCAAGATGGTCGGTAACGAGTTGGTACGTTGTTCCACCTTGTATCATATACGAGCCGACAAATTGTGCCACTACATTTCCTGCGCTGTCCAATTCCGCAACCGGAGATAGCTGTCCTGAGTAAATCCATCGATCCACGATTTTACCATTTACCTTCTTCGCTATCCTCCGGTTCTGTCCGTCAATTACATACTGAATCACATCGCCATTTGGCATGACGACTTGAGTAAGATTTCCGAGAGCGTCATAGGTATATTCTGTTGTATCGCTTCCTGAAATCTTCGCCTGCAAATCACCGTTCAGACCATAGACGTACTGCGCACCAGCACTCGATTGAAGCATTCGAGTGCAGGCTACACTCAGCATTCTATCTTGCGCGTCGTACGTGCCACTGTCTATGGAAGTCGGAGTGATATGTGCTATTCGATTTCCATTCGGATCGTATCTGTAAGTTGACACTAGCGTATCGTTCCGCCAGACATTCTGCAGCCTTCCAACCGGATCATAGCTGTACTGCATCGATTTCGAGACACCTTGTATGGTTTCGTTCAGCGTCGTTATTCTTCCAAGTGAGTCTCTCACATAGCTCGTCTGGAATATCGGCGAGCTGCTGTAGTTTGCGGTGTAGCTCGACAACTCTCCGAATGTGGAGTACGTTTGGCTCGTGGTTACATTTCCCAGCGTTGTACCGGTTAGCAAACCGTTCTGAGGGTTATAGCTCAATGTCATACTACCGACATTTGTCAGTAATCCGTCATTGTCATATCCGAATGATATTTTGTTCCCGCCGTTCACGGTCTGAGATGTGACGTTGAAATTATTGTCGTACGTTACTCCTACGCTTCCTTTCACCGTTCCTTTCCATGTTACGCTTGTCGGCAAGGAGCCGTCGTAGCCGTAAAGAAGCGTATCGCCTGACGGGGAAATAGTTTGTGCGAGATTTCCTTTAGCATCATAAGCGAATGTCTGCGTGCCACGATCAAAAGCAATGGAATGTAACCTGTCAGCCGTTCCTCCGCAACCGCAGCCTGCCGTGTCGTAGGTTATCGTTATCGTTCTGCCATCGGGCAAATTTGTTGTCACGAGCCGTTTGTCGAGGTCATAAGAGTAGTTCGTGGTTCGGGGTTCAAGGTTCGTGGTATCAGGGTTCGGAGTTCCCAAACTATCCCAAATGGATGGCGCGATATATTTATCGGTAAGATCGTTCACGTTGTAGTCGAACATATGCTCTGGCCTGCTTGGCGGAGTCAGAGTAATCAGGTTTCCGTTGGCATCGTAAGTAAATGCGATTATATTTCCATCGGGCAGCGTTTGAACTGTAACTCTGCCGACCGAATCGTAAGCAAATCCCGATGTGTTTCCGATTGGATCTTTCGCCAAAGAAATCCTTCCGAGTGAGTCGTAAGTAAAATATGAAATCCTCGCCCCTTGAGCAACCGAAGTGAGTCTTCCCTTTCTGTCGTAATAATAATTGACTGGAACTATTCCGGGAATCGAGTCTTTGATGACTCTTCCCAGCGTATCGATATATGTGAACGATTGGCGCCCAAGCGGTGAGGTAGTCGTAAAGAGATGCTGTATCCCGTTGTACAACGTTTGATACACCTTGCCGTTTACCACGACAGAATCTTTCAATCCCGTGACCTGAAGTCCGCTCATCAGGGTAACCGTGCGGTTGTCGGTAGTTGCCGATTTTATTCCGCCAGGTGTCGTCGTTGTCACGCTGGTATTGACGGGCGATTGCATGCCAAAGCGGGGATCGGGTCCTTGAATCGTTTGTGTCGTAATGCCGTCATGGGTTCTTGTGTACCATGTCCCTTCAAGATCATACGTTGTAGTATCCGTCAATCCGCTTGCATCTGTAGTCGTCATAAGCTGGCCGCCTGTCGGAAGCGCCGAGACGCCGTAAACCGTCTTATTCCCGAGCGCTGTCTGAACCGCAACTGAATATCCGTTGCTGTTGTCTGTACGCGTCAGGATCTTGTAGCCGCCCGCGGGATCTTGATCCATAATCAATCGTCCCAAAGAATCGTAAGCGAAATCGTGAGTATTGCCTCTCGGATCTTTGAGGGAAGTCATAAGCCCATCCGGGCTATAAGTATATCGGGTCGTGTCTCCAGCGGGGTCGATGGCGGAAGTAAGATAACCTGTCGTGTCAACGTTGAGGACAGTTCTCTGGCCGTAAGGTGAAACAATTGCAAGTGGGTTTCCATTTGCGTCGCGCTGAATTGTTGTGACGAGGCTGTCGCGGTCAGTAACCGCCGTCAAGAGTCCCAGACTGTCGTAGGTAAATGAATATAGCCTGGCATTTGTCAAGGCATCCAAAGTCTCCAGATGTTTGCCGCCATCATCGAAAACATAAACCTCACTGCCGTCTTCGGAGGCTATGCTGGTTTCCGTCTCAGAAATGCCGGGAAAAGCGGGCGTCACCTCGTGGATAATGGTCTTGTAATAGTAAACATAGGGAATGCCCATGCTTGAGCCGCGTGCCTCATAGTCCTCCGCAAAATAAAGGCTTCCATCCGGGCCGATCGCTGACGAGCTCGGCATATGACACAATCCGTCATTAGCCTCACCCAGCGTGTTACTCCCGCCCACGTACGTCGAGATGATGCCGTCTGCTCCAACCACACGAATGTCTAAACCATAGTATTCATCTATGTAAACAGAACCGTCCCGTCCAACAGTCACACCGGTGGGTCCAATCTTTGCGTTTATAGCCGGCCCCCCGTCTCCTTTAGCAGTGGAAAGACTTCCGGCAATCGTCGTAATGATACCTGCGGGAGATATCATTCTAATTCTATTATTGCCATAATCGGCAATATATACATCCCCTTGAGCGTCAACATCGAGGCCGCAAGGGCCGTTTAGCTTCGATTGTGATGCGGGACCTCCGTCACCTCCGAAACCAAACGTTCCATCTCCTGCAACTGTCGTTATTATACCGGCAGGGTTCACCATCCTGACACGGCTGTTATGCTCATCTGCAATATAAAGGCTGCCGTCCGGACCAACGGCCACCCCCATCGGATAATACAACTGAGCGTTCACTGCCGGGCCGCCGTCTCCTGAGAAGCCTTCGGTGCCTGTGCCGGCATAAGTGCTGATAATTCCGAACGGATTCACCCGCCGGATGCAATTATTAATCTCATCTGCAATATAGAGGCTGCCGTCTGGGCCAAGGGTAATTCCCATAGGTTGGAATAACTTAGCGCTCGTCGCAGGCCCCCCGTCTCCGCTGTATCCTTCACTGCCTGTTCCTGCGACCAGAACCATCGATCCATCGACGCATCTTTTCCAGACTTGAGCCTTCAAAAGCTCAGAGATATAGATTGTCCCGTCAGGGGCAATGGCGATATGCGGCGAGCCCCATTCGAAATCGCCGTCTGAAATTTGCTGAACATTGGTAAGGACCGGCCCAATTAACGAGGCGTCACGCGCTTCGCCATTTCCATAATATATTTTTTCCCCGGTCGCATCGTATCTATGGTGAATATCTAAGCTCCATTCCCCCAACTTCTCTGAGGCAATATCACATTTGCCGATGGTGGAATGCCAGTATGTCCATCTTGTGTTGTCAACGGTGGAGCCGGTGAACGAGCTGCCTGGAACTCCAACCTCATTGAGCGCAAATTCTTGTTCTCCCGCTTCGTGGGGAATTTCTATTCGTTTGACGTTGTAAATATAACCTATTGAAACATCTACCGGATATTCGCCTTGAAGAGTTCTGCCGAACGCGTCTTTTCCATCCCACACATATTGATTCACCGTATTCGGAGAGTTCCCGGGACGTTGATCGGACTCTTGACCTGCAACATTCACTATCAGCCTGGTTCCGACAAGCCCTGTGGGGAGAGTGCCGCCTGTAATTGGCAAGTTCAGCAAGTTGGCCTGTTTGGAGCCAGCCGTATTGCACGAATTATAGTACATTGTGAATGGAGTTCCGGTTATGCTCAAACTCTGACCCAAAGATTGGTTTTGAGCTCCGATAATAGAACCCACTTGACAGGTAGTACCGACAGGGGTTTGGTTACGAGTACTAAAATTCAAATTATCCGTCGTCCCTGCCCCTACCAGTACGTAGAGAAAATTATAATCCCATATAGAGAAATGAGTGACGGGCATCCGCCATAAAGTTTGTCCCGGGGAATACAGGCCGGCGAGCTTCATTTGCTCGGCAGAATCTATCCCCACCGAATCGAGCGAAGCCCTGCTCGCTGCGACCCCGCTGCCGTGTAAATCTATCGAAGCTACTCCTCCGGTCGTATCAAGTATCTCGATGACGACTCCATCCAGCATAGCGACCCACTGTCCCTTCGACCTATCATACCAGCCTACGGGCACAGAAGAACCTACCGGGCAGTTTAGGAAATTATCGACGTAATTCACGACCGGTTCATTAAAGTCAACGGTATTTGCCCCGGCTGCTACGGCTTCGTCTGAACTCAGCTCTACGCAATATGTATATGCACTTGAAGGCGGCAGATCTGCAGGCATTGCCTGTGGTCCGTCTGATCCGACCGTATATTCGGTTGCCCGAACTGAGAGCGTACTCATCGGCACAGATGCCGTGTCTGTCGCCATCTTGACAAGCCGGGTGCTGCCTCCAGAAGTGAGAGTATCATAGGTGTAATGCACGATTTTCATCGTTGCTTGCGTTCCCGGCTTAAACATAATCGTAGCCTGTCTCGTACCATCCTGGTCTGTAACCACACTTCCTCGTGCAACAGAAATAGAATCGCCTCCAAGTTTCACTACTGTTACATTCGGGTCAAGCTGTACCAGGACAACGCTGTCTATATGCGCATAGCTCTGCCATGGCGTATTGACCTGTCGCTGTGCAGTCAAATAACCGGTCATCGAATAATTGACCGTAAGCTGTCCGCCGCCGTTTATCGCCATGTCGTACATGCCATCTGCACGGCTAAGCGTCTGTCCGAACTCAGGATGGTTTAGAATGGATACCGTAGCTCCCGGTAAAGGCTGGTTGTCGCGTGACAATACTCTGCCCCTGATCGCTGCAGCCCTGACATAACTCATCATGGATGTATCCACACTAGTCTGGATCGGATGTGATCCAGTATATAAGAAGCTTGTTGCGGCTCCTACCGTCGTAACGACCGTCGGATCAATCTTCGGAGCTACCGTTGATGGATCGGGCGGAAGAATTATGCCGCTTCTAGTAACAGAAACTTGATTAGAAGAAGTATTCCCTGCCGCATCGGTTATGGAGATCGTAATCTGGTTTGCTCCAACTGCAAGTGGAATTTTTATGCTGAATGAACCGTCAGGATTTACATTCGCAGCATTTCCATCTACCGTAACTGTGGCATTCGTCGAATCCTGCACAGTTCCACTTACTGTAACCGTCGAGTCGTTTATCGTCGCGCTGTTCTGTGGAGATTGGAACGTGATCACAGGCGAGACTGCATATAGTCTGACTGTTCTCGTAATCGTGGTGCTGTTCCCCGCGGCGTCGGTGGCAACGATAATGACAGTATTATTCCCTTCCACAAGATTAACCGTGGTACTAAACGATCCATTAGACACAGAAACGTTCTGTCCGTTCACTGTCAGGGTTACCGAAGTCGAGTCGCTTACCGTTCCACTGATCTGAATTGCACTCTGATTTGTTACCATGCTGTCCTGAGGAGACGATATCGTGATTGTCGGGGCTGTCGTCTCTCTCCTGACTGCCCTTGTTGCTGTCGTGCTGTTGCCAGCCCCATCTGTTGCCGCGATTGTTATCGTGTTCAATCCTTCGACAAGGTTTACAGTGGTCTTAAACGTGTCCGGGTTGACAGGGACGTTTATGCCGTTTACTGTTACAGTTACTCCTGTAGAATCCGTCACCGTTCCCCACACCGTAATTGCCGTATCTTTGGTTATTAAGTTGTCGGTCGGGCTGGCAATGACGAGCACAGGCACAATCGTGTATAATTCCACGGTTTTTGTCACTGTGGTCTTGTTTCCCGCTGCATCGGTAGCCACAATCGTTATCGTATTCATCCCTTCGACGAGTGAAATTGTTGATGAGAATGAGCCGTTCGTTACGGGCACACTATTCCCGTTGACCTGAACCGTGGCTGCAAGCGAATCGCTCACCGTTCCTGATAATTGTACCTGTGAATTGTTTGTAATAAGGCTGTCGGATGGGGAAGTTACAGTGAGTTTTGGACCTGCGGTATAAAGAGTCACCTGCCTGACTAATGTAGTGGAATTTCCGGCAGCGTTTGTTGCGGTTATTGTGATTGTGTTAGTTCCCTCTATGAGATTGACCGTGGTACTGAAAGCTCCGTTTGTTATGGGCACATTTTGTCCATTCACAGTCACGGTTACCGACGTTGAATCTACGACTGCTCCGCTGACAACTAATGATTGTTCATTGGTTATTGTTAATTGTTGATTGTTCACCGTCATAGCCGGGCTTGTCGTTTCAAGCCGCACCGTCCTTGTCATTGTCGTGCTGTTGCCTGCAGCATCGGTTGCGACGATTGTTATTGTGTTGAGCCCTTCTTAGAGATTCACATTAGTGCTGAACGAGCCGTTTGACAAGGGCACACTCTGGCCATTCACAGTCAAACTTACAGAAGTTGAATCCACAACTGTCCCGCTGATAGCTATCGACTGATTATTGGTTATTGTTAATTGAGCATTGTTAACTGTCAGAGCCGGTGGAGTAGAATCCTTTATGACTGTGATGGACTCCTTGGTTTGATTTCCATTCGCATCCGAAGCGACAACAGTAATTGCATTTGTCCCTTCTATCAGGTTTACGGATGTCGAGAAGCTTCCGTTTGATACAGGTACGGCTGTACCGTTTACAGTTAAAGTTACCGCCGATTGATCCGTAACTGTTCCGCTTACCGTTATCGATTGTTCATTGGTAATTGTTAATTGATTATTGTTAATTGTTAACTGCGGCTTAGTCGTATCGACCGTGCTCCCCTTCGTTCCGGTGATTGCCAAAAAAATGAACGAGCCCGGATTGCCGTCAACGGTTACTTCTAACGTGTTTGTCCCGCTCTGCTTCAGGGACACGGGCTTGGCAATGAATATTTCGTGTTTATTAAAGTCAGAAGACGATAGGACCACGACGCCATTGAGCTTTATCGTTGCGCTCGTGACTTTTGGAGCCTGGCCATTGCCAAACCGTCCACTGTACCAGTACCAGTCATGATCCTTATCGACCGTGAAGCCGTTCAGAACATCCAGCGTGAATGGTGATGTTATCCCTGCCGATACCGAGAACTTCTCGACTACAGCAGCCGGTTTGCCTGCCGATCACAGGAATCTCTGAGGTCCATAGACAAAAGCTATTTTGCTCTGCCCGGTAAATGTGAATGATGCCGCCAATACGGCAAGCAGCATCACGGAATACTTGAATGTTGATTTCCCCGCTAAGCGGGATTTCACGTCGTTCAACATTGTTCAGCCCTTTCCTGACTGGTTGATTTAAAAAGATGCTAAATATTGTTCAACTAACGGCTTCCTCAAAGATCGTCACTAAGAGGAGCCTGAACCGCAAAGACCGCCAAGACACGCTAAGTTCATAGTATCGGCTATAATAATCATTGCGCGCCTTTGCATCCTTCGTGGTTAGAACATCTCCGTAATCATCTGCATCGGTGACCCTGACAATCCACTGCCAGCCCTTATCATCGTATCAATTATCGCAAAACACTCGTATCGTGTGCCTAACCATGGCACCTGAAACTCATAAAAAGTTCTAACTTAATTAGTTAAAAGTCAAGTGGCAAAATAAATTGGCGGCATCCAAATTCACGTTTTCTACCCATACCAAAGACTCTTTTTAGCCGCAATGATCGCCAAGACTGCAAAGAGCCGCCAGGTATTTTTTTAAATAATAATTTTTGCGCATCGTGGCGTTTCCCGCTCATCATCGATAGTATATAGAATGCGGGATGCCGCAAGTCGAAGATCCCGCAGGGCGGGGGCTCTCACGTGTCATTCGCGTGCTATTTTTTCCTCTTATACAACTTGTGATTACATCCGAAGGATCAAAGAATATAACACTGAGGTAAACGAAGGATTTCACAGAGGTACGCTGAGAAAAAATTTGTGTTCGGTGTGCCTCCGTGTAGCCCTCAGTGAAAATCTGTGTTAAATCTTTTCAATATGTTATTGAGTTTCATTAGTTATTATTTCCAAAATATCCCGACGGGTCGGAACGGGGATACTATCGCATGATTCGGGTCAAAAGTATGTCTCGTATCGATGGAAGGCGGGATGGCGCTGTCGGCGCTCACCTGCACTGGAACGCTGCAGTCCAGGGTTCGGCATGACGACCCAAACCAAACTGATCCAGTGCCGGACATTGATTCGAAAATGGCACAAATATATATTTCACGTAAGTAAAGAAGGTGATGAGATAGGGATGTTTGAAAGCGTTTTGTTCGAAACACACAAAAGATTAGGCGCGCATTTGCCACAAACCGAGGGCAATACAATCCCCGAAACGTACACAACGGTAGAGGCGGAATATTCGGCAGCAAGACGTTGCGCGGCGTTCTTCGACTTTTCAAATTTTGGAAAATTGAGAATCACGGGCAAAGACGCGCTCGATCTCATGAATAGGATTTCAACGAACGATCTCAGCGGCATGAGACCCGGGATGGGAAAGCAAACTTTTCTTGCAACTGAAAAAGGCCGCGTTGTAGACCTCTGCACAGTTTACGCTCAACAAGAAGACTTGCTTTTGATAACGAGTCCTTCTAATTCTCCGAACGTGAAGAAGTGGATTGAAAAGTTCATCATTTCAGATGACGTGAAAGTTGAAGATGTTACCGATTTTTTCCCGATGATCTTTGTGGCGGGAAGCTCTGCGGCAGATTTTTTAAAACAAGTAGCGCACTCCAGTCATAAGACGCTTCTCGATCTGAGTAAGATACCGCGGCATAATTTTATCCATACATTTCTTGACACAGGCGAAGTCTTTCTTGCGCGTACCAACATGGCGATGAACAACGGCTTTATCATGCTCTTGAACAAAAATGAAGGGGAAGCAGCCTGGAATTTGCTCTATGACCGTTCAAAGGCATACGGGGCCGTGCCGGCAGGATCGGAGACGTTTGAGGTATTAAGGATTGAAAACGGCACACCCCTTTACCCTCACGAGCTGAATGAAAACATCAACCCGTGGGAAGTGAACATTATTGATGCGATAAGCGATCGTAAGGGCTGTTACGTCGGCCAGGAAGTTATTGCAAGACTTCAGACATACGAGAAAATAAAAAGAAGGCTTGTCGGGCTTTCGTCAACGTCTAAAATGCCGCGCGGCTCAAAAGTGTATCATTCGAAGCAATCATCCGCCGGGATTGAAACGGAAATCGGGTTCGTTACAAGCTCCGTCTGGTCGCCCGGTTTGAGCAGAGAAGTTGCGCTCGCATATATCTCCATGCAAGAGGTGATTCCCGGCTCGGAGTATATCGTGAAATTGGGCGGTAAAAATGTCGAGGCGAAGTTATCATCGGTCCCTTTTCTGACTTAATATATTATGGATGATGGAACGGATTGATATTCCATCCGACGAAACCGGAAATACACCCGCCAAAGCCGGGCTGAATTCCCGCGTGGACCATGGTGCAATTTACAGGGAGCTTATGCCGCAATTGATATCGCTTGTCGCCGGCGAAAAAGATTTTATTGCAAATCTTGCAAACTTATCCGCGGCATTGAAACAAGCCCTTCCCTATGCATCATGGGTCGGCTTCTATTTACTTAAGGACGGCGACCTTGTAGTTGGGCCGTTCCAGGGCAAAATCGCCTGCACCCGGATAAAAATGGGAAGCGGAGTCTGTGGAAGCGCGGCTGACCAAAAGAAGGTCATTATCGTTCCTAACGTTTACGAATTCCCGGAACATATTTTTTGTGACCCCGATTCGAAAAGCGAAATTGTAATCCCGCTTTTGAAAGATGGGAGCGTCGTCGGCGTGCTCGATTTGGACAGTGCGGAATACGACTCGTTCGAGGCTGCCGACGCGGAAAATCTTCAGCGCGTTGCAGAAATCGTAACCAACCTTGCGAAGGTTGATGACTTCAGATGAAACTCTCGGATTCATTAAGTTCAGAAGCTTCGCACGGTTTCTCCATGAAGAGTTCTATGGAAAAAAAAGTTGCTCTTGTAACAGGAAGCGGCAGAAGGCTGGGCCGGCAATCGGCAGTTGCACTTGCCAAAGACGGATGGAATATTGTTATCAATTATGCCCACTCGATAAATGAAGAGACGGCAAACGAGATTTCGCGGCTTGGCGTCGATGCGATTTCGATAGAAGCAGATATTACCGACTCGAAGCAAGTCGATGAAATGTTTCGACAAACTATGACGCATTTCGGAAGGCTCGATTTGCTTGTCAACAATGCCGCAATATTTCCTCCTGCAAAGAAATTTACGGAAATTTCCGACGAGCTCTGGAGCCAAGTCATTTCAACTAACCTTACCGGGCAATTTTATTGCGCGCGCGCTGCTGCGAGAATAATGGAAGATCACGGTGGAAAAATAATCAACTTCGCATCGCTCGGTGCGTTCCAGGTCTGGCAGGAACACATCGTGTACAATGTGGCAAAAGCCGGAGTAGTGATGTTGACAAAAGCACTGGCAAAGGCGCTCGCTCCGAAGATCATGGTCAATGCAATTGCGCCGGGCACAATCATTATCCCGGGCGAGGAATCGGACGATATAGAGCACATAGAAGAGAAGAAAATCCCGCTTAGGCGGTATGGCAGTGCAGACGACATCACCTCTGCAGTTCTGTATTTTGCCCATGCGGATTATATAACCGGACAGGTTATTGCCGTTGACGGCGGAAGAGCAATCTTATGAGCAAGGATAACCAATGATTAAGAAGAAACCCACTGCATCGCGTGTGATTATTCCAGAAAAGGCTTACAAAGACGCAGATTTTCTGAACAGTCCCGATGCGCGCATAATTCGCATCTTATCGGAATATCTCGAGCCGCTTTCACGCTTTCGCCGGCTTCGAATTCGTGATACGATCGTATTCTTCGGATCAGCCAGAAACACTTCGATGAAAGAAGCGAAGAAAACATTTCAAGCTGCAAGAGAGAAATTAAAGAGAGCCCTTGAAAGGAAAACCGGCGCTGGTCATCTTAAAAAGTTAAAAGAAGAATTGAAAAGTGCGGAAGCAGGGATCGGAATGGCGCGGTATTACGAAGATGCGATGAAGTTGAGCGAGATGCTGACGGCGTGGTCAAAGAGGTTGAGCGACGGAAACGGACAGAGATTCGTGGTTTGCTCGGGCGGGGGCCCGGGAATTATGCAGGCTGCGAACAAGGGGGCAGTCCGCGCCGGCGGTCTGTCGGTCGGCTTAAACATAAGCCTGCCTCATGAACAATATCCGAATCCTTATATAACCCCGAATTTGAATTTCGAATTTCACTACTTCTTCATGAGAAAATTTTGGTTCGTCTATCTCGCAAAAGCGCTCGTCATTTTCCCCGGCGGATTCGGAACGCTCGATGAGCTGATGGAAGTGCTGACACTGCTGCAGACAGACAAGATTAAAAAGAAGATGACCGTGCTCATTTATGGCTCCGAATACTGGAACAAAATTATCGATTTCAATGCCCTTGTCGAGGCCGGTGCCATCACGAGATCGGAGCTGAAACTCTTTCGCTTTGCCGATGATCCTGCAGCCGCTTTCAATTTTCTAACTCACGAACTGCGAAAAAACTATGAGCTGTGAACCATGACTATCGACAACGAACCCGTCCGTGAATCGCGCGAGCAGGCGAACAAATTCCGCTCGTTAATGAAACTTATGGACGATGATGACCCGCAAGTGTCGGCGGCGGTGGAAAGAGAATTGCTCGACGGCGGCGACGAAATAGTCCGCCTGCTCGAAGGCGAAAAGGAAATTGCCGAATTGAAAGTGAAGAAGCGGATCGAGAATTTGATCTCGAGAATATACATCGACAAGCTGCGGAAAGATTACGATTTGCTTTTGGATTTCGTGTCCCGGCGGGACTTCTCACTTGAAAGAGCGCTTTTCCTGCTGGCAAAGCCATTGTACCCTGAAGTTGATTTCGCAGTGGTCGAGTCGCAGCTGAACGAGCTTGCAAACGAATTGCGCAAAAAAATCTCGGACCTCGAAATTCCTTACGACATCATTCAGCGAGTCAACGATTTCTTCCTGAACGATATCGGTTTTGCAGGCAACTCCAAGGATTATTACAACCCGGACAACAGCGTGCTCCATCGCGTGCTTGAGACGCACCGCGGGATTCCTATTTCGCTTGGGATCGTCTATATCCTCGTCGGAAGGCGCTTAAACCTTCCCGTGTTCGGAGTCGGAGCGCCCGCTCACTTCCTCATAAAGTTTGTCCCGACATCATCCGGAAAGGAATTTTATGTCGATGCATTCAACGGCGGCAGGATCATGTCGCAGAAAGAAGCCGAAGATTTTATAAATGATATGGGGTTCTCGTTCGAGTCGCGATTCTTGAAAGACTCATCAGATCTCGAGATGCTGGCCCGGACGTGCCGGAACATGGCACGCGCTTTCACCGCTGCCGATGAATCGCAAAAGGCTAACGTGCTAATGGAACTTTCGATAGAACTCGAGAGGTTAGTCTCGCTTTGAAATTATACACGGGGACCGGCGACAAAGGCGAGACAAGCCTCTTCGGCGGGAAACGGATTTCCAAAGATGCCCCGCGGATCGAAGCTTACGGAACCGTCGATGAGCTGAATTCGGTAATTGGAGTTGCGCGTTCCTTCGTTGAAAACGAAAGAACGAATGGAATCTTGCGGACGATTCAAGAGCAACTATTCATTCTCGGAGCTGATCTCGCGACGCCCCGCGATGAAAAAATTGGAAACACTGCACCTGCGAGCAATGCAATAAAACGAATTTCCACCGAAAATTGCGTTTCCTTGGAAAGAATAATCGATGAGATCGATGAACAGCTTGCGCCGCTAAAATCGTTCATACTGCCGGGCGGTTCGAAGAGCGCGGCACTGCTCCATCATGCCCGGACAGTTTGCCGCCGTGCAGAACGGCAGGTTATATCGATGCGGGAAGAATCTTCAGAACATACCGTAATCTTTCTGAATCGCCTTTCGGATTTGCTCTTCGTGCTCGCGAGATATGCAAACAAACTTTCCGGCGTCGCGGACACACCATGGAATCCACGCAATGAACCGAATCATCCGGCATGACTTTCCTTAATCCATTCGTACTCCTCGGCTTAATTGCGGCAGCAGCACCTGTCCTGATCCATCTTCTACAGTTAAAAAAACTTCACCAGATCGAATTTTCTTCGGTAAAATTCCTCAAAGAAATCCAGCACGCCTCGGCAAAGCGAGTGAAGCTGCGAGACTTTCTTTTACTTTTGCTTCGTACGCTCGCGATCGCCTCGCTCGTCGTCGCATTTGCACGTCCGGCATTGAAAGGCATTGCCGGAGAAAACTCAAAAAGCTCGTCGATAATAATAATCGACGACTCACCATCCACGGCTGCGCGAAACGAATACGGAGAAATCTTTTCACAAATAAAAAATGTCGCCTCAAATTTGCTTGCCGATTTTCATGCCGGCGACGATGTCGGTTTAATATTTACATCGGGGTCGGGCGATACTTCGCATTTTAACACAACTATCAATCCGCATTCTCTTTCTTCGCAGATTGCGAGAGCCGAAATATCTAACATAAGCGGGAAATACTCGTCGGCAATTAGCGCTGCACTCGATAGGTTCAAAACGTCTAACTATGCTGAAAAGGAAATCTATTTGGTCGGCGACTTCCAACGAACCCAATTTCCTGATCGACGATTCCCAATTTCAAGTGTTCCACCGAACACAAAAATATTTTTCCTAAAAACAAGGGAATCATCTGAAGAAAATCTTTCAATCTCAAATGTAAAACTGTTGAATCCGGTAATCGAAGTGAATTCACCGTCCGAAATTGAAGCAACAATCGCAAACAACGGCAGCTCTGATAAAAGGGGCATCGTGGCAAGCTTATATCTTGACGGGAGAAAAGTTGCACAGTCTGGCGCTGATATTCCCGCAGGTGAATCTCGAACGGTCAATTTTGTTTTTAGTGTGCTGTCTGAGTCGGAGGCTAACACGCCTCTTTCGCAAAGCGGATTTCACGAGGGGCTTGTACGGATCGACGACAACTCGATCCAAAGCGATAACAGATTTTATTTTTCATTTTTCGCCACCCAAAAACTAAATGTGGCGATCATTGCCTCGCATCCAGAAAACGATTTCGTAATCAGCGCAATACAGGCGATAAAAGATACTTCGACAGAAATCGATTCAAGGGTCATATCACCTGGTCAGTTTGTCTATTCCGATTTGTCAAAGACGGATGTTGTCGTTGCCGAAACATACCGGGCCGACCGAAGTTTCCAATCGAAGATCACACAATTTGTAAAGAACGGCGGAGGCGCCCTTCTCTTTGCGCCGGGTACGGGGGAGGAGAAAAATTCGGGATTCGCCGGAGTTATCGGCGGGTTGAATCTTGGAAGGGTCTTAACGTTTTTCGCAAGTTCCGGGACAAACTTCTTAAGTCTGGAAAAAGTAGACGCCGGCGACGATTTCTTCTCCACAATCTTTTCTTCCAAACAAAGCGCGGAACAAATTAGGAGCGAGATAGTCACAAAGATTTTTTATGGAGCTCAAATCGAACCGAATCCGCTCGCCCATGTTCTGATGAGCACAGCCGACTCCCCGTTCCTGATCAGCAAAGAAGTGGGAAACGGGTTTGCGTTCGTTGTATCGTCACCGGCGGATAGTTTCTCTTCGAACTTCCCTATTTCGCCGTTTTTCCCTGTGGTGGTACAGCGCGCGCTATTTTATTCTGCGGCTGTCAGGCATCGGCCTATTCAGTTACTGGCGGGAGAAGACGTGGATTATCGTTATCCCAGCGGAGGCGTCAAAAGCGCGACGCTTATTTCACCTGACGGCAGTAAGACGGAGGTCGTACCGCAATATGTAGGAGGATCTGCTTATTTCGAGCTTCACGACCTCGATCAGCTCGGCATATATTCGTTAGCCGCCGGTGGGGTAACTCTTTGTGAGATTTCAGTCAATGTCGACCCGCGTGAGTCAAGTTTATGGCAAGCATCCCGAACAAAAATCACGAACTTCGCAAGGAGATTTGGTTTCGAAGAGAAGAATATTTTTGTGGTAGATGCGGACAAAAATACCGTTTCAAGCGTAGAAAAGCTGAGGCGTGGTGAGGATCTTTCGTCATTTTTCGCCGGCGCCACGCTCCTCTTTCTGATCCTTGAAATTTTTGCTTCAAAGATGAAAACATTTTGATGGAACTGCTTAAATTAATACGTGTTATCACTGAAAAAACGAGGTGTGACAAACTAAGTTGATATCAACAAAAGATAATTTGGATCGTGCGCTTGTCGTCGGGGTTGCGTTCCGAAACGACGAGCGGGGAAGAATAGATGAGTTTCTCGACGAGTTGATTCTTCTTGCTGATACCGCTGGCGCAAAGATCGTCAGGAGAATTATTCAGGAGAGGCAATCGCCGGACCCGGCATTTTTTATCGGCAAGGGAAAAGCAGAAGAGATAAAGATCATATGCGAAAGTGAAGATATTAATCTCGTAATCTTCGACGACGATCTTTCCGGCGTACAAATCAGAAATTTAGAGGGCATAATAGACAGACGGGTTCTCGATCGAAGCGGGCTGATCCTCGATATTTTCGGAATTCGTGCCAGGACGCGTGAAGCAAAACTGCAAGTCGAGATGGCACAGTTAAGATACAACATGTCGCGGCTTGCCGGTCAATGGCAGCATTTTTCCAAACAGTACGGCGTCATCGGAACGAGAGGACCCGGCGAAAAACAAATTGAAGTTGACCGTCGCGTTATTAAGAAAAGAATTTCGGCGCTCCGGCAAAAGTTAGATGCAATTTCAGGCCAGCGCGAATTGCGTCGCGAGCGCCGGAGCGAAGTCCCGAAATTCGCACTCGTCGGATATACAAACGCTGGAAAATCCACATTGATAAACGCGCTCACCGGTGCGCAGACCTTCGTGGAAAATAGGTTGTTTGCTACGCTGGATGCGTTTACCAGAAAAGCATTTCTTTCACCATCAATCCCTTGTCTTCTTGTCAACACCGTCGGCTTCATCCGCAAACTTCCGGCCGACCTCGTCGCATCATTCAAGTCAACTCTCGAAGAAGTTGCATTTGCGGATTACATTCTCCACGTCGTGGATGTTTCTAACCAGACATTCCGCGAGCAGATAGATATTGTAAATGAAACGCTCGCTCAGCTTGGATGCAGCACAAAGCCGGGAATTATAGTTTTCAACAAGGTGGATAGAGTAGAAGATTTCGAAATTGTGCGAAGCATCCTTAGCGAATATAACGGTAGCTCGGTTGCAATCTCGGCAGAGCGGCACATAAACCTCAGCCAGCTCAAGGATAAAATGCTTGAATTGATGAGCTCGGACATCGTCGAGAAATCGTTCCGCATAAAGCCGGCTCAATCGGAGAAGCTGGCAAAAATATTATCGGTAGCCGAATTCATACAAGAAAGTGAGCATCCCGATAGTCTTCATTTGAAAGTGAGAATGAGAAAAAAAGATTGGGAGAAATTGAAGCGGGAAATTTACGCGTGAACGAGTCAAGAATCAAAATTCAAAGGTCAAAAGTGCATGTCAGAAATCAAATCCGAATTTCTGCTTTCGAGCGGCGGTTTTTGAAATGAGAGCCCGTCACCTTTAGCTGAGATTTTTGACTTTTGACGTTTGACTTCTAACTTATTCTTATGAATATCATAGACAAAACTCTTTATCACCAAATTCATCCTTTCAAATTGGCAACTGATGTCATTTCAGCATTTGCCGCCGTCTACTTGTTCTGGCTTCATCTCTTAATCGTGGGGCTGATAGTTGCGTTCGTTCCGTCGCTGATGATTTCGCTTTTCATGCTAAGGCTTATGGAGTTTGAAGAGCAAAAAAAGTCCAAATTGGGGAAATACGTGAAGAGATACATGGGTCGCGGCACAGACACCGTGCGCTCGATTGGTTTTCTTATTATGCTCGCAGGCGGATGGTTTCATTTTGCCTGGATGGTTGCGACCGGATTTTTGGTGATAATTGTTGTGTGGATGAACGGCTTGATTTTCAGAAGGCAAGTCCCTGTTCAAAGTTCTCCGAGAAGACCAGGAAGGTAAAATCTTCCTTTGGCTTTTGTACATAGATTTATTCTCCTCTTAAAGACAACTTCACATTTCGTTAAAATTGGCATCGTAACTTGTATTCAAGAGGGGAAAGAAAAGGCGTCGCTATTTAGTTAGGACCTCCACGAGACCAAACCAACCAAGCCACAGTTCAAAGTTAGCGGCGCCTTTTTGTCTATTTTTAAATCTTCTTATAGTTTCATTTCTCTAACCGTTTTAAATTAGTTTTCAGAAGCTCCTATTCATAAACTCACGACGTTCGAGGAAAACTAATTGGCGAAGCAGCTCATGGAAGCGAAGAAACAGAAGACAAAAGTGAAAAAAACAAGTGATTCATCCTCCGGTGTTTTTGAGAAAGACTCAATCGATGTGCTTCGCTCTGCGCTGGACGAACTTGAGAAAGGATTTTCTGACCTTCCTTCAGGCATAATTAGAATTAAGAACAGAAGCAAATTGGAGAAGACAATCCTCGAAGTTGCCGAACGGCTCAAAAATAATTATCCATACTTTCACCCATTATATGCCGGACAGATGCTGAAGCCGCCGCACCCGATAGCGCGGACCGCATACATGCTTGCAATGTGGATCAATCCGAACAACCATGCACTTGACGGCGGACGTGCAAGTTCCGGAATGGAGAAGGAAGCTGTCGCGCAGATTGCAAACATGTTCGGATGGGAAACACATGTCGGCCATCTCACCGGCGGCGGGACCATGGCGAACTTAGAAGCATTATGGATCGCGGGCCGGCTCAATCCCGGCAAAAACATTGTCGCCTCCGAACAAGCGCATTACACTCATTCACGCATCAGCCGCGTGCTTGGCTTGAAGTTCGAAGCGATCAAGTGCGACTGCAATGGCAAGATGGACATCGATGCATTGAAAACAACCCTGGCTAAAGGGGACGTTGGAACTGTCGTGGCAACAATCGGCACGACCGCGACCGGCTCCGTCGATCCTCTCTCTCAACTTCTCGAACTCCGCGGGCAATATGGCTTCCGACTTCATGCCGATGCGGCTTATGGCGGATATTTTGCATTGACGGAGAATCTGAGCCGGGCGACAAAGTCATCGTTTGACGGATTGGCGAATGTCGATTCGATTGTCGTGGACCCTCACAAGCATGGATTCCAACCTTACGGATGCGGATGCGTAATCTTCCACGATCCGGCCGTTGCAAGATTCTACAAGCACGATTCGCCTTATACTTATTTCACATCGGACGAACTTCATCTCGGCGAAATCAGTCTGGAATGTTCACGAGCCGGAGCATCGGCAGTCGCACTCTGGGCAACGCAGAAACTCCTGCCGCTTGTCAAAAGAGGTGAGTTTGCGAAATCCCTCGCTGCAGGACGCGAAGCAGCGCTGAAATTATATGAGAGACTCAGAAACGACGACAGATTTATCGTCGCGTTTCCACCGGAACTTGACATCGTTGTTTGGGCGCCGTCAGCGGACAAGGTTAGCAACGCCTCAAAGCTTTCGCGAAAAATATTTGACGAGACAGCAAAACGAAATCTTCATCTTGCATTGGCAGAATTGCCGGTGAAATTTTTTGGTTCGCAGTTCGAAAATGACCGTGGAACAGTAACATGCCTTCGTTCTGTTTTGATGAAGCCGGAACATTTGGATTGGATCGACCGCATCTGGGCAATCCTGAATGCGTCGGCAACTAATGTGATGAGTGATGGTAAACTAAGAAAACAGAAAATCAAACCAAGGGAACACAAACTACGCGAGGAAAAATAAAGCCGCATGAGAACCCTGAATCATCTATTCGAAAAAAATAAGAGATGGGCAGAAAGACTTAAAGCAAATGACCCGGAGTTTTTCACGAGACTGGAAAATCAGCAAAGCCCGGAATATCTCTGGATCGGCTGCTCGGACAGCCGGGTGCCCGCAACCGAGATCGTGGATATCCTTCCCGGCGAAATATTCGTCCACAGAAACATCGCAAACCTTGTTTTGCACACGGACTTCAATTGCCTATCGGTTATTCAATTCGCCGTCGAAGTTCTGAATGTGAAAGATATAATTGTTTGTGGACATTACGGCTGCGGCGGAGTCAAAGCTGCGATGGACAATACGGAATATGGACTCCTTGATAATTGGCTCAGACACATAAAGGAACTATACATCCATCATAGCATAGAAATGGAGGCACTTACGGACGTCGGGCTTCGCTGCAATCTTCTCACCGAGCTTAACGTTATGGAACAGGTCTGGAGCGTTTCACAGACATCATTCGTGCAGAATGCCTGGAAGAACAGGCAGGAATTGAACGTGCACGGATGGATATACGACGTAAGCGACGGCATACTCAAAGACCTCGATATTACCGTCGCGAGCAAAGAAGAAGCCTGGGAAATCAGGAAGCGGATGTAGATAGAGGCTTGACTGAAAAGCATAACCGCAAAGGACCCAGAGTTTGCACCGAGGAAATTCATTGGCGGAAAGCTATTATTTCTCAGTGTATCCTCCGTGTCCTCGGTGGTCAGTCTTACCGCGTCGGGTTTTCGGCCGCGCCTCCAGATCTAGGGGATTAAATCGCGGTTTGCTTAATTAATCTCTTACGAATTATCAGATGATATTAGTTATTTTATCCTGTACTTAATGGATCACAAGCGAGTTCACGGATGAAACTAAAAATCAAGGAAGCTAATAATCCCGCAAAGTTCACTGTCGGGCTTCTGCAGATTGCAGTCGGGAAAAATGTGGACGACAACTTGAAGAAAGCTGTATCATGGATCGAGAGAGCCTCGAAGAAAGGCGCCGAAGTCATTTGCCTGCCGGAGTTGTTCAGGTCACAATATTTTTGCCAGACAGAAGACATTAGGAATTTTGCGTTAGCGGAGACAATCCCAGGCCCCTCCACAGAAGCGATCTCGAAAGCCGCGAGGAAAAATAAAGTCGTCGTAATTGTCCCGGTATTTGAGAAACGGGCTGTCGGGGTTTATCACAATTCTGCCGCAATTATCGATGCTGACGGAAGAATAGCGGGTATTTATAGAAAAATGCATATCCCTGACGATCCGGCGTTCTACGAAAAATATTATTTCACTCCGGGAGATTTGGGCTTCAACGCTTATAAAACAAAATATGGCGACATCGGAACGCTTATATGCTGGGATCAATGGTATCCTGAAGCTGCGAGATTAATTGCACTCAAAGGCGCGAGCATTTTATTTTATCCAACTGCAATCGGGTGGCATCCCCACGAGAAAGCCGAACATGGCAAGGCACAATTCGAGTCGTGGCAGACAGTTCAACGGGGACATGCAATTGCAAACGGAGTCTATGTAGCCGCGGTGAATCGTGTCGGACTGGAGAAGCAGAAAGAGAAAGATGCCGGCATAGAATTCTGGGGACAATCGTTCATTGCGGATCCGCAGGGAGTCATAGTGGCACAGACTTCGATTGATGAAGAAGAAATACTTCTCGCTGAAATTAATTTAGAAAGGATTGAGTACATCAGGCAGAACTGGCCATTCCTGAGAGACAGGAGAATCGATGCGTATGATGGAATCACGGAGAGGTATTTGGATAAGCATAAATGAGCAAGTCGCCGTCGAAACTAGGCTGTTGCCTCCCCGCCGAATGGGAGCGCCACGAAGCAACATGGCTCGGCTGGCCTCACAACAAGAGTGATTGGCCTGGAAAATTCTCGCCGATACCGTGGGTCTATGCTGAGATTGTGAAACGCATCTCTCAGGGCGAGAAAGCAAGAATAATTGTTGAATCAAAAGAGCATGAGAAGAAAGCACGAGCCGTATTAAAAGCTTCGACTGCGGACTCAGCTAACATCGAATTCTTTACGCTGAAAACAGACCGCGGCTGGACACGAGATTCGGGGCCAGTGTTCGTAAAATCCCAAGATGAAGTGGCACAGGTCAACTTCAAATTCAACGGCTGGGCAAAGTACTCCGATTACAAGAAAGACGCAAAGCTCCCCGATTTCATTTCAAAGGAGTTCTGCCTGACTAGCCGTACAGCAGAACATAAGCTTACACCGGTCGTTCTCGAAGGCGGTGCTATTGACACAAACGGGCATGGAACACTTATAGCGACCGAAGAATGCCTGTTGGACGAGAACATTCAAACGAGAAACCCACGCTTCTCAAAGAAAGATTACGAGAAAGTGTTCGAGAATTATCTCGGGATTACGAATGTTCTATGGCTCGGAAAAGGGATCTCAGGCGACGACACCCATGGACATATTGACGATCTTTGCAGGTTTGCAAATTCAAAAACGTTACTTCTCGTTCAAGAAAGAAATCCACGGAATGACAACTACAAAATCTTAGAGGAGAACAAAGATAGGCTCATGGATTTTAGACTTGAAGATGGCTCACGGCCGGAAGTCGTTTTTCTACCGATGCCTGAGCCGGTGATCTTCAGAAGCCAAAGACTACCTGCCAGCTATGCAAACTTTTACATTGCAAACGCTGCCGTGCTCGTTCCGACATTCGACGACCCAAACGACGGGAAAGCACTCGGAATAATCGGCGAAGCAATTAACGACCGCCCCGTGATCGGCATACATTCGCTCGATCTTGTTTGGGGACTCGGAACTTTACATTGCCTCACTCACGAACAACCTGCACTATGAGGCTACTTCTGGAATATTAGGCAGAAATAATCAAAGTCATTGCGGATGGTCTTTTTCACAGAATATTGAAGCCACAGGGGGAGGCACTTGTACTTCACGCTCAGAATCAAACTAATTATTCAATCGGCAAAAATTTGCGTTATTTAACATCTTAGTTAGTGAAATTCTCAGCCGAAGGCTTATGAGACTATGGCTCAGCGGCAATTTTTTTCCGGATTCTGCCAAATATACATTCACCGTTCCTTTCCGACTTGCTTTTCATGACGCGATTTGGTAAAATTATATGTGCTCCGCAAGCACTTATCAAAAACAACAAAAAGAAGAATTATCTTGGAGTCAGGGTTGAAATAGAAAGTTGGCTCTCGTTTTTAGAGACGGCTGTTTGCTAATGGCTGAGAGCCAAAGTTTAGTTCGTCCTTCATTTTTTACTTTTTCTTATATCCCAAAAGGAGCAAACATGAGCGAACCACAAACAATGGCGCGTGAAATACAAGACATCGATTCGGTTGTTGCGAGACATAAAGGTCATCATGGGGAATTGTTGAGCATTCTGGAAGAGACACAGCTTCTCAACGAGCATAAGTATCTTTCCGAAGATGCTTTGAACCAGGTGGCCGTTAAGACGGGGGTTCCACTTTCCAGGATCTACAACGTCGTCACTTTTTATTCCTTCTTCAATCTCAAACCTCAAGGAGAGCATACCATCACCGTATGTCGTGGTACAGCCTGTCACACTAAAGGTTCGAAGGGGCTGCTGGACGATCTCGGACTCGTTCTGAGAAACGGCGGCGCTGCCGGCCCCAAAGCAAGCGAATCTTTTTTCACTACGCCCGACAACAAGTTCACTGTATCTACAGTAGCATGTTTCGGACAGTGCGCGCTGGCACCGGTCGTTTCGGTCGACGAAGTCATTTACAGCAATGTGACGACTGACAAAGTAAAAAAGATTCTAGACAAGATTTCAAAAGGGAGGAAAAGGCAATGAAGATTCTTGATGCCGAATCATTAGAAGCGATCAGGAAAAGCGGGCTGAAGAAACTGCTTCCTGATACCCCAAAGATTTCCGTCGGAATGGGGACTTGCGGAAGCGGCAACGGCGCAAAAGGTGTGTACGAAAGTCTGCAAAAAGCCATCAAGGCGAAACGAGCAAAAATAGACCTGTCAATCACCGGCTGCTTTGGCTTTTGTTCCGAAGAGCCGCTTGTCAACTGTTACTTGCCGGGAATGCCGCTCGTCATTTTGCACAAAGTCGTACCGAAGGATGCCGAGAAGATTGTCGATAGCCTCTCCAACGGGGTAATGCCAATTAAAAAGGCGCTGTGCAAAATCGAGAAATGGAATTTTTTTACGTCGGGCATCGAATACGGAACCGGGCTAAATGAAGTTCCATTCTGGAACGAGATTCCATTCTTCAAAGGTCAGAAGAAGATCGTTCTGCGTGAAGCAGGATTAATCAACCCGGAAGATATTGAAGAATACGTAGCTGTCGGAGGCTACAGTGCGCTGATGAAAGCACTGACTATGATGACGCCGGATTCAGTGCTGGATGAAATCAAGAAATCGAAATTGCGCGGGCGAGGTGGAGCAGGGTTTCCGACCGGCATCAAATGGGAGATGATGAAAAAGGCCGAGTCTGACAGGAAATATATTATTTGCAATGCTGACGAAGGCGACCCGGGTGCTTATATGAATCGGAATGAAATCGAAAGCGATCCACAGGCGTTGATCGAGGGGATGTTGATTGGAGCATATGTGATGGGCGCACCCGAAGGAGTGATGTATGTGCGAGCAGAATATCCGCTTGCGGTGGAACGGTTTAAGAAAGCAGTCGCCTCCGCTCGAGAGTGCGGATTGATGGGGCATAATATTTTCGGATCTTCGTTTAGCTTCGACCTCAGCCACGTAGAAGGTGCCGGCGCATTCGTGTGCGGTGAAGAGACTGCACTCATCGCCTCTATAGAAGGCAGAGCCGGCCGCCCGATCCCGCGTCCACCATACCCTGCACAAAAGGGGCTATGGGGAAAACCGACAAACATCAATAATGTGGAAACGTGGTTCAATATTCCGCTGATCGTGACAATAGGCGGCGATGAATTTGCAAAGTTCGGAATTCAAAATAGCACAGGCACAAAGGTATTTTCGCTTGTCGGCAAAATAAAAAATACCGGACTTGTCGAATTGCCGCTGGGCACACCTCTGGAGAATATCATTTACCAAATGGGAGAAGGCACGGGAACCAAGAAAAGAATTCGTGCCGTCCAGACCGGCGGCCCATCCGGCGGATGCATACCGGTGGAGCATTTTGATACGCCTGTCGATTACGAATCGCTCACGAAGCTCGGCACAATCATGGGATCCGGTGGAATGGTGGTTATGGACCAGGACAATTGCATGGTGGATGTCGCAAGATATTTCGTCGAAGTTACTCATAATGAATCGTGCGGAAAATGCACGCCATGCCGGGAAGGACTCGCCCAGGCGCTTGCAATCTTGAATAAGATTACAGGCGGCGAAGCAACGATGGAGGATCTAGACATGCTGGAGCGTTTGGCGTACGTAATCCGGGATTCTTCATTGTGTGGACTCGGACAGACAAGCGCTAACCCCGTATTGAGCACGCTTAGATATTTCCGTGACGAGTACGAAAGGCATATAATTCAAAAACGATGTAAAGCCGGAGTGTGCGAAAGCTTGTTCGTCGCATTGTGTGAGAACAGTTGTCCGCTCCATATGAACATTCCGGGATATTTACAGCTCTTGAAAGAACGCAGAATAGAAGAAGCCTTCGAACTGACGTTGCGAGACAACCCGCTTCCCGGTACAGTCGGCAGGATATGTTACTTCCACTGCCAGATCCGATGCCGAAGGGACATGATCGACGATCCTGTTTCGCAGGGTGAAATTCATCGTTACCTTGCCGACACGATGTATAAGATGGGACGGGAAAAAGCTATATATCAGAGACTGATCAAAGAAAAACTCTCGCCAACCGGAAAGAAGATCGCGATTATCGGAGCTGGCCCGGCAGGATTGACCGCAGCGTATTATCTCGTAAGACTCGGACATGATGTCACAGTATATGACAGCCATGCCAAGGCGGGAGGGATTCTACAGTACGGCATACCTGCATATTGCCTGCCGAAGGAAGAACTTCATAAGGAGCTCGAGTTGTTCAAGAGGCTCGGCGTCAAGTTCGTGTTCAATACGAGCATCAGCAATGATATATCTTTCAAGCAAATTCAAAAACAGAACGATGCGGTCTTTATCGCAGTCGGCGCTCAAAAGGATATTACCCTCAAAATTGCCGGCAAAGATCTCATCGGTGTTTACGAAGGCTACGAGTTCCTCGAGAAATTGTCGATGGGAAGAAAGCCTGCCATTGGGGACAAGGTGGTAATCGTCGGCGCCGGCAATGTCGCAATTGATGCCGCGCGCTCATGCCTGCGGCTTGGCGCTGAAGTGACGGTTGTCTATCGCCGCGACAGGGACGAGATGCCCGCGAATGAACACGAAATAAAAGATGCTATGGACGAAAATATAAAATTTTTGTTCATGTCCGCTCCTAACAATATCGTGGGTGATGCGAGAGGAAAAGTGAAGGGACTCGAAATTCGTAAAATGCGATTCGACGGGCTCGACAACTCGGGAAGGAAAAGACCGGTGGAAACCGGCGAAAAAGCATTTGTCGAATGCCAGACTATAATACTTGCGGTCGGCGAAAAAGTTGATTTCGAGCCTGCAAAGGAAATCGGATTGGAGACGCGGAAAAACGGTTCGATCAGGGTACAGCATCCGAGCTACCGCACAAACTTACCGAAAGTTTATGCCGGTGGCGATGCCGTAACCGGACCAGCGACTGTTTCCGAAGCGATGGGAATCGCGCGCAACGCGGCTGAGGCGATCGACTTCGAACTGATGAAGGAAAAAAGATTCCAATGGTTGTTCAGGGAATTCAAATACAAAAACGAAGCCCCGCCGGAGCCGGAAGGGGGCGAACGAATTGAGCCGAAGAAGCTTCCCGTGATGGAAAGAATTATGACTTTCCAGGAAGTTCTTTCAGGGTACAGCGGGGAAGAAGCATTGGACGAAGCCGCACGCTGCCTCCGGTGCAACGTCAAATGCCTGGACCAATCCGAAGGCTCGTTCAAAGAAGACTAATCTCAGAGGAAAATCTTAATGGAAAATCTGGTAAATATAAAGATTAACGGGATTGATTTCCGAACACATGATGGCACAACGATACTTGATGCCTGCGCGCAAGCGGGCATAAAGATCCCAACGCTCTGTTTTCTGGAAGGTGTGTCGCACAACGCTTCATGCGGTGTTTGTCTTGTGGAAGTCAAAGGCGCCCGGTCGCTTGTTCGTTCATGCTCGTCTTGCGTTCGCGAAGGGATCGAGATTACAACTAATTCACAGCGCATCAGAGAAGCAAGAAAAACAAATGTGGAGCTGGTGCTCGCAAATCACCCTCAAGACTGCCTTTCATGCCTGCGCAATCAAAACTGCGAGCTTCAAACGATTGCCGCTGATCTCGGCGTGAAGGAGAGCAGGTTCGTTCGGACCAAGCCAGTTGAAGAGTTTGATATGACTTCTCCGTCAATCGTCCGCGATCCGAACAAGTGCATCCTATGCGGCAGATGCGTCGCGGTTTGTGCCAACATTCAATCGGTTTATGCGATTGATATTACAGGACGAGGCACGAGAAGCAGAATATCGACTTATCTGGATAAAGGACTTGGAAATGTAGCCTGCACGAACTGCGGACAATGCGCGTTAGTTTGTCCGACAGGTGCAATTGTTGAGCGCGACGATACTGACAAAGTCTTCGATGAGATTCTGAATCCGGATAGGATTGTCCTGGTACAGACAGCTCCGGCGATTCGTGTCGGAATCGGTGAGGCAATGGGAATGGGAGCCGGCGCGCTCGTCACGGGACAAATGGTTGCAGGATTGCGGCGGCTCGGATTCAACAAGATTTTCGATACCCAGTTCGCCGCTGACCTGACTATCATGGAGGAGGGACACGAGCTAATCAAGCGGCTAACTGAAGGCGGAGTTCTGCCTATGATTACTTCATGTTCACCGGGATGGATAAAGTTTGCCGAACATTTCTTCCCTAATTCCTTGGCGCATCTTTCCACTTGCAAATCGCCGCAGCAAATGTTCGGTGCGATTGCAAAAACTTATTACGCAGCGAAGACCGGCATCGATCCGAGGAAGATGGTCGTGGTTTCAATTATGCCCTGCACCGCAAAAAAATATGAAGCGAAACGACCGGAGATGAAGAATGCCTTCGCATATTGGAAGGAGAAGAAGTCCTGGTCCAATGACGACGAGTTTTATGATGTCGATTATGTACTGACGACGCGTGAGCTTGCCCGTATGTTTAAACAATCCGGCATTCAGTTTTCCACTCTTCCCAATGAAGCGTTTGATAGCCCGTTAGGCGAGTCAACCGGTGCCGCAGTGATTTTCGGCGCAACCGGCGGAGTTATGGAAGCTGCAGTCAGAACTGCCTATGAAGTTGTTACCGGTGCTCCGCTCGCGAACATAAATTTCAATGCGGTTCGCGGAATGGAAGGGATCAAAGAAGCCGAAGTTGATATGAACGGCAGAAGATTGAAAGTGGCAGTTGCACACACGTTGAAGAACGCACGCAAACTGTTGGAGCAAATTGAAAAAGGCGAATCACCATACGCGTTCATAGAAATCATGACGTGTCCCGGCGGGTGTATCGGCGGCGGCGGCCAGCCGATCCCGACGACTTGGGAAATCAGAAAGAAGCGAGCTGAATCCATTTACGCGGAGGATGCAGGCAAGCCAAGTCGTAAGTCACACGAGAATTCGGAAGTCGCAGCTCTTTACAAAGATTTCCTGGAGGAACCGTTGGGAAAGATGTCTCATCACCTTCTTCACACTTCCTATATAGAGCGCGGACTGTTTGCATGGAATTCAAATGGAGGCGGTCAAAAGGAAAAGGAGCTCGTTGTTTCTTGACATAAAGCGCTATTAGCCCTTGGCTCACAGATGGCATTTTATGCCGACTAAAATAAGAGCCAATACGAGGATTTCAGCCGCCTGCTCAAAATAACAAGCGCGGAATGTTCCTTTTACACTTGAGTCACAGGCTCATCGGCATTAGACCGAATCTTTTTTGCACCTAAACTTTCATTCCAGGCGTTCGAGGGCTGGGTTGACATCATTGATTCGCAATTCATCATTTTTTAATTTAGTAGGGATTTCAATGGCACAAGAAGAATCAATAAGCGATATTTTTAATATCGCTCACGGTCAACCCGAAAACGAACGAGCCGGATACATCGCGATCGTCGGGGGCGGGCTCATGGGTAGAGGAATTGCTCAAACTGCAGCAACAGCCGGCATCGACGTGCTTCTTATTGAACGCGACGAAGAGACGGTGGAGAAATGCAAGCAGAAACTTTCCGAGATGCTCAATGCCGAGATTGAGAGATGGGCGCTTACGAAAAGTGAAAAGAGAGCAATCCTTGCGAGAGTTAAGTTTTCGACAGAGCTTACAGAGGTTGCAGACTGTGATCTGGTGATAGAGGCAATTGAAGAGGATTTCCCCTCGAAGAAGGCAATCTTCAAGCAGCTTGACAAGATTTGCAATCCAAACACAATATTCGTTTCCAACACGGCAACCCTCAGCCTGACAAAACTTGCCGACGCAACCTCACGCCCGGACAAAATTATCGGGATGCACTTCCTGAATCCTGTCTCAAAAGTGCCGCTCGTTGAAATCGTCAGAGCGCTTAAAACCAACGATGATACATTTAAAAAAATAAAGAAATTTGCCGAAGACTTAGGCAAAACTGTCGTGGAAGTTTTCGAGTATCCGGGGTTTGTGACGACAAGGGTGATCCTTCCCATGCTCAATGAAGCTATGCAAGTCTTACTGGAGGGGATTGCGACAGCGGAAGGAATCGATACCGCCATCAGACTCGGGTATGGTTTGAATGTAGGTCCGCTTGAAATGGCAGATACGATGGGATTGGATGAAGTGCTGACGTGGCTTGATACCATGTACCATGAACTCGGCACTCCACAGTATCGAGCAAGCCCGATCCTTCGTCGGAAAGTTCGGGAAGGCAGCCTCGGGAAAAAAACCGGACAGGGATTCTTTAAGTACGATGAGTCCGGCAAGAGAATGGAAAACCACAAATAGCCTAAGGCTAATTCCATAATGCGAATAGAAAGCTGAAATGAAGATTCTTGTATTAAACTCCGGAAGTTCATCCGTAAAATACCAATTCATAAATCTTGATGATCAACATGTCCTGGCGATAGGACTCATCGATCGGATCGGGATGAGCGATTCCGTTGTCACCCACGAAAGATATGACGGCGATAAGGTGAAGATGAGCGCAGAAGTTCTCGACCACCAGACTGCCATCGAATACGTCCTCGCGGTTCTGTTGAGCAAGAACCACGGTGTAATTCAGGACAAATCCGAGATTGAAGCCGTCGGTCATAGAGTGGTACACGGAGGCGAAAGTTTTTCGGAAAGCGTGCTGATCGACGAAAAAGTTATAGACGATATCCGCGAGAACATTGAGCTCGCACCGCTTCATAATCCTCACAATTTGCGCGGCATACAAGCCGTATTGAAACACTTGCCCGGCACACCGCAAGTAGCTGTTTTCGATACAGCTTTTCACCAGGGGATGCCGCCTCGCGCATTTTTATACGGTATCCCGTACCTACTTTACAGGCGATACAAGATTCGCCGCTACGGCTTTCATGGCACATCGCACTATTACGTGTCGCACAAGGCTGCAGAGATCATCGGCAAGCCCATCGACCAGCTGAAAATCATCACTATTCACCTCGGCAACGGGTGCAGCATGGCCGCTGTCGACAAAGGAGTTTCTATCGACACTTCGATGGGGTTCACTCCGCTCGAAGGCTTGCTCATGGGAACACGCAGCGGGGACTTAGACCCGTCGATAATATTGCACATCGTGGGGCGAGAAGGACTTTCGCTTGCCGAAGCCAATACGCTTTTAAACAAGCACAGTGGACTCCTCGGAATTTCAGGATTGACCAGCGATATGCGCGAAATTATCTCCGAGAAGAAAAACGGGAACAAGCAGGCAGAGCTCGCCTTCCAGGTGTTTTCGTACCGCATAAAGAAATATATAGGCTCGTACACCGCTGCCATGGGCGGACTCGATGCCATCGTGTTTACCGGCGGCATTGGAGAGAATAGCCCGGATGTCAGGGCTGAGAGCTGCAAGGGGATGGAATACTTCGGGATCAAAATCGACGATGAAAAGAATAATTCTGCAACCAAAGAAAAGCTTATAAGCGACAATTCTTCGAAAGTGAAAGTGTTTGCTTTGCCTACGAATGAAGAATTGGTAATTGCTCTCGATACAAAGCGAATAGTCGAGTCAATTCGTCCATCCGACACGGGGCCGGATTTATCGTCACGTCCCGCCGGAGATGCGCCGGCCGATAACATGGTGAACTCTCGCGGGAAAGGATTTGGAGACATTATTCCTTCGGGAAAGGTGGAACATGAAAAAATTAATGGTAATAATTAGCGCGGCGGCAATAGCAGCCGGTATTGCTTATTTGGTCGTTAAGACGGTTGAGGAGCTGGAGTTTGTGGATGAAGCCGAGGAACTCACGTCAGAGGATGTGGAGTCTCAATTATTGCAGCACGAATAATGCGATCATCGCTTGAATCAATTTCGAAAATTATTGGAGTAATACATCTACTTCCTCTTCCGGGATCGCCGAAATTCAGTGCATCGATTGGCGCGATATTAGAGCGCGCAATCGAAGACTGCAATACGTACCACGATAGCGGAGTAGAGAGTGCGATTATAGAAAATTTCGGCGATGCTCCGTTTGCCGGGGGCAGGGTTCCGGCGGCGACTATCTCATCCATAGCTTTAATCGCGCACGAGCTCATAAGGCAGTTTCCGACAATTCGATTCGGCATCAACGTCCTGCGTAACGATGCCGAGTCGGCTCTCAGTATTGCCGAAGTTGTAGGAGCAAAATTCATTCGCGTGAATGTTCATGTCGGCGCTGTCGTTGCCGACCAGGGAATAATCCAAGGCAAAGCATACGAAACTTTGCGGCTCAGAAAAAATTTGAATTCCGGCGTAAAAATATTTGCGGATGTCGGCGTGAAACACTCGGCCCAGCTCGGAGATTACGAATTAAGACACCAAGCGGCAGATGCGCTCGAGAGAGGACTTGCCGATGCGATAATCATTACCGGAGCACGGACAGGTGCTGCCGTAGATTTGCGTGAATTGCAAGAGCTTCGCACGGCGTTCCCGAACGCAAAAATAATTATAGGCAGCGGCGCGACAGCCGCAAATGCCAGGAAACTGCTGAAGCATGCCGACGGAATTATTGTCGGAACATCCGTTAAAGTTGACGGCGTAACTTCAAATCCAGCTGACGGCAACCGGGTCAAGGAATTCGTGAAGGCAGCGCTCAGCTGATTATTCAAGACTTACAGCAGATTTTTATCGCGAGCCATGACCAATGAACTACGAGCCTACTAAAGTCCTTCTTTATCTAATCGTAATTCTTGCCGCCGCAAAGATCGGCGCCGAAATATTCGAGCGCATCAAACAGCCGGCAGTACTTGGAGAATTGATTGCAGGCGTGATTCTTGGAAACCTTGTTCTCGTTAATCACAACTGGAATTTGTTCGAGCCGATCAGGGAAGCGGTTCTGACGGATCATGCCGCCATAAACATCGACATGCTGGCACAGCTTGGCATTATAATTCTCCTCTTCGAAGTAGGCCTTGAATCGAGTGTGAAGGATATGCGGAAAGTCGGAGCTTTATCATTCTTTGTCGCGACAGTCGGCGTTATCGCCTCATTCGTTCTGGGCTATTTTGTTTCGACGTTTCTTGTCAGCGAAGTACCAAAACAAATCCTGGAGATTTCTCCAAATTTCAATATCCACATCATTCACATGTTTATCGGAGCAACGTTGTGCGCTACGAGTGTCGGGATAACCGCGCGAGTCTTTCATGATATTGGTAAGTCACATTTAATCGAGGGACAAATTGTTCTCGGGGCGGCGGTAGTAGACGATGTCCTGGGGTTGATAATTCTTGCTGTTGTTTCGGCAGTTGTCATTTCCGCTAAAACCGGTATCGTCCTTTCTTTCTTTGGAATTGCAAAATTGACATTGATTGCAATCGGATTTCTAGTAGGATCTCTGGTTATCGGTTCCTATTTGATTCCCCGTTTGGTTGGATTGGCGGCTAGGTTCAGAACCCATGGTCTCATGCTGATTACAGCCCTGATAATTTGTTTCGGGCTCGCAGCTCTTGCAGGATTGGCCGGGCTTGCGCCAATCGTCGGTGCGTTTGCTGCCGGCTTAATACTCGAAGAAGTTCATTTTAAAGATTTCGAGAGCACCTCCGGGATTAAAGACCTTATCAGCCCAGTTTCAACTTTGCTCGTGCCGATCTTTTTTGTGCTGATGGGGATTCAAGTTCATTTGGAAAGTTTTCTTACACCATCCGTTCTCGTGATTTCATGCGGACTCGTTGTTGCGGCTGTGATCGGCAAGCAAGCATGTGGATTTGTTATCAGGCAGAAAAGAGTCGATCGTTTGACTGTGGGAATCGGAATGATTCCAAGAGGAGAGGTGGAATTAATCTTTGCCAGTATCGGCAAATCATTGGGATTACTCAATAACGAAATCTTTTCCGCAATTGTCGTCATGGTCATAGTGACGACTTTCATAACTCCACCTTTATTGAAATGGTCTATCGGTAGGGCGGAAAGAGCTCGATCAGTTGAAGAAGTTGGTAATTGATTAACAAAAATGGAGCGGGATAAAAATGGTAAAGCACATTGTAATGTGGAAGCTAAAAGATCTTGCTAATGGAAATACAAAAGTCACGAATGCAAAATTAATAAAAGAAAAATTGGAAACTCTGAATGGAAAGATCCACGGCTTGAGGAAGTTGGAAGTCGGGATCGATTTTTCCATGACAAAGGACAGCTATGACGTAGCCTTGTATTCTGAATTCGACTCAAAACAAGATTTGAATGATTACCAGAATCACCCGGAACACAAAGGCATCATGCCATTCGTAGCTGAAGCGAAAGAAGACAGAAAATCGGTCGATTATGAAGTATAGAGTATTTGTTTCCCGACGATTACGATAGACTCACACAAGGGCAGCAACGATGGAAAACTTTAATGTCATCCTCTTTAACGATTTTGAAACGCTCGACGTGTTCGGACCGGTTGAAATAATAGGAGTGCTTAATGAATTATGCGAGATCGAGTTCTATTCTCAGAACGGAGGTATAGTAAGAAGCAGCCATAACGTTCGCGTTGAGACTCTTCCACTTTCGAATATCACTGGAGGAGGTATTATATTAGTTCCCGGAGGCGTCGGTACAAGAAGAGAGATAAACAATCAGGAATTGATAAGGTCTCTGAAAGAAATATCCCTGAGTTCTCAATTCGTCCTGACAGTTTGCACGGGCTCGGCGTTGCTGGCGAAGACGGGATTGTTGAAAGGGTTCAGAGCGACTTCCAACAAAACGGCATTCGATTGGGTCGTCGAACAAGACAGCGAAGTACAGTGGATAAGAAAGGCTCGATGGGTGAATGACGGGAAATATTATACTTCATCCGGCGTGTCTGCGGGAATCGACATGGTATTAGGCTTCATCGCTGACAGACAAGGAACGGAATCGGCAGAGAGAATATCAAGTCGAATTGAATATATCTGGAACAAAGATAAGAACAACGACCCTTTTTGCTGAAGAATACATAATAAAAGATAAAAGGGAAGGTTCCACTGTTCCCGATGGTGGGATAACCGTCCATTTGTCAACCCCTCTTCATCATTTCTTGCTTAAATTGCCTTCTCCTGTTATATTAATGAGCTTTGTTCACCCGTTCATAATTTAGAAAGTTGAACGGCTATATTGTGCTATTTTAAAATTTTGAGGAGGAATTCGAATGAGAATAAACATTTCGAACCTCTCGGAAGGGACTCACGAATACGAATTCGAGGAATCTCCCTCCAACGTCAAGCTGGATGAACGCTTTTCAAAACAGATTTCGGTCAAAGTTGAACTTGAAAAACGGCGAAGACAGCTTTTTTTAACCGGACACGTGAAAACTTCCGGCAAGTTTGTTTGTGATCGTTGTCTCGCAGAATTTGAAAAGGACGTGAGCGTCGATTACAGAATGACTTATGTTCAGGATCAAGATGATGCCGGAGAAGTTGACGAGGATGAGATCACTGTGATCCATCGCAGCACGAATGAAATTGACATCGATGAAGAAATAAGAGAATCCATACTCGTCTCGGTACCTTTGAAGCTCTTGTGCAAAGAGGATTGTGCGGGCCTTTGTGCGAGCTGCGGCAAAAACTTAAATGACGGAACTTGTGCCTGCAACTACAATGAGGCGGATCCGAGATGGGAAATACTGATGAAAAGTCAAATTTCAAAAGTCAAAAGCAAAGACTGAATGTCAAAGTTTAATAGCACGGCTCAAGATGGAGTTTGCCTATGAGTCTCATTATCGACTTTTAAATTTTGCCCGTTGATTTTCTAAAGATGAAAAATTTTATAAGGAAAAAGTAATATGCCGAATCCCAAACGAAGACATTCTAAATCGCGGGGAGCTAAAAGAAGAACTCATTATAAAGCAACCGCTCCCACGATTTCCGAATGCCCGCATTGCCACGAACCCAAACTTCCACATCGCGCTTGTCCGAACTGCGGCTACTATAGCGGAAGAGTCGCTTTCATACCTAAGGGCGCGTAGCTAAAAACAGCTGTGAATTCTTAATTCAAAATCAGAAATTCTTTATGCCTTTAGCAATTAATCCCCAACCAACAGCTGTCGGTCAATATTAGAATGCGAATTGCACTTGATGCGATGGGCGGCGATCTGGCGCCGCTCAGGATCGTCGAAGGCGGACTGCAGGCGCTCGAAGAATCGAACAATCGTTTTGAGCTCGTCCTTGTTGGCCGTGAGGAAGAGATACAAAAGGAAATTTCTCGCTATTCCACGAAAGGGCTGAATTACTCCATCGTTGACGCACGCGAAGTTATCGAGATGCACGAATCCCCGAACACCGCAATTAAAGAAAAACAAGGCTCGTCGATTGTCGTCGGGATGAACCTTCATAGCGAAGGTAAAGTGGATGCTTTCGTTAGCGCCGGCAACACGGGCGCAGTCATGTCTGCAACGACATTGATCCTCGGACGCATCAGAGGAGTAAGCCGTCCGACAATAGGCACGCCTCTTCCGACGGTAGATAATGGCGTCTGTTTATTGCTCGATGCGGGCGCCAATTCGGATTGCAGGCCGCAGCACCTCGTTGAATTTGGCTTGATGGGATCGATTTATGCAATGGAAATTCAGAAGAAGGCGAGCCCGACCGTCGGCTTGCTCAACATCGGCGAAGAAAGTTCCAAAGGAAATGAACTCGCACAAGCTTCATATCCGCTTCTCGAAAAGAGCGGCTTGAATTTCATCGGCAACGTCGAAGGCAGAGATATCTTGATGGGAAAAGCAGACATTGTATTGACGGACGGTTTTGTCGGCAACGTAGTTCTAAAATTCGCCGAAAGCTTTCTGCCGGTTTTGAGAACAAGATTCAAGCGCTATGCAGCTGAGAATATTTTCAAAACAATCTGGGCGGGGCTTATGTCGAGAACCATGAAGAAAGTTTTAAGCGGATTCAATTACGAATCTCAAGGTGGAGCGCCGCTTCTCGGCGTAAAAGGCGTGTCCATGATAGGCCATGGAGGCTCGACAACCCTCGCAATGAAAAACATGGTTTTGCGTGCAGAAGAGGTTGTGAATCACAACATCAGTAAACTTATTGAGTCCGCAATCGGAAAATTGGAAATAAAGGTTTAAAAAGCAGATGCCAAGACGTGCAGTGATAACCGGCGTTGGTCATTATGTCCCGGAATATCTCCTGACAAACGCCGACTTCGAGAAAATGATTGCCACAACCGACGAATGGATCCGGACAAGAACCGGAATTCGTGAAAGAAGAATTCTCAAGAAAGGGGCGACGAGCGACCTGGCAGTCGGCGCCATAAATAATTTGCTCGAGAGTCGAAACATGTCGGCAGAAGAAATAGACTTGATCATAGTTGCGACAATAACGCCGGATATGTTTTTCCCGTTGACTGCTTGTGTGGTTCAAGAGAAGATCGGCGCGAAAAATGCTTGGGGATTCGATCTATCGGCTGCATGCTCGGGATTTATTTTCGCCCTCGTCACCGGTGCACAGTTTGTGCAAAACGGAGCTTATAAAAAAGTTATCATCGTCGGCGCTGATAAGATGTCCTCGATAACGGATTACTCGGATCGAGCAAACTGCATTTTGTTCGGCGATGCTGCTGCAGCGGTGCTGCTCGAGCCGGCAGAAAATAGCCAGTACGGAATTGTAGATTACATCTTACACTCCGATGGAGCCGGTGGAAAATATTTGAATATCCTCGGCGGCGGAAGTTTGAATCCGCCTACGCACGAAACCGTCGATAAGAAAATGCACTACCTGTACCAGGATGGCAAAGCTGTTTTCAAAGTCGCCGTCGTCGGGATGGCCGACATCTCTTTCGATATCATGAAGAAAAATAATCTCACCGGAAAAGACGTTGACTGGCTTGTGCCGCATCAGGCAAATAAAAGAATTATCGACGCGACTGCAAACAGGATGGAACTCGACAGGTCGAAAGTAATGTTAAACATCGACCGCTATGGAAACACGACAGCCGCTACGATCCCTCTTTGCCTATCCGAGTATTACAAGAGCGGCCAATTGAAGAAGGGACAGACGCTCGTCTTATCTGCGTTCGGTGCAGGATACACATGGGGTGCAGTCCTCATGAAATGGTCTATGGAAAATTGTTCGCGGCAAAACCGGGGTTGATTGTGCCTGAAACGAGCCTTTCCAATAAAGTTGCATATATTTTTCCCGGTCAGGGCTCGCAGTACGTGGGCATGGGAAGAGACTGGTATGACGCGAGTTTGAAAGCAAAAGAGATGTTCGACGTTGCGAATAGTGTTCTTGGATTCGACATTGCCGAAATATGTTTCGATGGACCTGAGGATAAATTGCGTCAAACTGAAATTACGCAGCCGGCCATATTTTTGCACAGCGCCGTCGCGTTTACTATTCTCGAAGAGAAGGAATTCGTTGCCGCCGCAGGCCATTCTCTCGGTGAGTATTCCGCATTGTTCGCGGCAGGCGCAGTGGATTTCGAGACTGCTATCGCACTTGTCGGCTTGCGCGGCAGGCTGATGCAGAACGCGGGCGACGTTCGCCATGGAACGATGGCCGCAATTGTCGGCCTTGAAGGTGAAGTCGTCGAAGAAGTCTGCGCAGAAGCGTCGGTAACGGGGATCGCTCAACCGGCAAATTACAATTCGCCGGGACAGATCGTGATTTCCGGCGATGTCGATGCCGTCCGGAAGGCCATGGAGCTTTCAAGAGCACGGGGTGCGAAGATCGCAAAAGAGCTTGTGGTGAGCGGAGCTTTTCATTCTCCTTTGATGGAAACTCTAAAATCGGAGCTGAAGAAAGCGATAGATGCGGCGCCGTTCCATGAAGCGAACGTGCCGGTTTATACGAATGTTGCCGGAAAACCGGTCAGGAGCGTAAGCGAAATCAAGGATGCTCTGATTTGCCAGTTGACAAGCCCGGTAAGATGGCAGGAGTCCGTGATCAACATGTGCAACGACGGCATTAAAAAATTCGTGGAAATCGGCCCCGGAAAAGTATTGCAGGGGCTCGTCAAAAGAACTGTTTCGGCAATTTCGGATATCCCTTCCGTTGGAGAAGTCGCCGGAATAGACAAGATGAGCGATGTCCGGAAAACCGGAATATCGTCCCGAGACGCGGAACGTCGCACGCCTGTAAGAAATGATTGACCGGCAAAATGATGGAATTGAAACTTTGCCGGGAATAGAATGAAACATCGACAACGTGTAAACAAAAAATGAGATGAGTGACAACATAGAAATATCCGGACTAAAGTTCGAGCGAAAAATTTTCATCGAAGGGTTCAAAGACCCGAATGGACCAAACGCCTGCACCTCGCGCTGCTGTCGGCATGGAGTTTATCTTGATCCAAGAGAGCGCGACAATATTTTGGCTCATGCCGATATTATCGAAAAATATTTTGACGAGACCCAGTCAAAGGATCGCGACAATTGGTTTAATAACGACGAAGAAGAAGATGCCGATTTTCCATCGGGGAAATGTGTCAGCACAGAAGTTTATAACGATAAGTGTGCGTTTCTCAATAAGGACGGCAGATGTGCCATTCAAGTCGCAGAAATGGAAGAGGGCTTAAAGAGATTTTCAATGAAGCCGTATTACTGCATTCTCTTCCCGATCGTCAAAGTCGACGGAGTTTATCAATATGATGATTTCTGTTTCGGTGAGTCCGGTTGCTGCACCGCGTCGCCGGAGAGCGAGGACAAAATGGTAGAGACGTGCTCCATTGAATTCGAGCATGCCTTTGGTGCCGCGAAGTACAAAGAGGTCCTCGACTATTACAGAAACAATTTAGCCACAATAAAAGAACAGGAGTGTTCAAAAAATGCTGGAAGGTAAAGTAGCTTTGATAACCGGAGCGGCACGTGGAATTGGCCGGGCGATCGCACTTGAACTTGCAAAGAGCGGAGCCGATGTCGTTTTTATCGACAAAGGATCGGTTCAACTTGCGGAAACGCTCGCATCGGAGGTCAAGCAGCTTGGAAGAAAAGCCCTCTCAATCGACGCAGATGCTACTTCGCTTAAGTCTGCCGTAGAGGTCGTCGAAAAAGTCATTGCCGAATTTGGGAGGCTTGACATTCTTGTCAATAATGTCGGAATCACAAAAGACAATTTACTTTTGCGGCTGCAGGAGGAAGACTGGGACGCGGTGATTCAAGTGAATCTGAAGACTGTTTTCAATTACACAAAGGCAGCGGCGCGCACCATGATGGGACAGCGGTACGGAAAGATAATCAACATAAGCTCCGTTGTGGGAATTAGAGGAAACGCCGGACAGTCAAATTATTCCGCGTCAAAGGCCGGGATTATCGGGTTTACAAAATCAATCGCCAAGGAATTTGCCAGCAGAAACATACTTGTCAATGCGGTAGCACCTGGTTATATTGAGACCGGCATGACCGCGGCTCTGACGGAGGAACAACGAAAAGCGGTCGTCGATACGATTCCATTGAAGCGGGTCGCCAAGCCTGAAGAAGTTGCAAGAGTCGTACGCTTTCTCGCCTCACCTGACGCCGATTACATTACGGGTCAGGTGATTTCTGTTGACGGCGGGATGTCAATTTAAATTCAAATAAAGATAAACGGAGGTAATACAACAATGCCAGTAGATGTGGAAGCAAAAGTGAAAGAGATCATCGTGAACAAACTGGGTGCTGAAGAATCCCAGGTTAAGCCCGAAGCTTCTTTCACGAACGACCTCGGTGCAGATTCTCTCGACACCGTGGAGCTCGTAATGGAATTTGAAAAGGCCTTCAATATTCAGATCCCCGATCAGGACGCGGAAAAGATTCGCACCGTCGGCGACGCGGTCGGATATCTGAAGCAAAGAGTGAGTTGATAAGGTCCGAAGGATGGTTATGAAAAGCGGAAAGCGCGTCGTGGTTACGGGACTCGGAGCGGTCACGCCGATCGGATTAACGGTCGGCGAATTCTGGCAGGCGATGATGGAAAGCAAAAGTGGTGCTGGTCCAATCACCTACTTCGACGTTTCTAAGTACGACACGAAATTCGCTTGCGAGATTAAAAACTTCGATCCCCTGAAATACCTGGACAAAAAGAGCGTACAGCGCATGGACTTGTTTGCACAATTCGCGATGGCTGCCGCTGCTCAGGCAATCGAGGATGCGAAAATCGACTTCGAAAAGTTAGATAGAGACCGCGTTGGCGTCGTGGTCGGAAGCGGAATCGGCGGGATGTGGACTTATCAAAGACAGCAGGAAAATCTCTTCAATGCCGGCGGACCGGACCGCATCAGCCCCTTCTTTATTCCGATGATGATATCGGATATTGCGGCAGGAAACATCTCGATCCGATACAAGTTAAAGGGGCCGAATTATGCCACAACGTCGGCCTGTGCCACTTCAGGTAATGCAATCGCCGATGCGGCGATACTCATCCAGCGCGGAGACGCTGACATGATGATAACCGGCGGATCCGAAGCTGCGATTTGTCCGATGGGAATCGGCGGATTCAATTCCATGAAAGCCCTCTCGACCCGAAACGACAATCCACTTTGCGCAAGCAGGCCGTTCGATGCTAAACGCGACGGCTTCGTGATGGGCGAAGGCGGCGGGATACTCGTAGTTGAAAGTTATGAACATGCGGTGATGCGCGGTGCAAGAATACTCGCAGAACTGTCCGGGTTCGGTCTCACCGCGGATGCGTACCATCTTACTCAGCCGGCACCCGGGGGCGAAGGCGCGGTAAGAGCTATGAGGCTTGCAATAAAAGACGGCGGGTTGAAGCCGGAAGACATAGATTACATCAACGCCCACGGGACTTCAACGCCCCCTAATGATAAAAACGAAACCGAGGCAATAAAGGCAGTTTTCGGCGAGCACGCGTACAAGCTTCACATAAGCTCCACAAAATCAATGACGGGACATCAGTTAGGTGCTGCAGGAGCGGTCGAAGCCATCGCCACGATTCTTGCAATCATCAATGATACAATTCCGCCAACTATAAATTATGAGTTCCCGGATCCGGATTGCGATCTTAACTATGTGCCGAATAAACCGATAAAGAGAACCGTCAACGCTGCTATAAGCAATACTTTCGGTTTCGGAGGGCATAATAACTGCTTGCTGTTTACAAAATTTCGAGAATGATAATTGCTGTCAGCTGACAGCTTTATAGTTGATGCTATTTTCTTCGAAGAAAATCTTTAAGGGGTTTCCCCGGCGCGGGCATCTTAAAAAGAAGCGTGAGCTTGAGAAAACTTTGGGGGTAAGAATCAGAAATGAAAGCTACTTTTCGGAGGCATTAACCCACCGTTCGGCATTATCCATTCCTGCCGCAGAAAACATTAACGCGACCCGCGCTGAAAGGCGTTCCAATGAGCGCATGGAGTTTCTCGGCGATGCAATCCTCGATTTCTTGGTTGCCGAATTATTATTTGTTGAATTTCCGGACATTGACGAAGGTCAGATGACCAGGCTACGAAGCCTCCTCGTCAACCAGCACGCGCTCGCAGAATGCGCCGCTAAGATTAACCTGTCTTCCTTTTTGGACATGAGCAACAGCGCCCAACACGCTATCGAAAAAGGCTACGAGACAATTGTTTCGGATGCATTCGAGGCAATAATAGCCGCAATTTATCTTGACAGCGGAATACATGTTACGAAGAAGTTTGTTGCAAAAACGGTCATGCCCAGAGAAAAGCAGGTGGGCAGTGAATTGTTCGATGCGCTCGATAAGAATTTTAAGAGCGCGCTTCTCGAGTTTTCTCAGGCCCGCGGACTTGGCTCCCCACGGTACAATCTTATAAAGGAAGAAGGACCAGACCATGATAGGGTATTCACGGTTGAAGTGCTGATAGGAGAAGAATCTTGTGGGACCGGTACAGGAAAAACGAAGAAAGCCGCGGAACAAGCTGCGGCTGAGATGGCGTTTGAAATCCTGAAGCAGTGACAACAGTGAGCTTGAATTGCATGTTTCCATATCATGGACGGACAAAGAGCTTTGGCCCATCTGCTCCCCGGGTCGTACGAATTTGTGCTCGGCCACGAAGGCTGCGGCGCATCGCCTGCTCAGCCGGACACAGAAAAAAATAAAGAGCAGCGAACCCCTTAGTCCCTCCGTGACCAACCGAAAAGTACCCGGTGCATGGGGGCAGAAATTTAATTGCGATGCGGTTCCTGTCACCGCAAACACATTTGTTCTTCCATGGAAGGAACAGGAATGGGCATTTAGTGAGGGGCCGGGTCCCATGGGACCTTTAACGTCATGGTATCCAATGTTGCTTATTGCACCCTCTAAAACCTGTTATGCCAGATCGGGAGCATAAGACGAGTCCACAGTTTTGATACGTAGACCACATGACCTACCCAAAATCAGATGACGGTACAGGCATCCATGAAAGCATTCTCACAGATGTCCTTAAATTCATAGTGTCAAGGGCTTTTCGGCGGACGGTCTATGTATGGGGGATTCGCGCGAGGATTTACTTTTAGATTTTTGAAAGGTTGCTTTATGTGCTTCTACTCCAAGCAGAAAGCTTATAAGATTCCAGACCCTATGTTCCTGAGCCTGAAAATCTTATCTTTCATGATGGGACTTAGGCATTACTCATTGGCGATCAGATTTTCTCTTCGCAGACGCCGAACTAGTTGACTAATTCTTCATGAAACCAAGCATCGCGGAACTCCCGCATAAAGTCTTTGTCTTCTTTCTGATAATAGTCGGAACTTTAACCGCTCTCACAATCTGGGCGAGAAATTATTCATACTATCTTACACCTCTTCAAGAAAGACCATTGTATGCGCGGTATGATAGTTTGAAACCAGAAGGAATAGAAAGTCACGGTTACGGCGTTATCGGCACAGCTATGATTTTTATTGGTGTAATAGTTTACTCGACGAGAAAGCGTGTAAAAAAGCTCGCTCACTTCGGAAAAATAAGGGATTATCTCGATTTTCATATCTTCATGTGCCTTGTCGGCCCGATTCTTATAATGTACCATACAACATTCAAGTTCGGAGGCATCGCAGGCGCGGGATTCTGGTGCATGACCGCGGTTGTTCTCAGTGGTTTCATCGGCAGATATTTTTATAGATTCATACCAAAAAATATCGAAGGCCACGAACTTACTGTAAAAGAACTCGAAGACAAGCGGCAGCAATTATTACAATCTTTAAATACCCAATATTCTCTCGGAAGCGATCTGCTTCAACAAATAGACGAAGCCGGTGTTTTGCAGATTGATAATTCAAGAGCAGGTTTCTTCAAGCTTTTCTGGTATCTTCTTAAAGCAGATTTTTCAAGGTGGAACTACCGGAATGAAGTTCACAAAATCCTGCAGAGACATTCTGTCCGAGCCGATTTAGTTAAAAAGATCTGCGCCGCGGCTCAACGCCGAATTGTCTTACAGCAACGGATCCTCGTTCTGGAGAAAATTCGCCTCGTTTTTCATTACTGGCATGTTATCCACCTTCCCTTCTCTCTGATAGTTCTTATAATTCTTATCATACATGTGGGCGTGGCAGTGACTTTCGGATACACTTGGATTTTTTGATAAGAAATTTGTATTATCAAACATGATCAAGAGGATATGGCTCGTCCAGATCTCGATATTTTCAAGCAAAGGGGCGACACTTCAGTAATCTGTTACCGCGTCAAAACTTAGAGCATTAAAGAATACGAACATTTGAAAAGCTTTTTCTTTAGTGAACTCAGACATCAAGTAGGATTAACAGCTGGCATTGCATATTTGGCAGAGGGTCCGAAATAGGAGCTAGAGCCACAAAATTCTGGAGAGGCTATTGGTCAATAGAAAAATTTGGTTATCTCTGTGTCTTGAGATTTCTATCGCCGCCTGTGCTTATGCTCAGATTTCACCCGGCCCGCTCTATTCAGGACATGCCCAACTCGAAGGAATTGAGAACTGCACCAAATGTCATACGGTCGAAAAATTAATATCGAATAATAAGTGTCTTGCCTGTCACAAAGCTATCGAAGCAAGCATTGAACGGCGCATAGGATACCATCCGACAGTTAGTGCAGTGTCATGTACCGAGTGCCATCTTGATCACCTTGGGCGCAAATATCAAATCATCCGGTTCAACACCGCATCGTTCGATCATGGCACAACTGGATTTGTTTTGAATGGCAAGCATAAAACCATCAAATGCCGCGACTGCCATAATCCAAATGATATCGCCGCACAAGATGTTAAGATTCTCCCCGTCGTTAGAAGAGAAACAACTTTTCTAGGATTATCGACCCAATGCGAGTCATGTCACGAAGATATTCATAAAGGACAATTTAGCCAATCTTGTTCAGCATGTCATAGCACAGACCATTGGAATCCCGCAGATAACTTCAATCATGACCTAACCAGCTATCCGCTTACCGGTCAGCATAAAAACGTCAATTGTTTCAAATGCCACGATGAAAAATTGAGAGACAATAAGACCGTAAAGTTCACGCAGATGCAATTTTCATCATGCTCTGATTGCCACGCCGATCCACACAAAGGACAATTCAAGCAGCCCTGTTCATCATGCCATATGACCGAAAGCTTTATCACCATCAGCAAAACAGAGTTCGACCATTCTAAGACTTCTTTTCCTCTATTGGGCAAACATGCCGGCGTGAAATGCGCACAGTGCCACGAGAGCGACCCGAGGAAAAGAAATGTCAGCGGCGGATTCGGATTCCACATTGTGCGATTTCAGTTATGCTCCGACTGCCACTCAGATGGTCACGCAGGACAATTTGCCGACAGACCGGACAAAGGAAAATGCGAATCGTGCCACACTGTAGCCGGCTGGACTCTGGCAACTTATACAATCGCCGATCATCAAAAAGGAAGATTTGTCCTGGATGGGGCGCATCTCGCCGTGCCATGTTCTGAGTGTCATCTCCTGAACAAGGTTAAAGCTCCCTCAACAATGCAATTTCATTGGAACGGATCCATTAAATGCATAACGTGCCACGCCGATACTCACAAAGATCAGTTCAAAGCAGAGATGACCAACGGATGCAAGACGTGCCACATAACGGATTCGTGGGCCAGCCTTCCGAATTTTTCTCACAATAAAACAAAATTTCCTCTCCGTGGAGCACACGCGAAAGTCGAATGCAGCAAATGCCACGTGAAGCCGGTGGACCCGTGGCTGCCCATAAAATATGTTGGATTGGATACAGCATGCTCGTCATGCCATTCCGATGAACACCAGGGACAATTCCAGCTTGAAGGCTCGACTGATTGCGCGAGATGCCACATCGCCGATAGCTGGCATAAGCTCATTTTCAATCACGACACTCAATCGTCCTTCGCGCTCACGGGAAAACACGCCGATGTACCTTGCTCGAAATGTCATGCGTCGGTTGTGATGAACGGCAAAGAGACTGTAAAGTACAAACCATTAGGAAACAAATGCACCGATTGTCATTCGGCGGCGGGATAAACATGATGAACAATTGCACAAAATTAATTTTCGTTATTGTTGTAACAATGCTCGCATACGCCGACTGCCTGGCTCAGGCATCTCCTCATGGTGATATTAATTTGCAATGCACTGACTGTCACACGACGCAAGGCTGGACCGAGCTGGCTTCGCCGATGAAGTTCGACCATTCCGAAACCGGATTTAAACTTTACGGCGAACATCGAAATGTCGCATGTAAAGATTGCCATGCAGGATTAAGATTTACAGACACGCCTCGCGATTGTTTTTCGTGCCATCAGAAAGATTATGATGCAGCGATTGCCATCGACCATCGAGCCGCGGGATTCGGTACCGACTGCACGCAGTGTCATACGGTAGAAGGAATGTCATGGCAGGCAAGCTTCGACCATGATTTAACACAATTTCCTACGCGAGGCGCCCACGAAGCAGTGCCGTGTTTAAGCTGTCACGTCGGAAACCGATATCGTGACACACCAAGCGAATGTGTTGCGTGCCATCAAAGCGAGTACATCGCAGCTCAAAACCCAAACCATATGACGGCCGGATTCAATACCGAATGCGCAGTCTGTCACAGAGCTTTGACTTGGCAGCCCGCCGCTTTTTTTCCCCACCCATATTTTCCGATCCACGCAGGTGACACGCACAGGCCGGGAGTATGGAACGCCTGTACCGACTGCCACGCGGCACAGCCCAATTACTCTACGTTCGCGTGCATAAACTGCCATGAGCATACGGAATCCCGGATGGATTCTCAACATGCAAATGTTAAGGGCTACATCTATGAGAGCTCCGCATGTTATCGTTGCCATCCAACCGGAGGAGGATGATGCGGACGAAAACGATCGGATTAGTTCTTGCTGTATTCCTTACGTTGCATGTCGTGGCACAGGCGAGAAATAGGAATTGGAACGCCTTCAGAAAGGATAAGTTTGCCATCTCATATATTTCCGGAACGGTTATTTACATTAACGCCGGCCGTCTGGAAGGTGTTGCCGTTGGCTACACGGCAGAAATATTTCACAAAGACGTAAATGCCGGAACGGCCGCAGTGATTGCCGTAGCCGACAGTTCGAGCGCCCTGCGGATAATATCACAATCAGACACAATTGCCACCGGGGATGATGTGGTCATGTCCATCGAAACAACCGAACCCGGAACCAATTCTACAGAAACGGACACAACCCAAATGCCGGTGGCATTTAACATTACTCCGCTTGCAGAAAAGCAACCTCGCGAGAATGTCTTTTCGGGAAGGATAGGTCTTCAATATAATTTTATTTCTGCGGAAGATTCTAAATTCAATCTGAACCAGCCCGCGGGGATCGTGATGGTAAACGTTTCAAATGTTCTCGGAACCGGCATGGTACTTTCATTGGACGACCAAAGCCTTTATGATGGAACAGACAACTACTCTATCTTTGGAAATGCGACGGGATTCCAACATAACCTTTACCGCGCTTCACTGGTAAGCGATTTGCCGGACGCTTCAATGGGGTACGGCATCGGACGGATGACGTCGCAGTTCGTCGGAGGGATCGGAACTTTTGACGGTGCACAATTTTATTACCGCGTGAATAATTTTACCGCAGGAGTTCTCGGTGGAGCTGCTGCCGATGTTCCTTCGTCCCTGAGCTTCAGCGGAACAAGAACTGCGTTCTTCTTGAACTATCACTCCGGCTCCGATTTCTTCCATCAATATGATGGCACAATCGCCTACGGCTTGCAAATGGTCGGGGGAAATCTTGACCGTAATTTCTTATACGCCCAAAATTCTATCTCTCTAGGAACAAAATTATATCTTTACGAAACGTCGGAAATTGATTTAAGCAGCCTCTCCAACGGTGTTAGAAAATCTACGCTCAATTTTTCGGATACATATTTTTCAGCAAATTATTATCCGGCGGAATGGCTATTTGCCAACATCGGCTACGATGCCTCACGAAACATTTACCTCTTCCAGTCGATGAAAAACATCCCGGATTCTTTAATCGATAGAAATATTTTGCAGGGTTATCGCGCATCCGTGACTGCCCATTTGACGGATGTGATAACCGTATCTGCAAACGCGACTCTCAACACAAGCAGTGAATTCTCACGCGATGAACATACTCTCGGCGGTTCCACGCGAGCCGGCGACATTCTTAGCACAGGCATAAATGCGGGCGTGCAGTACCTCGGTATTGTCGGAGAATATACAAACGGGCACGATTTCTCTGCCGATATCGACCGCATGTTTTTCGACCGCCTTTCCATTACATTCCGTTATGATGTCTACAGTATTTCTGTTTCGACCTTGCAACAGACCTATGTAACCCATACACTTTCAGGATTCCTGAATTACGATTTTTCATCGAGAATATATTCATCTGTGGAAGTGGACGATGTCATCGATGCGACCATGAACAGCATTAATGCGTCTGCCGAAATAGGATTTAGATTTTAAGAAAAACCAGAATGAATCAGACAACCATTACATTACTGATCGTCGTCGTCTTGATTTTGCTGACTGTTATTCCCTACGTTCGCCGCCTAAAAGCGAAGGAGGCTAAAGCGCTAAAAAAATTCCAGGAGTTAAAGATCAGCGGTCTCCATGAAGGAGCAACCGTTCATCCTCACATCGATGTCATCAATTGCATCGGCTGCGGCGGATGCGTGAAAGCATGTCCTGAAGAAGACGTGCTCGGCATCATCGAAGGAAAAGCAATGTTGATCCATGGTGCTAAATGTATCGGCCATGGACTCTGTGCAGATGCTTGCCCCGTCGGCGCAATTCAATTATTGATGGCAAAACCCGGACGAAGCGCTGATCTTCCTGATATCGATGAAAATTTCGAAACGAATGTCAAAGGAGTTTTCATAGTCGGGGAACTTGGTGGAATTGGATTAATAAAAAATGCCGTTTCACAAGCGAGAGCCGCAGTCGAGTACATAGCTAAGAAGCCATCCACTCATCAGGCAGAGTATGATGTAGCTATTGTCGGAGCCGGACCGGCCGGACTTGCTGCAGCCCTTAGCGCCAAAGATAAGAATCTGAAATACATAGTCCTCGAGCAAAGCGACATCGGTGGAACAATCCTTCATTATCCGCGGGCAAAAGTTGTCATGACTTCTCCGGTTGAACTTCCCATCTGGGGCAAATTGAAATTGACGGATGTAAAGAAAGAAGTTCTGCTCGACACGTGGCAAAAAATCATTGATAAGGCCAAACTTGATGTAAGAACAAATGAAAAAGTAGAGGAGATACAACGGGTAAACGAATTTTTCTCCATTACGAGCACTACGATTCGAGCGACTGCCGATAATGTGGTACTTGCACTCGGCAGGCGCGGCACACCACGGAAACTTGGCGTACCCGGAGAAGAGCTTTCCAAAGTTATGTACCGCCTGATCGACACATCGACTTATAGCAACAGTCACATCCTTGTTGTCGGCGGCGGCGATTCCGCAATTGAAGCCGTCATCGGTTTATCCATCCAGAAAAACAACGCCACAACACTTTCATATCGCAAAGGTGAATTCACGCGAATCAAGGAACGGAACAAAAGTCACATTGTGGAAGCAATGTCGAATAGGAAAGTAAATGTGGTATTTAACTCAGAGGTAAAAGAAATTCGTGAAGACGACGTAACCCTTATAACACCGGATGGCGACATGAAACTCAGCAACGAGTTTGTCTTTATTTTTGCCGGCGGGGAAATGCCCTTCGAACTTCTAAAGAAGATCGGAATCTCGAGCCGGCTTCAAGAACTCCCGCAGAAAGTCACCGGTCAGCAACCGGCATCTGCTTGAAATCGAACTCAATCACAGCAGAATCAATTGGAACAATCAACTTGAACGTTTGAAGGTTTGAATCCACCGTGAAACAAACTTTCCCGGCAACGGCAGTATTCGGAAAAAGGGTCGTTTTCCGCAGCGTGGCATTCAACCAATAATCTTTTTCTTGGCTTAACTGGTCAATTGTCGAGCTGTAAGTAGCCTGGTTATCTCTTTCGGACTTTTTGAGATCATGGCGGTTTTGCTCTTCTTCTTTTTGCTCTTCCCCGGTCTTATTCTTACCGATTGTTGCAACGTCTCCCACAAGCTGCAACAGCGCCGATGCAGCATTAATATTGTTATTTGTGGAGTATGCCGCATTTGCTTGTGCCATTTGTCGGTTGATTCCAGTCAACTGGCTCTCAGGATTAATTGCATAAGCCGTATCGACCTTTATTGTTGTGTCTTTTGTGAAATGATCTATCAGCACATCTGTGCCATAATAATAGATTTTCTCCGGTGCAACCAATACGGTGCCGGATCCTTGATTGCCGACCACCATGTAAAAGGTCATGCTGCCGCCCAATTCATACTCAAATGCGACCGACACCGTGAGACTATCCTTGGTCTGGGTTTGATATTCTTCTCCCGAGTACCAGATAGTCTCTTTGGATACAGGATCGGCACGATAAAGCGTTTCCTGCGCAACCATACAACCTGATAAATAGATACAGAACCCCGCGGCACTCAAAGTCAGCAAACTCGTTTTCATGCAACCTCCGTGATTTAGAATATTTGACGACCGACCACGCGGTTTGGTTCAATGACGCCGATACATCTGCTGATTAAACCTGTCCATCGTTTATTTCAATCCATCCCCCACAAGCCGTGGCATGGCTTTGCCTCCTGATCTTAGCCTATTATAATCCGTAAGCTGTCAAATTCCCCGACTCATCCGTGATATACAAAACTCCATTGTCAAGTATCGGACTTTCCCAATGTATCTTTCCGATATTCGTGTCGCGCCACAAAACTTTCCCGGTGACCGGATCCATTGCGCGGATGCTGCGGCTGACCGCACAATACAAAACATCGTTCGCAATGATCGGGGAGCTGCTTCCGTCCGATTGATTCCATACAAGCTTAAGGCTCGGCTTCCCCTTTTTGTCAACCTGCAATTTGAATGCAGAAAGTCCATCATAGGTTCCGACGAAGACCCATGAAGATTTATCATGCGGATTTACCCAAACGGCGGGTGCTGTAAAAACCATCTCGCCGGAGGGAACGTCGATGATCTTTCCAATCTCTCCGCCCGTGTTGCCTGGTCCTCCATGCCCGCTGAGATCGGCAAGATTGACGAGACGTAATACTCTGTCCTTCCCTGACTGAACTGCAAGGTCTTTGACGAGACAGTTATCGGGTACGGGGATTATTGCCGGTGCGGTGCTGCCGAGATCAAGATCTTTCTTATCTAATTGTTGAAAGTCTTTTGGCGTATAGCTGTCAACGGGACTGCTGTCAGTTCCCGTGCCATCCGGGTTGAGCGACAGTATCGTGTCTCCCCAATTGTGTTCCTTCGGATTAAACGGGCCGTTGCCTGTAACCACGTAGATCCTGTCCGTAATTGAATCATAAACAGCTCCCGATCTTGCCCATATCGCGTTCTGAACTGACGGCCAATCAGGTTCGCCCGGTCGTTCGACAAAGTGGACGGTCTGGCTGCTGCCGTTTGCATTGAACACGTATTGCGTACCATCATGCAAATTAATCGTTGTCAAATGTCCTTGATAATCTCCTCTGTCGCCCAAGTATCCGCCGTTCGCGACGTAAAGATATGAATCTCCGTCCTTCGCGGTGGCGATTGCAAGCGCCGAAGAGCCCTTCTCATCAAACGGCTTCAGCGTACACAATTCCGGCCAGCCTCCGCCTTTAATCTCTTTTCCATCTGCGACTCTGTATTTGTGAACATAGCCGTCGAGGCCATAGCTATAGACAAATTCACGTTCAGGATCGATTGCAGGAGACGACGTAGTATAAGTCGGCTGGTACCCGTTGTTTATTCGATAGGCGCCCGATCCGTATTGATGGTTCCAGATTATGCTTCCGTCCGCCGCATTAAGAGCAATAATGTGACCGTCTTTAGCCGTCAGAAAAATCATATCGATTTTGCCGTATTGAGTTTGAATATCGCTGAGATAAGCAGGCGCTCCGTCGGCAGTCGACAGCAGCAATGTTTTGAAAATCTGATGCATGCTTCCAACGTTTTGTGGAGTGATTATGGCTTCCTTTATATCGTTACCGCTGTGCTGTGGATCGAAATTGAATTGGAGCCAATCGTATTTCTCGGCATTGGGCGATTGCCCATAGACGGCTGAGTAGCCGAACTGGACAAGGATCAGGCAGGCAATAAAGTTGGAAAGGAGATTTGCGCGGTTCGAGTTCGAAGCCCGTGAGTACAGCCATCTCCCTATATTCGTGCACGGCATTCTCAGAATGTTAGCAGGTTCACCCGCGACTTCATTTATATCCATTATTGTCTCCATTGCGTTCATACATCTATGATCCTCTTATTCAATGAAATGAACAATGGACGCTGAATAAAGATTCCGAATACCGAAGAACAGCACTCAAAAAATACCGTCCCCGCTATTTCAGCGATTAGCGTGCATGCACCTCCAAAGCTTCAATTGTTTACGCCACCTGAGGGCTCATTGGATTAAATGTTGTCGCGGGAAAGTGCATCCTGATGTATGCAGAACCTGTACGCGGGTTTCATGGATTCCACCGATTCTTTGTCAAGTTAAGCGGCAGGTTATAATTCCTTCCGGCGTGGAGCCTCGCATCTTCTCACCTCGTTGCACCGCTCTGCGGCGCAGCGCAGGCGGGAAGCTTAACGGTTGAGTTACCTTCCAGATTCGTCTCGTCTCGAAGCTCCGCATATATTTTGGCAAGGTATTCGCCAGGGTTCAGATGGCGGCTTTAATGACACAAGTGCGACTTACCCCCAACCCCCAAATCAAGAAATAATTATTTCGTAAATTATTTGACAAGAAGTTTGACAAGTCAAAAGGAGAACAATATGGCAGGCACAATATTGGTATCGGGCGGCAGCGGTTACATCGCGGGTTTCTTGATCCGGCAGTTAGTAAACGAAGGCTGGGTGGTACACACCACCGTCCGCAATCTTGCACGCGAATCGGAAGTTCGAAGGCTGATCAACGTCGAAAATGTGAAGCTCAAATTCTTTGCCGCCGATTTGATGTCGGACGACGGCTGGGCAAATGCCATGGCCGGGTGCAGCCATGTTGCGCATCTTGCGTCGCCGTTTCCACTCGGTGTGCCTAAAAATGAAGATGACCTGATCATTCCCGCTCGTGACGGTGCACTTCGCGTTCTGCGCCTGGCAAAGGCTGCCGGAGTAAAGCGTTTCGTCATGACCTCCTCATGCGCCGCGATTGCCTACGGCCATGACAAGAGCGCGCAGACGTTTACCGAAAGCGATTGGACCGTTGTAACCAGCCCTGATGTCCAACCCTACGTCAAATCCAAAACAATCGCCGAACGAGCCGCGCGTGATTGGGTGGCTGCAGAGGGAGGCGACATAGAGTTTTGCACGGTAAACCCGTCCGCAGTGCTTGGACCCGTTTGGAGCGACGACATTTCCACGTCAACCGAGCTTGTCAAGAAACTCCTCGAAGGCGCGCTTCCCGGCTGTCCAGATATCGGCTTCTCCATTGTCGATGTTCGGGATGTTGCAGACATGCATGTGCAGGCGATGAACGCACCTAACATGGCTGGTGAGCGCTTCATTTGTGCGGGACAGTTTCTCAAAGCGATTGAGATCGCCCGGATACTTAAAAGCAAACTCGGCGCCGAAGCGAAGAAAGTGCCGGCGCGCAAATTGCCGGACTTCGTCGTGAAATTGGCGGCCAAGTTCGACCCATCAGTCAAACAAATCGCCGGAGAGATCGGCAAGATAAGAAATGCCGATGCGAGCCATGCACGCGACGTGCTCGGCTGGGTTCCGAGACCGGTGGAAGAAACCATCATAGATACCGCACGGAGCCTTATCGATTTAGGTATCGTAAAGGTTTGATCACGTAAGTCCGTTGACCATTCACTCAAGCGAAAAGTCCCTCGACATTTGAATGTTCTCAGCCGGCTTCAATGCGGGTCATGAACTCCTGCACAGAGATTCAATGCGACGCTTCGACAACTGCGCCTACTTCAACAATTGTCTCGTCCGCATTTCCCCGACCACGAAGATAGTGCTTTTAGGTCAACCCCCGCATAGAGTTATTTCGATTCGCCCTTTTCCCTTTTATTTATAGATTCGATCGCTCGCCGCGCCGCCTCCCGTAACCTCCCGTCGGTCTCAGCTTCTTCTCTAGCCTGTAACAATGGAACGATACCCTTATCGCCTATCCTTCCGAGAGAATTTATCGCCACCATGCGCGCCCAAATAATAGGGTCGTTCAAATATATTTTAAGAAGGTTGAGGGTTTCTTCGCTATCAGGCTCGAGCTGTACCATCTCGTTCATCCCCTGGAGCCGGAGCGATTGAGGCTCGCCGTATCTTGAAAACCCGACGGCTTCGTCGTATGCTCTGGAAGTATCTATCATCGCCAGCGAAGTGAGTGCCGCACTTTTTATTACCTGCTGATAAGAGTCTTGCGTCAAAGCATTCTCTATAACGGGTATCGCTTTCTCGCCTTCTATCGATGCGAGCGCTTTTACCGCTGCAGCTCTGACAAAATAGTTTTTCTGCGCATGATATAGGTGTTCAAGAAGAGGAACGATATCCGCTTCTTTATATCCCGAAAGCTCGTTTATCGCCTCAGTTTGGACGCGCGCGTCCTTATCTCCAATCGCTGACTTCAGAGCCTTTTCAACTTCAGAATCGTGAAAACTCGACAATGCTTCCGCACACGTCATCCGAACTCCCCAGAAATCGTCATCTCTCAGCCCGTCGATTAAGGCATCTTCAACCCCGGCAGTATCCTGGATGCCTAACTTATTGGCTGCCCAAACTCTTCCGGCAGCATTCGGATCATTCTTAAGCTCGTAGGAAAGCTCGGCGAGCGATTTCTTGAACTTCAATTCTTTAAGAATAAAATCTCCCTCATCGAAGTTCACCATCAAAGGCTTCCCGGCAACATTGAATGTGTAGGTGTTACTTAGCGAATCCACCCAAACTGTCTTTGTAATTTGTGCGGACGCAGTGACGATGTAAATGTCAACCGGCATTCTGTAAACCGGAGTTATGCTGTCCACTTTTTGCGTCTGAGCGACATGCAGAACAAGCCAATGCAAGCTGTCGTTGTAGTCGTAACTCACACGGAAGACAGGGTGGCCGCCTTTGTAAAGCCATTCGTCGAAGAACCAGTACAGATTATATCCGGTTGCTTCCCGGACGGCGTTCGCAAAATCGTGAGAGTCAACGTTCTCATGCTGGAATTTATGGACGTAATATTGAATGGCTTTGAAAAATAAGTCTTTGCCGACAACACCACGGAGCATGTGGAGTATCGATGCACCGCGGGCATAAATGTAACTACTGAAAAGATCTACCGGGTCGTAATAGCGATTATAAACAGTCGGCCGCCGCTCGAAATTGTCGGAAGAGACGACTCCCTCATGATCATGGTACATCTCGTAATTGAAATGATCTTCCCCGAAAGCGTGCTCGCCGTAAAGTGCCTCAAAATAAGTCGCGAATCCTTCGTTGAGCCAGGCATTCCCCCATGTCCGGCAGGTCAGTAAATCGCCGAACCATTGGTGAGCCGTTTCGTGAGAGACCAAGTCAGTGCTCGATTCCTGAGGCTCGGCGTCAACATCGTGCATCGTATTGTCGGTAAGCGTTATCGCCGAAACGTTTTCCATCCCGCCAAACGTAAAATCGGTAACCGACGAAAGTGCAAGCTTCTGCCACGGATAATCATACCCTGTAACGTTTGAATAGAAGTTTAAAATATCCGGCGTCTGAGAAAAATCTAATTGGGCATCTCTCGAATATTCGGGTGGGACATAATAGTAAAGCGGGGTGTTTCCATAATGATCGTTAACGATGGAATATTTACCCGCAACGATTGAGATCAAATAAATTACATGCGGCTTGCTCTCGACCCAGCGAAATGTTTTGGTTGAATCTTCTCGATCTGTCGTCTCTCGCTCTAAGACGCCGTTTGAAACAACCGACCAATCTTCGGGAACTGTTGCCGTGACCGAGCTTGTCAGGAAATCGTCGGGATAATCATGGCACGGAAACCAGTATCTCGCGTCTTCCATCTCGCTCTGGCTCCAAACCTGCGGCGCCCTGTCCGGATATGAAGTGTCGGCTTCGACAAAAAATATTCCCTTCTTCGGAAAGGTCGAATAGGTAATCGTGCAGGTAAGAGTGTCGTCGAGCCCGTAACCTTTGCCTAATCCGATCGCAAGCATATTCCCATCGTAAGTATATCCGAGACTTTTACCGGACATCGCGACTTTGTCTATCGTCATATCGACAGCGTCAAGATGCACCGTATCGAGATTGACGTGCAGCGGAACGATTTTTTCCACGGCGGTTCCGAATACTTCCTTGTTCTTTAAATCAAATTTCAGAGAGAGGTCGATATTTATGGCATGAAATTCCCTATTGGGTGCATAATGAACAGGCGGCAGCATATCCTGTGCTGAAGCAGAGGAAGCAGCTGCTATATTCGATAAAATCATCAATGCGGCGACAAAAACTAGCTTCTTCAAAACTCTCCTCCTTGGTTGAAAGTCTAAAATAACAGCAAAAGGCAATTTGTTAAAGTGAAACCCTTCAATAATCGAGCGGCGACAATCCACTCCGTTTTACAAATCCTTAACATTGGCTTAACAGACACGTCAACATTTAAAATTACTTTTAAAACAAAAAAAGGAGCAAACGTGTATTTGCGTAAATTCTTTACTCTTGCCGCCGTCCTGCTTATGGCAGGAATGGCATCAGCTCAAAACATGCCGAAGTTTTCGGGATTGATGTTCGGTGACTATTACTATAACTACCAGAACGACAACCAAGCTATGAAAACCGTTAACGGCTTCGACTATAGGAGAATATACCTGACTACAGATTACAACATTGCCGACGGATTTGCCGCGAGATTCCGATTGGAATCCGATCCGACTGCGTCAGTTCTTGGAAACAACAAACTCTCTGTCATGGTTAAGGATGCCTATGTTGACTGGAATGCGCTGATACCCGACGGGCACGCCATTTTCGGACTTCAGGGGACTCCTGACATCAATATGGCTGAATCAATTTTCGGTTACCGTTCACTTGAGAAAACGATTCAAGACTATAACGGCATCAGCGCCTCCAGAGATCTTGGCGTCGGCGTCAGCGAAAAATTCTCAGATGCTTTCTCCGGGGGGGTATTAATTGGGAATAACAGCAGCAACAGCCAACCCACTCCGACTACAAACTATAAAGAGAAACGAGGATATCTCTTTTTGCAGTTCAAACCCGTCAACGAGCTTACAATCCTGCTCGATGGGGATTATTTCAGCCAGGCATTCCTTCCACTCGAACAAGATGGAAAGACCGGCGATATAATAGTCAATTATGCTAACAGCGACTTTAGTCTTGGCGTTCAGGGCTTTGCACAAGGCATCGACCACGATTATGGCTCCACCACATTGTCAAGGGATGGGATCAGCATAAACGGCTGGGTTGGCCTTGTTGAGAATCTTCGCTTGGTAGCACGGTTCGATAGCTATGACCCTAACACAGCGGCACATACTTCCCAAGCAACCAGTGTGCAGAATTTCGCTCTCGGTGCACTGGATTGGGCAGTTAAAAGTAACGTCCACTTAATGCCGAACATAGAGTATAGGCATTATAGTATTGGTGGGGTAGCTAACGACATCACCCTGAGAGGCACAGTCTATTTCTCGTTCTAAAGACGAGTTGAAAATTTCTACCGGCGGGGTTTGATGCCGCATTGAAAAATTGCCGGTTGCATATCCCGCCGCCCCGAACAGAAGTGCCAGTTCCAATAAACAAAATAAATGAGGAGTTAAGAGATGCTAAGAAAAGTACTAGTAGTGGTGGCGGCAGTTTTTGTCTCGACCGCCGTTCTACATGCGCAAACGATAATTAACGGTGCAGGATCGACGTTCATTTATCCGATGTTTACAAAGTGGTCCGACACTTACCACAAGATGCACCCTAATGTGGAGTTAAACTATCAGTCGATCGGAAGCGGCGGCGGAATCAATCAACTGACTTCCGGTACCGTTGAAATTGGCGCCAGCGATGCCCCGCTAAATGACGAGCAGATTGCCGCGTGCGAAAAAGCCCACGGCGCGGTAGTTCACCTTCCTGAAGCAATGGGTGCCGTAGCGGTCTCGTATGATATACCCGGCGTCAAGGCAACGCTGAAATTCACAGGCGAAGCTCTTGCAAATATTTTCCTGGGCAATATTGCAAAGTGGAACGACCCGGTGCTCAAGAAGCTCAATCCCGGTGTGAATCTCCCCGACCATGAAATTATCGTTGTGCACCGCGCTGACGGCAGCGGCGACACATACATCTTCGTTGATTACCTTTGCAAGGTTTCCAAGGAGTGGAACGACAAAGTCGGCAAAGGAACGAGCGTGAACTGGCCTGTGGGTCTCGGCGCAAAGGGTAATGAAGGAGTGTCCGGACAGCTTGAGCAAACGCCTTACTCAATCGGATACATTACATTGATCTACGCTCTTCAGAACCACATTGCTTACGGTTCCATGAAGAACGCCGACGGTGAATTTATCCATCCGACAATAAAAAGCGTCAGCGATGCGGCAGCGAACGCGGCAAAGATTGTCCCCGCGGATCTTAGGTTCTCCATCACGAATGCTCCCGGAAAGTCTTCCTACCCAATTTCCAGCGCGACATGGCTTATCGTGTATGTCAACCAGACCGACTACAACATCGCCAAGGAGACAGTTCAGTTTCTTCACTGGGTACTTACAAAAGGCCAAGATATGGAACCTGCCCTGGACTATGCCCCGATACCCAAGCCAATTCAGGAGATGGAGCTGAAACTTCTGGGCAAGGTAAACTATCAAGGCAAGAGCTTAATGTAAGCACACTGCTTGCAGATTTTGGGCAAGAGGATGCGGGGTCCGTCCGCAAATCAGGGATGGACTCCGTTTTTTTTGGCAGACTGACTTAAAAATGGGAACTTTCAAATTGAGTTACTGGTTGTGATAGAGAGCAAGAGAGAGGAGACACGCGATGACATACGACGAAGCCCTTGAAGAACTGCACCAGTTAATATTCAACAATTGGGAAAGATACCATTTTCATAAACAAGGCCTGACTCAGTCGGACTTCGCAGCTGCCGAGCAAAAAGTCAGAGAGTTGCAAAACTTCAGCACGTCAAGGGAAATGAACCGGAAGATTTCCGAAGCAAGAATCAACAAGATAGGATAGGGTCCCATTTAGATTTCGTGCTGCAATTGCCTCCTGCGTTGCACAAAGAAGTATGTGTACATTTCTATGCCGTATGTTAAGCTTGTCTCTGTTACGGTAATGATTTTCTTTTGACGACTCAGATCGTTTCGGCTTCTCATCAGGTTCGTTAAAATTAAATGATATTCGACTCGTGCAGGGGAAATTACCACTTCTAAACAAATCGACTTCGTTTTTCAACCTAAATTTACGTGTCTTTAACGCAGACTTAAACTTCACTTCATATCAATTCATTAAATTTAGGCGTGCATAAGGGCACAAGCAGAGCCGTTTTAATCTTAATAATGGCTTTGCCTATTGTACCTCATATCTTAAACTTTCACTAACAGTAGGAGACAATTTATGCTAAAACGAGTCGCGGCTACACTAGCGATAATTGCAGTGTCAATGTCAATGACGTACGCGCAAACAATCATCAACGGAGCCGGAGCGACTTTTCCGTACCCGTTAATATCAAAGTGGTCCAATGAATATCATAATCTCAAACCGGACGTTCAGGTCAACTATCAATCCATCGGAAGCGGCGGCGGAATTAAGCAAATGATCGCGGGGACTGTCAATTGGGGAGCAAGCGATGCCCCGTTGACAGACGAGCAGATGCGCTTGGCGGATTCAGCACACGGGCCGCTAATTCACGTTCCCGAAACTCTCGGCGCAGTCGTTATTGCTTACAACATACCCGGCGTGACGGAGACATTAAAATTCGACGGAGAAACAATCGCAAGTATTTACTCAGGCAAGATAACGATGTGGAACGATGAGACCATAAAACAGCTCAATCCCAACGTCGATCTTCCCAATGCACAGATCATCGTAGTGCATCGCGCAGACGGAAGCGGAACGACGTATATATTCTCCGACTATCTCTCGAAGATAAGTCCCGAGTGGAAAGACAAAGTCGGAAAGTCAACCAGTTTGAATTGGCCGGTCGGCATCGGCGGCAAAGGCAACGAAGGAGTGGCGGGACAGGTCACGCGCACACCGGGAGCAATTGGATATGTTGAGTTGATCTACGCGCTTCAAAACAACATTGCTTACGCGGATCTCAAGAATGCGGACGGCGAGTTCATTCACCCCTCGATATCCGGAGTCACAGAAGCTCTGGCAAACGCCGCAAAGACGCTTCCGGAAGATTTACGATTCTCAATCACAAATGCCCCGGGAAAAGATTCGTACCCGATCTCCAGTGCGACCTGGCTGTTAATCTATAAGAACCAGACAGACCTGGAAAAAGGAAAAGCTACGCTTGAGTTTATGAAGTGGGCTGTTACCGAAGGGCAGAAATTCTCGACTGCGCTCGATTATGCTCCACTTCCGGATAATATTCAGAAGCTTGATGTGGAAAAACTCAAAACAGTGCAATACAATGGAGATACTATTTTAAAGTAGTAAAAGCATTTTTGGCAAGAGGATGCGGGGCCGCCGTTCTGATAGCTTTCAGGATGCGGCTCCGTTTTTTATGGGCATAGAAAATGAGCAAAGAATACTTAATTTTGACGCAATTGAAACTGCTTTTATTGATGGCTCTCCTGCTGCCGAGTGTCGCTTCGGGAAGATACTTCTATTCTGCTCACGGTAAGACCGTGAGCACGCTGGACGAAGATTCGGTAATCTGTCTCGCTTATAACTGTCACTTTGATCAAGCACTCAATTTATTGGGTGACTCGACAGATAATGTCAGTGGGCCGATGCGATGGAATTTTTTCCGGGCCGTTATTTTGTGGCATGATTTGGTCTTTCTCGACAGCGCAAGTGCAAGCAGCAAAAGCGTGGAAGTAAACTTCGTACGCTCAGTCTCACGAACAATCGATATTGGCGAAAGGATTTTGAACCGTAATCCTAGTGACACGACGGCGTTATTTTATACCGGCTTCGCGCTTGGTTATTTAGCAAAATATGATGCGTCCAAGGGGGATGAGTTCAAAGCCGCTTCAGACGGCAAAAAGGGATTGTCATATCATAGAAAGTTTCTCGACTTGTGCCGATTGCACGGTGAAAACTCGTCAACGGTTTGCGATGTCTATTTCAGCCTTGCCCTGGTCAATTATTACGCGAGCGGGCTTGCGTGGTACCTTAAACCTCTTCTTTTCATTCTCGGTGAAAGCGGGTCGGCGGACAAAGCATACCAGTATCTCACCATTGCCGACAAAAAAGGGAGATTTACGAAATACGAAGCCTCGGATATTCTCGGTGAGCTGTATGCAAGAGAGGAGAAATTCGATTCTGCCGCTGCTATTTACCACCATTTAATGTCGCTATTTCCCGATGCATTTCTTTTCTACTTCGACAAATTATCATGGTCACTCGAAGACCATAAAGAATATGAGCGCTGTGCCATGGTGTGCAGGGAAGCAATAAAGGCATCGTACACTCATCGGCTGACACAGATAGATTCTCTATATCTTGCAAAAACATATTTCCGGTTAGCTGATTGCTGCGAAAAGACGGGCAACTATAGTGAAGCTATGCAAGCGCTCAATGGAATGATAGACAGGCACGTTGTGCCGGATTTGGCTGCCCGTGCGCATTTCTCGGTCGGCAAACTTTATGAGCGAGCGAACGATCCCCAGGACGCAGTAAGAGAATATGAATGGGTTATAAACTCCGGGACAGTCGCCGAACTTGCCAAACAAGCCCGTGAACGACTTGACGTATTGACAAGATAAAACACGGCGAACAAGATACATCATATGACCAGAAGCAACAATCGCTTGCACGAGACCGTGTTCGCGGGGCGTCATAACTCTCAATTGATAATGTCCGCAACTCGAATTAATTTTTGCTACAATGCCTACAACACTTAGCGCAATAAACGTCGGGTCAAATGCCATAAGGCTTTCGATTGGCCGGGTCGACAACGACCAAAAGATCACTATTATCGACAACCTTCGAGAACCGGTCCGTTTAGGTCACGATGTGTTCACCAAGCGGGCCATATCCGACGAGGTCATGGAGCAGGCATCCGAGGCCTTTCGCCGCTTTAAAGATACCATCGACAGAAACGGTGTTACGCTGACAAGAGCGGTTGCAACGAGCGCGCTTCGTGAAGCGATGAATCGCGACACTTTCATAGACAGGATCGCCCAGGTATCCGGAATAGACATCACCATCATCGGCGCCGAAGAAGAAGCCCGGCTGGTCCACCTTGCAGTTGCAGAGAAGATAAATCTTAAGAACAAAACCGCAATGCTTGTCGATATCGGCGGCGGCAGCACTGAAATTACTTTCACGGTCAACGGAAACATAGTCTCCACCGAAAGCTTCCGGCTGGGCTCTGTTCGACTTCTTCAGATGCTTGAGGAAAAAAAATACGGCGAAAAGAAATTCAATACACTCGTGCGTGAGTACGTTGACGCTACGCAACGCCGTCTCAAAAGAGAGATGAACGGCAAGAAAATCGACCTCTGCATCGGCACCGGCGGAAACATCGATGCCCTCGCCGTACTGCGCAAGGAAATCCTGCTGAAAGATCGGGATTCGGCGATCGGCTCGAGTGAGCTGGACGCCATCGTTAAGAAACTCCTGTCATTGACATTCGAAGAAAGAGTGCAGCAGCTTCGATTGCGTCCAGACAGGGCAGACGTAATTGTCCCGGCTTCAATCATCCTTCAGGAAATCGTCAAGATTGCGGGAATCGACGAAGTAGAGATCCCTAAGGTCGGATTGAAAGACGGCCTAATAATCGACATGGGTCTTGAACTTTACGGCGAGCGGAAACATGCAAACCGGGACCAGGTGCTTTTGTCGGCAATCCAAATCGGGCGAAAATATTTTTTCGATGAACAACATGCCACAAGCGTTGCAAGGTATGCGGTGCAACTGTTCGACCAAACAAAGAATATTCACAATCTTACTCTTGACCACAGGCTGCTTCTTGAAGTTGCCGCCCTGCTCCACGATATCGGAAGCTATATCAGCATGACTGCACACCACAAGCACAGTCAATACCTGTTGACCGCTACGCCCGTTATCGGACTGAGCAGGACACAAATGGACGTTGTGGCCAATGTTGCAAGGTATCACCGAAAATCATTCCCAAAATTGCAGCATGAACCGTACCGGCTCTTATCACCGAAAGATCGCGTCCTGGTTTCCAAGCTCACCGCGATCTTGAGATTGGCAGATGCGATGGACAACGAGCACGCCTCGAAGGTCAAGACTTTCTCCGCAGAATATAAGAAACCCAGATTGATTATTCGGCTTGAAGGAGAAGGTGACCTTCTTCTTGAGAAGTGGGCGTTTATGAGAAAATCGGAGATGTTCGAAGATGTTTTCAGCGTCAAGGTCAGTGTTGAAGACTGATATCTCTGCGGATAAGCCGGTCGTTAGTCAAGAAGAAATTCAACCGATGCCCAACGTCCGCTCACACTTAATCAGCTCGCTGGACGCACGATGGAACATCTTGGCCGAGCAAGCGCTAAAGTCCCGTGAACGCCCGACGGGAAGAGCCATTCACGACCTGAGGGTCGCCATCAGACGGTTGATTGCTTTTCTCGAGATGACAAAACCGATCGTCATAAAAAACAGCCGACCGAAAGTAATCAAAGAACTCAAAGGTCATCTCAAGTCTCTCAGCACGTTGAGAGACATTCAGGTACAAATATTGTTAACCCGAAGGCTGGCGAAAGATTTTCCTTTCATGTTGAACTTTCTGGCGGTTCTCAAGACAGAAGAAAAACTGGCGATGAAGCGCGCGCGGCGAGAAATAGATCGAATCGATACAAACGCAATCGGCAGAAATTTGCAAGCGCTCAAAGATAATCTTTCTCATCTTTTCCGGGAAAAGCTGATGCTGGAGATAGCGCTGTCAATAGTGCGCGCTGAGGTCTCAAGAACATTCGAACAAGCATTGCACTTACGGGAAGAAATTCTCCGCGAAGACAGAGAAGGCGACGAACTTATTCACGAGCTTCGAATCGTGTTTAAGCACTTTAGGTATATGGTGGAGGCTTTGCGGCCAATCTTTCCGCATATTACAGACGAAAAGATGCGGGCTATGAGCCGATTTCAATTGCGAATGGGTGACATCCAGGATACAGATGTACTTATTGCCGGTTTGGACAGGTACATAATCAGAATAGGGAAACGAGAGCGAGAGCAGTTTATCCCGGTCAGTAATTTTCTAATTAATCTTCGAAACGACCGGGTAAATGGATTCGTCGCTTCAATTGACGAGTTGTACCAATTCTGGGTACGTATTCAATAACGTGACACGATGCAGATTTTATCATGGAACTTTATTTATTAAGGCACGGTATCGCAGCTGAAAAAGGAGATGCAGCATTTCCTCGAGACGCTGATCGACCATTAACGACAGCAGGCGTCCAGAAAATGCGAAACATCGCAAAGGCCATGAAAGGCCTCGACATGTCGATCGATTTAATTCTTTCCAGCCCGTTCATCCGCGCGAAGCAAACTGCAGAAATAGTCGCCGATGCCTTCGGTCTCGATAGAGCGCTGCGCTTCTCGGCAAACCTCGCGGTGGGTGGCGACCCTTCAATGCTCGTAAAAGAAATACAATCCGAGAACAGCCGAAGCATCTTGCTGGTCGGACACGAGCCTCACCTCAGTGATCTGGTCTCAGTCCTCATTTCGGGGCACGATGGCCTCGAAATTGTGATGAAAAAAGGCGGACTCTGCAAACTCACGGTCGAGGCGCTGCGGCTTGGCAGGTGTGCGACACTTGAATGGCTTATGGGTCCACGCCAGATATTACGCGACGGATAAGAATTGGAAATAGCCGGCCGCTCACACATTGCTCCGGTTTTTAACGATTTGTCTATTTTGGCATTGATAAAACGGGAGCAGTTTCTTATATGTCATTGAGGACGAACGAAAAGTTAAATGTTATTATCACCTGACAACGATAAGGATAAGGTGGAAAAGAGTACCACAACGGACAGCAAACAATTGCCGCAGATCACAAGAGGAATAACTCCCCGGCCGCGCAAACAGCAGCGCAACAGGAAATTATCCGGAGATCACCAACGGAAATCCAATCATGGACCGTCTCAAACCCGTCCGACACTCGATCCGTCGTTATACATCAACCGGGAGCTGGGTTGGTTGGAGTTCAACCAGCGCGTCCTTGAGGAGGCACGCGATCACCGGCACCCGCTGCTCGAACGAGTGAAATTTCTCTCCATTGTCAGCTCCAACCTCGATGAATTCTTTATGATCCGGGTTGCGGGAATACAAGAACAAGTTCGCGCCGACGTCGCCGAACCATCACCGGATGGAATGACGCCGATACAGCAGCTTCGTGCCATCAAAGAACGGGCGTCAAGAATGGTAAAAGAGATGAGCCATTGCTTTTGGCAAGACCTGCATCCGGCACTTGCCGAAGCCGGAATACACCTGCTGAAAATGATCGAGCTCAAGTCAGAAGACCGCGCAAAATTGGCCGAGCTGTTTGCACGCGAGATATTTCCCGTTCTGACCCCGCTTGCGTTCGATCCCGGTCATCCCTTCCCGTATATTTCTAACCTCAGTCTGAATATTGCGGCAGTTATTTGTACGCCGCAAGGTGAAGAGAGATTCGCCCGCGTGAAAGTGCCGGATGTTATCTCGCGTCTGGTGCGTATTCCTGACGATAGGTCCGCCTCCGTTCGATTTGTGTGGCTTGAAGACCTCATCGCCGAGAATCTTCCGCTGCTTTTTCCGGGAATGACTGTGAAGGAGTCGTATATCTTCCGCGTTACTCGAAACGCCGACATGGAGATTCAAGAAGACGAAGCTGAGGATCTTATTTACTCAATCGAAGAATCTGTTCGAATGCGAAGGTTTGGGTCGGTGGTCCGCGTCGCGGTACAGAACAACACCCCTGCCCGCATAAAAGATATCCTCATAGAAAATCTTGAAGTACTGCCGGACGGTGTGTACGAATTGAGCCCGCCGTTAGGACTCAGCCATCTGATGGCGTTGCTCGCACTTCCCCGTGCCGATTTGAAAGATCCGCCGTACCATCCTGCACCGCTTCTGCTCGACGAGGATGGCGAAGATATTTTCACCGCCATCAGCCGCCATGATATTTTGCTTCATCCTCCTTACGATTCGTTCAACCCCGTCGTCCAGTTCATCGAGGCCGCAGTGAAGGATCCGAATGTTCTTGCGATAAAGCAAACTCTTTATCGCATCGGCAAAGAGTCACCATTGATCCAGCTTTTCATTGAGGCGGCGGAGAATGGGAAACAAGTTGCTGTGCTTGTCGAGCTTAAAGCCCGGTTCGACGAAGAAAACAACATAGGCTGGGCAAAACAATTGGAACGCGCCGGAGTGCACGTTGTTTACGGTCTCGTCGGCCTCAAGACCCACGCTAAGATGGCGCTTGTGGTAAGGAAGGAACACGATGGCCTTAAACGCTACGTTCATCTCAGTACAGGCAATTACAACATGATCACCGCGCAGATTTACACGGACCTAAGCTACTTCACGTGCAGACAGGACATTGCGGAAGACGTCACGGAGGTTTTCAATTACCTCACTGGATACTCACAAAGGGAAAAATACAGGAAATTGGCAGTTGCGCCGGTCACACTTGCCGAGAAGCTAAATGGTTTGATAAATCGCGAGATCGGACATGCACGCGGAGGAAAACCAAGCCATATCATAATGAAAATGAATGCTCTTACGGAGGTTCACATGATTGAGAAACTCTATGAAGCATCCAAGGCGGGGGTAAAAACCGACCTTATCGTGCGAGGAATATGTTCTCTCAAGCCTGGGCTGAAAGGCATCAGCGAGAACGTTCGTGTCGTCAGCATCGTGGGGCGTTACCTTGAGCACAGCCGAATCTTCTATTTTGAAAACGCCGGCGATCCGGAGCTTTATTTAAGCAGCGCAGACCTGATGAGCCGAAATCTTTATCGTCGTGTGGAGCTCATGTTTCCGATTGAAGACTCAAGCATGATCGAAGCAATTAAGAATGAAGTGCTCGACACCGCTCTTGAGGACAACAGCCGCGCGCGGGAGCTTCAGCCGGACGGCACGTACAGACGCGTCGTACCTTTGAATGGAGAAGAAACTCCGGACAGCCAGCAAATCATAATGGCCGCACGAGCAAAGAGAATGAAAGTCCCGATCCAGCGCGAGTCGCCCGTAAAGGAATAGAAGAAGTCGGTTAAGGAAGAACGACAGAGTTAAGTCGAGATATCATTATGATCACAGGGGATATCAGAAACGATTACCGCAAAATCAGCCCAACTGCAAAGATACCTGCATACTGGAGATCGCTTTCGGACATTCCTTTTTCGAAGGAAATCGCGGAAGCGGTGGGAGCCGAACAAACCGCACGACAGCTGCTCGGAGACGCATTGTTGGCTGTCGGAAAACGCTCTCCCGTTATTTTCGAAGTGAGATACAAATCGATCAACCACGGCCTAAAGAAGGCAGGAATCGACAACGTTATGGAGCTCGCTTGTGGACTTTCACCGCGCGGGCTCGAGATAGCATCAAGAGGTGGAGTCTACGTGGGAACCGACCTGCCGGACATGTATGCCGAAAGTTCTCCCATCACAATGGAGATAGCTTCAAGAATGAATATTTCGCCGGCAAACCTTCATTTGCAGCCCGCTAACGTGCTGAGTAAGGATGAGATGGAAGATGCCGCTGCACATTTTAACGGCCAGCGATTCGCCGTTTGTAACGAAGGGCTTCTTCCTTATCTGAACATGCGGGAAAAGGCCACGATGGCAGAAAACATCCACGCCCTGCTTTCCAGCAACCGCAGCTGCTGGATAACGACTGATGTAGCCTTCAAAGAGATCAGGGGAAAAATCGCCGCAACGTTAGGTCCCGAGGCAAAAAATATCCTCCAGTCTGCCTTGAGAAATATTACCAGCCAGACCGAAAGAAACATTACCGACAACGACTTTAGCTCGAAATCCGAAGCCATGAAATTCTATGAAGAGGCAGGATTCGAGATAGAAGAATATCCGATGTACTCCGGCGATTATGCTGTCTCTACAGCTTCGCTCATTCCTGACGACATCAGAGAGAACTTTATCAGCATCCTGTCTTCAGCGAAATCGTGGATACTTACGCCGAAAGGATAACCAGTTTTGCCGTCGAGCTCCAGCTGCCTCCGTTCTTTCTAACTACGTGCTTCCAGCGCGGGATATCGTGGCTCAAAACTTCGCGTCATTCATTCCACCCCTCAACTGAAACAGGGATTCACATTTTGCATTCTTAAACTCGATGCTGGAAAATGTAGGGGAACCATTACAACGTCTTGCTTTGTGAATCTGTGGAGCTATGATTTGGGGGTCGGCGTATCTATCTCGTAGCTTTTTATCTTCAGGTAAAGCGTCTTCAAACTTATGCCCAATGACTTTGCAGACTTTGTTCGGTTGAATTCATTCGCCTTAAGAACATTCTCGATATGAATTTTTTCAAGCTCCGCTAATGACAGTCTCGTAGGAATCTTCCGCAGGTCGGGCGACCTCGATTTTGAAGTTAGCGCAATAAACGCCGGCGTGATCTCGTCACCAACAGCCAAGATAGCCGCGCGCTCTATCACATTCTCAAGCTCGCGTATGTTTCCTGGCCAGCCATATTCCATCAGGAGCTTCAGAGTTTCCGGCGAAATCCTCTTTATGCGCCGCGAGCTGTGTTTTTTCTGAAGGAAGTGATCGACCAAAAGCGGGATATCTTCCTTTCGTTGACTGAGCGAAGGAATCTCGATACGTACCACGTTCAATCTGTAAAGCAGGTCTTCCCGGAATTTCCCTTCTTCGACCTCGTGTTCGATGTCCTTATTCGTAGCAGAAACTATCCGTGCATTTACACTCATCTCGACTGTTCCTCCGACACGTCTGAACGTTCCGGTCTCGATAAAGCGAAGCAGCTTCGGCTGGACAAGGTAAGTTATGTCGCCGACTTCGTCTAAGAAAAGTGTGCCGCCATCTGCCATTTCCGAAAGCCCTTGCTTGAGAGTATGCGCATCCGTGAACGCTCCTTTCTCATGGCCGAAAAGCTCGCTCTCTATCAGCGTGTCGGGTATCGATGCGCAATTGACGGCGACAAACGGCTTCTTCACGCGCTCGCTGTGCTCGTGAATAAGATGGGCGATCAGCTCCTTCCCGGAGCCGCTCGGCCCGGTGATCAAAACCGATGCGTCGCTCGCCGCGACCTTCAAAGCGAGCTCTATAACTTTCTGCAGCGCCGGACTTTGTCCCACGATCTCGTACTTCCCATCGCCGAGCTGCATTTTCATCACTTTGTTGTCAACGATCAGCCGGCCCATTTGGAGCGCGTTATTTATCGAGACTAACAACTCATCGAAATTGTATGGCTTGGGAATGAAATCGAATGCCCCCATCTTGATCGTATCGACGGCCGTCTTTATGTCGCCATATCCCGTCAATACCAGGACCTGTGAATCAGGCTGGTTTTCTTTCGCAAACTTTAAAACTTCTATCCCGTTTATTCTCGGCATCTTCAGGTCGAGCAAGATCACATCGTAGTGTTTCGACTGAATTCTATTTATGCCTACCGCACCATCATTGGCCGTGTCAACGGCAAAACCGACTTCCTCGAGCTGGAGCTTGAGAAGGTCAGTTACATTTTTTTCGTCATCGACAACAAGTGCGTGTTCCATGGTAAATTGGCCTTTAGCTGCTATCTAAAGGCTTAACTCATTCGGAAAGATCTATCATTTTTATATTGCCGATATATGCGGTGACCTTCTCGCTTTTCAGATCTCTGAGCTTTGCAACGACTCCCTCTATACGATCCGTGTTTTCCTTCATAATCGCAAGATAGCTCACGGCATCCTGAGGTATCTGTTTTCGTTGAAGAACGTTAATGGCAAGCTTTAACGCCGCAAGCGGATTGTTAAGCTCATGTGAAATAGTGACGATGAGGTTTTTTATTCCGTCTACTCTCTCGCGCTGTGCCACCTTGTTCATTTCAGCTTCCGCCAGCTTCTCTCTGAGTCTTACGCGTTCAACGACATTCAAAATTATACTCGGAAGTATCGAAGTGATTGCTTCTTCCTTCAGAAGGTAATCTTCGACATCAAGTTTCATCGCTTCAACGGCAAGTTTGAAATCGATCGTATTGGTAAGAAAGACAATCGGGACTCTGATCCCTTTTTCACGGATTTGCCGGGTAGCTTCGAGCCCGTTAATTCCAGGAAGCTGGTAATCAACGAGAATTATGTCGAGGTTCTGACTGTCCGAAAGAAACTTCATTGCATCTTCGCCTGATTCAGCCCATACGAGGTTGAATTCCGCATCTTTATAAGGCTTCAAATAAAGACGGGCCAGCTTCGGAATGTCCGGGTCATCCTCTATTATCATTATGTTTAATTCGCGCTTTTCCATAGCAAAAAGTTTCCTTATTTCGATAACAGAGTTTAAAACTTCCATCCCACTATTCCAATCCTGCTTTCAATCCATGACTTTTCTCAAAAACGCAGGTCTCTCTCCCGGTTTTGCGTTCTGTTCCGTGCCATCTCCTTCGTCCAACTTATTCAGGTGAATGTTGATGCCGTTCCTCTCGAACGTCGGCTCATCGAAGGAGCGCCAGTCCTTGATTGTCCATGATTGATCCTTCACATTGTCCTTCTCTTTCATGGTCAATCTTTTTCGCGGATCGGGAGTGGAAGTCGGAAGAGGATGAGCATTGTGGTTAAGGCCCGCAGCAATTACCGTGACGATCACCTCCTTCTCAATTTTTTCATCAACAGAAACTCCGACGATAATTTTACACTCGTCGTCTCCGTTTTTCGCGACGCTGCGAACAGTCTTAACTATCTCGTCGAATTCATGAAGTGCGAAATTGTTGCCGGCAGTAATGCTGACGAGAATACCTTCGACTCTTTCGAGCGAGACTTCTTCAAGGAGCGGGTTGCAAATGGCCGCCGAGGCAGCTTCTGCAGCACGTCGCTCGCCGCTCGCGATTCCTGTACCGATGATGGCGTCGCCGCGTGAAGCAAGAACAGTTCTCACATCGGCAAAGTTGACGTTCACGAATCCCGGTTTCGTGATGATCTCGGAAATCCCGCGGATTGCGTCGTACAACACGTCGTAGATTTTTTGGAGCGACACCAAAAAGCCGGCCGATTTGTCGGAAATTGTTAGGAGCTTTTCATTCGGAATTACTATAAGTGCATCGACATATTTTTTCAATTCCTCGACGCCGATGTCTGCATTTCTCATTCGTTCCTTCGCTTCGTTGGCGAACGGCTTCGTCACAACGGCCACTATAAGAGGTACGCGTTCGTCCTGATTCTCTTTCTTGATGTCGTCGCGGTCAACGCCTTTCAAGATGCTCGCAATGATGGGCGCGGCCCCTGTTCCGGTTCCACCGCCCATTCCTGCAGTAAGAAAAACCATGTCGCTGTCTTTGAGCGCGCGATATATATCATCGCGCGCTTCCATAGCCGCTCGCCTACCGGTCTCCGGATTTGAGCCGGCTCCAAGGCCGCGCGTGGTGGTTTTGCCAATCTGAATTTTATTCGGCGAAACGCTCCGCTCGAGATCCTGCAAATCGGTATTCACCGCAATGAGATCAACACCATGAATGCCTCGTTTTGCAATGCTGTTGACGGCGTTTCCGCCGCATCCGCCGATGCCCACTACTCTGATACGTGGGCCTAATTTATCTGTGTCTAATTCGAACACGTCATGCCTCCTTTTTAGACATTGTCGATGTTTTTGTTAATAAACTTTTTAAGAAGCTGAACTCCTTTTCCAAAAAAACTTCTACCGTTCGTATTGGCAATTTTTCCATTACCTGGACTCGTTTCTCGCTCTTCTGCCTCGGCCTCCGAAAATTGTATAGTGGATTTCCCGGCCCCGCGCTTTAGACCATACTGAATCAATCCGACAGCGGTAGCATAAATCGGGTTCTCCACTTCGCGTGCAAATCCGCCGTCGAAGGCCTGCGGTATTCCTATCTTTGCCGGAACTCCGAGGACATATTCGACAAGCTCAGGCATTCCTTTAAGAAGGGCGCCGCCGCCGGTCAGAACAATTCCCGCAGATAAATGGCGCGAGTAGCCGGAACGTTTTATTTCCATTGCCACGATGTCGAGAAGCTCTTCAACGCGGGGTTGAATTATTTGTGCAAGGAGCTTTTTGTTTATCTCGATCGGCTTGCGCCCGCCGATGCCGGGGATCAAGATAGGCTCGTCCTCAATGACTTCGGAAACCATGGCATACCCGTGATTGACCTTCAGTTCCTCCGCTTGCTCAGGAAGTATTCCCAATCCTTTTCGAATATCCGTCGTTATATGATCTCCGGCAATTGGGATGACAGAAGTGTGGCGAATCGTTCGATCTTCGAAAACAGCAAGATCGGTCGTGCCACCCCCGATATCGAGGAGTGCGACTCCGACTTCTTTCTCGTCTTCGGTCAGCACGGAATAACTCGAAGCGAGCGGCTGAAGAACAAGTTCTTCGACTTGAAGACCGGCTCTTTCGACGCATTTGTGAATATTTTGCGCTGCGGTTACCAAGCCTGTCACGACGTGCATGGATCCTTCGACGCGAACCCCCGCCATTCCGATCGGATCGTGCGTCACAGTTTGACCGTCGATTATAAACTCCTGCGGAATTATATGAATGATCTCCCGGTCGCGCGAAAGATGAATTCGGCGAGAGTCTTCGATCAGCCGATCAATGTCGCCTTCGGTAATTTCATGGTCGGGATTGCTAATCGTTACGATACTATTCGTTTTGAAGCTGTCAATATGCTCTCCGGCGATGCCGACAATTGCGCTTTTTATTTTCATGCCGGGCTTCGACTCCGCAATTTGAACGGCTTCCTGGATCGACTTGACCGTCCGGTCGATATTGGCAACGACTCCCCGGCTCATGCCGCCGGATTTGCTCGTGCCCACGCCGAGGACGTTCATCTTACCGTTCTGATCGGTCTCGACAACCAGTGCACACACTTTCGTCGTACCAATATCAAGTGCTACTATCATATTATTGCTCATGTCAATACCTTACTTTACTTTTCCAATATGATCCATGGACTGATGTGTTTCTGCCGGAGACAACCCCGCGCTGCCCGACGGTGCATGACTGTCGGCAGAATTTGCAACAAGGTGCGTTCCAATCACAATCTGGCCGTCGAATCTTAGGTCGATATAATTGTAACCGGGATCACTATTGTCTGGATCTTCCTTGAAGAAGCTTTGCAAGTAAATAAGCTTCCTATCCAAATCGCCCTTGCCTATTATCACCGGCAATGATGAGGCAGTCGTATAAGCAATCAAATTATCCCCGACTAACTTTACCCCGGCAATATCCGCTCCGAGCGCCGCGCTGATTCTGTCGGCGTCACACATAAATTTTACCGCTTGAATCAAATTTCCTTTCACTGTGTCACCCACCTTCAATTCTTCTGTGACACCCGTAATCACCGGCAAGTTGTTTTTTCGCCCGAAAGGCAGCGGGAGCACAACCCCGTTATTATCAACCGACAGCATTTCCGCAGGCGGCATCATTGCCAGAAGCGCTATCGGATTGCGTTCGTGAACCGTGATCGTCAAATCGTATGGAAGCGCCCGTACCACAACAGCTTGTTTTACAAACGGACTGCTCTCGACGCGATGAGAGATTTGCGCCAGACTCAATCCGTAGAGGGCACTCCCGTCCTGCACGCCAGCGAGCGTTTTCACTTCTTCATCGCTCAAGAGGCTCGCGTCATAGACTTTCACATCATGGAGCACCAGCTGCTTTTTCCAATTCTGCGATGTGAGGTAAAGCGCAGCCAATAGGCAGGCTGTCAAAATAAAATTCAAATGTGTTTTCTCGATTTTGTTCATCCTTCTCCGCCCGTCAATTTTTCTGCCGAATGAACTTTCACAAGTCGCGGCGATTGCCCGCTTCCGCGGAAGTTTGCGCCGCTTTCGTATGGATCAGCTAAATTGTCCTCTGAAAAAACTCCAATTAATCTTACTTCCAACTCAAGGATGACATCAAAATTTGCCAGCACCACTTCTTGTGCTTTGCGAATCAGTCGAAGCACATCGACCGCGCTTGCCCCGCCGAGGTTCACGATGAAGTTCGCGTGCTTTTGTGATATCTCAGCATTTCCGATTCTAAAGCCTTTCAGTCCGCAATTTTCGATCAGCCTCCCGGCAGAATTCATTACTGGATTTTTGAAAATCGAACCTGCATTTGGCAATTCTACCGGCTGCGCTTCATTGCGGCGAAGCATAAGCTCACGACGAACCCGTCTCATTTCGGATTTGTCACCGTTAGGAAATTTAAACTTTGCAGTGACCATAATGTCATCTTGAAAAGAACTGTAACGGTAACCGAAAACAGCAGCTTCACGCGGCACTTTTTTCAGCTCGCCCTTGCGAATTACTTCCGCTTCCACAAGATAATCGGAGATCGCACCCCCGTAGGCCCCGGCATTCATAACAATTGCTCCGCCGAGAGTTCCCGGGATTCCCGCAAGCATTTCGACTCCGTGCAACCCGTTCTCGATGCAAAGATCCACAAACTTCGCTAACTTTGCTCCGGCACCTGCCCGTACTAATTCACCGTCAAATTCGAAATCGCTCAGTCCGCGCTCAAGGTTTATCGCCGCTCCACGATAGCCGAAATCGCTAACCAGTATATTGCTGCCGTTTCCAATCATCACGAATGGGAATTCATTTTCTTCCAGGAGGTTCACTAAAACCGCCAGATCGCCGGCGTCGGCGGGTTCAAAATAGAAATCTGCCGGTCCGCCGATCTTGAATGTCGTCAGCTTTGATAAAAGCTCGCCAATTCCGATGTATCCTCTGAAATATTTTTTCAATTGCTCGATGGAAAGCATCTACTTCCTTTTTGTTCCGATCTTTTCTTTAACAGAAGAACCCGCTCGCGAAGATGTTTTCATCCTGCCGATGAACTCCTCGCCATATTTTGAAATATCACCGGCACCGAGAGTAACGATTATGTCGCCCGGCATCTTTATCTTCATCAAGAATTCAGAAAGCTGTTTTTTGTCCTGAATATAATGCGCTTCTTTATGCCCGAAGGCGCGCGCATCATTCACAATAAGCGCACCCGTGATTCCTTCGATCGGTTCCTCGCGCGCGGGATAAACTTCCGTGACGACAAGCACATCCGCGTTTAGAAAGCTCCTTCCGAATTCGTCGTGAAAATCCCGTGTGCGGGAAAAAAGGTGCGGCTGAAAAACTGCGACGACCCGTCTCTGAGGCCAGCCGGATTTCAACGCCGACAACGTCGCCTGGACCTCCGTCGGATGGTGAGCGTAATCGTCAACGATCATCACTCCGTCAATGTTCGCCTTGATTTCAAGACGCCGGTAAACTCCTGTAAAAGATTCGACCGCCTTTCTGATCTTCGGGAATTCAATTCCCAATTCCAGACCGATTCCGATTGCTGCGATCGAGTTCTTCACGTTGTGAAGTCCGGGGACATTAAGATTGATTTCGCCGAGATCATTGCCGCGCTGCAGAAGATTGAATTTACTGCGATTCGCATCGAACGAAATTTTCACCGCTCGCAAGTCGGACTGGACATTAAGACCGTAAGTAACAACTTTTTTCCTGATAAGCGGCAGAATCTCCTGAATGGACGGCTCGTCAAGACAAAGGATCACGAAACCATAGAACGGAACTTTGTTTGCAAACTCAACGAATGCGCGTTTTATGTCTTCGAGGTCGCTATAAATATCGAGATGCTCGCGCTCCAAAGTTGTAATCGCAGCGATGACCGGAGCCAGTTGCAGAAAAGATCTGTCGAATTCGTCTGCTTCAACCACGATGTATTCTCCATGGCCGAGCCGCGCGTTCGTTCCGCCGAAACTGGAAAGCTTTCCGCCGACGACCACGGTCGGATCCAATCCGCCTTCCATCAATACTAAGCTCGTGATGCTCGTTGTCGTAGTCTTGCCGTGTGTACCTGCAATTGCTATCCCGTATTTCATCCGCATGAGCTCCGCTAACATTTCGGCTCTACGAATCACCGGAATCTTCTTTTCCGCCGCAGCTGTCAGCTCAGGATTGTCGAGATGGACTGCGGATGAATAGACGACGACATCCGCTTCATCTAAGTTTTCCGCGGCATGACCTTTGAAAATTTTCGCACCCAACTTCTCGAGCCGGTCGGTTATTTCGCTGGGCTGCCTGTCGGAGCCACTCACCTCGAAACCCTGGTCAAGTAAAATCTCGGCTATGCCGCTCATCCCGATGCCGCCGATTCCAACCATATGAATTTTCCTGACGCTCTCAAACATTTCCGCTCTTTTTTTCCCTCCCCATGAATCTATGATTCTTCGGGGGCATTTTAGATTGACTCAATTGCTTGAAAGTTTCGATCATACCACGCTCGTCGTGAAAGTAAATCGGATTTATTCGCACGGCCCTCATCTGACCCTTTAGCTTCAACTTGATGACTTTGAAGCTCCCTCTCACTTTCATCCGTTTCGCTCTACCGACACGAATCCATTCTATGCTTGCCAGCTTGACCGTCTTGCTGTCGAATCTGTTCTGAAGAATTATCGAATCATCCGTCACGATCACATCTCTCTGGAATAGCATGTTGAAAACTAATATGAAAACGGAATAGGCTAACACGATAATAAACGCATAAACGATCGGATCTTTGAAAACCATTGTGAACTCGTCCTCGGCAAACGTGCCGCGTACCAGGGCATAAAGTATCAACGCGACGGCATATACGGCAACCGATTGGTAGTAAAATTCGAATCTGCGTCTGAAATGTTTATGCATTTGCTCCTGCAATTCTTAGAATAGCTTTAGCGATAACTTCCGCCGCATCATCATGCGATAACCTGCTAATCTTTTCCCGCATGGCGGCGAGCCGCGACGGATTGTCGATCACGCCGAACAATTCTTTTCGGAATGCTTCTTCAATTTCGAATTCCTGTATCATGACAGCTGCGCCGTTCCCGACTAGGGCACGGGCGTTTTCGACTTGATGGTTCGCTGCAGCATAGGGGTACGGGACTATTACGGCCGGAAGATCAAAGTATATAAGCTCAGCAATTGTAGTGGCACCGCCTCTGCAGACGGCGATATCGGCCGCCGAGTAGGCCAGATCCATCCTTTCTATAAATTTTTCAATCTGCCCATTCACCGTAACGGAGCATCTATCACAGCTGTCTTTTATTCTCTCGAAATCGACAGATCCTGTCTGCCAGATCAACTGGTAATCACGGCTCATCAAATCTTCGACGATTGCCAACATTGCACTGTTTAGCTTCATGGCTCCTAGACTTCCACCTGTCACAAATAGTGTATGCCTATCCAAGTTTAGCCCGAAAAAGCCCAGGGCTTCGTCTCGATTTGCCTTACGCATCTTTCTGATCGGGCTTCCAGTGATAAACAAATTATGGCTCGTTCTGAAGTACTTTTTCGACGTTTCAAATGCAACATGGATTTCACGAGCGAACGGAGCAAACATCCTGGTCATGACACCGGGATAGCTGTTATGTTCTTGAAGAACTATCGGAGTTCGAGTCATGACCGCAGCCGCACAGACAGGCCCGGAGACATATCCGCCGGTACCGACAACAACATTAGGTTTATATGTAAGCAAAATTTTAAGTGATTGAAAAATCGAGATTATTACCTTAAGCGGAAGCAGAAAATTAGACAGCCTGAACTTTCGCGAGAATCCACCGATCCATATCGTGTTGAATTTGTAGCCAAGCTGTGGAACAACTCGAGCTTCAATTTTATTATTTGTCCCAACAAACATCACATCGATGCCTTTCACATCCATCAATCTCTCTGCTATAGCCACCGCCGGAAAAAGGTGACCTCCGGTCCCGCCGCCGGCAAAAACGACTCGTACCATTAATAAATCCTCCCGACCACCGGCTCGCTGGATTCTATCTTCTTCGTTCGAAAGATTCCATGAGAACCTTTTGCTTTTCCATGGACAGGTTCATTTTCAGGAATCTGTTTCGATACATTCAAGATGATTCCGACCGCAATCGAATTGACAATCATCGCGGTACCACCATAGCTTACGAACGGCATCGGGATGCCAGTGGTAGGAAAAAGTCCGATCGCGACTCCGGCGTTAACGAACGCATACAAACAAATTCCGCTCGTTATTCCCAGTGCAAGCAAGCTCCCAAACCTGTCAGGCGCTTTTTTGGCGATGGCTGTGCCACGAAATGCGATAAAGAGAAATAACAACATCACCAAAGCCGATCCCCACAGGCCGTATTCTTCGCCTATGATCGAGTAGATGAAATCGCCGTAAGATTCCGGCAGAAATAAATTTCTCTGCTTGCTGTTGCCTGGTCCAACTCCGAATATTCCGCCGTTGCCGAAACCTATAATTGACTGCTGTACCTGATAATTTCCGGAGCCGTGTTTCATCCATGATTGGACTCTTGCGACCCGGTACGATTCAAGCATCATGGCACATGCACCGATAACGAGGGCGCCGGCGACCAGCACCGCCATGTGTCTCTTTTTGATGCCCCCTGCGAACAGCATCACTCCCACAGTCGCAAAAATCATGAAAGCCGTGCTGAAGTTTGGCTGCAAAATGATGAGTCCGGCGACGATTGTCGTCGCTGCAAGAGGTTTGATCAGCGCCCTGTAATCGTCCAAAGCATCGGCACTTGCGGCAAGATAAGCCGCGATGAAGAATAAGACCCCCAGCCGTGCAACCTCCGAAGGCTCGAAGCTGAAAATACCGAGATGAACCCAGCGGGCGGCACCTTTTATTATCACTCTCTGCCCGAGCGCAATAACCAAAAGGATTCCGGAAATCACCAGAAGGTGAACGGCGTACTTCTCGATTTTGTGGTAATCAATTTTTGCAAGGGTAAAAATCAAAATCATTCCGATGAGAACCTTGAAAAGATGGCTTCGCAAAAGATACGCGGGATTCTGAAACTTCAATTCGGACCAGAATGCGCTCGCGCTATAAACCACGACAAGGCTCATGAACATGAGCGAGAGCACCGCGAACAAGAACCACTTATCTGCCGGCTTCAAATTCCTCATCACAGCTCCATCACCAGTCTTTTAAACTCTCGTCCGCGGTGTTCATAATCATGGAACATATCGAAGCTTGCGCACGCCGGTGAAAGAAGAACGACATCGCCTTTCTTTGCTTCGCCCCGCGCCCTCGACACGGCTTCTTCCATGGATGACGCCATAATGCACTTTGTCTTGTCGGAAAACTCCTTTTGCATTTTCGCTGCCGCCTGACCGATAAGAATCATGGTACGGACTTTCTTCTTCACAGGTTCGAAAAGCGGCGAATAATCATTACCCTTGTCTTTGCCGCCTGCAATTAAAACTATCGGCGACTCAAAACTTCCGAGAGCGTACCATACGGCATCGACATTCGTCGCTTTAGAATCGTTGACATATGACACGCCGTTAAGCTCCCTGACCGGCTCAAGCCGGTGTTCCACTCCCGGAAACTCGCGCAATGTTTCCGCTATTACTTCTACAGAAACACCCATCGCTTTTGCTGCGAGTGATGACGCAATTGAATTATATAAATTGTGCAGGCCGCGGATTTTTATATCCCCGGCATCGATTAGAAATTCCCGATTCCCGCCCGCGACAAGAAACACTTTGCCTTTATCCACAAAGGCTCCGCAGGGAATTTCCTCCTTAACGCTGAAACATTTCTTCTTCGATACCAAACTGTCGCAATGTTTCCTGACGGCTTCGTCATCGTAATTATAAATAGAGAAATCACTGACAGTTTGATTCATGAAAATCCTGAATTTCGAGTTCATGTAAGCCTGGTAGCTCTCATACCTATCGAGATGATCAGGCGTTATGTTGAGAAGGACCGCAACTTTAGGCTGGAAGGCATCTATATGATCCAACTGGAAACTTGACACTTCGACGACTGCGACGGAATTTTCATCGACATCGAGGACATAATCGGAAAGCGGAAATCCTATATTTCCCGCGACAACCGTTTTCCGTCCGGCCTTCTCGAAAATTTTGCCGGTAAGGGTTGTCGTGGTGGTTTTTCCGTTTGATCCTGTTATCGCAACTATCGGCGCACGGCAAAACCATGATGCAGTTTCAATTTCGCTATAAACACTCAAACCGACTTTTAATGCATGCTGGACTAAATTTGAGTGCGATGGTACACCGGGGCTTATAACAATGAAATCAGCGTCAAAAATTCTATCCGAATGTGCATCGAATTCGTATGGCAGTCCCAAATTCTCCAGCGCTTTGATTTCCTGAGCAGCTTCCTCTTTCGGTTTCTTATCACTGACAAATACGGATGCGCCTTGCGATTTCAAAAGCTTCGCAGTCGATATTCCGCTTCTCGCTGCGCCGAGCACCGACACTCTCGAGGACTTTATTTTTTCCGGCTTGCTCAATTCATCTCACTTTGAACGTGGTTAAACTTAGAATCGCCAACAAAATCCCGGCGATATAGAAGCGCGTGACAATTTTCGGCTCCGGCACACCGCTGAGCTCGAAGTGATGATGGAACGGTGCCATTCTGAAAATGCGGCGGCCTTCACCGTATTTTTTCTTCGTGTATTTGAAGTAAAGGACCTGGGCAATAACCGATAATTCTTCAGCAAGAAAAATTCCGCCCAGTATCGGGAGCACCAATTCTTTCTTTATCATGATTGAAATTCCTGCAATCGCACCCCCGAGCGCCAGTGAGCCGGTGTCGCCCATGAAAACCTGCGCAGGATATGTATTGTACCACAGAAAGCCGAGCGAAGCTCCGAGAAGGGCCGCACAATACACGGTAAGCTCACCGGATCCGCGAAGATAGATTATATTAAGATAGCGGCTGAAGTCAATGTTCCCTGAAATGTAGCTCATCAACGCAAGAGTCAACGCAACTATCCCGACTGTGCCCACAGCAAGGCCGTCAATCCCGTCGGTCAAGTTTACTGCGTTGGACGTGGCCGTAATTATGAATACGACGACCGGAATGTAAAAGTACGAATAATCAAAGTTAAGGTTCTTAAAGAACGGAATTGTTGTCAATGAATTAAACGGGCGAAACTGCGGAGAGAAGAATAGAACAGCCCCGACAATTAGACCGATCGTGATTTGTCCGATAAGCTTGTATCGGGCGATGAGCCCTTTTCGCTTCTTCTTTACGACCTTCATATAATCGTCGATAAAGCCGAGAAGGCCGAGCCCAACAGTAATAAGAAGCATCAAAAGCACGTACAGGTTTCCAAGGTCCCCCCAAAGAAGAAGCGGCGCGACAACCGATCCGATAATTATAAGCCCGCCCATCGTCGGCGTTCCTGCTTTCGATAAATGAGACTTCGGACCTTCGACTTTCGCTTGTTCGCCGATCTGGTACTTGTGAAGTTTCCGGATAACTATAGGACCGATCACAAAGCTGATTAACAGCGCCGTGATCGCCGCAAGCGCCGAACGGAAAGTGATGTATCTAAAAATTCCGAAGCCCGGCGGGTGAAATTCTCTTTCAAGCATGTCGAATAAATAATACAGCATCAGCGATGCCCCCGATTTCGCAATCCGTTTGCCAGCTTTTTCACGACCTCTTCCATCTTCATGCCGCGTGACCCCTTGACAAGCACCACATCTCCCGGTCCGACTGCCAGAAGAAGTTTTTCCGAGAGCTCATCTTTGTCGTCAAAAGCTTCCGTTTCAATTTTGCACTCAGCGGCTGCGGCAATGTCTCGTCCGAGATTTCCGAACGTGAAAAGATAATCGAGATTCTCTTTTGCGATCTCTCTTCCGATTTTCTGGTGCTCGCGCTTCGCTGACAGGCCAAGCTCGAGCATGTCCGCAAGGACTGCAATCCTCTTGCCCTTTGGGCGAATAGCAGACAACCAGCGGAGAGCGGCGGAAGCTGATTCGGGATTTGAATTGTATGTATCATTAAGAATCGTCACGCCGCCTGCTTTCACGATTTCCATCCTCTTTTCAAAAGCCCTATAACTCTCAAGCGCATTCTTGACCTCGTTGATCTTGACACCGTAATACGTTCCTACTGCCGCGGCGGCAAGGGCATTCATGGCATTGTGAAATCCGGGAACACGAAGACTGACGACCTCGGTTTTGTTTTTGTATTTTAATTCAAATAAAACACAGCCCCTGCCGTCCATACCGAACATTTGTCCGGACAAATATCCCCGGCGCGAGGTGAATCCGAAAATGAGCTTGCGCTTCAACTCTTTCGACAAATCAACTAAGTTATTATCGTCCGCGTTTACAAACGCCGTTCCTTTTGTAGCCGCGAGATAATTGAAAAGTCTGCCTTCCTCTTTTTTGACGCCGTTCAAATTCTTGAAAAACTCTAAGTGCTCGTTTCCGATGTTTGTGACGATACCCGCGGTCGGCTCAAGAATTTCACAAAGGCGCTGTATCTCACCGAAATGGTTTGTGCCGATTTCAACAACCGCAATCTCGTGAACAGTTTTAAATCCGAAAATTGTGAGCGGAACACCGATCCGGTTGTTTTGGTTGCCGGAAGTTTTGAGGACTCTGAATTTTTTGTCCAAGACTTCTGCGATCATTTCTTTAGTTGTTGTTTTCCCGTTCGAGCCCCCGACGGCTATCACCGGCATGGAGAATTTTCGACGATAAATCCTCGCGAGATCACCGAGGGCACGAGTTGTGTCATCAACCACAACAAGCGGAAGATGGACGGGTTCTCCACGATGGGCACGCTCGGATTGTTTTTCTCCAAACCACTTTCTATCGACAATTGCACAAACCGCATTTTTGCCGATCGCGTCGCCGACATAATTGTGCCCGTCGAACTGTTCGCCGCGAAGAGCAAAAAATATCTGACTGCCGGAAACCGTGCGAGAGTCAGTGGAAACCGCCCTGGCCGATTTGAATTTCAAATTATGAAATTCGGCTCCCGGAATTCTTTGCACGTCTCGCAGTGTAATCAACCTCTTAATCCCAAATCTTTCTCGACTTCTTCGCGATCGTCAAAGTGACGCTTCACTCCTTTTACGTCCTGATAATTCTCGTGCCCTTTGCCGGCGAGAACCACGATGTCGTTAGGTAACGCCCGCTTTAAAGCTTCGAGTATTGCCTCATGCCTGTCGACGATCTGCAATACCCTCTCGTCGTTCGAATTCATTCCCCCGAGTATTTCACCGACAATTGCCTCCGGATCTTCATAGCGCGGATTGTCCGAGGTAACGATCGTTACGTCGCTCAAATCTTCAGCAATCTTTCCCATCTTGGGACGCTTTGTTCGGTCGCGATTTCCACCGCAGCCGAAGACGGTGATAAGCCTGCCGCCTTTTCCAGCCGAATTCAAAATCTCTTTCGCCGATTGCAAAGTTTTTTGCAGAGAGTCCGGACTGTGCGCGTAATCCACCACGACCAGGAAGCCTTTTCCGGAATCGACGCGCTCAAATCGACCGCGCACATTCTGAACTTTGCTCAACGCGTCCGCAACAGCAGCCGGCTCATAGCCGAGAGAAACCGCCGTGGAGAACGCGCCGGTCAGATTGTAAGCATTAAATCTTCCGACAAGAGCGGATTTTATCGAATAATCTTTTCCTTTATGAGAAACCACAACGGCCGTTCCGTCAATTCCGAATGAGGATTTGACTATTCTAAAGTCCGCACCGGACCCGAATCCGTAAAAAGCCTTTTCAGCCGAACTGTTCGAGACGATTCTTTCTCCATACTCATCATCCATATTTGAAATCGCGATGCTGCCCGCCGGCAATGTATCGAACAAGATCTTCTTCGCTTTAAAATATTCTTCCATGGTTCGATGGAAATCCAGATGGTCTTGCGTAAGATTTGTGAACAATGCGGCTCTGAATGGGATTCCATGGACTCGATTCATCACAAGCGAATGTGATGAGACTTCCATCACCGCAGAAGTCACGCCCTTTTTAATCGCAAGAGCCATCATCCTATTTAACTCGGACGATTCCGGGGTCGTGTTGGTCGCAGGCTCCAGGGGATCGTCGTTGAGCAAATAAGTTATTGTTCCGACTAAAAGGACTTTCTCGCCTGCAGCTTGTAAGATGGACTTAATCAAGTAAGTGCTGGTAGTTTTTCCGTTCGTTCCCGTTATGCCGATAACTTTCAGCTTTTCAGCGGGATGATCGTAAAAATTCGAAGAGATGAGTGCGAGAGCCCGGCGGGTATTGAGGACTAATAGTTCAGTGGCGTGGTGAGAGAGGACGTAGTCGTCATTGACGATACTCTTGTCCTCGACCGCGACTGCGATCGCACCGTTGCCTATGGCATCGACAATGAAACGGTGTCCATCGAACTGCGCACCTTTCATCGTGACAAACAGCGAACCTTCTTTAACCTTTCGGGAGTCATAAACGATATCAGTGATCTCGATGTCAGTGTCACCGATTATATCAGTCACCGCAACATTTTTTATAAGTTGGCTAAGCTTCACTAAAACAGCCCCGACATATTCAGACTCTTATCGTCACAATTGATAACTGCCGAAGTGTTTTTGCTTATAGGCTTTCCGGCATCGGGAAATTGGCTTACGACCCTTCCACTGCCGACCACATGAAACGGAATTCCTGCCGATAGAAAGAAACTTGCCGCCATTCTCACACTCGTTCCACGAAAGTTGGGCATTTTCGTTATGCGCTTCGCCAATACAAGATTCAATTTTACCGATGTACCTTTAGGAACTGCACTTCCAGCGGCAGGTTTTTCGGATTCGACAATGAAACTGCTTTGATCCGATAGTGTGAAGACGGGGCACGCGGCGGAAGTTTTGCTTGCAGGCGATGAAGACGCGGACGTGTGCGACGGATCGGCAACTACGGAGGGGTCGTCTGCGAAGAGATCATGGCTTTGCAGGATTTCTTCGGCGGATTTGTAATCGAGAAAAGAAACGTCCGGAATCGTCACCATATCTCCGGCTGCGAAACTTGAGCCAATTGTGCCTGAATTTATTTTCGTGTTTTCTTCCTTGGCAGCAGTAAATTGCGGATTGCCGTCTTCTGATCCGGAAATCATTTTATTATTCCGGGACGAGTTTGAAACCAGCCTCACGTCGTCATTTGAAAAGTCTGATGTTCGTCGCTGCATAATTCCGTAGATACGCGAGGCAATTTTCTTAAAAATAGGTGCGGAGACCATGCCGCCGGTATAACCATCCAGAGGTGAATCAACCATTATAAAGCCGACAATCTGCGGATTAGGAACCGGAAAAAATCCCGCGAACGACGCTCGATAGAATTTCTTCGAATACATGCCATCGACTAACTTCTGCGCCGTTCCGGTTTTGCCGGCGAGAAGAACGTCGCTCAGTTTCGCGGAAGTACCTGTTCCATGTTCCACGACATCCACAAAGAGTCCCGTCAGCGTTTGAGAGATATTCGCACTTACAACGCGCCTTATCGCGGCGGGTGAATTCTGAAATAGAACATTACCTTTCGGGTCGGTGATCTCGTTGACGATGTATGGCCTCATCAATGTACCTCCGTTTGCAACTGCTGCGTAAGCGTCAGCCATCTGAAGTGCAGTTACCATGACTTCGTAACCAAACGACATAAAGGGAAGAGAGACCCTGGACCATTCATACGGCTTTTCCAACTCCCCGGAGACCTCTCCCGGAAGCTCTAAGCCCGTTGCTGCGCCGAACCCGAAATCTCGTGCGTATCTATAAAATTTATCGGGCGGAATCTTCATTCCGACTTTCGAAAATGCAACGTTGCTCGACAATTCCACGGCCTGCCTGAATGTTATCCACCCGACGTGCTCGAAATCTTCAATGAGTCTGCCGAAAACAATGTACCTGCCGTTCTCAGCGAAAATAATATCATTCGGTTTTTCAATTCCTTCTTGAAGGGCAGCTGCAGCAGTGACGATTTTAAACGTTGAGCCGGGCTCGAATACGTCCGTGATCGCTCTATCTCTCGAATCGTCCGGTGTATATTTGTCATATTCAGACGGATTAAAGGAAGGATAATTTGCGATTGCAAGAATTTCACCAGTGTTAGGATTCATGAAAACGGCGGTTCCCGCTGTTCCTTTCACAGCTTCAACTCCTGCGGATAATTCATCCTCTACGATTTGCTCAAGATTCATGTCGAGAGTGAGCTGGAGGTTGCATCCCGGTACAGGATCGACATGCGGATAATCGACCGACGACATCTTCCTGCCGATCCCATCGAGCTGCATAATTTCGTACCCGTCTTTTCCGGCAAGCAACGAATCAAATTCAAGTTCAGCGCCGCTGGCACCCTTGCCGTCAACATTGGTGAAGCCGAGAACCTGGCCTGCCGACGCGCCATAGGGATACAGCCTTTGTTGCTCCTTGAGACGAATCAATCCGCAGACATCAAAGCCTTGAAGCGCGGATGATTGGTCAGAATCGATGTTTCGTGCGAGCCAAACAAAACGAGACTTAGCGTTCATTTTATCCATGAAAAGCGACGCGGGCAGATTGAAAACAGATGCAAATTTCTTAGCAATTCTTATTCTATCCGAAGCATTAAGAAGCTCCGGGTCTGCAGCATATGAGTAGCCGTAAATGTTCGAAACTATCAGGTTGCCGTTCCTGTCGTAGATCATGCCGCGGTTTGCCCGAAGCACGACTTGACTTTCGTATTGTCTTTGGGCAACCCGTTTGTAATAAAAACCGTTGACCCCTTGAACTACCCCGAGCTTTACAACAATTGCGACAAATAACAGTACAAAAATTACTCGGATGAAATTAATTCTGCCGGCTCTGCCATGAACCATTGGACTATTCCCCGCAGAGGCCGGATCTCGGTGCTCGGCTGAATCTGCAAGATTACTTTGTTGTGTCTTTTGCATCCTGTTCTTCAGCCTTGTCCAATTTACTTATATCGATCTGGATTTGATCGATAGACTGACTGCTATATGCGAGTCCGAGCTTTTCGGAAGCCACTTGTGTAATTCTTTCAGGGCTCGAGAGTTTCTTTAACTCGGCTCGAAGCGAATCATTCTGAATTTCCAATTGCGCATATGTTAACCCAAGCAAACCTAAACCGCCGGCCAATCTATCAACCGTCACGCTGTTGTTGACGATTAAAAGGAGTGTCGCCACAATTCCGCCCAGGAGAAGGATGAATTTTGAAACCGTGGGGGACGAATTTTTTCCGGGAAGGGCTCCCGAAGTCTTTTGGCTTTTCTGTTCAGCAGCGTTATCGAGTTCCTCGCTCATATAATTTTTTCAGCTACTCTCAGTTTTGCACTTCTTGCTCTGCGATTTCGGGTGACCTCAACCTCATTCGGCGAAACGGGCTTTCGCGTAAGGATTTTGACGCGAGGTACTTTACCGCAGGTACAAATGATTGACTGGGGCGGACAAACACATGCAGCAGCTTCATACCTGAATTTTTCTTTGACAATTCTGTCCTCTAGCGAATGGTAAGAAATTACCACCACTCTGCCGCCGCGAGATGTGAGGTTCACGGCAGCTTCTAAAGCTTCGGAAAGCGAGTCGAGTTCCGCATTCACTTCAATGCGAATTGCCTGAAAAATCCGCGACAAAGTGTTGGCAGATTTTCCGCAGACCTTTCCGGCGATCTCCGCAAACTGCAACGTCGTTTCAATTTTGCTTTTTTCGCGCTGCTTGACGACAGCTCTTGCAAGCGCACGCGACTGCGGCTCTTCGCCATACCTGACAAACACTTCAGTGAGATCTTCAACATTGTATGAGTTTATTACTTCATAAGCCGAAGTCTTGAGATTCTTGTCGAGGCGCATATCGAGTTTCTCATCGCGCCTATAACTGAATCCGGGCTCGTTGTCTATTTGATAAGATGACACGCCAAGATCAAACAAAAATCCTGCCGCTGATTTCAAATTTCTATCTTCGAAAACATTTCCAATTTGGGAAAAATTCTTCTTGACGAATGACAGCCTATTGTCCAGCGAGGAAATCTCATTTGCAGCTCGCTGAGAATTTTCATCGACATCAAATGCGAAGAGACGTGCATGATGGCGCAGCCGGGATAAAAGTTCGCGCGAATGACCTCCGCCGCCGAAAGTGGCGTCGATGTATGTGCCCTCCGGGTCAGTAACCAAGAAATCCAAACTCACTTTGAGCAGCACGGGCTCGTGATAAATGTTCATTATTTGCCGACATTAACAGCCATAATTTGCTCGACAACGTTCGCGTAATTCTCAGGCTGAGAATTTAAGTATTCATTGAAGGTCTTCGGATTCCAGATTTCAATTCTTTCCAGAGCGCCGATGATAACAACTTCTTTTTCGATTTCGGCGAATTCAAGCAGAGTCTTCGGAATTGTTATGCGAGATTGCGAGTCCAGAGAAAACTCTTCCGAAGCCCACATAAGAAGTGTCCGGGTAAAGTATCTGTGTTTCTCAAGAAACTGATTGAGGGAACGAAGTTTTTCTTCAAGCTGGCGCCACTCATCGAGAGGATAAACGTACAAACATTTTTCAACCCCACGAGTTACCACGAAAGTATCGTTCGCCTCAGAAGAAAGACTTTTGCGCAGCTTCGCCGGAATGCTGAGCCGTCCCTTCGAATCTAAAACATATTCGTACCGACCTTTAAATGACGACACAATCCTCTCAAGTTTACCGAATGACTCTTCAGTCACATTTTTTTAGTAAACGGGGGAAAAGCTGGAGACTTCCCCACTTTTCCCCACCACGTTGGAAATTTAACCAATACGCTCCAAAAGTCAAGAAGTTTTTTATCACATTTCTCCACCTGATCTCTCACTTATAAAAAACCGTTAAATTCTGAAAAAATTCGCCTGCTTTTCATGCCAACTGCCGTTATAATATTTGCCCTAAACGACACAAATAAAAGCGTTTCATTTTTCTTGACCGCTAAACTTGTGTTGTGTAATTTATATCTAAATGGCAAGAGGATTAACAAAACGGCAAGGCGAGGCGCTCGAATTAATTCGTCGGTTCTTCAAGGACCATTCCAAGCCCCCGACATTCCGCGAGCTGGGTTCGCAAATGGGGATAAACTCGACGAGAGCAGTCAGCGATTTGCTGAAAGCACTCGAGAGAAAGGGGTACATCGAACGCGAAGCCGGGCGGTCGCGCGGAATTAACCTCCCGAAAACCGAGCTGGCTAATCCCAATCTGCCGCCATCCGTTCGGACAATTCCAGTCGTCTCAAGAATTGAATCTCGCGAAATAATTTTTTCAAACATCGTGGATGTGCTTCACTTTGACGCGAAGCTATTGCCCGATGGGGAGCTTTTTGCCGTGAAAGTGTCCGACGACGCGATGAATCTCGTGGGATTGTTTAAGGGCGACTATGTAATATGCAGAAGAGTTGCGAAGCCGGACCAGAACTCGCTTGTTCTCGGAAGTGCCGCAGGGGTTTTGATCGTAAGATTTTTCGAATTGGCAAATGAAAAAATACATCTCAAACCATCCAACAAGTCCTACCAGATTCTAAGTTTTCCTCCCGACGACCGACAGTTCTTCGTCGCGGGAGAAGTCGTGCTGACGTTCAGGAAGACAAAATGATTCTAAGGATGCGACGGTGTGTTTTAAACGAGAACAAACAATTTCCTTTCTCGCTGGAACCTAATAAATCGTTGAGCATTGCCTAAGCATGAAGATTAAACCGCGCATGACCACGAGATTTAAGAACATTTTCTGGTTCATCCTATTCTTCACGGTTCTGTTCAGCACCATAGCTTATCTTCAATACTGGTTCGCTCGTAAACAACTATTAAGTGAGGCTACAGATAGCTTGTTCCATACCGCATCGCAAATTGACCTACTTATTAACTACCATGATCATTGGGATCTGACCGGATATGATAATGCCTACTCAGACGCACTCGACTACTACATTGTGACAAAAGACGGAACAATTGTCGATGTAGAAGGCTTCGTACCAGGGTTAATTGGAAGAGCAATTTGGCCTTACAGTTCTGTATTCGAACAACCATTCACGATCAAGTCCGAATGCAATGACACTCTGAGAGTTCTTCGACGGAAACTACCTGGGGGAATCGTGACTGTGGCAGTTGTTGGACCAAAAGACTACACTAACGTTGACCACCGGCTAGTTGAGTCGGCACGTAAATTTGGTAACACAATTGATGAGGCATGTAGTATTTCATCCAAGAATATACCCTTCGAGATAGAATATGCAATTACCGATAATTTCGGCGGGGTGCGAAATGTCTGGGGAGAAGTGCCGCTCCGCATCGAGCTTACTCTCCCGATCCCTGATGCACCAATGATACAACAAGACTCCATGGGCAACTCAGATTACCTTTTGCTTTATTGGCCAATTAAAGATGAAGGCAAAAATAATGTCGGACTAATTGTGACTTACGAGGACATCACTCGCTCAGCTGAAGTCCTAAAATCGCAGATACGTTTCAGCACAATTGTCGCTGCAATATCATTCCTAATCACGATTTTCCTCCTGTCAGGGTATTTGATCTTTTCCAACAGGAAAAGGTCTATCGAGAAAATCTCTCTCGATGAAGCGCTAAAGCGAGGCGAAGGACAAAATGTGGAGTTCAAAAGAGCATTTGTAGATGAGTCTCTTGTGAGAGAGATTGCGGCTTTCTCCAACACAAACTCAGGCAATCTCTTCATAGGAGTTGATGACACAAGCACCGTTGTTGGCCTCCAAGAAACCTCTCAAAAAGAGAAAGATGTATTAACCCAGAAAATCCGAAACCTGACACTTCAGAAAATTAAGCCTGCGGTCCTGCCGTCTCTAGATTTCGTCATTTACAGCGACAAGGTTGTTCTCCACATATTTGTGCCGAGAGGGGGTCAACCACTATATTACGTTGACGGAGTCGTATACATTCGTCACATTGAATCCGCGGTGAAGGCACGCCCCGAAGAAGTCGAATCAATAATCAAAAATTTCTACCGATTTCGATAGGCAGCGAACTATACTATATCAGATCGTACCTCAGACAGTGTGGTGCTTCTACCGGAAATATCATTATTCTTCCAGTGTGCTCAAATCCCCTTCGGGCATTCCGAGTGCCCGCGCTTTCAGGACGCGGCGCATAATTTTCCCGCTTCGCGTTTTCGGAAGTAAATTTGTGAAGTTTATCTTCTCGGGCTTTGCAATCGGCCCCATTTCATGCGCAACATGCTGTCTCAGTTCTTCAGCCAATTCCTCGTTCCCTTCGAATCCGGCCTTCAACGTCACATAAGCATGAATTGCGATTCCCTTTATCTCATGCGGCAGCCCGATAACCGCTGCCTCAGCAACTGCATGATGGCTCACAAGGGCCGATTCAAGCTCTGCCGTGCCGAGCCTGTATCCGCTGACTTTTATAACGTCGTCAACCCTGCCGATTATCCAGAAATATCCGTCTTCGTCCTTCCTTGCGGAATCCCCGACAAAGTAATAACCCGGAAATTTGGTCCAGTAAGTATTCACGTAGCGGTCAGGGTCTTTGTAGATAGTGCGCAACATCGATGGCCACGGCCGCTTGATAATCAAGAAGCCTTCGTCGCCCGGTTTTACCGATCTGCCGGCTTCATCCACAACATCAGCATGTACCCCGAAGTACGGTTTGGTGCCGGAGCCGGGTTTGAGAGGAGTGGACGGGATCGGAGTAATCATAAACGCGCCTGTTTCTGTCTGCCACCACGTATCCATAATCGGACATTTCTCTTTTCCGATAACTCTGTGGTACCATTTCCAGGCTTCCGGATTAATCGGCTCTCCGACACTCCCAAGCAGCCGAAGAGTGGAAAGATCATGCCTATTCGGCCATGCTTCACCATAACGCATCAGTCCACGAATCGCAGTCGGAGTGGAATAGAGAACCGTGATGCCATACTTTTCTATCATCGTCCACCACCTGTCGGGATACGGATACGTCGGCGCTCCTTCATACATGAAGGAAGTTGCTCCCGCAACGAGCGGCGCATAGACAATATACGAGTGCCCCGTTACCCAGCCGGGGTCGGCAGTGCACCACCATCGATCTTCTTCTTTCAGATCGAATACGTCTTTGAGAGTCGAGTATGTACCGACCATATACCCGCCGTGCGTGTGTAGAATTGCTTTCGGCTTGCCGGTAGTACCGGACGTATACAAAATGTAAAGCGGATCTTCGGCGTCCATCTCCTCTGTCGGAGACTTACCGCCGTTGCGGGAAAGCGGCAGGTTCATCAGCTCATGATACCAGTAATCGCGGCCAGCTTCCATCGGAACTTCTTTGCCCGTCCGCCTCACTACAATTACTATCTCAGGCGCGGCCGTGCGCTTCAACGCTTCATCCACAATCTTCTTCAGTTCGACAGTCTTTCCATTCATATACCCTCCGTCGGCGGTAACAATCACTTTGGATTCGCTGTCCTCTATTCTCCCGTGGAGTGCCTCGACGGAAAAGCCGCCGTAAACTACGGAGTGTATCGCACCGATCTTTGCAGTTGCAAGCATGGCGATAACCGTTTCTGGAATCCGGGGCATATAAATAGTAACCCTGTCTCCTTTCCCCACTCCCATACTTCTCAGCACATTTGCAAAGCGGCAAACTTCTCTGTTCAGAGCATGATAAGAAAAAGTCCGTAAGCTTCCGTCCTCACCTTCCCAAATCAACGCCAGTTTATTCCGACGCCATGTCTTTACGTGACGATCAAGCGCATTGAGAACAATATTTGTCTTCCCGCCGACGAACCACTTATAAAACGGCTTGTTCGAATCATCGAGGACTTTGTCCCACTTTCTGTACCACTCAAGCTCGCCGGCGCGGCGGGCCCAATAGCCCTCGAGGTTTTCTTCCGCTTCCTTATATACAGCATCCGGATTCTGCACATTTGCCTGTGCAGTCACTTCAGCTGAAGGAAAGAAAACATCGCCCACGAATTGCTTCTTACCATTTGAATCTTTGTTTGCCATTTTTACAACTCCTTCCTAATTCTCTCTCGGTTGTAGTTCGTTCACTTTTCAAAGTTCAATATTAGGAACTCAGTTCTCAACTCAATTCTCCAGGTCACGCCGATAATAAAGTTGACAAGATATCCTTTGCTGAAAATCATCCGGCGATCGGCTTGCCGAGCGAGACAACCGTTCGCCCAAAAGTGGAATTGACTACTTCAGCGAACGAAACAAAAAGCGCATCGATACCGGTGAGTAATCCTATCCATCCGCCGATCATACCTGTACCGAAGCCGTAATCGCCGCCTGCAAGAAGCAGGAATGTGATCCATAGAAGAAGGAATATGCTCCAGATTCCCTTGTTGCTTTTGAAGGTCGCAATCCACATGTAGAAGGTGAAAACGCCCCATAGAAGAAGAGTAGTGGCGACTCCTGACGCCGCCGGAGGTGCAATCAACTTGGCTCCTACGGTCCAATTCAAAAAAGCAAACCACCACCAGAAAAGGCCGTACGAAGTGAATGCCACTGTGCCGAATGTATTCCCGTTTTTGAATTCGAGGATTCCGGCAATGATTTGAGCTACACCACCATACGCAAATGCAAGGGGAACCACTGCAGGCACAGCTTCTTTCGGCAGTAGGCCAGCATTGATCGCACTGAGAAGCACTGTTGTTAAACCGAAACCCGCCAGGCCAAGAGGACCCGGGTTTGCAAATTTGATTTCGCCATTTGCCATAGCTACTCCTTCATTTTGTTTTGTTTATTGGTACAGCACTCGAAAAGTTGAACACACCGAAACGCTGAAAGTATATTCACACAAAATGAACAACCAACGATCGGCGATAATGCGGCACAGCGGATATCTGCCCATGCAGGAGTCCCTTGCACCATGGAATTCCAATTACCGGTAAAACTTTCACCGTGAGCCGCCCGATAAATCAAATCGCTAATGTGACTCACAAACATGGCACGCGGTGATTCGACATTGCTGTTTAGGTAACCCTTCTAACGAAGAATTCAAACTATGCAACCGTTCCATTCAATGCTGCAATATTTATTTCCATTCTCGCTAAAGCTCACTTTGCCGCGGATAAGTCCTTAAAGCGGTCGATTCGACGATACTTTTCAAGAAAGCATTTCAAAGCTACAGCTTTATCTCGATTCTCTTCACGCCTGCTCATTTATACTCAAATTGATGTTGTTATTTACTAAACCAAATCGCCCTGTTTTTAGTTCACAAATTCGTCTCGAATAACGTCGCCCACCCAAGTATTTCCGCAGGAACTTCCTTCCTCAACCGTCGGGAGATATCGTTATACGAGCTGATTAAAGAGATGACGCAATTTTTTGCTAATAAAATCACAGTGTCAGAATCGGACTCGGGGCGCATTTTGTCCCAAAAAACGCATATCGAATGCGGCGATATGCCCTTTTCACGGTGTTTTTCAGTAACATAGTGGCACACTCGTTGATAGTTTTTGTATGACAAAACCCCTGGATATCATGGATAAAATTCTCAAGCTCAGCGAGAAAAATTTTCAGCAGCTCCTCACCTCGCTCAAAGAAAATGGCTACACGACCGTAGGGCCGGTCCTTCGAGACGGAGCGATCGTTTATGACAGGATCGACGGCGCAGACGAACTGCCGATCGGGTGGATAGACGATCAAGCGCCGTCAGCCTATCGGCTCGTGAAGCAAAACAAACGGAAGTATTTCGGCTTCCACGCCGCGCCACAATCCTGGAAACGCTTTCTTTACCCGCCACAGAGAAAATTATTCTCTATTAAAAGAAACGGGAAGTCTCTCGAAATATCCAGAGAGCAGGTTCCCGACGTCAAGTACGCATTCATCGGGGTACGAGCCTGCGAACTCAGCGCAATCTTAATCCAGGACATGGTGTTCGATTCCGACAATTTTCCAGATCAATACTATAAACGATTGAGACAGAACTCTTTCGTAGTTGCAGTAAATTGCACAGATGCGGGTGGAACCTGTTTTTGCGCCTCGATGAATTCAGGACCGAAAGCGAAAGAGAAATTCGACCTTGCGATAACGGAGATTCTCACCAATGGCGATCACTACTTCATTGCCGAAATCGGCAGCGAACGCGGGTCTTCCATCATGGGGCAAATCAAAACAAACTCAGCGACGAAAGCAGAAATCGAAGAAGCCGACAAGCTTATTTCCCGCGCTGAGAATAAAATGCGGAAGGTGTTAAAAACTAAAGACCTGCCTAAGTTTCTTTCGGATCAACTCGAAAGCTCTCACTGGGACGACATGGCCAAGCGTTGCCTTGCCTGCGGCAATTGCACCATGGTCTGTCCGACGTGTTTCTGTTCCACGGTCGAAGACGTGACCGATTTATCAGGTCAAAAAGCAGAACGAGTGAGAAAATGGGATTCTTGCTTCGCTATGGATTTTTCCAAGGTCGCAGGCGGGAATTTCCGCATTACTCCAAAATCTCGATATCGTCAGCGGGTGATGCACAAGTTTTCATACTGGATGGACCAGTTCGGAATTCTTGGGTGCGTCGGCTGCGGAAGATGCACCACGTGGTGCCCTGTCGGCATTGATGTGGCGGCAGAGATACAAAATCTTAGAAATTCCGAACAATAGATCAAAAGGGAAAATATCATGGAACAGCACGATTTATCTCAGTCTCTTTGCAAACACCCTTTCCTGAGCGACATGAACGACGACCTGATCAAAACCTTGACGTCATGCGCCTCCAATGTCGTGCTTCAAGAAGGGAAATACTTCTTCCACGAAGGAGAAGACGCAAGTGATTTTTATCTTATCCGAAGCGGCAGGGTTGCACTTGAGGTTCAAGGCGGCGAGAAAGGACAAATCAGGGTCCAGACGGTGGGACAGGGCGAAGTCCTCGGGTGGTCCTGGCTTATTTCGCCTTACCGCTGGCATTTCGATGCTTACGCCGTGGAAGAGGTTCATGCCTTCGCAATCGACGCAACTTGCTTGAGGAAAAAATGCGAAACAGATCACCACTTTGGATATGAAATGCTGCGCAGATTTTCTTCAGTGCTGGAGCGGCGTCTTGAGGCAACCCGGCTGCAGCTCCTCGACATGTATGGAGTTTATATGCGGGATGGGGGCACAAAGCTGGATGAAGAGCAATGAAAACTCAAAAATGAAACGGAGCCGATTCGAATGAGCGAAACGATTCTTGAACCTGCAGCCGGCATTGACAATCCGCCGGTTTTGTTCGGTGCTGACCCGATGGTTCCTTCACTTGCTGCAATTCGCAGAGTGATCTGGGAAACCGATGATACGTTCACCCTGCTTATCGATCATCCGCAAAGCGACGGCAGGACTTTTTCGTTCGTGCCGGGCCAATTCAACATGGTTTACGCGTTCGGCATCGGCGAATCCGCCATCTCCATCAGCTCCGATCCAAAGAAGCCGCATATACTGGCACATACGATTCATCGCGTCGGCACCGTCACTTCGGCACTTTCAAAGCTGAAACGCGGTGACTTAATCGGACTTCGCGGCGCTTACGGCAAAGGATGGCCGCTTGATGAGGCAGTCGGCAAAGATGTTTGCATAGCCGCGGGCGGAATCGGGCTGGCCCCGCTGAGACCTGTGATATATTCGTTGATCAGGAGGAGACAGGATTTTAAGCGGGTGATGATACTATATGGAGCGCGCAGCCCGCTCGACCTTTTATACCGCGTCGAGCTCGAGCAGTGGAGCAAGTTGCCGAACATCGAGGTCATCATAACCGTCGATCGCGGCGACTCGAGCTGGAAAGGACACATAGGCGTCGTCACAAACCTGTTTTCGTACATCAAACTGGATTCAAGAGCCACCATGGCTTTTGTGTGCGGGCCGGAAATTATGATGAGATTCACCGTCGAAGAGCTTCAGCGGCGTGGGTTAACACAGGATCAGATCTACATTTCTATGGAAAGAAATATGAAATGCGGAGGCGGAGTTTGCGGCCATTGCCAGTTCGGACCGAAATTCATCTGCAAAGACGGACCTGTTTTTAATCTGCCGGAAGTTTATCACTTACTTGAAAAGAAGGAAATATAGAATGCCCGGACGAAAGAACGGCGGAACGCCGAAAGTAGCGGTCTTCAAATTCGCTTCGTGCGACGGCTGCCAGCTTTCACTGCTGGATGCGGAAGAAGAACTTCTCGATGTTGCCGAAGCGATCGACATCGCATTCTTCCCCGAAGCAAGCCGGAGAATGTTGAAAGGTCCATACGACATAGGCATCGTCGAAGGAAGCATTACGACACCAAACGACGTCGAGCACATCAGGGAAATAAGAAAGTCATGCGATGCACTGATTGCCATCGGCGCCTGCGCAACAGCCGGCGGGATTCAGGCACTCAGGAATTGGAAGGACATCAAGGATTTCATCCGCATAGTTTACGGCTCGCCGGAGTACATCTCAACTCTCGACAGGTCGATGCCGATAGGCTCGTTCGTTCATGTTGACTACGAGCTTCGCGGCTGCCCGATAAACAAATATCAGCTTGTCGAAGTCATCAGCGCATTTCTCAATAAACGAAAACCGAATATTCGTACGGATAGCGTCTGTACCGAATGCAAACTGAAAGGAAACGTTTGTGTCATGGTGGCACAGGGAACACCGTGTCTCGGGCCGGTGACCCAAGCCGGGTGCGGCGCAATTTGCCCAGCTTACAATCGCGGCTGCTATGGCTGCTTCGGACCGATGGAATCTCCGAACACATCTTCACTCGCCAAGCAGTTCAAAGAGCTTGGCCAGAGCGAGTTCGACATTTCACTTGCCTTCAGGAAATTCAACGCCTATGCAGACGCATTTCGAAGAGAGAGCGAAGCGCATGAAAAATAATATAGCTATCAAGGTCGATTATCTTGCACGAGTCGAAGGCGAAGGCTCGCTTCTCGTGAAGACCAAGAACGGCGAGGTTGACGACATCAAGTTTAAAATCTTCGAGCCGCCGCGGTTCTTCGAAGCTTTCTTACGCGGAAGGAAATACTCGGAGGCACCCGATATCACCGCGCGCATTTGCGGAATCTGCCCCGTGGCTTACCAGATGAGTTCCGTTCACGCCATGGAGAATGCTTTCGGCGTGAAGATAGAAGGACAGCTTCGTGAGCTGAGAAGACTGCTTTACTGCGGAGAATGGATCGAAAGTCACGTCCTTCACATTTACATGCTTCATGCTCCCGACTTTTTAGGTTTCGACGATGCGATACAGCTTGCCAAACATTATCCCGATGTTGTTCGAGACGCACTTCGTCTAAAGAAAGCCGGTAATGATCTGGTTACCGTTCTTGCCGGAAGAGAGATTCATCCGATCAATGTTAAAGTCGGCGGCTTCTATAAGCTCCCCGGGAAAAATGATTTTGCGGAAATTCTGGAAAACTTGAAGTGGGCAAGAGACGCGGCTTACAAAACGGTTCTGTGGAGTGCGACGCTGCCGTTTCCCGACTTCGAATACGATTATGAATTTGTCGCCCTAAGTCATCCGGATGAATATGCCATTAATGAAGGAAGAATCGTTTCGAGCAAAGGACTGAACATCGGTGTTCGTGATTATGAATTAATGTTCCATGAAACGCACGTCCCGTATTCAAACGCACTTCAATCGACGTTGAAGGGAAAAGGAGCATATCTCGTCGGACCTTTGGCAAGATATAATTTGAATTTTGACAAGCTCTCGCCGCTGGCAAAGCAAGCCGCGAAAGAGGCAGGCGCGGAACCGCCGATTCGAAACCAATTCAAAAGCATAATTGCTCGCGCAGTCGAGACACTTTATGCCTGCGACGAAGCTATTCGAGTCATAGAAAATTATGAGGTACCCGACAAAGCGGCAATTGATTACGAAGTGAATGCCGGCTTCGGATTCGGATGCACGGAAGCGCCGCGCGGAATTCTTTATCACCGGTACCTTATCGACCAGGACGGACTCATTAAGGATGCAAAGATTGTCCCCCCGACCTCGCAAAACCAAAGAATGATCGAATCAGACTTGAGAAATTTCGTTACTGCAAATATTCAATTGCCGAAGCAAGATTTGACTTTCAAGTGCGAACAATTGGTAAGAAACTACGACCCATGCATCTCTTGTGCGACACACTTTTTGAAATTAGAATTTATTTAGACGGACGCTTGCCGGACCATTGTCGTCAATATCAATCTTGAACCGCGCGCGGCGTGACATGATTACCGTTGTCGGAATCGGAAATAGATTTCGTGGAGACGACGCCGTCGGCCTGCTGGCGGTGAAGAGCCTCAGAGGAAAAGTTCCTCCAGAAATAAAAACGATTGAGCTCGAAGGCGACCAAACCCTTCTGCTTGAACTGATGCAATCGACGGATGCCATCATCATTATAGATGCCATTCGATCTGCGGCACCTGTAGGCACCATCCTCCGGATTGATGCGAGCAGCGATCACCTTCCGCAAGACCTCCATGCCTTCACGACGCACAGCATGGACTCTGTGCAGGCGATAGAGCTTGCTCGCGCAATGAACAGGCTGCCGGGGAAGGTCATGATCTATGGAATTGTCGGGAAAGATTTTTCTTACACGGAAAAGCTTAGCCGACAAATGGAGGAATCGATTAATATCACCACGAATAACATCTTAAGAGAAATCGAAAGCTTACCTAAAAATATGCTCGCTTAATTTTGAGCTTTGGGTTGCAGTTTTATTTTCTAAATTCGACTTATCATTCGGCCTTTGCTTCCGCCAAATAATAGTCCACGTTCCCTGCATACTGAGAGTTCGCAAAATTTTTCTGAACGCGAGTTAGAAGCTCAATCGCCCTGTCTTTTTTCCCGATCTTGATATAATTCCTCGCGGCACCGACTAAGTACTGCGGCGCCAGGAAATTTTTCGAGTCACGCGAGGCTGCACGATCAAAATATTCGGCGGCTTTCTCAAAATTGCCGTTAACTTCATAAATCTCGGCCTCTCCCGCATAAGCACTGGCTTCCAAAAATCTATCGCTTCCATCGTAGTCTTTAAAATATTTTAAAGCGTTATCATAATCTCCGAGATAGTAGTAGCAATCAGCTAGATAAATTTTTGCCTGCTCGCCGCTCTCGGAGCTGCCGTAGTTTTCGACGATAGCCTTCAAACCCGTGATGTCGTGTGTCGGATCGCCGTTGATCGCAATCTGATATGCCCCGCCGTTGAAATAGTCGAGAACACCTGCAAGTTGAGTCGCTGCTTTCAAGTTGTCGGAATTCCTGTTGTTTAAGTAGGCGACGACAACGATCACGGCGACGACTATTCCCGTCAATGTGCCGCTCACTATTCTTCGATTGTTTTTCAGATAATCGACCACCTTAAAATAGGAGGTCACCAACTTGTCCTGTTTCAGTTCCTTCTTGGTTATTCTCTTCCGAGGTTTGAGCATAATAAATTCCCTTTACGCGATTCTTGATTCTTGTAATGAAGCTAAACTATAATTTAGCGAAAAAAGGGTTGCGGCAAAAGGGATATTTTTGGGGATTGTGCTTTTGACAAACCGCAAAGGATGGCTAAATTGAGGGGTGGCAGAAAAGGTAAAGGAAGCATCGAACACTATCTTTGGCATTCCGTTGACAAGTGGCACACTATTATCCAAGGGGCAAAATGGAATAATCATATCATTTGATATTACCGCACTCGGTGTGCATTCAATATTACATGCACAAATGTTTAATGCTGACCATGGTATCCTTTCACCTGTAGTTCTTCAATTGCCGCGCAAGATTGATATATTTCAGCTTCCGCATCCCGTCGTTAATAACCCTCCCGACTTTGCCATTGTTCAACAAAAGACTAAAGCAATTATTTTTCTAAAATCTCCGCCATTTCATTTTTCGGATGAATTTCGTCTTGTCTTTTGGTATATGCGTAACCCTAAACCAATAAACGGAAAAAAGAAAGAGGCAGATATTCCAGAAGAAGAGACAGAACTCCTAATTGCAAGATCAGTCAGACAATTGCTAATGAGTAGAGGTCTACCAGTTCCTCAAAACATTGAAGACACAATCAAGGAAGAAGAACAAAAGCTATTCGGCACATCAATCATACTTGACCACTATTTGAAGGATACTTTCTCCATATCGCTGAAAGATTTTCCAAGACTAAATAATCCTCAGCCACGACCACCCAAGGCGACGGCTCAGGAAATAGACCAATTGAAGATTCAGAAATGGATGGCGACGAAATCCGAGTTTTGCCACAAAGTTATTACCGAATATAGAACGAATATGGCAAGCTATCAAAGTTATAAGGACGCCACACACAAACTATTTGCCCAACATACCTTCCCTTACAAGTGGAATGCGAAAAAGTGTTATGAATTGGTTAAGAAAATATTACAGGGGAATAGCGGGGGAATTTAGGGGAATACAACAAAACTTAGGGGAATTGCACGTGAACTTAAGGGAATGACAATCAATAACAGAAGAGTTAATTTTATCCGTGAACTTGAGTAATAAAAAGTCCGCTATCGGGGGCAACCGAAGCGGGCAATGTAAAAGATAAATATTATACAGAAAGGAGGTCGCTATGAAAACACGAGATTCACCGGAATAACTCTCGAAGGCTACTCCCGCTCTTTCTGAGCGGGAGTAATATAGGGGATTTCCATCCGAGATAAAAGGGGACTAAAGATTTGGGGAAACTTTCCGACATGAAAAGTGTGTTAATTACATGTACTTTCAATTGAAATGATTAGTTTTTGCGGTGAAATAGAGCACTTGACTTTTCAGGTCAGTTAGTTATATTGCAACAGCAAAGGCTGAACAACGACTTAGAAGTCAAAATTTTGCGGAAAAATACATGGCCGAAAACAGACTAACAATCATCTTCAAACGAGCGCAAGATTACCGCATATATCCGGCTGGTCTTATCTTTGGAGGGCCAACGCCAGACGGAGAAAATATTTTAATGAATGTATGTGTGGATCACGCAGCTATTCCCAACTACACGCAACATCCTATAGTACAAGGTAAAGTTAACATAAATGAGGTGGTTGACCAAGCTGTTGCGGGGGAAATTGAAAGAGAAGTCTTGTGTGGAATTTCTATTAGCATTACTCAGGCTCGTCGATTGGTAGACTGGCTGAATAACAACATAGATCAAATTGAAAAAGGTAAAGGACATGAGTGAAACTTATGAAGTTGATTCCACGGTCAAAAGCCAGACCGCAACAGTTACTGAGCTTGGATTGAGCGGGTTCAGCTTTGAAGCAAGCAAACGCTTTGAAGCTGTGTCTCAATCTATCTGGATCATAGAACCCTCTACCTATATTGACCCGACCATTGAGCTTTTAGGTATTCCCTTCAAGGTTAGACACGGCGAAAAATACGTTTTTATTGAATCTCTACGATGGCCATCTTTGCAGACATTTGGGGAGACCACGCAAGAGGCGATTCAAAATATGAGAAAACTTATTAAAGACGTTGTTGAAGAATTTGTTCTTGCCTCAGATGACGAATTGGCGGAAGATGCAATAGAGTTTAAGCAATATTTAATTAAGAAAATGATTTCTTAAAAAGATTTTTCCTGTGCCTGAATGCCAATTGAACGCGAGAAGATCCAGACAGCTTTACTGAAAAAAGGATTTCGTCAGAAGTCAGGTGACCATTGTTATTTTCACTTGTATACGGAGGGGAAAAAGCGGAATGTTTTTACATATCTCTCCCATGGAAGTGGCTATAAAGAATATTCAGAAGAGTTAGTGCACAAGGTAGCTCAGGAAATAGGGTTAACTAACAAAGAGTTCTATGATTTTGTAGAATGTCCGCTAGGCCATGAAGAACATGTTAAACTACTCAAGCAACGGAATCGGCTAAGATAGTTTTTTCCTTTTCTTTATCGGGGGTTTAACCTGTAATATTTTCTTAACAGCCTCTTCCGATGAGAGCGGGAAAATAGATACCGGTCTTTCGTTTGTAATTTCTATCGATTCCGACAAGCCCCCTAACGAATAAGCATTTTGCGGGATCTAAAAATGGAATCGATCAGTTGCTGAAATAAGCTCTCAATAACAAGTTCGAATCTTCTTCCATATCCGCCATGTCGACCTTCAAGGCAGGCGGCATGGTACACGAACAGTAAGCTGGAGCGGCTCACGCGTTAGCTACAACTGCCTTACTTAAGCAAAACAAGTTTCTTTGTTTCTGTAAACGAGCCCGCCTGCAACCGACAAAAATAAACCCCGCTTGCCAGAGCTGCCGCATTCCATTTTTCGGAATAATTCCCTGCCGGCATTTCTTCGGAGACGATGGTAGCTACTTCTCTTCCCAACAGATCCAATACTTTCAGCGTCACAAAAGAATGTGATGGAAGAGCAAATGAGATTGTTGTCGATGGATTAAAAGGGTTAGGATAATTTTGAGACAGCGAAAAGCCTGTTGGCGATGCGATGCCTGCATGCTCTTTAATTGCCGCAGCTCCCCCAGTGTTGGTGTGAAGAATTGTTCCCCAATTCCCCACCGCCGTTCCCGCGTTGACACCGGCGAAGGAAACGCCATAGAGATCATTCGTCGTCCCGCTTGGCTGGCTTGTCCAAACTGCACCGCCGTTGGTCGTGCGGAGAATTGTGCCGAACATTCCTACCGTCACTCCTGTGTTGGCGTTAACGAAGCATACACTATTGAGACTATTAAACGTCCCGCTTATTGGATTCGGCTGGCTCGCCCAGCTTGCACCGCCATTTGTGGTGCGAAGAATATTGTAACCTCCCACAACCGTTCCCGTGTTGGCATCGGTAAAGGAAACCCCGGAGAGAACATCCGTCGTTCCACTTGACTGGCTTGTCCAGATTGATCCGCCATTAGTCGTGCGAATAATTGTGCCATCTTCTCCCACCGCCGTTCCGGTATTGGCATCGGTGAAGCAGACACCATTGAGCTCAACCGTCGTCGGGCTCGTCTGGCTTCCCCAGTTTGCACCGCCGTTGGTCGTCCGAAGAATTGTGCCGGCCGATCCTACCACTGTTCCTGTGTTAGCATCGGTGAAGGAGACGCCAAAGAGTTCAATCGTAGTCGATATTGACTGGTTAGACCAGTTGGCCCCGCCGTCCACGGTGTGAAGGATAATCGCGTAGGAGCCCGAGCCATTGTTACCTGATCCCACCGCCGTTCCTGCGTTCGCATCCGTGAAGCAGACACCATTGACAATATTTGTCGCATCTTCTCCGTTTAACGGATTTGTCTGGCTCGTCCAGCTTGCCCCGCCATCCGTTGTTCGGAAGATTATGCCATTATAAGTATCGGTTCCCACCGCCGTTCCTATGTTCGCATCCGTGTAGGAAACGCCATTTAGCCATTCCGTCGTTACATTTGACTGGTTTGTCCAGCTTGCACCGCCATTGGTGGTGCGAACGATCATACCATTAGTTCCCACCGCGGTCCCCGTATTGGCATCGGTAAACCAAACGCTCGAGAAGAAAGTAGTCGTCCCGCTTAGCTGGCTCGCCCAGGTTGCACCGCCATCGGTAGTGAGAAGAATCGTACCGCCATTTTCGTACATGCTGCCCACTCCCACCGCAGATCCTATGTTGGCATTTACGAATGAAACGCCATAGAGATCATAAGTCGTTCCGCTTGTCTGAGGTATCCAACTTGAGCCGCCATTGGTCGTGCGAAGAACTGTACCCCCTTCTCCAACAACCGTGCCTGTGTTGGCATTAATAAATGACACGCCATGAAGACCGTACGTTGTTCCGCTTGACTGGCTCGTCCAGTTTGAGCCGCCATTGGTCGTGCGAAGGATTGCGCCATATTCTCCCACAGCCGTTCCTGTATTGGCATCGGTGAAGAAAATGCCTAAGAGGGGCTGGGCCGTTCCGCTTGTCTGGACCGTCCACTTTGCACCGCCATTGGTCGTGCGGAGAATTGTGCCATTATTTCCTACAGCCGTTCCCGTGTTGGCATCGGTGAAGGAAACTCCATTGAGATTACCCGGCGTTCCGCTTGTCTGACTCGTCCAATGTGCACCGCCATTGGTCGTGTGAAGTATTGAGCCATATTGTCCCACAGCCGTTCCTGTGCTGGAACCTGTGAAAGAAATCCCGAAGAGATTATTCGTCGTCCCGCTTGTCTGGACTGTCCACTTTACACCACCATTGGTCGTGCGAATAATTGTGCCCGCATCTCCCACCGCCGTTCCTGTGTTGGCATCGGTGAAGGACACACCGGATAGAGCATTTCCTTGTGGTAAAGGATTTTGCCAGAACCAACCCTGTTGGGCGTAAGTAAGCTGTCCGCTGCAGATGTACAGAACAGCCAGCAAAGCGATTTGAATCAATAAAGACTTTTTCATGGATGATCCCTTCTTTTGATGAACGGGCAATCGCGCCTGATCGTTAAATCACCGCTTTCATTACCATCTTTCATGCTCAATTCCCCGGCTTATGTCCGTACTCAGCCAAAGGCCGATGAATTTTTGTCGCAGATGAATTAATGTTTTCCCAGCACGCGGGCTCCCAGACATCATGTATGATTTTAATCATGCTGTCCCAATTTATCAAGATCGCACTAAATATAACTCACTTTTAGAATGACCAGCGATTTGGAAACCTTCGAAGTGCCGTTCTCCCGGAGTTTTTGAGTTTCTCAACGTTGCACACACTTCTAAAGATAATTATCGGAATTTGCGGACGAATGTTGAACCGGGCACCACCTCCTACTGCAATTTCTTGTTCTCCATCCTCCATCTTTTTATATTGTAAACACGATTCACTGATGATAAACGCTAATATTATCTCGACAGCATGCATCACGTCGTTGTCTTTTCTTGTTTTCGGCTGTTCCGCATCGTCGCCAAGATTCGTATCCGGGAACAACGGCAATTCGAGCAATGCGCCTCGATTTACGTTCGATCAAACCCCCGATGAATTGAAGGTGGAAAAGAGTGAGGCAATAGCCGAGGACGACCATCATGTCAGCATCGACAGGATGAAGTCGCAAATTGACAAGATGGTGAGCAGTCCTTCTGCAAACACTAACGAAACGATGCGCGACAAATTGATGGAGACAATTCTCTCGTACATGGGCACACCTTATAAAATCGGCGGCATCGATCACTCTGGAATGGACTGTTCAGGTTTTTCTATGGTCGTGTTCGACTCTGTTTTCAAAATTGGACTTCCACATTCGGCAAAAGAGCAAGCGACACTCGGCGACGACGCCACGATAGACGACCTGCAGGTGGGAGATCTCATATTCTTTAAAACTGTCGGGCATCGAATAAGTCATGTGGGAATTTATTTAGGCGACGGCCTTTTCGCACACGCAAGCGTGACCCAAGGCGTGACGATCTCATCGCTCCAAAGCACTTATTACAAACGCCGTTATGCTGGAGCAAGAAAGATAGTTCCAATGGATATTTCAGATGGCATTCAATAACCTCGAAGAGTTTATTCAGTTTCTGAAAAAGAAACGGGACCTTAAAGTGATTGAGACGGAAGTCGATCCGGATATCGAGATTACGGAAATAGTTGACCGCGTCGTTAAGTCAAGCGGACCTGCGCTCCTCTTTACGAATGTGAAGGGGGCGTCCCACAGGAATCCCTTCGGGAAGATTCCGCTTGCGATAAATTTGTTCGGCACCAAGCAGCGCATGGCATGGTCGCTTGGCGTTGAGAATCTTGATGAAATCGGCGCTCGAATTTCTGAAATGTTCAACCTTAAGGTTCCGGAATCGATTCTCGGTAAGATAGCCATGATGCCCAAGCTAATGGAGCTTGCGAAGTTCCCACCGAAAATAGTAAAAAAGGCGCCGTGCCATGATGTAATCATCGGTGAAAAGGACGTTGACCTTTACAAGCTGCCGATCACAAAATCGTGGCCCCAGGATGGTGGATTTTATATTCTGTTCGGGCAAGTCGTCACGAAGGACCCGGAAACCGGGCTACGCAACATGGGACTCTACAGACTACAGGTCCTCGACAAGAAGACGACAGCCATGCACTGGCAAAGACATAAAGGTGGAGCCGCACATTTCAGGACGGCAAAGGAAAAAGGGATGAAAAGGCTCGAAGTCGCGGTAGTTATCGGGTCCGATCCTGCTACGATGTACAGTACCGGCGCACCGCTTCCTGAAAGTATAGAGGAATATTTGTTCTCCGGATTTCTCAGGAAAACGCCTTTGGAGCTTGTGAAATGCAAAACAGTCGATCTCGAAATTCCTGCCGAATCTGAAATTGTACTCGAAGGTTATGTTGACACCGAAGAGGAACTGCGGCTCGAAGGGCCGTTCGGTGATCATACAGGATTTTATTCTCTCGCAGATTATTATCCGGCGTTCCATGTTACTGCCGTCACAACCCGCGAGAAGCCCATCTTCGTCTCCACGGTTGTCGGTCAGCCGATAATGGAAGACGATTGGATGGGATATGCAACGGAAAGGATTTTTCTTCCGCTCGCGAAGCTTGTTATTCCTGAAATCGTCGATTACCACATGCCTTTTGAGGGAATTTTCCACAATCTCGTTTTTGTATCAATAGACAAGCAGTATCCGGGTCATGCCTTTAAAGTTATGAACGGACTTTGGGGAATGGGACAGATGATGTTCGCAAAAGTCATCGTGGCAGTAGACAAGGATGTGGACGTACAAAACACTTCCGAAGCATGGTGGTACGCGCTTAACAACATCGATCCGCAGCGGGATATAATTTTCACGAAAGGACCGGCCGACGTGCTCGATCACTCCGCTCAACATTTCAGTTTCGGATCGAAAATGGGGATAGACGGCACACGGAAGTGGAAGGACGAGGGAATCACACGGCCATGGCCCGATAAAATCGTGATGTCGGAAAAAATCAAAAAAATCGTGGACTCAAAGTGGAAATCTTACGGCTTATGAACCTCACCGTTCATTTACACAAAAGAAATAGGTGGCTATACGTAAACTCTTTTCTCGCGTTAGGATTAGCGTTGACGATCTTTTCCTGTGCGGAGAAACCAACCGAGCTTTACAACGATGGGATGACATCTTTCATCTCGGGAAAATACGACGTTGCCCAGGAGGATTTTGCAAAGGGCATCAAAAGAAATGGAGGCGACAGCTTGTATGCTGGATTCATTTCGGCAAATTTAGTAACAGGAAAATATCCCGAGATTAACCAGATATATAACGACTTCACCGATGGAATTCATAATTCGCTTGTCATGATGATCGGCGAAAATGCAATGAAATATTATGGGGCGACGACCGTTATCATTCCCTATAAGATAAATGGCGGCAATCGATTGCCGCCGGATTTTCCACAGACTGTCGCAATTCAGGCAATCGCCGACCGGCAGGGATTTTTCACTCTCAAACAAGAAATAAACAAAGTGGTCAAGAAGTGATTCGCTTCTGTGTTCCGCCGCCAGCTTTCAGGCTTCGGCACTTCATTGGACTGAATCTCCTCACTGACCTCTCAACCATGTCAAGTTCCGCCTCGCGCCATCCCGCATGTCCATCTAAATTCATTGAGCGGGATACGAAAAGAAACTTCAACATGAGTCCTTTACCGTTACGCTCTTATTTTATCATTTCAATATTGCCGTTCCTTTTTTTCCCACCTTCCGGTCTCGGAAAAGTGAACTATTCGGTCGAAGACTTCGGCTGGCTTTTTGAGAAATATGTTTGCGGAGCCAATTATGCAGATTTTGCCGTTAAGTCGATCGACTATTACAAAGAGACCGACCTCAACACAGGCGCATCATCGTATTTCACGAAAGTTGCAGTCGCTTGCAATGGAGAGGTCAAAGTGCCGATTGACTTACGGCTTGCCCTTGAAGATGGCACAACGGTCGATACGACCTGGACCGACAGCAGCCGTATCTTCACGACGTGGCAGACATTCGAATTCAAAACAAATTCGCCTCCGGGGTATGCACAACTCGACCCGCTGAATAAAATACCCGGCGATAATCATTATTCCAATAATAGTCTTACGGTAAATGATTTCCTTTTGCCGGTCGTAAAGTGGTCAGTCAGATTTTTTAGTTTTTTCCAGAACGTTTTGTTGAGCACGGGAGTTCTCGTTTGAATATCGGAGCATTCAAAGCCGTGAAAGATGGAATGAAAAAATCAATCCTTAATTGGCGTCTCTGGATCGGTGTCTATGGCATTAATTTTATTTTTGCAGCCATTTTGACACTCCCTATTGCAGCAACTTTGACAAATGATGTTTCGAGAAGCCTTGCCGGCAGAGACTTAATGAACGGTTTCAACTATAAATGGGGCGCTGAGTTTGCCAATGCAAATGGCGAGTTCTTGAAATCTCTTCTGCCTCAAATGGTCTTTGTTTTAACCGTTTATGTCCTAATAGAAGTTTTTTTTGCAGGTGGATTCTACTCCACTTTTTCCGGCAAAGCCAGGACCAATTTCGGAGAATTCCTTGCAAAGGGGAGCACATACTTTTTCACGCTTCTATTTATTACAATAATAGAAATTGCTCTATTGTTCTCGGTGTACATCGGGGTGCGGCCTGAAATATCTTTCTTCGGCTACCGGCTATTCGCTGTGGCACTCTTTCTAATTATCAGCCTCTTTTCGGATTTTATTAGAGCGGCGGTTGTCATTGACCATGATAATTTTTGGAATAAGATCAAACACGGCGCGGGCTTCACGGTTCTACACCCGCTATCGACGATGGGGGTTTATCTTGGCGGCACGTCGATAAGTGCCGTGGTCATCGCTTTATATTCTCTTTTTTATTTTGTGAATGATTCGACGACAGGAACGGGAGTATTTGTCGAGATTGCGGCGGCTCAGGTTTTTATTGTGTTAAGAATTTTTTCTAAGCTCATCTTTTACGCCGGAGAGGCAATATTGTACAAAGAGAATCAAATCGAGGTCATAAACGTCAAACCCGAAATGCTGGAGTAATTCAAGATGATAATGCCGATACATTTGTATGGTACAATGGTGTGGGACGGTCCCGCGAAAAAGGTCACGAGGTTCGACGACAAGCTTATCGGATTAATAAGAGATATGTTCGAGACGATGCACAACGCCGATGGCATCGGCTTGGCTGCGAATCAGGTGGGGCTTCAGATGGCGCTTGCGGTGATCGACATATCCGTCATGGAAGATTACGCCGACGAGAAGCCGCTCGTCGTAATTAATCCGGAGATGCTTGAAAGCAGCGGCGAATATATCATGGAGGAAGGCTGCCTGAGCGTTCCTGGGATTCGAGACCAAGTGACACGCGCGGAAAAAATCACCGTTCGCTTCACGAATGGAAATTTTGAGCGTGTTGAGACTGAATTATCCGGCATGTGGTCCCGTGTGTTCCAGCATGAATATGATCACCTGCAGCAAAAATTTTTCATCAACAGGCTTTCGAGTGTGAAAAGACAAATACTAAAACCAAAACTATCAAGAGTAAAACGGGGCGAGATGCAGGCACGTTACCCGGTAGTTTCGGTTATCGATGAAAAGAAAGTGAGATAGCAGACCGAGAAAAGGCGAGATTAGAATCCGCCTGTCTTTGTCAGCGTGTAATCGCCGCTTCTGAACTCGTCAACGAACACAAAGCGAAGCTTAAGCGAGTCGTAGTACCAGACCTGGTAAGGAGAGGAATTAGCCGCCGGGCCCGCTTTGAAATTGCTGAAGTGGTTTTCAATTCGATCAGGATTTCCGTAAAGGATATAAATTTTCCCGCGATCCGACTGCCAGCCGGGCGTTAGAACCGTCCTGAATTCCCCATCTGCTGTGTCGACTCTCTTGTAAAACTCTTGTTGCATAGCTTTCGAAACAATCGTGTCGCCATGCGACTGCGCCAGCCAGAAAGTTTTCAACTTTTCCTGTCGCTCCTTAACTGAAGCACCTTTCAGTGAATCAAATTCGGCACCAGTCATAATATAAGCGAGAGGGCCTATCTCATGGCTAAAGCCGGTGGCGATCGGGTAATTCCCGGTGATCCTGAATGCTGTTTCTGCGAAACGCTCCTCTCCGTTTCCGTTGATAGAAATTCGCAGATCGTAGACTGCCGGAGCAAGCACGGCGATATTCACCCGCAGCCTGTATCGTTGAACTGTCGAAGCCTGGTCCAGTTTGTACGTGGTGTCAAGCGACGTGGGTGCGTCCGCAGATTTTGCAATCAGGTGGAGTAATATGCTTGCCGGAGGGTTTTTGCATGTAACATAAAAATCCGCAAAGACATCTTCAGACTTATAAGCAACCGTCTCAAGCGGGACGCCACTCGTGCCAGGGCGGTCGTACAACGCGACATTGCTAATGTCAACCGAGTCCCGGAAGAAATCTTTGAATGTGTACTCGAATTCTTTCGATGAGCTGCTGCTCGTGTTCAGATCATTAAATCTCAATACCGCGAAGTATTTGCCGGGCTTCATCACCAATTTGTCTTTCAATGTGTCGTACAATGTACGCGACAATGTCTGTGAATATTTTTCGGCAATGATTTGACGATCGAATGTTTTGGAATAACAACCTGCGGTGAGCCCTTTATCCAAGTATAAATTTAACGACAGTTGATAGTGCGCCATAAACCCCGAATTCGTTTTCACAAAAATCAAATCGTCATACGCAATTCGCCCATAGAAATCCCCCTTAGATGAATCAGGATTCGACGAGGGGTAATTAACAATGAAAAACCCGAATCGTGGACTCGAGAGTGCATTTCCAGCTGCAAACGAAAGGGTACTTGATTGCGGAGCGCAGCCCGCGCCGATAAAAGTCATTGCCATCAAGAGCGCTACTGTTATTCCGCAACTTTTCTTTTCCGCCAGGATAAGCTCAAGGCTTACCATTATGTTTTTCGATCCTTTCATCCAACACATCCGAGGCGTCTACAAGTTTTTCAATCGTAATTATTCCTTTGAGTACACCATCTTGTTCAACCGGAGCGATATTAACATGAGCGGCGCGCATCGTAGAGAGTGCGCTCGCCGCAGTTTCTTCCGGATTTATTATAGGAAAATCCTTTCTCGCTATCTCTCCAACTTTTCTTTCGTGGCGCCGGTGGTAAAGCGATTCGATAACCGAAGACCGCAGAAGAACACCGACGAATTTTCCATCGCATACTACCGGAAAATCGTTTTGAAAAACATGCAGGGATTTTTCGACCACTGCCGTCAAAGGTTCATCCGGCAGAATTGTTTTGAAATCGGTAATCATAAGTTCGCCGACCGTAATCTTTTCAAGCCTCGAGGAGAGAGCCGCTGATTCCCCTTCGGAGCTTGCTCCGCTGAAAACTAATATCCCGATGAGTATTAGCCACAAATTGTAAAAAAATCCGATAACGATGAATGCGATCGCGAATAATTTGCCGATATCAGCGGCAAGCCTGGTCGCCTCCGTATAATCCTTTTTCATCGCGATAATCCCCCGGAGAATCCTGCCGCCGTCCATCGGATAAGCCGGAACAATGTTAAACAGCCCGAGCATCACATTTGCCCAAAACAAATCGACCATGGTGCTTCCACTTTGCAGCGAGATTTCGGAAAACTGAAGCGATGGATCCGCAAGTTCCCCCACCAGCAGAAGAAGCCCCGCGATCAGGAAATTCACGACGGGTCCCGCTATAGTGATGTTCACTTCTTTTATCGGATCTCGCGGAATTTCCGTAATTTGCGATACTCCGCCGATCGGCAAAAGGGTTATCGATGTAATATCGAGTCCGTATGATTTTGCCACGAGACTGTGTCCGAGTTCGTGAAGGAGAACGCACAAAAAAATCAACGCCCAAAAGAAGAGGGTGTGAAACCCGGCTTCCGCACCGAGCACGCTTGACTCGACGTACCATATAAAAGCTAAGAGAAGAAGAAAAGTGTAATGGACTCTTATCGGGATATTGAAAAGCCTGCCGACGGGAAACGACCACCGCATATGAGCCTCTTTGCTTTTTTAGAATTTAAACCAGAACATCGTAAATGACAATAGATGTCGTTTCGCACCGGAGTCGCCCTGCCCTGATGAGAGTATCTCGCCGGCAACTGTCGTAGGTTTGACATCGAAAACCGGCGGTAGGTTTAAAGATAGAAAAGCCCCCCGGCCCTCAGGAGCCGGGAAGGGATTAGAGAATCAAGTTTGCTCTATATCATGAGCAGCCGCTCGTCGAGCCGCAGTTCAAGCATTTGTAGCATGAACCGCTCCTGATCATAATCGAGCCACACTCATGACATGGTGGAGCATCGGATTGTTCCTGGAATACCTTTTTTTCCGTTTGTTCCAGAGAAATATTAAATCCTTTTTTCTCTTCGACTTTAGGCTCGGCGGCAATTGAATCGACGACAACCGACGCCGGCTGATCTTCACGCGGAAGGAACTTCAACCCCATCCACCTGAAGATGTAATCGAGCACCGACTTTGCAATCGGAACTTCCTTGTTGTTTGTGAACCCGGACGGTTCAAATCTCATGTGGCTGAATTTATCAACGAGAACTTTCAGCGGCACTCCGTATTGAAGAGCAAGAGAAATTGCCGTTGCAAAGCCATCCATTAGTCCGCTGATCGTCGAGCCTTCTTTGGACATCGTGATAAATATTTCACCGGGATTACCGTCTTCGTATAGACCGACTGTAATGTATCCCTCATGTCCGCTAATGCTGAATTTGTGCGTGATTGCATTGCGCTCGTCGGAAAGCCTGTGCCGACTTACTCGAGTTGATGCGGCGGCGGCTTTCTCATCTCCTGAGTACGGAATCTTCGGTTTTTGGCCTTCGTCTTTCTTTGTGCTCAGAGGCTGCGTTCGCTTTGAACCGTCGCGATAGACGGCGATCGCTTTCAAACCCAATTTCCACGCTTCGACGTAGGCTTGCTCGATGTCCTCAACGCTTGCTTCTGCCGGTAAATTGACGGTCTTCGAAATCGCGCCGGACAGAAACGGCTGAACTGCAGACATCATTTTTATGTGTCCCATGTAATGTATCGAGCGGTTTCCGTTTACTGCTTTGAACGCACAATCGAAAACTGTGAGATGTTTCTCTTTCAAGTGCGGTGCACCTTCAATCGTTCCGTTCGAGTCTATATATTTGACAATTTCATCTATCTGACTTCCAGAATACCCGAGTGTCTTGAGGGCGAGTGGGACGGTGTTGTTCACGATTTTCATGTAACCACCACCGACAAGCTTCTTATACTTCACAAGAGCGATGTCCGGTTCCACGCCTGTCGTGTCGCAGTCCATCATGAAGCCGATTGTACCTGTCGGTGCAAGGACGGAAATCTGCGAGTTCCTGTAGCCGTATTCTTTTCCGATAGTCAAGGCGTCATCCCAGACTTTTCTCGCGGACTCAACAAGATCATCCGGTAGAATAACGGCGTCTATTTTGTTGACATGTGCACGATGTTTTCGAATAACTCCTAACATCGGCTCTCGATTCACTTCGTATCCATCGAATGGGCCGCTTGTCTTCGAAATGAGCGCGCTCTGTTTGTATCCTTCGCCTGTCATAAGTGCAGTGATCGCGCCAGCGTAAGCTCTCCCGGGTTCGCTGTCGTACGGAAGACCCAGCGACATGAGCAGCGCGCCAAGATTTGCGTAGCCTATTCCGAGCGGACGAAAAGCAAAGCTGTTTTTCTCGATCGACTTCGTCGGGTAACCTGCGTTGCCGACGATTATCTCCTGTGCCGTGATGACAACATCGACAGAATGCAAAAACGAATTGACGTTGAAGGAACCATCTTCTTTTCTATACTTCATGAGATTCAGCGACGCCAGGTTGCACGCGCTGTCATCTAAAAACATATACTCACTGCAAGGATTCGAGGCGTTGATCCGGGCAGTGTTCGGAGATGTATGCCAGTTGTTAACCGTGGTGTCAAATTGCATCCCGGGATCGCCGCTGATCCATGCAGATTCTGAAATCTCGCGCATCAAATCACGCGCACGGTAAGTGCCTGCAGGTTTTCCGTCTCTGACATTTTTGGTTGTCCATTCTTTGTCTTCCAACACCGCACGCATAAAGTCATCGGTCGCACGAACGCTGTGGTTTGCATTTTGGAATTGCACGGAATCGTAAGCTCCGCCCGGGACATTGAATCCCGGATCATAGCCGGCATCTATCAATGCCCACGCCTTCTTCTCTTCGTCCGACTTGCTCCTGATGAAGTCCAGTATGTCAGGATGATCTGAATTTAAAATAACCATCTTGGCGGCGCGGCGCGTTTTGCCGCCTGATTTTATGACTCCCGCAAAGGAATCGAAGCCGCGCAGAAATGATACCGGACCTGAAGCCGTACCACCACCAGAAAGTCTTTCTTTAGAAGACCTGAGCGTTGAAAAATTTGTTCCCGTGCCGCTTCCCCATTTGAACAACATGCCTTCCGTCTTTGCAAGATCGAGGATGGACTCCATGGTATCCTTCACGGAATTGATGAAACATGCCGAACATTGCGGCCTGTCTTCAATGCCGACGTTGAACCACACCGGACTGTTGAAAGAGACATGCTGGTACACGAGCAAATAGGTCAGCTCGTCATAAAAAGCCGATGCGTCTTCTTTAGATGCGAAGTACCCTCCCTTTACGCCCCATTTCGTAATTGTGCGCGCAACACGATCGACAACCTGTTTTACGCTGCGCTCTCGCTGAGAAGTTCCTAATTGCCCGTGAAAATATTTCGATACGACAACGTTTGTGGCTGTCATGCTCCAAAAATCCGGAACCTCGACATCATCCTGCTGAAATATAACCTCACCTTTCTCGTTGGAGATGGATGCGGTTCGCGTTTCCCATTTTATTTCGTCAAAAGGATGAATACCCTGCTTTGTAAAATGACGGCGCACCGAAACACCGCCCCACTTCGATTGAGCCTTCGTATCCTCTGAAATGAAAACATCACTATATGCCATGAGCACTCCTCCCATTTATTTTAAATCTTGGACTGCTTACCTTCGTTCAATTACCAGTTGTGGAATATTGCGCCAACTGGCCTTACAACTTCTCAACAGTTTATTAGCCACAACAATTCTCACTTTGATTTGAGAAGTGAATCGAAAATTATCTCCATAGGTGAGCAAAGTCAAGGAATTAATTGCGAGAATTGACTTTAGCGCAAAATTTGTTTGGCGTTTTGAAACCGTAAATCGGAAAAGCCTTGCTTCGCACGCCGAACTCTATTAATTGGAACAAAAACAAAGTGTGTTTGTTTGATATTTGTGATGTCTCTGCCGAAGAGTGTTATTTGGGCGATAACAAAAGATCTCAATCTTCCGTTCTCCGGGTAGTCTTTCCCCGCTGAGACTATTCTCCTTTCCTTCGCAATCATTCGTTTACCTCTCCAAATCTGTCCCCCCTCTACTGCCGTGTTAGCTGCGAAGAATAATGACACTATTCTACATGCACCGTTTTTTTCTCCTCCCTTTTGATTGCGATCCAGCCTGACTTTCAAAATCGTTCTCCCCAAACGTAAGATGCATATCGACGATCTCGTGCTGCAACGACGACCATGGCCATTTTGAAGGACAAAATCCATTATCCAGTTGAACACAGCAAGCCTCCTCGAGCAGGTCAAATAAGGACGAAGTTATAATATCTGAAAGCATATATGTTGACAACGTCCGAGAGCACATTTTATTCACAAAAGATGTTTCGTAACTTGACGCTGAACGAAAGAGCAGTAAATGGAAAATCATAAATTCTCTGGATCGCGGCCGGTTACGCAGCATGGTTAACCAACAAAACTCTTGACAAGCTATTCAGCGCTGTCGGATCCGGTATTTTAGCCAGGGAAAATGAAGCATCAAAGTTCCTGGACGAAGCATAGGAAGCCGCCGTTATAGAATGGGTCGAGGACCACTTGCATCGAGTATCGGCAGACGGAAGCTCAATTTGGCAAAAGGGATGGCCTTCGAAGAAAACGGGACCCATGATTTGTTTCCATTTGACGTTGAAGATAACTTTCGACGCCGTGAATAATCCGGATATACCCATCGCGTCAAATAATCAACCGGCAAAGATGACGATGCCTTTTTTATTCAGACAAAATAAATTTGTTCAAACCAACGCGGGTGACGCATGAAAAAATTCTCCTTAGTTCTTGCCGTATTCCTTCTATCTTCGATGTATGCTGGGACAGTCCGAGCCGATGATGGATACAGGCTCTGGCTGAAATACGATTTGATTTCAAACCGGCAAACGCTTGATGAATATAAGCAGTCAATTAAAGCGTGGATGGTTGATGGAACATCTCCGACGATGGAAGCCGCCAAACATGAATTGAAGATGGGACTTGACGGGTTGTTAGGCTCAAAAATTCCTGAAGCCAACGAATTAAGTCAAGATGGCACATTGTTAGTCGGAACATATAAAAACTCCACGCTTCTGGCTGGGATCGATCTGAGAACTAAGCTGGAAAAAGTCGGCTCCGAAGGATTTGTAATTTTCACGAGTAAGATCAAGGGAAAGAGGGTAACAATTATCACCGCTAATGAAGACATCGGAGTTCTTTACGGAGTGTTCCATTTCCTCAGACTGCTTCAGACAAACGAGGACATCTCCAGTCTTGATGTCATATCATATCCACGGATCATGCTGAGAGTGCTCGACCACTGGGATAATCTCAACGGAACGGTCGAAAGAGGTTACGCAGGATTCTCGATATGGGACTGGCACACGCTGCCAATTTACATAAAGCCGCGCTACAAAGATTACGCTCGCGCCAACGCGTCCATCGGGATCAACGGCGCCGTTATGAATAATGTGAACGCTGATCCGCTTATATTAACTGATCGCTACATCGTGAAGCTCACAGCTCTCGCAAGTGTGTTCCGTCCCTACGGAATAAAGGTTTATGTCGCTGCCAATTTTGATGCGCCGATAAAATTAGGCAAACTGAAAACTGCCGACCCGTTGGACCCGCAAGTCCGTCAATGGTGGAGGAACAAAGTCAAAGATATCTATTCTCACATTCCAGACTTCGGCGGATTCCTCGTCAAAGCAAATTCCGAAGGTGAACCCGGCCCGGAAGATTATGGCCGCACGCAGGCGGACGGCGCAAACATGCTCGCGGAAGCTCTGAAACCCTATAATGGTGTGGTTATGTGGAGGGCTTTCGTTTATACGTATGATACTAAAGACCGCGCCAGGCAGGCTTATGAAGAATTCAAACCGCTTGACGGAAGATTTGCAGACAACGTTTTGCTTCAGGTCAAGAACGGCCCTTTGGATTTTCAGCCCCGCGAACCTTTCAATCCGTTGTTCGGTGCAATGCCGAACACTCCTCTGATGATGGAAGTCCAGATCACAATGGAATATTTAGGTCAGGGAACAAGCCTGTGTTATCTGGCGCCTTTATTCAAAGAATCTCTCGAATCCGACACTTACGCTAAAGGTGAAGGTTCAACTATTGGAAAGATCGTGGACGGTTCTCTCGATCGCCACGAATTGACAGGCATCGCCGGAGTTTCAAATATTGGTGCGGATCGCAACTGGACCGGGCATCCGTTCGATCAGGCAAACTGGTACGCCTTCGGACGTTTCGCATGGAATCATGAACTTACCTCCGCACGAATCGCAGGTGAATGGATCCGTATGACTTTTTCAAATGATTCCGATGTCGTGAAGAAGATAGAATCCATCATGATGCCTTCGAGAGAGAACGTGGTAAATTATATGGATCCGCTCGGCCTCAACATGATATTCGGCTACGACAGTCATTATGGGCCAGGCCCGTGGATAGATTATTCGCCTCATAAAGATTGGAATTCGACATATTATCACCGCGCCGACAGTATCGGCGTGGGTTTCGACCGCACGAAGACAGGCAGCGACTATGTAGACCAATATTATCCGCCTGTGGCAGAACAGTTTGCTTCGCTCGCTGGATGCCCGGATAATGAGCTTCTCTGGTTTCACCATGTTCCATGGAACCACAAGATGAATTCAGGCCATACGCTCTGGGACGAGATTTGCTTTCACTATTATGCAGGTGTTGACAGCGTTCGCCGCGCGCAGAAGATATGGAATTCTCTTGAAGGGAGAATAGATGACGAGGAGTTCCACGATGTACAAATGCTCCTTGAGATTCAGGAGAACGAAGCCGTCTGGTGGAGAAATGCGTGTGTGCTGTATTTCCAGACATTTTCAAAAATGCCAATTCCGGACGGATTTGAGAAGCCCGATGAAACATTGCAGTACTATGAGAACCTAGCATTCCCGCTTGCACCGGGGACCTGGTAAGAAGAATAGGGGCAAACGGATTGTCTGCAGGCTCCACTGAAAAGTGGGAGAGTGTGTTGTGGGGAGATTTATGGTAACGCCAAGCTCCCATTTCTCATGTTTTTCTAATACAGAAGCGGCGGCAAATTCAGTTCAGGTATAGGCCTTTTTCAGCAATGATGAAGAAAGTGATACTAAGGATACCGTCCCGGCTCTGAATCTGACCTTTTGCCGCGCCCCTTTTGCTCAACGACCACCGATCCTTAATCCCATTATTCCCGGAAATTCGGGAACTTGATTTCCCTTTCCCGATGTTATATATTTCGACTACATTACTTAAACAGTCGAACGGTTTTAAGGACGAAAGAAATGCAAGAACAATTGTCAAGCGAAAAACAGGCGGTAATACTCGACGCAGCTCGAAAGAGATTTGCGTATTACGGATTTTCAAAAGTTACGATGGACGAAATAGCCGCGGATATCGGTATGGGCAAAGCCTCCCTGTATTATTATTTCCCGACGAAGGAAAGCCTGTTTGAAGAAGTAGTCAAGCAGGAGAAAAACCAGTTCTTTAACAACGTCCATTCGATGACCGAGGAGAAAATCCCGTCATGCGACATGCTTCGCCGGTACGCTGCAAAACGAATGGAGCATTTTCGAAACCTCGCAAATTTGCGTGCTCTCGGATTCCAACAACATGGTGAAATGAGAGCCTCATCAGTTGAGCTGTATGAAGAATTCCAAAAGCAGGAAGTTAAGGCTCTGCAGCAAATCCTTCAGCTCGGCAAGAAAAACGGCGATTTTGGAATCTCAAATCCACAACAGTCCGCAGAGGCGATTATGCAGATGCTCTACGGACCGCGAAGCTGGTTCCTGCATAAGCTTCAACGTAATCTTGACGAGGAGACATTTCGTCTCCTTGAGCAAGCGACAAAAGAAATTGTCGAAATTATTCTTAACGGAATTAAAAAGAGAAAATAGAAGGAAGCATATAAATGGAGAACACGGAAAAAGACAAAAAGGATATTGTTCAGGGTGAGGTTATGAATCATAAAGCTGCTGAAAACGGTGCGGGTGATGAAGACATAGAGGATGTTCCCCTCTTCCGCCGCAAAAAAGTCATAATCCCGATTCTTGCGGTGTTGACGGTCATCGCCATTGCGGGATATTACTGGTATATGAATATGCAAGATTATGTAGCTACCGACGACGCTTACGTTGACGCTAACAGCGTGGCGATCAGCACGAAAATGCTCGGCAGAATCATTTACCTGGGGACGGACGAAGGCGACTCGGTGAAAGCCGGACAGGTTCTCGTGAAACTTGATGACAGCGATTTGCGGGCACAAGAAGCCTCTGCCAAAGCGGGACTCGGACTGGCACAGCAAAGCCTTCCACTCGATCAGGTAAATATTAACCGCGCCAACGACGACTTTAACCGCGCGGAAGTTCAATACAAAAGTGGAATAGATACTAAAGAACAATATGATCACGCCCAGAAGGCTCTCGAAGCGGCTCAAGCCCAGTACAACATCGACCTATCTAAGATCTCCGCAGCCAAGGCGCAGATCGGAGTCATAGAATCACAGCTCCAGAACACAGTGATCGCCTCTCCGATGGACGGGGCCGTTGCTAAAAGGTGGGTTCTTACCGGAGACGTTCGTTCAGCCCGGCCAGCCAATATTCACGATTTACGATTTGAAAAACATCTGGGTGACAGCGAACCTTGAGGAAACAAAATTGGGACATATCCATCTTGGCGATCCTGTTGAGATAGACGTGGACACATATGCGGGCACCAAGTTTTACGGGAAGGTGTTCGAAATTGGCAATTACACGGCATCTGAATTTTCGCTGATTCCTCCGGATAACGCATCAGGAAATTTTACGAAGGTCACGCAGCGAGTACCGATCAAGATTTCAATTGACGATCCTTCCACAAGCGACGGATCAACACTTGTGTTGAGACCCGGAATGTCCGTCGAGGTGTCGGTAAGAATCAAGTAAGAAGATGGCACTACGCACGAACACAACTTCGTCGAACGGCCAGGTGTCGGTGCTCCACCACACCCACGAATCTTACAAGTGGCTGGTATTGGGAAATGTGATGATCGGCACATTCATGGCGGTTCTCGATGCATCGATAGTCAACGTCGGCCTTCCTACGCTCATGGCATCGTTCGGAGTGACGGTTGACAAAATCGAATGGGTCGCAACGGCATATCTGCTTGCTCTTGCAGTAATGCTCCCGACATCCGGGTGGGTGGCGGATCATTTCGGTTATAAACGAACGTACCTTCTCGCACTGGCACTCTTTACGAGCGGATCATTATTATGCGGGATAGCGTGGAACGAAAATGTGCTTGTGACATTTCGTGTGATTCAAGGCGCAGGCGCGGGTTTTTTGATGCCCGTCGGCATGGCAATCGTTACTCGCGAATTTCCGCCGGAAAGACGCGGAATTGCACTCGGATTCTGGGGGATTGCCGCCGCGGCGTCGGTCTCTTTCGGTCCGCTGATCGGCGGATATCTCATCGACAATTTTTCGTGGCACGAGATTTTTTACGTAAATATTCCGGTTGGACTGATTGGAATCTTCGCGACCATGGTCATTCAACGAGAATACAGGACGGAGCATTCGCGGAGTTTTGATTTCTTGGGATTTTTATCCGTATCGGTTTTCCTTACGTTCCTTTTGTTGGCATTAGCAGACGGTAATGCATCATGGAATACCGGCGGTTGGACGTCCACGTTCATTTTGGCGTGCTTCGCACTATCCGGAATAGGTCTGATAACATTTTTGCTGGTGGACTTAAGCATAGAACATCCTTTGATAGAATTGAAGCTTTTGAAGGATTTTAATTTTGGAATTACAAACATAGTCCTGTTCATATTCGGTCTCGGAATGTTCGGAAGCACATTTCTTATGCCTTTGTACCTCCAGAATTCCTTGAATTACACCCCATTTCAAGCAGGGCTCGTGTTTCTCCCGGTAGGCATACTCCAAGGAATGACCGCTCCGTTCTCAGGCTACATCTCCGACAAGGTCGACGCGCGAATCCCCGCGGCGGTGGGAATTGTCCTTCTCGGCATAAGCATGTATCTGAACTATTTCCTGTCCCTGTTTTCGATGCACTCGCAGATAATGCTCCCTCTATACCTGAGAGGCTTCGCGATGGGGATGATGTTTACGCCGCTTAGTACACTGGCACTCACGAACATTCCGAGGCACAAGATGGCACAGGCATCGGGATTATTTAATGTCATTCGGCAGGTCGGCGGAAGTTTCGGCGTTGCACTATTCGGAACGCTGCTGACACGGAGAGTCATTTATCACACGGCGTCGTATAGCATAGCGGTGAATGAGCACTCAGCTTCCTTTCAAAAGGTGCTGCGCGGCTTAGAGCATTTCTCCCAGCGCGCAATCGGCGGATCAATGCCACAGTCTTCACTGCGCGGCAGGGGACTGATTGTCAGTCACGTCTTGAAACAGGCATTCGTATCCGCCGTGAACGATGATTTTCTTCTTGCCGGCGCGATTACAATTGCATGCCTCGCACCGATTTTCTTTTTGCGCCGCAGGAGAACCATGGTCGTGACGTTGTTTTCTGCAGAGAAACAAGCGCCGGCTCGTGCAACATTTGCAAAGAATTAATTGACACAAAGCAAGATTTGAAATGAGCTTTCACAACGGAAATTCCAATAGTCTATCTTCGGGGAAGCCGACAGCGTTCGGGAATCCCCAACACGGCAGCTACAAGTGGTGGGTGCTTGCCAACATCATGCTCGGCACATTCATGGCCGTGCTCGATTCGACCATAGTAAATGTATCGCTGCCGAAGATCATGGCGGCGTTCGGAATAACGGTGGATAAGGCGGAGTGGGTGATCAACGGCTACCTTCTCGCATTCGCCGTGATGCTTCCAAGCTCCGGCTGGCTCGCGGATCATTTCGGCTACAAACGCATGTATATGCTCGCACTCTTCCTTTTCACAAGCGGTTCATTTCTATGCGGACTTGCCTGGAACGAAAATGCTTTAATATTCTTCAGAGTAATTCAAGGGCTCGGCGGCGGCATCATCACGCCTGTCGGCATGGCTATAGTACTTCGGGAATTTCCTCTCGAAAGACGCGGAACGGCACTCGGCTTTTGGGCCATTGCTGCCGCCAGTTCGGTTTCATTCGGTCCACTGATCGGGGGTTACCTCGTGGACAATTTCAGTTGGCATGCAATATTCGACGTGAACATCCCGGTTGGAATTTTGGCACTTTTTGCAACCTGGGCTATCCAGAGAGAGTATAAGGTTGAACACGCCCGCTCTTTCGACATCGTGGGTTTCATATCTATGAGCACTTTCCTTGTTTCCCTGCTTCTTGCATTAGCCGACGGAAACGCGGCATGGAACACTGGCGGGTGGACATCCACATTTATTCTATCGTGCTTTGCGATCGCCTTCGTGTCTTTAGTTATTTTCCTCATCACAGAGTTTAGGGTCAAGCATCCGATACTCGAGTTAAACTTGCTGAAAAGCTTTAACTACAGTATGGCAAATATCGTGCTCTTCATATTCGGCTTCTCGGTCTTCGGGAGCACTTTTCTCCTCCCGCTTTACCTGCAGGATTCGCTCGGTTACACCGCATACCAAGCGGGCGCGGTTTATTTGCCTATGGGGATAATTCAAGGCATCGTAGCGCCAATCTCAGGAATTCTTGCCGACAGAATTAATCCCAAGATCATCGCAATCACCGGGATTGTTCTCCTCGCGTGGAGCTGGTACCTGAACGGGTTCCTTTCGCTTTTCTCAATGCACGCCGAGGTGATGTTCCCCGTTTATCTTCGCGGGTTCGGGATGGGATTACTATTCACACCCTTAAGCACGGTCGCACTTTCGGATATAAGGAAAGAAAAAATGGCGCAGGCGTCCGGATTGTTCAACGTAATTAGACAAGTCGGAGGAAGCTTCGGAGTCGCCGTCATCGGTACGCTTTTGACGGAGCGGACTCTCTTTCACACTGCGATCAACGGGCAGGCGATGAGTCAATACTCTCCGGCATTTCAGCATGTGTCTTACACCTTAAGGAATTTCGCGACGCAAGTTTTGAGCGGCCCGTTAAACGTTGAAATACAACGGGCAAAGGCACTCGTGATGTCGAACGTTGCGCAGCAGGCAATTGTTCAAGCAACAGACGACACTTTCCTGTTCGCGTTCGCCATAATGATCCTATGCGTCATTCCTATATTCTTTTTGAGGACGCACAAGAAAAAAGCAGCGGGCAGAAAAGCAGTTACAGTCCACTGAAGCACAATTATCTGAAGAGTTTACATATACATTTACATTTAAGGAGGAGAGAAAATGACCGGATTCACGTCGGTTGAAAATGGGAGGAAGGGATATGCTGGTTCCGTTTTGGACACGGACCATCCGAGCTACAAGTGGTGGGTATTGACAAATATAATGATCGGAACATTCATGGTTGTTCTAGATGCGACTATCGTGAATGTGGCCCTTCCAAAGATCATGGCCACATTCGGAATACCGATAGACACCGCTGAATGGGTACTGAATGGGTACCTTATAGCTTTTTCGGTAATGCTTCCGGCATCCGCCTGGTTTGCGGATCACCTGGGTTATAAGTTTGTTTACATGGGAGGACTTTTCCTTTTTACGCTGGGCTCATTTCTCTGCGGTTCGGCCTGGAATGAATCGGCATTAATCTTTTTCCGAGTCATCCAGGGAATCGGCGGCGGATTCTTGATGCCTGTTGGGATGGCGATAATCCTGCACGAATTTCCGTATGAACAACGTGGTACAGCGCTCGGTTTCTGGGCTATTGCCGCGGCAGGCTCCGTTTCGTTCGGACCGCTCATCGGTGGCTATCTTGTCGAACAGGTTCAACTGGAATGCGATCTTTTATGTGAACGTTCCCGTCGGTCTCATCGGGGTCTTTGCGACCTGGGCAATCCTGAGAGAATACAAGTCTGAGCATTCGCGCTCATTCGATTTCGTCGGCTTTATTTCAATGGCCACTTCCATGGTTGCTCTTCTTCTCGCCCTCGCCGACGGAAACGCGGCGTGGAACACGGGAGGATGGACATCGCCCTTCATCTTGATAAATTTCGTGATAGCCTTTGTCGGCCTCGTAGTGTTTTTCATAACGGAATTGTCCGTCAAGCACCCCCTGATAAATCTGAAGCTGTTTAGAAGCTTCAATTACCGCATGGCGAATGCGGTCTTCTTCATATTTGGATTGTCCGCATTTGGGAGTATTTTTCTTCTCCCGCTCTATCTTCAGAATTCACTTGGCTATACCGCATACCAGGCGGGAGCGATTTTTCTACCGATGGGTGTTCTTCAAGGAATCATCGCGCCTATTGCAGGCATAATGTCGGACAAGATCAATCCGAAGATTCCAGCGGTAATCGGCATTCTTTTGCTCGGCTGGAGCTGGTATTTAAACGGATCGTTATCGCTTTTCTCAATGCATTCGGAAGTTATGTTTCCGATTTATATTCGCGGCCTGGGCATGGGCTTGCTATTTACTCCTCTAAGCGCTATCGCTTTGACGGACATCAAGAGGCAGGACATGGCACAGGCATCCGGACTCTTCAACGTCATCAGACAGGTAGGAGGAAGCTTCGGCGTCGCAATAGTCGGTGCGGTCCTTACGCAGAGGACTCTCTTTCACACCGCCGTGGACGGTCAGTCGGTGGATCAGTATTCTCAAGCGTACCAGCATATACTGTACGGCTTGAGGAATTTCTCAACCATGGTCTTGAGTGCCCCGTCGGGCCTGGAAATTCAGAGAGCCAAGGCTTTGATAATTTCTGATATTGTCCGGCAGGCAATTGTTCAAGCGACTGACGATACGTTTCTCTTTGCCTTCGCAATTATGATGTTTTGTGTCATCCCGCTCATCTTCCTGAGGACGAGGCGCAAGGCGAAAACCGAAAAGATCACAACCCTGGAATAATGAAATACAAAAATGGTGAAAATAATGAAATCTCGCTTTAGCATAATTTTATCAATCATAATTTTATCGATTTCAACATCGGCGTTCTCCCAAATCGAAGTTCCCGAACGAGGAACGACTTCGCCGGATTCATTAACTCTCGAAGCGTCGATACAGAAAGCTCTTCAAACAAACCCTGAAATTCTACAGGCTGCGCATTCAGTAGATGTTTACGAATCGAGAGTGGATGAAAGCAAGAGCAGTTATTATCCGGACGCAAGTGCAGACCTCGCTTACGCGCGGCTCGGTCCCGCATCGGCAATCTCATTTTTTGGGGAGGGCTTCCAGCTTTACCCTTTGAATACCTGGGACGAGCATCTCGGCATCGAAGGCACGATTTATGACTTCAACAAACGAAATAAATCGGTTGACCTTGCGGCAAGTCAGGTAACTACGGCACAGGATCGTCTCGAACTCGCCAAGGACGGACTTTCTTATCGCACCATCCAGACTTTTTACGCAATCCTGTTTCTTGAGAAAAGCATTCTAGTTCAAGATGAGGAAATAAAAAATTTAAACGATCATCTTCTCATGACGCAGAAGAAAGTTCAGGCAGGATCGGCAACTGATTTTGACGTGCTTACGACTCAGGTTCGCGTCGCCGCCGCAGAAAACTCGAAGATTAATCTTCAAAACAATCTGGAAAACACAAAGGTTGCCTTCCGACAGATTGTCGGGCTGCCGGCAGATTCGCCCGTTAATCTTGCCGGCGAGTTCACGGAAGCACCTGTCGCGCTAAATGCCGATTCACTCATTTCTCTGGCGCTGGACAACCGGGTCGAGATGAAAGTCGCCAATGACCAATTAAGTACAGCACAAATGCAATATAAAGTCGCTTCTTCAACAAACAATCCGACGCTCAATGCATCGCTAATGTGGGGACTCAAAAACGGTTTTTTCCCTGACGAGACCTCGATGCGCGGTAATTTCGTCGCAGGCGTTCAGTTAGCGGTTCCAATATTCGACGGCTTTCGTGAGAAGAATTTGGAAGAAGAAGCCGGTGCAGGCATTCGCGTCTCAGAGGATTACAGAAACAATATGGCAGAACAAATCAAAGCCGACGTCCAGAAAGGCATATCCGACGCCAGATCAAGCATGGACAGGATCAACATGACGGCGATAACCGTTGAGCAGGCAAAGAGTGCAGTCGAACAAGCACGAGTACGCTACCAAGCTGGCACGGTGACCAATTTGGACTTGTTAGATGCCGAGACTTCACTTTCCGAGGCTGAGCTTATGCAGATTCAGGCGTTGTACCAGTTTGTAATAAGCAGTTACGAGCTTGATCAGGCATTAGGAGAAAAAGTTTGGTAGAGAAATGAACGAAGTACTGCCCGGCAGGGAACTTGTCAAGGAGAGAAGTTTCTCCGCTTTTAGAAAGTACTGCCTTTTCTTTGAGGTGGAAAGTTGAAGATTCTTCAATCGTGCGGTTCCCGCTCGTGGGGAGGTCTTGAAATGCAGGCGCTTCTCATCACACGCGAATTGCTGAAACGAGGACATGAAGTCAGCCTTCTTTGCATCCCCAGGACTACTCTATTGAAGGAAGCTTATGCTGCCGGAGTTCCCTCGGTCGGTCTTCTCAACAATGATAATCAGGCAATCAGCACGATCAAGGATCTGAGCAAGCTTTTGAAAGGCTACAGTTACGACGTTGTCCACACACATCTTTCGCACGATTTATGGTGGCTCGTGCCGGCCATGAAGCTTTCGTCGTCGCACGCAAATCTGTTCCTGACAAAGCACGTAGCCAGCGGGGTTAAGAAAACCGATCCGCTTCATCGATTTCTTTATGGAAGACTCCAGGGCACATTTGCAATTTCAAATTACATTAGAGGAAGTGTTTTAAACACCTGCCCTGTTGCTGACAAGGAAGTTCACGTGGTTCCGCCGGGAGTTTCCCTTGATGAGTTTGATCCGAATCTATATGACAAAGAAACGGTACGGAACGAGCTTGGAATTTCAAAGGAAGAAATCTTGGTGGGGATGGCGGGGCGAATCTCGCAGGGTAAGGGACATGAGGAATTTTTAAGAGCAGCGAGGGAAATTGTCGCCGGCTCCGAAATAAATTTCCGCTTCATCATCGTCGGCGGCGCAAGTTACGGCGAAAGTGAATATGAATTGCATATTAAGAATCTTCTTCATGGGCTCGAGCTTGACTCGGTTGTGGAGTTAGCCGGATATCGCAAGGACATCCCTCGCATCATGTCTGCGCTTGACATTCTAGCTTTCCCGTCGCACGAAGAATCGTTTGGCTTGATATTGACGGAAGCCATGGCAATGAAGCTGCCGGTCGTTGCGACCGGGAACGCAGGAGTGCTCGACATAGTCATCGATAACGAAACAGGTATACTCGTTCCGCCGAAAAACTATCACGCACTCGCCGATGGTATTCTAAAACTCGCTCAAAATTTATCGATGAGAAAAAAATTCGGAGATGCGGGGAGAAAGCGGGTCGAAGACAAATTCAGCATTCAAGCCGTTGTCGAAAGACTCGAAGGGTTTTACACTAACGAACATTTTAAAGATTGAAAATTGTATCAGAGTCCAAATATCATGACAGAAACTAAATCAGAAAATTCGTACGCAGCAGAGAATAAAATCAGTAAAAAGAGGACCACCATCCTCGAGGCAAAAGATCTGACCCGACGATTCGGCGACTTCACTGCCGTGAATTCAATATCTTTTTCCGTTGGGTTAGGCGAAATTTTCGGAATTGTCGGACCGAACGGCGCCGGAAAAACTACAACGATCAAAATGCTGACAACGCTATTGCCTCCGACATCAGGCAATGCCGCGGTCGCCGGCTTCGATATCGTCCACAATGCATCGAGTGTCCGTCGAATCATCGGTTACGTCCCGCAGCTTCTTTCAGCAGACGGAACACTCACGGGCTACGAAAACCTTCTCGTGTTCGCAAAACTGTATGACATTCCTGCAAACGAAAGAGAGCAGCGGATAGATAATTCACTTCACTTCATGGGACTGGCGGATTCGGCTGACAAGCTTGTGAGGAGCTATTCGGGTGGAATGATAAGAAGACTCGAAATAGCACAAGCCGTTCTACATAAGCCGCATGTTCTTTACTTGGACGAGCCAACGGTCGGACTCGACCCCGTCGCTCGTGAGACCGTTTGGAAATATGTCGGCGCACTCGCGCAAGATGGTACAACTGTCGTCATGACGACCCATTACATGGAAGAAGCAGACGAAATGTGCGACAAGGTTGTTATTATGAATCACGGCAAGATAGCGGCGGCCGGCACCCCCGATGAATTGAAAGCTTCGATCGGCGGCAACGGTGCGACTCTTGACAAAGTGTTCGAATTCTACGCCGGCAATAAACTTGAAAACAGCGAGACAGGAGAAAGATTAAAAGATGTATCTAGAACAAGACGTAATGCACGCAGACTTGGGTAGCGCGATCAGCGTTCCTAAAGTCGGCGCAATTAGCTGGATTAAGAATTTTATAAATAAGACGCTGGTAATTACGGAGCTTGAAGTAAGAAAGCTGCGGCACGACCCGACCGAGCTGCTTACGCGTGCGGCGCAGCCGGCATTGTGGATGCTTGTATTCGGAGAAGTCTTCACCCGCGTTCGCGCAATACCGACCGGAAACATGAGCTACATGGATTTTATGGCGCCGGGCATATTGGCACAGAGCGTTCTGTTCGTGGCGATATTTTACGGCATCGCGATAATTTGGGAACGCGACCTCGGCATCGTTCACAAGTTTCTCGCAAGTCCCACTCCCCGGACGGCGCTCGTTCTCGGAAAAGCGCTTTCAGCCGGAGTTCGTGCAATCTCACAGGCAATAATTATTTACTTGCTCGCGTTGCTGCTGCATGTAAAACTTTCGTGGAACCCTCTCTCACTTCTCGGAATAGCGCTGGCGGTAATCCTGGGCGCAGCACTCTTCTCGACCTTTTCCCTGATCGTAGCGTGCATTGTGAAGACGCGTGAACGCTTCATGGGAATCGGACAGATACTTACGATGCCGCTCTTCTTCGCCAGCAATGCAATATATCCAATTTCGATAATGCCGGATTGGCTGAAGGCGATTGCGCATGTCAACCCGCTAACTTACGAAGTCGATGCATTGAGAGCCATGATGCTTGTCGGCGGAACATCCGTCTTTGGAATTCCTTTCGACTTCACCGCTTTAGTACTCTCAACTGTAGTACTCGTCCTCATCGGGGCGAAACTTTATCCGACTGTGGCGAGATAAAAATAAGTGGAACATCAAAATTCAAAAGTGAGATTAAATGACAGGCTGGATCAAGTCTTCAAATTTCAATATTCAGCATATGTAATGAGGAAGGTGAATCATAATGGACACGAAAAATTACGTTGACTTGAGTGTATCTGACGGATCAACCATGGCTTCCTACGTTGCGAGACCTCAAGGTGCGGGGCCAAATCCCGGCATTATGGTATTTCAGGAAGCATTCGGAGTGAACGCGTACATTCGCAGCGTTGCAGACCGATTGGCGAAGGAGGGATTTACGGCAATTGCACCGGAGCTCTTTCATCGTACCGGGCCCGGCTTCGAGGGAAGTTACGACAATTTCACGGAGACACAACGACACATTTCAAAGCTGACCAACGAGGATCTTGAGACCGACATTAGGGCAGCACATGATTGGTTGATTAAAGATTCACGGACTGATTCCCGAAATATATTTTCCATTGGTTTTTGCATGGGCGGCAGAGTCTCGTTTCTTGCAGATTCGATTGTTCCATTGAAAGCCGCGGTGTCGTTCTACGGTGGCGGGATAGCGCAAAGTTTACTCGACCGCGCCAAGAACCTTCACGGCCCGATCCTGTTATTTTGGGGAGGACTCGACAAGCATATTCTGCCCGAGCATACTCGTACAGTCGAGGACGCGCTTCGCGCAGCAGGAAAAGAATTCGGCAACGTCACGTTTTCATATGCCGATCATGGCTTCTTCTGCGACCAGCGAGCTTCTTACAACGAAAGGGCGTCAAAGCAAGCGTGGCCGATGACCCTGGAGTTTTTGAAATATCACGTTAAATGACGAAAAGTCAAAGCGCAGAAGTAAAAGGTCAAGAAGAAGTTTTAGCTATAGCTGAATTCGGCTTAGATTTTTGAACTTTGATTTTGATTTTCAGGGATGACAATGAGCAAATTACTTTCACCATTGACAATTAGAAATCTAGAATTTAAGAATAGGATTTTTGTATCGCCTATGTGCCAGTATTCAGCGAAAGACGGGATTCCGAACGACTGGCACTTTGTCCATCTAGGAAGCAGAGCCGTCGGCGGCGCGGCGCTCGTCATCACCGAAGCGACAGCCGTCTCGCCGGAAGGCAGAATTTCTCCGGCAGATCTCAGGCATCTGGTCTGAGGAACACGTAAAAGCGTTTAAGCGGATTACCGGCTTTATCAGGGCTCAAGGTGCGATCCCGGGTGTTCAACTCGCCCACGCCGGTCGAAAGGCTTCAACAAAAATTCCGTGGGAGGGTGAAGGCGAAGTTGTAGTCGCCGACGGCGGATGGCAGGTAATTGCACCGAGCGCGGCAAAGTTCGCGGAGAATTATCCCCTGCCGAAGGAAATGGCGCAAGCGGACGTTAAGATGGTCGTGGACCAATTTGCCGGCGCGGCAAAAAGAGCTATTGAAGCTGGTTTCCAGGTTGCGGAAATACACATGGCCCATGGCTACCTGCTTCATCAATTTCTATCGCCATTATCGAATCTCAGAAGAGATGAATATGGAGGAGAGCTGAAGAGCAGAATGAAGCTGCCGATTGAAGCCGCGAAAGCCGTAAGGGAAACATGGCCGTCGGACTTCCCTGTATTCGTTAGGATCTCCTCGACCGATTGGCTTGAAGGCGGATGGGACTTGTCGCAGTCCATTGTACTTGCGACTGAGCTGAAGAAGATTGGGATTGATCTTGTGGATTGCTCGAGTGGCGGGGTCGCTCCTGGAGCTAAAATACCGATAGCGCCTGGGTATCAGGTCAAGTTTGCAGATGAAATCAAGAAGCAAACCGGAATAATGACGGGCGCAATCGGATTAATAACTGACGCGGCACAGGCGGAAAACATACTAATTACCGGTCAAGCCGATGTCGTTATCATGGCACGCGAGTTTTTGCGCGATCCGTATTTCCCGCTTCACGCCGCCAAGATTTTAGGTGACGATCCGCAATACCCGGTACAGTATTCAAGAGCAAAGCCTAAATAAGAAGAATCAGAAATAAAAACTCGAAAGCCAAAAATGAGAACGAATTTTCTGACTTTTGATTTTTAGCACTTGATTTCATTCTAGATATGAATAGGAGAATAAAAAATGAAAACACGATTTCTCGGCAATACGGGCGTAAGGGTTTCCGAACTCTGCTTCGGCGCCATGACCTTCGGAGGCAAAGGATACTGGACAGGCATCGGCCAGGTTCAACAGACGCAAGCCGATGAGCTGGTGAACACGGCAATTGATGGCGGGATAAATTTCTTCGACACTGCCGATGTGTATTCCGAAGGATTGTCGGAAGAAATTCTCGGCAAAGCGTTAGGAATCAGACGCAAGGACATTGTCCTGGCTACGAAAGTGAGAGGAAGAACCGGCTCAGGTCCAAACGATATCGGACTCTCGCGAAAACATATATTGGATTCATGCAGCGCGAGTCTCAGGAGACTTGGCACGGATTACATTGACCTGTATCAAGTTCACAGCTTCGATCCAAAAACTCCGCTGGAAGAAACACTCCGCGCTCTTGACGATCTGGTGAGAGAAGGAAAAGTAAGATACATTGGCGTTTCAAATTTCACAGGCTGGCAATTAATGAAGGCGCTCGCCATTTCAGAAAAGCAAAACCTTGAAAAGTTCGTTACACTTCAAGCTTTGTACTCGCTGATCGCCCGCGATTTGGAAAACGACCTCGTGCCTTTGTCGCTCGACCAGAAATTGGGAATACTTCCCTGGAGCCCGTTAGGCGGAGGATTTCTCACGGGAAAATACAGGCGCGGTAAGCCGCGGCCGCAGGGAGCAAGAAGGACCGACCCGACAAATCAGTTTCTCCAGTATGATGAAGAAAAGGGATTCGACATCGTGGACGAGTTAGAAAGGGTAGCTCGTAATCATGGCGCAACAATTACGCAGGCGGCGCTGAATTATCTTCTCAGAAAACCCGGCGTCACTTCGGTGATCATCGGTGCAAAGAACAAAGATCAGCTCACCGACAATCTTAAAACCACGGACTGGGAAATGACTCCTGAAGAAGTTGCACGGCTCGACGAACTGAGCAGGCCGCCGAGAGTCTATCCAAACTGGATGCTGGAGAGAATGTCCCAGGACAGGTGACCGGTCAATGAAGCTTAAAGATAAAGTGGCAATAGTCACGGGCGGCGGACGCGGAATCGGTAAAGCAATCGCCATGGCATTTGCCGCGGAAGGGGCGAAGGTCGTCGTTACCGCCGCGCGTCAGAGAAACGAAATCGAAGAAGTCGCGTCCAAAACCGGCGGTATAGCCGTTCTTGCGGATGTCTCCAATAAGGATGATGTACAGAAGATGGTCGATTCTGTGTTGGCGGGCTTCGGCAGAATCGACATCTTAGTCAATAATGCCGCACGGGGAATGAAATTCATCAATGAAAGCTTCATGACGGAGACAAAACCTTTCTGGGAAGCGGACCCTGATATGTGGCGGATAGTGATAGACACAAACGTGACCGGTGTTTTCTTGATGACCCGAGCAGTTGTGCCTCACATGCTTGAGCGCGGAAAAGGAAGGATCATAAATATTTCGATTAATCATGACACGATGAAGCGCAACGGGTTCACTCCGTACGGACCATCCAAGGCAGCACTGGAATCGATGAGCACAATTTGGGCGCAGGAATTGGAGAAAACTGGAATAACGCTGAATGTTCTACTTCCCGGCGGAGCGACAAACACAGGTATGATTCCCGATAGTATTTCGGATTCGATGAGAAATAAACTGATAGATCCCGCCGTGATGGGCCCGCCCGCAGTTTATCTTGCGTCTGACGAGGCAAACTATATTAACGGGCAACGAATAATTGCCATTGGGTGGAATGAAGATCAGATGGCAATCGACAAAAAATTGCCTTTCGAGTTTTAAGAATTATAGGAACAACATTTGAATGGAGAGGATAATGGAACAACGAGAGCTTGGAAAATCAGGATTAAAGGTTTCAGCAATCGGACTCGGCTGCATGGGAATGTCCGAGTTCTACGGAATGCGGAACGATGGCGAGTCAATCAAAACGATTCATCGCGCCATCGAGCTCGGAATTACTTTTTTTGACACGGCTGACATGTACGGGCCATTCGTCAACGAGGAGCTTGTCGGCAAAGCATTGCGGCCATACCGAAACAAAGTTACTATCGCCACAAAATTCGGGAACGTACGCGGGAAGAATGGTGAACGACTTGGCATCAGCGGTACGCCTGAATATGTCAGACAGGCATGCGAAGCAAGCTTGAAGCGGCTCGGAATCGAGACGATCGATCTGTACTATCAACACCGCGTTGACCCGAACACTCCCATCGAGGATACAGTCGGAGCGATGTCCCGGCTTGTCGAAGAAGGCAAAGTCCGGTTTCTCGGGATGTCCGAGGCTGCACCGCAAACAATCCGCCGTGCGAACAGAGTTCACCAGATCACTGCGCTTCAAACTGAATACTCGCTTTGGACTCGCGATCTCGAAGCTGAAATTCTGCCGACAATTCGGGAACTAAAAATCGGTCTGGTGCCGTACAGTCCGCTCGGCAGAGGTTTCCTGACGGGAGCGATCAAGTCGCTCGATGCGCTGCACGAAACGGATTTTCGTCGCAACAACCCTCGCTTCCAGGGAAAGAACATGGAGAAAAACCTGACGCTGGTTGCAAAGATTGAAGAGGTCGCTGCTAACAAGAATTGCACCCCTGCACAGCTTGCCCTTTCATGGGTTCTCGCGCAGGGAAAGGACATAGTTCCGATTCCCGGCACGAAGCGCATAAAGTATCTTGAAGAAAACGCGGGTTCGCTTAACATTAAACTAACAGCGGAAGAGGTGAAGAATCTTAGTGAGGCAATACCGGTCGGAGCAACCGCCGGATTGCGTTATCCGGAAGCGGCAATGCAGTCGGTGAATAGATAAATCAAAAGTCTCAGCCGAAGGCTGATGAGCCTCTGACTCAAAATGTCGATATACATAAAAGAAGGTCATGGATTTCAGTCGATGATTTTCTTTCACTTATCGGCTTTGCAGTTTGAGCTCTTAAAAATCAAAAACGACTATTAGGTGAATATTATGCAATATCGTGAATTGGGAAAATCAGGATTTAAAGTTTCTGCACTCGGCCTCGGGTGCATGGGAATGTCGCAATCTTACGGGCCGGCAAACGAAGAAGAGTCCTTAGGAACACTCCGCCGTGCAGTTGAACTTGGCATCACGCTTTTTGATACTGCAGATGTTTATGGGCTCGGTGCTAATGAGATTCTTGTCGGAAAAGGACTGAAACCATATCGTGGCAAAATAAACATCGCGACAAAATTTGGATTCATGCGTTCAAAGGACGGAATTCTTTCCGGAGTAAATGGAAAGCCGGAGCACGTCAAAGAAGCATGTGAATCGAGTCTGAAACGGCTCGGGGTCGAGACAATCGACCTCTACTACGCACACCGTGTTGATCCTGACACCCCGATCGAAGAAACCGTCGGCGCAATGTCCCGTCTCGTTGAAGAAGGGAAGGTTCGCTTCCTCGGTTTGTCGGAAGCATCCGCGAATTCGCTGCGGCGGGCAAGCGCAGTTCATTCAATTACAGCCCTGCAAAGCGAGTACTCTCTCTGGACACGCGACATAGAAAAAGAAATTCTGCCGGTTTGCAGTGAGCTTGAAATTGGCTTTGTACCATTTAGCCCACTCGGACGAGGATTTCTAACCGGACAAATCAAGGACAACATGGAGTTCGACGAAAAGGACTTCAGGAAGGATAATCCTCGGTTTCAAAGAGAAAACTTCAAAAAGAACTTGACATTCGTAAAGCTGATCGAAGCGATCGCTACCGAGAAAAAATGCAGCCCATCTCAACTTGCACTTGCGTGGGTCATGGCACAAGGAAACAACATTGTCCCGATCCCAGGGACTAAGCGGAGAAAGTATCTTGAAGAAAACGTCGAAGCCCTTAGTATAAAGTTGACCGATGACGACATGGCACGCATCAATGAGATTGCCCCTATGGGCATTGCTGCCGGAGACAGGTATAACGCAGAGATGATGAAGGCCGTTAACAAATAAAAAATTACAACCCAGGCAACGGAACTGTCATCATCAAAGAATCTGAACACATAAGATTAAATGAAGAAAAGTGGGATAAATGGTCGGAATCAATTGATGGCGGGAGCTGGCAGTATGACCATTTGCGCAAGGTACAAAGAGAAGTTATTTCTTTATTGGATTTAAAAGACGGCGTAATCTTTCTTGACATCGGCTGCGGAACAGGCTGGGCAGTGTACCATGCCGCTCAGCGAGTTAATAATGTCGGCGCATTTTACGGCATCGATCTTTCTGAAAAGATGATCGAGAAGGCAAAGAGAAATTTTGAAGGCAATGGAAATTTCCATTTTATAAAGGCGATCTCGGAATTAATCCCCCTTAATGACGACTTGTTCGACATCATTATTTGCACCAACTCCTTCCATCACTATTTACATCCGAATAAAGCCTTGAAAGAGATCTACCGCCTATTGAAAGCGGGTGGAAAAGTTTATGTCGCGGACCCTACTGCCGACCATTGGTTTATTAAAACAGCAGACAATATCATGAGGTTGCTCGAGCCTGAGCACGTGAAGCTTTATAGCACGCTGGAATTTAAGAGCTTATTTGCAGATGCTGGTTTGAAGTATGCTGGGACAGTGAAAATAAATTATCACGACAAAGTCCATGTCGGAAAAAAGCAGGGATGAAACATGATTGGCGCCTACTCGCCCAGCCTTTTTTCATTCACTAAATAACCCCGCACGTAATCCGACACAGCCTCTTCAAGACTCGTCATCGGCTTTGAGTAACCGGCTTTCTTGATCTTTGCAATATCCGCGCAAGTATAGTACTGGTATCTATCGCGGATTGCTTCCGGCATCTCTACGTAATCTATTATTGTCTGCTTGCCGAGGGCGCCGAAAATTGCTGCAGCAAGCTTGTTCCAAGTATTAGCGACTCCGCTGCCGACATTGAACAAACCGGCAATTGTTTTATTATCTAAAAAGAAAAGTGTCATCTCCACGGCGTCTTTTACGTAGACAAAATCTCTGACCTGCTCGCCATCCTTGTATTCTTTCTTGTATGACTTGAATAACTTCATCTTGCCCGACGACTTGATTTGCTGGAAAGCTTTCAAAACGACGGAGCGCATCTCACCCTTATGATACTCGTTCGGGCCAAAGACGTTGAAATATTTTAATCCGACGATCTTGTCAAGAAAACCATGCCTGAGCGCCCACTGATCAAAAAGATGCTTCGAATAGCCGTACATATTAAGCGGTTTGAGCTTGCCGATTTCCTTCTCATCGTCGACAAATCCCTTGCTGCCGTCTCCGTACGTTGCCGCGCTCGAAGCGTAGATGAACCGTGCCCCTTCGTTGGCTGCGACAATTGCCAGCTGCTTCGTGTATTCGAAATTATTCTGGATAAGAAAAGTAGCATCGCGCTCCGTGGTTGACGAACAAGCACCCATATGTATAATGGCTTCTATTCCTTCTTCTTCCGAGCGCAGCCTTGCCGTTAACCTTTGGTTGATAACGAGATTCAAAAATTCATCTTTTTCCATGTAGTCGCGGAATTTGAGCGGCACGAGGTTCTTCCACTTCTCATCAGTACGTAAATTATCAACAACAAGAATGTCGTCTTGACCGAGCTGGTTCAATTTCCAGACAATTGCGCTTCCTATGAATCCGGCTCCGCCGGTGACAATTATCATGAATTCCCTTCTTTCAATTATCAATTATCATATAGCTATAATCGGAGAAACATGAGCTAGCTTTAGCAGCTCTTCGCGAAATATTTTCCCGGCAATTGCTTGACAACGCCCTTCAACTCAAGACCCAGCAGTTGGACGAGCATATCGGAAGTCGCCATGGCACACTTCTCCGCTAAAGCGTCAATATGAATCGGGTCATCAGTAAGGGCATCGAATATTCTTTGTTCGAAAATCGAAAGCTGAACTCTGGACTGCAACCTCGGCTGATCCTTTAATATCGGCTTCAGCTTGTAGCGAAGCTCTTCAATGACATCCGATATATCCTCTACCAATTTTGCACGGCCTTCTTTGATGAGTTTGTTTGTGCCGCGACTTCGCCTTTCGTTTACGGGTCCCGGAACGGCAAACACTTCACGATTCTGGTCGAGGGCCGAGCCCGCCGTTATCATTGCGCCGCCATTGTTATCAGTCTCGATAATGATCGTACCGAGAGAAATTCCGCTTATGATCCTGTTTCGTCGGGGAAAATTTACAGCGTCCGGTTTTGCACCCATGTAATATTCGGAAACTATGGCTCCACTCACGAGAATTTGTTCGGAGAGTCTCCGGTTCTCGCTCGGATAAATTACATCGACGCCGCTTCCGAGAACTGCAATAGTTTTGCCGCCGGAACGGACTGTAGTGGCGTGAGCAATTGTATCGATACCGCGCGCAAGACCGGACACTACGGTAATGCCTTGCTCAGAAAGTTCCGCTGCAAATTTTCCCGCTATGTGTTTTCCGTAAATCGTAGGAATTCTAGTCCCGACAATGGCCACTGAATACTTGTCGGTATTTAGAAGTTCGCCGCGCACGAAGAGCATTACCGGCGGATCGTAGATTTTCTTGAGATTCTCCGGGAATTCCTTGTCCCAGAACGTAACTAACCTCGCCTCCGATTTATTCAGTCTTGAGAGCTGGATCTGTACTTCCGTTTCAAAATTTTTCCGTGTCCGAATCTTCTTTGCCAGACCGCGGTCGATTCCTTCAGCAGACGCCAGCGCACGCTCGCCCGCCGCAAGGACAGATTCAGGATCACCAAAATGGTTCACTAATGTGCGGAGTCTCGCCGGTCCGATCCCCGGCACCATCGATAAACTCAGCAGAGATCGCACATCCATCATACATTTACCACCGGGATTACGACTGTAAATTTCGTTCCCCTGCCGAGAATGGACTCGACAAAAATCTTCCCGCCATGCGCTTCCGTCACTCGCTTCACAATCGTGAGGCCGAGTCCTGTCCCCTTCTGTTTCGATCCCTGCGCACTCTTTGTTTGACGGTATCGATCGAAAATAACCGGCATTTCGTCAGAAGAAATTCCGACACCCGTATCTTCGACATCCAACGCCACAAAATCACCCCTCAGACTACCGATTTCCTCACCGAAATGTTTTGTGTAGGTTCTGACCGTCACCGTTCCATCCTTCGGCGTAAATTTTAGCGCATTGCTCACAAGGTTCGTAACAACCTGATCAAGCTTCGCACTATCGCATTCGCAGATCGGAAGATCCGGGCTCTCCTGAATCGATAATGTCACTCCCTTATCGCGGGCAAGAACTTTCAGCCGAGCAACCGCTCCGCCGACGATCATATTTAAGTCGTTCGGCTGCTTGTTTAATTGAAGCTTGCCGGCTTCCAATTTTGCGACGTCAAGAATGTCGTTTATAAGGCCTAACATTTTTTGCGAAGTGTCCAGGGCAGAACCTAGAAACTCTTTCATCTCCTCCTGGTTCTTATCAAATTCGCCGTTAGCCGCCAATTCAAGAACGCCGATGATCACGGACAATGGGCTTCGCAAATCGTGTACCAGCATAGACTGGAAATCAGCTTTTGTTTGCTCCAGTTCTCTCTCGGCTTTGACGGCGCGGAGAATCGAACGAACTCTCGCGATCAATTCATCCTGCTCGATTGGCTTCGTCAAATATTCATCAGCACCCAATGAGAAGCCTTCCTCGATACTCTTTGCATCTCTTGAATTCGCGGTGAGAATTATGACCGGAATCTCCTTCATGATTTCGTTCTCGCGAATGCACTTAAGTGTTTCGAAGCCGCTCATCTCCGGCATCGCGACATCGAGAATGACAAGGTCGGGATGCTCGGAAATGATTTTCGATAGGCATTCCTTTCCGCTCGATGCTGTTACTATATCGAATCCCTGCCGTTTTAGAAGCTTATCTAAAAGGATTAAGTTGTCGGGCGCGTCATCGACTGCTAGAATTTTTTGTCGTTCGTCCATGCTTCCAAAATGTTTTGTGAGTGAACCACCGTGTTGCGATATCCATGGTATAGAATGCCAGATATAATAGTCAGGATTGCCATTTTTTCCTCTGGATAAATTTATTTACCTCGCGCAAAATAATTTCTCTTGTCAACCCTTCCTTCTGGACGATATCCTTTATTTTGGAATTGAGCGTCAACCGATCTTGATCCGTAACTTCTTTGGCGGTCAAGACTACTATCGGTACTTCTTTCAGCTTCTCATCCTCGTACATTTTCTCCACGACTTGAAACCCGTCCATCTCGGGCATCAGCAAGTCAAGAAAAACTAATGATGGAACGGTCCGGTGAAGGAACTCCATTGCCTCAATTCCATTTCGCGCAGTGTAAATCGTGAAGCTGCTTTTCTCTAAAATATTCCGCAGGAAATTGGTGAAATCGTTGTTGTCATCCACGACGAGTATTTCGCCGCTGTCCGTGCCGGTAAAGTTACGCACCACATTAATGATTCGCTCTGCCTCGACGGGTTTGATCAGATACGATTCCGCGCCGAGAGATACCGCAAGCGCTTTATTATCGACGACCGTATGAATTACCACTGGAGTATCTTTAAGCTCAGGATCGGACTTCAGTTCCTGCAATATTTGCCAGCCGTCTTTATTCGGCATCATTAAATCGAGTGTAACCAGAACGGGTTTGTATTGACGAATCATCTCGACGGCATTACGCGAATCGTTCACGCCGCAGAACTCGAAGCCTTCCGACACCAAATGGTTTTTCAATAGAAGCAGAACTTCTTCGTCATCGTCGATGCAGACGACTAAGTTATTCGTATGTTGGGCAGCCACCGGCTCAATGTCACGTTCGTGAGACGAAGGATTTACTGCTTCGAATTCGGGTGCACGAACTCCGGATTCAGGCAGGCTATAAACTATCGGGACGGTCAAAGTGAACGTCGAGCCTTTCCCGACTTTGCTTCGTACAGTCAAGTCTCCGCCTAACATCTGAGCCAGCTTGCGAGAGATCGCTAAGCCAAGTCCTGTACCACCATGTTTTCTGGTGTTTGTGCCGTCAACCTGTCGAAATTCCTCGAAGACAACGTCCAGATATTCCGGCGGAATTCCTGCGCCGGTATCTTCAACCGCGAGAGCGACGAAATTATTCTCAACCTTTTTTGCAATGACTTTTATATGACCTTTATCCGTAAACTTAGCCGCGTTGCTGAGAAGGTTGAGAACAATCTGTTTTATTCTTGCAGAGTCGGAATGAAGCGATGGAATCCCCGGCTCGATTTTGCCGATCAGCTTGACAGGCTTCTCGCCGACGAGGGGCTCGACCGTTGTCAGAACGTCTTTCACAACAGTCTCGATGTCGAATTCCTCCGGAGAAATCGTCATTCGACCGGCTTCGATCTTCGAAAGGTCGAGAATGTCGTTTATAAGCGCAAGCAGGTTCTTCGCGTTCTTTAAAACGATATCGAGTTCCTCTTTTTGCTCGCCTGTCGGAGGCTGCGCTTCGTCGGTCAAAATCAAATTCGTGAAACCGATTATCGAATTGAGAGGCGTTCTCAGTTCGTGGCTCATGTTCGCAAGAAACTGGCTTTTCAACCGGCTTGCATCCTCTAATTGCTGGTTCGCCTGAACAAGCTGCGCATTTGCTTCCTCAACCCACATCTTCGACATGCGAAGCTGCTCGTTAGAATCTTCAAGCTCTTTGGATTTTGCGAGTACGTCATTATACAAAAGCGCGTTCTCCACGGCAGCACCGACCACTCTGGAAATCATCGCAAAAAATTCCTTGTCCGACGGCGTAAAATCGATTCTCTTTTTGGCCGCGACAAGCAAGACTCCATGAACATTTCTCGTTCCTATGACAGGAGCAATCACAGCTGATAAGATATTCTCTTCGGCAAATGCTTCGCTAAGACTTGCGTTTTGTGCTACATACGGAAAAATCTCAGCCTCCCCAGTCTTTATGACCTCGGCGAACGGATTTTTCTTAGGCGTTGGCGATTGATCGTCGTGCAATTTTAAAGTGCGAACCCGGGCATTCTTTTCGAACGAAGGGCTGAAACCGAGAGATGCCGCCAGATCTAAAGTGGAGATTCCGCGTTCGGCATCTTTGACGCGCAATAGATAAACTGCGGCAGCCGACGCATCTTCAAATTCAAGAAGGCGAGTAAGACTTTTGTTCACGATCTCAAACACATCAAGTGCATCTTTGACGGCAAGTGCCGTCCTGTTGATTACCGCCAGTCTCCTGTTTTGTTTTCTTATCGCAATTTCATTCTTCTTCTTTTCGGTAATATCCCTGTTGATTGATACGCTGCCGGTTGAATTGCCATTTGAGTCGCGCACCATGGCAATCGACGAATCGATATTCAGCTTTATTCCGTCTTTAGAATAGTTGACCGTCTCGCCTCGCCAGAAATTTTTCTGTTCGAGTTCCGCCTGCAGCTTGTCTCTCGTAATTCCACTGAACCCGAACTGTACCACCTCGTCAACAGAAAGCCCTATAACTTCTTCGGCCTTCCATCCGTACAATCTTTCTGCCGCAGGGTTCCATGACGTGATCTTGCCGATTCTGTCGTATGCGATGATAGCGTCGTTGACCTCATCCAGGAGCATTGCCTGGTAAGCGATTCGTTCTTCGTTTCTCTTTCTCTCCGTAATGTCGCTGAAAATTGCGACCGCACCGTTAATTCCTCCGCCCGGGTCTATCAAGGGCGATGCACTTATTGAAAGCACGCGTGTTATGCCATAGCGCGCGATGGCAAACTCGAAGCCGCGCACATTCATGCCGTCGACCGCGGCACGTTTTACCGGGTTGTCGTCCTCCGGCAAAAGCGTACCATCAAGCTTATGCATATTGAATACATCCGAATATTTGCCGAATTCCATATCCGGAATTTCTTTAATCCCGAAAATATTTTTGCCTCCGTCGTTCATCAGCAGAATTCTGCCGCTTCCGTCGGCAAGAAAGATACCTTCCGCAGCGTTTGCGAAAATCTTCTCAAGCTGATCGGCTTGCTCGGCAATTTTACTGCCGAGTCGCAGCCTCTGAATGCCGATGGCAAGCTCGGAAGCCGCAGCATTAGCTAATTCCGCCTCGTACTTGATGCTTGATGCCGGGACGGCCGGCACGTACTGCATGACGCCGACCAGCTCGCCGGAAGTGAAGAAAGGGATGCTTACCAGGCCGTTTGATTCATGAAAGGAAGGGTCTTTTGCAAGCTCCGCAAATTCCGTCTCGGCAATTGACCGCGTAAAGACTATTTTACGCGTCCAGGCTGCACGAGCCGCATCCGTCTGATCATTGATTTCGCCTTCGGTCAATCTTTGAAGAATCGGAATATTCAGATTTCTTCCCAGCGCATTGTGCTGTGCCACCATCTCGAGAGTCATCTTCTCTTCATCATATAGATACAAGAATACCAGCGGCACCGCCAGTATACCCGATAGAAGCTCAACAGCAGATTTGGTAAGCCCCGATATCTTATCGCTTTCGATGGCAAGCTGCGCGACATGATAGGTCGCCTCTTTTATCCTCTCTTCCCATTTTTTCTCAGTGATATCCTCGCAGATCGCGACCAGAGCAATAACCTTCCCCTCAGCGTTTTCAATCGAGCCAGCGCTTAACGAGATGTAATATTCGGTGCCATCTTTCCGGCGGTTCAGCACCTCTCCTTTCCAATTCCCCCCGCGCAATGTTTGAGCGTAGATATTCTTTGCTTTGTCGTACCCGAATGTCGGCGAGACTATTTCCCAAAGACTCTTCTCCTTTAGCTCATCCACCGGATAACCGAAAAGTTTTTCTGCGGAAGAGTTGAGAAAGGTAATCTTTCCCTGGCTATCCGTAAGAGCAATTGCTTCATCGGTGTTCTCGACGGCCGCGCTCAAAATCTGGTTGCGATGTTCAAGCTGTATCCTCTTGGTTATGTCTCTGAATATTGTGACGGTCCCGATGTGCTTCCCTTCGATGACAATTCTTGAAGAATTCAACAATACTTCGATTTTCTTCCCCGTCTTCGTGACAACTGTCAACTCGAATTCATTCCCTTTTCCTTCATTGACGAGACGCGAATACTCTTCGGCTTTTCCGCGCACAGCCGTATCATAAAGATCGTAAATCGATTTTCCCCTCATATCAGAAAGCGAATAACCAAAGTCTCGCTCAAACGCCGGATTTATATATAAAGTCAAGCCGCCTTCATCCAAAATTCGTATCGGGTCCGGGACTTTCTCAAAATAAAGCTGGTACTTCAGCAGTTCTTGGTTGGCAACTCTCAAATTTTCCGATCCGGTGACATATTCGTTAAAAATTTGCCCGACATCCACGAGGCTTCCGATAGCGCCGAGCAGATACGCGGCGACTGACAGGCCGGTAGCAGCCGCTGAAGCTGTGTCCAACAAGGAAGACGAAAACGATCCGACGAAGCCCGCAACAATCAGCAGAAATAAAGTCACGCTGATCGCGTAATTGAAGAGTGTCGGATACTTCAAATGGTTCCTGCTTACACCGATGAACGAGATCAACAACAACATAGAAACCAGCAACGACGTCGGACGCATATTTCCAGAGAAGATCTGATTGCCGGAGTAGTAACCGCGAGATACGAGGACAATAACAAAGAAAATGATCGCGGCGACGACAACGCTCGATAGAACATCGCGAAACGTCGATTTAGATTTCGGGAAGATCCAGACCAGCGCAATTCCAACCGCTAACATAAGTGCAAAAAGTAAATCACCTCCTTGCCAGATCGCAAGTTGAAAATAAAACGCTTGTTTGCCCATCGGAAATATGCCGATATCGGAAACGATAATTCCGATAACCCTGATAAAGCCGCCTATGAAAAACGAAAGCGCGATGAATTCAAGAAGCCTTTCTTTTAGGACTGTATATCGGGAAAAGGCAAAGAATGAAATCGCGATGGATATCATATTGGTAATTAGAATGGAATCGACAAGCAGATCGCGCGTCATCAACGCATGAAATTTGATGGCAACAAAAACGATCAAAATAGTGAATATCAGCGTCCCGCCAATTCCAACACTTAAGGGTAACGCGTCTTTTTTTCTATTCATCGTTTTTATGGGCAAGATATTTTGTAACAGCTTCAACCAGCGCAGTGCGATCTATAGGCTTTGTTATGTATTCACAGCAGCCAGCTTCAAGAGCTCTTTCTTTATCTCCGACCATGGCCTGTGCCGTGACGGCAATTATCGGAATATGTTTTGTTCGATCATTCGACCTCAACGCCGCTGCAGTTTCATACCCATTCATGTTCGGCATTTTCATATCGAGCAAGACTATGTCCGGCAATCTTTTCGCTGCAAACACCAATACTTCACTCCCGGTTTGAACATCGGCGAATTCAAGCTCAAGCGCTGAACGCTTAAGTATCGCCCGCATCAACGAGATATTATCGGCGTTGTCGTCGGCAATCAGCACCAACTTGGGCATTAGAAATTTCCCACTAACTTTGTGGCTTCGACTGCACGCAGTTCGGCTTCTTCCTTGGTTGCAGCCTCGGCTATCACTCTGATAATCGGTTCGGTGTTTGATTTTCTGAAGTGGATCCAATAATCCGGCGCGTCAATCTTGAGCCCGTCTTGCGTGTTTACGTCGAATTTTGAATAGTATTTTTCGATGGCGGCAAGTACTTTCGCCGGATTTTTTCCATTAAGCTCGATTCTTTTCTTCACAATTTCAAATTTTGGGAGAGAATCCTTCAAAGCAGACAAAGATTCGCCGAATTCCAGAAGATGCTGCAGAACGATTCCGATTCCCACGAGCGCATCCCTGCCGTAATGTACCTCCGGCAAAATGACACCGCCGCTCCCCTCGCCTCCGACAACTGCATTTACTTCCTTCATTTTCTTAACGACATTAATCTCACCCACCGCAGATCGATAAACCTTTCCGTTCAATTTCCTGGCAATTTCATCGACAGCACGCGTCGTAGACAAATTTACAGCCGCAATTCTCCGTTCAACTGGTGACTTTTCGAAAATGAATTTTACAGCCTGGGCGATTGTGTATTCTTCGCTGAACGGCTCGCCTTTCTCCGTTATCAAGACAAGCCTGTCGACATCAGGATCCACGACAATCCCCAGATCGGCTTTCTCAAATCTTACCTTCTCCATTGTGGAAATCAAATTCTCAGGGATCGGCTCCGGTTTGCGAGGAAATTTCCCCGTCGCGTCGCAATTCATTTTTATCACGAAGCATCCGAGATCATATAGGAGCTGCGGCACTATCACAGATCCGGCAGCGTTCACACAATCCACTACAACCCTAAAATGCCTCTTCCGAATCGCCTCTACATCGACCGATTTTATTGCCAGTACACGTCTCACGTGGTCGTGAAGAAAAAAATCATCGTGTTCGATTATGCCGGTAGATTGATACGAAGAATATTTCGGTTCCTGCTCGGCGAAAGCCCGCAACTGCTTGTTTTCATCGGCATCCAGGAAAACGCCGTCTTCGTTGATGAACTTCAGCCCGTTCCATTCCATGGGATTATGGCTCGCCGTAACTGCCACTCCGCCGCCGGCATCGGAATGCTCGGCAGCAAGCTGTACCGTCGGCGTGGGACAAATTCCAATATCAACGACATCGCATCCGTTTGCGGCAAGTACGCCGGATAGAATTTCCCCGAGCATCGCACCATGATATCTCCCATCTCTTCCGATAACTATTTTTTTGTTTTTAGAAAATCTTGCGAAAGCGTTCGCATATTTTATGACGGTCTCAGGAGTCAAAGTGTCGCCGACAACACCTCGAAGCCCAGAGATGCTTACTATCAGCCCGGTCGGTGTTGCCGCGCGTGAGGGAGACTTTACCTGATGCACGCGCGATTTCTGACGAGTTGATTTGGCAACGGGTTTCTTAGGACTCATTTCTTCGCTTTACATCTAATTAATTTGGAATACTGCACAAGTTTCTTACTCGGGGTATATCCGCGCGTCTTCAAGAATTTATGGACGCTTGAATTGTAGAGATAGACGCTCATTAAAATATACTCTACCCCCCCTTCTTTTGCCAATGTCTCTACGCGTTCTAAAAGGGCGCTGCCGACTCCTTTCCCGCGCCATTCTTTTTTCGTAACAGCATAGGGAAGATAAAAATAATTTTCCGATTGATAAACCGTTAAGTAGCCGACGACTTTGTTCTCGGCCTCCGCGACAAGCATCAGCGCGCCATTTCCCCCGACAAAATGCGTAAAATCGTCCTCCTTCATTTTCTGGTCAGGATAATTCTCTATCTCCTTGACGCCAATGCTCATTTTGACAATTGCCGGCAGGTCGCTTTTCTTCGCCCTACGGATAACAAATTGCCGTTTGGAAAGTCCGGGCTTTGGATGATTAATCTTCAATTTTCAACTCACCATCGATATACAATTAAATGTTTGTGCAATGAACAAGGAATTCTGCTTGACACAGGTCGAGGAGATTTCAAGAGTGCCTGCGGCGTGATGCTGCATTATGTCTTCTTATGATTCTTTTCATAGATGATTCTCACTCCTTCAAGAACGAGTGTAGGTTCGATATAATCAATGACTTTTGTGTGCTCGGAAATAATTTTCGCCAATCCGCCTGTTGCGACTACTTTTGCCTCCGCGCCTAAAGATTTCTTTATTCTTCTCACAATCCCTTCCATGGCATCGACAGCACCGAACATTATTCCACTCTGCATACTTGCAATCGTCGTCCTGCCGATAATTTCATCCGGAAAATGGAGCTCGATTTTGGGAAGCTTCGCAGCTCTTCTCTGCAGCTCCGCAGCAGCGGTTTCGAGTCCGGGAGCGATCGCGCCGCCCAAATAAATGCCTTCGGCTGAAACAACGTCAAAAGTTGTCGCAGTCCCGAAATCGAGAATGATCAAATGTCCGCCGAATTTTTCGTACGCCGCAACCGCGCCGCAAATCCTGTCGCTCCCGACGGCTTCCGGCTCGCCATAACCGATTTTAATGCCCAAGTCCAAATTTGGATTCACGATCAAAGGTTCAGAGTTAAAATATTTGACCGACATCTTTTCGAGAATGTGGGTCAGATTCGGAACAACTGAGGATACCCCGACGCCTTTGATGCTGCGCGATTTAATACCATGGTATTGCAGCAACGACAGCACGACGATCCCGATCTCGTCCTCTGTGTGCACTACTTCACTCGCAACTCGATAATCGCTCTTCAATTTGTTTTTTTCATACACGCCGAACTGCGTCTGAGTGTTCCCAACATCTATACAAAGAAGCATCAGTTTATCTCTCCGAAAACAGTTATTTCTCCTGACGTGAATTTTTTCATGCCATCAAGGGTTTGCACCATAATTGCGCCGTCGTCTGTAACATCCTCGCAAATTCCTTCGATGACTTTGTCGGCAATAGCCAATTTGATTTTCTTTCCGAATATTTTGGATCGGTCGCGCCATTTCTTCATGATATTATAGAAATTTCTCGACTGCAAGGTTTCATGCAAAGACGAAAACTTCTGCAATATTAAAAACAGAATTTCATCGCGGTCGTATTTTTGTCCGGTGGAAAGCGCAACAGACGTTGCCGCAGCCGCAATTTCGGGTGAAAAAGTCTTTTGATTAACGTTCAGTCCTATTCCCAGTGCAACATGGGTTAGCTTGCCCGCGTCGAAGCTCGACTCGAGGAGAATGCCGCATATTTTCTTGCCGTCAACAAGCACATCGTTCGGCCATTTCAACTCCGGTTTCATGTGCGTGGCGTCTTCAATGGCTTCGGCTACTGCCACGGACGCAGCAAAAGTAAGCATGAAAATCTCGTCTCGCTCCAAAAAATTCGGACGCAATAAAATAGAAAACAGCAAGTTTGAAAGCGGCTCAGCTTCCCATTTCCTTCCGAATCTACCGCGGCCCATGCGTTGTTCATCAGCCACGACAACAGTTCCTTCAGGAAAGCCGTCTTCACCTAATTTCAGCAAATGAGAATTAGTAGAGTCGAGCTTATCGAACCGATAAATGTCGTAATTCAAACTGGTTACTAAATTAAAACTCGTAAGGACGGAAAGCAACGAATCATAATAACCGCCCTCATCGAACCGGGGGGTGGGCAAGCATTCCGGAATATGTCACCTAAAAGTCCGGGGCGGATGGAACGTGCAACTCCTCGGCGGCACATTGATAAGAGGAGCCTTTCAAATCGGATGGCTCGAAAAGTGCTCAAGTCCGGCGTCAAGCCGAATTCTATTTACCGCGTTTCTTTCGACACTCTCACGAAATCTTTTCTGTTCGATCAAGCAGGAAGAAAATCTAAATCCGCGAGTTAACTCGACTCAAAATTGATCGGATCAAGTCTCGTTCTATTTTGGAGACACGATGTGGTCAAAACGGCGGATCTTGTGCCGCAGATTCGGTTTCCGAGAAACAGAAGGTTGCACTTCACAAGTCAGGGAGATAACTTATTATGATTTGTCTGCGGCGATCTTAGGCGACCGCAGCATAACAGGCTGCACTCAATAAATGGAGAATGAATCATGGAAAAAATTAAAGTAGTAAACTCCGGTTCCTTCGGAATTGTTTGGGTCATCGGTTGGCTGTTCACACTCGGATTATTGAAGCTGACATTTTGGAGCGCAGTGTTAGCAATACTAATTTGGCCGTATTACATAGGCTTAACTTTAAGCGTGCTGATTAAGTAGCTTTCCGAACGCTCCAGCTCAATAACCGCAAATAAGATGTCCTGTTACTTTAGTAGGGCTTTGAATGTCACCTGCCGGGCGCTGATCGTGTCGCTTTTGTTTGCCGGCTGCTCTCACTCTCATAGAGAGCGGAAAGCGGTGACATTTCACATAACTGTTAGTCGTGTACCAGCAGACGCCCGAATTTTTATTACAGGTGACGACGATGAGCTTGGCAATTGGAAAGCCAACGCTGTACCGCTCGATCACCAGCCTGACGGAAGCTGGGCGAAAACCGTCATGCTCCCCGCCGGAAAGAGTTTCGATTTCAAGATTACCAGAGGACATTGGCGGACAGAAGCTCTCGATTCGACCGGCCCGCAAAATCGAGCCATGCAACACTTAACGGTGGTACACGACACAACGGTCTCTGTCGAATTCTCGAAATGGATGGATATAGACGGCGGGACAACTTCGATAACCGCTAAAGATATCGAGAACAGCAATGGCTTCGGATTAGCTTATGGATGGCGGTATCATGGCGGTGATAATCCATCTTGGTCGGCAGCAGCATTTAATGATTCGGCTTGGGAAATAGTGATGTCACATCTCGACGCCAATAACATGCCGACGAGTAGCTGGACCGGGATTGGATGGTTCCGAATGAATCTCGAAGTTGACTCATCTTTGTGGAACAAACCACTTGCCCTTAATCTCAAAGAAGCCGGCGCCGCTGAAGTATATCTTGACGGCAAACTCCTCTACCGTTTCGGCAATATCGAACGCTTTTTCGGAGATAGAAAAGATATTCCAGAAAATCGAAACCCGAATCTTTTTTCATTTGGTCCCAAACCTCACCACGTAATTGCGATTCGTTACGCCTCGGAACGTGATGAACTACCCGCAGATGCCATCGCTCTCGGATGTGTTAACGGCTTCCACACTTGGGTCGAAGATTGGGGAAGTTCCCTGCGCTCTGCCCGCACGGCAGATGTCCGACAGGTAGCATTCACAGCGATCCTTGGGACACTTGCCTTTATCCATCTCATCCTTTTTGTTTTTTATCCGAAGTTTAGAGAAAATCTTTTTTACTCCTTATCAACCATCGGGGTCGTGAGTATCTGGGTTTCGAATAATCTGTTTGTGTACATCGTGGGCGAGAAACAACTCATATTATTGAGGTACATTTCGCAAGTCTCTCAATTCGTTGCCGTTGTTTTCGGCATTCTCTTAGTTTACTCCCTCACCCGCGAAAAACTCCCGAGGCGCTGGAAGGTTTATGTTGCGGTCGGCGCGGCACTCGCTTTTTGGTCAATCAGCTATGAGAATCTGATATATCTAAGCCTCACCGACGCTTATACTTTTATTGCCATGATTGAGATCGGATGGCTGGTTATCGCCGCACTGAAGAAAGACTCATTAATAAGTTATGTCTTCGTGTTGGGATTTTTAATTTTAGTGGCAAGTATTATTTACGGAATATTAGCATCATTTATCGATCTTCTTTCGATTCACGACTGGAATAATGAGTACATTTATGGCTTTACTGCTCTTGGTGTGGCCAAGTGGAATGGCGAGTACATTTATGGCTTTACCGCTCTTGGCGTGGTCATGTCAATATTTCTTTCATATCGTTTTTCCAGCACAAACAAAAATCTTGAAATTCAATTGGGACAGGTGCATGAATTATCGGAGCGGGCGCTTTCTCAGGAAAGAGAAGCACGGGAAAATGAAATCGAACGGCGGCTGTTGACTGCCGACAATGATAGGAAGACTGAAGAGCTTGAAGAAGCCCGCAGTCTCCAGCTTTCAATGCTTCCGAAAAGCGTGCCGAAGCTTGCGAACCTTGACATCGCCGTTCGAATGCAGACTGCAACAGAAGTCGGAGGAGATTACTACGACTTCTTCGTGTCCGAAGATGGTGTTTTGACAGCGGTGATCGGCGATGCAACAGGACACGGGCTTAAGGCGGGCAGCATGGTGATCGCCGCTAAGGGTTTGGTTAATGTTCTTATACCGCGAACCGGGACTGCAGGTATGGAGGAACATCTGGACGAAATCTTGAAAAGCTCGAATCGCGCCATCAAAAATATGAACCTTCACATGCTCACGATGTGCCTTGCCATGGTCAGGATAAGTAATAATAAAATCGAATACAGCTCTGCCGGGATGCCGCCGCTGATGGTTTACCGGAAGAAGACCCGCATAGTGGAACAGTTGATATTGAAAGCGATGCCGCTCGGGGCTTTCCATGATTTCCCGTACGCAAGAATCGAGGCGGAGGTCTACAAAGGCGATATCTTACTAATAATCAGCGACGGGATGCTCGAATCGTTTAACGAGAATCAGGAAGCATTTGGCATTGAAAGAATGATGGAATGCTTGAAAGGGACTTCAGACAAGTCGGCCGATAATGTCATAAGTCATCTCTTCGATGAAATAAAGATTTGGTCAGGTGGCGCAGCTTTGATGGATGACATGACTGCCATGGCGATAAAGATTGCGCGGTGATGAGCCTCTGCAATCTTTTGAGGAAATATAGTCGCGGCGAGGGTCAGAAGATGTTAATAATCAAAAGCTAACGGGTGAGGTTATTCCGCAATTGGAAATTCAAGCAACTAACCGACCGACATTTCTTACTATTTGATCGCCTGTCTAATTTCACCTCTGAAGCTTTCACGTCTATCTCAGCTTTCAGGAACGTCAATGCCGCAATTCAAGAATGCTTGAAAGTCCTACTGGGGGTTGTTATATTTAGTCAGCAAATGCGCCAGTGACACACTGTACCGGCATGGTAAGGTGAAGAAGTAGAAAAGCCCAAAATACAGATTGTTTTTAAAGGGGTTGTAGCTCAGTTTGGTTAGAGCGCCTGCCTGTCACGCAGGAGGTCGCGAGTTCGAGCCTCGTCAACCCCGCTACAAAATCCCGCAAATCAACTCAGTTTGCGGGATTTTTTTGTTCCTTAAGAAAAATCGTTTTCCCGTCATCGGAGTTTTCCCCGTTATATGCCCGTTACATTTCGGAAACTTGAGCTTGGTGACGCTGTGGGCCGACTCTCGACCTTGTCGCCTTGAGAGACCACTTTCAGATGCAAGGTCTCACCGCCACAAGGACTGGATGGGAAGCGCAATCATTTTTCCGTCAAAGGGGACATATTCACTTCCCATGTAAAGCACGACCCCACGAACAAAATTTTCGCCCACTTCTTTTGCCAGGGAGCGCATGTTCTTGAACGTGCCAGCATCCACGGTCGAACTTGATTTCACTTCGATTCCCATAATTGAGCCGTCGGCTCGCTCAATTAGAAAATCTATCTCCTCACCTGCCGCAGTTCTGAAGTGATACAGTCTGTAATTGCCTTTGCTCCACGATTGATGCTTTGAGAGTTCAGAGAAGACAAGACACTCTAGCATTTTCCCTAGAAGAACATGGTCGGATAATAGCCGTCTAGTGTCTATGCCTAAGAGGTGAGCGGTTAAGCCTGTGTCAGTGATAAAAACCTTCGGGGTCTTTATAAGTCTTTTGCTGAAATTACTTGACCATGCTGGTAGTAGTTGAACAAGGAACGTCGTATCGAAAAGTGCCATGTACCGCTTGAGTGTGGTTTGCGGAATGCCAGAACTGTTAGCCAACTCTGCATAGTTCAGGAGTGTACTGGAACGTGAGGCGATCAATGACAGGAGACGCGGCAGCGCAGTGAGACCTTCCACGTTGGAAATATCTCGTATGTCGCGCTGAAGTATTGCGGTCACGTATGATTCGAACCATGCAGCTCTTCTTTCATTCCTTGTCCTCTGTACCACTTCAGGAAATCCGCCTCTTATTATTGTTCCTTGGATACTTTTTGCTTTTCTCCTGTAGCCTGCTGCAAACTGGATTCTCTTTCCAAAGATGTAATCGAGAAAGGAGTCCTTTTTCGAATCTATCTCCGTCTCAGAGAAGGGAAATAGTTTTACAATCTCCATCCTTCCGGCAAGCGATTCGGCAACCCTTGGGAGAAAGAGAACGTTGGCTGACCCGGTTAGAAGGAATTTCCCGGGTGCCTTTTTCCGGTTCGACCTCCGACTTTATCGCGATGAAAAGCTCCGGTGCTCGTTGGACTTCGTCAATCACTAAGTTCTCATCGAATCCTTGTATGAATCCCGTGGGGTCGTTCCTTGCTGCTGCTAGCATACTGGCATCGTCGAGAGTTATGTAGCGTGCCTTGTGGTGCTCTTGCACTATCCATTTGGCAAGTGTGCTTTTCCCGGTTTGTCTGGCTCCTATTAGAAGCGTCACGGGACTTTCACGGAGGGCTTCCAGCAGTCTCGGCGCAATGTTTCTGTATATCATAGTGGATATAATCTATAACTCTGACAGATGATAATCAACCAGCTAATGGATGATTATCATCCACGCGCTAGTTGCTCCAATCCCGACGCACTTTGTCTCTTTGTCGCTCGATGTTGCGGGTCATGCATCGATTCGGAGGATCTTGTTTGAAGATGGACATATCTTTCGGTCAGCGGCTCGATTCATTCAGAAATGCAGTTGCTTCACCGCATCGAGAAGTGGTTCAGGCTGAAGGTGTGCGTATATTCGCGCGGTCGTCTCAATCGATTGATGTCCCAGCATCTTCTGAATGAAGTATAGACTCACACCCTTGATTGCCAGGTGGGAAGCGAATGTGTGTCTTAGAGTATGAAAGTGGTAACGCTCATCTAATCCTGCCCGCTTGCAGTATCGCCGGAATACCTTGTTCATCAAGTCCTTGTCTAAGATTTCACCGCTCTCCTTGAGGAAAGTGTGGCTCTCACGCCTTCATAGTCCGCGTCCTCAGCAATTGGTTCTCCGTTGACACTGTCTTGATCGAATGTCATTCCATCGGGTTCGACTTTGACCTTACAAGCATCCCTCATGATCTTCTCGATCACGCGGATATCGTTATTGGTCTTTCCGAGAAGGTCTATGTCTTTAGTGGGTCGCGATGCCGGTGCACCCCAGACAGAAAACATCAATGCACCCTTTAGTATGAACTTGCTCGCGTGGTCCGTCTTGGACAATCGGTAGATGAAACGCTCCATGGCAAAGTACTGCAGGAGTTCGTTGAACGGACGCGAAGTTTCCGTCGCTTTGTTGAGAAGCTTCTGATGGACCGATGCTGGAAGGTTGCTAATTTGGCGAGCCATCTAAAAGATCGCCTCAAGATACGGCTGCATAATATCCTTCACTCGACAGATCGCTGCGAACTTAATTAGTTCGCTTGATTTTATTTTTCCTCGTTGGTGGTACAGACGGAGAGCTTCAACCGCGGTGTCTGTGCCTATCTTGTTACGGAACTTGAAGCAATCAGCAAGAGTCTTTTCGACGGAGTAGACACGTACATGCACCCCGTCAATGACGTGCTTCTCGATTCCTTCTGTGAACGATTTGCCCGTGAAGCGGTATGCTCTAAAGGGTGGATGTTCTAGGCGTGGCTGTTCAGCGCCGGAAGGGAGCGCAATGTCAACCTCGTGTGGAATGTGACTTGTCAGATCATGGAACGAGAGTGCAGATAGAAGGCATACCACGCCATTGGGGATTCTGGTAGCAACCTTCACAAGATCGGGATTGCTGAGTAGCTGACGCCCTGCGATTTTGTAAACGCCACGGCTGAGCTTTTCAATCTTTCCATCTTTATACAGGGAATACAGAGTCGCTGGATGGATTCCAGTTCGAACAGCCTCTGTTGTGCGAAGAATACCACCGTTTTTTTGAAAAGCCGCGATCGCTCTTTCCATTCGCGATACAGTTTTCCTTTTGACGAGAGGCATGATAGAATTACCTATACTTATTGATTTCGATAGGTAATATTATCAAAGTCCAAAAGAGAATCAAGCGCATTTCCAACGACACTCTTCCTCCGGCTGAGTTGAAGTCTGTTCCCCGATGTGGTTCGGAATTACTACAGATAATGAAGAAGTGCGGAGAAAGAGTACAAAGCGAGTGCTTAATTCCGTGCCCGTTATATGCCCGTTCCGAAAGAGAAAAGTATATCAGAAAGGATATTCGTATATCACAAAATCGTTGAAAACGGTTTAAAATCAGCGAATTCAAGTTATATGAAGTACTATATCACGCCTGTCACGCAGGAGGTCGCGAGTTCGAGCCTCGTCAACCCCGCACCAAAATCCCGCAAATCAATTCGGTTTGCGGGATTTTTTATTCCTCCGTCGAGAACGACCAAAGCTGTGAAGTTTCCATCCCGATTATATTCCGACATTGGAATCAATTTTGTAGCACCTTTACTGCGCCCAGAAGAGGTTCAGGCTGCAGATGTGCATATATTCGCGTGGTCGTTTGAATCGACTGGTGTCCCATGATCTTCTGGATGAAATAAAGGCTGCCTCCCTTTAGAGCCAGATGCGAGGCGAAAGTGTGCCGGAGGGTGTGAAAGTGAAACTGCGGATCAAGTGATGCCCTCTTGCAGTACTCCTTGAACTTATCGTTCGCTGTGCTTTTGTCAACCGGTTTGCCGTAATTCCTCACAATTCGGGATTCACCCCGTCCATGATGTGAAGGAGTTCTACTCCTGAACAAAATATTGGCTTTGCAGCATGCTGTTTGCTCCATTCCACGCAAAGGGTATTTCTCGGCGCATCTGCCAGCATTTGCGTTCGCAGAAAAAGCCCCGCCCAGATGCCCGCAGCAGAGCCTGCCCTGAAATGCTTCCGTTCAGGGTTCAGTCACGCCGAGTCAGATAAAGCCATGGTGTCGTAAACACTCCACGAAGGCTTTATCACTCGCTCCTTGCCTGAGAGTCCAGCTCAACGGAAGCCGTCTCGCTGTCTCACAGGCATCCCGGCATGTCGGGAACGGAGCTCGCAATTAATCGTCTTGCCTTCGCGCTGCGGGCATCTCCCACCCCACAACAATCCAAAGGATAGGATTGCCCCCTCTGTATTTCTGTCACGCTTACTGAAGTGATTTGAATCAACGATGCATCTCAAGTAAATTTCTAAGAAAGAGCCTATGACCCACACGAAATTACCTTCGCTACATATTTTTTACCGCAGATGTGTTGAACGACAATGAAACAGACTGGTGAGTTTCTGCACCATGTGCCACTGTTCGACAAGTTGAGCGACCATGAATTAAGTATGATCCGCGGTATCGGTAGGGTAAGAGAAGTCGAGAAAGATCGGGTTGTTTTCCTTGAAGGCGACCCGTTCGCAGGATTTTACATAGTGTTGCAGGGTCTAATTAAGATTTACAAACTCTCTTCTGAAGGAAACGAAACCATCCTGCACATCTTGAACCAGTACAGGAGTTTCGCCGAAGCCCCGATGTTTACGAATTCCAATGTCTATCCAGCATGCGCCCAGGCTATCGAGGATTCAACTCTGTTTCATATACCGAAGGTCGAATTCAGGCGCCTCATGGAGGACAATTCATCGTTGGCTATCAAGATATCTGAGACCTTTGCCGTGCGCCTGATGGAACTTAACAAGAAGTTCGGGCAGCTTTCTTTGGGCGTTGAGGGAAAGCTGGCTCGCTACATCCTCGCGGAGATTGATTCCAACAGTGCCGTCAAGAAGACGGACCCCTTCTTTGTCCTCACAATAAGTAAGAAGGATCTCGCCGCTCAGCTCAGCATAGCTGTGGAGACACTCTCGCGCACCTTAAGAAAATTGAAAGATCAGAAAATAATTCGAGAGAGTTCGAAGAGAATTTTCGTGCTCGATATGAAACGCCTGCGCGAACTGTCACTATAGGGGTACAGCACAGGTACTAGAATCCTGGGATATATGGACTGTCACTTTAGCCGTCGGCTTGTTTATGGCTGAATCATGATTAAAAAAGCGCGTCCACGTATCACATGGACAGGCTTTGGTAAGTTCAGAGAAACCCTTACGACTGACTCGAAAGCGCCTTCCACATTTTCTTTCTCGCTCCAAAAATCTTCAATGTGAAGATCAGTATCGGTATCGATCCTGCCACGATGAAGATGACATCCGCCACGATCCTGAGCCACTCGAGAATGTGAAACATTCCCGTGTCGATGAACGCAAGCTGTCTGCCATGCCAGTAACCGTAGTTAACAATGTCTGCGAGCTGAAGTATCCCGGCCGGGAACATGTCGAGAACCACCATGAGCATCAGCCCGATGTTCAGTCCCCAGAAACCGGTCCGGACATATTTCTCGTTTCTGCTCCAGGCGTCGTCTGTTGAGAGTTTGCGCAACGCGTACATCATCAGACCTAGCGCGAGCATTCCAAATACACCCATCATCGCTGCATGGCCGTGGTTCAATGTTAGCAGCGTGCCGACCTCATAGTAGCTGACAATGGGCAGGTTTATGAGAAATCCGAAGACCCCTGCGCCGAGGAAATTCCAGAACCCTACCGCCATCAGGAAGTAGAACGCCCATTTCTGTCCTTGCGCTATATGAGCTCCTCCGTCAGGAGATGTTTTCCTCGTCAGCCGTATAAAATCCCAGGCGTCGAGAGTCAGAAGGGTAAGCGGGACGACTTCCATCGCTGAGAACATCGCGCCTAGCGCCATTGTTATGTTGCTTTGTCCCGTCCAGTACCAGTGGTGGCCGGTGCCGACGATTCCGCTGCCGAGATAGAGTATCGCATCGAGGTAAATGATCCGAGTCGCAGAGGTCGAGCGTACGAGACCTAACTGGTAGAATATTACGGCCACCATGACGGTCGCAAAGAGCTCGAAGAATCCCTCGACCCAAAGATGTATTATCCAAAACCTCCAGTTGTCAACAACCGTGAAATTTGTCGTTGGGCCGAAGAACAATGCCGGGAGATAAAAGATGGGAATAGCAACGGCAGCATACAAGAAAAGTGAGCTTAGTTCCTTCTGTGATTTGTCCTTCATTGCAGGCCGAAGGCCGCGGAAGACCAGCACAAGCCAGAGAAGCAGACCGATTATAAGGAGGAATTGCCAGGCCCTGCCAAGTTCGAGATACTCCCAGCCCTGCATTCCTAAGTAGTACCAAAACTTTCCAAGGAACTGATTGATCCCAAGGAATTCGCCGAACAAGCTTCCGAGCGCGACAAAAACTATTGCGGCAAATAAAATGTTGACCCACAGCTTCTGTCCCTTTGGCTCAGATTTGCTGAGGAGAGGGGGAAGGAAGAGTCCGCCTGCGACGAACGACGTGGCCACCCAAAAGATAGCAAGTTGCAGATGCCACGCGCGAAGGACGTTGAATGAAAGAAGTCTGTTGAGGTCGAACCCGTAAAAGCCGAACGGCTCCGCACGATAGTGAGCGAGAGCACCGCCCGCGAACGTCTGAAGTACGAACAGGCCCGCGACAACCACGAAATATTTCAGCAAGGCTTTTTGGCTTTCAGTCGGCGGCATCGCGTGGGCATTAGTGAAGCGATCATCCATTCCCGATTTCCATCCGAGGTAATCGAACTTACCAAAAAGAAAAAGGATAAGGCCGGTCATCCCGAGAAGCGAAACGAGGCTGAGCGCACTCCAAATTATTGCCGAGCTGGTGGGACCGTTGCCGGCAAGCTTGTCGAACGGCCAGTCGTTTGTGTAAGAGTAATCTTTGCCTGGTCGATTAGTGACTGCTGCCCATGCCGTCCATGCGAAGAATGCTGTAAGCTGACGGAGTTGAACCGGATTGGAAATGAAATCCTGCGGCAGCCCGGGAGCTCTATCGGGGGCCGTGAAATAGTCTGACCAATACTGGGTCTCATTCTGAAAGGCGTCCACCTCTGATTTCGTCAATACGAGAACGCCAGTTGATTTGTCGTACCGGTTAGTGTGTAGCATGGTCTGAACGTCGGCGACAATGCTGTTCTTTTGATCCTGCGAGAGACTGTCATAGGGGGCGTTGTACTTTTGCGATGCAAGTTCTTCTTGCACCGTGACCGCCTCAAGGTGCAGGTACTGTGCCGAATAATCCGGGCCAAGGTAAGCGCCGTGTCCGAGAACTGTTCCATGGTCCATCAGGCCATACTTAAGAAATATCTCCTGACCGCCTGCGATGTCGCTGGCAGCGAAGACTGTTTCTCCTTTTTGATCCACAACTTTCTGCGGGATCGGCGGGGCATCCTGATAACTCCTGACAGCCACAAAAATAAGTATGCTGAAGCCGGCTATCATGATTAGGATTACTGAATGTTTCCACCATGGGGATAATCTTTCGGTTTTCGATTCGTCCATTTATTCTTTCCTTGGTTACTATGGGAATTTCTTGTGTGTTTTCCTTAATAAATTAAGCAACGTGCATGAATAAAGAATTGACCTTGGTCAACAAATAGCCCTTTTATGACTTTCAGTCGCGGTCTTACATTTGCTTGAATTCCTCGACAATTGACCAAAGTCAAGGCGGGCAGCGGGCCCACCGTGTAACTTAGTTAATAAAAGAAGGACTCATAATGACGAGCATCGTCGTTTAAAAAAGGTCACAAATATGTTCGAGGAATATACATTAAATAAAATGCCGGGACACTGGCTACTTGCCAGGATGGGAAAGAAAGTGCTGCGTCCGGGAGGAAGAAAACTCACTCTCAGAATGATCGAGACGCTGGGTATCAGTACGGCTGATAGTGTTGTTGAATTCGCTCCGGGGATGGGAAGTACAGCGAAACTCGTTTTCGCGCATAAGCCGAGAATGTATTTCGGCATCGATCAGAATGAAACGGCTATCGAACGTCTATCCGGCCTTTATTCCAATAATGGTTACAAGTTCATCAGAGCCAGCATTGCAAATTCCGGACTTCCGGACGACACCGCGACCGTCGTTTTAGGCGAGGCTGTCCTAACGATGCAGACCGACGAACGGAAAGGTGAAATAATAAAGGAAGCTTATCGCGTATTGGAACGAGGGGGAAGGTACGCCATCCATGAAATAGGGTTGCTGCCCGATGACGCGAGTGAAGCCATGAAGGAGAAAATAAGAGAGGATCTGTCGGGTATAATCCGCGTGAACGCTCTCCCCTTGACAATCACCGAATGGAAGAATCTCTTTCGCGAAGCCGGCTTCGCCGTGGAAAATGTCCTCACGACGCCGATGCATCTTCTGAAACCAGCCCGGCTCGTAAGCGACGAAGGCATCCCCGGAACCCTGAGAATCCTATACAATGTTCTGACTACTCCGGGCGCCTTGAAACGGGTGTCGGGCATGAGGAGCGTTTTCAACAAACACGAGAAGAGTATGACGGCAGTGAGCATCATCGCAAGAAAAGAGTAGGAATATGAAAATAGAAGAGGAATTGAAATCGATTGTGTTGAAATCTGCTGACCTGGTCGAGTATGCCACCGGCTCAGTTGTAAGTAGGCAGATAATGAAAGGTGAAACTGGGACGGTCACCCTATTCGCGTTCGACAAGGGGCAATCTTTGAGCGAGCACACATCTCCTTATAATGCTTTTGTTCAGATGATGGATGGCTCGGCAGAATTCGTCGTGGGCGACAAACACTTTGCAGTTAATAAGGATGAAATGATCATCCTGCCGGCAGGAGTCCCGCATTCTGTGAGCGGCATAGACCGGTTTAAGATGATATTAACAATGATAAAAGAACAGTAACTGCGCTTAGGAGGATGACATGGACTGTTTGCTCAACATGGCTGCAGCACTTGCTAAGTCGTTGGGTCGGTCAAGATTGAGTGAGCTTTACATTTGATAAGTTGAGTCCGGTTGAGAGCATGATATTGATCAACGACCGCGGCCCGAAGCCGTCCGACAACAAGTTGAGCTTTTAGAAACTGGGATGGTTCAATTGGGAGTAGCTGAAACGGCGTCCCGGAACTTAGAAAATTGTGAGAACGAAGGTAAGCGAGCTCCCTTTTAAAAAATATTGATGACGATGAGGGATTGGAATGGGACCATTATATGAATATCTGGCGGGTGATCACGAGAGGCTTGATGTCTTGCTGACACTTGCTACCGAAGGACAGAACGGAATCGATATGAAGCCTTACACCGAATTCCGCCAGGGGTTACTCCGACATATCGGGATAGAAGAGAAGATAATTCTGCCGACAATCGCACGCCTTCAAAATGGCAAGCAAGCAGAAGTTACAGCTCGGCTTCGTCTTGATCATGGTGCTCTCGTAGCTCTGCTGGTTCCATCCCCCACATTGCCGATCGTCGAGACTATTCGCCTAATTCTGCAAGTGCACAATCCACTCGAGGAAAAGGAAGATGGGTTGTACCAGCTTGTTGATAGCCTCACCGGGAAGGAAGATGACGATCTGCTCGAGAAGGTGAAAAACTATCCTGAAGTGCCAATGAATCCGTACAATGATCGGGAAGGGGTGATAGATGTCGCCCGCCGCGCTGTCGAGCGGGCTGGTCATAAACCTTCTTTCTAAATACTGTTATGGAAGAGAAACACATGAAATCTACACGGCACTCTATTGATGACTTTTTTCTAAAATATCTCAAATCTTTTAATCTGAAATGGCATATACGATCAATACATCACCGGACACGCGATCATTTCACGGATTTGCATGGCCGGAAAGGAGAAAATAAAATGAAAAATACATCCATACTTCTGATTATGACTTCCGTAATGTTTGCTCTCGCGCTTAGTGTCGTTGGCGCTTTAATCTCTTCCGGTTGCGAATCCGGCAATGCGGATGAAATAAAGGGATCGGAAGAAGCACTCCTTAGCACCGCACCCAATGTCCCACCACCCATAACCCGGGATTATCCTACCAAGGTCATCGTCCATCTCTTCGCAAAGGAGAGAGTCGGACGCCTTGCCGATGGAGTACAGTACGATTTCTGGACATTTAACGGCACCGTACCCGGCCCGATGATCCGCGTTCGTCAGGGAGATATAGTTGAGATCCATCTTAGTAATTCCCCTGGAAATATGATGCCCCATAGTATCGATCTTCATGCAGTGATTGGTCCGGGCGGTGGGGCAAGTTCCTCCGAAACCTTCCCTGGGCACACCACGGTTTTCTCATTCAAGGCAAGGCACGCAGGCTTGTTCGTGTACCACTGTGCCACTCCGCCCGTGCCCATTCACATAGCTAATGGCATGTATGGCATGATCCTGGTGCAGCCGAAGGACGGTTTTCCACCGGTCAACAAAGAGTTCTGCATAATGCAGAGCGAATTCTACACCACCGGGAATTACGGTGATCCGGGCCTCCAGCAGTTTGATCTGCAAAAGGCTATCGACGAAGATCCGACATATGTCGTCTTCAATGGCTCAGTCGGAGCCCTGATGGGCGAGAACGCGCTGAAGGTGGATGAAGGACAGGAAGTCCGCCTTTATGTAGGCAACATCGGGCCTAATCTCACGTCTTCTTTCCACGTCATTGGCGAACAGTTCGCCAACGTCTATATGGAGGGCGGATCGAAAGTGACGGCGCATGATATCCAGACGACACTCATCCCGGCAGGGGGTGCCGCCATAGTGGAATTCACGGCTGAGGTGCCTGGCACGTATATGATTGTTGACCACTCGATCTTCCGGGCATTTTACAAAGGTGCTATGGGCCAGATTGTCGTTTCCGGCCCGCCGAACACTGAAGTCTTTCAGGGGAAAACGTCAGATGAGCCTTACCTGGGTGAGCAGTCATTTATGCAGGGGCTCCCGTACGGCATCCAGAAATCTGGTCAAAACGATAGGTCAGCCTCCGCAGCCGTTAAACGATGAGCAGGTTGCAAAGGTACTTGCACGTCCCAGAATGCACTTCGGGAACGATATGAGCCCTGTAACGACCGAGGAGGTGAAAACGATGGGATTGGGGGCCTGACTGCCTTAAAAAAGGTAAATGATGAGTTACACTTAAAAAGGAGATGACATGACACCCACAGAACAATTGGATGCGCATCACGAGAAGTTGATCGTCACGATACGGAATCTTGCCGACCGCACAAGGAATGATTATGCGGATACATCGCTCCTCCTTTCCTATTGTAATGAGTATCTCCTCTCCCATGCGGGAGCAGAGGAAGTAACTTTATACAAGGCCGACAACGATGCCGATTTCATCAATCACATGATCCATGGGCACAGAGAGATAGCACACAGCCTTGAAGCCATTGCAAATGATTATGGGAAAGGCGATTCTACGACCCTAGCCTCCGAAGTTGAGAGGTTCATGGGACTACTTGACAAACACTTTGCCGAGGAAGAGAACACGCTAATGCCGAAGTTGTCAAAAAGGCTTGCCCAGCAAGAACTGGAATCGCTAATCATGGAAGCACACCAGATAGAGGCCGAGAAAAAGAAAAGCGATGTGAGGTCACTGTTTGAATACGACCACAAGAGAATCGACGTTAATATCTCCCGCATAAGGAATTCCAACTCAAATCTTGGAGCTGCATTGCAGCGCTACTCCAAAGTCAGGTCACAGCTTCTCAAGCACATCGAGCTCGAAGAAACGGTATTGTTCGCGGCGTTCGCCGAAGTCGCTGCTCAAGGACAAATGGGCCCAGTCCAGGTAATGATTGCGGAGCATCGCGAAATAACTTCGTTGATTTCGCCGCCGGCAGATAGCCTGGATGAGGGGACACTCGCCTCAAATGTCAACGCATTGATTGGCAAGCTAGCAGTCCACAACAAAAAGGAAGAGATGATCCTCTACCCGCTGATCAATCGTACACTGCCGCGTAACGTCCGGGATAAGTTGTTCAAAGAATGCTTTGACGAACTCTTTAAAACATGATCGACATGGTCCAAACCTATTCCGTCCCGCTTTCTTAGAACTTATTGTCGTTCCAGAGAGTTCTCATGGGTAACAAAAATAGATGTATGAATGTCCATGAAGACAAGAACTGACGTGGTCTAAATCAAAGACAAAGGTTCCCGATTGCTGTACAAGTCAACCCTTGCGACAGGCGCATTGTTGCTTTTGACATATCGCCTGATATGAGATTTTGGCAGAACTTCTTACTAGAGGCCATTGGGATTCAGATTCGTCTTTAATATCTTAACAGAGGGTCTGAAACACGAATTGAAAGGCATCAAAATGAGACACATGAAATCAGGGATGGACCCGAAAACAATAAAAGAAATAGATGAACTGATTGATATCTTTCTCGATGAATTCATGTCGGAAGAATACAAGGGTGGCCAGCATATCGTAGCAAGGGAACACTACAGCAAAGTTTTCCACGAGATTCTCCCTAAATATTTACGGCGGTGTGCAATTCTTATATGTGAGTCCACCTCACTATCCGAGACTCAGGAGGTATAGAGCCGTGGAAACCACTTACGAGGAGGTTGCAGCTAAGGCTACGGTCCAAGAAGATCAGTTGAGTGCCCATGATGACAGACCGAAGCTGGTGATACTTGGGACCGGATTCGCATCCTATAGCTTGCTAAAACATATAGACTGTGAACTGTACCATGTCATTGTCGTGAGCCCACGAAATTATTTTCTCTTCACGCCCTTGCTTCACAGCTCCACGGTCGGGACTGTTGAGTTCAGGAGCATCATAGAGCCTATCCGAAAATGGAGGCGGTGTGTCGATTATTTCCAGGCGGAGTGCACCGAAATAGATAATGCTCGAAATACGATCATCTGTAGATCTATAGACACCGACAGGATTTTCAAGATTTCGTATAATTTTCTTGTAATCGGAATTGGCGCTGTCAATAATACTTTTGGTGTCCCGGGTGTCAACGAGCACGCACTATTTCTTAAAGAACTTCGGGACGCGAGGAAAATCCGCCAAAGGATATTGACCCAATTCGAGCGGGCCTGTGTGCCCGGACTGACTTCTGAGGAAAAAAAGATAATGCTCTCCTTCGTAATAGTGGGCGGCGGGCCGACAGGAGTTGAGTTTGCAGCTGAATTGAGTGATATGGTAACTTCAGATATCCGCAAAATATATCCGTCATTGCATGATTATGTCAGTATCACCCTCCTTGAGGCTAGTGATCGCATACTCAGTAGTTTTGACAAGCACTTAGCTGAGTACACTCTTCGTCTATTCCAGCGTAAGATGATACGAGTGACCAAAGGTTTACCCGTGACTAAAGTTCTTAAGGATGCAATCCTGTTGCGAGACGGCAGAGTTGTGCCGTACGGTGTCCTGATATGGTCTACAGGCATCGGACCGACTACCTTGGTACAGGCATTGAATTTCCCCAAAGACATGTCCAACCGTATCCTGACGGATGACCACCTTCATGTCTCCGGCACGGAAAACATTTTCGCGGCGGGCGATTGCGCTACCATGGAAACGAAATATCTGCCGGCAACTGCGCAGATCGCACAGCAGGGGGGAAGATACCTGGCAAATTGTTTCAACCTTATGGGGAAAGGAAAAGGGATTTACGCGTTCCATGATAGGAACATGGGTGTTCTGGCCTACGTGGGAGGTCGCAGAGCTTTACTGGACTTGCCGAAAGTGAAGGGAAAAGGGTTTGCTGCGTTCGTGTTGTGGAGATCCATTTATTTGACAAAGCTTGTCAGTACTCGGAACAAAATTCTCGTACTCATTGACTGGTTTAAGACAATAGTATTTGGTAGAGATGTGAGCAATTTCTAACAGGCAAACAAAAGGACTGCGCCGTTCGGCGAAAGTCATTTACTGACACTGACAATACTTACGCAACACTCTTAACACATTGGTGCAGCGCGGGCAGGAAAAGACGGGAACATGAACGAGCAGCTGTCCCATCTTGTTGACCGCATTATGAGGTACAGGTCATCCACCTTCGTGAATTGGACGGAGCCGGGAAGAAAAATCAAGATTTTTCTATTGCGCGGTTTAGGTATGAGATCGAGACTTCCCAAGCCTTGTCAAACTTAACCAGCATACCTTTGAGAACCGAATAGAAAAGATTCTGCTCGTAATCGACTCTATACTGGCTCACTTGTTTCTAGAATATGTCCAGGCGAATTTCTCCAACGTTTATCCCTCGGCCTGTCACCCCGCCTATTTCCTTGAGTTTCGCGTAACTTGCATTCTTTAATCTATTGTATGCCATGATCATTACCCGCGCAAGGGGTATTTCTCGGCGCATTTGCCAGCATCTGCGTTCGCAGAAAAGAGCCCCGCCCAGATGCCCGCAACTGGCTCAGTCACGCCGATTCAGATAAAGCCATGGTGTCGTCCGAATGGATCCCTTCGGGATGTCGCTGTGCGAGTGCTTCGTACCTCAGCATACGCACAATCGCTCCAATTGCCATAGCCTCGCTCGTCCCTTCGGGATAAACTCGGCAAAGGCAACAATCGTCGCGCCTTTCCCAACGGGATCTTCGGGAGGCACTGCGGGGCATCTCCCTCCCTGCAACATTCCAAAAGGTAGCGCAGCTCATCTTATTATCCCCACCGGATGGCGCGTTTCGCGCCACGCCATCCCAACCATGGTCGGCTCACTGGCTCAGTCACGCTGCTTGATTCTCGCTGTGAGATACCGTGCGTAGAAGCCACGACGGAAACGCACTTATCGCTCGATACGTCATTGCCTCCTCTGTCCGCACCCGGAAAGAACCGGCGCGGGAACAGAATTCGGCAAAGACATCAAGCGTCATGCCTTCGCGCGAGCCGCCCACAACAAACAGCCCCGACCCACCCACCCAATCAAACAACTCAATATCCACCATTCCATCATTCCACTGTTCCATCATCACCCAACACGTATGACCTACCAACCATGAGCTGAATCATCGGAGTCCCGCTTCATGGCGGGACAATCGATTCGAGATTTTGCCAAAGGCATCCCTTCGGGAGAATGCCCGAAGCTGAAAAAATTTAATCGCCGCACATATATGATGGCGAAGGCACTTTCTTAAACTCAGAGCACTCAGCAGCGGGTCTAACGACCCCTTCGGGGCGAGCCTTGACAGTCCGCCTGCGGCGGATCGCTCCACTTCGTTCCGTCTCTGTCAAGGCCATGCTGCAGTCGCCCGCCCGCAGCCGAGATTTGCTGAGTCTTCTGTCTGTCTTCTTTCTCCATGGTAGTTCTTTGTGCCTTCGCCGGTCGGATGCGGCGCTTTTCTCTTCAGTTAGCTTCGGTCATTCAATTTTTTTTGCGCAGCAAAAACAAAGGAGAAAGAAGATGATAGAAAGAATTAACACGGAAGGAGAGTTCAGGGAGTTAGCCGCCCGCCTGAAAAGAAAGCACGGGAAAATCGATGTAAGCGCTTACCAAGTCCTTCTTAACGGAAAGTGGTTCGTCCATCTGTACCGCTGGTGCAAGGATTTTCCCGCCGGTCCATTTAAGAGAGGCGCTTGGTCTTGCGTGGCTGATTTCGTGACCATGGATGAGGCTCTTGTCCTTCGTCTTATGCATTTGGGGAAGAGAGGTTCCAAATGACCGCCCAGGAATTCTCTTCGCTGAAAAGTTATGCGCGTATATTTGCGCACACGGAAGATGATGCTGATGATCTTCTTTTGCTCGCGTATCAAGAGAGTCTCCGCCTCGGTGAGAAATGCGCTTTCGCTTTGCTTGTAAATTACATGCGGCTTTGCTCAAAAAGTATTTCCGAAAGAAGCATCCTTCCTCTCGATGAAGTTGGCAAAAGCCGCCTCGATGCCTTCAATAAAGAGAAGCTTTCGCTTTCTGAGCCATTCTCGCATGATTGCTCGGAAGATGATGGAACGATCGGAGATTTGATTTCTTCGGATGCTTCAAATCCTTTCGATGATTATGTCGCCATGGAGTTTGCTTGTTCGCTGAATGAGCGTGAGCGAAATATCCTTTCGGAAATGGTGGCTGGTTATTCCGTGCGCGAGATATGCAAGGAGTTCCGCATCTCTTCAAAGGCTTTTGAAAATGTCCGTGCCTCTTTGCGCTCCAAGGCAGGAAAACATCTGCTCTGATTTTCTGCATAGTATTGTAGAGACGGGTTTAGAGCCTGTCCCACTATGCAACCATAACAACCAAGGAGGTCAAAATGTTGCAGCAAGTCGAGAAGAAAACATCTCAAATCCCGATCACAGGGAAAATCGAGAGAATCAACGAGAAGGGAATCAAAGTCAACGGCGAATGGTGGAACTTCAGCAAGTTCTCCAAGAACAATCCGGCCCTGAACGAGGGCGACCTGATCGAATTCAAATCCTCGAAGAACTTCATCAATGAAGTCATCGGGATTGTGCCGGCAGACGGTCACTCGGAGTTCGCTTCCGACCGGAAAGCGGAAACCACCACAAAGGTCGAGAGCGGCAAGAAGGCCACGTCTGAATCAGTTCCTTCCGGAGAGCAATCGTCTCCGAAGAAGGGTGCTCCGGCGAAAGAACAAGAAAAGGATTATGAGGTCCTCGGCGCTTGCTTGAAGGATGCCGTGTATATCACAGAGGATATACACGAAGCGAAATTCTCAACTCAAGATATCGTCAAGCTCGCTTTGACCCTTTTCATTCATCGTACCACCTAACATATTATCAATCGGGGTACGCTCAATCCCTTGAGTGTACCCCATAACAATAAGGAGAAACCATCATGGAAGTCCAAACAGTGTCATCACCAAATCCATTCACCGGAGAAGTGATTGAAGCCGACGACAAGACCGAGCGGCTTCAAAAGTCTTTTGAGAGGCTGATTGAGGTCAAGCACCAGAAAGCCTTGCTCGAAGCGGAAGAGCAGGAGCTGAAAGATGACGCCTTCGACTACCTCACGGGAGTTGCTCGAACGACTTGCGGACGCTTTGTCGCCAACAATGTCACAGCGGACGTTTACGTTTCCTACCGTCCACAGCGCGAGTACGACGAAGAGACACTCGAGAGAATCAGACACCTTGACGAACAGTTGAGCCAGGCAAAACGCTCAGGCATCATCATTCGTCAGACACCTTTCCTTGTCGTGCGCGTCCTGCAATAAATATCAATCCTGCCTCAGTCATTCAGGCTGAGGCAGGAGCGCTTCTCTTCCCTTGTCCATGGACGATGTTGATCTTGCCTTCAAAAAGAGAAAAAATCGATAACCTCGCCCACCCGCCCTAAGATGGCTCACTTGATAGCTGCGCGAGCGCCAAGAAATAATCTCCCTCTGCCGCCAAGACGCCATTCACCCCGTCCATGACTTCAAGTTCTAATGGTACGCTGACTCGGCTGCTCTTCACGCCATGCACTTTGCACTCCTCCGAAAGAAGGGGTATTTCTCGGCGCATCTGCCAGCATCTGCGTTCGCAGAAAAGAGCCCCACCCAGATGCCTGCAACCGGTTCAGTCACGCCGATTCAGAAAAAGCCATGGTGTCGTCCAAATTGATCCCTTCGGGATAAACTCCACGAAGGCTTTATCACTCGCTCCTTGCCTGCTCGAACGAGTCCCTGCGGGAAGAGTCCAGCTCAACGGAAACCGTCTCGCTGTCTCACAGGCATCCCGACTTGTCGGGAACGGAGCTCGCAGTTAATCGTCGTGCCTTCGCGCTGCGAGCATCTCCCACCCCACAACGCTTCCGAAAGGAAGGCTGCCCATTCTGCATTTCTGTCACGCTCCCTGATGTCGCCGCTGCTCCTTTGCAAAGCAAAAGAGCGAAACGCCGCGACACTGCAATAGCCGTCTTGTCGGCAAAGGCAGTCTCAATCAGGTATCGCGCCAGAGAACTTGTCCCGCGGCGCTTCTGAAGCGGGATCGGTCAGCCCAGATCTATGTCCCCACCCACCCGCCCATTTTTAATCAAATTGGAAGATTCTACAGGATGTTGCCTCACAGCAGATGAGTGATTGTTTGCATTAAGTATCACATTGTGTTACCTTTTGCAAACGACTACACATGAAACCTGCAATAGAAGCGAAAAAATACAACTATCTTGACGATTTCGTCTCGGATACACAGTCCAAGGGAAAGCTGCATTTTTCCTTAGCCGAGTTGAGAAAGGTATTTCATCCAGTCTCGGGGCCTGCTCTCAAACAAGCAATGAACCGATTGGTTCGCAAAGGGAAAATTCTTCCAGCCCACAGAGGTTTCTACATCATTGTTCCACCAGACCGAATGAGTCAAGGAGTTCTTCCTCCGGAATTGTTTATCGATTCGCTAATGAGCTACCTTTCCAGATTTTACTATGTTGGTTTGCTATCTGCCGCCGTGTATCATGGTTCTTCGCATCAACAGCCTCAGGAGTTTTTTGTCGTAATCACCAAGTCTCCAATGCGGCCAACAATCCTTAAAGGGGTTAAAATCAACTACGTCGTCAGATCGAGAATTCCCAAACACGGTTTGGAGAAAAGAAAGACTGAATCAGGGCTCATGAACATTTCTAGCCCTGAACTCACCATCTTCGATCTTGTCATGTTCCAGGATAGGATTGGTGGATTGAACCGTGTCGCAACAATAATCTCCGAATTGGCGGATTCATTGAATCCCGACAAAATGGTGGAAGTAATCCGTGACCGAATTCCCATCTCTGTCATTCAGAGATCGGGGTACATTCTGGATAGAGTTCTCAACAGAAAAGATTTATCCGATGTGCTTCTAAAGGTCATTAAGGACAAGAACGCTTTTCGAGTTCCGCTAAAGTCTAACGGGTCGAGGAGCGGCTATCCAGTTGACGAGACTTGGCAGATAGTTCGGAACATAGAAATAGAGGCTGAGACTTGATTTCAAGAGCCTATATCGCTGAATGGAGAAACAACGCTCCATGGAAGTCTGATTATCAAGTAGAACAAGATCTTGTTATTGAGCGGGCTCTCGTTGAATTATTCTCGGATTCTTTCATTACTGAGAGCCTTGCCTTTCGCGGAGGTACCGCTCTGCACAAACTTTATCTTCAGCCGCAGGCTCGGTATTCAGAAGACATCGACCTTGTTCAGGCGCAAGCTGGTCCAGTTGGGAACATCCTGAAAGCTGTGCGGAAGCGACTGTCTTTTCTTGGTGAAGCAAAGCACGATATTTCTGGGCACAATCACACATTGACTTTTCGATTTAAGTCTGAATTAGAACCCGTTGTAAATCTGAAACTCAAGGTTGAGATCAATTCCAGAGAACACTTTGCTGTGTACGGATTTCAGCAGATGCAGCACAATGTTCAGAGTGCCTGGTTCAAAAGTGGATGTACCATCAGGACTTACACAATTGAGGAACTTCTTGGAACGAAGCTGCGAGCTTTATACCAGCGGAAGAAAGGACGTGATCTTTTCGACATCTGGTATGCGCTGGCAAAGTTGAAGCCTGATGCTGGGAACATAGTAGCAGCTTTCAATGAGTATCTCTCGCATGAAGGATTGAAAATTCGGAGTGTGGAATTTATCGAGAACGTCGAGAGGAAGCTAACAGAGGATGAGTTCACGGGCGATATCCAGGGCATCATTCGGAATGAAGTGGTCTATGACATTGCGGAGGCTTGGCAGGTTGTAAGCGATACGATCGTCAAAGAGATGGAAAACGCAGAGGTCTGAGCTAGTTTTGATTCATTGTTGCGAGAATTTTCCATGCCACAAATATGCCACATGGCCAACACACTTTCATATCAAAACATACTTCTCAGTATCAGAAAATCTTTGAAAACATTTCAAAATCATCGAATCCGATTTGTATGAAGCGCCTCTGCCTGCCTGTCACGCAGGAGGTCGCGAGTTCGAGCCTCGTCAACCCCGCACCAAAATCCCGCAAATCAATTCGGTTTGCGGGATTTTTTATTCCTCCGTCGAGAACGACCAAAGCTGTGAAGTTTCCATCCCGATTATATTCCGACATTGGAATCAATTTTGTAGCACCTTTACTGCGCCCAGAAGAGGTTCAGGCTGCAGATGTGCATATATTCGCGTGGTCGTTTGAATCGACTGGTGTCCCATGATCTTCTGGATGAAATAAAGGCTGCCTCCCTTTAGAGCCAGATGCGAGGCGAAAGTGTGCCGGAGGGTGTGAAAGTGAAACTGCGGATCAAGTGATGCCCTCTTGCAGTACTCCTTGAACTTATCGTTCGCTGTGCTTTTGTCAACCGGTTTGCCGTAATTCCTCACAATTCGGGATTCACCCCGTCCATGATGTGAAGGAGTTCTACTCCTGAACAAAATATTGGCTTTGCAGCATGCTGTTTGCTCCATTCCACGCAAAGGGTATTTCTCGGCGCATCTGCCAGCATTTGCGTTCGCAGAAAAAGCCCCGCCCAGATGCCCGCAGCAGAGCCTGCCCTGAAATGCTTCCGTTCAGGGTTCAGTCACGCCGAGTCAGATAAAGCCATGGTGTCGTAAACACTCCACGAAGGCTTTATCACTCGCTCCTTGCCTGAGAGTCCAGCTCAACGGAAGCCGTCTCGCTGTCTCACAGGCATCCCGGCATGTCGGGAATAAAGCTCACAATGTGAACCCTTGGCGAAATCTCGCTTTGGGGGATAATCGTTGCGTCTTTTCCATCCACCCCCATATAGAATGAGAATCCCGCGATCGCGGGACGCGCTGCGAGCATCGCCCACCCCACAACGTTCCAAAAGGATATGACAACCGGATGTGTAACATCCACCATTGAGCCAAACATGTTCACAAAGTCAGTGAACTTTCTCAGGATGCGAAGTGAGGGTAATATTATGAAAAGGATTCATTCCATATCATAAGGCATGAAATACGCTCACTGGTGCCCAAAGCTATTTCAGACCGCCATCACTTCTATGCTTGATGAAGGGCATCTTTCGTTCGAGCAATCAAGGCGTATATCCTTCGCTCTCCCCATGCGACATGTATTCGTTGATGCTGTATCCTGGTCGAGCTTTCAACGAGGATGTCTTTACATAAATCGAGTTCAGCCACTCTGGATGTGGTGGAGTTTTGCCTTCGGCGATCAACTGTTGCCAGGCTTCATCTGTGAGCCTCGTTTTGCTAGGGAACTCGTAGTAACTGAAGCACGCACCCTTCGTGAGGTAGGGGAGCCCGTTTATTTCGGCAATCACGTAAATTTCATCGGCCTTGCCCACTGCCTCCTCAAGCACAGTGTCATTAAATGCATACACGTCAGCTGCAAGGGCAATCCGCTTTTCCCTTTCAGGCAGATGGTCGGTTCCAAGAATTTGAAAAGTCATCTGTTCAATCTCCCCTCCGATCCAGCTCATTTCATCGAATTCTTTTTCGGTTATCTGCTCCTTGTTCAGCTCCTTGTTGCTGATGTCCAAGAGAAATTGGGCGAGCTTTTTCAATTCTGCTGTAATATCTTTCGATTCAGACTTCATCACTCCAATGTCGGATAGATATTTTTCCTGTAAGTCGAGAAGTTCGATCGACTTGCTCCAAAATGCAACGTTCGGTTCCACGTAGCTCAATTGAATAGGCGGCGGCGGACCACCACCCTCTCCCATTTCAGCAGCGTAAGGCTGTTCAGTGTACAGAATCATGTCGTGCTTCAATTCAGTCCATGCCGCAAGTGATGTATTTAAATTTTTCTTCTGCCAGAAACTGGTTTGCATGAAAAGGGGATGGTTGTTCCCCGCCTCATCGTCGAGTGAATTAACGCAGTCCATTACTTTAGTGTAGATCGTCGCATCCCAATTACTATAATGTCCGAATTCAGGTTTGAGCATGGAGAGTGTGTCTGCAAACGCTGGCCATCTCTGCGTCTCCTTATACTCGTTTATTAATATATCCTCGGCAGCCTTGTGCCCTAAGGTTGCAAAGATATCCAGGCCCCTTGGAAACGGTCGTAGCAGAGCAGGCCTCTCTACGTTGACGAGTCTTTGCAATATCTCAGCGTCGAATGTGTACCTGGATGCGCTGAACAATACAAACTTCTTGGCGAAGTCCTCCGCGGCAACATCGTTTGCGGCTTTCCGCTGGATCCGGTTGACGTTCCATCGCCTTCACTTGACTCCTGAGCTTTATCACGTTTTGAGGAGCGAGGAGGTTCTCCATGGTCTTGATGCCATCATCGTCAATTAGCTTAATCAAGTGGCTGACCGAGTGGTTATCTTCCTCACCTGCCAATAACCCGACTACGCTTTTGAGTATGTCGAAATCTCGTCTGCAGTCCTCATCGGTCTTTATCCAGTATGCCATCATCATGGATGCAAGGAAACTGTCGTCATCGTCGATATTCATTGGAGCCGAGTTGAGCCATTTCATGCATCTGAAGTATCTCTCCAAGGCATCGTCCTTCGTGTAGTTTCCTCTTGGTTCAAACTGAGAATAGTAAAACACTATCCGATCCAAGAACTTTGATCCGTATCCATTAGCCTGATTCACCTTGTTAATTTCATCAGTAAAGAGCGGCATCATGGATGATTCCACCGCGACATTACTTCCTGTCAAAGCTGATAGTCCTACAGCAAGGTATGTATTTGCCCAATTAGCCGGTCCGTTCAACTGTTCCCCCACCGGGCCTTTTAAGGAGCTTCTTGACTTTTCGTATAACCTATTCAGTAAGTCCGTGACTGTCGGTATTAGCTTCTGTTTCTCTGTCCCCTCCATTAAGCTGCTCAGATATTTGTGAAGTACCTGCAGATACAAATCTGTGGTTATGAAATTGGGGATATATCCGTATTGGTTTTTATCGTACACATAGAATAGCTGGTCGTTATCGGCGGAGGCGAGTGCGAAGTTCTTTTCTTCCAATGCCCGTGTAAGGGAATCGTTTATGTCTTCGTACTGGATCAGATTTACGACATGACTCATTTTCACCATTTTGTATGTTTCGACCGTATCATATGCGTCGGCAAGCTTTGCATTCTCAAGCTGGGTCACCTTATCCAGGAAGTACTTCTCCGCCTGACTGAGATAAACTTTAAAATCCGGGTTGTCAAAAATCGGTTGATACCACGCGAACTGGTTGAAGTACGCTCTTAGCGTGGCGTCGGTGAATAAGTAGCCGTTCCTCGCAAAGATTGCATTCCTCAGCAGTCTCAACTCCATATAGGTCTTCTTCGAAAGATCCATATTATAATCGAATTTGGGCGGCAGAATTCTCTTTCCGTAGAATTCTTTCATTTCATCGGCGGCATAGTAGGCAGCAATCTGCGGTTTGTCCATCACAGTCCCGGTATCAGTATTGGAGTAGAAAATGCTATCCGGTATCGTCTTCTGGATCTCACTCGTATCGGGGACTACCTCATACTGGGGCCCTTCGTAGATGGGGTATTTATCAGAAAGTTTATTCTTGGCGGTTTTCTTGCCACATCCGCCCACGAAGAAAATTGAGATAATTAACAGCCATGGAAGTACGGCGCTATTTATTGTCGTTGAAATAATCGTACGCAATTTTCCTGGATGAGTTTTCATTTCTGTATCCTATTAATCTTAATCCAAAGTTATCCCACTGATAGAGTCCATCACAGTAGAGATTGTTCATTTCACTTTCGACTGTCATAATCCGATTCCTGCCTTGCAAATGGATAGGCTTGAAGTCAACGAGCTTAAGGCACACTCTGGAGCCGAGCCATAGGGGTGATAGTCGCGAGGAGTCGATACGAAATATGAAGAGCCTCTTCTTTACTATGGGATCAAAATGAGTGCTCTTGACCACCCCAAGCAGAACGTCTGTGCGTCCGTCGTTGTTTATGTCGCTCGCATAGAATCTATACACCGGATATGGGATGTAAAGATTATCCGTAGTCCGGGTCTTCGTGTCTTCGATTATAAGCTTATAGCCGGGCATGCTTTTAAGTTTTGTTAGTTTTGCCGTCCCGTCGAAGAGTGAATCTTTTATTCTTATCGAAGAGAACACTTTCAGCTTGCCGGTATCGGTTTTCGAAAAAGCGACCTGATTAGACGATTTTTCCGTCATGGTCCACCCGTGCTCGTTGTCGGCAAGCGAAATGCTATCCGAGATACTCATTAAAGATTCCTTGAACTCCTGTTTTTCTTCCGATGACAATGGCACAGGGCGACACGCCTCGATGTCGTATGGTATTATATCCGTTTCAGCAGTGTTATCTCTGAACGTAAGTCCGGCGATAATACCTTCTTTCGTATCCGGATTACCCTGATCAAAAATAAGATTGCCGAGACTGTAGAAAATGGGCTTGCCTTTATAATATCGGATGGACTCTATTACATGGGGGTGATGACCAATAATCATATCTGCACCCACATCTATTAATTTTTCTGCGAGCTGAACTTGATCGAAGGACGGGAATTTTAGGTATTCTATTCCCCAATGAAGATAGCAGATAACAAAAGAAGATGGATTGTTTTTCTTGTATGTCTGAACACTCTTAAGAAAAAAACGATTTCTGCCATACCAGATATTTGATATTTTTAAATCTATGCCGAGGGCTCCGAACACCGCGACTTTTCGTTTGCCTAAGTTGATTTCTGCCGGTACGCAGGTGGTGTCATTCTTTGCCTTCAGACCGATAGGCGTTATACCGTTTTCGATCAAGAAGTTGTAGGTCTCCGTTGCCCCGGCCATGGTCTGGTCATCGGTATGGTTGTTCGCCAGGGTTGCATGGCTAATCCCGGCGGCCGTGAGGATGCCCGACAAAGCTGCTGTCGACATTGAAAGAGAAAGGCTTTTTTGGTGGATGATTTAAGTTTGTTATCGGGCATTCCAGGTTGATGAACCGGTACTTATAATGTCCGAGTAAAGGCTCTAACTTTGCAAAAAGAAACCGCTTCCCTTTCTGTTCGACCGTACTCCTGACTCCTCGAGCGAGCATCACATCCCCTGTGAAGCAAATACTAACCACATCTTTTGAATGAGTAGATGCGCTTGCAGGCTTCTTGCAGGAAGCGAGGACCAACGGAACTACCAAGATGAGAATCTGCAGAGACCTTTGCATTGCTCCCTGACTTTTAGAAAATGTTTTGATATGCATACTTCTCACGCCGCAAGTTAGTCGCTTTAATTTATATAATTATCTGCCGAGTAGGCAACAGAACCTGCCAAGAATTTTAGCTACTTGTGGAAACAAATGCAAGCATTTGAAGGGAAGAAAAATCTGATGCATTAACTCATAAAGCACAAGAGGTAAATGAGTTCTGAGAACCACGAAGGCAAGATGAACTTAAATCCGCAAACATATCAATAAACTTCGATATCCTTAGTAGTGCACACCCCTCAAGATGGTTGTTAAAATTCGCGTACATATTCACACTCTCAGGAATCATTCTGTTTATAACTTCCGATATCTCTTTCAGCGTCTAATCCTTCGCCTCGACGGCTCTTGATCATTCTCTTTTAGCATTTTGCTCTCCGCTTACACATCGCCCACTCTGTGAAGTGTTCCGAGCAAACATTGATGAGATTCGATCAGAATCACAGTCGCTTTCCCAACCGTCCGCTATCCATTGCAATAATACCGCAATAATGCTAAGTTATTGCCATGGAATTCGAACAACTTATCAAAACTGTAGGTGACGAGCCGGTTTTTGAGACGAGCTTTCTCCTGTCCGGGAATGCAGATCCGAAGGACGTGATTCTGCAACTTTCCCGTTGGACCAAATCTGGCCGCCTTCTCCAGGATCCGACGCGGACTCTACGCGCTTGCACCTCCGTACCAGAAGGTGAAACCGAATCCATTCCTCATCGCAAACCGGATGGTTCGTGCATCCTATGTCAGCTGCCAATCAGCACTCGAATTCCACGACCTGATTCCTGAACACACTCCGGTTGTCGTGAGCGTAACAACCCTGAGACCCGGACGCCGGGAAACTCCGTTCGGATTTTTTGAATTCCGCCATATCAAGAAACAACTGTTCTCCGGATATCAAATGTCTGATCTTGGTGCCGGACAGAAAGCCTTCGTCGCCACTCCCGAGAAGGCGCTCCTTGACCTTGTATATCTGCAACCTGGTGGTGATGCTGACACATACCTGCATGAACTCAGACTCAAGAGCCTTGAGAAGCTTGACGTTGATAAGTTGCAGTTGATGGCAACAAAGTCACAAAGTCCAAAACTGATCAGAGCTGCAAAACAGATCGTTGCGATGGTCAGTATGGAAAGGGAGGAGTACAGAACGCTGTGAAGGACTACGTTGCCGAACTCATCCGGGGAGCATCAACTCCTCTCCACGCAAGAAACATCGTCAGAGAATACCTGCAGGCCAGAATCCTCGGCGCCATGCAGCGTGCAGGTGCAATGATCCCGTTATCGTTCCATGGTGGAACAGCATTGCGCTTTCTCTATTCAACAGGCCGATACTCGGAAGATCTGGACTTTGCCCTGGAGAAGAACAGGGAAGATTACGACTTCCACAAATATCTTGAGAGCATCAGAGGCGAGCTGACCGCTGAGGATTACAATGTCGAACTTAAAGTGAGCGACAAGAAGATTGTGAACGGAGCATTCGTCAGCATTCGCGGATTGCTCTATGAACTCGGACTCTCACCTCATAAAGACGAGACAATGGCTGTAAAGATCGAAGTCGATACACATCCCCCGAAAGGTGCTGTAGTGACTACTACAGTAATTCGTCGCTATGTGACGCTCCAGCTTCAGCATCATGACAAGGCTTCCTTTCTCTCGGGGAAGCTGCACGCTGTCCTTCAGCGTTCACATCTTAAAGGACGTGACCTTTACGATCTCCTTTGGTATCTGAGTGATCCAACATGGCCATCCCCGAACTTCACTTTGTTGAACAATGCGTTGAGACAGACTAATTGGGCCGGGCCAGAATTAACTGATGGGAACTGGCGCAAACTTGTTCGTGAGAAAGTTGACACAATGAGCTGGCAAGATGTTGTCGACGATGTCCGTCCGTTTCTGGACACCACGGCCGACGCAAACCTCCTAACGAAAGAGAACCTTGATCAATTGCTCGGGGCGCAACGCACGGATAGAAAAAATGTGAATTGAAATTCATAGGGATTTTTTCGCGAATTTCGCTTCATATAGAAAAGTACGCATATGTATACAAATGTAGATGAAGCAATCCAACGTCAATTCATCGCGCACTTAAAAGCCTCTGACGCTTTATGTTGGTAAGCCATCTTGACAACGAATTTTCCATGCCACAAATATGCCACATGGCCAACACACTTTCATATCAAAACATACTTCTCAGTATCAGAAAATCTTTAAAAACGTTTTAAAATCATCGAATCCGATTTGCATGAAGCACCTCCGCCTGCCTGTCACGCAGGAGGTCGCGAGTTCTCCGCCTGAGGCGGATGCGCCAGTGGCCCAGAGCCTCGTCAACCCCGCTTTTCTCATTCATTTTCAAAGCCTACCTCCCAAAAAGTGATTCAGTTCCGACTTAGTTCAAGGGTCGGATTGCTAATTCACTATTGGTACACAAATTCAGTGCAGGTCATAATCAACGGGCTTCCAATCGCACAATCCCCTTCTGTCCTTACAATTTTGTAACGCCCTGGTCGCGAACACAAAAGAATACCCCGAAATCGGTTTGATTCTCACGTTTCTTTATGGCACCAGGATTGTAACTTAATAAGGTATGAAAGAGTTGAATCCAACATCGTGTTCCAAAACCTTCGAAACTAATGTCTCAAGCGACTCAACCGTTTATCAACAGTCAAACGTAAAACAGAATCGCAACAAGGCGCCATTTAGCATTCCAAGGAGATGCAGCAAAGGAGATTTTGTTGAAGGGATTGTAATAGTGCTCGGCATTCTGACGACAGTCTTGATGGTTGTTTCTTTATTTATGAGCACAAGATAGTTATACCGTTAATACAACATGCAATTTCTAAACTCAGCCATCACCTATAAAACAAAGAGCCATACCCCAAAAAGACACACACCGATGTGTGCACCTTTCAATCAATAGTCTTTGCATTCTAGAGATTTAGCAAGATGCCTCGTTCTTCCTATCAATGTGTGTATCCCGATGAAAATTGAATTTTACGTCACTGTTGTAGTTCAGCGGTAAGAGGGTCAAGCCGAACTACAAGCTGTTGAACAACGCCTTAAAGAAGACCGAGGGGAAGACGTGAACCTTGGACGAGACAACGTTAAACAATTTCTTGTCGGGCGAATGAAACTTGTTGACTTCGGCGCGGCAAAGAAGGACGTTGAGTCATTTCTCGAAGACAAACAATAGCTGAGTATGTTTGATTACGAGATGCTGAAAGGTGTCATCGAGTCCCACATGCCATGACAAAATCACCTATTCTTATCTAAATCGATAGGTAATATTATCAAGATTTTACCGACGGGATTTCTGAGAGCACCAATTTTCCGTGGCACGAATATGGTAGGATGCAGATGCAACTCTGTGTTACCATAGAATCCTCTGGATTTTCTCGCTAATGAAGAAACCCGCAGATGCGCCGCGGAGTCGTGCGGTGTGGAAATCCCCTTTCGGGAACGACGGTGCTACGAAGGAAAAGGGTCATCGACCTCGGCGACATAACAGCTGGGTGTGCTGTCGAAATGCTTCTCCCGAATTGGATAAGGCTGATGGGAATTTATAAATCACCGGATTTCAATTTCAAACTCGTTAGATAAGCGCAGCTAATCCTGCCAGGGAGCAGACGTGACCTTGACAAGATTTAATGTCCGATAATCTCCAATTCCATCAGTCATTTCCTTTCTTGCACATTGAAACTCTCCACCATACCGAATAACTTTTGGAAGTTTATTGCCAACCAAAAAGGTGCCTTTATGTCATATCCAAAACCGACTAGGAGAAGCTGGGCTGAACCATTCAAAATAAAAGTCGTCGAGCCTCTCAAAACTACCACGCGGGATCATCGCATGAAAGCGATTGAAGAAGCCGGGTACAACACATTTCTTCTCCGCTCTGAAGATGTTTATATCGACCTTCTGACAGATAGTGGTACGAATGCAATGAGTGATTATCAATGGGCGGGCATGATGCTCGGCGACGAAGCTTATGCCGGCAGTAAGAATTTTTATCACCTGGAATCAAATATGCAGAAGTACTACGGCTACAAATATCTTGTGCCGACGCATCAAGGCCGCGGCGCCGAGCACATTATCTCACAGGTTCTCATCCGGCCGGGCGATTTTATTCCGGGCAACATGTATTTCACGACGACGCGCGAACATCAGGAGCTTGCCGGCGGAACTTTCGTCGATGTGATAATCGACGAAGCGCATGACCCGGAATCGACCCACCCTTTCAAAGGGAATGTCGATCTCCAAAAATTAGAGGACCTGATAAAAAAGGTCGGTGCAAAGAAGATCCCTTACGCAAGCATCGCTGCAACGGTCAACATGGCAGGCGGGCAGCCAATCTCACTGGAGAACATGAAAGCCGTTCGCAAGCTGACGGGCAAGCATGGAATCAAGATCATACTTGATGCTACTCGCGCTGTCGAGAATGCTTACTTCATAAAGATGCGCGAGAACGGCTGCGAGAAAAAAACAATTGCGGAAATTCTAAAAGAGCTTTGCTCGTTCACCGACGGCTGCACCATGAGCGGGAAGAAGGATTTACTGGTGAATATCGGCGGTTTCCTGGCTATGAACGATAAAGATGTTTTCGATGAAGCACGAAACATGGTGGTGGTGTTCGAGGGGCTTCACACTTACGGCGGACTTGCCGGGCGCGACCTTGAGGCCATGGCACGTGGAATGGAAGAAATGGTCGAGGAAGATTATATCCGGTCGCGCATCGGCCAGGTCGAATACTTGGGGAAAAAACTGCTCGACTGGGAAGTGCCTATAGTACAGCCGATCGGCGGCCATGCAGTATTTTTGGATGCGAGAAAAATCTATTCTCACATTCCGCAGGATCAGTTTCCGGCGCAAAAACTCGCGGCGGAAATCTATGGTGATTCCGGGGTGCGAACGATGGAAAGGGGGATCGTTTCCGCTGGACGCGATCCAAGAACCGGTGAAAGCCGTCGCCCGAAACTTGAACTCGTGCGCGTTACAATTCCAAGACGCGTGTACACTCAGGCGCACATGGACGTAACTGCAGAATCAATTCTTGAGGTTTACGAGAACCGGAAGAATGCAAAAGGTTTGAAGATGACTTTTGAGCCTAAACACTTGCGATTTTTTCAGGCAAAATTTACGCAGCCATGATGCCCGGTATAAGGATCTTTAATTAGCTTTCCTTTATAATCCTTTGCGAAGGAAATCGCGGGGAAAAGAAGAAATATTTGCCGGATTGAAGACTGTCAAAGATTGATTTTTTTGTTTGAAGACTAAGGACTTTGTGGAAAGTTCATCAGCGCAATCCACGCAAGAAGCTGTGAAGAATATTGGAAAAGAATAGTTCAATGCGACGGCAGATTCCCTCCACTCGCTATCGGCGAAGAGCTAATTACGTTTTGCGTCCTTCCTTTCACTTTTCACTATTGACTCATTCTTACGTTTTCTGCGGTTTTCTTTCCGCAGCCGGGAACAAAATATTGTTCAGAATCAGTCTATAGCCGGGTGAATCTTTGTGGAGCGACAAATCAGTTGGCGGGTCGCCGACCAGGTGAGTGTAGGCTTCCGGATCGTGCCCGCCTAAAAATGTCCAGGTCCCTTTGCCATAATCGCCGTGAATGTATTTAACTTCGTCGGTACCTTCCTTTTCGCCGAGTATGGTAACGTCGGGTTTGATGAGGCTTTTCTTGAATGATGTCGTTTGCCCCATAAAATTCTTTATGACGTTCACATGATCCTGTGTCAACATGGTCGGAACCGGGTCGTATTTCGCTGAAAAATTAAACAATGTAAAATAATCCGTCGAAGGGTCACGAAATTGTACCATGTTATTCGGCGGGTCATTGATATCCGAGAACGCGTACTCGTACGGATTCATCACCAATTTAAAATTCTGGAAGGCAAGGCATTGAGAATAATCGAGCTTCTGCTGTGCATCCGCGTCGGGCGGATCGCCGTCGAACATTACGTCGCAAATATCTGTATGCTGGGCGGCAAGCGCTATGTCGAGAGTTTCAGTTGCGGAACACATCGCAAATAAGAAGCCGCCCTGACCGACATAATTCTTTATTGCGACTGCTACGGCTTTTTTTTCATCGGAAACTTTTTTAAACCCTAATTTGTGAGCTTCCTTCTCGTATTCCGCCTGCTCTTCAATGTACCATGAAGCGTTGCTGTAAGAAGCATAAAATTTGCCGTATTGTCCGGTGAAATCCTCATGATGTAGATGGAGCCAGTCGTACTGAGAAAGCTTGCCTGCCAGGACTTCATCGTCCCAGACTTGGCTGTAAGGTATCTGGGCATAATTGAGCGCAAGGGTAACTGCATCGTCCCAGGGTCTGTAATCCGGCGGAATATAAACTGCGATCTTCGGCGCTTTTTCCAAACGAACAACGTCCATGTTGTTGTCAACGTCTTGTACTATCGCATAGATTTGCGACGCATCGGCTCCCGAGAGCTGATCGAACGCCACGCCGCGGATTCTGCATTCGTTAGCGATTGCATCGGTGTAATCCATCATGAAGGAGCCGCCCCGGTAATTCAGCAGCCAGTCTACCTCCATGCCGCGTTGAAGCGCATAATACGCGACGCCGTATGCTTTCAAGTCGTTCGTTTGATGGAGGTCCATGTAAATAAACAGCTTGGACTGTCCGAATATCGTCGTAGCCGATAAAATCAAAAATACGAGTGCAAATCTTTTCATTGCGCCGCTTTATGAATTCTCGCCTAGCAAGCTCTTAAGTATCTCACGCACTTTGTCTTGATAAATTGAATTCGGAAATCTCACTAGAAAATATTCGTACTCGGCGATAGCTCGATCCTTTTCGTGCAGTGTTTCTTCATATATTCTACAAATTCTAAACTGTGCCCGGTCGGCAAAAATTCCCGTGCTGTCCCCGGCAAGCGCCGAATAATTCTCCAGAGCCTCGGCGGGTCTGCCCATTTTGCAGTACGCGTCCGCCAAATCAAATCTCGCGTTCTCCCCCAGAGGAGCCTGCGGATAATCTTTAAGAATATCTGTCAGCACTGCCGCCGCCTCCGGAACCCGGTTCGATGCTATCATCGATGAAGCGATCGCAAATTGCCTGAGCGCCTCCGGATTACCGCGATTGTTCGTGATTGTATTTGAAAGCTGGATCGCATCGCTCGCAACATCTGATTCCGGGTCCCTTGTAATTCTTTTCAAATAAAAATTCGAACTGTCATACATGCCCAGATAATATAGAGCGAGCGCCGCTTGATATTCGATTCGATCATAAAAACTTCCAGCCTGCGGATTGTACGGCTCCGGTGCAGGCCGTCCGTACCCCTCGCCGACTTCTCCGATATGTTGTCGCGGTGGAGGCGGCGATGCTGCGGATTGCTTCGAATTAATTTCCGACAATGCGGTATCTAAAGCCGCCTGGAATTTCCCTTGCAACATACAAAGCCGCGCAAGGACCAGAATCCCTGCATCGTGATATATGTATAAAATATTTCTGTGATCGTCTAAAAGTTTTTCGGCGCCGGTGAAATCGTGGAAATACTCCATTCTTATCTCGGCTGAATTGAATACAGCAGCGTACAAGTATGTCGAATTCGGAAATTCGTTTATAATTTTTTCATAGGCGGCGATTGAGGCATTCAAATCCTTCAGCGTATCTTTGCTCGCACACGGGCGGTCGTCCTCAGCGTAATTTTTTTCACCAATAGCCCGCAAGGAATTCGCATACCCCATAATAGCTTCGCAGACCATGGGGCTTACCTTGGAGAGAGTCGAGACTTCCTTATAAGCGCCGGCGGCAGCTTCGTACGCCTCGTCGTTGTATGCTCTGTCGGCAAACTGAAGAAGCTGTGTCCCGTTTGATCCGGAATGATCATCGAGCCATTTGTACGCGGCATAGGCCGACGAATAATCTTTCGTCTCCATGAAGAGAAACGACAGCAATTGCCGGTACTCAAAATCATCGGGGTGATCTGCCGTTTCCTTTTTCATCTCGTCGGTGAATTGATCCAATGCTTCTTTGCTGGAGCTATAGACGCCAAGCTGCGCTTCGATGTTTTCAACGTCCATATTTGTGCGCTGCGCATCCAGCATTTTTAAAAGCTCATGAAGCGACTCGCGGTAATTGGCTTCCAAAAAATAGAGCTGCGCGATATCGTTCACGAAGATCGCCGGCGAGCCGGTCGCCGATTCACCGTTTCTGTAAACTTTGATCGCATCGTCAAACAGCCTGTCGTCGGCCATTGAAGCTGCGACAGCCCTGTAAGTATTCGGATTCTTCGAGTCGATTGCGAGAGCATTGTTCCACACGATCATTGAGGAATCCTGTCCTCCGGCGCCGGGCCCCGCTGTGCTCGATTGTCTGACTTTATAGAAGACGTCGGCAAGCTGGCACATCAAAACAACATCCGCCGGCTCGCTTTTTAATTTAGCTTGAAGAAGTGCTTGGGCGGCGGCGTATTCTTTCAAGTTCATGTAAGTGCGGCGAAGACCGTCGAAGTAAACGAAATTGTCAGGCTCAAGCCGGTAGAGCTCCTGATAGAATTCCAAAGCCTTGTCGTATTCGCCGGCTTGTTCGAGCGCCTGAGCTATCCTCAACTGGTTCACCTCGTCGGCAGATTGAGAGAAGGCTTTTCCAGCGAGCAAAGTCACAATGACGATCGCAAATAACTTTCGCATGTTTTGAATTTAGTTTTGAGTTCAAAGACTAACAATGAAGGAAAACTTGCTCCAACGTTCGAAGGGTTTTCGGTTGCAGCTTAAATCCGGTGTGCGCTGGTTTTTTAAATGAATACTTTATATATACTTGTAAATATTCTCATGATGGGTGTCTTTTAGCCGATTATTAGCTGCTGTGCACCCGTTGTTTGCGAAGCAACTCTTTCAGCTTTTTGGCGGCTTCTTTCATTTGTTTCATGTATGCGGCCTTGTCTTTCCAGTATAGCGTCGCCTGCTTATCACGAATCGCACGCACCATTTCCACAGCGTGAATGTTTTCAGATTTCATATAATACCTCCCGTGGACTTCGAATATCGTTCTGCCGGACAAAGTCGTGGCACGCTCCTTCTTTTATTGCGTGCGCGCCAAGTCCGCCGAAACGACGGCGGACAGGCTGGCGGAAAGCGATCCATGCCTGCCCTGATATTCTCTTGATCAGGGATAGCCTGTCCCGACATGCTCTTAGTCGGGAAGCGTCTTTTTGGGGCATGTTATGCGCAGCGGCAATTGATTTCAAGTAATACATTTGTTATAATGTGATATAAATAGGAGAATCTCCCATGATTAAGACGGCCGTCCGACGAGTGGGCAACAGTCTTGGAATCACTTTGCCTAAAACTATAATTGAGAACCTGCACCTAAACGAAGGAGATGAACTCCATCTTGTTGAAACAGAGGAGGGGCTCATTATTACTCCGTTCGATCCTAAGTTCACCGAGTGGGCAAAGGCATACGAGCATACGAATAGGAAGTTCAGAAACGCGCTCAAGGCACTTGCGAAGTAATGGCGGTTCGCTTCATACCTGAGGAGCTTGTCCTCGTAATGCACGCGGACCTCCTTCAGCGGTACGGTGGACAACCTGGACTTCGGGATAGAAATCTTCTTGAATCCGCACTTGCTCAGCCAAGGGCAACTGTCAGCAGAAAGTTCGCTCACAAGACGATCTTTGAGAAAGCAGCCGCCTACGGTTATCATCTCTGCAAAAACCATCCATTCATTGACGGTAATAAACGAGTCGCCTTCGTCTTGATGGATACCTTTCTCCAAAGAAACGGCTGGGAGATTGTTGCCCACGAGGAGGATGTGTACTCAATAATGGTTGCCGTCTCCTCCAGCAGACTCTCTAAACCGCAGCTTGCTTCATGGCTCAAGGGACATTCCTCCAGACTCCCTTCTGATTAGATTGCCGTTGTGCATAACGTCAACCGCGACAATGCAGCGCCGGGCAACCAGAGTATAATGAGATGAGCGCGGCGTTGATTGAACTCCCTTATTCAATAGGTTATGTGTGAATGTCATTGTTGCCGTTGTCAGCCGCACCTGGTTTTGACCTTTCTGCACTCGCAAGCATGAACTTCTTTCTCTTATTATCACGATAATTCGCCGCGATCCCCATGACCGCGATACCGAGGACCATAAGAGGAAAAGCGACCGAGGGTGGAAATCTTAACCAAGCAAGCCCTATAAACCCAATCAAAAAGAAGGCGAGACCAGAATAATATATCAGTCTAAAAGCACTTTGACCTTCTTTGAATTCTGTTATCTCTCTCACTCCAACGATCCGACCATCAACCTGAAGCCCACCGCTAGGATTGCTTACGATCAACTTCAATACTATTGCGTCTCCACCGTTCAGCATTATGGCGGGCAAGTTGACATTATTTCCCTCGATAATTGGCGAAACTCTCAAGGACTTTGGGCTTGTATCATATACTTCACACGATAGCAGTTGAGCCTTTCCCCCTACCTCCAGCCTTATTGGACGTTCATAATCGTTTGGTAGGATAGGTAAATTGCCAGTATTCACTATTCGGACAAGAAGCAGGTGAACATCCTGCACTGGCTTGCCCTCATACAAAATCTCAAGCTTACTCCTTACGGCTTCTTTTACGTCAAGTAACTGTGTACTTACTGGTATATCGTACGAGAGGGACTTGCGTTGTCGCTGCCACCTGACCACGAGAAGTGATACGATAATGGCTGCCAATCCTAGTAACACTCCTACGAATTGCCAAGCAGGGTCTCTGATTATTTCTGACATGACGGTTCCCTATTTGCTCTTAGCACTTTGAAACCAGTTGTGGCTAACGTCCTGCAAGAAAGAAGTCGTTGCTCCCGCCAGCTATAAATATTGCGTAGCATCGAGACAACGGGCGAAAGCAATGAAGCGGACTCCATGGTATACAATAATCAAGCGTCTTCTTTTTGGTTGTTAGGCGTTCGTTGGCTTGCTGCATTAGACTGTTCCTTTTTGATTTTCTTTTCCAACTTCTGATGACATTTCTCGTGCAATAATACTGACTTGGTAAGGTCGTCAGTGCGGCCACCTTTCGAATGTGCGACCACGTGATGTGCGGAGCTTTTGTCGAAGACCATTTCTTTTCCACATTCAGGACAGATACCGCTTTGTTTGAAATACAAAGTTCTCTTTTGTTCGGCATCGTGCAGTCTTATAGGATCCTTCATAATAATAGGGTGTAGCCGATCGAATTCGGAAACCATTATCTCTAATCGATTTTTTAGTGACTCAGAAGTAGTAAGTATTTTGGATTCTTGTTTGTATTTCTTGTACAGAGCGAATAAATCTTTAGACATTCCTTTGGGAGGCTTATCATCATATATGGAAAAACTATTTAGATTTTTCAGAAATTCTCTTGCAAACTCAGACAGTTCATTCTTCAGATTAGAATTATCTGCTTTATGTTTTCTCAAATAGGAAACGAGCAAGTAGAACGCAATAGCCTCTCTTGGAGTAAAAGCCGTTAAGAGAATATTCAAACTAATGTGAAGGAACTCAAGATTGGCAACGTACGATCGCACCTTTCCTGGGGGGATATTCTTTTCATAAACTTTGGTTGCGGTGATGAGAGCAGGCAAATCCAAATTTGGGAAAATCTGCTGGTCGAATTTACTTTCAAGTTCAATTAGTAGCATCTCTGCTGCAAGTTGGCGCCACCGAAAACGCTTTTCCTTACCTAAGTAACCAAAGAAAGGATGCGTCTCTCTTGCATTTCCGGAAAGTATCTTTGAATTGTCCACGATAGGCGTTTATTTTTTCTGCCTTATTCAAGGGTGTACCTTCCTGCAATCGTAGAAATGTCTGTACAATGTCTTCTTCTTTTGATTCTGGATCGTGGCTTTTGAGCTTTAAGTAGAAGACACAATAGGCGTCAAGCATTGTTTTTTGTTTGAAATCGAGATCAGCATACCTCGGAACATCAGAATCTGAAAGGTCGAGATGATCTTCAAGATATGAGCGAATTGTGATAAGGCGTTGCTGACCATCAAGGATTTCGAACTGCTTTTGATCATTCACAAACAAAACCAGAACACCGATTGAATATCCACTTATTATGGAACGGATCAACTCTAGCTTCTGTGAATGTTTCCAAATATCTCCCCTTTGGTAATCAAGGTTTATTTGGATTCGATTAGTATTGAAAAATTTTGGAATTTCTGCTAGTACGAACCAGTCAAAGTCAATTTCGGGAATCGTATTCTTTGGCATTTAAGTATCCTTAATATTGAGAAATACAAACCGTGTGCAGCAAGCCAATGATGCCTAACCTTCCGCAACATGCACCCTTGCGTGTTTCCGGCTTCCAGAGCAAGGAAGCCGCACTATTGCGTGTTTCTGTTTCTTGGATGAATCATCTTCTCTTAAATCTAACCACCATGCCATGAAATATCAAAGCGAGGGCATGAGCAAAGTTACACAGCTGCAGAGGCTTAAACCGATACAGCTAAGTCGTTCCCCGCGCAACGGCGTAAATTGTTAAAACCCGCCGCCGTTCGTATATTTATACACAGAACAGATGAGATGAATTAATAAATCAGAATGAACCTTTCCCCCCATTCCATCAGAAATTTTTGCATCATCGCCCACATAGATCACGGTAAATCTACTCTCGCGGACAGGTTACTTGAATATACCGGCACAATTACCGAACGGGAAATGGTCGATCAAATTCTCGACGACATGCCGCTGGAACGAGAACGCGGCATCACGATCAAGAGCCATGCAATTCAAATGAAGTACCGGTCGAAAGATGGAAACGCTTACATACTTAATCTTATCGACACGCCCGGTCATGTCGATTTTTCTTACGAAGTCTCGCGCTCACTTGCCGCATGCGAAGGAGCGATTCTCGTTGTCGATGCGTCGCAAGGCGTCGAAGCGCAGACGATCAGCAACGTTTATCTCGCCATAGATGCGGGACTCGAAATAATTCCGGTTATCAACAAGATCGATCTGCCGAGTGCCATGATCGATGACGTTAAAAAGCAGCTTGTAGATCTGATCGGCTGCAAAGAAAATGAAATCCTTTTGGCGAGCGCAAAGACAAAATTGGGAATCGAAAATGTATTGGAAGCCGTTGTCGAAAGAGTTCCTCCTCCCGCCGGCACTTCGGATTCTCCGCTTCGTGCATTGATCTTCGATGCCAAATATGATTCCTACCGCGGCGTCGTGACTTACATCCGGATCGTCAACGGCACGCTGAGAACGAATGACAAAGTATTGTTCCATAAAACCGGAAAGGTTTTTCAAGCCGAAGAGGTGGGCATCCTCGGGATGGATCGCGTTCCGGCAAACGAGCTAGAAGCGGGAAACGTCGGATACCTGATCGCAGGAGTAAAGGAGCTGACTGAGACGCGCGTCGGCGACACGGTTACGAACGCGAATAATCCCGCAAGCATGCCGCTGCCCGGTTACCGCGAGGTTAAGCCGATGGTTTTCAGCGGATTGTACCCCGCGCAAAGCGAGCACTTCGAGGAACTGCGCGATGCGCTTGCAAAGTTCAAGCTGAACGACGCCGCTTTGCTTTACGAGCCGGAAACTTCAACTGCGCTCGGCTTCGGTTTCAGATGCGGCTTCCTCGGACTCCTTCACATGGAAATTGTCCAGGAAAGACTCGAGCGCGAATTCGACCAAACGATTATCACAACCGTTCCGAACGTCGAATACAAAGTCGTGAAAGGCTCCGGCGAGATAATTCTTGTAGATAATCCTGCAATTATGCCGTCTCCATCCGAGATCGATCATATCGAAGAGCCTTATGTGACCGCACAGATAATTTGCCCGTCTGAATTCATAGGCAATGTCATGAAGCTCTGCATGGACCGACGTGGAGTTTATAAAAACACAACTTACATCGATCCGAAACGAGCCGACATAAGATTTGAACTTCCGCTCGCCGAAATCGTCTTTGATTTTTTCGACAAGCTGAAATCGCTGACGCGAGGCTATGCTTCGTTCGATTATGAATATCTCGACAACCGCGAATCGGACCTCGTGAAGCTCGATATACTGCTGAACGGAGACGTTGTGAACGCGCTTTCTTCCGTTGTCCATCGCGAAAAAGCGTATGATTGGGGAAGGAAGCTCAGCTCCAGACTGCGTAAACTTATTCCGAAACAGCTTTTCGAAGTAATAATTCAAGCATCGATAGGCAGCAAAGTCATCGCCCGCGAAAGCATCTCGCCGATAAGAAAAAATGTACTGGCAAAATGCTACGGCGGGGACATCACCAGGAAACGGAAGCTTCTGGAAAAGCAAAAAGAAGGCAAGAAACGCATGAAGCAAATCGGAAGAGTCGAGGTTCCGCAGGAAGCGTTCCTTGCCGTACTTTCATTAAACGACGAAGAATAATTCCTGGAAAGATGGCACATAGCTCAATAATGCACAAAGCGGATATTCGTCTCTCTGTGTCTTTGCACCAGAGTTTATCCCGTATTCGGCGGGATGCCTTAATATCATTTTCTATAACGGAGAATAAAAATTGAGTCAAACAACATCAGCACGCCCAGCCGGACGTACCTCTACGAAGAAACCCCAGCCTCAGAAAAATAAATTCAAAGATTCAGTTGAAGGATTAATCTTTATAATTGTCGCCGCGCTTCTCCTTAAAGTATTTGTCGTCGGGGCATATAGAATCCCCACGGGCTCGATGGAGAACACGCTTCTTGTCGGAGATTTTTTGCTGGTGAACCAGTTTATTTACGGTTCGAAAAGCCCGCAATACATCCCCTTCACCGACACTTCGATCCCGTATTTTCAACTTCCGCCTTTGAAGTATCCGCACCGCGGAGACGTGGTGGTATTCGAGTGGCCGGGTGACCGCGATCAGGTAACTGCTCCCGAGCCTACGGATTATATTAAGCGCTGCATAGGAACTCCCGGGGATACAATCCAGATTGTCAACAGGGTTGTATACGTAAACGGTCAGCTTGTCCCTTATCCTGCGGGCGTGAAATTCGACCCGTTTGCAATACTGCCGAAAGGATATCCGAACCCGCAAATATTTCCGGAAGGATCCAACTTCAACGAAGATAATTACGGACCGATCGTCGTTCCGAAGAAAGGAGAACGTCATCCATTTAAATGAGAACGATTATTTGAAATGGAAAATATTCATAGAACGCGAAGGACATGAGTGCAGCCTTCTCGGTTCTGCAGTTTACGTGGATAACAGGCCCACCGCCGAATACACAGTCAAACGTAATTACTACTTCATGATGGGCGACAACCGTCAGAACAGTCTCGACAGCAGGTTCTGGGGGTTTGTCCCGTTTCAGAACATAGTAGGCGAAGCCATGGTCGTCTATTGGTCGTGGAACCCCGATATTTCCTTCTTTAATATTTTCGCAAAAATAGGAAGCGTGCGCTGGGGAAGAATCGGAATGCTGATAAAATGAAAACGACGGGAAAATTCATGAAACAAAAATCCGAAAACAAGCCGAAGGACAAAGATCGCCAGGCAAGCATCATAGCCTACCTTTCGCCGGTTATAATCGGGTTGCTGCTGATTACTTTTGTTGTTCAGGGTTACGCTGTTCAAACCGGCTCGATGGAGAATACCGTGATGACCGGTGATTGGGTCTTCGCAAACAAATTCATCTACGGCGCACAATCTCCCCGGTATGTGCCGTTCACCAGCATCAGGATTCCGTTTTTGCAAATGCCCGCGTTTACCCATCCGAAAACCGGAGATGTCGTGGTGTTCGACTGGCCCGGCAACAGAGATCAGGTAAGACCGGACGATCAGGAGAATTATGTCAAGCGCTGCATTGGCACTCCGGGAGATACGGTACAAATCATCGATCGTGTTCTATACGTGAACCACGAAATGATCCCCTTCCCTCCGAATGTCAAGTTTGAAACTGAAACCGTATATCCAATAGGCTATCCCGATCCTGAAATTTTTCCAAAAGGGTCGAATTTCAACGTCGATAACTACGGGCCGGTCGTCGTTCCCAGGAAGGGCGACAATATAAAGCTTGATGGGGAAGATTTTTTCCGGTGGCAGACCTTCATCGAGCGGGAGGGCCACACCTGCGAATTGCGCGGTTCATCCGTTTATGTCAACGGCAAGCCGGCTGAATATTATACCGTGGTGCGGGATTATTACTTCATGATGGGAGACAACCGCGAGAACAGTCTCGACAGCAGGTTTTGGGGATTTGTTCCGGATGAAAGCATTATCGGCAAAGCAATGATAGTATACTGGTCATGGAATCCTGATACCCCGCTGCACGATGCAGCACAAAAGATCGCATCGATAAAATGGAATCGAATCGGCATCCTGATAAAGTAGGAATATACATCCATATTCCTTTCTGCGAGAAGAAGTGCTTTTATTGCGACTTCTATTCAATATCCCGGACAGGGAATGGCGGGATGGCGATCGTTGGAGGAGGCGGCGACGGATCGGCAGAAAACCGCTCCCGACAGGACGAGTTCGTCCGCTCTCTTGTCAAAGAGATAGAGCTTTTTTCGAAAACATACCCGGACAAGCTTTTCGCGGACACAATTTTTTTTGGCGGAGGCACGCCTTCTCTTCTTTCTCCGCGAGAGCTTGAATTTATCCTGAACGCTCTGCACAAGTGTTTTAATATTCTTACCGGAGCAGAATTTTCCGTGGAATGCAATCCGGGCACAGTTAACAGGCATTCCCTCTCCGACTATCGTCAATTAGGGGCCAATCGCCTGAGTTTCGGGGTACAATCGTTCTTCAACGATGAATTGACGTTTCTTTCTCGAATACATAATTCTCAGCAAGCGATTGTGGCATTTGAATCCGCACGTTCGGCAGGCTACGATAATGTAAATATAGATTTGATGTACGGACTGCCGGAACAAACTGATCGTAGACTTCTTTCGAACCTTGAACATGCCGTCGCCTTGAAGCCTGAACACATTTCCGCGTACAATCTTATCGTGGAGCGCGGTACGCCGCTTTTCACGGCAGTCGCATCGGGAGAGATAAAGCCTCTGGATAATTCTGCAGAAGCCGGTATGTATGAATTGGCAATGAGCTTCCTAAAAGAAAACGGATACGAACATTACGAAATATCGAATTACACACGTGACGGTTTTGAATGTAAGCACAATCTCAAATACTGGAACGGTGAGGAATACATCGGGTTTGGCCCGAGTGCTCATTCATATCTGGGAAATTCGAGATGGTGGAACATCTCAAATTTAAGCGGCTACATCTCCGATTTGTCCGATGATCGGCTTCCGATCTCCGCACGAGAGGAATTGACGGAAGCGCAGCGTGTCGATGAATTTGTAATGCTTCAATTGCGTCAGGGGAAATTGGAGTTGAAGACGCTTCATAAAAAATTTGGGATCGATTTGGATTCCGCTTTCATTTCCGATTTAAAGAAAACCGGTTATGCTGACGCCTTCGAAGACAGGATTCTGCTCACCGACAGCGGATTTGTCGTCTGCGACGAGATCGCGGAAAAAGTATTGGCATCGAACCTTATAAAGGTTTAGTGCCCGTAAGGTCGATTCAAACTTCCTTTGTCGCGCCTCAATAGATAAAAGTCCTTTACCATAGAAAAATCGTTAAGAAGCGTGCGAACATTTTCGAATGAAGACGCCGTCGGACTGAGAAATTCTCTTTCAAATTGCTTCCGGTCCTCCTCCTGAAAACCGGATGCGGTCCGCTCGAGAAGTTGGTAAAATCTTTTAAGAGCGCTTCCAATCTCAACCTCGATCTTTTCCTTTGTAGCCTCGTCGGAAATTCCGGCGCCAAATAACCGCGTTAATTTTTGAAAACTCTTCCCCTCAAAAGCAAGCTCCTCAAATACCTGGCTTTCTCCGCGTTTTTCCAAAACATCGTAGAGCAGCTCAATCCACTCCGGACATTTCAATCTCTGTGCGAGTGCATTCGAAACTTCGGCAACGAACTCGCTGCCGGTTTTTTTTCTTTTCAATTCGAGTAGGCCTGCGAAACTTAGTCTTCACAAAATTTCATTATCTGTTCAGCCACAATCGAGGATGCACCCAAATGCCGATCCACAAATGCCTTGGCAATCTTTCCGGCTTTCTTTCTTGCCGATTCATCTTGTACCATTTTAAGCATGATATTGCGGGCATCGGCGGAATCTTTCACAAAAAAGAGCGCGCCGTCCTGCATTAACTGCATCGCCTCATCCGACCTTTCGATTCGTGGACCCGTAATGATGGGAATTCCGTAAACTGCCGGTTCAAGAACGCTGTGAACACCGGCACCGAAACCGCCGCCGACATAAGCGATATCGCCAAAAACATAGAGCTGGGTCAGAAGTCCGACGCGATCAACGATGTAAAATTGCAGACCGTCAACCATGCCGCCGTTGATCTCCGACAAAACTCTTGCCGCCGGGAACTGACCATGGAGCCTGCTTACTTCCTCCATGGTGGGCTCGTGTGGAACAATCAATACGGAAAGAGACGGAAATTGTATTGATAACTTATTCAACTCTTCCCCTATAACATCGATGTCTTCGCGCCAGGTACTGCCGAGTACCATGACGATCCTTTTCGACTTATCGAACGAGATCGGAAACTTCTGAGCTACGTTATTCGAAATGCTTCTGCCGTATACTCGGTCAAAGCGGGTATCACCCGCGACGGTCGTTATCTCCCGGCCAAGAAAAAAGTCGAACATCTTCTTGTGCTCCCGGGTCGTAACGAGGATAGAGTCCGCAAGTCGATAAAGCTGCCGGAAGAAATCTCTCAGGATTTCCGCGCGGTTAAAAAGCTTCATAGAGAACGTAGCATCGGCGATGACTATTTTTGCTCCGAATTCTTTCGCGGCAATCAAGTGATTCATCCACAAATCATATCTCATTACCACAACGACTCGCGGTTTTATCATTTGCACGAACCTTTTCGCATTCTTCGGGCTGTCGAGCGGAATATACGTAACTACATCGGCGTCGGAATAGTTTAAGGAATGCTCGTAACCTGACGGCGAGAAAAATGAAACCACGATGTTATATCCCGATCGTTTCAAAATCTCGATAATCGGTTTCGCCTGCTCGAACTCGCCGAAAGAAGATGCGTGAAACCATATTCTCCTATCTAACGAAATCACTGAAAGTCTCTTTTCGAGATTAACGAAAAGATTTTTTCTTCCTCGCAAACCGCGGCGAGTTTTCTGATTAAAAATTGAAACCAGGAAGAAAAACAAATGTATCAGGTTTACGAATATAAACGAATAAAGAAAGTCGAGTTTTTTCGAGATTAAAGGTTCGGCCGCACTCGTAGAACGGATGCCTTCTACTTTTTGCTTAGCCATGCTTCGGGATCCTGCTTGTCCTTCTGGAGCCACACTTCGAAATGCAGAATTGAACCTCCCAGAGATTCGCCCACCGCCCCGATAGGTTCTCCTGCTTTTACCTTGTCACCCTCTTTAACAAAAATATCCGCAAGATGAGAATAGACGGTCCGGAGACCGTTGTAATTGTTGATTATGATCAGATTCCCGTACGATGGCAGCCAGAAGATTCTGGACACTTCGCCGTCGGCAACACTTTTAACTTGACAATTCTCGGGAACGCTTATATCGATCCCATAATTCAGCGTAATTGTTTTCAAAACCGGGTTCTCGTGCTCGCCGAACCTTGCTATGATCTTTCCCCTGCTCACAGGCCATGGCAGATGACCTTTCGTTACAGGCATGATTTCTGCACTCGGCTGGATGTCCGGTACTTGAGGCATCGAGGATGCCTTTGCTTTAGCTTTTCGACTTGCGGCGATCTTCGCCATCATGGCTCTTCTTTCCGCTTCTTTCTTCTCAGCGGCTTCCTGCGCGATGAGGGTACGGATGAGATTCTCAAGATCGCCTGCTGCAGTCTGCGACCTCTCCAATTGTTCCGCGTACGCCTTCTTGTTCCGCCTGAGCGCTACAATGAGGTCTTTCTGCTGGACAATTCTTGTCGAGAGGTCCATTTCCTCCGTGCTTTTCTCACCGAGATAATTCTGCTGCTGCGCAAGACGGCGGTTAAGCTGTTCCCTCAGAACATTCAATCTGTCGCGTTCGGAAGCAATTAAGTCCATATCGGTCTTGGTCTGGTCGGAAAATTTCTTCAAGTATTCATATCGAACAAGCATTTCATTGATCGAGGATGCTGTCAGAATAAGTTCAAGGTCGTGCAGCCTTCCTCGTTTGTAATAGCTTCTGGCAAAACTTGCGTAATTATCAGTTAACCCGGAAAGCTTGCTGCTCGCCGTGCTGATTTGTCTTTTGACGTCCGCAATATTGCTGGAATTGACGCCGATCTGGTTAGAGATTTTCTTTATGGCTTGCCGTGTCCGCAGATTCTGCTTCTCGAAATTGTCAAGCGTTTCAAGAGACGCAGATTCTTTGTTGCTGTTTTCGGCAATTCTTTTTTGATAGAGTTTTATGTTGCCGCGAAGCTTCTGCAGCTCTTCCTTCTTGACGTTCAATTTCGGCTTTTCCTGAGGCATAGATAAGCCGCTTGAAACCAGAACCAATATCGCGCTGATCAGTTCTCGTTGAAAAAGTCGCATTAAGCGCAGTTAATTAAGAAAGATCTCTTTTGCATCGGCAGGAGCGGTGAATTCAAGATCATCATTTCCATTGAGCGCGATATCCTGGTAAAATAATTTTGCCGAAATGTTTCGCCTGATGTCTTCAAATGAGACCGACTTTGGGAAATAAACATTACCGACGCTTGTGAAATTGGAATATCGAATCCGCATCACGGTTTCACCGTCGATTGATTCTTCGTAATCGGTCGTTCGCATATATCTTCCGTCAATGGAATATCGTTCGACCGTGTCTCCTGCGTCGTAAGTGAAGCTGATAGTTCTGCCGTCTACGTTCGAGGAAATGCGAGAGCTGTCATGGATCGCCGGCGGCGACATCAAACCCAATAGAATATTCGTGACAGAAGACCCGTCGGGAGCAATCATCAAAAAGCGGCGCAGGTTTTCCGCCGTGGGTTTCCCCACGTAAAGTTCATTGAGAAGGCTATTGTAAACAATAATCGTGTCGGTACTCAATTTCATCTGTGCCACCTTCATGCCGAACGGGCCATAAATGCGAACGTACATCGGGGAAGGTCTGTGGATCGAGATATCGAATCGCGCACTGTAATCGCCGCGAGGAGTCTCGAAATCTCCGTAGCCGCTGGACGAAAAATATTCAAACAGACGGGATTGACTCTCAACGTTACTCGCGACTGATTGCGGCGTGACGCCGGAAAGATTCACATAGGTGTACGTCGTGGCACAACCTGCGATTAATAATGCCATGATAGGCAAAGAACGAATCAAGGTTTTGCTTTCGATATTTTATCCTTAAGGGATACGTTATTCGGGTCATGCTCGAGCGCATTCTCCCAGTATTTCACAGCGTTTTTCATATCGCCGGTCTTTGCAAAAATGTCGCCCAAATGCTCCTCAAGCGTGGCAGGAGAACCGTCAGCTGGAGTCCTTAAGGACAAAGCTTCCCTTACATACGATTCGGCGTGTTCATAATCGCCTAATTTGAAATAGACCCACCCGATCGTGTCTAAATACGCACTGTTTTTCGGTTCGAGTTTCACTGCCGTCTGTGCCATCGTCAGCGCTCTCTTTAAATCCAATCCTCTCTCAGACAGGCTGTATGCATAGTTATTTAAGATGAGAGAATTATGCGCGTCAACCTTTAGGGCGGTCTCATAAACTCTGTACGCATCGTCGTACCGGTTCATCGCTTCATAGACGAGCGCAAGAGTGCTGAGCGCATCCATGTCCGTCGGCTTCAATGCGACCGCCTTTTCGAGCGGATCCACTGCTTCGGCATTTTTTCCGGAACGATTCAATGCTATTCCATAAAAGAGATCTATTCGAAAATCTTCCGGAAAAATTTCTACGGCTCTCGACATCTCATCGGCCATCTTGCCAAAATTGCTTTTCTGAAAATAGAAAACGGCAAGCGCCTGCCAAGCGCCCAAATTGGTCGAGTCGATCGCAACCGATTTGTTCAAGTAAAGCTCCGCAAGAGAATCATTGTGAACATAAGAGTTGCCCAATCCAGCCACGAGCAGCGCTCGCGCATCATGCGGGTAAAGGGCAAGGAGCTTATTAAATATTTGGAGCGCAAATGATGCCGTTGATGAATCATGCTGCATTTCATCTAAATAAAACTGGGCGATGGCAAATTTCGCATCCGCCTTGCTGGAATCGGAAGTGAAGATTGTGTCAAGAAGACTGTCTGCCTTGTCGTAATTTTTCAAGCGCAAGTAAGCCGTTGCTTCGCGGGCTTTTAGGTTAAAATCATCCTTCCGGACGCGTAACATGTCATCTAAAATTACAAGGGCTTTCTTGTTTTCTCCCGTTTGCAGATATAAATCTGCCAACATCTCCTTTATCGCCACGTTCGATGGATCTATTTTCAATGCCTGCTCAAGAACAGCGACGGACTTGTCAAATTGATTTATCGAGTTGAAGGTCTTAACGAGTTGCATCATAGTGGGTAGGTCGGGCCCGTTTAATCTGAGGACCTTTTGATAAAGGTCTGCCGCTTTTTCAGGATCGCTCGGCTGGTAAATCTGTGCCAGTGCGAGCATATCGTCTGCTTGACTGCTATCGACGGCGATGATGCCCTCGTATTCGATTTTCGCGCTGTCGATATATTCAATCTTTGAATTGTCGATTTCATACGCCGACAAGAAAGCATCCGCGAGAGTTCTTTTATAATTCAGATCAGAAGGTGCAAGTGAAACGGCTTCATGGGATTTTTGAATTGCCATCTCTGAGTTGCCGAGCCTGATATAATCTTGCGCCATGGCATCAAGTATGGCAGCGCTTTGATAATAACGGAACGCATCCTGGTAGTCGAGAATTGCCTGAGCGTATTCCTCCTCCACATCGTTCAAACTCCCATCCACGAAGTGGTCCATTGCAGCGCGGTACTTCGGGTCATTCGCAACCATATCCACTGCTGTGGTATCTTCACTTGAAGATTTCAGCGACCGGCTGACACTCGAACATCCTTCGACGATTACTGTGGCAGCAAGAATCGCCATAAATGCAAAGTTACGCAAGGTTCTCCTCTCGGAAATCAATTTAAGTTCGGATGGCGTTCCAAACAATAACCACCGAATGAGTAGTCGGAGATGAATCCAGATGACAAATGTTTCGAGCCGCGTTTGAGGGTTGGAAATCGAAACTCGACCGTAGATTAACTGGAACCTACCTGTTTAAGAACCTTCGGTGATTTTTAACCTGTTAATTGCCCGGGCAAGTGCAGCCCGAGCTCTTGCGATATCGATATCTTCTTCTTTCTTCTTCAGCCTCTCTTCGGCTCGAACTCTTGCAGCCTTAGCTCTCTCGAAATCGATTTCATCTTTTCTTTCAGCAGTATCCGCAAGGAAAGTAACAGAATTATTGCTCACATCGACGAATCCGCCGCTTGTGGAGTACGATATCTCTTTGCCATCCGCATCGCGCAGTTTTATTTTCCCAACCGTTATCGTGGTCAAAAACGGTGCATGGTCGCGCAGTACCTGAAATCCACCGGAAATCCCCGGGGCCGAAAATAATTGAACGTAGCCTGAAAAGACATTCTTTTGTGGCGTGACAATTTCAAGCTTGAACAGGTTTTCTTGTCGAAGATCCCGTTCGCGGGAAACGACTTCTTTCTCAGCCATCAAGCTGCCTGAAGTTTTTTTGCCTGTTCTTCGGCTTCGTCGATTGTTCCGATCATGTTGAATGCGCTCTCGGGCCATTCATCGCATTTACCGTCGATGATTGCTTTGAAGCCGGTTATGGTGTCGTTCAACTTGACATATCTGCCTTGTCTTCCTGTAAATGCCTCTCCCACGGCAAACGGCTGCGACAAGAATTGTTGAATCTTTCTCGCTCTCGCGACAGTAAGCTTATCGGAATCGGACAACTCATCGATTCCGAGAATGTTTATTATGTCCTGCAAATCTTTGTATGTCTGTAGAATCTCTTTTACTCTCTTTGCCACGCCGTAATGATCGTTTCCGACAATTAGAGGATCGAGAATTCTTGAAGTCGAATCGAGCGGATCCACTGCAGGATAAAGTCCCAGAGCTGCAATGTCGCGGTTCAACACGGTCGTTGCATCGAGGTGACTAAAAGTTGTTGCCGGTGCAGGATCGGTCAAGTCGTCTGCGGGGACATAAATCGCTTGCACGGATGTGATGGAGCCTCGTTTAGTCGATGTGATTCTTTCTTGCAGAGCGCCCATCTCGGTTGCGAGAGTAGGCTGATAGCCTACGGCTGACGGCATACGTCCCAAAAGCGCCGACACTTCAGAGCCTGCTTGTGTGAACCTAAAAATATTATCGATAAAGAGAAGGACATCTTTTCCTTCTGCGTCGCGGAAATATTCCGCGAGCGTTACCGCTGCCAGCCCGACGCGCTGGCGCGCCCCCGGCGGCTCGTTCATCTGGCCGAAAACAAGAGCAGTCTTGTTTATGACTCCCGATTCATTCATTTCGAGCCAAAGGTCATTCCCTTCGCGTGTTCTCTCTCCAACTCCGCCGAAAACCGAGTATCCACCATGCTGTGTCGCAATGTTGTGAATCAATTCCTGTATTATGACAGTCTTTCCGACACCTGCTCCACCAAATAACCCGGTCTTGCCGCCGCGCGAATAGGGCTCAAGTAAATCGATGACTTTTATTCCGGTTTCGAACATCTCTTTCTGAGTGTTCAAATCTTCAAATCTAGGAGCAGGCCTGTGAATCGGATATTCCTCTTTCGTTTCGAGAGGCCCTAGCCCATCGATTGGTTTGCCGACCACGTTGATCATTCTGCCGAGAACGTTCGGCCCGACTGGAATTTTTATCGGTTCGCCGGTGTCGATTACTTTCATCCCGCGAACTAATCCGTCGGTGGAATCCATCGCGACCGCGCGAACGGTGTCTTCTCCGAGATGCTGTTGAACTTCAACTACGAGCATCTCTTCAGCACCGTCAACATTTTTCCTCGGAATATTTAATGCGTTCAGAATTCCTGGGAGACTGCCGTCGCCAAATTCTATATCGACAACAGGCCCGATAACCTGCACAACTTTTCCTTCGTTCATGATCCTATTCTTTTTTAGTCGATAATATAGAACCCGCAGGCAATTTTTTCAATTGCAATAAGCAAAAGTGCCAAGACATCATTTGTAATTGACAAGAGAACATACCAATTTGACTCGATGGCTGGCTTGATGACACCTGCCCTCTGGGCATTTAGCTTCGCGAAGAGCGACAAATCCGATATGAAAACCGAAGTGAATAAGGGGAATAATATCCTTTTTGCCCGACTTAATGGCAACGAGATCGTGAATTGAGTACGAACCGGCTCTATAACCGAATACTTTCTCATCCCCATTATATGGTCATTGTGATTTCACTTCTTGCAATAGCCACAATCGTTGCCGGCGCATTTTTCGCCACCCGAGATCTTGACAATAGATTGAACATGGCAATTCTAAGAAGCAGCCGACTTACTTCGGAATCAGTTTCACTTCATCTGAAAGAATATCTGGAAAGCAGGGGGGGCGGCTTGAGGCCATTTTCCGGAATGCTGGCGGCTGAAAAATCGCTGCCGGACAAAATAAGAGATGTAGACAGGTACTATGATTACGTCAAGACTCGTGACGTCGCGGCGATTCTTCTGCTTTCCAAAGACGGTTCAGTAATATATTCCACCGACACTGCTTATTTGGGGCGCGACTTTTCTTACACAACGTTCTGGAAATATGTATTGAAGGAATCGCGGTCCGCCGACACTTCAAGAGTGATTTACACCGCGCAAAATCCACTTTACCTTGTGCCATCTTTTGCCGGAACAGCCGATACCGGCACTAACTTAGTTCTACTGGGAAACCCGATGCTTACCCGAGCGGAGTCCGGCCGGATGCAGCTTACCGGAGCGGTTGCTGTTCTGGTACGGCAGCTTTGGGTGATTGAATCACCGGCTCAAGAAATCTTTGATTCTGCAGGAGCTAAATACAATATAACGGTCGGGCTTTACACCCGGAGTGGTCTTCCGCTGATCCACAAAGGTACAGAGGAGTTTCAACAGAACGGACGCGTCAACTGCAACTCCTGCCACGAACAAAACGAGATAGATACAATATTAGGAGGGACTTCACAGGTCGGGTCGGCTATCCTGAAAGGTGGCTCAATGAACCCTAAAACCGGAGAATTCTTGTGGACATCATCCCGGCTGGTAGTGAGTGGCGTGTTTCTGCAGGACAGTGTGTGGTATGTTGTGTTGAGCGCAGACAGAGCACCGATCCATGCATCCATTAATTCGTTTATGAAAGGCTCGTTACTTCTCGCCTCAGTCGCCATCGTTTTTCTCGTTATTATGTTCAGCCTGAGTTTTTACGGCTTCAGGAAACAATCTTTAGAGCGAGAGAAGATAAAACATTTGGAACAGGTGGCAAACCTCCGAGAACAATATGAGTTTTTCATTGAGAGATCGAACGACGGGATCTATGTCATGCACGACCGCAAATTTATTTTTGCAAATAAGAAACTCCGTGAATTAATAGGATACAAACTTGAGGAGCTTGAGGGGATCGATTTTCTCCAACTTGTTGCGCCCGAAAGCAAAAGCATAATCGAGGAGCGTCTTGAGAAAGTCCAGCGAGGCGAGAAATTGGAGTCCCGGTATGGCTTTTATGCTTTATCGAAAGACGGCAGGAAAATTCCTGTTGAGGCAAGTGTAAATCATGTACCATTCGAAGGAAAGGTTAGGACCATCGGAATTCTTCGGGACCTGAGTGAGCTCACGGCTCAGAAACAGCTCTATGAAGAATTGTTCTTAAATGCTCCGATCGGGCTGGGTATATATAAGAATTTCATGGCAGTTAGGATGAATGAAACCGCCGCGAAATTGCTCGGGTATGACGATCCTGGTGAACTAATGGGCAAGAATGTCCTTCAGTTCGTTCACCCGGACGATCTTCCGATGGTCAGGGAAAGAGTCATGAAGGCCGTGCGTGAGCGAGCCGCCGCACCACCATTGGAGGAGCATTTTCTGAGAAAGGACGGCAGCTCCATTAATGTGCTAGTTTTGTCTAATCCGGTCATTTACGAAGGAGAGGAAGCGATCCAGCTTGCATTCATTTCTTTGGAGGACAGGAAAAAGTTAGAAGAGAATCTCGCAAGGGAAGCCGTAAGAATTGAAGACGAAAAAATTATGCTCGACACCCTGCTTCAAAATTTAGACCAGGGAATAATATTTCAAAACCCTGATGGTAAATTCGAGTTCGCAAATGCCGAGTTCTGCAGGATATTCGGCTTTGAAAACCCTTTACAAGTGATAGGCAGATTTTCCGAAGACATGGTCGTTCAAGCCGCACGCAGGACAAAGCATCCGGAAGAATTTATTGAAAGAATCTCAAATGATGTTTCTCAACGAGCTACTGTCAAATCACACAGGCTCGAATTTGTCGATGATATAATCGTCGAACGCAGCGCTATGCCGATTTATGATTGGGCTAACGAGTACATCGGAAGGTTAAGCATCTTCAGAGATATTACAACCAGCGAACGAAACGAAGAGGCAATTAAGCGGCTTCAACGGAGTGAGCTTTTAGGCAGGCTTGCCGGCGGGATTGCGCACGATTTCAACAACGTTCTCGGCATCATCATCGCAAGCCTTCAGATGATCTTGAGAAAAACGGATAACCTCACTATGGTACAGGATAATACACAGCGAGCCCTATCCAGCGCAATTCGCGGAACTGAAATTGCAAAGCGGCTTCTCCAGTTCGTCCGATATTCACCGGAAGGATTTAGAACGTTTTCGCTGAGGGAAATTATAGAGGAAACCGTCTCGATCATCAAGCATACGTTTGAAGAAAACATATCGGTACACACCGCATTTGTGATCCATGATGCCTTCATCAGCGGGTCTCCGGGAGACATTCAGCAGGTGCTCATCAATCTCGCAAATAACTCGCGCGACGCGATGCCGGAGGGCGGGACGATTAACATTTCTCTTGTCGTCGCCGACAATGTGGAGATCAAAAATAAATTTGGGAGTGAACAGACCTGTAACTATGTCCTTCTGAAGGTCCAGGATACAGGGCAGGGAATTGCAGGCGATAAGCTGGACAAAATATTCGATCCATTTTTTACCACTAAAGATGTTGGAAAAGGGACGGGACTTGGGCTGTCAATCGTGCAAACAATAATAACAACCCACAGAGGTTTCATAAAATTCGAGAGTTGGCCCGGGAAAGGAACGACATTTTTCATTTATCTTCCGGTGGTCGAAGATAGGGCTCAGAAACTTTCGACATCAAATGAGACGGAAGAGGTCGGAGAGATTCCGCCGACGGCCACGATTCTTGTCGTCGAAGACGAGATCCCGCTGCAGCAGCTATTGAGTGAATATCTTTCCGAGAAAGGATTCAACGTAGTTACGGCGCCCAATGGCGAGGAGGGATTGGAAATCTTTGAGAATCACCCGGAGATTTCCGTCATAATCTCCGATCTCGGGCTTCCCAAACTTGCGGGCGACAAATTGATTGCAAGAGCGAAGGGAATCAGGCCGAATGTTCAATGCATACTCGCTACGGGCTATCTTACGCCCGCGGCGGACGCGAACTTGTCGAACATTGACGTCAGGATGATTATGAAGCCGTATAACCTCGCGGCAGTTTACAATTTATTGATTGAACTCCTATCTGGAATAAAATAATTGTTGTGCGGCTGCCCGTTTTGGTTAAACAAATCAGTAATGAGGGGGCAATGAAAACCAAGATTGTTCTTATTCTCACTTTCGCGGCGGCGAGCAGCGTTTTCTCCCAAAATGTGAAAATCAACGAGCTGATGTACGCGCCAAAGAACGGCGAACCGGAGTGGATAGAGCTGCATAATGGGTCGCCGAACGTTGTAAACATCAAAAATTGGACAATCAAAGACAAAGACGCGAGGTGGTACACTCTTGCCGCCACAGATTTTTATATCTTACCGGATTCATTTCTCGTTTTGACAAAGTCCGATACGATATTCTCATTTCATCATCTAGATTCCTCATGCGTATTGATTTGTCCCGCTTTGCCCGCATCGTTCCTTGTCAACACGGGCGACACAATAACAATCGACGATTCGACAGGAACGCTGATTGACTCGGTGTTTTATGAGCCATCATGGGGCGGAGCGGACGGGAAATCACTTGAAAGAATTTCTTCCGACATCTCGCCTTTTCTCGGCACGAACTGGGGTACATCGATCGATTCATCAGGCAGCACTCCGGGAAGAGTCAACAGCATCGCTGCAAAAGACTATGATTTGAAGATCGTCTCATTCTCCGCTTCTCTATCATTGGTGGATTCAACTGCCATTTTCAAAATCGTTGTCAAGAATTGCGGTGCGTTCTCCACATCTCCATTCGGAGTCGAGGTTTTTCTCGATTACGACGGTGACCATGTTCCGCAGCCGAATGAGATAGCGGCGAATATTGACAACGTACTCGGACTCAACGCCGGCGACTCGACGCAGATTACCTTGTCGAACATTCATGTTGCGGCAAAAACAGCTTCGAGAAACTTGCACGCACTCGATGCTTTTGCCGTCATCAAGTTTACATCCGATCAAGACACAACAAACAATTCAATGTGGTCAAAACTGGAAGTCTCATACCCCGCAATGTTTTTAATAGTCAACGAGATAATGTATGCTCCTCAAAGTCCCGAATGCGAATGGGTGGAGCTGTTTAACACTTCTCAAGACTCCATCGACTTGAACGGCTTTACGCTGTCGGACAATTCGAACACTAAAACTGTAATCGCATCAGCCGGTTACGTGCTGCCGCCGGAAGAATATGTCGTTATCGCTCACGACACCGGTTTCTACGGCATCCATCCCGGGATACGGGACAAAGTTTTGATCGCGAGGATTTCTTCACTAAATAACACGGGCGACGTTGTCGCAATCCATGATGAATGCGGTGATTTAATCGACAGCGTGAATTACTCTCCGTCGTGGGGCGGAAATATCGGAGGCAAATCGCTTGAAAGAATTCTGCCGGCAGGAAACTCGAACGATCCGCAAAATTTTGAAACTTGCGCGGATTCCGGCAAAAGCACTCCTGCAAAAATCAACAGCGTTACTCCCCGAAACTTTGACCTGGCAGTAGGAACTGTAAACTATTCGCCTTGCCCGGCTCAGTCGGGCGAAAGCGTAACGATTTCTGCATCCGTTTTAAACCGCGGTTTGAAGTCGTCAACTTCGGCTAAAATAATTTTTTTTAACGACAAGAATGGAGATGGAATATGCGAATCCGGCGAGCCGATCGATTCGACTCAGATTCCACCGATGATCGCCGGCGATTCCGCAATCGTAAGCTTCGAGGCAGGAAGACTATTATTCGGTACATACCGGTTTGGGCTGTCGATAAACTATGACGAGGATGAGCAAGTATCGAACAACATAAAGATAGTTTCGGTGAGTGTCGGACTTTTTCACGCCTCGGTAGTCATAAATGAAATCATGTACTCGCCGAAGCCGCCCGAAAAAGAATGGATCGAGCTTTATAACTCGAGCGACACGGTGGTCAGACTTGTCGAATTTCAAGATCGAAACACACGGCGGCTCGAATAAAATAGCGGCGGGTTCCGTGATTGCGCCGGAAGACTTTGCGGTAATTTGCGCTGACTCTTCCGTGTCACGGCTTCATTATCCCGTCAAGAATCTGATCCTCGAGTCGACTCCTTCGCTGAGCAATAGCGGTGATTGGATAGTACTTTATGACAACCTGGGAAATATTCTCGACTCGATGAATTATGTACCATCTTATGGCGGAGCAAACGGGAAATCTCTGGAACGGATCGACTTTTTAGCCGGCGATGATTCAACAAACTGGCATGAGTCGGTTGACTCGACAGGCGCAACTCCGGGAATGGTAAATAGCACCGCCATCCTTCCGTATGACCTTTCATTAAAAACATTGGACTGTTCGAAAACACTCGATGTAAACCAGCATGGCAGTGTAAATCTCATTGCTCGAAACGCCGGCAGAAATGCATTAAGTGCCATAGATGCTTCCATTGAAATTTTGAGCGGCATCGACGGTAAAATAATCTTTTCAAGCGAAGAACCGATGAATTTAACCTTGATGCCGGGCGACAGCGCGACAGCAAGTTTTGTCTTTACGCCGTCGCTGCCGGGAGCCTACAATATTCTCGCAAAAATCTCTCAGCCACAAGACCAGCGCCAATGGAACGATACACTTTCGGCATGGATCAACGTTTGCTACCAACCACAAAGCATTGTGATCAACGAAATCATGTATAGCAGCGGGCCGATGGGAGAGTATTTCGAAATTTACAACGCCTCGCAAAATCCCGTTGACATCAGCAATTGGACATTTCATACTTCTTCTTCTCAATCAAAACCCAGCTTTCTCTCATCCATTCCAAAAATTCTTCTTCCAGAAAATTATTTCGTGGTCGCCGCCGATTCTTCGATACTTAATTTCCAGCCGGACACGAGCATTGTTCAAATTGCCAAGTCGCTGACCCTTCTCGATGCCGGTGGGTGCGTTGCGCTGTCAGATCCGTCCGGCATTGTCGTTGACAGTGTCGATTACCTGCCATCATGGCACAACAGCGACATCTCCAATACGTCCGGACGGTCGCTCGAAAAAATAAACCCGGCTCTCCCTTCGAATGATAAAACGAGCTGGTCAACATGCGTATCGAAAAACGGCGGGACACCGGGCAAGCGCAACAGCCTTTTCGTTGACGCAGGAAATGCGATCGGCTCAATATCAGTCGCTCCGAACCCATTTTCTCCCGACGGGGACGGAATTGACGATTTCACTTTCATCAATTATTCATTTGCTGTAACGTCCGTGAAGGTGCGAGTGAGAATCTTCGATTCGATCGGCAGACTCATCGCAACGCCTGTTCAACAATTCTATTCTTCCGTCAACCGGAAAAATAGTTTGGGATGGCAGGGACGGTTCTGGCAAGATTGTTAGGTTCGGATTATATATTTTATTGGTCGAAATGACCGGACCGGACGGAAAATCTCTCTCGACGTACAAGCGGCCCCTCGTCGTGGCGAAGAAAATGAAATGAGTTTAACCGAAAATCACTCGGAGATTCAAAAGCGCGTATCGTCGTATATCACCGCGCTCCAAAATGAGATCGAGGCTCTCAGGAATTATTCCTCTCGAAATTATTCCCTTTCAGCCGGCAAATTTCTCGGTAATGCCGACACGGAGTTCCTTTACGAGTTTAGGTTATACGACGAAGCGCGCATAGGCGATGATGTGCCTGTGGAGATCGATATTGAAGGCGACATTACCCGTGGAAATGTTGTCGCCGTTGAAGGTGAAAGGATTGTCCTTCTGCTTCAGACGCACATCGGAGAAAACGTGGAGCACGCCGTTCTCCGAACAGCGCCGTTCTTTCTTATTGAACAGCTTATCGAACGCCTGGAGTCAATAGACGATGAAGACACGGAGTGCATCGAAGCGCTATTCAACGGAGACAATGCGGAAGATCTCGTTTACAAAAATGGTGAACATGACACGAATCTTACCATCGACCCCAAAGAGTTGAACGATTTTCAGGTTAATGCAGCCCGTTCGGTCGTGCAGAAACAAATTTCATTTGTGTGGGGGCCGCCGGGAACCGGGAAAACGCGAACCCTCGCATTTGCAGCGGCAAATTTAGCTTCTCTCGGAGAAAAAGTGTTGATCGTCTCGAATACGAATATAGCGGTCGATGTCGCTCTTCAAAAAACTCTCGAATACTTGCAGGAAGACAACGATTATTTCGACGGGAAGTTCGTTCGCTTCGGCGTACCACGACTCACGGAACTCGAGGATTTCCCCTGGTCGATTCCGCAATATGTTGCACGAGACAAAAGTCCGGCGCTCTATGCAACAATCGAAAAGATCGAGAAAGATACCCGTGACGTCATGGCACGGCTTAGAAATCCCGGATCGAAACGCGGAGCCAATCATGGTAGGCTATCCGATCTTCGCGAAAAACTGTCGGCGCTTCGCGAGGAAGCTTACGGAAAAGAAAGCAGGATAGTCCAACACGCAAATCTCGTCGCCTGCACCGCAGCGAAAGCGGCGATCTCACCCCAGGTTTTCTCGAGAAGGTTCGACGCAGTCCTCGTTGACGAAGCGAGCATGTTGTATCTTCCTTATGTTGTTTACGGGGCATCTCTTGCGAAAAAACACCTTGCAATATTCGGCGACTTCATGCAAATACCGCCGATCACGCAGTCTTCAACGAGAGTAGTGAATGTTCTGTCGAAAGACATTTTTCGCGAAACTAAGATGCATCGCTACACGGCAAAACCCCATCCTCGATTGAATATTTTGGAAGTTCAATACCGCATGCAGCTCCCGATAATGGAGCTCGTCAACGAGAAGATTTACGCCGGGAGGTTAAAGGCGAGCGAGAAAATAAAAAATGCAGAGCCAAAGGAAGAACCGGTTGTCTTCTATGATACATCAAATTTGAACTCAAAGTCCTTTCGCGAAGCGACTACGAACAGCAGGATAAATATTCTATCGGGCATAGCGGCGATCGACCTGGCTGTCGAATCGCTAAAGCACGGCGCAAAATCGGTCGGCATCATTACTCCTTACAGGGCACAGGCAAAATTCTTACGTGCCGCCTTGAACAGCATGAGCCTGGACAATGCACTAATTTCCGCGGCCACCGTTCACACGTTCCAGGGCAACGAGCGCGACGTTATCGTTTTCGATTTCGTTGACGATAAGCCGTTGCCGCTCGGCGTTTTGCTATCGACATACGAACGGGCAGACGACGAAGATGTTTCGGAAGGCGAGCGTTTGTTGAATGTGGCTGTGACCCGTGCAAGAAAGCGTCTTCTATTCGTCGGCAACTACGAATATCTTTCTTCGAGGGCAAGCGAAGGCCCCTTGCTGCGTTTTGTGCTGGATAAATTAAGACGCGACAAAGTTGTGACGTCCGTTCAAATTGAAAATAAGACCGGGAAAAATTATACCGGCAGGAATTTCCCCGGGCTTTCGGTACACCATGGTCATACGGAATCCGTTGTCCCGTTGATGCGCGACATTCAAGAATCTTCGGAAGAGTTGAAATTGGTTCAGCCGGTTAAAGCGAAGCTGCAATTCTTCAAATACGTTTTGAACAAAGAAGTGGAATCAGCAAAAGAATTTCATTCCCTTGAAATGAGCGTACTTCATCAAAAGCTCAAGAACACTAATCTTATCACATCCGACAAGTCAGATTTATTTTTCTGGATAATCGATGGAAAGATTCTGCACGTCTTCGACATTTTAAACCGAGACAATATTTTAAGCCTCCGAATCGGCATACCTGAGATCGCCAGAGTCTTCAATTATATCCTGCCGAGAAAAAGCTCGAAGCTCACCGGTACAGGCGGAAAGGAAGTCGATGTGCGCTGCTCCATCTGCGGCGGGAAGCTGGAGCTGAAGGATATGAAAGGTATGATCGTGGCACAGTGCGCCGATAATAAGTGCGTAACTGTGGCCGCCGACGGAAAGATCATCGAAGCGATACTCGAAGAGAACGGGGAAAGCTGCCCGGTCGATGCGGGGAAAATAAAAGTGAAGCGCGGAAGGCGCGGCTTCTTTGCAGGCTGTGTAAATTACCCCGGATGCACCTGGACGGCGGAGCTTGGAGAAATATTGAAATGACTTATCTCATTGAGGCCATTTAATGACGCGTACTATCATCATCGTCTCGATCGTCACAGCCATATTGGCGATATACGGTTCAGCGAACTATTATATCTGCATTCGCGGTCTTCATGCGCTTCGCCCAATTGGAACCTTTCGTGCTGTGTACATCATTGTATTTATATTTGTAGCAATTTCATACATCGCTTCGGTTTTCTTAGAACGTGCAGATATAATCGTGCTGGGGAAACCGCTGAGCTGGATCGGCTCATTTTGGCTCGGCGCATTCGTCTATTTTCTTCTTATAGTTGCAGCAATCGATTTGCTCAGGCTCATCAACCACTTTCTTGAGTTCTTTCCCGTATTCATTACTTCCAATCCTGCACGTTCAGCCTTCGCGGCGGCGATCGTAACAATTTCACTCGTAACGATTTTGCTGGTTTACGGTTTTGTCAATGCACACATAATCCGCGTGCGGACACTCGATATATCGATTCCGAAGGAAACCTTCAAGCGGAAAACACTGAATATCGTCATGGCCTCCGATATCCACCTCAGTTCCATCATAGGCCGAAGCCGTGTTAAATCCATCGTGGAGAAGATAAATTCACTTTCGCCCGATCTTGTGCTTCTGCCCGGCGACATCGTGGATGGTGATCTTAATCCTGTAATTCACCAGAATCTCGGCGAGTGCCTTCGACAAATTCGTGCACCGCTCGGAGTCTATGCAATCACAGGTAACCACGAGTATATCGGGGGTGTCGAAAAGGCCTGCAAGTATATAAGAGATCATGGTGTCACAATCCTGCGGGATACCAGCGTCTTCGTGGATGGAAGTTTCTACATTGTGGGACGTGAAGACCTGTCCGATAGAAAGCGGCGCTCGCTCAAGGAGCTAATGGAGAATGTCGATATAAGATATCCGGTTATTCTCATGGATCACCAGCCTTTTCACCTCGAGGACGCGGCAGCAAACGGAGTTGATCTCCAGCTTTCAGGACACACACATCATGGACAGCTATGGCCATTCAATTATATCACCGATATGGTTTACGAGCTTGCTTACGGCTATTTAGTAAAAGGTTCGACGCACATTTATGTCTCATCCGGCGTCGGCACGTGGGGGCCTCCGCTGCGAATCGGTGCAGATCCGGAAATTGTCAGTATACGGTTAAGATATTAGTAGAGAAATTCAGATGCATTTTTGCATTCATTGTGTCTAAAGGTTAAAATGAATTATTAATAGATTGAGGTTCTTGACATGTTCTTAGTTGAGCAGACCATCGATGCATCTAAGGTCATACAGCTTATGGTCGCGCCGGCAGTGATGATTAGTGCCTGCGGACTTTTGATCCTTGGTGCCAATAATAAATATTCAAACGTCCTTAACAGGATCCGCCTCATCAACGATGAGAAGCGCCGCCTTGTCATAAAAACGGCAGACCATGACGCCGCGCCGGAAGAGAATCTCCGTCTTGAAAGCACCGTCCGGCAATTGAATCATCTCCGCATTCGCGCGAAAATGGTTAGAAACTCGGTGATGAGCTATACCATCGGCGCGGCGTTTTTCGTAATCAGCTCGCTGCTGATCGGGCTTGCATTGTTCCAAGGATTTGTCGAGATACATTACATCTCGACCGCAGTATTCTTACTCGGGATGATAATGGTTTTTATCGGCGTCATATACGGCGTTCTGGAATCGAAGAAAGGCTATGATATCGTTCAGCTTGAGATAAGTGCGGAAGAATGAGTCGGGTATTTTTACAAGGCGGGTGTTCATTTCTTTATTTGTAAACACAAATTAAAACATAGGAGGCAACCATGGCAGCAGTAGTGTTTGACATCGAGACTTCCGGCATTTCACCGGAAGTCTTCGACCGCGCGCAAATCGATTATCTGATGAAAGGGGCTGAGAAGGAAGAAAACGAGGAGAGGCGGCAGAAGGTCAAAGATGAGTTGATAAAGCAATTGAATCTCTGGCCTATGACGGCGCAAGTCGTGGCGATTGCTCTTTTGAATGTCGAATCGGGGAATGGCATTTCACTTTATGTCGCCGATGAAGAATCTGAAACGGAAAAGAAAGTGGCGGATCCGGCGGGCACAGACGGCGAGAAGATACTTCACTTATATAAGCGGGGACGAGAAGAAAATACTCGAGAAATTCTGGGAATTTATAACACGATTTGATTATTTCGTCACGTTTAACGGCAGGAGCTTCGATTGCCCGTTTGTGATGCTTCGCTCGGCGCTGTTAGGCATTAGGCCGTCGCGCGATCTTATGATAGGCACCCGCTACCAGACGCCGCATCACGTCGATCTATTGGAAGAGCTGACATATCATGGTACGACGCGGAAGTTCAACCTGGATTTCTACTGCAAAAGCTTCGGAGTCGAAAGCCCCAAGTCTCACGGGATCACCGGCTATGACATCAACGATTATTTCAGGGCGAAACGTTATGCAGAAATTGCCGACTACTGCCTGGGCGATGTAGTAGCGACTGCACAGCTCTACAAAAAATGGAAGGATTTATTGTCCGGAATAAAATGGCAGGGTTGACGGATCAGCAGAAGAAGGCTCTCGCACTCGACAAGCATGTTTCGGTTACCGCCAATGCCGGCTCAGGCAAGACACGTGTCCTCGTGGAAAGATATGTCGAAGCGGTAAAAAGCGGCGCCACGGTCGAAGAAATTCTCTGTCTTACCTTTACGGAGAAAGCCGCGCTTGAACTTCGACAAAAAATAATCGAGCGGATCAATTCAGAAGCTGCCGCCCTTCAGCCGCCGATCACCGGCTCACTGCGAAAGGCAAGGGCCAACATGCTGGAAGCAAATATCAGTACCATCCATTCGTTCTGCTCACAGGTGTTGAGAGAGTTTCCCATCGAGGCTGGAGTCGATGCTAACTTCAAAGTCCTCGAAGATTTCGACGCAGCAGTTCTCAAGGAAGAATCTTGCGACAAAGCCGTAAGGGATGCACTCGCCGAAGAACGTATCCAAAGGGCTGCGAAGAACTCCTTCGAAGGATCTGCTCGATCAAGCCGCGGCAAATTCCACGACTTTCTCGTAAGAGTCGGGTACAAACGAACGCTTCGACTCTTGAACGATCTATTAGACAGCTGCGAAAAAATCGAGCACATAAACATTACCGGTCATGCTCTTTTGATGAAAGAGAATGTCGTTCGACAACAATGGAATGAATTGTCTGAAGCTGTTCTCAAAGTCGTGCAGGAAAATGTCAAACTGAAAAGAGGGAATCTCGAATTAGAAACAAAACATATTGAGTCTTCGCTCAAATCAGATAATGGCGATCTAAAAAATATTTTGAGCCAGTTAAAATCTCTCCTCGAAGGAATACTGACAAACGACGGCACGCCTCGAAAGAAAGTGGTGGAGAAGATAGTAGATGGAGAAACCTTTTCTTCGGAGACCGCTCTTGATTTTCTCATGACAGCGTTCGGGTCTCTGAAACAATTTCCTTCGAGCTCTCTTTCACCGGCTAAATATTTTGCGCTCCTCGGAGTTCTCATCGAGTTGTACGAAAGATCAACCGACGATTACGTGCGCAAAAAGTTTTCCATGAGCGCACTGGATTTCGACGATCTGCAAATCCGGGCGATGAAACTCATGCGTGAAAACGAAAAAGTGCGCGCCGCGCTGACTTCACGGTTCAAACATATCATGGTCGATGAGTTTCAAGACACCAACTTTCTGCAATACGACATATTCCTGAGCCTGCTGGATAATTTTGGCGGTAATGCGCGGTTGTTCGTCGTAGGTGATCCAAAGCAATCTATTTATAGATTCCGTAACGCGCAGGTCGAAGTCTCGCTCAGAACCGAGAAGGATTTGTCCGAACGCTCCGACGGCATTGCACTGCCGCTTGTCGAAAGTTTCCGGATGAACGTTGACCTCGCTTCGTTTGTCAATGAGATTTTTTCCAAAGTCATGGCGAAGACCCGGCTTACGGGAACGAACGATTCTGTCCTGCACATTGTCGGCCTCTCACCGGCCAGTCAGACCGAATACAGGGCACTTGTGCCACGGAGACAAAAGGGAATAGATCCCGCCATTGAGATTTTTTGTGCCGGAATTGCACCAACCACAGGGCGAATCGCACAAAAATCGAAGATCTTAAATCGTGAAAAAATTGGCGAGGAAATTCCTGGTGACGCTGGCGACAGCGAGGCAGGCAGCGGCGAGCTACAGGCTATGTTCAGCGCGATACGTATTCGCAAAATGATCGATGATGGCGAAAGAATACACGATGTCAAAGCGAACGAAGAATCAATAGAAGATTCCGGTCGCACGAGAAAAATAAAATATGGCGACGTCGCTATACTGTTGAGAAGTCGTGCGAGACTCGCTATGCTTGAAGAAGCGCTCAGCGAAAAGGATGTGCCTTATGTCGTTACATCAGGGATCGGATTTTATTCAGCGCAGGAAATTTTCGACCTCACGAATTATCTGACTTTTCTCCTCGATAATAATTCGGACATCGCGTTACTGGCTGTTCTCCGGGCTCCGTTCTTCGGAATTTCCGAAAATGAATTGTACCGGACTTCGATGTGCAAGGGAAAGACTCTCTTCGAAAAATTTCGAAGCTTTGCCCGGTCGGAAAAAGCTCCGGGCGAAGTCAAGTATGCGGCGTCGGTTCTCGATGATGAGATCCAGCTTGCACACACGCTGACAATCCCTCAGCTCGTTAATCGCATTCTTGAGCGAACTGGATGGCTTGGTGCCTACAAGCTGTCGCCGACGGGCGGTCAACGGATCGCCAACATGAGAAAGCTCCTGAACATTGCGCGTGAATTTGAAGAGCGCGGCTTCAATAATCTGTATGATTTTGTCGAGCGCATAAAGAATCTGAAAGACGCACGTGAGGGTCAGGCGCCTGCCGGGGACACGGCCGATGTGGTAAGAATTATGACGGTCCATGCCGCAAAAGGACTCGAATTCCCTGTTGTCGTTGTACCGTTCTGCGATGCTGCGGCCAACAGGCGGCAGACCATGATAATCAACGATCCAGTCGGTATTCTGCCTTTCATTCCGAATGAAGTGCCCGCCGAGCTTTCGTTATACCAAAAATTCGAGAGCGAAAACGACGAAGCCGAAATTGCCCGCCTGTTTTACGTCGCTTGCACTCGCGCGAAGGATAAGCTTATCCTCACAACGTCCGGGAAAAAATCGAAATCCGCTAACTCATTCGGTGAAATATTGAACAGGAGTTTTGATTTCTCAGATGTTCCATCATCCGGTTATTACGAATATCCCGGCGGAAGAGTGCAACTCTTCACCGAGATTCCGGACATGAAGAGACAACCGGACGGCAGAGTGAAGGAAGTGGAGAACGGAGAAGGAGCAGAAGAAGCTCTGACCGCCAAAATATTTCTCGATCCGATTCCGGCGGACATAGACGGCGAAATATACTCGGCAACGCTTTTGCAAACTTTCAAGCTTTGCCCGACGAAATATTTTCTCAGGTACCGTCTCGGTATGCCCGCGCCAGATTCAGACACGTCGGTTGCGTTCAACGAATTTGCGGAATATGACGATTCGATACTTTCAAGCGTCAGGGGCGAATTGATCCATTCAGTTTTGCAAAATTTATTAGCTGACGGAAAAAATGACGACACATTCATTAATGAATGTGCAGCGCGGGCGGTGAGTGCCCGCTTCGGCAAAAGTACAACCATTGAGCAGATCGAGAAACTGGCTGCGCATATAGTGGCGAATGTCAAGAACGCCGTCGCGACATTACACAAAATTATCCCGCGCCTTGCGGAAAGCACAGCCTATAGCGAACATACAATCACAAGAAAGTTCGGAAATGATTTCTTGACGGGCACACTGGATCTATTGGTCAAAGATGAAAATGGTTTTCACATTTTTGATTACAAGACCAACCGGCTCGACAAAGGGACAGAGAAAATCTATTCCGACTATGAAATCCAGATGAAGCTGTACGGGTTTCTTTGCAACGGCCTGAGACTTGTGTCGAACGGGGCCGGCCGATCGAATCAAGATGCCTTTGATGTTACAATCATATTCACACGCGAAGCAGGAAAGTATTTGACAAGAAGTTATTCGAGAAAAGAGCTTGAAGGCTTTGGAAGTGAGCTTGAAGCTACGCTTCATAAAATAAAGACGATTGAACCTGTCGTTGGAACTTATCCTCCGGCGGGCAGCGATAACTTGCCGACATCGACGCCTCACTGCAGCGAATGCGAATATTTTGTAGGGGAATCAGAAAAAAGATGCTTGATGAAGGGGAAATAGGATCAGTGAATTATTCCATCCATCCATGGTGCAATGGTGGTACGTACTCTTTTATCTCCGTCTTGTTGACATTACAACAGGAGACGGCTATATTTATGATTATTATAGGAGGCGAATAATGAAATTCATTTTCAAAATTTTAAGCATTGCAATGATTACTATCTTGCTCAGCGGCGCTTCATTCGCACAGGAATATTATCTCAAGGGAAGATCGGCGCTCGAAATGAACATCGGCTTCTGGGGCGGAGCTAAAGTATCCAACACGATTACTGCCGGCGAATCTCAATCCGGGGCGTCCACCGGCTTCCAGGGGAACATACTCTATTCATACTGGATACGCGAGCAGCTTGCCGTGACTCTCAGCGCGGGATTCCTTGCCGGCCAGGCAAATGCGACAATTGGCCTGGGCACAGTCAACGCAGCTGCAAGCGACGTTGTACCGATACTGATAGGCGCGAAGTACTACCCGTTCAATCCTGCTCCTGAAGATGCCGTGCGGCCATTTGTGTCAGTGGCAATCGGAACGTACATCGGCTCGCAGGCAAGCAGTACGATAATGTCCCAGGAGGCAATTTCTGAAACGACGTTCGGCGGTCAGTTAGGCGTCGGCATAGATTTCCTGCTCAGCGATCATATAAAATTAGGTGCAGCTGTTAAGTACGATCTGATGTCGAACTTCAGCACTCCAATCGGTGCAAGAAGCAACTACAACGGCACAGACGCATCGCTCGGATTTGGATATATTTTTTGATCTCATCGAGGTACCGTCAATTTTAAACGGCGCCTCGCTTCATTTCAGGGTTACTTCTTCCCAGGCTCCCGCTTATGGAAGCCAAGCCGCAAGCTCTCTTAGAAATTTTCATATTTTCCCCCTTTCTCAATTGACGTCATCTCCATGGAGGTGGTCGTCAACTGATCCATGGCGATTATGGATCGCCCAACGGTTATATAACGACACAGGAGGTTTTGCGAAAGAAGCCGTGTGCTATGTTTGTAATTGATGGAATTTGGTTGGTTTCGTTTGCCGAACAAGCAGACCGGATCGAGCTTTACAATCTCTGCATGGCTATTAACCCAAAACGTTATTCGCAGCAGCTCTTCTTTGTTTTCTTTTTCACCGATTTCCAGATTATTGCCCCCGCGACAACGGCAAGGATTGCCATGAACGCAATTTCCCCTATCATATCAGGACTCCGACATTATAAACCACAAACGCAACAAACCATGCTATGGCGAAACTGTATCCGAGGAAAAGGAAGCCGAACATCTTCCCGCCTTCTCTCGCCATCACCGCAACCGTGGCAAGACATGAAGTATATAGCAGCAGGAATATCATGAACGACATGGCAGATGCGGCGGTGAAGCTCGACCTTATCAAGGTGCGCAGACTTCCCTCGCTGTCGTCGGTCTGAAGTGTCTGAATTGTCGGCGTAAGAAGCGAAGTGAAACTTTCCTTCAAAGCGGACCCAAGGGTATTTACCTGTCCTCCGAGGGCCGGGAAGAACCGGAAATTTGCGTTGCCGGTCGGAACATTTTGAGAATATATCGTACCCATCGAGCTTAAGACTATTTCCCGCGCGAGAAATGCGGGAATGAGCGAAGTTGAAATTCTCCAATCGTTTATTCCGATCGGTTTGAATACGGGAGTGATCGCTTTGCCGATGTATGCGGCGGCGCTTTCCGATGGATTCTTTAATCCAGGGGGTGTATTCAACAAAACCCAGATGGCCACCGAAGCCGCGAAAATTAATGTGCCGGCTCTGTAGAGAAAACTCTTTAGTTGAACCCAGGCGATCCTTGAGACCGTTCTTAACGAAGGAAGCCGGTAAGGCGGAAGTTCCATCACGAAGTGCGACAGATTTCCCTTGAATGCCGTCTTTCGAAGAAGGAATGCGGTCAGGAGGCCGACTAAAATTCCCGCCGCATATAGAGAAAATATCACGACCGCGGGATGAGCGAAGAATAAAATCGCGAAGAAAGAAAATATGACGAGCCTTGCCGGGCAGCTCATAAACGGAATCATCGCCATCACAAGAAGTTTATCGCGCCTATTTTCCAAGGTCCTCGTTGCGATAATCGCCGGCACATTACAGCCAAAGCCTAGGAGAAGCGGAATCATCCCTTTGCCATGAAGTCCGAGCTTGTGCATAAACTTGTCCATCATGAACGCGACCCGTGGCATGTACCCCGACATTTCGAGGAGCGCCAGGAGAAAATACATCACCCCGATGAGTGGAACGAAAGTAATTACGAACCCGACCCCGCCTATTATCGCGCCGGAAAAGAAGCTGAGCATCCATGCGCTCGCGCCGGCCCCGGCAAGAAGCGACGAGACTAATGGTGAGAAGAAATTGTTTATTAAGTCCGTCGTCCAGTTCATAAGCGGATTGGAAAAGTCGAACGAGATCTTGAAAATCAGGAACATCACAAGGAGGAAAATTGCAAAGCCGATGAACGGGTGGAGGACCCATCTGTCTATCCTGTCCGTAACATCTCTCGCCGCCGATTTCTTTCTTGTGAAGACTTCGCTGTAAAATCCGTTTGCGAATGCGTAGCGCTCTTCCTTAACGATAGTGGAGATATTCTTCTTGAAATACTTTTCAAGCTTGATTTTTTCTTTGTTCTCGCCGTCACCGCTCGAAAGAATATTGAGAAGAGTGTGCTTATCGATTTTCCCGCTCTTATTGACTTGCCCGATGTTCGCAAGCGATTCTTCGACTATATCGCTGTACTTCAACATATTCGGCATTGACTTGTCCTCGACGCACCTGACGATGGCATCGAGAAGTTCCTGCACGCCGCTTCCGTTTCTTCCGTTGGTTTTGACGACAGGAATATTCAAAAGCTCTCTCGAATGATCGCAGTTGATTTCAATACCGCGTCGAGTCGCCTCGTCGGTCATGTTCAGCGCAAGAACCATTGGCCTCCCGAATTCAAGAAGCTCGGTCGTCAGGAGAAGATCACGCTCGGCGTTGGTGGTTTCTATGACATCGACGATGACGTTCCGGATGTTCTTCAACCAAGAAATTATATGCAACCCACTCATCTTCGGAAAGAGGCTCAAGCGTGTAAATGCCAGGAAGATCGATGAAGTGAATGTCATAGCCTTTGTAAGTCATGGAGCCTTCGCGCTTTTCAACCGTGACGCCTGACCAGTTGCCGACCTTTAAATCGGTTTTCGCAGCGCAATTGAGGAGCGAGGTCTTGCCGACGTTCGGGTTCCCGGCGAACGCCACTTTGATAGTCTTTTTCCCGTCTTTATCGGCCTGCAACTTAAGCTTGTCCGGGGTGTTCATTTTACTTCGATATTCTTTGCAACATCTATCGTGATAACGATTCGCGTGCCGCCGGTCTTTACTAAAATTCCTCTTCCTAATTTCTTCAGGATCGTAACCCGCTTTCCTTTCCGCAACCCCATCGCTTCGATTTTCTTAGCCGTCTCATCATGGTCGAAGAAATCTACAATCTGCGCCGTATCACCGACTCTCAGGTCCCTAAGGTTATTTTTCCGCGTACCCGGTTTTTTTGATTCATGGATCTCCGCATCCCTCTCGTCAGAAAGTCCACCCACCGGTGGCGTGCCATGGCGCTTGTTTCCGGTATTCATTATAATTTTTTGTTTATCAATGTACGTTATGTCTCTGGCATTCCGAGCACAATCCAAATATCTGGTGTGAATGACTTACCAATCTAAACTTGAATTTCTTCGCAATGCTCTGCTGGGCTGTCTCAATATCCTTATTGATAAACTCGATGATCTTTCCGCACCCGATACAGACAAGATGGTCGTGGTGCGATCTCCCGAATGCTTTCTCGTAGCGCGAACCATGATCTTTCAGGCGCGTCTTGAAGACAAGCTCGCATTCTTCGAGTACGTCTAGAGTATTATAGACCGTGGCCCTTGAAACCTTGCTGCCTTCTTTTTTCAACTTTAGAAACAACTCGTCGGCATCGAAGTGGCCATTGGTCGTATTCACCGCGTTTAAGACCTCGAAGCGTTCGGGAGTGACCCTATAACCTTCTTTGCGAAGAAATCCTTCCAACTTTTGTTTTGCTGTTTCCATCCCGCGTCGATATTTTAAATTAAGTCTAAGTAAGTTATCGGCGTCAGGCATTCAGTTCAAGCCCTATTGAAATTACTTCCGATGAGCACCGCTTGCTTATCTCCATTTGAGGTTTAAAGCCTCTCCGAAATTCCCGCATAAACCATTCTTCCAATTGAAGGAATGATACCCGGTCCGGGATACTCATCCGTTCGCATCGTAAAATAAATGGCATTTGTCAGGTTGTTGACTCCTAACCTGAATTCGTATTTCGATATTTTGTAGGCGGCAGACACATCTACCACACTATATGATGGAATAATCCCTACGAGGCCGTCGGTAGAAAACTTTGTATCGGCTGGATCGCTGTAAGAAGACGCGGAATAAGAATACTGTGTGTTCATCGAAAAAGCTTTGAAGCTATAGTCGATGCCCATACGATTTGTGTACTTCGGAGCATAAGGGACATAATTGCCATCGTATTCCCCCGAGACATAGCGCGCATCGAGATAAGCAAACGAATTATATACGCCGACCTTGCCAAACTCATCGTCGGGAATGATGCCTCCCAAAATATTAAACTCAATGTAAGCCTCTATTCCATTGTGATCGTCGGCTCCTGTATTGGTCTCAAACTGATAAGTCGATGTATCCTCTGTTTGCTCTATGATTCCAATGTCGTTCTTGACGTGCATGTGGAAAAGGCTCAAGTCAAAATTTAGGAAGTCACCCACCAGTCCTCTGAATCCAAGATCAATATTGTTTGCTGAAGCGTCTTTCAAGTTTTGGTCGATTCTAGCAGTTGTACCGAATGGTGTCAGGTCGTCATAAGTGACGGGACGGTATGATTGGCTGAAATTCGCGTAGACGTTAGTCACTTCGGAAGTCTTAAACTCGGCACTGACTGCGCCCAGCAAAAATGTCCGTGTGTGCACTTCATTATTTACATAGACATATGGCTCGCTCGCATCATCATCTTCATTCTCGGCGTAGCCGTTTGCCTTCGTGCTCAAATATTCGAACCGGAAGGCGGGAATGATGCTCAATGCGCTGTTGAGCTTGAAGATGTTTTGAACATAAGGAGCGATATTCGTTGTGTAAAAATTCATGTCCTGCCCCCATGGAGACAGCGTGGTCAGATCGAAATCGGACCCTGTTGTACCTTCCGCGCCGTCTTCCCGCACCAGACGCGAATAAGCATACCGCAGGCCGAGCGATAAGGTCTGGTTTTGTCCAAGGAGATCGTAGTTTGATAAAAATCTGATTTCGTTGGTAAGTGTATTGAAGAATTCGCGCTCCACTTCGCGGGGAGTATAGCTCAGGCTTGCCGTTATGGTATCCGGCGCGTAAGGAGGTACATCTTCGTTTCTCCAGACCAGATTGCGTTGACTGATGAGATAAGAAGAGACGAGGTACAAGGAAGAATTCTCGTCTATTTTATAGTTGACATGCGCGGCTCCGATGTTCCATGGACTATCGAGCCAATTCCGTGCGCGGAGTGAACCTTGAGGATTTGCATAGAACATCGAATCGTTTTCTCCGCCGGGCATCTGGATCAGGTTGCGCAAACCCGTGTATTCTATCCCGACCTTGAAGTGTTCGGACGGATTGTATTTCACGCTCGCGAATCCCGACCACTGTGTCTGCTGTGAGTTTTCACGCCAGCCTGTTAAACGCCTGTATTGGAGAAAGCCATAATACCTGAAATCCCCGTCAGTGCCGCCGATAGAATTAAAGCTATTAAAAAGTCCGAAGCTACCCGTAGTCTGAGACGAGTTAATTTCGATGGCATTCGAGCCGCCGTCTTTCAATTCATAATTCACTACACCGCCGATCTGTGGTCCGAAGGCCAGCGCTGATCCGTCCTGCAGGATGGTTATACTTTTCACAGCTTCCATCGGAGGGAGGTAGTAAGCCTCATTATATCCGTACAGGTCAGCAGAAATATTGTACCCGTCCTGCCGCGTATTGGTCTCGATGCTTTGATAAGGATCGAATCCGCGAAAGCCGATCCCGTTCGCGGTGAATCCGCCCATTTCATTCTCCGTAACGTCTGCCCCCGGAATTCGACCGATAATTTGTCTCGTGTTATTGATGGCCTTGTTTGCATCGAGGCTGTCGATCTCGAGCACCTCATTTTTCATGCCCGCATAAATAACTCCTCCGGAATAATCCCTCATCTGCCCAACGCCGTCCATGGCCTTGAAGCCCGTGATGGTGACTCCTTTGAGCACATAGGTAGAATCAAAATTCTGGGCAGATACTTCCGGCGCAAATAGCAGTAGGACTATGGTAAATGTCAAGGTTAGGCAGGCGAAGCTAACGGAATGTTTTCTTTTTATCCTTGAAACTATCCAATCTGCGCCTATTCGGAAAGGTCCTGGCATCGCCGCTTGCTCCTTGCTTGCTTCTAAACAATATCATTTATTAAGACTTAATCTAAGTAAAGATAGAACTGCACGGCGTTATTGTCAAGGGAAAGAATAGTTCTCTTTGATTATTTTATTGGCGAGTTGCCATGTTCGCGGTTTGAGGCTTCGTTTAGTTACATAGCGAAGCAAAAAATCACTTGCATAGCAATTTGATTTAATTGCCAGGTGAGTTGGAGATTATGACAGGAGAATATCTGCGCGAAGGTGAATGCTGTTGTTATAAGCGGGGGCGCGGCTCGTAATTTGGCTGCCCTGATGAGTCGTGAATCAACAAGGCGGGGCGTGCCATCCTGAAATCAAACGGCAAATCGCCCCGTCGAATTCGAACGATAACTATTCCTCACTTTTGCTGCGATAAATAGTTTTGGATGCCCATCTGTTTGATCTGATCCATTTGAGCCTCGAGCCAATCGACGTCGTCCTTCTTCGTCCAGCAAGTTCAACTTGAACAGCTCACGCGTTCCGTTATCTCCGACTTCGACGCAAGTACGCATGCTTTCGTTATAGGCTTTTACAGCCGACAGCTCTGACGCGTAATCCGATTGTATCTGCCCTTCAACGTCTTTGCCTATATTGATTGGGTTTAGCTTACTGACGTTTGGCTTACCTTCCAGGTACAAAATTCGTTCTATGATTCTTTCCGCGTGCTTCATCTCATGAATCGCCCGCTTCTCAATAGCCTCGTGGAGTTTTGCATAGCCCCAGTTGGCGCACATTTCAGCGTGGACAATGTATTGGTTGATTGCGGTAAGTTCCTCTGCGAGACGAAGATTAAGAATTTCGATAACCTGTTTGTTGCCTTCCATGATTTTCTCCTTTAATTTTGCAATGAACAACTCCGCTAAAATTTAAAATATTCTCCTCTTGATTGCAAAGATGCCATTCGGGGGAAATTATAGCAAGAAAGGCTTCAGAATTCTTCAAACGGTCTCGTCAAAATTGTTGAAGCACTTATGCTTGCTCTTTTAAGGTAGGATTTGCGTAAGGGAGCTGGGGCGAATGACGTTCGCGTTTGCATTGAGAACGATGTCTTCAACCGTTTGGAAGATTCGTTCGTCAAGGAGAATGGTCGGCTATATCCATGGAACAGAGTGTTACACGATTGCGCAATTGAAATCAGAAATTGAAGCTCATCGTTGCGCTGAAGAGCGCCGGGGCAGTTAGTTGATAGCCGTTCACATGAGTCATCACAGGGATTCTCAAATCTCCATATAGATTAATTTGTTGGCTCAAATTGACTTCAAGTGTCGGTGCGACGTAAAGTCTTGCGTACCCTGTGTTCTGTGGGTCAGCATTGACGCCGCTGTCGGTGCCGCGGAATGACGCGACGACCTGTAACATCGGAATAACGCTGTATTTTGTGAGCAATTCGTCGTAGTGTGCCCCTATGCTGAAGTCAAAGCTGTCCCCTGGTCGGTAGCCTTCTCGAGAATCGAAGAGCATGCTGCCACAATGCCTGTGCGTACCATCCCCAACCATTTTCCAGACCCATCTGGTAAGCACCTAAGAGCCAGTCAGTCGTCCCAGAGCCAATTTGTGTATCTCGATCATTAGAGATTCGTTTGAACGGCCCCGTTGGAAGCTTAAGGCCGAATTGAATCCCGGTCGACATATCGGCAAATAAACCTGTATACATTCCCATGACGCGAATGTCGCCCAATGCTTCATGGTTTACAGATGCTACGCCTCCGTTGTCGCCGGCTCCTTCGTAATACCTGCTCCAAACCGGAGCTTCCAGTGCAATCCCCCACTCTCTATTTATCATGTCCTCAAAACCGAGCGTAAAAAAGTCGGTACGTATTTGTTTGTCGTCGTTTAAGTTTGCAGGCGCGCTGCCCCAGCCATTCCAATCGGCATTCTGATCCATGAAATTGTAAAGAAAGGACAATTGGTATCCAGCAGAAATGGGCATCATCCATCTCGTGCCTACCGAGAATACGCTGCATCCGCACGCACACGCGAACGTTGCGGCGGGCAGAGTCAGTGTCGCAATCACCGCAGACAGAATAATTCCTTTTGTGGTTCTCACAGAAGCTCCTTTTCTCATATGAACAATTTTCATTTTGTCAGGTTCCTGAATCGGCCGCTTTGTCAGCCGTGAGTTCGAGTTGACGGCAGCGAACCACCTCGTTCTCGTAAACCTCAAGGCGCTATTGCTTATTTATGAAACTCGTGTTACTTTTATAGAAAAGGTAACACGTGAAACACGGTGACTTGATCAGGTTCGGCGTCTCCATGGAAGGCGATCTTCTTAATAAATTTGATAAGATGATAGACAGAAGGGGTTATACGAATCGTTCAGAGGCGATTCGAGATTTCGTGCGGGAGAAAATCGTTGAGGAAGAGATTCCACGATCCCAATTCTGTTGCTTTCGGCGTTCTCTCATTTGTCTATGACCATCACGTCCGGGACCTCGAAGGAAAGCTCACTGATTTCCAGCATGAGCACTTCAAAAGTATCGTTTCAACCTCCCACATTCACATCGACCATGATAATTGTCTCGAAGTAATAATAGTCAAGGACAAAGCGGGAGAAATAAAAGAAATTTCCAACAAGATTTTGAGCTACAAAGGTGTGAAGCACGGAAATTTAAGTCTCACACTTACCGGAAAAGAATTCTAATATCAACAAAGAAAAGAATCATGAATTATCTTAGGTACACTTTATTATCATTAATTGTTTGTCTTTCTTCGGCGTATTCGCAAACACAGAAATCTGACTCGACAAAGACTTATTACACGGAGCCGGTCGTGGTCACGGGCACACAGGAAAGTTTAAGCAGGAAATATGTTCCGGCATCCATTTCGGTCGTTACATCCGTTGATCTGCAATCGAGCGGTCAAATATCTTTGCTAGATGCGCTGAGCGAGGAAGTGCCCGGGCTGTTTGTTCCACAAAGAGGTGTGATCGGTTATGGAATAGAAAATTCTGCGGGAACGATCAGTATCCGCGGTTTGGGCGGAAATCCCACTACGGAGGTGCTTGTGATGATCGACGGAATCCCGCAGTTCATGGGGTTGTATGGCCATCCGCTATCCGATTCATATCTGAGGGAAGATGCTGCAAGAGTCGAGGTGATTCGCGGACCGGGGAGCATGCTTTATGGAACAAACGCCATGGGCGGCGTCATCAATATCATTACAAAGAGGGCGGAACAAAACGGAATTGAATTCACCGGCGGAGCTACTTACGGCTCGTTCGACACCCAGGAATACAACGGCGGGCTCGGTTATAATGACGGAAGATTTAATTTTCTTGTCTCTGGCGACCATGATCAAACCAACGGAAGCCGGCCCTATTCAAGCTTCAATACAAACGACGGTTACTTGAACGCGGGATATAGCATCGACGATAACTTCGATCTACATCTGACCGGGAGCGCAAACAAGTTCAATACATACGACCCAGGACCGGAATCGACGCCATATATTGACGAGTGGTTCGACGTTCTTCGGAGTTCGAGCAGCATTTCTCTCGATGATAAGTTCGCACGGACGGACGGTTCACTGAAATTATTCTACAGCTACGGACACCATCTGACTTATGGCGACTTTCATTCCGATGACAGAAATCTGGGGACTGATATATACCAAAACCTTAGGCCGTTTGAAGGAAACATAGTAACGGTGGGTGCGGATTTCCAGCACTATGGTGGAGGCGCCTATGACTCGGGATCAGACTACGGCATCCATTACATAGATGAATCTGGATTCTATGCAATGGTGGAACAGTTCTTCATGGATCAGATAATGTTTGATGCTGGAGCCAGATATGTCGTGAATAGCAAGTTCGGCGGACAGGTAGTCCCGTCTGTCGGAGCATCATGGACTGCGACGGGTTCCACTACGCTGAAAGCAACGGTCTCGAAAGGGTATAGAAATCCAAGCATCGGCGAACTCTACATCTTTTACCCACTGCAAAACCCGAATTTGACACCTGAAAGCATGTGGGATTACGAAGCCAGTTTGCTACAGGCCATAAGCAACCGGATCGATTTGGAACTTACGGGATTTGTTGAGAAAGGGAGCAACCTAATTGAAGGGGGATATAGCACCTTTACTCCGTTTGTAAACTCCGGCAAGTTTACACACAAGGGGGTCGAATTTGCGGGGAAATACTCGCCCATAGACGATCTCAAGCTGAATGCGAGCTACAGCTATGTTGAACCAGAACAGGAAACCTAAAAACTCCCAAACACAAGTTGTTCGTCGTGGTTAATTACGTTCACGATCGCGAAGCTTCGAATCTAACATTCCAGCATATCGCGGTACTATATGGAGCCGACGGATCACAGGAGAAGATCTCACTATACATTGCTTAGCGCGCGCGTTTCTTATCAAGCTTCAGAGTTCGTAGGTGTTTATGTCTCTGCGAAAATCTTTTCAACGTTTGCTACCAGACAATTTACGATTACCCGATGCCGGGAAGGACTCTGTTCGCCGGATTGAATCTCAAGTTTGGTTCGCAATAGGATACTAAAATCATAATAGAAAACAAAAATGAAGGAATATGAAATGACAACTCGAAAAAATATTTTGCCACTTCTTTCTACCGCCGCGTTGGTGGTCTCGATATTTTTCTTGACCTCTTTCGTTAACCCTCCACAAAAGCATGTTCCATTTATTCTTCGTCTTTCACAAAATGGATCGGACAAGTTACAAATATCCTGGACTCCACGAAAAGCGTCCAGATGAGAACCGGCTTCGTGACCCTTCAGCCGGGTGAAAATGTCGCCTCGCATAACACTGGCCAGCACGAAGAGCTTCTCGTTATTCTGGACGGCAAAGGTGAAATTGAAGCGCAGGGCTTGGGAAGGAAAAGCGTTGAAAAGGGGATGGTCGTCTATGTGCCGCCGAACAACCAGCATAATGTGTATTGCACAGGTTCATCTCCGTTTGAGTACATCTACATCGTGACACAAGTGAAGTAGGGAACTCTTCTATACTTGTTCTTTCTCGAACTTTGGTTTGGAAGTTTCATTGCATATTTTTGTCTTCAAAGTCGATTGTTCAGATCGATACATTGTGTTGTTAGACTGCTCTTAAGTCGTTGTTGGTGATGGATTTTTCCTTGCCGTTTCAGAAATCGAAGACGTGGCTATTTTCATTCTGAAAGAAATCTCTTTACTTTCTTCCTCTTGCCCGCTAATTAGCATTCGCCAATAACCCATATGTTTTTGACAAACCAGACTAATAGGAGCAAACATGAAACACTATAAAGCTTTCGGGATTTTTCTTGTAATTGTCTTTCTTTCGGCAAGTGCTCGGGCCCAAGGCCGTCCCTTTCTATTTACCATGACGCCCCCGGTAGAAGTTGGGTCATCTAATTATATCCATTATGATGCAGCTTATGGCCGTCAGACATTTGAGCCGTTGGGGGCCGATAATCTTGAACAGAATCTTGGCATACAGGCAAAGCTCAGTGAGACGTTCAGCCTTGCTGCTCACATAGGACTGGATTTGGGAAACGACAACACCAGTGCGTCCCAACAGGGTGAGTTGCTTGCCCGTCTATTGAGTGCGGGGAACACTCCCGTCGATTTCTCGGCAGGCCTCGGATACCGCCATGAATATAGTGGTACAAGCGTCCTTTTGAGCAGGTTCATAGTGGGGAGGCAATTCGAATCATGGGGATTCTACGGAAATCTGCTCTTCGAACACGCGTTTGCTTTGAACCGCGACGACATCGACCTCATGACGTCAATAGGGATCTCGCACAGTTTTTCCAACATGGTTCAAATTGGTGTTGAGGCCGTTGGACAGGACCTCGAGGGATTCTGGACTCCAGATGAGGCCGAAGGCGGCGCGGTTATATTCGTGGGGCCCTCCGCAAATATCTTGTTCCCGGGAACGGGCTGTAATCTTATAATCGGAGGCGGCCCGATTATCCACGCAACCTACAGCCCGCTCTCCAGCAGCGCTTACCGAGAGCTTCCGGATACGAGAGCGAACGGTTTCGTTATCCGAACCATGTTGTGTTTCGGCTTGTGAAAAGAACCTGTGGACCCCTGAGAGATTTTGAGGCTCACAGATTTTTTCAATGCGATATGCGGAGACCATGTTATGGGCTCAGACAAACGGGCTTCTGACATGAGTTCCGACGTCCTTCCCATATTCCCGCCGATTCCCATCCCCAGTTTTTCATCGGGCCGGAAGAAGTGGTACACCTGTCGATTTATTATTCCATCTATCTTCGGCCCGATAATCCTACTCATCGAATCTACGATCTTGCAAGATCGAAACGGTCAAGGTTCATGACTTTGTTCCACACCGACACAAAGTCCTCGACAAACTTCTCCTGCGCAGTCCGAGCTTCCGTAGACCTCGGCCAGGGCCCGAAGCTGAGAGTTCGAACCGAAGATCAGATCGACACGCGTGGCGATCCACTTCAATTTATCCGTCTTGCGATCACGACCTTCGAACACGTCATGGTCTTCCGATGACGCCTTCCATTCCGTACCCATGTCGAGCAGATTCACGAAGAAGTCGTTGGTTCAGCGCCTCCGGCCGCTTCGTGAAGACTCCATGCTTGCTCTGTCCGAAGTTCGTATTCAGGACGCGCATTCCGCCGACAAGAACCGTCATCTCAGGCGCAGTCAGCGTCAGCAATTGCGCCCGGTCGACCAGCAGTTCCTCGGCCGATGCGGCATAATTGGGGCTTCAGGTAGTTGCGGAACCCATCCGCGACCGGTTCGAGCACGGCGAAGGACTCGACATCGGTCTGTTCCTGCGAAGCGTCCATACGTCCCGGCGTGAAGGGAACCGCCACCTTGTGACCGGCATTTTTCGCAGCCTTCTCGATGCCTGCGCAACCGGCAAGCACGATCAGGTCAGCCAGTGAAACCTTCTTCTTGCCGCGAGACTTCGCTTTGTTGAACGCGCTCTGAATTCCTTCCAGTGTCTTGAGCACCTTAGCCAGCTTGGCAGGCTGGTTCACTTCCCAATCCTTCTGAGGGGCCAGACGAATGCGGGCACCGTTGGCACCGCCGCGTTTGTCGGAGCCACGGAATGTGGACGCAGATGCCCAGGCGGTCGAAACCAGTTCCGACACCGAAAGGCCGGAAGCCAGGATCTTGCGCTTGAGGGAGGCGATGTCCTTCGCATCGATCAGTTTGTGATTGACTTTAGGAATGGGGTCTTGCCAGATGAGCTCTTCTTTCGGAACCTCCGGGCCGAGATAGCGTGCGCGTGGGCCCATGTCACGATGCGTCAGCTTGAACCACGCTCGGGCGAACGCGTCCGCAAACTGATCCGGATGTTCCATGAAGCGTCGTGAAATCTTTTCGTAGACGGGTCGAACCGCAGAGAGAGGTCTGTGGTCAGCATGGAGGGCGGGTGACGCTTCTTGACGGGTCGTGCGCATCAGGCACTGTACGCGCCTCATCACCCTTCGGCTTCCACTGATGTGCACCGGCCGGGCTCTTCGTCAGCTCCCATTCGTAGCCGAACAGGTTCTGGAAGAAATCGTTGGTCCACTTGGTGGGTGCGTGAGTCCATGTGACTTCCAGTCCGCTTGTGATCGTGTCCGCGCCTTTGCCCGTGCGAAAGCTGCTTTTCCAGCCGAGGCCTTGCTCCTCGATGGGGGCCGCTTCCGGCTCGGGCCCAACATTGGACGCAGCGGCGGCACCATGGGTCTTGCCGAAGGTGTGACCGCCCGCGATGAGCGCCACCGTCTCTTCGTCGTTCATCGCCATGCGAGCAAAAGTCTCGCGGATATCCCTTGCCGCCGCGATCGGGTCCGGGTTGCCGTTCGGACCCTCCGGATTGACATAAATCAGTCCCATCTGCACCGCAGCGAGAGGATTTTCGAGGTCTCGGTCGCCGGAATAGCGCTTGTCATCCAGCCACTTTTCTTCGGAGCCCCAGTAGATATCCTGTTCCGGCTCCCAGATGTCCTCGCGACCGCCGCCGAAACCGAAGGTTTTGAATCCCATCGATTCCAGAGCAACGTTGCCGGCGAGGATCATCAGGTCGCCCCAAGAAATTTTCCCGCCATACTTCTGCTTGATCGGCCAGAGCAGCCGGCGCGCCTTGTCGAAGCTTGACATTATCGGGCCAGCTGTTGACGGGTGCGAAACGCTGGTTACCGCTGCCCTGCCGCCGCCGCGGCCATCGCCTATGCGGTATGTCCCGGCGCCGTGCCATGCCATGCGGATGAACAACGGTCCGTAATTGCCGAAGTCCGCCGGCCACCAGTCCTGCGAGTCGGTCATCAGCGCACGCAGATCCTTCTTCAGCGCATCAAGGTCGAGCTTCTTGAACGCTTCGCGATAGTTGAAGTCCGTGTCCATCGGGTTGGACTTGGACGAGTGCTGGTGCAGGATATCGAGCCGCAACTGCTTCGGCCACCAGTCCCGGTTCGACGTGCCACTGCCCGCTACCGGGCACTTGTTTTCTTCAGTCATAATATTTACTCCTTTTCTCGTCTTTCATGTTATTTTCCATACGATGCAAATCCGAGTTATTCAGAAAAAGTTGACCATCGATACGCAAGTGCTACCGTTGCGATAAAACCTGCGCGTTACTCTCGCCATTTCCTTCTCTTTGATTTTCGTCGGACTTATTTACCGTTAAACTTAATTTCCTCGCTTTTCTTAAATAATCAATACTAATAATAGGAATTACTCTCAATATATACTGATGAAATCATAGTGTCAAGAGGAAAATCAAATCTCTACGGCCTCAAGTCCCCGCCGCTTGCAGCGAAGGCGAAAATCTCCTACGACTGCAGTACTTCGCTTACCTTTTTCGCGAGTTCGGCTGGAGTAAATGGCTTTTGTATAAACTCAATCTCGTCATCGAGAACTCCCTCCGGGCTTAGCTCGTCAGAAGTGTAACCTGACATAAAGAGCGTCTTTATGCCGGGCCTCAAGTTCTTTACGTTTTCGCTCAGCTTCTTTCCGCTCATCACAGGCATAATGACATCCGTAAGAAGAAGGTGGATTTCGCCGTCATAAGTCTCGCAAAGCCGCAATGCTTCGCCCGGCACCGGTGCTGTCAGCACATGATAACCGTAATTCTCGAGGCTCGCCATCGCCAATTCCAGGAGCTCAACTTGATCCTCGACGACGAGGATAGTTTCTGTACCATGAATAAATACCTCAGACGGCTGCTCTTCTGTTTTGTCTAATTCCTCGTAAGAGGGCGGCAGGTAGATCTCGAACGCCGTGCCAGTTCCCGGTTCACTCGTCACATAGATATTTCCATTGTTTTGTTTCACTATTCCGTACACGGTTGCCAGCCCCATGCCTGTGCCATGGCCTTTTTCTCTTGTGGTGAAAAACGGCTCGAATATCTTCTTTATGGTTTCCTGATCCATCCCCATTCCGGTGTCGGAGAAAGTCAATTTCACAAACTTCCCAGCGTTCAATTCCGGGTGGCTCCTGGCATAATCCTCGTCAACAGTCACATTCGTCGTTTCTATCACGATAGTTCCCACTCCCTTTATTGCCTCTCTCGAATTGGCGGCAAGATTTAATAGGATCTGATCGAATTGTGACGGGTCTAACTTTATGTTCCAGACATCTTGATCGGGACGGAACAGCAAATTTATATTTTCTCCGATCATTCTGCGCAGAATATTCTCGAATGAAGCGATGGCTGAGTTGACGCTGAATGTCTTAGGGGAGATAATTTCCTTTCGCGCAAAAGCGAGCAGTTGTTTCGTGAGATCGGCGCCTCGATTGGCGGCACCCAGAATCGAGTCCGCAAGCCTTTCATTATCATCGCCGGCTTTGAATTTCAGCTTAAGCAGCTGGGCATATCCGATAATCACGCTCAAAATGTTGTTGTAGTCGTGCGCAACACCGCCTGCTAACTGGCCAATGCTTTCAAGTTTTTGCGATTGCAAGAGCTGTTCTTGAAGCGATTTCCGCTCGGTGACATCCTGGAACACTTCCAATATTGCCCGATTCCCCTGATACGTCATCCCGGTGTGGTTCACCTGGAAGGTTCTGCCGCCAAAAACGCCTTTCACTTCAAGAGTTGTCGTATCGTTCGGTCCCATCCCCGGAATGAGGGGACAATTCTCACATTGAGTCTTGTCATCTTTGTATATCGTCCAGCAGCGTCGTCCTACGGCATCAGCCCTATGAAGTTTTTTCATATTATCGTTCGCGAACAAGACATTTCCGCTGGCGTCAACAATGTCTATTCCGAACGGGATCGTCTTTAGAAGCATTTCGTTAAAGGCGTTGCTCTGCCTCAAAGCTTCTTCCGCTCGCTTTTGCTCAGAGAACGTCGCTTATCATTACAAGCAAGTACTGAGCGCCATCATGGAAAAATGGAACAAAAAGACAGGAAACCCTGAGCTCATTTCCAAAAGTAGTCACTGAATGCACCTCGATCCTCTTTTCCACGCCGGACGCAAGTACTTCATCCGCCGCGGAAATCATCCCCGAATTACGCCACGAGTCGAGACTGCGAAAGTTTTGCATTTGTATCTGTTCTACCGTGCCGCCGACGATTTTTGCCAATCCTGGATTTACCGAGACAACATCGCCGCTGGCTTTGCAAGTGATTATGCCGATAGGGGAATTATCAAAGATTGTCTGAACGTATTTCAGAGCATCGGTAAGTCGCTCTCGAGCTTGCCTGCGCTCGGTAACATCTTCAATTGAGCCTTCCAAAACCCCCTGCTCCGGGTAAAGCCTGACTGAAGTCAGGCAGTCCCGCGCTTCGCCATTTTTCGTAAGCAACTTGCATTCATAATCTTCTACATAGCCATCCTTCTGCAGGCGTCGTACCATTTCTTCTCGTTCATGTGGATCAGCCCAATGATCGATTGTCCGAGTCGCCAGCATCTCTCCCCGTGTCCGTCCGAAGATATCGAGATACTTTTGGTTGAAATCCAGGATAGCAGAACCGTCTAATTTTGTTCTAAACATGCCTACTTCTGCATTGTAGAAGAGCTTACGGAACTTTCTCTCGGATTGACGCAGCGCTTCTTCCGTCTCCTTTCGAGCCGAGATATCCTCGACGACCACAATAATGTAGTCGATTATACGGGCCGCACTTTCGTGAACTGAAGCGGTGATCGCCAGCCAGACCATGGAGCCATCCTTGCGTAAGGATCTCTTCTCTCTCGACACCGTATGCTTTCTATTTTGCAATAGTTCGCCGAGACCTTCCATATCCCCCAGAATATCGTCGGGGTGCGTAATATCCTGGAACTTCCTGGCAAGGAGTTCTTCCCGGGAATATCCTACAATATTGCAAAGGCGATCATTTACACGCAGCCATTTTCCATCGGTTCCAACCTGGGCCATGCCGACAGCGGCCTGCTCAAAAGTGGTACGGAAGTTTTCTTCGCTCTTCCGCAATGCGGTCTCTGTCTGCATGCGCTCGGTCAAATCCCTTCCGAGGACCAATGCTATTTCCTCGCCGCCGAACGTCAATCGCTTCTGCCTATACTGTGTATGAAAAGTAGTTCCGTCCTTTCTCCGATTGATTGTTTCATAAGTCAAATCATCGGTGTACTTGCTGGTGTATTGATCTTGGATCGAGGATCTTGTCTCCTCAGGACGGATATCGTAAACGGTCATTGAAAGAAATTCCTCGTGGGTATAGCCGAACGCCGTTCGGGCCGCTTCATTTGCTTCGATGACTCTTAGATCCTTAAGACGGACGTACAGTACAATTTCCGAGATATTCTTGAAGAGAAGCCCGTGCAGTTTTAGCTCCTCCTCGGCCCTCTTCCGATCAGTCAAATCGTATATGATTGATAGGACTGCCTTCATGCCCCTAAACCGTACCATGGAAGCGTGAATCTCTACGAAGATGACATTTCCGTCTTTAAGCTTGTGCTGCCATTCGCCCTTGGACTGGAAAACCGCACCTCTCACTCCCGAAACAGTTTTTATGAAACGCGCCGCATCCTCTGCCGGGCGGATTTCGCTCACTTTCATTTTCAGGAATTCGGTTCTTGAGAATCCGTACTTGCGGATTGCTGCATTGTTCACTTCCATGAACCGATACGACTCGCGATCGAAAATCCACATCGGAAGCGAATTCATTCGAAAAAACGGACCCCCCAGTGCTTTCTCCGAAAGGGTCGCTGATGAGCTTGATTTCTTGATTTTCGTCATGCCTACATCTATTACCTGAGAACCGCGACAAATAGAGATCCGAAGCGCCCTCGTTATTCATCGGGCTCTCTCCGAATTAGGACCATTTATGTTTAACCATGCAATTTGGAAAATATTCTAGAAATATGCAAAGCAAGGAAACTCCCGATGCAGCCACAAGTTAAGTCCCCTTCGTCATCCAACAGATTTCCCCGAGCGCTAAGCTCGTCCCGGAGGTACGAAGGATTTTTCAGAGGAGCCCGTTGAGCTTCCGGAGAATCCTACTCAGGAAAAAATACTGTGAAATTTTGTCCCACCAATATTTCCTCTGCACATCTTCGCGTTCTTAGTGGTTTAAGCTTCTTTCTCGAATGGGAATTCAAATCAGGATACCACTGATCTCATTATGGTTTTAGTTCCTATTTTCAGTAAATTTATTCACGAATGAGCGAGAACGCGCTAAAAATATTAACGCCGGAATTTATCTCTCAGCTATCAGGCATGGAATTGCGTGCGAGGCTGATAGTCGAAGGATTTCTCATCGGGATGCACCGAAGTCCGTACCATGGCTTCAGCGTGGAGTTTGCAGAACACAGGCAGTATTTCCCCGGCGACGATATAAGCAATATCGACTGGAAAGTATTCGGAAGAAGCGATCGGCTTTATATAAAGCAATACGAGGAAGAGACGAATTTAAAAGCGTACATCCTCGTTGATGCGAGCGCTTCGATGGGATTCAAGCGCGGCGGCAAGATTACCAAACTCGAGTATGCTTCTTATCTCGCGGCCGGATTGATTTACTTAATGATGAAACAGCAGGATGCAACGGGACTCGCTATCTATGACGAAACTGTCAGGCATTTTTACGAGCCGCATCTCACTTATTCGTATATGAAGCTTCTCTTATCGGAGCTTTCGGCCATCGAGGCAAATTCAAAGACATCGACCGCAACCGCCCTATCGTCACTTGCCGAAAGAATAAAGAGACGCGGGCTAATCATCGTCATAAGCGATTTCCTCGACGAGACAAAAAGCGTTATCACGGCACTGAAACATTTTCGTCATAGGAAAAATGAAGTCATTGCCTTCCATGTTCTCGACGATGCCGAAATCAATCTCGATTTCCCCGGCGACGCCGTGTTTACCGACCTTGAAACCGGCGAACGAATTCCGACTCAGGTTTCCGCTCTCAAATCGGCATACAAAGAAACCTTGAACAATTTTATTCATGATCTGAAAAGCAAGTGCTTTGAGAACGATATTGACTATGCGCTCCTCAGCACTTCGACGCCTTTCGACAAGGCACTGACAGCGTACCTCACGAGAAGAAAGAAAATATTCTAGATGGAAACATTGATATTGACAGCCGGTGCCGTTATTCTCGCATTGATAATCCTCGCTTTTATGCAATTCAGAAATTTATCGACGAAACAGCAAATGTCCTCGGATCAGGCGACACAATTGTTCACCATGTTCAAATCGGATGTCGAGTCTGCAGTCAAATCGGCGGCCGAGACCACACGCTCCAATAACGAAACCATGGCAAGTACGCTGCGGCTTGTCAGCGATTCACTTTCGAAAAGTTTAGATGATAACCGCGCCGGTACGAATGCGCAGGTCGAGCAGCTTGCAAATCAGGTGTCGCAACTTGCCGGACTTGTGGGCAAACAGGTTGAGAGCTTGCGAGGTTCAGTTGAAGAGCGGCTGACAAGCTTCAGCTCCCAGCTTGGCGGCCAGCTTTCCGAAGCGAACAAACTCTTCTCGTCTTTGAAACAGGACTTCGGCGAGCTGAAGGAATCGAGCAACAACATGCTTGAGATCGGAAAGCAAATAAATCAGCTTCAAAATATTTTGAGCTCGCCAAAGCTTCGCGGCAACCTTGGCGAGACGCTGCTTGAAGAGCTGATCAAGCAAGTAATACCACAGGGCTTCTATGAGTTCCAATACACTTTCCGCGACGGATCAAAAGTGGATGCGATTATAAAAACGTCAGAGCGAATAATCCCCATCGATTCGAAATTCCCCAAGGATGAATTCGAGCGCTACGTTAACGCGGAAAGTGAATCTGAAAAAAATGGCGCCCTGACAAAGTTTTCTAAAGCCATGAAAGACCAGATCGACGACATCGCGGAAAAATATATCAAGCCGACCGAAAATACTTTCGACTTCGCGATCATGTTCATACCCTCGGAGAGCATGTACTACGAGCTGTTGATGCAGGACGGAGACGAAAACGGCGCGTACCGCTATGCAATGAAGAAGCACGTCGTTCCAGCGTCGCCAAACAGTTTTTATGCGTACATCCAGGCTATTGCCATCGGACTTAAAGGGATGCAAATCGAAAAGAACGCGCAATTAGTTCGCGACCAGCTTGCCCAGCTTGAAAACTCTCTTTCAAAATTCGACGATAATTTCGAAACGCTCGGCACTCACCTGAAGAACGCGGCAAACAAGTATAACGATTCACATGAAGCGCTTGGAAGATTCAGAGAAAGGCTCCTGGGAATTGCGAAGCTGGATGATGGAGAGAAGCCTAAGATAGAATGAGTTGAGGTGCCGGGTCGAAAATGTTTTGAGGCCGGGCTCATTCCGTCAGCTTGAGCCGCTGGTTAGGCAGTTACAGATTTGCTTTTAAATTATCAAGCTCCGATGTGACGCCAAGTATGTCGAATCGTTCTTTAAACACATTCCGGAAGATGTAAAGAACGGTCACGCCAATTTGAGCGCACGATTTTAGACACAGTTGGTTGGCCAACGGATTGCCGGATATGTAAGCAATGTCAAATTGGTGCTTTGTCCCTGTTTCAGAAATCCGAAGGGCGCTCATAAGTGCAAGCTGATTTGGGTGAGCACCATGATCTATTGTGCGTTCATAAAGCTTGGTGGTCGTTTCACCGACTCTTGGGTCTATCGAGGCTAAGTGCTTGATAAGATGAGATATCTTAAGTTCATCTTTTACCTGCTTCTTCAAATCTGGAGATTGGTTTCGTTGCAACCATAGCTTTGCGCTTTCTTCATGACTGCTGAAATAGAGCCCGTACAGAGCGTTTTCAAGCGAGCCGCGAAGAACCATATATGCTTCAGGCAATTGCCCACTTATTCCTAATGATACCCCTGCTATAAAAGAAGAATGAGCTCGGAGAAAGAAGAGAGCTGAAAACCAGTTACTTGTGTTTTCGAGGTTGCATTGAATCGCTCTAAAGAGTTTGTGAATCTTGACCAAAAACTTGTATTCTGATTTCGCGCCGTCAAAGATTTCAAACGCATGAGAGCGACATTGATCTATGAAATCAGATAACTCGTCTTTACCCCAATCTTCCGGAATCTTGTTCTTCATCTCGTGCATTCCTCTTTAACGGCCTAGCCATAATTAGCATGCCATGGATCCGCATAGTACTCCGGCAGCAATAAAGCTATGCCCCACGCCTGTTCCGCCGCTCTCATTTATCCCTGTGTTCCATTTTCATATATGGAATATATTTCTGATCGATCCCTATGATATGATTGATCCACCACGTCTTCAAAAATTGAAAAACGTCCGACGAAATATCGCCGACAAATGTCCGTTGATGCCGCATAATCAACTCGTTTGTCTTTTGCGTAAAGGCTTTGTGGCTGGCCTGATGAGCCTGGAAGTCCGGATAATGACGCTCCTGCATTAGTGACTCTTCGTCCCTAAAATGCGTATAAACGTATCGCGTCATCTCAGATAGGATTGAGCCCACGATCTGCGCTTGTTGTTTGTCCTGTATTGCCCAATATAACCTGTTGATTGTCTCGAAAATCTCACGATGCTGTGAGTCCAGTCTTTCTATCCCTACACTGAACTCCTGCTTCCAGATCATAAATTCGCGTTCTGACATGATTCTTTAGAAGAGTAAGTGCGGTTTCTTCTCCACGATAATCACATTAAATCTCCTGTCTTAAATCACTGTGGCATGCATCTATATAACATTCCCGCAGTAAAAATGTTACGCACACGTGAGATGTTAAACGGTCCGAGCCACAAAATCAAGCATTCGCGACAAGACTTCCGCTCTTGTCAGTAGCTTTCTTCGCTCGATGGAAACTTCCCGTTCTTAACATCATCTATATACCTAACGAACGCATTGTGCATTTCTTCGGCGATGTTTGCATAATGGCGCACGAATCGCGGCTTGAAATCCTGTGTCAATCCAACCATATCTGCATAAACCAATATTTGGCCGTCGCAATGCACGCCTGCTCCTATTCCGATCGTCGGAATCTTTATGCTCTTAGTAACCTTCGCGGCAAGCTGCGCTGGAATTTTTTCGAGCACGACTGCGAATGCGCCTGCGGCTTCGAGAAGTTTGGCATCGGCTAAAATTCCTGCCGCCTCGGCTTTTTCTTCCCCGCGCGGTTTGTAGCCGCCGAATTTGTTTATCGACTGCGGAGTCAGCCCGAGGTGTCCCATGACGGGAATCCCGATTTCCGTCATCCTTCGAACCGATTCGGCGATTGCTCTGCCCCCTTCCACTTTCACGGCGCTCGCACCGGTTTCCTTCAGAATCCTGCCCGCATTCCTGATTGTTTCCTCAGCATCGACTTGATAGCTCATGAACGGCATGTCAACAACGACGAGAGCCCGTTTCACCGCCCGTACCACTATCTTGGAGTGATAAATCATCTCGTCGAGAGTCACCGGGATTGTAGTGTCGTTACCCTGGAACACGTTCGAGAGCGAGTCGCCGACAAGGATTATATCGATACCGGATTCGTCGAGTATGCGCGCGACAATCGCATCGTACGCCGTCAGCGCACTTATCTTCACCCGATTCTTTTTCGATTGAATTATCGTCCGGGTCGTCACTACTTTTAGTTTTTCCGTCTCAACCATGGTATTCTCCTTTTATAAACTATCGGAAGACAACATTCAGCCGACAAGCGGATTCACATACATGTAACCTGGAATTCTGCCCGTTTCATTTGAAAACTTTGCGCCAAGGATGCCTTCAAACCCCGTTTTAACGGCTTCTTTTACTTTCGTGACCTCTACGTTGTGCCCCGGATGGGCATCGGGCTTTAGCTCACCATTCAGAATTTCCCTCAACGACGCGGTGTGCGAATCGAGATCACTCAATGTTTTTTGCTTAAGCTTGTCGTCGATCTTCAGGTACTTTACAATCTGCTTGTGAAAATCTCCGATCAGGATGGAGCCGTGCTGAAGCAAAATGTCGCCGAATCTGTGCTGCGCACTGCCGACAAGTTTCCTTCCATGCCATTCGACTTCATAAACGGCGGAAGTCGAAAAGCACGGTATCGTGGAAGGATCATGGAACAGTTTTCGGAAATCGCTGGAGCTGTGAGATAATTCCAAATCAGGGACAAGTGTTCGAAGACCTTCCGCGAGAGCTTTGCTGATTAAATTATAACTTTCACGAACCGGCAGTCCTCCCGTGGGCATTACGACCGAATAAGTCAACTCATCCGCATGCAGGACGGCTTTTCCGCCGGTAGGGCGCTTCACGATCTCGATGCCGTCTTGTTCGGCAATCGCAGCGTTTATGTCGGAGTCGTTCTGATTTTTACCGAGCGAAATGCAAAAAGGATCCCAGCGGTAAAACCTGAGAAAAGGCGTGCGGGCAGCTTTGAACTCATCGACAAGCTGGAGGTCGAAATCCATATTAAACTTTCCGTCGTGATCCCCGGTGTCGATGCAAATCCACCGCCGGCCAAGCGATCCATCGGACTCGACATCCATCACAATTAAGGGCGAATAATGCCGCGTGAAGAAGATTTCAGGAAATCTAAAATGGCACAGATGTCTTCCGAACCCGGGAAATCGCTTTCGATCTTCTTAATAGCTTCGCTATACATCAAACCCGAGGAATAAAGAACGCGGTAGGCATTTTCGATCGCATCAATTTGTTCCTGCGTGAAGCCGCGTCTACGAAGGCCGATCTTGTTCACGCCTTCATATCGCAACGGCTCCCGGCCCGCCAGTACGTAAGGCGGCACGTCTTGTACAATCCTGAACCCGCCGCCGATCATGGCGTGCGAACCGACGCTTACAAACTGGTGAATTGGCGTTCCTCCGCCGATAATGACCCAGTCGCCGAGTTTTACGTGTCCGCCGAGCATGGCGACATTCGATAAAATACATTTATCGCCGACCCTGCAATCGTGGGCGATATGGACGTTCGCCATAAGAAGACAATCGCTGCCGACCACGGTCTTTCCGGTTTCGGCTGTACCACGATGTATCGTTACGAACTCCCTGATGACGGTATTGTCACCGATTTCAGATATCGTCTTTTCTCCGGCGTATTTCAAATCTTGCGGCGCGTTGGAGACAACGGCGGCATGATGAATGGTGCAGTTCTTTCCAATCCTTGCACCGTCCGCAATCAAGGCATTTGCAGCTATTTTGCATCCGTCGCCGATCACGACATCGTCCTCTATAATTGTAAAAGGTCCGACGGTTATATCGTTTCCAAGCTGAGCCTTCGGACTGACAATAGATCTTGGATCAATTGAAGTTGGCATAAACGACCTTACCTTGCGCCTGAAGGTTCGCCGCTGGCATCGACTATCGCTGCTGTCATCTCCGCTTCAGCGGCAAGAGTTCCATCCACAAAGGCTTTTCCCGCCAATACAGCCATCTTGCTCCTTCTTGAAATCATTTCTACCTGCATTATCAACTGATCCCCCGGCACGACGGTTTTTCTGAATTTCACGTTGTTCATCGCCATAAAATAAACCAATTTCCCATCCGCATTTTCCAGCCCGTTGAGCAGGAGAATTCCGCCGGTCTGTGCCATGGCTTCTACAATCAGGACGCCGGGCATAATCGGTTTAGATGGAAAATGTCCCTGAAAAAAAGGCTCGTTCGTGGAAACGTTTTTTATCCCGACAACTTTTTCGTCTAATTTGAAATCCACGATTTTGTCGACCAGCAAGAACGGATAACGATGCGGAAGAATTCTTTTTATCGCGTCGATGTCGAATATAACTCCTGCAGTTTTTGTAAACTGGTATTTCTTCACGATTTTTTTCTGCTGGTAAAGCTTGCGGATTTTTTTTGCAAACTCGACATTATGCGGATGCCCCGGTCTTGCGGCAAGTATCTGGGCTTTCATCGGTGCGCCGACGAGAGCAAGATCGCCGATGAGGTCGAGAAGTTTATGCCGCGCCGGCTCGTTTTTATAACGAAGAGTTTTGTCGTTGAGGATGCCAGTCGAGCCGAGAATTATAGAGCCGCTGATTCCTAATTTGTCTCCCAGTTTTTTTAACTCCGCATGGCTCATCTCATCGTCCACTATAACAATTGCGTTGTCCAGGTTTCCGCCTTTGATAAGCCCGTTCTCCCTCAGCATCTCGACTTCTTTCAAGAAACAAAATGTGCGCGCAGAGGAAAATTCCTCGATGAATTCCTTTTCGAGAGAAAAAAGGCCTGTGTGCTGGCTTCCGAGGGCAGGATTCTTGTAATCGATCATGATGGTTGCCCTGAAATCATCCAACGGCAGTGCCACCATATCGACATCTTTTTGCTCGTTCTTGTATTCTACCGTTTGATCGATTATTAGATAGTCTTTTGGTGCATCTTGCTGCGTAAATCCCGCATTCACTAAGACTTGCACGAAGGGCTTCGCACTGCCGTCGCCCACCGGCGGCTCAGGCGCATCGATCTCGATCATTATGTTGTCTATTTCCAACCCGGCTACGGCAGCTAAGACATGTTCCACTGTGTGCACTTTGACATCACCTATACCGAGAGTCGTGCCGCGCGATACATCTACGACAAGGTCCGCAAGTGCCGGAATCTCCGGCTTGCCGCCGACATCTGTGCGGCGGAAGATTATGCCGTGATTTTCAGGGGCGGGAAGAAACGTCAGTGTGGATTCGCATCCCGTATGAAGCCCGGTGCCGGAAATCGAAACTTTATTTGAAATGGTACGCTGTTGAACAAGCATCTATAAAACTACTCCTTTAAGTTAACTCATAACCTGTCCGTCCATGGTGGGGATGGGCTATGATTTATGAACCACTTTCCCCTCGTTTATTAATTCTTCGACTTTGTGCTGAAGCTCCGTGAACTCGTGGATAATCTGCGGGAGCATTTCCCAAGCTCCCCAGATCCTTAAGGTCTCGTGAATTTCTTTGGCGGGATAGCCGAAATACGTTTTCCCGGGTTCTTTAATGGACTTGGCTATTCCGGATTGCGCGCCGAAACTCGTGTTGTCGGCGATCTCAAGATGACCGGCAAATCCGACTTGCCCGCCTATCATGCATTCTTTGCCGATCTTGGTGCTGCCGGAGATGCCGGCCTGTGCTGCAATAACTGTGTTTTCGCCGATGACGACGTTGTGTGCGACCTGCACAAGGTTATCGATCTTAACGCCTCTGCAAATCTTAGTTTCCCCTAAAGTGGCACGGTCTATCGCACAATTCGAGCCGATCTCGACATCGTCTTCGATGGCAACTATGCCTAGCTGCGGAATCTTTTCGTAACTTCCGTCGGCCTTCGGGGCGAAACCAAACCCGTCGCTTCCTATCACCGTACCACTATGTATCGTGACCCTGTTACCGATTTTGCATCCTTGATAGATAGTCACATTTGAATATATCACCGAGCCTTCGCCGATTTCCACGTCTTCGCTGATCACGCTGCCGGACAAAATCATAACCCTGTCGCCTATCTTAACGTTGTCGAGGATCACGGCCCCGGCGCCAATCCGCACTTCCTTCCCGATTTTCGTATTCGGTGAAATATATGCCGCCAGGTGGATCCCTGTCGGAAGAAGATCGCGCCGCGGCATCATATGTTTAAGTGCGAAAACGAACGAGATGTACGGATCCTTTGTCCGCAGAAGAACTATGTCTTTCCGTTCGGTTTTGAATTCTTCCGAAACGATTACGGCAGACGCTCCAGTGTCGGCGAAATACTTCTCGTATTTAGGATTCGCGAGAAAAGTTATCTCACCGGCTTTCGCGGTTTCGATTTTACCGATCCCGCTCACCTCGACATTAACATCTCCATCGACCTTCGCTCCGATAACACGGGCAATTTCGGAAACCTTCATCAATGCCCGGGAGATGGTGGAGTTGTCTGAATAGGAGAAGCCGGAGGCGTTGTTGCTCCCGGCGAAGTCGGTGGCGCTGTCCCCGGTTTATTGGCTGTAATCTTCAACTTGTCAAGTACTTGCTGCGTCAGGTCGTACTTTGAATTAGCGTACATTAAGAGCACCTGTCCGCTTTTGTCGAAGATATAATCATAGCTGCCGTCCTTAGCGACATCCTGGATTGCCTGCAAGATCTTCTCTTGCACAGGCCGCATGATTGCGTTTTGCTGCTGGTACAGGTCTCCTTCCTGCCCGAATCTCTTATTTCTCAGGTCCACGATTTGTTTTTGCATGTCGCTCAGCTTGTTTTCCTCCTGCACTTGGGCCTGTTCGGGAAGGACGAGTCGCCTTTTTTGGTAATCGTCAGCCTCTCGCTGCAAATCAGTCTGGAGTTTGTTTATATCAGCCTGCCACTGTGCAACGAGGGCGTCAAGTTTTGCCTGTGCTTCGACTGCATCGGGAAACTGCTTCATGATTTCCTGTGAATCGATCCAGCCTATTTTCTGTTGAGCGAATGCCATGGTGCTCGAAATGAACACCAGCGGCAATACTGCAATGGACATTTTCCAAATCATTGTCCCGCCGACAAAATTTCCTCTTCTCATAAAGAGCCTCAATTGTCTTGTCTGTTCAAAATATCCAGTACCTTATAAGTAAGGTCGAAACTTGGATCTGCGTAAAGAATGATTGCCATGTCTTCACGTTTGTCGATGACGTATTGCATCTTCTGCTCTTTGGCGACCTGAGCAATTATCTTAACGATCTTATCGCGGATTGGTTTCATCAAGCTCTCCCGCGCCTGATCGTACTCACCTCCCTGGGCGACTTTTGCCTGCCTGTATGCAAGTATCTGCTGTTGAAAGTTAGAAAGATCTTGCTGCGCTTGTTGTTTCGCCTGGTCGGTCATCATGGTAGATTGCTTGCTGTAATCGTCAACTTTCTTTTGATATTCCTGTGACATCTGGTTAACCGTGTCGCTCCAAGATTTCATTAGCGCATCGAGCTTTCGTTGTGCCGCTTGTGCTTCGGGAAGCTGATTAAGAATAACGACGGAATTTACGTAGCCGATCCTCAATGGCTCGCTATGCGGAGATGCTGCGAACATAAATCCCAATGCCGACAGGATTACTGCCACAGAAATCAAAACAACCGATTTTTCTTTCACTTCTAGCCTCATTTTTTTGTTGGATATAAAATTAACATTCTTGAGCATTAAAAACCTTTTCCGAATTGGAAATCGAAATGCCATCCGGAGGGAGGATAATTCGGGGCTACGGAATCGAAACCGTAGCCGTAATCGAAGCCGACCATTCCTATCGGGTTGATCATAACACGCGCGCCGAATCCTGCCGCACGGGCAAGCTGAAATATATCGGTGTGATGGAAGTCCTGATAAACGTTTCCCCCTTCGGCAAACAGGAGAAGATAAAGCGGAATCGGGTCAGTCAGTACCGAAAATCGAAGCTCGAAAGTTTGCTTGAACATGACTTTTCCGCCGAGCGGGTTTCCTGACGGAGTATCCGGAGATTTCGGACCTACAACTCTATCGTCGTAACCGCGCAGAGGAGTTGTTGCAATGTAGCCGAGCCCGGTGCCGCCCATAAAAAATTCATCTAACGGCAGCGCAGGGAGGTGGTTATTTGTGATGGTCCCTACGACGCCAAAAAGAGTGCCGCTGTAGAGAACAACTTTATCCGTTCCGAACATTTGCGTGTACCAGTCGGCAGAGAAAACATGCTTGTGAAAATTTATTTGTCCGGGCAAAACCGGCGGTCCGGCTATTTCATCCGTAAGTGAAACGCTCGACCCGACGGTCGGAAAAATCGGGTTATCCGTGCTGTTTCGGGAAATCACCTGGGCCAAACTATATTTACTGTAATCACCATCCAAGTATCCATAGAGAGATCCATTCTCGATGGCGTCCTTTTCACCGGTAAAGATCCAATCTATGCGGAAATAATCGTCGGGCCATCTCAATCTGCGCCCCACACTTACCGAGCCGCCCTCCATACTCAAATCATAACCGTACACCTGTCGCGTGTCGAACAAGTTTACCCCCAGAGACGTTGGTGTGTTCATAAACCATGGCTCATTAAAACCGATCTGAAAAGTTCTGTAATATGTGCTCACTCCGAATTGCCATGTAAAGTTCAGTCCCTGGCCTGCTCCTCCATCAAGCGGATGACTGATGTCGAAGTTGTTGAAGCTAAGTCCCAACGAGCCCGTGAATCCGAAGGCATCACTGTAGCCAATCGAGGCGTTGAACGTGTCGCTCGATTTTTCCTTGACATCGTACGACACATTTACAGTTGAATCGTTTACGATATAATAATCCGGCTTGATTTTGTCCGGGTCGAAATAGTTCATCTGTGAAAGCTGCCTGACGCTTCTTATGATGAGTGCGCGAGAGAAATAATCTCCCGGTACGGTAAACAGCTCTCGCCGGATGACCCTGTCCTGCGTTTTTGTATTTCCGCTGATCAAGATTTGTTCGATTCGAAATTGATTCCGTTCATAAATTCTTATATAAAGATCGATCGAATCCGGCGGAACGCGAGTCTCCTCCGGATCGACGTTGAATGTCAGGTAGCCGGTATCCAAGTAAAGAGATGCAACGTCGGTCTGGTCCTTGTTGCCTCGCAGGTTCTCGTCAAACTTTTCTTTATCGTAGATGTCACCAGGCTTCAATCCAAGCCGCTCATTCAAAACACTGACAGCATATCTTGTATTGCCCTCCCACGTGATGTGTCTTATAAAATACTGCTTTCCTTCATAAATGTTCATGTGGATGAACATATTTTTTTTGTCGGGGCTGTACCATATTGAATCGGATACGATCGAGGCATCTATGTATCCGTGCTGCCTGTAGAAGTCAATAATCTTTCCTTTGTCGTCTTCGTATTTCTTCGGATCGAATTTTGCGCTTTGCCAGAACATCCACCATACATTTTGGTGGGTGTCGTCCATTGTGCCCCGGAGATCAGCATCTGAGAATTCTTTGTTCCCGCTGAAAGTTATCGACTTAATCTTTACTTCTTTCCCCTCGTCAATCTTCACGACAAGATTTACCGACGCGCCCGAGGAGTCGGAAACCGGCACAAGCTCAGGATCGATTGTTGCCAGAAGATAACCTTTATCCTCGTATTTCTTCTTAATATTATAAGCGAGCGTGCTCAACTCCTGCGGATTGACTATTTGTCCCCTCACAAGATCTATCTGCTCCTTGATATCCTTGTCGCTCAATTCGTCGTTTCCCTTTAATATTACATCGTTCAGCCTGGGGTACTCGGCTACCTTAATAAGGAGATAAACCCCATCGTCAACCTGTTTGTTGATTAGAATCTGGATATCCGAAAAAATCCCCAGCGACCAAAGCTGCTTTATTGCCTGGCGTATTTCATCTCCACCTGGCGTAAACTCGCCTCCGATTTTCAAACCCGAATACCTGATGATTGCCCCGGCTTCCGTAAGTTTGTTCCCCTCCACAGATAGGTCCAAGATTTTAAGCGGCGGAGCTTTCTGAGGAGCTTCTAATTGCTGTTGTGGCTGGAGATTTTGGGCATGTGCTTGGCCTGGCGGAAGGGAGAGAGAAACAAGAAGGAAAGTAATAGGTAAAAGTTTAAAGCCTGATGGCGGAAAACGAAAATCAGAAATCCTATTTTTTATACTCAGCTTTGCATTTTTACCCGGCGCCTGTTCATTTTCCTGCGACATATTTTCAGCGTTTTTCACTTCTAACTTTTCTCGGTTCAGTCTTACTGGCTTTTCATTATTTGGAATTCTTACCTAAAGTAACTGCTTGCAATGTCCATAGATTTTTCTGGAACCTTCACTCATTCAAGGAATTTCGGTCTGATGGATTTATAGCGTTTCGAGATGTTTTACTTGCTCACTGACAAGCCCGAACCTGCGCTCGCGCTTCTGGAAATCACTTATAGCTTCATAAAGATGCTTGCGGCGAAAATCGGGCCAATAAACCTTTGAAATATAAATCTCCGTATATGCAAGCTGATATAGTAAGAAATTGCTGATTCGAAATTCTCCACCGGTACGGATAAGCAGATCTGGATCGGGCATGGCGCTAAGATAGCTGGCTATCGTAGATTCGTTTATATTATCAACGGAGATTTTTTGGCTGACGGCGTCTGCGGCTATTCTTTTCACTGCCTCCGTGATTTCCCACCTTCCCGAGTAACTGAGAGCAAGATTTAAATTCAAACCCGTGTTATTTTTGGTTCGTTCAAACGATTCAAAAAGTTCTCGCTGCACGCCACCCGGCAGTGAATCGAGGTTCCCTATTGAAGTTAGACGCACATTATTCTCGTAAAGTTTATCGGTTTCGTCTCGAAGCGCCTTGACCAGGAGGCGCATCAATGTCGATACTTCATGTTGCGGCCTCTTCCAGTTCTCGGTGGAGAAAGCGTATAGAGTCAGGCACTTTACTCCCAATTGTCCGCATGCATCAACGATGTCGCGAACTGAACTTACGCCTTCGCGATGCCCGGCGACACGAGGCAGCGCACGCTGCTTTGCCCAACGACCGTTCCCATCCATGATAATAGCAATGTGTTCCGGGATACTCCCGCCGCTCTTCATTTCATCCTGAAGATTTTTGTCGTCAACGCTTTGCGTGATCAAGCTTTCCGCCTAAATTTTTTGCCGTAAAATTTAAACTTGCATACGGTTAAAATCAAGGATTCGAACGCCTTACCTTCGCGTTAACACACAAAATTTCCGTGAGTTACAAAGGCAATTGCCATCGGCTCTACGTTCGACGAGCGGCTGCTCCATTAAACCCGAAAGCCGGCCGCAAGAACTAGTTTACTGTTTCTCTTTCCCCGTGAATTGTTTCGTTATTTGCAAATGATGGCGCGGAAAAGCTACAAATGTGTTATCGCCTCAAGTATATTATCCACTTTTTCTTTAGATTCCGCTTCGCAATAATATCGTATGAGCGGCTCAGTTCCGGACGCCCGGACCAGCATCCAGCCGCCGTCGGCAAAGAAATACTTGTGCCCGTCGATTGTCAGGACGTGGTCGATCTTGTGTCCTGCGACCTCCTTTAAACCCTTCTTTAATTTCACGAGGACTTTTCGCTTGTATTCCTCGGAGGTGCGCACGTCGATTCTTCTGTAAACGTGCGGACCAACTTGATCGAATAATTCCTTCACGAGTTGACCGAGAGTTTTTCCTCGCTTGACCATCATCTCGCAGATCGTAAGCCCGAGGAACAAACCGTCTCTTTCAGGTATGTGCCCTTTCAATCCGATGCCGCCGCTTTCTTCGCCGCCGATTAGAACATCCCTGCTGATTATTAATGATGCCACATGTTTGAATCCGACCGGCAATTCCGTCAAAGACAAGCCATATTTTTTTGCGAGAATGTCAGGCATATCGCCGACCGAAACTGTCTTAACGACCTCGCCACGAAGTCCTTTCGTTTCATATAGATATTTCAAGAGCAGAGCAAATATTTCCTGCGGGCCGACAAAATTCCCCTTCTCGTCAACTGCTCCGATCCTGTCTGCGTCGCCGTCTGTCGCAAGCCCGACACTGTAATTTCCCTGCGGCACGAATTTCAATAGCTCGCCGAGATGCATCGCGATCGGCTCCGGATGCTCGCCGCCGAACGATGGATTGAATTCATTATGGATTACCACAGCATCTTCGACAAGCTGGTTCAGAATTTTTTGTCCGGCACCGTACATTGCGTCATGGGCAATTCTCAGTCGCGCACTTTTGATTGCCCCGATGTCGATTTTCGTTTTCAAATCATCTATGTAAATCTGTCTAAGATTAGCCTTCCTGATCAATCCCTTCTTCACAAGATCGTCGAACCTTTTCCTGATTGCATCAACGGCTTTTTGTGAAACTTTATTAGCTTCCCTTTCGACTTTTGCGACATATTCAACTTCTTCCGGGCCGCCGAAGTCAGCCTTCAGTTTAAACCCATTGTATTTTGCCGGGTTATGGCTTGCAGTTATCACAACTCCGCCCGCCGCTTTGAACTTCGGAATTGCGAGCGAGAGCGCCGGGGTCGGGCAATAGCCGTCTGAAAGTATCACTCTTAGACCGGCGCTTGCGATTACTACTGCGGCTCGTTCCGCGAATTCCTGCGACTCGAACCGGGTATCATATCCGATCAATATTCCATTTTTTGCCTTTTTATGTTTCTTATAAAACTTTGCCGTGGCGAGTGCGACTTTCGAAACATTGTCGAAAGTGTAGTCCTGCGCAATGACCCCGCGCCAACCGTCGGTTCCGAATATTATTTTTGCCATGATGCATCCTTTTGATTGTGATAAATAAAATAAAATCCACGGCTTTAAGTTCCAAAGTAAACTATTTCCCTCAAGCTGCGAGTTGGACACCCCCGGCACCTGGCACGCGGGATCATTGATTGAAATTCCAAGTCATTGCATTTATATTCACGGGATAAAAAACCTTGAATCACTATGCAAGATTTCGTCTCGACTCTTCTATAAGAGGGCAAATGAACAGCGCCCAGTTATTCCATTATGGTGCGCGCCATGGCGCCGCCGGCGCTCATTTTCTCACAAACAAAGATGGAGCTACTAATGGCTGACAAAGTCCAAACAACTTCGAGCACGCAATCCACGCGCACGGGATCTTCGACTTATGTGCCTGCGGAATCTACAATGAGGGAATTTACCTTGAGAGCATTGCTGCTCGGACTGGTGATGTGCGTCATACTCGGCGCAGCAAATGCTTATTTAGGCTTGAAAGCGGGAATGACCATTGCCGCTACATATCCGGCAGCCGTCATCGGAATGGCGGTGCTGAGGATAATGAAAGGGAATCTGCTGGAAGAAAACTTTGCGAGGACAGTCGGAGCGATCGGCGAGTCAATAGCAGCCGGAGCGGTATTTACGATTCCGGCATTTTATATCGCCGGCATCTGGAAGCACTTCGACACCACACATTATTTGGAAGCGACTGCGATCATGTTTGTCGGCAGCGTGGTCGGCATTTTGTTTGTCACGGTTCTCAGACGCGTCATGGTCGAGGACAAAGAGCTTCCATTTCCTGAATCCGTGGCAGCAGCAGAAATTCACAAAGCCGGTAGAACCGGAGGAACAGGCGCGATGTATCTCTTCAGCGCCATGGGGCTCGGAGGTTTAATCCAGGCGCTCGGGCAGCTCAATTTTTTCGCCGCGGCCTGGGAAAGGTTCATCAAGTTCACTCCACTTTCATTGTCGCTCAATAATGGAACAGGAAGCTCCGCGGTTCAATCGGGCGGCGGCGCACTTATCACGACTCCCGGCGTCAGCCCGGCTTATGTCGGAGTCGGCTACATTATCGGGCCAAGACTTTCTGCGCTGAACTTTAGCGGCGGATTATTAAGCTGGGGATTGTTTGTCCCGCTTCTCCTTTACTTTGTCGGTCCGAGCGCTCTTCCGGCCAACGCTCCGCAGGATGCGTGGATTGCACTTAGCTATTCGGTTTGGCTGACTCTCGTTCGCCCGATCGCAATCGGCGGAATGATTTTCAGCGCGGCATATACGCTTTATAAAATGCGAAAAAGTCTGAGCGTAGGCTTGGGCAGAGCATTAAGCGACGTAAAGAAGGCGGCATCTGGCGGAAGAGTAGAGATCAGAACGGAACGCGATATGGATTTTCGCTACGTCGGCGGCGGAATTCTTCTCGCAGGTGTCGCGACGTTTTTCATTTACAACTATTTCGCGCGCGACGTTGCAGCCGCTCTCACTGCAACTGTCGTCATGCTGGTTACCGGATTTTTCTTTGCCGCAGTTTCAGGGTATTTGGTCGGCATAATCGGGTCGAGCAATAATCCGGTAAGCGGACTGACCATTTCCACGTTATTGATTGCAGCAATTCTCATGGTGATCCTCGGGCAAACCGGTGTGACCGGAGTCGCCGCTGTCCTCGGCGTCGCCGCAGTAGTTTGCGTTGCCGCTGCAGTTGCCGGTGAAATGCTGCAGGATTTGAAAGTTGGACACATCCTTGGTGGTACACCTTGGAAAATGCAGGTCGGCGATTTGATCGGCGTCTTCGCCGGGTCGGCCGTCATGTTTATTCCGCTGATGATTTTAAATCAAGGCGATATCAACCAGGGCGGAATCGGATTCGGCGGACAAAACCTGCCTGCTCCACAAGCCGGGCATGATGGCTGCGCTGGCACAGGGAATTGTCGGCGGGCACATGGCATGGCCGCTCGTTATCGTCGGAATCTTGATGGCGTTCGGATTTATTATAAGCGGCGTAAAGAGCCCGATGCTAGTGTTCGTCGGAATGTATCTGCCTTTCGGAACCGTTGCAGCGATATTCGTCGGCGGATTAGTCCGCGGAATTGTAGATATAGTTGCAAAAGCCCGAAAGTTCAATGACGCGCAGACAGGCCGCGTCGAGAATACCGGAATACTCATTTCTTCCGGCCTCATTGCAGGTGAAGCATTGACCGGACTCGTTTTTGCCGCACTCGCCTTCTACAACATAAGATGGATTTCAATTTTTGCCAACCCAAGTTTCGGAGTCAGCCTGCTGGTGTTTTTGCTGCTTGCGTTGATCTTAATTTACTTCCCGATTCGCAACGCGGGTTCGCCTGATCAGCCGGCACCGCCGAAGGCGGCGATGTAGATTCGTAATAGAATATCTTTTTGAACAAGGGCGGACGGTTGGCCGCCCTGTTCTTTTCAGTGAGGAGCCATCGTTCTTGATTTAATCAAAAAATTGCGCTAAAATTGTCCGGCGCCTATCAGGCACACAAATTACAATGCCCTATAAATTGAAATACTTTGATTGGGACGAGGACAAAAACAATTTGTTAATCGAAACGAGGAATGTCTGTTTTGAAGAAATTGTTTTGTCAATAGCAAACAACAGATTATTGGAAGTAATTGAACATCCGAACAAGCAGAAGTATCCAAATCAAAGAATGTTTGTCGTTGAAGTGAGGGAATATGCGCACGTAGTTCCATTCGTCGAAGATGAAGAAAAGTATTTCTTGAAGACGATATATCCAAGCAGAGAGGCGACTAAGAAGTATCTAAACAAGGAAGGATAGAGAGATGAAATTCGTTGACAAAGAAGAAAAGGATCTGATCGAATCCTACGAAAAAGGGGAATGGAGGCCGATCAAAAAGACCGGGCGAAAGGTCTATGTGAAGGCAGCAAGAGATAGCGTATCCAAAAACAAACGAATAAACATAAGGTTGACACAAAAGGATTACCACGATATTCAGGTAAAGGCGCTTAGAGAAGGAATTCCGTATCAAACATTGATCTCCAGCTTGATACACAAGTACAATAAAGGGGAGTTAAAATCTTCTGCGACATGAAAGGAAAAGAAAATACACAAATGAGAAGATCGGCAAAGTCAAAATCGTAGAGGATTTCTTGCCGAGGCCGGAGGATCTCGCATTTAAGCAAGGCAATGTAAAAGTCACCTTGAACCTCAGTAAACCCAGCGTTCAATTCTTCAAGAAGGTGGAAGAAGATCACGGAAGTAAATATCAGAGGATTATAAGAGATCTACTTGATAGCTATTCATCACATTTCCAATCAAAATTCTGATGCCTGCGAAGAGCTTGCAGTTTGTACGACAGACTGCAAGCTCTTCAACAAGCGGAGCAGCGAGCTCACCAACCGGCACCATTGAAGAGTTATGCAGGACCGCATCTTACGATGACCAGAATCTCCGGCATTTAGTGGGTGGGTAAACTGATCGCCGATTTTGTCTCCATCTCACATAGATTCTCTCTTAGAGCTTTACTGCACGTAGACTGTATTTCGGCGGGAAAAGTCCGAGGAAGTTTCCTTAACAGAGAATTAACGTCATTATAACATGGACTAAATGAATACCGAATACCATTATGGGCAATAACCAATTCGGAGATCGGAATGACTAAAAGAAATCGGAGATCCCGCGCGCGACACTGGAGTCTCATTCTTTTGCTCGCGATTTGCTATCAGGTGATGGGAACCGGCGCTGCGCGTGCGCAGGACAAAGACGATATGGAATTCGACGAGCCGGGGAGCGAGCAAGCTCTCAATCGACAATTGTGGGAATTTGCAAAAGGGACTTCATACGAATCTGTGGAAGCTTACGTGGCAAAAGCACAGGCGAAATCGCGTGCCATGATAAACAGAATGGAAAAACAAAATGTCGTGTCTCTACCGACAGGCTGGAACATTCATCCTGCGGGAACACAAATTCAGGTCGGACATCTTCCTTACGAAGCGCTCATGTATAACGGAAAGCTGATCGTGCTCAACACCGGGTATTATTCCGGATATTCTGCCATAACGATGGAAGATACTATTGCGCAACAAGAAATTTCGATCGTCGATCCCGATAATGGAGAGGTTGAAGACACATTAAAGTTCGACTGCATTTTCCCGAGTGCGGCGGCTGGAATGGACGGAAACCTGTATGTTAGCGGCGGGTTTGATTCCACTGTTCACAGGATTGACAAGCAATTTAAGCCTGCTCAAGAATATAAACTCGGCGGTTACACGTCGGGGCTTGCACCGGTTGATTCTCAGCATATTGCAGTGCTTTACCTCGTTACTACAGATACGACCAGGACTCGAAGGGACCTGTTCGGCACAGGCCATTATGTGAAAGGAAGGATTGCGCTTCTCAATATTGTAAACGGGCAGGTTGAAAGAGAAGCTGTCGTCGGGTACTTTCCGTACTCCGTCGAATTTGTGAACGGTAAGTTCTATGTAAGTTTGTTAGGAGAGAACGAAGTCAATATTTATGATTCTCAGTTTCGGGAATTGAAGTCGTTGAAAGTGGGCACCGCCCCGGCAAACATGACGCTGGACGGGCATTATATTTATATCGTGAACACAACGTCAGATGAAATTTCGGTGATCGATACAAAGACCGATAAAATTGCACGCCGAATTTTCGTTGGCAGAAAAGAGTATAATTCCGGCATTTCTCCGACTTCATGTGCCATCACGAACGGAAAATTATACGTAAGCGAAGCGACGTTGAACGCCGTCGCCGTCTACCGGCTGGTAAACGGAAAACTTCTCGGATACATTCCGACAGGATGGTACGCCACGAAAGTTTTTCTAAGCGGCCAAAAACTGATCTATCTCAGTGCAAAAGGGATAAGTCCGAGGCGCCCCAACCCGAACGGTCCTTCCCCCATTATCGAAGACCATAAGGGCGAATATGTGTTGAATCTTTTGACGGGGGCAGTCGGAATCGTTCCGATTGACTCCATAGAGAACAACCTGCATGCATGGACTGACGAAGTTGAAAACGGTTCTCCACTATACAGCCCGGGGAATGGACTGAAAGTTCCGATCAAACATATTTTTTACATCATAAAGGAAAACCGCTCTTACGATCAGATGCTTGGAGACCTCGGCAGAGGAAACGGCGACTCGAGTCTGACAATTTTCGGAAGGAATATTTCTCCGAACATTCATAAGCTGGCCACAGATTTTGTCACGCTCGATAATTTTTACGCGGACGGTGAGATTAGCGTGCTCGGACACAGTTTCACGACAAGCGGCTATGCAAGCCCGTTCCTCGAGTGGCTCGGCAACGCGTCGTACAGCGGGAGGTACAACGGGTATCCGTTCGGTACGGTCCCTGCGGTGTTCTCGAAGACTTATATCTGGGACGCGCTTGAGGCAAAACATCTCGATTACAAAATCTACGGAGAGCCGTACTACCTGATGACCGCTGCTTATAAAGTCATCGAAAGATTTTTCGGCGCGAACAGCATCATTGCGCAGAAGTTCTACGCCAACAGCATGGCTCTTGCGGGCGAAGTTGACAGGGGAGTGGAATTCAGCGAATTCGTGCAGACATTTTACGGGAGAGCAAACAATCGAAAAGAGGCCTTCAAACTTTTGGGCGACGGCGTATTCACCAAAGGCATTTCGAAAATCTTCACCGGAGACGAGACGCTGTTTAATGCGATCGAAAACAACGTCCGCTTCAAAAAAGCCTTCGCAGATTTTCTGTACCACTATTCATTCAACTATTGGACATGGGATCTCTGGTATTCCGACATTCGCCGATTCGAGTCATGGAAGACCGATTTTGACCAACAGCTAAAATCGGGGAACGTCGTGCCGTTTGAGTACATCTGGCTGCCGAACGATCACACAGGGGGGACAAATATCAGTTACCAAAACCCGTACCAGCTTGTCGCACAAAACGACATAGCTCTCGGCATGATTGTGCAGACAATTGCCGAAAGCCCGGTCTGGAAAAACAGCCTTATATTTGTGGAGGAGGACGATGCTCAGAACGGGCCCGACCATGTCGATGCAACCAGAACTGAAGCGCTAGCTGCCGGCCCGTTCGTGAAGAGAGGAATGCTCGTGAGCGACCGGTACGACCAGCTCAGCATGCTGCATACCATCGAGCTTATTCTCGGGCTTGGTCCTCTAAATTTCGGCGATGGCATGGCGACTCCAATGTTCGGAGTTTTCTCCTCGAAGCCTGATTTCGCAAGATACACTGCCCTGCCGCCTTCCGACAGTTTATCGAAATCGGACAGATTTATTCTTGAAAAGATAACGGCTCATGCAAAGGGAAAAAAATGAGTAACGAAGCAAGAATCTCCGCGGGAAAGTTGGCGGGAATGATTGAACACACGCTTCTCAAACCTGAAGCGACGCCGGAAGAAATCAAGCGGGTCTGCAAGGAAGCGATTGAATTTGATTTTGCGAACGTTTGCGTAAATCCAAGCTACGTAAAACTTGCTAAGGAAAAGCTTCGCGGTTCAAATGTGAAGGTTTGCACTGTCATCGGTTTTCCGCTCGGCGCGACTACCACGAAGTCTAAAGTCTGTGAATCCGAGGATGCTATTTCCAACGGCGCGCAGGAAATCGATATGGTTACCAATATCGGAAGACTTAAAGCTAAGGATTACATATATGTCGAAAATGAAATCAGAAAGGTTGTAACTGCCGTCCACTCAAGGGGCATGATCGTAAAAGTGATAATTGAAGCATGTCTATTGACAGACGAAGAAAAAAGTAAAGCTTGTCTCCTTGCTAAGGCGGCTGGAGCAGATTTCGTGAAAACATCCACAGGATTTAACATAGGCGGGGCAACTGCATCAGATGTTGCCTTGATGAGAAGAGTCGTCGGAAACAAGATGGGCGTGAAAGCTTCCGGCGGCGTGAAAAGTTATAGTGAAGCGATCCTTATGTTGGAAAGCGGTGCTACAAGAATCGGTACAAGCTCAGGAATCAAAATAATTCTTGAATCCGGCGCGATAACGAAAATGAGTTAGTGACCGGTCGGGTATTCAATTCCATTGTCCGACAAAGTGTTGAAATAAGCAACATGAACTGTTGATAATTTAATCACCGACAACTTAGTCATTTTCGGGCTTTTGCGGGCGATTTTCACAATTTCACCTGCTTGAGGTGTTGAAAAACTCTACTACCTGCTTTCCTCAAGATGCGACTCTGTCTGTACATCCTTTTTTTGGTTTGCTAATTGACCTGAAAACAGTCAGTTAGAGCTTGAGAAATTAAATCCTCGATTTCCCATTTCGGAACGGCAATTGAGACATAATACTGTAGGAAAATGAGAAAGGGTCATGAAGATCAGAAGCGAAGATTTCGACATAAAAGTTTTGGAACGTAATTTCAAAGATTAGGAGGTTTAAAATGGTTGCGCTATTTGTTGTTGCCACGATAATTGTTTTTTTCATCATCGACTATTTTGTGCAGCGCGCCGAAAAGCGGAAGAAAGCCGTTGCGCCGGCTGCGGACATAGCATCCAGGGCGCGGTTCATCATTCCGAAAGAATATTTTTTTGGAAAGGGACATGTTTGGATCGAGCTATTGTCCGGCGGTTACGCGCGAATTGGTCTCGATGACTTTGTTCAAAAAATTGTCGGCAGAATCGACGATGTCGGTTTCATTCCCCTGGACGGTAAGATTGCAAAAGGCGATAAGCTCTTCACAATTCAACAGGGTGCAAAAAACTTGTCGTTCCAAACCCCCATCTCAGGGAAAATTGTTTCGTTCAACGACGAACTTACACACTCACCCGACGTACTCAGAAAGAAGCCGTACGCCGACGGTTGGGTTGCAATCATAGAGCCGTCTAATCTTGATGAGATAAAATCTCTTTCGAAAGGAACCGATGCCGCGCAATGGCTCAAAGAAGAAATCAAGAGATTCAGAAATTTCATAACGACGCAGTCAGCTCCTGCGGCATCCATGAGTACTCCTTCGCTTGCAGGGGTTACGTTGATGGATGGTGGAACTCCCGTCGAAGGAGTTATGGAGCATTCTTCGAGAGAGACATGGCAAAATTTCGAGAACAATTTTTTAAAGAATAGCGATGCAAAGTAGGGACGACGCGAGTATGCCCGCCTACCGAAGTGCTTCGGGGCGCGGGTGTCGTCGTCTTGAACATAGGAGCAAGAGATGAAAAAGCAGTTTGGAATTTTGGTTGACACGACACAATGTATCGGCTGCATGGCATGTGAGGATGCGTGCGCGGACAAGTGGGGATTTCCTCACACGGACGTGCACGAGCTTTCGAGTCAGAAGAATACAGTGGTACAGCAATGGGATGAGACATATGTACCGAGGCTTTGCATGCACTGCGAGAATCCGACGTGCGTGTCGGTTTGCCCGGTCGGGGCGCTTCACAAAACCGCAGATGGGCCGGTAGTTTACGATGTCGACAAGTGCATAGGATGTCGCTACTGCGTGCAGGCATGCCCGTTTCAAGTACCGAAATATCAATGGAACAAGCCGAATCCGAAAGTGACGAAGTGCAATATGTGTTCTGAAAGAATTGAGGTTGGCAAACAGCCTGCGTGCGTCGAAGCGTGCCCGGCACAGGCTCGGATATTCGGTTATCGCGATGATTTGCTTGATGCGGCAAAACAAAAAATAAAAGAGAATCCCAAAACGTACGTCCAGCACATTTTCGGAGAAACGGAAGTCGGCGGCACTTCCACGATTTACCTTGCAGGCGTCGATTTCGCAAAACTTGGCTTCAAGACCGATCTTCCGAAAACTGCGCTTCCGGAGTACACATGGAATATTATGTCCAAGATACCGGACTATTTTGTATGGGGAACAACCCTGATGACAGGCTTCTGGTGGTTGACCAATCGCAAGAAAAAAGTTGCTGAATATGAATCGAAGTCGAAGTCGGAAATTCCGTATGCTGAAGACAAGAAATTCGACGGCAACGACGGAGAAAACGGACACTAAAATGGCGGAGAAGAAGATCGTGATTAATAGATTGTTTCCAAGCGTTGCGCGCTGGTTTAAAGAAATGACATTCTGGAAATCGGTGTTTCTCGTCCTTGTGATTGCCGGTTTATATTCAACTATTGTTAGATTCGCGTTCGGTCTCGGAGCCGCGACCCATTTGAGCGACAGCTTTCCATGGGGATTGTGGATTGGATTCGATGTGCTTTGTGGAGTCGGATTGTCGGCAGGCGGTTTTGTAGTTGCGGGCGCAGTTTACGTCTTCCATTTGGATGACTATAAATCGATTTCCCGCCCTGCCGTCATGACCGCCTTTCTCGGTTATGTACTGGTCGTCTTTGCTTTGATGTTTGATCTTGGTCGGCCATGGAACATTTGGCACCCGCTCGTCATGTGGAATCCCCACTCTGCGATGTTCGAGCTGGCTTGGTGCGTGATGTTGTACTCGACGGTTCTTGCGTTAGAATTCAGCCCGATGATATTTGAAAAATTCAAATTGGAAAAAGCCGGGAAAGCGATTCATTCTATAATCGTTCCTTTGGTAATACTCGGCGTCATGCTGTCAACTCTTCATCAGTCTTCCTTGGGGTCACTTTATCTTATCATGCCGGAAAAGGTGTATCCGCTATGGTACTCCGGAAGCCTGCCGTTCCTTTTCTTTGTGTCCGCCGTGGCAGTCGGTCCGGCAATGGTGACCATAGAGTCGTTCCTCAGCTCGCGTGCGTTCCATCGAGAAATCGAGATGCCGATATTGTCAAAGCTCGGAAAGGTAACTGCGGTGGCCCTTTCTATATACCTGGTTCTGAAGATCGAGGATATAATAAACTATAATCTCGGATCATACCTGACGACATTCAACCTTGAAGGCATACTCTACTGGACAGAAATGATAGTCGGTGTCATTGTGCCGATCGCGCTGCTCGTAGTTCCCAAAATAAGAGCAAGCAAGCGCGGGCTGTATTACAGTGCGCTTTTGACTATGATAGGCTTCGTGCTGAATAGGATGAACGTGAGCGTAACTTCACTGGAGCGGTATTACGGGGTAAGTTATTTCCCCAGCTGGATGGAAATAGCTGTCACTCTAATGATAGTAGCTGTCGGTTTCGGAGCATTTGCCTGGGCAGCAAAAAACCTCGCCGTATTTCCAAAGGCGGCCCGGGTCCACGACAAAGAATACGAAGTGATTCTTGTATCTCGACCGGATATTGATGCCGAATCGGAATATTCTGCAAGAGGAGATTATTCTAAAAATGACTCGATGGCTCAAAGGACAAATATCTCGGTTGAGGGGAAAATCAAATAATAAATTTCGCAAAGGCAGGTGTGTTATGAAGCTCGATAAAACCATAAGCCGCGTGATACCAACCGGAGAGTCGAGCTGCGTTTGGGTGGACGCCGGACTCGTCTCTTACAAGCTTTGCGATTCCGGCTTTGAATGCGAGAATTGCGGATTTGATCATGTCATGCGGCATCAGTCACAGCCAGCTTCAAATTCTTTAAAGGACCTTAAGTCCGATATCCTCCCGACGGTCCGGGAGAGGCTAAGTGGGGAAACTGCCGATAAAGAGCATAATACTCTGTCGCCAATTGGAATCTCTGATTTTAAAAATCGTGAGAATGTCGCGAATATGATAAATGAGTTTTTCACTTCACCAACAATGACTTCTCTGCCGGAGGACCGCATGTATTCCAAAGATCATCTTTGGGTGAAAGAGATCGGGAGAAATCGGTACCGCGTCGGCATGGACCACTATGCAGCAGCATTCCTGTCTCCTCCTTTATCGGAATTCTTCGGAGAAGACGGCGGAGAGATCGTGTTACCGCAAGAAGGGTCTGCCTCAGTCCACGATACACCCTTCGCATGGATGATTCTCAATGATGAAACTGTTGCAGTCCATTCACCGGTGAACGGGAGGACATTAAGAAATAATTCTCAGTTGAAGGAACTTCCGTCGCTTATCGGTGAGGATCCTTATAATTCAGGCTGGGTGAGCGAAGTGGAAGTCACAAAGCCGGACGCCATTAAGAAAACATGTTTTGCTGCTAAAGAGGCAAAAGTAATTTACGATGAACAATTTGATAAGATGGCACACACACTGTCCAATTTTGATGATGTCAAAGTTGGCGTTACGATGATGGACGGTGGCCTGAGACATAAAAGCCTGAAGAATATTCTCGGACAAAAGCAATACGTAGCTTTGTTGAAGAAATTGTTGTAGGCTTGTATTTAGATCATACGCGGTATTTTGCCACGCACTTCGCCGCTCTAGTGTCGCGCCAGAATTTACATTTTTAAAATTCCGCTTTTAACCCACCAATTTCCGCCGTTTTCGCGAGAAAAGAGCGGTTCCATTATTGATTACTCGGCATAAGAATTGTCAAAATAATGACGAGAGCAAATGAATTAACATGCGCATTACAAAATTCTTAGCCTTCAGGCTCTTCGTAATTGTCCTGCTTGTCATGATTGCGTCAGCCGCGGTATTCACCACTATGATGCTCAACTGGCAATCCGATAAGTATCTGTCGATCACGAAAGATTGGGCGCTTCGCACAAGCGATCTGATTAAACGATCGACACGCTACAGTATGATGGAGAACCGTCGGGAAGATATTTACCAAACGATCAACACGCTTGGGTCAGAGCCCGGCATCGAAGCGATTCGTATCTATAACAAGAAAGGGGAGGTGACTTTTTCGACAATCGAGGGCGAGACCGGAAAATATGTCAACACGAATGCGGAGGCTTGCAACGTTTGCCACCAACCCGGCAAGCCCCTTCCGCCTGACAGCGCGAGCAGTCTTACAAGAATTTTCCGCTCGTCAAAAGGTTATCGTGTTCTCGGAGTAATCACTCCGATCAAGAATGAACCTGGCTGTTACAATGCCGATTGTCACGAGCATTCTTCATCGCAGACTGTGCTTGGCGTTCTCGATGTCATGCTCCCGCTCAAAGGCCTTGATCAGAATTTATCTCAGCTGCGAAACTCCACTTACGTCACCGCTTCATTGATGGTAGCCGCAGTTACTTTGTTTTCCGGGGTTTTTATCTGGATGATGGTCAACGTTCCCGTTCGCAAACTTACGCGCGGAACGCATGAAGTAATGAGAGGCAATCTTGGATACAGGATTAATGCTCATTCTTCCGATGAGATCGGCGACCTTGCCGCATCATTTAATAAAATGACGGAAGAACTTAGCCGGACACACGATGAATTGACTCAGTGGACGCAAACGCTCGAAGAAAAAGTCGAGCAAAAGACAAACGAGCTGCGCAGGGCGCTCTCTAACATGGTGCATGTCGAGAAGATGGCATCGCTCGGGAAATTAGCTGCCAGCGTCGCTCACGAATTGAATAACCCGCTTGCAGGAATTCTTGCATATGCCAAACTCCTAAGGAAGAAAATATCAAAAGAAGAATTTTCTGCCGAGAATATTAAAGAGATGGAAGATGAGTTGCGTATGATCGCCGATGAGAGCGCGCGCTGCGGCAACATCGTAACCAACCTGCTCTTGTTCTCACGCCAGAAAGTCGGCGAATTCCATATGCAAAATCTCAGGCCCATCGTCGAACAAAGCTTGAAGCTTATTGCGCATCACCTGACAATGCACGATGTGAAGTGCGAACTCAAATTTCCCGATTCGCCTGTTGAGATCATGTGCGACCCTCAGCAAATTGAACAGGCGTTAATCGCTCTTGAAATAAATGCGATCGAGGCAATTCCCGACAAAGCGGGGGGCTGCCTGAATATTGAGGTCGAATTCGCAGATGCGAAAAAAGCAGTTCGCATAAAAGTGACGGATACCGGTGCAGGCATCGCGGCGGAAGACATCGATCACATTTTCGAGCCGTTTTTCACCACGAAGAGAGACGGGAAAGGAACCGGCCTCGGCCTTGCCGTAGTTCATGGGATAGTGGAACGGCATAACGGTAAAATCGAGGTTGCGTCGAAATTAAATCTCGGTACGACATTTATTATAACTTTGCCGGTCGATCCTAATGGTTAGGAATCTTTCGCCGAGCATTCGTAATTTGTAACCAATTATGAGCATGGCAAACAATCATAAGTCGCAGCAATCGAGCATCCTTGTCGTTGATGACGAGCTTTCCGTTCGGGACTCGCTCAGTAAATGGTTCAAGGAGGACGGCTATAGAGTAGGCGCCGCAGAGAACGCTAACAAGGCTTTGAATCTCATGAACGACGGGCCATGGGATGTCATTCTCCTCGATATAAAAATGCCGGGTATGGACGGCCTTGAACTGCAAAGGAGATTGAAAGAGATCGACAAGGGCGCTGTAATTATCATGGTCACCGCTTTTGCGGCCGTCGATAGCGCAGTGCAAGCCTTGAAAGAGGGAGCATTCGATTATATCACCAAGCCGGTGGATCCGGAACACCTGTCGCACCTTGTCCAGAATGCTCTCCGGACAAAGAAGCTGGTTGATGAAAATTGGCGCTTGCGGCAGCAAATGTCCGAGCTTTCCGGCGTCGATGAGATTGTCGGCGAGAGTCCGCAGATGAAGAAAGTCGTCGATCTTGCCAAGACCGTGGCGCAGACAGATACGACTGTAATGATTCGCGGCGAAAGCGGAACTGGCAAGGAACTCGTTGCGCGAACAATTCATGCGAACAGCTCTCGAAAATATTTTCCGATAATTACCGTCAACTGCGGCGCTGTCCCGGAAACCTTGCTCGAGAGTGAACTCTTCGGACACGAAAAGGGCGCCTTCACCGGCGCGCAATATCGCCGAAAGGGAAGGTTTGAAATGGCAGATGGGGGCACGATCTTCTTAGACGAGATCGGGACCATCAGCCAGAAAATGCAGGTGCAGCTTTTGCGAGTAATAGAAACGAAGCAGTTCACTCGTGTCGGCGGAAACGATTCTATCTCGAGCGACTTCAGGATACTCTGTGCCACGAATCGCGATCTCGAAGCGGCTGTCGCCGAAGGGAGTTTCAGAGAAGATTTGTATTATCGACTGAACGTGTTTACGATTTACGTTCCGCCGCTCAGGGAAAGGCGCGTGGATATTCCGCCTTTAATAAACCATTTCGTAAAAAAATACGCCATGTCGATGGGCAAGCCTGTGCTCGATGTCGATTCCGAAGCGATGGATTTGCTCATTCGCAATCGCTGGCCCGGCAATATCCGCGAGCTTGAGAACGTTATCGAAAGAGCCATGGTTCTTGCCCAGCCTCCGGCGATTAAACCGACAGACCTTCCGTTCCAATTACACGAGTCGTACCAGGATAATGGAATCCCGGATGACACGCTGACAGGCATGGAAAAAATTCATATTGCAAAAGTGCTCGACAAAATGGGGTGGAATATTACCCGCACTGCGGATGCGCTCGGCATAGACAGGGTCACGCTTTACAGCAAAATTTCGAAATACGGTTTAAAGAAACCGTGACATCCTACCCGTCCAGAGATCACACGGACGGGCGGGATGAGCCGATGGTTCGGATGTCTTCCATAATCTTAGTCGCGATTGCACCTGTCGATACATTATCAATTGCGTTGCTTGCGAACCCGCTGGGGGAGGCTTTTTCGCGACCCGTCGAAATAATTAAGCCACCTCCACTGGACGGTGCATTCGCATTTAATTTTTCACGCAACCAATACAGCTCCACTTTACTTTTGTCGGCTTTGCTTGAAAAATTCTCCGAATGGGTTTCTTCAAACGACAAGTTCGACGGTAAAATCTTAGGCGTTACCGAAGGCGATCTTTTTGTGCCGGTTCTCACATACGTTTTCGGCGAAGCACAGCTTGACGGAAAGGTGGCGGTCGTTTCATCGCATCGGCTTCGTGAAGAATTTTACGGACTTCAACCCGATGCAGATGTTTTCAAAGCTCGATTGCTCAAGGAAGCGATCCACGAACTCGGTCACACTTTCGGGCTGCTGCACTGCAACAATTACTTGTGCGTCATGCACTCATCGACAGGTGTGGAGGAGATCGACGTGAAGACGGAAAGATTGTGCGAGGATTGCAGAAGGAGCCTTCTTTCCGCAAATCCGAGTTATTAGCAGGCAAGAATCCGATTATTGCTCAAGTTATTGACAAAACTATAGAATCAATTGCCAATATCCGACGTTGATCCATTTGTTGAATTTGTATCCGACTTCTTTGAAGTGTGCCACCTTGGTGAATCCGAATTTTTCACAGAGTGCGACACTTGCAGGATTAGGAAGGGCGATGCCGCTTATAACCGTATGAAATGATTTTTCTTTCAATGTTTTGAGAATTTCATCCATCATTTCTGATCCGATTCCCTTCCCGATAAAATCAGGACGAAGATATAATCCGGCCTCGACTGAGTTGCGGTACGCAGCCCGCTCTCTCCACATCCGACCGTAGATATATCCAACGACTTCTTTATCAACCTCGTAGACAAGCCAGGGATAACTCCGTATCACATTCTCGATACGTTCCATCATATCGTCTAATGATACGGGGATTTCCTCGAAAGTGATAGTGGAATTCTCGATATATTCGTTATAAATATCGCAAATAAATTGCGCATCGGATAAACGCACGGGTCTTATCATGGCGGCTCCCAAAATAAATTCCTTTAAATTAATGAGTTGATGAAAAAGATGGAACGATACAACGGCAAACCTGCGTTCTCCAGGGAAACACCTGCAATTGTTCTTCCTTGTCTCTCTTCACCATCTTGAATAAATTTAGGCTCATAGAAGTTTATAATTCACTACTATTATGGAACGCATGTGAGAACTGTAATCGGCAGGACATTCGTTTTCGAATCGGCGCACCAGCTGAACGGTGAAGTTTACGGCAAGTGCGGAAGTCTTCATGGCCATCGCTACGAACTGACGGTAGAAATCGAAGGCGAGGTCAACCAATTCGGATGGATTTGCGACTTTGCGGAACTTGACGAGGTCGCTAAAGGAATCATTGAAAAGTTCGATCATCAAAACCTGAACCGTTACTTCGAGGTGCCCACCGTCGAAAATATTGCAAAATACGTATTCGAGACATTTGACGAAAAGCTGAAGACGAGACTTTATAGTTTATCAAGAGTGTTGTTGTATGAAACCGCGGAATGCTATGCCGAAGTTACACGTTAACGAGATTTTCTACAGTTTGCAGGGGGAGGGGGCACGAAAAGGAAGTGCGAATATTTTTGTGCGGTTTGCCCATTGCAATCTCAAATGCGGCTTCTGTGATACTGAATTTGAAAGTCTCCGTGAGCTTGATGTTAAAGAATTATTGAATGAATGTAAACAATTTCCATGTAAAAATATTGTCTTTACAGGCGGAGAGCCTCTTCTTCAACTGACGGAAAGCATTGTAAAACCTTTTAAGAATGCCGGATACTATCTCGCTATCGAGACAAATGGGACAATTACTCCGCCGAAAGGATTGGGCTGGATTACTGTCAGTCCGAAAGTGGCCGAGCACGTTCTTGCAAAGAAATTCAATGGCGTGCATATCGACGAATTGAAATACGTGCGAAACAGGTCACAGGGAATTCCGAAGCCAAAACTCAATGCGGATCATTATTTTATCAGTCCCGAATTTGACGGCGATTTGCCGAATAATGCAAACATCGAGCATTGTGTAAAATTGGTGAAGGAAAATCCCAAATGGAAACTTTCTTTGCAGGAGCACAAATTTTTGCATATCAGGTGAGCTTGTCGAATGGATAGTGACACGTTCTCGTGCATGTGATATGTTAGGGGGGGCTTGTGAAACGTCTTCCCGCGCTTAAAGCTGCAATATTTGCGGCAGCGGGAATTTTTATCGGAAAAGAATTCCCACATTACCAGCTTCTCTTCCTCAGCGTTGGTGTATCTCTGGTCGCGACGACGTTCGCGTGGCTGATTGTCCGCAGGCAAAGAATATCTGCGCTGATTTCAGCAGGATTCTATGCGGTCCTGATATGCGCGTTCGCGTTCAACATGAGCACGAGCATTGCATCGTTGTCATCCGCTCCATTATCGAATTATGTCTGTTTCGCCGGACGGGTAGGAGAATCTCCGAGGGATTCCGCCGTCTCATCCGTCGTCCTTGATAACTGTTTCGGATTCGATAAATCATGGCACAGAATCACAGGCGAATTAATTCTGACTTCCGGATTCAACGCCCAGCTTCGCACCGGTGACAGGCTCATTTTTAGAGGCAGAGCTGGCGCCGTGTCCGAGGCAAGAAATCCGGGCGAGTTCGATCTCAAATCATACTACATGTTGAGCGGAATCTCGGGCAGAATTTATGTGAAGAACCGAAGCGATATTCTTTCGCTGTACCATGATAGAGGTTTTAATCTTCAGCGCAGTATCGTTGAGTCCGTAAGAACTTTCATGCGCAATGAAATAAAGACTTTCATGAAAGGTGAAGAAGCGGAGCTTGCGCGTGCCATGGTCATTGGGGAAAGGATGGGGATCAGCAAAGGAGTCAGTGAACAATTCGTCAATACCGGCACCATTCATATTCTTGCAGTGTCCGGCCTGCATATCGGATTCTTCATGGGAATACTCATGGCCGTCTCATCGCTCTTTAGAATCCCGCACAGGTTTCGATTCTTCATAATTGCGCCGATATTGATTTTTTATGCCCTTATTGTCGGCACGACGCCGAGCGTTATGCGGGCAGTTATCATGGCGCTGGTGGTTTTGTTCGGGCTTTTTCTGCAAAGAAAAAGTCAGATATTGAACTCGCTGGGCTTCGCCGCTCTAATTATACTTGCCTTCAATCCTTCGCAATTGTTTACGGCAGGCTTCCAGCTTTCTTTTGCGGCTGTGTTGTCGATTGCACTTTTGCATGAACGAATTCTCGGAGCATTTCGAAGATCGTATCCTGCGCTTCAAGAGAAGCCGATGCTCAACTCCGCGCTGTCCGTTGCCGCTCTAACGGTAGCTGCAACCCTGGGAACGATTCCGCTCACCGTTTACTATTTCCACCGCGTTTCCCTTGTAAGCGTCTTTGCAAACTTTCTGATCGTGCCACTTGCAGGCCTTTTTATGTCCATGGTCTTCAGTTTCTTATTCTTCGGATTATTCTCGTCGTTGTTCGCCTCGCTTTACGCATCTGCAGCACAAATCATAGGCTTCACAATTCTCCAAATGAATTTTGCTCTCGGTTCAATGAAGATGAGTCATGTAATGATCCCCGATATCGGCTGGTCGTTCGCTTTCTTATATTTCTTCTGGCTTTTCGCCGTGGCCGCCTTTCCGCGAAGCAGATCTTCGAACGGCGAAGGAACGCCGGCCGCGAAGATTATTTTTGGCGCGCTTCTTGGAGCCAACATTATTCTTTGCGCAAGCTTGATTACACCGAAGCCTGAAGCCAAACTCTTTGTGCTCGATGTCGGACAGGGTGACGCAATTTTTGTCGAGCTGCCTGGCGGGAAAAACATGCTCATCGATGCAGGCATAAAATTCAGAAACTATGATATGGGGGAGCGTGTCGTCGTTCCCTTTTTGGAGCGAAACGGCATCGACGAGATTAACTTTTTCGTAGTAACGCATTTGCACGCAGATCATATGGGAGGCGCGGCGTCAGTAATTAGAAGTGTGAAAGTCGATAATTTTATATATCCCGAACAGTTATCGCAATCCGACATATGGAAGAATACCATGGCGTGCGTCGGTGCTTGCAGAATTCCGGCGAGAAACGTCAGGGCCGGAACGATATTGGATTCAGGTGCCGTTTACAGAGTCTATGTCGTCCATCCGATCCGGAAGTACGTCGGCGAAGGAGGATATGCTTACAAAACAAGATTCAATGACGGCTCGATCGTTTTGAAAGTGTGCGTCGGCAGCCAAAGCTTTCTCCTTGCCGGGGATGCTGAAAAGTGCGTAGAGCACGATCTCGTAAAAATCTACGGGACTTTTTTAGCGTCCGACATTTATAAAGCAGGTCACCACGGGAGCAAGACAAGCTCTTCTCCTGAATTTTTAAATGCGGTACATCCCGCTTATGCGGTTATCTCCGTCGGAGCAAACAACAAGTTCGGGCACCCCTCACCTGAAGTCATTGACGAACTGAAGAGGGAAAATATTGAAATATGGAGAACGGATTTGCTCGGTGCCGCATATTTCAGGGTCAATACCGACACATGCAAACTGGTACAGTGGAGATAGCACCACCCTCTTTTTCTTAGAATTGAAAAATCAGGTCTTATTTAAAACCTGCATAGTGGATCCGCTGCATTGAAATTCAGCGGACCACATCTACGCAGTCCGGAAACTGAACGAGAAAGACTTCCCTATCTTTGGACCGGCACACCCAGTTGATTAAAATAAGCCCTAGCAATTTTCTGAGAAACATTCCAAAGTTTATCTTGAACCGGCTTTTTAAATACGGGTTGCCGGTGCGCACGAATTGTTACGGCAGGTGAAATGGCAGAATTTGTGCTTATGCTCGTAAGAGCAATGGAAGATTCATTGATATCGATATTGATCTTTACAGTTTCGCCTTGAGCGGATGCTGTCATACTCATAGTACCAGTGAGGTTTTGCTTGGCGATACCCGTGTCGGCAATCAGATTATAAACGACCGCAAATTGCCCGGTGATATTGAGCGTCACGGAGGTTCCTTGGGATACGATCGTTCCGGAGATGGATGTTTGGTTTGCCTGTTCGAGTCTGACTGTGTTTCTGGTTCCTATTGCAGGCAAGTCAACGAATTCATGTCCTGCCACGAAAAATTTCGCGCTCGAATTATACTGAAGACTTGATTCCGAAGCGCTGATGCCTGATTCTCCTTCAAGCAGTTGTGCCATATCCATTTGCGGCGAGCTTTCCCACGAATCGCCAACAACAAGCTTGGATTTAATGAAAACAGGATTCTTCATCTCTGTAAAGCTGCCGTCGCTAGCTCTCATAGCTTTGACATAAACTGCTTGAGCATCTTTCAAATAATAGACGCTCGTGTCATATTCTCCCAGCCCGGAGTTTTCGACGATAGGGTACAGCCAGAATGCTCCGCTTGGCAGCGTCACAAGCTGCGTATCGAGAACTCCAAGCATGCCGTCAGTCGGCCCGACCACACTGTCAACTTCAGCCGGTTCCCCCGTCACAGTTGCCGTATATTGGACGTTTTCGTCCCCCGAATAATAACAGGTGTAACCTTCGTAAAGGGGGAAGAAATCGCCCGTGTAGGTTGTTCCCGCGCTATCGGTTAGGTGAACGGTGTAGCCGTTGACGTATCCAGTTGGGTTAGCACCGTTATTGCTGCATCCGGCAATTAAAAGTGCAGACACGATGACAACCGCAAAAATAGTAACATGGACTTTCATACGATCTCCTTAAGTTTGTTGGTTTGCTGCCGTTCATGATATGCTTCATTTTTATTGATTTACAAAAGACAAAAGATAATCGCTGCCTCTCTAAATGTACCTTCGGAATTGCCGCAGAACCATGCGTGGCATTTGTATTCCATGGCACGATGCGATAATTTTCTTTTGCGCGACCTCGTGCGAATAGGGATTCTCTCGCTGAAATAGTGATCATCGCTGACAAATATTCATCCAATCAGGTAGCACCTAAACCACTTCTTTTAAACTAAACTTGGGCAGATGATTGCCGATGATATCCAATATCGAGGGACAACTTATTGCGCAACACTCGTTCACGGAATTATGGCATAACCCTCGGCCGGCACCTGACTTCATCAACTAAAATATAAATAAGTAAAGTGTGTCGTACAAACTTCCAAGGACATCACGCGTTGACTCGTAATGTTACTCTTTTGTCACTCACAAAGATTTGCGCGCCTGCGGATTGATTCTGAACGGTGATTTGTTGCAACCGCGAAAAGAAAGCGAGAAAAAACGCAAGAATACGCCGAAGTTGAATAGTCAAGGGAAAGAAACATGGGCAAATAATCCTTAGCAGATGGTGGGCAAAGAAAACTTTCAGTCGCATCCGGTCTGTCCTTGTCCTCCTCACCTTTCAGCTCGTCATAAAGATTACAAAAAACGAGCTTTCTATAAGCTTCCCGATCGTCAAGCAAAGAATTAACTTCTTGATGGACTTCAAAATCGCATATATTTTTCTTAAGCAACGTTTTGCCTCATAATAAATTGTAACCTATATTATTACGTTATTAATTATATTTTTGAATGTATTTTGGCAAAGGTTCAATCCGGATAAACGAGCGTCTTGCACTATGGCCCTTTAGCGCCAAGATGTCCTAGGTTGTATCTTGGACCTGTCCATGAAGAGCAAGGCTGGAGAGACAAAAGAAGATATCCGGGAGGGGTTCTTCCGGACACCATAAACATAAATGACGTTTTTGAGAGAACCGTTGATCTGCTCCGGGCGAAATGCCGCCCTGCTTCAGGTCGAAACATAAATAATTTCCGCCAGGTTGGAGCCGCCGCGAAGAAAGCAGGAACTTTATGCAGGTGCAGGAAGTTGTTAAGAACAGATAGCTTAACCAAATTGATATCGGTTAGCTGTCATAAGGAGCGAGCGTCTGCGAGGATACAGCCTTCGGAAGGAGAGCAGCCGAATGTGAAGGTGGGACAGTGCCAGTTTCTTTTGTCGGTCCTAATCAGAATACACATTACATAATAATTATGGAACGTAGTTCAAATAGAGGGCCTATTTTTATATGCCTAAGTATGCCAATACATTCAGTTCCAATTGAATTTTGTCCTGCGGAATTTGATTGATGACAAAGCTTTCCACCTGCGTGGCATTATTTGCGCAGAATAGGCTTGACAGATCTCTGGGTGAAACCGGGAAGCCGTCAAGCTCGAAGCATTTGCAAGAGTTTTTTCAAGACAAGACTGAGGATTAAACAGAATAATAATCAGAGAGGAATCAAAATGAAGGCATCATTTTACCGCGGAACCATGATACTACGGTCATTCACAGTTTTAGCGATTTGTGGCGTGCTAGCTTTGCCGAACGGTACATTGCTCGCAAAGAAGCTTGGACCTCAATCTTTTTCGAATTCATCTTACTTGATACACACAAACGGTGCTCTTGATACCTGGGGGAGCAATAGCAATGGTCAGTTAGGCAATGGCACAACTACTGACAAACATACGCCCCAGACGATCACATTCCCGAGCGGAGTGACGAGTTGGACTGCCGTGGCCGCCGGGGAATACCACACTTTGGCTATCGGCAACGATGGAAATCTCTATACGTGGGGACTTAATAACTATGGGCAATTGGGTACCGGCCACGTTGATGCACAAGACAGCACGCCTCAAAAAGTCATGTTACCAGGTGGAGTGACCTGCACGGCCGTGGCTGCAGGGGTTTATCACAGTTTAGCGATTGGCAGCGATGGCAATTTATATGCTTGGGGCTACAACGAGGATGGTGAATTAGGCATTGGCAATTATAATGTTAGCTATTCTACGCCTCAAAAGGTCTTGCTGCCGGTAACCTGCACGGCTGTGGCTGCCGGATCGAAGTACAGCTTGGCGATTGGCAGCGACGGAAACCTTTATGCCTGGGGCAGTAATACTTATGGTCAATTGGGTATAGGCAATACTACTGGTCAAAACACGCCACAAGTGGTCACGTTACCCAACGGCGTGACAGACTGGACGGCTGTGGCGGCGGGCGATATTCACAGTCTAGCGATAGGCAGCAACGATAGTCTTTATGCGTGGGGCGACAATCTTGACGGACAGTTAGGCATCGGCACACTGGTTTCTCCCCCATACAATACCCCTCAAAAGGTTTTGCTGCCGGTAACCTGCACAGCTGTAGCTGCCGGCTTTACTCACAATTTGGCTCTAGGCGGCGACGGAAATCTTTATGCATGGGGTTATAATGGTTGGGGTCAATTAGGGCTTGGCAATTTTTCGAGTCCGGACAGCGTTCCCCAGGCGGTCTTGCTGCCGACCGGAGTGACAAGCTGGACGGCTGTTTCCGCCGGGTATAATCACAGTTTAGCAATCGGGAGCGACGGAAATCTTTATGCATGGGGCAACAATTTTTATGGCCAATTAGGCAACGACACCACAGATGCCATCGCCCATTCCACTCCTGCGCTTGTGCTTCCGTCTCCACCGAGGCCGTTTCTCCCGGCAAATAACTCCGTAAATCAGAGAGTGGACAATCTTCTCTTCAAATGGAGGTCAAGCTCCTCGGCCACCAAGTACCTGTTCCAGCTTTCAGCGAGCAGCACATTTTCGTCTTACATTGCGAACGATTCGAGCCTCGCCGACACGACAACAACGATCTCCGGACTTACAAACCTAACAAGGTATTTCTGGCGCCTGAGCGCATATAATGCTGGAGGGTACGGCGCATTCTCGTCGGTGGATTCGTTCACGACAATTATTGCTGCTCCGGCAGCCCCGACAGTTTTGCTCCCGGCAAATAACGCCACGGATCAAAGCGTGAACAACCTCGTCTTCAAGTGGAACACAAGCTCCACGGCCACCGACTACGTGTTCCAGCTTTCGGAGAGCAGCACATTTTTGTCTTATGTTGTGAACGATTCAAACGTTACCGACACGACAAGAACGGTTTCCGGACTGTCAAACTCAACGCCATATTATTGGCGAGTGAGCGCATACAATGCCGGAGGCTACAGCGCACCTTCGCCCGTGGACACTTTCACGACAGCAATTCCTGCTCCCGCGGCCCCGACGATTTTGCTCCCGGCAAATAACACCACTAATCAAAGCGTGAACAACCTCGTCTTCAAGTGGAGCACCAGCTCAACTGCCACCAAGTATTTGTTCCAGCTTTCCTTGAATAATACTTTCTCATCTTTCGTCGTCAACGATACGAACGTTACCGACACCACAACGTCGGTTTCCGCACTGACAAACTCAACAAAATATTATTGGCGCGTCAGCGCATATAACGCCGGAGGATACGGCGCATTCTCCTCAGTGGACAGTTTCACTACGATTATCGCTGCTCCTGCACCGCCGACAGTCTTGGTCCCGCCTAATAACTCCACTAATCAGCGTGCCGATACTCTGGCATTTAAATGGAGTACCAGCTCAACGGCTACCAAGTACCTGTTCCAGCTTTCTTCGAGTGGTACATTCTCATCTTACGTTGTGAACGATTCGAACGTCACCGACACGACAAGGACTGTTACCGGACTGGCAAACCTGACGAAATATTTTTGGCGCGTGAGCGCATACAATGCCGGAGGTTACAGCACACCTTCGACCGTGGCTGCCTTCACCACAATCATCGCCGCTCCTGTAACGCCGACGGCTTTGCTCCCGGCAAATGGCTCCACAAATCAAAGCGTGAACAACCTCGTCTTCAAGTGGAGCACCAGCTCGACAGCCACTAATTACGTCTTCCAGCTTTCATCGAATAATATGTTCTCGTCTTACGTTGTCAATGATTCAACTCTCAGCGACACGACAAGAACAGTTTCCGGACTGGCAAACTTAACGCCGTATTATTGGCGCGTGACCGCATATAATGCCGGGGGTTACAGCACACCTTCGACTGTGGCTACCTTTACCACAATTATCGCTGCTCCCGGATCGCTGACGATTTTGGTCCCTACGAATACTGCAACAAACCAGCGGGCGGACACCCTGGTTTTCAAGTGGACCTCAAACTCCACAGCTACGAAGTATCTGTTCCAGCTTTCTTCCAGCGGCACGTTTGCATCTTACGTTGTGAACGATTCAAACGTTGCCGACACGACAACGAAAGTCACCGGCCTGGCAAACTCAACGAAGTATTTCTGTCGAGTGAGTGCATACAATGCCGGAGGGTATGGCACGTTCTCGCAGGTTGACACTTTCACGACGATCATAGCTATTCCAGCGGCTCCGACAGTTTTGCTCCCGCCGAATAACTCCGTAAATCAGCGGGCCGATACTCTGGCGTTTAAATGGAGTACCAGTTCAACGGCTACCAAGTACCTGTTCCAGCTTTCCCCGAACGGCACATTCTCATCTTATGTTGTTAACGATTCGAACGTTACCGACACGACGAGAACAGTTACCGGCCTGACAAACTTAACGAAATATTTCTGTCGGGTGAGCGCTTATAATGCCGGAGGATACAGTGCATTCTCCCCGGTTGACACCTTCACGACAATTATCGCTATAGCTGCGGCTCCGACAGTCTTGCTCCCGGCAAATAACTCCGTAAACCAGCGTGCCGATACTCTTCTCTTTAAGTGGAAGACCAGCTCAACGGCGACCAAATATCTGTTCCAGCTTTCTTCGAGCGGTACGTTTTCATCTTACGTTGTCAACGATTCGAACGTCACCGACACAACGAGAAAAGTTACCGGCCTGACAAACTTAACGAAATATTTCTGTCGGGTGAGCGCTTATAATGCCGGAGGATACAGCTCATTCTCTGCGATAGATACTTTCACAACGATAATCGCCATTCCTTTACCGCCGGCCGTTCTTTCGCTCAAAGGCGCTTCGTACCAGCGTGCCGACACTCTTGCCTTGAAATGGCATCCTAGCGCTTCCGCCACCAAATACCTGTTCCAGCTTTCGTTGAACGGTGCGTTTTCCTCTTACGCATTGAACGATTCGAACGTAACCGACACAACAAGGAAAGTCACAGGATTGACAAATCTAACGAAATATTTCTGGCGCGTGAGTGCATACGATGCGGGAGGCTACAGCGCGTTCTCGGTGGCAGACTCTTTCACGACAATTGTCGCAGTTCCTGCCGAGCCCTTGCTCGCTTCGCCTCTTGGAACATTGGGCCAACCGCGCAGAGAAACTCTAACATGGAATCCTTCGAGCAATGCGACAAAGTATCGGCTTCAGATCGCGTTAGACAGCGCATTCTCGAAAGTTGCGTTCGATACCACCACGGCGGATACCTCCAAGAAATTGAGTATTCCGCTTTCGGCAACCACGAAGTATTACTGGCACGTGAGCGCTGCGGACACCGGCGGGACGAGCAATTATTCTACAACGGCAGAATTCACTACAGGCACGGGAATAGACGCGCTTGAACGTCCTTACTGGAATTCCGAAGGTGTTCGCATTATTCCAAAACTATCCGAACCCGTTTAACCCGTCAACAACAATTCGGTATGACCTTCCGAAAAACGCCTACGTCAAAATAACTATCTATGACATACTTGGCCGGGTTGTAACTAATTTAGTGGATGGGGCGCAAATGGCGAGCAAGTACAGCATCCAGTGGAACCCATGGAACTTGAGCAGCGGAGTCTATTTCTGCCGCATTCAAGCTCAGAGCCAGGATGGGTCTGGTAGATTTATTTCCGTCAAGAAGCTTCTTTATTTGAAGTAATTCCCGATTTACCGAACTATCCTGCTTGCGAAATAGCGGACGTTCGATTTCGATACGTAAAAATAAAAAATGGGAGGTATCATATCTCCCATTTTTTATTTCAATGTCGCCATGGCAGTCTACTGCGCTTGGGCAACCCGGTTGGTTAATCGCCGGTGCCGAGTTCTTTACTCTCTTTCATTTTGAACACGAATTTCTCCGCCGTTTCATACACTCCAAACATCAACGCGCTGTAAATGATGGCACTGGCTGCCGTATTCCGGAAGAACGGTATGGCCATTACATAGCACTCGACGAGCCCGCTGAAAGTTTTCGGATACATCGAGCCCGGGATGATCCACACTCCGAAGTTAGTGATTACGAAAAAGAGTACTGCGCCAATCAAAGAAAATCCGCCGATCTTTATCGCCGACACTTTGTTATTCATAGTCAACCCGATTGCCGTGATCAATATAATGCTGCCGTAAACGAACGCCATGGAGAGCGGGCTGTAAAGCCCTACGATAAGATCGCTCATCAACATCGCCGCAATCGGAACCAGAAATGCGAATCTTTTGTGCAAATATGCACCGGCAAAAAGTGCAACCGAAATCACAGGCGTAAAATTCGGCGCATGCGGGATCAGTCTTGAAAATGCTGCAAACAGAATCAAGACGAACACAAATAATATATTCATTGTTACCTCCAACCTTATTGACTCATTAATAATAATTTAAAAAACTTCATGCTCAAGTTTAAACTCTTCTGGTTCTAACTTAGCCCCCGGCTGTCCATCAATCAAGTGGACTCGGGAACTAAACAATTCACTTGCCTTGGCTCAATTGAAAACTTACGCCCAACCGGTAAATCCTTCCGGGCATCGGATAGTCGGGTATTACTTCATACTCACGATTGAAAAGATCGTCAATCGAAAACCGTGGCAGCAACTCAAACGAACCGGCATCGATCCGCGCAGAAGCCGAGACGTAAGTCACGGCATAAGGCGAAAGCCATTCGGTGTTGTCGGAAGTATAGAACCGCTGACCGACATATCGAAGCGCTGCGGTAAAGTTTAGAATCCATGGCGTCACTTCCACAGAGATAGAGCTTTGCTCCTGCGGAATATAAATAAGCTGTTTCTCGTAAGTTGTAGGATCCGTCTGGTCTGAAACGTCCAGCGATTTGCCGAAGAAATAATTTCCTTTCAATGTGATGAGAGATTCGTAGTTCAGATTGAAGCTCAATTCAATTCCATGGGAAGTAATCTTCTGGAAATTCTCCGGCAGCCAGATAAGCTCGGAAGGATCGGTAGGCCGCCACACAATACCATTTCGCGTATCGATGTGATAATAGTCCACCCCGAGGTCAACGAAAAATGGCCTTCGATTCCCGACGAATTCTGCCTCTGCACCGAAATCGTAATCCGTCGATTTCTCCGGCTTGAGATCAGGATTGCCTGCTCCAGCATAATAAAGTTCATCAAATGTCGGAACGCGATATGAAGTGCCGACGTTCGTACGAAGGTGAAGCGGAAGCGCAGCAAGCGGTTTGACGTTGATGCCGGCTTTAGGATTGAACGAGCTTCCAAAGTCGGAGTAATCATCATACCGCAGGGCACCGAAGACCCTGGTATCGAGATCTAAATTGTCTCTCAAGTCATATTCGCCGCTCGCGAACGCTCCGATCCGCTTTCTTTCCTGTACCCCCATCATTTCGTCGCTTTGACCTTGATCGAACTCGGCATCGATCCCCGCCGTACCGGAAAGTTTTTCTTGTAGATAGGATAGCTGTATAGATGGTTGGAGCGAGATTGTCTTGTAGTAGTCGTTATTTGGCATAACTGTATCATAGGGAATGTTATAAGTGTCAGGCTGAACATACTTGAGATACGAATAAATGAAGCCTGCTGACGTTCGAATAATTGAAAGCACCGAGATTCCCGACGTTTTTCAGGATCGCAATGGTGCTCTTGTCGGTCTCACGGCTCGTTTCGATGAGTGTAGAATCAGTAGCCGGGCTAGGCGTTCCCCGATCTGCGGAAACATTTTGGATTAATAGCGAAGTCATGCCACGCGACGACGGAAGCGCAATTTTAAGAGACTGCGCGTCTTCAAGATAGTCGGCGCCAACGAGTGTCATCGGAAAATTACTCGTTCCACTATTGAAAGTGAAATCGTAATCGTTAACACCGCGCTGACGCTGCGCCGTCAATTCGATTCTAACCGTGCCAAGCCCTTCGCTTATTTCGCCGCCCATCATTTGATTTCCGTACGACCCTCCACCAAGATCGATTCTTATTAGATTCTCCGAAGGCGTTTTGCTCTCAAGATTTATCACGCCGCCGACTGCATTCGCGCCGTACAATGCGGATGATCCACCTTGAGAGATTTCAATTGAACTCAATTCATTTGTCGGCACGAGAAACAAGTCAAGATCGCCGTCCTGGACATTGTTCAAGCTTACGCCGTCCAGCATAAACAGGGTTTGTTCCGATGACGTTCCGCGCAGGCAAACAGTTCCGATTTGTGCCGGGCCATGGTCGTTCACAAATATACCGTCGACCAGCGACAGCATGCTCTTCGTGTCGGCGAATCCGGCGTCCTGCATTTTGCCGACGTCGATTTTCGTCACACGAGATGGAGCATCGATGCTGTTGATCGGCGTGCGCGTGGCGGTTATGACCACTTCCTGCTTTTGATAAACACGAGTGGTGTCGAGCTGGTGAAAAGTTAGATTGAGTAAAAGTAATAGAAACATGCTTTTCTCCGGAGGGAGTCAAAAAAGGTTCGGGGTCATTCCCGCATGATTGAAGCGGGAATCTCGCGGTTCGACAACATAGATTCCCGACAAGAGCACTCGGGAATGACACGTTGTTGTGGTTTCTTTCCACCCTTTCTTTTGACAACCTCAATAATAAAAAAGCCCGCTGGGAGGGCGGGCAAACGCAAAACTCACATCCTGCAAAAAGCGGGACTGAATTTAACCTCTCCCTCGAAGGTTGTTGATTCTAAAAAACTCCGGCAGGTCTCCTGGCTCACGGCCGTAATAACTCTCGCCTTCCCATGGCGTCTTTGGCGCCACAGTGGCTCGAGACTTAAGTTGCCGACTACAGTTGCGGGGCAGCTCCCGATTTTAACGGGATTCCCTTTTAATGGCGAATTCGCGCCATACCGGAATTCTACTTTGTTTAAAAGAACGTGGTGAAAAATAAGAGATTGCATTCGTGAAAGCAAGGAAAAGATTATTAAGTGTTCCGACTGAAGATGGGATTGATAAGCCTGTCATAATTTTCTTCGCAGAGTTTTACCGCTTCCTTGTTCCCACGGTCGGAAATCATCCCGACGGATCCGCGGCGAAATCAATAGGACATTGCTTTCTTATTATCTTCATTCCACAGCGCCCGGTTATTGACAATATATTCGGGGATACGGTTCAATTCTTTCTCGTTGCGAATTATGTGTTCGTAACAATTCCGTTGTCAAATTTTTGTCCCGTGAGAATCATTGATTTCGTTTATTCGTTTGGTCGATTCATTTTTAAAATATACAACGATTTTCCCCAATGGTATTTTGTAGGGGCGACGTTGTGTCGCCCCGATATCCGCCGCCCCATTTGATTTATCATCGGAACGGGGGCAACGTGACGTTGCCCCTACGGAATCGTCGTCATTTATTTTCGATTCGTTCATAATTTTTATTCCGTGCACGTGATTCGGCATGATGACGAATTCATCCAATTCAACATGTGGAAAATGATCAGGTATCTCATGCCAACATTCTTTGACAATTTTACTGAATTGGTTCACCTGCATTCCCAAATCGGCAACTTCGCCAAACTGCACGGGCGGTCCTTGTAGGGGCGATTCTCGTAAGCGCAATTCCTCGCTGAGGCGGGATCTATGACATGAATTGCCCTTACATCGTGTGCACATATCGTGATAAAATATCCGCCTTCGCTTGAATAATCATAATCTTTCAACCGTGTCGAACGCCGGCCTGTCTGCCATAGCCCACCTTTTAAAGGATGGTGCTTGTGAGGATCGTATATCAAGATGGCCTCGGAGAATCAGTTGGAACTATTTCTTCAGGTGCAATCACGTTCTAGCCTCCCTCTATTGATGAATGACCTTGAATGCAGCCCGCCTGCTTGCTGCGCTACTTTGAACTCTTCCTTGTCCTTGAAACGTACTTCGGCCGTTTCTCCCCCAAAGCTGCTTTTGCCTGGTTCTCCCGAGCAGGATAAATGAACTCCAAATTGGCAGTCGAAAACATATCATCGCTCTCTTTGCGCAAACGATCCTCGGCCATCTTGCAATATTCGGGGTCGATGTCTATACCTATGCTGTTGCGCCCCGTCTTCAAAGCCGCGACCATTGTTGTTCCTGTTCCGCAGAATGGGTCAACCACCGTGTCACGGACAAATGAAAACATCCTGACAAGCCTGTAAGCAAGCTCCAAAGGAAAAGGAGCGGGATGTTCTCGTGTCGATGCACCCGTTACATTCCAGAACTGCTGGAACCATTTGTTGTATTCGTCTTTTGATATCATGCTGAGCTTGCGCTGGCGGTCCGTCGGCTGGCGGTAACCTCCCGGCTTCCTCTGCATCAGTATAAACTCCATATCATTCTTGATGATGGCGTTCGGCTCATAAGGTTTCCCCAGGAACTTCGAGCCGTTGCTCACCTCGTAATTCGCATTTGCGATCTTTGCCCATATTATCGGGTTAAGGTTATCGAATCCGATCTTCCGACAGATGACCGCAATATCCGAATGCAAAGGGAATACAACATGGCGGCCATAGCTCCTGCGCGAGAGGCAAACGTCTCCGACGACACAAACCAATCGTCCGCCCGGAACCAGTATGCGATACATTTCTATCCAGACCTTGGAGAGCTCGTTCAAAAACTCTTCATAGTCGGCAACATGGCCCAGTTGATCAGGGTTTTCATTGTATCGCTTGAGAGTCCAGTAAGGTGGCGAGGTGACGACGAGGTGGATGGACCCGTCTTTAATGAACGGAACATGCCGCGCATCGCCTTGAATCAGTCGATGGGTTGTGATCTCATGGAGATCGTTTTCTTTTGGTGTCATTGAGCTTTTGATACTCCGAATGCCGTCACTTGGGCAACGAGCGACTTAGCAAAAATGTCGAATGTAAGATCTTCCGCAGTTTCTGAATAGACGCCCTTCAGTCCGCCTTTCTTATCTGAGGTCAGGAAGGCCGCGACATTATAATGTCGTTCACGCACAAGCTTTCGGCAGAATAACTCATAGCGCTTTGCATAAGAGGCATTGACAAATTCGGGGAAAACTTTGAAGTGAGGTTCCTGGACCCTGACGGGCTTCTTAGACTCCGGGCAATCTTCCAGCAGGAATAAATAGCCCAACCATGGCTTAATTGTTTTGTTGTAAGCGCCTTCACGATACGCCGTCCACAAATCGAGAGCACTCCCCATCGCCTCTTCTGTTCGATTGTTGAAGTTGTTGCCAAATGACGGCCCGACTTGAGACTTCGCTTCGAGAGCGAGGATTAGCTGGTTGTCTTTCACGAGCAGAAGGTCCCATTCTTTAGTGGGTCGGAAGAAACCCGGCAGCTCAAGATTCTTATTGTGAAAAATATTCGACTTTTCGGCGCCGGTTTCAATGATCAGATCAGTAACGAGACTAATGAAACCATCCATCTGGGCGCCGCCTGTAACGGCACTTCTTGCTCCCTGATCTGCGTGACCGGACGTTCAACTGTTTCTGCGATTGCTTTTGTCGCGTCAGCCAATAATGAGAAATCGCCTTGGAAAGATGCTTGCTTACCTCGTCAGCCTTTTTCATCGAACTCCATTGTTGTCATAAAATAGTAAAACGTAGGCGGAGATTCCACCTCACTTTGAGAAGACTATTTCACACAACAATCGACGACAAACGCGGTTGCCGATTCCACAGCATATCTTTTCTGGATGCCACTTGATTTGCACGTGCACAAATATTTCAAATATCGGACAGCCAAACAAATGCGGAAACCCCGAACCACGGCAGTTTCTATTCCAATATCGTTAAGCTGTAAATCAATAAGGAAAGAACAATAATTTGTGCCTTATCTGCTCTCCAAGATAAATCACCTAACACTTTAGCTTCCTTCCGCAAATCTTCAAATCTCACTTTCAATTGGTCATGATTATCTTTTTCTACAACTCCTATAAATTCCATTTTACGACAAAGCACCGCAATGAATACTTTCATACTCCTCACAAGTGACTCACCTTTTAGATCGACAAAATTGGCAGGTAAATACATTGTAAGTTCTTTAAATACCTCTCGTCTGGACCAAGTCAAATGCCGGGTTATCCGCAAATCATAAAGTCTACTAATTATTGAAATAGCTCCCAGAAGAACTGATACGAAGACTGATGCAACGGTCAAGAAATAAAGAGCAATGTTCCAATCGAATGGCAACGAACTATCCATGATTATTTTTGGATATTTAGCTCTAATAGAAATCAAATACCCCAAAAAACCGATTCCCATTGTTGTGAACAGATTTATAGTATAGCCGAATTGATTTAGAACTTGCTGCGTCCAGAACCTTTCTCTCTCGGTATACTCTTTTAGCTTTTCTTTTTTCTCTTCTTCATCCATTTCATTCATGTTTTTAGATTGGATGTGATTTTACGATTACATATTTCTCCAATTCCAGATATGGAGATTAGACTCCCGAAATCTTCGGTTATTGAGTCCAATGTCCCCGGTCCATAACAACATATCTGCTCCACCTACCATAATCATTTCCCCTGCCATTTATCTCGCCAAAAAATCTAATACCTCCTCCTCGTCTAGTCAAGCTTTGCAACTCCTTCGACATTTACCGTGATGCTCCCAACCATCGCCCCCTTCTCTCGCGACAGTCAATCCGACTCTTAAGGTCGGTGAAAAGCCACGCGAAGATCTTGAGAGTCTTCGCGAAGTCAACCAAAATTTAACAGCTACTTCCTCGAATACCTTCCCATGATCTGCGCCTGTGCCACTATGTGTCCTTCCATGGCTTTCAAAAGCTCGGCTTTCGTGATTCCGGCAGAAAGTTTCAGCATCGAATCCAATGCATAAAGTTTGAAGTAATACCGGTGCGTTCCGCCAGGAGGACACGGACCGCCATAGCCGTAATTTCCGAAGTCATTCTTCCCCTGCAAGGCACCGTTCGACAAAGATTCTTTTGGCGGAACATTCTCAGGAAGCCCCGCTGCAGCCGGCGGCATATTGAATATCACCCAATGAACCCACGTCCCCGCCGGCGCGTCGGGATCGTCTGCGATAAGTGCAAGGCTCTTCGCAGTTGACGGAGCCGATTGCCATTCGAGCGGCACAGAAACATCCTGCCCCTCGCATGTGTATTTGCTGGGAATCATTTCCCCTTCATGGAAAGCCGTGCTCTTGATAGTGAATTTCCCGGAGGTAGCCATCGTATCGTCCTCGCTTTCATTTCCGGATTGATTTTGATTTTTGGCACTGCCGCAGCTCATTATGAGAAAGATTATTAGAAAGCAGGCAGCGTATTTTCCCGAACTCATGTTTTGAAATCTCCATCTCTAGTCCCCGGATATTTTAATTTACAAAAAGAAAGGTTTCAAGTGCCCGGCAAGGATTTCGCATCCGTGAAGATTCGTTTCATCAGTCTTAACTGCGCGGCTGTGTGTTCTTTTGAGGCCGCAATACAATGGCCATATCTCTTATTCCTGCCTGTAATCTTTCAGAAAGTCTTCCATAGCATCGAATGCCCTTTCGAGAGTGGAAACATCGGGCAGAAAAACAATCCTGAAGTGATCCGGCTCGAACCAGTTGAAGCCGGTTCCTTGAACGACAAGCACATTCTCCTTCTTCAGCAAATCGAGAACGAATTTCTCATCATTCTTGATGTTAAACTTCTTGACATCGATTTTCGGAAAGAAATAGAACGCGCCTCTCGGGTTGGTGCAGGATAAACCGGGGATCTTCTTTAAGCGATCGTACCCAAAATCTCGCTGCGCTTTCAATCTCCCGCCTTTTGCGGTGTGACATCTTATCGTCTCGCAATTCTTAAGTGCGACCGAAATAGCATACTGTGCCGGTACGTTGCTGCATAATCTCATGGACGCCAACATGTTTACGCCTTCCAGATAATTTTGCGCAATGGAAAGGTTGCCGCTGAATGTCATCCATCCGACTCTGTACCCCGTTATCAAATGTGACTTAGAAAGTCCGTTCAATGTTACGCAAAGAACATCGTTCGTCAAAGATGCGATAGAGGTGTGGCTTATGTCTTCATATAAAACTCTATCATAAATTTCATCGCTGTAAATTATCAGATCGTGCTGCTTCGCTAAATCGACAATCTGGTTCAGAATCATTTCCGGATATACTGCACCGGTCGGATTATTCGGGTTGATGACAACGATGCCTTTTGTGCGTTTTGAAATCTTCTTTTTTATGTCGGAGATATCAGGGTACCATTCGGAACCTTCATCACAAATATAATGGACAGGCTTTCCGCCGGCCAGAACGACTGCGGCAGTCCAAACGGGATAATCGGGAGCAGGGATGAGGATCTCATCGCCGTTGTTCAAGAGTCCCTGCATCGCCATGACGATGAGCTCGCTGACCCCGTTGCCGATGAAGACATTATTTATGTCTATTCTCCCCAAACCCTTTTTCGCGGAATAATCTATTACAGCTTCTCTTGCCGCGACCAGACCTTTAGAATCTATGTACCCTTCAGCCTTAGTGAGGTTGGCGGCAATCTGGGCGACAACTTCATCCGGTGCTCTGAATCCGAAGGGTGCGGGATTACCGATATTTAATTTAAGAATCTCAAGCCCGGAATCTTCCATACGCTTCGCTTCGTCTAACACCGGACCACGGATGTCATAACAGACATTGTCAAGCTTCGATGATTTCTTCAGAGTATTCATAAGTAGTTTTTGCTTTCAAGTTCGAATTAAACGAGCAAAGAAACAAGAAGAAGGGAAGATTTTTTAGGCGGCGTGGAAGAACAAAAGATAGCGTGGTACAAATGCCCGCCTTTAACTCCTAAACTATGTGTGTTAAATTAATAGATGCTCTTCAGGTTGAAAGACAACGACACGATATCTGCAATTTCGACTCCGCCCGGTGAAGGCGGGATAAGTGTAATCAGAATTTCAGGAGGCGATGCGGTTTCTATTTGTGACAGGGTCTTTCTTGGCAAAACAAAATTGATCGATTCGCAATCTCACACGGCACACTTCGGAAGAATCATCGACGAGGATGGCAGCGTAATTGACGAAGTTGTTGCGGTAACATTCAGGAAGCCGAACAGCTATACGTGTGAAGATGTTGTCGAGATAAGCTGCCATGGTGGCTATTTGGTCACGCAAAAAATCTTGCGGTGCATTCTCGCGAAAGGGGCGCGAATCGCCGAACCTGGAGAATTCACCAAACGTGCTTTTCTAAACGGTCGTCTCGACCTCTCGCAGGCAGAGGCAGTCGGAGATTTGATTCATTCGCAGAGCGAAGCGGCGTACAGAAGTTCGATGCGGCAGCTCACCGGCGAGTTATCACGCCAGATCAAATCGGTGAGAGACGAATTATTGAATTTAGCATCGCTCCTTGAGCTTGAACTCGACTTCTCAGAAGAGAAGGTCGAGTTTGCGAACAGAAAAGTGTTGGAGGATCGGCTTGTCGGAAGTATTAATGTAATCGATGCCCTGCTGGAAAGTTTTGCGGTGGGAAAGGTTTATCGGGAAGGTGTCCGCGTCACAATCGCAGGAAAGCCGAACGTGGGGAAGTCGAGCTTATTGAATGCGCTCCTCCAGGAAAGCCGCGCAATCGTCAGTGAGATTCCGGGAACTACGAGAGACACTGTTTCAGAAAGTCTTTCAGTCGGCGGAGTTCTTTTTCGTTTGACGGATACCGCCGGTCTGAGAGAGACGACGGACGCGATTGAGCGCGAAGGTGTAAACAGGGCACAGAAGGAAGCCGAGCAGTCCGATATCGTTCTTTTGGTGATGGATTACAAGGAGCATTATTATAACGGCAGTAGCCGCTTGTACGATAAAATAGCGAATGTCTCCGGTGAAAACGGGATTAAACTTATCAAGGTCTGGAACAAGATCGACTTGTATCGTGGCGAAGCCCCTCGAGAGCCGGAAGGTGAAAATGTTTTTTACGTTTCGGCTTTGTGCGGTGAAGGAATTGAATTCTTGAAAAAAGGGTTATTAAGCGTAGCTCTGGATAAACAAGCCGGTGAATCCTCTGTGGTTGTAACCAGCACCCGCCATAGAGATGCCCTGCAGAGGGCGAAAAAGAGCCTGCTCCTCGCATTGGAGACCTTGAAGGCTGGCAAATCCAGCGAGTTTGTCGCGCTGGATCTCAGGAGCGGGTTAAACGCTCTCGGCGAGATCACAGGCGAAATCACCAGCGAAGACATTTTGAATAACATATTCTCGAAGTTCTGTATCGGGAAATGATTGTTTCACGTGAAACATTTTGATAAATGGCAGACAAGAAAATAAAAACCTTGAAAATTGGTAAGATCAGAATCAAGCAATCAGTCCTGCTTTTTATCCTTTGATCTCGCGTAACATGAAGAATGAATAATCAGAAGTACGACATAATCGTGGTTGGCGCCGGTCACGCTGGAATCGAAGCTTCTCTCGCAGCGGCTCGGATGGGGTGTTCTGTGCTTCTGATGACCATGGACATCGCGGCCATAGGACGAATGTCATGCAATCCGGCAATTGGCGGCACCGCAAAGGGTAACTTAGTCCGTGAAATTGATGCACTTGGCGGGGAAATGGCGAAGATCGCCGACGCAACCGGAATCCAATTCAGGATGTTGAATAAGTCGAAGGGACCAGCCGTTTGGTCGCCGCGTTCGCAAAATGATAGAGAAGCTTACTCTGTGGAAGCGCGGCGACACGTCGAAGCGCAGGAAAATGTTCACATCATGCAGGACATTGTTACGGCAGTATTTGTGGAAAAAGGTACGATGACCGGCATTGAGACTTCAACAGGCGTCAAGATCGACTGCAATGCGCTTGTAGTTTCTTCGGGGACATTCCTGAATGCGATCATGCACACTGGACTCAAGAGCCGGGTTGGCGGCCGATTTAACGAACCGCCCGCAGTCGGTCTCACAGCTTCTCTGGAGAAACTTGGCTTTGTCAGCGGAAGACTGAAAACCGGGACGCCGCCTCGAGTCGACATGAGAAGCATAGACTTCAGCAAAGTGGAGGAACAGCCTGGCGATCCGGACCCCGAGCCCTTTTCATTCCAAACGAAGGTAGTCACAAGAGATCAGGTGAGCTGCTTTCTTACGTACACGAACCACCATACACATGAAATTCTAAGAACCGGTTTTGATAAGTCGCCATTGTTTACAGGAATAATAAAGGGAATTGGTCCGCGATATTGCCCGTCGATTGAAGACAAGATTGTCAGATTCGCCGACAAGGAACGCCATCAAATATTTCTGGAGCCGGAGGGTCGTGACACAAACGTTGTCTACGTCAACGGTTTTTCCACGAGCCTTCCTGCCGACATACAATACGAAGCCATGAAATCGGTTCCCGGACTTGAGAATGTCGAGATGCTCCGACCCGGTTATGCAGTCGAATACGATTTCTTCCCACCGCACCAGGTGAAGCTTACGCTTGAGACCCAGCTTATTAATGGCTTATTTTTCGCAGGCCAAATTAATGGAACATCCGGATACGAAGAAGCTGCTGGACAGGGACTCGTTGCCGGAATAAATGCGGCTTTGAGAATCAGGGGCGATGAACCACTTATCTTGAAGCGATCCGAAGCGTATATTGGCGTGATGATCGACGATCTTGTGAACAAAGGTACCGACGAGCCATACCGCATGTTTACATCGCGGGCAGAGTACCGGCTGATGTTGAGACAGGATAACGCAGACAGAAGGCTCATGAAATATGGACACAAGTTCGGTTTGATCCCGAATAATGTTTACGATGCGCTGCTTGAAAAGGAAAGGTGCATACGAATGCTCTCCGATTATGTGGAGCAAAAGAGTGTTCCACCATATGCTGTAAATTCGTATCTCGATTCTATTGGTTCATCGGCATTGTCGGAAAACGAAAAATTGTCCCAGCTCGTGAAAAGGCAGGACGTAAATCTATCTGACATTCTTGAGCTCGAGTTTTTCAGATCCGATTCTTTGCCGGTCGAAGCCGCTTCGCACAAGGACGTAGTACGACAAGTCGAGATCGAAACGAAATACGAAGGCTATGTCAAAAGACAGTTCGAAGAGATCGAAAGGTTCGAGAAGCTTGAGTCGTTGGAAATACCGGAAGGTTTCGATTTCCGAAAAGTCAAATCCATTTCGCGAGAAGCAACGGATAAATTTGCGAAGGTAAAGCCGCATTCAATCGGACAGGCAAGCCGGATCTCCGGAGTTTCTCCTGCAGACATATCAGTTCTGATGGTCTACTTGCGGGGCTGAAGGAAATGTTCCACGTGAAACATGCCGGAAGCAATGACGATGATCAAAGACGCCGCTAAGAGACAATGAGCCTTCGAGACCTTTGAAGGAAGACATTTACACAAAATCAATGGAAGCGAGAAGCCTTTCAGATGAATCCGCAAAAGAAGCTTTTTGAAGAATTGAAATCGCTCAGCACCGAAGAGCGAAATCCCGCTTCGATGGAGATTGACTCAAAGAACACAATTGGAATTCTTAAAATCATAAATGATGAAGACAAGAAAATTGCCCTCGTCGTTGAGCGGGACATACCTTACATTGCAAAAGCCGTCGAGATCATAGTTGAGGCCCTCAGGGAAGGCGGACGACTTTTCTACGCCGGCGCAGGGACAAGCGGGCGCATCGGCGTACAAGACGCGGCCGAATGTCCGCCGACATTTGGCTCTGATCCGGAAATGATTCAAGGCTTAATCGCAGGCGGAAAGCCGGCACTTTTCAAGGCACAGGAAGGCGCCGAGGACTACGAAGAGAACGGCGCAAACGATATCGTGGCACACGGCATAAACGAAAAAGATGTCGTGTGCGGGATCGCCGCGAGCCGGCGGACTCCTTATGTCGTGGGCGCTATCAAAAAAAGTCGCCGCCTCGGCGCAAAAACAATTTTTGTTACGACGAATCCACGCTCGCAATTTAATCTCGATGTCGACGTTGCAATTTGCCCGGAAGTTGGGCCGGAAGTCATCATGGGTTCAACCAGAATGAAATCCGGAACCGCCCAGAAGATGGTATTGAACATGATCACAACTGCCGTTATGATCAAGCTTGGGAAGGTATACGAGAACATGATGGTCGATCTCCAAATGACAAATAAGAAATTAGAAGAGCGCTCGAAACGAATTGTCATGATCATAACGGGAGCAGATTACAACAAAGCCGAACAGGTCTTGAGAAAATCCGGCGGCAATGTGAAAACCGCCGTTGTAATGATTCGTGCAAATGTCGATGCACAGGAAGCGCGCGTCAGACTCGAAAGATCCGACGGATTTGTGAGGCGCGCAATTCAGGAAAACTCTCGCAAGCGAAAAGCCTGACAGGTTCTCACAAATAGTGTCACAAAACATTCGCCCCGCAAATTTGATCCGAGAATTTTCCGATAATAGTGCGGCAATCCTTGAGACCTTTCGAAACACCACGGAGGCGATTCTCCACTCGAAATTAATTTCTCTTCATTGCATCAGCGTTCCGTTTTTGACGCTGATTCTGTCCGAAATTCTTAGAATTGAGAAATCTAACCTTCTTCTAGTTATCGACGATCCGGAGATAAGCGAACGGATTCAATCGGACTTTACCTTGTTTTCCGGTAAAGCGCCGGTCGAGCTCGCAGCAGGCGAGGAGTCTTCGGCATCACTCGGTCAAAATCTTGCCGGGCTGTTCGAATTCTATTCGAGAAAGGATAATCTTTACATCTCCGACTATGCTACCATATTGAAAAATACGCCGACTCAGAATTCGCTGGTACAAACTGCCGTTATAATCCACCAGCATTCTGAGACTAATCATGATGATCTCGTTGCCAGGCTTTCAAAATATGGATATCAACGGAAAGATTACGTTGAAGAGGTCGGCGATTTCGCGATGCGAGGAAGCATTATCGACATTTTCCCCGAGTCCAGCGGAAATCCAATTAGGATCGATTTTTTCGGCGATGAAGTCGACTCGTTAAGAGTTTTCGATCCGATTACCCAACGATCTATCGAAACCATCGAGACTTTTACGCTCCTTCCATTTGCCGATTCAAAGAAATCTGCCCTCGTCGGTTCGCCGTTTGCCGACCAAATCCCTGATAGCACGAGAATAGTTTTTTATGAGCCGTCTGCATTCGCCGGTGAGAAACAAGCCGATTTCCGTAAATTTACAAAAGCAGTTTCAGATAAAACAAGTTTGATTTACTGGAAGGTCATCGAGCGAAATGAGACGGATTTCGAAATCAATGTGATTCCCCAGCCGACATTCGGCGGAAAACTTCAATTGGCGGCGAACAAGATTGCCGAACTTTTTTCAGCCGGCTACAAGATTGCAGTCGCATCGAGCACGAGACACCTTGAAGAAAACTTTTTGACTTTGCTCAACGAGTACGACGAGATGAACGCGACGATGCTTCGACAGGAAGTAAAAGTCATCCAGGCCTCGCTCTCCGGCGGGTTCATATTGCCGGACGATAAGTTTGCGCTTCTGACCGAACACGAAATTTTCGGCCGGCGCTCGCCGCTGATTTCACGGAAAGAGAAAGCCAGGAAATTCGTCGGACTTTTGCGCCGCGACTTAAATTCTCTGCGCAAGGGCGATTATGTAGTTCATGAAGAATACGGCATTGGAAGATTTCTTGGAATGGAAAAGCTCAAGATAATCGACAGCGTCCAGGAATGCGTAAAGGTCGAATACGCGGAAGGCGATATGCTCTACGTGAACGTCAATTATGTGGGCAAGCTTCAGCGGTATGCATCGGAAGATGGATTCAAACCGAAGCTTTCCAAATTAGGCGGCGCCGAATGGCAGCTCATGAAGACTCGTGCGAAAGGCAAGCTCAAAGACATCGCGAAAGACCTCATTAAGCTTTACGCTGAACGAAAGAAATCGAAAGGCTTTTCTTTTCAGAAAGACAGCATCTGGCAGCACGAACTTGAAGCGTCGTTCGTTTACGAAGATACCCAGGATCAGATTCGAGCTACGTCCGAAATAAAGAACGATATGGAGAACGAAAATCCTATGGACAGGCTTCTCTGCGGAGATGTCGGATTTGGAAAAACTGAAGTCGCGGTTCGCGCTGCCTTCAAGGCGGCGATGGGTGGAAAGCAGACCGCCGTTCTCGTGCCGACTACAATACTTGCCGAACAGCATTACAACACATTCCGTGATCGCCTCTCCGACTATGCGGCAAAAGTGGAAGTCCTTTCGCGCTTCAAAAAGAAATCAGAACAGAAAAAAATTCTTGAGAATTTAAAGGCAGGAACGATCGACATAATAATCGGAACCCACAGACTTCTTTCCGGCGATGCGGTGTTCCATGATCTCGGGCTCCTGATTGTCGATGAAGAACACCGTTTCGGGGTCGAAGCGAAGGAAAAGATACGCCAGCTCAGAGCAAACGTCGATACGCTCTATATGACCGCTACGCCGATTCCCAGAACGCTTTACATGTCGCTGTCTTCGGCGATGGATATTTCAATTCTGCAAACCCCGCCGGCCAACCGCCTGCCGATAGACACTTACATCGTGGGCTTTGACGGCAAGCTTCTTCAAACCGTGATCGAGCGTGAGCTCAGCAGAGGAGGGCAAGTTTATGTCGTCAGCGACACAGTAAAGGATCTGGGCAAACTTGCGGATTTTGTGCACCGGCGCGTACCGTCGGCCAAGGCGGGAATCGTTCACGGCAAAATGAAAGCGCCGGAGATAGAGCGTACCATGATACATTTCCTGGAAAAGAAGCTGAACATATTGATTGCGACTAAAATAATCGAATCGGGAATAGACATTCCGTCGGTCAACACGCTTATCGTTAATAATGCCGACAGGTTCGGGCTTGCCGAATTGTACCAGCTTAGGGGCCGGATAGGACGCTCGAATGTTCAGGCGTATGCCTACCTCATCGCCAAGGAATTCTCAAATCTCACGAGGGATGCCGTGCGAAGGCTCACCGCGATCGAAGAATTCAGTGAGCTGGGCTCCGGCTTCAACCTCGCAATGCGTGATCTTGAAATCCGCGGCGCAGGAAATCTCCTTGGCAAAGAACAGAGCGGATTCATAAATAACATGGGATTTGAAATGTACAACAAAGTACTCGAAGAGGCAGTTGCGGAAGCCAAATTCGAAGAAAACTTAACCGAGCAATTGGACACACTGACGCGCAGGAAGATAGAGCCGCAGATGACCGTGGATGTGGACGCGTTCATTCCTGACGATTATTTATCCCTCGATGCGGAACGATTTGACTTTTACAAACGTCTTTCCCGCGCTGCCACGGTTGAAGAGGTTGACAGCATGAGAGCAGAGATGCTGGACAGGTTCGGGAAGATACCTGAGCCCGCCGACAACCTGCTGAAGCTAATAAAACTAAAGATTAAGACAGAAGCTCTAAGGCTGCCTAAGGTCGATATGCGAGATAGCAAGGTGACATTTCATTTGCCTGCGGAGGATGAGACCTTTTACAAAGAGATTTTCCCCGTTATGATGACCGCGCTCGAAAGGATAAGCGATATACAACACCGTGTCGCGCAGGAGAAATCTCAGGCGATCATTGAAATAAACTTTCTTACTCCAACACCCAACACCGGCGTTGAAAAGATCCTAAGGCTCGAAAGATTGCTCGAACGTCATAAAAGGATGAGCAAACGCAAGCGTAACGTGTGTAAGACCATGACCTCTGGCAGATGTAATGGTCTTCCGTTGAAACTGCTGCCCGGAGACTAATGCCAAAGACATGATCGGATGTTTCTCAGTTCCGATCTTTGATCGAGCTCTCGCTGAAAGTAAGCCTTGTCCAGATTCTCGACAATAGCTGTCTGAATCCTGGAATCTTTTCATCGATTATAAACGAGCCTTGAGAATATTGACAACGTTTGGATATTTCTCAGTTCCTACTTTCAATTTTCTTAGCTTCAAAGGGTCCAAAATTATTTTTCAGAAAAACGCAGTCAACCTGAAGAAGAACTCCTTTCCGTCTGTCGAAAGTAACGGGATCCATTGAAACCATTCTGAATCCGCGAGCCTCAAGAAGGCCCACAATCTCCGCCAATGAGGCCTCACCGTCATAGATCGGGCTCAATGAAAGCTCCACTTGAACGCCTTTGATGGCATTTAGGGATACAGGCCCTCCAAGAATAACTTGCTTCTCAAAACCCTGGGTATCAATTTTCAAAAAGACATTGTCGTTGCCATGGGCATAATTGTGGTACTCCGAATCAAGTGTGTGCAGTGTCAGTTGTTCGGACGCTGTGGTTTCAATGCCAGCGCCGGCAAAATCTTCAAGGACCGAAAGCGGCTTGAGAAATGAACTATATACCGAGCTCCGCGCGACGTTTATTGTTCCCTCCGCTTCGCTTTGTCCGAGTCCAATATTTAACGCGATCCACTTGCCGTCCTTTATGGCTTTCTTTTTCAGTTCTTCATACGACTCTTTCACCGGCTCGAACGAAACAATTCTTCCGTTGTAGCCATGAGACCTGATATATTCTGCAAACTGGCCGATATTTCCCCCTACATCCAGAACGACATCGAAGCCATTATTGACCAGAATATCTTCGATGTGTATTCTGGATCTGACCAGTTCATACCCAACTCTCTTGAGCATTTTCTTTAAAAACGTTTTCACTTGATCCTCCTAAATACCAAATTCATATTTTCTGAGTCAAAATATAACTAAAGTCGAAAACATTAACTCATGCAAGTCCACCGGCGGAAATTTCCCGATTCATGGATGACAGTTCCCGGCGCGGTGAGAGCAACAAGACCACAATAGCAACTAAACATGTGCCCGTCATCTACATCTTAGATATGCCTGTTATTACTGAAGAGTTGGGCCAGTTGATTACGATCACAGACCCCACACTATTTCGTAACATCAATTGACTCAAGGAGCCCATTGCATTAAATTATTTCTTGAAAGTTTGCAGGCAAGGCGAAAAGGAATCCATCTTGTTGTGCACTAGAAAAAATTAGATTTTTGGAATATAAGCGTATGAGAATATTGATGGGGTTTCATACTCTCGCTTATCCTCCTCAGTCGGGGGTGCGAAGTCGGACATTTCATCTACTGGAAGAAACAGTAAAGCGCCATGAAGTGACAATTGTATCATATGGCTCAAAGGAAGATGAAGCGAGTATTCGTCAATATTTCATGAATCAAAACTGCAAGATCAAGTATGTCTATTATGGTGCCCCAAAATGGATCAACCTGTTGAAGCGGATCAAAATGGCACTATTGCGAAAAAGTCTCATCCGGATTTCCACGACCCGGAAAATGCAGCGGGCGCTCGACGAAATCTACTGCAATCAAGAATTTGATCTCGTTTTTCTGAGTTCGCCTGCTCTATTGTATTACCGTAAGCCTGCCATGGTACCCTGCGTGGTCGATGCACATAACGTCGAATACGATCTCTTTTATCGCTCATACCGGAGTGCGAAGAATATTTTGACGCGAGCGTATTTCTATGATCAATATCGCCTAATGAAGCGAGACGAAATCGGATTGTGTCGCCAGCCCGAGAGTCTATTGGTAACATCAGAAAGGGATAAAGCATTGTTCGAGCAGGACCTTCCCGGTCAATCTATTCGTGTCGTTCCTAACGGCGTTGATCTCAGCTACTTCTCGCCGCAAAGAACACAAGAACTGCCGAACAGCATGGTATTCAGCGGGATAATGAATTACCTCCCAAATAATAACGGCATCCTGTACTTCCTGGACAAGGTTTTGCCTCTCATCCTCAAAAAGATCCCTGATGCAAAACTTTTTATCGTAGGTGCCGCGCCGTCGAGGACTATCGTTGAACGTGCAAACGAACACATCGTGGTAACAGGGCAAGTGGAAGACGTGCGACCATACATTGCAAAAGCTCAGGTCTATGTGATCCCTTTGCTGGTTGGTGGAGGAACCCGCTTGAAGGCGCTTGAAGCGTCTGCAATGAAAAAGCCGATCGTATCCACGTCGGTCGGGTGCGAGGGAATAAATCTTCGCGAGGGAGATTCTGCTTTGTTTGCCGATACGCCGGAACAATTCAGCGAAGCCGTTATACGGTTATTCAAGGATGAAGATTATCGCTGCAGGCTTGCAGAGCGGGCATATTCCCTCGTGAGCAAAGCGTACGATTGGCAAGCGATAGGAAATCAGCTCAATAGCGTATTTGAATCCGTTGCGCGGCCGCTGCGAGGAGCCGGCGAACACGGTAATACCGTATGATTGCCATCATAATAATTTGTCGAGAACCTTTTGTCCGGCCGACGGCGTGGATGGCCGGTGGTCACAAGCATCTTAATCAAGCAGCGAGGCTGAAAAATGGGCACGAATAGAAAGCTGCGTTTACTCTTTGCGGCCTTCATGGCGGGCGGAAACGCAACTATCCTGGAAAATCTCGAGGACGAAATAGAATGCAGACAGGATGTGGATTCAAGCTGGCTGCGCATAGAAATGGACCCAAATAAATTAACTTCATACGGAGAAAAGCGGACATTCCTGATTCCCGGGACGATCCGTAACTCCTTCGTTACATCCCGACGCATTCATGAAGAGGAAAAAAATGGAGTGTGTTTTGACGCTGCTTATTTTTTCCAGCACACCATATGTATGGGACTCGTACGTTTTCGAAGCCGCGTTCCATACGTTATCGCCATGGATGGTACACCGATGTTTTACGCAAAGAATGAACTATGGTACGGTCATCCGTATTTTGACCCGAAAAGCATGATCGCGAAAGTGAAACATGTGATAACCCGTAGTGTTTACCGGAAAGCTTTCCATCTGCTTCCCCTTTCCACAAAAGTCCGGGATTCCCTGATCGACGATTACCGCATACCTCCGGAGAAAATTTCGGTAATGCCTCCGGGCATAGATATTCACAAGTTCTCCTTTTTGGACAGAAGTGCTGAAGACCGCTCGAACAAGCCGTTTAATGTAGTTCTTGTCGGCGCCGATTTTTTCCGAAAGGGAGGGGATATTCTTGTTTCCGTTGCAGCACAGCAGGAGTTCCAGGATGTACAGTTCAATATCGCGACGAAATCGTATGATGGACCGGTGTTAAAGAATGTGGTGGTTCACGATAAAATATCGACTAACAGCGATTGTATGGTAAAGCTGCTTCACGAGGCGGACATTTTTGTATTACCGACTCGGGCGGATTCATTTTCAATAGCATCGATCGAAGCCATGGCGACCGGATTGCCGGTGATTACAGTTGCAGTCGGGGGAATCGGAGATATAGTTGAAGAAGGGGAAACCGGATTCCTAATTCCAATAGAGGACACGCGATCTCTTATAGACCGCATTCACATTCTTAGAGACAACCGGCAATTGAGATATCGTATGGGTGTGAACGCTAGAAAAATGGTGGAAGATAGGTTTAACAGTAAGACCATCGGCGCCGCACTGGTAGATCTTCTTCAAAAGGCAGTGTTGGAGAAATCCTCCACACGACGACGCATATAGGTAATTACTGAATTGTCTCCCGCATTACGTCACAGCTGACACCGTTCCGCGCCACAAAAGCGACTTCACGTCAATCAAAGAGTGGATTCGCGCCCGGAAAAAATCCCGGCAAATAACTTCAGCGGCAGGGATGGGAATAGATAGAAATTCGCCCGCCACGTTGAGCGGGAGTGTATCGTTGAAAAATATCTGAGTCAAGCTAACGGGGAAAACCACGGCTGTCCGTTTGTGACTCATTTAGGATTTAATGCCTTTTTCGAATCGATGTCAAGTTTCAGTCGGCAGATACATGACAGATGTCACAATGTGTAACGCATGTTAATGTGGAATAAAAAAGCTACTTCTGTTGTTAAATTAAAATGACGGTGAATGAGGAATCATTAGCTCATGCAGGAAGAAAAATAAATGTCTGATTTACAGAAGACTGAAGTTGCCACACTCGCCGGAGGGTGTTTCTGGTGCATCGAGGCGGTGTTCGACGATCTCAAAGGAGTGATCAGCGTGGAATCCGGTTATTCCGGCGGAACAACGGCAAATCCCGCTTACGAGCAAGTTTGCACGGGGAAGACCGGGCACGCCGAAGCTCTCCAGGTCACTTTCGATCCGCAAATAGTTTCATACGCGGATATTCTGAAAATCTTTTTCACGGTCCACGACCCAACGACCTTAAATCGTCAGGGCAACGATGTTGGAACCCAGTACCGGTCTGTAATTTTTTACCGCGATGAGGAACAAAAACGCATCTCGGAAGATGTGATAAAGGAAATCAAATCACAAAAAATCTGGGCCGATCCGATCGTGACCGAACTGTCGCCATTCAAAGCATTCTACCAAGCCGAGGGATACCATCAAGAATACTTTGCCAATAACCCGAACCAGCCATATTGCCGTGCTGTAATTGCGCCGAAGGTGGCAAAGTTCAGAAAGATGTACCACGATAGACTGAAAAGATGAAATAAAATAAAGAAATAGCATCGTACTCGTATTCGGGTATGTGTACTCAATGAATATCCCTTGATTTCAGTCGAGATACTTACTCACTGTTGAATCAAAGGATACTATGCCCCTTATGCCCAGCCATTTTTCCATCACCTTTTCATTTTTATCAATAAGAAAAGAAGAAAACATGATGCACGATTTAACAAATATTCTTTTTAATTGATCCTGTGATGATCAAAGGGGCTTTGGCAAGACGAGAAAACTTTTTCTGCCTGTTATGCAGTCGATAAAGACAGTGCTCCATCCACTCCAGTTTCATGTGGCAATTTCTATCGGTAATTCCCATCTTGCCGCAAACCCAAGACTTTCTTTTACTTATTCAAGTATTTTCCAAGGGTGCTGTCGAGTTCAGCTCCTCGCAGTTCCTCTCCTAAGGCAATAATTTTTCCGCTTGGATCAACAAGAATGGGACATGGTATGCTTATAATATCGAAGTCCTTCAGAATTTTCACATCCTGACTCGTGCCTACAAATGTATTAAGCCATGGCATATGCCATTTGTTTTTTCTGAAAGTGACAACGTCTTGCCGCGACGCATCAAGCGACAAACTGAGTATCTCGAAATTCATGTTCTTATATTTATCGTAGGTGTTTTGCAGGTTATCCATCTCTCCGACGCAAGGGCCGCACCATGTTGCCCAAAAATCCATAAGGTAATACTTGCCCTTAAGTGACTCATTAGTCATGATCTTGCTCGAGTCATCCAGTGAAACAACAGAAAAGTCAGGCACCGGGATACCAAGCTTGATTTTGCTTTCAGGAGAAAACCTCTGCTTAGCAAGCTTAGCATATTGAGTGTTGCCGTAATTATTCAAAAGTTCACTGTAGTATCGCGTCGCTTTAGCGTTCTCATTCGAATACTTTGCCTGGACAAATTCTTGAACGAGCGCGAATGCCCTCACAACAACACTTGGATTTTCCGCAACAACTTTGTCATAATAGCTGTCACTCTCCTCGGGACTTGCCTTGGAGAATTGGAGTCCATAATAAATAAAATCTGGGTCAATAGTCCACATGACAGAAGACGGAGATATTTCCGACATTGCTTTTGCGGCGATAACACTATCCATCGGAGCCTTCATTCCACCGAGTAATAGATAGCTTATCAAGAATTCCTGGCGAAGAACGGGATCTTTTTCATCCGCGATTTTCGTTTCAATCGCTTTTACTTCCTTTGACCAATCATATTTAACATCCCTTATACTTTTTCCAGACCTTTGGTAATCCATAATGACCAGTTCATATGCTTCTATATTATTTCGCATCTCATGGTACGCGTCGGCAAATTGAGCATCGAAAGAAGCCGAATCGGCGAAAGTGACTTCGGCGGGCAAAGAAGACTTGATCAGTTTCGATGGATCAAAAACAATTTTCACACTTCCGGCTATTGCATGGACAATCGAATTATACCCGCTATAGTCATTATAGGCGAAATCGTCGGCCTGTGTGCCCTCAACCAAATTTCCATCAATTGCATCTCCTTGAATGACATTTTCCAACCTATAAGCGACAGAGTCACTTTTTGATTCTACCTCGGCAGAAAATGTACCATCAGACTGCTTCTGCATCGGAACGGCAGTTTGGCTGGACCAACTATTGAAATTGCCGACCACCTTAACCTGGCTCAGAGTGTCTGAATAACGATAGGTCGAAAGCTTCACGTTGAGTTTCAATGCGGCGGGTTTGTCGGAGAAAACCGCCACCTCCTGAGGTTCATGGTAAACACCGACGAAATAAAGTACCCACACGCCGGTCGAATCGATCGTGATGCTGTACTGACCTTCCTTGTCCACCTTTGCTACTTTGAGCGGAGTATTGTCTGTCGAAAGTTTAAGAACTACGTTTGCAATGGGCATCGGCTTGCCGTCTTGATCTGTAATTTTGCCTGTGATTGTTGTCTGTGCCATGACGTTAATTGTTATAAAGCACGTGAACAGTAGTTGCAGAATAGCTTTGAACATAATTTCCTCCATTATTATTTTTTTCGATAAAATGTTTTTATTGGGCTTTCATGACTCGCAAATTTTTAGTCCAAGGTGGAAAAAAAGTCGCGCGAAGCACAGGATGTCTCACTGCCCTTCAATATACTAATGTTGCAAAAAAAAATGTATAATGAACTGACGCAATGGGTGCTTGACTCCTTACTTTTGACTTACCCTTTCTTCAATCCAATCTCCAATGACTTTCAAAGCTTTCGGAGAGATTGTCTCTTCGATTTGTGCGTACTCAGTCGGTGACCCTGTTTTTGCATCCTGGAACAAATGATTCAAACCCGGCAGAAGCTTTATTGTATAGTCTTTGTTCCCGCCTTCCTTCAGTGCATCTCCGATGGCTTTCAGATTTTCCTCGCCAGGAACCTGTAAGTCTAAAGTGCCATCCATCGCAAGAACAGGGCATTTCAATTTGTCGAGAGTCTGATGAGGATCATACTGGAGAAGAGATCTATATGACGGTGATAACAATTGGTCAATCGATGCGTCAGCGCTGGCAACCGTCTCTCCCCCTTCGGTTTCAAGAATTGCAGTCAACCTTACGGCAGCCTTCACGGAATTTTTTTCCGTCATGACAATATCCAGAACTCGCTTCTCCACACTAAGAGCGGCATTGATTGAGCTGTCATCTGCGCCGGCTGATTTATTCAAAAGGGTAATCTGATCCAAGATGACCTGGTATCCTGGAATGCCAGGCCCGGCGAGCAAGACAATGAATGCGACATCGTCTGACTTAGCGGCGACCATGGGCGCTATAATACCGCCTTCGCTGTGCCCGATGAGGCCGATTTTGTGAGGATTTATTTCCTTGTGGCTCTTGAGAAACTTAATCTCCGCGGTGACATCTCTTGCATGGTCGGGAGAAGTAGCTTCCATCTTGTTTCCTGTCGAGCCGCCTATGCCGCGATCATCCACTCTAAGTATGGCGATTCCCCTTCTCGTCAGGTAGTCAGCGATAACCAAAAACGGCTTATGTCCGAAGAGCTCTTCGTTCCTATCATGGGCACCAGATCCGGTAATCAGGATCGCCGCAGGAAATGGACCGCCGGAATCTGGATATGTTAGTGTCCCTGCATATTTCATCCCGGTTACATTACTTTCAAACACAACGTCTTCAGACTCGTATGGAAATGGCGGCTTTGGCTCTTGTGGCCTGTTATAAGTTATTTCCACATTGGTCCGTATCATGGTCAACGGGAGATTGAAGCCCCCTTGCATCCATTTACCGTCTATCGACGAATCATTAGCTGAAACCCTCCCAACATAGTCGCCGCCGATTGACTCGACCGAAAACCTAACTGAGTCCCTGTCAACAAGAGCAACAGCCGCTGGTATTCCTTTGATACCCTGGTCGGGGCTGTCAAGCGAAACAGCCATTGTACCACTATCTGTCTTTGCCACGTGAAAGACAATACGTATTTTATTGCCGCTGAATTCAAGTGTTCCTTGCCAAGTGCCGATCGCCAAGCCATCGATCTTTGTCTGACAAATCGAGGCAGGCGGAAGTGAAGAGAATGAAATACTCAAGATCGCTAGAGCAGCGACCAACTTGATGTTAACTTTGAAAAACATGCGTATTCCTTTCTATTTATTATCCTTTTTAAATAATACTCCGCCGAATCATAAAAGTTACAGCGTCGCAATGTGCGGCTTCTCTTCACAATGATCCTCCGGCACTATCAGGCTTCTGAACTTTCTTGTAAAGAAAAAACGAATACCCTGCGCTTATCAAAGTGGAAACGACAATGACAGAGAGCGGAAGGACGTTCGCTGACTTTCAGTGCTGTCCAAATAAGATAGATTACGCCCGATACCATGAACAACCATCCGCCTAAAATGTGAGTCTTCTTCCAAACCACTTCGGATGAAATGGTCCATGGCGTCCTGATTCCCAAAAACCAGTTTTGCGGCATTTTGGGCATGTAGTTGCCGATAACAATGAGCAATAATCCAAAGGCAAATCCGAACAAATCCATATTGAGGGACCCTTCACGCGCAGCTTCGATGCCAAGTGAAAATATCACGGCGAAGAAAACGAGCATTGCGTCACGAAGAAACAGAACATTCTTAAACTTAATTTCAATTTTCTTTTTCAGCGGATCGATGAACGGCAAAAAAGTAAGCAACAAATAGATGAAGATTGGCGTCCCGCCCATGACGAGCAAGAACATTCTTTTCGGGCATCCAACCATCCGGTTTTCCATTGAGGCCAAAATGGCTTGGTACAATGTCGGGCAAAAGAGGATAATAATGCATTGACACGACAGTCATTATTGTTAAGACCGCCAATGGAAAGAGTTCGCGTTTCCAACTAAGTTTCATTTTGATTTTCTCCCTTTTCTTATTGAAGCCATGTATTGCAAAGCCATTTCGAAAACAGTCATGTTCAGTGTGTAGCGAATGAATTGCCCTTCGCGGGTGCCTTCGATCAGTTCAGCCCGTTTCAAGATATCAAGATGGTGCGAAAGGGTAGGCTGGCTCACGTCGATGCGTTCCAGCAATTCCGACGGAGTAAGATCGTGGCTTCTGAGGTTTTCCAGAACGAGCCTCCTCGTCGGATCGCTCAAGGCGGCAAAAATCGCGCTTATGTTTTTCATGGTTGTTAAATCAATACATGTATAATAGTACATATATCAATTCAAATCAAGAGGTTGGCGAATTTTTATGGTGCCGCGGCAACTTCGGACCGATTTGTTGTTAGTCTGACCTTGATTGATTATTATAATTTGGATCCAAGAGCAGAGCGAGGATTAATTCAATGACAGGCCACCTCTTTTATGGTCGTGTTTATTTTCAATGCATTTTTGCGGAATCAATTTAACAGCTAACATGCTAAGACTATTAATCAAGACTAACTTGCTTATCTCAAACAGAGAGTCGGGGAATGCTGTCCTTTCGTACCTGGCATATATTTTGGGAGGAGCGGTCCTGTCTTTTATAGCGATAGCCCCAATCCTCGATCCGTCAAACAAACAGACGGCAGGTTTTTTCGGTATGTTCACAATGTTTGTGGTTTTCTTGGACTACATGTCGATGCAATTAAGACTGAACTTTGTCACCTTGGTGGAAAGCCAAGCATTGGACCTCTTCCCGATTTCCCGAATTCGTTCCACATGCATGAGATTTATTACCTTCCTCACTGAAAATAGGTTTTTGTTCTATGCCATTCCTCTTTTAGCCGTGCTTCTTGTTTTACTTAAAAATGGGAATATCACTCGTCTGTTTGCAAATGTGCTGATATTCATGCTTTTTTACGTTATTATTTCAGAAATACTCTTTGCTGTTTTCCCTATTTTTCGCAAATTGGCCGACCACTTTAGTGCAAAGACGGTGACCGAGGCAAGCCTGCTTGCCTTAGCTTTTGCCTTTATCTTATTATCAACCTTCCACGGCACAAACGAGAATGTACCACTGCCAATTATATCTGATTTCATGAAGGCCATGGAGGGAGTTGCAGTTTCACACATGCCTGACATTTTCACCCCATTGAGCCGTCTTGTTTTAATCGCCGTGGCATTTCCTTTTGTGTATCTCTCGGGAGACTCGCTCATCTCTAAGTTTGCGTTATACGTGAGCCATGGTACAGCAGGAAAGCTGGCTACCCAGGTAGTTTCCTCGGAAAATCGGGCAATATACGCTATCCCTCGAAAGAGGAAAAATGAGATTTCAGAGCCTCGGCTTGTTTCGGGACGGGCAACAGCTAAACGGGAGCGGTCGCTTTTCAACCTATGCTTTACAGATTGGCGAATACGCCAAAAGGAAGAAAAGGCGTTCTACATCGTCCCTATGTACGCTTATCTCGCGGTTGCATTAATGCAAATAATATCCCGTCAACTTCATCAACCCATAGTATCTCCAATCTTCGCGATTTTCTTTGTTACCTTAATGCTTGGTATTGTACTTACAGAAAATCAGCTCACTCAACATGGTTTGCAACTAAAGCATCTTTCGATTTTTCCCTACGGTAGGACTAAGTTCATATATATGAAATCATTCGCAACATGGTCGATCATTTCAACCGTTAACGTTATTCTATGCTTCATTTTGGAGATCAAGTTTCATATAGGAGCTTATCATTTATTCCAGGGAATCATATATTCCCTATTCCAACCGCTGGCACTCATCATTTTGGTCAACACTCTTATCCTGCAGCTCAACTCGCTCTACCGAGTCTCCATCATTTCACTCATCATAATTATTTTCGGTGAGATTTTTGCCACAATAATTTACGTGCTGCTGATGTCATTGAACATCACAGTCGGTGTGTTGTTCGTTATAGGATTGTTTATCACAACCTATTTCTTACTGGTACCGACATGGGGAAGAAGACTATCGCTTGAATTTCAGAACTTACTCGAGGATTCGAAATGAAAGCTATCGAACTTTCTGGTTTACAGAAGACATATTCCAAAAACGTGAAGGCGCTGGATGGACTTGACCTCACTGTTGATGAAGGAGCCATTCTTGGATTCGTCGGCCCGAACGGCGCCGGCAAATCCACAACGATTAATATTATTGCCGGGCTGATAAAAAAATATGCCGGAACGGTGCGGTTACTGGGAGAAGAAATTCGAGCTACTGATTATGAATATAAGCGCAATATCGGATTCGTTCTGGAAAAGCCACGGTACATTGATAAATTAACCCCACGCGAATACCTTCGATTTGTCGCGGGCATGTACGGAATAGGAGACAAAGAATCCGGGCCGAAAATCGACGAGTTGCTTGACTTCCTTGACCTCGAACAGAAGAAGAAAGCAAGAATTGAAACTCTTTCCGCGGGAATGAAAAAGAAAGTGTCGCTTGCCGCCGCAATCATGCACCAGCCACGCATTCTAATCCTTGACGAACCACTCGAAGCTATCGATCCGGTTTCAGCAAAGGCAATCAAAGACAATTTGAAGCTTATGGTGCAGAATGGAACTACGGTATTATTGAGCTCACACGTTCTCGACACTGTCGAAAAGTTCTGCGACGAAATCGCGATCATAAACAAAGGCAAGATTGTATTCCAAAGCAAGATGGAGGAGATCAGAACGAAGTTAAAGGACCAACTGGGTCAGGAAACCTGTTCTTCTCTCGAAGAGATCTTTGTCGAGGTTGTGAGTGAGGACGGCGGTGAAACAGGCGAGAAGAAGCTATCGTGGCTGTAGAATAAAAACATTTCAAGGGTTTTAATAAGTTTTGTCATTGAAACAAAAAGAAAAACCATAATACCGCTTTATCAATCTTTAAACGATCGTTTGAAAAACCAACACGAAATCATTCGGAATATAATCCACGGTTTAGATGAAAAGCGTTTGACTGCACAGGCGGAACCGGGCAAGTGGTCGATTCATGACAATATTGCACATTTGGCAAAACTGCAGACTCTTTACTTAGAAAGAGTCCACAAAATCCTGACTCAAGAAGAACCCGCCATTCAAAACTATCTTCCTGAGAATGACCCTGACTTCGAAAGCTGGCGGAAATGGGACACCAAGAGCCTTTTGCAGAGATTGGACGACGACCGCAAACAGATTTACAAGGTGGTCACCAAATTAACCGACAAAGAGCTCGCTCGGATCGGTATTCACGACAGGTTTGGGCGATTGACTTTGGTAGATTGGTTGGAGTCCATGTTATTGCATGAAGGGCATCATATTTGGACGATCTTTAAGCTTGCGCATCGCGTCGAGCCCAAATAGTTTCCACATGGGGTCTGTTTCTCGTTTTGCAAGCAAGGTCGCATAATGTTGTTTGCGGCGCTCTCCTTTCGCACCTCACAAGCATAACGCTGACTCCACTTTCCTTGATTCTTGGTGCCTCTGAAACTATATTTTTTTGCTGGATTCCTTCGGGACACGCAATATTCACGAAATATTAAGTTTTACGGGAGACTATGGCAACAACTTCTGATTTCAGAGCAGGATTGACAATTCGTTATAATAATGATCTATGGACAATTGTTGAGTTTCAGCACGTAAACCCCGGCAATTGGCGGGCCTTCGTACGCGCGAAAATGAAAAACCTCAAAACCGGGCGTGTAATTGAAAACAGATTTCGCGCAGGCGAGGATGTAGATGTAGTAAGAATCGAGATGCGCACATACCAATATCTTTACCGCGACGGCGATATGCTCGTTTTCATGGAGAACGAAACTTTTGAACAAATTCAAATTCCGGAAGAGGTTGTCGGTGAAGGAAGTAAATTCCTTAAAGAGAATGAAACGGTGCAAATTTCCTTTAATGGTACAGAGATAATCGGAGTTGAAATCCCGATTTTCGTCAATCTCAAAGTAGTCGAGACAGAGCCTGGAATGAAAGGCGACAGTGTGAACAATGTCATGAAGCAGGCAAAATTAGAAACCGGCGCGACGGTAAATGTTCCTCTCTTCGTCAACGAGGGAGAGGTGCTCAAAATAGACACGCGCACTGCAGCGTACGTGGAACGCGTAAAGTAAATCTGTCCCTGTAATGGACGGAAGAAATGTCCCGATCGAAACCGGGACTTTTTCATTTTACATTCAGCCCGAGGCTGATGCACCTCTGGCGCAAATAGGTTTTCAAGATCGGAGTCGATATGGATATCAGCTACATCAAAAAGCTTATCAAACTTCTGGACGAAAGCGGAGTGGACGAAATAGAAATTGAGGAAGAGGGAAAGAAAGTAAGAGTCAGCAAGGCTCACCATAATTCTTCAGTTATACCGACTTTTATTCCGCAGTTTATTTCGCAGCCTCAGCCGGCTCAGCAATTCTTCAACGCGCCGAAAGCAGATCCGCTGCCTGCCGCGGATGCGGTCCTTTCCCAAAAAGCTGACAACAAAAAATTTCATGAAGTGAAATCACCGATAGTCGGGACTTTTTACCGTGCGCCTGCCCCGAACGCCGACCCTTATGTTCAGATCGGCACAGTGGTACAACAGGGAAATGTTCTGTGTATTATTGAAGCCATGAAGCTGATGAACGAAATCGAGTCGGATGTGACCGGCAAAGTGGTGCAAGTTCTGGCGGAAAACGGACAGGCTGTTGAGTATAATCAGCCGCTATTCCTGGTTGACCCTGCATAAATAGGCATTTCAAAACTTGAACGGTGAATTTGAGATTCAGAATTGACAAGGAGTTGATTGTTCAATAAAATACTGATTGCAAATCGAGGCGAGATCGCACTTCGTGTAATACGAAGCTGCAAAGAGCTTGGAATCAAATCGGTTGCGGTTTATTCGGAAGCCGACAGCGAATCATTGCATGTCCGGTTTGCCGATGAAGCGGTCTGCATCGGACCGCCTCCGAGCCGGGAAAGTTATTTGAACATCCCTCGCATTATTGCGGCTGCGGAAATTACGAACGCCGATGCTATCCATCCTGGTTACGGCTTCCTTGCGGAGAATGCGCAGTTTTCCGAAATCTGCCAGAGCAGCGGAATAAAATTTATCGGGCCGAAGCCGGAAATGATAACTGCCATGGGCGACAAAGCTTCCGCAAAAGACACAATGCGCAAGGCCGGCGTGCCGGTCGTTCCGGGCAGTGACGGCACGATTGAAGATGTAAAAAAGGCGAAGGAAATTGCCGATGCAGTCGGTTATCCGGTAATTATAAAAGCGACTGCAGGCGGCGGGGGAAAAGGAATGAGGCTTGCCTGGAAAGTGGATGAGTTCGAAAGACAATTTCAAATGGCACAAACGGAAGCCGAAGCCGCATTCGGAAACCGCAATGTCTACGTAGAAAAGTATATCGAGGGACCGCGCCATGTCGAATTTCAAATTCTCGGCGACCAGTATGGCGAAGTCGTTCATCTTGGCGAACGAGAGTGTTCGATTCAACGGCGGCACCAAAAATTGATCGAGGAATCTCCTTCACCTGTCGTCGATGTGGAGCTGCGCGAGAAGATGGGCTCAGCCGCCGTAAAGGGAGCTAAAAGTGTGAAGTATGAGGGCGCGGGAACTATCGAGTTTCTTGTCGACAAATTCAAGAATTTCTACTTCATGGAAATGAACACGAGAATTCAAGTCGAGCATCCCGTAACGGAACAGGTCACGGGCTTCGATCTCGTGAAGGAGCAGATCAACATCGCCGCTGGTTCGAAGGTCAGCAAGAAGAAATTGAAGCAAAGCGGACATGCGATAGAGTGCAGAATAAATGCAGAGGATCCCTACAAAGATTTTCGGCCGAATCCCGGCACAATCACGGGATTTCACACACCCGGCGGGTACGGAGTCCGCGTCGATTCACATGCGTATGTCGGCTACGTGATTCCCCCTTATTATGATTCGCTTATTGCAAAGCTCATAACCTTCGGCCCGAATAGAGAGGAAGCAATCGACAAAATGTCCCGTGCGCTCGAAGAATTTGTCGTCGAAGGCGTCGCAACCACGATACCGTTCCACATTAAAGTCATGAAAGATGAGCGATTCAGAAAAGGCGAGTTCGACACGCATTTCCTGGATTCGTTTAATTTTGTCGAAGACCCCGTACGAGGAACAGACTAAAGGAGATAATGATGGATTTCCCAGCAGACCTGAAATACACAAAAGATCACGAGTGGATTCGCATCGAAGATGGTACAGGCGTGGTCGGAATAACCGATTATGCACAGGGCGAACTTGGCGATGTGGTTTTTGTAGAGCTGCCGGCAGTCGGCACTAAGCTGCAGCAGGGCAAACAGTTCGGAACAATCGAAGCCGTGAAAACCGTTTCCGACATTTATGCTCCTGTCAGCGGAGAAATCGTCGAGCTGAATGCCTTATTGAAAGACTCGCCCGAGATAATGAACAAGGAGCCGTACGCCGGAGGATGGATGGTGAAAATAAAGATTGAAAATAAGTCGGAGCTGAATAATCTTCTCGATGCTGCAAAATACCGGGAAATGATCGGACATTGATTCTTGGGTACCGGCAAATCATGATATTCCGGTACAGGAAAACTCTTAATGCCATATTATCCGAATACAGACGATGACCGGCGCGAGATGTTGAATGCGATCGGGGTGAAAAATTTTGATGATCTGATAAAGGACATCCCGCAAGAAATCCGGCTGCGGGGAGACTTGAACATTCCTCCGGCAATGAGCGAGCTCGAAGTTCTCAAACATATCTCTTCTATCTCGAACAAAAATCTAAACACCCAGGAAGCGATCTCATTCCTCGGCGCCGGCGCCTATGACCATTTTATTCCGTCTGCGGTCGGCGCGCTTCTCAGTCGCTCGGAATTTTACACGGCATACACGCCGTATCAGGCCGAGGTGAGCCAGGGGACGCTCCAAGCGATCTACGAATACCAAACGATGATCTGCCGTCTGACCGGAATGGATGTTTCCAACGCGTCACTTTATGATGCCGGAAGCGCACTTGCCGAAGCTGCTCTAATGTCCGCCGCGCATACAGGCAGAAAGAAGATTGTCGCCGCGCATCCGATTCACCCGTTGTACATGCAAGTCGTGAAAACTTATGTCCACGGTCAGGAATTCGAGATCGTCGAAGTACCCGCTCGCGATGGAGTAGCCGACGTTGACGCAGTGAAGAAGGTTGTCGATGACAGCATCGCAGCCGTCATGGTACAGCAGCCTTCTTTTTTTGGGACGTTAAGCGATGTTTTCGCTCTATCTGAAATTGCTCATTCGAAAAAAGCATTATATGTTGTTGACGTTTCACCGGTTTCATTGGGACTTCTTGTGCCTCCGGGAGAATATGGTGCAGACGTAGTCGTCGGCGAAGGTCAATCGCTGGGAATTCCACAGAATTTCGGTGGACCATTCTTGGGAATTTTCGCAGTGAAAGAAGCCTTGATCAGACGGTTGCCGGGAAGATTATCCGGCGCGACTATTGACACCGAAGGAAACCGCGGGTTTGTCCTTACGCTCCAAACTCGCGAGCAGCAGATCAGACGCGAGAAGGCGACTTCAAACATCTGCACAAACGAGGGATTAATGATGCTTGCCTCGACTATCTACATGTCGCTCATGGGAAAACAAGGCATTTGCGAAGTTGCGGAACAGTCGAGCGCCAAAGCACATTACCTTGCCGGGAAAATCGGAAAAATTCGCGGTTTCAATTTGAAGTATCGCAAGCCCTTCTTCAACGAGTTTCTCCTTTACACTCCCGTTCCTGCCGGAGAAATTATCGAATCAGGATTACCAAAGAAGATTCTCGCCGGCCTGGACGTTGAACGTCTAATTCCGGGCGAGAAAGGTCTCTTGGTCGCCGTTACAGAAAAGCGGTCGCGAGACGAGCTTGAAATGTTTATCGAGTTTTTGAAGACTTTTGTGAATGGATAAAGTTTTAATTCTCGATTTCGGCGGTCAATACACCCAGCTCATCGCACGGCGCGTCCGCGAGTTGAAGGTTCTCAGCCTCGTCGAAAACTTCGATTTTCCATTTGAAAAGATCCGCGATCTTGCTCCGAGAGGAATTATTCTCTCCGGCGGACCGTCGAGCGTCTACCAGGACAATGCGCCTCTTCCAGACAAGCGGATACTCGCGTCGGGGATTCCTATACTCGGGATCTGTTACGGGCTTCAGATCATAGCTTACCAGCTTGACGGAGAAGTTGACCGCTCTGCCCGCCAGGAGTTCGGCAAGGCGATGCTCGTCGTCGATGATATGACCGATCTGCTGGCAGGAGTCGGTGATGTTTCGAAAGTCTGGATGAGCCATGCAGACAAAATCACGAAGCTTCCGACAGGCTTTGCTCCCATAGCGCATACGGATAATTCTCCCGTCGCTGCATTCAGCTCGAAGTCGAAAAAAATTTACGGCGTCCAATTCCATCCCGAAGTCGTCCATACCACCAAAGGCAAAGAAATACTCTCGAATTTCCTTTTTAAAATCTGCGGATGCACAGGCGATTGGAAGGCGGGAAATTTCATAGAAGAAAAAATCCGCGAGATAAAGGAGACAGTCGGAAACCAAAAAGCCATTTGCGCCTTGAGCGGCGGCGTCGATTCTGCGGTTGCGGCGGTCTTAATGCAGCGAGCTATAGGCGATAAACTGCACGCAGTTCACATCGACAATGGCCTCATGCGAAAAGATGAAAGCAAGAAGGTAGTGGAGTATTTCAAAAATAATTTTAAAATGAATCTCCACCACGTAGACGCTTCAGGCACCTTTCTCAGAAAACTTCGCGGCGTGGCCGATCCCGAAAAGAAAAGGAAGATTATCGGGAATACCTTCATCGAAGTGTTCGAAAAAACAGCTCATGAAATAAAAGATGTCATTTTCCTTGCACAGGGAACGCTTTACCCGGACGTGATAGAGTCGCAATCTCATAAAGGCCCCTCGGCGAAAATCAAAACTCATCACAACGTCGGCGGCTTGCCTGAAGTGATGAAGTTAAAATTGATCGAGCCTTTCAGACTTCTCTTCAAAGACGAAGTGCGCCAGGTGGGACGAGAACTTGGAATCTCCAACGAGATAATCGATCGTCATCCATTTCCCGGCCCCGGACTTGCAGTGCGAATTCTCGGAGACATCTCTCCGGAAAAGTTAGAAATCCTTCGCCAGGCCGACGATATTTTTATCGATGAGATTAAGAAGCATGGAATTTACACGGACATCTGGCAGGCATTCGCCGTTCTGTTGCCGGTTCAATCTGTCGGCGTCATGGGCGACGAGCGAACTTATGAATTTACAATAGCGCTTCGCGCGGTCACGAGCGAAGATGGAATGACCGCAGATTGGGCGCAGGTTCCGTACGAAGTTCTCGCTAAGGTGTCGGGAAGAATTATCAACGAAGTGCGGGGGGTCAACCGCGTGGTCTACGACATCAGCAGCAAACCGCCTGCGACGATCGAGTGGGAGTGAAAGTTTGCCGTTCGACGATTATTATCAATTGAATGGACAAATTAGTAAAATGGGACAATCGGTAAAAACGCTTCTTGACGAAGCCGTCGATTTCTTGGGCGACGACAAGCCGCTCCATGCCATTCAAATCCTGCGCAAAATAATTTCGAAAAACCCTAAATGCAGCGACGCTCACCTGAAACTTGCCGAGATTTATATCGGCTTGAATAAATATGATTCGGCGGAAAAACTCCTCTCCGAAGCGGTTTCCAAATTCAAGGATAACTACAATTTGGTTTATGCGCTCGGCAGCCTGTATTACAATCTCGGAGAGTTTGACCTGGCATTGCCGCTTTTGAGAATGCTGAGCTCGTCGCGCAATCCGAGCGTCCATCTTGCGCTCGCGACTATTTTTCTTGAAAAGGATAAATTCAACGAAGCGCTTGAAGAAGTCAAACGAGTTCTTCGTGTAGACGCGAAATATCCCGACGCGAACGGAATCCTCGGAAGAATTTATCTGAAACAAAGAGATTTCCCGAATGCAATAAAATATTTGCATAGGGAGATCGATTTCAACGAGTCGTCAGTAGAATTCCGGCTCGATCTCGCAACGGCATTTTACTTTCTCGGCGATTTAAATGTTGCGCTTGAAGAGTTCACTCTCCTCATCGACACCGATCCTGATTTCTTTCCCGGCTGGCTCATGTGCGGTAAAATTCTGCTCGAACTCGGCAAACCGGACGAATCGGAGTTCTACCTGCAGCGAGCGTTGAGCCTGAATCCGAGAAGTGCAGAAACTTTACAATCGCTGGCAAATTTGTATAGTACCACAGGCGAAATCGAAAAAGCACGCACCATCTTCGACGAGCTTGCCGCCGCAAATGCAATGATCGAAGACAATGCAGAGACTCTTGAACGCATTTCACAAACTAGTCATTCCAATCATTATAAAAATCGAGACAAAGAACGCAAACATTGACGAAGAAGATAACTGCCGGAGTTTTCACCGTTCTCCTTGCTGCCGCCGTGTTTTTTCCGATGAGGCCCATTTGGGCGCAAATTCCATTCAGCCAAACAGACGAGAATAATTACACTTTAGGACTGCAAAGTTTCAGGCAGGGCGACTATTCCACAGCCTACCAATATTTTCATTCGGTGACGACCGATTCTTTAAACCAGCGCTCTGCGGAATCAATTTATTACGGCACAAGATGCCTTTTCAATCTCCGCGACTACACGATTGCAATAAATGTCGCGGACACTTTTCTTGTCCGCTTCCCTGCCGACGATCACAGGTTTGAAATGTTTTACATTCTCGGGGCAATTTATTACGAGACCGGGAAATACGACCTTGCCGCAGATCAATTCGTCACGGCAATCGACTCCGCTGCCGATAAAGCCGTGAGAGACCGCGCCGTTGCGAGTCTTCGCAACTTGGTTGACGTCAACTTGAGTTTTGATGATGCTGAAAGTCTCTTCGAGCAATGTCGAAGCCGCTTATCCGCTGTGACAGTGGCTATTGGATTTGCGCGTCGCGCATATTTCTCCGATAGGATCGGTGACGCGGATAAAGTTCTTAAGGAATTCTTACAGCGCTATCCTCAACCCGCCGCTGGAAGCGGTGAGGCGGTAAGATGGATCGACAGAATTGCCGAAGATAGAGTCCTGAGTCAAGCATCGATTAAATTGGGCGCGCTCCTCCCGCTCGAATACGGAAGCGGCGTGGGAGACAAACTGCTTCTCGGAATCCAGCTCGCTCTGGATGACTATAATTCCACAGCCGTGACAAAGGTAGGAATGGTTTTAAAAAATTACGACGCAAATTTTGTAAAGCTCAATTCGGATATGCAAAGTTTTATGAGGAACGACAGCGTGAAGGCTGTAATAGGCCCGGTCTTCAGCGGCAACGTCACCAGTATCGCCGACATTGCAAATTCCGGAGACCTTCCAACAATAACTCCGACTGCAACACAAGCCGGCATCACTTCGGGAAACTCCTACGTATTCCAAGCGAATCCGAATTTCAAAACACGAGCGAGTGCGATTGCCGATTATGCGATCAACGTTCTGCATCTTCAGCGAATCGCAATCTTGTCACCATCGGATACTTACGGTAAGACTATCGCCGGGTACTTTGCTGCGCGCCTGAAAGAGCTCGGCATAACTCCGATTTCCACTCAGTATTTTGAATCCGGCGCCACCGACTTGTCCCAACAAATAGTCAACTTAAAAAATGCTGCGGCATCCGGCGAGCCATTCGTAGATTTCGGCAAACTCAACAAACAGCAGCAGGTTAAACTTAAAGCTTACGGTGTCCCTCCGGTATATGTTGACTCGCTTGTGAAATCACGAGGGATTATCGACGCTTTCGATTTATTCGGAAATAATCCCACAAGTATATCCGATTCGCTGGGCATTTCAATTTTCAACAAATCTTTACTCGATGAGGCCGATCCTCTTCGGTCCGTTGAAGCAATTTTCGTCCCGCTAACTTCGTCGAGAGACATCGGGATCATCGGGGCACAGCTTGCTTACTACAACGTGAAGACACAGCTTCTCGGAACGGACGACTGGTACGATTTGAACCAGCTCTCCAACAATGATTTGTATATTGACGGCGTTATATTCTGCAGCGACACGTTCTTCGACACAGATTCCCCTGAATATTTGGCGGTCAACGATTCGCTTTCGGAAATTTCGGATATGGAATTTGATCGGACAATATCGTACGGCTACGATTTGGCAAACGTGCTGCTCGGCATAATTAAATCGGGAAGCAGCAGCAGATCAGAGATTACAACTGCTTTGAAGGCGGGGACTTTTAAATGCATGCACTCTTCAGTTTTCTTCGATGGAGATAATTCAAATCATTACATACATGTTCTTCAATTTAAAAGAGGAAGAATTATCGATCTCGGCGAAGTAAATGCCAATTGATAGAACCAAATTTATTTGTTCGCACTGGTGAAATTCCGAGACCTTGGCGGTCCTGCGGTAAAATGAAAAAGGAGGGCTGGTATGACAAACAAAGACCAATCTCAAAGGGACGGGCGCACACTCCGTGAGTGGCCTGATAGCGAGAAGCCCCGTGAAAAACTTCTGTCCCATGGTACAACAAAACTAACCGATGTCGAGCTGCTTGCAATACTTTTGAGAACGGGCACCAGAACGACATCGCATTCCAGAACGGCTGTCGATGTAGCGAGGGATCTTTTAATGACATTCGACAATTCTCTCGAAGTGTTGTCGATGCGGGACGCACTAGAGCTGTCAGGAACTGCGGGCATCGGCACGGTAAAAGCGGTTACACTTGCCGCGGCATTCGAAATCGGAAGACGGACGCAGAACATTCCAAGAGAAGATGCTCCGCTTCTCAATAATCCCGAAGTAGTTTATAAATTCATTATGAGAGATTTCGCAGGCGAGAAACGCGAGATATTCAGAGTCATAGCGCTGAGCACATCGGGAAAAGTGAAGCGTGTGAAGACAATGACGGAAGGAACCTTGAGCGCGAGCCTTGTCGATGCGCGGGCGGTATTTAAGTTCGCGATATTGGAAGACGCCGCCAGCATTATAGTGGTACACAACCACCCGAGCGGAAAATTAGACCCGAGCAAAGAGGATATACAAATTACGAAAGATCTTGCTTATTCCGGAAGGTTCCTTGACATTCCCGTCCACGATCATCTTATTGTTGGATCAACGGGATATTTGAGCATGAAAAATGGAGGGTATCTATGAAGATAAGGAAGAGCACTGCTCAAGCTGAAGACCAATGCCTTTTTCCGGTCAAATTGGAAGACGCGGATTTCTGACTTGGGTGGTCAATTTGATTTTCTGTGCCTGCCCATTGACATTGAGATGGTCATGGGATATCTTTTGTGTGATGGTTGACGGCCCAAGGGTCAGGAAGCGGAAACCGGCAGAAGATACTGGATTTGCTCAGATCGACGGTGAAGGGAATTGTGGCAGGCGTTAGAAATACGGGATAAAATCTTAAAAGCTAAGAGTCAAAAGCAAATGCCTCTTTTGAATGAAATCGATAGAGCGAAAATCAGCATAAGGCAGAGGCTTTTTAGTAGAGATAACCAACCGCTTTTGTGTTAAAACTTTGAAAATAGAGTTCCCATTTTCCAGCTAAAGAAATAGTGCCTTTTCATTTTTTCCCGCATTTTTTTCTTGACTTTGCTTTTCATGAATTTTAGATTGAATTGTTAGTCAGGAATGGAACAATGTGTAAGGTGGGCGACGTACGATGATAAAGGCTATGACGTGGTGAGACTGCAAGTGCAAGGCTTTAACTGAGATACAATATTTAGCATGGACAAATTCTGATAAATGATGTCCCCGAAGGCTTTAGTCGGGGAATCCGCCCCCGAGGGTTTTTATCGGGAATCGGTCACAGTTAAAAATAGGAGGTTGCGGGATGAAGAAGGTTATAGCGGTTATTGGGATTACTACCCTGTTCGTGAGTTCGTCATTTTGTCAGGTTCATATTAAGGAGCAATTAACGATTCAGGCGGGACAATCGAAGAAAACGGAGGATGTGGGGACAAACAATCATGTACTGAGCTTTACCCTATCTTTACAGTACACCGGGGACTCTGCGATCATCGTGGTAAGCGGGCCTAATAATTATTACAAAGTCTTTTCAGGGCTCGGCTCAGATAGCGGCGTCATCCAATCCCCTGCGGCAGGGGCATATTATTTTATTCCGTGCATAAATAATTTGTATCATTCGTTTGACCAAGGCAATTGTTTCACCGTCTATTTGGACGGTGCTCGTGTACCGTGGGCTGGACCGCAATGCGGCTCAGGTCAATCGGGTACTTATGGCGGGTGGATTGTGATGGATGATTTTGTGGGATCTTTCCAGACCCCTTATTTCTCGAAGTTTAATCTCTTGTTGACCGGTATTAACCCGGGTAACCAGCCTGACTATTTAGGCCACGGAGAAGAAGGATCCATTGCGGTGCAGGGTTATAATGACAATACCACAACGGCATGGTCGTCTCATACCGACCCTCTTACGGTTACCATAGTATCAGGTAGTCAGTACGCGTCTTTTCATAGGCTCAATTATAAAACGGGGAATGACCAAAATCTTGGCTCTACAATAAACATTGTAGGAGACAGTATTTACAACAATACTTTTGATCCAAATGGCGGTTACTATATTGAAGCGGACGGCATTCAACCCGATTCCAATGCTGCATGGATCGTGGTCGAAGCCGAGAGCGGCGGGCTCATAAGCACAGATACATTGGAGATGATGCCCCCGCCGGTCGTCACCGTAACCCCGAATGAGCTACAGCCATTGAACAATGCAGCTATAAGTGTAAAGCATCGGGATTTCGACGGCAAACTAATCGACTATCCCGCCAACCAGCTCTTTTCCGTCGGCATATTAGATGGAGAAAGATACGGAAGTATTATTTCACCCAATGGCCTGGCTAAAGAAGATATCTCCGGCGTACAACCGCCATTTACTTTTTGGGCATTCGAGATAGATTCAGACTCCGTCAGCGTTGTGGTGATCGTCGGGACTGATTACAGCGGCCCAGCTATAATTGATGCTATGACTCCGGCTGGCAAAGATGGCGCTCAAAAAGATTCAACAGATGAAAACGTTAAGACAATTACTAATGCCAAAGCCACAGCAGGCAAAAGCGTCGCGTCGGGTGTCGGTGTAACAGGTTCAAGGAAGATTCTTTCATCGGTGGATCTTCCTTGGCCTGACTCGGGTGTCAACACTGTGATAATAAAAAATCAAAACGACACTATAACTATTGACATTCCAGCGCCGAAGCAAACATGGCCGACGCTTCCAACCAGTTCAGGTGGGAACCCAAACGAAAGGAATGTGCAGTACTTTACAGTTACAGCAATGAATGGAAACAATCCGTTACCGAATTATGGTGTTACTCTGACAGCATCCATGATCCTGCCATCCGGCGGACATAATCACACGAATCAGCCTAATACAGAAGATATGGGGGAACTTGAGGACTATGTGAATCATATAGACGGCAATGGAACCATCACGACCACGACAGATGAAAACGGAGAAATCAATCTTGCTTTTACAGCTCCTGAATTCAGCGGTATTGTTCTGATAACTGCGACATCAACAACTGAAAACGTGAAATCGAATGATTCTATCTTTGTAAAAGTTCCAGACCTAATCCAAATGGGCGGAGGAGCAAACCTTATCACATATACATCGACTCCAAATCTTCATAAACTTGAAGACAGTGATTATGGTACACCCACAGTGAATGCGGCAATCATAGACGCCGTGAAGTCGTATGCTGATTATTATGGGACGGACAGTGATATTTTCCTTGCGGCAATAGATATGAGCCTTCCGTGGGGAGGATTATTTGACATCAATGGTGACTGGAATACGCCTCATAGTTTGCATCGGGTTGGGAAAAGTGTGGATTTCAGTAAGTGGTACAGGGACGCTTCAGGAAATGTAATTTCAGTTGATATCTATGTTGATGGGAAACTTTGGAGAACAACTAATATGGTAAACCAAAAGATTTTGGATTCCTACTTTGCTGAAGAAAGTTTTGATCGCAAAGAGCGTAATATCGGCAAAATTCATTATGAATATAATAAGTAAGGAGCTTTGTCAATGAAACACCTATTTATTCTTATCATTGTCACCGTTCAACTTTCAAACGTATCATTAGGGCAATGTCCGCAGTATGATTTAGTCCCACCGCACCTTCATATTTTGATCAAGTGTCTTGCCGATCTCGACCCAAGCACAGGTATCTTTCAGTACACCTATTCCATAACTAATTTGAACGACAGCAAAGGCTGCGTGGACGGAATTGATATTGATGTCACCTATCCATCCTTGGGAGTCGAGTTATCCAATGAAGGGCTACTTGACTCGAAGCACGTTTGGAGGGACCCTTTAGCAGATTCAGGGGCACTTAAGATCATTCCGGTTGGCATTCCCAGCTTGCCACGCTCGGGAGATTTTACCAGCACGTGGTGGGCTGGTTTCGGAGAAGATGGGCACGTTAGCTGGACTAGTGCCGACGATATGTTTAGAATAGCTCCCGGTATGGCCCTTAATGGTTTTGTAATGACCTCACATGGTATACCAGGGTTGAGAGCATTTGTAGTATCTCCTAGCTATAATCCAAAACCTCCAGTTGAAATTACTCCAGAAAATGAGCAAACGATTCCCGAGCAAACCGAGGAACAGGATTCTATAGAGACTGCCCTTGAAAACTCAATAAAGGTGAGAGGTTGGACAATCGGTCCCACGGCGCCGCCCCAGGATTTCTCCGCTTCATCATGGATCGATACTCTTATTTCCTACAAACACCAATCTGTCACGCTTGGTTGGCTCACCGACAACAAAGCCTGCAAGCCGGATTGTGACAACATAATGATCGGCAGAGACTGGTTCATGCAAGGAGACTTCCAACAATATGACAAATGGAGTCCCGATAATAGTTGGAATTTCGACAGAGACTGGAATAACGGAATTGTCGAAGTGTTGGACACGAGGTTGGATAAAGCCAAAATTGAGCTTTCAAGGAAAGATTCCACGGACGCAAGACAGGATTTGGAAATATTTGTGATGGAGGTAGAGATGCTGAACGACGTGAATAAGAAATTAGAAGGCGGAGGTCAGAAGTCAGAGGTCGGAAGTCAGAAGTCGATAATGACAAGCGAGGCTTATGCACTGTTGAAGTACAATGCCGAATACTTGATAGATAGATTGCCCGAAGGAAGGCAAAGGCACTGAGTTTAGAAAGCAAGAAATCTAGAAACGAGAAAGGAGATTATAATAAATGAGACTTGCTGTGGTTTTCTCATTGCTATTTGTTGGTACTGCATTCGCTCAGACGCCGAAAGTTGTCACCACAAACGTCGGTGGACAGATCCCTCCACAAGGCTCGGGACAAGTGTGGCAAATCCCATTTGCCTCTACAGACAACACGATTTCACTGAGCATTCAAACCAATTCGAGCATGGCGGTTATGAATGTTTCAGTAACGTTCGCCAATGTCCCATCATGGCTTGAATTCAAATCCCAATCGGCGGCTATTAAAAACATTGCAGCCGACAGTGCGGGTGATGCTGAATTTACCTTCGATGTCGATAAGAAAGCTCCTGTCGGGAAGGATACGACTCTAACCGCAACGATAAGTAATTCCAGTGGTCAGACATGGACTAAAGACATAAAGATCACAATCGGAGCACCGACGACTTATAAGCTGTACAATAACTATCCTAATCCGTTTAATCCGTCAACGAAGATAGGATTTGAGCTTCCGAAGGATTCACATGTGAAGCTCGTTATCTATAACATAGTTGGACGAGAAGTCGCGCAGGTTGCAGATGCAAATTATCCTGCCGGTTACACCGAGCTGACATGGAACGGTATGAATAACCATGGAACGATCGTTTCATCAGGGGTTTACTTTTACAGAATTAGTGCAGACAAGTGGAACAAGGTGATGAAGATGATGCTGATCAAATGACGCAATCGTTTGATCAGATGAGCGCCTCGCGCTCGTGCGTTTAGCTCGACAAGCATGGCGCATTCACGTGCAAACTGATCGACGGCCAAATCCCGACTTTCGTGGCGAGATTGACGTTGAAATAAGGACCAACAATCAGCCATCGGTTTTAAGTCGTTTGCCGACAGCTCTCTTACTTACTTTTCCGTTATGGTGACAGTATCGTGCTGCGGTTTCTTTACAAACGTCCCGAACACGAAGTCCCAAAGCGGCGAACTTACCCCGTAGTTGTTATCAGGGTCCATGTAATGATGCCGCATGTGCTGCTGCTTCAGGTATAATCCGACTCTTCCGTGCAGACTGAAATGGTGAACGGCGTAGTGCGTTAAGTCGTAGGCAAGATAACCGAGAATGAAGCCGGCAAAGAACGGCGGCAAATAGCGAGCACCGAGGATATTGGTGAAAAGCGCATAAAACAAAACGGCGAGCGGAATACTGACAACCGGGGGCATCACAAGGCGCGTCGAGTCGTTCGGGTAATCATGATGGACGCCATGGAACATAAAATGAATTCGTTTTCCCCATCCACTCTTCGGGATGAAGTGAAAGACAAATCTGTGAAGCATATATTCGGTGAAGCTCCAGACCAAAAGTCCGAAGATAAACAGAGAAAATGCATAGGCGAGACTTACACTTGTGACAACCGTTCTTTGAAACATGTAAGCGACAATAGGAAAATATATTATTGCCGGCACTAACGGATGAACATGAGAGAAAACTTCGAAGATGTCGCTCTCGAACATCCTTGCAGATTCGTCGTTGTTTGAAACGTAACGCTTCATTGCTATACTCCTTGTTTCAAGGTTTTCCTTTTAGCTGCAATTATTTCAACTGAATTGAGGCCTGAAAAATTCCCCGAATTAGGGACTAAATTATCGGAGAATGTTTTTTCCCCGGAAAACCCTCAGGGAGAGCTGAGCCTGCCCTTTGGCGGGAAATTATTCTTTTTCGGCTTTTGCGTTATAGACGATCTTCCGGATTGTGTCGAACCGCAGGTAAGGATATTCGTCCTGGATTTTCTCTATCGCGTCACCAACGCTCATGTAGTTTCGCAAATCTTTAAACCGCCGTTTTATCTGGTAATCCCTTACTGCCTTGTAATCTAAGAGACTGTTCTCCATCAGCTTTTCATAGAGATCGTCACTGAGAATGTCACTCAGCGGGTTCTCGATCTGCTTCTTTTGCACCCTCTTTTTATCCGAGGGGATTCCGCTTATTTTTTCCATTTTTTCCTCGCCAATTTTTTAGTGAGACTTTATAAGCACTATCAAAGTCTCCCTATCCCCTCCATTTGCGTCATTTTCTCGTTTTCCATAAAGTGAAATATAAGCATTTTTTTTTAGAATCCAATTCTTACAAAAAATTCTGTCTCAACTCTGTCTCGCGCATAGGCATGACCTATACTTATGTGGGCTCTACTGGACTCGAACCAGCGACCTCTTGCGTGTGAAGCAAGCGCTCTGAACCAGCTGAGCTAAGAGCCCGTCTTTAAAATGTCATTCATCGACAGCCGGATCTCTTCGCCAACGAACCGATGAACTTCCCGCCGAGGGCGGGACGCTCTGAACGAGCTGAGCTGGGAGCCAACCGTTGAATAATCTAACAAACCTAACGCTTTTAGTCAAGAAAACCTCCTCATGACTTATTGACGAATCCATTCGCAAATCGCTTAATGCTGTCAAAATCCAGCCCTTTCGAGAACCTTTACTGCGACATCATATTTTTTGAAAGGTGGCAAAAGGTAGGCGCCTGCCACAGCAGATTTTATTTCACGAAGAAGCTCGGCAGAAATTTCTATTCCCATCTGCGCGGCACCTTCGCCCGCGTGAAACAATTTTTCTCTGATTTTTTCAGGGATAAATATGCCCGGAATTTCGTGGTGCAAAAACTCAGCATGCTTGTAACTCCGCAGCGGCAGGACTCCAACAACTACCGGAACGTGCAACGGCTCGATAGCTTTGATGAAATTTTCAAAAGTGGCGATCTCATAAACCGGCTGGGTTATAACAACTCCCGCTCCCGATTCTACCTTGTGCTGGAGTCTTTCTATTTCGTAATCGAGCTTGTCTGCCGATGGATTTGCCGCGCATGAAATGAGGAATGACGTTGGCTCTCCGATAGGATTTCCTACGGAATCCAGACCGCAATTCATGTTCTTTATTATCTTGATGAGACCCACCGAGTCAACGTCGAATACGGATTTTGCCTGCGGGAGGTCGCCTATCTTTGCCGGGTCGCCGGTAATCACGAGAATATTTCTTAATCCGAGCGCATGTGCTCCGAGAAGCTCTGCCTGGAGTCCGATCATATTCCTGTCGCGGGTGGCGAGGTGCGTGATGGCTTCGATGCCCGTCTCCTGTTGAACAATTTTTGAAATTGCGATCGAACTCATCCTTATCCGCGCGCGCGCTCCATCGGTAATATGCACGGCATCGAATCCATTTTCTTTGCAAAACCGCGCTCCCTCGACTACGCTCGAAATATCCAGCCCGCGAGGAATATCAAGCTCAAGCGTGGTAATAAATTTTTTCCCGACCCTCCTTGAAAGCTCGGAATATGATGAGCTTTTTTGCGCGGATTTTTCTTTTTTGGTGGTCGCCCTTTTCTTTATCTCAACGGGCTTTCGCTCGATCTTTGTGCCATGCACGGCCTCGGCGATCGCTTTTATATGGGAAGGCGTTGAACCGCAGCATGCTCCAACAATCGTGACGCCTGCTTCGACAAGCTGCTTTGCATAAGTTGCGAGATATTCCGGTGTGGCATGATAAATAGATCTGCCGTTGACGAGAGTCGGAATTCCCGCCGCGGGCTGAGCGGATAAAATTACATCTTCCGAATAAATAGATTTGATGATTCCGTACATCCTTTGCGGACCGACGGTGCAGTTCGACCCGACGACATCGACGCCCTTGGATTTAATATGTCTCACAACCTCAACTGGAAAGTCCGTCGCTAAGATTGCACCATCTTCCGAGAATGTCTTCTGAGCAACGATCGGTATATCGGATGAAACCTCTTTTGCAGCGTCAATAGCGGCGTCAAGCTCATTCAAATCCAAGAATGTTTCAAGCATGAGGAGATCGACTCCGCCTTTTACGAGGATCTCTATTTGCTCTTTGAAAACTTTTTTTATTTCCGCGATTTTCGTTTTACCGAGGGGTGCAAGAAGTCTTCCGGTTGGCCCAACCGCGCCTGCGACATAAACATCTTCCCCGGCGGCGCGTTTCGCAATTTCGACAGCTGACCTGTTTATTTCATTTAGTCTGTCAGCAAGATGGTACGATTCGAGGCGCATCCGGTTGCCGGAAAAAGTGTTCGTTTCGATGATCTCCGCGCCAGCCTGGATATACTCGCGGTGCGCGCGCTCCACAATCTCGGGATTTTTTATGTTGTGAATTTCCGGCGGAGTTTCAAAATACTCATAAAGTTCAAGAAGCGTCCCCATCGCGCCATCACACACGATCACGCCGTCTTTCAATCTCTCGCGGAAAGGTTTCTTCATTTCTCAGGAAATAGAACAATAGTTTGTTTTCAATGAGCTAAAAGTTATAAATTTTCGCGACTAATTCAAAAAAATAGGATAGTAAAGATAATAAAGCGGAAACAAGTCTGCATGAAGGTAACATCACCTTCTGGGCAATGACTCATCTCCCGAATCCGGAGAAACCTTGCGAAGGATTTCTTCGAGAAGTCGTTCAATGCAGCTATTTTCTGGAATTCCGCTAAGTAAGCCTTCGCAAGATTACCCGAGTAACTTTAAAGTGAGTCACCACCACCTTCTGCCTTGCTTTCTTGTCAAAGATTTCTCATAGTAAGATGGGTAGAGTTCGAAGGGTTTCGCTTTGATCGAGCACAGCATCATTTGCCTTACTTCACATGCGGTGCATCATAAAGAATTGCCGTTATGTATCTCGAGGCCGTCCGCGAGAACTGGACTGACTTACGTGCGATTCATCGACCATGAAATCAATTGAGGAGGAGCAATGAGAACCACTGATGATAAACCGGGCGATAGAGTTATAACCTGGATGATCCTCGTTCTGGCTACGGCAGCCAGCCTGCAGGCTGGAGCGTCTGCACAAACGGGCGTTCGCTACTCAGGCAGAAACTTTTTTCTAAATGGAACGAACGTTCCCTGGGTAAATTTCGGAGCGGACCTAGGACCCCGAAGCGCAATCTCGCCGAACAACGTCAACTTTTCTGAGTTCGCGACAATATTCCAGACGATTCATGAAAATGGGGGGAACGTTTTGAGGTTATGGCTGCACACGAATGGAGCAGAGACGCCAGTGTTTGATTCCAGCGGGTACGTTACGGGCCCGGGCCCCTATGCGATTTCGGATCTCAAACAAATACTTAGTCTTGCACAGCAAAACGACGTGGGCCTAGTACTCTGCCTTTGGTCGTTTGACATGCTGCAGGGGGCCGGAACGGAAACGAACCTGACGCAGACACAGGTCAACTATAATTACAAACTCTTAACCGACACATCATATACCATGGCATACATTAGAAGCTCGTTGATACCCATGGTAGATTCAGTTAAGGACAATCCTGCAATTGTCGCATGGGAAATCTTCAACGAACCAGAGGGAATGTCGTCAACTTTCGGCGGCTGGACGCCGACATTAATCTCTATGTCGTATATCCAGCGATGCGTTAACCTCATGGCGGGCGCCATTCATAGAACAGACCAGAATGCCTTGGTTACAAATGGAGCGTGGGCATTTCAAAGCTTAACGAGCGTGACACCGGCAATCGCGGCAAAAGAGTCGAGACTAAAGACACTGGAGAGCATGTCACCGGCTCAATTGCAGACGCTGACGAAGGAGTTCAATGGGATATACAGGACAAACCTTAATGGTCAGCAGGTTATGGACTATATGGACAAGCTTGCAGCAAATACAAGTCATAATTATTACAGCGACAGCCAGCTTATAGCGGCAGGCGGCGACAGCCTTGGGACACTCGATTTCTATTCCGTTCACTATTACGCCTGGATGGGGAAAGCGTACGCGCCGTTCTTGGTACCATGTTCTACATGGAATTTAGACAAGCCTGTTGTCGTCGGTGAGTTTCAATTTTCAGATATACTTGGCAGCGGATTATTCAGTGCGCTTACCTCGCAAGCCATTTACCCGGATATTTATTCAAACGGCTATGCCGGCGCGGTAAACTGGGCGTGGAACACGGTTACCGGAGATCGGACAGAGACTCTACAGGCATTGAGCACGATATCGGAAGATTATCCAGACAACGTGGCGATTAATATTGTGGATCAAGCGCTCGGTGCCTCTGTGACAGCGTCGTCGAACGATACGCTTGCAGATCCGGCAAGCAATCCGGACAACCTGACCGACGGGAGCGCCACGACAAAATGGTACGCATCTAAGGATTCGTCGCAATGGATATTGATAGATCTTGCTCGCCCTGACTCAATAAGCAGGACAGTGATCGACTGGGCCAACAAGACATACGCGAAAGCATTTTCCGTTCAGGTTTCGAACGATCTAAATACGTGGTCTTCGATCTACACGACGAATAATGGGAATGGTGGGACAAACTACGTCGAGACGCTGGACAGCCTTCATGGAACAGGGAGATATCTCAAGTTCATATTCCAATCCGAGGGAAATGGGCCGTATTCTATCTCGGAAATTGAGGTTTTTGGCGGATCCTCGAGTACGACCGGAGTTCAGCCGGAAGCCGGGATTCCGACGAAATATGCCCTGGAACAGAACTATCCGAATCCATTCAACCCAACGACAGCTATCGGTTATCAGCTTTCAGCGGTCAGCCATGTTACATTGAAAGTCTATGATGTGCTCGGAAGGAAAGTGGTGACGCTTGTTTACGGGCAGCAGGATGCCGGAGTGTACAAGGTATCATTTGATGGCACAAAGCTCGCGAGCGGAGTTTATTTTTACACTTTGACTGCCGGCAATATAATGATTACGAAGAAAATGCTGCTCCTGAAGTAATTATGGATTGTCCCTGGAGCGCGGTGCAATCCTTCTATCGATCGACCATTTGCCTCCACCCATGATCATCAGTGCGATCGCGATGGCAAACATCAGGATGTGAAATTCAAATCCTTCGCCGGCCTGGTGCCCGGTCCAGTTCATAAAGAAACCGTTCTTCCAATGGACAAGGTATACTGCAACAACCATCTCGATGCCGATGCCGAACGCCGCGACTCTGCTCAACACGCCGACAATCAAAGCGACGCTTCCGAGGCTTTCCGCGATGATTGCCAGCGAGGCGAACACAGCGGGGATATGTTCCATGCCCGTCATGAAATGAAATGTCGCGGCAAGTCCGAACCCGCCGAACCAACCGAAGACTTTCTGCATCCCGTGAGGGAACATAACTATTCCAAGCCCCAATCGTAAAATCAATCCGGCCCATGAGTCTTCCGTATAAAAAGTTTCTTCATTTTGCATTCCTGAAATTGTCACTATTAAATTTTTCAAATCATCTTATGGTATCCAAGTCATAGAACAATTTTAATGTGCCATGGGTTTCACAAGTCTTGCTATTTGGATTTTTCCCATCCTTTGAGTGCAACATTTCAAATCTTTTGTTCGTATCTTTAACCGTTTGTTTCTTGAAGATTAAGAGTGAAGGGGCTTGCTAATGCCGAAAGTTTTCGTTGGATTTCTGTGTACCTCAATTCTAATTCAATGTGGATCTGCAATATCCCAAAGCATCTACACGGTTTCAGGAAAGATCACCGACTCCAAAACCGGTGAGCCGCTTCCTTCGGCAAACGTAAGGCTATCAAGCTCCGCAAAAGGAACTATTAGTAATCTTGACGGCTCTTATCTTATTTCACTTCCGGCAGGAGACTATACTCTTATTATTAGTTATGTCGGTTATCAGACTGACTCTGCCGCCCTGAAGCTTGAGAACAACATTCATGAAGACGTTGAACTTGAACCGGCAGACATTCTCATGCCTGAGATGGTTTCCATCGCGGAAGACCCGGCATACGCCATCGTTCGAAGAGCAATCGCGAACAAGCATGAACTGACAAAGCTGCTTCATTCATATAGCTTTAAGGCTTTTACGAGGGCGACAATTTACCGGGACACTTCCCTCGCAGGTATTACCGAATCTTACACAGACGGCTACTGGCATAAAGGGGATTCTCTCCATGAAGTGGTCATTCAAAGACGCGAGACGAAGAATTTGCCGGAAGCGGCTTTCATACCTTCGGTTGGGAGGATAGTGAATTTTACGGACGACACGATCGAATTTGTCGGCTATAAATTCATCGGACCGATTGCCGAGAACGCGCTCGATTATTATAAATACAGATTGCTCAGAACTTTCAAGAAGAATGGCATAGTGGTGTATCAAATTGAGGTCATTCCGAATTCCCGGATCATTCCGCTTTTCTCCGGCGAGATCGCGATTGCGGATTCGTCGTATGCGGTAATGGATGTCAACTTGCATCCAAACGAACCGTTTACCATCCCTTTTCTTACGGATTTAGAATTGAATTTCAGCCAGCGTTACTCTCTATATGAAAATAAATTCTGGATGCCGACGGACATAATAACCTACTTTGGAATGAGGATCCAATTCGCAGGTCTATCGCTCCCGAGAATCGTCGCGAACGAGACATCGGACATATATGAATATGAGCTGAACTCCACCATCCTGGATTCCATCTTCAAAAAGCCGGTTCTCGTCGTCGATTCGAGCGCGGCGAAATTCGATTCGACATTCTGGAAAACCCATGAAGTTTTTCCGCTGACAAATGCGGAACAGAAAGCGTACAAAACGCTCGACAGCACACAGACGCTTGCGAAGTTATTCAAACCGACCGGCATCACGGCACAGCTCCTCGGCAAAGGCGGGATCCTGTCGGCTTTAAATTACGTCGATGTGCGATTCGACAGAGTCGAAGGATTGTTCCTCGGCGGAAAGTACACTTATACTCCGGGGAAAGCCCAAACCATGTTGTCAATATCAGAGGAAGGTGCGGAAATGTCTCAAATTTCCGGCAGCTGGCAGCTCAAGCTCGCGGCGGGGTACGGAATCTCAGACAAGATATTCAAGTGGAGCGCCGGCGGAGATATTCCTATTGGGGAAGATGTCAGGCACGAAGTCGGTGCGGACGTATACCATAACATTGACCACTATCCCGAGAGCGAATTTTTTTCTCCCTTTACGACGACTATCACTTCGCTTTTCGGACGCAACGATTATTATAACTATTACATGACTTACGGATGGGACGCGCACTATTCCATTATGCCGGTTCCCCATCTCGATGCAACTGCAACTTATTTATCCGAAGACGAAACGAGCGTAGTGAACCATACAAACTTCAGCATCCTTTCATTAGGAAATACATACCGGCTGAATCCGCCCATCATGGCAGGAGAGATGCGGAGCGTGGAACTAAACATCCATTACGGAAATCCTCCGGCGCCGCTCAACGTGATTCCGGTGAACGCAGTCGATCTTTCTGCGGAGTATTCGTCTCCGTCCATGCTCGCGAGCGATTTTCGCTTCGGCAGGTACCATGTAACGGCATCGTACCACTTCGATACTTTCCTGAAAAATTATCTTTTCCCGCCGCAGACACAAATGATGCTCGAAGGCGGCGTTTCCACGGGCGCTCTTCCGGTGCAAAGAGAATTCGTGCTCAATTCGCAGATCGGCGGACTTGCACCGTTCGGAGTTTTGAGGACTGCTCTGCCGGTGGAGTACGTGGGCGACAGGTTCGTCATGTTTTCCGTGGAACAAAACTTTCGGAATGTACCATTCTTGCTTCTCGGGATTCCGGCTCTTTACGAGAACGGCATGGAAGTTTTGGTCGATGCGTCCGCGGCGCAATCATGGCTCAACGGTATCTCGACGACAAACGGCTGGTACTACGAAGCCGGAATTGGCCTCGGCAAAATTCTCGGTTTGATCCGGATGGACCTGACTTACCGGCTCAGCAAGCCGTACGCGCTCTTCTTCAGCGTCGGGCTGAGCGACGTCCTCTGAAAAGACGGGGTTTTATCGTAGTGGGACTTTGGAAAAGAGTAACCTTGGAACATTCTTAAACCATCATTCCCTAATCCTCTTATTGGGAATCCATGGTGTCGCGAAGTGAAGCCCTCGGTGCAAAGCGAATCGAGATTTCCGCCGGGAGCACGCGGGAGTGACAATAAAAAGAGAGTTCAAGAAAACTAAAAGGGGTTCAAGTATATTGACTTCATGGCTCGTAAGGAAAAAATATATTCCATTTACATCTTAGCGAGCAAAGCGCGCGGCGTTTTGCATATCTGGTTCACAAGCAATCTGGCTGCGAGGATTGTCCAGTATAGAGGTGAAGAGATCGAAGGTTTTACGAGGCGATACCGTGTTCATCGGCTTGTTTATTATGAAACGGTTGCTAATCCATTATCGGGTATCCAACGAGAGAAGCGATTGAAAAAAATGGAATCGCACGTGGAAGATCCAATTGATCGAGAAGCATAACGCTAAATGGAAGGATCTTTTTAGCGATGGTGAGATTCTTTCCTTACCGGTTGAGTTGTGTTCCATAGTATCAGTTTACTGTATGGTATCAGTCATTCCCGAACGATCTTATCGGGAGCCTATATTGGCGCGAAGTGATACCTTCATCAGAAAACGAATCGGGATTCCCGCTCAAATCAAGCGAGAATGACATGGTGGTACGGGCGTTGATCTGCCTGCCGCCGAGAAGCTTGCCCTGAGCTTGCCGAAAGGCGGAAGGCAGGCTGTTTTTAATGATTAAAAGTCAAATGCGGGCTAAAGGTGGAATGCTCCCGCCTGTATTTGTTGTGCGGCAGTTAAAATGTCGCACAAATATCTGTGCAAAAGTTAAATTCTTGTACAACATCGGGGAAAACTTTAGCCCCATGGATTCAGAGAGGGCTGCTTACTCCATGATAAGGAATAAGGTTGATGGAACGGGCGGTGGTCGTGGTTAGTAAGGTTTAGATGAAGCGGTTAAATAAGGTTTTTCGGTTAGACCAGTAAGTATTTCGTGGTTGGGTGGGGGTCCCGTTTGCGAGATGGGGCCCCATTTTATAGGAATATGATGATGGAGCGGCGCTAAAGACTCAGCATTACATAGCGAGTGCGAATATACAAATACAAAAACCAGGAGGGCCATTGCCGATTCTATGAGTACATGAGCGCCGCGGGATGGGCATTTTCTCCAATGCTTCTGAGATTGTCATTATTTCTCCCTCGTGCTTATCGCACTCAGGGCAACATCCCGTGAGTATTTGTACTTTGTTGGGAAATGGAGGATTACTTATGGATTGCACCGTGAGTTTATTGTGCTGAGTTAAAAGATCGAAGGGAATTCTTCCTTCTTCGTAAATAAACAGAGCCATTTCGTAGCAGAGCTGCGGACTATTGTCCTTCGCAAGGAGTTCATTAAATATGGACCAGGCAACATCTCTGTCACTTGGTGCGCCACCCACTTTTTGTTGTAGCCTATCTCTAGAAATCTCTTTTTCCGCATCGCCAATTCCATAAAAGCGTAACCTTTCCCACCATCCTTTCATCTTATAGAATTCTTCACGCGATTGTTCGACAGAATGTAATTGTGATCGTGCAACAAGGACAACAATTCCGCTTTCAGGTATAACTCTAGTAAAAATGTCTTTCTTGCAGAATGGGCACTTAGCTTTGCGTTTAGGAGGATTACTCAACCGCTTACCGCAGTTCGGGCATTTATCAATGGACAGCGCGAGAAAATCCACTGTCATGCTATTTCCCATAAGCCAAAGCCTTTCAGTATGCTTTTCTTGTCCGGATGATCTTGACAGAGCTTTGATACCAATGGAGCATAGGCTTCCTCGAAGCCTTTCAGCTTGACGTTAATATCAACAGGTTCCATGATGTCAGCGTTCAGCATAGAGAACAATGAATCAATGAGTATTAGTGCAAGATGCAGGAAGGCATATAGATGTGCAGCTTGGTCTTCATCTGAATCCACGTAATCAGTGGCAATCTTCACCATATTTGTATCGGCATCATGGATTTTGGTGAACCGCCAAACATAATCCGAATTGAGATGCATAAACTCGTCGTTTATTTTCTTGAGTACCAATTGGATATCTTTCGACTTAGGGAGATGGTCCGAGACGAGACCTTTACCCTCAAAATGTTTGTGAAACTCATTGTGATATTCACTCCGTTGCTTCCAGTACTTCGCATATAGGGGGTCGTCCATAAACTTGCCCATGATCAGAGTCGCCTCAATAGCGGGCCTAAACATCACCCAAGATTGATATGACTGCGCAGTGGCGAGGGCTTCGAATGCGTTGATCGTTTGTCGACGCATAAGGATCATGAAGGGAATGAAACCACTATTGTTCTTTCCATTCTTCTTTGGTTTGATGGTAAGATTATGCAAGGGTTCAAAGTAGCTGTCAAGGGTCAAGAAATCGCACACAACATTATGAAACTTCAAAAGGAAAAGATCACGATTCTGTGCCAGTGCGCTGCGATAGCCGAAGTAATGTGTATCAGTAACATTCATTTGGAGGTACCCTTACGTATAATTGCCCAGACATATACATCCATAGCAATCTGCCTGTAGGAATGTTTGTTTTCATGTCTGCTTGATATTGTTTCCTATGTCCCATCTTGTTTCGTGCCACCACAGAAGTTAAGCGGAGGTTGTTGAAGAAACAAACTTCACCATGGATTCAAGATTTGACTTGCACTTGTTGTGCGCTGGAATTCAATCCGGGCGTCGCTGATATTGCCCCAATTTATCATTGGTCAATTCTTCGTTTGATACAAGCCGATAATGTTTCTCGGCAACGGTCTTTATGTCAGGGAGGTCAATTTCAAATTCGAAAAGCGAGATCACGTCATTGTCGGCAAACTTGGCCCCGATCAACCTGCATACCGCATCAGGAAATCTTTCAGCGCATACATCAGAATCCTGCCTTATCTGAACTCCGCCAAGTTGCTCCTGCCGAGCCTTTGCCTGAATGGGCAACACATAGTGGACACCCTTTTTGTCCATACCGACATAAACTTCATCCGTTTCTATCTGAACATTTTCGAGGATCTTTGTCCTCAGATGGTTCTGCAGAGAGTAGCAGGTAAGCCCTGTGAAGATGTCGATCAGGCGGTTGTACCGTATCTTTGCGAGGAGAGCCTGCTCATCAGTGAGGGCATATCGATTTATTATTTCAGGGGTGGCGTCGGGAATTTTGGTTTCAGCTAAGTCGGGATTTGGTGTGGCGTTGAACTGCTTTGCAAGTGCGAATTGGTATTCACCTTTCTTAGTGCCTAAGATGATCCACTCGTGCCCTTTGGTTGCCTTGCTTCGGATGGAGTCCGGCAAAGCTTTGCGATATCTGTAGCTGTAAACAACGTCGCCCGGATTCTTCGGCTTCTCTACCTTGAGACTGTCGGCGGTTCTTTCAATTTCAGTCCGCTCGAAGATGAAATTCTTTTTGCCTTTCGCGTAATGATTAAAGAAAATCTTTTCAATGATGAGATCATAACTGCTTCTAATTTTCGCCATTGCCACGCACCTTTCGGTTTGACCACTTTAGAAGGAGGACTTCCTCTCTCAATTGTTCTTTTGTCGAGCTCGCAAACCTGGTTCTGAACAGGTCCAATCCAAGTACTTCATACCCAAGACTCTCGCTTATTTCAGCGAGCAAATGTCCGGTTCTTATCATTACTCTCAAATAGGATGCCTGGTCGCCAACGACATAAGCAAGCTTTGCGTTTGGTTTCAGAACTTTCCGAAGGTCGGCAAGATGCCGGGCCATCCCTCCGAAATACAATTTCGTGACCCTTCCATACAGCCTTTCGAACCCGGAACTCTTATTGAGGTCTATTCTTTTTTGCTCTATCGCCCGCGATATTCGTTGTATCTCGTCGTGTTCCGCGATCCACTTATCGTTATCATCGTTCTTGTAAACGTTGCGAGTGTTGGAACGAAGCAGAGTTGACTTCAGCGAACGCAAGCCTGTCTTGTCTTCTATGAACCCGAGGAGGACCGATTCCAACCGGGTCGTTCTTGTGTAATCCTTTTCGTTCGGATATGGAGGAGAAGTAATAATCGCATCAGCTGAGCCTGATGGAATATGGTTACTAATATTTCGTGCATCGGCAAGGATGACTTTCGAAGCAAGATACCTGTGCCCCGAAACGGTTCGCAAGTCCTCTGCAATCCTTCTGATTTCCTCAAGCCATGACGGGACAACGAGCGCATCGGATTTGATCGATCCGAGCCCGACTTCAGGGCCGAAGTGCAGGTTACTGATGCTGAAAACTAATGCCTTCGCGAAGGCAAGCAGCTCATGCTCGCGCAGGCTCTCTTTGCCTTTCTGCGTTATGTTCTCTAGCAACACGAGGCTTTTGTGCAAGGGCAATGGGCTAATGGAATTAGACAATAGTATTTTCTGTTTTTCTTCGGGCAGTGCCCAGAGTTCCTTTTCGTCCGGCGTCTCCGACAGGAAGTCAGCATCACTTATTCCCTGGTGGTTTAGTTGAGTCAGCGTGCGTTGTGCAATATCATGGGCATCGCCTACCAAATCATCCGGGTCAATCTGCCAGCTGATTTTCACTCTGCTGGCGAAGTGGGCGAACGGGTGAGCTTCAACGCCGATGGTTTTCAACCCGGCTAATTTGCCTTCAACCAGCGTAGTTCCGCATCCGCAGAAAGGATCCAGAAGCACATCGCCGTCCTGCAACGAGAAATCCTGGATATATTTTCGTACGAGATGAGGCGGAAAAGATAAAACGAATCGGTACCATTCATGAAAAGGTTTGTCCTTGGCTTCCACCTTGTTAGCGAAGGCATTGCGCTTGATCCGTTGCGGAACTTCTACGTCGATTGAAGCCGCGGATGGCGAATTTGAAGCCAGAAGGGATTCTTCTTCGCGGACCATTGCTCGTTTTCGTGTCGCGGATTTCGCCATTGAGAATAATATAGCCTCTGGCATCTCAACAAGCCAAGAGCCGGTTTCACTTCCAATATTTTGAGATTGCTGCCTTTCCCGTGTGGCATCTCGATTTGCTTGAGCCAAATGCGGCAGTTCGACTGTTGCACAGCAGGTCGATACCTCCTCCTTCACTGCATTCTTGAAATTGTCTCGCCGTCGCGCTATCTTTAATCCGTTTTTCAGTCCTGAAGAGATCCCCAAGGGGGCAGGCCTTCGGGAGAGGAGGCTGAAAGATCATTTTATGTAAATTCGATCATCGGCCGCGGTGGGCCCGGTCGAAAAAATCGTTCGTTTATCGCATTAATATAGAAATGAAATAGTCCATGTATCACTCTATTGTTCTCGTTAAGCAAGTCCCGGACACGGCAAACATCACAGGCAATGTGATGCAGGAAGATGGGACAGTTAACCGCGCCAAATTGCCCGCAATATTAAATCATGAAGATCGCGTCGCTATGGAAGCCGCACTGCAGCTTAAAGACAAGTATGGCGGCACGATAACGGCGATCACAATGGGACCGCCCAGAGCTACCGACATTTTAAGGGAATGCTTGTATATGGGCGCGGATCAGGCTTATCTCATCAGCGACAGGAAATTTGCCGGTGCCGATACGCTCGCGACATCGTACGTCTTGAGCGAGGCAATCAAGAAAATCGGCTCTTTCGATTTCATTTTTGCAGGCAGGCAAGCGATCGACGGCGATACCGCTCAAGTCGGCCCGCAGACAGCGGAAAAACTCCACATTCCCCAGATTACATACTTGGAAGAAATCCGCTCGGTTAAAGACGGGACCGTAGAGGCAAAACGGAAAATTGAAGGCGGATTCGAAATTGTCCTTTGCAAGCTTCCGGTGCTCGTGACCGTGCTGAAAGATGCCGCCGAGCCGAGACCTTTCAAGGCAAAACGTGTCATGGCATTCAAAGGGGCCCGGTCGCTCATGGAAATAGAAAAACTTGCCGACGGTAATCCGCTTCTCTCCGTCGAGTCGATGGTCAACGAGTTTGAATCCCGCTCGCTTTTCATAAAGACATTGACCATGGACGATCTCCATCTCGATGGCGCAAGATGTGGTGTTCATGGCTCACCGACGAAAGTCTATAAGGTAGAATCAGTCGTACTCAGCGGCGGAGACCATGAAACAATCGAGCCGACGAAAACGGGCATCGGAAAATTAATCGACAAATTGATGGAAGACCATATTCTTGGATAATGAGCCGTAATGCACATGACGAGAAAAGGTGATCGCTTTGCGCCATCCCGCATATCCCTTCTCAATAATAATGAGCGGGAAAGGTAGTATAATTAAGGAGCCGTAATGCACATGATAAGAAACATAAGGTAGAATGATCCCGATGAATACAACTACAGAAGTCTGGGTTTTTATAGAACAGCGTAACGGCAAAGCAGCCGATGTGAGTTTCGAATTGCTCAGCAAGGGACACAAACTTGCACAGGCAATGGGCGGAACGTTGAAGTCCATAGTTATCGGGAGCGGAGTGGGCGACCTTGCTGCAGAAACATTCCGATACGGCGCGGATGAATCGATCCTTATCGACCATCCGGAGCTGAAGCAGTACCGGACGCTTCCATACAGCAGAGCTTTGACAGAATTGGTCCAACGCCATAACCCGCGGATTGTTCTGTTCGGGGCGACAATTATCGGAAGGGATTTAGCTCCGAGAGTCGCATCGGCAACCCGTAGCGGCTTGACGGCAGATTGCACAGATTTACAAATCTCCGACATTTCATATCTCCGGAAGGAGTATAAGCAGCTATTGCTTCAAATCCGTCCCGCGTTCGGCGGCAACATCATCGCGACAATCATTACCCCCGACAACCCGATCCAGATGGCGACTGTGCGTGAAGGCGTCATGGAGATGCACGTGTCTGAAGGAGCCCGGACGGGGAAAATCACGCCCGTTCCATATCACCCCGACGGTGTTGACGAAATTGTTACAATCATTGAACAGCACCGCGAAGAAAACCGGGTCAATTTAAAAGGCGCACCCATAATAGTCTCCGGCGGATACGGGCTCGGCTCGAAGGAAAATTTCAAATTAATTCATGAGCTTGCTCATGCACTCGGCGGAGAAGTGGCCGGAAGCCGTGCAGCTGTCGATGCCGGATTCGTGCCGCCCGAGAGGCAGGTCGGACAAACGGGCGTGACCGTCAGGCCAAAGCTGTACATCGCCGTAGCCATTTCTGGAGCCATCCAGCATCGTGCAGGAATGCAGGATTCAAATAAGATAATCGCCGTCAACATCGATCCGGAAGCCCCGATCTTCGGAATCAGTCATTACGGTATCGTAGGCGATGCAATGGAAATTCTACCGCGTTTCATTGAAATATTCAAAAACAAATTGAAATAAGATCACTATGCCGAATTTCTTTCTTGATAATAAAGATTTAATTTTCCATTTTAACAGCCTCTCTCAAGAAGACAGGAACATGCGCGACATCGTAGCCGCCGCCGAAGACAATTACGCGCAAGCGAAACAGTACCACGACGCGCCGGTAAATTTTGAAGACGCCATGGAGAACTACAAGAAAGTTCTCGAGGTTATCGGAGATCTCGCTGCGAACAGGATCGCGCCGCGCGCACCTGAAGTTGACCATGAGGGAGCAACGATACATGATGGAGTCGTGACCTATGCGAAGGGAACGCAAAGGAATCTGAAGGAGCTAGCGCAAGCTGACTTGATGGGCATGATTCTTCCGCGCAAATACGGCGGTCTGAACTTCCCGTTCATGACATATATGATGGCGGTCGAAATCGTCTCGTGCGCCGATGCGTCACTGATGAACCTGTTCGGCTTACAGGACATTGCAGGCACGATCTCCAAATTCGGAAATGACGACCAGCGAAAAGAATTCCTTCCGAAATTCTGCACCGGAGAATACACAGGTGCAATGGCGTTGACGGAGCCGGATGCAGGCTCCGATCTTCAGGCGGTCAAACTTCAGGCTTACCAGAATCAAGAAGGACAATGGTCTCTCAGGGGCGTGAAGCGGTTCATCACGAACGGCTGCGGCGACGTGCTGCTCGTGCTTGCGCGTTCGGAACCCGGAACGAAAGACGGCCGGGGGTTGAGCATGTTCGTTTGCTACGGAGGCGAGAGCGTTAAAGTCCGGCGCATCGAGCACAAATTGGGCATTCACGGATCACCGACATGTGAGCTTCAGTTCAACGACACGCCGGCCCAGCTGGTCGGAAGCAGAAAATTCGGCCTGATCAAATACGTGCTCGATCTGATGTATCGGGCGCGCATGGGAGTTTCGGCACAAGCGCTCGGAATTTCGCAAGCAGCCTACGGAGAGGCGCTCGCGTATGCGAGAGATCGGGTTCAGTTCGGCAAATCAATCTATTCCTTTCCTGCCGTATCGAATATGCTGATCGAGATGCGGGTAACGCTGGAAACGAATCGCTCTCTTTTCTACAGCGCTGCGCTCAGCGTGGATAGAAAGGAAAAATTAGAGGCGCAGATAGAAAAGCTGAAGGAAGAAGGAAAGCCGTTCGCCGAACAAGCAGCAGAGCTGAAGCAGGCAACAAAAGTTGCAAACTTGTTGACCCCCATGACAAAATACGTGCTGACCGAATCCGCTAATCGCATCACGTACGATGCGCTGCAGATCCATGGTGGCACAGGCTATATGCAGGAATTCAGAGTCGAACGGCTTGCACGAGATGCGCGCATTACCAACATCTATGAAGGCACCTCGCAGCTGCAAATCGTCGCGGCCGCCGGCAATGTCGTAAACGACATTCTGCGAGATCATTTCGATAAGAAGGAAGCGAAAGAATACGGCGGCGGATTGACAACGCTGGCAAACTGCCTGAAAGAAATTCGCCGGCTTTATTATGAAAGCCTGAAGTATGTAACGGAGAAAAAGGACAGCGTTTTCCAGGACGTTGCGGCAAAAGATTTAGTGGAACTTTACAGTTATCTCGTGATGGGGTATCTTGTGCTGGACGAAGCGGAGCGCAATTCACGAAAGGTCTTCATCGCAAACCGTTACATCTTGAGCGCTCTTGCCAGAGCGCGTAGCAATACGGAATCTGTTAAGAGCGGAGTTTTTTCAGACCTTCTTCACGCAGATAAAATTCTTTGTGAAGAATAATATACCTCTCGATGCGTCCCCTTCGTATTTAGAAAGTGCCAGAAACTGCGCCTGAGGTTGTCCTTGCACAAATCATGCACAGGTCTTTCGCGCGGACATTTTCTGCACTGCGACGCTGTTACTCAATCGGTCACCGTTACTTGCCCTAATCGCAATCCGTTACGCATCCTTCAGATGCGGATGACACGCTCTTGATATATTTGTAGAGCATCCCGCTAGTGGCTTTAAAGGGGGGGGCTTTCCATTTTTTCATCCTTGCGTCGAACTCCTTCTTAGGAATTTCGAGCGCGATCGTGTTTTTTTCTGCGTCGATTGTAATCCGGTCGCCGTTCTTCACGATAGCGATGCCTCCACCCATCTGGGCTTCCGGCGATATGTGTCCGACAACAAATCCGTGTGTTCCGCCGGAGAAACGTCCGTCCGTTATGAGAGCAACACTCTTTCCGAGTCCCACGCCCATGATGGCGGACGTAACTGTCAGCATCTCACGCATTCCTGGGCCGCCTTTCGGTCCCTCATATCTAATAACCACTACGTCTCCCGGGGCAATCCTTTTTTCCTGGATACCGGCAAGCGTTTCTTCCTCAGAATCGAAAACTTTTGCGGGCCCGGAGAACTTCAACCCTTCCTTGCCTGTAATTTTTGCGACTGCGCCTTCTTCTGCGAGATTACCGTAAAGGATCTGAAGATGCCCGGTTTTCTTGATCGGGTCGGAAAGCGGATGAATTATTTTTTGTCCGGCTGAAAGATCAGCAATTTTTTCTATGTTCTCACCGAGAGTTCTTCCGGTAACTGTCATGCAATTCCCGTCCAGAAGTCCCTCTTTCAGGAGCATCTTTTGCACCGCTGGTATCCCGCCGATGTCATTGACATCTTCCATGACAAATTTTCCACTCGGTTTCAGCTCCGCGATGTATGGAACATGATCGCTTATTTTCTGGAAATCGTCTATCGATAATTTCACGCCGATCGATTTTGCGATCGCAATAAGATGGAGCACGGCGTTCGTCGAGCCGCCGAGGGCCGTTACCATGGTGATAGCATTGAGGAACGACCGCTTCATCATAATATCCCGCGGTTTGAGGTCTTTCTCGATCAAATTTAAGATCGTTTTACCTGCCGCGAAACATTCTTTCTTTTTAGCATCACTGTCCGCGGGGAGCGAAGAGCTGTACGGCAGCGTCATGCCAAGGGTTTCGATTGCGGTTCCCATCGTATTCGCGGTGTACATTCCCCCGCATGCTCCGGGCCCTGGACATGCATGCTGGATCACTTCTTTGAACTCCTTCTCTTTTATATTGCCGGCGATGTACTCGCCGTAGGACTCAAATACGGAAACGATGTCTAACTTCCTGCCATTCCAATGGCCCGCCCGGATCGTGCCGCCATATATCATTAAACTCGGACGGTTTAGTCTCCCCATTGCCATTACTGAACCCGGCATGTTCTTGTCACATCCCGGGATGGAGACGTTCGCGTCATACCATTGTGCGCGCATGACAGCTTCAATTGAGTCCGCGATTATTTCTCTCGATGGCAGGGAAGATTTCATCCCTTCCGTTCCCATGGCAATTCCGTCGCTGACTCCGATCGTATGAAAAATAAACCCGACAAGCCCTGCTTCCTGAACTCCTTGCTTCACAATCTTTGCAAGGTCATTAAGGTGCATGTTGCATGTATTTCCTTCCCAGCCCATGCTCGCAATTCCGACCTGCGGTTTGCTCATGTCCTCCTCCTTCATGCCGGTACCATACAACATCGCCTGAGAAGCAGCCTGAGAAAGTCTTTGAGTTAATTGTGAGCTGTATTTGTTTAAGCCGTTTTTCATTTTCCATTCTCCGAGTATAATTTTGTCGATTTTCATTTCAATATAAATAATACAGACTTCAAAATTCAAAACTAAAAGTAGAATTTCTTTTGCTTTGCATTTTCAGACCCAGTGTTGACCATGGAAATTATTCAATCTCTTGAGTAAACCACTTTTTTTTCTTACTATATTTCACCCTCAGAAACCATTGAGAATGAATGATTAACATGAAAAGAATTTTTTTCTTCGCAGTAGTTTATTGCATTTGTGAAAGCACGGCCGTGTCTGTGGCACAGTCGTTGACGTCCCAGGAGCAACAGCAGCAGCAGACACAATCGAACCCCTTCCAATCTCCCTACTCACAAACCACGCAAACGCCTTCGGCCGGTACAACGAGCATGTTTACATCAAGCTCCGAATTTTACCGTAACCTTCAAAGCCAGATAACAATCCTGCCGCCGCCGCCCTACGACATGCCGGTGGATACAAACAAGTACGTCATCGGACCCGGCGACATAATTAACGTGGGAATGTGGGGACCGACCCCGATTTCGCTCAACCTGAGCGTCAATCCTGAAGGTACTCTCATCATCCCTACATATGGCGAGCTGAAAATCGGAGGGATGACTCTGGCAGATGCAAAGGCCTACGCAAGAAAAAAGTTAGGAGAACAATTTAGGAAATCGGACATCACGCTCACATTGATCTATCCCAGAACATTTTATGTCGTGGTGGCAGGAAGAGTAAAAACGCCTGCAAGGTACACTTCAAATGCTTTCGATCGTGTAGATCGAGTATTTACTCTCTCAAACCTCCCGTTAAATTCAAGTGATACTTCCCGGCCCCCGGATTTCTCTCTTCGAAGGATCAAGCTTATACACAGTAACGGGACAAGCGAGAATGTCGATCTACTGAAATTCTATCAGACCGGAAATTATGCAGATGACCCATACCTTCAGCAAGGTGATGCAATCGTGGTGCCGGAGGAGAATTTTATGACCGGAAGCATTAGTATTTCCGGGGCCGTCAGGATGCCGGGGACATACGAATACGTCCGCGGCGATAAATTGGAAGACTTACTTGAAATATCACAGGGACTGACCCCACTCGCAGACTCCGCACATGTCAAAGTCTATATATGGGACGGCAGCGCTTATTTCCAAAAAGCAGTGGACTTAAACGATTCGTCTGCGATTGATATTCCTTTGCCGGTCAACTCAAGGGTAATCGTACCGACCGACCGGAAAAAAGTAAACGACAGCTATGTCTGGGTCAGCGGCGAAGTTGAATCGCCCGGAATATATCCCGTCTTGCAGGACTCGACAAGGCTCAGCGATTTGGTAGGAATGGCGGGAGGATTCACAAAGTGGGCTTCGCTGCCCAGTGCGGTCGTATACCGGATAAAACAACCTGAAGTTTACCCTCCATATTCGCAAATCAATCCCAACGTGTACGCTACGCGCGCTTCCGGGTTGAGTCAGGAAGATCTCTCCTATGCACTTCAGGAACTTTCGATCAGCGCGAACAAGGAAATTGTCTCGACGAATTTTGTAAAGCTGTTTGTGGACAAGGATGAGAGCTACGATTGCACACTGCGCAGCGGCGACAGCGTTTACGTTCCAAGGAGCCAACTCGCCGTTTACGTTTTCGGTCAGATAAAATATCCCGGGTATGTTGATTATCGGGACGGCTGGTCTTATTCAGATTACGTCAATGCCGCAGGCGGATATACCGATGGGGCTGAAACAGCAAACATAAAAATATTGAAGCATGGAACTTACCAATGGTACGATATCGGCGATACGCACATTGAGCCGGGAGACTTGTTATTTGTGTCACGGGTTTCCATTAAACCGGAATTATACTCATGGAACATGTTTAAGGACATATTCAGCCTCTTCGGCACAGCGGCATCACTCGCGCTTACAGCTATAGCAACAATTGAAATTGCACGCGGGAAATAACGTCCGGTTCGTGCAAAGAATCAACAGTTGTGAAAACACAAAAAAAATGGCTCAAATATCTCATACGAATTTGCGTGCCCATCGGTAAGTTTTTTTTGTTAAGTTTGATTCGTCCGGCCTGACTCGTCACTTTACCTCCTCGACTTCGAGTACGACGAATGAGCCCGGCTTCATCGTCGGACGCGGGTGCGGGTTGCCTGTCGTCGCAGCAGGTGGAGGATTAAACTCCGCAGTCGGCAAGTACAGGTGATGTGTCTTTGTGTCAATCGTTATCGTTCGAGCGCCCAGTTGAGTCTTCAAATTTTCGATCACTTTAAAAGTGTCATTGCTTTCTTCCTGGACGATCGTAAGTGTGCCATCCCCGTTGGAGCTGTAAGCCCGCATTAGCTCAGGATCGAACGCAGCGCCATCGACACGTGAACCGATCGCCAAAGTCGTTATAACTCTTCCTGTCCTCGCGTCCAAGACCGCCATCAACTTGTTGTGACAAACTGAAAAAAGAATATGGTTTTGTGCATCGATTGCAAGTCCGCTCGGACTTTCTCCCGGAGAGATCGACCAGACATTTTCAACTTTCATTTTCGCGGCATCAATCTCGTCAATTTGACTCTTGTCTTCGATGTTGATATAGATTTCTCCAACTCCGTCCGTGACACAAAATTCCGGTCTGCCGGAAAGAGGAATCGTTCCGATGACCTTGTCTGTTTTGGCATCGATGACTGTCGAGTTAGATGTTTTCCCGTTGCACGTGAAGACCCTGTGAGTATAAGCATCGTACAGGATTGCGTCGGGGTTTTCTCCGGTGACGCTGACCTTCTCGATTACTTCCAACGTCTTCAAGTCGAACACGGATACCGATGAATCAGCTCCGTCGCTTGCAAAACCTTTTCCCAAATCTTCCGCTAATGCAATCCCATGGACGCCTTTTGTATCGGGAATCTCACCGATCAATGTTCCATCATTTACATTCACCACCTGTATCATGGAGCCTCGCGACAAAAATAGCCTTCCGGTCGAAGCCTCGATTGAAGGGTAATCCCACCAGTTATCTCCGGGCAAAGAGATACGGTTGACGATTTTATATGACGGCACGGTTGTTTGTGCTATGGATAATTTATTAGTGTACAAAAGAAGAAGAAAGCTGAGTGTGACCGTAATTGTTTTCATTTTAGGCATCCTTGTTTAATTCGATGAAAGTAATGTTATTATGCAAATATAATAATCCCCCGACACGTTCCGGTCAAGCAAAACGGATCTCTTAAGGTTTTGCTGCATTTGCATTTGACTTTTTAAGATTGCTTTCTTAGCTTCATTAGTGAAATACGTTTAAAGAGTCGCGGGGTTGGAATGCGTTTCAAAGCCCAGAGTGGCGTCGAGGCTACTACAACGGGACTCTGTTTTCTAAGTGTAACGAAAACCTAATCAGGAGGAAGGAAAAATGGCACGCAGCGTAAACAAAGTTATTTTGATCGGCAATCTGGGAAAAGATCCGGAATTGCGCTATGCTCCGAACGGCTCGGCGGTTGCGACATTCAGCCTTGCAACGAGTGAGCAGTGGAAGGATCAGGAAGGAAATCCGCAGGAACGCACATCGTGGCACAACATAGTTGTCTGGAGCAAACTTGCGGAAATAGTGGCGGAATATCTAAAAAAAGGCGCGAAAGTCTACCTCGAAGGTCGGCTCCAGTACAGGGATTATGAGGCGAAGGACGGTAACAAGCGTTATATCACGGAGATTGTCGTGAATGAATTAGTCATGCTTGGTTCGCGTCAAGGTCAGGATGGCGCCAAAGAGCAATCTGCTGCAGGTGCACCTTCTGCACCTGCGGTTTCAGAAGAAAAGGAAGACCTTCCGTTCTAAATCATTGGTTAGGGGTTTGATTGACCAAACCCCTAACCGACTTTTTATAGCCGGTATCACTTTATTTTATTTGATTAAAAAAAACTCCTGCGTTTCACTAGATAGATTCTCCTTCCCGCTGGAAGACTCATCAGCCCGCAAATTGTGAAAGTGTTTATGCCTTGTCAAATTTTTTCCGCCGAGCGCGGCTTGACATGTACCGGCAGACTTCCATTCCTTTACGAGCGTCACTAATTCGCTTTCTGGCTACACAAACTTTGAGCGTGGTGAAACTTCGAGATCCAACCCGATACGCCGCAGTAGTAGTTCGGATTGACGGCTGCTTCGGCTTCGAAGAAATCGAAGCAGGCCGATTCGATTGACATTTTGTCTTGCGAGACGAAGATGCTCGAGGTCCAGCATTGTTGAACGGAGGCAAGAGCCACTTGCGAAAACCTGGCCGCAACCGAACAATTGTATCTTCAACAAAGTATGGATAAAATAATGCGAATGGGAAAAAAATACGACTCAGGCAAATAGGATCGAGTTAAAGAGCAGCAATGGCCATACGTATCGTCCGTCTCGGCAGCCCGCGAGTGAAAGGTGAAGGCTTACGCGTCGGGACCGTTCGCCGGCCACCTCGCGGCGTGCCGAAAGAAAAGTTTGCGCCGGAGAACTGGTACGACGTGTGGTTCCCCAATCTCGCACCAAGCGCTGTGACCGTGAAGCTCGCGCAGGCAGCAGAAACTCCGTCACAATGGGCTGAATTTGTCAGGGCGTATAAGTCGGAAATGGCTGTTCCCGAAAATGCACACGCCATCGGGCTGCTTGCTGCGCTGTCCCACCATGCCGACTTCTCCGTCGGCTGCTACTGCGAGAACGAAGCGCACTGTCACAGATCCATTCTGCGTGGACTGCTGTTGGAAAAAGGAGCTAAGCTGAAGTGACTCGCATTGTCGAGCTATTTATCTTTCGGCGATTCGCGGTAGGCAAGGTGTCGTTGATTATTGAAGTTGCGTCGCTTGAGATTCCTGCCATTAGTTCACTATTGACTATAGTCAAATGAAAAACCTTACCCTCGACCATATTACGCTGATCGGGACTTTCAATTTTCTGCAAAGAAAGATTGGCAGGTCGGTCTCATACGGCATGGCATGTGGGCTCACGATTATACCGGCTTGCTCCACGGAGCTGCACAATTCTAGAAGGTCTTCTCTCTTTCCGCCGATGACTATCTCTGTCGTGAAAGTGGTGTCGCCAGGTCCCCAGTACCAGTAATTGTTGTGGCCGCAGAGCACTCGCGGAAGGGAATACTTGCCGCGGAAGAAATCAATCGTCCCAGCATCGCCGTAATTCTGTCCGAAGATGATAGTGTTCTTTTGCTCTTCCGGTGAGAGAGAAACATAAACTTTCGAAACCGTGGCGGCCATATTCTCCCATCCGAACATGTCGGCGTACCATTGAGGAAGGTCGGAAAGATGCTGTGCCTCGGAACTGGAAGGCTTTACTCCGAGTGCGCTTGAGTATTTAATGAAACTGTCCACCGGCAGAATCGGAAGAGCGAAAGGCAGGCTGACTAATCCATAAAATGTCACCAGAGCTGGCATCGCATATTTTGTCCACGCGAACCACTTGTGTGATCCAATTCTTTCAAACATCACGCCTCCGGCAGCGAAGACTATCGGAAAGGCGGGAGCAATGTATTCTGCCTTTGAGTGCCAGTTGATTATCAGAATGAAAAAAGTAACGACAAAGATAAACCCTATCAGGCGGAATCTTTTCCCTTCCTTATTGAAAATCAGAAACCACATTCCCGCGAGCCAGACCGGCAGTGACCACGAATTCAAAGACTTTATCGTGTCGGTGATAAATATTACCGGATTTTGTGACGAATATTTTATTGAAGATGCCCTATGAATAAACTCAAGCGTAGCAAAGTTATGTGTGAAGTTCCATATTATATATGGACTGAACAGCACCAACGCGAGGACACCCGAGATGTAAGGCCACTTTGTCGCAAGATGTTTTCGCTGTGGAGTAAGAAGGAGTCCAACAAACATGCCCGATCCGAGCCAGAGGACGTCGATCTTGTTCAACAGGCCGATTCCTAAAACGATTCCCAGCCAGTATCCACAATTTCCCGCTTTCTTTCTTTTCGTCCGCACTCTCATTTTCAATTATAAGAACGAGTATGTAAACGGCGAGGGACCAGAACAGCCAGTCAAAACCGTTCATCGAAAAGATTGCGTTCGTGCCGAGGAATTCGGGTGCAATCGTAATTGAGAGACATGCCAGCGCAATCGCGGACGGTCCGCCGCCCAACTTTCTCGCGATGAGCCCGCCGAGAAAAACTGTAATGCCTGACACTATCGCAGGGAGAAGTCTCAACGCAAACACTGAGTCACCGAATAGCTTTACACTGATGAAGAGTATGACGCTCGACAGCGGAGGCTGATCAACGTAGCCGGCGGCAAGGTGCCTGCTACATGCAATGTAATAAAGCTCGTCGCGAAAATAACCATAACCCGCGAATGCGTTTGTGTATAAATGGAGAAGGACTTCGGCTGCCGCGAAGGACAACATTATAATCGTGCTGCGTTTGCGTAGAGTCAAATCATCCTCTGAAAATTCCATAGTTTCCCTTTCCGATATTGTTGTTAACATTGCCATGCCTCTGCAGCTTCATTTCATGGGAAATACGAATGTCAGGACGGATGTTTCACGTCAACCTTGAGAAACAGGCAGATTCTTCTCTACCTGCAATCCACTCTTTGTCGAACCATAATATTTTCACAAGACGAGTCAGTCTGATCTTACCAATATTGGTGCACAAATGAGCGAACCTGCGAGTTGTATATCTCGTCGATTTTTTTCATCAAGGTGGCTGGAAGTGGTGGAAGATCGGCGGCTTTAACATTTTCTTCCGCCTGAGCCGGCCGCTTCGCTCCAGGAATGGCGCAGGTAACTTCTGGGAACATCAAAATCCATCGCAGCGCCATTTGTGCCATGGTCTGTCCCTGCGGCACAAGCGGCCGCAAAGCATTCACTGCCTCCAAGCCGGTTTCGTAATCCAGGCCCGAGAAAGTTTCGCCGCGGTCGAATGCCTCGCCATGGCGGTTGAACTTTCGGTGGTCGTCGGAAGCGAAGGTGCTCGATTGGTTGAGTTTGCCGGTCAACAGACCGGATGATAACGGCACCCTCGCAAGGATGCCGATGTGTTTTCGTCCGGCTTCTTTGAAGAAAAGTTCGGCGGGACGCTGACGGAAAATATTGAAAATAATCTGCACCGTCTGGACGTTCGGGTATTCGATTGCCTTCAGAGCTTCTTCGACTTTCTCCACGCTGACGCCATAGTAGCGGAGCTTCCCTGCTTTGACTAAATCGTCGAGCGCGGCGAATACTTCCGGCGTGTAATAGACTTCCGTCGGCGGACAATGGAGCTGCAGCAGATCGAGAGCATCGGTCTCTAAATTTTTTAAGCTCTGTTCCACGAAAGCGGTGAGATTTTGTTTGTTGTAGCCGCTGGCGGTATGAGGATTGAGTCTCCGGCCGGCTTTTGTTGCAACATGGAACGCTTGCTTCCGTTCTCTTCGGAGTTGCGCAATCAAGCGTTCGCTTCGACCGTCGCCGTAAACATCTGCTGTGTCGAAGAAATTTACGCCGAGGTCGAGAACACGGTGGAGCGCAGCAATTGACTCTTTATCGTTGACCGATCCCCATGTACCGCCTATTGCCCATGCACCAAAGCTGATTGCCGATACTTTCCATCCTGTTCTGCCTAATTCACGATATTGCATTGGAATCCTTTAATCTTCTAAGTGTTATCTCTCGTCTGCCGTGGGTCCAAAAGTTTTCGGAATCGGCACGTCGAGTAATCGCAGGAACACTGTCAGCTGGCCGCGGTGATGGATAATGTGGTTCAGCGTGTTGCGTATGACTGCGCTTCGCGGCATTTCCCAAACCAGTTGCGCTCCTCTCGTGGCTCTCCATATTATTGAGAGTTGATCATCCGGAGTCTTCTCTAATATGTCATTTGCTTTTTGTAATGTTTTCTCGAAAGTGTCTAATATATCTGCTGTTGTATTAGGAAACACCGGCTTAAATGGAACTGCTGCGAAATCGAAGCTTTCAGTCTCCATCGCTCTGACTATTGTGTTCGGTAATTCTGCGATGTGCAATCCAAGCCTTCCGATCTGCTGGGACTTTTCATGCGGCTTCCATGTCAGCTTGTCGGCCGGTATTCGCTCCAATACTTTTCTAGTGTTTGCTGCTTGCTGAGTTAATTCGATGCTGAAATCTCTTGCGATACTCATAGAGATAAATCCATTCTCTGCGTTTGCAACACAGTTTTTGACGTCATGCTATAATTTTGCTTTTAGGAACCTACTTACGCTTAAAACTAAGAGAGGTAAATCGAAAATTCAATTGCGAAGTGATTGTCCTTGCTCGCGGGATAATGTGCACCGAATATTTCTTTTATCATCAATATACAAGGTTAAAAATATAGCCCACGACAATAATTCCTGCTGCAACAACCCCGACAAAGACGGCAATCAACCGCATCTTCAAAACTTTCCTGAGAATGATTGTCTCGGGAAATGACAGTCCGATAACCGACATCATGAACGCGAGGACAGTTCCGAGCGATGCGCCTTTTTCAAGCAGCGCTTGAACGATTGGAATAATTCCGGCGGCGTTGGAGTAAAGTGGTACACCAATCAAAACCGCTGCCGGCACCGACCACCAGGCTGATTTGCCCATGAGCCCTGCCATGAAATTTTGCGGCACGTATCCATGGATCCATGCTCCCACGGCAATCCCCGCGAGAACATACAGCCATACCTTTCCGACGATTTCATTTACGGAACAGACACCACGGTTTATTCTGTCGGAGAGTGTCAAGGTTTCTTCAAATGGCTCTGCGTTAGCAGCCCTCATCTTGTAGACCCAATCTTCAACGTGTCTCTCCATTCGCAGACGGCCAATAATAAATCCGGCGACAATTGCGATAACCAGCCCTGTGGAGATATAGAGCAGCGCGGTTTTCCATCCAAATAAACCGAACAAAAGCACCAATGCGATTTCATTTATCATCGGTGCGGAAATAAGAAACGAAAAGGTAACTCCGAGCGGAACCCCCGCTTCGACAAAGCCGATAAATAGCGGTACAGCCGAGCATGAACAGAACGGCGTTACGATGCCGAGCGTGGCGGCAAGAATGTTCCCGACCAAACTTTTCTTCCCGCCTAAAATCCTTCGAGTCTTCTCAGTCGAAAAGTAAGTCCGAACGATGCCGATGGCAAAAACAATCAGCAGCAAAAGCATCAAGACCTTCGGGGCTTCGAATAGAAAGAATCTGACTGTTTCTGTAACGCGGCTTGTCGATTCCATCTTTAAAAATCCGAAGACAATTCCGTCGGTGATTTTCTGTAAAGAAGCATACACCATGACCCACACCAAAAGCGAGCCAGCTAATAACAGAATGTTCCGCCTTGTTCTCACGGGAAAAATAGGTTTTTCAACAGCCTCCAAAGACATTTTTACTTTCCTTATGATGCGTGAGCGTTGTCGAACTTCGCGACGATTTCTTTCAGAGCTTCAACCTGGGGGACCTGTCCTTGAAGCACGATTTTGTCATTGATCACAAGTGCAGGCGTTCACATGACGCCGTATGCGGCAATATCCTGGAACGACTGGACTTTCTCGATCGTGGCATCGACTTTCAACTCATCCAATGCGGCGGCCATTCTCTTTTCCAAAGTTTGACAATTCGAACATCCTGAACCAAGTATTTTGATTTTCATGCTTACTCTCTTTTTATTAAGTGTTAATTTTATTTATTGAAATTAATTTTATGCTTTCACTTCATTGACCAAAATAAGATCATTATCCTTGACGACCTTGCGCAGTTTATCCATAAAACCAGTCACATCTTCTTGTCCCGTTGATGTGAGATCAAACGACATATATGAAGGCGCCCCTTCTGCCGAGCCCTTTACTGTCGGAACTTCCATCCTTAGATTTACAATATCAAAAGGGTCACTTTCAATCAGGCTCTGGAGTTTCACGAGAAATTTCTTCTCCCCAAATGCTCCAGCGAGTTCAACATGCATATGCGTGACGAGGCTATTTAATTGTTCTTGTGCTTGTTCTCGTGCTCGCTGGAGGGTCTCTTTTTCTTTTTTTGTACGTGCTGCCTGCCGCACGATTCCGAATATTCTGAATTCTCGTTCCATCTTCCAAACGGCATCTCGCTGCGGAAAGCTAATAGCTTGCGTCGGACAAACGGTTGCACATGTTGAGCAACCGACCATGCAATTATAAGGACGGGGAACATCGACAAGACGGTTTTTGTCGTCATACTCATACACCTCGCGGCCGCACGAGACATAACAGAGTCCACAGCCAATGCATGCTTCTTCGTCGAGTGTAGGAAACCATGGAATATCCTTTCGTGGAATTCCGTGCCATTTAGTTTGAGTTAAATCCTTTGGCATGTTTTTCTCCTTTCGATTTTACTATCAACAATTTTGATCCTCATTTTTAATTCCCTGACTAAATTGCTTTGAGCTTATATTCTGTTTTTTGAAATTTTCAATTGTTTATTCGTCTGATGAAACATCGAGGGTGCTTTTCGTCAAAAAATATTTTTCCCGGAGCTTAAGCGACACATTTACGAGACTGATCAAAACCGGCACTTCGACGAGCGGACCAATCACGGCAGCGAATGCTTCACCAGAATTGATCCCGAAAACCGCGATGGCCACGGCGATTGCCAACTCAAAATTGTTACTCGCTGCGGTGAACGACAACGTTGCCGCTTTGCTGTAGTCCGCGCCGACTTTCTTTCCCATCCAAAACGAAACGAAGAACATTATCAGGAAATAAAACACAAGCGGCACCGCAATCCTGATCACGTCCACCGGTATCTGGACGATCAACCTTCCTTTCAGCGAAAACATTACGAAGATCGTAAACAGCAATGCAATCAATGTAATCGGACTAATCTTCGGAATGAACTTGTGTTGATACCAATCCTTGTTCTTTAATTTTAATAAAGTAAAGCGAGTGATAATTCCCGCGAGAAAAGGAATACCGAGATAAACGAAAACACTCTCTGCAATCTGCCCGATTGTCACATCAACTTTAAATGAATTCAATCCCAACCAGCTTGGGAGAATTGTGAGAAAGACATAAGCGTAAAACGAATAGAACAGAACCTGGAATATCGAGTTGAACGCTACGAGCCCGGCGGCATATTCCGCATTTCCATGCGCAAGATCATTCCAGACTATGACCATGGCGATGCAGCGCGCAAGCCCGATCATTATCAACCCTGCCATGTATTCCGGGTAATTATGAAGAAACACCACTGCAAGCAGAAACATAACTATCGGACCGATAAGCCAATTTTGTACCAGCGACACCGAAAGTATCTTGCCGTTCCTGAAAACTTTTCCGAGCTCCTCGTACTTCACTTTCGCAAAGGGGGGGTACATCATCAGTATCAGCCCGATTGCGATCGGAACGTTCGTTGTGCCGCTCTGGAATTTGTTCCAAAAGGCGACTACCGAAGGGAAGAGATAACCGGCAGACACGCCGAGCAGCATTATGCCGAATATCCACAAAGTCAGGAATCGATCTAAGAAAGCAAGCCGCGATTTCATCTGGCACTTTCAGGCTCTTCGGACATTTCAGCCAGCCACTGCCGCACGCTCTTCTCTATTTCGTCTCTGATTGCACGGGTTCCCGCGAGTTTCTCTTGATAGCTTCCTGTTAATGCCGACGGATCCTTGAAGCTCCAATGTAGTGTTTTTCTGACGCCGGGGAAGATCGGGCATCGTTCCGCGTTCGATTCGTCGCAAACCGTAACCACATAATGGTACCTTCTTCCTTGTTTGAAGAATTCAAAAACGCTCTTCGTCTCATTGGCTGAAATATCTATCCCGACTTCTTTCATGGCATCGACCACGATGGGGTTCAACTTTCCCGGTTCGAGTCCCGCGCTCTCGGCGATAACATTTTCACCGCCGTATTTATTTAGAAATGCTTCAGCCATCTGGCTTCGTGCGCTGTTGTGAACGCAGATAAATAGAACTTTGGTTTTGTCCATGATATCCTCCTGATTATTTTGTTCCTGTAACGGTTATTGAATAGATTCCAGCGCCGCTGGATAATTGGTAGTCGTTTTTCACTTCCGAGGTGATGAGGACATTCTTAAATCCTGTTTTATCGATAATGTCAAGATAGACTTTCTTATCAAGTGCTCCACTGATGCATCCTGCCCAGAGTGACGCATCGCGTCGTTCTTCTTCGCTGATCTTGCCGTCCGTGACAATGTCAGAGACCGTGAAACTGCCGCCCGCCTTGAGAACGCGATGGATTTCCGAGAAAGCTTTATTCTTGTCGGGCACAAGATTAATAACACAGTTACTGATAACACGGTCAACTGTGCCACTATCGACCGGCAGGGATTCAATTTCGCCGAGGCGGAACTCGACATTCGCAGCATCCACTTTCGATTTGTTTTCGTTTGCTTTCTTAATCATCTTTTCGGTCATATCGACTCCGATGACTTTTCCACTTGTGCCGACATGCTTCGCCGCGATGAAGCAATCGATGCCGGCTCCTGAGCCGAGATCGACCACAGTCATTCCTTCATTAATATTTGCGAAAGCAGTCGGTGTGCCACAGCCGAGTCCGAGGTCGGCGCCTTCGGGAATTGAACCCTTATCATCATCGCTGTATGAAAGAGAAATGTCAACAACTTCGCTGCATCCGCATCCGCATGATTTCCCTGCAGTCTTGATCGCCTTGAGACCGCCATCAGCAATCTCGGCATACTTCTCTTTTACTTCTTCCTTAATTTGAGAATTGGTTTTCATTGTCGTTCCTTCCATCAAAATATATTGATACATTTATACAAAAAAATTTAGTTTACGACTTGCGGACAGGATTTTATCGACATGATCTGCTTAACTCTATTAAGCTTCCGTTTATCGTTTTCAATTGTCTCGTCGTTGACGAGCAGTCGCGAAAGGGAAAGAAGTATTTCTCGATTTTGCTGGGTAAGTGCTTTTGTGTCAACGCGGTAGTAATTCCATTTTCCTCGCTTCTCGTCCAGCAGCAATCCCGCATCGCGAAGCGTTATAAGGTGATGTGAAAGTTTTGATTGCGCCATGTGGAACACCGCCATCAACTCGCAAACGCATGCTTCTCTATCCATAAGGAGCAGAAGCAGCCTGACTCTGATTTCTTCAGAGACGGCCTTGATCGATGTTAAGACTTCTTTCATGTTATCATATCAATTTACGTTGATATAATAAAGCGGCGGCAAATGAAATGCAAGGGATTTCTCAAAAAAGATTCAAGAAGCCTCGTGAGGCTATTATGCGTTCACTAGAGCCACGATTTGCCGTGTTATTTCTCGATAAGCATTTTCTTGGCGATAGTGACACCCGCCGCAGTCAACTGGTAGAAATAGACCCCGCTTGCCAGCCTTGCCGCATTGAATGTCACTGTATGACTTCCGGCGCTCTGCCGTTCATCTACCAGTGTTTGAACATCGCGGCCGAGCACATCGTAAACTTTCAAGGTAACATGGCTGTTCGCCGGCAGTTGATAGCCGATAATTGTCGAAGGGTTGAATGGGTTCGGGTAATTTTGGCTCAAGGAATATTCAACCGGCATTTGAGGGTGATCGTCCTTTACGGAGGTGATTACATCGGAAATTGGGATCCGCCAGGCACCGCTCGTCGTACCGGCAAAAAGATACTTCGGCGTGGTGACCATGGCTGTAACAGAACTCCCAGAGAGCAAGCTGTCGTTCACCTGCTTCCACGTTAGACCTAAATCGGACGTCACGTAGATTTCGCGTCCCCATGATTTGGACGAACTCCACTCAACGTAAATAAACAACAGACTGTCGATGGGGGGAGCAAACGTACAAAGCGTTATGGCCGCGGTGTCCGCAAACGGAAGACCACTGCTTCTGTCAATCCAGTTTGTGCCGCCTCCATAGAGGAAAACGCCACGGTCGGTCGCCACAAGGACGTTAGTGTCCATAGAAGTTATTGCAAACTCAGAAAGTGTGTCTAGGCCCTTGGACATCCAGTCAATGTTGTCTGCATTGGTGGAATAAACGCCGCTTCCGTTCAGCGCTTCGATGACATACAGCTTCGACCCCGCGACGGTGATGCCGACGGTGCCGTAGTTCATATATTCAGTTAAAGGCGCTCCTAAGTGAAGTCCGGTGGAATCGACGGTCCACGATGTCCCATGGTCGGTGGAGCTAAGGACGCCGTTGGTTGTAGCCGCGTAGGTCACCCCGCTTAAATACGTCATGCCGTTTACATTCGTGTTTGCTGGCAAGCTTTGTCCCGAGGCCGTCCAAGTACTCCCGCTATCAGAAGAGCTGTAGAGACTTATCGGTGCGTTTGTGCCTGCAAAAACATAACTGCCGCACATTTCGAGAGTAAAGATGGAATCCGTTCCCATTCCAGCCGGATACACGTTGCTCCAAGTCTTCCCACCGTCGGTCGATCTAATAAATGCACCATTAAATCCACCTATAAAAATTATCGTGTCATTTATCGCAAGTATTCCTGAGACGCGGATCCACTGCATCTGCGGAACTGGAGACCATTGTGCGATCGCTTGATTCGTTGAAAACACCAAAATAGCTGTCAGAATTAATCCTAACAAAAAACGCGTTCTCATATTTCCTCCTAATCTTGTTTTACGAAGGTATCCTTTTCAAGGATCCCTAACACCCTCGCAGATCATTTTTGACCGGAGAATACTGCCTGCGCAAAAGTTTACATGACGGACTATCTAATGTCAAGCCATGGCTGCATTCTTGCCTGAGAGTTCCTTACTCTTTTTCTTCTTCGAAAAGATCTCCTTGATTGCCATCCGAGCCATTACCGTTTCCTTCCACATCCTCTTCGGCGAGAACTCTAGCAACTGCTGCGATACTGTCTCTCGGCTGGATCCTGATCAATCGTACACCCTGGGTATTCCTGCCGGCAGTCCTGATGTCTTTGACATGCTGGCGTATCAGGAAGCCTTTCGCCGTCACGATCATGATATCGTCGTTGTCGATGACTTCCTTGATCGAGAGCAGCTTACCATTCTTATCGCCGGTCTTGACAGTGATGAGGCCTTTGCCGCCGCGGCGACGCAGTGAGTATTCTCCGACCTCGCTCCGCTTCCCGAAGCCCTTGTCCGTCACGACAAGCACGCTCGCGCCAGGCCTGCTGATCACAATCATGCCGATGACCTCATCTCCTTTCGAAAGGTTCATGCCTCTAACGCCGCGGGCACCGCGCCCCATCTCGCGGACATCCTTTTCGTTGAATCTCATCGCAAGTCCGTTCTTGCTCCCGATGATAATATCTTGTTTACCGTTCGTAAGCCATGCGTCGATAAGCCTGTCGCCTTTATCAAGTCCGATAGCAATGATGCCGACCTTTCTCGGATTTGAAAACTCGTTCAGTGCCACCTTCTTCACATGACCGCGCTTTGTTACCATGGTCACGAAGGATTCATCCTCAAAGTTCTTCACAGGAAGGAACGCTGTAATCTGTTCATCAGGCATTTTGCCGATGAGGTTGACTATGGACCTCCCGCGCGAAACTCTTCCGCCTTCGGGTACTTCATGGACTTTCAACCAGTAAGCTCTTCCCTTGTCGCTGAAGAACAGTATATACTGGTGCGTTGAGCCGATGAACATGTGTTCCACGAAATCGTCCTCGCGAGTTGACTGTGCGGTAATTCCCTTTCCACCCCGGCTTTGCCGCCGGTAGCCGCTGACGGGATAACGCTTGATGAAGCCGTTATGGGTTATGGTCATTACGACGTCTTCTTCCGCAATCATGTCTTCGATGCTGAACTCGGAAGCCTTCTCAATTATCTCCGTGCGCCGCTCATCGCCGAAATTCTTCTTGAGCTCCACTAATTCCTCACGGATAATATCCATTCGCATCGCTTTGCTGGCGAGTATTCCCTTCAATTTTTCGATCAGCTTTATAGTTTCGCGGTATTCGTCCTCGATCTTCTTTCTTTCCAGGCCGGTGAGTCTCTGAAGCGTCAGCGCAAGAATCGCTTTCGCCTGGATCTCGCTCAATTTGAACCGTTTCATCAATGCAGCCTTTGCCGATTCGGGGTCCTTCGACTTTTTTATTAGCTGTACCACTTCGTCGATGTTGTCGAGCGCAATCTTGTAGCCTTCGAGTATGTGTGCCCGTTTCTCGGCGGCATCGAGATCAAATTTCGTCCGCCGGACAACAACTTCATGCCGGTGCTCGATGAAGTGCTCCATCATCTGCTTGAGGTCAAGCACTTTCGGCACGCCGGCAACCAGGGCAAGCATTATCACACCAAATGTGGTCTGCATCTGAGTATGCTTGTACAGGTTGTTGAGCACTACCTGCGGCTCCGCATCCCGTTTCAACTCAATTACTACCCGAATCCCATCCCTGTCCGATTCATCTCTGATGTCCGATACATCTTCGATCTTTTTTTCCCTGACGAGATCGGCGATTTTCTCGATGAGGTTCGCCTTGTTGACTTGATACGGAACTTCCGTTATGACGATGCTTACTCTTCCGCTCTTCTGTGTTTCAATGTTAGCCTTTGCCCGAAGAACGATCCTGCCCCGCCCGGTTTTATATGCTTCTTTTACCCCCTCATAGCCGAAAATTATTCCGCCGGTCGGAAAATCGGGAGCCTTTACAATCTTGATCAATTTATCGACAAGAGTATCCGGGCTTTTTATCAAAGCGACAATTGCGTCCACAATGTCGGAAAGATTATGCGGCGGAATGTTCGTCGCCATGCCTACTGCGATTCCGCTTGCGCCATTCACAAGAAGGTTCGGAATCAAAGACGGAAGAACGAGCGGCTCTTTTAAAGATTCATCAAAATTCGGCGCGAAGTTAACCGTGTTCTTCTCGAGGTCGCGGAGCATCTCTCCCGCGATTCTTGCAAGCCTCGCCTCCGTATACCGCATCGCCGCTGGAGAGTCGCCGTCAATCGAGCCGAAATTTCCCTGACCGTCGACTAACGGGTACCGCAGCGACCAATCTTGTGCCATCCTCACAAGAGTATCATAAACCGCGATATCACCATGGGGGTGATACTTGCCGAGCACTTCTCCCACTATTCTAGCGCACTTTTTATACGGCTTGTTGTAATCGAGACTTAGTTCGGTCATTCCGAAGAGGACGCGCCTATGCGCCGGCTTCAGCCCGTCTCTTACGTCCGGAAGCGCACGTGCCACGATAACCGACATCGCATAATCGATATACGAGCCTTTTATCTCATCTTCTATATCAACTGGAACTAGTTTTTCATTCAACGACATTTCTATACCTGATAATTAAGGTTTTCAAAAAACTTTCCCGTCTCCAATCACAGCCCCACCTTGTTCAACAAATAATCTAACTTTCCGCGAAATCCTAAACTATAACCGAACTTCGACGCCGTTCCTCTTCCGTAGTGCTTGATATAGTTTGCAATATCAAAACTCCTCAACGAATAACCTCTCGATTTTGCAGCAGAAAAATTATCGAGCGTGGGCATCCCATGATGTTTGAACGGCGGAAGATCAAAGTACATTCTTCTCCTCACCATCATATACGCAGATATTAGTATCGTGTCACATCCGTCTTCGACGGCAAATCCTCTCTTGTTAACTCTGTCAACCCTTCCGACTCCATAGACTCTTTCATCACGACTGAATTCCTGCAGCATTAACTCGATAAATCCGCCGCGAATAGTTTCCGTATCAGTATCCAAACAGAAAACGAGTTCTTTGTCCACAAATCTTATCGCCCGGTCCATGGCCGGGCCATGATAGTGGTTGTTGTCCAGCATTATGGATTTTGTCTTATTCGGGTTCAATCCCTGAAGCTTTTCAATTACTCCAGCCGACCGATCGTTTGATCCATTATCCACGATGACCATTTCCACGTCCGGATAAAACTTCCTAAACGAAAGCGCTGCGGTTTCGAGGAGATCCGGCGTGCGATAATTCACGATAACGGTGGATATATCATCAAACGTCAAGGTTTCGGACATACTTCGCGTTCTTCTCGATGAATTTCTTCCGCGGCTCGACTTCCTCACCCATCAAAATTGAAAATGTCCGATCCGCTTCGGCCGTGTTTTCTATAGTCACCTGTAAAAGCGTGCGCTTCAATGGATCCATGGTCGTGTCCCACAACTGTTCCGGGTTCATTTCACCAAGGCCTTTGAACCGTGAAACGACCACGTCGCTGTCGCCGCCTTTTTTAAACTCCTTTATCAAATCGTCTCTTTCTTCTTCGCTATATGCGTATTGCTCCGATTTTCCCTTCTTCACCTTATAGAGCGGCGGTTGCGCTATATAAACTTTACCAAGCTCGACAAGTTCTTTCATATATCTGAAGAAAAAAGTAAGGAGCAACGTTCTTATGTGACTTCCATCCACATCGGCATCTGCCATCAAAATAATTTTCCCGTACCTTGATTTATTTGCGTCGAACTGGTCGCCGTCACCGATTCCGGCACCGATCGCCTGCACGATTGCGCGTATCTCATCATTCTCAAGAATTCTATTCATCCGCGCTTTTTCAACATTCAAAATTTTTCCTTTCAGCGGAAGTATCGCCTGGAACTGTCTGTCTCTTCCTTGCTTTGCCGAACCACCCGCGGAGTCCCCTTCAACAATAAAAATCTCACAGTGCTCCGGATCGTTGATGGAGCAATCGGCGAGTTTGCCCGGAAGATTGGACGACTCCAGCGCGTTCTTACGGCGGACAATTTCTCTTGCTTTTCGCGCAGCCTCACGCGCTTCTGCGGAGTTGACTGCCCTTTCAATAATCTTCTTCGCAACGCCGGGATTTCCCTCCAGATACTCGCTAAGCTTATCGTTCACTATAGTCTGCACGATGCTCTCGACTTCACCGTTGCCAAGCTTCGTCTTCGTCTGTCCTTCGAATTGGGGCTCGGGAACTTTTGTGCTTATTACAACCGTGAGTCCTTCTCTGAAGTCGTCCCCGGTTAGATTGATCTTATCTGACTTCACCAGATTGTTCTTGTCGGCATAAGATTTTAGCGTCCTCGTCAGCGCACTTCGAAAACCGCTGACGTGTGTACCACCTTCCACGGTGTTTATGTCGTTAACATAGGAAAAAAGATTCTCTCGATAATCGTCGCAATATTCGAACGCAATTTCGACAGCAACGCCTTCCCGGTCGCCGGAAATGAAAATCGGATCCTTGGCAAGGGTCTTCCTTGTACCATCAATATAGCGGACGAATTCCGTGATGCCGCCTTTGTAGTGAAATTCCTCTTCGTTTCCGTCTCGCTTGTCATTAAGCTTTATAGTTATGTCCGGATTCAGGAATGCAAGCTCGCGCATTCTTTCCGCAAGTGTCTCAAATTTGAAATTTCTGTTCTTGAAAATTTCTCTATCGGGCATGAAGGTGATGGTTGTCCCGGTTTTCGGGTCTTTGCCGATAACTTTCACCGGCTCGATCGCATCGCCGCGCTTATATTTCTGATAAAAAATCTTCCCGTCGCGATACACATTCACTTCAAGCACTTCCGACAACGCGTTGACGACCGATACTCCGACTCCATGCAAACCACCGGACACTTTGTATGTCGATTTGTCGAATTTTCCACCGGCATGGAGCATGGTCATCACGACTTCCAACGCCGACTTTTTTTCTACGGGATGAATATCTGTCGGGATCCCGCGCCCATCGTCATCTACCGTTACGCTCCCGTCCTTGTTAATTGCGACAAGAATATTTTTGCAATATCCGCCCAGCGCCTCGTCTATCGAATTATCGACAACCTCATAAACAAGGTGGTGCAGACCGCGTTGTCCGATGTCCCCGATATACATTGCGGGGCGTTTTCTGACTGCCTCCAAGCCTTTGAGTACGGTTATGCTTTCTGCCGTATAGTCGTTTTCATTATTCTGTTTCGATTTCTGCGTCTTTTCCAAAATAACCTTTTCTAGTTTCTTCGTCTCTTCGGCAATGGCCTTTGTTTTCTGCCCATTCGCGCCCTTCGAGATCGTTTGTGTGTTAACGCGCATATTTTTTATTTTTGCTCGTTTCTCTCGAATCGATCCACCCGGAGACTTGACCGCCGATTTAGTTTTTGCCATCAATTGCCTCGCTTAAATAAAAAATATGTTTTCAACTCCCGAAGCGGGATAATTCTCTTTTATCTTTTTCAATATTGCAGGCTTCATAAAGATCAGCTCGTTGCGCCACGCACCGGTTTTTGTCTTCACGTACAGTGTTCCATTCTCGATTCTCACAAGGTCGGTATTCCTTCCGATTACGTCCCCCACGATCTTCTCCCAATCTCCAACGACCTGGTACGCCTGGAGTTTTCCCGAGACGTTTTCTCGATGCGTGAACTCATTTATCAATTCACCGAGCCTTTTCGCTTCAGGCATTTTCGTAAACCACGCTTCCTTCTTTCACGACGTGAATCTTAGTAGCACGAGCGTCTAGAAGTTTTTCATCGAAGTTCAACATATCGGTGGCGGTAATAAACGTTTGTCCGAGGTCGGATACAGCATGGATTGTTTTCGATGCTCGGGCATAATCAAGCTCTGTCATTACATCGTCGAGAAGCATTGCGGGCGTCTCGTTAAGTTTTTCCGTCATGTAATGAAACTCCGCAATTTTCAATGCAACGAGAAATGTTTTGTGTTGCCCCTGTGATGCGAACTCACGGATCGGCACATCGTTCAGCAAGAACCCGATATCGTCGCGGTGCGGTCCGGCAAGGGATGATCCTCGCACTTGTTCCGCCTTTGCCAGCCGACTCAGAACATCGTGGAACAATTCAAACGTGGAGATGCGCGTGCTGCTGTTTCTATTCAACGGAAACGACGGCTCGTATTTGAGCCGCGGAGCTTCCCCGTATTCAACAAGCGATGCGTACGCTGCGGTGAACGTGCTCTGAAAGTCATCTACGAATTCTTCTCTCTTCCTCATTACTTTAGTGCCGTGCTCAATAAGCGCATCAGTCCATGCAGAAAGAAGATTAGAGTCTATTGCGCTCGTAAGTTTCCCGTCCAGCAGTAATTTGTTTCTCTGTTTGAGCACGCGCCTGTATTCCATCAGCTCCTCAAGGTACGAACGCGATACCTGCGACAGTACCATATCGACAAATTTCCTCCGCTCGGATGGTGCTCCGGTTGTCAGAGCGAAGTCTCCGGGCGACAACACAACAATCGGAAACATCCCAATCACATCCGAGCTTCTCCTGACTTCGTTGTTGTCCAAGAAATATTTTCTCTCCGTATCGGCTACATATGCAACGCGCACGCAGTTGACTACTCCTTTGTCGCTCTCCACGTCTGCGTCCACTTTGAATGCATCGGTGCCGAACCGGCACACTGTTTTGTCGGATTGCTGGAGAAAACTTTTTGTCAGGCACAGGTAGGAGAGCGCTTCGAGAATACTTGTTTTCCCCTGCGCATTTGCACCGGTAATAATGTTCACTCCGCCGCTGAATTCTAACGATGACTCGGCATGATTCCTGAAGTTTGTGAGCTGTATCTTTTTAACTCGCATTACTCAATTCAATCTCAGCGGCATCACGAGTATGAGGATATCCTGCTCCGATGATGGCCGGGGCACTTCGGATGTGTTGACCTTCCCGTCATCTTGAATCGGTTTTATTGTAGCTGCCCTGGTAGATGTGGAAAACGCGAACCGCACATTTGCCGCGTCTATGCTGCTCATCGCCTCAGTTATGTAACCTGAATTAAAACCGATGCTCATCGGCTCCCCGCCGTTCCATTGAACTTGAAGGCGTTCCTCACCCATTTCACCGCGATCTGTGTCCTCAGCAGAAATCGTGAGTGCATCTGAGTCAACTGAGAATTTCACCAGGTGATTAATAGAATCGGAAAGAATGGCGACTCTTCTCACCTTCTCGAGAAGTTCGCTTCTGTTTACGGACATAAGTTTATTATTGTCTATGTCGCTTGGAATGACGGTCTCATAGTCAGGGTGCGGTTCTTTTATCAGCCTTGCTATAAGTTCCGTGTCGTTATTTTTTAGTCCAATGTGCTCGTCACCGATCGTCACTTCCACATCGGACCCCTTAAAGCTCTTTGCCGCGAGTGAAAGCGCTTTCTCTTGTATATTTGCCTCCTTCTTCAACGGCTTATTCATAAGTGACTTGTCCTCAATTCTCACCAGCCTATGACCATCTGTCGAGTATATCTTCGCGCCCTTTCCCGCAAATTGGAACAGCACGCCATTCATCGACCGCCGGTGCTCGTCTTTCGACACCGCAAAAAGGGTCTTCTCTATTACTCCGCGGAGTGCGTCCGCAGTGATTAATGACACCTCGGCATTCTCGCTTATACTCGGAAGTGTCGGGTATTCATCGGCAGATGTACAAGCTAATTTAAAAGAGCCCGATTTGGTTTTGAGAGTCAACTTCAAATTGCTATCAACAGAAATCTCTATATCGGAATCGTCAAGGTTGCGGATGATTTCGAAGAACTCTTTTGCATTTACGGTTACCTTTCCGTCGCTCGCATCCATGACGTCCATTGCGGTTGACATTGAAATTTCAAGATCCGTGGCGGAAATCGTGAGCTTCTTCTTGCTTGTTTCAAGGAATAAATTCTCGATCGCCGGTATAGTGGTTCTAACAGGAACGACTCCGATTATTTTGCTAATAACATCTCGGATCTCCCTGCTATTCACTTTAAATTTCATTTCCGCCTCCATAGTCTATCGGATATTTAGTTTAACATCTTTGAATTTGCATAAATTTACCTATTTTTACCCTAACTTTCAATTTACGTCACGCTGTGGATAACGCCCAATTATTATAAATATATATATATATATATAAGAACAATAATAAGATTAAGGGGTGTTGACATGTCAGTAATCATATTGCTATAGTTTAATTATCGCAGCTGCAATGATGTAGCGCCAAAATGCCGATGACATTATGCACAATAGTTGCCAATATCTTGTTGAGATGTTGGTACTTTTCAACGTGGCCAATTTATCGCGCATATTTTTGTTGAAAACAAAACCGAATTCCACATTGAAATCACGCTTCTTAACATGACAACACACATCTTACTCACATACCTATTTGTTCGATTTTTTTCTTTATGTAATCGTATTTTTCCCTAAAATGCTCGTCATTCCCCAGGGCTTCGCTTATGACCTGGCACGCATAAATCACAGTCGAATGATCGCGACCTCCGAAGTGGCTGCCGATTGTTTTCAAGGGAAGTCGTGTGATCTCCTTTGTAAGATACATTGCCGTCTGTCGTGCCAGCACGATTTCCTGTTTGCGCGTTTTACCGCGGAGCACCTCCTCGCTGACATCGAAAACATCAGCCACAATTTTCTGAATATCTTCCACCGTTACCGCAGATTTTCTCGTGACGGCAAGACTCCTGATAACTTCCTTCGCCAGGTCCACGGTTATGTCACGGTTATTAAGACTTGCCTTGGCGAGAATGCTAATGAGGCTTCCTTCAAGTTCCCGGATGTTTGAGGTGACGTTCGCGGCAACATATTCTATAACATCATCAGGCATCTGAATCCCGTCGTCTTCACTTTTCTTCCGGAGGATCGCAATGCGCGTTTCCAAATCGGGAGGCTGAACGTCAACTGTCAACCCCCATGTGAACCTGCTGACGAGCCTGTCGTCTACACCTTTTAATTCCTTAGGAGGTCTGTCCGACGACAGCACAATTTGTCTGCCGGACTGATGAAGTGCGTTGAATGTGTGGAAAAAATTATCCTGTGTTTTCTCTTTGCCGGCAAAAAATTGAATGTCATCAACAATCAGGATATCCATCCTGCGGTAAAAACTTGAAAACTCATTTGCTCGATCCTTTTGAATTGCATCCACGAAATCCACGGTGAATCTCTCACTTGAGACATAAAGGACTCTCTCAACTTTCCCGATTTGTCTTGCGTAGTTTCCTATCGCCTGGATAAGATGAGTCTTTCCGAGACCGACGCCGCCATAGACGACAAGAGGATTAAAAGAGGTACCGGCGGGGTTATTCGCGACAGCGTAAGCCGCCGCTCTGGCGAATTGGTTACTGTCCCCCTTTATAAAATTTTCGAACGTGTATCTCGGGTTAAGATTGCTCTCGAACAGCGGGTTGTTATTCAACTTGGCCACCCCGATCTTCTGCGGATTCGACTGGCCCATCTGGAGTGGCCTGTAGAACTGCGGCTCTGTGTCGCTCACATCTTCATTGGAAATCGTGTATTCAACATGAGTGTTTTCCCCTATAACCAATTTTACCGACTCTGACACAACCGTTGAGTAATGTTCCTCAAGCCAGTCGTGAAAAAACTGACTTGGAACTTTCAGAATAAGGTTGTCGCCATTGAACGAAAGAGGAACTACCGGCTCGAACCACGTCTTGTAACTTAAGTGGTTCACCCTGCCATGAATTATTTTCATGCATTCCTGCCAAACACCGCTGACATCCGTAATTGCTTCCATCGGCAAGCTCCCTGGTTTTAAGGTTTAGAAATTGTCAACATGATTCACATAGTTTTCCACAATAGCAGACCTTATGTATGTCACACATATTCAAAGAATTCTACTCTTAGGTAATGTTTACTTAACAAGTATGTGGAAAACCATAAAGAACGTTATTGATGGCCAGATACTCAAAAATAGGCAGATTTTTTTCTTTTTCCACAAGTTATTAACACCAAGCCACGCAAGAACTCAACGTCAAATTATAATAAAGCAATTGTGGAAAAACAAGATGGTGCAATGCTAAAATGTGGCTTGTAACTCATTTGTTTACAATGAATTATATTAATGGCGTTCAATTATGTGGAAAACATCGACGTGTCGAATCTGCTGCCGTTTTCCCCATGGAAAACCTTGAATTGGAGTTGTTTGAGCATGTGTTGTGGAAAAGTCTAATACTAATGTGGAAAACAAACAAGCGGACTGTCAAAGATGAATCAAAATATTTGTCTGGACGCTAATCCGTGATAGCATCAAAAGCTTGAATTTTGTTGCTGATGGCGCTAACTTACAACGGAGAAGAATAAACCTATCAGGAGTTTTTAATGAAAAGAACATTCCAGCCGCATAATACCCCTAGAAAACGGACTCACGGCTTCCGTTCAAAAATGGCTACCAAGACTGGTAGAAAAGTCCTGGCGCGGCGGCGCGCAAAAGGGCGGTGGCGTCTAACGGTGAGCGACGAAAAATAATTTGCTTTCTCAGGGAGATCGAGCAGATGGGGAAAGAGCCGATCGCTTGAGGCTCCCGAAGGAACAAATCATCAGTTCTTCAATAGAGATCGGCGACATCATTAAGAGAGGCAAGCGCATTAGTGGAATTTATGTCTCGATCTATTACAGATTGTGCGACGACCCTGGCGGTGTAAGGGTCGGATTTACCGCGTCACGGAGAATAAAGCACGCAGTCGAGCGAAACCGATTGAAGAGATTGATGAGAGAGGCATATAGATTGAACGCGGAGGATCTGAGACAGGTCGTGCGAAAGAAAAAATTTGGCATGGATATTATCTTAAGCGTTAACGGTATCCAAAGCGCACAAAGAATTTCATTGAGAGATATTGAAAAAGATTTCGAACATTTTCTTGAGGTCAGCGAAGGCATCATTGGTTGAAGCTGCCGTCGCACTGATCAGGTTATACAAAAAATTAATCTCGCCACTATTTCCCTCTTCATGCAGGTTCTACCCGAGTTGCTCCACTTATGCAATTGAGGCATTTCACGCACACGGGCTCATTAAGGGAACGACGTTAATCATATGGAGAGTTCTTAGATGCAATCCATTCAATAAAGGCGGATACGATCCGGTAAAGTAAAGGAAACAAGATGGGGAAAACCGAGACAATAGGAATTATAGTTATCATGCTGGTAATATTTGCGTGGATGTATCTCAACCCTCCAAAGCAGCAGCCGAATGCAAACCAGCAGACTGGAACAGAACAGGGAGTTCAACCGGGGCAGCCTAATTCTTCCGCGGGGCAAACAAATGGTGGTACAACAAAGAGCTTGTCAAAACAAAACGAGTCTTCTGCCGTAGCGTCCGCAGCTTTGCAGGTAGATACGGCACGGGTCGGGCTCTACGGAAAAACATTTGCTTCACTCACGCACGGCGAAGCAAAGACGATAACCATAAGAACAAGCCTTTATGAAGCTGTTCTTACAACACAAGGGGGAATGGTTAAAGACTGGACGTTGAATGAATTCAAAACGTGGCGCGGAAAGCCGGTTCAGCTTGTGAACTACGATTACGCTGGCGACTTCAGTCTTTTCTTCCAGACGATGGATGGTAAGCTGATCGATACAAAAGATCTTTACTTTGATTCCAAGTACAGCAATGGACAGGTAGTTGCGCTTTCGGACGGCCAAACCTACGGGTTAGATTTTACGTTGAACATCGGAGACTCCTCGAAAATCGTCCGCGAGTTCACGTTCAAGGGCGGAGCGTATAGCTTTGGGACAGTCGTCATTCTCAAGAACATGGCTCCGTATATCGCCAACTACGAGTACCAGGTCGCCTGGGAGCACGGGCTGAATTATACGGAAGAAAATAGCGTTGATGAATCAAGCTTCTCTACGGCGTATGCTCACACCGGCGGCGAGGCAGTCACGCTCGATGCAAACAAGCTTGACAAGACAGTTAAACAGGAGCTCAGCGGAAACGTCGACTGGGTATCGCAGTCGACGAAATATTTTACTGTTGCGATGGTGTCGCAGGGAATGCCCGCTGAAGGTGCATACATGCGGGGCACCGAGAATCACCTTCCAAATAACGGCTTGATCAAGACTTACTACACTGCTCTGCAACTCAAGTTTGATGGTCAGCCGTATCAAGCGGATTCGATGATGTTGTACATGGGTCCGCTGGATTACCACCTTTTGAAATCATACAACGTCGGACTGGAGGAGACTGTTGGACTTGGTTGGCGCTGGATAATTCGCCCGATCGCCGAATATCTATTGCTCCCTGCGTTTCAATTTATTCACTCGTTCGTGCCGAATTACGGGTTAGTCATAATTATATTTTCGATTCTGCTTAAACTTCTCCTGAACCCGCTGACGGCGAGCAGCATGAAGTCGATGAAGAAGATGCAAGCCCTTCAGCCGATGATGAACGAGATAAAAGAAAAGTACAAAGAAGATACCGCAGAAAATGAACCAAGCGGTGATGAATCTCTACAAGGAATACAAAATAAATCCTATGGGCGGATGTCTTCCGATGCTGCTGCAGATGCCTATATTATATGCCCTGTGGGCGATTTTCAGAAGCAATATCGCGCTAAGGCAATCGGACTTTGTTTGGTGGATCAAGGATTTGTCGATTCCCGACACGATTGTTACACTTCCATTTAATGTGCCGTTTTTCGGGATGAACCAGATCAGCGGGCTTGCACTGCTAATGGCCATCACGATGTTTTTTCAACAGAAGATGAGCATGAAGGATCCCCGGCAGCAGTTCATGGTTTGGGTCATGCCGGTCTTCTTCTGGCTTCTTTTCAATAATTTTCCTTCGGGACTCAACCTGTATTACTTTGTGTTCAATCTCTTGTCGATAGGACAGCAATATTTTATTAACAAGAAACCGACGGAGGAAGTCCTAACAAAGCCGGCGGCCACAAAAAAGGTGAGACCGACAAGGCCGGCAGTTGGAAACAGGGCCATGAGAAGAATGTAGTTGGCCTTTGCAAGCGGCTTTCCGGAGGGCCTCCTAAATCAATTGAAAAATCATTTTCCCGGAAGAGACAAGGGAACGTCTAAGATATTAAATAGCTGTTATTTTTGAGAACCATGAAAAAAGAAAATATATTGACCGCTTAGGCCAAGACGAGAAAGTCATTTACAGCATTGTTGAGTATCATTATCATAAACCAAAATAATTTCAGGCCACGACCTAAATTGCTCACTTTGCCCAACAGTCCACTCGCATATCGCCGGCGGACGAACGAAGGTTCACAACTACACATCCACATTATCGATAATTTAAGCTGCAAATCAGTGATTTGGGGGATAATACCATGATAGCGACACAAGACAAACCATACATCGTTGAGTATTATTATAAAGCCCGGTGGGGTCATGCCAACGAATTTATAGAGCTTTATAAGAAGAACCATCACCCGGTTTTGAAGAAACGTATGGAGATGGGACACATACTGAAGCTCAGCCTTGCAAGGCCGCGTTTCCATGGTACAGAAGATGCGCGGTGGGATTTCAGAGTGACCATCGTCTGGAAAAATATTCAAACGACAGACGAAGGATTCAACGAATCGGATCTTGCTCGCCAGCTTTATCCTGATCTGGAGACACATAAGAAAGAAGAGCAGAGGAGGTTCGAGATATTGAAAGCTCACTGGGATGTGCCGATTGTTGAGCTCGCTCTGGACAAATAAAAATTAGATGCTCTTGTGATAGAAATACGCCGATGCGATAAAGCGTATTTTGACGATGTCGCAAAGCTATTAGGTCAGCTCTGGCCCGGTAAGCCAATCGATGTTCCTTCTCTCCGCATTGTTTTTGAAAGAGCGCTATATTCACATTCACAAAAATATATTTGTGCTGTGGAGGATGGATACGTAATGGGGTTCGGATCGCTTACGATCAAAAATAATCTCTGGCAAGAAGGATATACTTGTCACGTCGATGAATTCGTCGTAGACAACAAGTATCGACACCATGGTGTCGGCACTCGACTTTTACAGCATCTTGTAGTCATTGCCAAAGAGAAAGGATGCCGCAGGATTGAGTTGGACTCGGCATTTCAAAGGAAAGTAGCTCACAAATTCTACGAAAAATCAGGATTTGAGAACCGCGCGTTTCTTTTTTCAAAAATTCTATGAAGTACAAACTTCCGATTTAAGAATGGCAGGGTTGATGAAAGAACGGGGTTAATCAGGGAAAGACAATTCGCAGGATTCCGCTGCTGTTGCGGACTACTTCGGTTTCGTTCCGGCGAAGAGTGCGAATTCACGCCATTTCCAGAAGCAATCGACGTCGATGAAACCGATCAGTCTCAGCCAATCCAACTGGCTCTCAAGCGAGGAGCATTTATTCGATGGGCCTTCCTCGGTGACGCTCGAGCCTATCGCCAGATAAAAATCTTCATGCAGCGATCTTGTCGGAGACGATACATGCTCAAGGTTACAAATCACACCGCCGGCTTGAAGACAATTGAAAATTTCCCTATAAAGTTCGAATTTGCGCTCATCGCTCAGATGATGGATGGCAAAGCTGGAAATGACAGCATCGAATAAGCCAATATCGGGTAACGGAGCTTCCAGATTGTGTTCCACCACAGAAACTGTTTCGTCATTCTTGAATCGTTCATTTGCGGCGGACAGCATCGTCGGGGAGAAATCGATTGCCACGCCGTGTGACTGAGGCCTTGCGACTTTGACGAGCGACATCAATCTCCCGTCGCCGGTTCCCAAGTCGAGGACGCGGTTGACTCGTTGAGGAAGTAACTCGAGGATTACCGCTTCGCCTTCGGTGCGATGAGGAAGCTTATCCGCCTTCGCAAGATAAGCAAGCGCATGTTCAGGATTTACATACTCGTTAAGGTTAGGCGAATTCATTGCACCAAATTTGGTTTAACATAGATTGAATTAAGAGGAGACACTGGCTTGAGCGCAACTTAAACAGACAACTGCCGTTACTGATTTCAGTCTCTTCCTTTAATCAGCTCTTCCGCGATTTGCACCGCATTTGTGGCAGCGCCTTTTCTTATATTGTCCGAGACAATCCACATGTTCAGCGCGTTCGGTGCGGTCTCGTCTCGGCGTATTCGTCCGACAAAAACCTCGTCTTTTTCATAAGCGTTCAACGGCATCGGATAAATATTTTGCGACGGATCATCTGCCACGATTATACCAGGCGACTTCTTCAATAGCTCAAACACATCTTTCAGTTCATAACTTTTCTGCATTTCCACATTCACGCTCTCGCTGTGCCCGCCGAATACCGGTACGCGGACGCAGGTCGCCGTTACCTTTATCGAATCGTCCCCCATGATCTTCGTCGTCTCGAAAGTCATTTTGTGCTCTTCTTTCGTGTAACCATCATCACGGAACACATCTATATGCGGAAGGCAGTTGAACGCGATCTTGTGAGGAAACTTCTGGGTTTTGCCGGTTTTCTTCCCGAGCTCTTCATCAAGCTGGTCGACACCTTTTTGTCCCGCGCCTGTCACGGATTGGTAAGTCGAAACTACGACTCGCTTGATTTTGTATTTATCATGGAGCGGCTTGAGCACGACAACCATTTGTATCGTGGAACAATTTGGATTCGCAATAATTCCATGATGCTTGAAAATGTCGGCGCGATTTACTTCCGGAACGACGAGCGGAGTTTTAGGATCCATCCTCCATGCGCTGCTATTGTCAATGACCACGCTTCCTTCCTTCGCGGCAATGGGAGCAAACTCTTTGCTGACCGCCGCTCCCGCGGAGAATAGAGCGATCTCGATTCCTTTGAAACTCTCCGGCGTTAATTTCTGAACTTTTATTTTCTCACCCTTGAACGAAATTTCCTTTCCGACGGATCTCTCCGATGCCAGCGGCGTCAGATGTTTCACCGGGAATTTATGTTCTTCGAGAACCTGCATCATCTTTCTTCCGACAAGTCCGGTCGCACCGACAACTGCCACGTTATACGTTTTCATATTCTTGATTATCCTGCCGAATTATCCATTTAATTTCTTATTATCCGCTCTTGCACGAAATGATCGTGCTTCTTGACCACATAATAAATAACAAAAACTTTTCATTTAAACCAAATCTTCATAGGTCTGGCGGTCTCTCACGACGCGCGCGTAGTCTTTTTCAACGAGAATTTCCGCGGGCTTCGAGCGGGAATTATAATTGGAGGCGAGAGAAAATCCGTAGGCACCCGTTGTCAGAATAGCGAGTATGTCACCTCGTTTTACCGAGGGAAGTTCGCGCGAAAGTGCAAATGCGTCCGTCGATTCGCAAACAGGCCCTACGACATCCACCGTCTCGAACTTTCCGCCATTTCCAGCGGACGTGACCTTCGACAATTCCGCCGGCACAATTTGGTGATAAGCCGAATACAACGCGTGACGCATCATGTCGTTCATTCCCGCATCGACAATCAGAAATGTTTTTTCGTGAGATTTCTTTTTATACAAAACGCGTGTCAGCAGGACACCGGCCTCCGCGACAATGAAGCGGCCCGGCTCGATTGCAACCTCGCAGCCGAGCGGCGAAAGCTTCTCTTGCACAAGACCCGCGAACGCAGCAAGATCTATCGTGGAATCCTCACGCTTCTCGAGGGGAAGGAATTTATTTTTGACGGCGTTTCTGTACCGGACCCCGATTCCGCCACCTATGTCTATTTGTTTCACGCGGATTCCTTCTTTCTTTAATTTTAGAGCAAAATTGCGGATGGATTCCGCAGATTCGGCAAATGGACCCAACCCTGTGATCTGCGATCCGATGTGTGAATGTATCCCGACGAACTCTATATTTTTTCGTTTGGCCGCAAACTTGACGACGGCATCTGCGCAATCGATATCGATCCCGAATTTATTTTCTTTGAGTCCTGTAGAAATATGCGGATGAGTCCGCGCATCGACATCGGGATTTATTCTCAGCATGACGCGAGCATTTTTTGCGAGTGCGGCAGCGCATTTCGAAATGACTTCGATCTCTTCTTTCGATTCGGCTATGATGACGCCGATGTTCCGGGTAAGTGCGAATTCGATATCTTTCTCAGTCTTCCCGACTCCTGCAAGGGAAACGGCGGCGGCGGGAAATCCGGCTTTCAATGCAAGAAAAATTTCTCCGGCGGATGCCGTGTCCGCTCCCGCACCGAGCGACCTGATCTCCTTCAGCACTTCCAGGTTTGAATTCGCTTTTAAAGCGTAAAGAATTTTCGTGTTCGGAATTTTGCCGAAAGCCTTTTGAAGCAATGAGAGCTTATTCCTGATCTGGCTTTTGCTATAAACGTAGAGAGGCGTTCCGTATTTTTCCGCGAGGTGGGATGCTGGAATGGCTTCGACGTAAAGTTTATCTTTCTTATATCTAATTTGGTCTGCCATCCAATTGCCGGGTTTCATGGTACAATTCGAAGTTTATGAAATTAATCGATAATGTCCGACGACAAAGTTCGTGCGGAATCGCTTTCGAAGAGCTCGCCGTGTAGAAGTTTCACCGCCTGCTCGATATCCTTCTCATCTACAACAAAGCCAATGTTGATTTCAGATGAGCCTTGCGATATCATATTGATTCGTATTCCGTCGAGTGCGGAAAAAATTCTACCGACAACTCCGGGACTATGGCGGATATTGTCGCCGACGATGCAAACTATCGCTTTATCGCTCGACGATGACACCTCGGCAAACTCCGAGAATTCTTTCATCATATCTTCCAGCTTCGTGGTATCATCGATTGCAACCGAGACACTTACTTCGCTCGTTGCGACGGCGTGAGCGATCGTTTTATACTTATTGAACACAGCGAAGACCGCTTCGAGGAAATCGGAGGCGAGAAACATTCGGCTGGAAACAAGATTCAATAAAGTTATCCGCTCTTTGTAGGCTATGGATTTTACAACGCATTCTTTCCCGCGTGCGGGATATTCGGCAGGCTCGTCCGTCTTAGTTATAAGCGTGCCATGATATGATGGATTTCGAGAGTTCCTGACATATACCGGAATATTTTTCTCGATTGCCGGAAGAATAGTCATCGGGTGCAGCACTTTTGCGCCGAAGTAGGCAAGCTCGGAAGCTTCGTTGAAGGACATTTTTTTTATTCGCCTTGCATCGGGAATAATCGATGGGTCCGCGGTGAGAACGCCGTCAACGTCGGTCCAGATTTGAATTTCCGACGCGCCGACAAGCGCTCCTATTATCGCAGCCGAGTAATCCGAACCGCCTCTTCCAATTGTCGTTATAATTCCCTTCTCAGTCGCTCCGATAAATCCTTGCGTCACGACAATGTAGTCATTTTGCACAAGCGGCAGGAGCACGCTTTGGGTTTTTTCGTTGACGAGATGGAAAATCGGCGCTGCCTTTGTGTAGTTATCGTTCGTGATCATGTATTCGCGAGCATCGACGAGAGCCGTTTTGATCGAACGTTCTTCCATCGCCTGCCCGATTATCATCGATGAAAGCCGTTCGCCATAGGAGGCGATTGTGTCGCGTGAACGGTCGGTTGCTTCGCCGAGAACCGAAATGGATTGGGATAGATTTTTCAACTCGTGCGCATAAACCGAAATCTTTCCCTTAATATAATTCTTGGGGAGCTCGGAGTTTATCAGGTCGTCCACAAGTTTTTCGTGTCTTGACCGAATCGCGGCGATGAGATCGTTCGCCTCATCTTTTCTTCCTTCAGCGGACAAACCTGCAATTTTCAATAGCTGGTTTGTAACTCCCGCGCACGCGGAAACAAAAACGATCGGTTTCCTCGAGATTTCCGATTTTACAATTTCAATTACCCTTCGGATTGCATCCGAATCCTCGACCGAAGTTCCTCCGAATTTCATTACAATCATTCAACAACACCTAACTCGGCAGAGCCGTAACTGTAAAAGATAGACCGTGAAGATCGAAAATAATCGCTCACTATTGCCTTGCAGCGGCCAGCATAACATGCACGCAGCAATGAGCGGGATATATTTCTGCCGGTCAGACCTACTTCGAAACGCATAATATTCTTCACATTTAAAGATATTTTCATTTCCATTGCGCGGCCTTACGCAAATGATACCACAAGCTGGTACAGCGGCGCATAGAAGAAATCGATTGCTGAGAAGAAGCCTGCCGAAAAGGCCGGGATTTGCATCAAAATGAGTATAAGAAAAATCCCGGCAAACCCTATTCTGCTGTATATCGCCGCCGCTTCCGGAGGCAGAAATGCGCCCAACACATGCGAGCCGTCAAGCGGCGGAATCGGAACAAGATTGAAAACTCCGAGCATGACATTTAGGTAAATTCCACCATAAAACATTTTCAATAGAAAAACAAAAAAGGGCGACGACGCAGCTGCATCCCCGATGAGAGGCTGAACTTTCAGAAGCAGAATCGTTATCACGGCACACACAACTGCCATGATTAGATTCGATATCGGGCCGACCGACGAAACAATAACGTCGTCGCGCCGCTGATCTGAAAAATTCATCGGGTTAACCGGAACAGGTTTTGCCCACGCGATCAAAATTTGACCGACTGTCAAAAGCGAGAACAACGGAACCACTATTGATCCGATCAGGTCGATATGAGGAATCGGATTGAGTGTGAGCCGTCCCATGTCGCGCGCAGTCGGGTCGCCGAGCTTCAGCGCGGCGTAGCCGTGAGAAATTTCGTGTAAGATCACCGAGAAAAGTAGAACCGGTAATATGTATAGTTTACTTAGCATATCTTCCTCTTGGATGAAACCTGTCTATTACTTCTCTTAAATAATTTCTGTCTAAGTGCAAATATATCTGTGTCGTGCCGATGTCGCTGTGCCCCAACATTTCCTGGACTGCGCGAATGTCTGCGCCGCCTTCTAAGAGATGTGTCGCAAATGTGTGCCTCAGAGTGTGCGGGTGAATTTGTTTTTTTATTCCGGCGCTGTGCCCGTATTTCTGCAACATCCTCCAAACGGAAATCCGCGAGAGTTTGCCGCCTCTGAAATTTAAAAACAGAAAATCGTTTCCACCAGACTTTCCCTTCTGCAACTTTGGACGAGCTGACGAATCATAGCGCTCAATACATTCGAGTGCTATGTCGCCGATCGGGACAATCCGTTCCTTCGAACCTTTTCCAAACACCCTTACCACGTTCTCGCTCTTAATTAAATCTCTTTTTTTGAGATTAACAAGCTCGCTCACTCTCATTCCGGTCGCGTATAGGGTCTCGATCATAGCACGATCACGCGTGCCCAGTTCCGTATTCATATCTGGCGAGCCGATGAGGCGCTCGATTTCGTCTGTGCTTAAGACGACCGGGAGCATTTTCGACGGCTTCGGACGATCGAGGTTCGCAGTCGGATCGATTTCCGAGATCTTCCTGAATACCAAAAACTTGTGGAGATTTTTTACGGCCGAAAAATTCCTGGCGATGCTGCTTTGTTTCAACCCCATGTCAAAGAGGGATTTGAAATAATTTCTGACGTTCCGAACGTGAGGCCTCGTTAAGTCCATTAAGTCCGTGAGATTCTACGAATCCGCCATATCTGCTCAGGTCATTGTGGTATGAGACCAGACTGTTGTCGGACAAACCTTTCTCGAACTTCATAAACTCAAAAAAAAGGTCAAGCTGGCTGGAGATTTTCCTATTTAATTCGCGATCGGGCATTTCTGATCGAATTCTAATTTCAGGATTGTTGATGCCTCATGTCGGTCTCCACAATAATTACGCAGGAAATAGCAATTTGGGCTGGACAAATTCCGACGGCTCGATTTTTAAGGTTGTTGTCGATTTTTGCGGCGATATTTTGTTGTGGCATTGGGCGCGGCTTTTCTCTTTCTTCTTTTTCTGCTCGGCGCCGGCGGTGCAAATTCATTGATCTCCTTTTGGCTCAACTCTCCGACCGGTTCCGGGACTTCACGTGCGCCGTTAGAAGATTCGGAATAAGGAATCGGAAGCTCTGATAAATTCTCCGGACCCGCCATGATTTTTTCAGATTGTCCGGGATATTCTATCCTTTTGTGATAGATGCCGGACAAAACGGCGAGGAAACTTTCTTTGATTTTTGTCAAGTCGCTGAATGTTAAATTTGTTTCGTTTAACTGACCTTCTTCGTATCTGCTCTTAACAATTGCATCTACCATGGCTTCCAAATTTTCCATGGACTTCTCCTGCAGAGAGCGAGTGGCGGCTTCGACCGAATCCGCTAGCATTACGATCGCCGTTTCTTTCGAGTCAGGCTTCGGTCCGTCGTATCTATAATCCTCTTGGCTTACATCTCCGGTGGCGAAAGGTCTTCGCAGAGCTTTGCCGTAAAAATATGCGACAAGTGTAGTACCATGATGCATGGGGATGAAATTGATAATTCTCTGCGGGAGGTGATGTTTCTTTGCAAGCTCAATACCGTCGGCGACATGCGATACAACCATCTGGACGCTGACATCGGGAGGCAGCCACTCGTGCTTGGATTTGTCCGAATCCATCGTGTTTTCAATGAAATAGCCGGGTCGCAGCGTTTTACCGATGTCATGGTAATAGGCGCCGACGCGAGCCAGTATCGAATTCGCACCGACCGCTTCTGCCGCCTTTTCCGCAAGCGTTCCGACAATTATTGAATGATGGAAAGTACCGGGGGCTTTCTGAGACAGCTCGCGCAAGAGAGGCTGGTTGAAATCCGATAACTCTAGAAGTGTAAGGTCGGTGGCAATGTTGAATACTTTTTCGAAGAAGATGAGGAAGCCAAAAGTTATGATCGGCGAGAGAACCGAATTAATTGCGATCAGAGATAAGTCAGCCAAAATGCTTGAGGCGTCTTCTGCGGTCTGAAGCGAGATGGCTAAAGAAGCCACAGAATATCCGATGAATATAAAAACCAAACTCCTGAATATCTGCGTCCTGTTCCTGATGTCACGCACGGTGTAAACCGCGAGCGCTCCCGCGCTGAGTGCCGCGAACGCTGCGCCGAAGTCGTTGCCTTTCATGGCCCCGACAAGGAGCGCAACTGCAACCGTTGTTTGGAAAGCCATCCGCGAATCGAAAATTATCGCCACGATCATCGAAGCAACCGGTACCAGCACAAGATACTCAACCGGCAATGTCGTCTGCGCGGTGAATGCGAAATACATTAGCAGCGCCTCAAAAACCAGCACTACGGCAATGAGTGAGACCATTTTGTTGTTGAAGAAAACCTTTTTCCTGAAAAGAAAAAGATAAATGCTGAGGAGCCCGGTTATTACAAAAACCAGGAGAAATCTTCCGACGTACTGTAAAATGATATCCGTTTTTCCGGTTCTCTCGCGGAGCGCTTTTTCAAGTGAATCTAACTTCAACTTTATGTCGCTTGTGATCCGATCGTGTTTGCTAATTATTCGTTCGTTCTCTTTAACGAAGCCGACGGTGCGAGGCACGAGATCGACAGCCGCGTTGATCTCACGTTGAGTCTCTGCTCCATCGTACGTCAGGTTTGGATTCACTTGTGCTGCAACTGCACTTGAGATTATGGCTTCAGATGCGGTATCACCTTTAAATATTGTGCTCGCTGCCTGATCGAGCTGGTTGAAAACATCCTGCGGGGTCAGGACTTGATCGGTGAAAACGGATGTTTCGGAATTCTTCTCTCGTACCACTATGATACTTGAGCCTACCAGGCCTCGAGGCCTGTCTATAATCCCCGGCTGGTAATCACTCGCAATTATTTCCCTCATTGAAGGAACCAGACCGCTTAACCTATTTAAGATTGAAGGGTTTCTATTTACGGCGGCGAGCATTTGATGCCAATCGGAGTCAGAGAACTTATAAGGAAGAGCTTGCAACAATGAGTGAAGAGCATCGGAATCTCTTGCAAAGGTTCTTTTGTTCTCGTCTCGAACCGATTTTATGTGGAGTTTTATTGCATTTTGAATCTGGCTGATGATTGCGACCGCTGAGTCCGCGCGGGAGTTTCCGATCTCAACTCTATCGTACACCGGGTGAACGTTAGCAGCCGCCTGTTTTATTTCCTTTTGATAATCTACATCGTTCTTGTAGATCGGAAATGAGAAAGGAGCTATGAGATCTTCATGCGTCCATATTGTGCCAACGTCATAATTGAAAGTCAGTTGGTTTTGTGAAGGCGCGAGAAGACTTATTACAGTCACGAGAGCTAAAAAAAGAAATATTTTTATTAGAATATTCTTCTTCCTGTCGATATTCATCAGTTTCCGTGGTGAAGGTTTTGATTGCCGCGGTTCACGCTCGCGGGGATTGTCATTCATTTTAGCCAAGTGCTTTGGTCAGCTCCACATTTGTATATGGACTCGCAATACCTTGCTGCCATGACTTCGCCGCTTATCTTCTCTATCATCAGGTTTAACTGTCCTTCCTTGTCTTGAAGTGTACTGTCAAGATCGGGTCACCACGAGTCTTATGCGACTCAAGTTCTTGATAGGTTTTGCATGCAACTCTTTCATCAAAAACATTTAATTAATATTAGTCTATTGGAAGTATAATTTCTCCAACTCGTGTCGGCTCGGCCGATTTAAAAGACACATAAAAATACAAGTTTCTTACGTCATCTTCTATGCCTGTCCCACTCACACATGAAAATATGTCAGAACACGGGTGGTGCAGCAAGGCGGCGCTTTGCATTTTCTTACGGTGAGTGATAAATTTAAACAGTTTTTTCCCGAAGGGATTCCATAGCAACTAAGAGGGACATGAGTAAGATAAAGAAAATCGGGGTTTACACCAGCGGTGGTGATGCACCCGGAATGAACGCTGCATTAAGAGCAATTGTAAGAACGGCAGTGTACCACAATACGGAAGTTGTGGGCATCCAGCATGGATATAATGGAATGCTGAAAGGTGATTTCATTCCGATGGGACCTCGCTCGGTATCGAATATAATTCAGCGCGGCGGCACAATTCTCAAGACGGCACGCTCTACAGAATTCATGACGCCCGAAGGAAGAGCTAAAGCTGCCGCAAACCTGAGTGCACAGGGAATAGACGGACTGGTCGCAATCGGCGGAAACGGAACCTTTCAGGGAGCCACCCTTCTTTACGACGAACACATGATCCCGACAGTCGGTGTGCCGGGGACGATCGACAATGACCTTTACGGAACGGATTACACTGTCGGTTATGACACGGCGATAAACACTGCCGTTGAAGCCATCGATAAGATCCGCGACACGGCAGACGCGCACGACAGAGTATTTTATGTCGAGGTGATGGGACGCGACGCCGGGTTCATAGCGCTTGATTGCGGCATCGCAGGCGGTGCAGAGTATATTGCAATTCCGGAAATAGAAGAGAATTTCGAGGCCATTCGACGGAAGCTTATGACCGGTGGTCGTCAGCGAAGCAGCATTGTCGTAATTGCAGAGGGTTGCTTCAATGGCGGCGCAGTCGATCTCGCGCATCGTATGAGTGAGTTTGTCCACCTTCAGTTTCGCGTGACCGTCCTCGGACATATCCAGCGAGGCGGAAGCCCGAGCGCGCGCGACAGAGTACTGGCCGCAAAATTAGGTTCCGCAGCCGTCGAGGGACTCTTGGCGGGCGAGCTCAATGTAATGGCTGGCGAGATAAATGCCAAAATTGTTTACACCCCCATGCGCGATACGTGGGAAAAAAAGAAGGGGATCGACAACAGTCTTGTTGAACTCACCCAAATTCTCTCAATATAAAATCCTGGCGGCGTTGATCTGTCCGCTAAGAGCTTCTTATTGAAAGCAATTGAATTATTGATGAATAACCGGATAAAATTTTTGTTGTTGCTGCCTGCCGCAACATTCATTTTTCTGATACAGGGCTGCGGTATTATAACACAGCTTACCATCGGAGCCACAAGCGGCATCATAGACGGCGGCTTCCAGGCAATGAACAGAGAAACCGATCTTCAACTCGCAAGTCAAGCGATTCCCGCCGATTTGAAACTGCTCGATGGGCTGATATTAAAAGCACCCGACAATAAAGATCTGCTTTTGCTTGGTGCGCAGGGTTACACAAGTTACGCCCTCGGTTTCGTCGAGGATTCATCGAAGACCCGTGCCAGCTTATTCTACCTCCGCGCACGCGATTATGGTTTGAGAATTCTCTTTGAGAACGACGACTTCAAAAAAGCATTTAGCGGCGACGTTACGGATTTCAAGAATGTTTTGAACGAATTCGGCAAGGATGAAGTCCCCGCGATATTCTGGACGGCGAACGCCTGGGCAAATTATATAAATCTGAACCTTGATGATGTCAATGCTATTGCTGATCTGCCGAAGGTGGAAGCTATGATGGACTTCGTTCTCAAATATGACGATTCATATTTTTACGGAGGTGTTCATTTGTTCTTCGGAACAATTCAGGCGAGCTTGCCTGCAATGTTCGGAGGAGATACGGCGTCAGCACGAGTTCATTTCGACAGAGCGCTTCGAATTTCCGACGGAAAGTTTTTGATGGTATATTATTATTATGCAAAAACTTATGCCGTTATGACACAGAACAAAGAGCTCTTCGAATCCATGTTACACGAAGTGATCGATGCGCCCGAAAACTTGCTGCCTGAGCAAAACCTCGCTAACGAGATTGCAAAGTCGAAATCGGAAGAATTATTAAAGCATGAAAGCGATTATTTTTAATTCAAAATAGATTTGAATCCTGTCTCTTCGTAAAAGGAATATCCAATGCTAAAAATACCTGAAAAAATAACTATCATGATGAAACCCTTTGGAATCTGGTGCTTCCTCTCGTTGAGTTTTGTTTTATCCGCTGTCCCGGTCCAGGCACAAGAATATACGATTAAATTCGCCACCGTCGCTCCGATTGGTACAACATGGATGAATGTAATGCAAGAATATGACGCGGTGATAAGAAAAGACAGCGGTGGGAGACTCGGCTTTAAGTTTTATGCGGGCGGAATTGCAGGCGACGAAAAGGATGTTCTCAGAAAAATCAGAATCGGACAATATCAGGCGGGAGGTTTTACCGGCGTCGGGATGGGTGAGATTGCGCCGGAAGTGCGCATCCTGGATACCCCTTTCCTTTTCCATAACACCGCTGAAATTGATTATATCTACAAGAAGTTCACTCCTGAATTTAGCGAGGCTTTCGAAAAAGGCGGCTTCATTTTTCTCGGTTGGGCGGAGGCCGGATTTGTATATGTCTTCACTCAAAAACCGATTTACTCGGTTAAAGACATGCAAGACGTCAAAGCATGGATGTGGGAAGGCGACCCGATAGCGGAGGTCGCATTCAAAGTTTTGAAGCTTGCCCCGATTCCACTTTCGATCACAGACGTAAATTCTGCCCTCCAGACGGGAATGATCAACTGTGTTTACGCTCCGCCACTTGCGATTATTCCTCTCCAATGGTTTACGAAAACTAAGTACATGCTGGATGTCCCGCTCGCAAATTCATCGGGTTCTGTTCTTATATCAAAGAAGTATTTCGATTCTCTCCCGGAGGATTTGCAGCAAATCCTGGTAAAGAACGGGCAAATTTATCTCCCAAAGCTGACTGAACTCAGCCGCGAAGATAATAAGAAGGCGATCACAACTTTGGAATCAAAGGGGATTATCATTACCCATCCGCGTTCCAGCAGCGAACTTGCGTATTATTATCAAACCGGCGAAGAAGCGCGGCAAATGCTCGTCGGGAAATTGTACTCGGAAGATTTGCTCAAGCAGGTCGAGTCGGCGCTCGATCAATTTCGCAAGGAAAACAAGTGAAAGCTCTTAAATCAATCGAAAATGTTTTGGGTATTATCGAAAATACTTTGCTCGTAATCTTTCTGACCGTGACAGTTGTGATGGCATTTCTTCAGGTTATTCTTAGAGAATTTTGGCAGACAGGCATACTTTGGGCTGACGTTTTTCTGAGGCATCTCGTCTTGTGGATCGGGTTTTTGGGGGCCGCATTAGCTGCCAAGGAGTCGCGCCATTTTTCGATTAATATAATTACAAAACGTCTCCCGAAGCTTACGCAGAGAATCGTTCAGGCATTTCTTGATCTCGCCGCATCGGTAGTCTGTTATTTTCTTTATGATGCTGGAATGTCATTTGTATCGGATGAAATAAAATACAACACCGAGCCGCTTTTTGTTTTTCTAGGCAAGAACGTCATGGCGTACGACCTGGAGATAATTATTCCGATCGGCTTCGGACTAATCGGAATTCACTTTCTATTCAGAGCGATCGAAGATATAGTTACCGGACCGAAGTCGGTCGAGATCGTTTGACAACAATTCAAAACGAATAGTGAGCGGTCAAAGATTCATCGCTTTTCATCCTCCGTTTTTAACTATCACTGTTAATGGGTTTTTATAAATGATATATATCGTTGTCGGGATCATCATTCTATTATTAGTGCTTCTTGGCGAACCTGTCTTTGTTTTAATCGCCGCGGGCGGGCTCTTGCTCTTCAAGACAATAGGAGTGGACACTTCTGCTGTCATCGTGGAGCTTTACCGGCTTGCAAGCCTTCCGGCACTGATTGCCATACCGCTCTTCACATTCGCCGGATATCTGCTCGCGGAAAGCAATGCACCGAAGCGACTCGTTCGACTTGCCCTCGCATTCTTCGGATGGATGCCGGGCGGCCTTGCGATTGTCTCCATTGTCTCCACCGCGATCTTCACTGCATTCACCGGCGCGTCAGGCGTAACGATCGTTGCACTCGGCGGACTTCTGTATCCTATTCTCGTTAAAGAATCTTATCCCGAAAGATTCTCGCTCGGTTTAATGACAACTTCGGGAAGTTTAGGGTTGCTGTTCCCGCCGAGTCTGCCGATAATTCTCTATGGAATCGTTGCCGGCATCAGCGTTGACAAGCTTTTTGCAGCAGGTGTTTTGCCCGGGATTTTATTGATACTGATGCTTTCAACTTACAGCATTTACACAGGCGTCCGCTCGGGAGTCAAACGGCAACCGTTCTCTTTCCGTGAAGCCGCCGGCGCTCTGAAAGAAGCTGCGTGGGAAATTCCGCTGCCCATCATAATTATCGGAGGAATTTATGCCGGGTTTTTCACCGCGACAGAAGCAAGTGCTATCATGGCATTCTACGTGTTCGTCGTCGAGGTGTTTGTCCTTCGCGATGTAAAATTTTTTAAGGACCTCCCGAAAATCGTAAAGAAAAGCATGATGCTTGTTGGCGCCATTTTCGTTGTGCTCGGAACGGCGCTTGGCCTTACAAGCTACCTCATCGACGCCCAGATCCCGATGAGAATGTTCGAGCTCATTCACCAGTTTGTTTCCAGCCAGCTTGTCTTCCTCATCCTGCTGAATATCTTTCTCCTTGTCATAAATATGGTTGAGATTTTTTCTGCAATCATCATTGTCGTGCCGCTTATTGTTCCCATCGCTACGCAATACGGAATTGATCCTGTTCACCTCGGAGTGATTTTCCTCTTAAATTTGGAAATCGGGTATATGCTGCCGCCATTAGGATTGAACTTATTCATATCGAGTTTGCGTTTTGAAAAGGACATAGTAAAGATTTATCGAGCGGTATTGCCGTTTCTTGCGATAACACTATTGGCTTTGTTGATTGTCACATATTTGCCGGATTTAAGTCTCTATCTTACGAGGATTTTGAAAGTTCAATAAAGTGAGCGCTCACCTATTCTTAGCAGCCATATACAACACGATCATGGTGCCGGCTGACAAACTTGGCTTCGAGCAGGTGCGACAAGAAGTGTTGAAAAATGCCTCGGGGAGAATACTTGAGATCGGGGCAGGGACAGGATTGAATTTCAGATTCTTTAAAAATGCAAGCTGCGTCTTCGCTATTGAACCGGATGCATCTATGCTGAAAAAGGCGGCAGATAGAATTCAAAACTGTGCGGCTCTAATCCAGGCCGGAGCGGAGCTAATTCCCTTCCCGGATAATTCATTCGACACGGTAGTCTCAACATTGACTTTCTGTACCATAGGCGATCCTTCAAAAGCTGCTCGCGAAATCCGCAGAGTGCTTAAGCAAAACGGACGATTTTACTTTGCGGAACATCCTATCTCCGGATGGCCCATGTTAGCCATGGCTGAGAAAGCAATAACTCCCGTTTGGAAGAAGCTATCCGGCGGATGCCATCTTGACAGGAACATAGTCTCGGACATTAAGTCCGGCGGACTCGACATTGTTGAGATAAAAAGGCTTGATTCCTTTTTTGTGGCAGGCGAAGCGGTAAAGAATTCTACAAAGACTTGACCTTGAAATACGCAATCATCTCCGACATTCATTCAAACATCGAAGCGCTCACGACGGTTTTGAGGGAAATCAGCAAGAAGCGCGTTGATGAGATAATCTGCCTTGGTGATGTGGTAGGATATGGAGCTAATCCCGATGAGGTTGTTGAGATTGTGAGACGGGAAGCAAAATATGCGGTTCGGGGAAACCATGACGATGCTTTGTTTAGTGAAGATACATTTTCAACGATCAATTCTTATGCGCAGGCTGCCATCACTTACACGCGCGAGCTTCTGTCGGATGCGAACCTGGAATGGTTGAGGAACATTCCGCTGACACACAAGATAGAGAATGTCTTAATGGTTCATGCGTCGCCGGCGGAACCGGGAGCCTGGAAATATATATTTACAAATGCCGAGGCGCAAGTCGAGCTATCGACTCTTGATGAAAAGATTTGCCTTATCGGCCACACCCATGTTCCGGTAATCTTCAAAACATCGGCGCCGATGGTGGATCAGCCTACGGCTGAAGATTCACAGATTAAGGAGCTGATAAATGTAGGGAGCGTCGGACAGCCGCGCGACGGCGACAACCGTGCGAGCTTCGGCGTAATCGACACTTCGAATTTCACATACGAGAATTTCCGGATCGAATATAGTTTCGGGACGGCTGCTGCCAAGATTTTGGCTGCCGGCTTGCCTCCATTCCTTGCCGAGCGGCTGTACAAAGGAAAGTAGCTTTCTGGACTCGGTGCTTGATTATCCCACCGCGGTTTTCTTCCTGGCCTTGTAGCGTTCATCATGGTTCAGAATCCTCTCGCGGAGGCGAATTGACTTCGGTGTGAACTCGACATATTCATCGTCATTAATCCACTCGATGGCTTTCTCGACCGTCATAATTACGGGAGGCTCAAGTCGAATCGCTTCATCTGCACCTGATGCACGCATGTTCGTCAAATGCTTGGTCTTGCACACATTTGCAACGATCGTATCCTCGCGTGCACTTTCTCCAACGATCATTCCAGCGTAGACCTCGGTGCCCGGTGTAATGAAGAAAGTCATTCTTTCACCGAGCTTCCACATCGCATAAGCCACCGCAGTTCCCGTTTCGAGCACGACCACGGCACCTTTATTTCTCATTTCGATCTCGCCTTTGAACGGCTCGTATCCATGGTAGTTATGATGGAGAATTCCGGCACCTTTCGTTTGTGTCAGGAATTCCGTTCTAAATCCAATAAGTCCTCTCGCAGGCACGATAAAATCCAACCGCGTGTTGCCATGTCCCGGCAGGAGATTTTTCATTTCGCCCTTACGCTTGCTCAGGTTGTCTATGATAGCTCCGACAAACTCATCCGGGGTGTCGATCACGACGTGCTCAACGGGTTCCTGAAGCTCGCCGTTGATTGTTTTATAAATGACTTTTGGCTTGCTGACTTGAAATTCATATCCCTCTCGGCGCATAGTCTCGATCAGGATTGCAAGATGAAGCTCGCCTCTACCGCTGACAGTGAAAATGTCCGGGGTATTTCCGGGTTCAACACGCAGGCTCACGTTTGCCCGGAGTTCACGCTGCAATCGCTCGGCGAGGTTCCTCGTCGTAACGTACCTGCCTTCTTTACCCGCGAAAGGTGAATTGTTCACGACAAAGTTCATTGAGATCGTCGGTTCCTCGATGCTCACAAACGGAAGTGGCGTAACATCCGCAGGATCACAAACCGTCTCACCTATGTCAACATCTTCCATCCCCGCAAGCGCGATAATCTCTCCTGCGCTGGCTTCGATAACTTCGTTTCGCTTTAAACCTTCGAATGTGTAAATTTTTGTTATGCGTGCATCTTCAACCCTGCCGTCCTTGTGAACGACGCGCATCGGTGCGCCATCTTTGATCGTACCTCGAACAATTCTCCCGATCCCGAGGCGGCCGATGTAATCGTTGTACTCAATGTTCATCACGAGCATCTGGAACGGAGACTCAGAATCGGCCGGTGGTTCAGGAATATTCTTGACTATTGTTTCGAAAAGCGGCAATAGATCTGAGCTTTCATTTTCGAGCGAATATTTTGCAATACCTCGCTTTGCTATCGTGTAAATTACGGGAAAACTTATCTGGTCATCGTTCGCACCTAGAGTGATAAATAAGTCGTAAACTTCGTCCAGGACTTCTGCGGGCCGCGCATCTTTCCGGTCGATCTTATTTATGACCACGATAGGTTTCAAGTTCAACTCAAGAGCCTTGCGGAGCACGAACTTTGTCTGCGGTAACGGACCTTCAGCAGCATCGACGAGCAAAAGTACCCCTTCGACCATCATGAGAGTCCGTTCAACTTCGCCGCCGAAGTCCGAATGGCCCGGGGTATCGACGATGTTTATCTTTACATCTTTGTATTTTACCGATGTGTTTTTTGCAAGGATCGTGATTCCCTTTTCACGTTCCAAATCGTTCGAATCTAGAATCCGCGTTCCCATGTTTTGGTTCTCACGGAAAGTGCCGGTTTGTTTAAGCATATAATCGACAAGCGTTGTCTTCCCGTGGTCAACGTGTGCAATTATGGCAATATTTCGCAGTTTATAATCTCTCATCTCAAATCTTTTCCGCGTACGGCGGGTTTCATTATGACTGATCGGGTTAAATCACCACGGTGAGCTCGCGCGCCAAAGTGGTTACCTTCGCGACTCATTTCGCGGAGGCCGGCTCCAGCACACAGGCATATGGTGCTATCGAACCTCATCTATCTGCAACAAGATAACAAAGATTGATGAGAGGGAAAATGCCGGGTTGTTTCCCCTCCGTGTACGCTTCATAAGGCAGTCAAAACTCAGCTTTCAAGGCTTCTCAAGCCAGAATTCCACTTTTAGCAAGTATGCGTAGTTCCTCTCCAACCCGAATCGAACCATGATGAAACCATTTGTGCAAGAAAAAGGTTTTTGCTATCTGAAGTCGGACGGACGATGAGATGCTTATGAACAAGTGATATATAAATATGCTCCGCCCGACTTTTTTTATGCCAAACCTCCACGCAGAGCCCTCGTCTCGACACGAATTCTCCGGCGAATGGCGACGGCGTTTAAAACTGTGAACACGAAAGAAGTGACGTAGCAGGAAAATATCAATGGTATCACCAACAATTCCATTTCGACCGCAATGTAATTAGGATGGTGAAAGAATTTATACGGTCCTTTTCTAATAAGAGGATGGTTCGGGACAATCAATATTTTGGTGTTCCAGTACATTCCGAGTGAAGCAATCGCCCAGTAGCGAAGAAATTGTGCGACCACAAAAATCGATGCGAGAAGAATCCACCGTGAACTTAACCCCTTGTTCAAAATTATCTTTTCACAAGCGAGCGAAACGAAAAACGCGATGTGCATGACGACAATTAAGCGATAACCATTTTTGTCAATTTCTTTCGCCCCCGCGCTCTTCATCTTCTGTTCATGGCGCTTGGCAATTAGCAGCTCGACAAATCTTTGTGCCAGTACGAATAGGAGAAAAATCCAGCCGAGTACCTCGTTCACGAGAAAGACATTCAATTCGTTTTGAAGAGCAACAATTCGGAGCTGAAACCCGGTCCAAGTGCAGATATTAAACCATATTCCCCGGCATTGTACTCGCGGCTGTCCACAAATTCTTTCAAAACATAAAGGACGGTCGGCGACGACATATTCCCATGCTCGCGCAAAACTTTTCGTGAAAAGCGAAGTACCTCGCTTGGCAATTCGAGAGCCTCTTCGTATGCATCCATGACTTTAGGGCCTCCCGGGTGAACCGCAAAATGTTTTATGTCGGAAATGTCGATCCCATTTTCAAGCGTAAGCTCTCGAACGTTCTGGCACACACAGTTGCTGACGATAGTGGGTATGTCTTTGCTGAATATTACTTTCAACCCATTGTCTTTTACATCCCAGCCCATCACGTCCAGTGAATTTTCGAATATGGTCGAGAGAGAACTCAACAGAGTGATGCCGTTGTGTTTAAACATCGGATGTTCGTCTCCCACGATGACCGCTGCTGCTGCTCCATCCGAAAACAACGATGTTCCGACGAGGTTATTTTTGCTGTAATCGTCTTTTTGGAAAGTTAAACCGCAGAGCTCAATCGCGATCAGTAGAACCGCGTGACCCGGCATTGCCATGGTGTATTCGAGCGCCCGGCTCAATCCAGCCGCACCACCTGCGCAGCCGAGTCCCCAGATTGGCGTTCTTTTCGCGTGCGTGTTAAACCTTATGGAATTGAACAGTCTTGCGTCTATGCTTGGAGTCGAAAGTCCAGTGCTCGACACAAAAATGACATGATGAATATCTGATGGCTGCATGTTTACATCATTGAGACTTTTCAACGCGCATTTTTCAGACAACAGAACCGCGCTTCGGATGTACAGCTCGTTCCTCTCCGCAAAACCGTGATCTTTGCCGTACCATGATCTGTCCTCGGTAAAGTGACGCGTCTGTATCGACGTATTGCTGAAAACATTAAGAAGGCGTTCGATGTCGTTACTGCGCTGAGAAAATATCCCGCGCGCAAACTCCTTAACCTCTTCCTGTCCTACAATTGTCGTAGGTTCTTGTGTTGCAATCGAAATTAACCTTGGCATAAGAATTTTTTCCTTTTATTTCCTGGATATTTGCTGGTGATTTACAAATTACTCTCGAACACCATATGAAACTTGATGATAAAACTATTGCCTACGGGAATGAATATGAGCGCGGGCCGTTCCACGTTGAAGATTTCAAAGTCGAGTCGAATGCTTCCATCGCATGTGGTTTCGCCTAACTTTGAGATGACCGTAATCGGGATTATTATTTCCTTTGCCACGCCATGAAAGGCCAGTTTTCCCGTGACGCTCACCGTGGTATCAGAATTATACACGATCGAATCGCTCCGAAATGCAACTGATGGATACTTGTCCGATTCAATCGCATTCATGGCGTTCCTGTCGCGAGTTTCATTCCCACTGTTAAACGTGTTGACGGCGGTCTCCGCGGACACTTCAATTATCCTTTGAGTTGATGTATCTACATTAACGCTGCATGAAACATTTCTGCTTATCCCGTCAACAGAGTGGAAAAAATGATAAACGTGGTATGATATAAAGGAGCTGTCTTTCTTTGCCATTAACCTATTGACCGATCCGTATGCGGCGGATTCTCCGACGATGGCGAAAATTCCGACTGCCAATATTAGCCCTCTTTTCAATTGCAACTCCTTCCATTTCAATTTCCTTCAATATGCTTGAAAAATCAAAACCTGCGGCAGCGTATCAATTTTCAGTTTCCACAAAATCCACAAAGCCCGTTTAACCGCCAAGATCGCAACGATACGCTAAGTATTTATTATTTTTGTAACTCTTACCTTGGCGTGCCTTCGCGTCCTTAGCGGTTAAAACGTTTTCTTCTGGATCAAAAATCAGAATGATACACTACTGAACAGACATTAACATGATTATGTACCTCTTCATTTAACCTGTTGACTTTTGTGGCAAGTTCCAATAGACACAGACCCTTTCGGGGCGACATGGAAATCCGCCCGTTGGTGACGGCTTGTGATTATTTTCACTGAACAAGAGAATTTGATAGGGTCAACATAAAAACGGGAACATTATGCTACTTGGTGGTCGTTAACTTATTAGATGACATTAACCCCAAATCAAGCAAGGCGCGAAAATTTCGAAAAGGAAATGCTTCCTCACATGGCGGCACTCTACAACTTTGCGGTGCGGATGATCGGGGATTCGGACGATGCTAAAGATCTGGTTCAAGAAACGTACGTCAGGGCTTATAAATATTTCGACAAATTTGCATCAGGCACGAACGCAAGAGGCTGGCTGGTGCAAATAATGAAGAACTTGTACATCAACCAATACCACAAAGCCATGGGGGCACCGGAAAAAGTCGATTACGACGAAATTGAAAATTTTTATGCAAATATCAAAAACTCCGCAGTCGATGGCAACGATTTACAGGAGAAACTATTCGGCAACCTGTTAGAAGATGAAGTCTCAGAAGCGCTGCTCAAGCTCCCTGATGAATACAGGATGGTGGTTGTTCTGTTTGACCTTGAGGGGTTTACCTATGCTGAGATCAGTGAGACCTGCGAAATACCGGTTGGAACAGTTAGGTCTCGATTGCATCGGGGCAGAAAAATACTTCGAGACAGCCTCAGAGAATATGCGGTGAGGCATGGTTATAAACATGCGAAAGAAAGAATAGATGAGGCTTGAAAGTACCAGGATAATGATGGATGCGGACTGCAAAAAAGCAAAAGAACTGATCAGCGGGGCGGTTGACAGTGAGTTGTCCGCCGAGGAGCTTCACTATTTCAACCAGCATATAGAAAGTTGCGAGACTTGCAGAAACGAATTAGAATTAGAGAGACTGACACAGACTTATTTTAAAGATAGACTGGGATTACTTAAACCTCCGGATGATCTTCTTGATTTGATCAAAGCGCGACTTTCCGAGGAAGACGCTATCACTGTTAGAAGATTCCGATATCATGGTTTCGAATTCCGCCGATACCTCTGGCCAGCATTCGGAGTTGCCTTAGTTTTAGTTTTTATGACACTTACTATCTTTACAAGAAAGTCAGACAAGGCGAGATACCGAGTTTTCTCAGCAAACCCCCGCAACGACAAGTTCCCAAACTCAAGATGCCCTCGAGTTTTCAGAATACGATTTTCAAAATCTTCTGAAAGGCACATTCACCCTCCAGGTTAAGACTCAAGACGCTAAGGACGTTGTTAAGTTCCTGAAGGAAAAAGCAGGATACTCGATCCCTCTACCCATCATCCAAAGCGCTGATTGGATAGGAGGAAGTGTCACGACTTTGCATGCGGAAAAAGTGGTGGACGTTGCTTACAAAATGGGTACGTCATATATTTGCATCTATGCTTTCCCCACCTCGCTTGCTCATTCCAATGCAGTTACACTTTCACATGAATGCACGAAAGCGCTCGACGAAAATGAATGGTTCTGGAACCGGGGCTCAAACGGCAATCTGCAGGTAGCATGGAAACACGAGAATCACGTATGCGTAGTGACGACAAACCTTGATAAGGTAGAACTAATAGTTTACTTGAAAACAATAAAAGGGATCAGCGATAAAGGCTGGCAATAGGACTGAAGAATCAAGGATGTCGAAAGCTCGTAAGAGCTTAGTCGATTCTCTTAATTGTCGGGAGCACCCCGCCACCCAAGAAATTTAAATTTAGCCCGCCAATAATCTTATTATTTAAACATTCCCCAGATATTTGCCGACTTATATTTTGCAATCTAAAATTATTTCATTATAATATTAGGCAATTTTTCTCGGTCTTTTCGCAGCAAGATTCGGTTTAGCACAGTTTATCTGGAAAATAATCAGAAATTAAATTTTAATGGTGGAGTAAATGGTATGAAGAAGTTTTATGCACTTTTTGCAATAATGCTGATGACCTTAGCGCAGCCAGTTCTTGCACAATCCGCAAATGGACGCGTCCCGCAACCCGTTCCGCAGCAGGCCGTCGAGCAAGCCGCAGTGTCACAATCCGGTCAGTCAGACGGGATAAACTCGGGCGACACTGCCTGGATGCTCGTCTCAACAGCTTTGGTGATGCTGATGACCCCAGGGCTCGCTTTATTTTACGGAGGAATGGTAAGACGAAAGAATGTCCTGGGGACAATAATGCAAAGTTTTATTGCTATCGGTATTATCACGGTACAGTGGATGCTCTTCGGGTATTCGCTTGCCTTCGGTCCGGATATCGGACATGTAATAGGAAGTTTGAAGTGGTTCGGACTTAATGGAGTTGGGCTGGCACCAAATCCGGTTTATGCGCCGACAATACCGCATCAATCTTATATGCTCTTTCAGATGATGTTCGCGATAATAACGCCGGCATTAATCACCGGAGCTTTCGCAGAAAGATTTAAATTCAAGACATACATTGTATTCCTGCTGCTGTGGGCAACATTTGTTTACGATCCGCTCGCCCACTGGGTATGGGGAGAAGGCGGCTGGATAAAAAATTTAGGCGCGTTGGATTTTGCAGGCGGTCTGGTGGTACATGTCAGTTCCGGTGTGGCTGCTCTTGCCGCAGCGATTATAATAGGAAAGAGAAGAGGCTACGGACAGGAGCCGATGCCTCCGCACAACATGACCATGACCTTGATCGGTGCGGCACTTCTATGGTTCGGCTGGTTCGGATTCAATGCGGGGAGCGCCGTTGCATCGGGTGCCCTCGCAACGTCGGCCTTCGTCGCGACACATATCTCAGCTTCGGCTGCGGCATTATCATGGATGTTTGCAGAGTGGTACACTCGAGGAAAACCGACGGTTCTCGGAGCGGCATCCGGGGCGGTCGCGGGACTTGTCGCAATTACACCGGCATCTGGATTTGTAAGCCCGCTCTCGGCGCTTGCTATAGGAATTATCGGCGGGACGGTGTGCTTTGCAGGGATAAGGCTGAAAGAGAAATTCGGATATGACGACTCGCTTGATACCGTGGGTGTCCATGGAGTCGGAGGAGCGTGGGGAGCAATCGCCACCGGTCTATTCGCTTCCAAGCTTATCAACCCATCCGGCAATAACGGGTTATTTTACGGCAACGCGTCCTTATTGTCGGCTCAGCTTTTAGGATTGATTGTGGCAATCGCGTATGCGTTCTTGGCGACCTGGCTTCTGCTGAAAATCCTCGATAAGACGATGGGACTTCGGGTTTTTGGAGACGACGAATTTCAAGGACTTGATCTTTCGCAGCACGGTGAAAGCGGCTATGTTTTCGAGGAACTCTAGAAAGCATTGCGGTGTTAAATCTATCAGATGAAGTTGTTAATTGAATTAACAAATTAATGTGAAATATAGAATTCTTATTATTAACTTAAGAAATTGGTGATTTTTTTGAATTCTCCTTGACATAACCTTTTCTTAAGGCTAAATTTTATTGTAGTATCAAGAGTACCCGGCGGAAGAGAGAAGTTAGAACAGTTATGAGAGGCCGATCGATGAAAGAATTAGTTAGAGAGCAAGATTAAGTTTCTCCGTTTACAAAAGCCTACCTCGAAGCTAAACCAGAGGCAGTATGGATCATCTCCCGTTCCATGCTGCCTTTTTATTTGGAATGCACTTAACTTAACTTTGTGCGAATGAACATACGAGTGGTTATTAGATTTTGATTTTAGGGTTTTAGTATGGAAGATTTGCGCATAACGGCTACTCTTGCGATACCTTCGTCTAAGATAAGCTTCAGGACTTCGAGGAGTACCGGTCCCGGAGGGCAAAACGTGAATAAAGTGGAATCACGGGTCGAACTTCTTTTCGATCTCGAGCAATTTGGAATTCTCTCCCCTGAGCAACGCGCTAAAATTTATGCAAGACTGGGCAATAAAATCGACTCCAAAGGGATTTTGCATATAACTTCACAGTCATCGAGAAGTCAATGGGAAAACAAAGAGATCGCGTTGGAAGAGTTTGCTCATTTGCTGCGAACATCGCTGAAGCTGGCAAAAAAAAGACACCCTACCAAGCCGTCTAAGATTACAAAAGAAAAAAGACTGAAGAAGAAGAGAATTCATTCCGACAAGAAGAGGATGCGAAGCGGCGTCAATCCGGAATGAATTAAGCCAGCGAGATTTTAAGTCCGGATTTTTGTCACTAAGATTTGCTTGGAATTTCTGTTTTAGAGTTCAGGATTTGCTGCGGAATAGATTCTAATGAAGTGTTTTACTTCGGATTCCGTATTCACAAATAATCTTCACGGTTCTGAACATTTCTCGGTGCCTCGCCGCTGATAAATCGGACTATGTTATCAAGCGCGGAATCCAGGGCTTTCATTTGTATCCCTTCCGTCAGCCATGAATTGTGTGGTGAACCTAGAAAATTGCCGAGATCGAAGAATGGATAGTGCACCTCGAACTTAGGAAGATTAAACGGTTCAATCCACCATGCCTCGACGCCCGCTTTAAATTGGGGATGCCTTCTAAGATGCCGGTACAAACTTGTCTCCTCTATCAGATCGCCTCGAGCAACGTTAACCAGTATGGCATCAGGTTTCATTAATTCGAGTTCTGTTTTGCTGATGAGTGCTTTAGTCTTTTTGTTAAGTGCAATGGATAACAGCAGAAAATCCGACTCGCGGAGAACATGATTCAAATCAGCAAGCGTGCCGATAAAATCAACTCTCTCGTCTGTTTTGCCCGAACTATTTATAGCCAGGATTTTCATCCCGAAGGCGCGGGCAAGGCTTGCTGTTCTTTTTCCGATTCCGCCAAAGCCGATAATTCCGAGTTGCGAACCGTTCAGCATTTTGTGTTTCGTCGTCTGATTGAAAATTCCTTTGCTCAGCTCATTGTGCAATATCAGAAAACTTCTTGCAAGGGCCAGCATCATTCCAATAGCATGCTCGGCTATCGGTTCGCTGTAAGCGCCTGCATTGCTGCAAACTGTTATTCCGGGGCTGAGCTCGGCATACGGAATCATGTCCGCTCCTGCAAGTGTTGTCTGAATCAATTTTGCATTCTTTATGAGTTGAAATTCATCCTCGCGTAGGTCCCGCCGGATATTCATCGAAAGTATTATTTCTGCATCTCCGATAAGTTTTCTTCTCGCCTCCTCGTCTGAAGGAACGAGAAAATCTATGTTCAATTGCCGGCTGACTTTCCTTATAATCAGGCCGGCAATTTCTTCATTAACTTTCTGTGCTACGAGTAATTTCATAAAATTTTTTTTCTAAAATAATAGGTTTGCAATTTGAAATCGCATGCTTTGTACATGCGAATAGATAATTTTGCCTCATTGAAATCTGTTCAGTAAATAATGTATATCCTCGAGGTTGTTCAAAATAAAGACGAATGTCTCAAGCTTAGCTGGAAATTCAGTGCTTAGTTTTAAGCGTGCCGACTTTGCGTAATTGAGTATACCATAACCCGGTGAATGCTCCCAATCTTCAAGTGTGAAAGCGTGCTGGAATTTCAAAAGTGCAAATTCTTCGCCTTCCAGCGCCAGGAAATTTTGTCCAAGATCTGTCACTGTAAGCCCGGGAGCAAAATGGAACATCAGATCGATCTGGTGTATCCCAGCACCCAGGAAATTATCTTCGACAAGAAATGTCCGCCGGCGTTTATTGAAAGTTATTTTCCTCTTATGAATCACCCTCTGCGCAAGTCGTTCGTGAGCACGATATCGAGCTTCGACGACATCCTGTTCCGGAGTAGATAGCCATTTAAGAAGTTTAGTCGCGTTCAAATCTCTCTTCACGGGCCGAAATCCCGAGAATTTTGCCTGCTCGATCTCGTTGACCACGGCCGTGTTATGGGAATAAGTCGAGCGGAGCTTATTTCGAAGATTGGTGTCACAGGTATGACAACATGCACCGCGATCCACCATGAATTGATTCTTCCCGGATATTGTAAAGCTCAGAGCGTCGTTGTGACTATGCCTCTCGCGTTCTCGCCTCCTGATATCGCCGACAACAAAAGAACAAAAATCCTTTCCGGTTTTCAGAAACGCGAAACCTCCTTCCGGGAAAATGGCGGATTTCACTTCCGGTTCCTCCCTCAGGGAAGAAAACTCTTCGAAGCCTTGTGTACCCAAAAGCAGAAGAGCAAGCTCGCTGTATCTTCCTGCTGCGGATTTGAATTCTTCTTTTCTGAAAACTGCCGCCGCTGCGGCGAGAAGGTCTGTGCAATCATTGGAATCCTGCTCGACTTTCATTTTGAAAACCCGTCCATGGTCGCAGCAGCCGATTGCCGGCATTTTCCTATCCCGCATCGTTGCCGACGCTATGAAGTCGAACATTTTTTCAAGACGGTTTTTGAAATTCTCACTCATTTCAAATTTGTTCAGCCTGAGGAGAACATAGGCAGCTGTTAGCAGCTCGGCTACGAAGCACTGACATGCGGTTGATTCTTCGCGGACTGTTCCGTCTTCATAGACCTGGTCGAGAATACTCAGCTCAAGTTCTCGTCGGGCAAATTTCAGCCACTTTTTCCCGGATTTTGCGTCGTAGAAAAAAAACCCGAGGTAGAGAAGCCCCACAAGGTTCGCAATATAGCGGCTGCCGCTGCGAAGCGTCTTTTCTAGATTATGCGAAATGTACACACCATGGTCGTATAGCGAACGGAGTAATTTCATGAAGAATCTGTTGTCGATGCTTTCAGAGCCCATGAAATACATCGAGCCGATTATCAGATTCACCGCCCGTATCGCGGATTCCTTAGGGCTTACCCAGTTGACCCCATAACCAACGGGGTTGCTGTCTATCCAATCATCCGCAAGGTCCTTGAATTTCTGTGCGTGCGCTTCATTGTGACTTATCCAGTAAGCTTTGCCTAGCCAGATCGCCTGGTGAAATCTGCTCAGCTCCCATGGAACTTTCATATACGGGTATTCCGCCGAGTTTAAGGCGCTAATCTTTGTGTAAAACGAGAGCGGCCATCTCTTGCCGGATTTAAAGTCGAGATGCCAATCGATTTTTTCGCCGAACGAGAAAGGCTCCGCCCCGTGCACACTAAGCTTATTCTCGTGAACTAGGTCCGCGTCATCCATGATGGAGTCGAATCCGGCCAGTGAACTCATAAGGCTTATGTAGAATTCTTTCTTATTGAGATCGCTGAGAAAGAATCGCTCGCGAAGTCTTTGTTTGAAAGGCTCGATGGAAGCGTCGGGGTCATCGAGAATATCCCTTAATTCTGGGAAGAGCCTGTCCCGGGTCGTATTCGCTGCGAAGTATTTGAGCTTCAGCTTGTAGATCGGGCGTCTAATTGCTCTAATATTGATAAATTTGAAAAATTCGAATGCAGCCAGCCTTCGCAAATTCTCCTCTTTTGATTTGTGCCGTCAGATCAAAAATTAAATCCAATACGTATCAGTTGCAACGCTTGTGGTTTCTATTGTCTCCGTGACCCGGTATATCGCACCGATCAATCGTAATGTTTTATTTGGACTAAGTTGTGAATTAGGCGGCATGCCTTCATCTAAATGTCTCGCGCAGGAAATTGTCGAAATCAGAATTCTAAGGTTATCAATGTTTCACTTTTTTAGGCGCCTGCTATATCACTTTACGTGAGCCTTCAAGAAATGTTTGTTCTCGCGCTCCATAAGGGTATCTCCATTTCGTTCAAACAGAAGAGAGACATCTTAATTGCAAACGAAGATTGGCCCGAAGGTGACTCACAGATCGCGGAAGCAAGATCGGGAGCTTTCCCCAGCGGCTAACCTTCTCTGCACAGTATGACCCCGGCTTTAATGTGCCCGTGTTGTTCCAAGCGGCGAAATGAGTCGAGCAGCTTACTACCACCCCATCCTTCTTCTCAACGTAGTAACGTGTGCAACATGGTGTTTGCCGTGCCAGGCATACATTTGAAGGGTCCTGTCAAGAGTGCTGACACCATTTTCCGGATGAACGAATTTCCGTTGGAAGTCTTCGGGCTTCATGGAGCGGAGCAGCATGACCCATCTTTGATGCAAACCCTCGAATAATCTGACCGACATTTCTATATCTGCAGTTTTGGCGTCGGGAAGCTCAGCCCATAGCTGCTGCTCATAAGGTTTAATAGCCGGCTCGTTTTCTGTCAATGCAAGTCTGAACCTGACATAAGCATTTATGTGGCTGTCTGGAAGATGGTGCGCGACTTGCCTGACGGTCCAGCCTCCAGGACGGTACGGAGTGTCGAGTTGTTCATTCGATAGTCCGCCGACTGCGGCACGGAGGGCCGACGGTGCAGCGGCAATATCATCTATAAGTTGTCTCCGCCTCGCATCTGTCAACTCCGGTTCCGGCTTAAACTTGCCGATCGGATAACTTAAATCTTCCATAGTTTTTTCCTCTTATGTTCACTTTTTCACTACTGCTTTCACTTTCACCATTCCTTCGTGTCGGAAGAAAAGCTCAAAATTGACACTCGCCCCGACCTTCAAATCCTGTTTTACATCCATCAGCATGATGTGGAAACCTCCCGGCTTGAAATCGATACTATCACGCGCCGGCACAACCACAAAGTCGACTTCCTTCATTCCAACCATTCCATTATTCCTGACCGTTTCATGGAGCATTGCCATCTCTGTGAAATCTGCATTCACGTCATATAATGTGTCGGGCATTTCAGAGCTATTCACGATCGTGAAATACGCCGCGCTCGTCATCCCACGTGAGGCTACCCGAACATAGACATTCTCAACCTTGATTCCCGAAACCGGGGGCCGGAAGCCGATAACCAGAAGTACCAGCAGAAGAAGGGCAGGAATAGCAAAATTATGGATTGTTGGATTAATAAGCCGCCATCCCCGGTTGTTTGCAGTCTCAAAATTGCACGATTCCGCTATTTGTCTAATCCATTGTTGCACGATTCGATTACTCCGTTTTTATTCCAGTGATTTTATGTTCTTTATTATTTCAGCAAAATCGAGTTGGCTTCCGCTGTAAACACCTCTAACTCTTGCCTTACCATCAAGCAGAACGCACTCGTCGGTGTGTGAGATGAAATAGCTGAACCGGCCGTCTATGCAAGACGAGTCCCCCGGGAAATATCTGATTTTCATCGTGTACAAGACGGAGTCAGTGTTTGCTACCGTTCCGGTGAGAAAGTCCCATGTGTTCTTTCGCGGATCGTCGAATTTAATTCCCCTCACTTCCGCGTACTGTTTCAACACGAAAGGCGTATCGCGATGCGGGTCGAAGGTGAGCGTCACGAATTTCACTCCCTTCATGCCGTCGTCCGCGAGCGTATCGCGCAGCAGCTGCATGTTGTTCGTGGTGAGTGGGCAGATGTCGGGGCAATGAGTATAGATGAATGATAACACGACGAGTTTGTTTTTGTATGTGGATGGGAAAGACACCCGGGAACCGTCCTGGTTGAGAAACACATAGTCTTTCGCTCCAGCATTGTAGATGACCGGAAGCTTTTTGCCGCAGCCCACTGCCATGGTACAGACCAAAAACAAGAGGAAAAGGAGAATACCGGAATTGTGAAATGCCGGAATAACGGCCCCGCGGATTGATGAATTAATGGATACTCGAGACTTTTTGACGGACATTGGTTTACTCCAGGGTTCCATTGTTCCACTGTTCCATGAATTCATCACTCCGTTCTTCCATTCAGATGTTCATGTCCACCGAAATAGTTCTTGATCGCCTGCGCGGCCTTCGCGCCTACGACTTTTGCAACTTCTTCCAGCGACGCATCCTGGACGCCTTTCACCGAGCCGAATTCTCGCAGCAATTTTACCGCCTTAGTTTCGCCGATGCCTTCTATGCCGGTAAGCTGTGTCGAGATAATCCGCTTCTGACGCAGCGACCTGTGAAAAGTTATTGCAAACCTGTGTGCCTCGTCGCGGATATGCTGGAGAAGCTTCAACGCAGATGAAGTTCGGGGAAGCAGAATGGATTCACTCTCACCGGGAACGAATACTTCTTCGAGACGTTTTGCAAGCCCAACTATCGGCTGGTTTTCCAATCCGATTTGCCGCAAGATTTCAACTGCCGAAGAAAGCTGTCCTTTTCCGCCATCGACGACGATCAAATCGGGAAACTGCCCGCCCTCATTCATCAAGCGGGTGTACCTTCTCTCGATCACTTCTTCCATGCTGGCGAAATCGTCGGGGCCGACTACCGTTCTGATTTTGAATTTTCTATAGTCGCTCTTCCGCGGCTTGCCGTTGACGAAGACAACCATGGATGCCACCGGGTCGCTTCCTTGGATATTCGAATTGTCGAAACACTCGATCCTTCGCGGCGGTGCGGGCAATCGCAAATCTCTTTGCAGTGCCTGGAGTGTAAAAGGAACCGTTTCTTTCCCTTTTTCTTTCTGAATTTTCAATTCATCGAGCATGAACTTCGCATTTGCCCGGCACATCTTGATGAGCTTTAAATCCTCGCCTTCCGCCGGAACAGCTATTTTAATGTCTCGGCCGCGTTTTGACTTTGCGATGTCTTCGATAAACTCAACTTCTACCGGCTCGGCTGAAAGATAAATTTCCGGCGGGATATAATCTGCATTCACATAATATCTTTCGATCAGCGTTTGTATCATTTCAGATTCCGAGCGTCCGGCAACGTTCGAGAGATAAAAATGCTGCTTGCCGACGAGCTTGCCGTCCCGCACTTTGAAGATCACCCCGCAGCCGTCGTCATCTTCGCTGACTGCCGCGATGATGTCTCGCTCGATCAATTCGAGTGAAACCATTTTCTGTCTCGCAGAATAAACCTTTATCGCTTCAATCTTCTTTTTTGTTACCCCTGCCTTCTCGAACTCAAGCCTTTCCGAGTTTATCGCCATCTCATCGGCAAGCTGCCGCACCAGATCGCGCGTCTTTCCTTGCAGAAGCTTTTCGACTTGTGAGATCATCTCATTGTATTCTTCCGATGAAACCAAGCCTTCACACGGCCCACCGCATTTGCCGATATGATAATCGAGACAGACTTTCCATTTTTTCTTCGCAATATTCTCGATTGTAAGCGGAAGCCTGCAGCTCCTTATCTGGAAAATGTCCCGAACCGATTTCAGAGCGTATCGCATTGTCTTCACATCGGTGTATGGTCCGTAATACCTCGAGCCATCCTGCCTGATCTTCCTTGTAACATAAACCTTCGGAAACGGCTCTCTGGTCACGACGATATAAGGATAGCTCTTGTCGTCGCGGAGATCGATGTTGTAACGCGGCTTGAGTTTTTTTATAAGTGTGTTTTCCAGGATCAGTGCTTCCATCTCAGTGTCGGTGACGATCACTTCAAGGTCGGCGATCTTCGAGACCATCATCTTTGTCTTCGGGTCATGGTTGTGACCTTTCTGAAAATACGATCGGACGCGATTTCTTAAAGCCTTCGCCTTGCCGACATAAATAATTTTCCCTTCGGCATTTTTGAATTGATAAACGCCCGGATGACGCGGCAAGTTGTCGAGCTTCTCCTTGAGCTCGAATCCGATTTCCTGGATTTCGATGTCTTCCATTTTTAAAATCAAAATTCAAAGGACAAAACTTCGCAAGGGAAGTTTTTGACCGCAGACCTATTTTTGTTTTTCACTTAGCTCCACAAGAACCCCGCCCGTGGTCCTCGGATGTATGAACGCAATCAGATGCCCGTCTGCTCCCAAACGCGGCTGCTCATCGATGATCTGGAAGCCAGCGGCTTTCAAGCGTGCAATTTCGGATTTGATGTTTTCGACTTCAAAACAAATGTGATGAATTCCTTCTCCGCGTTTTTGAATGAACCTTGAGACAGTGGATGATGGATCGGTCGGACCCGCGAGCTCGATCCGCGACTCGCCCACCGGGATCATGCCGACGCGAACTTTCTGATCCGGAACTTCTTCGATAGCCTCCACCTTGTTGCCGACGAGCAATTCGAATGCCTTTCTTGCAACTTCAAGATCCTCGACGGCGATTGCGATATGGCTGATTTTTAGAAAACTCATGATTACCTCTCTTTGGATTCCGACCTCTGCCGGGACTTAAAAAATTTAGTCAACTTGCAGGCGAAAGTCTATGACACATCGAAATGTTCCGCACCATCAACTATCCGATCCGCCTTGACAAATCGAATATCTTTTAACATCTTTAAACAATCTCACTAATATCAAAATGGCTCAATCGGAATAATCAGAAATTGAGATTCCTCATATTCATGTTAATACTCGTTGTCGCGGGATGCTGTTCATCGCGGACAGTATTCAACGTCCCACAAAAGATAACCGGTGAGATAATGGTTGTCGGAAACGAGCCATTCACAAGCCTCGCAGTCAGAACCGCGAATGGTGAAGTCTACCTGGTGAAGTGTGACAAAGATGTCACGCAATCGCTGCTTTCAAATCAAGGGAAAATTGCAGACCTCTTTTATAATGAAATTCAAAAGAAAAATTCAAGCAAAGAAATAAAAGTTATAAAAGTAAATTTTCGTTCAAAATAATTCTAATAAAATTTGGAGAAGGTCATGAGGCTGAGGGTTTCTGTATTAATCGTATTAATGTTTTTTGGACAAGGCTTCGGGCAATCGATTCGGAAGATTCCCGTCAAGGGAAATAGTATTCCAAAGAGTTATCCGATCGATGGCACGCCGCTTCTACAGAAGCAATACCGGCAGGCTGCGGAATACGCTGCTTCACATCCGGAATATCAAAAAGACAAACTTGCGCAGGTGTCGTCCTGGGGATTCACCGTCGGATCCACACATACATGGTGGGCGTTTAGCTACGAAGCAAACGGATACTATGAAGACGCATCGACTTGCAGATTGGTCGGGACGCATTGCTATATCTTTGTGGAAGATTCGATGTGGACGAGCAGGCGCGTGACTCAGGCCGCGGTCGATTCGATCGAGAACGATTTTGACAACCAGACTCCTGCCAATCCGAGCAAGGGAATTTATGTAATGGATACATCGGCCTTCGGAACGCCGCCCAGCGTTCAGCCGTCCGGCGTGGGCAGCGATCCTAAAATTGTAATTTTGATTTTGAATATACAAGATGGATTCACGGGAACCGGCGGTTACGTAGCTGGTTTTTTCGACCCGAGCCAGGAATTACCAGGGGCTAGCAGTAACCAAACACAAATCTATTACGTTGACGCGAATCCAACCGATCTTACGACTCCAGGTGGAATACAATTGGCGATGCAAACCGCGGCACACGAATTCCAGCACATGATAAACTATCATTACAATGCCGCAAGTCCGGAACCCACTTTTGTCAATGAAGGCTGCTCGAAGCTTGCAGAAGTCTATTGCGGCTATCCGGATTTCGAGCCCGATCTCTATGCAAACGAAACAAACATTTATCTCTTCACCTGGAGAAGTTCCGCTGATGAAGGTGGAGCAGATAACACTTTGGTTCTCAATGACTATTCGCGGGCGCAGCGATTCTTCCTTTACATCTGGGACAGGTTTGGAATCGGAATCTTCAAACATATCGTTCAGGCCTCACAGACAGGCGGCATAGACATTCTCGCGAGCGCCCTTTCAAAGGCAGGCACTTCGCTTTCCTTCAACAATCTCTTCTCCGACTGGCTGATCGCAAACGAGCTGAACGACACGACGACAAATCGTCTCTACGGTTATGCATATCCTGGATTACCCGCTGCTACCGGAAAAACTTTCTACAACCCGAACGTTTCCGGAACCGACACCGTGCAAAATCTCGGTGCCGAGTATTTGATATTCACCGGCGGAAGCAACCTTAGCGCTACTTTTACAAATACGAGTCATGATTCAAATCTCGCCGTCGAGGCGCTTGAAATAGGAAACAGCTCAAAGAAAGTTGTCAGCGTGCCTTTCGGTTCTGCGTTTTCAGAGCCGGGCTACGGTTCCACTTACAGCACGATTGCGTTTGTGGTTATGAATGAAGACCCCGGTAACGCCGCCGCATATAGTTATCAAGCTAGCGGAGCTGGCCCCGCGGGCGCAACGGAACTGAAATGGGATACTACTAAACCGACGGGCTACTTCAATGCATTGACGCCATCGGACACTTTGTGTGTAACGTTCAACTCCTATCCGCAGGGAATTCTTGACTCGGTGCGTGTAGCTTTGAGAAATGCCGGATCGATATCAGGCGGGGTGTACCAGTTTACCGGGGTTCAAGACCCGACGCCGCTCGGCAAGCTTTTGACGCCTTTCACGGCGTCTATATCCACGACATCGACATTTCCGTATCCTGATCCATATCAAAACTGGGCAACGATCGACTTAACATCAAAGGTTATTTCGACAAATAACCCTTTTGCCGTCGCACTCGTTATCGGAAGTAATCCGAACATTCCGGGAGTAATGGTGACCGACTACCCCGGCCAAGACCCTTACAACAGCTATACTTATTTGCAAGCTTCAGACGGTCCACCGCAGGGGGCAGGCTGGTATTATTTAACCAACTCGGATACTACTGTAGCAATTTATCTCATCCGGGCTTACGTCAGTTTCATAACAGGAGTGAAGCAAAATGCGGAGTTGACACCGGCGACGTTCAGTCTCTCTCAGAATTATCCGAATCCGTTCAACCCCACGACTGTTATCGAATATCGTCTCGCATCGCGGAGCTCCGTTACGCTCAAGGTTTATGATGTCCTGGGACGCGAAGTAATGGCACTCGTAAACGAAGAGAAACCTGCCGGCGCATACGAAGTCACGCTCGACGGAAAGAATCTGACAAGTGGCGTGTATTTCTACAACTTACAGGCTTATCAAATCTCCGGAGCAAAAGGGAGTCTCTTCACAGAGACAAAGAAACTTGTCTTAATTAAATAGTATCAAATGATGATGAGTGTAGTACGAAAAAGAATATCGAAGCGTCATCCGTTCTAGTCAAGAGTTAATAGGTCGAGGCACTGCATTGCTGATTCGCAGCGACAGGTTCCATGGCCAGGGAGAATTGTGCTCAGACCTGTGCCGCGGATTTAGACATTGGATGCGTATTGTACCGCAGGATTTTTTGGCAAAAACGACACCCATTCTGTGTGTACCTATCGTAGATCACGACCTTGCTGCCTTCCGGTTCCCCTTCCATCGCCGGTCTCAGTTAATTTTTGGATTGATGAAAAAAGGTTAAATGATTAAACTTAATCTGACCATGCACGTATACGGCGTAAATAATATTATTTAACAAAAAGAGAGGAAAATATGAGAACTGTTTTGAAGCTGGCATTCGTAGCAGCAATTCTTGCGAGTGCATCTCCATCGTTCGGTCAATTATACATCGGCGTTGGGGTACGAGTTGGACCGCCGGCTCCGAAGAGAGAGGTAGTCGGCAGACCTCCACATCGTGGAATGGCGTGGGTTGCCGGGCACTACGACTGGCGCCCTAAACCGCATCGCTACGAATGGGTACGCGGATACTGGGCTCGTCCGCCTCATCCGAACGACACATGGGTTGAAGGCCGCTGGGAAAAGCGCCATGGCGAGTGGGTGTACACCGAAGGCAAATGGAATGAGGAACATCATCAAGATGAACCCCGCCATCGCGAACGGCCCTAACAGAAAGTGAAAGTGACCTGTTTCGAAAGCGGGTCACTTTTGTTTTTCGCAAACTGTACCTCACAATTTGATCGAGGTGAAAGGCTGCTGCAAAGGGACGAATTCTTTCATGTATGGGGAAAACGACTGTTGAACTTTACAGGTTTCTCGAAGGATCATCGGCACTTGGTCCATAGATAGAGGGCACTTTTCCTCCTGCCAGGCGAATATATATTGACAGTTGTCCGCGATGATGGATCATATCGAAAACCATCATAAGCATGAACCGGTCGGCAGTCATGTTCTTCCCGGCAAACTCGACGGCCTTTCTCATGTCTCCGTCTGATAATGTTTTTATACTTGAGACGACGCGCGAACTTTCATTTTCGAAATCTGCGGTGAGTGTCTGCAAGCTGGCTGGCGAGTATGTTTGAAACTTCGATCTGTCGATCTTTTCTCCGAAAACGCATGACTCGATCAAGTACATCTCAAAGACGAATGTTGCCATGAGTTGTGAGGCGTTTCGAGAGCGCTCGTGAGGGGAAAAAAGCAATCTGTCCTCCGGAAACGCACGCATCGCCTTTAATGTCGTGGCAAGCTCTTTTTCGAATATTTGAAGCAAAGCCTCTTTTGGGATCACGATTTTTCCTCCATGATTTAATTTAAAGAAATAGCCTTATTCTCTTTTCCGATTCTCAACTTCTAACAAAGTATTCCGACAAGAAATTTCAGGGCGAGGGATTGCCTCGTGCTTCCAGGAATTTTTGATACGCTGCTGGAACTTCATCGACTTGTATCCATGTTTAGCCTGTGCATCTGATTTTAGAGTCCTGCATCTAACGAAATACAGAGGAGGATAATCAAATGACTGAATATAGAAAAATAAAAAAAGCATTCAAGAGCAAAGCGACCCTCGAAGGCGCCGGTGTGCATTTGAAACGCGCTTTCGGCTTTCATGAGGTGAAGATGTTTGATCCGTTCTTGCTTCTTGATGATTTTAGATCGAACAACCCCGAGCAATACTCGAAGGGATTTCCATGGCATCCTCATCGAGGCATCGAGACAATTACTTATGTCTTGAAAGGAAACGTGGAACATGGCGACAGCATGGGAAACAGCGGAGTAATCTCCTCAGGCGACATACAATGGATGACCGCGGGGAGTGGAATTATTCACCAGGAAATGCCGAAAGGCGACAGCAGCGGCGGCATGTACGGGTTTCAACTCTGGGCGAATTTGCCCAAGACCCATAAGATGATGGAATCCGCGCTACCAGGATATCAAGAATAACCAGGTACCAGAAGTGACGAGAGAAAACGGGACCAAAATCCGTATCGTGGCCGGTGAAGTTGACGGAATAAAGGGTCCGGTTACGGACGTTGTCGCAGGCCCTCAGTATTTTGATGTTACTCTGCCCGCAAATTCGGAATTTGTTCTTCCCACGACAAAAGGAAATACTCTTATTGCCTATGTGATCGAAGGAAAGGGCTATTTTACTCGCGAGAAGGATTTATTCAGCTATGAGGTCGAAGGAAACGGCACCTCCGAGGCAGATGCTAATACGCCTCTGGTGCAAGCTCCGGAGCAAAAACAAATAATCGATAACGAAAGCCTGGTTCTTTTCGACGACGGTGAAGCTGTCCAGGTCACCACGGCAGACGAATCCGTGAGGTTCCTGCTCTTCTCCGGCAAACCGATCGGCGAACCTATAGCATGGTACGGTCCGATTGTGATGAACCACGAGGGGGAGCTCCACCGTGCATTCGAAGAGTTGGACAATGGAACGTTCGTAAAGAAACACAGTACATAACGGACACGGGAAATTGCCCTATCGATAATGGGCTCCTGGATATTGCGATGATGAATTGCCGGTTAAGTGAAGTCTTCCGGTCATTCAATGTTGTGTATTGTCCACGGAATGATTAATATTTGACAGCGCGGCCAATATCCCGCGGAAAATGTGTCACAAACCTACAAAAAAGGAGAACCATGAAGAAAATCGCGTTATTATCGTTGGTTTTTGTTGGTGTTCTTTTTCTCTCGTTAAGCACAATCCAAGCCCAGGACACCACCATGAAAGCCCAAGCAGGATTGAAAGTTGTCGAATTGAAACTCGGCACGGGAGTACAGGATAAACAAATCGTCGGCGAAGATTCGACGTTCGCTCTCAACGGAAAGGCATATCTCTGGATGAAGGTTACAGGTGCATCAGCAGGCGATTCTGTCGTAGTAACATGGAAACATGCGGACAAAGAGTACAAGACGACGCTTGGCATCGGTGCTAATTCATGGCACACATGGGCCTATAAAACAATGAGTGCCGCAGGAGACTGGACGGTGACGGTTTCCAGTCAAGCTGGCGATGTTTTAAAAGAGGCGAATTTCACCGTTAAATAATTCAACATCGAGGACATGGACGGGGCGTTGTCCCGTCCTTGTAAATTGCTGAACCAGCGGTTGTAGAGGCATGGCTTTGGGGCTTAAATGTTCGATGTCGGAGATCGCGTTCCCCGTCGGCTATCTTCGGTATGATAGAACGGCCGGGACTACCGATGAACTCCGTAGTTCAAACCGGCTGCTTAGACTGGCGAAGGGAACTTGGGGGAATGGCATAGCGTTTTGGATTTCATGGACAATCACAAAAGTTGGAATTTGTAACCCCGAATCCAAGAAAGAGATAGAGATCACACGCCATAATAAAAACTTTATAAAAACCTTGCATTTCAAAATTGGAAGAACGAAATTAACGTGTGAGTTTGAGTGCGGCTAATATGGGTAGAAACTGTTTGGGATTACCCCATAATTTATTAGGGACGTAATTTTGTGATCGTCTGTCGGTCTTCTCAAGTGCCAACTCACACAAGTAACAAAAAACAAACCAAGTTAAGGAGTAACACAATGCTTCACAAACTTTACACAGCTTTTTTGGCTGCATTTGTCGTGGCGTGCTTCGCCTCAACGGCAAGCGCCCAGTTTGAAAACCAAATGAACTATGGCGGTGTACACATCGGCCTCAGCGGAGTTGGAAGTGCGCTTACACTCGGAGCCGATTACGAGCGCGGAATAACCAAGATCGGCGACGTTGGCCCCGGAATTATCGGGATTGGCGGCCTGTTTGATTACTATCACTGGGGTGAGAACGAGTATGATTTCGGAGGATCGTGGACCTATATCGACATTGGAGTTTCGGGGATGTACCACTTTGTCCTTGATAACAAGAAATGGGATCCGTTCCTCGGTCTGGTTCTCGGTTATGAAGTTGCCACCTGGAGCTGGAATAATGGTTACACTGGTCCATACAGCCCTTCAGCCGGTGGGTTCACTCTCGGCGGCAGTGCAGGTGTCAGATATTTCCTAAGCGATAACTGGGCGCTGCAAGCTCGTGTCGGTTTCGGTTTCTACATTTTTGCTCTCGGCGTAGATTACAAATTCTGAACCGACAACCGGCAATATAGGTTTCACAAGCCCGCCCATGTAATATGGACGGGCTTTTTGATTTTTATCTATAAGTTGCAAACTTCCTTCGTATTTTATAAAATGTAATCACAAAATGGTTTTGCTTCTTGTTGCACTAATAGTCGTTTCTTTCACTGCGCTGCTCTCCATACTATACGCCGGTCCCAGAATGCTTCTGATGCCGAGGCGCCGCACGCCGGAATTCTATCTTCAAAGGTACGGTTTCAATCATCCATCACAAATAGGACTGAGATACGTTGAGAAAACGCTCATTACGATCGATGGATACAAACTCAAATATTGGGTTATCGACGATCCGAATTGTGCAAAGAAAATCGGGTCGGTCATTTACCTGCACGGTATCACAGACTCCAAGGTCAGCGGGTTAAATTACGCAAGGGAGCTGACGAAGCTGTGTTATAAAGTTTATTTGATAGATATGCGGAGACACGGTGACAGCGAGGGTGAGTACTGCACCTTCGGCTATTACGAAAAGCATGATGTATCCGCATTGATAGATAGAATTCAGGCTGATGCTGGCGAGTCTGCGGGCCAAGAATTAAGGCATCATGGAACGGACATTATACTTATCGGTGTTTCAATGGGCGCAGCGATCGCGATTCAGACTGCCGCAATCGACCGGCGAGTTACTCGTGTGGTTGCCGTGGCACCGTTTTATGATCTCTTCTCGATCGTTCTCGATCACGAGATGCACCGCTTCGGAATCAAAAGCAAGCTTCTCTTGAAACTGGTTCTCATGCGTGCAGAAAAAATCGCCAAATTCAAAACTTGCGAAGTCTCCCCGGCGGATGATATCCTGAAAATCAACGTCCCTATCCTTATCGTTCACGGCACAGAGGACAAAACTGTGAGAATTGAATATTCCAGGCGGCTCAAGGAGCTAAACGCAAACGCGCGCCTATTGGTAGTTCCCAACGCCGGGCATATTGATGTTCTGGAAAAAGGGGGCAAGGCTTACCTGGAGCAACTAGAAAACTTCATAAAAAGTGCATAAAAAAACCCGCCCCGGGCAAGGGCGGGTAGAAGGAGGCATTCATAGGTAGGTCCTTCTTTTGAGTGCTGGCTACTATTTTAGACGAGGTAATTGTGAATTCGTTACATAAGGAAAAAACTTTTTTTGAAGAATTTTGAGCCGTAGTTTGTGAAACCATACAAGCAATTGTTCGCGAATTTTATATTTGCGCTTCTATTTATCGGTGCGAATCTGTGCTTTCTGCCGTCAGATTTTGAGGCGCAACACCTCGAATCTCGGCCGTCGCCTTCTTCTCCTTGTATGAAAGTCGAAGTTATAGATCATCTTATAAGCTGGGGATACCGGGTCGAAAATCGCCGCCGCAATATAGAGGCGATAATTATTCATTCTTCGTACAACGCGTTGAGTGCTGACTCGTTCAGCATCGACGCAATTTTGCAGGAGTACAGAAACATCGGAGTGTCACCCCATTACATTATCACTCGCGTCGGTACAATTTACAGATTAGTTGCGGATAAAGACATCGCTTATCACGCCGGCAAAAGCCGGCTGCCCGACGGGAAAACGGATGTCAACGCCGTATCGATTGGAATAGAAATTATCAATACCATGGAGGATTCTCCTACAGAAGCTCAGTACAATTCGCTGGCGAATCTCGTCAAATGTCTCAAGAGCAAATTTCCGATCAAGTACGTCCTCGGACACAGCGACATCTCTCCGGGAAGGAAAACCGATCCCTGGAATTTCGACTGGAAAAGATTCAATGAGATGTTAAGAAAATAATTAAGATAATGACTCGGTGAGGCTTGTTAGTCGTAGCTGATTTCGAGTCTCTTGAATTCCTCAAACAGTTTTTCATTCCCGACAAACTGTACCGCGTCCCACCCTAACTTTCTCGCCGCAGAAATATATTCTGCAATATCATCGACATAGAAATGTTCCCGGGCAGGCTTTCCGGTAAACGCTTCCACGGCTTTATAAATTTTCTTCTCAGGTTTCACAGCTCCAACTTCGTGCGACAAAATTAGCCTGTCGAAGCTCTTAAGAAACTTATAACCTCCCCAACCGTACTTCTGGTGAATGGCGTTGGTGTTCGACATGAGTACCAGTTTGTATTTTCGTTTCAATGCCGGCAGGACGGCGACAAGTTCTTCGTTCACAGAAAATATTTTCGAATAAATCTCGTAAAATTTTTCCTCGCCGACTTTGTGCCCGAGCACATTCAACAAGATCTGTGTGAATTCATCGCTTGAGTATTCGCCACGCTCGAATTTCCTGTGAATTTCATAATTAGCCTTATAGAATGCGGCAAACGTTTTTCCCAGGTTTGCTTCGACTTTTTCCAGCTTCTCAATTATTATCCGGTAATCGAAAGACAACAGCACGTTGCCTAAATCGAAAACTATAACTGTGTGTTCGTGTTTCATTTCTAATCTTACTCAAACTTCCAGCTTATTTCCATGCTCACATAAGTTGTCCCGGGAAGCAGCTGAGAATCGGAGCCGACGGTCACCTCCTTCGTGCGATCATAAATGTCTCTCGACACTTTCACGCCTGCGGAAAATGATCGCGTGATCTTCAGATTGGTCAGGACGGCGAGACGCGCACCATCACCATACAACAGCGAATACTGCCCGATTCCGGGAAGGTCTTCTTCGACTTCGTAAAACGCGGAGTTGTACGAGTCCGTGTTATAAAAGCAAATTCGCGTGTTGACGGAAAGGGTTTTGAGCGTGGATGCGGCGTCGAACAAAAACAGCTCGCCGGTTTCGCCCGAAGAGAGAAAGTTTTTCTCGAATCTCGTGCGAATCGAAAACGTTGACGAGAAATTATGTCTCAGATCGATCCTGAAATTTTGCCTGGATCCCGCAAGCGTCGATTGCGCTGCTGGAAATTCCGATTCCGGAATGTAGAAATCTTCCTTGGTTTTGTACCTGTAGCGAAAGTAAATCACGGTTGCCGTGCCGTCAAAAATTCTTTCGCGATTAAGATCGAGATTAGAGTCTGCAAAGATTTCTTCGCCATTCCGGTCCGGGGCACCCGATGTCGACATTATCGTGAAGCGGTCGTAGTAAAATCCTAATTTCATTATTTCTTCCGGATGAAATGTCGCACCGAAATAGATTCCCTGCTCCGGTTCAAGAGGAAAACTTTCCGAAAGAGCGCCCGAGTAATTCGGCGTCATTCGCGATTGAAGATTGCGAACGCCAACGGCAAATTGTGTTTTCTCATAATTGAGGCCGGCATTGGCCGAATACGACACAACTTTATCGGCTAAAAGCTCACCGGAGAAAACTGCTCTATCGGATTGCGATCTTAGAAAAACATCTTCCACGAGCCTCTGCTCGAGATAATAGTCCGTAAATGGGCAGCCATAGGAGAAATAAACGGCCGACGCTCCGCAGTCGATATCGGGAGAATCAAATCGAAGAATTCCGCCGCCAATTTTCTCGCTTAGATTTGACGTTGTGGAGGTCGATAGATTCAAACCGGAGTAATCAATCGAAGTTACTAATCCGGATGAATTCTCATGCGCGGCCAAATTCTTGCTTGATGTGAATCCCGTAAATTGAAAATTTCCAAATGGAATCGCGAATGCCGCGCCTCTCAGGAACCCGTTTTCAGAAAGCGACTTATACGGTTTCAATGAGTAAGCATTCCTGCTGAACAGAGGCGAAACTGCGCCGGCAGACTTTGATATGTTGCTGGAATTAGAGAAGAGCAGCCCGTTGCCGAGACTTAAACTGTAATTCCCGAGATCTATGGCAGAGAATATCGAAATATCTTTTACCGATAATGCAAGCGAATAGAAATCCAGATAGCTATTCTCTCCTGGGTCCTTGTCGGAGACCGCATCTAACTCGGCGTTTCCGTAATCGACACATAATTTTTGGAAATTTCTTATGCCGTTATCATGGTACTCGCTCTGGTACATTGATACTTTCTGGGGCGAAAAACTCGTGTAAGAAGAAGCGCTTACGGCGAGATTATTTTCCTGCGAAATCTGTGCCCTGTTGCTGAGCGTGGATAGAAGTTCTGGAGTCGCACCGTCGAGGCTGGAAAGCTCATTCATACTGTGGATGGATTTTACTTTTTCGCGATACTCAATTATAGAAGAAGCAAATTGGGAACTCATGCCGGGAATCGTGAGCAGCTCCTCGGAAGAGGCAGCGTTCAAATCGATTTTAGTGAATACTTCAGAAACGTCGTCCGAGTAACTCATCAGCGATTCCAAGACATTTTCTCTCATTATTTCATCTTCCCCCGAAGTCGTGTCATTCGAAGTTGACTGAGCATGGACCGATTCCAGATTTAAAGTCACCATGGTAACGCAAACTGAAAGTATCGTTCCAGCTGCGATATTCCACGGGATCATTCGGAGAATTCTCGTTGAACAGAATGCAAATTTCAACTTTTCGATTTCCTGACTATCATTATTTTCTTAATGCTTCTCGATAGTCTTCAATTTTCTCGAACTCCGTTCTGTCGTCGTGCGAAAAATCAAACGATATTCCGAAAGACTGCGTGACGCCAAGCACCTGGTGAAAGGCTGCGGCATATTCCAGTTCGAACGACAGAAACCTGACGGCGAGTCCTGCGTTGAATGAATCGGTTCCGCTGGCAGAACCCGCCTGGACCGTCATAAATTTCACAGGTGAGTATTCGGCGGCGATTCTTATTGCTGCAGGAAATCCGATCTCTTTGAAGTATTCCAGGCCGACGTGAAATTCATCCGTTTCGAAAGAGACTCCACCGGTAAAAGTCTGCGGCAATCTATCGTTCGACAGTGTCTCAGATGCGGAATTTATGTTTGTCGTGTTGAAACCGAGTGAGAAGTTTTTCGACAAAAACATCTTGGCTCCCGCATCGACGCTCACCGCCAGATCAGTCCCGTAACCGCTTATGAAGAGATGATCGGCATTTATATTGGTGCCGACAAAAAGAAAATCGTAGATCGGTGCGGACAGATTCAGCGTGAAAACATTCTCGCGATAAAGATCGAATCCGAATGTCTGCGCCGCGCCGCCGAAATCGATTCCAAATAAATTGTCGCGGTAAGCAATTCCCGTGGACTTCACTTCCTGGACGCCTAAAGTGGAGGGCACGTAAAAAATACTCAGCTCCCTGACTTCGGCAGCATGAGCCGGATTATAATATAGCGACCATGGATCCTCACCGAAAGCACAGAGCGTCCCCGCCGTGCCGAGCGAACGTGTGCCGGAATATCTGCGTTCAAATCCGGCGTGTACACTGCTGCTGCAAATCAAGCAAACCAGGGAAAGAATATATAGGTGGATTGCACGACCAGTCTTTGCCATAATGTGCCCTCATCGATTAATTTTGAATGCCTCTAGAAATTATGTCCGGCTGAAAAAGTAAAGCGGGATGCGACCCGCATATTTATCGAGAACTAATTTAGATACTTCGCGTAAGTAGATTGGTGCGACTGGTCCACTATCGACAGCTTCTGAAAAATTCCTTTATCAGGATAGTCTTTGAGCGCGTCTGCAATCTCCTGATATTTTGCGTCAAAAAATACCTTGGCCAGAGCACTGCGAGTTCCGGATTGCATGACTACGTCCGCAATTTTGCTCAACGAATTTGCGATTACAGCCTGAGCCGAATCCCGCTGAGTCGTCAACAAGTCTATGCCGTTATATTCATAATTGTAAAATGCTTTTCTGAACGGTTCGTAACTTCCCGACAAAACGCCCGTAACCAATGCGGATCTTGAATATGTGCCTGCGCCGCTTAGCTGCCAGCCCTGCGGGTTATCACTGTTCTGTCCTTGTGACACTATGTTGGAAGCTTGCTGGAAATACTTCGTGCCTCCAAGCGGGTCGTAGGAATCATAATCGAAACCGAGAATCACATATATATAGTAGTCAATGAAACCTACGAGTGGATCGAAGTGGAATTCATTATGCTGCAGCGGTTCATCTTTCTGATAGCCGAACTGCCAGGAATTATCGATAACGCGAAACATCGGAGAGATGTCTCTGGATTTGTAGATCGGCCGTTGGCTTGCGATAAATGCTTCTGCAGTGTAAGTCTGACCGTTTGTTCCGCTGGTTACGGACATTATAGAAATGCTCAGCGTAACTTTGATCTTGGGGCCTTTGAAATCTTCGCCGGTCCACCTGTAGCTGTTTATATAATTTTGTAAACTCGGCCCGAGATTTTGAATGTTGACGCGGTCAGATGGATTCAGTGCGTCGGTATTCAGCGTAACGGTACAATCAATTTCCTGCGCTGATGCAACAGATGCAAAGGCGAATACAATTAAACAAACAAGCCATTTCATAAAATTATCTCCTCACTAAATTTAACCAAGCCGTAGATTGAAGGCAAACTCGGAACCAACCAAAACCTGCACTTGTTAGGACAATAGATTTTCACTATTTTTTGATGCTGACTACAAGCCAATTTTAGAATATTAATACAAAAGGGAGGAATTTCAATGTTGAGAAAGTTAACAAACATCGGCGTGATTTTGATGCTTGCGTTAGTCGTGGCGAGCTGCTCTAAAAGCAGCAGTTCCACAGGCAATAATGGCACGGCACCGACACTTGTCGCGCCGACGTTCACCGGTCCGAGCAGCACTTCTGCGAGCGCGGACACAAGTGCAGGTTATCTATACGCCAGCGGATACGCTAGCACATTCACCGCCGTTTCCGGAACTTTTCTCGCCTATTATGTCGGAACAGGCAAACAGTCGGGTAACTCATGGACGTGGACGGAAACTGCAGACGGTATCACGGCAACATGGACAGCCACTTCCAGCTCGAGCGGTTACAACTGGTCGCTCGTTTTTAATGGATCGAATGCAACTGCAAACTACAACAACTGGACTGCGTTGTCCGGATCTGAAAGCACAGACGGAAGCAGCGGAAATTGGTCGATATTTTATCCGAATGAGAAAACGGCCGAATACGCGCTCACATGGTCCACAAGCTCCACGGGTGTGCTCACCGGAAAAATTGTCGAAAACGATACAACTGGAACCGCCTTCCAGAAAGATGTAATTACGGAAAACAAGGACAAGAGCGGCGAGCTGGTGGAGTATAGCGGAACAGTAGAGACTTGGGACATTAAATGGAACGCAAACGGATCGGGCAGTTACACGGAATGGAACCTCGATGGCACTGTCGCTGACAGCGGAACGTGGTCCTGATCCATTAATAAATTGTTCAACAAAGAAGCCCATCCACTGATCGAGGACGGGCTTCTTTATTTTTGAATAAACGGCGAAAAGTCCCCACTATTTCGAAGTCGCGCCTTTTGCAAGGAACGGCGTGAGGAGATCGATTGGAACCGGAAAGAGTGTGGTCGAATTATTTTCAGACGCAATCTCGGATAAAGTTTGCAGGTACCTCAGCGTCAGCGCACTCGGCTGTTCGCCTAAAATCTTCGCTGCATCCGCCAGACGCTGCGAAGCCTGGAATTCACCTTCTGCCGCTATTACTTTCGCCCGTCTTTCTCGTTCAGCTTCTGCCTGCCGCGCCATGGCACGCTGCATATCTTCCGGCAGATCTATTTGCTTCACTTCGACATTCGACACCTTTATACCCCACGGCTCCGTGTGATTGTCGATGATAACTTGAAGATCCTTGTTGATCTTCTCGCGCTGCGCCAAGAGCTCATCGAGCTCCGACTGGCCGAGGATACTTCTCAATGTTGTTTGCGACATCTGGCTTGTGGCAAACAGGTAGTCCTCAACTTCTACAACGGCCTTTCTCGAATCTAATACCCTGAAATAGATTACGGCGCTTACCTTTATCGAGACGTTGTCGCGTGTGATGATGTCCTGAGGCGGGACGTCCAGCGCAATCGTCCTCAAGCTCACTCGTACCATCTTATCGATTATCGGTATAAGCAATATGAGTCCCGGTCCTTTCGACTCGATGAGTCTTCCGAGCCTGAAAATTACAGCGCGTTCATATTCTCTCAGAATTCTGATAGCGCTCGAAAGGAAAAAGATCAGGAAAATTATGATTATAAATGCCGAAATGTCCATACGATCCTCTACTTTTTTTGTTTAACTTTCAAAATCCAGTTTGAAGCTGACTCTATTATGACTTTTTCGCCGGCTTTCACGGGCTGGGCCGAAGTCGCCTTCCATATTTCCCCGTGAACGTTGACCTGCCCGACTTCGCCGGGGTTGATTTCTGAGGCAGCAGATCCCTCTTCCCCGTACATTCCCTCAAAACCTGTCGCAGATTCTTTTTTTTGTGCCCTGAGGCCAAGCCCGATTATCCAGGTGAAGAAGACTGCCGCGACGACGACAGTGGTTATTATCACGCTCAACGAAATGCTGACTAATTCGAAAGGAGAGCTGATTAACATCACCGAGCCGAGAAACAAAGAAATAACTCCGCCGATAGCAAGGAGACCATGGCTCATGATCTTGACTTCAGCGATAAAAAGGATAATTGCGAAGACTATTAAGGCGAGCCCGGCATAATTTATCGGAAGAGTTTGAAATGCGTAGAAGGCGAGTATCAAAGAGATCGCACCGACTACGCCGGGCAATATCGAGCCCGGATTAAAAAGCTCGAACAGAATTCCGAACACGCCGACCATCATGAGAATGTAAGTGATGTTCGGGTCGCTTATTGTCCCTAAAAAGTTTTCGCGCCAGTTCATAGGAACAAATTCCACTTTTGCGTCGGCGGTTCTGAGCGTGACATTGCCGCTGCTGGTCTCGACTGATTGGCCGTCGATTTCTTTCAGCAGGGTGTCCAAGCTCGGGGATATGAGATCTATTACGCCCTTCTTCAAGGCTTCAGAATCGGAATTGGATATGCTGTGCCGAACAGCGTTCTCCGCCCATGCCACATTACGATGCCGCTTCTGCGCGATTGCCCTGACGAACGCTGCGGCATCGTTGGTAACTTTTTGCGCTTCCACTGACGTTGTATCCGTGCCAATTCCGCCGCCGACGGGATGAGCCGCACCGATGTTGGTGCCCGGAGCCATGGCCGCGATGTTGGCAGAAAGCGTAATAAAGACGCCCGCCGAACCGGCACGCGATCCGCTCGGGGCGATATAGACAATAACCGGTACCGACGACCCCAATATTCCCTGGACGATTTTTCTTGTCGATTCGAGCAAACCGCCCGGGGTATTCATTTCGATTATGAGAGCGGATTCTCGTTCACCTTCCGCTTTCGAAATGGAATTCAAAATATATTCGGCGGTCGCCGGATTAATCGTTCCGTCAACCTGAATCAGCATCACCCTTTCGTCCGCGAATCCCGATCCATGAGATAAAATTGGCACGAAAACAAGAGCGATGCACAGGAGTAACTTTGCCATTGTATTAACATCTTAATAAACGGCGGCTCAATTAGCAATCACGAAGGCGAAAGATGAGGTAAAAATCTCGCGAAGATTATTTAAATTAATCTCGCGATGAAAACTCTCCCTACTTGCGAATTAGAAAAGCTGTTCCACCATGAAGGTGTGAAGTACATTGCAGGAGTTGACGAAGCAGGGAGAGGGCCGGTAGCGGGCCCCGTCACTGCTGCTGCCGTGATTCTTACGATGCAGGATCTAATCGAAGGCGTTCAGGATTCAAAACAGCTTTCTGAAAATCGACGGGCACCGGTCGCATCGGTGATCAAGGCGAAGGCACTCGACTTTTCTATAGCGCACGTATCACACGAGACGATAGATAACGTCAATATTTTAAACGCTACACGGCTCGCAGTTCACAGAGTGATCGAATCACTGAAAATCAGGCCTCAGGTAATTCTAATCGATGGAAAATTTCTAAATCTCAAGGGCAGGACCTGTATTTCCGTCGTCAAAGGTGATTTGAAAATCTATTCAATTGCCGCGGCATCAATCCTTGCAAAGACTTCACGCGACGAGTTAATGCACAGCTATGCCCGGGAATTTCCGAAATATTCTTTTGAAAGGAATAAAGGCTACCTGACCGCAGAACACCTGCAGGCAATTCGAGAATATGGACTCTCTCCGATTCATCGCAGGAGTTTCTCAATAGCGCTTTGAGATTCTCATGTTAAATAAAGTTTTAGGAGCAAAAGGGGAACAGCTTGCGTCGGAATTCCTGAAACGCAACGGCTTCGAAGTCATGGAAAGAAATTTCAGGTATGAGCGCGGAGAAATAGACATCATCGCAAAGAAAGGATCGATGATAACATTCTGCGAGGTGAAGACTAGAACAAGCTCTGCTTACGGGGGCGGTGAAAATGCTGTCAATTACAGAAAGCAGCAGCAAATACGCAAAGTTGCCGAGGGGTATATTGCAGCAAGGGAACTCGGCGACTGCGACTTCAGATTTGACGTAGTGGTCGTGGAATTGAAGCAAAACTCGACGAGAATTCGGATCATCGAAAATGCGTTCTGAAAAATACTCCCACAGACAAGCTAAATAAAAAAGGTCGTCCATGAGCATGGACGACCTTAACTCAAAACGATGATTGCCTTCCCGCTCAATTACTGTTCAAATAATATGTGCGGGATGCCGCGAGGGCAAATTATTTAAGAAATACCATCTTCATCGTGTTGACATAGTCCTTTGCAGTGAACCTATAGAAATACACTCCGCTGGCAACGGTAATCCCTGCATTGTTCCTGCCGTTCCATATTACCTGGTATGTTCCCGGAATGTAGTTGTCATTGGCCAATACTTTGACAAGCTGTCCGATCTCGTTGTAAACCGACACGTTCACAATTCCTGTTTTCGCAACGGAGAAGTTTATCGTCGTTGTAGGGTTGAACGGGTTCGGATAGTTTTGTTCCAGAGCGTAGGAACGTGGCGCTTGAGTACTCAACACTTTCACGCCGGTGATTTGGCCGATAGCGGCCTCCAACAATGCAAATGTATATTTTGCGTTGTGAACGCCGAGACTTCCATCCTTGCTCACCAGGAGATAATCCCAGTACGCGCCCAGTTGATCTTGGGTAAGTTTCGCAGCGCCGGATGAACTGATGTTACCGTTGACCAGCGAATCCGGAAGTATGGAAGCGACTTTTGCAAGCAAGGCTGTTACTTCGGTCTGAACTCCGGGCGTTGGTCCGCCGTTCGCGATGCCGGCATAATCGGCCGGGGCAGGGATCTGGTCGAAGTTCGTAATAGGACCGTGGCACGACCGGCATGCGGTGGTGTTGTCAACTTGTGTTCCCGTACTGTCCGGTCCGCTCATTTTCCAGGTATGGCCGCCCAAAAGGTTTGTTGCCTTTTTGTCAAGTGTGTCGGAGACCATGTGGCAGGTCACACAAGCGTCCGTGAGCTGTGTATGGGTGGTGAGGCCGGTTATTGCGTTATTACCAAATTGATAACCGTCCTGGCCCCAGAACATATCCGTCTGCGGGCCTTCGTGAGGTCCGAAATGGGAAGAATATCCGGCCGCTACTCCAGTATTGACGGGAGTTCTGGATCGATGGCAGTTCATGCAAAGCTGTCCTACGCCGCCTCCGCTAACGGTAAAGCCGTTCTCTAAAGTATCAGCTGTGACTTTTCGAAGCTGGTACGGCTTTGAAGCATCATGTGGGTCATGACATCCGGCGCATGTCAGCGGTATCGCACCGTACGTGGATTGAAGGGCATTGCCGCTTGCGTAGTCCACGAAACCCGCTCCATTATGGCACCTGGCACAGGTGGACTTGCCGCTGTTGACTGTAGCCTCTTCGGCTTGAATCGCTGAAATTCCGCTGTCATGCGGACTATTGGTCCACATCCGGCCTTCAATTTCATTTAGAGGAGAATCATGGCATTGCATGCAAACAGACGCGTTAAGGGAAACTGATATCTTGGTGATGTCGCCCCAGTGCTCGCTTCCAGCACCATGGCAGCTTTCGCAGCCTATAGTTCCAAGCTGTGCGAGCTGCGGCGACGTATGATACACATGCGCGAAGTTCGAATCAACAAGGGTTTTCGGGAATGTCCAGCCAGCCTGACTCGCGACCACTGCAAAGTTTCCGTTCGCAGCGTTCGGGTTATAACCCGTTGTATGGCATTTCATGCAGCTTGAGGAATAGTGCGAACTAACCAGCCCGTTTACACCATTCTTAAACATGCTGGCATGTTCCGTCTGCTCCCAATTTGAATATGCAGCCGTGGCGCTGAAGCCGAATCCTACCATCGGACCCTGATGACATGTCCCGCACTCAGGAACGACGGAAGGTGCTATGGGTTGACCGGTGCTATCTGTCGCCACCGAGTCGTTCGATACAATTCCCATGTCGCCGACGCCGACGTAGTCAGCAGAAGTAATTACCGTGGATGCGCTAGACGTTCCCCCTGCAGTTGTTACAGTAAGATTGATCGTATATTGTCCGGTCGTGTCAACGGTAATTGTTGTGAACGGCGCAGACGCGCTGTCGATCACGGCACCTCCGCCAATCGGATCCTGGACCGACCATGATACAGACTGAATTTTGCCTCCTGTGGAATCGATTGCCTGAAGGTAAACGATCGTTTTTTCTCCGACAGTGTTCAAACCTGTTGTTGCATACATTGAACTTCCTTTGGAACCGAAATCTTGCGTCAAGGTATAAGGCGTCATCCCTACCACCTGGACACCGGCTTTCGGAGCCGCAGTCTGAGAAAATGCAAATCCAGCCGTAAGGAATACTATTACCAAACTTGTAAATAGTTGTTTCCTCATAGCTTAATTCTCCTTTTCTTGTGCTTATTGCAAAAATGTCAAACTTGTATATTTAAAAATATCAGCTTCAGTAACTGCAATCAGAGTGCCGATTACGGGAAAAATTAGTGTCGGAAAATCGAAAAAAAAAGGGATAAATAAGAATGATTTGTTTAAAAGCTCAACAATGAGGAGAATTTCTTGACTCAGCACAGGCATTTTGGGACAGATGCATTTTGGCCATTGAAAAGGGCAAGATAGAAGAAAATGTCCATCTTGCCCTATAACAAAGGATTAGTCAGAGATCAATACAAGAACATTGGCTTATTGAGAAGGTGCGCAATTTTCGGCCTGTATAGTTCAGCGTCATAAAGCTCACCTACATCCACGCGTTTCAACCCTTCCGTGATATTTGAAAGCGGAATGTGCGTATATTTGCCTTCCTTCAGGGCAACCATCCTTCCGAGCTCTCTTTTGATGACCAGATCCGTGGCAAGATTTGCATAACTTGTCGCAACCATCCTGTCCAGCGCATCCGGTTCCCCGCTACGCATAAGATAGGCTACCTGCTGATAAATGACATCCGAACCTGTTATTTGCTTGAGGGCATCACCGGTGATCTGACCTATGCCTCCCAGCTTCTTGTGACCGTAAGCATCGGCTTCGCCGTACTCGACAATCTTGCCTGCTGTCATCTGAGCCCCTTCCGAAATTGTCATGATCGCGTAATCGCTCGGATTTCGTTTTTTATCTTCGAGAAGAAGTTTTGCCAGCTTCTCGGGATCGAAAGGCACTTCGGAGATGATCGCTCGATCCACGCCGGCTAAGTATGCGGAAATCAATGATGTCTCACCGGAGTTTCTTCCGAAAAGTTCGACAACGGCAATGCGTTCGTGCGAACCGGCTGGAGTTCGAAGTGCAGTTATAAAATTTACGCTGCGCGTGACCGCGGTGGAGAAACCGATGCAATAGTCTGTCCCGAATACGTCGTTATCCATGGTCTTCGGAATCGCCACCACGGGGAATCCTTCCTTGTGAAGACGCACGCCATAGCTCAAAGTGTCGTCGCCGCCGATTGGTAGTAGAGCGTCGATCTTCAGTTTTTCAAGGACTTTGAGAACGTGCGGCGTAAAATCAAGTGGTGGATCATCTTTCTTCGCGGGATTTTTCGGATCTTTCAGAAATTCAGGAACGTCTTTGGGTTTTACTTTGCTCGGATTTGTTCGAGAAGTATGAAGAAACGTTCCGCCCGATCTGTCAACCGTTCTGGTGTTCTGCTTATTCAGAGGCACGACCCACTCGTCATTATTCTTTGAATCAAAATTGTAATTTAATAATCCAGCCCAGCCGCGTTTAATCCCGATAATTCCTACCCCTGCATCTTCGGCCCGGTAAACTGCCGCTTTAATGCAGGGGTTTAGGCCCGGGACATCGCCGCCGCCGGTGAGAATTCCAATTTGCATACACTTACTCCTTTTAATTGATTTTGTTCAGATGAAATTTATGAAGTTACTAAAAAAGATTAAAGTAAAATTAAATCTCTTTCATGCCTTGAGAAAAACATCGCGCTTATACTCGGAATGAAATAGCGGCGATGAGATGAAAAAATCTGCCGAGGCTTTGTTACACGCGACCGGTATATTCCAGACCGCCGCGATGCGCAGCAGCGCCTTTACGTCCGGATCGTGCGGCTGGGGTTCAAGCGGGTCCCAAAAGAAAAACAGCAGGTCTATTTTTCCTTCAGCTATCATGGCTCCAATTTCCTGATCTCCGCCGACCGGCCCGCTAAGCATCCTTTTTATTTTTATTCCGACGGCGTCGGACAACATTTTGCCGGTAGTGCCTGTCGCAAAGAGCTTGTGGTGTATCAAAATGTCTTTGTTGAATTTCGCCCAATCCAAAAGCTCTTCTTTCTTGTTGTCATGGGCCACCAATGCTATCCTTTTCGTTGGCTGCATTTTGATCTCGAGATTTTTCATCGATTGCACCTGATAGTTTTTGAATTTTCATTGATTTGAATTGACAGCGTTACGTGAAAATCAAATTTATTGGAGGCAAAAAAACAACATCTATGCAATCCGGTTTTACCTGACAAAAAACTGCGGCTCCTCTTGAAATGAAGTGCGTGCCCAACAACGCCGTGATGTTTCGGAAGGCTAATCTGAAAAGGATTTCCAAATATCGTAATGGTTTATCTCTTCGCCGGCAAAACGGTGGACCCCGTTGTGAAAATGTCCGTCAGTTCTCGGTTCTCAGCGTATGAAAAGACCTTGAATAAATTAACGGGTATCTTGGTGTCGGTTTCCAGCTTAATAATCAGTTTATCCTTCCACATCAATTTTAAGAGATGACTCGGTCTGCCTTCTTTCAGGTACGCGGCAATGTATGGGTGAACTGTCAACTTGAGTTTTCTGCCGCGACTTTCCGATTTAAATCTTCCGAGCCATCCCGTGATGTCGGTGAGTACAGTTGCCCTGCTCTGAACGATTCCTGTGCCAGCACAGACCGGGCATGTCTCGCTGAACGACTGCATGATGCTCTGGCGAATTCGCTGCCTTGTGATTTGAACGAGTCCGAACTCCGTCATGGGAAGAACAGTTGCCTTTGCTCTGTCTCTGCGGAATTCCTTTCGCAGCTCTTCATAGACCTTTCGTCTATTTCTTTCGTCTTCAAGATCTATGAAATCAATGACGATTATTCCGCCGATATCGCGCAGGCGAAGCTGTCTGATAATTTCACGCGATGCTTCCAAATCGGTACGCAAAGAATTCTGTTCCTGTTCTTTGTTAGCTGCGTAACGTCCGCTGTTAACGTCTATGACCGTCATGGCCTCCGTCACATCTATCACAAGGTATCCACCGGATCTTAATGCGACACGCCTGCCGAGCGACTCCTGCATATCTTTGGCAACGCCGAATACGTCGAAGATAGGCTGTGTGCCGCGGTAATACTCTATCTTGTTGACGAGTGCCGGCGCAAACCACTTTACATAAGTCGTGATTTCCTTATAAAGTCTTCGCGAATCTGTTACGACCCTTTGCACGTCACTGTTGAATAAGTCGCGAATGACGCTCGACACGGTCGACAAATCTTTGTAAAGGAGAATCGGAGGCTGATCGTTCTTTACGGTCCTCTCAATTTCGTGCCATGTCTTGATTAATTGTCCAAGGTCGCTCTTAAGCAGCTCCTCATCTTTTCCGTCGGCCACCGTCCTTATAATGACACCAAAACCTTCCGGCAGCATACTCCTCACAATTCTTCTGAGTCTCTTTTTCTCTCTGAAGTTGTAAAGCTTCTTCGAGACTCCGACGCGCCCGTCAAACGGGAGAAGCACCAAATATCTTCCGGGCAATGAAACTTTGCTTGTCACGCGGACGCCCTTTTTGCCTATAGGCTCCTTCGTTACCTGGACAATGATGCTCTTTCCGCGATCGAGGTGTATTTCTCTTTGTGGAGGTCGTTGCATCCTCTGCATCGTTTGCGGGCGGGAGCCGTTTTGAGGACGAGACGGCTGGGTTGCAGTCGAAACCGGGGCTGCGTCGCCTTCGTCGTCATCGTCCTCATCGTCAATTTCCGAATCCTCTTCGCCGATCAGCGAAGAATAATCGTCTAGATTCGGATCAACATCCGAGAAGTGCAGGAATGCGTCCTGCTTGTGTCCGATGTCGATGAATGCAGCCCTGATGCCGGACATGACCCTTGCGACTTTGCCAAGGTAGATATCCCCGACCATGCGTTCTTTGCCCGGCGATTCGACAAAAATTTCTGCGAGCCTGCCCTCTTCCGTAATTGCGATACGAATCTGGTCGGCAGTCTCATTGATTATAATCTCCTTTTTCATAAAAACCTGCTTTGTTGTGTTTGAGCGGAGATTGGTTTTGGCTGTCGACCGGATTTCTATCCGTTGCGCCGTGCGCGACGCTGATCTGGTTTTCTCGCAATTCATTGGAGTGCCTGCATTCATGGTACGCAACCGTACCATCATCTGACGCTATGCTTCGTGCGAACATTTTAATGCCCATAACCCGTCTCTGCATAGCAGGCACGGGTCGATAGCTCGCATCTTCGTCCGATGAGATTAAAAAAAGTGGTCTAATATGTACCACTTTCCCAAAAAAATTCATCACACTCTTGCTAAAACTCTGGAGACAGTCTGCAACGACTCCGCTAGTTTTGAAAAATAGTTGTAAAAATTGTTCCGGCAGCACTCGGAATTCGTGCGATGGGGATGTTATATCCCCAAGAGGCGGAACTGAACGGTAAGCTGATAAAGTTAATCCTCCGATGATCGATAGCAATCCTTTCTCCGATCTTCGGCTTCCGGGGCTCTTAAAAACAGCTGTATTCGAAAAAATAAATCTCCTCCTTTAAAGGAGTCTTACAATATGACAACCGGCTTGAATATTCCACCGGCTGATAAAAAAATAAAAAATATGAGGTCAAGCTTACTGCGTCACACAGTCAGTACGCTTACCGTTGCTTCCTTCCGGACCTGGCGGGGTTCGGCAACCTTCCATTGCACAGGACTTGACCTCAAAGAACTTAAATAGCTCATTATTGACAGGAAAAATCCTGCGTTTGGCTCCCACCCATCAGCTGGGAACCATGGCCAATGAGCCATTCTCATCGTGGAGCAGAGGGGAGTCGAACCCCCGACCTCCAGAGTGCGATTCTGGCGCTCTCCCAAACTGAGCTACTGCCCCAATTACATTAGCGAAAGCGATAAAACGCGCGATAATCAATAATTCCATTTATAATTTAACACCGTTGGTGAACCTGTGCAAATCGAAAAGCCGCCATTGAGTGTAAGCCAAAGGCCAACCAGCTATTGATTTTTGCATCGCAGGTTCGAAGCCTGAATTTTGAATTTTGTCCTTGTGCGAGTTAAGACTGCAAGGCGAGTCTACATTTTCTCCGGTGCGCTTATCCCCAAAATTTTAAATCCATTTGCGAGAATGGTTTTTGCAGCGAGACATAACGCCAGTCTCGACCTGGCTAATTCCTTTTCAGGAATGACCACGCGGCATACATGATAAAATCTGTGGAAAGCCTCGGCAGCTTCCTGCAGACAATTGATTATCCGGTGTGGCTCAAAACTCAGCGCGGCTGCTTCGACAACTTCAGGAAATGTTCCCAGGATTTTCGTAAGCTCGATTTCTTCTTTTTCCTTCAACAGGTCTACATCGAAGTTCATATTGCCGGTGTTAATCGCATCTGTCAAAATCCCTTCGCTCTCAGCGAAGCGAACGATGCTGGCGATTCTTGCATGGGCGTATTGCAAATAAAAAACCGGGTTCTCCTCGCTTTGTTTTTTCGCTAGATCGACATCGAAATTCAGATGCGTGCCGATGTTTCTCATCAGAAAGAAAAATCTTACGGCATCGGCTCCGACCCAGTCGATAAGCTCGTCGAGAGTGATGTAGTTCGCTTTTCGTGTTGACATCTTGACAACTTCGCCGTTTTGAAAAATAGTCACGAATTGGTGAATCAGGACTTTGATTTTGTCCGTGTCGTAGCCGAGCGATTTCAGCGCAAGGAGCACGTCGGGGTACGTCGCGATGTGGTCCGAGCCGAAAATATCTACGACAAGATCGAAGCCGCGCCTAAATTTTTCGATGTGGTAGGCAATATCAGGAAGACGATATGTCGGCTCGCCCGTGCTTTTTACTACCACCTTATCCTGTTCGCCGCCGACCGCAGTTGCCTTGAACCATTTCGCACCTTCCTTTTCATAAACGAGCCCTTTCGATTCGAGCGCTGCGATCACCTCTTTTATATTTCCCGCATCATAAAGTGAGTTCTCGTTGTAAAAGACATCGAACTTTATTTGAAGCCGGTTCAATGTTTTCTTGATGTCATCGAAGATTTCCTGCTCGGCTTTTTCTTTGAAGACTCCTTCAGGCGGTTCATCCTTTAATCTGTCGGCGCTCTCGTCATATAGATGTTGTGCAATTTCGCGGATGTATTCACCCTGGTAGTAGTCTGCCGGGAAATCGATTTTCTCACCGAGAATCTCCTTATACCGAAGGCGAACGGAATCTCCAAGAACGCGCATCTGCCTGCCCGCATTGTTGAAATAATATTCGCGAGTCACGTCATGACCCGTCCACTCAAGGACGTTGGCGATCGTGTCGCCGAAGACGGCATTCCTTCCGTGGCCGACTGTCAACGGTCCGGTCGGGTTTGCGCTGACAAATTCGACCTGCGTCTTCTTTCCGGCACCCGCATTGGACCTTCCGAAGTTTTCTCCTTCCTTCAATACCTCGCTTATGAACGAAAGAAAATATTTTACTGTGAATCTAAAATTTATAAATCCCGGGCCTGCTAATTCCGCCTTCTCGATCAATGACGGGTCAAGTTCCACCATATCGAGGACCTTTTGCGCAATTTCACGCGGCTTCATCTTCAATTCTTTGGCGGCCAGAAGAGCAAAATTTGTCGATAAATCGCCGTGGGATTCTATTTTAGGCTTCTCGAATGAAATCTCTGTGGAGCATTTTAAATCTAATTTTTCAAGCGTCAGCAAAATTTTAGACTTAAGATAATCTTTCACTCTACTTCCTTTCGGTCTGAGGCCGGCGAGGCTTCGGCGCCAATGCTTTCGGCTTCCTGTCCGCGACTTTCTGAATCCTGGCATCGCCCCAAAGTTTTTCGAGGCCGTAAAATGTCCTCGCGTCTTTATGGAACACGTGTACCACTACGTTAACGAAATCCAGCAAGACCCACTGAAGATTTTGCAATCCTTCGGCATGCCATGCCCTTTCGCCATGTTCCTCCATTCCTGCCAGGATCGCATCGGCAATTGCTTTGACCTGCGTCTCTGAATCGCCTGTACACACGACAAAATAGTCGGTCATGGAAGTCAACTTCCGCAAGTCTAAGATCGCAACGTCTTTCGCCTTCTTCGTCAACGCGAGCTCGGCGATCCTGTGCTGTAGAGTCTTTCTCTCTGCCATATTATTCAATACTCTCATTTGGTTTTAAACTTCGGTAATCTTTCCCGATCAGAACTTCGACATCCACATAACTTTTCGGATCCAATCTCGTTATAACGTTTTGCTTTCTCACTCCTAAAGCTTCCGCCACCCGGAGAGCGTTCTGAAGATTTCCGGCTGCGTCGACAACGGTCGTGAGTTGTCTATTGGTTGAAGAGCCATTTGTTGTCTCGACTACATCGAATCCGCGTTTACGCAGATAGAAAGTAAAATCCATGGCGATGTTCTTAACCCCGCATTCGTTTCGTACGCTGATCTGTATAAGCTTCTCGATTTTTGTCGGCGCATCTTTTTCCATACGCTCGGACCTTACCGACGGATGAATGATAAGCCGATCTAGAAGAGAGTATGCCAGCACAATGGCGAACAGCAGAACTAATAACTGAGATGGTACGGCTAAATATCTTTTTGCCTTTAAGAAAAAGTTTTCCCTACGTCTCTTCATCAACAACAAACTTGGTTCGCGTGCAAAATTGAGCGGCTGCCCGGACGCCGAAGAAGACGAGAGATTCTTTAATCAAATTACCCTGTTCGAAAGAATCATGCGGACTGCAAATTACCTTACCATCCCCACGGGTTGTAATAATAATAAGGATTGTAATACCTGTACATTGGGTTCTGGTTGAACTGCAAATCTATCTGAAAATTATTTGTGGGGTGATAATTAAGATCCGCCCGCGTCAGGTAAATGCCGTTCAAGCCCTTTGAAAAATTACTTCCCAGAGAACTATACGGCGAATTGAGAAGACTGACATCTGCGCTGATGCTTAATGGATTGCTGATCTTATAGCTCATGCTATTCGTATACATTCCAAGAGCTATGCCCTGGCTTCCGAGAGTCATGTAGCTCATAGAAATAGACTGGCGCATGGCGAAGTTGGCAGGATTGAAAATCCCAAATAGCAGTCCGTTGCTGTCGTCCGGTTGAATCAATGAGTTTCCGACATTCGATGAATTCGAGAGTTGATCTTTGAACTGCGCGTAGCTCAACGAACTCATCACCAATATCAACACCGACAAAACTGCTATTTTTTTCATCGTTTTCTCCGCATTCATAGAAGATTTTAACCAAAACAAGAACAAATGTCAAATCATAGAATTAGACGCTTTATAGCCGCAGCGGTTCAACGCCAGGATTCGCTGGTGAATGGATACTTCATCCTTTTTTCGGATTTAGAATCTTTTCTTTTATTGTATTTATGACACGGCATGCTGCATAGGCCGCCGAGAATCCACCGTTGATATTAGTTACCGCGATGCCCGGGGCACAGGATGACAGCATCCCAAGTAACGCAGACAATCCACGGAAGTTCGCGCCATAACCGATGTCGGTCGGAACCGCAAAAATCGGTTTCGACACGAGTCCACCAATAACGCTCGGCAGCGCGCCTTCCATTCCGGCAATGACGACCAATGCAGATGCATTCTGCATCACGTCTAATCTCTTCATCACGCGATGAATTCCAGCGACGCCCACGTCATATATTTTAACGAACGCGACACCCATCGCTTCGCATACATCCGCCGCTTCCTCTGCGATCGGTATATCGCCCGTTCCCGCGGTTATGATGCAAATGTACGGCTCACCCTTATGATTCTCCTTCGACGGAATCGGGTTGATGGTAAAGGTATTCGAAAGGGAATTAGTCCGCCCATTCTTAAACTTTTTTTCCAAGGCATGAATCTTCTCGCTGGACAGCCTCGTAATCAGGACCGGCTCTTTTGACTTACAAAGCTTTTCCGCGATGCCTACGATCTGTTTTATTGTTTTGTGTTCCCCGTAAATTACCTCTCCAAGCCCGAGTCTTAAACTGCGGCCGTGGTCGGCCATGGCATACCCCATCCCGTCAACCGGATCTATGACGTCTTCAAGTGCGAACGGTAAATGTCTTATCTTCTCATATGCGCTTGAAGCATCCACCTTTCCCTTCTGAACATCAACAAGGATTTTCTTGATCGAAGTGCGATTCATTAAAGGGTTCCGCCGCCGGTTTTGTACCCTTCCAGGTCCAGCGTCACCCACCGGTAACCGCGCGCCTTGGCTTCCTTCACCAGCTCCTCTTTCAGTTGCAGCGCCAGCATCATTTCCGCCGGTACCGTTTCCAATCTCAGAAAGTACTTCCCATCTATCTCATGAACACGCAGCCGGAAAATCTTCAGTCCGCCGCTGCGCAAAATATTTTCAAGCTCATCCACATCTTTCAATTCTTGTTTCGTAATTCGGACTCCTGTCATGATTCGCGAGCTCAAACATGGACTCGACGGCTTGTCGGATAGTTCGAGGCCATGAAACCGCATAAGTTCTCTGATTTCTTCTTTTTTGAAATCATACTCGGCAAGTGGAAACAAAATCTCATTTTCAAGCGCGGCTTTATGTCCGGGACGAATATCGGTTTTGTCGGAGGCACTGTAACCGTATGCAATCCGCTTGCAGTCATTTTCCGATGCAACTTCTTTCGCGATGCTGAACAATTCCGTCTTGCAATGATAACATCTAAGAGAGTCATTATTCAAATATTCCGGATTCTCGATCTCCGCGCTGTTTTTCCAGATATGTCTAACACCGACTTTTGCTATAAATCTTTCGAACGTCTTCTTTATCATGGCCCCGGCATGCTTTCGCTGTTTGTTGTAAGCGCGATCAAGCTGCCGCCGTATTTTTTCCTTGCTTCTTCGGCAGCCCAGAGGAGAAAGCCGCTGTCAACACCGCCTGAAAAAGCGACGACTAAACCCTCTGCCGCATATTTTCCAAGACAGCTTTTCAAAACGCCGTATTTTTGCAGCAAGACTTTCATCTCCGCCTGCGGTACACCTACAGCAAAGCCTTCGGCCGCCGCGGGCTGATGAGCCTGCTGCTGGGTAATATTTATCTTTAACTTTTCCCGAGAAGAGTACATATCGAAATCAATTTAACATTTCTCCTGCCCTTTTGGAAGGCCAAGATCGAGCCGTACATTCAATCCGGTCCAGCTGGAAAGCGCGGAGCAAAAGCCGGTTCAATCAAATTGCGTCGAGGGTTGGAGGCAGCGTTGCAACTGAGGCACGCGGCGTTTAATTTCTTACTTGATGCTTGAGATAATCTCCCTGACAAAAAAATTCGGCTCTTTTACCGCGGTAGAAAACCTGTCGATTAAAGTTGACATTGGAGAAATTTACGGATTTCTTGGCCCGAACGGCGCAGGGAAAACGACGACTATAAAGATGATCGCGACGCTTCTCAAGCCGACAGCCGGCAGCGTGAAGATAGACGGTATCGATGCTCATTCGTCTCCGACAGAGGCGAAAAAGTATCTTTCTTATGTCCCTGACCAGCCGTTCCTTTATGAGAAATTGAGCGGACATGAATTCCTGCTGTTCACGGCGAGAATGTACGGGATGAGCGATAAGGAATCGTCCGATGGAATACGAAATGTGTCCGAGATATACGAGGTGAAGCCATGGCTGAACAAGCGCATCGAGGATTATTCGCAGGGAATGAGGCAGCGGCTCGTGCTGGCTGCGGCGATGATGCACAGGCCGAAACTTATAGTTATAGATGAACCCATGGTGGGTCTCGATCCGCGCGGCGCAGAAACGTTTAAGTCGCAGATCAAGCTTGCGGCACAAGATGGTACGGCCGTCTTCCTTACGACTCACCAGCTTTCGCTCGCAAAGGATGTTTGTACCAGGATCGGTATCATACATTCGGGCAAGCTCGTTTTCGACGGAGGTATGGACCAATTTTCAACCGACGGGGTCGGGTATCTCGAAGAAAAATACATCGAACTTACCGCTAATCTTCAATGAGCGAGCAGAAAGGCGCAAAGATGCAAAATAGAACATGGCACCTTTCACCTTTATACATTTGTTCCCCTTTTCCTTTCTCGCTTTGCCTCCTTTCGAAATGCTCAAAGAACTAATAAAAATAAAATTCCGGCTTCTCTACCTCGTGGGAGGGGAAAGGCTGAGCCGTCATCTGGGAAGATCCATTTTTTCTATTATCACATTTTCCGTCTTTGCATATCTGGTGTTTTCCGTCGTGAAATTCATGAGCAGGTATATGATAACGGAAGCAAAGCTTGGTCTATTCCTTTATCACCGGCTCCTCGGGCTGGCGCTATTCGTTTTCTTTGCCATTATTTGTGTCGCCAATATTCTTGTCGCTTTTGTAACAGTGTTCAGAAACACCGAGACGGAATTTCTTCACACGATGCCGATAAGTCCGACGGCGATATTCACGGCAAAATTTCTAGATTCATTCTTGTATAGCTCTGCACTCATGCTGATTCTTATTTTATCTGCCGTCGCAGGATACGCAAGTTATTTCAAAAATGATCTGGCCATTTTCGTCGGAATACCGCTGGTGATTTTGCCCATGATTTTCTCGGCAGCCTGTATAGGAGCGATAACTTTACTTCTCGTTCTGAAATTTTCGAAAACAATTTCGATAAGAGTCGCCGCCGCAGTCGTCACAATTCTTTACGCCGGCACCACTTACGCTTATATTCGCCTGAATAATCCGTTCAAGCTTTTTAACGACGTAATGAAATATTATCCGCACATCGATAGGTATCTTGGTGCGCTCGATCCAAAACCCGATTACATCGCCCCAAGTTTTTGGGCCGCCAACTTTTTCTATTTCACATCGACGGATAATATTATAGGAGCTGCCGCCTCTGCGATTATCGTCTGCACCTTTGCCGTCCTCTTGTTCCTCTTGATGACGAAGTTAGCGGATAAATTCTACCAGGAAACATATTGGATCGCTCGGCAGAAATTGTTCGAAAGGAAATTGGGCATGTCAACCGCGAAGGAGAAATCAACGGGCGCCCCGGTGAAGCCTGTTTCTTTGATGAAGAGGGATCTTTTGTTGTTCATTCGGGAGCCGAGCCAGACGTTCCACTTTGCCGTCTTGATACTTTTGATCGGAGTATTTCTTTTCAATCTTTTCGCGATGCGCATTTACCTGCCCGATAAATTCATAATTACGTCCGCATTCACTTTGATTTATGCGTTCAATAATTTTCTTGTCGTCGCGCTTGCGGTTCGGTTTGTTTATCCGATGCTCAGTCTCGAAGGAGAAAGTTTTTGGCTTGTGAGGTCGTCGCCGGTAAAACTGAACGAAGTTTTCTACACGAAGCTGTTACCGGGCATCGTATTCTTATCCACGATAGGAACGGTACTCGGGTACGCGGCGCTATCGCCTTTTGAAAAGTTTCGCGACCTCATTCCGACGAGCATGGCGTTCGGCTTCGCGGGCGGTATAATATTCCCATCCGTGGTCATGATTTTCGGCGGCGCATTTGTGGACTATAAGGAAAAAAATCCCGTGCGGATTTCCTCATCACACGGTGCGACTGTTTCTCTCATAGTATCGGTTGGCGTAATGGTGATACTAAGCTCGATCGTGTTCAATCGGACGTTTCAATATTTTTCCTCGAAAGGAAAATTGCAGGATGAGCTATGGGGGATCTGGATATTGCTTCTGATCGGCGCGGGTTGCGCTGCAATTGCAAGGTATTTCGGAGTGCGTGCACTGAAAATGGATTTGTGAACCGGGTAGTTGGTGCAACCGTTGGCGGTGATTCTACCTTCCAGGCGGATAGCCGATCTTCTTCGGACTTCAAATTTCAGGATTTACTTATACCTAATCTTAAACGCGAGTATCATAAGCGTCAACGCGAGTGTCGCTGCGTTCGCGAGAATGACAGGGAGAGAATTAATTTCTAATCCGTAAATCAGCCAGAACAGCACGCCGGCACAAAACATCAGGTACATTCTCAGGCTGATGTCCTGCGTCGAATGAGTCTTCCACATTTTTAGGAATTGCGGAATGAATGCTGTGGTTGTCAAAACCGCCGCCATAAGGCCAATAATTTCAGTCAAATGTTTTCCCTTTAAAAATAAGATAAGCATCTTTTGATGTCAACTGAAAATTTATCGAACTAATTCTCTCCCGAAGTTTTCGCTGCTTCCCACCCGATGATCGCAGTCTTCCGTACATTTCCCCAGTGATAATCGCCTATCATTCCTGTTGATTTAATCACTCGATGGCACGGGATCAAATACGCAACCGGGTTGCTTCCGATGGCAGTTCCAACTGCTCTTGATGCGGTTGGATTATCGATGGCTTCGGCAATCTCCGAGTAAGCTCGTATTTCACCAAAGGGAATTTTTAAGAGGGCCTCCCACACTTTCAGCTTGAACGGAGTCGCTCTGAGATGAAGTTTGATTTTCTCGATATTGCTCCAATCGTCTTTAAAAACCTTCAACGCTTTCCGATGAAATGGATCTCTCTTCCGTGTGAATAAAGCGTTTGCATATTTGTCTCGCAATATTCTTAAGGAGCGTTGTTCGTTGTTTGCAAAGCCGATATGACAGATTCCTTTCATTATGGAAGCGACGATAATTTTTCCGAAGGGAGTCTCATAGAAATTGTAACTGATGGCAAGATTTTCGCCCTTGTTCTTGAATTCACCCGGTGTCATCCGTTCGATGTTGATAAACAAGTCGTGGAGGCGGCTTGTACCGGAGAGCCCGACTTGATAACTCGTCTCGGCGAGCGAAGCCTTTTGTCTTAATAAAATTTTTGCATGTTCAACGCTTATGTACTCCAGAAATTTCTTCGGGCTTACTCCAGCCCATTTTTCGAACAGACGGTGGAAATGAAACTTGCTCAAATGCACTTCGCTCGCAACGCGGTCGAGATCGGGTTGTTCCATGAAATTTTGGTTTATAAATGAAATCGCCTTCGCTATTCGTTCGTAGTCGGTCATCTTTTACTCCGTGCTTTACGATAAATTTACGGGCTGGATATCGACGGAAAAACCCGATTCTTGCTGAAAATTTCGACGGCTGCCCTCGTGGGCTCGGACTTTTTCATTTTGAATGTTAGATTGATTTTCAACATGGTTTTTGCAACTGTCCGATATCAGCGCCGATAAATTCCGGGAGGGAAACTCTATGGCAAATGCAAAATTTGAAATACCGATTCCGCCGAACGAGCCGGTGAAAAATTATCTACCCGGTTCGGCGGAGAAAGCATCATTGAAAGCAAAGTTAGAGGAGATGCTGAGCAAGCAAATCGAGATTCCGCTGATCATCGGCGGCGAGGAAATCAAAACAGGCAAAGTGGGGAGATGTATTGTCCCGCACGATCATAAGACGGTGATCGCGGCTTATCATCAAGCCGGCGAGAAGGAAGTTGACCTGGCGATCAAAGCGGCGCTTGCCGCCCGCGAGTCATGGGCTGCGTTGGACTGGGAAGAACGTCTTTCGATCTTTATGAAAGCCGCGGCACTTCTTTCAGGCCCGTGGCGCGACACTCTGAACGCAGCCACGATGCTTGGACAGAGCAAAAATGTCTTCCAGGCGGAGATCGACGCTGCCGCGGAGCTGACGGACTTTCTCCGGTTTAACGCTTATTATGCAATGCGGCTGTTCGAAATGCAGCCGCCGCATTCACCGATGGACGTGCGCAACAAGATGGAGTATCGCCCTCTCGAAGGTTTCGTATTTGCAGTCTCGCCGTTTAATTTTACCTCGATAGCGGGCAACCTTCCGACTGCGCCTGCGATGGTCGGGAATGTTGTGCTTGCGAAACCGGCGTCGAGCGCGGTTTATTCGGCGTACCATATTATAAAGCTGCTCGAAGAAGCCGGAGTTCCGCCGGGAGTGATCAATTTCGTTCCGGGGTCGGGCAGCGATGTCGGACGGCCGGCAATGTCTTCTACTTATCTTGCCGGAATTCATTTCACCGGCAGCACGGCAGTGTTCCAGGATATGTGGAAAACCGTCGGTGCAAATATCAGTAAATATAAATCATATCCTCGCATTGTCGGCGAGACGGGCGGTAAGGACTTCATATTTGTTCATAAGAGCGCCGACGTGGAAGTCCTTGGTGCCGCAATTATCAGAGGCGCTTTCGAGTATCAGGGACAAAAATGCTCAGCCGCATCTCGCTCATACATTCCGAAATCGCTCTGGGCAAATCTGAAAGATTATTTGACCGGCGAGCTAAAGTCCGTGAGGATAGGCGACGTGCGCGATTTCACGAACTTTATGAACGCAGTGATTGATAGAAATGCTTTCTCGACAATAACCCGGTACATAGACTACGCAAAGAAGTCGAGCGAGGCGGAAATTGTTTTTGGCGGGAATTGTGATGATTCGAAGGGGTATTTTGTCGAGCCTACTATTATTCTCGCAAAGGATCCTCACTTCAAAACGATGGAGGAAGAAATTTTCGGTCCTGTCATGACAGTTTTTGTCTATGACGACGGCAAATACGAAGAGACGCTTCATCTCTGCGACGAGACTTCGCCTTATGCTTTGACGGGTGCAATCTTTGCAAACGACCGATACGCGATTTCCACGGCTAACAAAGCACTTGTGAATGCATCGGGAAATTTCTATATAAATGACAAGCCGACCGGTGCCGTAGTCGGACAGCAGCCGTTTGGGGGCGCACGTGCGAGCGGAACAAACGACAAAGCCGGCAGCCTCCTCAACGTCGTACGATGGCTTTCTCCGAGAACTACTAAAGAAAACTTCCTGCCGCCGAAGAATTATCGTTATCCGTTTATGGGCGAGAAATGATTAATAAGAATTTGTTTGGCGCCCCCAATCAGGCATTGTGTCGGAAAATTGGGCATTATTCATAAAATTGCAAACCGGTGCCGTCAAGAAAGGCAGCCCAAAAAACCCCATCAGCAATAAGGATAACTTGAAATCTATTATTGATATTGTGCTATTGAAGAAGATTCATTACTTTACCATGGATGTTAGTGCATTTTGGGCAGCCTTACGAGGAAGGCGCTCATCTATATTTATCGTTCCTCGCAACAGATTTATAAATCAAGCATAAAAAGGGAGAAACTATTATGCGTAAACTAACCATTCTCTTGCCGGTATTAATGTTGTTAGCATATTCGACGGTGCAATCTCAAACCATCATCGCGCCTACGTCAGGGAGCAAAGCTCTTCTATTCAACTTTAGCGGACTTAGTGATCTCGGCGCCAATGCGTACATGGGAGGAATAGGAGGCAAAATCTTTCTGTCCGATAATTTGGCGTTGCGCGCTATGCTGCAGTTCGGACTGAGTGATTCGACCATAAAGTCAGAGGTGCCAAATACGACAAATGCGACGGACGATATTACGACATTCGGAATCGAAGCTGCACTTGAATACCACTTCCCAATTTCATCCAGAGTGAGTCCTTACGTTGGCGGTGGAGCTTATTTCAACGTCTACAGTGAAACACAAACCGGGTCCGTACCGACCGGTGAAGCTGCTACCAGCATCACCGACTCGTATTCCACTTTTGGATTGGGTGCGATTCTCGGTGTGGAATATTTCTTCAACCAGAACATCAGCCTCGGCGCCGAATACCAGTTTGGAATTTCAACGCTGAGCACTTCATATGCCGGCAGCTCTGGCAACAGCGGCTTCAATCTCGGGTTTCAGACTGCAGGCTTGACGCTTGGAGTGTATTTCTAAGAAATATCTGACACTGAATGTAATAGTGGTGTTCAATCGAACACCACTATTATTCACATCTTTCGTCAACCCCTTAATTTGTTGTCGCACGAAGTTAAAATAGAGAAAGCAATAACTCAAAAAGGAGAAGCATGATTCATGGTTTTGGTATACATCCGGCGTTAATATTAATCGGCGTGTCGAGCTTGGTTTCCCTTGACTGGGTTGATTCGTTGATCATCGGGATTTATTTCGTGTTCGTACTCGGGATAGGGTATTACTTATTAAGATTTACAAAGACCGGCGAAGATTTCTTCCTGGCGGGGCGGAAAATGACAATGTGGATCGCAGGGCTTTCATTTGTCGCCGCAAATTTAGGCTCGCTGGAGCTGATGGGCTGGGCGGCGTCTGCTTATCAATATGGAATCCTGGCAACGCACTGGTACTGGGTCGGTGCGATTCCAGCGATGCTTTTCCTCGCGATTGTAATGATGCCGTTTTATTACATAAGCAAAACTCATTCTGTACCGGGATATTTAAAGCTGAGATACGGCGAGAGTGCCAGCATGCTGTCGGCGGTTTCTTTCGCTTTCATGACCGTTCTTATGAGCGGCATCAACATGTTCGCCATGGCGTTAGTCATGAAAGTCGTGTTGGGGTGGAGTTTACACTTCAGCATCTGGGTTTCATCAATTACTGTTATGGTCTATGTTGTCATGGGCGGGTTGCTCTCGGCGATATTCAACGAGGTATTGCAGTTCATGCTGATCTGGTTCGGTGCTCTCGTTATACCGATAGTCGGTTTAGTAGAGACAGGCGGCTGGAATGGAATGGTAGCAAGAATTCATCAAAATTTCCCCGTGGGCGACTATACCCATCTATGGAGCACACTCGGTACCTTTAAAGACAATCCGATGGGAATAAACTGGGTAGGAATCGTGTTCGGCCTCGGAGCCGTCATCTCCATGGCATACTGGACGACGGATTTTCTTGTCGTTCAAAGGGTCTTGTCTTCAAAAGATTTAAGAGCTGCAAAGATGGCTCCGATCATCGGGGCCGGATTTAAGATGATGGTACCGTTTATCGTCATTCTCCCCGGTTTGTTAGGGCTTGCAGTGCTTCCGTTCCATCTTGTTCCTGAAGATGTCGCGAGAAATGTGGCAGGCGCTCATAGTTTCAATGAAGTCCTGCCTCTCATGCTTGCGAGGTACGCTGGCCCGGGTTTGCTGGGACTCGGTATTACAGCTCTGATAGCAGGGTTTATGTCCGGCATGGCTGGAAACGTAAGTGCGTTTGCAACCGTGTGGACTTATGACATCTACAGACCCGCGCATGTCTTCTTCGCAAAGAAAGAACAAACTGACGAGTATTATGTTAAAATGGGCCGATGGTGCACCGTTATCGGCGTTCTCATCAGCATCGGCACGGCTTACCTTGTTCAACAGTTCGCCAGCATCATGGATTACGTCCAGGCTCTGTTCAGCTTCTTTGTAGCACCTACTTTTGGGGTTGTCCTTCTCGGAATGCTCTGGAAAAAAGCAACTCCGAAAGCAGGATTCTGGGGACTCTTCGCCGGCATCGGATCGTCAATTACGATGTGGTTGTGGGTGGATATCCTCGATCCACGTGCGTTGAAATACATTGCCCTTTCACCGTATGCGCAGCCCATGGCGGAAAACATGTTCCGTGCATTGTGGTGTTTCTTGATTGGCGTAATCGTAACGGTCGTTGTAAGTCTTTTGTCGCAGCCCAAGCCGGAGGCTGAGCTTGTCGGTTTAGTTCGCGGTTGCACTGAGATACCTTCCGAAGGGAATCTTCCGTTGGTCAAGCGTCCCATCTTCTGGGCATGTGTCATCTTTGTCATATTTATCGCGTTGAACATTATTTTTTGGTGAGGAGTTAACAATGGTAGAAAATAAAGGCATAGCAATCTGGTTTTTTATCGGTGTACTTTTACTTGCGTATGGAATCATTATAGCTGCCTCCAGCATAGCGGAGGCGTATTTCCATGCCTTCGGGCGGCATGTTGTTCTTCAACAGCTCGACTTCGGCATCTGGTGGGGATTCTTATTGATCATTCTCGGTCTTGTTTATTCCATAGTGTTTAGGCCGTGGAAGAAAAGAAAAGCGCAAGTTTGAATGTGATCTCTGCGAGATTTATCAACAACGAGTCAAAAAAACAATATGGAGTCGTAAAATGAAAAAAATATTTATTCTCTACCTGAGCGTTTTGATAACATCAGTGGCCGCGTTGGGTGCGGCCGGAACGCTTTCGGGAAAAACAAAAGGAAAGGCTGAATCAATGATCAAGAAAGAATTATTCGGAAAACTGCCTGACGGCAACGAAGTCTATTGCTACACTCTGAAGAATGCCAACGGCATGACGGTTAAGGTCATCAACTACGGTGCGACGATCGCATCCATCATGGTTCCCGATAAAAATGGAAAATTTGCCGACGTAGCTTTCGGGTATGACAGCCTTTCAGGATATGAAAACGGCAACGCTTTCTTTGGTGGAACTATAGGCAGATATGCAAACCGTATCGGCAATGCAAAATTCACCTTGGATGGCAAAACTTATGAAGTGTCAGCCAATGAAGGAAAAAACATGCTCCACGGCGGCAAGATTGGCTTCAACAAGGTATTGTGGAACGCAGAGCCGCTGGAAACTTCTAAAGGTCCCGCTGTCAAGATGACCTACGTCAGCAAAGACGGCGAAGACGGGTTCCCTGGCACATTGACGGCCACCGTAACTTTTACGCTCACAAAGGATAATGCTATTCGCATAGATTATTCGGCTAAGACGGACAAACCAACGGTCGTTAATTTGACCAACCACTCTTATTTCAATTTGAGCGGCGACCCCACCAAGTCAATTCTCGACGATGAAGTATTGATCAGGGCAGACAAGTTCACGCCTGTTGACAACACATTGATCCCGACCGGAAAAATCGAGACTGTGGCAAACACCCCGTTCGATTTTCGAAAGCTTACTCCAATCGGAGCGAGAATAAACGAGCCTAATGATCAGCTGAAATATGGCATCGGTTATGACCTTAATTGGGTCCTGAAAGGCTACGATAAGAAGGTGAGAGAGGCTGCCGAAGTTTATGATCCGTCAAGCGGACGAATATTGGAAGTCCTGACAGATCAACCCGGCTTGCAATTTTACAGCGGCAATCACATTGATGGTACACAGGTTGGCAAAGGCGGTGTCGTTTACAAATTCAGAACTGCACTTTGCATGGAGGCACAGCACTACCCGGATTCCCCGAATGAGCCGAAGTTTCCATCGACGACACTGAAGCCGGGGCAAACGTACAAGCAGACCACGATCTATAAATTTACGGTAAAAAAGTAGTGATCAGTATAATGAATATCGAACTCTGATTTACACGCGTCCATTAATAACATGGTCTCCACATTAACGGTCATTGCGAGCAAAGTGAACGACTCACAGATTCGAAGCCAAGCCAGAAGTTGAGATTGCCACTTCGCTTTGCTCCTCGCAATGATCCGGCCATGGCATTTGGAACTGCGATAACTATTCAATTTCCCATTGATGGAGGTCGTGTTGAGCAAGTACGTAATAGGTCTTGATTTCGGAACCAACTCTTGCCGGTCTCTGATTGTCGATGTCAATGACGGCAGTGAGCTGGCTTCTGACGTTTTTCAATACCCGTCAGGGAAGGATGGCGTGATTGTCGATGCCTCCGATCCGAATCTGGCGAGACAGAATCCCGCCGACTACCTCCTGGGAATTGAAGCTACCGTCAGAAAGGGGATTGAAAAGGCAAAAACAGTCGAGCCAAAATTCAAAGCCGGAGACGTAATCGGAATCGGAGTCGATACGACAGGCAGCAGCCCGATGCCGGTGGATGCAAATGGTCAGGCGTTGTGTTTTAACCCGAAATTCAAAAACAATCCGGCTGCGCACGTTTGGCTCTGGAAAGATCACACGAGTTATGCCGAGGCGGCCCAAATCACGGAGACTGCCTCCAAGATTCGTCCGCAGTACCTGTCGAAGATCGGCGGAGTTTATTCATCGGAATGGTGGTGGAGCAAAATTCTTCACTGCAAAAATTCCGCAATAGACGTATTCGATGCCGCCTGGAGCTGGGAAGAAATCTGCGATTGGATTCCCGCAAATCTCACAGGTGAATTAAACCCGAAGAAAATTAAGCGAAGCGTCTGCGCGGCGGGCCACAAGGCTATATTCAACACGAGCTGGAACGGCTTGCCGGATATCGAATTCCTGGAAACCCTTTCGGACGGATTGGGAAAACTCAGATATCGTTTGTACGACGAGGCATTCACATCGGAAAAAATAGCCGGATATCTTTCGAAAGATTGGGCTGACAGACTCGGGCTTACTACGAACGTTGCAGTTGCCGTTGGAGCATTTGACGCCCACATGGGTGCAGTCGGTGCCGATATTTCTGCCGGCACCCTTGTGAAGATAATGGGAACGAGCACATGCGATATAATGATCTCTCCGCACAGCGACGAGCTGGCGGACATTCCGGGTGTGTGCGGCATCGTTGACGGCTCCGTCATGGACGGGTATTACGGAATCGAAGCCGGGCAATCTGCAGTCGGAGACATTTTTCTATGGTTCATGGACAATCTTGCTCAGGAGGGATTCGGAAAGACTCAGGACGAAAAATTTGAAAACTATAATAAAGCGGCCGGGAAATTGAAACCGGGTGAGAGTGGACTCATTGCGCTGGATTGGAATAACGGCAACCGTACCATCTTAGTCGATGTTCGTCTCTGCGGGCTGCTGATCGGCCAGACCCTTTACACGCAGTCTCATGAAGTTTACAGGGCGCTGCTCGAAGCGACCGCTTACGGCGCTCTTGAAATAATCGACCGCATCGAAGAATACGGCGTGAAGATAAAAGAGGTTGTGAATTGCGGCGGTCTTGCGAGCAAGAATCCTCTCCTTATGCAAATTTACGCCGACGTCACCGGCAGGCCGATGAAGATATCTCGCAGCGATCAAACGCCTGCGCTCGGTGCAGCAATCTTCTCGGCGGTCGCTGCAGGAAAGAAAGCCGGCGGATACGATTCTGTTCCTGAAGCACAAAAGGCTATGACCGGTCCCGGTTCCGTTTTTCAGCCCCTTCTTCAAAACCATGAGGTTTATAAAAAGCTGTATGCGTTGTACCGGCAGCTCCATGATGCCTTCGGGACAAAGAACTGGTCGGGCAGCATGTACAATGTCATGAAAGACTTGTTAAATATTAGAGATGTAGTGAGGACAAAAGGCAGTGCTTGAACAGCTCAAGGAAGATGTGTGTAAAGCAAATCTCGATCTTGTGAAATACGGATTGGTCGTGCTGACATGGGGGAACGTCAGCGGTATCGATCGTGCGAAAAGAATTATTGTAATAAAACCGAGCGGTGTCGATTACGATAAGCTGACTCCCGGCGACATGGTGGTCGTGGATTTGGACGGAAAGGTCGTCGAAGGGAACATGCGGCCGTCATCGGATACTCCGACGCATATTGAATTGTATAAAGCCTTTCCGGAAATCGGCGGCATAACGCACACTCACAGCGGTCATGCATCTGCTTTTGCCCAGGCTTGCAAAGAAATTCCGTGTCTCGGCACGACTCACGCAGACAGCTTTTTCGGACCGGTTCCGGTCACTCGTTTCTTGACTGAAGACGAGGTCGAATCGGGTTACGAGAAGAATACAGGGAAGATTATAATAGAGCGGTTTAAAGATTTAGACCCGATAAGTATGCCGGGAATTCTGGTTGCCGGACATGGTCCGTTCTGCTGGGGACAAAATGCAGAAGACTCGGTGAAGAATAGTCTGATGCTGGAACAAATTGCCGGAATGGCTCTTGATACGGTTCGGCTTGACACGAATGCAAAAGCTTTGCCCGATTATATTCTTGACAAGCACCATGAAAGAAAGCATGGTAAGAGTGCGTACTATGGACAAAAGAAATGATGGTACACGTTGAGTTTAGAAAACTATAAGTAACGCCAGCCTTCAGGCTGGGGGTCAAGACGGGCTTTAGCCCTGAAAAGTAAGGAAGGAATTAAACACGATGATCGACTTAAATAAATATGAAGTATGGTTCGCTACCGGCAGCCAGCACCTTTACGGCCCTGAAACATTGAAGCAAGTCGCAGAAGACTCTAAGTCAATTGTTGATGGCCTGAATAAATCGAAGGACATCCCGACGAAGGTTCTTTTCAAACCCATTCTTACGACCCCGGAGGCAATCAAGTCGCTCTGTCTTGAGGCGAACAATTCCCGCGATTGCGCGGGTTTGGTAATGTGGATGCACACATTTTCTCCTGCAAAGATGTGGATTGCGGGATTGCAGGCTTTGGAGAAGCCGTTTGTTCACCTCCACACTCAATTCAACCGCGACATACCGTGGGATACCATCGACATGGACTTTATGAATCTTAATCAATCCGCGCATGGCGACCGCGAATTCGGTTTTATCTGTACCCGGATGGGAAAGAGAAGAAAAGTCGTCGTCGGACATTGGCAGGATCGATCAGTTCAGGCAAAAATCGGAATATGGACCCGGGCTGCCTCGGCGTGGGCCGATTCTCAAGATGCGAAGGTTGCCCGCCTCGGCGATAACATGCGCGAAGTGGCGGTTACCGAGGGAGACAAAGTGGAGGCTCAATCGAGATTCGGTTACTCCGTTAACGGTTTTGGAGTCGGCGAACTGGTAAAGTACGTAAACGGAGCCACGGATTCTGAGATAGACAAGCTGATGAGTGATTACGAGAACAGATACGAGATTGCTGCGAATGCGAAGAAGGGAGGCAGCAAGCATTCTAACCTGCGGGATGCCGCAAGAATTGAATCGGGGATGCGGAATTTCTTAAATGACGGCGGATTCAAAGCTTTCACGACAACTTTCGAAGATTTACACGGCTTGAAGCAGCTTCCCGGATTGTCCGTGCAGCGGCTGATGGCGGATGGATATGGCTTCGGCGCCGAAGGCGACTGGAAGACTGCCGCGCTGGTCAGAGCAATGAAGGTCATGTCTTCAGGTTTGGATGGTGGTACATCGTTCATGGAAGATTACACATATCACATGGACCCGGCGGGCATGAAGGTACTTGGCGCTCACATGCTCGAAGTCTGTGAGTCGATCGCCGAAGGAAAGCCGAAGTTAGAGATTCATCCGCTGTCGATAGGCGGAAAAGAAGATCCGCCACGCTTGGTGTTCAATGTGGCCGCCGGCCCGGCAGTAGCTGCCACCATGGTGGAAATGGGGAATCGCTTCCGCCTGATTGTTAATGAAATTGCAGTTGTGGTGCCCGACAAGCCACTGCCGAAGCTGCCGGTTGCGGGAGCGGTCTGGGTTCCGAAACCGAATCTTGAAGTTGCTGCAGCTGCCTGGATATTGGCGGGCGGAGCACATCATACAAGCTTTAGCAAGGCATTGACGTCCGAACATCTCGAAGACTTTGCGGAGATTGCCGGAATCGAGTATCTCTTAATAGACGATTCCACGAAGGTATCGGAGTTCAAGAAAGAGCTAAGATGGAACGAGGCGGCGTATAACCATTCCGCGTGACGGCCGCTTTTTTTCGAGGCCAGTATCAAACATCTCTTTATGTGTTGAATTATTTTAAGAGACAAAGACATTATGAATCTTTACACTATTCTCGGCGGCGGCGGCGTTGTAGCGGATGAGCTGTCCAGACTTCTCATCGCCGGCGGAAAAAATGTCAGGGTAGTGTCGAGAAGCGGTCATGGCATTCAAGGTGCAGCCATTCTTCAAGCCGACATTTCGTTTCTTGATCAGGCGGTGGAAGCGGTCAAAAATTCTTCAGTGACTTATCTTTGTGTCGGCTTGAAATATGATCGCAAGCTTTGGGCTGAGAAATGGCCTGCAATCATGGCAAACACCATCGAGGCATGTAAGAGAGCAAAATCGAAACTCGTCTTTCTCGACAATGTCTATTCGTATGGTAAAGTTGACGGAGCCATGGTTGAGTCAACACCTTACAACCCGTGCAGCAGGAAAGGCGAGATTAGAGCCGAGATTGCAAACGAGTTGATCAGCGAAGTCAAAGCGGGAGACCTGCGCGCATTGATCGCACGCGCGGCGGATTTTTACGGACCGTGCGCCGACAAGACGGGAGTTCCGAACATTTTAGTGTTCAAACCGTTTTCGCATCGAAAGAAAGCGAACTGGCTCGTGAACGATCGCGTGAAACATTCGTTCACTTTTACTCTCGATATTGCGAAAGCGCTTCTCGCACTTTCCGAATCCGATGAAGCATACGGCCAGGTCTGGCATTTGCCGACTGCATCGAATCCGCTCACGGGAAAAGAATTCATCGATGCAGCCGCAAAGGAATTCGGCGTCGCGCCAAAATATAGAGTGCTTGCCGGGTGGATGATGAGGCTTGCCGGGTTGTCGGATAAAACTACTGCCGAATTATACGAGATGTTATACCAGAGCAAAGACGATTATATCTTCGATTCATCGAAATTCCAAAATGCATTCCGCATCGAGCCGGTATCGTACGAAGATGGGATAAGAGATACGGTCAAATATTACAAATCGATTCAACCATAAAAGCTGAAACAACCTCCTCCATAAATCGTTATACTTCCTTGAACATATTCATGATTCGAAAGCGATAAAGTGAAAGACAGGAAAAAGCGTCAAAACAGCGACCATATCCTCAGGAAAGCCATATTCGACGACTTTTCCAAAGGAGACATTCTGGAATCGCTGCGGAAGGATTTCAAGGAGCTTTACCGTTTTTACATTGATGCCGAAACTCAGGAGAGGCTGAAGTCGTACAGCCGTATTAAACAATTTATTTACGTATCATGGTACTTGTTAAAGAGTTTGCTTCTCAAACTCAATCCTGCGCGCCGGCTGCTGCTTTTGCTCAGCATAATTTTCTTCTTTTCAGGCGATATTTCTTTGGGTCAAAGCCATTTTCGATTTTCATTAAACGGCAACCTCATAAGCTACACGCTGCTTCTGCTTGTGCTGATGCTCGAGTTGAAAGATAAACTTCTCGCGCATGACGAGCTTCAAATAGGACGCACTGTGCAGAAGGCGCTTTTGCCGGACGAGAATCCGACTCTTGCAGGCTGGTCGATCTGGCTGTTCACCAGGCCGGCGAACGATGTCGGCGGCGATCTGGTCGATTACATCGAATTGGATTCGGACCATCTCGGGCTTGCACTTGGAGATGTCGCGGGCAAAGGCCTTGGGGCGGCGCTGCTGATGTCGAAACTCCAATCGACGCTTCGCGCAATTGCGCCCGACTATAAATCTCTCTCCGAATTAGGCGAAAGGATAAATCTGATATTTTGCCGCGACAGTTTGCCGAACAGGTTTGCCACGCTTGTATATCTTGAGCTTACCAAGGACTCAGGGAACGTTCGTTTGTTAAACGCGGGTCACTTGCCCCCAATCGTCCTGCATGTTGCAGATCCCGTAAGCGGGAGGCACGAAGTAAAAGAACTTTCCCGCGGTGCTCCGGCACTGGGGCTCATGAAAACGTCCAAATTTGAGGAGCAGGAAATCGCGTTGAGTCCCGGCGATTTGCTTTTGGCTTATTCCGACGGAGTGACGGAGGCAAGGAACGATCATGATGAGTTTTTTGGAGATCAGAGATTGATTTCTATTATCGGGAAGTCTGCCGGGATTTCTCCGGAAAAAGTCGGCGAGAAAATATTGTCGGAAGTCGATATGTTTGTCGGAGATGCTCCTCGCAGCGACGATCTTTCGCTGGTTATTATAAAAAGATGGGGCTGAAATCCGGGTCGTTCTATTTCAATCTGAATTCCCCCCGCCCGGATTCTTATCGACAACTTAAATAGGTCCCAATTGTGGAACCAGCGCAAATCTGTACCATGGTACTTAAAAGTATCGACCTGCCGGCATTTGCCAAAATGCTCCCGCCCGCGAAAAGCAATACTCCTTGAAGGTTGACAATGATATTTTTCGTCTGTCCGGTTTCTTTAGCAATTAATTCTTGAATCCTGTAAATTACGACTGCATAAACAGATCGACCAATTGTTCAAAAACAAACTAATAGAGAAGTAAATTGCCAATGAAAACCGCAAAGCTAAGCGACTATCGATTTTTCGACTCTGGCCCGAAGATCAGACAAATCGCATTTGAACTTTACAAGTCGGTAAAGAATTTACCCATAATCAGTCCTCACGGGCATGTCCCGGCAAAGCTTCTCGCCGACAATGAACCGTTTCCGGATCCGACGGAGCTCATACTCATCCCGGACCATTATCTGTTTCGAATGCTCTATTCGCAGGCGATCTCTCTGGAGTCGCTCGGGATTCCGGCGGTAGATGGTACAGGCGTCGAGAAAGATCATAAAAAGATCTGGCAGGTATTTGCGGACAATTACTATTTGTTCGCGGGAACACCGAGCAGTGTGTGGCTGGAGTACACGTTCGCCGACGTCTTCGGCATTTACGAGAAGCTGAATTCCAGGAACGCGATGAAGATATACGACGCGATCAATAAGAAACTGCAGACAAAGAGTTTCCTGCCACGGGCTCTGTTAGATAAGTTCAATATAGAAGTGCTCACCACGACCGACCCAGCATCGGACAATTTATCAGATCATAAGAGAATCAGAGAGTCGGGCGGAAAAGGGAAAGTGATTCCGTGCTTCAGGCCCGGATGCAGCCGTGAATATACTGTCCGGCAATTGGAAGAAAGAGATAGAATCCCTGAATAAAGTTTCGGGAACAGGTATTTCCGATTATAATAGCTTCATAAGAGTCCTCGAAAGCCGGCGGGAGTATTTCAAGTCCAACGGCGCAGTGTCCACCGACCAGGGCGTCGAAAGCCCGTATGCTCACAGGCTGTCGGAAGGCGAAGCGGACGCGATTTTCCAGCGGGCATTGAAAGGGAAGGCTACGGATAAGGATGCTGCTGCATTCACGGCTCATATGCTGATGGAGATGGCGCGGATGAGCGTCGAAGACGGGCTCGTCATGCAAATACATGCAGGTGCGCTTAGGAATCACAATAATAAGGTGTTCGACAGATTCGGAGCCGATAAAGGCGGAGACATACCTGTTCAGAGTGAATACACGCGGAACATGCAGGAGTTTCTGAACGAATATGGAAACAACCCGAAGTTCACGGTTGTGGTTTTTACGCTCGACGAGACGACATACTCGAGAAGAGCTTGCGCCTCTCGCCGGACATTATCCTGCAATGAAACTTGGAGCATCATGGTGGTTCCATGACAGCATCCAGGGAATGTCGAGGTACCGTCAGAGCGTGACTGAGACGGCAGGCATTTATAACACGGTTGGATTCACCGACGACACTCGCGCGTTTTTGTCGATACCGGCAAGGCATGATCTGGCTCGCAGGATGGACTCGAATTTCCTTGCGGGAATGGTGGCACGCAATATCATAACGAAGGAAGAAGCGAGAGTGATGGTCAGGGAACTGGCATATGGGCTTGCGAAGAAAGCTTATCGTCTCGATTGACCGAAAGCTCTGAGGCATCATTTTCTCGATGGCAATTACAAACAAACTACTCTGGGTGATTTGAAATGACAGACACAACCGTTCAGACTGGCAGTGCGTCCGGTGGAAAGATCGCAAAATACCGCTGGGTGATCTGTAGTCTTCTCTTCTTTGCAACAACGGCTAATTATCTTGATCGTCAGGTCATCAGTTACCTGAAGGATTTCTTTTGCAAGCCAACTTCACTCGGAGGATTTGGCTGGACAAACTCGCAATATGCATTTCTGACCGCTTCTTTTACAGGCGTATACTCGGTAGCATCTATTTTCGCGGGGCGTGTCATTGACAAGCTTGGGACTAAGCTCGGTTTGGCTCTTTCGCTGATTGCATGGTCCATTTGTGGAATTGCAAATGCATTTGTCGGCAGCCTTGTCACGATGCACATTGCCATTCGCAGCCTCTTTGCTGTCAGCGAGTCCGGAACTTTCCCTGTATCGATCAAAACTGTCGCAGAGTGGTTCCCGAAACGCGAGCGCGCGCTTGCGACCGCCATCTTCAATGCGGGTCCAAGTGTGGGTGCGATGATTGCCGCAATATTCGTACCATGGTGCTTAATTCATTTCGGCGAGAGCCACGGCTGGAAGATGGCATTCATCTTGACCGGTTCTATCGGATTTATCTGGCTGATTTTCTGGTTCTGGCTTTATGACACACCGGAAAAACAAAAACGCCTCAAGAAGCCGGAATATGATTACATACATATCGACGAGGAAGCCGGAGTGAACGAGCAAACCGGCGAAAGAGATCGAGAATTTTCGTGGTGGAGGCTTTTCCATTACAGGCAAATGTGGTCATTTTTTGCCGGCAAATTCATGACTGACGGAGTGTGGTGGTTTTATCTGTTTTGGCTGCCGGATTATTTGGTCAAACAATTCCACATGACAAACAGGCAAATCATGCTGCCGACATTCATCGTTTTTGGTGTCGCGGCCTTAGGAAGTATCTACGGCGGTGACATCCCAAGAACACTCATCAACCGCGGGATGGCGGTTTATAAAGCGCGCATGATCACTATGTTCATTATTGCGCTGTTCCCGCTTGTAGTTTTATCCACGCAATATTTCGGCGATGTCGCGCGATTCGGCGCAATGGCTGCCGCGCTTGCGGTCGCCACGATATCTGTCGGCGCAATGGCGCATCAGGCGTGGTCGGCGAATCTGTACACGACAGTCTCGGACATGTTTCCGACGAAAGCCGTGGGCTCCATCGTAGGCATCGGCACGGCTGCCGGCGGCATAAGCGGCGTTATCATGCTATTGCTTGTCGGACGGCTCACCGACGCTTTCAAGGGTCACCCGCAGACGGCGTACCTCATCATGTTCATCATATGCGCGCTCAGCTATCTTATTGCGTGGGCAATTATGAAAGCGCTGGTTCCGAGGCATAAACCAATCACAGATTTGTAAAATTCAAAGAGATTAATATCTAAATAAAAAAGGAATAAACAAGATATGTCATCGAAGGCAGATATAGGATTAATAGGATTGGCGGTAATGGGAGAGAACCTCGTGCTAAATATGGAGAGCCGTGGATTCACCGTTGCCGTATTCAACCGCACCGTGGATAAAGTGACAAACTTCATCAACGGTCGTGCAAAAGGGAAAAATATAATAGGCACAAAGAGCATAGAAGAACTAATCTCATCGTTAAAGACACCCCGCAAGGTAATGCTCATGGTGAAAGCCGGGAAGCCTGTGGACGATTTCATCGAGCTTCTCATCCCGCATCTTGAGAAAGGCGACATCGTCATCGACGGCGGAAACTCGCATTACCCGGACACGATTAGACGTACGAAATTTCTGGAAGACAAGGGATTGTTATACATCGGAACCGGCGTCTCCGGAGGAGAAGAAGGAGCGCTTCACGGCCCATCCATCATGCCCGGTGGATCTCCGCAGGCGTGGCCGCATGTCAGGCCGATCTTCCAGGCAATTGCGGCAAAAGTTGCCGATGGTACCCCGTGCTGCGAATGGGTGGGCAGCGACGGCGCAGGGCATTTCGTGAAGATGGTACATAATGGAATCGAGTACGGCGACATGCAGCTCATCAGCGAAGCGTACCAGATCATGAGAGAAATCTTAGGTATGGACGCCGGCGAAATGAACGAGGTGTTTGCGAAGTGGAATACCGGCGACTTGAACAGCTATCTGATAGAGATTACACGAGACATACTCGCATACAAAGATACCGACGGGAAACCGCTCGTCGATAAGATTCTCGATACAGCAGGACAGAAGGGAACGGGCAAATGGGCGAGTGTTGCATCACTGGACCATGGCATCCCGCTGACATTGATCAGCGAAGCAGTGTTCGCACGCTGTTTGTCGGCAATCAAAGAAGAGAGAGTTGAAGCGTCGAAAGTGCTTTGCGGACCGGGGCAGGATTTTACAGGAGACAAGCAAGCATTTTTGAGCGATCTTGAGAAAGCACTTTACGCATCCAAAATCGTTTCGTATGCGCAGGGATTTACTCTTTTACGTTCGGCAGCTGAAGATTACAAATGGGATCTGAATTATGGCGGGATCGCGCTCTTGTGGAGAGGCGGATGTATTATTCGCAGTGCCTTCCTCGGGAAAATCAAAGAAGCGTTCGATATGAATCCGAAGCTCAGCAATCTGCTCCTCGATCCGTTCTTCAAGGAAAAGATTGAAGCTTCACAGGGTGCGTGGCGGAGAGTCATCGCATATGCAGTAACAAACGGTATATGGATCCCGGCGTTCTCAACTGCATTGAGTTACTTCGACGGTTACCGCAACGCGCGTTTGCCCGCGAACCTGCTCCAGGCACAGAGAGACTACTTCGGAGCGCACCAGTACGAGCGAGTTGACAAGCCGCGCGGAGAATTTTTCCATACAAATTGGACCGGGCACGGCGGCGATACGGCGTCGTCTACCTATTTGGTGTAGATCTCGCTTTTCGATGTAAGCGCCGGCGAGGAATTTTTAGAGCGGTCATAGCTTAGTAGCGAAGATTTCTTCTCGGCGTTTTCCGTTGTGAGCGTTCTTTAGAGCCGGGGCTGCTTGTTTCTTTTGTCCGTACCAATTAATATTTCTATGAAAATGATATGCGAGTATGCTTCAAATATGATTCCAATTTTTATGTAGAGTTCCTGTGAGTTGGTCCGGGAGGAAAAGATACAATTCCAGCATGATTACTATTCAGCCTCACGTTCAGATATAGAGGCTGACGGCCGCAAGGCTGCTTCAGTCTACAAAAACGAAAATAAAGGATGAAAACACAATGAAACAGCTCTACAATCTTAAGCAGATCCTGTTTTTATCGTTGGTATTTGTAATTTGGACAGGCGGGCCTGCTTATGCCCAGCATGTAACAGCCACAGTACCTGCCGGAGGAACTCCTTGGGCTGTGGCAGTCAACCCTGTTACAAACAAGGTCTATGTGGCAAACCGCGGCAGCAACAACGTTACAGTCATCGATGGTGCCACAAACAATACCGCCACCGTATCTACTGGGACAAGCCCTTGGGCCGTAGGAGTCAACCCTGCAACGAACAAGATTTATGTGGCCAACAACGGAAGCAACAGCGTTACGATCATTAGCGGCTCGACGAACGATACCGCCACCGTACCTGCGGGGACAAGCCCTTGGGCCATCGCTGTTAACCCTGTTACTAACAAGATCTATGTGGCAAATTCCGGCAGCAGCTGCGTAACAATCATCGATGGTGCGACGAACGATACCACCATAGTCTCTACCGGGACAGCACCTAGAGCCATTGCAGTGAATCCCGTTACGAACAAGGTCTACGTAACGAACGACGGCAGCAACAGCGTGACAATTATCGACGGGGCAACGGACACGACTACCAGCGTACCTGTCGGGATAGGCCCTCAGGCCGTAGCAGTTAACCCTGTTACGAACAAGGTCTACGTGGCAAACTTTGACAACACCGTGACGGCCATCGACGGCGTGACAGACAGCATCACTACTGTACCTTGCGGAAAATATTCTGGCGATATAGTGGTGAACCCTGTTACTAACAAAGTATATGTGACAAATTCCGGCAGCAACAATGTTACGGTCATCGACGGCTTGACGAACGATACCACTACAGTGACTACCGGGGCATTTCCGCTTGCTGAAGCGGTCAACCCCGTTACTAATAAGATCTACGTGTCGAACGGCAATGGCCAGACGGTTACAATTATTGACGGCGCAACGAAGGACACTACCACACTAACGGCGAGTTCAAATCCTGCAGGTATAACGGTCAACCCTGTGACAAACAAGGTTTATGTGGCGGACGACAATGTCGGGGTTACTGTTATCGACGGCGCGACGAACGATACTGCCACGATACCTGCCGGGACAAAGCCCTGGGCAGTGGCGGTCAACCCCATTACGAACAAGGTCTATGTGCCGAACTCCGTCACCAACAACGTAACGGTCATCGACGGGGCGACGAACGATACTGGCACAGTATCTGCAGGGGATTATCCTTATGCTGCAGCAGTCAACCCCGTAACGAACAAGATCTACGTGACGAACTCTAGCAGCGGCAACGTAACTGTTATCGACGGCACGACAGACAGTACCACCACAATACCGGCTGGGTCATTTCCAGAACCTATAGCAGTGAACCCCGTGACGAACAAAGTGTATGTGGTGAACAATAGCAGCGACAACGTAACGGTCATCGACGGCGCAACAAATACCACGGTCACCGTACCTGCCGGGTCAAATCCCGTCGCCGTAGCAGTGAACCCCGTGACGAACAAAGTGTATGTGGTGAACAATAGCAGCGACAACTTGACAATCATCGACGGCGCAACAAACAGTACCACCAACATATCTGTCGGGACAGCGCCCTGGGGCATAGCAGTGAACCCTGTTACGAACAAGGTCTATGTGGCAAACGAGACCAGCGGCAACGTGACAGTCATCGACGGCTCGACGAATACGACAACGAATGTGCCTGCCGGGGATTATCCTTATGCTGCAGCAGTCAACCCCGTTACGAACAAGATATACGTGACGCACTTCGCCAGCGACAACGTAACTGTCATCGACGGCGCCACAAACGATACTGCCCTCGTATCCGTCGGTGCAGGTTTGGCCATAGCAGTCAACCCCGCTACAAACAAGGTTATGTGACGAACAGTCTTAACAACACTGTAACGGTCATAGACGGTGCGACGAAAACAACGGCAATAATTCCTGCAGGGACATATCCTATCTCTGTAGCAGTGAATCCCGTTACAAATAAAGTTTATGTAGCGAACTTAAACAGCAGCAATGTAACTGTCATCACCGAGCAGGAAGTGCAGCCGATTCCGCTTGTCGCAAGCATCACGCCCTTGGCTAACAACCTGGCAACAAGTACAGCACCCGCATTCAATTTCAGTGCTACGAGTACCTACTCGCCGATCAAGTCGCCCGTGCAGAATTTGTATTATGCGCTTGACACATGGCAGAACGGCTGGCAAAGGGCCGGCGGGTCCGGGGCATCATATACAGGCACAACGAGTTCATTGCTTCCGGGTACACACGTTATCTATGCTTTTGCGACAGATGGAGAGGATGCTTCTTCCATCAATACCGGATACGGCGCCAGCCCGATTATCGGCGGCATAACTGCATATCTGTTCGATGTAGTGCCTCTTCCTGCAGTTCCGGTGATTGCTTCACCAGGAAATAACGCGGCTAACCTGCCGGTGAGCGTCACATTGAAAATTGATCATGCGGCTGGAGCAGCAGGCTACCATTGGCAAGTTTCGACTAGCTCACTATTTACAGGGAACGTAGTCGATGACTCGACCAGTGGAACAGGGGACACATCACAAGTGGTCGCATTGATAAGGGGCACGAGATACCATTGGAGAGTTCAGGCGTTCAATCTTGCGGGTTCGAGCTCTTACGCAGGTCCGGATTCGTTCACCACAATAGTTGCGCCGCCATCAGTGCCCAAGCTCGTTTCGCCGCTTGATACGACAGGAGTGCCGAGGAGAACGACGTTCGTGTGGGATTCATCTGCTAATGCGGTAAGGCATCATCTTCAAGTGGCTAAGAGCGACTCGCTAGATAGTCTCGGCGGATTCAGTGCAGCAAGTGTCGTGTTCGACACAACCATGTCAGATACAAGCAAGAAACTGTTGACGCCGCTTGCAGCAAGCACAAAATATTACTGGCACGTGAGCGCAATAGACACGGGCGGAGCGAGTCCCTATTCGACTATCGAGCCATTCACAACGGGAACCGGAATAGACGCGATTGACGGAATCGGTGGGATACCCAGGGCATTTGCTCTCTACCAGAACTATCCTAACCCATTCAATCCGAGTACCACGATACGGTTTGACCTCAAAGAAGCCTCTATGGTAACTCTCGACTTATACGACATCCTTGGTCGAAGAGTGAGAGAATGGAGTTATGGAACCATGGCCGCGGGCACATACGAGCGTAACATAGATTTCAGTAATTACTCAAGTGGAGTGTATTTCTATCGCATCGTTGCAACAGGCGGCGATGGACAGAGGTTCGTGTCCATCAAGAAAGCATTACTTATGAAGTGAGTATCCAGTCAATGTGAAGTTGAGTCACGCGCTCCGCGTGACGAAATCCCGCTTTGCGGGAAAGCCGCTTGTGATGAAGTAAGACTGCGTTTGTTTCATGGCACCCACCAGGATGGGTGCCATGGATTTCTTGGGTCGCCTTCTACGCATTACGACATGGAACGGCCCTATTTTCTTGACGGCTGGCCGCTCGTGGCTCAGGCGGAACGGCGGGACCTTTTGGAGGGGCAGTTAGGAATCAAAACAACTGAATATCAGAATTCTTTGTTTAGCGCGAAGGCGAGCACGGGCTTCGTCCTGCCATCTGACTGCGCTATTACTAAAACATCCTGTGGCCAACATCAGGGGTAACGCAAGCAAACATTTCTTTTTCACTGTATTCATTGTCTCTCGAAACGTATTTGCCATTGAACCTCCTGTTCGTTTCAATTAGGTCTAACCACCCCTCCATGAAATATCAAAACGTCTTCTTTCACAAATTCTCTTCTGCGGGAATTGAAAAGCGTGCCTTGAATCACCATGACCGCTTACTATAAACCTTTTGTGGATTCTCCTCGAAGCTTTTAAAAGTTGCCCTTTGATGGGTAATTGCTGAGGAGTCTGCGTACTGAAGATATTACGAAGCATGAGGCCACGACGGATGGAAAGGGATTAATCGCCTAAAGGTCGATTGGTGGGACAAGTGATGCTGCGCTTCAAGCTTCAATATATCTCTATGCAATTCCCCGATGCGGATCGACGCTTGTCGCTCACGGGAGTTTGAGAAGAAGCAAAACCTTGATGCGAGCAAAATATACGGAAAAGTGTATCCCTGATCCCGCCTTTTGTATAAACTCCTGTTGGCTTTTCTTAGTTGATTTATTGTGAAAGTCTTGATTCGTATTATTACGATGAAACTAATTCTAAAGAGGATTAACAATGCAGAAACGCAAACTTGGAAAGAGTAATTTAGAAGTCTCGGCAGTCGGACTCGGCTGCATGGGAATGAGCTTTTCATATCCGCCGTTTCCGGACAAGAAGGAAATGGTCTCGCTAATTCGTTCGGCCGTCGAAAAAGGAGTTACTTTTTTCGACACGGCTGAAGCGTACGGACCATTCAAGAACGAGGAACTCGTGGGCGAAGCACTTGCTCCGTTTAAGGGACAGGTGGTGATCGCCACGAAGTTCGGTTTCAAATATGATCCCAGCGGAAAACAGACGGGCCAGGATAGTCGGCCGGAACATATCAAGGAGGTCGCGGAAGCGTCTCTCAAACGGCTCAAAGTGGACGCTATCGATCTCTTCTACCAGCATCGCGTTGACACGAACATGCCGATCGAAGAAGTGGCAGGAACGGTAAATGAGTTAATTCGGCAAGGCAAGGTAAAGCACTTCGGCCTTTCAGAAGCGGGAGTGAAAACCATTCGCCGCGCTCACGCCGTTCAACCCGTGACGGCACTTCAGAGCGAATATTCGTTATGGTGGAGAAAGCCTGAAGAGGAGCTGATACCAACACTTGAAGAACTTGGAATCGCGCTTGTACCTTTCAGCCCTCTCGGAAAAGGATTCCTCACCGGGAAAATAGATGAAAAGACGAAGTTTGATAAAACTGATTTTCGCAACATCGTACCACGCTTCACGCCCGAGAACCGAAAGGCGAATCAGGCATTGGTCGATCTGCTTGCCGCGATCGGAAGACAAAAGAATGCGACGCCTGCGCAAATTGCCCTCGCCTGGCTTCTTGCCCAGAAGCCATGGATTGTTCCGATCCCGGGAACTACGAAGTTGAACCGCATGGTAGAGAATATGGGAGCGGCTAATATCGAGCTTACTCCGCACGACTTGAGCGAAATAGAGAACGCCGCCTCGAAGATCGAAGTGCAAGGCGCACGGTATCCTGAAGAGCTTGAGAAGAGAACTGGACTGTGAGCAATTCATGGAACAATATTTCACCATGGAGACACAGTGTACACAGAGTGGAAAATGAAATCACTTTTCCTGTGTCTCTGTGTTTTTATTCACAATGAAAGAAAGGCATTTATAACATGAAAGCGACTTTAATGTATGGCGCCGGCGACGTGCGAATCGAGAACGTCCCGGACGCGCGCTTAATTGAAGCGAACGACGCGCTGGTCGCTATCACGCGCGCCTGTGTCTGTGGCAGCGATCTCTGGCCGTATAAGAAGATGGAGCATAGCCAGACGGGTCGCCCAATGGGACACGAGTTGATCGGCGTCGTGGAGGCAGTCGGCTCCGACGTCCACAAAGTCAAGCCCGGCCAGCTTGTCGTTGCTCCATTCGCGTTTTCCGACGGCACATGCATTTTCTGCCGCGAAGGGCTGAACACTTCGTGCATCCATGGAGGGTTTTTTGGCATGAACGATGTCGGTGGAGCCCAGGCCGAGGCGGTGCGAATCCCGCAGGCGGATGGAACTCTCGTCGCTCTGCCCGTTGATAAAGACGACGCACTGATGCCGTCGCTTCTCACGCTCTCCGACGTGATGGGAACCGGCCATCATGCGGCAGTCAGTGCCAAAGTTGGCCCCGGCAAGACTGCGGCTGTCGTCGGCGACGGAGCAGTAGGACTTTGCGGCGTTATCGCTGCCCGCAGGCTCGGTGCCGGGCAAATCATCATGCTGGGTCGTCACCCCGACCGAATTGCACTGGCGAAAAAGTTCGGCGCGACGGACATCGTCAGCGAAAGAGGCGACGGGGCAATCGCGCGCGTGCGAGAACTTACCCATGGCGTCGGCGTTCAATCGGTTCTCGAATGCGTCGGTCTCGAACAATCCATGCTAACGGCTCTGAGCATCGTTCGTCCCGGTGGCGCAGTCGGCCGCGTCGGCGTTCCACAAGAAGCGTCAATACCCGCGGCTCAGCCGACGTTCTACAAAAATGTCACGATTGCCGGCGGTCCTGCTCCAGTACGAGCTTACATTGAGGAACTTCTGCCCGATGTTCTTGAAGGCAGGATCGAACCGGGTCGAGTTTTCGATCAGGTCACAAATCTCGACGGAGTTCCCGACGGCTACCGCGCGATGAACGAGCGCAAGGCGCTTAAGGTCATGATAAAGATCTGAAGAGGCGCAGGAAAAAAACTATGCAAAAGGTTGTATTGAATAACGGTGTGGAGATGCCCATTCTTGGGTTTGGCGTTTATCAGGTAACGGATGCGCAGGAATGTGAAAGAAGCGTCTATGAAGCTCTGCTCGCGGGCTATCGACTGATCGATACCGCAGCTGCGTACATGAATGAGGAAGCTGTCGGTAATGCAATCAAAAAAAGCGGCGTGGCGAGGGAAGAACTGTTTGTCACCACGAAGCTCTGGATCCAGGATGCTGGTTATGAGAGGACAAAGAAGGCATTTGAGAAATCGTTAAAGAGGCTGCAACTAAATTACTTAGATCTCTACCTGATTCATCAACCATTCGGGGATGTTTATGGCTCGTGGCGTGCCATGGAAGAGTTGTACCATGAAGGTAGGATCAGGGTGATCGGCGTGAGCAACTTCCAGCCGGATCGGATTATGGACTTGATCATGCACAAGGAAGTGGTTCCCGCCGTAAATCAAATCGAGACTCATCCATTTAATCAGCAAATAGAAACCCAAAAATTCTTACAGGAGAACAAAGTCCAAATTGAATCCTGGGGACCATTTGCCGAAGGGAGGAATAACATTTTCAAGAATGAATTGTTTTTGTCGATCGCCGGGAAGCAAAAGAAAAGCGTTGCACAAGTGATCTTACGCTGGCTGACACAGAGAGGCGTGGTCGTTATTCCGAAATCGGTCCACAAGGAAAGGATTATCGAGAACTTTAACGTTTTCGATTTTGAATTGAATCGTGAGGACATGGATTCAATTGCAAAGCTGGACATGAAGGTTAGCAGCTTTTTCGACCACCGGGATCCGCAAACGGTGAAGCGATTGGGCAATGCAAGATTGAACATATAGAAGCTTGGCCGAAAAACATAACCACGGAGGTCACGGAGTTTGCGCGAAGGAAATTTATTGGCACAAAGCTATTATTTCTCTGTGTATCCTCCGTGTCCTCTATGGTTGATCTTTCCACGTTGGGTTTTCGTCCGCGGCTCCAGGATCACTTCTGCACCACTTGACATAATGATTATTAAATGAGTAACACATTCAAGAGGGTAACGTTATGGAAATAAAAATCAACGGCTCACAATCCTCCGGTAAAGGAGCGGAAGAATACTTCTCAGGAAACGTACGCATCGATCCGCTTTTCGAGGCGCCTGCCCCGGCACGAGTCCGCGGCGCCAGCGTCACGTTCGAGCCTGGCGCGCACACGGCATGGCACACTCATCCGCTCGGACAGACCCTGATTGTCACTTCCGGCTGCGGATGGGTGCAGAGTGAGGGCGGCCCAAAACGAGAAATACGACCGGGCGATGTGGTCTGGTGCCCGCCGAATGAGAGACATTGGCATGGTGCAACACCGACCACCGCCATGACACATATCGCGATCCAGGAAACGCTCAATGGCAGCGTCGTCAACTGGATGGAAAAGGTCAGCGATGAACAATATCAGACGTCACTAAATGCTGATTAGACGGACACAATCATTCGCGGGGTCCTGCTTATTGCAGACCCCGAAAAGGGAAGACTATTTTGGAGACGATTCACCCTTATATGATTTCCGAAGCAAAGAACATGCTCGTCGCCGGCGACCGAAGTATCTCTGAGATTGCGTACCAGCTTGGTTTCGAAAACCCGCCTTACTTCTCGCGCCTGTTCAGGAAAGGAGGCGGCGTGATTCCGAAGGAATACAAAAGCCGGCTTCTGAATTAATCCAATTTCTTGTTAGCGGCAGAGATCCTGTCAATTAAACCACTGTCTAAATTCTGGATCATTCCGGCTCTATTCGATTATCTCAATCGTCTTTCTCAGTTTTATATCGCTCGACGATGAGCCGATCTGTAATTCATATTTGCCGGGTTCGACAACGTAATCGTTCTTCTTATCGTCGAAGTATCTCAGCGATTTTAAGGGCAGGGAAATTTCAACAGCTTGCGATTCGTCCATCTTGATATGCACGCGTTTGAGGCCCTTTAGAGATTTGATGGGCTGCGGCTCTTTACTTGTCAAGTCTTTTACATAAAGCTGTACCACCTCGTCGCCGTCCATTTTACCCGCGTTTTTTACTGTGACGGAAACTTTCAATGTGTCGCTTGCATTTGCAGATTCTTTACTAACTGTCAACTTAGAATACTCGAATTTAGTGTAACTTATCCCGAATCCAAACGGATATAATGGCACACCTTTGAAATAGCGGTAAGTTCTTCCCTGCATGCTGTAATCTTCGAATGGCGGAACATCTTTGATCGATTTATAGAAGGTGATGGGAAGCCGTCCCGCAGGATTATAGTCGCCGAAGAGTACATCCGCAACCGCGTGGCCGCCTTCTTCGCCCGGGTACCATGAATCCAATATGGCGGGAAGATTCTTTTCTTCCCAATTGACTGCGAGTGCGCTCCCGCCGACAAGCACGAGGACAATATGTTTTCCAGTGGCTTGAAGTTTTTGAAGGAGTTTCTCTTGATTTGCGGGAAGTTTGAGATTTGTTCTGTCACCGCCTTTGAAGCCGGGGAGATTGACCGGCATCTCCTCGCCTTCGAGCTGCGGCGAAATCCCTGCCACCACGATCACAGCATCGGATCTTTTTGCGACTGAGACTGCGTCTGCGGCAAGTTTCTCATCGCCCGGCTTTTCATAGACTCTGCGCCATTGCAGCCGCATTCCTGCGTAGCTGACGCTGTCGGCATAATCGACCTGAATCTTGTACTCTTTACCTTGTTCCATGAAGATCGGTTTGAGACTCGAGGGAGTCATCTGTTGCGAGTTCCAGTTGTCCGTGATCACGCTGTCGTTGAGGTAGAGGCGATTCTTACCGTTTGTGACTATCTTGATTTCATACTTGCCGCTCGCGGGAGGAGTGATCGTACCTGTCCATCTCATGGAAAAATAATTGCTGGAAATTTCTTTGCCGGGAAAACCGCGCCACCAGGATTGCTGCATCATCGAATCGACTCGCGTAAGGACGGGCTTCCCGCTCAGGTCCGGGGTGTCGAAATACTCCGCGTAAAATCCGTGTCCGGTAAAACCGCCCGCCGGTTTCACGAAATATTTGTCGATTGTTTCCAGTCTATTTGTGTCTTCGAGCAGATTATAGCCGGCTGAAAATTCGACATCAACCTTTTTGCCTAACTTGTCCTTTATTCCCTGTAAGATCGTAATCGGATCGGAAGGTATTCCGTTGTAATTGCCGAGCAAGATGTCGATGTCGTCGGCGTACATTCCGACAACCGCGACCTTGTGAAGGTTCTTCTTTAACGGCAATGTGCCATGGTCATTCTTCAGAAGAACGATGCTTTCATCGGCTACTCTTCTCGCAAGGCGGCGGTGTGCATCGGTGTTATTCTCCGAAGGGAGGATCCTTGAATATGGAACTGCACCCGGCGGATCGAACATTCCCAGCTTGAAACGCGCAAGCATCAACAGTTTCACCGCTCCGTCGATCTCCTTCTCGGTAATGAGCCCTCTCGCAACAGCGCCTTTTAAAGTCGAATACTCATCTCCGCAAGTGAGGTCGCAGCCGGCTTTGACCGCGAGTGCGGACGCGGTCGCCAAATCGGGAGCGTATTTATGTCCGGCATAGATGTCCCATATTGCTCCGCAGTCCGAAACTACATATCCTTTGAATCCCCACCTGTCTCTGAGGATGTCCGTCAGCAAAAATTTGCTTGCGGTGCATGGTACACCGTAAACGCTGTTATACGCACCCATCACAGAGAATGCTCCACCCTGCCGGATGCAGGCCTCGAATGCCGGCAGGTAAGTTTCATAAAGGTCGCGCAGATCCGGATTGGCATCAAACCTATGTCTCTCGGGCTCGGGTCCGCTGTGAACGTCAAAGTGTTTCGTCGTAGAAATCACCTTTAAGTATTTCGGATCGTCGCCCTGCAAGCCTTTGACGAACGCTACGCCGATTTGAGAAGTGAGGAACGGATCTTCGCCGTAAGTTTCCTGCCCTCTGCCCCAGCGAGGGTCCCGGAAGATGTTTATATTCGGCGACCAGAACGTCAACCCTTGATATATCCCGTGCTCCCCCTTACTGATCGCGTCGTTGTACTTCGCCCTTGCCTCCGTTGAGATAGCGCCGGCTTCTTCATGGATCAAATCGGTGTTCCATGTTGCGCCCATCCCGATAGCCTGGGGGAACACGGTGGCGATTCCGTTCCTTGCAACGCCATGGAGGCATTCGTTCCACCAATTGTACTTTTGGATGTTTAAACGGGGAATTGCGGGGGCGCTGTTCTGCATCTGGGATATTTTCTCTTCGAGCGTCATCCTCGAGACCAAATCGGCAGCCCGTTCTTCGAATGTAAGGCTGGTGTCAAGGTAAGCGGGAGTCGAGGCGCCGCCGGAATCACCGGGTGTTTGTGCCATGATTTGAAAAACACAAATACAAGAAGATAGAATAAGAGCACAAAACAGGAGCGTGATTGCTCGAGCTGAGAATGCGGAAAAGTGGTTCATTTTGAATTATCTCCTTTTAGTGAATTGGCCGGGCTTCCATGGCAAGGGGAGCAGACCTCGGACGTCTTTCTCCAGACGGTGAAAGCATTTTATGAACGTCGCGGCAAATTTTCAAGCTTGCCGGAAAGTCAGCATCTCGGTGCCGCACCATTCTCACGGTTATTGAATCCTTTTCGCCGGAATTGCGTGGGATGCGATTATTTGTTGCCATTGATTTTCTTAAATATATGCGTTAGACTTGAAACGTTTCAGACATAATAAAACTATTTGAAAGATAAGGAATCTTTGGTTTAGTTTACCATAGATTGTGTTGAGGACAGGCTTAATCTCACTCAAGTTTTGTCGCTTCATTAGCAATATCGGCAGATAGAAGAGCATATTAGGCCGCATTAAAAATGAAGACGACGGCCGCTTTCGGTAAGCATAAACCAAAGCTTAAATAACCCAATAGGGAGCTTAGGAAATCTTAAATGGCAAAGAAATTATTGTTAGGATATGACGTTGGAAGCTCGTCGATAAAGGCTTCCGCGGTGGATGCCGACACAGGCGAATTGGTCGCCTCGGCCTTTTCCCCCGAACGAGAAATGAAAATCGATTCGCCTCAGATCGGCTGGGCCGAACAGCATCCCGACATGTGGTGGGAGCATGTTGTGAACGCGACGAAAAAGATCTATTCGCAAGCTTCTCTCGGCACATCTGAGATTGCTGCGATAGGGATTTCATACCAGATGCACGGCCTGGTAATGGTCGATAAGGACCGTAAGGTGCTTTATCCGTCGATTATCTGGTGTGACAGCCGCGCAGTAGAAATCGGCAACAATGCCTTTTCCGATTTGGGAAACGACTATTGTCTTGGCAGTTTCCTGAATTCTCCCGGCAATTTTACCGCGTCGAAGCTTAAATGGGTTAAGGATAATCGCCCGGATATCTATTCTAAGATATTCAAAATAATGCTGCCCGGCGACTACATCGCCATGAAGCTGACCGGTGAGATTCGTACCACGATATCCGGATTGAGCGAAGGAATATTCTGGGATTTCAGCAAAAAATGTATTTCTGAAAAGCTGATCAATTATTTCGGCTTCGACAAGAACGTGATTCCGGAAATTGTTCCGACATTCGGCATACAGGGTCGTCTGGCGTCCGGTGCAGCTCAAGAGTTAGGTTTGAAAGCCGGAGCTCCGATTACATATCGGGCAGGCGACCAGCCTAACAATGCGCTTTCTCTGAACGTTCTGAACCCTGGAGAGACCGCCGCGACTGCCGGTACTTCTGGAGTGATATACGGCGTCACCAGCAAGGATATTTTCGACAACGACGGAAGGATCAATACCTTCGCGCACGTCAATTATTCCGAGACTCAACCGAACAAAGGCGTGCTGCTCTGCATTAACGGAACGGGGATCCAGTATAGCTGGCTCAAACAGAGCATCTTTGATAACAAGTATTCCTATGTCGAACTGGATAAGTTTGCGTCTGAAGTTGAAATCGGTTCGCAGGGATTGTTCTGCTATCCATATGGAAATGGCGCCGAAAGAAGTTTGAAGAACAAAGATGTCCACGGCCACTTTTCGGGGATCAATTTTAATATTCATACTAAAGGACATTTGCTGCGGGCTGCTCAGGAAGGCATCGCATTTTCCTTCAGGTTCGGATTCGACGTAATGAAGAGTCTCGGCCTTGAACTTGATGTGATAAAGGCGGGCAATTCGAATCTCTTCCAGAGCAAAATTTTCCGAGAAGCTTTTGTCAATACTTGCGGCGTCAATCTTGAAATCCTGAGCACCGACGGGTCTCAAGGCGCTGCGCGAGGCGCAGGGATCGGCGTCGGGCGATATTCCTCGAATGACGAGGCATTTAAAGGTCTGACTGTAATGGAACGACTGCGTCCTGACCGGGAATTGTCGGCTAAATACAATTCGATCTATCAGGCCTGGCAAAGCGATTTGTCGAAAATAACGAAGTAGCAGGTCCCTGTCTGCGCTGGCGTTTGGTTCCTGCGCACACAAGGTCGATGATCTATTGTCATCATGGGAAGAAAATCGAACGCGGCAGCGCGATGAAAATTCCGCCGGTTCCCCGCACCGAGCTCTCTTAAAGAGACGTTTTGGTAGAGCTCTGAATTCGATGCTCAACATATTGACGTTGACATTTGAAGGTATTATTTGTATTATTGAATCGGTTCAATTGCTGTTGAACTGGTGTAAAGATCTGGAACAGTTTAGCGAAAATTAAAATTCAAAGTAGCGAGTTTGACAAGTATCCGTATCCGGTGAAGGTACAGAGTCTGTCTCTTGCGCGGCGAAACATAAAAAGGAGCGAATATGTCTAATAAATTTTTCCCGAAAGTTGAGAAACCAATTCCTTACGAAGGAAAGGACTCCAAGAACCCCCTCGCGTTCAAATACTACAACAAGAGTCAAAAGATCGGCAACAAAACGATGGCCGAACACCTGCGTTTTTCCGTCGCATACTGGCACACAATGATGGGCAACGGACAAGATATGTTTGGCGGCCCTGCATTCAATAGAGAATGGCACAAATCTTCGGATCCGATGCAGCGCGCCAAGGATACTATGGAAGCGGCGTTTGAGCTTTTCACGAAGCTCGGTATAGAGTATTATTGCTTTCACGACCGAGACATTGCACCCGAAGGCAGCACGTTCGCTGAAACGTGTAAGAATTTGGAAACCATAGTTCAATATGCTAAGAACCTGCAGAAAGAGACCGGAGTAAAGCTCCTATGGGGCACTGCGAATCTTTTCAGCAATCCAATCTATACCCAGGGCGCGGGAACAAGTCCGAACGCCAACGTCATGGCGCACGCTGCCGCGCAGCTGAAGAACGCTATCGATGCCGCCAAGGAGCTCGGCGGTGAAAATTACGTCTTCTGGGGCGGCCGCGAGGGCTACGAAACTTTGCTGAATACCGACTTGAAAACAGAGCAAGATCATATGGCCCGATTCCTGCACATGGCTGTAGATTACAAACGCAAAATAGGATTTGGCGGACAATTCCTTATCGAGCCGAAGCCCTGCGAGCCTACGAAGCATCAATATGATTCCGATGCGGCGACGACATTGTACTTTTTGAAAGAGTATGATCTGATAAACGACTTCAAACTTAATATCGAAGCCAATCACGCCACACTGGCCGGGAATACATTCGAGCACGAATTGGCAGTCGCTTCCGCCGCCGGGAGATTGGGCAGCGTCGATGCAAATCGAGGCGACCTGCTTCTTGGCTGGGACACAGATCAATTTCCGACAGACATTTACAGCACCACCATGGCGATGATTATAATATTGAACCAGGGCGGATTAGGAAGCGGTGGTCTTAACTTCGATGCGAAGGTGAGACGCAGCTCTAACGATCCGGTTGACCTTCTCCACGCACATATCGGCGGCATGGATGCTTTTGCACGAGGGCTTCTGATCGCGGATCGCATAATCAAAGATAAGGCGTTGAGCAAGTTTGTCGAAGAGCGGTATAGCAGCTTCAAGAGCGGTATCGGTGCCGATATTATGTCCGGAAAAGTAGGCCTCGCCGAAATCGACAAACATGTGCGCAACAGCGCGGCGCCCGTCCTGCAAAGCGGCCGACAAGAAATGCTCGAAAATATTCTCAATACATATATTCAATAATTGAACGCGAGCAGATCTCAAAGAGGTTGAATCATTTTCGTGCAACGATATCTCGCATTAAATAGCTTGATTGCGGCAATCTGCAGATAGAGCGGATGAAGACATCGGAAAAGGGATATGCCTATCCCAACGTTTTCAAAACTCGTCTGTACCGTTGCTGCGGTCAGGGGCGAGCATGATTGATCAACCCGGCTTGAAAGACGTTTTTGAAGGCGACTTCAAAATCGGAGTCGCCCTCAGCCAAAATCAGATTTTGGGCAATGAGCCCGAGGCTGCCGCTCTCGTGGCAGAACAATTCAACAGCATCACGCCGGAGAATATTCTGAAATGGGAAGAGGTGCATCCGGAACCCCATAGGTATAACTTTGATCTCGCCGACCGTTATGTGGCTTTCGGTGAGAAGAACAAGATGGATATCGTGGGACACACTCTCGTCTGGCATGTTCAAACGCCGGACTGGGTGTTCCAGGACGAGTCGGGCAAACTCTTGAGTCGCGAGGCCTTGCTCGAACGGATGAGGGATCACATCCTCACGGTGATGGGCCGTTACAAAGGCAGAATCCACGGATGGGACGTTGTCAATGAGGCAATCGACGAGGACGGGCAGTTTAGGAAAAGCAAGTGGCTGGAAATCATTGGTGAAGATTACGTACAGAAAGCATTTGAATATGCCTACGAAGCGGATCCCGGTGTCCGCTTAAACTACAATGATTACAATTCCGAGGTCCGACCAAAATGCGAGGGCATTATTCGCCTTGTCAAGAGTCTGCAGTCCAAAGGTATCCGCCTCGATGGGATTGGGATACAGGGTCACATGTTCCTCGACTATCCGACCATCGAGGAGCTTGAGTCGTCCATCTTGGCCATTTCCAAATTGGGAGTCAAGTTGATGGTTACGGAGCTGGATGTGAGCGTGCTACCTTATTATCCAGTCGATGCCGCGGCGGTGGATATTTCCTCCTTTGATGCTGAATGGCAGAAGAAAAATAATCCGTATGCCGACTCCTTGCCGGACGCCGTTCAAAAAGATCTGGCGAATCGGTATTCTGACTTATTTTCCCTCTTCCTCAAGCATCGTGACAAGCTCAGCCGGGTAACATTCTGGGCCGTCCATGATGGTCAATCGTGGCGCAGCTACTTGCCAATAAAAGGAAGGGCCGACTATCCTTTGCTGTTCGATCGTCACTGTAGTCCAAAGCCGGCATTCGATGCTATCATCAAAAAATTTGGATCGAAGGATTAAGAAAAATATGAATTAGGTTTACCAACTTGCTGAGAGAACATCAACAATTCAATCGGATGACTCTCGGAGGACAAAATTGTCAGGTTGTTGTGTATTTTGAATAGAACCATCAAGATATCATTGATAAACAAAGAGGCCGCTTATGCATCGTGCCTTATGATGCGTCGGCAAGCCGAAGTTAAACTAGAAATATTTCGTAAGGAGCTTTGAATGGCAACTAATAATGAAAGAGATATTGAAATCGTCGCTGCCGGACATACCTGCCTCGATTTAATACCTGCTTTTACAATTGACGGCAAAGTAGATAAGCTTACGGACGTCCTTGTGCCCGGTAAGATGATCAACATGGGTGACTGCGTCGTTGTAGGAGGAGGCCCGGTTACGAACGCCGGAGTATCCATCAGACGGCTCGGTGTGAAAACCGAATTGATCGGCAAAATCGGTGATGATGATTTTGGAAATGAAATACTCAAATGGTACGAAGAACATGAGGGACATTTTAAGGGAATCAAAATGGTCGGCGGTGAATCCACGTCGTATACCATTGCGATCTGCATACCCGGCATAGATCGCTTTTATCTTCATCATACCGGAGCCAATGACACGTTCGGCTATGATGATATGGACTTTGATCTTCTTCGGCGTTCAAAACTGATGCTCTTCGGTTATCCGCCCTGGATGGCCAAGCTGTACGAAAACACAGGCAAGGAGCTGACCAAGATTCTCAAAAAGACAAAGGAGCTCGGAGTGACTACTGCACTTGACCTTTCACTTCCTGACGTGAATAGTCGTGCGGGTCAAGTCAATTGGTCTGCAATTCTTAAAGATTGGGTACCTCTCTCAGACATTATGGTCCCGAGTGCGGAAGAGATATTTTATTTTCTTTATAAAGATAAGTTTCTCGAGAAAAAAGCGAAACTCGGGCCTAAAGAGACTGTGCTTGACCACATGACTGTAAAAGAGATCTCCACTTTAGGGAGCGACGTTATAAAAATGGGTGCAGCGGTAGCGATGGTTAAATGCGGTCATAGAGGACTATATATACGTACCGCCGATAAAGATCGACTTATGAAGTTAGGAGCAGCGGGATGTTCCGACATTGAAAACTGGGCTAACCGCGAACTTTGGTTCCCCGTTTATCAAGAAGAGAACTTTGTAGGAGCATTGGGATCGGGTGATTCGGCAATTGCAGGATTTCTTTCTGCTTTTGTTCGCGGTAATACTATCGAATCCTGTCTGAGATATGCAAACGCTGCCGGAAGCATGAACGTCACTGTTCCCGACGGACTTTCCTGGAACAAAGGATTTGAAGATCTAACGAAGCGCATAAAAAAAGGATGGAAAACAAAAGAGCTGAAAATTGACGAAGCGGGCTGGAAGAAAGAGCGCGAATTCTGGGTTGGGCCCGATAACCGTGGTAAATGGGAATCATAAACGAAAAAAAAGGAAATTACAAAATGACGAAGAAAGGCAATGTGCAAAGAGACGCTTTTGTCAGCAAGAAAATTGCGAAGATGAGTCTGGGAGAAAAAGTCGGCCAGCTCCTGACATTTACGCGGCGCGGCGCAATGGTGACGCCGAGCGGAATTGAACAAATCACAAGATTAGATTGCGGCGGTCTTTGTCTCGAACCTTATGCAGTTGAAACTTGCAAAAATCTTTATTGGGGCAATTCCCAGATCGACAAGAATTTTAAAAAGCCGGAAGACTATTTTACTATTGCGAGCACTTACTTCGCGGGCAAGAACTTCGGTATCAGTATCACGCCGGGTGACTATACAAAAGATTTGAACAAGCTCCAGAAGATCGCCATGAGCAGACACTCAGGGATTCCTCTTCATATGACAATCGATTTCGAAGGCGATTTTAAGAATGATTATATGGCTGGCGGTATAAGACAGTTTCCGCCTCCGATGGGCATGGCGGCCATTGGCGACACAAAACTAACTTACAAGATCGGTTTAACCATTGCCAAGCAGCTGAGCGCCATCGGCGTAACCCAGATGTATTCGCCGGTCTGCGACGTAAACATCAATCCAAAGAATCCTGAAATCGGGGTAAGATCATTTAGTGACGATCCTGAAATGGCTGCGAAGCATGCTGTTGCTTTGATCAGGGGCCTGCAGGACGGCGGCATAGCGGCGACTGCGAAACACTTCCCCGGTAGAGGCGATTCCGCAACGGACGCCCACGATGTCCTGGATGTAATCAAGGCTGATAAGCAAAGGATGCGCGAGGTTGAACTCGTTCCATTCAAAGCTGCCATCGATGCCGGAGTGAAAGCGATCATGACCGGCCACTCGGTCTATCCCGCTTTTGATGACAAGTACCCGACGACCTTGTCGGAGAAGATTCTCCAGGGTGTTTTGAGAGAGGAACTTGGATTCGACGGCGTCATAGTTTCCGACGCAATCGGCATGGCTGCCATCTTGAAACAGTGGCCTCTTCCGCAAGCTTGTGCTATGGCAATCAAGGCCGGTTGTGACACGATACTTTTGAAAGCCGACGATGAATCGAGATCGCAATGTTACTTCGGGATCAAGCAGGCGGTCGAAGCGGGCGATCTTTCCCAAGAGAGAGTCGATGAAGCCGTTACGCACCTCTTAAGGATGAAATACGACCAGGGTCTCTTCCAGACAGCCGGCAAGAAAGATCCGAAAAAAGCCCAGGCTTATGCTATGAGCAAACCCGTCGTAGATTTATCCTGGGATGTGGCAAAGAAAGCGTTAATAGTCATGCGGGACGATAAGAAGATGCTGCCTTTGAACCCCAAAGAGAAAATGCTGGTAATCGAGCAGCGTATCCCTTATGAATTCTGCGGTAAAGATCCTTACATGCACCAGCATATGTTCTGCGAGGATATGGTGGAGTATGCCCAAAATATGATTTTGGTCGATACTGATTTTGCTGCCACCGAAGAAGAGCTTGCAGAGTGCCTCGAACTTGCAAAGCAGGTGGAATTGGTAGTTATGACGAATTATTACGCTCGAATCGTAAAGACTGGCAATAACCGGCTGCTTATCAAGAAACTCAATGAAGCCGGTAAGAAGATAGTCGTTGTGACAAACTACCCGTATGTTGAAGGCACGACAAATGAGGCCGACGTTGCGGTCTGCAATTTCAGCGGAACGCCTGATTCCATAAAGGCCGCTGTGGAACTGCTTTTTGGGAAAGTAAAGCCCTCGTCAAAAACCAAGCTGCCCATAAAGCTTGGCGTTCAGCAGGAAGCTCCCGTAAAAAAACCGATCTCGAAAAAGGGTCAGCCCTTAGATTTGTCGTATTGTTGATCATGCATGCAGCCCGGAGTTTGCTGATCGTTTTCAGCAAACTCCGGCGATTGCTCATACCACGAATTGAAATATTAACTTAAGAAGAAACCAAATGCCTACACCTCACAGTTTAAAGGTAAGAGATGTCTTTACGATTTCAGGAGCGCGAATTTCTGAAATTTATGTCAAGAATAAAATGTCGGTCCATTTCCAGGGAATGTCAAAGACTCTCCAATTTCCCCACACCATCGCACTTCAGGGTGCCCCCACTTGTTCGATAGGTATTTCCCCCGAAGGTTTGTACAACAGGCTAAATAATGCAGGCCGGCTTATTCTATTGAACCAGAATGCAATTCAACTTGGCTCCGCGCCGTTTATCCGTGTCGGTGAGAATAAAGCCGTCATGTTGACCACGAAGGATCCTAAAGTGGCGGAGGGCCCCGACGATGTACCTGCTTTGAAAAACTATTACCATCCTTCGGTATCTGAAAAGCAGACTTCGATTTCTATTGCTACACCCCTGGCGGAATTTGCGTACAAGCTTGGGAAAGTGGGCGTGATAAGAAGATTTGTTTCTCCCTTGCTTTCAGATAATTCCGAAACCCTGATGCCGATTGGCGTTGAAGAGTATGAGGTTACGAATGCTTCAAGCCAGGCCCAGCAAATTACGCTGGTCATACCGAAGCCCTCGCTGGTCAACCTTCAGGAGAAAGAATTGAAACCAACCGATCAGGATACAGCCTACCTGTGCTCGACGCCGGTGAAAGGCCATTCGCATGCAGATCTAAGAATCTGCCGGTATGAGGGGAGTGATCATGAAGAGCGACGAATGCACGGACAAGATGGTTATAGCCGTGCCGGAAATGGACGGCGTTAAAATAGATACACAGCCTTACTTCTGTTTAAATCACCTTAAGCAGGATTTGCTTCTGAACGACGATGGAAGTTTTTATGAAAAAAGAGAAGCCATCTTGAATCAAGATTACGGATCAGCTATCGGTCTTACGTTCACTCTGAATGCTAAGGCAAAGATAAAGATACCGGTTGCTATCGTTCTGGATTTCCCGGAACAGCGGTTTATCGACGGAAAGACCTATGACCGCAAGTATATCAGAAGTTTTAAGAACAAGGAAACCAGGGCCGTGGATATGGCTAAGATTGCCCTGGATAATTATGCGAAGTGGCTGGACCGTACCATCGCGATACAAAGCAAAATATTCGATCTTATATCGAAATCTCCGTCATATAAGAATGATAAAACCGGCGCTCTAAGATTGACAAGGCTGATATTGAACGAATTTAGTTTCCCTCTGTCGAATGCTGCCGTATGGGTTGAAGACGATGATGGAAAAGAACGAGCCAGATTCCTTGAGTGCATTGATTACGCATACATAGATCCATCGGACGTCGATTGGTACTCCATGGTACTGCTTGTGCTCTTTCCGGATATCGAAAAAGAAATTTGTCAGCGGTTTATCGATTCGATTTTGGCCGAAAATCCGACTCCGCGCTATTATCACTACCACTCATCCTTCGTGGAAGCAAGAAAACACTTTGTGGAGCATCCCGAAGAATACGAGGGGAGATCATTGACCCAGATACGGGACGCCACCAAGGTCAAGGGGAGTGTGTCTCATGATTTGGGCGCCATGCCTAAGGGTAATCCTCTACGCAACGTGAGTGACTATGCCTGGTACAATGACAACTACTGGGTGGATCTTTTCCCGAAGCTGGCCACGAGAGCGTTGCGCGACGTTAAATTTCTGGGCGACATGGATTTTCTAAAGAGGAATTGGGAGACGCTTAAGTTCGGATTTGAATCTTTACAGAAACACGACCTTGATGGAGACGGGATTCCCGAAGGCAATCCGCACGAAGTCAAGAATACTTTCGACAACCTGACTTTGTTCGGGGTCGACAGTTACGATGCCACTACCTTCATGGCCGGCTGCCAGGCGATGATGATAATGGCCGGCATGATGAAGGATGAGCAGGCAATGAAAAGATTTAAAGACAGCTTTGAGAAAGCATCTGTCGCTTTTGAGAAATTGTGGAGGGACAAGAAGAACAAAAAAGGCAAAAAGCTGCAGTACTATGTCACGTGCTACGATACGGTCACAAAGAAAACGAACACCGACGTCTGGACGAACCAATTGGATGCACTCTGGTACATGATCTCAATAGGAGAAGAGCCCTTCATATCGGACGAGCGGGCCAAGAAGATTCTGAAGACAATTTATGAAAACAACCGCACAACCATGGGATGGGCTATGTGCCGGACGGAGAACGGGGAAGCGGTAAAATCGGAGCAGGGTCAAGATGTCTATACGACATCCAATTATGTCTTTGCGCAGCTTCTTGATTATTATGGCCTGGCTAAGGAAAGTAAAGAAGTGTACAAAGCCATGGACAAAGTAATTTTCGATTATGGCAATTCCTTGATAAGCCCGGATAACCTCAGGGCCGAATTAGAAAAGGAAGAGGGAGAATCGACCAGGGGCCCTCATTATATCGTGGCTGCTTATCCTAGGCCCGGTGCGGTATTGACGCAAATAGTCATTCAATATGTCAAGGACCTTCAGAAGCAGACCGGAGCCACAAAAATAAACTCGAGTCAGCTGAATTCGTTCGTAAGTAATCTGTTTGAGAAGTCCGGTCAGGCGTAATCGTCGCCTTTGATCCCTCTAACGAGTTCAAGGTGTATAAATTATATATAATGTTCGCAAATACGCAAGAAAAGAAGTGGTTCATTCCATGTTCGTGATTTTGCAGGCTCCGTCACGTAGTGCCCTTGTAAATCAAGAAAATCAGCCTGAAGCGGGAAAAACACAGACTATTGCCTTGATTTTTCTGCCGAAACACTTAAATTTCACTACGTTAAGCATGAAATATGCCGCTGGACAGAGAGAACTTAAATTAATTTTCGCGGGACCTTTGTGACACGAAGAGCCGTCGAAAGTCATTGCGGAGTATTGTGAGAAGCAGCAAAAGTCTCGTTACATGGTTCATTATTATTATAATAAATGTCAGGATGGCGTGTACTAGGAGTTAAAGCCTAACTAATAATTATTAGCTTCAAAAGCAAAACGCTTGAACAAAGGAGAGAGCTTTGCAGGAAAAAGTTAGCGGACTTGTTGCAGGAGGGAGCACAGGCGACGGCTCGAAAGAGGCTGTAGCGGGGGTTATTAAACTTTCAGTAAGAGAAAAGATCGGATATGGTTTTGGCGATGGGGCTGCGAACTTCGTATTCCAAACGATGTTGATTTTTCAGCTTCCGTTCTATACGAATGTTTTTGGCATCACTGCCGCAGCGGCCGGCACGCTGCTTCTTGTCGGGCGCTTCTGGGACGCGATATTCGATCCGTTCATGGGCACCATGGCAGATCGCACAAACACGAGATGGGGAAAATTTAGGCCCTGGGTTCTGTGGTCGGCGGTTCCTTTCGCAGTCGTATTCTTCCTGGTATTCACTACCCCGCATTTAGGTGCGTCGGCAAAGATAGTATATGCTTATGTGATGTACATACTTCTGATGACACTCTATTCAGTCAACAACACGCCTTACTCCGCTCTTAACGGCGTTATTACCGGCGACGTGAATGAAAGGACTTCACTATCATCCTACAGGTTCTTCTTCTCGATGACGGCCGCTCTCATAGTGCAGGGTTTCACGCTGCCGATGGTGTACAAGTTCGGTCAGAACGACGCCCAGAAAGGGTGGTCGATGACGATCGGAGTGTTTGCGATAATTTGCGTAGTATTCTTCCTCATAACTTTTTTCAGCGTCAAGGAGCGCGTCAAGCCCGACCCGAAGCAGAAGTCCGCTCCGAGGAGGGACTTAGTCGGTCTTTTGAAGACTGCACCATGGGTTACAATGTTTATCACGACCCTTTTCGTATTCATAACGCTCGCGATGTGGGGAAGCGGCATGTTTTATTACTTCACATATTATGTGGATAAAGATGCCCTGTTTAATTTTCTTCAATCGATGGGTTTGGGTCAGCTCCCCTCGGGTACAGGCGGCCTTTGGTACGGCATTCTGAACACTTTCGGACTAATTGTCGGTAAGAACGGGACCAATGTTTCCGGCGTCGGGTTCAGTCTGTTCAATATGGCGGGGATGCTCATGAATATTCTCGGTGTCATGGTATCCACCGCCCTGGCGACACGGTTCGGGAAAAAGGCGGTTTTCACTATTGGACTTTTCTTCACGGCGGTCTTCACGGCTCTGTTCATTTTAGTCCCGGCGCAGGCCATCGGTCTTGCCTTTGTCCTGAATATTCTCAAATCACTCGCTTACGGGCCGACTATACCTCTGCTGTGGGCCATGATGGCGGACGTGGCGGACTATTCCGAGTGGAAGACAAGCCGGCGCGCCACCGGTCTCGTGTTTGCTGGAATAGTTTTTGCCCTGAAGGCGGGCCTTGGGTTGGGCGGCGCAGTATGTGGATGGATCCTATCGGCATATGATTATGTCCCGAATGCCGTGCAGACCGCTCATGCACTGTTCGGCATACGAATGGCGTCCAGCATATATCCTGCATTGACCTTCTTCGCGGGCGTTGTTGCGATTTTGTTTTACAGCATAAGCAAGAAACTCAACTTACAAATTCAAGATGAATTGGCTGAGAGAAGAAAGAATTTTGACTACAGTTGAGCATGAACTAGCGACCGGCGGATTAGAAGTTGCATTATGGTTTCTAATTGGAGAGATCTTGCAGGCGAATAGATTATTTTGTTTAGAGAGTAGAGATTGTCTAGCACTATGTTTTGAAGAAATAAAATTTACAGAATCACTGGCGGTCGGCTCCGAACGATTTGTTATCGTTAAGGAATCCCGTGAGGGAAAACCAGCAGCTGATTGCCGATGGTTCTCATGAAGGAGGTGGTAGGGTTCAAGTTGGAATCTGGCTTGACTAAAGGTTTGCTATTATTTTCGTGTAAGATTTTTTGAAGTCGCGCGTCAAGCGGCTTTGCAGATTTTGCAGTAATTTCGATAACAAAAATAATTGGAGGTAGTTTATGAAAAAGTTAACTTACGCCCTTGCGTGCCTAACGATTGCCATCTTGTTCGTCGTTGGAGGCAAGGCAATGGCGCAAACCGTGACGGTGGCTTTTCAATCAGACACCCTTGGACAGGTCCTTCCTCATTTGGGATACTCTCAGGCTGACATTCAACCAGTGGTAGCCGTTGATCCTTTCAACCCCGGTCATCGCGTCCTTGAGAACATCGTTCACAACTATGGCGCGGCGCCTATTCTTCAGGTTGTTCTGCCGTCAGGCAAGACGTTGGCCGACTATAACAAGTTTAACTTTAAGGGTTACTTTGAGAAGGGAGATGTGGCCTACAAGTATATCGTTGTACAGGCCCATCAAACTATGCCTACAGGCAATGCCTTCACGGATACCGTTGGCTTCTATAATCGCGCCCAGGGTGCATCAACAGCATGGGAAAATATCAGTATGCCCATCAACGGCAGTGCCAGCTTAACTGATACGGTTTATCTCTCCTTCGGAATAAACTGTGCCGGAGTTTCAGGTTCGGATACAACTACCTGGTATGCCGACAGTATCCAGTTAGTACCGAAACCAGCGCCGCCGGTGATAACGATGTGGACTTTCCAGTCAGATAGTCTCGGAGATTCCCTGCCTCATTTGGGATTTTCTCAAGCAGACATTCACCCGGTGGTAGCCGTTGATCCTCTAAACCCCGGTCATCGCGTCCTTGAGAACATCGTTCACAACTATGGAGCAGCTCCCATTCTTATGGCTATCCTGCCGGCAGGAAAGACACTGGCTGATTATAACATGTTCAACTTCAAAGGATACTTTGCGCAGGGAGATGTAGCCTACAAAGGTATCGTTGTTCAGGCCCATCAAACTATGCCTACAGGTAATGCCTTCACAGATACAGTTGGCTTCTATAATCGCGCCCAGGGTGGATCAACAGCATGGGAAAATATCAGTATCCCCATCAACGGCAGCGCCAGCTTAACTGATACGGTTTATTTCTCCTTTGGGATTAATTGTGCAGGAACTGGAAGCGTTGGAGCCGCAGGAGATACAACTATCTGGTACGCCGACAGTATCCAGTTAGTACCGAAACCTGCACCACCGTCGTCGATAACTATGTGGACTTTCCAGTCAGATTCCCTCGGAGATTCTCTGGCTCACCTGGGATCCACTCATCCTGTGATAGCCGTTGATCCGGTAAACCCAGGTAGCGGTCATCGCGTCCTTGAGAATATCGTCCACAACTATGGAGCAGCTACCATTCTTATGGCTATCCTGCCGTCAGGAAAGACGCTGGCTGATTATGACATGTTCAACTTCAAAGGCTACTTTGCACAGGGAGATGTAGGCTACAAGTATATCATTGTACAAGCCCATCAAACTATGCCTACAGGCAGTGCCTTCCAGGATACACTTGGCTTTTATAATCGCGCAACCGCGAATGGATCGACGGCATGGGAAAATATCAGTGTTCCCATCAACGGCAGCGCCAGCTTAACTGATACGGTTTATTTCTCCTTTGGGATTAACTGTGCAGGAACTGGAAACGTCGGAGCCTCAGGAGATACAACTATCTGGTATGCCGACAGTATTCAATTAGTAGCAAAAACGGTCCCGGCAAGTCCAACCCTTAGCGCTCCCGCTGCGGCGGCGACTGGAGTTCCGCGGAGAGCCACTTTCACGTGGAACGCCTCGACGAATGCAATAAGCTATCATCTCCAGGTTTCTACAAGCACTGCCTTCGCATCGCCCGTCTTTGACACGACGCTTGCTGGTACATCTGAGAAGTTGAGCAGCCCGCTTTCGGCCTCCAGACAGTACTATTGGAGAGTGAGTGCGATCAATTCGGTCGGCGAAGGTCCTTATTCAACGGTGGCGTCGTTTATCACCGGAACCGGAATCGACGCTGTCAATGAATTACCGGGAATCCCGAAGGAATTTGCCTTGTACCAGAACTACCCGAACCCATTCAACCCGACGACCAATATAAGCTATGACCTTCCGAAGAACTCATATGTGAAGGTAACTATCTACGACGTCCTCGGACGAGAGGTAGCTAATTTGGTTGATGGCATGCAGCAGGCAAGTCATCAAGTGGTTCAATGGAATCCGTCAACCCTGAGCAGCGGTGTTTATTTCTGCCGCATTCAGGCTCACAGTGTGGATGGATCGAGCAATTTCAATTCGGTGAAAAAGCTCCTGTACCTGAAGTAATATTTTGGATTTGCAGGTGCGGCTCGCGTTCCCGCGCAAGTCGGGATGGATTCCAACGAGCCGCACGTGTTTCAATGAAGTGATTCTTCTCCTTCAGGTTCATCCCGTCCCGATTTGAAAATCGGGACGGGGTGCTTTTTATGTTAGACGATAACCCGTCCGTGCGGCATGGACGGGTTTATTTATCAAATTGGAGATTGTCCCGCTAAATCTGACAATTTTCGGGAAGCGAGAAATTAAATAATATGAAAAGATGGGGAATTCTTTTTTTCGCCATCGTGCTTCTCACAACTTTTGATCAAAGTGCAAAGGGAAGTGAAAACGACGCTGAACGTGGGACTGGGGCTTACTACTCGGGGATTTATAAAGATCTTTTTGTGGATTTGCTTGGGAAAAATGATTCAGAAGTGAAGGCAAAGATCGATAGTGCGTTCGACCGGCTTTTTTTTGGTAATGATACGGAGCGCGTATATTATCCTTCAGGTCTGGACATGGCGTACATCGAAGATATTTCGGATCACGATGTTCGGACGGAAGGCATGTCCTACGGCATGATGATAGCCGTTCAATTAGACAAAAAAGAAGTTTTCGATCGGTTGTGGAAATGGGCAAAGACTTACATGCAATTCCAGAGCGGACCACATAAAGGCTATTTTGCGTGGGAATGCAAGACTGACGGGTCTGTTCTTGATTCCACCGCCGCCTCAGATGGTGAAGAATGGTTCACCACATCTCTTTTCTTTGCGTCCGCACGCTGGGCAAAAGGCAGCGGATTATATGATTACAGCTCAGAGGCAAGGAATATTTTAAACACGATGCTCCACAAAGATTCGGAACCGGGGCATGGAACAGTAACAGATATGTTCAACGAGAAGGAGAAGCTGGTGGCGTTCGTGCCTTCGTCCGACGCAAACTGGTTTACCGATCCATCATATCAACTCCCGCATTATTATGAGCTATGGGCGCGGTGGGCGGATAAGGATAATCAATTTTGGTGCGATGCTGCTTCGGCAAGCCGGGATCTTCTCAAGAATTCTTCAAATCCGAATACCGGATTATTCCCCGATTATTCCAATTTCGACGGTACACCTGTAAATTTCGGGGGGACTTCTCACGAAATCTTTCGTTTCGACGCGTGGCGTGTTGCCATGAATATTGCGATTGATTACGAATGGTTCGCAAAGGATAATTGGGAGGTAACCGAATCTAACAGGCTCTTGGATTTTTTTAGCAGACAGGGGATAAGCAAATACGGAAATCATTACACGCTGGACGGCAAAGAACTTGGGATCGATCACAGTAAAGGGCTCGTAGCTATGAACGCCGTTGCAGCGCTGGCATCCACAAATAAGGACAGAAAGGGTTTTGTCGAGGCATTGTGGAATTCACCGATACCGCACGGTTTCTACAGGTATTACGACGGGATGTTGTACATGCTCGGGATGTTGCAAGTCAGCGGAAATTTTAGAATCTATGACCCAACCGGTAAGCCGGTTCCGGCATGTTCTAATTTAGGCGAATAATGGACTTTCTAAATATGTCAATAAATCAAAAGAGTGCTTTACTGCCCTCCGGAACGATGCCGCATGTGATTCTTTCGCTGCTGATCCTGACCATCTTGTTCCCAGCTTCGCGAAATGTTTTTGCGATCGGCGGTCCGACTTATGTTACTTTTGAAAATGGTAAGGGTGAATTATCTCTGTCGGTTTCCGGCAGATCCGTACCATTATGTGTCAGTTCAAAAGACTTCTGGGGAGTAATCCATGCCCTGACCGATTTGCAAGGAGATATAGGCAAAGTGACGGGAGCGAAGCCCGCATTTTCCATCGATACGATCCCGCCCGTCAAGGAAATGGTTTTAGTTGGAACAATTGGACAAAGCCCGCTTGTCGATGAGTTAATACAGAGCAAGAAGATCAATGTACGCGGCATTGAAGGCAAATGGGAATCATTCGTTATTCAGGTAGTTGACAAGCCATTCGTGGGCATTGACCGTGCCCTGGTAATTGTTGGCAGCGACAGGCGCGGAACAATTTACGGTATCTACGATTTATCCGGGGAGATAGGAGTCTCACCATGGTATTGGTGGGCTGATGTCCCTGTGCGGCATCATGATGCGTTATACGTAAAGAGCGGTACGTACGAACAAGGACCGCCATCGGTAAAATACCGCGGCATTTCTTAAATGACGAGTGGCCGGACTTGACGAACTGGGTTCGAATGAAATACGGCTTTGTACCGGTAAGCAAGAACCCTCCGATACCGGCCGGCGTTGCGAAAGGGTCAAAGTGACGGATTTGCACGTAAGCAGGAGTATTAGTTGAAAAGAAAAACTCAGGTCACACTCAATGACATTGCGAAAAGATTAAATCTTTCGAGGGTTACCGTCTCGAAGGTGCTCAGAGGGCATCCCGATATTTCGCGCGAGACGGCCAAGAAAGTAAAGCGGGTCGCAGAAGAAATGGGGTACACGCCCAATTTTGCTGCAAGAAATCTCTCTTCGCGCAAGTCGAACACTATCGGGGTCGTCGTCCCTAAGATTGCGCATTTCTTTTTCAGTTCCGTGATCGAGTCTATCTATGACACCGCTTTCCTTAATAACTACGACATCGCATTGACTGTGTCTCAGGAAGATTCGGAAAGAGAGAAGAAGCATATCGAGACACTTCTGGCAATGAGAGTAGACGGGTTGATTGTGTCGATTTCTCAAAAGACGAGAGACAAATCGATCTTCCGCAAGGTACTCAGTCGGGGCGTCCCCCTGGTTTTCATGGACAGGGTTCTTGAGATCAGAGATACCAGCCAGGTCACCGTGGATGACAGGGGGGGAGCGTTCAACGCTATTGAGATGGCGATAAAAAACGGCTACAGAAAGATTGCCTATCTTGGCGGTCCCAAAGAAATAAACATAAGCCAGGAGAGATATGCCGGCTTTGCCGAAGCCATGAAGCTACATGGCTTGCCGATTGATCCGAATTGGGTTGTCTTCGGGGGCTTTGGCGAAGACAACGGTTATGACGGTTTCATGAAATTCTACCGAAGTGGCAGCATGCCGGAATTCATCTTTGCAGTCACGTCGCCTGTCGCATTCGGGATTTACAGTGCGGCATCGGATGTCGGAATGAAAATTCCTGACGACATTGACCTTATTTGTTTTGGAAACAGCGCCCTTGGCAGGTTCATCAAGCCGGAACTCTCCTACGTGAACCAGCCGACCGACATTCTTGGAAAGACTGCTGTAGAATTCACGCTAGAGCACATTCGCGAGTACGAAGACTTCGTGCCTAAGCGAATTCAAATTCCGACGAATCTTGTTCTGCGGGAAACCTGTGTGAAGAAAAAAGAGGTCCATTGACATTTGGGGCTGGCAATCACAGAACTGCTCTGCGCGGGGATTGTCGGCCAAGTAACCGATTGTGTGAGCCTCGATTGAATGTTGCGATGCCATCGCCTAATATCCGCTGCGCCGGTTTATATGCAACAGGCGCGCAACAGTACAACTTATTTGGGATTCTCCCAAAAGAGAGTGGAAGAGTGCGGTGGTCAAGGACCACAAATTCAACTGGGTTTCGAAACACGACAGCGTTGTTTGTGCTGACAACCTCGCGTTCAGCGATGCTTATAACGATAGTGGTTCTGAAGAATTGAGGGCGACTCCCTGAGGTGACCTTGAATTGGCTCCTGTTGGGTGTGAAGAAATCGCCGTCGCTAAATAGCTTGAAATTATCTTCTTCACTAAACCGAAAGGAATCCGGATGACAACTGAAGAGGGGACCGGCAAAGCAGAAAGGGTGGATCTATCCCCAGGTCTGGAGAAAGAACTCGCCATCTACATCTATCCGGATTCAATTAATAGTAGTCATGGTACAAAGCTGTTCCTGGCACGCCAGGCCGGCGAGAAGTTCCTTTTCGCAATCTCAGAGAAGAAGGACGAATCCGCTTCAAAGGAGTTTGAAGGCGAGTTCATCATGATCCCGGGAAGTAAAAGAGTCAAGAAATGTCTGCTGACTCGTCAAAACTCGCTGGCGCTTCAGAGGATTTTCCCCTTCACCAGGCCGACAATCATCGGCTTGCGAAACTCATACGGATTTGGAGACAGGTTGGGGCTGGCAAATGCCGGGCACCTGCGAGCGCTGAAGGGTTATGACTTCGTTCCTGTGCTGGCACAGCAGTCAATCCGCGAGCTAGCGAGAACGCAGAGAACGCCGGAGGAAGTCATCGATGCCCGCGGTATGGGCGGCGTTCCAGGAAGGATACAAAAGCGGTTTCGGAGCAGATGCCGACCATTTGAAAACCACCGGGGACGTTGATCGTCTCGTGAAAGCAGGATTCACGATGTTTACGATTGATCCGAGCGACTATATCGTCAAAGGTGTGACTGATCTAAGTCAGAACGAATTGTCGAAGAGATTTGCCGCCTTGCCATGGAACGAGTTCGGCGATACCGAAGAAGATCTCATTGCGCGATACGAGGAGAGGACGATAGAACTCGGCGGCGGATACTGGATATGCGCGACAAAGAGAGAAGTTCTTGAAGCGTATTTGAAGTACGTCGCGGCTATTGTCAATGTCAGGCGAATTTACAATCACCTGAAGACAAAACATGCGAGCCATGATTGTGAAATCGAGGTGTCGATCGACGAAACCGATACTGTGACCACTCCCTTCGAGCACTTCTTAATCGTGAGCGAGTTGAAGCGGCTTGGCGTAACCTTCGTTAGTCTTGCGCCGAGATTCGTCGGAGAATTTGAAAAAGGCATCGATTACAAGGGAAACATCGAGCTATTCAAGGATCATTTCGCCCGCCACTCGGCCATTGCGGAACATTTTGGCTTCTATAAGATCAGCTTTCATTCCGGGAGTGACAAGTTCAGGATATACGAAGCCGTCGGTGCCATGAAGCAAACTCACATACATATAAAGACGGCAGGAACAAGTTACCTCGAGGCTTTGAAAGTGGTTGCAATGAAGGATGCCGGCTTATTCAGAGAGGTTCTTGATCATGCCGTGAGCCTGTTTGAGAACGAAAGCAAGAGCTATTTTGTCTCAGCAGATATGGAAAGGATCAAGCCGGGTGATCAGTACGAGGACGATGAGCTTGTCGGTCTGTTCGACTCGAACGATGTCAGGCAGGCGCTCCACGTTACGTACGGGAGAGTGCTGACCGACAAGGCTGAAAAGTCCCGGTATCTTTTCAGAGATAGAATCTACGAATGCCTGAAGAAAAACGAGGATCTTCACTACAAGTTGCTGGTGCGACATTTTGCTCGTCACTTGAGTCCGTTCAAGGATTGGAAATGAGTGCCGAAGCAACCGGAGAAGTTTTTTGTTTGTTTTTGTCATTTGAGAGAACTATTGTTCGTGACGGAATAGATTTGCGAAGCTCGTCCCAAGATTTACTTGCTTAGCGAATCTGGACTTGCATGATGGAACAGGACGGAATTAGTGCCGTGGGAATGCCCTCGGAAGGCCTTTGAAATTCACCACCGGAGATTTACCTCTGCGGTGGAACGGGAAAACTATCTGACCATTTTGTGCGTTGTCATTTGGTTTTCGATTGCTTAAGTCAATTACCCAAAATTGGGTGCAACATCTGTACCGTACTACGACCAAAATTTATGAATAATGCAGGCTAGAAGAGTCTGGCCTGGAACCGTTAACTTTACCGTGTAAAGAAATAATGACTTGATTCTTGCGTTGGAACAATTATATTTGTACACTAAGAATGTGAAGCATGTCAATGAGCCAGTGAACGAAAGTGATCTTCCTATTGTTGTGGGTGAGATCGCGCGTGACCAGGGTCGTGAGTGACAAATGGTCGTCCTGAGAAATGAAGAAAGAAATAAAAAAGCAAAACGCTTGAACAAAGGAGAGAGCTTTGCAGGAAAAAGTTAGCGGACTTGTTGCAGGAGGGAGCACAGGCGACGGCTCGAAAGAGGCTGTAGCGGGGGTTATTAAACTTTCAGTAAGAGAAAAGATCGGATATGGTTTTGGCGATGGGGCTGCGAACTTCGTATTCCAAACGATGTTGATTTTTCAGCTTCCGTTCTATACGAATGTTTTTGGCATCACTGCCGCAGCGGCCGGCACGCTGCTTCTTGTCGGGCGCTTCTGGGACGCGATATTCGATCCGTTCATGGGCACCATGGCAGATCGCACAAACACGAGATGGGGAAAATTTAGGCCCTGGGTTCTGTGGTCGGCGGTTCCTTTCGCAGTCGTATTCTTCCTGGTATTCACTACCCCGCATTTAGGTGCGTCGGCAAAGATAGTATATGCTTATGTGATGTACATACTTCTGATGACACTCTATTCAGTCAACAACACGCCTTACTCCGCTCTTAACGGCGTTATTACCGGCGACGTGAATGAAAGGACTTCACTATCATCCTACAGGTTCTTCTTCTCGATGACGGCCGCTCTCATAGTGCAGGGTTTCACGCTGCCGATGGTGTACAAGTTCGGTCAGAACGACGCCCAGAAAGGGTGGTCGATGACGATCGGAGTGTTTGCGATAATTTGCGTAGTATTCTTCCTCATAACTTTTTTCAGCGTCAAGGAGCGCGTCAAGCCCGACCCGAAGCAGAAGTCCGCTCCGAGGAGGGACTTAGTCGGTCTTTTGAAGACTGCACCATGGGTTACAATGTTTATCACGACCCTTTTCGTATTCATAACGCTCGCGATGTGGGGAAGCGGCATGTTTTATTACTTCACATATTATGTGGATAAAGATGCCCTGTTTAATTTTCTTCAATCGATGGGTTTGGGTCAGCTCCCCTCGGGTACAGGCGGCCTTTGGTACGGCATTCTGAACACTTTCGGACTAATTGTCGGTAAGAACGGGACCAATGTTTCCGGCGTCGGGTTCAGTCTGTTCAATATGGCGGGGATGCTCATGAATATTCTCGGTGTCATGGTATCCACCGCCCTGGCGACACGGTTCGGGAAAAAGGCGGTTTTCACTATTGGACTTTTCTTCACGGCGGTCTTCACGGCTCTGTTCATTTTAGTCCCGGCGCAGGCCATCGGTCTTGCCTTTGTCCTGAATATTCTCAAATCACTCGCTTACGGGCCGACTATACCTCTGCTGTGGGCCATGATGGCGGACGTGGCGGACTATTCCGAGTGGAAGACAAGCCGGCGCGCCACCGGTCTCGTGTTTGCTGGAATAGTTTTTGCCCTGAAGGCGGGCCTTGGGTTGGGCGGCGCAGTATGTGGATGGATCCTATCGGCATATGATTATGTCCCGAATGCCGTGCAGACCGCTCATGCACTGTTCGGCATACGAATGGCGTCCAGCATATATCCTGCATTGACCTTCTTCGCGGGCGTTGTTGCGATTTTGTTTTACAGCATAAGCAAGAAACTCAACTTACAAATTCAAGATGAATTGGCTGAGAGAAGAAAGAATTTTGACTACAGCTGAGCATGAAATTGATGCGCAAATCAGGCAGAGTGCCCAAACGAAACAATGAAAATATAACAAAGCAAAGGGCAATTTCTAAGGAATCGGGAAGAGGTCTTTTTTTTGTAAATTTTTTTCTGTATATGTTTATCCAAAGAGAGGGAGAAGAATATGTTCTACATTGCTACTAGTTTTATCAGAAAGACATCATTACTTCTGGGCGTGTCTTTACTCTTCGTCGCACAGTCACTTATGGCTGCTGGGACGGGAACAGTTAAAGGGATCGTCTATGATAAGGAATCTAAGGACGAGTTGCCGGGGGCTACTGTTCTTATAAAAGGTACGAGCATAGGCGCATCGACAGATCTGAACGGAACGTACATCATCCATGACGCTCCTTCCGGCAGCCAAACGATTGAAATTTCCTATGTTGGATATAACCCGGCGAGTATTACAGTTGTTATTCCGGAAAACGGGACGCTGGACCAGGACATTTATCTTGAGGCAACGGCTATACAAGGCAAAACCGTCGTTATAACTGCACAACAACAGGGCCAGATTCAAGCTATAAACCAACAGCTTTCGTCGAACAAAATAGCTAACATCGTCTCAGACGAAAAGATACAGTCGCTGCCGGATTTCAACGCCGCGCAGGCCATAAGCCGTTTGCCAGGTATTTCGGTTACACAAAGCTCCGGTGAAGCAAACAAGGTCGTTATCAGAGGTTTAGCTCCTCAATACAACGAAGTGGCTGTAGGCGGAATTACGCTCGCATCAACTGGCAGCAGTCAGATCGGCGCGACATCACTTGGTCTCACCTCTGGTCAACTCAATGACGATAGAAGCGTTGACCTCACGATGGTGACGCCGTATATGATCAAATCGATCGAAGTTTATAAAACTCTCACTCCTGATATGGAGGCTAACGCCATCGGCGGGTACGTGAACATGGACCTAAGGGAAGCACCGTCCGGACTTCATGGTGATGCTTTGTGGCAATCCGGTTATACACAAAAGAGCAATACTTACGGAAACTATAGGGCGGTTGCCTCTGTGAGTGATCGCTTTTTCGGCGACAATCTGGGTGTATATATCCTGGGAGACGCGGAGCAGTACGACCGTAGCTCGGATAACATGAGCGCTAGTTATGTCACTGCTTCTTCTACGCCTGATCCAGACGGGTGGAGACCCGTCCGTGTGACCGGTGTGACGCTCAATCGGCATATCGAGACAAGGGAACGGTTCGGCGGCAACGTGATTCTTGACTACAAGCTCCCTTCCGGTTCCATCAAGTTGACTAACTTGTTCAGCCGCTTGAATTCAGATGCTAATAATTATAATGAGGTTTTGAATTACGGCAGCACTAACTACGACCTCGACTTCCAGTACCAGGCAGCAAACACCACCAGCGATCTTGCAGTCAATACTTTAGAACTTACGAACGACTTCGGATTCATGTCTTTGGATATTGAGGCAGCTAACACTTATTCGCGAAATCACCTACCGCTCTCGCCGTATTACACTTTCTTCCAGAATAACGGCATTAGTCACTTACATAATGTCACAGCTGACACTAATATCGTTCCCCAGAATTTGACACACTTTGTGGCCTATGATGCTCCCGGTGATACCACAGTACTGGACGCCACGAGCCTATTGGGTTCCGATTATCATGAAAATGATCAAGTGTATAAAGGCGATTTCAAGATTCCGTTGAACGTCGGCTCAAGTGTCTCCGGTTTCTTCAAGTTCGGCGGACAATACAGGTACAATTACCACACAAACGCTCAGAGCACACCCTACATTCAATTAAAACAAAGTGTTACACCGGGGGACGAAACAGCCGGTGCCAAGGCGGTCGACTCTGTAAAGGCTCTTTTTCCCGGATTGGCTATTTCCTCCGGTGATCTGCTGGAGGGATCCAACTTTACATCTACGAATTCTAAGCTTACAAGCACCTTCTTGAACAACGAATTCGGCCGCATGAACTGGGCTGCGAACCCAGGGGTCCTGAATCAGATAATCAATTACGTGCGCAGCAACCAGATTTTTTATGGATTGAATCAAAATTCCGGGGGGTGGTTCGACGGGCCGTACCAGGAACTTCCCAATAGTTATAAATTCATTGAGCGGTATTATGCGGCGTACTTGATGTCTGAATTGGATTTTGGCCCCGATTTCATGGTGGTCGGTGGTGCACGATACGAACAAGACAAAGACCTTTACTTCGTACACAACTTGGAAGACGAACGCAACTCGAGTTCTCAGCCGGTTTTCGATACTACGGCTTATCCGCAGAATCATTACTGGCTCCCTATGGTGCAAGCGAAATATGACTTAGCTGATTGGGCTGACGTACGGTATTCATATACTCAAACCCTTGCGAGACCCGACTATACTCAGCTTTCTCCCCATTTTGTCATTTCCTCCGATGCTAATACCGTCTGGGCAGGAAATCCGAACCTAAACCCGGCGCAAGCCTACAACCATGACCTTTTGCTGACAATTCATAGCAACGACATCGGACTCTTGTCTGTCGGCGGTTTCTACAAGGAAATAAATCATTTCACGTACGCCACGTCGTACCATCTGCATGCGAACCTTCCTCCGGGAGTAACGGGCCTCGACACATTGGCTCGATTTTTTCCTATAGAACCTCACGACGACGCCACCTTAAATACTTACATCAATAGTCCGTATACAGCCTACATCCGAGGAGTCGAGGGAGATTTCGAAACGAGGCTCTGGTACTTGCCCAACTTCTTGAATGGGATAGTGCTCGGGATCAACTACACGCACATTTCGTCTCATGCCACGTACCCATATTTCGATGAAGTGCCTATTGGCAAAGGCATAACAAAGTTCATCGACAGCACGCGCGCCGGCCGACTGATTGATCAACCCAACGACATTGCCAATGCCTACATTGGTTACGACTACCTCGGATTTTCCGCCAGGCTGTCGTTCGTTTTCCAGGGGAACTCTGTCACGTACATCGGGGCATACCCTGAACAAGATGGTTTTCAACGGAACTACTTCCGCATAGATTTTTCGGCGAGACAAGAGCTCCCATTGAAGGGACTTGAGTTGTACCTCGATACTAACAATCTCAACAATGAATCGAACATCTCGGTGGAAGATGCGATTAGCGGTTTCACTTCTGAACAATATTACGGCCTTACCGCTGACTTAGGAATTAGATACACAATGTGAACAAATTGAAAAACGAAAAATGTTTATCGAATCTAAAACAATCAAAAGGAGAAGCAATATGAGACATTTTATCTGGTTGTTGCTTTTTGCAGCAGTTATGATACCGGTGTCGCTGCGTGCACAAACAAATACTATAGTGGTACAAAGTGACGCCGATACTGTCACCGGAGTAGTCAATACAACGGGAAATCTTAACAATGCGATTGGTGCCGTTATCGCGTCTGATTCAGAAAATCATACCGATGTTTTCTCAAATACCGTTTTCAAATTGCAACATAACGGTTATTACATTCTGACCGGGACGATAACCACCCCGGCTCACTCGCACTTTTACCTCGAAGGGCCCACCGACCTCGGCAGTACTCAAGGAGGCGCCGTGCCTATGATAGTATGGACGACCAGCGGCGGTGTGAGCACGACTTATAATTTCGACTGCTATGGCGATGTTACCATGAAGAACGTTTGGATCCTGGAAGCGAACGTTTCCGGCGCTCAAGTCGGATCGAGCCTTGTGATAGAAGACGATTCGCTCGCAGACTATAGCGGCGGCAAGGGTGAAAATGCTACCTTCGATGGCTGCATAGTCGATTATATGAGCATAGGAAACGGAGGCGGAGCGATAGAGCCTGCGTGCAAGCACTTCCGCTGTCATATCACTAATAGTTATTTCCGCAATATGACCGATACACATTACCGTTACTACGGCAGACCGGTTTCATGGGTTTATAACAGCACAACGTGGCACACAGATAGCATCAGCTTCGAGAATTGCACCATCGCAAACGTGGGTTACGCATATATGCAGGAATCTCCAGAATATGCGGACTTTGTATCCTTCAACCATTGCACTTTCCTTAATACCATGGTATTTACTCTCGAATCGAGTTACTGGTGGTGGTTGTCCGTGACGAATTGCGTTTTCGTGGATTGCCAGTTGTTCGGAGATACGCCAGGGAGCACTGCCAATCTGTCTCCAAACGGAGGCTCGAACATCCCCAACGGCGGTGCAATAAACATCGACAGCATAAGCACTTTCAGTCTCAATCCTCCGGCACCCTTCACAGATTCCACCGGAGGTCCGGCGTACTATCAGCGGCATATACTGTTTGCCAACAATTCCTACGGCTACGATTCATGGTACACTGATTTCCTTGCCAACAACAGTTATAACAGCAGTGTAGCCGATTCAAACAAGGCTTATCTGATGCCCATGATGAGCGGGAAGACATACAGGTATTTCTTCGCACCCGATTCGACGGGCAAGAAACGCTTCCCTTATATAAGCATGGCTAACCTTTATCCAAAGACTGTGACAGGGGATACTTCGGAGGTGGCTGACTCCGCTTCGAATCCTGACTTTAACTTTGAACCCACCAACAGCGACGCCATCGAAGCTTACTTGATCGCCAGGTGGAAGACAGGGTTAAACCTTAGTTGGGCTTACGATACCTTGGCGGATATTCAGCAGCAATGGCCCATATTCGGAGCACTTGAAGATCTGTCTTACACTAACACGACACTGCAGACTGCTGCCATGGGAGACCTCCCGCTTGGAGATTTATTCCATTGGTGGGGATCGTTTTCCGGGGCAAGCCAGTATGCGACCTGGCAGGCAGGGCAGTCGGCAGAAGAAGCAAGAATTTCCGCCTGGCTCACGACAGGTGTCGACCCGGACCTAGCTGTGAAGCAGCGTCCCGGCGTGCCCGCTCAATATGAGCTTGCTCAGAACTATCCGAACCCGTTCAACCCGATTACCCAGATCAATTATTCCGTTCCGAAGAACGGCTTTATTACTCTGAAAGTGTATAACGTCCTCGGACAGGAAGTGACAAAATTATATTCTGGCGTCCAGCATGCTGGCAATTATACGGCAACATTCGACGGCACCAAATTCGCGAGCGGCGTCTATTTCTATCGTTTGCAAGCTGGAGCTACATCGATTACGAAAAAACTCGTCTTGTTGAAGTAACAGAACTTTGTCTGACGTTTCTCTCGGCACGCTCTCCGGCGAGCCGGGAGAAATTTGAAGTGTTAATGTGATAACTAATTAATTAAAGTTTTTATGGCAAGAAGGAGGTGGTTCCGTTCAAGGCTTGTTGTGCATCAGGAGATATTTTTTTAACCGAAAAGGAGTTCCGGAAGTTGTGATCGAATCTCACTCGAATGAGAGTCCAACTTCTGAACCATGTCGAGATTAAAAAGGAATCTTGAGATGGCTAATTTGACAAAAACTTTGGAGGAAATATGAAAACCTTTGTACGCTCACTCACAGCAGTAGTATTCTTTCTGCTGCTGGGGTTGAGTTCTGTGTATGCCCAGGGAGTGTCGTTCGTACCTGGACCGGCAATCACTCCGTTGACGAGCGGTGGAGAGGCCGGCCCGAACGGTGGCTTCGCATGGGGAGATTTGCTTGGAAACGGCAACCTGGATCTCTTTCTGCCGGTGAATATTGAGTATGTGAATACTATCACTGCATTCGCCGCAGCGGCGACAACCGCAACGGCGCAGGTGCCGGTGAACGCCAACGCAACAGGTCTATTGCTCGCCGATTTTAATGGTGACGGCGTACCTGACCTGTTTACTACTAATGGAGGCACTCCAGCCGCTGGGTTGGTTTATGACAGCGCAGGAGTGTTTAAGCCGGCGACCGGTATTGGCGACCTTGCGTCGGCGGGAATTGGTGGCACAAACTTCTCAGGGGCAGCGGCAGCGCCGATCGATCATAGCAACTACCTTAGCCTCGCGTGGCCAGGGTTCTTCACAAATGTTGCAGCCGGGTCCGGACCATATGCCACCAACGGAGGTGTATGGCTCCTTAAGGGAGGCGCAAGCGGCTTTACCGATATAGGAAAAGGAGCCGCTTCTGGAAATTTGGGCATAGATACAACCCTTTCTTATGAATCCTGGGACGTAAGGTTCCTCGATGCAAACAATGACGGCTACATGGATCTATTGATGCCGAGTTTCCGAAATGGATTTTCCAAAACAGGATCGGGCACATCGGGTGCGAGAAAAGCGTCCGTCCTGTGGATCAACAATGGAGCCGGCAAGTTTATTGTACCGACTTCAGCGACGATACCGGGAAATCCGACGATCTATGCTCTCGATTCGATAGTGGTGAATAATGCCGGGACAATGGACAGTATTGAGTATGCCAGCGTGCATGCGGATACAGGAATCATAGTCGATGATACCGTCCGTCACTTCACTGCCATTGGCGAGCAATGGGGCGACCTCAACAACGATGGTATCCCCGATCTCGTATTGAACGGTCTTAATGGAAACGATAACAGGGACGGCAATGGAAATTTAGTTGCCGATGTTATCCTGTACGGAAAGGGAGACGGCACGTTCACGTACAAGTGGAATGGCACCAACGTCGTTGCCAACAACGGATTGGTCCAGAATACAGGCCAACGCGCAATAAGCATAGGCGACGTTAATAATGACGGGTTGCAAGATATTTACACATGCTTGAATGGTGGTGCCCAGCATTTGTACATGAACAACGGAGATGGTACGTTTACCGACGCAGCTGGCGCAGGTGATGGATTGACGGCCAATGGCGGTCGAGCCGGACAGTTGGTTGATTACAATAACGACGGCTACCTCGACATATTCATATATACCGGTGGCAGTGCTACCTTGCTGAAGAGCAACGGCGGCACAAACAAGTGGATTGGCGTCAAACCGATCGGAGCAGGCCATAACATGTCGGCAATCGGAGCTAAATTCACTGTTTGGACTGCAGGGAAGCAGCAGAACCGCTGGATCACAGCAGAAGGCGGCAGTGCAGGCCAGGGCGGAACCTTGAGAGCACTCTTCGGTCTCGGATCTGCCACAAAGGTTGACAGTTTGCATGTTCTGTGGCCTGACGGAAGCAGCCATACGTATATAATGGATTCCACAAACAATACTCTTGCGCTAAACACTTACTACACGGTTCAGGAAGGATCCATCATCCCAACTGCGCCTGCGACCATAAGGCCGTCATGGGTGGCAGCGCATGACACATCTCTGGCATCTACAGACACGTTAAGCTGGAACGCGCCTCCAGCTGGCACCGGTACCACAACGTACCAGGTTCAGATCGCTTCCAACCGTACGTTTGGCACGATAGTAAAGACAATCTCGGCATTGACGGGTACGAGCACAATAACAAAACTCGGTCTTTCCTCGACGTATTACTGGCGTGTGCAGGCGTCAGACAATAATCTGCCAGGCCCATATTCTGCGATTGACAGCTTCAAAACACTATTTGTGAAAGATACGGTGACTCCTGTTCAGAAATTGCCGTTAGACGGTTCGACAACTGCGCCTATCAAACCTGAACTTGTTGTAAGCTACGTACCTACGGCTTCCACGTATCAATTCCAGGTTGCGACCGCGGATTCACAGTTTGCGAGATGGGATTCGCTCAAGTCGGCTACGTTCGTGGTCAACGATTCGAGCAGTTTCGACACGACCTATACGTTTACCACTGCGTTGACGCCAAGTACGAAGTACTACTGGCGTGTCCGAGGATACAATCCCGCGGGTTCTTCGAAATACTCTGTGAGGGATTCGTTCACTGTTATGTTCTTGCCGGTGACGCCGACGAAAGTGTATCCTACTCCAAACCAGGCGAACGTTCCCGTCAATCCTTTAACTCTGACGTGGCGCCATGAGGCTGGAGACAGCAACTACGTCGCTCAATTGTGGACTTACACGAGCGGTGGTCAGGCTCTCATGGTTGACACAACAAAGACGAAGAATGACACATCATGGACGATCAGTAGCAATCTATTGAATCGTACTTACTATTACTGGAAAGTGCTCTGCTACAACCAGGGCGGCGCAAGCGCATACAGTGCAGTGGACTCATTCACGAGCGTGATCGCAGCTGCCGTTCCACCTTTGAGTGAGGCGCCGAAAGGCAATACCGCGCCGGCAGGTGGTGGATGGCCGAGATTAGAAACCTTTGAGTGGAGCCCTGCGGTCAATGCGGAATCGTATCACCTTCAGGTCTCAGCAAGATCCAGCTTCGCAATCATTGTCATCGACACAACGACTGCAGATACGAGCATTTTTATAAACGATACACTCCTAGCAAGTACGCTATACTATTATCGTTTAAGCTCTATTAACCTTGGTGGCGAGGGTGCATTTGCTGCCACAAGCTTCTTCCAAACGGGAACTGGTGTCACTGGCGTACATGACCTTGGCGGCGCAGTTCCGAAGGTGTTCGCACTTTATCAGAACTACCCGAACCCATTCAACCCGACGACCAATATAAGCTATGACCTTCCGAAGAACTCATATGTGAAGGTAACTATCTACAACGTCCTCGGACGAGAGGTAGCTAATTTGGTTGATGGCATGCAGCAGGCAAGTCATCAAGTGGTTCAATGGAATCCGTCAACCCTGAGCAGCGGTGTTTATTTCTGCCGCATTCAGGCTCACAGTGTGGATGGATCGAGCAATTTCAATTCGGTGAAAAAGCTCCTGTACCTGAAGTAATATTTTGGATTTGCAGGTGCGGCTCGCGTTCCCGCGCAAGTCGGGATGGATTCCAACGAGCCGCACGTGTTTCAATGAAGTGATTCTTCTCCTTCAGGTTCATCCCGTCCCGATTTGAAAATCGGGACGGGGTGCTTTTTATGTTAGACGATAACCCGTCCGTGCGGCATGGACGGGTTTATTTATCAAATTGGAGATTGTCCCGCTAAATCTGACAATTTTCGGGAAGCGAGAAATTAAATAATATGAAAAGATGGGGAATTCTTTTTTTCGCCATCGTGCTTCTCACAACTTTTGATCAAAGTGCAAAGGGAAGTGAAAACGACGCTGAACGTGGGACTGGGGCTTACTACTCGGGGATTTATAAAGATCTTTTTGTGGATTTGCTTGGGAAAAATGATTCAGAAGTGAAGGCAAAGATCGATAGTGCGTTCGACCGGCTTTTTTTTGGTAATGATACGGAGCGCGTATATTATCCTTCAGGTCTGGACATGGCGTACATCGAAGATATTTCGGATCACGATGTTCGGACGGAAGGCATGTCCTACGGCATGATGATAGCCGTTCAATTAGACAAAAAAGAAGTTTTCGATCGGTTGTGGAAATGGGCAAAGACTTACATGCAATTCCAGAGCGGACCACATAAAGGCTATTTTGCGTGGGAATGCAAGACTGACGGGTCTGTTCTTGATTCCACCGCCGCCTCAGATGGTGAAGAATGGTTCACCACATCTCTTTTCTTTGCGTCCGCACGCTGGGCAAAAGGCAGCGGATTATATGATTACAGCTCAGAGGCAAGGAATATTTTAAACACGATGCTCCACAAAGATTCGGAACCGGGGCATGGAACAGTAACAGATATGTTCAACGAGAAGGAGAAGCTGGTGGCGTTCGTGCCTTCGTCCGACGCAAACTGGTTTACCGATCCATCATATCAACTCCCGCATTATTATGAGCTATGGGCGCGGTGGGCGGATAAGGATAATCAATTTTGGTGCGATGCTGCTTCGGCAAGCCGGGATCTTCTCAAGAATTCTTCAAATCCGAATACCGGATTATTCCCCGATTATTCCAATTTCGACGGTACACCTGTAAATTTCGGGGGGACTTCTCACGAAATCTTTCGTTTCGACGCGTGGCGTGTTGCCATGAATATTGCGATTGATTACGAATGGTTCGCAAAGGATAATTGGGAGGTAACCGAATCTAACAGGCTCTTGGATTTTTTTAGCAGACAGGGGATAAGCAAATACGGAAATCATTACACGCTGGACGGCAAAGAACTTGGGATCGATCACAGTAAAGGGCTCGTAGCTATGAACGCCGTTGCAGCGCTGGCATCCACAAATAAGGACAGAAAGGGTTTTGTCGAGGCATTGTGGAATTCACCGATACCGCACGGTTTCTACAGGTATTACGACGGGATGTTGTACATGCTCGGGATGTTGCAAGTCAGCGGAAATTTTAGAATCTATGACCCAACCGGTAAGCCGGTTCCGGCATGTTCTAATTTAGGCGAATAATGGACTTTCTAAATATGTCAATAAATCAAAAGAGTGCTTTACTGCCCTCCGGAACGATGCCGCATGTGATTCTTTCGCTGCTGATCCTGACCATCTTGTTCCCAGCTTCGCGAAATGTTTTTGCGATCGGCGGTCCGACTTATGTTACTTTTGAAAATGGTAAGGGTGAATTATCTCTGTCGGTTTCCGGCAGATCCGTACCATTATGTGTCAGTTCAAAAGACTTCTGGGGAGTAATCCATGCCCTGACCGATTTGCAAGGAGATATAGGCAAAGTGACGGGAGCGAAGCCCGCATTTTCCATCGATACGATCCCGCCCGTCAAGGAAATGGTTTTAGTTGGAACAATTGGACAAAGCCCGCTTGTCGATGAGTTAATACAGAGCAAGAAGATCAATGTACGCGGCATTGAAGGCAAATGGGAATCATTCGTTATTCAGGTAGTTGACAAGCCATTCGTGGGCATTGACCGTGCCCTGGTAATTGTTGGCAGCGACAGGCGCGGAACAATTTACGGTATCTACGATTTATCCGGGGAGATAGGAGTCTCACCATGGTATTGGTGGGCTGATGTCCCTGTGCGGCATCATGATGCGTTATACGTAAAGAGCGGTACGTACGAACAAGGACCGCCATCGGTAAAATACCGCGGCATCTTCTTAAATGACGAGTGGCCGGACTTGACGAACTGGGTTCGAATGAAATACGGCTTTGTACCGGTAAGCAAGAACCCTCCAAGACCTCCGGGGGTCGCAAATTACGGGCACGAATTCTACGAAAGCGTCTTCGAGCTTCTTCTCCGCCTGAAGGCTAATTACCTTTGGCCTGCAATGTGGAACAATGCATTCAGCGAGGACGATTCGCTGAACCCGAAGCTTGCGAACGAATACGGCATCGTGATGGGAACCTCTCACCAGGAGCCTATGCTGCGGGCGCAGAAGGAATGGGACAGGCGTTATATGAAAACCATCGGTCCATGGAACTACGGGAAGTTTCCAGACACGCTCAATAACTTCTGGCGCGAGGGCATCGAGCGAAATAAACATTATGAAAGCATCGTTACCGTCGGGCTCCGCGGCGAGAATGATACTCCGATGACCTTCGGCGGATCCAAAGAGGCCATGGCGTTGCTTGATAAGATTGTCGATGCACAGAGAAAAATACTAACCGACGAAATGAACCCTGATGTTACGAAGGTTCCCCAAATGTGGTGTCCGTATAAAGAGGTGCTAGATTATTATAATGCCGGATTTCGCGTTCCCGATGACGTGACGATTTTGTGGACAGACGACAACTGGGGAAACATTCGCCGGCTGCCGACGGCTTCGGAGCGCAAAAGAAGCGGGGGCTCTGGAGTTTATTACCACTTCGATTATCATGGCGGCCCCCGGAACTACCAGTGGATCAATACGAGCCCGCTTCCGAAAATATGGGATCAAATGTCGCTGGCGAAAGAGTACGGTGCAGACGGGATCTGGATCGTTAACGTGGGACACTTAAAAGGTTACGAGCTTCCGATTTCTTATTTCATGGATCTTGCATGGAACACCAGCCGATGGACGAACAAGAATATTAATGAGTATACGAGATTGTGGTCCGAGCAGCAATTTGGTCCGACATACCAAGACGAAATCGCAGGAATCCTTTCTAAATATGCAAAATATAACGGCAGACGTAAGCCAGAATTGCTCGGCCCGACGACATACAGTGTTTCCGATTATGACGAATCAGCAGGAGTCGTATCCGATTTCAAAGCCATCACAGACAAGGCGGAGGAAATTTACAGCAAGATTGCTGCCGATGAGAAAGACGCGTTCTACGAGCTCGTGCTCTTCCCGACCAAGGCATCGTATATTTTGAATGACATGTATTGCACTGCCGGACAGAATGCAGTCTACTTCGCTCAAGGCCGTGCCACCACGAACGAAATGTCGGCGAAGGCGACGGAGCTTTTCGCGGCTGATACGAGCCTTATGGGATATTTTAATCATAATTTCGAAAACGGCCGATGGGATCATTTTATGGATCAGCCGTTCATAGGGTACACGAACTGGAATCAGCCGGCAAGCAATAACCTGGATGCGGTACATCTCGAAAATCTAAATGTCCCGGATTCATCTTCCATGGGGGTTTCCGTTGAAGGATCGGCGGAGGCCTGGCCGGAGAAGGGAAAGAAAACGGCAGAAGCAGAGCTGCCTGAATTCGATTCATTTAACCGTCAATCGTATTACGTTGATGTTTTCAACCGGGGAAAATCATCTTTCGAATTCAAAGCAAAGCCAACCAAGCCATGGATAGATGTTTCTACCCAGAATGGCAAAGTGAGCGACCAAATCAGACTCTGGATCAGTATTGATTGGAAGAAAGTGCCAAACGGAATGGATGGCGGTGCTGTAAGCATTACAGGTACGAATGAAAATGTTTCCGTGAAGCTTGAGACATATAAGCCGACCACAATATCGCTCACGGACCTCCATGGCTTCGTGGAAGGAGTTGGATATGTGTCGATTGACGCTCAGCATTACTCGAGGAAAGTCGATTTTGGAAGCAATCGCTGGATTGAGATTCAGGGCTACGGCCGCACGTCGTCAGCCATGCGTACCATGTCAACCGTAAACGCCCAAAGTACAACTCCAGCAAAGGATTCCCCTTATTTGGAATACAGAATGTTTTTATCCGATTCCGGCAAAATTGACGTAGAGGGGATTTTCGGTGTATCGCTGAACTTCATGCCCGATCGAGGAGTTCGGTATGCAGTATCGTTGGATGATGGCACACCGGAAATTGTTACTCTTGTTCCGCAAGGTTACAACGCTCAGAACGGTAACCGCGACTGGGAAGTATCTGTCATGGATAATGCCCGTTTCAGTCAGACCGAGTTTATTGTAAATAAGCCGGGATATCACGCATTAAAAATTTGGATGGTTGATCCAGGGGTCGTGCTTGAGAAGATCGTTTTGAATTTCGGCGGTCTCAAGTCGAGCTATCTCGGACCGCCCGAAAGTTTCCACCGCGAAGTGGAGAACGAAAAATAAGTCTTGAGAACCAATTCGTAAGGAGGCGCACAGAATGAAGTGCATAGGATCGGTAAAGCGTCTGCTTCTACTCGCTATCGTCGTTCTCTTCGCGCAGAACGCGTTTGCACTCGGTGCCGAATCATATATAACCACAAAGAAGAAGCCAGGAGAATTTGTCCTTTCGGCATCAAGCAAATCGGCCCCGTTGTGTATCAGCTCCGGAGATTATTGGGGAGTGGTACACGCGGCAAAAGACTTGCAATCCGATATTGAGAAGGTCACCAACGCTAAGCCTGAACTCTTTACAGATGAACTTCCGTCAGCGAAGGACATCATCATCGCAGGGACAATCGGGAAAAGTTTTTTTATAGATGAACTCATTAAGAACAAGAAATTAGACATTCGCGGGATCGAAGGGAAATGGGAATCGTTCATAATCAAAGTTGTGATCAAACCATATCCCGGCGTGGATCGCGCGCTTGTCATAGTCGGAAGCGACAAGCGTGGTACGATATATGGAATTTATGATGTTTCAGAAAAGATAGGCGTTTCACCATGGCACTGGTGGGCCGATGTGACGCCAAGGCATATCAGTGCCCTCTACGTGAAATCCGGAACGTTTGAAGAAGGTCCGCCATCAGTCAAGTATCGCGGTATTTTTCTGAACGATGAATTGCCCGACTTGACAAACTGGATGATTCACACATACGGATACGTTAAACCGAGTGAGCATCCGCCTTTACCGCCAGATATCGCCAACTACGGTCACGAGTTTTACGAGAGAGTTTTTGACCTTCTCCTCAGGCTGAAAGCAAACTATCTCTGGCCGGCGATGTGGAACAACGCATTCAACGAGGACGATTCATTGAACCCGATCATGGCGAATGATTACGGAATTGTCATGGGGACGTCTCACCAGGAACCGATGCTCCGTGCCCAGAAGGAATGGGACAGACGTTACATGAAAACACTCGGGAACTGGAACTATGCCAAGTTTCCTGACACTCTTCAGAGCTTCTGGCGAAAAGGGATTGCACGAAACAAGAACTTTGAGAGCATAATCACAATCGGCCTTCGTGGTGAGAACGACACGCCGATGATCCCCGGCGGCAGCCTGACGGAGGACACAACGCTTCTCGGGAATATCATCCGTGTAGAGGAAAATATTCTTGCCGAGGAAATCAACCAGGATGTGGCAAAGGTTCCGCAGCTCTGGTGTCCATACAGTGAAGTATTGGGCTATTACAATGCGGGATTTCGCGTGCCAGACGACGCCACGATACTCTGGCCCGATAATAACTTCGGGGACATCAGAAGACTCCCGACGGATGCAGAGAGGGAGCGAAGCGGTGGCGCAGGAGTGTATTACCATTTCGATCTCCATGGTGGGCCAAGAAGCTACCAATGGATCAACACAAACGCCCTTCCAAAAATTTGGGACCAGATGACGCTGGCTAAAGAGTACGGCGCTGACCGTGTGTGGATCGTTAACGTGGGCCACCTGAAAGGATACGAGCTGCCGATTTCGTATTTCATGGATCTTGCATGGAGTACCAATCGATGGACTAACAGCAACATCGACGAATACGCGCTCATGTGGGCGCGGCAGCAATTCGGTCCGGAGCATGCAAGCCAGATTGCCAATATTCTCCTAAGATATTCGAAATACAATAGCCGGAGGAAGCCGGAACTCCTGACTCCGAAGACGTACAGCATAGTTGACTACAACGAGGCGGAGAATGTCGTCGCGGATTTCAAGTCGATAACCGATGAAGCAGAAAAGATCTATAATGAGGTTCCTGCAGACCAACGCGATGCATTCTATGAACTCGTCCTTTTCCCGACGAAAGCGAGTTACATTCTCAACGATATGTACTACGCTGGAGGCAGTAACGAGCTATACGCGAAGCAGGGTCGGGCGGCCACTAACGAAATGTCGTCGATGACAAGGGACCTCTTCATTGCCGATACGACCCTGATGGAGTACTTCAACCAAACGTTCGATGGCGGAAAATGGGACGGCTTCATGGATCAGCCGTTCATCGGTTACAAGAGTTGGAGCCAGCCGCCGGCGAACAACCTGGACGCAATTGACCTGAAGAACATCGACGTACCTGAAGCAGCAAACATGGGTGTCGCTGTTGAGGGATCGGAATCAGCTTGGCCTGGCACCGACGGAAAACCTATTCTGCCCGGCTTCGATCCGTTCAACGAGACGCGGCACTACGTAGTTGTATTCAATAAAGGAAAGGTACCCTTTAAGTTCACTGCGAGATCTGATAAGTCATGGATTCAGGTGTCCACCCATACTGGTGAAGTTGAGGATCAGACAAAGCTGTGGATCAATATAGACTGGAAAAAGGTGCCGAAGGGGATGTCCGCCGGAAATGTTGTGATCGACGGTACGGGTCAAGAAATCTCCGTCTCGGTGAACGCAATTAATCCGACTAAGGTGGCGCCGAAGACCCTGAATGGTTTCGTCGAGGAGGATGGATGCGTCTCGATAGAAGCGGCACATTACGCTATGCTGACTGACGATGGGATTCGCCACTGGTTAAACGTGCAAGACTATGGTCGGACTTTGTCGGGGATGAGAGCGACGGCCCCGCTGGATTTTCCAGACACAGGCCTTGTGAAAAACGCTCCCTACATAGAATACAAAATGTTCGTGTTCGATTCGGGCAATGTAGATGTGCAGGGTATATTTAGCGCCACACTGAATTTCAATCCGGATCGTGGACTGCACTATGCTATTTCTTTCGATGATCAGGCGCCGGTAATCGTGGCGCTCATTCCGGAGAATTCCAGCGTAGGACTCTTTACCCCCGACCGGGCGAGGACTATGATGGGCAATGCGCGTTATAGTGATACTACACTTACGATTGCGAGGCCGGGCTATCATACCCTCAAAGTTTGGATGATCGATCCTGGAGTTTTGCTGGAAAAAATTGTTTTGAACTTCGGCGGAGTGAAACCGAGCTATCTTGGACCGCCCGAAAGTTTTCATAGAAACGTAGCAAACGAAAAATGAAGGATATGAGATGGATCATGCACAATACGGAAAGACGGAAGTCGAGAAGAGGAGAATGTTCGAAGGTCAGCTCCACGGAGCTTTTCGCTCTCTAGGATTATTCTCTTCTGTTCTTGTTGTCGGTGTGCTCGTTCTGGCTTTATCAGCCAACGTGCGGGCACAGACGAAAAATATTTTCCAAATGACCCAGGAAGAACGCAATGCTTACTTTGCAAAGATGAACACTGCGTCTGAAGAGGACTGGCAGAGAACTGTCGATTTATTGCATATGAAACTTCCCCCCTCGCTACCTCCCGTTGCAGAAGATACCGAACCGACCGAAGGGTACTTTTCCGATGAAAGGATCTTCCAATTGGACAGACAGCACAGGCAACACCTATACGCGCTCCGCGTGGGGAACATGGAACAACTACGACGAATCCAAAGCAAATCCATTTCCGAACCTGCCTGATCCTTTGAAATTGGATAACGGCAAATCCGTGACGACTGCAGAAATGTGGTGGAAGGAAAAGCGGCCAGAGATCATGGCACAGTTCGACAGTGAGATATATGGCGAAGTTCCCGCAAACGTCCCTGCAGTTCACTGGGAAGTCGTCAGTACAAAAGACACGACGGTTGGCAAGATTCCGGTAATCACCAAGGAGCTTGCAGGTAGAGTTGACAATTCGATGGACACAAGTATCAGCGTGAACATTCAGGTAACGCTTACCACGCCGGCGGAAGTGAAGCGTCCCGTTCCAGTGGTAATGGAATTCGGTTTTGTATTTCCTCCTGGCTTTAAATTTCCGGGACTGCCGCAGGAGACCGGTCCAACCTGGCAGGAGCAGGTTCTTGACAAGGGCTGGGGATATGCCATTTATGTTCCCACAAGCGTTCAGGCGGATAACGGCGCCGGACTATCAGAAGGAATTATAGGACTGGTGAACAAAGGTCAGCCACGACCACTCGAGCAATGGGGCGCGTTGCGAGCGTGGGCCTGGGGAGCAAGCAGAGTTCTCGATTACTTCGAGACTGATAAATCTGTCGATGCTAAGAAAGTCGGGCTCGAAGGAGTTTCTCGCTATGGCAAGGCGGTCCTCCTGACCATGGCCATGGATCAGCGGTTCGCGATCGTTTGCGTCGGTTCTTCAGGAAAAGGCGGCGCTGCTCTTTACCGCCGTGACTACGGCGAAGATATGGGCAACATCTGTTCGTCGGGTGAGTATCATTGGTTCGCCGGAAATTTTATCAAATACATTTTGGCTCCGAACGATTTGTCGATCGATTCGCACGAGCTGATCGATCTTTGCGCGCCACGCCCCGTTTTCATAAGTGAAGGCTCACCCGAGCACGAAGGGAACTGGGTCGATGACAGGGGGCAGTTCATGGCAGCGGCAGCCGCGGGATCGGTTTATGAGTTATTGGGGGAAAAAGGATTGGGTACATCCATGATGCCCCCGATAGGCACCTCGCTTTTGGATGGCACTCTCGCGTTTCGTCAGCATGAGGATGGGCATACGGTTGGTCCTAACTGGCCGTTCTTCCTTAGTTTTGCACAGAAATACTTTAATACAGATTCAAATAAATGAAGTCACTTAAGAGTTGCTCACATCTCGATCCAAGACCCGCTGCCTTGAGGGAATAACGGCGCGCGAATGAAGAAACTTGATTTGTTACACATATTCGCCGGAGGCCTGTCCATCAGGACCACACGTCCGCACACGGATCGGTGGAAACTAATCAAGTTCATTGCGGTGTTATCATCTGCGTTAGCGCCGGTGGCAAGTCTGAATGCTCAACCGCGCGACGATAGTATGCCGCAATTATTGAAACACGGAACCGCGATGCAGCTGGTGGTCGATGGTAAACATTTTATTGCGCTCGCCGGAGAGCTTGGCAATTCTTCTGCCTCGGTCATGAGTTACCTGAACCCGTACTGGGAAAACTTCGAAGAGATGCACCTGAACACCGTCGTCGTTCCGGCTTACTGGGAGCTGATCGAGCCAAGCGAGGCACATTTTAATTTCACGTTGATCGACAGTTTAGTCGACGCCGCGCGGCACCACAATCTTAAGATTGTCTTCCTGTGGTTCGGGACCTGGAAGAACAGCATGTCATGTTATGTTCCGCTCTGGGTCAAGACCGATGAAAAGCGTTTTCCGCGGGCGAGAACCAGAACCGGGGAGGCGGAAGAAATCCTCACCGCGTTCAGCACAAGTAACCGGGATGCCGATGCGCGCGCATTCGCGGAATTCTTGAAACATATCAGGGAAATAGACGGCGTGAAGCATACTGTTATCCTGGTACAGGTTGAGAACGAAATGGGGATGATCCCCGATGCGCGTGATTATTCACCGGAAGCCGACACGGCTTTTAATGAAGATGTTCCTGCCGAATTGATGAGTTACATTGAGGAGCACAAGGACTCCTTGCAGGAGGAGTTAAAGGAAAGCTGGAAGAATGCGGGTTACCGGCATTCTGGGACATGGACGGAAGTTTTTGGAGAGAGCACTGCCACCGATGAATTCTTTATGGCATGGTACTTTGGAAGATATGCAAACTATGTTGCCGAAGCAGGCAAGCGCGAATACCCTCTGCCGATGTACGTGAACGCAGCGCTGATCCGGCCTGGATGGAAACCGGGACAGTACCCGAGTGCGGGACCGCTCCCCCATCTCATGGATATTTGGAAGGCTGCCGCACCAAGCATAGACTTTCTTGCGCCGGACATATATTTCCCTACCTTCAAAGAATGGTGCGACAAATTCTACAAGCCCGATAATCAGTTTTTTATACCGGAGTGCCAAAACACACAAAGCGTCGCAAACGCGTATTATGCCATTGCACAGGACAATGTCATGGGCTACAGTCCGTTTTCGATCGAGTCGGTGCCAGATCCGTCGAACAACCAGATATCTCAAGGATACGAGGTGCTGAGAGAGCTCACTCCACTGATTCTTGAAAACCAGGGTAAGGGGACGATGAGAGGAATTCTTCTCGACAGTGCGAGCCAGGAAACCCAGATTTCACTCGGTGACTACGTGTTAACCTTCCGACACGAGTATGCATGGTTTTTTGCTAAGCACGAACCCGGTCCTACACCGCGAGTGGGCGGACTCATAATTGAGCTATCGCCCGACGACTTCATCATTGCCGGGACGGGTTTGCTTATTACGTTTGCGCCGCGCGTAGGTGAAAACTCGAGAGCGGGGATCGGTTCGGATTATTTGGGAAAGTTCGTGGAAGGGAAATGGGAAACGGAGCTTGTCTTGAACGGCGATCAGACAAACCAGGGGAGACAGGTCTTTTTACCGGGAGAAGAATTCTCTATCCAGAGGGTCAGGCTGTATAGTTACAAGTGATTAGCTCTGATAATTAATCGGGAGATTGATTATGTTACATCGAAGGAGTCGATAGAAAATGAAAAAGGTTATTGTTTATGTTGTGTGTTCACTGTTGTTCGTTGCTTCTCAGCCAGCTTACAGTTACGTCAGGCTTCCCCATTTGATCGGCGATGGAATGGTGTTGCAAAGAAATGACTCTGTCCGTGTTTGGGGTTGGGGATCATCCGGTGAAAGGGTCGTTATCAGATTCTTAGGCAGGACCGATTCTACTACGACGGGTTCGGATGGAAAGTGGGAGATTATGCTCCCGCCTATGAAAGCCGGTGGGCCATACAGCATGGAGATCGATGGCATGAATCATATAGTGTTGAACAATATTTTGATCGGCGATGTCTGGGTTTGCTCCGGCCAATCGAACATGGAGCTTCCTATGGCGAGAGTTGCCTGGAAATATCCGGAAGTGATTGCTCATTCCGATAATCCGAACATAAGACAGCTTATCGTTCCGGAAAAATATGATTTTGGCGCGCCGCAGGAAGACATACAATGGGCGCAGTGGATGCCGGCAAATCCATGGACAGTGCTCCAGTTCACGGCGGCCGGATATTTCTTTGCGAGAAATCTATACGAGAAATATCACGTCCCGATCGGATTAATCAACGCGAGCGTCGGCGGAACGCCAATCGAAGCGTGGATGAGCAAAGATGCACTGAAAGATTTTCCTGAAACTCTCGCAAAAGGCGAGAAGTTCAGCAGAAGCGCCTACAGAGACAGCGTGACAAAACAGAATGACTCAATATATAGTTCTTGGGATGCCAGCGTATGGCCATACGATGATGGCTTGAAAGGCGGCAAACCGTGGTATGATCCTACTTATGACGATGCTGAGTGGCCTGCGATGGATCTGCCTGCCTATTGGGCAGATGAAGGTTTGAAGAAAACCAATGGAGTTGTGTGGTTCAGAAGGGAATTTAATGTTCCGGCGTCACTTGCGGGGAAACAGGCAAAGCTTATCATGGGGAGGATTGTTGACGGAGATTACGATTATGTCAATGGCGTTTTCGTCGGCTCGGTTTCATATCAATATCCCCCAAGAAGGTACGATGTCGCTCCCGGCCTGCTCAAAGCCGGTAAGAATGTAATCGTGGTACGCGTGATTAATAATGATGGCACGGGAGGATTTGTAAAAGACAAAGAATATGCACTCGAAATAGGCAAACACAAAATTAACCTGGCAGGCAAATGGAAATATAAGGTTGGAATTACAGCCAAGCCAATGGGTTTTCCTACATTTATTATATACGAGCCGACCGGATGTTTCAACGCGATGATTGCTCCGTTGCTGAATTACACAATCAAAGGCGTCATCTGGTACCAGGGCGAGTCTAACGCGGCTTACCCGGAAGGTTACGCGAGGAAATTTGCGGCGATGATAACGGATTGGCGGGAGAAGTGGAATGAGGGAAATTTCCCGTTCTTGTTTGTCCAGCTTCCAAACTTTGGCGAACCGTTCGACCGTCCCACAGAGAGCGGAATGGCAGGTCTCAGGGAAGCACAGCTTCAAACACTCTCGGTTCCAAATACTGGTATGGCAGTGACCATTGACATTGGAGAATGGAACGACATCCATCCACTTGACAAAGGGGATGTCGGTAAACGGCTGGCTCTCGCTGCCGAAAACATTGCATACGGTGATAAAAAGGTTGTCTATTCCGGCCCGATATACAAAGCGATGGAAATCAAAGGGAGCAAAGCGATTATCTCGTTCACGAATATCGGGAAAGGGTTGGTCGCCAAAGGCGGACCGCTGAAAACGTTCGAGATAGCCGGTAAAGATGGCAAGTATGTTTGGGCGAAGGCTGTAATCAAGGGCGACAAGGTAATTGTCTGGAGCAACTCGGTCTCAAATCCAACCTCCGTCCGCTATGCATGGGCGGATACTCCTTTGGGCGCCAACTTTTACAATAAAGCTGGTTTACCAGCATCGCCGTTCGAGACAGGCGCGGTGCATTGATGTTACAAATGCGGATTAGTAAAGAGGATTAAACACTTTAATTGACTTGACAAAAGTATTTTACTCCAAAAGTACTTTCATCCGGCATTTTGCTTTTTCTTTAGCGGCTTAACAGCACGAAGTGGCTTTTATTTAACCCGAAGCATTCTTACATATTGTCTAATGATCTACAAATGGAAACAAGGGAATTCACCACGGTTAGATCGCACGAAGTGATAAAATTCTATAGCACAAAAGGAGCAATCGAAATGTTGAAAGATGTTTACCGTTTGCTTGCGCTGGCTCTTTTTCTAATGGCGGCTGTGTGGGCACCATCCTACGGGCAGAGTTATTTTGTAGTTAAAGGAACAGTCACGACGTTCCGGAGAGCCGGTTCGAAATGCGCTTGTCACCCTTCTGGACAACTCAAACACTTCGAGGAGCTATATTACCGTCACAGATTCGACGGGTAATTTCAACATGAGTACGATTACGGCGGTTGAACCGAGTGCTCAGACACCGACCAGTTTCCAACTGGATCAGAACTATCCCAACCCTTTTTCATCGAAGACGGCGATATCATATAGTCTGGACAAGCGCTCGGAGGTGAAGGTGACGATATACGACGTTCTCGGAAGGATAGTCAAGAACTTCAGAGTGGGATACCAGGAAGCCGGAGTTCACGGCGTAATATGGAACGGAAGGAACAATCTGGGACGTATGGTAACGCTGGGAGTTTACTTTTACCGCCTGCAGGCCATGGGTCGGACAGAAGTCAAGAAAATGCTTTTTGGCATCGGTGCAGCCAACGCTCCTGTCGCGCTCGTCGGCATTCTCCCGTCTGCTGCCGACGGGTTCGCTAAACCGAAGGAAGTCATTGCCCGACCGGTTGGCTTCAATGTCTCTGTCGCGAACACAGACACCACTGATCCGCTCATCGTGCCTCAAGGTTTCAGCAATATCAGCATCAATAGCGACACGACACTGGGCTTCACCGTTTCCCGGTTGGGTCCTGCCATGGTGTATGCTGACAGCGCAGAGCAGATCATAAGAGGATTTGGAGGTGCAAACACGGTAAACTGGCAGGATAATAACATGACTCCTCCTGAGATACAGGAGGCGTTCGGCACGGACTCCGGCGACATAGGCTTCGCGATAATGCGTCTTAGAATTCCTCCGGATTCTACGTCGTTCAGCGCAAGCGTTTCATCGGCTAAGCTGGCTGAATCTCTCGGTGCAATTATCATCGCGACTCCGTGGACACCCCCTTATTGGATGAAAACTAACGGAAAAATGGCGGGAGGTTACCTTGACACCAACGAATATGCCGCATACGCAGCTCACCTGAAGGCGTTTGCAGACACCATGGCGAACAACGGTGCACAATTATATGCCATTTCGGTTCAGAATGAGCCGGATGCCGTAGTAACATACGAATCGTGTTTCTGGACCCCGACGCAATTTCTCAATTTCATGCGGTACGACGCCCCAATGGTCGGGGTTCCTGTCTTCATGCCCGAATCGGAGGGCTTCAACCACGCATATTCAGATTCGACACTGAATGATTCGCTTGCCGACGCGCACACCGCCTTTATCGCCGGACATCTTTACGGCACGACTCCATCGGTCTATTCGCTTGCTCTCAATAAAGGCAAGGAAGTATGGATGACCGAGTACCTTGATGACAACACGACATGGGGGTCCGATCTCGGTACTGCGAAACAGATAAACGATTGCATGGCCAGCAATATGAGCGCATACGTTTGGTGGTGGACCGTGGACAATTGGTCCATGATCAACGCAACCGGAAATGTAACCAAGAGAGGATATGCCATGTCCCAATATGCCAGATTCGTCCGACCAGGATACCACAGGGTCTTCGCGGCGGGAATCCCGCAGGCGAACGTTTATTTGACGGCTTATAAGGGAAACGGCAAAACAGTCATTGTGGTGGTCAACTTGGACACAACTTCGACTGCACAGACGATCACTTTAGAAAATGACAGCGTCACATCGTTTACGTCGTACGTTACGTCGAGTACGAAGAACTGCGCCCCGGGGAGCATTGTACCTGTGGCGAACGGTACGTTCACTGCCAAACTTGAGGCTTCAAGCGTGACGACTTTCGTTTCTAACTAGAACACAACGACTATAGGTGCAAGATGCTATCCCTTATCCCTGAAGGTTTGGTTCCACGATGCCTGCGATATATTGTCCCGGTTCTATTATTTCTGATGGCATCCACGTATGAATCTTTTTCACAAAATGTTGCCAGTCCTTATCAGGTTGGCACATGGCAGGGATTCAGGTCTGGGGCAGTGAGTTACACGTTCGACGATAATCTTCCCAACCAACTTGCCATTGCCGTTCCGATGTTCGACCAATTCGGCTTTAAGGTGACTTTGTTCACTGTAACGGGTCCGAGTACCGTTTGGGCCTGGCCAGCAAACTGGAGCGGCTTGCAGAATGCAGCCGCGGAGGGCCATGAAATTGCAAGCCATACTATCGACCATCCCAGCTTCGATACGCTTGCCGATTCGGCTCAGAAAGCGGAGTGTGCGCTTTCTCAGGATACAATTGACGCTCATATTCCGGGACATCAGTGTATAACAATCGCTTACCCTTATTGTGTCTCCGGCAACGAGGCGATCGATGCCGGCTACTACATAGCCGGACGCGGCTGCTCCGGCCAAATCATGAGCAACACTCCCGGCGATTTCATGAACATCAGTTCTTTTGTTTGTGGTAATCTGGGTCTAAACACCGTTGCTGCCATTGAAGCTGAGGCAAATAGTGCGGCTAAGTCGAACGGATGGTGCGCCTATCTGATGCATGCCATTATTGGACCGAATGGACCGGAGCCGAATGGGTATTCGCCAATTTCTCCAGACACAATTCTCGCGACACTACAGTTTCTTCACGCTAACCCGAATAAATTTTGGGTTGCACCTTTCGGTACGGTCGCAAGATACATTAAAGAGAGAAATTCGGTTTCGGTCTCGGAGATATCGAATCAAGGCGACAGTATTGTGGTACAGCTTACCGACAATCTCGACAGTGCGTTCTACAACATTCCGCTCACGATTCGCCGCCCGCTTCCTGACGAATGGGATTCGGCGATCGTTTGTCAAAACGGCGACACCATATCTTCAACGTTGGTCAAGATTGACACTGTACAATACGTCATGTTTGATGCTGCACCGGATACGGGAAATATTACGATAATTAACGAAACCACGACAATCGTTGGAGTAAAAACCGGATTTTCTTCGCCCGTAACTTTTGGGCTTCTTCAGAATTATCCGAACCCGTTCAATCCAACGACGAATATCGAATATCGCATTGCGCGTTCCGGATTTGTATCTTTGAAAGTATACGATATGCTTGGAAGACAAGTGGCAATGTTGATCAATAGGAAGCAGGAGACGGGACAACATATCGCCGCATTCAACGCAAACAATCTGCCAAGCGGCGTTTATTTTTATCGTTTGTCCGCGAACGGCGAATCCATTACAAAGAAATTGGTTCTCATAAAATAAAAAGTGATTCTTCTGATAAAAAAATTAATGGAGGTAAATATGTTTAAGTTTACAAAGCAATTTCTGAAAAGTGCGGCGCTTGTCGCACTAATGATGTGGCTCTCTACTGCAGCTACATTGAAGGCGCAGATTGTCACAAACGGCGGCTTCGAAAGTTCCAGCGTGGGTGTTGTTGACACCACGGCAGTTAAAGGTTGGTTGATCCAGGTGGCAGATACGGCAAAACCGCAGCCTGTGTTCCAGATCGTTAGCGACACTGTTGAGCAGGGAAACCGGGCATTGGAGGTAACCGTTCAAAGTGTCACTACCGGTGCAAATGCGTGGGATATTCAGATAGTTGCTGACAGCATCCACGTGAAGCCAGGCGTGACCTATAACTATTCCATCTGGGCAAAAAGCGCAAAAGCCGGTGCCACAGTTAATTTTACCATGGGAAACTATTCCTATACTGAATACAAACACGATGATGGCGTCGTCCTTACCACACAATGGCAAAAGTATACCATGCAGTTCATAGTCAATGACGGTCAGACGTGGATCAGAGGACCAATTCACTTTGACTTCGCTGCGAATGTGAATAACACAATCTACATAGACAACCTGCAGATAGTAGATCCAAATGTGGGCAATAGACCGGTTGTCGTGGAAGCAGAATCCGGTAATATTGGAAGCCAATTCCAGGTTTTACAGAATGGCGGCGTCACTTATGTTACTCCAGATAGCAACTGGACAGGCCTCACCAGCCCAGGCGATACGAGCCGAATGATAACATATCAGGTACCCTTTGCCGATTCGGGAACATATAATTTCTTTGCCCGTGTACAGGTCGGCTCAGGCGGGTATAACAGCGACAGCTTTTTCTACGGCAGAGGATTCGGCATGATGGACGATACAGCAGCTGGTGACTGGGTCTTCATAAACGGCCTGGCAAGCGCCGGGTTCTCAGATTCCTCGGCCTTTGTAGATGGTCCTGGTACACTTGGTACCGGAGTCTGGAAGTGGGTGAACCTTACCAAGAATACCTATCAGGGTGCGCCGGGGTATTCCTTTATCGTTACCCCTGACAGTCTAACAAGGACTTTTCAAATAGGGAGCCGCGAAAGCGGATTGGACATCGACAAGATTGCCTTCGGAAAATCCGATTTGTATTTCACCGTCCACGATCTTGACAGCGTGCTGATTGGTTCACCCACGATGCAATCGACAGATACTGGTACGGTATACAAAGGACCCGCGCTGGCTGCCGGTCAGCCGAAGTTTTTGGGATGTGCTTATGATCCGGGACAGGAACCCGATTTCTTGAATTACTGGAATCAAATAACCCCTGAAAATGCAGGTAAGTTCGCCTCCGTTGGAGTTTCGCAGGACACTTCACAATGGAGCTGGAGCGGTCTTGATGCAGCATATAATGAAGCTGTCAACAACCATTTGGTCTTCAAAGATCATAATCTGATCTGGGGAGCTCAACAGCCCACGTGGATATCGAGCCTCGATTCTGCTCAACAGGAAGGCGTCCTTGAGCAATGGATCAGGATGGTGGGACAGCGTTATCCCCAAATGAATATGATCGACGTTGTCAACGAACCGATCCATACACCGCCGAACGGGACGAATGGCAATGCAAACTACATCAAAGCACTAGGCGGTACGGGAGCGACAGGTTGGGATTGGGTCATCTGGGCTTATACGAAGGCAAGAGAGTACATGCCCGCCAATACGAAACTTTTGATAAACGAGTATGGGCTTCTGAACAGTCCATCGACAACAACCTCGTATGTTCAAATTATCAACTTGTTGAAGGCGAGGAATCTTATCGATGGAATCGGGGTACAATCCCATCGCTTTACGATAGAGAGTGCGGACACAAACACGATCAAATCTTGCCTGGGTCAACTTGCGGCAACCGGATTACCTATTTATATATCTGAAATGGATTTGGGAAACATAGGTGACTCCGGAACGCCAAACGACGCGACACAGCTGCAGTTGTATCAGAAGTATTTCCCGATATTATGGCAGTATCCCGATGTAAAGGGGGTCACGATCTGGGGATACATTCAAGGCCTTACGTGGAACACTACGACCTATTTGGTGCGGTCGGATGGTACAGCCAGACCGGCATTGCTGTGGATGGCTAATTACATCGAGAATAATCCGCTTGGCGTCAAAGAGACAGCTTCAAATATGCCGTCTCGTTTTGAATTGGAGCAAAACTATCCAAACCCGTTCAATCCGACAACGGTCATCGCGTATCAACTTCCTGCGCTCAGCCATGTTACCTTGAAAGTCTACGACGTGCTCGGAAGAGAAGTGGCGACACTTGTGGATGGGAAAGAAAATGCAGGAGACTATAATATCACATTCAATGCGAGCAGATTGTCGAGCGGCGTGTATTTTTATCAATTAAATACCGGTAACGAAAATTTTGTCAAGAAAATGCTGTTATTAAAGTAAGTTCGACTTTACAGGGCGACCACTTTGGTCGCCCTGCTTTATAAGAACAGAAGGATAGCATTTACGTTTAGCAGGCTTTTGCAAGAAAAGGAACTCGAAGGGATTCCGACGGCGTTCAGCTTATCTCAGAATTATCCGAACCCGTTCAACCGCACTACAGTGATCGGTTATCAATCACCGGCGAACAGCCATGTTACGCTGAAAAATTACGATGTTCTCGGACGAGAAGTGGCGACGCTTGTGGATGGAAGGCAGGACGCAGGATATTATAACGTTACATTCAATGCAGTCAATATGTCGAGCGGCGTGTATTTCTATAGAATTGCAGCCGACAAATTCAACTCAGTCAAAAAACTTGTTTTAATAAAGCAAAAAAAATTATGCTTTTTCTTGGAGTTGGTAAAATACATCGTGATGACACTGTGCAGAAGCAAGTCGTAACTCAATACTAAGATCGAATGAAAGAAAAGGAAAAAGCGATGATGAAAATTTACATATATACTTTGTTGGCGCTCCTGATAATAGGGAGTTTATCAATGTCCTCGTATGGTCAATCATACGTGGTCAAGGGCACGGTTAGCGCATCCGGTACACGTATTCGGAATGCATTGGTTACATTTTTAGACAGTTACAACTTTTCTATCCAATACAATGCCGTGACTGATTCAACAGGCGCATTTTCTCTCGGTTCAATTACGGCAGTGAAGCAAAAAAGTCAGCTGCCTGAGAATTTTCAGCTCAACCAAAATTATCCGAATCCATTTTCATCGTTCGACTGCCATATCGTACACGCTAAACAAGCCATCGGGCGCAAAGGTGACGATATACGATGTCCTCGGGAGAGAGATAAGAACATTCGACGCCGGTTTTCAGGGAGCAGGATCATACGGTGTCGTATGGAATGGAAGAAACGACTTTGGGAGAGTGGTGGCGCCTGGAGTCTATTTTTGCCGGCTTCAAGCCAACGGACAAATGCAGACTATGAAGATGGTATTTGGAATAGGAGAAAATACGAATTCAGTTTTGCTGCCGGGTATAATGCCTTCGCAAACGAAGGTGGTAGTTGGTGGAATTCAAAGCGTTCCAACCGGGATTCTTTCCGGCGGAGAGAGCTTTGCTGTAACCATATCAAATACGGACAGTACTTCACCCACAATCGTTCCAGCACAGATCACCAGCCTGGTGGTTCAGAGCGACACATCGTTCAGTTTTACGGTGAGTACCCCACAAGCTATCGTCTACCTTGATAGTACTCAGCAGAAAATCGAAGGATTCGGCGGTGCAAATACTCTCATCTTCCGCCCGGATATGACTCCCGCTGAAGTGCAGACCGCTTTTGACACCGGCAATGGACAGATCGGCCTAACCATAATGCGAATTTCGATTCCGGACACGTCGACGCAATTCAGCGCTGACGTTCCTTCAGCTCTGGCAGCAGAAAATTTAGGGGCAAAAATCATCGCGACGCCATGGTCGCCTCCTGCATGGATGAAAACCAACGACAATATATCCGGGGGAAGCCTTGACCCAAGCCACTATGCTGATTTCGCAGGGTTTTTAAAGTCGTTCGGCGATACCATGGAGATCCACGGTGCTCCAGTATATGCTATCTCGGTTCAGAACGAGCCTAATTTTGATGCGTCGTATCAATCGTGTCTGTGGAACGGCACAGAATTCCTTAATTTTATGAAAAACGATGCCCCCGCAGTTGGTTATCCGGTTTTTATGCCAGAGACGGATAATTTCAGTCATGGACTCTCGGACTCGACGCTGAACGATTCTGTGGCGGCATCACATGTCGCTTTCATTGGCGGACATTTGTACGGAGATGTTGATACTAAAGGTGACGTTCAATCGTCAGTTCAATATCCCCTTGCTCTGCAAAAAGGAAAAGAGTTGTGGATGACGGAATATTTGATAAATAGCGGATCCAACACAAATCCTACTAGTGTTGACACGGGCTGGGCTGGCGCCATGCAGACAGCGAAGACTATTAATGATTGTATGGATTACAATATGAGCGCGTACGTTTGGTGGTACATTGTAAGATTTTATGGTCCAATCGATGATGGTCAGTTCAATTCCGCCAACACCGGTAATGTAACTCATAAAGGATATGTCATATCTCAATTCGCCAGATTTGTTCGTCCCGGGTATTACCGCGTCAGCGCAACGTCAAACCCGCTGTCAAACGTATATGTGACAGCTTATAATGACGGCGCAAAGGTAGTCATCGTCGCGTTGAATATGGGTTCCATCGCAGTGACTCTGCCGTTTACTGTGCAAGGTGGAACAGCGAGCTCGTTCACACCTTATGTCACTTCGAGCAGCGAGAATTGCGCGGAAGGAAGTGCCTCGACCGTATCGAACGGCAGCTTCACAGCTACACTGGGAGCATCGAGCGTAACCACATTTGTGTCGAACTAATGGCTCAAAAACCCTTGATCAGAAGGGAAATGCTGTATCATCGACAATTTTCGTGAGAGTGTACAAATCTTGAAGGGCTGCATACGAAATATTCGCTAATCTTGCAGCCCGCGCTTTTATTTCATTCTTGTTCGGTTTCATATATCGAAGCTGCGAGACTTTGTCTTATCTCTCCTGACTTTTATCCTATAAAGAAAGAGGCATTCCATGAAACATGTTCTACTACTGCTAATTCTTGTTTCGGCAATTGTACCACGATTAAATGCTCAGCAAAACGAAACGAGTGCTGCGCTGGATGCGTCGCACATTCGGTACAAAATCGATAAAAACATTTACGGCCAGTTCAGCGAAGATCTCGGTCATTGTCTCTACGGCGGCATCTGGGTGGGAACAGATTCCCCACTTCCAAACATCGACGGTATAAGGAAAGATGTTGTCGATGCGTTGAAGGAAATTCGAGTTCCGGTTTTACGGTGGCCAGGTGGATGCTTTGCCGACGGATACCATTGGAAAGATGGAATTGGGCCAATTGCGCTTCGTCCGAAAACTACAAATACCAGTTGGGGAAATGTCACCGACGCCAATGCGTTCGGCACTGCCGAGTTCCTCGAATTCTGCAAACTGATCGGGTGTCAGCCGTACTTCACCGGCAACCTCGGAAGTGGTACAGTCGAGGAGCTATCGCAGTGGGTTGAGTACTGCAACTCTGACAACGTAAGCCCGATGACCGAGCTCAGGAGGGAGTATGGACATCCGGAACCCTGGGGAGTCAAATACTGGGGCCTCGGCAACGAAAGCTGGGGCTGCGGAGGAAACATGACGCCGGAATATTACTCCGATCTGGCCCGCAGGTACGCCACCTTCATGAAGAATTACGGTGACAACAAAGTGTTCAAGATCGCGGTCGGCCCGGGTGGGAACGATTACAATTGGACCGAAGTCCTGATGAAGGACGCGAGAAGCAATTTCGACGGTTTATCCTTGCATTATTATTCGTTCGGCGACGGAAAACCCGCCGCAGACTTCAATGAGCAAGGCTGGTTCGATATTGTCAAAAGCACGCTCAAGATGAACGAGCTGATCGATAAGAACGAAGCCATAATGGACAAGTATGATCCGGGCAGGAGAATAGCCCTGGTGGTCGACGAATATGGAACATGGTACGGCGTCGAGCCCGGAACGAATCCTGCATTCCTTTACCAGCAGAATACGATGAGAGATGCGATTACCGCTGCATGCAATCTGAATATCTTCAACAACCATTGCGACCGCGTAAGGATGGCAAACATCGCGCAGATGGTCAACGTCCTCCAGGCGATGATTTTGACGGACAGCGATAAGATCGTGTTGACTCCGACTTATTGGGTATTTGATCTCTTCAAGGTGCACCAGGATGCAATGATGGTTCCGATAAAAGTGAACTCTGCAGAATATGTTTTCAACGGCGATTCGATCCCGGCGGTGAACGCTTCCGCTTCAATTGACAAAGAAGGGAAAGTTCATGTGTCACTGTGCAACGTCGATCCGGATTCTCCTCAAAAACTCTCGATCCGATTTGATAAATTCAAAGGCGAGAACATTTCAGGGAAGATACTTACCGCAGCCAGGATGAACGAGGAAAACACGTTCAAGCAGCCGAACCAAATAGTTCCGAAGGAATTTACGGATTGTAGTTTGGACGACAGCGATCTTGCTGTGATCATGCCGCCGATGTCTGTCATCGTGCTTGAGCTCAGCGGGACCGTTGAACCTCCACCCGCGCTGGAGCTCAAGAATCCAGTACAAGGACTTAATTATGGATATTATGAGGGAAGCTGGGAGCAGCTGCCGAATTTCAGTTTGCTGTCGCCGACCAGGAAAGGAACGATCGCAGATTTTACCATCCCGAAAAGAAATTCAGTCGAAGATTTCGGCGTGCAATATGACGGCTATATCAAGCTCCCGAAAGGTGGCTCGTACACCTTCTACCTAAACTCGGACGACGGTTCCAGCTTATATATAGACGGCGATCTGGTCGTTTCAAACGATGGGCAGCACGCTCCTGAAGAACGGGCCGGCATAGCTTTTTTGACTGCAGGCTACCACGAAATAAAGGTTACTTTCTTTCAAGCGTCCGGCGGGATGGCTTTGGATGCAAGCATCCAAGGGCCCGGGCTGGAGAAACAACCGATTCCACCCGCCATGTTATTCCGAAATGGAGAATGAGCCGACCGTGTTAAGTGATGTGCATTTGAATACCGGGACTCGACTCGTCACATACGCCATGGCGCCAAGTCCGACGGGGACGAATTGCACCGTCAGGCGAACTTCCGTCGTCCGTAGAGTTGGAACCTTTAAGGATAAAACAAGGAGCCGCGTTGAAAAAATTGTTCATAACTTTTGAGTGTGGAATCCTTCTGGCCGGACTCTGTTATCCTTCATATGCTGAAAGCGGATACAGACTCTGGCTGAGATATGACTTGGTCTCCGACTCGCATCATTTGCACCAGTACAGGAAGTCTATTACGGGTTTGGTCATAGAGGGAGAATCTCCGACGATCCAGGCTGCCGGGAATGAACTTCGGCTTGGGCTCGTCGGATTGTTGGGGCTCACGATACCTGAAGTGAAGAAGATAAATAACAGCGGGGTAATACTGGCAGGTAGCTACGAAAGCTCACCGCTGTTCGAAGATATCATTGCGAAGAGTGATCTGATGAAAGTCGGCTCCGAAGGGTTTGTTATCAGAAGTTCAACGATCAACGGGAAGAAGGTAATTGTCATTACTGCCAACAAAGATATCGGCGTACTCTATGGCGTCTTCCATTTCTTGAGTTTATTGCAAACAAATCAGGATATATCTAACATCGACATTGTTTCATTCCCCAGGATCAAGCTGAGAATGTTAAATCATTGGGATAACCTTGATGGTACGAGAGTCTACCCGGGCTTTTCTATCTGGGACTGGCATACGCTGCCTACTTATATAAAACAGAGGTATATCGATTACGCACGCGCAAATGCTTCGATCTGTATTAATGCTACCGTTTTAAATAATGTCAACGCCGATCCGCAAATTCTAACTAATGAATATCTTGTAAAAGTCGCTGCTCTTGCAGACGCATTCCGTCCCTACGGAATAAGAATCTTTCTAAGTGTCAATTTCGATTCGCCGATGAGGTCGGGTGGATTAAAAACTGCCGACCCCATCGATCCGCAAGTAAAACAATGGTGGAAAGACAAGGTCAAAGAGATTTATTTGCTGATACCCGACTTCGGCGGCTTTCTCGTGAAAGCCAATTCAGAAGGCGAACCCGGTCCCGCTGATTATAATAGAACTCAGGCCGATGGCGCCAACGTGCTTGCGGAAGCACTGAGTCCGTATCATGGCATAGTGATCTGGAGGGCATTTGTCTATGCTTACAATCCGAAAGACCGTGCTCGCGAAGCCTACGACATATTTAAACCGCTGGACGGAAAGTTTGCGGGCAACGTGCTGCTTCAGGTGAAGAACGGTCCTCTTGATTTTCAGCCGCGCGAGCCGTTCAGCCCATTATTCGGTGCAATGCCGAAAACTCCATTGGCAATGGAATGGGATATCGGTCAGGGTGCACTGGGTGAGGATATAAGTCCGGTCTATTTGGCCCCGATGTGGAAAGAATGCCTAATGTCCGACACCTACGCCGAAGGGAGGGGCTCTAACGTTGCGAAGGTGATCGACGGCTCGCTCGATAATTATAAACTGACCGCTATAGCCGGTGTTTCCAATGTTAGCGGTGATTGCGGCTGGACTGGAAACATATTCGGACAGGCAAACTGGTACGCGTTCGGGCGCCTTGCGTGGGATTATAAGCTTGCCTCGAAACAAATAGCGGACGAATGGATCAGGATGACTTTCTCGAATGACACATCTGTAATTAATCCAATCGAAAAAATAATGCTGGCATCGAGAGAGAATGTTGTGGACTATAGAGATCCTCTCGGCCTGAATATGCTGGGGGGATGGAGTGTTTATCATGGTCCGTGGGTCGATAATTCTGTGCACGCAGATTGGAACTCTCCATACTACCACAGGGCCGACAGCACTGGCATCGGCTTCGATCGCACTAGAACAGGAAGTGATGCCGTTGACCAGTATTATCCGCAGGTCGCGGATGAATTCGATTCACTTGCAACTTGTCCCGTCAAATATCTTCTCTGGTTTCACCATGTGCCATGGACCTATAAAATTCAGCCAGATGCTGATCAGCCTATTGCTGAGAAATCGGGTAACACACTCTGGGAGGAGCTTTGCTACCAATATTACCAAGGCGTTGACGGCGTGCAGGAGATTCAAGGGATTTGGGATTCTATGAAGGGGAAGGTTGATAATGACGAATTTGGTTCGGAAAAAGCTCTTCTACAGTTACAACTTGAAAATGCGATTAAGTGGCGAGACGGTTGTGTCCTGTATTTCCAGACCTTTTCGCATTTGCCCATCCCGCCCGGATTGCCGGCGCCTGAACACGACCTCGAATATTACGAGGCTCATAATCCAAGGTGAATTCTTTAGCATGAAGCACGGAATCAGAATCACCGTAGTATTTGCGGCGCTGATATTCTTTTCGGCGACACTTCACGCCCAGGATTTTTGGCAGTGGGCGTTGACACCGCCGATGGGATGGAACAGCTGGGATTGTTATGGGACCACCGTTACCGAGCAGGAAGTTAAGGCAAACGCAGATTACATGGCTGACCATCTGAAAAGATTCGGCTGGCAATACATCGTGGTTGATGCTCGCTGGTATGTGTCGAATCCCCATGTGCACGGATACAATGAAAAAGATCCGATTATTAACATGGACAAATATGGAAGGTTTGTTCCGGCAGTCAACCGGTTTCCTTCTTCCGCCGATGGCAAAGGATTTAAACCGCTTGCGGATTACGTTCACGGTCTGGGGCTAAAATTCGGGATTCACATCATGCGCGGGATACCCAGACTTGCGGTCGAAAGAAACACTCCGGTTCTCGGCACTAACATAACGGCAAGCCAGATTTACAATACCAGGCAATTGTGCACTTGGCAGGATGACATGTACACCGTAGACGCCGCCAAGCCGGGCGCCCAGGAATACTACAATTCACTATTCAAACTGTTTGCTTCGTGGGACATTGATTTTGTAAAAGTAGATGACATATCTCGCCCATACCACAAAGACGAGATTGACATGGTCCGCAAAGCCATCGATAGCTGCGGACGGCAAATCGTCCTAAGTCTATCGCCGGGACAAACACCGATAGAAGACGCGGAGCATGTCAGCACTCATGCAAATATGTGGCGCATCATGGACGATTTCTGGGACAACTGGTCTCAACTTGAAGCGCACTTCTCACTCTTTGGAAAGTGGATTCCGTTTATGGGGCCAGGTCGTTGGCCTGACGGTGATATGCTTCCTTTGGGCAGAATAGGCATACGAGCAGAACAAGGAGATAACCGTATGACCATGTTCACCAGAGATGAACAATACACCTTGATGTCGCTTTTCTTAATCTGCCGTTCGCCGCTTATGTTTGGCGGAAATTTGCCTGATAATGACGGGTTTTCCCTGGGCTTGATTACCAATGATGAAGCGCTCGCGGTCCTGGAAAAGAGTAAAGATAACAAATTGCTCATTGATGACGGAGAGAGAATTGTGTGGACGGCCGACGCAGTAAATTCCGGTGACAAATATGTTGCTCTCTTTTATACCTCTGACCAGAAACCAATATTGGAAAGCAAAGCTTTATGGAACAGTAAACTTATTACTTATAAAACCGGGGAACAAAGCACAACGGTAATTGTGAACATTGCCGGAGCCAAGAAACTTTACTTAGTTGTTACCGATGGTGGAGATGGAAACGATTGGGATCACGCCGATTGGATCGAACCAAAGCTTACGGGCAAAAAAGGTTCATTAAACTTAACCGGTATTAAATGGCTTAGTGCCTCCGCCGGTTGGGGAAGCGCAACTGTAGACAGAAGTGTGGAAGGTAATAGACTGACCGTCGATAACAAAGAATACGCAGATGGTATCGGTACTCATGCCAATTCAATTATTGAATATGACATTCCGGAGGGATATGATACTTTATCTTCGATAGCGGGGCTCGATAAAGAATGCGTCGATCACACCGAGGGTGCAACTGTTAGATTCCATGTATTCACCCAATATCCTACAGGTACTCCTCCGCAAGATTCGATCAAGATGACATTAAAGATTGAGCAACTAGGTTTTAAAGACGCCTGTGAAGTTCGCGACTTGTGGGCGAAGGAAGATATCGGAAAATACACAGACGAAATATCGCTGTATGTCAGGAAACATGGTGCTAGATTGCTTAAGATAAGTGAGGTCAAATGAAGGACCATGTTTGATGATGTGAGAAACGTCTCTCGCCTGAAGGACCGGGAAATTAATCATGCATTGGTTCGATTAGATTTGCGATCGCGGTTGTAGAAACACAATTGTTCTGGAGATAATCGTGAACAGAAGCAGCGGCTCTTGTTTTGGTTACTGAAATTCTGACAATTAAATTTAACAATGTCGAAAGGATAAATATGTTTAAGTCATTTATATTGATATGTTGTTCCTTGCTATTGGTTAATCTTGCATTTAGCCAGTCTGCCGGGTTCTCTACTTACATGAATCCAGTAATTCCTGGCGACCATCCCGACTGCACGCTGACAAAAGTCGGAAATGACTATTACACAACCGGCTCATCTTTTAATCCGACACCGGTCATCTATCATTCCACGGATTTGGTTCATTGGGAAGCTATTGCCCAGCCGGTGAGTGCCGCATGGTCAGGATATGGAGATGCGCCTGCCGGCGGGTGCTGGGGAGGACAGGTGGTCTATTTTAACGACAAGTGGTGGGATTTTTTCAAGAGTAATATTGGAATGTGTTTTGTTACCGCGGACAGTGTCAGAGGACCATGGTCCACGCCAACTGTGATGAATACACCTTCAGGTGTTCCCGGCCTGGGCTATGACAATTCCATCTTTATCGACGATGACAGCACATGGTACCTGTTAGTTAAAAACGGGCAGGTAAATAACTGGATAGTGCAGCTGGGTGCTAATGGGCAGCCAAGCGGCAAAATTCTGAATTTAACCTGGTTAAATCCATCTACATCGTATCCATACAGTTGGGCGGAAGGTCCGGTGATGTGGAAGCACGACGGTTACTATTACTATACCTTTGCCGGTAATGCCTACGGTGGAGAATGGGTTATGAGAAGCAAGACACTCACGGACACCGAATCCGCGTGGTCGAAACCGGTACCGTTCTTCAATAGTTCCGACCCGCTGGCATCTTCGTCATTGTTCGTGAGTCCCAACCATTGCTCGGCCGCGGTAACGATTATCGACAGCACCTATTGGGTCCTGACCCCGGGATGGAAGGTTGCAAATAACAACGAATGGTGGGGACAGGGGCGGCAAGGGCAGCTGTGCCAGGTTAATTACGATACAAGCGGCGTTCCGACCGCGAACTATCCGGACAATGTTCCTATGCCTGCCGCTGACTTGCCGAGCAGCGGCATACCGTGGATGGTGCCGCATTCGGACTTCTTTACATCAACGACGATGAATCCTGAGTGGTCGTACCTCGGATACACGCCAGACAATACGCATTCGTTGACGACTCGTCCAGGATGGTTGACATTGACGCCGAAATCGAACGATACCAATACGGTAATCAAGAACGACGGGGAACATAACTATTCGATAATTACGCGAGTGGATTTTTCCCCTCAGACAAGCAACGATAAAGCCGGTATCTGGATTTTCAACGGTCTGCAAAGTTTGCACGCGATGTTGTATTGCTCCCTCGATCCGTCTGCGAACAGAATTGTCGGATTCAGCTATGAGACCACTACCTACAGGGTTGACAGCCTGGCTGGAGACAGCGGCAGTGTGGTTTGGCTGAAATTGGATCGTGCAAATCATGTGCTTACCGGCTATTGCAGCTCAAATGGTTATGACTGGATAGAAGTCGGGAGCAGTATCAACGTGGCCGGTATGGACGGATCGCAGCCGAATTATAACGCATGGACGGGAAATCGACAAGGCCTGTTTGTGGTCGGTGCGACGGCTGCTAACTTTGATTGCTATATCTATCGAGATGCTTATACGCCGATATTGGCGGGCTGTCCCGCGAACCAGTATGGCACAACCGCATCCACTCTTGCCAATGGAACAAGTGCATTGAATAATATAAGCGATGGCGACTGGGCACTATACGCCGGAGTGGAATTTGGAGATTCTTCTAATTACGTGAAAGCTCCTGATTCGCTTAAAATTGTCGCTTCATGTGGATCCACGGGAGGAACGGTTGAAGTGTGGCTCGATTCCTTAGACACAGGAACAAAGATCGCAGAATGCAATATCACGAGTACCGGAAGCTGGAACACATACGACACATTTACAACCAAAGTCCTCACCCCGGTTGCAGGGAACCATGATGTCTATTTGAAATTCAATGGGAGTGGATCGAGCACACTATTCATGATTCAATGGATGACCTTTACGGACAAAAACCATTCTGAAACCACTACTGCGGTTTCGGTATCCGGACAGCTTCCTAAGCAATTTGAGCTGAAACAGAATTACCCGAACCCGTTTAACCCGAGTACGATAATCAGCTATCAATTACCAATGAACAGTCATGTCTCCTTGAGAGTCTATGACATACTTGGAAGGGAAGTTGCCGCTTTAGTGAATGAGAACCAACATGCTGGTACGCATACTGTCACGTTTGATGGGACGCGGCTTGCAAGCGGGATTTACTTTTACGAATTGAGAGCCGGCGATTTTGTTTCGAACAGGAAGATGGTACTTATCAAGTAGCGGTGCACTTCGGTCTCTTGCGATTAAAACTTGTGCAATAATGAGACAAGTATTTTTTAACACAGAGGTACACCGAGAAAAATAGTCGTTATGATCCTATCTTCTCTGTGTGCCCCCCGTGCCGCCACCGTGTACCCCTGTGGCTATGAAACCAGTAGCCTTGCCGAAGCCATCGTTGCCGGAGAAGAGTCGCAAAGATTCCCCTCGGATTGACAGGGATAAATACTCTGGATGTGTCCAGGATTGTTTCCATTTATTGCAAAAAGTCCTTGACTTTTCCAATAAGTTTATTTAAAATCTGGCACAGGCGGCACCATACCATACCATAGATTATTGCCGGCGGTGAAAAAACATAAGGTGGATGTTTTTGAAATTAAGGAGGCGTTATGAGACCGCAGTCAAAGCGTCAGCTATTTCGTCAAAATCAGAGCCTACCGAAAATGAGGTGAATATGATTACCATATTGCCCAAATCGCCTGGCTTGCATTCACTGCCAGCGATTCCATTTTTCCTTGGCAAACTCGGCTGATGCACCATGGCTTTAAACCATTTGACATGGCGAGTCGTCATTCTCTCAACTCCCAACGGGACTATTCCAAAACTTAAATCAAGCATAAAAAGGAGAAAATATTCATGCGCAAACTAATCATTCTTTTGCCGGTATTAACTTCATTGGCGTTTTCCAACGCACAATCTCAAACAACGGATTCCACATCAGTCGGGAGTAAAGCTCTTCTATTTGATTTTGCCGGCCTTGGTAACCTTGGTGCTAACGCCTACAACGGCGGGATCGGGGGCAAATACTTTTTTTCGGACCAGACGGCTCTTCGTGCCATGTTATTGTTCGCATTGGATAACAGGACATTTGCTGGCGCAAAAAACGACGAGATACAATTTGGACTCGGCGCCGGACTGGAGTGTCACCTCCCAGTATCGACACACGTGAGTCCGTATGTTGGCTGCTTGTTGACCGCCACGAGCGAGGATACGAGGATGACAGGAGCAACATCCACGGCGACATCCGTTGGAGCGGCCGCAGTCGCCGGTGTGGAATACTTCTTCAATAAGAACATCAGCCTGTCTGCAGAGTACCAATTCGGGCTGACGGCGACTAACACGACCCAGTCTCCGGGCTCAACCCAGCAGGAGCTTGAAATTGGATTCCAGACAGCCAATCTGACGCTCGGTGTGTATTTCTGAAAAGTTTCGGCCGAAGATTTTAAGGTGGTGCCCGATTAGTGTGCCACCCTCTTCAAAAAGTCAGCATAGGAGAAGAAAATGAAGAATCATAGCAGATACAAGAGACTTTTATTCGCACTTCTTGGTGGGATGAGCTTACTTTTCGGCTGCCATAATAATCCGATAGGCTCGGGCGGTTCTATTTGGACACAGGGCGTAGGAGTTATCAACGTGAACCACTTTTATGCGAGCGGTGGAAATCTGCTTACCAGTACATATTGTGCTCCATGTTCCCAGGCTTACATCTATATTTCAACAGATGAAGGTTCGACCTGGAATCTGGACACAAGCTTCGCTGTTTACAATCATATTAGGGGTGCCGCTTGGAACGGCCTATATACTGGAACGCCTATCGTCTTCATAAGCAATGGTAAATACCTCTTAGCCGGCGTGGGTGACTGTTTCAGAGGAGCGATTTACAGGTCGTCCGACAACGGAATAACATGGAGCGATGAAGGAATAAGCTGGCCTGAAAATGATTCGGACTTGTCAGATGAGAATATTAACTGTTTCACCGTTTTGAACGGCATTGTCTTCGCAGGGACCGATCATGGAATCTTCGTGTTGACACACGAGGGAACTACCTGGCGGGCAAGCAGCGCGGGGATACCGCTGACTCCCAACCCTCGATATACTTGGCCAGTAGGAATCACCGACCTTGTTGCAGTTGGTGGAAATCTTTTTGCCTCAAATCAGGGATCCGGTATATACCGCTCCACGAATGGCGGTGCAAGTTGGACCAAAGTTGACACGACGGAATACTCGTTCTACGGTTTTGCAACAATAGGCTCGCAGGTCTTTGCAGCAGCGTTCAATAACCTTGGAAATCCCTCGACAGGCGGTGTATTCGTTTCCAAAGATAACGGGAACACCTGGCAGCGTGCGGATGCCGATTTGCCAGACCATGGTGTCAATACTATTTGTGCCGGAGGTTCAAATCTGTTCGTTGGGACTAACGCCGCCGTTTATTTCTCAAGTGATCTCGGTGTGACATGGACCGAGATTTCAAATGGAGCTCCTTTTAGCGGAGCAACTGTGCTGTGGACGGACGAAACATATTTGTTCGCCAATTGTGGCGGCCCCTGGCGGTATCCGCTTTTTTTGTTGCCAAAAATGTTTAACGCCAAGGAAAGTTACGTTTCACAAAAATCGAAGAGGTAGTTATGAAACAAACATTCGCGTATTCCTCTTTCGTGCTTGCTTCGTTGTTTCTGTTTGGAGGCACGACATATTCACAATCGGGTTGGATTTGGCAAAATCCACCCCAGCAAGCTCAAAATACCAATTTTCTTAGCGTTTCCTTCGCTGATGCTGATACAGGTTTCGTTGTCGGAGATTCGGGTACCATCCTCCACACCGGCGATGGAGGAACAGACTGGATCAGTCAATTGAGCGGGACAACACAATGGCTGCGGGGAGTTTCTGCTATCGACGCCAACACGGCAACTGCCGTTGGAGATTCAGGCATCATACTTCACACAACAGACGGAGGCGCGGTGTGGGAATGTCAATCAAGCGGGACGGCACATGCCCTAAATGCAGTCTCTTTCGCCGATGCCGACACAGGAACGGTTGTTGGCGATTCAGGTACCATTCTCCGCACTGCAAACGGAGGTGCGGAGTGGACGAGTCAATCCAGCGGCACTGTGAACAATCTCCGAGGGGTTTCTTTTACCAATTCCAATACTGGGACCGCCGTCGGAGATTCTGGCACTATTCTACGAACAACCAACGGAGGAGCAACATGGACGAATCAATCATTCGCGGGGACAGACCAAAAATTATATCAGCTTTATGGAGTTTCTTTCACTGATGTTAACACAGGAACTGTCGGTGGATACTCAAATATTATTACTGATCTCTATCCAAGTTTCGGCCCCGGCGGCATAATTCTCAGAACGACAGACGGTGGAATAACGTGGTATCTTCAACGCAGTTATTTACAGAGTGATATCTGGTCATCCTCTCCAATATTTGGAGTTTCCTTTACCGATGCCAACACGGGGATTGTTGTAGGACATGACGACAGCGTTGCCACTGCGGGTGTTATTTGGCGGATAACCGACGTAAACGAAGGCTGGATAAATCAATCAGTCGAAAACAACGCTTTTTATGGCGTCTGCTTTACCGATTCCGTTACGGGGACTGTTGTGGGAGATGATGGTGCAATCTTCCACACGACCACGGGTGGAGTAACAGCCGTTAGAGATAATCCAGCCCAAATGCTGCCCAACCAATTTGTGCTTGAGCAGAATTATCCAAATCCGTTTAACCCGTCAACAGCAATCAGCTATCAGTTCTCGGCAGTTAGCCATGTGACGTTGAAAGTGTATGACATTCTCGGGAGGCAAGTGGCGACGCTCGTAAACGAGGACGAAGGCGCCGGGTACCACACCGCCACATTCGACGCCAGCCGTCTGGCGAGCGGCGTCTATTTTTATCGATTGACCGCGCCCGGAATAACACAAGTGAAGAAGATGGTCGTTACCAAATAACGTCGATCGTCAAAAATGTAATTCCTTTGGGGTCTGAGTTCTTCTGGGGGCTCAGACCTCTTTTTGTTTTCAAAACCGCCCGAATGCTCGCGCGAGGATCTTACAAATCATGGACAGCGATGGGCACAAATCTCTTTGCCCGTACTTCGGATATGAATGTTTGGATGGGGCCGCTGCCTGAAATGGTAAATTCGGTCAAGAAAGTCTAAATTCAGGTTCCGGTTTAGTTGAAGTTTGACTGGAACTACCTTAGCCCCTTTCACCATACAACAGATGCGGCGTATCAGTTAGCAGTTATCGCCATCGTTACTCAGAAGACTTGTGGCGTGCTTGTAAAGGACATGATGACTTTATTGAACGCGGGGCAGAACGCGGAAAGGTAATGCTATCATGTTCGATGCTGACAAATTGGCGAGCGGATTGTATCTTTGTAAGCTTCTCCCGGTCGGAGAAAATGGAAACACGTTTTGAGTTGTGAATAAGCTGTTTCTCGTAAACTGAGTTTCTGCAATCACGCGAAAGGAAAGTCATGTTTAAATCACTTACAGCAGTGAGTTTTTTTTTCTTGTTAGTCAATCTTGTATTCGGGCAGTCGGTGTCGTTTCAAACTTACATGAATCCCGTAATTCCCGGCGACCATCCCGATTGCACGGTGACCAAAGTGGGCAATGATTATTATACAACCGGGTCATCGTTCAATCCGACTCCGGTTATTTATCACTCCACAGATCTGGTACACTGGGAAGCGATCGCGCAGCCGGTGAGCGCAGCGTGGACAAGTTACAATACCAGGCCTTCGGGTGGATGCTGGGGAGGCCATGTGGTCTATTACGATAACAAGTGGTGGGACTTCTTCGGAATGAGATTTACAATGTTCTTCGTGACCGCTGACAGTGTCAGAGGGCCATGGTCTCAGCCGACGTCAGTGAAATGCCCGCCGAGTGTCCCGGGCTTGGGCGCCGATAATTCTATATTTGTTGATGACAACGGAAACTGGTATCTCCTGGTTAAGAACGGGCAAACAAACAACTGGATCTTACAGTTAGGCACCGATGGCCAGCCGAGCGGCGCGATCTATAATCTGTGCTGGATCAACCCTGCACCTGCGCATCCTTATAGCTGGGCAGAAGGTCCCGTAATGTGGCAATATCATGGCTACTATTATTATTGCTTTGCACGCGATGTTGACGGCGGACAATATTTCATTAGAAGTAAGACGCTGACGGGTGATTCGACTTCGTGGACGAAGCCTCATAATTTCTTCAATCTTTCCGACCCGCTTGCTTCGTCTGCACTGTTTGGCAAACCTAATCATTGCTCTGCTCCTGTGATCGGCAATGACAGCACATTCTGGGTTCTCCATCCGGTCTGGCGCGACGGAAACAACGATAGTGAATGGTATGGTCAGGGAAGACAGGGATTGCTGAACCAGGTTCGGTATGACGCGAGCGGCAGGCCGACTGCTGATTATCCGGACAATGTACCGATGACGGCACCAAAGCTGCCGGGCAGCGGCATTCCATGGATGGTACCACATTCCGATTTTTTTAGCTCGACCACAATGAGTCCTGAGTGGTCATTCCTGGGATACACAGCATCCAATACATATTCTCTCACGGCTCGCCCGGGATGGCTTAGACTTTCACCGAGGGACAGTGCGTTTAACACGGTAATCAAAAACGATGGTGAACATAATTATTCGCTGATCACGAGATTGGATTTTGATGCGAAGTCTGTAGATGATCAGGCGGGGCTCTGGATCTTCAATGGCTTGCAGACGCTGTTTGCTAAGTTGTACAGCTCGTTCGACAGCTCAGGGAACAAGATTGTGGAGTTGAGCTATAAGTCCAATTATTACAAAGTCGATGATCCAGCAAAAGGTGGAGGTGGTACGGTGTGGCTGAAATTGGTTCGCGTCGATCACGTCCTTGCTGGTTATTGCAGCTCAGATGGTTACGATTGGAAGAAGGTGGGGAACAGCATTGATGTCGCTGACATGGATGGCCTGCAGCCGAACTGGAACGCGTGGACGGGGAATCGGCAGGGCCTGTTCGTTCAGGGAAAATCGGCTGATTTTGATTTTTACATTTACCGCGATGCCTATACACCGATTTTAGCTGAATGCCCCGCGAACCAATATGGAACAACCGTATCGGCGAAGGTCGACGGAATTGGTTCGTTGGATAACATACATGATGGAGACTGGGCATTGTATGCAGGAGTGGAATTCGGAGATTCGTCGAACTACCTGAAGGCACCCGATTCACTGAAAATTGTCGCCTCGTGCGGTTCGAGCGGAGGGACGGTTGAAGCATGGCTTGATTCGCTTGACAAAGGGATGAAAATTGCCACATGCCATATCAGCAATACCGGAAGCTGGAGCACCTTCGACACATTTACGACGAACGTTCTCATTCATGTTTCGGGGAACCATGATGTTTATTTGAGGTTCAAAGGAACCGGTTCCAGCAAGCTCTTTATGCTCCAATGGCTGCGATTTACGAACAAGTACCGTTCTGAGACAAGTGAAGGTGGATCGTGATCCATGCAGCTTCAAAAATGACGCTCCTTTTGCTGCTGGTATTTTGTGAGCGGGTGTATCCGCACAAAATGACTGCAAGCATTTTTTCGGATTCGAAGCAGGCAGTCTTTTTTAAGTAATTGAAATGCATTGGACTTTTGTTTAACGATAAGAAAGTATCTGGAGAATAGAATGTCATCTAAATTTTGGAAATTTCTTTTGCTCGCAGCGTTTATGTGTCTGCCTGCAACGTCTTTCTCGCAAAGTGAAAACGGAAACCCGAAATTCCTTGGCAACATCATCGGAAGATTTGTGCCTAAAAATTTCGGCAAGTACTGGGACCAGGTGACGCCGGAGAATGCCGGCAAGTGGGGCTTCGTCGCCATGAGCCAGGACACCAATTCCTGGAACTGGTCTATTCTCGACAGCATTTACGATTATGCAGTGAGCAAAGGCTATCCGTTCAAGTTTCACAACCTGATCTGGAGACCACAACAGCCAAGGTGGATGCACAGCATCGATTCCATCCAGCAAAAGGAAATTGTTGCATCATGGATCAGGCTTTGCGGCGAAAGATATCCGAAAACGGCAATGGTGGATGTCGTCAACGAGCCGCTTCACCAGCCGGCATTCTACAAGAACGCGATCGGCGGCGACGGGAATACCGGATGGGATTGGGTAATATGGGCTTTCGAGAAAGCAAAACAGGCATTTCCGAAAGCAAAGCTGCTGATCAACGACTACGGCATCCTGAATGATTCCGCGAATACTCATAAGTATATTCAAATCATTAATCTGCTGAAGGCGAGAAATCTCATTGACGGCATCGGCTGCCAGGGCCATGGTCTTGAAAAAACAGATACGAGCATCATTAGGTCGAACCTGAAGCTGCTTGAAGCGACCGGCCTCCCGATTTTCATATCGGAGTACGATGTAAACGAGTCGAGCGATGCAGAACAACTTGCCATTTTCGAGCAGCAGTTTCCGATTTTCTGGAATGACGCGCAAGTGGAAGGGATAACAATGTGGGGGTACATTCAGCACCAGACGTGGATTCCCTTTAGTTACCTCGTCCGAGTCGACGGGACGGAAAGGCCCGCACTTGATTGGCTTCAAAAATATGCGTCTTCCCATCGGTAGAGCGAGGGAATTCGTTTGAACAAACCTTCGGTCCATTATGATTGGCACCGGAATTTTCTAAATTAGAACAGGTCAAAGGTATCATCCATGAAAAGCTTTAATGAATTCTACTTCGGTCTGGCAACTGTGGTCATAAGTTTGTGTGTGGTGCCAGTCATGGCACAACCCTCCGGTGGGCCATATGGTCCGTTTAGACAAATGTACAAACTAGCGGCAGTGTCTGGAAAAATATATTATGTCGCGCTGGATGGTGACTCAACTCAATCCGGCGAATCGCTGAACAAGCCGACGACGCTGGAAGCTGCCATTGCGAGCGTGCGCACAGGCGATGCCATTATCATGCGCGGCGGGACATACCGAACCGGGAATCTGGAGTTGAACCAGGGAATTACAATACAGCCGTATGAGGATGAAGAGCCGGTGCTTAAGGGAACTCTCGTTGCCGCGAATTGGAAGAATCTCGGGAATGGTGCATGGGTGACAAAATGGACTCATCCGTTTCCGTCATTACCTGATGATTGGTGGCCGCGCAGTATTGAAGAGAGAAAGACTCCATTGTGGCGATTCAACAACGATATGGTCTTCATAGACGGCAGGTATCTGAAGTCGGTCGGCTGGGAAGGAGCCGTGGATTCAAATTCATACTACATTGATTATGACGATAGTCTCGTTTACATCGGCACCGATCCGTCATACCGACTGGTTGAAATCACTGCTCATGACGCGGCGATAGTCAGAGTGACCGGCGAATGCCACGACAAAACGTCTGACCGAAAGGGATATACTATTCGTGGAATCGCATTCACGCAATATGCGTATCGCGCGCTTGAGGTCGAAGGTGCTGAACCGGTTGGAGTGACCGACGAGTCCAAGTATGGTAAGGATGTGGTGGGGACAACTCTGGAAAATTGCACAATTACCTATTGTTCCCGTGTTGGAGGATATTTCCGTGGAGATCACCTGACGATCAAACACTGCAAGATAAGTGATACTAGAACCGAAGGAGTTTATGTCATAGCTTCAAATAATGTGCTATTGGAAGGAAACATCTTCACGCAGAATAACATAGACAGCATAAGCGGATACTATCCAGCGGCGGTCAAGATGTTTAACCAGTGCCACCATGCCGTATGCCGTGACAACTTGATAATCGATCTTCCGAATTCGAACGGAGTGTGGTACGATGTTGGCGAAGTGGACGGCGTCTTCGTCGATAACTGGGTCGAAGGAGTCGGGAAGGTTGGAAAAACGACGCGGACCAATCAGGTCTGGCCGAGTAACAATGGATTTTTCTTTGAAATATCAAAAGGTGTCATAGTTGCCGGGAATGTCTTTGTGAATTGCGACCATGGCTTGACGATCCTTAACAGCTCCAATGCGGAGATTTACCAGAACACATTTGTAAATAGCATGGCGTGCATTGGACGGAACGGCCGGACTCCGGCGGGCGACCGTTTCGGCTGGCATTCCAGCACCGGACCTGATGTCGATAAACGCGAGAGTCATATTTTTGTAGACAATCTCCTCACCGGCGATAAAGGCTTTACCCTGCCGCTTTTCTTTGTTTGGCAGCCCGAGTCTTTGTGCAATCGGCTCACGAAGCCCGAATTGAACGAGATCGACCACAACGTCTATGTACGTGCTGCAAAAAACGCACCTTATCCCTTGATCTTATGGAGCCCGGCACAAAACGAGAATTGTCAGGTAGGATTTGACTCGCTGGAAAGTCTGGGAAAACTGTACCCGCAATTTGAAGCGAACGGCAGCTTTTACTCAGATTACAATGGACCTCTGTTCAAGTGTGCCGAGTTAGGCAATTATCACTTGCTGACAGATTTTCCCGGAGCGAAATTAGGAATGAAACTTCCGGAGGAATTGAGAAAGCTGCTTGACCGATCTGAGGAGGGAAGCCGAAATACCGGAGCGTACCCTCCAGTTCCGTGATTGCATCTTTTTATTTAGATTCTTAGATGACGTTGAACTTGCGAGGGTTTTCGATTGAAACGTGGAAGACTAAACCCACGGCAATCCTCACAGGCTATTGAGTTGCGTTGTAAGAAAGCGAAACTTCAGTTAAAATAAAGGGAACGAAATAATATACAACGATATTGGTCCAACTTGATCGGTCTATTTGACAATGGAGTTTGTCGTGGCTGAAAATAATTCTTCCGAAAAAGCACGCAGCAATGCCATACTCTTACTCTCATGCAGAGATCAGACCGGGTTGATTTCCAGGATTTCACATTTCGTGTTCGAGCGAGGCGGCAACATCCTCGATCTGGATGAGCATGTCGATGGTGAATATTTCTTTATGCGGTTGGCCTGGGAAATGAAAAACTTTTCGGTACCCGAATCCGAAGTCACTGAAGCGTTTGCACCTTTGGCGAAAGAATTCAACGCTGCGTTTAAGATTAATTTTACCGGGCGGAACCTTCGTGTTGCAATTTTTGTGTCGAAGTTAGACCATTGTCTCCAGGAAATTTTGTGGCGTCAACGACTCGGGGAATTTAACATCGAGATTCCGCTGATCATTTCCAATCACGAAGATTTGAGGGACCTAGCGGGGCAATACGGAATTCCTTATTTCTTTTTTCACCTTACAAAAGAGAATAAGATCGACCAGGAGAGGAAAGAGCTGGCTTTGTTGGGGGAACATAGTGTCAACACCATCGTGTTAGCGCGCTACATGCAAGTTCTCACGCCGCAGATTGTCTGCGAATTTCCAAATCGCATCATCAATATTCATCATTCGTTCTTGCCTGCATTCGCGGGAAGCGATCCCTACAGTCAGGCTTACGAGCGAGGTGTAAAGATTATCGGTGCGACAAGTCATTATGTCACTGAAGCGCTTGATGAGGGTCCGATAATCGAGCAGGACATCATCCGTATTTCTCATAAAGATACGGTTAGCGATTTGGTGCGGAAAGGCAGAGACCTTGAGCGCATGATACTCGCCCGTGCTTTGTACCATCACGCGCAACATCGCATACTGGTTCATGGCAAAAGGACGATTGTTTTCGAATAAGAAATTCTCCAGCTGTCGGGACGCAGCATCCGCAGAGAAACGGCCCTGATAAAAGGGATTTGCGTCTTGGCGACATTACGGTTCAAATTCTTCTTAAAAGGAAAAATAAAATGACAGACCAACAGTGGGAAATACTTCTAAAAATCACAAATGGAGAAGACGTGAGTCCTTTGCCGGTGGGTTTCATCATTGACAGTCCATGGCTGCCGAACTGGTACGGCGTCAAAATATTAGATTACTTTTCGAGCGACGAGCTTTGGCTGAAGGCGAATTTGAAGGCGATAAACGATTTTCCCGAGGTTATGTTTCTCCCGGGTTTTTGGTCGGAGTTTGGAATGTGCACGGAGCCGTCGGCATTTGGAGTGCGTTGTACTTTTCCGGCGAATGAATTCCCGTTTGCGCACAAGCTTATACATTCGTCAGACGACATCGACTCATTGCCCGAGCCAAATCCGAAGACGGATGGACTCCTTCCGTTCGTGATCAACAGATTGAAACTTGCTCAGCCGAAAATTGAAGCCGCAGGACACAAGATAAGATTCGCCGTGGCGCGCGGTCCTTTGAATATCGCGAGTTACCTGATGGGAACGACGGAGTTTTTGACGACCATGATGATGGAGCCTGAGAAAGCTGAATCGCTCATGAAGAAAATTACCGTATACTTGAAGGACTGGCTGGATTTGCAGATGGAGATTTTCCCAAGCATAGACGGGATATTCCTGCTCGATGACATTATCGGATTCATGGGAGCAGACCAGTTCGAAGCGTTCGGGCTGCCGTTTTTTAAAGAACTGTACGACGAAGATGTTTCTGTAAAGTTTCTTCATAACGATGCACCGTGCAGAGAGTCGGCCCGCTTCCTTCCTGAGATTGGAATTAACCTGTTCAATATGGGATTTGATGTTACATTGAACGAGCTCAAGGAGTTAACACAGAACAAAGTCGCGCTCCTCGGCAATATACCTCCACGCGACGTTCTCGCAAGCGGCACGCCTGAGCATGTGGCGAAAACGACTGCCGATTTAATAAATTCCCTTAGGGGCAAATCCAAAATAATCCCGTCTTGCGGCGGTGGAATGCCACCCGGGGTGACTACGGAAAACATAAAAGCTTTTGTCAAGGCTGTCGAGGATAATTCCTGAGCTTGAAGATTTATTGAGAACCAAATTCGCGGGGAAGTGGTTTAGATGACAGCATAAACCAGGGTTAGGAATTCCGCGAGACGATGATTAAGGAGATGTAGATTTGAGGAGACGTGAGTTCATAAAGTATTCCGCGATGACCGCGGGGGCATTGACTCTTTCGCCTTATGCGAATGTATTTGCCGACGAGGCAAAGAAGAAATATGCGAGCGATATTGTGATGCTCGGTAAAACGGGCATCAAGGCCTCCCGGCTTGCGATGGGAACCGGGACCAACGGTTTCAACCACCATTCCGATCAATCGAGAAAATCCGGTGCAGGAAGTCTCCCCGATTTGCTGCGCGCGGCTTATGATCACGGTATTAATTTCTGGGATTCGGCTGATCAATATGGTACACACCCTGATCTTAAAAAAGCCCTTGAGGATATTCCGCGCGAGAAGGTCGTTATTTTAACCAAGGCGGAATCGACTACGGCTGATGAGATGAAATCCGACCTGAATCGTTTTCGTAAAGAGCTCGGCACCGATTATATCGACATAATACTTTTGCACATGATGACAAGCTCCGATTGGCCCTACGAAAAACAAGGCGCTATGGAAGTGCTGGAGAAGGCGCGACAGGATGGGACGATCCGAGCACACGGCGTTTCATGTCACACTCTCGGAGCGTTACAGGCAGCATCGAATTCGGATTGGGTGCAAATCGATCTTGCGCGAATCAACCCGGCGGGCGTTATCATGGATGCGGAAGTATCGACTGTGGCAAGTATTCTGAAGAAAATGCACGGCGATGGAAAAGGTATTGTCGGGATGAAAATCTTTGGAGCGGGACGCCTCGTCGATAAGAGGGATGAATGCTTGAAATATGTTCTTAGTCTGGATTTTGTCGATGCATTCACCATCGGGCAGGAAAGTGAAGACGAGATGATGGATCTTGTAAGCCGAATCCCGGCGGCAAACATCGCAGGTTAGCATGAATGCGAGGCGCATTTATCCACACACTTCCAAAACCAAAAATATGGCGAAATGAATTATGATAACTCGATCGATATCATTCTTAAGTTTCTCGCTTTTGTTTCTCCTCGAAATGACAATCTATGCTCAAAATGGTAATGCGGATTCCACGACTTCACCACCGGAGGTGAAGATCGCAGGCACTCAATTACTCAGTATTAATTCTTCTGTCACAGGCGAGAAGTACGATCTTTACATCAACCTGCCGAGAGATTATGGAGAGACGAGCAAAACATTTCCTGTCGTCTATCTGCTTGACGCACAATGGGATTTCCCACTATTGCAAGCTGTTTACGGGTCGCAGTTCTACGACGGGTTCGTTCCAGGGATTGTCGTCGTCGGCATAACATGGAGCGGCGCCAACGCGGATTATGATTCTTTGAGGGCGGGAGATTTCACGCCGAGTCCGACTAAGCAAGTGCCGCAGGGTGGCGGAGCCCCTAAGTTTCTTCAATTTATCAACAAGGAGCTTATTCCGTTTATCGAGTCAAAATATCGAGTCGATAGAAATGATCGGACGCTCATAGGCACTTCCCTCGGTGGACTTTTCACACTGTACACAATTTTTCATGAAACCGCACTTTTCAATCGCTACGTCTTGACCAGTCCAGTCTTACCATGGGACAACGGGATAGTTTACAGGTACGAAAAGACCTTTGCGGAAAATGCGACGGCTATTCAGGCAAGAGTATTCATGGGGGTGGGCGCTTATGAAGATACTTCTACGTTTCAGAGTTTCGCAAGACTTCTGAAATCGAGGCACTACCGTGGATTGAGCCTTGAGACCAAAGTGCTTGAAGGAGTTGGGCATTCCGGAACGAAGGCATTGGGGTACACATGGGGACTTCAATATGTTTTCATGCGTCCAAACTTTCATGTTGACCGTTCAGTCTTGGAGCGATACACGGGCAGCTATAAAGATTCTGCCGGCTTTGTTTACAAGATCGCATTGAGGCGTGATCGTCTGGTGCTTACGAATTCTGAGCATAGGAAATCGGTATTACATGCGGAAAGTGACAATAACTTTTACGTTATAGGTTCTTACCAGATTATTCGCTTCCCAATGGATCATGCAGTCGGGAAAAACGAAAAGAGCAGAGCCGACGGATTTCAGCTTGAGACTTATTACAAAACAATCACTCTGGAGAGGGTTCGATAATTGCTTTTTCCGGAAATCTAAGCAATGACGGTTCGATGTTTGTGGCCGGGCAGAAGCAGCGCGCCTGAAATCCTGTAGAGTTTTACGCCGTCCGTTTAATTGTTTCATCCGACCTGATTCTTCTTCCAATTTCGATGACCGAGCAAAGTAAAGGTGCAAACTTGAAACTGAGTGAAATCGGACACCTTTAGAAGCGCGGTTTAGAAGTTTTTGTCTCCAGAAACTTTTCGAGAGTATGGCTTGGCATTAATTAAATGAGTAATTTGTAGTGTTCTAAAGCTTCGAGACCATACGAAAGCAATTAATCATAAACTTTGCTGGAGGTGAATCTTCGTGTTACACCTCGCAGTATCGATTCGTAAAAACAATTGGAGGCTACGTGAAAGATAGAGAAATTGACAATGTTTCAGAAACGAGTTCTTCGAGACGAAAATTTCTGAAGACGGTCGGCACTGCCGCTGCGGGTTTGCTCGTTGTGCCATATTTAAAACCATCCGGAATTCTTGCATACAATCATAAACGGACGTTCTTCGTACCTTGCGACGGTCGCGATTGCAAATACTAAGGGCACGTCAGCCGACACTTATATTTATGACGATGCTGCTAACTTCGGTGTCATGCAGACAGTGCAAAGCCTCCTGAGTCAGCTCACTGGTGTCTCAAGTCTGTTCGCCAAAGGCAAGACAGTTGCTATGAAAATAAATCTGACCGGTGGATCAGGAAACGCGACAAGCACAAAGTTTGGAACATACACCATTACCCAGGCGATGTGGACAAATCCCGCCGTTCTTAGAGCCGTCGGCCAATATATTTTAGATTGCGGTGTCAACGCGAGTGATCTTTACATAGTGGACGCTTTCTGGGACACGACATGGCAGACCGCGGGCTCCACGGCGCCGTTTGGATCAAACGACCAATTTGGTTACAAGGCCGTTCAGACTGCTCTGGGCTGCAACGTAGTTGATCTGAACGACACCACGGCTGCCAATATCACAACCATATCTACCGGGAATGGTTATCTCAATTTCCCATCGTTTACTATGAACAAGATACTGCAAGAAGTCGATGTATATGTATCGATTCCCAAATTAAAGCAGCACTCAGCCGCTGGTCTTACATGCTCACTCAAGAACCAGATCGGGGCTGTTCCCATGACACTCTACGAGATTACCGGAGACAACGGTCGCAGAGGCAGGCTTCACCATGCTGTGAACACCGATTCCGAATGGAATTATTTGCCTGAGACTGTTTGCGATCTAAGCGCAGCTCGCCCGGTCCAGCTTGCTGTCGTTGACGGAATAATGAATTCGACCGGCGGAGAAGGAACTTGGTGCGCGAATTTTGCGCCTTGTTCTAAGCATGCCCTAATTGCCGGTCTGGATCCGGTGGCGACGGATAGTATCGCGGCAAACATCATGGGACTCAATCCTGAGGCAAGCACGCTTCCGCTGCCTGCTCCTATGACTGACGGGAATGCTACATCTTCGACAACTGACAATTACCTTTATATTCTCAACAGCAAGGGTCGTGGTACAAATCAGTTAAGCGAAATTCAGCTTGTCGGTAACGGGAAAAGCTTGGTCACCGCTGTTCAACAGAATCCGCAAGCGGCGCAGCCGTCAAATTTCCAGTTGTGTTCAAATTTTCCGAATCCGTTCAATCCAGCGACCATGATCGTATTCTATTTGCCTAAAACCGAGTACGTTACTCTCAAAGTCTATGACATGACAGGTCGTGAAATTGAGACACTCGTGGATGGGTCGGTACCTGCAGGCGAACATCGTTTGCATTGGGACGCAACCGGTTTGGCAAGCGGAGTCTACATTTGCAGAATGCAGGCGAAGGAATTTTCCGAAACCATAAAAATGGTTTACATGAAATAGTGCCACTATGAAATAAAACAAATGAGACCATGATAGAGATGAAAGCATCTCGCTTGCGTGCAATATTTGATCTCGTGCGGTTTTTCGTGAAACTGCGGATTACTTTCGGGCCATGACCCGGGAAGATATTATACAGCAGATTATAAGACGTAAGGCTGTTGCAGTTCTAAGAGTAAAGGAAGTCGAAAAGTTAAAGGATATCATCCGTGCGTTGTACGCGGGCGGGATTTCGGTAATCGAATTGACGACCACCATTCCTAATGCGATCCAGGTTATTGAAAAGCTAAGCAAAGAAATCGAAGACGATGTTATCATTGGAGTCGGCACGGTACTCGCTCCTTCAATAGCCGAAGCCGCCATTAAAGCGGGGGCGAAATATGTGGTCAGCCCGATTTTCAAAAAAGAGATCGTCGAAGTAGCCCATAACCACGGGCTGCCCGTTATGCCGGGCGCATTTACTCCCACTGAAATTCAAACTGCGTACGAGTGCGGTGCAGATATTGTCAAAGTATTTCCTGCGGACGTGCTCGGAAAGGAATTTTTCAAAGGCGTCCTTGCGCCGATGCCTTACTTAAAGCTTATGCCGACGGGCGGCGTCTCGCTTACTAATGCAGACGAGTGGCTTGACGCGGGTGCATGTGCGGTTGGGATTGGCTCGGCGCTCTTAGACAAAGAGGCGATCAAGACGGGTAATTATCAAAAACTGACCGATAATGCGCGCATGGTTATGAAAAGTGTTGAGAGAGCCGTAAAGAAATCCTAATTACGCAAGTTTAGCTTTTCTATCTTGATACTCTTCCGGACGTGTCGCCGGACATCAGCTTCTCGACTTCTTCAACCGTAACCAGATTGAAGTCCCCGTAAATCGTATGCTTCAAGCATGAAGCAGCGATCGCGAAATTCAACGCCTTCTGATCATCGTTCTTGTAGGTCAGCAAACCGTAAATCAATCCACCCATGAAAGAATCTCCTCCGCCGACGCGATCCACGATGTGGGTGATATCGTAAGTAGTGCCTTCGAAAAAATCCGTGCCGTTATAGAGTGCGCCCGACCATGTGTTGTGATCGGCGCTGATCGAGCCTCTTAACGTTGTAATTACTTTTTTTACTTTAGGGAATTGTTTAATGATTTTTGTTGAGACGGATAAATACGATTCTGCCTTAACGCGTCCACCGGTCACATCGACGCCGTCGGGTTTCATTCCTAATGCCATCTCGGCGTCTTCCTCGTTTCCCAAAACTACGTCGCACCCTTCGACCATCTTCGGCATGATTTCTTTCACAGACTTTCCGTACTTCCAAAGCTGTTTGCGGTAATTCAAATCACAGGAGACAATTAATCCTTTTTCATTTGCCTTTTTAATTGCTTCGAGACAAACATCGGCCGTTCCTTGAGATATTGCAGGAGTTATTCCCGTCCAATGGAACCATGACGCGCCGTCGAAAATATCGCCCCAGTTGACTGAGCCTTTTTCAATTTGTGAGACGGAGGAATATGCGCGGTCGTAAATCACTTTGCTGGCGCGGCTGACGGAGCCTTTCTCGAGAAAATAAATACCGAGTCGTTCACCGCCCCTGAGAATGTGACTTGTCCCGACGTGGCGCTTTCTTAATTCCATGATGCAGGCTTCACCTATGTCGTTCTTCGGAATGCGGCTGACAAATTCGACCGGAATCCCGTAGTTCGCCAGGGAAACGGCGACGTTAGCTTCTCCTCCGCCAAATGACGCATCGAAATTAGTCGTCTGCGAGAATCTTAAGTTGTGAGGCGCCGCAAGCCGCAGCATTATTTCGCCGAAAGTTACAACTTTCAATTTTACCTCCTAATGTGGTACAGCCAATAATTTAAACAGCAAAAGTGCCAAGAGAGAAAATATGCTAGTTTTTGAAAAAAGCCTTCTTCGCGCGCCTTGCGCCTTTGCGGTGGAAAATGGTTTTACTTCTATCGGACAATCTTATTCCTGGGAATCTAATGAGCGTCTGATTCCCATCTCGAGCCCGCGCAATTCGGCAAGCCCTTTCATCCTTCCGAACAGAGAATAGCCGGGATAAATCCCTTTCTTCTCCTGATCCGGCAGCATAAGGTGTCCATGGTCCGGTCGGAAAGGCATGCGCTTATCTTCTCTGCCTTCTCCCACTCGCCGGTTTTGCTCGAGGATCAAGGCCTTCATCACACCATAAAGATCAATGTCCCCGTCAAGGTGATTTTCTTCCAAAAAATCGCCGTCTGAATTCCTCTTTAAATTCCTCAAGTGAATGAAGCTTATTCTTCGTGCGAAACTCTTTGCCATGTCAACAAGGTCATTCTTCATTCCGGCTCCGAATGAACCCGTGCAAAGAGTCAATCCGTTCGATGGAGAATCGACGGCGCCCAGTATTTGTCGAATGTCCTCTTTATCGCTGACTACTCTCGGCAAACCCAGCAACGGCCATGGCGGATCGTCGGGATGAATCGCCAGCAAGGCACCCGCTTCCTCGGCAGCCGGAACTATTTCCTTTATGAAGTAGTTCAAATTGTCGCGAAGCTCTTTGTCTCCGATTTCCTTGTACCCGGATAAAGCGGATCGAAACTCGTCTAACGTATACGCTTGCAGAGAACCGGGTAAACCGAACAGGATTGTATCGATTAGATTTTTCCTCTGGTACTCATTCAAGCTTTCAAAATATTGTTCCGATAAAGCGATTTGCCTTTCGCTGTAATCTCTTTCAGCATCGTCACGTTTCAAGATAAATATATCAAACGCTGCAAGAGCTTTCGACTCGAACTTTGTCGTTATCGAGCCGTCCCGGAACACCACATTGAGATCGGTGCGCAGCCAATCTAAAACCGGCATGAAATTGTAGCAGACGATGTCAATACCGTATCTTCCCAAATTTTTGATAGTGTCTTTATAGTTTTCTATTAACCGGCGGTAATTTCCTTCTCGTTTCTTTATATTTTCATGAACCGGGATACTTTCCGTGACCGACCATGATAGTCCTTCGGCTTCTATTGCACGCTTTCTTTTCAAGATTTCGTCGACGGGCCATACTTCGCCGATGGGAATCTGGTGAAGCGCCGTGACAATCCCGGTCGCGCCTGCTTGTTTTATTTCCTTGAGAGTGAAGGGGTCTTTTGGACCGAACCACCTCCAGGTTTGTTCGAACGCCATTTATTTTCTATCTATATTTGTTGTGTAATCTGCCTATATCGTTCCTACTTCGTCCTTCAAAAGCCATCCTTCTTTGCCGTCCTGCAGCCTGATTTTGACCCATCTATCAACGTGATCCAATTCCCTGACTTTTAGTCCTTCGTGAATGATAAATGCATCGCTGCTTGTCGAGTCAGGCGCGAGCTTCACAGTCACCGCTGGATCAAGTATGACGGCACTTTTCACATTCCATTCCCTGTTTAAGTTGACGAGCCATATCGAGGCGGTGATTATTAGAAATGCCGTCGTTATGAAGCCCAAATAAACGGAATATCGCTGGATGACGGGTTTCCAGGCGAAGAAGTATAATCCGATTGAAGCGAGCAGCATCAAATAAAAGATGTAAACGACGTGGGTCCAGCTGCCGGTCGAGAACATAGCTAAGAGATTTTCCCACCACTGGAACAAAAAAAACTTCGGCAGCATGTCGATCTTGTCCATGGTTTTCGTGTTCGCAATTGCAAGGTTGTGAATCACATCATCGTCGCCCCGCGAAAGTTCTTTCGCTTTTTCATAGTACAAAATCGCGAAGCCGAGTTTTCCATCTCGATAATAAGAATTGCCAAGATTATAGTATAAGGAAGTGCCCTCATAGCCTAAGCCTATAGCTTTCTGATAAGTGTCGATGGCCTGCTCGTATTGTCTGCCCTGATAGAACTTGTTTCCCTGTTCCATCAAGGCCTGTCCCTGCGACGCAAAGGTAACTGCGGGCAGGAGAAGGAAGACAAGAAATGAAATTGTCAAGGCCGATAGAATGCACCGGATGCATAATCTTGAATCACGAGAATCTTTTCGTGCCATGGCGTTCGCCGCAATAAGCAAGTGTCTAATCTCAGGCATATTTCTCTGCCACTACCGATGGCCTCCGCTGGGACAGTGAATTCTCGATTCCAACTATGGCTTCCGTCAAGTCACGGTACATGCCGCTCATGGCCGCTACGCCGTCGCCGGCAGGAGCGAATCTTGCAAACTCGCATTTTTCTATGCATGTTTTCAGATTTTCGACCAGCCTGCCGTCCATGCCTTTTGCAGTCAATATTTCAATCGCCTTCTCAAGTGAAATCTCTGATTTTGGAATGTGGAGTTTGTCTTCCAGATATCCGAAAAGCGCCTGTGATATTTCGGCATAGAAGCCGGCCTGATTGCCGGCTTTCATCAATTCTTGCGCCGTCTTGAACCGCTTGCGTGCGATTTTTTCTGCCTGGCGATAGCGGAGGAGCTGGACATTGCCGGAAAGCTTGTCCTCTCTCTTCTTCCACATTACAAGTCCGCCCAGCAAGACAAGCGGAAGAACCGCGGAAGTCCAGAATCCGAAGCCCAAATTCACTGTACCACTTCCTCTTGTCAGATCGCCGTCGGAAGTTTTGATATACCTGATATCACGCCCGAGGACTTTTATTTCTTCTTTGGTATAGCCCGCCATCGTCTCATTGGCGCTATTCGAGCCCTGTGCCACGCTTACCGCGTAAGACGGCGTGGAGAGAGTTATGTAAGATTGTTTTTCAGGGTTGAAGTAAGAGAATTGTGTCGGCGGTATTTCTTTTTTGCCCGCCGCCCTCGGGATTATCAAGTAGTCGAAAGTTTTTGTTCCGGAAATTATTCCACTGCGGTCGATTTGCTCGGAGGTTTTCGGTTCATACTTATCGAAGCCATCGGGCAAATTTATTTCAGGCATGTTTAGAAGCTGGATATTGCCCTGTCCGTTGATATTGATTTTCAAAGTTATCGGCTCGTTTGTCGTCGCGTTATCCGATTCTAGTTGAGATGACAGCGAATAATTCCCCACTGCTCCATTAAACGACTTCGGGACGTTTCTGTTCCGGAAGAGGAATCACATGCAGCTTAATCGTGTTCGACGTTGCAGTATAATTCACAGTTTGGTAATTGTTGAAGAACGGATCGTTGAAAAATTGGTCGAAGATATCCCCGCTCTTTCTTTTGGTTTGAATTTGCACAGGAATGTCCAGCACGAGCGGCGTGACGGAAAGTTCTCCGGTTTGTGACGGGAAGAGCGCAACTTTCTTCAGGACTCCGACTTGATATTGTTTTCCATCATGCATCTCGGCGGCGAATGAGATGCTATTGGAGGTATTGATTTCTTCCGCCCAAAATCCCTGGTAGGATGGAATCTTTGAAACTTGCATTTGTGACGCGATGCCGAGCCTTGTATAAAGTTTGTAAGTTACTGTGACCTGTTCCCCCATGTAAACCTCTTGTTTATCGCAAGTGGCAAGGATGAACAGGTTGTCGCCGATTTGTTTTGCGGAAATTGCATCCTTTGATTGGCCTGAAGATCCGCCGGGCGAAGCGGCCTGGCTCGGCGATCCTTTATCGACCTTTATTGCAAGTGGCTGCGTGGTGAAAGTCTTGCCGTTGTAGTCTATCGTTGCACTTCCGATTGTAAATGTTCCCGTGCTTCGCGGCCGCAGGTAGTAGGAATACGAGGCAGATGCGGAAACGGAGCCGTTGATGATTTGCATGCTCGTCGATTGGCTTGGCCCGGAAAGTACCATGAAGCCTTTGAAGTCCGGTGGACTGAAACTCTTGATTCCGTTTACGTCCGTGCCGGAGAACGTGAATGAAATTTGGAATTGATCGTTAACGCCGACAGTCGTATTGCCGGCAGATGCAGTAAACGTTTGGGCAATTGCTGTGCTGGACAGCGCGAGCAACAACGGCAGTAAAAATGATTCTCTAACGGGTTTCATAACATTTTTTAAAACATATAAGCAGGATGTCGACGAAACAAACTCCCTTCTGTCCTTTTGCCACTTGCTTTCGATTTTTATCTCACCAGTCCTTATCTGTTTTGACGGGTTGGCCTTTTAATTTTCTCAATTGTTTTTGTAAACCTCTTTCATCGTTGTTGAGAGCTTCGAATATGGCTTGAGCCTGGTCTTTTGAAATTTGGTTAGGTGAGTTTTGCGGATTTTGATTCTGATTTTTCTGCTGGTTCTTGTTTTGATCCTGCTTATTTTGCTTTTGCTGTTGCTTATTCTGATTGTTCTTCTGGTCGTTTTTATTTTTGTCGTTCTGGTTTTTGTTCTGCTGATTTTGGTTTTTCAGCATGTCGAGCGCATAAGACAAATTGTATTTCGTCGCCGCGTCGTTAGGATTCAGCTTAAGAGAATTCTCATATGCTCCGATGCTTTCTTTGTACTTCTGATTCTTCAAAAGTGCGTTGCCTATGTTGTGATACACTGCCGCTTTTTGATTGTCGGTTGCAGCTTTCGATAACGCCGCCGAATAATTCTTCATCGCATCTTCGTATTTGCCTTCTTTATAATATGAATCACCGAGGTTGAAGTTGGCCTGAAAATTATCCGGCGATTTGTCCAGCCCTTTTTCGAACTCGACTTCGGAATCTACATATTTCCCATTGTCGTATAAATCGACGCCGTTGTTTACGAGAGAGCGGGTGCTCTGTGCCATGGCACCTCCACCTGCGCCGGAGATCGCGATGAAGAGTAAGCAATATGCGGTATGTAGCAACCAGGTTTTCATCTTTACTATCTACTTTTCATTCGGTGAACTATTTACCTATCTATCCCGAGTGCTTTGTTCATCCTATCCAACAGGCGCGACCTTCGTTCCGTCATAAAAAATTCTCCCAGCAGTAAAATGATTGCCGTTGCCAAAAAATAGTAAAACCTGTCTTCATAGTCAGTGACTCTTTTCTCACCCAATTCAGTTTTCTTAATTTTCGCTAGATCGTTGTAAATAATATCGAGCTCATCGCGGTCGTTCGCACCTCTAAGGTACTCACCGCCGGATTCCGAAGCTATCTCTTTCAACGTCGATTCGTCCAATCTTGACACAACAATATTTCCGTCTTTGTCTTTTTTGAAGCCGGCCTGCTGTCCTTGATCGTTGTAGACCGGGATTGGAACTCCGTCGGGCGAACCGAGTCCGATTGTGTAAATCCTGATATTATTTTTCTTAGCCTCGTCGATCGCATTTTGTATATCGCCTTCGTGGTCTTCACCGTCGGTAAAAATCACGATCACTCTTTCCGTTTTAGACGAATAATCGAAGGATTTGGTTGCCAAATTAATAGCAGCAGCGATAGCAGTTCCCTGGTCCGGGACAGTACTGGCATCTGCCGCCGACAAAAATAAATTTGCCGCCGAGTAATCGGTCGTCAGTGGGAACTGTACGAAGGGCTCACCGGCAAAAACGATCAGTCCGATTCTGTCGCCTTGAAGTTTTTGAATGAGATTTGAGATTTCCAACTTTGCCTTTTCCAGTCTGCTCGGCTTGATGTCCTGCGCTTGCATACTTAACGACACGTCGAGAAGTATATAGATGTCGATTCCTGTTTCTTTGACGTTCTCAAGCTTAGTCCCAATTTGCGGGTCGGCTGCAGTAATAAGCAGGAGTGCAATCGAAAACAAGAGGATTCCCGATTTAAGAAAGTCCTTTCTCCTGCTGTAAGCCGGCAACAAGATCTTCTGCATTTTTCTTCCGGCGAAATTACCCAGCAGTTTGGTTTTGTTTCTCATCATGTACCATAATGCCAACGCGAGAACCGGTATCAAATAAAGACCGTACAAGTATTCCGGATGTGCGAATCGAAACATTTCTAAGGGATTCTTCTGAAAACAGTTTTCGACAGAGCGAGTTCAACAAGGAGCAAAATCAAACCTGCATCGAGCCAGCCGGAAAACAGTTCCGCTGCATTCCGGTATGATGTCACTTCGATTCTTGATTTCTCGAGCTTGTCTATCTTTTTATAGATTTCATCCAACGATGCATTATTTGTTGCTCTGAAATACTCTCCACCGGTCATCTCGGCGATATTCTTCAAAAGTCCTTCGTCGATTTCGACAGGTACCATCTGGTAGCGGATCCCGTATGGAGTTTGCACCGGGTATGGAGCTTCGCCTTCAGTGCCGATGCCGATCGTGTAGACTCGTATTCCGTAGGTTTTTGCAATCTCCGCTGCGGTTAACGGATCGATTTCGCCGGAATTGTTTTCGCCATCAGTCAAAAGGATTATAACTTTGCTTTTCGCTTTGCCATCTTTCAAGCGCCCGACTGCGTCGGCAATTCCATTTCCGATCGCCGTACCGTCAGGCACCATTCCCGGCTCGATCTTAGCCAGTAAATTTTCCAGCACATTATGGTCGATGGTAATCGGGCACTGTGTGAAGGCTTCACGCGCAAATACGACCAGGCCGATTCTGTCGTTCGGCCTTTCTTCTATAAATTTTTCCGCCACGGCTTTCGCCGCTTCGACTCGGTTCGGTTTGAAATCTTCCGAGATCATGCTTCCCGATATGTCGAGCGCGATTACAATGTCGATTCCTTCTGTGGTCACGTTTTCACCGGAGGAAAAACTTTGCGGCCTTGCGAGTGCAACGATCAGGAGCGCAACTGCTGAAGAACGTAAAACTATGGGAAGATGACGGAACTTCTCCTTCCATGAAGGAGGAATTCCGTGGAAGATAATCAGTGAAGAATAAGTCATCGACGGCTGCTTCAAGCTGCCGAATTTCCAATGCCAGAATATCATTGCGGGTATGATCGCCAGGAAGCAGAGCATCCACGGATAGGCGAACTTCACATCGTTAAACGTGGTTCACTCCTGAATCGCATTTGCCGCCATCCGCACATCCTTCTCGGCTTCTACTGTCGGAATGGTCTTATTTACGATTTCATAAGCCTGTTTCATCATCTCCTCATTCACCGAATCAAGAGGGGTGAATTTTGCGAATTTCACAAGATCGGCGTTCGAAAGGAAGTCGTGAGTAGTTTCTAAAATCGGTCCGGTTCCTTGCCGTTGCTTTATTAATTCAACCGTTTCAGAAGTAGTAAGTTCCAGCGCCGGCAAATCAAATCTATCTTTGAAATATCGTCTTATAATTTCCGTGATGGCCGAATGGTATTCTTTGATCAATCCTTTCCGCCAGAGCCTTTGTTTTTCTAATTCATGCAAAGCGTTGAGCGCAATTTCGTGTGGAGGAATCTTGACGATTTTTTCGAGTGACATCATTCCGGATTTTTTCTTCTTATATCTCCGGTGAAGCAATGAAATGATTACGACGACGATTGACCCGGCCAGAACCCACAGCAGAATCCATCTCCAATCCAGCGGAATTCTTAACGGAGACTTAACGTCTTGAATATCTTTCTTGAGATTGACGGGCAGCGTTCGTATCGTGAAGTCGACGGAATTTGTCGCAGCATAATGGATAGTGGTGTCGCCGGGAGTGTGATATGGTACAGCTGTCGGTGGAATCAATACACCTGTCGAATCATAGCCGGAGAGAATATATTTGTAGGTCACGGTCGCGTTTTTATCTCCTTCCTCGACGATCGGGCCTCCTTTTCGTATTATCGAAATATTTTTCAGGCTGTCGCTCATGATCGGCTGAAGGATTGTCAAGCTTTTGTCGTAATCGACCTGGATCGTGTAAGCGATATAATCGCCGACGAGATACTCGGATTTATCGCAAGATGCTTTTGCGGTTATTTCTTGAGAGTAGTTTACGTCTCCTACTTGGGCACTGTGCAATTGATTTGAGGCTGTGCTCTGAGAAAAAAGGGTGGAAGGTGAAAATATTGCGACAGCGATGCACAACAAATGCCGGCAAATCATACTGGCTTTTACCATCTTCTCTTTTCTCTCGCCTTGAAAAACTGGACAAGCGGCTTTATGTAATCCTGTCCGGTTTGGACTTCGATGCTGTCCAGACGGCTGGTAAGAAATAGTGACCGCCTGCGTTCTCGGTTTTTTGTCGTTAAATTCTTGAATAGGAGTCTGGTTCTCTTGTCGCTCGTGTCGATCCATCTTCCTTTGCCGGTTTCAGCGTCCATGAATTTCACCAATCCCATTTCCGGGATTTCATCTTCTCTTTTGTCGTTCAAAACGACGCCGATCAAATCATGACGCTTGCCGACAACCTGCAAAATCTTTGCGTAGCCGGAATCCATAAAATCCGATAGAAGAAATACAATGCTTCGCTTTTTGATCGCGTTGTTCATGTATTCAAGAGCGGTTTTGATATTCGTGGATTTTCCCTCAGGCTCGAAGGAAAGAACTTCCCTTATAATCCTTAAGACGTGCATTCTTCCTTTTCTCGGAGGAACGAATTTTTCGATTTTGTCCGTGAATAAAATCAGTCCGACTTTGTCATTGTTCTTCATTGCGGAGAAAGCGAGGACGGCACTTATCTCGGCGGCGATTTGCTGTTTTGTTTTGTCGATTGAGCCGAAGATCTGCGAACCGCTTAGATCGACCATCAATATTATCGTAAGTTCGCGTTCCTCTTCGAATATTTTGACGAACGGATGTCCGAATCGCGCTGTCACATTCCAGTCGATGTTTCTGATGTCGTCGCCGAATTGATATTCTCTCACCTCCGAAAATTCCATCCCTCTTCCTTTGAAGACGGAATGGTACTCGCCGGATAGAATCTGGTCAACGAGACCTCTGGTTCTTATTTCGATTTGCCTGACTTGTCTTAAGAGATCTTTGGTAAGCATGAGAAATAGCTCATTGATGAAAGCATATAGTTCGCAGCGGTCATGAACTATAAACTATTTTACGGCACTTCGACCTTGTTTAAGATCTCCCTTACGAGATCTTCGCTTGTCAATTCTTCTGCCTCGGCCTCGTAAGTCACGGCAATGCGGTGACGGAGGACATCGAAGCAGATTCCTCTGACATCTTCCGGAATGACATAACCTCTTCTTCTGATGAACGCCAGGGCCTTCGCTCCGAGTGCCAGGTTTATCGAGGCTCTCGGGGAAGCGCCGTAACTTATGAGATCGGCCATCTTGTCAAGGTGAAAATCCTTCGGGAATCTCGTAGCATATACGATGTCGAGAATATACTTCTCGATTTTTTCGTCGATATAGACTTCGTGAACGAAGCTCCTTGCCTTCAGAATATCCTTGGGACTGATAACCTGCTGTACCATGCCGTCTGTCATGTTTACGTTCTGCCGCATAATCTTCATTTCTTCGTCGCGAGAAGGATAAGTTATTTTCACTTTTAACATGAACCTGTTAACCTGGGCTTCAGGTAAGGGATATGTTCCTTCCTGCTCGATCGGATTTTGGGTTGCCAAAACAAGAAACGGCTCTTCAAGTTTGAATGTTTGCTCGCCGATTGTAACCTGTCTTTCCTGCATCGCTTCCAGAAGCGCACTTTGAACTTTCGCTGGCGCACGGTTTATTTCATCGGCCAGGATAAAATTGGAAAAGATCGGTCCTTTGCGAATAAAAAAGTTTCCGTCTTTCTGATTGTAAATCTGCGTGCCGACCAGATCGGCCGGGAGCAAATCAGGCGTAAATTGAATTCGCTGAAATTTCGCCTTCATTGCCGATGAAAGAGTTTTTATTGCCAGCGTCTTTGCCAATCCCGGAACACCTTCCAGCAGGACATGTCCGTTACTTAGCAATCCAATGACCAATTTTTCGAGCATTGCCTTTTGTCCAACTATGACTTTGCCGATTTCGTTCATCAGCAAATCGACAAATGCGCTCTCTTGTTTGATCTTCTCATTTAGTGCTGCGATATCCAATTTAGAACCTCATCCTCTTAATGACTGATCCGTGAGATATAATAACTTTTTGAAGATTTTGCAAGCCTGAAGCGAAAGCGAAAGATCATTTAGTGCCCGGCAGCAAATATCATTAAGAAGCTCTGAGAAAGTTGATAGAAGCAACTTCCTGCCATGGGACGATTTCTCTTTCTAATGCTTGCTCTCTCTTCCTGTCAACGATGCGTCAAGCTGCTTAACGGCAGTGCCTCATATCTTTCGGCTGCAACTCCACTGCTTTAGGATTTCGAAATTTGAGAATTAATCGGTAGCGGAAGACTTATTAGTTTCCGTTCAATACTCTGGATGATTCTCTGATAATGAATTCCGTCTCCAGCACGACTCGTTTAACCGGCAAGAGCGTTGAAGATTCTATATTTCGAATCAGAATCTCCGCGGCTTTTCTGCCGATCTCATGCTGAGGAGCTCGAATTGTTGTCAAAGGCACGGGGTACACTTTTGCGTAGTAGATATCGTCATTCCCGATAATGGAAATATCATCCGGTATCCGGATGTTCAGTTCTTTCAGTGCAGTCATAACTGCAAGAGCTTGCTGGTCGTTGAAGCAAACAATGGCTGTCGGGTAATCCTCGCGATGCTTGTTCTTAAAATAATCTAACGTCTTGGCGAAAGCATCTTCGTAAACGGAGCCTACCGATACGATCATATCTTTGTTGAACACCAGCGTGCTTTCACTAAAGGCATGCCGAAAACCTTCGATCCTTTCCTGGGTGTGAGATGATTGCGGCGGCCCGGCGAAGTGCACAATCCTCGTATGCCCGCTTTCGATTAAATACTTGACGGCCATTTTGATCGCTCTCAGATTATCAATTGCAACGACGTTTGCCTGTATGCCTTTTACGTCTTCCAAAAGCACAAAAGGGTAATTGATCATTTTTAATCTAAAGAGATGCTCGATCTCAGCTGCTCCCTCGACGATCGGGGCAATGATTGCACCTTTAATATCTTTTGCGGAGAAAAGACGGGAGAATTTCTTTTCGCGATTGTGATCATTTTCAGAGCTGGTGACAACCACCGAATATCCTTTGCTGTTTGCGTACTCTCTCACGCCTGTAGCTATCGAAGTATAAAAAGGATAATTCAAGTCCTTTATGATTATTCCTACACTTTTATCCTGGGTCCCGTTTTTTAAATTCCTCGCAATACCTTTCGGACGAAAGTTAAGTTCCTTCATCACTTCTAAAATGTGATCCCTTGTTTGCTGGTTCACCGTATTTTTTGCATTTATGACAGCGGAAACAGTTCCCTTCGAAACTCGCGCCCGCTTTGCCACATCTTCGATCGTAATTTTTTGCATTTAATTGAACATCTTTCAGGAATGTTTCTTAATTGAAACGGTTCAAGCTATTTGTTGAATATAGTAATTTATTACCCGAAGATTTGAAAATCAATGTAAGGGCGCAGCGGTTTTATCGCGAAAGACTTGCCGCTGGCTATTCCTTCAGGAGATCTGCTACCGCCGCGGCAAGCTCTCCCGTGGTGTACGGCTTTTGCAGCAGGCTTTCCGCATAAGTTCCAATTATCGTTTCCAGATCGGAAAGTTCGCTGAAGCCCGTGCATATCAAAACCTTAGGCGGATGTGCCATCTTCTTTATTTCGATGCACGCCTCCTTGCCGCCCATGACCGGCATGATCATGTCTAATACGACAACTCTAATATCAGGTTCCTCTCTCAGCTTTTCCAACGCACGCAGACCATTGCTTGTAGTAATGACTTGATATCCCTGCTCGGTAAGAATGTCATATCCCAATTGACGGACACTTTCTTCATCGTCGACCACCATCACCTTTGTTCCTTTCGGAATGTCGGTTTCCGATGACGGCGTGCCGGCCTTGGATCCCGCTTTCTCAGAATGTTGGGGAAGATATATCTTCACATTAGTGCCGACGTGTGGAGTGGAATCGACGGAGATGTGTCCTTTGTGATGTTTTATAATGTTGAATGCAGCGCTCAGGCTGAGCCCGGTGTATTTTTTTTCGCGCTTCGTCGTGAAGAAGGGCTCGAAGATCCTGCGTTTGATTGCTTCATCCATACCTGTGCCATGATCCTCTATTCCTATGACGCATTGCTTCGCCTTAGAAGGAAACTCGTGGAGTGGACCGGACTTTTCCACTATGCTGACCGAGCATTCTATTGTGCCGCCCTTTTCCATCGACTCAGCAGCGTTTTCAAGTATTGCGCGAAGGACCTGCTTCAATTGCGAAACACTGGCTTCTACCATCGCGGGTTGGCCTGCGGCAGACATTGTGACGGCATATTTGTCGCTGTGCGTCCTTCCGAAATCGGCGGCGGCATCATCGACAAACTTGTTTAGATCTATTACCCCTATGGCCTTTGTATCCAAATGAGAGAAGCCGAGGACTTGCTTTACTAAATCCGTGGTCCGTTTTGCTGAATTTTCAATTATGTCAGCGTAGTGGAATTCTTTTGTATCCGGCGAAAGTTTCTTTTTAAGAAGGGAAGCGTAACCCATTATGCTTCCCACGATGTTGTTCAAGTCGTGCGAAAGAGATCGCGCAAGCTTTTCTAAAGATTCTATCTTTTCTTCATAGGCGGCGTATTCCTCATAAGCTTTGCGATCGCTGATATCCTGAATGGACATATGGAATGTGCCGGAATCGCGGTCGAACTGGATGGCAAATTCGACGACGACAGGTTTTCCGGAATCCGGTTTTATTCTTGCGTCAAACCGCGCGAATTCTTCCTTGCTCGAAAGCAGCTCGTTTAAATCCGACCGCGCATCACGGCCGAACGCTGATCCGCCTGTCCCGGAACCGGTAGACTCATCATCAGGCGCAAGAAAGTCCTGGATTTTCTTCCCTATCAAATTCTTGTCCGGGAGATTCAATCCGCTTAGCAATAGGCTGGCGACTCGGTTTACGCTCCTGATCTCACCTTCCGTTGAAAGTGTTATGATGCCGAAGACTGAATTGTTGTATAAATATTCAAACTTCTCTTTCTCATCTCGGGCGAGTGCGTAAAGATTTTTCAATCGTGTGATCTCGACCATGGTGTCCTGCAAACCCATATTGCCCGGCAACTTTGCTTCATCTGGGATTCGCTTCGTTTTCCTGCGGACTTCGGCGCGGCGGATGAACATGAGAATAACGACAAGAATGATTACGGCAGAAATTACAATTGCTCCCGCGATCGCACTGTCCCTCGGAATGAGTTTGATCGCGTCCGTTATTGACAGGCGATGTTCAGTGCTCTGAAGCAGAAAAAGATATCCCTGAAGATTCAGCGATGCGAAAATCAAGAGATTCCTCTGCCGCCAAGCTCCTCGTCGGACAGAAGATTTAGAACGGAGTGAAGGAGCTCCGCGGACGATACCGGCTTTGCAAGCCATTGGTCCGCGCGGGATCTCTTGAGTCGTTCCACTGCAGCCTTGCTGAGGTTTCCGGAAAGAATAAGCACTTTCAACGGATTATCAGTTCGCCGGTTTGATATCAATTCGAGAATCTTAAAACCGTCGATTCCGGGCATCATCAAATCGAGCACGAGAAGATCGGGCTTCAGTTCGCCAAGCATGATGAGTGCTTCGTATCCGTCCTGCGTTATTGTAATATCGCAATTCTCGATCTTATCGTGAAGCAAATCTCGAATCATTTCGGCGTAGGCCTCGTCATCATCGACTACGAGAATTTTTCTCGGACGCTCTCTCGTAAAATCGAAATTGATGTTCATGTCGTGAGCTTTCAGAAATTTTCTAAGATCAGACGGCCAGATCCTGAAATGTCCGCCGGGTGTTGCATACGCTTTTAGCATTCCAGCCCTGATCCAGTTATTTATAGTTCTCGTTGTGACCCGGCAAATTTGGGCAACCCTTCCCACGCCTAACGGGCTTATTTCGGTCGCCTTTTCAGTTACCACTTCGCGTTTTTCTTGTTTTTGTTGTTTTTCCTGTTACACTAACTTTAACAAATTTCCGCATCAACTGCAATAATGAAAATTAATCTGCAGGATTTACGCTGCCTGTGAGGGAAATCCGCTCCCAAAGAGGTCGAAAGTCTGACCATCCTAAACACAGAGGTTCTTATGGAACCGAAGGCCATGATGTGCTCTTTTCCTTCGTTATTTTTTAGTTCCATTATGCGGTCAAAATATTTTTATGCCCGCCACGATCCTCTTAAGTGGGCGACCCGATTGCGAGGCGAAGCAAATTGTCTCAATCGTCCTCTTGTGGCAAGCATAAAATGCTGACTTGACTCGTCCGAAATCCGGCACTACTTTTCAGACATAAATGTCCGATATATGTCTTTAATATTCAGCCGGCAATGTGAATACGCTCTTCAGGCGATTCTCTATATTTCAACGCAGCCGAAGACAAAGTTCACCAACATAAACGAGATAAGCGACAAGCTCGAAATTCCCAGGCCCTTTCTCGGGAAGACCCTGCAGCTTCTTGTGAAAAATAAAATACTGTCTTCTCAAAAAGGTCCAAAGGGCGGCTTCAAGCTCGCGAAGAATTCCAAGGATATCACATTGTTCCATGTTATCGATGCAATTGACGGGGCCGGTTTCCTGACTTCCTGCATTCTCGGATTTCCGCACTGCTCCGGCAAGAATCCATGTCCTATACACGCCGAATGGGGTAAACTCAGGGATAAAGCCTATCTAATGCTTGCGAGCAAAACTATCCTGGATATCTCAAAAGAGATCGGAAACACAAAACAGTTTCGTATGAAGTTTAAATTAACGTAATTTTTTATGTATATAAATAGGATAAAATCATCTGAAATCTTAATAGAATCGCCGGTTAAAGTGATCGAGCTAAAAGACGGGAGAACGGTAAAGAAATTGGTCGATAAGTCGTCTCGAAGAAATGGCGGCCCGGACATTCGGGGCTGCGTCCAGCTGCTATTCTTCATGCTTACGCTCTGGATTGGAATGGATTTTTATCTTTTCGTTAACGGCATAGAAAAAGGAATTGTAGTCCAGCGTCCTCCCGGAGTCGAAGGCTTCCTTCCCATCAGCTCACTCCTCAGCTTTCGCAGCTTCATTATGACGGGCATCGTGAACCACGTTCATCCTTCCGGGTTCTTCATCTTCATCGCCGCATTGGTCATTTCAACTTTCATGAAGAAAGGTTTTTGCAGCTGGATCTGCCCAATCGGATATGTGTCTGAGTCGCTTTACCAGCTTGGTGCGAAGATATTTCGTAAGAACTTCGAGCTTCCGAAATGGGCGGATATTACATTGCGTTCATTGAAGTATCTGCTTCTTGGATTTTTTGCCTTCGCAGTCTCAGCCATGTCCACCATGGAACTCAATGCTTTCATTCATTCCGATTACAACACAATTGCCGACATAAAAATGTATTTGTTCTTCGCGCATATCACGGAATTGTCTGTCGTGGTGATCGGCGTGTTGATTTTACTCTCTTTAATCCACAAGAATTTTTGGTGCAGATATGCATGTCCATACGGCGCATTGTTAGGCATAACGAGTCTTCTCAGTCCGTTTAAGATCCGGCGCGTCAATCAAACTTGCATCGACTGCGGCAAATGCGCGGATGCATGCCCCTCGCTTTTGCCCGTCGATAAATTGGACGTTGTCAACTCTGCGGAATGCACGGCATGCTATTCGTGCGTCGAAGTGTGCCCGATCAAAAATACGCTGAAGTTTTCCGCATCGCGCAGATCGAAGGGACTATCTCAAAAGCAGTATGCATTTTTGCTGCTCGGTGTTTATTTCGGGATCATTGGAGTCGCAATGGCATTCGGCCTATGGCAGAATTCGATCTCCGGTTCCGAATATATCCAGCTCTTTAAGCACATGGAGAGTATTGCGCATCCTTTTTGATTTCCTGACGGCGGAATTTGAACTTCCTCGTCTCCATATTAAATTGTCGGTTGCCGCTCAATTATTTATGCATACTGAAGGCGGCATGGCTCTCAACCGATTAATTATCAAATGGAGAAAACATAATGAGTTTGCTTGTCGTGGGGTCCATTGCGCTCGACACCATCGAAGCACCCTCCGGTCGCGCGGATAGTGTTGCCGGCGGAAGCTCGGTCTATATTTCCGCGGCCGCGTCTTATTTCGCTGCGCCGATCAGGCTTGTCGGCGTAGTCGGTTCCGACTTCCCGAAATCCGAAATTAATTTTTTAAAGTCCAGGGGAATAGACACCGAAGGACTTCAGGTCGTCCAGGGCGGGAAGACTTTCCGCTGGACCGGCCGCTATCATTACGATTTGAATGAGCGCGATACGCTCGACACTCAATTGAATGTGTTTGAAAAATTTAATCCTGTTTTGCCCGAGTCTTACAAGAAAAGTAAATACATCGTTTTGGGCAACATAAACCCGGCGCTGCAGCTTCGTGTTATCGATTCGTTAGACAAGAAGCCGGAGCTTATCGTCTGCGACACGATGAATCTCTGGATCAAAGATACGCGCGATGAGCTTCTGGAGGTATTGAAGAAAGTAGATGTCGTGATCGTGAATGATTCGGAGGCGAGACTGCTTACCTCAGAGCCGAGCCTGATCAAAGGCGCGAAGGAGATAATGAAGCTCGGCCCTCGTATCGTGATAATCAAAAAAGGCGAGCATGGTGCACTGTTGTTTACGGGAGATGCAGTTTTTTCGGCGCCGGCATTCCCGTTCGAATTCATTTGCGACCCGACAGGCGCCGGCGACTCGTTTGCCGGGGGATTCACCGGGCATCTCGCACGCACGGGAGATTTATCGGATGCTAACTTGAAAAGAGCGGTCATTTATGGCAGCGTGATGGCCTCTTTCTGCGTCGGGAAGTTCGGCACCGAAGCCTTGAAAGATTTGTCGGACATGGACATTCACCGGCGCTACCGCGACTTCATCGACCTATCGAAATTCGAAGAGTAAAAATTATATAATGACAAATTTTGTGAAAGCGTTAAAGCTCCTCGAATCATCAAGTTCGTTAACCACGACCTCGAGGTCGCGGTTACTCAAGACCAAACAGTACGGGGGCTTTAGCCCGTCGGGCCAGGAAGCCGCTTCGCAGCGCGAGAGAGGCCAAGGTGGTTAATCTTCCCGATCCAATAAGATGGGACAATGGCAAAGTCGTGATCATCGATCAGACACTGCTCCCACACACGGAGAAATTCCTCTCGTCGAAGAATTACAGAAACGTTTGCGAATGGATAAAATCACTCCGCATCCGCGGCGCACCTGCAATCGGAATCGCCGCCGCTTATGCTGCCACACTTGCTGCCTTTGAATTCAAGTCGAAGGATGAAATCGATCCGAAGCTCGATCAGGCATTAAATGAAATTCTGGAGACGCGTCCGACTGCTGTTAATTTGAAAAACGTTCTCACGCGTTTGAGGAAACTAAAGCTATCCGGCAATGTCGGTGAGATATTTTTAAACGAGTCCGGCAAGATTCTGGATGAAGAAATCAAGTCTTGCAAGAAGATCGGACAATTCGGACTGGAGCTTGTGCCGGACAAAGCCGTCATACTTACGCACTGTCATGCGGGCGGGCTTGCAACCGGAGGATATGGCACAGCAATCGGCGTCATCCGCGCGGCATACGAGGCGGGCAAAGATGTTTTCGTGCTTGTGGACGAAACGCGGCCGCTTCTCCAGGGAGCGCGCCTTACGGCGTACGAGCTTCAGAAGCTCGGGATAAAATTCAAGCTGATCGTTGACAGCGCATCGGGGATCGCGATGAGGAAGTTCAAAGTCGATCTCGTCGTGGTCGGGGCGGACAGGATTGCAATGAACGGCGACACAGCGAACAAGATCGGTACGTATAACCTTTCGGTGCTCTGCAAAGAAAACAAGATTCCGCTTTATATCGCCGCGCCAATCTCGACTTTCGACCTGAATGCGAAATGCGGCGACGATATTCCAATCGAAGAACGGAGTGCCGACGAAGTCACGGAGTTCCATTTGGCGCCTTCTGCGCCATGGCGCAATTTAATATTCAACATAATGGGCGCCAGCATTCGATCTGCCCCTAAAAATATTTCTGTTTATGCGCCAGCGTTCGATGTATCCCCGGCGGAAAACATTGCCGCGATAATTACGGAGCGCGGAATAATCGGGAAGCCGTTTACCGAGAATATTGCGAAAGTAATTAACGGAGGATAAAGTTGATGGAGTCGCACCGCAGCGTATTCTTATTTGCATCCTTTTGTCTCCTCTGCCCTCCGGTGTTAAATTAATTAGTGTCAATCGAAAAAACGGAAGCAGTTGTCTTAAGAGCGATAGACTATCGCGACACTAGCAAAATCGTAACGTTCTATACGAAGCGTTATGGAAAGATGAGCGCAATCGCGAAAGGTGCGCGCAATCCGAAAAGTAAATTCGGGTCGCTCTTCCAACCCCTTAATTATCTTCAAATTGTTTTCTACCGCCGAGAGAATCGCCAGCTGCAATACGTTTCGTCGAGCGACTTCGTGAAATATTTCAAGTCGCTGACGACGAGCATCGAGAAACTTTCGATAGCGATGTCACTTATTGAAATCGTGAACCGGGTCATGCACGATGAAGAGGAAAACGAAAGGATATTCGGACTGTTGGTGGATTCGCTGCAGGCACTCGACAAAAAAGAAATCTACCCGCTTAATGTGTTCGTGCATTTCGGATTGCACCTCGCAATCAATCTCGGCTTCGCGCCGAATTTTGAATATTGTTTGATCTGTAAAAAGGCGATTTATGCAGGAGTAAGAGGCAAGATCGGCTATGTTGTTGAGAAAGGCGGACCTCTGTGTGAACAATGTGCCTCGAAGATCGACGATGTGTTTCTTATCTCGATGCCGGCACTTTTAATTTTGCAGAGTTTTCTTCGTCTAAGTTCTGAACCCGCGGCTAATTCGAGGATGGATCAAGCACTTCAAAATGAACTTTCGAATTTCGTTTTTGTTTATCTAAGAAAGCATTTGGAGAGTTTGAAGGAACTAAAGTCATTGAAATTCCTGGCGGCTTCACTACCCGACTCGGATACATAGCACAAGCATTGCGCAAAATGGTACAGTTTAACAACCCCGTGTGTCGAAACAGGCTTCGGTGCCTGTGCATGGACTAATATATTAAATTTGATCAAACTGTGTGCGAAAGGGATTCCCGATGAAAAAATCCGTTTCATCTGTGTTGTTAGTGTCCTATCTTTCGTCATAAGAATTTCAACGACTGTTTAGTGTTAAATGAATTGGAGGAAATAATCATGCGCAAAAGGATAATACTCGGAGCGGCGTTGCTGGTCGCGGTCGGGGTAATTTTCGGGGCATTGTTAACGATGAGTTTTAACGGCGTCGGAACGAGTTTAGGTTTCCAGGGTGAAAAGATAAAATTGGGCGGCCCAACTCCAATCACTAAAGTGGTATCTTAACTTGCTGGCTACACAAGAAGCGTTCGTGGCGGTTTCGAAAGCAGTCATCCCGACAGTCGTAAGCGTCACTGTCACAACAACTCCAAAGCAGAGCTTTCAGTTTTTCCACAATTTTCAATTCAATTTTCCCGAGCCGCAGCCCGAAAAGGGAGTTGGATCCGGAGTGATCGTAACTTCTGACGGCTACATTCTTACGAACAACCATGTTGTGGAAGACGCGGAGAAAGACGGGATAAAAGTGAGACTCCATGATAACCGTGAATTCACGGGCAGGGTTATCGGCACGGATCCGACTACCGACGTTGCAGTCATAAAAATCGAAGGCAAAAATCTGCCGGCTGCCGCGCTTGGTAATCCTGATAGCGTCGAAGTAGGTCAGTGGGTCCTTGCGATAGGAAATCCGCTGCGTCTCACATCGACCGTGACCGCAGGAATCGTGAGCGCAATAGGAAGGAATATAGATATTTCATCTTCGCAGGAGAGATATGGCATCAGCAATTTCATACAGACTGACGCCGCGATAAATCCCGGCAACAGTGGCGGGGCGCTTGTGAACATTCAAGGTGAAGTCATCGGCATCAACACTGCGATCGCGACCAGCACGGGCTTTAACCAGGGATACGGCTTTGCAATTCCGATAAATCTGGTCAGAAAGATGGCCCAAGATTTGATCGAATATGGAAGAGTCAAGCGACCATGGCTCGGCATCCAGATGAAATCGAACGGGATCGACGAAACGGATGCGCGCGCACTCGGAATGTCCAAGCCAACGGGCGTTCTTGTTGAGGATGTAATGTCCGGAACACCTGCGGAGAAGTCAGGAATAAAATCGGGCGACGTCATCCTGGCCATTGATGGGAAAGAGGTGGATGCGGCCAACGAAATACAAACCATGATAGCTGAACACAGACCGGGTGATGTTGTCGCCGTGAAGATTTATCGCGACGGAACCGCGTTAACAAAAGATGTTACACTCAGTGAATTGCCTCAACAAAATTTGGCAAGCACCGATCAAAATAATGACGAGGATAACGAGAATCCGGATCAGAGCGGCCAGGCTAACATCGCAAAACTGGGAATCACCATTCAGCCTCTGGATAACGACACTAAGAAGCAGGCAAATGTTGAATCGGGTGTCCGTGTGGCAAGTGTTTCGCCGACCGGACCGGCAGCCGAAAGAAGTTTATTCCAAGATGACATCATCATGGAAGTTGACCACAACAAAATCAATTCGACTAAAGATCTTGTCGATGCCTTGAAGAATAAAAGAGACGGTGACGCCGTAATGCTGAAAGTGTTGACGAAGCAGGGGAATACTTACGTATCAAGATTCGTGGCGGTGGAGATCGGCGAGTAGCCTGTAAAAATGTTTCCATGAAAATGCACCTCAGTTCAAATGTCTTGCACTTTTTTGATTGTCGAGGATTCAATCCTTCATTCGCAGTAGTTAATTTACCTTCCATGGTAAGCAAATAAGAAACATCGTGGATGCTGCTCTTTGGCCATTGTCCGAAGTGCTGCTTCGGTGAGTCCTTGTATGTGCTGCCCATTCTGTCAAAACAAACTTGAGGTTCAATATGAGTGCCGGCAAGTCAGAATCGAAGTCCCCAGGTTCCGTTGTGAGCGGGGATGTTCGACACTTCAAGCGCGAGCTTAAACTCCTGGATTCGACGATGATCGTCATAGGTTCGATGATCGGGTCCGGGATTTTCATTGTCAGCGCAGACATTGCGCGAACCGTCGGCTCGCCTGGATACTTGCTCCTCGTCTGGCTCGTTACCGGCGCAGTCACCGTGATCGCTGCTTTGAGTTACGGCGAACTCGCAGGAATGATGCCCCACGTCGGCGGGCAATACGCTTATCTTCGCGAAGCTTATAATCCGCTCATCGGCTTTCTATACGGCTGGACTCTTTTCCTCGTGATACAAACCGGCACAATTGCCGCTGTCGCAGTCGCATTTGCGAAATTCACGGCGGTGCTCATCCCCTGGTTTGGAGAGTCGAACGTACTTATCACGGTATTCCGGTTGAACATTTCGGCAGCACAGGTGTTGGCGATAGTCAGCGTTGTGTTCCTGACTTACGTTAATATGCGCGGACTCCGCGAAGGAAAAATCGTACAAAATATTTTCACGATAACAAAGACTCTGGCGCTGATCGGTTTGATTATCCTCGGAATCATTATCTCAAGAAGCGCGTCCGCGATATCCGCGAACATTTCCGAATTCTGGCGAGCAAGCTGGACGCATGTCGAAGGCGGAAAAGTCGTTATGATAGAGTCGTTGTCCGGCATGACACTCGCCGCCGCAATCGGAGTTGCCATGGTGGGATCGCTTTTTTCCAGCGACGCATGGAACAATATTACCTTCACTGCAGCGGAAGTCGAAAATCCGAAAAGGAACATCCCGCTCAGCCTCGCACTTGGTACACTGACAGTAACGATTCTCTATATTCTTGCAAACGTCGCGTACATGTCGATGCTTCCTGTGCTGGGAAGCCCGGCCGGCAGCGACGTAGTAAGCCGGGGAATTCAATTTGCCGCAAACGATAGAGTCGCAACAGCTGCAGCATGGGTGATTTTCGGTGCGCCTGCCGCAATCATCATGGCGGTGTTAATAATGATCTCGACTTTTGGCTGCAATAACGGATTGATATTGGCAGGCGCGCGCGTCTATTACGCGATGGCAAAGGATAAAGTGTTTTTCCAAAGCGCCGGGAAATTGAACGGTAAGTCGGTGCCGGGGGCAGCTTTGGTGGTACAGGGAATTTGGGCGTGTTTGCTTTGCTTATCCGGAACTTACAGCGATTTGCTGGACTACGTAATTTTCGCCGTACTTATTTTTTATATTATGACAATCGCCGGAATCTTTATCTTGCGCAAAAAACGCCCCGATGCCGAACGTCCTTATAAAGCATTCGGGTATCCCATCCTCCCTGGGCTTTACATCTTTGCTGCCGCTGCAATTTCGACTGACCTTCTAATCTTCAAGCCGAGATATACCTGGCCAGGCTTAGTAATTGTATTGCTTGGCGTTCCGGTGTACTTCATATGGAAGAGGATGAAGCCTTGAATTATGAATGGAATGATTTGATGAAAACCATAATCATCAAGAATCGACAATCCGGAATCAAAACTTTAGAAAAATAAACTCGACTTAATAATCATAGCCCATCATTCAATCATATAAATCATAGTTTAAGATTATGCTTAAAGTATTCCTCAGCTACCATTCTTCCGAAAGAGCGCTTGCAGGAACAATAAAAAATCATCTATACAATTACGGAATGGATGTCTTCCTTGCGCACGAAGATATCCAGCCTGCTGAAGAATGGCAAATCAGAATTCTCGCCGAACTTAGAAAAGCGGATGTTTTTCTACCGCTCCTCACTGAAAGGTTTTTGACCTCAAAGTGGACGTCGCAGGAATGCGGCGTTGCAGTAGCCAGAGGAACCTTCATCGTTTCGCTCAAGGTATCGATTGACCCGTTCGGCTTTCTATCGAAGTATCAAGCGTTCAACTTCAAAACTGAGAATGTCGGTCGCTCCTGTACAGGAGTAGCGAAAGTCATTCACAAAAACAGGAAGCTGCAGAAGAGGTTCTTAGACGGTTTGATCGCATCTTTTGGAAGAAGCAGCAGTTTTGAAGATGCAAAAGAGCGCGCCTCGCGGCTAAACGACTTCGACGGCTACAACGGGCGGCAGGTTAATGATGTTCTGCGGAAAGCCATCGACAATTTACAGATAAATAAATCATTCGGAGCGCGAAGACAACTTGAAGTTTTCCTTAAGAAGTACAAAGGTGACGAAGCAACGGTAAAAGCGTACAGAAATTTTACCTCCTCACGCTAAGACGACGAACCTAGCGAAGATTTGGAGCTTTCGTAAGGTTTGACTCTTCTAAAAAGATCATTTTGGCTTGAAATGAACAACAAAATCTTTCAGCGGCATGAAATTACTGCGCTACCAGAGATAGATGTTTTTTCCTTCGATATTGTAAATCCTGTCAGGCTGATACGAAAACCATGTGATTCCAATGGAACTATCAGACATGAATTTGTACTCGGCATATTCAAGAGGCCGGTTCCATGCTTGTGTGGAGCGCAGAATATACGACGCGCTGTCGCCGCTTACCTTCTGGCGATATGCAATGTGGTACAAGGTGGTATCATGTGCCGTGATTGTCAGCATAAAACTGAAGCCGTTTTCAGTCTTGTTTGAGATATTCGGTCGAGCCCCGTCTGTAATATCGAATATATCCATGGAATCCACTGAATTATTTTGTCCGATCACCGGAAACGGATAGTAGATCAACGTCATTGCATTATGATCAGATTGGTTCGAAAACCAGTATGTACCGTACACATAAAAATATTCGCTGCTCAGCCGGAACGTAATGTCTTCTTTGAAAAAATTAACTTCCTGACCGAAGGCGCACGAACTGAGCAGCAAAAAGAATACTACGAACAATTTCACTTGCCTATTTCAACAAAATCATGGAGCCGGTTTTGTAAACTGCGTTTTTGAAAAGAAGAAGGTAATAATAAACTCCCGACGCAACTGCTCTCCCGCTCATGTCAACTCCGTCCCATTTGTACGACGAATTATTTGATACCGGAACAACGTAAACTTTCTGGCCGATGGAATTGTAAATATCGATCCGTCCGTGTTCACGTTTCAAATTATCCGGCATTTTGATAAAGAAGTTGGTGCCCGGATTAAACGGGTTCGGATAGTTGATGATGTACAGGTCGGGATTTGATGGTACAGGATTCTGTTTTACATCCATAAGTGTTGTAAAATGAATGTCTCTCTTGATGACGGAATCGGGATACGCATCTATCCCCAGTGTATCTGTCGTTAATACTGACCATCCTCCCATCCCATCTCCTTGAAACAAATTTGAGAGGATGCACTTCTGGGCAAGTATTCTGGTTGAATATGTCCCGTCTTCATTAAATGTAATTGGATAATCCAGCGTGAAGGTTCCGTTGGTTATTTTATTATCGTTTTTATCGAACATAATTCCGCTCATCGTGGCGCAACAGCCCGAGGTGTAATTCGGAGCACCAATGGTCGGATTTTTTGACAGGCAGAAGACGAAATCACTGTTCTCAACGTCGTAATCAAAGCTGAATCTGCAAATTGAGTATCCCGTTGGTATCGAATCACACGCCGAGCCTGGATAGTTCCCGAATAATAAAGCGTCCGTCAATTGCATTCTCCCAAAGGGTTCATTTGATAAGTAGGAATAGAGCGTTATGCAGTCTCCGCTGCCGTTAACCTACAGTGGATTTGAAAGACTGTCTGGAGTTATCACCAGCAATGAAGTACTGTCCTTCACGAAATCCAGGCTTATGCGTGCCGATCCGGCTGATGTGGTAATGCAGATGCTGTCGTAGTCACCATGTATGTACGGAAGTCCTACCATTGATGAGCCAATGCCGATCTCCAATTCCCACTTGTTGACGGCATCGAATTTGAACTCCGAAATAATTGCATGTGGTGGTGCAACCGGATTACCAAACGCAGAACTTGACAAAAGCAGAAGTGATGCGAGAAACAGAAACTTTTTCATTTTACGCCTCCCTAAGATTTTGTTAATCTTTTCACTTGTGGAATTTCCTTTTGGAAAATTCTCAAAATAATTAACTTGCTGAAAAGCGCTCCACATCGACCCTTGCACTAATTTATATGACTATCCCTGAAAATTCAAACTAACAACCCGACCACAATCTTGATAGTGACTCATTCTGAACGGGGTGGGGTAATCTTGCGAAGGCTTTCTTAGCAGAACTTGAGAGTATTGTAGCATTGAACGACTTCCCAAGCAAAACCTTCGCAAGGTTTCCCTGATTTCGGGAAAGAGTCACAACCATTATCTTCAGTCGGCATAGCTCCAATTTATTTTCCCCTCTGCGTGAATTTTGAGGCTGTTCCTTATATATTTAGAGAAAGAAATCAATAATGCAGAGACTGAAGAATATCCTACAGCAAGAAAATACCGTTGTCATTAAAATCGGAACGAACCTGCTTGCGGACAGAGAACGCGGCATCGATGCAGATAGACTTAGCTCAATCGCAAAGAGCGTTTCTTATTTGCGGTCGTTAGGCAAAAATGTTGCTATCGTTAGTTCGGGCGCAATAGGTGCAGGGGTCGCCGCGATGAAATTTTACGAGCGTCCGAAATCAATTCCGGAACAGCAAGCGACAGCCGCAATCGGTCAGCCACTCCTCATGGAAGCTTACGAAAACGCCTTCAGGAAGCAGCATCTTTCCATAGCCCAAATTCTTTTGACTAAAGATGACTTCGTAAACCGGGGGCGATACGTTAATGCCAAAAACACTTTCGCCGCTCTATTCGACCATGGTGTTATTCCGGTGATTAATGAGAATGACACGGTTGCGATTGAAGAAATAAAGTTCGGCGATAACGACAATCTGTCTGCAATGGTGGCGACTCTCATCGAGGCAGACATCCTGCTGATCCTGACCGACATCGACGGATTATATTCGGACGATCCCGCACGCAATCCTCATGCTGAACTCATCCACATTGTCGAAAAGATAACTCCGGTCATCGAGCGTTCTGCCAAGAAGAGCAAAAGTGAACTGAGCACAGGAGGGATGTTTACAAAAATTCAAGCGGCGAAGAAATGTGTAAGGGCAGGAATTGTTATGATTATCGCGAACGGGAAAAACCAGCAGGTCATCAACGAGATATTCTCCGGTGATTTTTGTGGAACGGTTTTTCTTCCTGCAGCAAAAAAAATGTCGATGAGGAAACAATGGATCGGGTTTGTATCGGCGACAACCGGTACCATCGTGGTGGATGATGGGGCGAAGAACGCATTGCTGAAAAGGAATAAGAGCCTGCTTCCTTCAGGCATACAGAATGTTTACGGCAGCTTCAGCGCACAGGATATCGTTGCTATACTGGATGTCGACGGGAACGAAATAGGTAAAGGCATTACGGGATATTCTTCCGTCGAGCTTAGTAAAATCAAAGGCAAAAAGACCGCAGAAGTCGAAGCTATTCTCAAACGGAAAGCGCCGGCTGAGGTAGTGCACCGGGATAATCTCGCACCGATCGGAGAGACGGAAGATGGAACAATTGAATAACGGGATAAAGGAGATGACAACCGTAGAAAAAAAAGCACGATCGGTGAAACGGGCAAGCGGCGTCCTTTATAATGCGACGACGGGAAAAAAGAACGCCCTGCTGAGGGCAATCGCTTCGCAGCTTGAACGAGAAACTCAGGCAGTCTGCAGAACGAATCAAAAAGATTTAAAAGCGGCCAGGCAGGCAGGAATTTCAAACGTGCTGCTGGATCGGCTGACTCTTAACGAGAAGCGCATCATGCAGATGACCACGGGCGTCAAAGATGTGATTTCATTGCCCGATCCTGTAGGCAAAATATTGGAACGTGTGAGAACGTTCCGAATGGACTCGTGATCGAGAAAATACGCGTCCCGCTCGGAGCGGTGGGAATCATTTACGAAGCCCGCCCGAATGTCACCGTCGATGCGGCAGCGCTTTGTCTTAAGGCCGGAAATGCCGTGCTCCTGCGCGGCGGCTCGGAAGCCATCCATACCAACAAGAAGCTTGTCCGAATCATAAAAACAGCTTTAAAGAATGTCGGACTGCCTACAGGGTGCGTCGAGTTCATCGACACGACCGACCGTAAAGCAGTCGCAGAAATGCTGAAGCAGGACCGTTACTTAGACATCATCATACCACGCGGCAGCCAGCAATTAATCAAATACATCCAGGAAAATTCCAGTGTTCCTGTGATAGCGCACGGCGAAGGAAACTGCCACGTGTTTGTCGATAGCTCGGCCGATCTGAAGAAAGCGGAAGAGATCGTGTTGAATGCGAAAGTGCAGAGGCCGTCGGTCTGTAATGCCGCCGAGAAATTATTGGTGCACGAAAAGATCGCGCAGCTTTTTTTGCCGCGTGTTGCGGACAAACTAAGACAGGCCAACGTCGAACTCCGCGGCGATAAAAAGTCGGGCTCCATCATAAAAGATATAGTTCCTGCGAATGAAGAAGACTGGCATAGAGAATATTTGGATCTAATCATAGGAATAAAAGTGGTAAAAGATGTTGACGAAGCGATTGCACACATCAACCATTATGGCTCCCATCATTCCGACGCCATTATTACCGGCAGCAAAGCGAACGGCGATAAGTTCTTACAGCAAGTCGATTCCGCGGCAGTATACGTCAACGCATCGACACGATTCACGGATGGATTTGAATTCGGGTTAGGCGCCGAAATCGGAATCAGCACGCAGAAACTCCACGCACGTGGACCGATGGGACTTGCCGAATTGACGAGCACAAAGTTCGTTGTGCACGGAAGCGGACAGGTGAGGAAATAAAAAGAGAAGCACGATGATGGACGGGTCATATAAATATTCCTTATCGGCAATTCTCATTATCGGTCGTAGGTGGAGTCTAAGAATTGGGAAATTCTGATTCCGAACTGCACAATGTAATGGCAGCGATAAACCGTTCATGGCGCGAAAATCGCCCGTCCGAGATGCTTCCGTACCTGCATCCGCAGGTGGTCATGGTCCTTCCGGGTTTCACCGGTACTGTTGCGGGAAGGGACCCACTGCTTGCTGGATTTGATGAATGGTGTTTAAATGCCAGGGTTGTCGAATACAAAGAATCAGATGAACAGATTCAGATCATCGGAAATGTAGGGGTCATTAGTTTCCGATTCGACATGCTTTACGAGCGCACTTCTTATCGTGAACGATCGGTCGGAAGAAACATATGGGTATTTGAATACCAAAACGGGAAATGGGTTGCGGTTTGGCGCACCATGGTTGACTTGAAAGAAGAACGTGAAATTTTCAAGTGAACGGGTCTATCTTCGACGAATAAACAGTATGTATCCGTGCAATGTTTTTGCCGAGATGAAATAGCTAACTGAAAAATTAGGATGGCTATCAGATACAAATCTGTTGTTCCATGGGGAAGGTCATATCAAGAGTATGTCGATATGTTTGCTTTATCGGAACGTGATTTAGATAAAAATATTTTAGGATGCGGCGATGGTCCGGCAAGTTTTAACTGCATTGCGAATGTAGACGGGAAAAAGATTATGTCAGTCGATTCAATTTATCAGCTCGGTAAAAAACAGATAGAAGAGCGTATTCGGGAAACTTTTCATATCGTTATCGAGCAGACAAAAGAAAATCGGGATAAATTTATCTGGACGACAATTAAGAATGTTGATGAACTTGGTAAGATAAGATTGTCGGCCATGGAAACGTTTTTAAATGACTATGAAGCTGGAAAAAGCGAAGGAAGGTACTTGTGCGCAAAATTACCTAATCTGCCATTTCCGGATGGTCAATGTGACTTATCGTTGAGTTCACACTTTCTTTTCCTACACTCAGAGAATCTATCGCTCGATTTCCACTTCAAAGCAATAAACGAGATGCTGCGAGTTTCAGCGGAAGCAAGAATATTTCCATTATTAGATGTCAACTCGATTCGATCACAATATGTAAATGAAATAGTCAATGAGTTTTCCAGAATGGGCTATTGTGCTGAAGAATCAGAAGTCAATTATGAATTTCAAAAGGGTGGAAATAGGATGTTGAAAATATTCCGCAATAAATAAATCATAAACCTCATTTAGGATGGAATAAAACGAAAGGATTGGCAAATGGCTGACAAAGATGAGAGGGCGGTCGAGATATTTTCAAAAGGCTTCAATTGTGCGCAGTCGGTCTTCTCCACTTATGCGCCTGAACTGGGAATAGGAGAAGAAGAATCTATGCGAGTCTCATCCGGTTTCGGAGGCGGCATGGCACGTCTGCAGGAAGTTTGCGGGGCTGTGACCGGAGCCTTCATGGTTATCGGGTGCAAATACGGCTCTTCTGATGCAAAGGACAATGGTGCGAAAATGAAAACATATCGCGTCGTCCGGGTTTTCGAAAAGCGCTTCCGCGAGCTTCATGGCACAATCTTATGCAGAGAGATTCTGGGCATCGACCTAAACACGGAAGACGGTCAAATGGAGTTCAAAGAAAAGGGCATGGCCAAGGCGATTTGCGCCCAATGTGTACGGGATGCGGCGAAGATACTCGAAGAGATCGATTGAATGGACTTAATTCTTAAATAATTAATTGTGCTTGAGTTTGCGTTGTTTTTCAAGTAAAATGACGATAGAGAGAGCGTGGGACAATTTCAAAGGAGTAGTTTATATGACATCAATGGAAAGAATTAAATTAGTCGCGCCTTGCGGGATTGATTGTGGAATATGCGAGTTGTACGCGTGCAGGGACAATCACGAATTATTTAACAGGCTGGTCGAGAGGGGCATGCCTAAGGATAAGCTGCCATGTGATGGATGCAGACCGATGTATGGCGAATGCCCTGTTATTGGCGGCACTTGTGAAACTTACAAATGCTTTTCGGAAAGGAATATTGAATCCTGTTCCGACTGCCCCGAGTTTCCGTGTTTGAAGCTCCACCCAGCCGCGAACCGGGCGGAGGTCTTGCCGCATAACATGAAAGTTTTCAATCTGTGTACCATCAAACGAATCGGGTTGGAGGCTTTTATCGAAAAATCTTCTGAGATCAAGAAGCGATATTATGCCGGCAGAATGGCGATAGGAAAAGGACCGCAACTGAATTAGTTGAGAAAATAGCAATTCATGACCGATTGGAATCCACGACAGTACCTACAATTTGCAAACGAGAGGACTCGGCCGTCAATCGACCTTTCTGCTCGAGTAAATATCGAGAACCCGAAATGTATCATAGACATCGGCTGCGGGCCGGGCAACAGCACAAGGGTTCTGCGCGGTAGATGGCCAGACGCAAAGATAGCCGGCCTCGACAGTTCTGCAGCCATGATAGAAAAAGCGAAGGAAGACTACCCCGGCATTGAGTGGATCACGGCAGACGCCTCCGCATTTATGCACGAAAAAAAATATGATATTGTTTTTTCTAATGCAGCGATTCAGTGGATACCTGACCATGAAGTGCTTGTACCCCATCTTTTTGAAATTGTGAACAGAGGCGGCGCATTAGCAGTCCAGGTACCGGGAAATAAGGAATCTCCATTGCACCAGGCTCTTCTCAGAGTGTCTTCAAGTCCGAAATGGTCAAGATTCACTTCCGACGTTCGAAAAGATATTTACTTACAACGATGCCGCATATTATTACGACACATTGTTCCGAATTTCCTCTAAATTTGATCTATGGGAAACGACCTATTATCATGTTTTAAATTCTCATGCTGGACTCGTAGAATGGTATAAGGGAACAGGGATGAGACCGTTTCTGGAAAAACTTCCGGATGAGTCGAGCCGGAAAGAATTCGAGAATGAAGTGCTTGCAGAGTGCATTCAGGTTTATCCCATCCGGAAAGACGGCAAAGTTCTTTATCCATTTAAGAGAATCTTCTTTATTGCTTATAATTGATCGGATGACCATTGAAGAAGGAAACAGGATCATGATCGGCGGAGTCGGCATAGGCGTTGGGTTCTTCTGTGCCGGAGGTTCTTTAGGCTGTGGGAGATAATACGCATGGCTTTTTGAAAAAGCATCTCGAATGATGCTGTAATCATCTTTTGATTGCCTGCCTTTCTGTTCATTGGGCTTGATATTTACTGGCGGCTTCGATATTTTTTTCCACCTTAAACCAACGAAATTTATGGAGAAACTATACGTAAAGATTGCTAATGTATTAACCAAAAGTAACGATTGAGAGTATAACGTAAGCAATCTGTATAGTGGAAAGTCTCAAAACTCGAATAAGTCATACTGCGCTTACAGCCTTTATTGCATTCGGGATAACTGCTGGCGTCTGGGCAATTCTCGATTTATCGAGCGGGAAGCTCGATCTCAAATACGACGATGATTCGGCTCATTTGCGGGGAGGCTGGCTCGATGATGGACAGCTTGTTCTCCCACATGACCATTATAGCGAGTCGGACGGCGTTTTCATTAGCCAGGTCCGGGATTTATCACGGCCCACGGATACTGAGTCGGGTCACGATCTGCCGGATACTTCAATCAGCATTCGACCGCCGGTTGTCAACCATGCGGGATCTTCATTCAAGCCGGATTCGATAAAGGAAAAAGGTGACACGACTCTTATCCCGAGAGTTGTGGCAAAAGACTCTGTCGCGCGCAATGGATCTCCTCGAGGTGGTGCCCCGGGTCGCGATACGCTTTCAACGCCCACGAATCACATGAAGGTGGATACCTCATCGGCAGTATCCGATACGATTTCCTTAGACTCGTTGAAGCTTTCTGCGTGGCTGTCAGAATTGAGACACACGCAGCCCCAGGCATACGTTTTTCCGCAATATCAATACCCGCTTTTCCTTTATTCCAACGTAATCCAACAGTCGGCGGCTTTCGATTCCACAGATGATTTTGTGACCGTTCGAGAAACATTATTCGGAAAAGATATTAGAATTCCATTTCAGGTGCCGACCCCTGAATACATCAAACTCGAGGAGGATTACTTCAGACAGAAAACGTGGGGAGAGCTGGCTCGCAGTTACATTTCCCTTTCCCAGCAAAATGCGCTCGGCACTTTGATGCAGAGCATGACAAACATCGATATACCGATTCCGTCAAATCCTATTCTAAGCATCTTCGGCCCGCCGCGCATAAACCTCAAAATTTCCGGCGCCGTCGATATCCATGGTGCATGGCAAAATCAAAAGACAAACCAAGCAAACTTATCGGCGCTCGGCAATGTGACAAACCAGCCTGACTTCAAGCAGGACGTCCAGGTAAACATCAGCGGAACGGTCGGTGATAAGCTTAGCATCGGTGCGAACTGGGACACACAGAACCAGTTCGACTATGAGAACCAGCTTAAGCTTACATACACCGGGTACAATGATGAAATCATAAAAAGTGTCGAAGCCGGAAACGTTTCGATGAGCTCGAACTCCAGTTTCATCGGAAGCAGTCAGGCGTTGTTTGGAATCAAAGTTCAAGCTCAGTTCGGTCCGCTGACACTGACCGGCATTGCCAGCCAGCAGAAGGCACAGAGCAAGACATTGTCGGTAAACGGCGGCTCGGCGAATCAGACCTTCGCTCTCCGCGCGTACCAGTATTCGACTAACCACTTCTTTATAGATTCTTTATACAGACAAAATTATGAGACGTTTCTTAATTCAAACTTAACTAAGTGGAATGCTCAAAAGGCCATTACTTATATTGAAGTTTGGCAATATACCCAGAGTTTGCAGCAGCCTCCAACGGCAAGGGACGGTGTGGCGGTAATGGATCTTCCTTCGGTCAACGCAAATGCAAAATTCTACACCTCTTATCGCGCTCTCCCGTCAGTCACCAATACAGAGCCTGGTCTGATTGAAACAGGAAAATTCGTTAAACTCGCATCAAGTCAATATTCTCTGGATTACAACGGAGATGTAGGTGTGATAACCTTTAGCAGCGCTCCCCAGGACGGATCTATAATTGGCGTCGCGTATCAGACGGCGGATGGCACTACATACGGTACCATTACATCCAGTGACACATCCGCCTCACAACGACTCGTGCTCAAATTGATAAAGCCATATGATCTGCGCCCGTATGAGGAGGAAGCATGGAATATGCAGCTCAGAAACATTTATCCGGTCGGCGGGACGGGTCTTACTCAAAGTGCGCTCACAAATGTGAAAATCCTATATACGGCTCCAGGGCAGTCGGCTCAAGACAACATTACTGCTGATGGAATAAATCTTCTTCAACTGTTCGGTGTCAACAAAACGGGAGCGAATGGTCAAGGCCCACCGGATGGGGTATTTGATAATAATAACATTTGTGTGAACGATGCGACCGGCGAAATAATATTCCCATTTCTCGAACCTTTCAGTGAAGCGTTCCGTCTAACGTCTTTCGTTGGTTCTGGTGGCACTTCGAAACAAATACAGCCCTCTGACAGCCTCTCGTCGTACGCATTTGATGCTGTTTATGACACAACTTCCGATCAGGCGTCAAATGCGGATCAATTGCACGACAGATTTTCTATAACAGGAAACTTTACAAGTGCAACAACGTCCCATTACAATCTCGGGTTCAACCTCGTCCAGGGGAGCGTCAAAGTTTTACTGAACGGCAACGCGCTCATCCCTGACGACGACTACACGGTCGATTATGTCACAGGCGAATTGGACATCAGAAATGCCGAGGCATTAGTCCCGGGTGCCAACGTACAGATACAATATGAGACGAACGACATTTTTCAGATTGCGTCAAAGTCGCTCACCGGATTGCGCGGCGACTTGAAGATCAATGATCAATCGAGCCTCGGGTTCACTTTAATGAATTACTCCATTCAATCGCCGAATAACAAGGTCGAAATAGGCGAGGAGCCCATGAGCAATCTTATTTTGGGAGTTGACGGCACGACTTCGATAGACCTCCCGTTTCTGACAAAGGCATTGGATTTTTTGCCGTTGATTCATACTGCGGCTCCTTCAAAACTTAATCTTCACGCCGAGGCCGCGTATATGCTCCCGAATCCGAACACAGAAACAAGCGTAATCCCGGACGATAACGGAAAGAGCATAGCGTATATCGATGATTTCGAGGGCTCGAAGAGAACGATCCCGCTGCCGATGACATATTCGAATTGGACTCTCGCAAGCGTTCCCGATTCTACGGCATTGGATTCGGTCTATCCTGGAATCGCAGATTCGACAAAGACAGACTGGAAAGGGTGGACATACTGGTTCAACAACGTCCCAGCGCAAACAAACGTTAAAAATATTTGGCCGGGTAAAGATGTCCCTGCCGACCAGCAAACCCAGACCGATATGCACATCGCTTTCATAGACACAGTGCGAGGCCAGTATAACAGGGCTTACGAGCACGAGTCCGATGTGGCAGAATATGGAGCACCGCGATCCGTATTAGATTCAACAATACGAAAGAACCCGCAGATGGCGTGGGGCGGCCTCATGAACGTGCTATCGGGTAATGCAACGGATCTTGCCGGACAGAACGTAAACTACATCGAAATATGGATGAAAATCGATCAGGTTCCATCCGGAAATGGAACGATGCACATTGACGTAGGACAAGTCAGCGAAGATATTTTCGGGAACGGAGTCTTAATGACAGAAGATTCGGCCGGGTTGGGTACGCTTCTACCCGGCCATGACTTTGGGCTGGATGAAATGACCGATGCTCAAGAACAGCAGCAGTATCAATGGATCCCCAAACGGTCGAACGATAAAAATCCTTACTCAAATGGCTCTCCTGATCCGGATGGTGATGATTTTTACCCACCGGCGACCAATGCCACTTGGCAAACGGGTGATTTCACGCACGTGAACGGTACTGACGGGAACGCAACTAACGATAACGGTACTGCGACCGGCAGATACCCGGATACGGAAGACCTGCTCCATAACGGCAATTTGAATCAAATCAATAGCTACTTTGAATACAATCTAAAACTCGACACGGTAAAAAACCCATATATTGCCGGCGGCGGGCATGACGGTTATTATCGATACATCATTCCATTGAAAGATCCTTCTAAGACAATCGGAACTCCGAGTTTATCGGCGGTGCAATTTGTCCGGTTTTGGTTCGACGGAATGCAAGCGGGCTCAATGCTTTTAGATATCGCCCAGATGGATCTCCTCGGGAATTATTGGCAGGTACCAAACGTGAACGACACCACAATGCAAGTCTCGGTGGTTGATATCGATGACAATCCGAACTATGCAGCCCCTGTCAACGGTTTGCAGCCTGTGGATAACTCCGACCCCACTCAACCCGGCATTCTTGAGAACGAATCATCGCTTGACTTGACCCTCAACCGCCTGCACGGCGGCGATTCTCGATATGCCTACAAAACATTTCCGAATACGCTCAATCTTTTCCATTACAAGACAATGAAGTTTTTTGTTCACGATTCTAGTTTCGCTTATACAGATTCAACGCATCATGACGCCGATGTTTTTATTCGATTCGGGAGTGATTCTTCTGATTTTTACGAATACCGGCAGCCAATTTTTGATGAACAGCACCTGAGAAATACCGGCCTCAGGCGCGGATGGGAAGATATCAGTATCGACTTCTCACAGTTGACCACGATCAAAGAAAGGCGCGACTCCGCCAGTCAGACCATCCAGCGAGTGCCGGCCGGTAACGGTGTGCCCGGTGCATCATACTGGTTCCAAGGAAATCCGTCACTCATGAGTGTGACGTATTTTCAGATAGGCGTAGCAAATCCTAATCCCGGAAGCGCTAAACTTCTCTCGGGCTCTATCTGGGTTGACGAATTGCGATTGACAAACGTGGATAATACTCCCGGAGGTGCCTATAGCTTCAACGGAAGTATTCAGTTTGCAGACATAGGTCAGGTCGCCTTTAATTTTTCAAAAATGGATCCCTATTTTCACGATCTCACAACTCAATTCGGCACGTTGAATACTACTCAGAATTGGTCCGTGAGCGCATCGGTAAGTCTTGACAAACTATTGCCGCGCGAGTGGCAGGGAACAACAATACCACTTTCGTACACTCACACCGAGAGCTTCGCGAATCCGCTCTACCTGGCGGGAAGCGACATTCCTATTGCTTCTGCAATACAGAGCGAGGAAAACCTGCTTGAGCCCAGATATGGTGCGACTGAAGCAGCAGCCATGGCAGATAGCCTCAGATCCAGCTCTCAGACACAGTCTATTGCAAATTCATGGGCAGTCCCCACGATGAAAATCGTGATTCCTTCAACAAAGTGGTACATCAAGGACATTCTCGACGATATAACGATGGGATACAACTGGTCCGGGTCGGACTATAGAAATACTCAGGTGAAAGCCGGAAATAATTGGTCGTGGAATTACTCGGCAGGATATTCGGTTCAATTAGATCCCGATGCGTACCTTACACCGTTTCCAACCAAAAGCAAGCCTTTGACGCTTAGTCAGCCAGCTGCTGGCTTGACAAGAAATGAAGTGCAAAACCCGCAGCCGGCAGCGGAACTGACCGGGAATGATTTCCAAATTAGATACTTGCCGAATTCTATCAACTTTTCTATGAGTGCACAACGTTCGCTAACAGTTGAGGACTACTGGACCCAGACAACTCCAACGATAACTCCGAATTTCACGGCCACGCGCGGCGGCGGCTTCAACTGGAAATTCACGAACAACGGAATCTTGAATCCGGCATTGGTATACCAGTTCAGCATAAATAGCTCGCTCTATTCGATGGACTACGATACTTTAACCCAACTACCTTATCCCAATTCGTATGTGTTCCATCAAATATTCTTCAATAACGGGCTCATAAACTTCGGCACCGATTATAATTATTCACAGCAGGTTCAGTTGACGACGCAGCCGAAGCTGCCTTTCGACATTCAGCGGTATCTGAGTCTACAGGGGAATTACAGCTCCGGATACCAATGGGCCAATGCGCTTCAGCAGGGGGAGCTCGGCAGAAGCGCAGGAGTGAGCTCCAGCCTCTCGTTGGGGTCAAGCCTCCAGTTGAAGATGCTGACAGATCCGTGGTTTGAAGCCGGAGCATCGGTGGCAGGCACGCCAGACACGAGCAGAGGAGCGTCAGAGCAACCTCCCGTATTCAATGCACGCGGACGCGGACATGGACGAGAAGAATTTGAAAACATCGACACTACATCCACGTCTACTTTCTTGTCTCAAGGAAAGGGAGCCCAACTCGGCAACCTTCTTGATGTTTTGGTAAAGGTTCCATTTTTGGACTTTGAAAATATTTCAGCAACATTTACATCAACGAACTCATCTCAAGACGGAGGTCTTCCGTCGGATCGCCCCGGGATGAGCAACTTCTTCAGTATCCCTTTTATCCAGGAAAGCAATCCCGCGCTGGGGCCTTCACAGATCTACCAGCTCGGTCTTATCTCTGATCCGTACAGCAAACTGGGTTTAGTTAAACGAGACGGCTTCCCTTTTTTCGGATTTGACAAGACTCCCACGGTCAGAGTTCCCGATGCAGGAATTACCGATAACTTTTCAAATACTAATTCAATCAACATTAAAACTTCACGCAGCCTGTGGCGCGGCGCCACAATCGATCTATCATGGAACGTCAATTGGAGCTATAATCAGAACTCGACCTATTCAACGGATGCGAGCGGCAATCCCATTGATAGTACTTTGACTAACGTGATTTCAGGCCAGGTCTCCCGTAGCTTCTTCACGGTGCCGCCCGTGCTGTTCTTTTCTGTTTTTAAGAGCGGCATCAATCAAGTAGCTGCGGACTATACGAAAATGTTAAATGATTCTACAAGCACGCTGACGCCCCAGCAGAAACTCTCGCAGGCTTTTGTCCAGGGATTTGAAACATTGCCTGTACTGGATAAGATTTTCGGCCAATACATGCCGAGGCTGAATTATTCGTTCCATTGGGATGGACTTGAGCAGATTCCACTCTTTAAGAGTTTTGCTACTCACGTGAGTTTAGACAACGCATATCAATCTACCTATTCACAAACGTGGCACATTGAAAGCGACCAGCAGGGGCAGGTAACGGATGCACAGACAATCTCCTACGGATTTCAACCATTAGTGGGACTGAATATAGCCTTCAAAAGCATTGGAGATGCGGTGATATCCAGCTCTGTGCAGTATAACACAAGTTCGCAATACGTTTTAAGCCCATCGTCCGGGACGATCTCTCAAAGCCTCACCAACCAATTGTCTATAACCGCAAATTATTCCAAGAAGGGATTTGCTATCCCGCTCTTCGGTTTGAATCTTCAAAATGATGTTGACATCAGCGCAAGTTACTCCATCGCATTATCGAACCAGTATAACATCAGCACCGACAATAGTACTATCGCCCCCGCGGCATTGATCAGCGGAAGCAATCAAACGGCTCTCCAGGTCCGCTTCCAGTACAGTATCAGTCAACGAGTTACCGCTTCGATATTTTATGATAATACGAAGGTTTCCCCCACCAGTCCCGGTTCGCCAATTCCCGGCACAACAACCAACGAAGCCGGTGTGGACGTGCACATTTCAATCGCGGGATGATGAAAGAATTGGAAATCGGATTGTAAGTTTTGAATTGGATATGAAAAACTGGAATTTGAAAATATGGAGTTTGTGAACGATCATCTGCGTTTCATGTCCGCCGCAATGAAGGAAGCCGAAACGGCTTACAAACAAAACGAAGTTCCGGTGGGCGCTGTAATAGTCAAAGGCGACCTTGTCATCGCAAAGGCGTACAACCAGGTTGAGCTGCTTCAGGATCCGACGGCACATGCGGAAATAATCGCGATCGGTGCCGCCGCGAACCATCTCGGGAATCGGAGACTGAAAGGCTGCACTCTTTATGTTACTCTGGAACCTTGCCCCATGTGCGCCGGAGCCGTTGTTCTCTCGCGGCTCGACAGAGTAGTGTTCGGAGCTTACGATCCTAAGATGGGCGCATGTTCCACTTTATATAACTTGGTACAAGATGAACGATTGAACCATCGCGTGGAAATCATCGCAGGCGTAATGGAAGACGATTCAAAATTACTTTTGAGAGAATTTTTTGAAAAGAATAGGTCTGAAAAAGAGGCTTGAATCATCAATATGGAGCTTGAGACTTTTAAGAACTGGCGTCTTTTTTCCGCTCGACAAAATACATCTCGACGGGTTCCATGTTCTTTATGGCAAGTGCACCGCGCGGATCGAGTGAATAATCTCCTTTCTTGATAAGTTTATCATAAACTTGTCTGGAGACATTGATTTTATTCGGGAGTGACGCGGCTTCAAGGCGCGAAGCTATGTTGACCGTCGGCCCCCAGGACATCATAAATAAATCGCCAGCTTCCGATTATTCCTGAAATTGCGGGACCTGTGTGAATTCCGATTCTTATAGCCCAATCATGCCCGGTCGTGTGCTTGAGATCCAGTGAGAACTTACAGACTATATCTCGAATCTCTATCGCCGCTTCGACTGTGTCGACAAGCTGATTTTCTCCCGTGAAAAGTCCGCCGGCGAACATGTAGCAATCGCCTATTGTCTTCAATTTTTCAAGCTTGTGATTTCTTACAGGCACATCGAAGGCGCCGAACATCTTTTCCAGAACTCTGAGGACATCCTCTGCGTCGGACTTTTCGGCAATTTTGTAGAACGAGACGAAATCGGCAAACGCGATCGTCGTGGACGGGTTGTTTTCCGGTCGTGGGTAATTCGGCCCATTCATCTGCTTCACAATATTTTCGGGCAGGATATTCTTCAGGATCGACTCGATCTTTTCCTTAGATTCCTCGATCTCGACCTTCTGCCGCTCGATTGTCTTTGTGTTCAAGAATTCTCGAACCCGTGCGGAGAATACGAGCCTCGAGAGTACCCAGGCTACGACCGCAAGCGCAGAGCCATTGATGTAATGGCCTATGAGAATATCGTGGTTCCGCTGCATGTGCGTGACTCCGACTATGAAGTAAGTATGTGCCAGCACGTATAACAACAGACTCGTTGCCCCGGTTACATAGAATGCTACGGCAATTCCGAAAAGCGCCATAATGTAAACAGTTATCATTCCATGAATCATTTGATCCACGGAAGAGACCGAAGCGCTCCAGACAAGGATGAAAGCGATAAAGAAAACAACCGTAAAGATATGCGATAGCCGAACATCCTTGACGTCGGCCGGTTTCTTTATTGTCATCAGTATGATGAAGATAAGCAGAACGATTTCAAGCACAATATGCAGGTAATACAGATAGCGGTAACCGGGCGTCGATGTCCACATCCCGTCGCTTTCGTGCTGGAAATCAACATATATCAGGAAAATATGGATTGCAAAAATTGCCACTGCAAAAATTCTTGCACGGTAATAATTGGTGAAATACGCTTCCTGTATGAATGGAAATTGCTCTTCCGCGGGAACCATTCTTAGAGTGTTCTGCCAAAAACGAACCAAGGATTTTGTCATGAATGTTCCGTCATATAAACAGCTTAGACTTCATTCTTATTCAGCCTTTCCAGATTCGCTCAAAATTACAACGCTTTCGTGAAAGTAACCAATGTTTTATATTCGTAAAAATAGAAACTTTCATAATTAAAGGCTCTGGAACAGGCGGCAAAATGTTTTTACGAACTGCGAGAGGTAAGCTTTCATATAAAACGTCCGGCAATGATAAAGACAAGTCGGTTATTTTCATCCACGGATTCCCTTTCGATAAATCCATGTGGGATGAACAATGCAGTCTTCTTTCGAAAGATCATTTCACTTTGGCTTTCGATCTGAGAGGGCACGGCGAGAGTGATGCCGGCAGCGGGCAGTACCTCATCGAGTTCATTGTCGATGATCTGTTCGATATAATGGATCATGTGGGGCTGAACAAAACTGTCGTCTGCGGACTTTCAGCAGGCGGTTATGTAGCGCTTCGTGCCGTTAACCGTGAGCCGTCGAGAATTTCCGGACTGATCCTCTGCGACACGAAAAGCACGTCCGATACAAATGCGGCGAAATTGAATCGCGCAAACCAGATAAGAATGATCCTTGCCGGAAAGAAATTCCAATTTGCGGACGACCAGGCGAAGGGGTTGTTCGCTCCGGAAAGTTTTGAGAAAAATAAAGCCGCAGTGGAAAATATTATTTCTACCATGAAATCGACAAGCGAAACGGCTCTCATCGGCACCCAGATTGCGCTTGCCGCGCGAATGGATATGGCCGGGAGTCTCGAGAGGATTTCCGTTCCGACCCTGATCATTGCCGGAGATAAGGACAAGATCGCCACTCAAGCGGATGCAGAATTCATGAACTCCAGGATAAAGAAATCGAAATTTGTCCTGATACATGGTGCGGGGCACCTTTCCAACCTCGAGAATGCCGGCGAGTTCAATACGGCATTGACGGATTTTCTGACGAAGAACGATCTTTAAAAGGACGCCGGTAGCAAGAAACGAGAAAAGGCACGAGATGCTCCTTTGTGCGGCATTTACTTTTTTCTCAATATGGATTTTTTATGAAAAGGTAAAAGAAGCCGGCAACGAATGCATACTGCACGAGCCGCGAAAGGTGGTAGTTCCGCTTTTTTAAAGTTGACCACGCATAAGCGAGAACGAACATCGCGATTGTCAATGCAATAAAGATTTCAAAACATTTCAAATAATTCTGCGTGGGCCCTATCTTTTCGACTAACGAAACATTTTTCGCGCTAGATCCGTAAATGAATAGAATGTGTGCGACGTAAACCAGAAACGATTCGCGTCCGAAGACCTTCACCGCCGACCAGGCGAAGCTTCTTTCTCCCTCGTACCATATAATCCCTTTTAGAATCCAGAGGAGCATTCCAAGCCTGAGAAGAAACCATCCGGGAGCGTAATCATAGATGTTTATAGTCGGAAGAAAAGTCTTGTGCAAAAACACGAGAACAATCCCTGCTGCAGCGAGCGCCGCTCCGAATGGAAATAATCTACCTTCAAACTTGCTGGTTTTTTCAAAGGTGATTTTTTGCGAAGCAATTATGCCGGGCGATCAGAAAACTCGACCAGGGAAAAAGCGGGAACAGCGAACCATGAAGGCGATTGAAATACTGGCCAACAAATGTTGGCATGGTACGATACGGATCAAAATGACCGACGATCGGAGCTGCGATTACGAAGAGCCAGAAAAGGCCCCACAAAATTATATTGAATACTCTGTCGTCCTTGACGAAAACCCTGATGATGTGAATAAGTATTAACGAGGCGGCGATGCACTGCAGTATATCGACTGCGAAGAATGCCGTCACATCCTCCGGCGTGGAGCCGTGCACAGTTTTGAGTAGCGAGAAGTAAGGGATGTGCATCAGGTATCCGGTAACCCAAATAAAGATAAGCCGCTTTATGTGTTTAAATAATTCGGGAGAAAACGTTCGGTAGGCATCGCCTTTCCTATTCAAAGCAAGCGTGAATGAAAAGCCGGCGACGAAGAGAAATGACGGCGCGACGAGCCCGTTTAAGAGATCTATCGATTTGAAAACAAGATTTTGCCGAAGTGAATTAAGGAGAAGCGCGTTGACGACATGGGTTTCCACCATGAAGATGGTCGCGAGACCCCTGAATTGATCGATGTAACCGATTCGTTCATTAGCCACTTCCGGTCATCCACACGCGATAACTGACCGCTGCGAACGCAAGTCTTCGCAAACAAGATGGAATAAAACTTGCGGATCCTGGCGATCTACGCGGTTAAATTGAACTTGTCGATGATGAATAGCTTTATCGATCATCCGAAGAAAGCTTCGTCCGCAAATCTTTCTCTTAATTCATTCATGCTGTCGCCGCCAAACTTCTCAAGAATGGCATTCGCCAGCACAGGTGCAACGACATTCTCGGCAACGACTCCTGCGGCCGGCACCGCACAAAAATCTGAACGTTCTCTTCGAGCCTCGACAGGTTTCATCTTTGAAAGATCGATGCTTCGAAGAGGTTTCATCAACGTCGAAATCGGTTTCATGGCGGCACGAATCCAGAGCGGCTGTCCGTTCGTCACGCCGCCTTCGAGTCCGCCGGCACGATTTGTCGGCCTCACGATCTTCTTACCTTTTAATAAAATCTCATCGTGGACTTCGGACCCCAATTTCGCGGCGTTCTTGAATCCTTCGCCGATTTCGACGCCTTTTATCGCGTGTATCGACATCACCGCTTGCGCGAGCTGTCCGTCCAGCTTCCTGTCAGATTCGACATAGCTTCCGAGTCCTATCGGCAAGCCCGACACATAAACTTCAATAATTCCGCCAAGCGTATCGCCCAGCTTTTTCGCGCGTTTAATCTGCTGTACCATCTTGTCAGTAAGTTTACCGTCGAGGCACCTTACTTCTGATTTGTCCGACTCGTCGGCGATCTCCTCGGCCCCATTTTTCCGCCCGAGTATCTTCATTAAAAGAGCATTGAGCGCATCGCTATTCTTATAGCCGGCAGAGCCGATGGAAAAGACATGACCGCCGATTTTTATTCCGAGGTCACTTAAAAGTTTTCTCGCAACTGCGCTGAGTGCAACTCGCATCGCCGTCTCGCGGGCACTTGCGCGCTCAATCACATTCCGAATATCGTTGAACGAGTACTTGTATTTTCCTACCATGTCAGCATGGCCCGGTCTGGCAATAACGATTTTCTCGATCTCTTTATCGATCGGTTCGGCCGTCATTTTTTCTCCCCAATTCGCGAAATCGTGATTCCAAATCACGAGCGAGATCGGATATCCCATGGTCCTGCCGTGCCGGACACCGGTCAATATCTCGACTTTGTCGGTTTCGATTTTCATTCTGCCGCCGCGCCCGTATCCTTGCTGGCGGCGGAATAACTGGCGGTTTATGAAGTCGGCGCTGATCTCCATATTTGATGGAACACCTTCGATTATTCCTGCGAGCGCCCTGCCGTGCGATTCACCTGCGGTAAGTAGTCTTAGCATAGTAGATTGTACAATATAAGAAAAATCATTGCGGAGTGAAAAAATAAATGAAGTAGCGCACATCTCATAATTTCGAGTTGCGCAATGCTAACCTCACTTTGCTGTGTCTGCGGCTGTAGAAAAAGTAAATCACCAACCCAATAACGAGCCATAATATTAGACGGAGCCACGTATCGAACGGCAAACTCAACATCAATAATCCCGAAACGACGATTCCCATGATTGGCACGAACGGGACCCACGGCGTTTTGAACGGGCGGGGCAAATCCGGCTTGCGTTTTCGGAGAATCCAGACTCCGGCGCTGACGATTATGAAAGCGAGGAGTGTGCCGATGCTGACGAGTTCCCCGAGAATGTCGATGGGCAGCGCTGCCGCGAATATCGCTACGAAGATTCCGACTGCGATCGTTGAAATCCATGGCGTTCGGAACTTTGGGTGGATTTTGCTTGCCCACTTCGGGAGTAAACCGTCGTTCGACATCGAATAGAAAACGCGAGACTGCCCGAGAAGCATGACCAGCATTACGGTAGCGAGGCCCAATATTGCTCCGACCTTTACGAGAAAGCTTCCCCATCTAACACCTGTTGCATCTATGCCGACTGCCACCGGATCGGCAACGTTCAAGCTTGAGTATGGAACTATTGCCGTGAGGATTCCGGAAACCAGAATATAAAGAATTGTGCAAATCAATAATGATCCCATGATGCCGATCGGCATGTCTCTTTGTGGGTTTTTTGCCTCCTGTGCGGCCGTCGATACCGCATCGAATCCTATATATGCAAAGAAGATAACGCTCGCGGCTCTCGCGATGCCAGACCATCCGTATTTGCCGAACTCGCCCGCGTTCGGAGGAATGAACTGTTTCCAGTTCACTTTTATCGTCGTGTCAGGATGCTGAATCACAAAGGCACCCGCGATTGCAATGAAAACGATTACAATTGAAACTTTTATTATCACGATCGCTGAATTGAAATTTGCGGATTCTCTTATGCCTATAACCAAAACTACAGTCACGAATAAAATGGCAATCGCGGCCAGAAGATTAAATTGAGCCGCGAGATGAGGTAACGACATAGGATCGATGTGCAGAGTGTTGAGCGAGGCGCTTATGCGCGCGAGCCGTTCCCAGTGTCCATGGAACAGTACCATCATCTCACCGTGTGCTCCTGAAAATTGCGGCGGAAGGTATATGCCGAAATCCTGGAGAAAGCTCAGTACATAGCCGCTCCACCCTGATGCGACAGTTGCGGCACCGAAGGCGTATTCGAGGATTAAATCCCATCCGATTATCCATGCAAAAATTTCGCCGAGTGTTGCGTAACCGTAGGTGTATGCCGATCCCGCAATCGGGATTAATGATGCGAACTCGGCATAACATAATCCGGCAAATAGACATGCTAAGCCGGCAAGAATGAACGACAGAACAATTGCCGGGCCTGCGTACTTTGCAGCTGCCGCCCCGGTCAACACGAAAATTCCTGCGCCGATAATTGCACCGACTCCCAGAGTCGTTAGGTTGATCGGCCCCAGGGACCTTTTCAGACCATGGCCCGTGTCTGCCGACTCTTCAACTATTACGTCGAGTGGTTTTGTAGAAAGAAGCTCTGAAGGCATTATTCCTCCGGTTTGATGGGGTTCAAATATGAGATGGCTTCACCCTGCCTGCCGTGCAGGAGTATCGAGTGAGGTTTGCTCCGAAGACAAAATCGAAGAAGAGTTCCTCGTCATTGAAAAAAATATAACCTTACGTGCTGATAATCAAGATTTATTGAAATGGGCACAGAGCACAGAGATACAAAGCCACAAAGTGGAACAATTCTGTCAAGTATCGAATCTATTTAACCTTATGCCTCTGCACCTTTGTTCCTTTACATTTCATTTCCTAAATTAGGGCGACCAAAGGAGGCAAAACTATACGTTCATCGGACATTATGGAGCGGGTTTGGCAGGCAAAAAGGTTGACAGCAGGCCTTCACTTGGAACGCTTTTCCTGGCAGCGCAATTCCTTGATGTCCTCTGGCCGATTTTTATTCTTCTTGGGTTGGAGCATGTTGAGATAGATGCTTTGCCGCAGAAGTTTTTGACGCTCCACTTTACGTCATACCCTTACTCTCATAGCCTGGCGGCGGCGATATTCTGGTCGCTGGCATTTGGAGTGACTTACTATTTGATTAAAAAGAATCTAAAAGTATCCGTGATACTCGGCGCACTTGTTTTCAGTCATTGGATTTTGGACCTGATAGTTCACGTTTCTGATCTTCAATTGGTCCCGGGAGTCAGCGCAAGAGTCGGTTTAGGATTATATAACTCGACTGTGTGGACAATCGTCGTGGAAGGCTTGATATTCGTGGTTGGAATATTTCTTTACATCAAATCAACGAAGGCAAAAAACATCCGCGGACAAGTTGTTTTTTGGAGCTTGATGGCCTTCCTGGCGTTCGCTTACGTAATGAATCTAACGAGCCCACCGCCGCCTTCGGTTAAAGCAATCGCGTACGCAGGCTTATCTCAATGGCTGATAATAGCGTGGGCTTATTGGGCAGATAGAAACAGAATGAAGGAGGCAATCAGTCTCTCCATCTCTTAAGTTGAAATCGGGATTATAGATCTTATGAAACTTTTCAACTGCATATGAAAGGAATCACCAATGACAACACATCACATCAGTTCAACAATTTCAGCGACCATGATAGCCTGTGTCTTCCTTCATTTGCATCGGACTCGCTTGTTGCACAGGATAAGCCGATAGGGGACAGCCAAAACGCTATTTACATTGAGGCCTTCGGACCTGGAATACCCTATTCAATCAATTACGATTATCGGTTCCAACAGGACATCAGTGTGAGGATAGGATTCTCATCATGGTCGATTCCGGATCTTTTCAGCGATGGAACTAATAGTCTTACCACCTTTCCGATTATGGTAAACTACCTGCTCGGGCAGGGAACAGATCACCTTGAACTGGGAATCGGTTTTGTGCCATTGTTATATTCTTCCCACGGTCAAGAATTATTTTCCAGCACAACATATAATAACAGCGGCTCATCGATATATGGCGCCGCAACCATTGGATACAGACTGCAGCGTAATGATGGTGGATTCGTGCTAAGAATTGATTTTACGCCAATGTTGGTATCTGGACAAATTATTCCCTGAGCAGGACTCTCACTCGGCGCATCGTTTTGACCGAAATACTTGAGCCCTCCTTCACGCCATTTCTTGAGTTACAAGACACCGTTTTATATATTCAATAAAAGAATTTGCACTGCGCGGATACCAAGAAGCAAGGCGTACTATAATAATGTCTTTGTGTTTTCATTGTTGCTTCTTTGTCTTCGCGGTTAAACCTTTTAATTATATTGTAACATGAAAATTCACGAATACCAATCGAAAGAAATACTGAAGAAGTTTAACGTCGCGATTCCAAAAGGAAAGGTGGCATTTAATGCTGACGAGGCAGTCAATGCGGCGGCTGAAATTGGCGGCGATGTATGGGTAGTCAAAGCGCAGTATCCATGCAGGCGGCCGCGGAAAAGGCGGAGGAGTCAAGATCGCAAAAAGTATCGACGAGGTCAGAACACTCGCGACGCAAATTCTTGGAATGACTCTCGTTACTCACCAGACCGGCCCTGAAGGAAAAATCGTCGAGAGGCTCTTGATAGAGCAGGGAATCAACATCGCAAAAGAACTTTATGCGGGAATAGTCCTCGACAGGTCGACTTCGAAAAATGTCTTCATGGTTTCGACTGAAGGCGGAGTTGAGATAGAAAAAGTTGCCGCAGAGTCTCCTGAAAAGATATTAAAGGAGACAATCGACCCCGGACTCGGCTTGATGCCGTTTCAGGCGAAGAAACTTGTATTCGGGCTTGGACTCGAAGGTGATGCTTATAAAAACGGCATGAACTTTCTTACTGCGTTGTACAAAGCGTTTGAAGCTACGGATGCGAGCCTTGCCGAAATCAATCCGCTGGTGTTGACCAAAGAATGCCTCGTCATGGCGCTCGACGCGAAAATGAATTTCGACGACAACTCGCTCTATCGTCACCCGGAAATTGTCGAGATGAGAGACCTGGGCGAAGAGTCGCCGCTCGAAGTTGAGGCTTCGAAGTCGCATCTAAATTACATCAAACTTGACGGCAATGTCGGCTGCATGGTGAACGGAGCCGGACTCGCCATGGCAACCATGGACATCATCAAACTTACCGGCGGCGAGCCCGCAAATTTTCTTGACGTCGGCGGCGGCGCAAATGTAGAAACCGTTTCGAGCGGTTTTAAAATAATCCTCTCCGATCCGAATGTGAAGGCGATTTTGATAAATATATTCGGTGGAATAGTCCGCTGCGATCGCGTGGCGCAGGGCGTCATCGATGCGGCGAAACGCATCTCCGTTACACTGCCGGTCGTCGTCCGGCTTGAAGGAACGAATGCGAAAGAAGGTTCGGAGCTTTTGCAAAACTCGGGACTGAATTTCATCGTCGCAAACGGGCTGAAAGATGCTGCTGAAAAAGTGGTGGCGGCATTAAACTGAAAAGCCTCAGTTCCAAGTTCTAAATCATAATTGAAAATCGAACACTGCAAACTTACGAAGTGAAAATTGGATTGGAATAAATACGAAGCTGTAATCGGTCTCGAAGTCCACGCGCAGATGTTGACAGAGACAAAAACGTTTTGCGGGTGCTCCACAAAGTTCGGGAGTTCCCCGAACTCAAACGTCTGCCCGGTGTGCCTCGGAATGCCGGGCGTTCTTCCTGTTCTGAACAAGAAACTTGTCGAGTTCGCGATAAAGATGGGACTTGCCACAAACTGCCGCATTGCGCCGTACTCGATTTTCGCGCGCAAGAACTATTTCTATCCCGACCTTCCAAAAGGCTACCAGATATCGCAATTCGAAGAGCCGATCTGCATCGATGGATTTATCGAAATAGAGAAAAACGGCACTAAAGACGGAAAATCTTCCGTCGCCACGAAGAAAATCGGTCTCATCAGGATCCACATGGAGGAAGACGCCGGCAAGCTGATCCATGACCAGGATGCCGATACACTGGTCGACCTGAACAGGTGTGGCACCCCGCTTCTCGAAATCGTCAGCCAGCCGGACATGCGATCCGCGGAAGAGGCGTATCTTTACCTCCAGCAAATAAAGCAGACTGTAACTTATCTCGACATTTGCGATGGCAACATGGAAGAAGGCTCTTTGCGATGCGATGCGAACATTTCGCTGAGACTTCGCGGAGCTGCAGAATTGGGCACGAAGGTAGAAATTAAAAACATGAACTCCTTCCGCAATGTCGAACGTGCGCTCGATGTGGAAATTGAAAGGCAATATGCAATTCTCGAACACACTGGAACAATTCTCCAGGAGACGCTTCTATACAATGCCGATACCAATACCGTCAAGCCGATGCGCTCCAAAGAAGAAGCCAACGATTACCGTTACTTTCCGGATCCGGATCTTGTCCCTGTCCTCATTGATGAGCCATGGATTGAAAGAGTCAAAGCCGCTCAGCCGGAGCTTCCCGTGAGACGCCGTGATAGGTATATGCAGGAGTTTTCCTTGCCGAAATATGACGCAGAGATTCTGACCGGTGACAAAGCAGTCGCGGAATATTACGAGAGCATCACGGCGAATCTGAAACTGAAATCGAAAGATGCATATAAGCAGGCGAGCAACTATTTGATGACTGATGTGCTTCGTGTGGTCGGCGAAGAGCATATCAAGATAAATGAATTTCCGATCGAGCCCCGGAATCTTGCAAGGATGATCGATCTTATAAATGAGGGAACAATTTCGACGAAGATTGCAAAAGAAGTTTTCGAGGAGATGCTGAAGTTGGGGCAAACTCCGGACTCAATCATCGAGAAGAAAGGATTGCGGCAAGTTTCCGACCATGGAGAAATAGACAAAGCGGTCGAGGAAGTTCTTCAATCAAATCCCGATGAAGTCCAGCGGTATATCGGCGGCAAAGACAAAGTGTTCGGCTTTTTCGTCGGCGAGGTAATGAAGAAAACTCACGGCAAGGCAAATCCGAAAATTCTGAACGACCTTCTCAAACAAAAATTAGAGAAGCTGAAAAATTGACGTGCTTTGCGGGGTAAAATCATAACCACCGAAACGCAAAGTGTATAGTCGCAGCAGGCTATGCTTTCTATGAGCCTCTGTGTCTCCGTAGTTAATTTCTTATCAATCAAAAATCATTTAACTTCAATTACATTAATGTCGAGTAACTGCGCCGGAGGCGAATCAGTCTTCGGCAGAGAGGAAATATGAGAAAGAGAATTATTGCAGCAAATTGGAAAATGAACAAAGATGCCGATGAGAACGTCGGAATTTTTTTCGGCGCTGCAGAAGGAGCTGAGCGGCTATAATGGCACAGTGGAGGTTGTCGTTTGTCCGCCGTTCACGGCTCTTCAGACCGCTGTCAAGGTTTCGCAAGGGACTTCGTTTAAGATCGGGGCACAGAATTTACATTACGAAAACGACGGCGCATTTACCGGCGAAATTTCCGCTCGCATGATAAAATCACTCGGGATTCCCTATGTCATTATCGGGCATTCCGAAAGGCGGCAATATTTCGGCGAGACAGACGAAATCGTTGCAAAGAAAGTTAAGAAGGCCTTGGGCGAAGGCTTGAAAGTCATTCTCTGCGTCGGCGAAACGCTCGCCGAACGAGACGGCAACGTGACTGAAAAAGTTTTAGAGCGGCAAGTAAAAGTCGCGCTTAATGGCTTAACAGCGGCACAGTTGAAATCGGTCGTGGTCGCCTATGAGCCGGTATGGGCAATCGGAACCGGACGCAATGCAACTCCGCAGCAGGCTGAAGATGCCCACGCGTTCGTTCGATCGACCGTTGAAAAAATGTTCGGCAATGAGGCCTCACAAAACTTAACGATCCAGTACGGCGGCAGCATGAAACCCGAAAACGCGGCGGAGCTTCTGTCGCAGCCGGACGTTGACGGCGGACTTATCGGGGGTGCCGGCCTGAAAGCCGACTCTTTTGCGAAGATTGTTAAGAGTGCCCCTGGTACCAAATAGTTCAATGCATTGTCGAAGCTATTTTTTTACCGTAAAGGCGCTGAGAACGCAGAGCCTGTTGATAATCAGTACCGTTCGATGCGTCTTTACGGTTAATCTAGCCTGAGGTCTCTGCTGTACTATTGAGACGATGTTTAATGTTAAGTCCGGATTATTCTTTTTTATATGTTTGGCAGCGGCATATAATTTCATTTCACCGAGAGAATCGTTCGCGCAGGAAACATCGAACTCGATTGTCCTCAGAGTCTTTTCTCCTGACACAGTGCTGCAGCTTCCGCAAAAATACATTCTACAATATTCCGAGCGCATAGTCTGTTCCCGCGGCCGGGATCTTCGAGATTCCGTGACGTTAAAGAGGAACGTGGACTACATAATAAATTACACCGCCGGTACAATCCGCTTTCTCAAAAGCAGCGGCTTCTTTATTCTCAATAGAGATTCGACTTATTCGGCAAAGATATCTTACCGGAATTTTCCCTTCACACTTCCCATCGATTACGAGCATAATGTTTCAATCGTAAAGTATGATACCGCATCGAAAAAAAATCTTACGATAATCGAGCAAAACACGCCGGTCACCACCGCGGAGTTGTTCGGAAGCAGCATGGAGAAGAGCGGTAGCATCGTGCGCGGATTCACAATCGGCTCCAATCAAGACCTGACTTTGAACTCGGGTTTTCGGATGCAGCTTGCCGGGCAACTTACCAATGACGTTGATGTAACGGCAGCACTTACCGATGAGTCGAGTCCTATTCAGCCGGAAGGAACCACGAAAACACTCCAGGAATTTGACAACGTGTTTATTAATATAATGTCTCCGCACATCGCCGGCACCTTAGGCGATTTTGAATTGTCCGAACGAGGGACTGAATTCGGACTCATCGACCGGAAATTAGAAGGGGCGATGGGAACGGCAGATTACGGTTCGTCGTCACTGATGTTGAGCGGGGCGGTAGGCACAGGCAAATTCATTACCCAGCAAATCGTACCGATCGACGGCAGCTTGGGACCGTACCAGCTTGTCGGATCTGACGGAAGTTCAAGTATTATTGTAATTGCGGGGACCGAGAAAGTTTATTTAGACGGAGTGCAGATGGTTCGCGGCGAAACCAACGATTACATAATAGATTATTCGAATGCACAGATAACCTTCACTCCGAGACATCTGATTACAAACTTGAGCAGAGTTTTCGTCGACTTCGAATATTCCGACGGAAACTACGAGAGAACATTTGCCGGCGGGGATGCTCGGACTTCTCTGGCAGATAACAAAATCGATCTTCGAGTATCTTATTATCAAGAGGGCGACGATATAAACAGCTCATTAGGCGCGACGCTTTCCGATTCTGACCGGGCGATTATCAGCTCAGCCGGCGCAAACAGGCTCGCTGCTTCAAAGAGCGGGGTGCAATACGTCGGCCGTGACTCGATTACCGGGATCGGTGAAGGACAATACCGCATCGACAGCACTTCTGTACCGGGAAAGTCGATTTACAGGTTTGTCCAGCCGACCGATACCATAAATTTGGTGAATGCAGTTTACAGCGTCTCATTCTCTGAAGTCGGACAGGGAAAAGGAGATTACCAAGCCGAAGGATTCGGACAATTTAATTTTGTCGGCATTGGACAGGGAGATTACGCCCCAATAACTATCCTCCCGATGCCGCAGTTCCAGCAGCTTGCCGATATAAACACAGCGTACCACTTTAACAAAGACGGAGCGGTGAGTCTCGAATATGCAGCAAGCAGTTTCAATGTCAACACACTGTCGCCGTTGCCCGGTGTAATATCGGACGGTTATGGGATGAAATTCGGAGTTGATTACGCTCCCAGGCATGTACTGATCGGCGGCTCGGACATCGGTGGGCTCACGTTCAACGAGATGACGAGGTATGAAGATGCCAATTTCAATCCGATGGATCGCACGAACGACGTTGAATTCAATCGTGAATGGGGAATTGATACACTGACCGCAGAAAATGAATTGCTGAATCAGGCTCATATAGATTTCTCGCCATCGATACGCGGAAGCAAGCTTACGTTCGGCGGAGATGTAGGAAGAATTACCCGCGGGTCCGATTTCAGCTCCGGCAGATATTCGGGAGTTGTTTCTCTTGAAGGAGATTCGAGTTCCATCCCTTCTTTCAATTACAATGTCAGTGTCGTTGACAGCAAAGATAACGCATTCTCAAACTTTGGAACGTTCTTCACACAAAGTGGTACATTACAATACAGAATCGGAAAGTTCGTTCCGGGCTTGAGGTTTGCATCAGAAGACGACCGCACGGCAACAACCGGGACGGATTCAATTTGGGCAAATTCATATAGTTACCTCGAGTATGGGCCGACGCTCTCTGTCGCAAGTCTCTCGAATTTTGATTTTTCGGTGGATGGATATGTGCACGACGAAAGCGGCGTAATTGGCGGAGAGCTGCTTCCTTCATCGAGATCATTGATCAGCGATTTCACGTCCCGATTCAGTGCCGGGAACGATTTCTCTTCGAACCTTACGCTTACTTACAGGAAGAAAACTTATTCGGAAAGCTTTGCAGATCTTGGCAATTCGGATAACGAATCTCTACTATCGAAATGGGAGGCCGATTACACACCGTTGAATCACGGGATTGAAGCGAATCTATTCTATCAGGTCACAACCGAGCGAGCTGCGCGTCTCGAGCAGATTTTCTGGAAGGTACTACCCGGACAGGGACAGTATATATGGATTGACGGCAACCACAATGGTCAAGTCGACATCACAGACCCAACGGATTTTCAGGAAGTGAATTTGAACGGCGATTATACTCTGCTGACCAGGCCGACCACGACTCTGTATCCCGTCATCGATTTGAAAACCAATTTGAGGATCGAATTAAATCCTGATAAATTCTTGAAAAGTGATGGAAGCTTATCAAACGCAATATTGACGGCACTTTCTACCGAAACGCTGTGGCAGATTGCTGAAAATAATCAGACCACAAATGTTGGCGATATTTATCTCCTCCACCTTTCAAAATTTTTGAACGACAGCCTCACGTTGAGCGGCTCACAGCTTTTCCAGCAGGACTTTTACGTACTTCAAAACAACCGTGACTTTTCTTTACGCTTGAGATTTCTTCAGAGCAAGTCGCTGGATCAATATTCCATTTCGACCGAGCAGGGCTACAAGCGCGAGCAAAGTGCACGGCTTCGCGCAAAGCTGACGGACACGTTTTACGAAGAACTGGATCTCTCGCTGAACAGCGACAATGTCAACACGAGCATTACCGACAACGCACACGAAATCAGCTCAAGCAGTATATCTTCGGTGCTTTCTTATAAGCCTACCACTGCCGTAGAGTCGTCGTTCAAAATGCAGTTTTCCAAAGCAGTCGATGGATTTCGTTCAGGCCTTACCAATGCAATGAACACTGAAGTTGTAAACGTAGCGTACGCGATTTTGACAAGAGGAAGATTGACAACTCAGATCGAGCGGGACGAGGTGATAATAGAGAACCAGGCGGGCGCCGCAAGTCCATACTTGCCGTTTGAGTTGACACAAGGCTTTTCGCCGGGACAAACTTACACATGGCAAATCGGGTTTGAGTACAGGATCAATTCATTTATTCAAGCGGACGCAAGCTACATCGGTAGAAATCAGCCAAACGAAGCAGCAATCAACACAATGACAGCAGAAGTCAGGGCTTTCTTTTAACGATTCGGCCGAAAACTTTCTGACCGCAAAGTTCGCCGGGTAGCGACGCAGACATAACGTTCTTGAGATAAAACCTTTGCATTGCCTCACACAGCGGCTTTGGCTAATTGGGTCATTATTTAAGTAGTTTTAAAATTTTGGAACTGCTAAAGCGCAATATGCGTTAGATAGTATGAAAGGTTGGACACCTGAATGAAAAATGATTTCGATAAACGAGCCGTCAGGATATTTAAGGCGCTCGGCGACCCGAACAGGTACAACATTTTGAAAATGCTTCTCGAAAAAGGTGAGCTTTCCTGCGCCGACTTTGACGGTAAATTTGCGTTGACGAAACCGGCGATGTCGCACCACTACAGAATTTTAGAGAACGCTGAACTCATTGAGGTACGGAAGGAAGGCCTGCATTTTTACATGAAAGCAAATTTGAAATTGTTGGAACAATTCATTCCTAACTTTGCTAAAACTCATATTAAAAACTGAAAGAAGAGGATACAGGTATGGAAATAGTCTATGTGATAGGCAGAATTTTATATGCTGCAATTTTTGTAAGCAGCGGATACGGACACATTGCAAAAGTGAAAGCGATGAGCGGCTACGCAAAAAGCATGGGCGTCCCTGCTGCGGAGTTTATGACACTCCTGTCGGGAATTATGATTCTCGTCGGCGGACTGTCGGTCGTTTTCAATTTTTACATATTCTACGGAGCCCTGCTGATATTTTTATTCTTGATTCCCACTTCGTTTATGATGCACGCCTTCTGGAAAGTGCAGGATGCTGGGATGAAGCAGGTGCAGCAGGCAATGTTCATGAAGAATATCTCCATGGCCGGCGCAGCGTTGATGATTATGTTCTTCACTTATGGCACACTTTAAAGTTGAAGCAGAGAAAGTCCCACTTCCGCCGAAGGAAATCTTGCCGGACATTTTCGCATTCGCACCGAACCCGGACAGTTTCGGCGGGGTCTCATATCTAATAAAAGGGGAAAGGCATAATTTCATGGTCGACGTACCGGAGTACGGAGAGCAAAATATCCGGTTTATTGAAAACCGCTGCCCCGAGTTCATTTTTCTGACACATAGAGACGATGTCGCAGATGCGGAACTATTCAGACAACATTTTGGCGCGGCATTGATCATTCAGGAATCGGAAAAATACGCAGTGAGGAATCCGGACATCACTTTCAGTAACGCGTATGGGATCGGAGGAGTAATGATAATCCATACTCCCGGCCATTCGCCGGGGTCTTCTACTCTGTACCACCCGGGAGCACGTGTGATGTTTACCGGCGACCACATTACTGCAGATCGCGGAAAACCCGTGGCTGAAGATTTTTCGTGGACTTACGACTATAATTTGCAGATCAAGAACGTCCATAAATTACTTCGTTTTGATTTCGAATACATACTCGCCGGCCATGGTGGTCGGCGGCTCATTTCCAATGCAAAGAATCAGCTGATAGGATTTCTGGAAAATCATGGGTAAGATAGTCTTGACATCATATATTTCCCATGGCGCGCCCACATCGCTAGTTGAAAGAACCAAGATTCACGAGGTTTACGAGGCCCTCGGAGGTGTTTTAAAGGCGCATGGCATTGACACCGTGATTGTTTCATCGCCGCATTATTTTTCACGCGAGGGATTCGAAGTTGAATCGAGAGAAAATATTCCTTGCCTCCGGGATTATTACGGGTTTCCCGACGAGCTGCAAAAGTTTTCTTACGAAGCAAAGAACAACACGAAATTAGTGACTGAAATATTAAGGCAATCGAAAGAAGCCGGCATCGATGCAGCCGGTTCAAAATCGTGGGGTTTGGATCATGGCGCATGGCTGCCTTTACATTTTATTTTTCCGAAAAGAGATGTGAAGGTTGTGCCGGTTTCGATTACGGGTGCGAGTCCCGGGGATCATTTTAAGTTCGGCTTGGCAATAAAATCGGCGGTGGAAAGAATCGATGTTACGGCAGCAATTATCGGAACGGGGTCGCCGGTACACAGGCTCGATCTTGTTAGGTACGGATATTACGGCGAAGACAGGTTCGAACCGGGTGCCGGCTTCGACGATAAGCTGATTGGAATCGTTGCAAGTGGTGACTTCGGAAAGATTCTAAAAATTCGGGAAGAACATCCATCGGCTTTTGCAGCCGCGGCGCCGGAAGGGATCTGAATCCATTGTATATAGCTCTTGGAGCTTCCGAGAAAAAGAATTTTTATGGAATGACTATTTTACACGAGTTCATGTATTATGGAATCTCTCTAATTGTCATGATACTGAGCATGGAAGACACAATGCGGAGATCGGTAACGAAGATTTTCTCCGAAAAGAAAATTGAATAGACAAGGAGAGCCTAAAGTATGCAAAACGAGATATTTATGGAATATGCCGCATTGGTTGTGCCCGAGCGGGTCGCCAGTGTGATGGAAGCTGTAGCCGCTCGCGGAATAAAAGTAGAAATTCTCGATTCGAAAGAATCAGCTCTCTCACGTTTGTTGAATTTAATCCCGGATGGTGTTTCAATGATGACAGCAGCATCCGTCACTTTGCAGGAGATTGGCTTTGAAGAAGAGCTAAATTCAGGCAGGCACAAATGGCAAAACCTGAGAGCTGAGATGAGAGCCGAGAATGATCCGGTCAAACGGTCACTTCTTCGAAGGCAAAGTTCACTCGCAGACTTTTGCGTGGGCAGCGTCAACGCGATCGCCGAGACCGGTGAGCTTGTCGTAGCCAGTCAGACCGGCAGCCAACTGTCTCCATATCTATCGTGTGATCATGTAATTTGGGTAGCAGGGACACAAAAGATCGTGCCTACACTGGATGATGCCATTCGCCGTGTTCGTGATTATTGCGCGCCGAAAGTTGAAGAGCTTGGGAAGAAAACATTAGGTCGTGATGGTGCTGGTACAATCGGCAAGCTGCTAATCCTCGAAGGCGAATCAGCGTTTCTTAAACGCGATGTCCACCTTATTTTGGTTAACGAAATCCTTGGCTTTTAAAGCTTCACGCCTTACCATTCGGCAACATCATGGTCCTCCACCGGTGTTCGTGGCAAAAGCGGCCTTTTATCGCTCTGACGACACGCAGGCTATCTTCGTTTGGTTTTTTTTGCAGCTCTCTTTGGCTTAGCTGCGCTCTTGCGACGTGTCGCAGTCTTTTTCGGCTTGGATTCCCGTGGAGGCTTTTGCGGACCCTTTATAATGCCGATTATATTTCCTTCGGGATCTGCTATGTTGGCGAATGTGACCATGCTCGGTATCTCGGTTAGCGGGATGACAACCATTCCGCCGAGGCCGACTGCCTTGTCAATATAAGCCTGTACATCTTCGACCTGCACATAAAATGTGACATTTGAATTCGGTCCCATTGCCTGTCCGATCCCGCCATTGATTCCCATCTTCACGCCGGTATCAACCATCCCGTAATTCATACCCGACATCACATTTATTTTCCAATCGAAGAGGTTTGAATAGAATTCCCGTGCCCGCTTTGCGTCTTTAGCGTTCACTTCGAAATGAGTAACTGGTGCTGGCATTATTTCTCCTTATGTTAAGTTATTCATGATACAGAGGTATCGCTCCAAGCGGCAAACAGAAAAGGAATATCGGCGCAAAGTCTGACGAAAATTACTTGATTAATACCATTTTCTTCGTCTCGCCGAAGTTTCCTGCGCTCAAGCGGTAAAGATAAACTCCGCTGGGTAGATTAGCTGCATTGAAAACAATGCTGTGGCTGCCCGCGTTTTGCCTCTCGTTCACCAACGTTGTTATTTCTCTTCCTAACACATCATAGACTTTCAGTACGACAAAACTGTTCGACGATAATTGATATCCGATAACGGTCGAAGGATTAAAGGGATTCGGATAATTCTGGCCTACGGCAAAAGTTTCGGGAACGCTTGACGGAGATGCAACGCCGGTTATTAAATCTACTTGCCAGGCTCCTCTCCCGTGAGTTGCAACTCGCAAATTCTGCGTGGAGTATTGGATAGCTATGTCATCGACGACGGCATCGGGCAAGCCGCTCCCGAATCTCGACCACGATGTGCCTTTGTCCGTCGAGCGGTAGACGCCCCAGTATGTACCGGCGTAGATGTATCCGTTTGAAGAGTCAACGCAGACAACTTTTGTAGGGACGTCATCAAAACCGTTGCTTGTCGAGGCGATCCCCGTCCAAGTGCTTCCATAGTCCGTTGTTCTCAAAACCTGGTACGGGGCCCCGACTAATACCGCTAAGTAAGCGACACCCTTCTGTGTTGGGTCCGCCGTGACACGGCAGAAGTTTGTACCACTTGGAAGTTTGTCTGTGATATTACTCCACGAAGCCCCACTATTAGTACTGACGTACAGATAAGAAGTATCCGGTGCACCGCGGTAGCCGCTAATGCCGGCATATAAAACATTACCTTCTACCGGAGAAATCGACAAGGTTGTGATAAGGTCGCTTGACAATCTCAGATTACCGCTTATTGCACTCCAATTTGTGCCGGCGTTCGTGGATTTATAAATCTTGTTTGTGGCGCAATATAACAAGTTGTCGTTCTGCGGGTCCATAATGTATGGCGTCAGCCAATAACCGGCTTCGCCGATCCCGTTCTTGCTGGTAATCGGCTGGAAGCTATTGCCGCCGTCTGTCGATTTGAAGATTTGTCCGTTTACATATTCAGTGTAAATGATATTTGAGTTCTTTGGATCTATAAGAACATACCCTCCATCGCCGCCATAAACTTCATCCCATATAGCAGACGGCTGGGCGTCCGATTCCGTACCATTATCTTGTGTGCCACCCATGGTGGTGGCGGAGTTGTTTTGGTCGGCAGCGATTGCGTAAAACTGTATTGTCTGCAGGTTTGTATTGCAATTTGTAAATGAACCCGCTCCGTTTGTCGTCTGCCAGACGCCGCCGTCGTTTCCGATATAGAATGTCGACCCGCTCCCGTTTGCGAAAGCGATGGCGTGCTGGTTGACATGGATGTTTTTGCCGGTGGGCGATCCGTAGCCGTTGGTAAGATTTGTCCATGTTTGTCCGCTATTTGTCGATTTCCAGAAATCGATCCCCCCAACATAAACTGTGTTGGAAATAGTAGGGTCAACGGCAATTACGTTGTTGTACCATCCTTGGTTGCCGCCGAAATCGGAACTTGTCGACACGGACGGAAGGAGCGTCCATGATGCGCCGGCGTTTGTGGACAAATAAACCCGGTTCGTATCTTCCGTTGTGCTTGCAGGTTTGTTCCCGTTTATCGCGGCATAGAGGACTTGGTCATTGCTTGTCGCTATCGCCAGTGAGATGCGGGACATTTGACTTGCAGGGGGGAGCCCGTTCGTGAGCAATTTCCATGATGCGCCGCCGTTTGTCGATTCGTGTATCCCGTAGCTTGAACTGTCCCCGGACCAGGTGGAGCCGTATGATGCGTAGATCAGATTGGAGTTTTTCGGGTCAACAGCGATGTCATCGACCGCGCCGTCTGTCAGGTGTAATTCTATCCATGTCTGCCCGGCATCGGTAGATTTATATAAGTCGTCATAACCAGCAGCGTAAACGGTGCTGTTCGGCGCGACAATAATCTTACCCGTATAGTAAAGTGCCCCGCCCGCCGGGAAACTCATTTGAGTCCATGTTTGCCCGGCGTCGGTTGATTTGAAAAATCCCGCTCCAGGATATCCATCTATGTTGAAATTCATTTCCCCGGTGCCGTAATAAATTGTCGATGCGTTATTAGGATCTATTGCGACGGAGCCTGACGACAATCTCGCGAAATTATCCGTCAGGGGAGACCATGTCGTGCCGCCATTGTTAGATTTCCAAAGTCCCCCGCCGGCAGCTGCGGCGTAAACTATATCCGAATCAGTCGGGTCAACGGCGAGCGAGGCTATTCTCCCTGAAACGTTCGCGTAAACGCCGCTTTGCATCGGATCCGGACCGATTGAAGTCCATGTTATTGATTGAGTCTTGAAAAGCCTTCCAGCCCGAGCCATCGGGATTGATTGAAGTTCCCAGCGAGGCGGCTTTTCAAGCTTGATTGCGTCTCCATCTGAATTTTCAAGTTGTTCTTGTCCGAACGATATCGTGGCTGCAAATCCGATTATCAATGCAAAGAGCATTCCCGCACATTCGATCCTAGATAAGATGTCCTTCATCTATTTGTTCCCTCTGGTCTTTTTTGTTTTTCATTACCTTCGACATTTAATGTAAAACGTTTTTCATAAATTTTTCCGGAGAGCGCCGTTAAGTAGACCGAATGGTGTTTTGAGCCAACCTTCAGTTCCGTTTTCCATTTGATCACGTACCATCTTCCTGCAGTCGTCGAACCCTTTGCCGTGGATGTGCCCTGTCTTCGAAGTAATCGCCCGGATAATTTCAGCTGCTTCACAAGATCATTTCCCGGCAGACACAACCCGACTTCGGACGAATCAACGCATGCAGATCGCAATTCATACGGGGAATTGACGAGAAATATAAAAGTCTCGCTTTCGACATTCGGCATCATTATAGTATTGAGATTCGTCAAGGTGTTTCCATCGTAATAAAATATCTGCGGCTCGTTCGGCGGCGCTAATACGATAACACACAATGCTAAAATAAAATTCACTTTTCGCTCTCTTAAGCTCATAATAACCATGCCATTCAAGAAATCAAATGATGGCGGTCATATTGACGGCAGCAGGCAGCTCAGCGTGTGTAGTTTTTGGAGAAAGGCCAACTCTAATGGAGAATAAGTTGCAAGAAGAATGACTTGCATTTTCGGATGCGCTTCTGTTACTTACTCCGCACAAATTCAAAAAAACATCTAAAATGAATCAAATGGAAGGTTTTTCCGAAGGATAGCGCAAAGATGACAAGAGTTGAGCTTGAAGAAACTCTGGAAAAGTTAAGGCTTTTAGACGTGCCAATCTGCGAATTATCGCCGAAAATCGGTGGTATTTTCCTAAAATTGATAAAAAAAGTCGAAAACGAGAAAGCAAGGAAAAAAATAATTTTCAAGCCTGAATATTACCTCGGCACAGGCTGGGGATGCGTCAACAAGAGTCTCTCCATAGAAATCCCGTTTTGGTTTCAAAACGAAATCTTGATGTCGCTCGAAGATGAAATGGCATACGACGGTGTTGAAAACGAAAGTGAAATCAAGATGGGACTTCGTCATGAGCTGGGACACGCTGTAAATTACGCGTACAAAATTTATCTCGATCCCGAGTGGAAAAAACTGTTCGGGAATTTCAATAAAAAATATTCAGATAATTATCGCTTCAACCCATGGAGCAAGCGGCATGTCAAGCACCTGCCGGATTACTATGCACAAAAACATCCCGACGAAGATTGGGCGGAAACTTTTGCGGTCTGGCTGACTCCGGGAAGCAACTGGCGCAGGGTCTATGCTAAGACTCCGGCATTGCAAAAACTTCTTTACGTTGACAGAAAGATGAATGAGATTGCCGGCCAGGAGCCGTTGAACACGAAGATTAAGTACGATGCGCCGATAGAAAAGGTAAAGATGACGATTCGCGAATTTTACGGCGCCGATTATGAAGACATCAGCCCATCCGAACAATTGCTCGAAGACGTGGAGGCGATGCGAAGAATTTTCCCGAATGGATATCGTTCCAAGAGAAATCTGCGGGATGCGTGGAAGCTTGTGCATAAGTTTTCGCCGCTGATTTCAGATAGGCTCTCCGGAGAATTGAACATCCCGCAGCATTCGACGAAAAGAGTCCTGCGTGTGCTCGAGAGCATTTGCAAAACTTACGATCTTAAAACCCGGCAAGGCGACGAAGACGAGAAGATAATCGGCATGTCGATTTATCTTTCGAAGAAGTTCAGTCAGGATTAGTCAAGTTGGGGATCGCGGAAAACGCGGCGGAGATAGAAAGGAGAATTTCGCCGGCACTTCTCAAATCCGCAAATCCATCTCGAAAGGTGAATTTGATCGCTGTATCGAAAACTTTCCCGCCGGAGAGAATCGAAGATGCAATTCAAGCGGGACTTTTTCGGTTCGGGGAGAACAGGGTACAGGAAATCGTGCCGAAGTACGAACGACTCAAAGACAAAAAAGCAGAGTGGCATTTCATCGGACATCTTCAAACGAACAAAGTAAGAAAACTTCTCGAAGTGCCGACGAAATATATTCATTCGGTCGATCGGTTGGAATTAGCCGTCGAGTTGGACAGACAGCTTCAGAAACGCGGTGAGTTGAGAGAAGTTCTGGTCGAAGTGAATACATCTGGCGAAGCAAATAAGGGCGGGGTTCAACCGGAGAAGGCAATTGGGCTTATCCGGGCAATTTCAAAATTCGAGACGATCAAAATCAAAGGTCTAATGACGATCGGCGCTTTGACCGGAGATGCTAACATAGTACGCAAATGCTTTGTGATTCTCAGGAAAATATTTCAACATGTGAGAGATGAGGCAATCGATAAAGTCGAGATGTCGGAGCTTTCGATGGGGATGTCTGGAGATTTTGAGATCGCAGTGGAAGAGGGCGCGACTATGATTAGGGTTGGAACGGCAATATTCGGAGAGAGAAGAAACGGGATATAGCTCATCTTTGCGATGTCCGCCGACATTATTTTTTTCTGCCTGACGTGGCGGTTCTAAATTGACAGGAACTTGCGATGAATCCTCTTTCTTGAACAAAACTTCATTCCCTTTTATATTCATTCAATGAATACGGTTCATCTGGTTCAATCGAACACAGATATTGTTGTGCCGAAGATATTTTGTCTTGGTAAGAATTATGCGAAACATGCTGCCGAAATGAAATCGGAAGTGCCGGACAGGCCCGTTGTCTTCATGAAACCGTCGAGTGCGATCGTCCATACTGGGGCGAAAGTGAAGATCCCGTCAATCACGAAGGATTTTCATCATGAGACCGAGGTCTATTTTGTCATTGGCAGTGACGGCAAGAATGTCGGGAGGGAAAACGCGAGATCGTTCATAGCCGCAATGGGCGTCGGACTGGACTTGACTCTCCGTGATGTGCAAACAGAATTGAGGGAGAAAGGAAACCCGTGGCTCATCTCAAAAGGTTTCGACGGTTCGGCACCGATCTCTGAAGCGGTTCCGGTTCACGGCGTAGATTTCGGTTCGCTCGAACTGAAATTGACAGTCAACGGAAAACTCCGCCAGCAGGGAAATTATAAGAACACCTTATTCAAAATCGAAGAGGTAATAGTTTTCTTATCTCAACTATTTACACTCGAACGAGGCGATCTGATTTTCACTGGTACACCGGAAGGGGTGGCGCAGCTCAAACATGGTGATAAACTCCATGCCGAGCTTGTCGGTCATACCGAATTGGAAATCGAGATAATTTGACGATGCGTATCATTTCAGTTGCTATTCCGAAGGGTGGAGAAGGTAAGACGACGACAGCGGTAAATCTCGCTGCAAGTCTTGCCGCTGCCGAGAAGAAAACCCTGCTGATAGACGCCGATACGCTCGGTGCAAGCGGGATATCGCTCGGGTACACTGCAGATCAGGTTAAGAGCGGCCTTTATGACGTTTTTAATTACACCCACTCACTTGCAAGGGTCATTTATAAAACTGAACTGACCTATCTCGATTTTGTACCATCAAATATTTCTACCGTGCAGATGGAAGAACGTCTTCTAAGACTGAGCGAAAACCGGACAGTGATGAGAATGGCACTGCGAGATTTGGAGAACCGGTATGACTATGTCATAATCGATTGCCCGCCGACTCTTCGCGGAATAACCACGAACGCGCTTTGTGCCTCGAACTCGATTATAATTCCGATGCGCGCAAGTCATTTCTCTCTTGATGCCGTGATGCGTCTGATGAAATACATGAAATGGATTCGGGAGGTCGTGAACCCGCAGATATACGTTGAAGGAATTTTGCTGACAATGTTTGAGCCAAACACCAAGATCGCCGACATCACTATCCGCGAACTCCGCGCACGTTATTCAAAGTTTCTATTTAAAGTTATAGTTCCTAAGAATTCCACTCTCGCAGAAGCGGCGTTTTACGGCAGGCCAGCGCTTCTGTACAGCATAAATTCAAAAGGGGCTCAAGCATATTTCGATCTTGCCGCCGAAATAATTTCCCGCGAGTCGGCTCCGGATGGGATCAATGAAATCTCCGAAATTTCGTATAAACAAAACCCGACTCCTTCCAGTGGGGACAGTGGGGACGTATAGCAGCGTGTCCGCAGCGATCCGGCAACGCGTTGGATCGAATTAAAGTTAGGAATGAAATTAATGAAGCCGGCATTTCAAATAATTGCGATACTGTTTTTTGGACTCATCTCAGATCATTTAAGTGGGAACGTGGGCCATGGTGGTTCTCTCAATAATGGTTCTATCCCTCCCAGGAGGTCTTTATCGTCACCTTCGGGAGACACATATTTATTTCCTACCAATGCTTCCCATCAAATAACCTCGGGATTTGCAGATTATCGCTCCTCTCATTTTCATGGCGGGATCGACATTTCCACAAACGGAAAAATTGGCTATCCGGTGTTCGCTGCGAAATCGGGGTATGTCTATCGCATTTCTGTTTCGCCGTTCGGTTACGGCAAAATGATCGTGCTGCGCCACGACGATTCGACTTACACGCTGTATGGGCATCTGTCGAATTTTTCTCGAGACATCGAACAAATAGTCGAGTTTGCTCAGCAACAGGAAAACAAATATAGTGTCGATCTGCGATTCAAGCCCGGAGAAGTAGAAGTTGAACGCGGTGAAATAATTGCCTTTACCGGTGCGACAGGGGTCGGCGGTCCGCATCTCCATTTTGAGGTCCACGACAAAGATTATTTTATGATAGATCCGCTCGTCTACGGCACACTTGATGTCCCGGATTACAGGACGCCGAGGATCTATAATGTGGCGGTTAAGGGATTCTTGTCCGGGAATGTGGAAATCAGCAAAGTCGTAAAGACCGACGGAAGATATTATGCAAGGCAGACTTTTCATCTGGATGAGCCGTTCTATTTTGACATTCACGCTGCGGATGCGTACGGTTCCGGCAAATTCAAGCGCCCCCCGAAGTATGCCTCCTTGAAGATTGATGGCAAGAATTTTATTTCGTTGAACCTGACACGCATCAATGAAGACGATTACCTTGATGTCGGTTCCCTTGTCGATCTCGACCTATCGCACCGCTTGAAGACGTATTATATTCTTTGTGTGGATCGGGCGATCCCCTTTTCAATTTTCACTCCTTCGTTTCCGCTAAGTGGTTTGGTGGATGAGAATATTAAGAATGGGACTCACAATTATGAGATCGACATCGAAGATGAAAACGGCGACAGAGCATCCGTAGCCGGCAAATTCGTTTTGGACATTTCCGGTGCACGTAAAAACACATCATCTGCCGATCCGACAATTGAGCCGTTCAAAGAACAAATTGTGAGATTGTCTCCGGATGTCGTGGTAGATTTTCCCGCGAATTGTTTTACAAGAAACATAGACATCGATGCGAGAATGCTTTCCGGGGACTCTTTTGAAATACTGTCTTCGGAAGAAACTTTGAGAAAGAAAGTCAGTGTAACATGGAAGGTGGACGATCCGAAGCTGAGGCTTTTCAGGAAAACCAGGAATCGCTGGAGCTATGTTGACTGCGAGAATGATGGAAAAGTCCTGACCGCGAAGATCGGTTACAGGACCGGCGTGTTCGCACTGCTGCGGGATGACAGCCCGCCGGTTATTGGAAGGATTGGGTTTGCCCGGAAGAATCCGTTTTATAGATCGGTCATCCCGGTGCAAACGAAAAGATTTTTCGTATATTTTAAAGTGTCGGATAAATTGTCAGGCGTTAATACGGACGAAATCCTTCTGAAAGTCGGAGACAAGAAGATTTTATGCGAATATGACTGTGACAAGCACGCAGCAATTTGTGAAGTCGATGCAGGATTGATTCGTCAAGAAAGGAATGTGGAAGTGATCGTGCAGGACAACGCCGGCAACGAGAGTGTTTCGCACGCGAGATTTCGTTGAAGACTGCAGCTCCGTTCGGCCTCGTGCTGGAAAGGTGAAAGGGAAAGGATTCCTAAACGCAAAGGGCGTCAAGTTCACAAAGTGCTCTCTTTGCATTGTCGAAGGTTAAAGCTCTTTGGCAGAAGATAATTCCGGATATTTGAAATTTCCCAGAAGAAAATCAGATGAATGAAGAAATAGCCAAAATATACGCTCCAACGGAGATCGAAGATAAATGGTACAAGCGCTGGCTCGAAAATAAACTTTTCGAAGCGAAAGTAAACAAAGAAAAAAAGCCTTACACTGTCGTCATCCCGCCGCCGAACATTACTGGCATTCTGACAATGGGTCATGTCCTGAATAACTCGATCCAGGATGTGTTTGTCAGGTGGAAAAGGATGAAAGGGTTCGAGGCGTGCTGGGTTCCTGGAACCGACCATGCGGGAATTGCGACGCAGAATGTCGTCGAGAGAAGTCTGGCCAGGGAAGGCAAAGACAGGCATTCACTCGGCAGAGAGAAATTTGTGGAGCTTGTTTGGGAATGGCGCGAACAATATGGTGGTACAATCATAAGGCAATTGAAGAAGCTCGGAGTCTCGTGCGATTGGACGCGCGAAAGATTCACGATGGACGAAGGGCTCTCTCACGCCGTGCAGGAAGTTTTTGTCAGGCTCTACCGGAAAGGGTTGATTTACCGCGGAAAATATATCGTCAACTGGTGTCCGAAAGACCACACGGCAATCAGCGACGATGAGGTCGAGTATCACGAGAAAAACGGCAAACTTTATTTTTTGAAATATCCTTTAGAAGATGGTACGGGCCATGTCGTCGTTGCCACAACCAGACCCGAAACCATGCTTGGCGACGTTGCCGTTGCGGTCAATCCGGCTGACGATCGCTTTAAGCATTTGATCGGCAAGAACGTTATCCTTCCTCTCGTAGGAAGAAAGATGAAAATCATCGCCGACGATTATGTCGAAAAGGATTTCGGAACGGGCGCCGTCAAAATTACTCCTGCCCATGATCCGAACGATTTTAAAGTTGCAGAACGCCATAGTCTTGAAAAGATCATCATTCTCGATATTTCTGGGAAGATCAACGAGAATGCACCTGAGAAATACCGCGGACTCGACAGGTTCAAGGCCAGAAAGCAAGTCGTCGAAGACCTCGAAGCAATGGGACTGGTGGAAAAAATCACGGATTACAATTTGAGTGTAGGCGAATGCTACCGCTGCCACACCGTTATCGAGCCTTATCTTTCCGATCAATGGTTTGTGAAGATGAAACCGCTTGCTGATCCCGCATTGAGAGCGGTGCGCGACGGGAAAATCCGCTTTTATCCGGAACGGTGGGTCAAAACCTATGAAAACTGGCTGGAAAACATCCGCGACTGGTGCATCAGCCGGCAGTTATGGTGGGGGCACAGGATTCCGGTTTGGTATTGCAATAACTGCGGCGATTTTGTGGTGAGTACTTCGAATCCGGAAAAGTCGTGCGCGAAATGCGGCGCCTCCTCCTTCGTGCAGGATGAGGATGTGCTGGATACATGGTTCTCATCATGGCTCTGGCCGTTTTCACTTTTCGGCTGGCCGAACGAAACTCCGGATTTAAAATATTTTTACCCGACCGATACGCTTGTCACGGCTCCCGACATAATTTTCTTCTGGGTTGCGAGGATGGTCATGTCGGGAATCGAATTCCGGGGAGAAGTACCGTTCCATGACGTTTACTTTACAAGCGTTATCCGCGACATGCGTGGAAGAAAGATGTCCAAGTCTCTCGGCAACTCTCCCGATCCGCTCAACGTCATAAAAGATTACGGCGCCGATGCATTGCGATTTACAATCTTGTATCTTGCGCCCCTCGGACAGGATGTTTTGTTCGAAAGCAGCAAGTGCGAGCTGGGGAGAAACTTTGCCAACAAGATCTGGAACGCCGGCAGGTTTTTGCTGATGAACCGCGACAAAATTCAGACCGCCGCGGCTCCCGACATCGCAGTATTCGATTTTGCGGATAAATGGATTGTCAGCAGACTTTATCGAACGATTCGTGACCTAAACGCGGCGCTGGATAATTTCCGAATAAATGACGCGACGAAAATTATCTACGATTTTATCTGGCACGACTACTGCGATTGGTACGTTGAAATGGTGAAAGAGCGGTTGTACCAGGAAGCGAATGAAACGGCGCGGGCCATCATAATCGCAAATGCGATTTCGGTCTTCGAAAAGGCAATTAAACTCCTCCATCCGTTTATGCCATTTATCACCGACGAGCTCTATTCGCTCACGCAGTCAGAGCATGAAAAGAGCATTACGGTTGCGGAATTCCCTGAAGCAGAGATGCGATTTGTCAGTGATCGCATTGAGTCCGAAATGGATTTGGTTCAGGAGGTGGTCACTTCAATAAGAGCCGTCAGGAAAGAGGCGAACGTTCCACCGAACGCTGCCGTGGACGTTGTCGTGAAACCTAAGGACGAACAGACGCTGGAGATACTTTCGGGAAATCAGCTGTACATCAGGCGCCTCGCGAAGGTTGAATCATTCAGCATCGGGTTCGACTTGGATAAGCCGGATGCTTCAGCGAGTACGGTTGTCCGTGGAACGGAAATTTTTGTTTCGCTGGAGGGACTGGTAAATATAGAAGCCGAGCGCGGCCGTCTTGAAAAGGAAATCGCTCGTGTAAAGGGGGTAGTTTCCGAAATTGAAGCCAAATTAAACAACGAACAATTTATCAAGCGTGCGCCTGCGCAAGTTATCGATAAAGAGAAAATGAAAATCGAGTCGATGAAATTAAACCTGTCGAAACTCGAAGAAAATTATCAATTAATAAGATGAAACTACAAATTCAAATATCAAAGTTCAAAAGCCAAACGAGCAAGTGATTTATCACATCTTGACTTTTGAATTTCGACTTTTGGCTTAGGAGAATTTATGCCGTCATTTGATATCGTGAACCACGTCGATCTTCAGGAAGTAGATAATGCGCTCAACAATACAAGAAAAGAAATTGCAACTCGTTATGATTTTCGCGGCTCGCCTGCCGAGGTGAATCTCGATAAGAAGGAGAAAATAATCCATGTCGTTGCTGAGCATGAGATGAGAATGGATGCTGTTATGGACATGCTCATGACAAACATGATAAAAAGAAAAGTCGACCCGAAGGCTCTGAAACCGAAAGGGATCGAGCCGACATCACAAGGCCATATCAAGCGCGATATAACAATTCAAGAAGGAATCGAAACGGAAGTTGCGAAGAAGATAGTCAAGCTCATAAAAGATCAAAAACTGAAAGTTCAGGCTGCTATTCAAGACGAGCAAGTCCGCGTGTCGGGGAAAAAGATCGACGATTTGCAGGAAGTCATAAAGATGCTGCGCTCGCAAAACTTTGGAATTCCCCTCCAGTTCGTAAATATGAAAGATTGAGAAGAATTTTTGGATTCAAGGTTTAATAATAAAAATTAAAGAATAATTATGCCCTTTACATTTACACAGGTTAAGAGTCCAAAAGGACTCATGATAATAACTCCATACATTTTCAACGACGAGCGCGGATTTTTCGCGGAAGTTTATCGTAAGGATGAGTTTGTTAAGGCCGGCATCAAGGAAGAATTCACGCAGGATAACCATTCGCGATCGACAAAGGGAGTTATCCGCGGACTCCATTTTCAGGTTGAGCCGCACTTGCAGTCAAAATTGATAAGATGCATAAAAGGTGAAGTTTTCGATGTTGCCGTTGATTTGAGAAAAAAGTCACCGACATTCGGAGAGTGGTACGGGCTTGTTCTTGTCGGAAGAAAACAAAAAAATGTTCTACATCCCCAACGGATTTGCGCATGGGTTCTCAACGCTATCTGAAACTGCGGAGGTGGTTTACAAAGTCGACGATTTATATTCCCGTGAGGACGAGCGTGGAATAAAGTTCGACGACGAGGAGCTTGCAATCGAATGGCAAATCACAACCCCGATTGTGTCGAGCAAGGATAGGATGCTGCCGAAGTTCGACAAGGAAGAAGAGTATTTCTGATCATGGTTTATCAGAGAGAAGTAAAAGTTTCCACACGAAACCATGGCGAGATGTACGACCTCACCGGAGATGTTCGACGAATCGTCGCGGAAGCGAAAATTGTGATTGGCATGGTGAACGTTTCTATTGTCGGCAGCACAGCGTCAATAAGTACGATCGAGTTTGAGCCTGGTCTTGAGCGTGATTTACCGGAAATGCTTGACAGGCTGATCCCTCCTAGCAGAAATTACGGGCATGAACAAGCGTGGCATGATGGCAACGGTCATTCGCATCTTCAAGCAACGCTCCTTGGGCCAAGTTTAACTCTTCCGATAAACGAAGGAAGACTTGTAGTGGGAACGTGGCAGCAGGTCTTCTTGGTAGAGTGCGACATTAAGCCGCGTCATAGGGAAGTCGTGGTGACGGTTTATGGAGAGTAGTATACGCAAAAGTTTACCCTATTGAATAACTCTAGTTCTCAGTAACTGCCTTTACCACTTCATCGACATACATCTCTTCTGGGATCGCTCCCTCGAAATGATGGGAATCGTTTATTACTACCCGCGGCACACCCTGGACGCCGTACTTCCTCGACATGTCGGGGAACTCCGTTGCCTCAATCATGTCGGACGTTATCAAGTCGTTGACGTAAGCGAGTCGATGCCCCGTAACCACGGCGCTCGGGCAGTATGGGCACGTCGGCGTAACGAAAACTTGAATGTGTACCGGTTCTGTGATCGCTTTTAGTTTGCCTATTGTCTCTTCGCTTAACTCGTGCTTTCCGGTCGAGATCATTTCTATGTCTTCGATTATCGATGCGAATTCGTATCCCGAAGGAATGCCGTAGTACCTGATTCCATAATCCTTGTCGGGAGAGGCAATAACTGTTGCCGGAATCCTGTCGATATGGTATTTTTCCACCTTGTCCTTGTCGGTCACGAAGTTGCAGACTTCGATCGTGATTTTCTCAGATAGCGCCGCGACCTCTTCGAGTATCTGTTTAGTCTCCTTGCAGTACGGGCATTCTCCGCTTACCGGGTTTGTAACAAGTGACTGAGTGAAGTTTATGATCTTCACCGGATTTATGAGGTTTGCGAATCTTTTCTTGATTTCATCTTGTGCTTTTTCGTCCAAAAACATTTTTTCTCCTAACTCCAATTAAGCTTTAAGCTTGTGCCTTCATGCCGCAAAGACAACAATATCGCTCTCCGAGATTCAATAACGATAATTCCGTATTTTCCATTTGCGAATTCGAGTTCACACGGCCTTCTGTTCCATCTTCCTCGTTGAGATTTTGAGTAAACCGTAGATGGGGCAGAAATTAATGAAAACTGTGACGATCGGGACAATTCCGATCAAACCCCAGAGTGTCTCTGGCCCCCAAAAAATGAGGCTGATTAGAAATAATCCAATTATTATGCGTACCCATTTGTCAGGTGTGCCAATATTCCTTGTCATTTCATTCTCCTTTTTTTTCAACAGGTATGATGCAAGAAATGAGATGAGGATTCTTGAAGATTCAGCTAATGCGGCAGGCGCTTTGGGGAAAGCCGGAAACCTTTCGGTCGGTATTTTTTAGGAAGTGTGATTTTTATCGGCTGTTCAAGGTTGAGCCGGGCCAAGATATCTTCGCAGCAGGACTTTTTGTAATCGACGTTGTAATTTCTGTAGAGGGAGATCGTTTTCTTGAGCGAATCATAATGCGCTGCACAGTCGGGGCACTTGGCTAAATGCTCCCTAAGCTTTTTGCAAGTCGGCGAAGCAAGATCACGATCAACCTTCTCGCACATCTCGAGCAAATATTTCTTATGATCCGTCAATTTCATTTTTCAAAATAAGGGTTAAGTTCATTTCTTAAAAACAAACGAGCCCGGTGAAGCCGCGATTTTATCGCCGGCACCGACAATTTCAACGTCTTTCCGACTTCTTCAGTCGAGAGCCCTTCCACATCTCTCATCACAAATACGATGCGATATTCGAGCGGAAGTTTCTGAATCGCTTTGTCTAAAATTTCTTTCAATTCATTATTCAGGACAGCATCATGCGGAGTCTCTCCCCAATGAGGTACTTGGAGCTCGCCGGTTTCCCGAAAGAGGTCCGAGTCTTCGAGCGAAACTACCGGTTCATGCGATTTTTTTCGGTGCATCATGAGACAATTGTTAGTTACGATGCGGTACAGCCACGTCGAAAACTTTGATTTTCCGGAAAACGATTTCAGACCGCGGTAAGCGTTGATGAATGTTTCCTGCATCGCTTCCTCGGCTCTTTCTTTGTCGCGGCAAATCTTAAATGCGAAACTATAGACGGTCTTCTCGTATTTCTTTATGAGTTTGCCAAAGGCTTTTTTGTCGCCTGATTTTGCGGATTCGATTAGATTTATGTCGTCTTCCAATGCGGAATCCCTGACTCTAAAGGTTATCTTCCAACATCTAGGATTTAGGGCTCCCTCTCTGCTGCCATCAAAGTATTCTTCATCAACATCGTAATTGTCATAGCGCCGACTCCGCCGGGAACAGGCGTTATCCAGCCCGCAACTTCCTTCGCATTTTCAAAATCGACGTTGCCCACGATTCCGGTTTCTGTCCTGTTAATTCCGACGTTCGAGCACCACCGCACCCGGCTTGATGAAATCTTTAGTTATGAATTTCGGTCTGCCGATTACCGCGACCAGTATGTCTGCCTCTTTGCAAACTTCGCGGAGATTTTCTGTCTTTGAATGAGCCATAGTTACGGTTGCATTCTTTGAAAGAAGGAGTGCTGCAGTCGGTTTTCCTCCTAAGTTTGATCGCCCGACTACCACTGCTCTTTTGCCGGTCACTTCGATGCCGCACTTTTCCAGCAAAACCATCATGCCATACGGGGTGCAGGGAAGAAGAAGCTGCTGCCGAGTTATTTCGTCCCATGATTTTGCCTCGACGTACATTCCGATGTTGAACGGGTGCAAGGCGTTGACGTCTTTTAAGGGGTCGATCGATTCTATTACTTTGTACTCATCGATTTGTTTTGGAAGAGGCATCTGTACCAATATCCCGTGAACTCTCTTGTCATTGTTAAACTCCTCGACTTTCGCAAGAACCAGCTCCTGTGAGGTGTCCGGAGGCAATTTTTCCGTAACTGAGTAAAAGCCCAGCGATTCGCATGCCTTTGCCTTATTTCTCACATAAACTTCCGACGCAGGATCATTGCCCACGAGTATGAAAGCGAGACCCGGTGTTATGTGGCGCTCTTTTATTAGTTTGTCAGATTGGGCTTTTACTTCGTCTCTGATTTCCTGTGATATCGCTTTGCCGTTAATGATTGTGGCAGTCATAGTGTATAGCCTAAATTCGAATTCCTAAACTATAGACAAATTCAAAATTTGAAATCCGAAATTCCAAATCCAATCCAACTGCGATTGTCAAAAGAGGAACGATTTGTACTTTCAGCTTTTGTCATTCGGATTTGTTTAGAATTTAGAGTTTAGGGTTTTGAGTTTGGTCAAATGGTGGATAAAAAATTCTTTCTATGGATATTGCTTTGCCCGTCGATCTGTCGATCGAAAAGGCGACGGCGGCCAGTTTCGCGTCGCTGTCTGCTGCTTCGTACCGCGACGGCGTAGCGTACAGAAATCTTTTCATAGCGCCTTCCTTCTTCATGCCGATGACTGAATCGTAAGGTCCGGTCATCCCGACGTCTGTAATGTATGCAGTCCCTCCGGGCAAAATTCTCTCGTCGGCGGTTTGGATGTGTGAATGGGTTCCGATTACCGCGCTGACTTTTCCATCGAGGTGCCATCCCATCGCGATCTTCTCAGCGGTAGCTTCGGCGTGCATATCTACAACCACTATATTCGTCTCGGTTTTAATTTTTTCCAACGCCCAATCCGCAGTGCGAAACGGATCGTCGATCGGGTACATGAACACTCTTCCTTGAAGATTCAGCACGCCGACTTTTCCTTTTTCCGCGAGATTATATACGGTATACCCGGAGCCGTATGAGCCTTTCGGGAAGTTAAGCGGCCGCAGAAGGTTCTTTTCCCGCATCATATATTCGTGAATCTGAAACTTATCCCAGATGTGGTTGCCGCTTGTGATTACGTTTACTCCCGCACTGAAGAACTTTTGTGCGATCTTATCCGTAATCCCTTTTCCATCCGCGGCGTTCTCGCCGTTCGCGACGACAAAGTCTATCTTGTATTTTTCGATAAAACTTCTTATGAAACTCGTAACCAGCCCGATCCCGGGGGTACCAACTATGTCTCCGATGAAAAGAACGTTGAGCGTCTCCAGAGGATCTCCTTTTTAAAAATATAATTCAGAATCGTGAAAAAGAGAAGAGATTTGCAGAATTTTGTGCTCTTCGTGGCAATTTAACCTCCATTTTGTTCCTATTTGCCACCGAAGCTGTTCCGGCCTCCTTCAAAGAATGCTCAAACGGAACATTTTCAAGTTTTATTGCCGGCATAGCCATTGAACATACAAAAGCGTATGAGGATTTCTTTAGTAGATAGAAAGAAGTGATGGAACAATACCTGACGATAATACCGCTGGCTGCCGCAATTGCGAGCATAGTGTATTATTATATTTCAAATAAAAACGAGATTTATCTTCGGCCTGCGCGGTCGTTTTTTGCGGCCAGTGTTTGTTCGATTGTAATTCTCTACTCTTATTTTCTTTACCTAATTCTCACGCACCAGTACCAGTACACTTACGTTCTGGAGCTACAGCTCGAACGATCTCTCGACTTCGCTTTTGCTCTCAAGTTCTTATGCCGGTCAAGAGGGGAGTCTTTTCCTGTGGGTTTTCTTCACCGCGCTGATCAGCATCTTCCTTTCGAGGTATTCGAAGAAGCAGCACTACGAATCGATCGTAATCCCGATAGTGCTTTTGTTCGAACTTTTTGTGCTGACAATTTTGACCTTGAAGAGCCCGTTCGCGAAAGTGTGGGAATCTTTTGCAAACGTTCCCGCCGGAACGATACCGCAAGATGGGCGCGGCCTCAATCCGCTTCTGCAGAATTTCTGGATCGTTATTCATCCGCCCATTTTGTTCTTTGGCTTCGCATCGGCGATCGTCCCCTTTGCTTATGCAGTAGCAGGGCTTATTAAAAAGGATTATTTGAACTGGGCGGGCTATTTACAGCCATGGCTTGTGCTGAGTATATTGGCATTAGGCGCCGGAATAATTATCGGCGGCTACTGGGCATATATAACGCTGGGCTGGGGTGGATTCTGGGGATGGGATCCCGTTGAGAATTCTTCGCTGATACCATGGCTGTTTTCTACAGCGGCTCTTCATACCGTCATTGTCGGCAGAAGAACCAAGAGTCTTCTCAAAACAAGTTTTGTATTAACCATGGCAAGTTTTATCCTCGTTCTCTACAGCACTTTTCTTACGCGAAGCGGAGTGCTCGGAGATACGTCTGTCCACGCTTTCGTGGATCCGGGCAGAGGTATTTACACGCTTCTTCTGATTTTAATTGGGACATTTGCGCTTCTCGGTTTTGTCCCATTTTTTAGAAGCAGAATTTCAATCCCGAGTGTGGGGGTAAGCCACAATTTGTTGTCACGAGAGAACGCGTTGTTCGTAGGCGCAGCTTCCCTCTCTGTGCTGTCGCTTTTCGTCCTCGTAGGAACCTCCTCTCCCATTATCACTGGACTGCTCCAGGGAAAACCAACTGCGGTTGACTCCTCATACTATGTGACGACAAGCCTCCCACTCGGGCTCCTTATTATCGCATTGATCGGTTTTGCCCAGCTTGTTTGGTGGGATAAGTCCCGCTCAACTGTTGCTGCAGATATGCGGGATGGCGGAAGGAGCTCATTTGATAAAAAAGTGTTCAAAAGGAATCTTACTTTGCCTGTTTCCGCAGGTTTGCTCACGGCGGTCGTATCGCTGTTGCTTTCCGTGAAAGACGCAGCCGCTATAATAATAATGAGCGTTGCTGTCTTCGCCTTCGTATCACACTTCGCCGCCGTTATAAGAATAATTCGTGGAAATCCCAAATATATCGGTGGGCCTATTTCTCACGCGGGCATTGCATTGATGTTCATCGGCATCGTGGGCATCAACTGCTCTCGAATCGAAAACGACTGTCCAGCTTCCACAAGGACAAGCGGTAAAAGTCTTCGGGAATGAACTGACGTACGCTCGGAATACGAAAGTTGACGGCAAGGATGCGTTTCTGGTCCTGCTGAAGAACGGAGCTACCACCGCCGAATTGAAGCCTGTAATGTACTTTAGCGATTACAATCAGGGTACGATGCGCGAACCGGACATCAAGAGGTTTTTTAGCTATGATCTTTATGTGAGCCCGACGGCCATGGAAAACGGTAATAAGTCTTCTCAGCCGCAGGCTGATGCGCCTCCGGCGCAGATGGAAAACAGCGGAGTCGATCTCGTGACGCTTGAAAAAGGAAGAGCCGTAAAACTTGCGGATGGGACTCAGCTCACACTCGTGCGGTTTGAAATGAACTCTGCAAGTCACAGTGCCATGGAACAGGGCGGAAGCATTTCCGTCGTTTCGGTGATCAGCGCTGTGAAAGATGGAAAGAAGATTCAGGTCTTCCCGGAGCTGAATTATGCTGACAGTAAACAAAGCTCGGTTCCGGCTCAAGCCTTCGGACACATGCTGATTGTTATGGACATGAACGTAGGGATGGCCGCGGCGAGCAATACCCCGGCCAGCGTCAGGTTGGCAGTTCATTCCGCTAACATGGCGCAGATTGTAAGTATGCCTGTTTTGACCGCAGAAGTAAGCAGGAAGCCTCTCATCGGAATCTTATGGGCTGGAACGATTCTTTTATTTGTCGGGCTTGCGATTTCGATGTACCGGCGTTTCACGGAAGAGGCAATAACCAGGAAATTCTCTTCTATGAAAATGCCCGTTGATAATCATGCGGGAGAGTCGGAGATCCTTCCGCATAGCGGGGTAAGCTCCGCGGAAATTGGAGAAGGGTCTGAAACTCGTCCGCGCATCGTGCGGACAGGTTTGGGAAAGGTCAAGGTGTGAAATGTCGAAAGTTGATTTTCAATTCATCGATGATATCAGGAGGAGCGTATGCAAGGAATGTTCGAAGAGCGATGAGAACGGGAAGTGCATCGCCCCGCCCGGAACAGAATGTGTGCTAGAGACTTATTTGCCCCAAGTGACCAAAGCTGTTGAAAAAGCTCACGGTAAAAGTCTCGACGATTACTTAGTCTCATTGAGGACGGAAGTCTGTTCAATTTGTAAAGAGAGAGATGATTCCGGCTATTGCCGCGCGAACGATAGCTTCGGATGTCCGCTCGAATCTTTTTTCGAAACTGTTGCGAGTGCCGCGATGAAATTAGATGCAGCGTAGGATAGTACTCACGTAATTACTCGTGGGATGATTTGCACAAAGAGCTCGATCCTCCTTCTTGAGAATCGACTGCTCCTCCTTAACGCGGTCTGGCCTCCTCCGGACCGCGTTGCTTTTTATGCGATGTTTTTTGTCAACAGAGATGTTCCTACTTGCGTGGGGGTCTTTTTTGCTTTTCGGAAAATCCGAGTCCATGCTCTGACAGGTCAATTTTTTTGCCTTTGAACACGACGCCTTCTTTTTCGAGAAGTTTTTTCTGGCGATGATAGGCGCCTGAGTGCTCTGGGAACGAAATCGTCCCTTTCGAGTTTACGACACGGTGCCATGGAACACCGGAATTTGGCTTAAGGTTGTAAAGAGCATAGCCTACCAACCGCGCTTGCCCTTCCAGACCACAAAGTCTGGCTATCTCCCCGTATGTTGCGACATGCCCTTTCGGAATCATTCTCACCATTTCCCAAATTCCCTTATAAAGTTCCGGGTAATTCTTCATTTGCGTAAGATTGAATCTCTACAGCGAAAAATCAAGAATATTCCTTTCAAAGGAAGAAAATTGTTAATTTGAAGCATCGATCCGAACATGTTGAATAATTATTTCACGCTTGATGCGCTTTTGAAGGAGGAAAAGGACAGCCTCGAAGGCTTTCAAATTGTTGCGGCATATTCGCGCATTGAAAGCACTCTCTCAATTGTTCTCGAAAAGCCTGAACATGAATCCATAACACTGATTATTTCATGTGCGCCGAGGATGAATTATCTATTTTTCATCGATAAAGGGCATCGTCAACTGACAGGGGCAAATGTTTTTCATGAAATTGTCGGGGCGAGGATTCTTTCTGCCCACGTCGAAAACGAGGAACGAATTGTCATCCTGAAACTTTCTGGTTCAATTCGATACCCGGCCGGTACGTCTGATGAACTATCGGTGGCGATAAATCTTTTCGGCACCCATGCCAATGTTTATTTGGTTGACAACGCCGGCGGAATAGTTAGCTCCTTCCTCAAGAGGAAGATCGGAAACGCTTTGAGAGTGAATCATGGTTTTGGAAAACGCACATTTCCGGAAAGCGCAGATGAATTTGGCGACAGATGGCAAACTGCGGAAGGAAGTTTATCACAAAAATTTTCAAAAGTGATTCCGTCCTTTGGCGGCGAGCTCTCGAAGGAGGCGTTTTATAGACTTGGCGGCGAAGAGGCGGCATTTGATGTAAGCCGGGAGCATGTATTAAAAGGTAACGGACTTGTCAATCTGTTCGGTGTAGTTTCTGAGATGCGCCGCGAGCTGCTTACGCCGCGTCCAAGGATCTATTTTAAGGGGGCTGACCCGGTTTTGATGAGTCTGATCGATATGAATCACCTTGTTGCGCATAAAGAGATATTTTATGACTCGGTCAACTCTTGCATCGGCATCTTTGTGTCAATGGCTCAAAGGCGGAACAGTGAGATTGAATTGAAGAACACGGTGGTTAATCGGATTATAAAACAGAAAGAAGAGCTGCAAGCCACCATTTCAAGGATAGAACAGGATCTGTCGGAAAACAGGGAAGAGAAATACCGCATGTATGGAGAGATATTGATGCAGCATCTCAACGATATTGAGAAGGGAGCGTCGTCATTCTTGTCGAGTGGCACTGCAGAAATTCCGCTTGATCCTAAACTCCCTTCTGTGAAAAATGCACAGCAGTATTTTGAGAAGTCAAAGAAGGCTCGCGAATCTCGTCGGCTTGCAATCGTGAGAAAAGAAGAATTAAAAATAGCGCTTGGCAAAATTGAGGGCGAGCTTCGAAATGCCGAAGGAGAAGCGGATCATAAAGAACTCCTCTCAATTGAAAGGAAGAAGAAAGATAATGATGAGATTCCGTTTCGGCAATTCGAAATGAAAGGGTACAAAATTTATGTCGGCAAGGATGCGAAGAACAATGACAGGCTGACTTTTGGTTTTGCAAAGCCGAACGATATTTTCCTGCATGCGCGCGGCGTGTCGGGTTCGCATGTAATAATCAGAAATTCATCTCGTGAATTTCCACAGAAGCCGATTCTGCAATTTGCCGCGAGCATTGCAGCCCACTACAGCAAGGCAAGAACAAGCGGCATCGTCCCTGTTGTATACAGCATGAGAAAGTTCGTAAAGAAAGCAAAAGGGAAGCCTGGGGCTGTTTTGCTTGACCGCGAAGAAGTTATCCTCGTTAAACCGGAAATTCCTTTAAAGACTGCCTGAATTCCATTAACTCGGATAATCCCGCAAATTTCAGGTAATATTTTCAATCTTCCTGTAAACTTTACGTGGCGATTCTAAATCGCCTAGAAAATTAAGCTTTCCGGAAAATCCTAACCATCCCGTTTTCAATGACTTAAGGGAATTCCATGAGTTTTTTTGAATTTCCGTTCTTGTGGCACACTTTTGCAGTACTTAAGTGAAAAAGGAATATAGATGTCTATCGTTTGTAAATCGCTTGTGCTTATCGAAAGTCCTGAGGTTCTCAGGATGATCGTGGAAGCGTTCCCTCATCCGAAATATGACCTGGAATTTGCAGACAACTTAGATGATGCAGCGGCACAAGTTTCTTCCAAAGGTGTAGACATGTTTATTGTGGATTCCAAATTTGTCGGTGATGAGAAGGTGGATTTCATCAGACGAAACATCCCGACGATGGTCGTGGAGCAGGAATACGATAGTCCGTCCATTTCTCATGAAGACGGATTTGATTTGGCAGAAGAAGCAGGCAAAATAAAGATCGCTGCTGACGATCTTCTACGCAAAAATTACATCAACTGGATTATCGACGCACTAGAATATTCCAGTTGAGTTAAAAATCGAGGAGGCATGAAATGAGCGAAATGTTTTTGTTGGCGGCGGCTATTTTTTCGCTCTTACTTACAATCGCTTACGGATTTGTCAGGAAACAAAGCAGAATTGCGTTGGAGTTTCATTCTGCACAAAACATAAAATCCCTCGCAGGGCTTGTTATGTCCAAATCATGCACGATGGAAGATGTGTTGAAGAAGATCCTAACAACCTTGACTAAGTCTTATAATTCAAATAATGGAAAGATAGAAATTCACGGTAAACTCTGCGGCGATCTCTCGTTTTCAATAGGCGAAACCCAAGAAGAGGGGATCAGGAAACCGGAGACGGGGAAGGATGATAACGAGGTTCGCCGCGTTACATTTGCGGTGTACGATGAAGACTTCACATGCCGGGTGGAGCTTTATACCGCGCAGATATTATCGCATGACGAGTACTGGCACATTCAGGAATTGATACGCGAGAAGATATCGTTATCGGTTTTTGCCAGGATTGGACATGATGTCCCTGGCCGAACAGTTTCCCCCGGGAGAGGTTATGAGGAAACCGACAGCTTGCTCTTTACTGCCATGGACGATATGAATTTTGGAGTGGTGGCGTTGTTGAGGGACGCAGACGGAGAAGGAGGGGAGCTCAAAATTCAAAGTATCAACAAAGCCTTTTACAGGATTTTCGGACTTGACGGGTCGAATGCGCAAATGGAAGAAGTGAATGAAATCTTATCGACAGCAATCGGACCGGATGACACTAAGAACATTTCAGCCGGCGCATCTCACGCCGGAAACGATTTCTTTTTTATGAGACGTGATGGGCTGAAGGTGCGCGCGAAGCTAATCCTCCTCGAAAGTCAAGCCGGGGTACGGATTATTATATTTGAACCCCTTGAAAATATGTTGGTCTTGATGGCGTCGTATCGCCGCCTCTTTAACGCAGCCGAGCACTTAATCAGAACGGGAAACATAAGAGACTATCTTAAGGAGATCAGGGAAGCCACACGCTCCGACGGTGTTGCGCTGGCGAAGAGAATACCGGGGGAGCGCTCGTTCGACATTATCGAAAAAGCAGGCTTCATCATAAACGTTCCGCAGCTGCTTTTTGAAGATCTATCATCACATGATTTCATCAATTCACAAGGTTACTTAATCGTTCCAATGCGTGAAGAGCACGCTGTGTCTGGCGCCATGGTCGTACTAAAGCCGTTTGAAGAAGCGATCGAAATAGCATTTGCAGCGGCGAAGATACTTGAAGCCAGCAATATGATCCAGAAAGAAATTCATGATCTGCATTTCGAGAGTGCGAAACTTGAAACGGAGGCTAAGCGGGCAATTGCTGCAAACAATTCCAAGTCCGAATTTCTTGCGAACATGAGCCACGAACTACGTACGCCCCTAAATTCGATCATCGGTTTTGCGGACATCCTCAATACGGAGGCAAGCGAGCTCGCTCCTACGCTTCTTAGCGATTTCAGCGGGAATATTGTAGCCGCAGGCAAGCATCTCTTGAGTTTGATCAATGACATACTCGACTTAACGAAAGTTGAAATGGGGAAAATGAAATTGGACTTGCAGGACTTTTCCTTGAGTAAAGAGGTCGAAAGCGTGGAGCGTACATTGAAACCGTTGTTGGATAGTAAGAAAGTCAAATTTGACGTTCACATAGTGGACACTCTCGAAGTTATCGTTGCCGACCCCGTAAAGTTTAAGCAAATCCTTTATAATCTTTTGAGCAATGCAATCAGCCATAGTCCGGCCGGAAGCACAGTTGCGCTTGAAATCGTTAAAGCGGTCGATGGAATTGAAATGAAAGTGATCGACAAAGGCCTGGGAATAAAAAAGGAGGATCTCGACAAACTGTTCAAGCCATTCTCGCAGTTAAATGCGAGCGATGGAGGAACAGGACTAGGCCTCGCTCTTACCAAAAAATTGGTTGAGCTTCATGGAGGTTCTATTTGGATCGACAGCAATTATGGCATTGGAACAAACGTTGTAATCTATTTGCCCGATTGCCCCATCAACTCGGCGGCGGATGCCGGAGGGCACCACGACATTAAAGTTAGTGCAGCTAATATCCTCTTTGTTACTGACGATGACGAGCTTTATCGTTTATTCACGGCAATCGTCGAGGGAATGGCGCTCAATATAGTAAGGGTGAGCCCGAAGAAGATGTGCGAGATGGTTTTCCGAAAAGAGGAGGAGTTTATTTTGGTAGTTGATGCGATGTCGGGAAATGTGGATGAAAATATTATGCCTGCTTGCGGCGCCGCCGCGAGGATTGTGCTTCTCACGGAAAAGGATGATTTGAAAGCCGTCTGCGGTTTGTTGAAAGATTATGAAGACAAGGTAAGTTCTATCGATAGAAGAAATTTTACAAAAAGTGAGTTGGTCGCGGAATTGAATACTATCACTCGTTTGTAATTCTAAGTTTAAATTACGGCTGCGGTGAGTTGTGCCCCCTCGAGCTGGTGCTGCCCAATAGTGCGCCGGGCGGCGCCGGCTCTCTTTTTTCAATAGAACGTGAGAGAGCCGAAATTTTCAGCCGTATATTTCACTCATTGCGGAATTAAATTCTTGGGAACCCGAAAGGGGCGAACTGCTTCCGACCTCCGTTATTATTGCAGTGATTAGCTCCGGGTTCACTTTATCGAAGTAAAAATTGCGGACTTCAAATTCCGGGTTAGCGACGATTTCATGGGCGCTTTCCTCTTTGTTCACAAAATTTTTGACAGGCCTTTCCGCATCATACTTTAGCACGCTGCTTATGACGTAAAAACCTTTTTTATTAGCCGCGCAGCATGTTGCCAAAGGATAAGAACCGATCTTGTTCACGAGTGTGCCGTCGGATAAAATTGAATCAGCGCCGACAAAAGCGGAATCGATTTCATTTATGAATAACCCTATCGAAGCGTCGGATACAAGGATCGACTGATGCCCCATTCTCTTAAGCGCTCTCGCAGTTTGTCTTCCTTCAAACAGCGGACGTGACTCCATGACATAAACTGTCGAAAACTTATTGTCCCTTGCCGCTCGCTCGAAAGATTTCAGGACGAATTCGCTCTGACTAAGTGTCGCGTAAGTTCTCCCGTTTGAAATGAGCTTGACGGCCTGTGTTGCCGTCTTCGAGGAAGCTTCGTCGACTTTTCCGCGCAGAGCGTCTAAATACGGCCCAACTTCTTCTGGTTGTAGCCTCTCCGAAGCTGAGATTACAAGCCTGCAAATATTGGTTAAGGCGGACATTTGAGATTGTGCGTTCGACATCGCAGTTAACAGCGATTTTAGTTCTGCCGTAAAATTCGCAGATCCGCCATCACTCGATGAGAAATCGAACAGCAAATCGAGAGTATTCCTCAGGATTTGCTGTGCGCTAGAAATGTTGTCAGTCGCGATATCGTTTGCGCGGTCGAGGTACTGGGGCTTCATTAAATTGCAGGTTAGTTTAGTTACCCCCTGATAAAGTTGCAACATTCCATCTTGCCTGCGAAAAGGTTCAGCAAGCGCGGAACTTATTGATGTGAGCGCTGTTCTGAATAATACACGTGCCATGATATAATTGAGGGAGATGAATGAACGATTACAAGTATATAATCGTGGGAGGCGGAATCACTGCCGATTCGGCATTGAAGGGTATCAGGGAACTCGACAAATCGGGAACTGTGGCTTTATTCAGCGAAGAGAGAGACCCTCCGTATAATCGGCCACCTTTGTCAAAGTCGCTTTGGAAGGGCGATGCGATCGACTCAATTTGGAGGGGAACTGAGAAGGAAGACGTGGACTTTTTCTCATCGAGCTTGGTCGTTTCGCTGAACGCTTCCTCTAAAAGCGTCACGACCGGCGATGACAAATCGTACCACTACGAGAAACTGCTTCTCGCAACCGGAGGAAAACCAAGGAGACTTAATTACGGCGGTGACGATGTCATTTATTTCCGTACGCTGGATGACTATAAAAAGCTTCGCGCTCTTGCCGAGCGTGTATCGAACTTTGCCGTGATAGGAGGAGGGTTCATCGGTTCCGAAATCGCGGCAGCTCTTACGATGAAAGGGAAAAAGGTTACAATGGTTTTTCCGGAGGACGGACTGGGAGCAAAGGTTTATCCGCGCGGTCTTTCATCGTTCTTGATGTCGTACTACAAGGAAAAAGGAGTAGATGTTATTGCCGCCGAGTCCGTTGTCGATATTGATAATAGGAATGAGAAACTCTTGGTAAGATTAAAGAAAGGGGATGGAGTTTCTGCGGATGCCCTTGTGGCAGGTCTCGGGATAGTTCCGAACGATGAGCTGGCAAGGACCGCAGGTCTTGCCACGGACAACGGAATTGTTGTGGATGAATTACTTCGAACCACTAGCCATGACGTCTACGCTGCCGGCGATGTCGCAATTTTCTACAGCCCTCCCTTGGACCGGCGAATGAGAGTCGAGCATGAAGATAATGCAAATACGATGGGAAGAGTCGCCGGTCAGAACATGGCTGGGTCATCCGAGCGCTATCACCATCTTCCGTTTTTCTACTCCGATTTATTCGACCTAGGATATGAAGCGGTTGGTGAGTTGGATTCTCGTCTGCAAATATTCGAAGATTGGGAAGAAGAATTTCGTAAAGGAGTGATCTATTACGGCAAGAACGGCATTGTTAGAGGCGTTCTACTGTGGAACACCTGGGGAAAAATGGATGAAGCACGTGAGCTGATAACTTCTAAAAAAACATTCGAGGCCGGTTTTCTCAAAGGCTTGATAAAAGGTTAACCTTAAAAAATAAGAAAGGCAGGGTCAAGAGATCCCGCCTTCTAGATCTAAAAACAGCTAACGGTCAACCGCCGAACAAGCCGCCGAACACAAAAATAATAATTAGCATTAGTGCAACCCAAATTCCAAATACCCAGGCATAGGGAAGAATCCCTTTCTTGCCTGAGATCGTACCGATCCCGATAGACGTAGCCGCAAGGTTCCAGATCGTAAAGAGGTCGGCACTCCTTAAGAGTGAATAAGTTTTGTCTGAAGGATTCATCTGGACGAACATCCCGAGATGCAAACCCCCGTCAGGACGAGACAGAAGGACAGTCACAACTATCGCCATTATCGTGCCCAAAACCATTATCCAGCTTGAGATTCCTGCAACGCCCATCGATTGAGAATAGTCTGTACTGCCTTTCAGGATAATTTTCCCTATGAAGAGCCATGCACCGGCCGTAATGAAGAAAATAATAAATGTAGCAACGAACGCTCCAATTATTCCGATAGCCATGAACATAGGTGATCCGTTTTCCATTCTCTCTTTCGCTTGTTCCGCTTGATCGGCAGGCATCTTACCCTGTGCCACCATCTTATCAATTCGCTGTTCTTGCTGCTGAATCATTTGGAAGCGAAGATCGGGTGAGCTATACAACACGTATCTCGAAATGCTTACGACGACCGCAAGGACCAGCACCGGAATTAGCCAGTCCGCAACCTTCACGGGAGAAGATTTCAGCGACGCGAACACCTTAGACGGCTCATAAAAAATACCGGCAGCCTTGTCCATAAAAGACAATTCTTCGACCGGGGGTTGATCTAAAGAAGTTTGTTGCTCCATAATACGTCCTTCGTTTTTGCGTAAGATAATTCAGGGGCGTATTAAATCCAACTTTTTTTGACTTCCGTCGAAAACCAATGTTTGCTAAATTATTTCCGCGCCAAAGGCGCATCAGCCTTTGGGTGAAAACAGGAGTATCCAGTGCCCGCAAAAAGATTTTTTATACTCGACGGAACCGCACTCGCTTATCGTGCCTATTTCGCGATGATAAGCCATCCGTTAATTAATTCAAAAGGTCAGAACACGAGCGCCGTTTTCGGATTTGCAAATTACCTGATGAAAATCATCGGCGACGAGAAACCCGATTACCTGGTAGCGGTATTCGATACGGCTGAGCCGACGTTCCGCCACAAGCAATATCCCGAATACAAGGCAACGCGCGAGAAAATGCCTGAAGAAATGATCAGCCAGCTGGCCCATATTAAGAAAGTGCTGTACGCATTTGGGGTTCCGACGGTCGAAAGGCCGGGGCTACGAAGCCGACGACGTTATCGGAACGCTCGCACTGCTTGCCTCGAAGGAAAGCATCGACGTTTTCATGGTAACTTCCGACAAAGATTTCATGCAGCTTGTGACACCCAAAATAAAGATGTACAAGCCGGGAAAAAGTGGAACTGAAGTTGAGATCGTCGATGAGAAAGGCGTCGCGGCAAAATTTGGAGTGAAGCCATCGCAGGTGATCGATGTTCTTGCTTTGACCGGAGACGCGGTGGATAATGTGCCCGGAATTAAAGGTATCGGTGAGAAGACTGCCATTCCTTTGATCCAGAAATATGGAACTGTCGAGAAAGTTTTGTCGAACGCTGACAAGATCGAGAAACCGGCGTTGCGAGACAAATTGAAAGAAGGAAAGGACATGGCACTTCTTTCGAAAAAGCTCGTTACAATAAAGACGGATGTTCCACTCGGTGTTGATTTTCACACGCTTAAAGAAAAGAATTCCGACAGCGCTGAGATTGCTAGGATATTTAATGAATTGGATTTTCGGTCACTCATTAAGAAAGCACAACAAATAGTTTCGCCAAGCGCCGGTGAAGCAAAAGAACAGCTTAAGAACGAAGGGATAGATGACGAAGATTCCAATCTGAAGGGTCAAGATGAAGAGGAAGACTATAAAGATATAACATCCGTCAAACATTCCTACAAACTCATAACTGATGTAATCGAGCTGCAGAAGTTAGTAGATAAATTAAAAAAGTCAGAGTTCATTTCGATGGACACCGAGACAACGAGCACGAACGCCGTTGCCGCGGACCTTGTCGGAATCGCTTTATCTATAAAGCCGCACGAAGCATATTATATCAGCGTTGCGTCCGAAAGTGGTGATCTCTTTTCTGCCGCTGAAGCCCGGCGCGGGGTGAATATCAAAGATACAATCAAATTATTGAAGCCGATTTTTGAATCAGCAAAAATTAAAAAGATCGGACAGAATTTGAAATACGACATGCTTGTGCTTTCCAACTATGATGTTTGGACGACGGGAGTCGCTTTCGATTCGATGGTTGCGGCTTATGTGATTAATCCGGACGGTCAGCACAATCTCGATGCGCTCGCGAAAGAATATTTGAAGTACAAGCCGGTGGCAATCGAGGAATTGATCGGCAAAGGCAAAAATCAGAAAAACATGCGCGAAATCTCGCCGGAGGTCGTCGCGGAATATTCGGGCGAGGACGCCGACGTCGCACTGCAATTAATGGGAGTGCTTCAGAAAAAATTGGAGAAATTGGATTTGCTTAGGCTATGCGAAAAAATGGAATTTCCATTAATCGAGGTTCTCGCGGCAATTGAAAGAGCGGGCGTAAAAATCGATACGGAGATTCTTGCTCAGATTTCGAAAGAACTCGAAAGGATGATCGAGAATATCGGGAGCGAGATTTACAAACTTGCAGGAGAGGAATTCAACATAAACTCACCGAAACAGCTTGGAGAGATTTTATTCAATAAGATGAAATTAGACCCGGCAAAAAAAACAAAAACGGGTTTTTCAACTGATGTTTTTGTTCTTGAAGAGTTGAGCAGCCAGCACGAGATAGCGGGGAAAGTCCTGGATTACAGGAAGCTTACGAAACTCAAAGGGACTTATGTGGATGCGCTTCCGACCTTAATAGATCCTCGCACGGGCAGGGTCCACACATCGTTCAACCAGACGGTTGCTGCAACAGGAAGGCTCAGCTCGTCTAATCCGGGTCTTCAGAACATACCGATTCGCGGTGAGATGGGAAAGGAAATCAGAAAGGCATTTGTGCCGGGTGAAAAAGGATGGGTCATGGTCTCGGCGGACTATTCGCAAATCGAGCTTCGCATTATGGCACACATTTGCAGGGACGAAGGCTTGATCGATGCATTTAACAAGCATGAGGACATTCACCGCACGACTGCTTCGAAAGTGTTCGGCGTGGCTCCAGATCAGGTTACTCCCGATATGCGTCGGAAAGCCAAGGAAGTGAATTTTGGGTTACTTTATGGAATCGGTCCTTATGGACTAAAGATCCGCCTTGGAATTTCACAGACCGAAGCGAAAGAAGTGATCGACACATATTTTCACAGATTCCCGCGGGTTCGCGAGTATATAAATAGCACGCTCGACTTCGCACGCAAGCATGGATACGTGGAGACACTTCAAGGAAGACGCCGTTATCTTGCGAACATCAACAGCAAAAATTCTGCCGTGCGTATGGCAGAAGAGAGACAGGCGATCAACATGCCGATACAAGGAACTGCTGCCGATATGATCAAGCTCGCGATGATAAACATTTACCGCGAAATGAAAAAGAAAGATATGAAATCACGCATGATATTGCAGGTACACGACGAATTGGTTTTTGAGTCACCAAAAGGTGAATTAAACGAGTTAGAAAAATTAGTGGCCGACAAAATGAAAAATGCGATGGTGCTGAATGTACCAATTGATGTGGAGGTAGGCTCGGGACCGAATTGGTTGGATGCGCATTGAAATGACAAAACGGGAGAGAATTCGACTAAGAAGCGGTATTACCCTGGAATATTATTTGAGAAATAAAGAAACGAGCTTGTAAGCGCTGGCTCCTATCATTGCCGACAACGGGATGGTAAGAACCCAGACTAAAACTATATTTCCTGCCAAACCCCATCGCACCGCCGAGAGGCGATTTGTCGCACCCACTCCCATGATGCCGCCATTTATTGTATGAGTTGTGCTGACGGGAATACCGAAAATAGTCGCGATGAAGAGAGTAATACCGCCGGCAGTTTCAGCGCAAAAACCGTCAACAGGCCGAAGCTTTGTAATCTTCTGCCCCATTGTCTTCACTATGCGCCAGCCGCCGAAGAGCGTGCCTATAGCGATAGTAAAATTGCACATTATAATAACCCAAAAGGGCACCTCGAATGTTTTGAGAAATCCCGAAGTAACGAGAAGGCCTGTTATAACTCCCATGGTTTTTTGAGCATCGTTTGTACCGTGACCCAGGCTTAAGAAAGCTGCAGAAACCAGTTGCAGCCTTCGGAATGATTCATTCACTTTCAGCGAAGATCTCTTGTGAAACACCCACATCACGGCAGTCATTAAGATGAATGCGATTACAAGCCCCATAACCGGAGCGACCACGATGAAGATCAAAGTCGGTATCCATCCGCGGCCAATGATGACAAAAAAGCCTGCTTTTGCAACGGCCGCTCCGGCGTAGCCGCCCATCAAAGCGTGCGAAGAGCTCGTTGGCAAACCGTAGTACCATGTAATTATGTCCCAAGCAATCGCGCCTATCAACCCGCTGAGGATTACATACTGGTCCACTGCGTTTAGATCCACCAACCCTTTTCCGAGAGTGTCTGCAACCTTCAGCGAGAACAAAAAGGCAGCCGCAAAATTGAAGAACGCCGCCCACGCAACTGCTTTCCGAGGCGAAAGCACTCGCGTCGAAACTACCGTTGCTATCGAATTCGCCGAATCATGAAAGCCGTTCAGAAAGTCGAATATAAGTGCGACCAGTATGATGAAGACAACAAGTGATAACATCAGGCAAAAGAGGTGTCAAGCATGTTTTATGAAGATGGACTCCAGTACATTAGCGACGTCTTCACATTTGTCAGTGGCTGTCTCCAACCCCACCAATATTTCCTTCTTTTTTATAAGTTCGATTACATCCCTCTCATTTTCAAAGAGGTCAGCCACCGCAAGCTCGAACACCGAATCGGCTTCGTTCTCGTACTCGTTGACCTTTCTGAGGACTTCCTGAAGCGAATTTGAATCCTTAAAATCTCTGAGGTAAGGAATTCCTCTTCCGATAACCTCGACCTGCAATTGGATTATTTCCATCAGCTTGCGCATGTACTGTGTGTCAGCCCTGACATTGTATAACGTTACCCGCGAAGCAGTGCCGTTAATGAAATCCATTATGTCATCGAGTGATGACGCAAGCTCATGAATGTCTTCCCTGTCGAAAGGGGTAACGAATGTCGCGTTAAGCTCACCGTAGATTTTGTGCGTCACCTCGTCTGCCTGGTGCTCAAGGTCCTCGATTTCTTTTACGAGAGAATGAGTTGTAGCCGCGTCAGCATCCGAAAGTTTCCTCAGCGCGATGGAACCCTTAAGAAGCAGCCTTGTCGATTCCTCAAACAACTTGTAAAATTTCTCGTCGTGAGGTAAAAGAATTTGAATTAGTCTATCAATTTTCACATCTGCGCCACTGTTCAATGAGCAATCTTGTTCTTGCGAATGCGGAGATCCGAAGCAATGAAATCTAACCGGTGTCGCCCATTTTTCAAAGGCACATAGTGATTTGTCCCGATCACATCCTGGTTAAATGGTGAGAATTCAAATATCAAAATTAGAACCCGTGAACTAAATGCGTCACGGGCAGCTTTAACGTTTGGTCGGTGCCTTTAATTCTATTTAAGTTTCGGAAATCGGAGGTTATGATCTGGTACACGTCATGGCCGCCTCATCCACGATAGCTAATCGTGACTATCTTTACCTTGACTCTTCTCTCGAAAAACTTCCGCCTCTTAAGGCTATTCGGCAGGCTTCCGAGTAGGAACAAAAAGTGCAAACTCTATCATGTCTGAATTTTGTCAAATTGAAACGCCCCGCCCGCGCTTCCGACACTTTTTCTTCCACAAACGCTTCGGTTTGTTCAAGGAGTTCAGCCATGGTTTTAGGATAGCTTTCTGCCGCGGGCATCTTTGCCTTGCTTTCAAAAGTTGGGTTATATCTGAGTTCACCGTCTTCGGCTTGCACTATGAATTGGATCACATCTTTCCCGTCATCATCCTTCAACAGTTTGTCCCTGTTAATCGAAATGAAGGCGGCCCCTGCAAGTTTGCCTGCGTTCGCCGTAGGTGTTATTGCCGCTTCATTGCTGATAATAAACTGGTTCAAAGCATAAAGATAAAGAATGAGCTGAGGCGAGATTCTGTCGCCGACCACGTCTTTGTGTCCCGCAACTATCTGAGAGGTCTTGTAATCGAAAATTGAAAACCCGTTCGCAGCAGAATCAATCCTGTCGATCTTTCCGCGAAACGCTACGTCACCGATCTTTACTGCCGGGAATCCCTCTGTGCCGCCTTTCATTCCGAAACCGACTTCGAACTTTTGCGGATGGAATCCGTACTCCGAAAGTTTTGCCTGCACTTTCATCAGGAAAAGCTCCAGCGTTCCCGGAACATTTTCGTTTCCCAATATCGTCTCTCTTTCCACCTCGAACAGGTCGTGCTCAATTCCAAGTTCATCCAAAGCTTTCTCCCCGATGTCAAGCAAAAGGTTCAATTCTTCTTTTGCATTGTCTAACTTGCCGCTATGCGAAAGTTCGTCGTAAAACCGGAACAAAATCTTGTGAAGCGCCGCGCCGCGTTCGATTGCGCTGAGAGATGTTTCTATATCCGGAATTTCATTGATTTGTAAAATCCTTCTCGCAAAATACTGGAAGCCACACCGGGACAGCGATTCAATTTGGGCGGACGAAAAAACTTTATCGGCGAAGCTGCTGCTCAATGAAGTGATTAGCTCCGGCTGGTTTATTTTTCCGTGGAATTCGCTTTCCTTATTGCCGCGGTATCTTTCAAGTTCTGCTGCCTCGCATCGCGCCGCATTTTGAGGCAGCAGATAAGTATATTCAGACAGAGCTTTCCGATTGTGACTGGAAACCGAATGAAGCTCGATTAACTGCTGGACGTTATAAATGTTTTGCTCAGGCGGACGCGGAGCGAATTTCTCGTCGATTTCTGTTTCATGAATAAAAGATGGATCGGCAATTTCGGTAAGCTCATCCACGAATGACGACCTGATAAGATGAACATCGTCGGATTGGATGGCAGAAATCAGGAAGAGGCTTTTGTTGAACGAACTCGCTGATTGATAGAACAAATGCCGCTGGAGATACGGTTGTGTCTCGCGATTCTCTTTCTGTGATGCAAGCGGGAGAAAAATTTCCGGAGCGTATCTCGTAGGAAGCTCGCCCTCGTTGAGCCCCATGATAAACATGTAATCGAACTCCAGCCCTCGAATCTCTTCGAGCGCGGTAACATACACCCCGTAACCATGTTTCTGACGAACGTTGTATCTTGTGAGCGAAAGGGCAGCATGCAGATTATCCATCAGGGCATCAAGGTCCTTTTTATCGTTTCCTGGATCCATCTCCGCGAATTCATCAAGCACTTCGAAGAGGACCGATATTGCGCGCGCGTCCCGCTCGACAATTTCAGTAGATACACCGTCCACGTTCATTTGCGCGATATTTCCATAGACGTTCAAACTGCCGACGAGGGATTTTATCGCCCTTCGAAATTCATCGGTCGTAAGGTCTTTCTTAAAAAGAGTTAATTTGCTTTCAATGCGATCCAAGAGTTTTCGAGCATTCGTCATCGTCTCCATGTCACGATATATTTCACTTCCATCGGACTCCTCTTTTGCAAGGCTGCCGAGAAGCTCGAGACGGGACGCGATAAGCTCTCTGAAGTTTTTCAATCCTCTCTCAAACCGGCAAAGTGCGGCCGCGTTGAATAAAATGCTACCCGCTTCGCTGGCACCTATCCCATCACCGATTGTCAAAACGCGGTTTGTAATTGCGCGAAGCATAGTGCCGCGCTCGTAATCCCTGGACTTGATGTCGATGAACGACAATAAGGCGTTGACTGCATTATTGCTTTCAAGCGTGTAGCGGTCGGTGATGTTCGCCGGTATCTGATATTTCGAAAATACTTCCCTGACTATCTGTGAATAATTTTGCGGAAGATAAGATGCAACACAGATGTCGTCCAGCTTCTGTGCAGTATCTTTCTTCATTATCTCCTTGATATTCTCCGCGATAAATTCTACCTCCCGAATTTTATCTCGCACGCTCACAACGAAAACTTTTCCTCTGAGATTCAGTTTTGCGGCACGACTTTGCTCCGAAAATAAATTCGAAGCAAAATATCCCCGGAGGTTTTCTCCCTCTGCACTTTGCCCAACGCCCGATACTTTCTTAAATCCTCTGGCCGTCAGGTCAGACGCAGTTCCGATCATGGTTCTAAAAAGATTTGTATTTGTATCGATGCAATCGAGCTTTATAAGAAATGAAAATTCTCTTCGAGACGAAAGAATTTTGAGGAACTCAAGTTCCGGCTTTTTGAAATTGTAAAAGCCTTCGACGAAGGAAGTAAGGTGGCTGGCACGTTCGCTGTTTCCGGCTGAAAGATTCTTATCAAAGACTTGAGGAGAATTTATCATCTCGCGATTCACAAGCGACAACAACCCGGTGTTGTCGATCAGCTCAGGATCTAAACTTGCTTCATACCTCTTATAAATTTGCAGAAATTCCTCGAGCTTTTCGCGTTCCGAATCTTCGACAGCTACGAGCATCTTCCCGTAATCTTCAGAAGTAATTCCATTTTCTCTGAGATAATCGATTTGATCGACGATCTTTTTGATCGTACCGGCAGGAACCTTTCCCGACGCCGGACGATACGATGAGTATTTGAAAAATTTGAAGTCGGAGCTGGAAAGTACTTTGCCGATAATCATTCCCTGCATTGACGGAGAAATAATCCGCCTTCCGATTTTCAGCTGTGAAAATATTTCATACTCGAAAAGCTCAAGTGTATAAATCGGCAGTTTTCCAAACATGACGACTTCAATCAAATCACGCTGCAATTCACGAACGCGTCTTCGCGTAGGAACGATATAAACAAAGTCATAGCGGCCGTCAACCGATCCGGCGCGGGCATGTTCCATCACCGAGGCCGAAAAATTCTCCTCGATTCTTCCCTCGAAATTCTTTGTAAGAATCATCGACATTTTTCTATCCAGCTTTTGCCGGATTGCGTATGCTTAGGTTCACGGTAATAATTTACGGAATTTGGTCATTTGGTGATAATCGGGCATTTCAACCTTTTCATCTTGACATTCACATCATGGCATACTAAATTTATCTGAATTTGTTGAAAGATTTTGTTGAAATGTTACATCGGGGAGTTGATTCAGGGAGTATTAGCTGTGATTATGGGGCAACAAAGATCGCGAACGATCGTTTAATAGGAACAAAAATCACAATAGTTAAATTTATATTCAAAATGTTGGCAGACTGCAAGCGGTGAGGCGACGGTTAATCTGAGCTTCTGGAATGCGTCCGCTGGCTTGTCCCGAAGGAGCCCTTTCGGGGATAGTCGCTTGCTCTGCTGAATTTCTTAAAAGGAGGTATTAAATGCCGATTGGTAAGGTGAAGTGGTTTGATGGGAAGAAAGGGTTCGGCTTTATTGAACAGGAAAATGGCGAAGAAGTATTCGTCCATTACACCGAGATAAAGACCGACAAACAATACAAGACACTTGATAAGGGGGTCGAGGTCGAATTTGAAATTGTAGAGGGAGCTCGAGGCCTCAAAGCCGTAAACGTTACTTTGAAATAGAATCATTAAACAGATAGGTGCGAAGTGAGTGCAATTTCGCGCAACAATTCCTCTTTGTTCCTTTGCATCTTTCTGCCCGCATTTTATATTAGAGAATGAAGACGATGAATTTTGAGTTTAAGCTTAAAGATATCGACAGTATCAGCAGTGTCTTAAAGGTGAAGCCGATGAAGCGGGGGAACTTCTTTCGACTCGATTTGTATGACAAGAAATCTAAACGGAAACTGGCCGTCGAGATTTATCCCTCTCTGAAAACCGGCAAAGAAAAAGGAAACCTGATCTCTGTTTACACAATCAATTCTCATCTTCAGCTGCACCAGTGCACCGGTTATCTTGCTTCAGAGCTGTTGGGCGAGGTAACTTTTTATTCTGAAGCGGATGGAAAGATAAGCGGTTTGATCGTCGAGCGAGAAGCGGGGTGTTCGCTCTACGCGAATGTCGATAGGAGCGTTCTGTCGGGTGATTTCACACGGTTCGGACCTGAAGTCATGTTGAGCAGCATTGCGTTGTCCCTCACCGAGACAAGCCTGTCCCGAAGGGATCCAGTCGAAAAGTGAAATTCAATATGTTTGTCAACCATGACCGCGCTCCGAAATTAGAGCGCGGTGAAATCGCCGTGCTCGTTCGGCGAATCATTCGAGATGAGAGAAAAAAAGCCGATAGTATAAATGTGGTGCTCGTCAGCGATGACTACTTGCTGGATGTCAACCGGAAATTCTTGAGCCACAATTACAGAACAGACGTCATAGCCTTTGATTTGAGTGAGAATGAAATAATCGACGGCGAAGTTTATGTAAGCGTCGATTGCGCGAAAGCTCAAGCGAAGCGATTTAAGATTCCATTGAAGGCAGAAATTCTTAGGTTGATCGTTCATGGTATATTTCATCTCACAGGCCTCGACGACAGGACGCGTGACGAGAAATTATCGATGCGAAAGCGCGAAAATGAGTGTATTCAAGAGTTTTATCGAATGAGGAGAAGGGGGTAACTTGACTTTAGAATTTTTAAACTTATATTTGTTTTAAGGATATAGACTTAATGCAGGAAAAAATCGTAGAACTTATAGTTTTTTTAATGCGCGAGATCAGGCAGACGAGGGACATTTCTAAAGTCGATATGTCCAAACTGACGGAAAGCGGCTACAGCCAGACTGAGATCTCGACTGCGCTGAGCTGGATTTACGATAAAATGAACTTGCGCGAGCCGCTGAAGAGAGTCAAAGGTTCACGCGCCAGGTCGTACAGAATTTTTCATGAAGCTGAACGTCAGATATTCACGAAGGAAGCTCGCGGATTTTTGATAGAGATGTATGAACTTGGCTTGATCGACTACGTTGACATGGAAAATATAATTGAACGCTCGTTGATGTCTGGATTTAACGTCATCGACAGGAACGAGATTAAATCCACTGTTGCAAGCGTGCTCTTCGAATATAATTCACCCGGCAAACCGGGCAGCCGAATCATGCTCAACAGCTCCGATACGATAAATTGAATTTGCATAAAGCTATTCGATATGCAGCGGCCGCTTATGGACGTGACAATGTTCCATCTTAAATTATTTTAAAATCTATAGAAATCCGGGATGTCAAAAAAACTTGTAATTGTGGAGTCGCCGGCAAAAGCCAAGACGATCAATAGATATTTGGGAAAAGATTTTGTGGTTGAAGCCTCGGTAGGCCATATAAAAGATTTACCGAAGAGCAAATTGGGTGTTGACATCGAGAAAGGTTTCGAGCCTGAATACAAAACGATGCGCGGGAAAAGCGAAGTCATAAAAAAGTTGAAAGACCTTTCCGCAAAAGCGGAACAGGTGTATATAGCGACCGATCCCGACCGAGAAGGCGAAGCGATTGCACAGCATATCGCGGAGGAACTCAAACAGGATTCTAAGAAGGTGCATCGCGTGTTATTCACGGAGATAACGCAAAGCGGGATATCGCGTGCGATGGAGAAACCGCTGAAGATCGATTCTCATCTTGTTTATGCACAGCAGGCGCGCCGCGTCATGGACAGGCTCGTCGGCTATAAGGTCAGCCCGCTGATCTGGAAGGCAGTTTATCCCGGTCTGTCGGCGGGAAGGGTTCAGTCTGTCGCGTTGAAATTAGTTTGTGAAAGAGAAAACGAAATCAAGAGTTTCTCTCCCATCGAATATTGGTCGATCATCGGAAGATTTCAGACGGAACGGAAGGAAGAATTTGAAGCAAAGCTATATTCCGTTGACGGCAAGGATTTAAAGGATCCGCAAGGAAGTGCGAACGCAAAAGTAGAAAATCCCGCGCCCGGGAATCGCGACGGGAAGCTATACATTGAAAGCCAGGAAAAGGCGGCGAAGCTTGCCGGCGAAATTCGAACGGCTAAGTATGCGATAAGCTCGATTACGCGAAAAGAACAAAAGAGAAATCCTGCTCCGCCCTTTATCACGAGCACTTTGCAGCAGGCAGCTTCAACGAGGCTCGGTTTTTCGCCCAAGCGTACCATGATGATCGCGCAGCAGCTCTACGAAGGCGTCGAGCTCGGGCCCGAAGGTAGGGTCGGATTGATAACTTACATGCGAACCGATTCGACGAGAATAAGCGGCGAGGCAATCGAAGCGGCGAGGGATTACATAAAAAAGGAATTCGGCGAGGAATTCCTGCCGAAGGAAGCGAGGCACTTCAAGAAATCGAAAGCCTCACAGGATGCGCACGAAGCGATTCGCCCGGCTCACATGGAGTATTTGCCTCAGGAAGTCAAGAAGTATCTTCAGCGCGAAATGTTCCTGCTTTACGATCTGATATGGAAAAGATTTATCGCCTCGCAAATGAACCCGGCGGTTTACGATCAGATTACCGTCACGGTCGAAGGCGGCAGATTTGTGTTTAGAGCATCGGACTCGCATGTGAAGTTTGCCGGATTTCTTCAGGTGTATGACATTGCTGCCGAAGATGCGGAGATGTCGAATCCGGATGAAGATGACGACGAGCTGCGAAAGTTTAAACTTCCGGCGACGTTGAAAGAAAACGAGCCTGTCAATCTTTTGGAGGACGTTTTGCAGAGGCAGCATTTTACAAAATCGCCTCCACGCTATACCGAGAGCAGCCTCGTCAAAGAGCTTGAGTCGCTGGGGATCGGCAGGCCGAGCACCTATTCTTCCATCGTCTCGACGATTGAAGATAGGGGATATGTCGAGTTAAAGGAACGAAAGTTATTTGCGGCAGCGCTTGGAATTAATGTAAATAAAATCCTGACCGGGAACCTGCCTGAATTTTTTAACGTCAAGTTCACGGCAGCAATGGAAGCGGAGCTCGACGAGATTGCGGATGGGAACAAGAAATATTTAGATGTGATGAACGAATTCTATTTGCCGTTTAATACGGCCGTGAAAAAAGTCGAAGGAAGAATAGAGGAAATAAAATCGACTGTCGATGGCGAGCAGGTTGCTTGCAGCTTATGCGGCGCACAGATGGTCATAAAGTGGAGCCGCAGGGGAAGATTTCTCGCCTGCAGCAGATATCCCGAATGCAAAAATACGAAGCCGATCGATGCGCACGATGACTATAACCGTCCGACCGGCGACAAATGTCCCGACTGCGGCGGGAACCTTATCTACAAGAACAGCAGGTTCGGGAAATTCATAGGCTGCTCAAATTATCCGACGTGTAAATTTACCAAAAGCATCACAACCGGCGTCAAGTGCCCGGAATGCGGTGTGGGAGAACTTACACAGCGGAATACAAAGAAGAAGAGAATATTTTACGGCTGCACGAACTATCCGAAGTGCCACTATGCATCATGGGACAAGCCCGTGAACATTCCGTGCCCGCTCGGCGACTCGACGTTTTTATTGGAAAAATATTCGAAGACGAAAGGCAATTATTACAAATGCCCGAAGTGCGAAAGCGAAATTTCTCCCGAAGAAGCTAATGCGGCAAATCCCGCGAACAAGGACGTGGCGGGTGGTACTTCCGACAAAATGGAAGCAAAAGTTGAAGCCGCGGCGAAATGATTTGCCGGATGCCGCGGACCGGAAACCGGCTTCAGCGGATACAATGCGAGACGCAAGTCTCCCGACTCAGAATTCCAGCGTCCGAAAATTAGTCGATTCTTTTCTCGATTACCTGAGAAAGGAAAAAAACGCTTCTCCAAAAACCATCTCCACGTACGAGCAATCACTCAGAGAATTCAATAATTTTTTATTTGAATATGCAGGCGGCATATCGGAGAATGATGCCTCGCCCCTGCAGGAAGACGGCATTCGCGCGTTCCTTGTCGAGCTCGACAAGCGCGGCAACGACAGAAGGACGGTTCGTAAAAAGCTTTCTAGCATCAGGTCGTTTGCACGATATTTAGTCAAGTTTGAATTTATCGGCCGCGACTTCACGAGCTTTATCAGCACCCCGAAGGCGGCAAAACCCATTCCTGTTTTCATAGAAGAAGACGCAATGGAAAAGATTCTCGAACGTCGATCCGGAAGAGCCGGTAGATTACCGCGATAAAGCGATGCTTGAGCTTCTTTACGGAACGGGCATGCGCGTCAGCGAACTTTGTAACTTAGATTTCATGGATATAGATTATGACGCAAGGCTCGTGAAAGTTCTCGGCAAAAGAAGAAAGCAAAGAATCATTCCTGTGGTTGACAGGGCCATCGATGCAATTAAGAATTATCTTAACGTCAGAGGGAAAATTTCCGATGATAAGAGTGATGAAAACGCTCTCTTTGTCTCCACAAACGGCAAGCGAATAATACCGGCTTCCGTTTACCGCGTCGTTGCGAAGAGGGTCGGTGACGTATCGAACGTAGAACGAAAAGGCCCTCATACGCTCCGTCATTCGTTCGCAACCCATTTATTGAACCATGGCGCAGACCTTGAAGCGGTGCGCCAGCTCCTGGGACACGAGAGTCTCTCGACGACACAGGTTTATACGCATCTATCGGTGGAGCAGTTAAAAAAAATCTACAACAACGCTCATCCAAGAGCAAAGTAAATCCAGAGCTTGCGAAGAATTCGCGGCATGGGTTAAGATAAATAATTCGGAGATTTCTCAACGCAGGAAACCTTCGACGTGCAGAAAAGGAGGAATCTTATGAACATCAGCATCACATCGAGACATTTCAAAGCAGACCCGGCCTTGAAGAGTTATGCAGAAGATAAAGTTTCCGGGTTGACAAAATTCTTCGACGGCGTCGTGCATTGCGACGTGATATTTTTGAACGAGCACTCGAAGCCGAACGGCACGGATAAGATGGTCGAGATAAAACTATCGGTTCATAATAAAGTTCTGACAGCTGAGGAAACGACAGATGACTATTTCAAAGCGATAGATAAGGCGGTCGATAAACTTGAAGGGCAGCTGGTGAAGTTCAAGCAGAAGCTCCGCCACGTGTGAAATAGACCGGAAGTTTAAGTGGCGCACCCCAGCGCCACGAAAAGATCCCGCAACGAAGCCGGCAAGGTCACAATATACGTGATCCTGCACTTTAATATTATTTAGTCAAGAGCGGGATATAGCGGCGAAGAAAGAACGTCCATGGTATGGACAGATTCTGAAACTGCTGCCATGCATTGTTTTGAGTGGAGACACCCGGTTTTTATTTCACGTGAAACTGCGACCCACTTTTCCGCGCCGCGGTATGAATTTAAGAGAGCGGCAACTGTTATAAGTTTGATAGTTCGCGGGGCGGGGGTTAGATTTAGTGGAAGAATGTCAGATGAAAGGCAGGAAAGCGACAAAAAGTGTCGTCTATCAGTAAAGTGTGTACGAAAAGGCGCAATGCAATATTGAAGTAATTAGTTGCCATTGCGTCACGCATAAGGAGTAATTGATTTGGCAGATTCATTAGTTGCTTTTCATTCAGCGCAGTGTCCAGACTGGCTGTTACCGAGTACAATTCTTTCAATGCTCGCCTTCCTTTTCACGCTTTTCAAGTACCGACAAGCTATCACTCTGAAAAAGCCAGCGTTTACGTACTTTTCCAGAATTCTCGACTTGGAAGGCGAACACTTCGTCGCGAAGATTGCAAGTAGTTATGAAGGGGCTGTCCACTCCCCAGAATTCTATGCCCGTAGGATATTTTTTTCGTTCATTCCGTCAAAGAGATTTAGGCTCAATTACATTCTAAAAGATGAGGAATCAGAAAACGCTCGACTTGATTCCACCGTTCAAAGAACTACTTTTAGAGACGAACAATTATTTTGGGTCACCTACACGGCAGGTCTTTTCGTATTAGGGCATAAGTATAGAATTGTGGCAAAGACCTCAGTTGGACGCTGCTCGATTGCCTTCACGCCTAGAACGCCCCCGTTGTCCGAGCTCTTCGGATTGAAACGACCGACTAATGCGCATCCTTTCAATGATTAGAGGTGAAGGCAACGTGCACCTCGGAAAGCGGCATAACCTTCTTCTGCAGTCACTAATTTGAAAGGAAAAGAAATGAGAACACCAAGTTATCGAAATGAATCCTCGTGGAGCAAAATCGAAGAAAAGTGGGATGTTTTCAGATCGAAGGTAGGATGGGGCTGGATAGTGATCCTCTATATCTTCTTTGGCCCCCAAACGCATGAGGGCTATGGATTCGGTACCATTGGAGAAATAGAACAGCTAATCGGCTGTATAGTTGCCCTCACCTTGTACTTTGTTCTTAGACAAAAAGCTTTCAAGAAGATTGAAAAGCTGTGGCTTCGGTCTCTCATTTGCGGTGTGCTCTCGATTGTCTTGGTCTGGATCGTAATCATTGCAGTGAACGTAGCTCTCATCAAGTCAAGCGCACAATGACGCAACGGCACATAACAAGCCGCATCACGACATTCGTCGTTTTGTATTCAAGGTGCTCACTCCATGGCGCCGTAATTTTATATTGCACGGAACGGCGCCACGGTGTGATGTGGCAGGACATTATCTGCCATAGCGCAATGAGTGGTAAATGAAAAGTAGATTTACTGTCATCATAATCATGGTTGGCCTGCTGTGCTGCGGGGAGTCCCTCGCTCAACAGGACACTGCCAAAATAAAATGGTTTCAGCGGTACTACTCGGGTTCTTATCTGGACAATGTTCTACACAAGAAGCAGTTCAATTATGTCCCACCGCTCGGGGTTGTCCCCGACTCGTCAACTGCGGTCGATATGGGAATGCTTATACTTTCAAAGGTCTATGGTGACACCTTGATAAAATCAGAGAAGCCATTCACTGCAGTCCTTAGCCGAGGTTACTGGATAGTGTATGGCAACATTGGAAATAAAATGGTTGGAGGAGTCGCCGAGATTGTTCTCAAGAAAGGCAATGGTCAAGTGATAAATATATCGCACGGTAAATGAGCGCCCCGGCAACTTACAACGCGAATCACGACGCTCGATTATTATCCCGCTCATTATTGTATATCTGGTATGCGGGATGCCGCAAGGCGGCATATATCATGGATCTCGCTTCATCCCGCTTGGTATCGCTACTTGATGGTACCATTGTTTATTTGTGAACCACCAAACGGGTTGACTTCTTTTTCGTGGGCGTTGAGTGCAATAGACTGGCGCGAATGAGATTATAGTTGCCGCGGGAAGACAAAATACATTGAAAGAATGGCACGCAAGAGAAAACACGCCGCCATCGTGGTGGCACATGTCAGGTGTAATGTGGCGAAAAGTTAATCGAGAGAGCCACAAAATGAGTAATAATAATCAATTCACTCCAACAAGCGAAGCAAGTGTTGTCTCAATTGATAGCCAAATGAAGATCTACCTCGGGGGAGGCTGTAATTCAATAGTATTGTTATCAAATGACGCTGAAAAAGCAATTATTGTCGATACGAAGTATTTCGGCGGCGCCAAGAGATTACGTAGATCAATCCATTCTCAGGTAATAACCATAATCAATACACATTTTCATTTAGATCATGCGCGTGGAAATAAGCTATATCCTGAAGCATACATTATTTCTGGCAATACAAATTGGAAGCAATGGGATATCGACACCTCGCATAGCAAACATCCCGATAAGATTCTTAATTCTGGCGAAGACTTTTCAGCAAAAATGGATGATGAAACCGTTCATGTTTTCGATATGGGAAAAGCTCATTCTCAGAATGATGGTGTTGTCTTTTTCGAAAAACGTGGAGTTCTCGCCGCCGGAGATTTGGTTTGGCCGAACAAGCATCCGATACTACTCGATAAAAATGTAAATATAAAGCTTTGGATTTCATACCTGGGAAAAATGGTTCGCGATTTTAATGTTCAAACCGTTATTCCTGGCCACGGAATGATCTCTGGCAAGGAAGCAATTTTCAAAATGAAGGATTATTTTATTTCAATTTCCAATTCAATCAATTCGAACGATGAATTGAAAAAGTTGAAGAAACTATATTCTAACTATTCAACGTTTCCTATTTTTGGCAGCTTCTCCAGAACTGTTCATATAATAAAAAAGGAAATGCACGAAAATGCCGATCGTGGCCTGTTATAGATTCATATTGTCCCCATAAAACAATGACAGAACCCGCATTGAAAGGAAAAGAGAGAGAGAATAGCTGATAGAAAGGGAAACCTCCTCGTCGCACAGCAAGCGTAGCTGCTCCATTATAAAAACATCTTGCAAATGTCCGAGCGGATTACCATGTTATCATTGGTACACAGCATGTGAGACAGGTCACGGATAGCAAATACAAACGAATAAATAATAACTAAAAACAAAAACATCATGGAACATAACAACAATCAAAACACAGCACTGTTAGTAATGGATGTTCAGGAAGCTACCGTAAATAGGCTGAAGGACAGTGCTCCCCTCATGAATGCTCTTAAGAAAGCCATAGAAACAGCTCGTAATTGTAAGATGCCTGTCATTTATGCGGTTGTCGGATTTAGAAAAGGCTATCCTGAAGTTAGCCCGAATAATAAATCCTTCTCGACAATTAAGAGTGGAGTGATGAATTTCGATTCCGAAGAAGCAGCCAGAGTTCATGCGTCGGTTGCTCCGCAGCCCGGCGATGTTATTATAACCAAGAAAAGAGTGAGCGCGTTTACCGGCAGTGATTTGGAGGTGGTGCTAAGGTCGCTGGAAAGAAAACATCTTATACTTTCCGGCATTGCAACAAGTGGAGTCGTACTATCTACTTTACGTGAGGCGGCAGACAAGGATTATGCAATAACCGTTCTATCCGACTGCTGCGCAGATATGGATGAGGAAGTTCACCGAATACTTATGACGAAAGTTTTCCCGCGGCAAGCCGAAATAATTAGTTCGGATGAATGGTGCTCTAATAATCATCCCTAGCTGAACTGAAGTGGATTCAGCCCACCACCATGTTACACCATCGCCCACCAGATAACGATTTTGCTTCTGACGGACAAAAGAAACAAATTTGAGAGTGGAATTAGGAGTTGCGACTGAAAGGCAAAAAAAAGCAACAAAGCGTGGTTTATCGGCAAAGGATGGCGCAAATACGCAATGCGTTATTGAAGTTGATATTTACAAAAAGGTCTCCTTTGAGTCGAGAGAAATAGTTATGATTAGTTGTCAAATGAAAACCATAAAACAACTCACAAACCCAAAGGAGAAAGCCATGTTGTACACCGGTATTGATCTTCATCGAAGAATTATCGCTCTCTGCACCGTCAATGACGGTGGAACCGTTATCGCAAGAACTAAAATAAAAACAGACCCTCAAGCTATTCTCACCTATTTTCACCAATGGCCCGAGCCGCATCGTGCCGTCGTAGAATCTACTACCGGCTGGTACTGGTTCTGCGACCTTCTTCATTCTGCCGGTATCGATATTATTCTCGCTCATGCAAAGTATTTAAAAGCCATCTCATATGCAAAAGTCAAAACCGACGCCGTCGATGCTCACACTCTCGCTCAACTCCTTCGTATGGGCTTCGTTCCGGAAGCTCACCAGCTCCCTATCGAATATCGACCCCTTCGCGATCTCCTTCGTCAACGAATGGTCATGGAACACAAACGTACCAATATCATCCAACGAGTCGCAAGCATCCTCGCTCAATTTAACATCGCTCCTGTACCTGTCTCTCCTTATAAACCAGCCTTTGCTCAGTTCCTCGAAAGCTTATCTCTTCCCGAAGAGTACCGTATGACGCTCTCTTTCTATCACCAGCAATGTCTACAAACTACCAACCATAGAAAAGAACTCGAGAAATACTTCGAATCTCGTCTCAGGAAAACTCCTACTGTCCAGCTGCTCATGTCCATACCGGGCATCGGGGACATCTCCGGCTCTATCATCGCCATGGAGACTGGTGACATCCATCGCTTTGCTGATGCTAAACATTACTCGTCGTACTGTCGCCTCGCTCCTGGAGCAAAAGACTCAGGAGGTAAATACAGTCACCGTTCCGGTTCCAAAGATGGAAACGAATATCTCAAGTATGCTTTCACAGAGGTCGCGATTAAAGCCATGATGTTTTATCCTGAGATAAAACAGTTTGCACAACGTGTCGAACATCGTTCCAACAAAACTATCGCTCGTACTGTCGTTGCTAAAGAACTCGCTAAGTGTGCTTATTATGTCCTAGCTAAACAAGAAGAATTTAAAACATTTAAAGGCATCAAGATCGATAAGCTTCGTGACTGGCCTCGTGCCCGCAAGCCCGTGCGCCTAACTGGAGATGCTCCTATTTCTCCCATCGGTTGATTGGGATACGGGCACGTTGCCGATTAAACATCTGGGATAGTCTGCCATTATACAATCCATGGCAGCATAAGCCCGATAAAGTGTTTGGGACCAGTTCCGAAGTAATAGAGTCCTCAGCTGCGATGCCTTCTCGGCGGCCTGTGCAACTTACGATCTCTGCCGTCAAATTGTGAATGAACCATCGCCATCGCTATTAAAGCGATGAAGGGAGAATTTTGTCTCTTGACTCGGACCTTTTATAAAGAGTTAGGCGCCGCGGCCGCTCGAAGATTGCGGTGCAAGTTCGGCGGCAAATAAAATGATCAACGGCTTGAAGATAGGAGCTGCAATGACTTGCGAATCGCTTTTTCGTCCACAAGACGATTTGTCACAAATTTATGCAGCACACTGGAGATAAGGGTTTGATATGGAATTCCCTCTTCCTGCGAGCGTTTCTTTAATTCCTCCAAAACTGTCTCTGAAATCCGAATATTTATATTTCGGGTCTTTCGTATTCGCACAAGGATGCCCTCGATCTTCAGGCGATCCTTTTTGGAAACCGGCCTGTACGATTCAGGAGACCTTTCAATCTCGCGTTCGTATTTGTCAAGCTTTGCTTTCACTGCCTTCCCCTCCGTACAGTCTATTAAATTTTCTACTTGGAAACACAGTTTTCAGCACAATATTCTGCTCATCGTCAATCACAAATGGGACGGCGTGAATGTACGTATGAATCGGAATCAGGAATGTCCATAGATGTGAACGCTTTGGATGTTTGACAATGGGGATATATTTCTTTTGCAAAATCAATATTTCCACTTCTTCAAACGATATGCCTCGTTCCTTCTTGAGCTTCGCGTTCTTCTCCTCATCCCAAATAATGTTCACAACTTAATTTATTACATTGAATACACAACGTCAACCACTGCAATTCAGCCAGCGGCTGCCGCAGATAACGCTTTATAAAAGGTCAGAGTCAAGAGACAAAATTCTCCCTTCATCGCTTTAATAGAGATGGCGATAGTTCATTCACAATTTGATGGCAGAGGTCGTAAGTTGCACAGGCCGCCGAGAAGGCATCGCAGCTGAGGACTCTATTACTTCGGAACTGGTCCCAAACACTTTATCGGGCTGTGCTGCCATGGATTATATTATGGCTGCCTTTATATCCATACACTCCGAATCGTACAGGTAAAAGCTGGAATCCGCTCAATGAAGTGGAGATGATTTTTGAATCCTTGATCGACAAAAATTGGATATTCCAGGATTGCAGCCTGATTAGATACAATCCCGACAAATCCGTTGTAAAGCTGAAAATTGACGATAAGATTCGCATGACTGCGGAAGATTTCGAGCGCTTCTCATCAGCGTTCTTCGACGAATTGAAACGCAACTTCATTGATTGATGAGTGGCATACTGATTTTGTATTGGAATTTATAAATGTCGCCATTAAAGACAACCCCCGCATTTGCGGGGGTCGCTGTTCACGCATAGGAAGTTAGATAGGTTCTGTGGTAAATGTGATGTGATGCTCGCTCACTTCTTTCCGATATCCGGCTGTAAAATTCGTCTTTTGTACTCCACTACCCGGTCGATTATCTCTTCGATTTTTTCCTGAACGCGTATTCGACGGGTCGTGGTCAATGTAATAATTGTGTCGTGGGACATTTCCATTGTCTCGATGAGTTCTGCGTTGACCACTATCTCATCTCCGTTAACCTGTGTAAGTCGAATCATATCACGCCTCTCTATTCCGGTTCATCACCTCTGTCCCCCTCTCTTTTCCAAAGAGAGGGGGCATGGAAGTGAATTAACGATTCCGATTACCTTATCATGCTGACTAAGTCGCTCAACATATCGCTGCTTGTGGTAACCACCTGGGCATTTGCCTGGTAACCCCTTTCGGCAACGATCATGTTGGAGAGCTCCGTCGCAAGATCGACGTTCGATTCTTCGAGCGAACCGCTTACGATTTGAGTAGGAATGGCCGTGCCGGCTTCACCGATGATCGGATCTCCTGTACTTGCGGAGGTCGCGTATAAGTTTCCGTTTTCCTGGACGAGACCGCCGGGATTATTGAACGCCGCAATCATCACCTGACCGAGCGTCTTTGTTTGGCCGTTTGAGAACTCTCCTATGATATTTCCGTTTTGGTCTATCGATTCACTGGAGAGTATGCCGAGGCCGTAGCCGTCTTGCTGGCCGGAAACAGTGGTTGAGGCGCCGCTCATTTGAGTCAAGCCTGAGAAGCTTCCTGTCGAACCGGGGTTGAGACTCAGACTTATCAAATTTGCGCTGAGGTTTGCAGCGTTGCCGACCGCTTCCGGATTGATTTGCAACGTTGTCGAACCGTCGTCGAATGTGAAAGCATTCAATGAGCCGTCATTATTGAATACCGCTGTTCCCGATCCGCCGCCTGTAATCGTTGCGGGGGCGCTGACGGAAGCTTTCCATGTCCACGTATTCGGACGTGTTACATCGCGCGTGAATGTAAGAGTGACATTGTATTGATCCCCGAGTGAATCGTAGATCGTCGTGGATATGTTTTGCTGGACGTTGGTTGCAGCCTGAGTTTGGCTCCAGTCTCCTGCGCTTCCGCCGAAGACTCCATCGAATGCGGCGGCGGGATTTGTTTCATCGGTGACATCGACATTCGTAATCCCATGAGCTGTACCACCATCTCCGTTGATTATCATGCCTCCCGTAGTGGGATCTATCGTTGTTCCGGTGGCATTTGTAATTTGCAAGGCGCTATTTATGCTGTTTGCAAGATCGCCGTAAGTCGTGGCCGCGCCGACCTGCAGCACGCCTTCTTGAATAGAAGTGCCGTCTACCTGGCCGTTGATGTCGATTTCGTCATGGGTGGCAATTCCCATGCTTGCGCCCAAGGCATTTCTAAGGTTTGTGAGTAGATCGGAAGCGGTGGCAACATGCGAGAACTGCTGCGTGATAAGTGTCCCACCTCCGTCTGCCAGCGTGGTCGGATTTGAAGCGTCCATTGCCGATTGCAGAACCGGGTTCGTGCTGGTTATTTGAAGTGAGTGCGTATCTGCCGCATCGGTGTTTGTGAAGTTGATAGTGCCTGTTGCGGGATTTATTGCGGCTGTTACCGGCGAAGCGCCGCCGAACTGTTCGTTTAAGCTGAAATTCATTTCGTTCACAAGATCCTGCAATGTGTGGAAGTCACCCTTCCCGACTCCGGCATCTGTCGTTACGTACGTGTAAGTGCTGGCCGTACCATCAACTGTCATCGTTAGAGTCGTTGAGTCCGGTACCATTCCGGTGATTATATGGTTATTTCCGCCGCCGCTGTCTGCCGTCAATAGTTCATTGACGTCCGTATTGCCGTCGTCAATTGCATACACTGAATTGGATTCTAGAATAGTGCCTAACGGTGTTTGAGACGAATCTAAGTTTCCTGTCATCTGAATGTAAGTCGATGCTTTGGCGGGAGATTTCTGTCCGAAAGGAATCGTGATGTCCTGGACCGCGGAGCCGATGGGCAGATTACCCTGGGAGTCGGCAACTTTCCCTTGAACAATTGCTCCGGTGCCAGGATCGACTAACTGTCCCAGGCCATTGAACTGGAATGATCCGGCGCGAGTGTAATATTGGCTTCCATCCAGGTTTACCATGAAGAACCCTTCGCCTTGAAGAGCGAGGTCCGTACTTTGTCCGGTGGTTTCAAGGTTTCCCTGGACCATCGATGTGTCGGTCGATTGAACCGTCATGCCGAGCCCGATCTGTATCGGATTCGTTCCGCCGCTGTCGGCAGACGGTCCGGTTGCATTTTGTAAAACTTCGTTGAATGCTTCGGCAAAGTTGACGCTGCTGGATTTGAAACCGATTGTGTTGACGTTTGCGATATTGTTTGCGATCACATCCATCATCGTCTGATGGTTTGTCAGACCGGAAACAGCTGATGTGAGAGAACCACTGAATGGCATTTTATAACCCTCCTAAGGTTTTTAGTTTGGACGCAAAATTCTGCGTCTTTGCATAAGCGCGTCAGTCAGTCGGCGCTTAAGAGGGCCTCTCCGTATTCCAAAGGAATGCGGAGGCCAGCCCTGAGTTAATTATTTATTGTCGGGACGCAAAATTTTGCGTCTTTACTAAAACTGCACTGTCGATGTTCGTGAAAACATTTTCATTCAGATTATCGCCGTCAACAGCAGTAACGACAGTGCGATTCTTTACGTTGACGACGTAAGCAACATTCTTCATGATTACCAGGGAATCCTGGGACCCTTTCTGGCTTGCGAGATCAACGGCGTCTGCAAGCTGTTTAACATCATCGCCCGACAACTGGATGTTTCGAGATTCCAGACGTGTCTGGGCGTGATTTGAAAATTTCAGCCTGTCAAGTTCTCCACGCAAAACCTCATCAAAAGATTTTCCGCTGGGTGTGCCGATCTGCGGCGCGGACTTTAGTCCGTCAACTCCGCCAATCGGGACGAAAGGAACTTTTATGCCGTCAATCTCTTGTGCCATGAAATTCTTTAATTCCTTTTAATTACCGCTACCGTCAATCTCTTCGACATCGGATAGATCGATATCGGATCCGTTAACTATTAAGTAAGTGCCGCTGGAAGTGTATTTTACACCCGTAACGACACCAAGCGTATAGTATGCGGATGAAACAGAGTTTCCGCCTGAATCTGTTGCAGTAATCGAGAATGTGTAGTTTCCCGGCTGCAAAGAATTTCCCGAATTATCCTTGCCATCCCACGTTAATGTGTTGTCGCCGCTCGACATAGCACCGGCATCGATGGTGCGAACGACGTTACCGTTCGAATCTTGAATTGCTACTTGAACATCTGCAGCGTTGCCGCTTAATGTCACGCCGAGTGTCGGCTGTGTTGTTCCATCATAATCGATCGTGTTTGAATTGGCTCTAACTTCTTTACCGATAAGCGTAGCCGACATGGTATTACTCACCGATTGTGTCAGTGCTAAGTTCGCATTCGTTGAGTTTTGAATGTTAGTATTCATGGTGTCCAGCTCGCTTACTTGACTGAACTGGGCAAGCTGAGAAGCCAGGTCTGTACTGTCGATAGGATTGGTGGGATCCTGATTTTGCAGCTCGGTGATCAGCATTTGCAGAAAATCACTTTCATCGAGAGCATTGGTTAACGAAAGGGCTGAAGATACTGATGAAGCTGACGAAGTTGAGGACGATGATGACGTTGAAGACGCTGCACTTGAAGATGTCGAAGTTGACGAAAGACTATTCAGTTGCATGACTCTTCTCCTATATTTTTACTTCCATGGTGTTGTAGCCAAAGCTCCTTTGGGACGCACCGTACGCAGGAGTAGATTCATCAGATTCCGAAATCGTTTCCATCGTTTCATCAACGTTGACATTTTGAGACTTTTTTGATTGATACTGTTGTTGTTTGGGCTGAGCATCGCCGCCCGATAAACTGACGGAAATATTGGAAAGGGAAACACCGTTGCTTTGAAGCGCTTCTTTCATCTGTGGAATCGAGGCTTGCAAATAAGCATGTGCGTCTGGAGTTCTTACATTTAACTCCGCGCTGAGTTCTCCGTCTACACTCGATACTTTCAGAGTGACGGAGCCGAGCGACTCCGGCTCAAGCTTCACATTAACAACTGTCTTATCTTGCTGGGTCATCAATCTTGCTTCACGGATAATGGTTTGTGCTACCTGAGATGCGTCCGGCTTGGAAACGTCTGCGCCATTGGCTGTCTGGGCGTCACCGGAAAGTACTTGCTTAAATTGCGAATCAACGCGCGAATCGGCGGAGGCATTCGCATAAATATCGACTGCGTTATGTTTGACTAAATCGGCAAGACCGCTGTCCGATTTTTGAGATCCTTGTTGGTCGGTGCCTGATGTAGTTTTCGTCGAGACTTTGTCAGACGGGGCGGTGGAGGCTCCCGTTTTGCCGATATCTTGATTCCCTTGAGCGTTGGAGGTCTTAACATCCAGGACAGGTAAATTCCCAATCGGTTGGCTGCCTATTCCGGGCGAAACTGATGTGGTTGCACTTGACTGTTCCGGAGGGGTTCCTGATATCTGGTCCTGTATCGTTTTTTCTTCCGGAAGTTTTGCTGTATCCATAGCAACAGGAAGAGTTTGGGCAGCATTGTCAATAGATTTCTGCGAAATATTTATCTGCGAGTTATTCTCCACGGATTTTGGTCCGGAGTTAGAATCCTCGGATAAGACTTTTTCCAGTTCGGCTAAAAAACTTTTGTTCATAGAGCTGGTCGATGAATCATTTAGTACTTTAAGAAGCGCCGACTTAGCAACAGGGTCGCCGTCAACACGCTTGGCGAGCATTGCCATAAAATCATTTTGGGCTGACGAATTTCCGGAAGTGGTATTCTGTGAGGCGGTAAGAAGATTTGACAACTGACGGCTGATATCCGATAGTTGGGAGTTCATCGTTGAATTGGTGCCGGCCTCATTTTGCAAATCAAGTGTGGGAAGGTCGATGTTATTTGCGATTTGCAATATGTTAGAAGCTGGGGCAACGCCTAAACCGGCAAGGGTGTCAAGTATCAGCGATTTTGTCTTCGAAACCTTGGAATTTGACGGCACGGTGTCGGCGTCGCCTATCACTTTTTTTGTGCCGTCCGAAGAGTTAGTTGCTCCGTCTTCCGAATAGATTTCTGCGGAAGAATCTGTTGCAATTAAGCCGCCCGCATCGAGTTGACTTCCTAACGATTCGCCCGGAATCAAGTTTCCCAAAAAGCCCGGAATGTCCATAACCAAATTTGCCGTACTGCCGTTTGCTTTTGAACTTGGGTTTGTATTGGAAAAAGCTGAAGAAAGGGTATTCAGCAAGGTGTCAAATGGCTTGCCTGATGCGGTGGTATTATCAATTCCTTGGCAGGTGCTTGGAGTTGCCGATCGAGGTTTTAGCTTACAAGTTGCGGAGAACTGATTTTGCGAACTTATTAGCGGAGAAACCTCAAGGGTGCCGTTCATTTACTCGGTCCCAAGCCTGTCATTAATTTTGCGACGCGAGCCGGATCGAGTTCGGCAAGAATTTTAGCAGCCTGCTTTTTTTGGACACTTGACAATACAAAGAGAATATCTCTGTCGCTGAGGTTTTTCATGATTTTTGCGGCAACAACAGGATCCATATCGTTATATGCAGATGCAAGCTCTTTTCGCCGTTCGCTGTTCCACGAATTCACCTGTTCCTGCAATTGTGCGATCATGGTATTAGCATCGGAATTTTTCTTTTGAAGTTGAGTCAGTGTGTCATTCATATGCTGAATGGAATCGTCTTTTGCGGCAAGCGAATCGTTCTTTTCTGCGAGCATCGATTTCAAAGTGTTGATCGTCTCGTTTGAACCCTTCGAAGAATCGCTCTGCTGCACTTCTGATTCAGGTTGAGGCGCAATGGTGGTGCCGAGGGTCACCGTTGATTTCAGGCTGTCACTTCCCTTATCCCCGGATGTTCCGAACATCCATGGGTATTTGCTGGATAGGAAGTACATCCCTCCGCCGATCACCGTAAATGTCATTGAAAAGCCCAACACGTATGCAAGTGCCGTTTTCATCGTCAGGCGCTTAACCTTTGTGCCACGGCGTCGATTAGTATCTGCTCTTTTCTATCTGCGTCGCGCCGGAATTCTTCAAGGCGTTTTTCCTTTAAACGCTCTATCGTTTCCTTGTCTTTCTTTACATCCAGCACCTCGTCGATCTTCTTCGTCTCAAACTGGGCAAGGCTATCGAGCTTGACGTTCTCGAAATGTATTTCGTCGGAAATCTTACGCAGGTAATTCTCATGCACCACGATGTCAGCCGCACGGACTTTTCCATTTCCGTTTTCTCGATTGCCGGTCAGTGGTGATGTAGATGCCGCTCTATCGCGTTCGCCTTCCAAATTTTCGAGTTGTGCCTGCTCATGCAGAATTTTCTTCTTTAACTGGGCGAGCTCACGTTGCACTTTCTTTTCCTGTATTTCCTTGACTTTTATAACCGACTGGAGTCTGAAATTGAATTTAGCCATGATTTCTCGTTATTAAGCTGTTCTTAAAACCATTAATTGTCTTATTGCACCGTCTAAGTCAGAAACCTCATCCATACCTTGTTTTAGAAATGATCTTATCGGCTCGATCGTGGCGACTGCTTTGTCAATTTTTTGACTGCTGCCTTTAACGTATGCGCCGATATTTATCAAGTCCTCCGCCTCGCGGTAAGTAGCCAATAAATCGGAGATGTAGCTCGCGGCTTTTCTGTGTTCCATGGTTGTTACATCCGGCATCACGCGGGAAACGCTTTCGAGGATATCTACCGCAGGATAATGCCCGGACGAGGCGAGCTTGCGGGAGAGAACTATGTGCCCATCTAGAATGGACCGCGCAGCATCCGCGACCGGTTCGTTCATATCATCGCCTTCGACAAGTACGGTGTACATCCCGGTCACACTTCCATTCTTGGAATTTCCTGCGCGCTCCAAAAGCCGGGGAAGAAGAGCAAAAACGCTTGGGGTATAGCCTTTCGTTGTTGGTGGCTCGCCTATTGTAAGCCCCACCTCTCTTTGTGCCATGGCAACGCGAGTTACCGAATCCATCATAAGAAGAACATCCATGCCTTTATCGCGAAAATATTCTGCAATCGTGGTTGCGATCATCGAAGCCTTGACGCGGATTAAGGAAGCTTGATCGCTTGTCGCAACAACCAACACGCTTTTCTTCAGCCCGTTCTCGCCGAGCTCTTTTTCAATAAAATCTCGGACTTCTCTGCCGCGTTCGCCGACCAATGCAATGACGTTCACATCCGCACTTGAGTGCCGGGCGATCATGCCGAGAGTAACGCTTTTTCCGACACCGCTGCCGGCAAAAATTCCGATTCTTTGCCCTTTGCCGATGGTTAAAAGTGCGTCAATTGAGCGAATTCCGCTCGAAATCGGCTGGGTGATCCTTTTTCTTTCCAAAGGATTCGGCGGTGCGCTATAAATGGAACGAATCTCTTCATGCTCGATGGGACCGAACCCGTCCATCGGCCTCCCTAATCCATCGAGCACTCTTCCCAGCAGACTCATACCTACTCCGACAGAGAAGGTTTTTCCGCTTGCGACTATTTCACTTCCGGGACTTATGCTCGATGCGCTTCCCAGCACCATCGACAAAACTCGGTTGTTTCGAAAACCCACGACCTCGGAAAGACACAGTTCATCGCCGTTGCGGGATTTTATGCTGCAGATATCACCCAGCGAAGATGTCGGGCCTATAGATTGAATCACAAGTCCGATGACTTCGGAGACTCTACCGTTTACTTTTACTAATTCAAGATCATCAAGGTGGTCGATATATTTTTCGATATGCTCCAAGACCGCGCTCATTATTTAACCAAACCTAACAAAGCTTCTTCAACAAGCTCAAACTGGGTCGAGATTCGTGCGTCTATATTTCCGAGATCACTCTCGATTATGCATCCACCGCGCTCAACTTTGTTGTCGCCTTCTACCGCGATCTCTTTCACGGAATCGGCATAATTCATCAATTCGTTGCGGTGTTCTCTTATGTACTCTTCATCGGAAGAATTAACATGAATCTTTATCTTCTCAACCCCGACAATTTTCCTGATCGCTTCTCTTGAGCGGACAAGTACGGCACCTTCATCAATCTCTATTTCGTGTGAAACAATTCTTTTCGCAACTGCAAGCGCGAGTTTCACGACAGCGCTGTCGAATTCATGGTCGTATCTTTCTACCTCTTTGGAAAATGCCCGAACAACCGAGCTGAATTCCATTAAGTTATCTTGAACTTTTTTTTCATATTCTGATTTAAGAAATTTTGCCGCTTCTGTTTTTCCCGCCTCGAATCCTTCTTTAAATGCTTCAGCCAATGCACCCCTTTTGTGATTGTCCCCTTTATTATGTTCTCCGGCAAAGTTTCGAATTGCATCGTTCTCTTCAAATAAAATCTTGCTTACCACATTATTCAAATCAACCGTTACCTCGTTCTTCTTGTCAAACTCAATCTCTTCGAGAATGCTTCGGTAATCCACAACCTTGAGGTTGTTCTGGCGGGTGTTCAACTTGATTACATTTCCACGCGGAGAATGTTGAGCTTTCGATGTGCACAAGGCAGAATTTTCGCCCGGTTGAGCGTAATGAAGGTTCGTAGATTGAGATTCTTTAGACAAAGACATCTTCCGAGCCTCCTCTTCCGCCGATTACGATTTCTTCGCTGTCTTCAAGCTGGCGTACCACCTCGATAATCCTCGTCTGCGCCGCTTCAACGTCGCGGAGCCTGACAGGGCCCATGAACTGCAATTCTTCTTTTATCATTTCCGATGCGCGTTCGGACATGTTGACAAATATCTTTTGTTTCAGCTTCTCGTCGGCAATCTTGAGTGCCAGAGTAAGATCTTTCTTATCGACTTCCCGTAGTATTCTCTGGACGCTGCGGTCATCGATGTAAAGTATGTCTTCGAACATAAACATCAATCTCTTCACTTCAGACGCAACTTGCGGGTCGCGCTGTTCTATAGCACTCATGAGAAACTTTGCTTGCACGATACCGACTTTGTTCAGGATCGCCGCCATTACTCTTGATCCACCCGTCGATGTGCTGCTTTCATTGATAACTTCTTCTGCAACGTTGTCCACTACACCTTCTATTTCGCCCACAAGATTCGGAGCGACCCTGCCCAGCGTGGTAATTCTAAAAGCCACGTCGCCGCGAAATTCTTCGGGAAATGCCTCGAGGACTTCAGCTGCAAGCTCTGATGCAAGGTGACTCAAGATCAGTGCAATGGTCTGCGGATGTTCCTTTTGCAAAAAATTTGCTAACTGTCGCGGCTCTGCTTTTTTCAGGATCGAGAAACCTCGTACCGTGGTCAACTCTTTAACTTTACCAATGATCTCTCCAGCCTTCACAGAGCCGAGCGCCTTCTCCAGAACCGAGTGAGCATACTCGATTCCGCCTTTGACAATATATTCTTGCGCGAGACCTAACTGCTGGAATTCTTCTATTACCTTGTTTATGACGGCAGAATGAATCCCTTGCATGCTCGTTATCTCAACAGTGAGCTTTTCTATTTCAGTCTGATCTAAATGCTTAAATATGTGTGCGGCACTTTCGACGTTCGAGCGCAATCATCAACACCGCGGCTTTCTGTTTTCCCGTCAATTGCTCAAAAGTTAAAGTTCGTGCTATTTCCCTGGGCATTATTCACCGCCCTCTGTTAACCACACCTTCAGAAGTTTTGCGGCATCCTCCGGCTTATTTTGAATGTAACTGCTGACATCGTCTCTGATTTTATTCGCACGCAAAACATCTTCAGAGTATTCAGCAGCCTGAATGTTTTCTTTGTAGTCGATTGTATGTCCCCCGGCAGGTGAAGGCGTCGATAAACTCGGAGTCGGCCTGCCCTGTGATAGGACCGAGACTGGTTCGTAACCCTTCGACCCTCTTCCCTTTATCTTGCTGAATATCGATAGGAAAACGATCACCGCGCCGATCATTGCACCGAGAATTACAAGCTTGTTGGCATAATCTTGAATTTTGAAGCCGGGCATATTCTTTAACATGAATGACTGGTCGTTGTTCTCGAAGGGAACATTTAGGACTGAGACTTCGTCCCCCCGAGTGTTGTCGAATCCGATCGCAGTCTTGACAATGTTTGTCAATTGTGTGATTTCCTGCTCGGTACGTGGAGTATAATTGACTGTGCTTTCGCCTCCTTTTTCTATGGCCGTATATTTGCCGTTGACCAAGACGGCGACCGAAAGCTTTTTGATGCCGCCAGTGCTCCCAACGATTTTCTCTACTGACTTCCCGACGTTGTAATTGGTAACCGAGTTTGTGCGCGTCGAGTTGTTCGAACTGGTATCTCCGGGAACCGGCGAGCGCTCTTGCATGGTCTGTTCACTTAGCACCACACTGTTGGGGTCGTACTCTTCAGTTGTCTTTTCGACCTGATTAAAATCAAGTTGAGCATTCACTCGCACTATTGCATTACCGGGACCGAGAACCCCATCAAGCATAGTCTGTGCATTGTTAGCAATGTACGACTCAACTTTATTCTGAATCTCATATTCATCAGAAGTTAACGCGTCAATGCCTTCGCTTTTTCGCGAGAGCAAATTTCCTCTTGAATCGACGATCGTCACATCGTTTGCGTCAAGTCCTTCGACGCTTGCTGCCACAAGGCGCTGTACTCCCCCAATTTCTCCGGGATTAAGCTGCGCTCCGTCCTTCAATTTCAGGAATACTGAAGCTGTAGTCTTTTTCTGTTCGCTTTCAAAGAGGGCTTTTTCTGGAATGACAATATGAACGTTTGCGCCCTCAACTTCCTCTAACTGCAAAATCGTTCTCTCCAATTCACCTTCGAGAGCTCGTTTGTAATTTACCTTCTGGGTAAAATCCGTCATGCCGAACGTCGGCTTGTCGAAAATCTCATAACCGACAACACTTGTCTGCGGAAGTCCCTGCCCAGCCATTTGCAGACGCAATTCATAGACTTTTTCTTTGGGCACAAGTATGGCTTTGCCGCCGTCGCTTAGTTCGTAAGGGATAGACTGCTGCTTAAGCTTGTCGATGATCTTGGATGCATCCTGTGCCTCCAGGTTGGTGAACAGAACAGCATAAGTTGGTTTATTCGCCCATGTCACGAGCATAACCAGTGCGATTATGGAAGCAATAATAGAAATCCCGATGCCGATTTTTTGGGTAAACGGCAGTTTCTTCACTAGTGTGACAAGTTGGGAAGAGTAACCGGAAAATGAATTTGCCATGTTCTATGAGCTCACATTTGCATTTGCATAATCTGCTTGTAAGCGTCCAACATTTTATTTCTGACCTGCAGCAGCAAATCGAAACTCACTTTTGCTTTCTCTACGGCGATCATTACCTCGTGAACGTCTGCAGCCTCCCCTGATGCCATTTTATCGACAGCTTTATCAGCAGTATTCTGTAGGTCGTTCACATTGTTTATGAAACCGTTAAGTGTTTCCTGAAAATTGTGCGTAACATCTTCCGTGCTTTTGTTTGCCGACAATTCGGGAGATATTAAGTTGACTGAAGATTGAAATTCACCAACTCGCATGTCACACCTTTCTATTAATCATTTGACCCAACTCTAAGGAGGAATTCAACCCGGTCGGGGAATACGTGTTGTGCGAACTAATCTGGCTCAACGAATCAGGGAAAAGTTTTGCAAAATAAGCACGCTCTGCACTTGTCAAACCTGCCGGGGAAAAAGCCCCGCTCTTTGGCGATTGCGCTGCTAGTAGAGATCCGGTATTCTGCGTCTCTACGGATTTTGATTTGCTTCCCTGATTAATCCCGCGAACGGCATTTCCGACCTTTGAGAAATCTTGCACATAAGACAAATTGGATAAAGAATCGATTTTCATTGCCAACCTCAAATATCAAGTGAGTCTTTTATTATGTTCTTCGAAGCATTAATTGCGGTCACATTTGCTTCGTAGGAGCGTGTCGTCGCTATCATGTCTACCATTTCCGTTACAACATTGATCTTGGGCTCGGTCACATAGCCGTTCGAGTCAGCGGCCGGATTGGACGGATCGTAAACGGACTTTGTTGCCTTCGGATCTTGAACCGGCTTTCCGACGACTTCTCTGACCGTGTAGTCCGGGGAAATAAAATCTTGCGCGGGGGCTTCAATGTGATTAGAGTCGGAAGTCTCCAACGGAATGAGCTGACTCGACAGTTCATTTGCGAAGGGAATGTCTTTGCCGGGCACTGCTTCCACATCCTGTCTTTGATATGGTTTTCCATCGGAACCGACCGAGTCGATATTTGCAAGGTTACTTGCAATTGCATCCATTTTTTTTCGCTGCAAACTGAGCCCTGATGCACTTATATCGATTGCGGAAAAAATATTGCCTATTCTCATTTTCACTCGCCATTTATGCTTTTGTCGATTTCCTGAATCATTGTGGACATTATCCTGGATGAAACGCTGAATTGCAGCTGGTTTTTTGCAAGCTCTGCCATTTCCTGCTCTATATCAACATTATTTGCACCACTGGCGTTGAGACCCGAAGGATCGATTTCTATTTCCGGATCGACCTGACCAACTTTCTCACTCAAATCGACGGAATCATTTGCTTCTGAAATAGCATCCGAGAGCTCTTTCTGAAAATCGACTTCGACACGCTTGTAATTTGGCGTTCCGATGTTTGCGATATTGCTGGCAATCGCTTTGTTCTGAACTGCAAATGCATCAAGCTGTTTCTCGAGAAGAGGGATTCTGCTTCTATCGAATATATCAATCCTCATTGTTATACTCCTAAGTAATCGAAATCTGTACCATCATCAATACTTCCATCGGATTTTTTCTTTGCACCGACGAGTGCCACCACAGCAGAAGCGGCGACAGCAATCGCGAGTAATATCAATACTTTCTTCATTCAACGCTCCTTTTGTATGGCTAAACTGTTCAAGGTTTATGCCAACAAGAAACCACGAAAACGGAGCAGAATGAGTGTTCCATAATGTAATTTTGTTCAATATTCTCCAGTATTGAATACTATTCACCATATGGTGTCAATCACGGAAGCGGCCAATCTTGGATTCTCCCGGAGATTTTCCCGAAGGGATCATTTCAAAGTACAGATCAATGCGGAAGCATTATCAGTTAAGTCCGGGCGTCGCTGCGTAAGAAGATTCAGCTGGGCAGGAGGAAAATAATCTTCGGCATTACGCAAGTTATAATTGAGTCTCCTCTCAATCACGATTCACTTTGGAAGTGAGCCAATAAACCATGGGTAAGAATAGCGGCACGACATCTTATTGGATTGATGGATTTCCAATAAGCCTGATGGTGGACGCCATCACGCGCTTTGTGTTACGCCATTGTTACAGAATGCGTTACTTTTTCCATCCATCCCTCAAAATCGCTCGAAAATCCTGCCTCTGGGCTGGCGATTATTACTCAAACACGTGACCAATATTCCTCATGAAAGGGTTGATAATCGGGCAAGTCCTCAAATACTGAAGAATTTCGAAGATTCATTCCGGCACGTCAGTTGAGCTATTTCAGATGCCTTATATGAGAACTATATTAATTCATGCAGAAAACCAAGAGCTTTCGACTGCATGGACACTGTACCCGTCAAAAGACGGATGTGCCATGTCCACCGCAAAAAAGATTGCTAGAAGCTGCCCGGATCATGTCTATGATTAAATCGTGCGCAACGGCGATCTCTTCAGACAAATCTGCGGCTTATCTTCTTCTCGGCAAACTGCTCCGAGCAAATGGAAGAGTCTTGAACGTTACAAAAGCAATTACAAAGATAAAGTGTTTAACTTTGAAGTTGCTTTCCGAAGAGGAACAACTCATTAAGATAGACTCTTATTTCGGTTTAAGCAGTATCAAAGGAGTGGTTAGTGGTACACAAATCAATTCGGAGGGAGCGCAAAATGTTTTCATTTAAAAAACTCGCAGGAGTATTAATACTGACGGCGGTAATGTTCGGCACGCCGGAGGCGCTGGAATCGAACGTATCCCCGCTACAATCGTTGTACATGATCAAGCAACTTGTACCTCAAGTACAAACTGTCGGATTAATTTGGAATCAAACCAGAGTGAATACGACGGATGTCATGCCGAAGATAGAGCGCGCGGCGACTTCTGTCGGAGTAAAGGTAGTGGTTGAAGACGTCGAAGAAGTAAGCGACGTTTCACAAAAATTTAGAGATTTAAATGACAATTATCACATACAAGCTTTATGGATTTTTCAAAATGATGATATTATAGGGAGCTCAATGGGAAAGGAATATTTGATCCAGAATTCCACCGTGAAGGGCGTTGCGCTGTTTGCTCCGAACACAGACTGGGTTTCCGCCGGCGCATGCGCGACTCTTATGCTCGAGGGAGGAACCGTGAAACTTTTTGTCAATAAGAAAACAATAACGGCTCTCGGAATAAATATTCCGGAGAAATTTATTCCCGACACACAATTTCTTGCAACCAATTGACACTCGCCCAGGGCGAGGGCGAAAGGGAAAAACATGGCTACGAACCAAAGTCTTAGTAATTTGAGCTTGCGCAAAAAGTTTTTGGTCGTTCTAACAGGAATAGTTCTCTTTGCGTGGGTTCTCTTTTTCATTTATTCAAGGTATTCGTTAAACGCCACCGAAAAGGAATTCAACGACAAGGCATCCTTGCTTGCTCAAACTATGGGGGCACAGTCACAATTCGGATTGATGATGGGCGATGCCGGCGGACTCACTGATGCTCTCAAGAACGTCGTGGGCGCAGGAGACGCGGTGGCCGGCGCATTTTATGATCCGAGCGGGAGGCAGCTTGCCCAGGTGAACTTTGATCACGTTATTTGGTCTCAGCCGGATTTTGCATCGACAATTCAGTCGGTTCAACCTGTGAACATGAGGGACGGCATGCCTGTGATCGTCGCTTTCATGCGAATAACCAATCAGTCAACACACCAGTATCTTAGGCTATGTGGCGATAGCTATTTCTTCTCAATCATTAGAATCGCAGGAATCAAGCAGCATGATTATCTCAGTTGGCTCCCTGGCAATCTTTGCCATATTCGGCTGGCTTGCTTTGATTCTCCTAAGAAGGACCGTGATCAGTCCGGTCGAGTCTCTAAAACGCTCTGCTCAAAGGGTCGCCGGCGGCGACTTCGATGTCAGAGTTGAAATCAACCAGGGTGATGAGATTGGAGAATTAGCTGTAGCTTTCAATGTTATGGTAGAAAATAACAAGAAATCACTCGACGAGATAAGTTTACGGACACAGCAGGCTGAAGAAGCCCGGAAGTTGGCCGAAAAAATGCAGCAAGAAGCTGAAGATCAACAGAATTATCTCAAAGCTCAATTCGGCAAAATTTCTGAAGTGGTGGAAGCGGTTACAAAGGGCGATCTCACAAAGGATCTTCAGATAGAGAATGACGACGAAGTTGCCGTGCTAATGCAAAAGATCAATCAAATGATTCGTGATTTGAACTCGCTCATCGGCGAAGTTCACGCTGCGGGCAACTCGCTTGCGGAGGCGTCAATCCAGATTTCCGCCACCGCTGAAGAAATGTCCACTGGTGCAGGTGAGCAAGCAAATCAGACGCGAGAAGTCGCGACCGCGGTCGAGCAAATGTCCAAGACGGTGATCGAATCGTCAAAAAGCGCAAGTGAAGCTGCCGACATGGCTAAGAAAGCTTCCGATCTCGCAAACGTCGGGGAGAAAGTGTTCCAGGAAACTATAGGAGGCATGACGAAGATTGCGAATCTCGTAAAAAAATCGGCGGAGATTGTTGACACGCTTGGCAAATCGAGCGCTCAGATCGGCGAGATCGTTCAAGTAATTGACGATATAGCGGACCAGACAAATCTTCTTGCGCTTAACGCTGCAATTGAAGCGGCAAGAGCTGGCGAACAAGGCCGCGGATTCGCCGTCGTGGCGGACGAAGTTCGTAAACTTGCAGAGCGTACCACTTCAGCTACAAAAGAAATAGCGGGAATGATCAAGCGTATCCAGCAGGAGACGACTCAAGTTGTCATCGCTATGACCGAAGGTAATACAGAAGCGGAGAACGGCATGAAACTCGCCGACAAAGCGGCAGAATCCCTTACGGAAATTATTTCGTCAGTTAACGGCGTTGTTGGCATGATCAACCAGATTGCGGCTGCATCACAAGAGCAATCTTCTGCGAGCGAACAGATTTCTCATAATGTCGAAAGTATTTCTTCTGCGGCAGGTCAAGTCTCTAATGCGACCGTAGATCTTGCGCACACCGCAGAAAATCTTAACAGACTTACCGAGCACTTGAGAGAGCTGATAGAACGGTTCCAACTCGATTCTAAATTGCAGCAAAAAAGTTCATACGTTGTTCGAGAAAATGGAAAGATCGTTTCCCTTCACGATCGTGATAACCGCAAGTCTGATACCGGAGAGGCAAGGAGGAAATGAACTATGAATACGACTGCGCAATCGACCGAGACAATTTATCAGTTGGTAAGCTTTGTCGTAGAGAACGAGGAGTTTGGCGTTGACATTTTAAACGTTCAGGAGATCATTCGTACAGTTGAGATCACTCGCGTGCCCAAGTCGCCTGAATTCGTCGAAGGCGTCATTAACCTGCGCGGGAAGATTGTCCCGGTCATCGATCTCAGAAAACGGTTCGGGATTGCAGAGAAGAAGCATGATGCTGAAACGAGGATTATCGTCGTAGAACTCCCGGATAAAGTGGTGGGCTTTCTTGTTGACAAAGTGAAAGAAGTTATACGCGTCGAGAAAAGCGTTATTGAACCGCCGCCGGAACTCACTACGAGTATCAACGCGAACTACATAACCGGAGTCGCAAAACTTCAAGACAGACTCCTCATACTGCTGGATTTAGACAAAGTCCTTTCTTCCGACGAGCAAGTACGTCTTGCCGAAATTGCTCAGGATTAAAATGATTAAGTGTTCAAATGGAAAAAGATCATTGATAGGAGGTAGGCAATTGTGAAGTGGTTGAACAATATTCGTCTTTCGCTGCGAGTCGTAATTTCATTTGGGGCGGCTGCGATCGTATTACTATCCGGAGCTTTTTATGTGACCGGGAAGCTGGGGCAATTAAATGACGGCGGTGCATTCAAGAATGAATTCTGGCTCATTACTTACTTATTACTTGCCGCAATTGCAATAACGGCACTTTTTTGGTATCGTTCATTGAGTGTGCCCCTTAGGCTTCTTACTGATGCGACTCGCAAAATATCTGTTGACGACTGGGGCGCGCAAGTTGCAATCAAGTCGAAGTCTGAGTTTGGGATGTTAGCAGAATCTTTCAACGAAATGTCTGCCAACATCGCGAGACTCGCTGCATTTCTCAACGAAGTCGGTAATCCGGTATATGCAGTTGACAGGAATTACATGCTTCGTTTTGCAAACATCGCGTCTTTGAGGTTTGCAGGTGCAAAAAGAGAAGACGTTATCGATAAAAAGAAATGTTACGATATCTTCAAGCTTTCATTATGCCGCACCGCAGACTGCCCGATCAGCAGAGCGTGGACGGAGCGGAAAATGATCGAGGGAGAATCCGTTGCAAACGCGCATAACATCCAAAGGCCGGTTCTCTTCCAGGCAGCATCGGTTTCGGAGATTGACGGCCAAATTACTCGCGGTGTCGAAGTTCTTACCGATATAACTGATGTGAGGAATATCTCGAATAAGGTTGAATCGGAGCGCAAGTATCTTTCAGAGAATGTTAACATCTTGCTTGAGAGGATGGAAAAATTTGCAGGCGGCGACTTGACCATAAGCTTGTCGACAAAGAACAATGATGAAATGGGGAAGCTTTATTCCGGTTTCAATAAAGCAGTGGAAAACATTCGTGAGATGCTCAAGCAAGTGATCGAAACAGTCGAATCGACGGCAAGCGCATCTTCGCAGATAAGCAGCTCGACGGAAGAGCTAGCAAGCGGGGCTCAAGAACAGTCTATGCACACGAACGAAGTCTCCGCATCCGTCGAGGAGATGACGCGAACCGTACTTGAAAACTCTAAGAATGCCGTCTACACGGCGGAAGTTGCAAAGAAGAATGGAGCCGTAGCTAAGGAAGGCGGGAATGTCGTGGAACAGACGATAAGGAAAATACGCGATATCGCGGAGGTAGTACAAAAATCGGCGGCAACCGTGGACCAGCTTGGAAAATCGACGCAGCAAATCGGAGAAATAATTCTCGTAATCGACGACATTGCCGACCAAACAAACCTGCTCGCACTCAACGCTGCAATTGAAGCGGCTCGAGCCGGCGAAGAGGGAAGAGGTTTCGCCGTGGTCGCGGATGAAGTTAGGAAACTTGCTGAAAGAACTACACAGGCGACAAAGCAAATAGCCGCGATGATAAAAAATGTGCAGAGCGATGCCAGTGAAGCCGTTAAGTCAATGGAACGTGGCAACGTCGAAGTTGTCGAAGGAATCCAGCTTGCAGATAAGGCAGGCGTTTCTTTAAAGGATATAGTTGATAACACTCAACAAGTTGTCAACATGATGATGCAGATCGCTGCCGCAAGCGAGGAGCAATCGTCAACAAGCGAGGCGATTGCCAAAAACGTCGAAGCAATTTCCACGGTCTCCATAGATTCCGCCAATGGGATTTCACAGATTGCACGATCGGCAGATGATTTAAGCAGACTTACCGAGAATCTTCAATCTCTCGTTTTGAATTTCAAAGTAAACAGAAAGGACATGAAACCGGGCAGCGGTTTTTTCTCAGAACGTCAAGTCGCAGCGAAGCGGAATCCCCCAACCAGGACACGCAGGGCTGCGGTAAGGAGTATAGAGGATCGGTTCAATGATGCCGTTAGAAGATAAATCGAAAAGTGCACTTGTCGAGAATGAAGTGAAAATACAAACGGACATGGGCAGGAAAATAAAAGTCGAAGTCACCCACGATGGATATGAAGCGTATGTCACTATAGATGAACCGGACTTACAGCCGACAGATGTCCAAGCTGCGTTGGAAGCGTACGGTGTGGTTTACGGTCTCGACAGTAATGCAATATTTGAAGCGCTCGGCAAACTTGGCAGCAGGGTACTCGCAGCTAACGGTTCTCGCCATGATGATGGAAAAGACGCTTGGTTCGAAAAGACAAAGAACCGTGATGCGTCAGAGGCAGAGGAGAAATTTGGGATTGCCAATATTTACGCAGGTGAAATAATCGGAATTATTCACAAGCTTACGCCCGGCAGCGTGGGTGTCGATGTTTACGGCAAGAAAGTCCAGCCGAAGCAAGGGAAGAATATTAATATTTTTGCGGGACCGAATGTAAAACGAACCGAGGCGGATGACGAGGTAATTTTTGAGGCGGCCGTTGATGGAAATCTGCACGTCAGCAACTCAAGCATCGAAATAACTGGCGAGCATGTCATACGCGGAGATGTTGATTATTCCAACGGCGAGATAGAGTTTGCAGGCACGCTGAAGGTATACGGTGACGTTAAAGGAAGCGGAAGCCTTAAAGTGAAGCATGACGTTTTCGTGCAAGGCTCGGTTGAGGACGCCAAGATAATCTCCGGCGGAAATGTGACCGTGAAGGGCAGCTTCGTGGGACGTGGTGACGGGTTGATCAGGGCCGCAGGGAATGTCGAAGTCCATGTAGTGCTCAATCAGATGATCGAAGCGGGTGGTAGCATAACTATAATAAAAGAATCAGTCAATGCCCATCTTATTGCGTCAAACGAAGTCTACGGAAAGTTCGCCGTTATTATGGGTGGCGTCGTTACCGCGGGAGATAAAATTGAAGTTCGCACCCTCGGTGGAGAGCTCTATTCCACAACGAGAGCAAAATTAGGCCTGCACGAACTTTTGACAGACGATTTGAAAGCAATCGGCAAGGAAATTGAAATCCAGACAAAATCATCTGATGAGATCAAAAACGAGATATATCTCCTTGTGCGAGATAGAATCGACGGCAACAATTTCACTTCCGATAAAGCTAACCAGCTTAAACTTCTGCAAACCAAGCTGCGGGAAATGAACGAAACCATCAAAAACCTCACAGATAAGAAAGAGGTGACGTTCTGTTGAAATGAGTCGAAAGAGGAGTCCAAAGCTTATCGTAACGGGCACGATCCATCAGAGCGTGGTAGCTGAAATAAACGGTGTTCGATTCGCAATGAAACAAAGCTACAACAACGCAGTATTCGAAGAATCAAAAGGCGAAATAGTTCGCACAAAAAATTTAGGTTAAGCCATGATAGAACAACTTATAGAAAAATTGCATTCGCCTGATCCTTACGAGAAGAGAAATGCATTGGAGTCTCTATATGATTTTGTCGGGAGTTCTTCCGATAAATCCTCAAGTTATCGGGAAGTGCCTTGTGGTCCCGGCGTGGTGGAAGCGGCGGCGAATCTTTTGACCGACATCGATAGAGGAGTACGCGAAGCAGCATCTCGGCTGCTTGTTTTGTGTTCAAGCGAAGAGGCCGCGTCGTTGACAGCGGCTCACATTTTGAGCATGAACATTTCAGTTCGCAATCTTGCAGGTGACACATTGGTTAGAATGAGCAAAGCCGCTGTGCCCGCTCTCATTCCATATATTGATTCGGCAGATAAGGACGTGCGTAAATTTGCGATCGATCTTTTGGCTCAATTGCCTGCCAGTCAAGCTGCTTTACTTAGAATAGCTGCGCATCTTTCCGATTCTAATGAAAACATTATTTGTGCCTGCATTGATGCCATTGGCGACCTCCGCGCGGAAAATTATCTCGACCAGGTCATGGCGCTCTTTGAAAATACGGTATATGCACGGCCGAATATCGTAAATGCACTTGCGAAATTTCCTGACAGGATACAGTTGCAATATTTAGAGAATGTGCTTTCGGATCCAGACCCCGTTGTGCAACTTGCCGCTGCCGAGGCTCTTGCGACACAGAAGAACGGCGACGTAATGACAGTGCTGCTCCGGAAACTCGATCAAGTTTCTGATCTCGCAAAGCCTGTGGTGCTCCACTCTCTGATCGTATTGCTCGAATCCGATGATTTTCGGGGAGATATTCCTTCGGGGGAATTCTCGTTGCAGAGCCTGAAAGAATATTTGATTAAGATGCTCGATGACACCGATCCTGCTTATGTTCGTGCAGCAGTCCGCGGGCTGAGACATTTCTTTGACAAAAATGTCCTGGTGATTCTGATTTCTCATCTTGGGAAAATAGAATCGGTTGACAATGCTATCTCCTTGATTTTGAAAGATCACACCGACGAAGTGTTCTCTATTGTTCTTAAATCTACGGATTCCAAAGAGAACGTCACCCCTCTCGTGAGAATGATTATCTCGTTGATTCAGGACATTGCCGAAAAGGGGAACATCGAGGTTTATTTAAAGAAAGTCGAAGAAATATTTGATCTCATTTCAAGAAGGTTTGCGGATATCGATGTTGACACAAAGATTGCCGCACTGTCTGTTTGCGACGGCCTTGGATTGCCCAGTTCAGTGAAACTTGTGAAAGCCGCGCTAGGTGATGAAGAATTTGCGGTAAAGAGCTATGCCCTTGATCTGGCAGCTAAAATTGGACCACAATCGTTTGCCGAGGAACTTGGCAAATTAGCAGAAGATTACAATGAAGAAATTAGCGACGCGGCGGGCGGAATGTTGACCACGATAAAATCAGGCTACCGAAACAAGGATTGAAATAATGAGTTATACGTCACAGCCGGGCATCTCATCTCTCCAGGGCCACGACAAATTACCGGACTATCTATTTCTGCTTCTTAGAAAATTAATTTATGAAAAAACCGGGATCTTTTTCGCCGACAATAAGAAGTATCTCTTGGAAAGCAGGGTGAGCCGAAGGGTTTCGGCAGTGGGCATGGGTAATTTTCTAACCTATTATAATGCTTTGGTGAACGGGCAGAGAGCAGCGGAGCTTTCACATTTGATCAACTCCGTCACCATAAACGAGACTTTCTTTTTCAGGAATGAACCGCAGTTTAATGTGCTGGAACAATCGATACTTCCAGAACTCATCATGAGACGCAAAGAAGATGGCACGAACAAAGTTAGAATTTGGAGCTCCGCGTGTTCTACCGGCGAGGAGCCGTACTCGATAGCCATTATGATCAAGGACAAATTTGCGACGCGATTTCCTTCCACAAAGTTCGAAGTCGTCGGGACCGACATTAATACTCAAGCTTTGGACAGTGCGCGAAGAGGGATATATAAAGATTATGCAATTAGAAACATTCCCAAAGAATACATAGGGAAATATTTTCGACGGGACGGAGACAAATTCTATCTTAGTGAAGAAATAAAACAAATGACCGAATTAAAGCAAGTAAATTTATTTGAGAAGCCGGTGATGCGGGCGATGAGAAACTACGATGTTGTATTCGCAGCTAATGTCTTGATTTATTTTGATTTTAATTCCAAGCAGAATGTCGTATCGTCAATATACGACAGTATTAACAAAGGAGGGTACTTCTTTGTCGGTTATTCAGAAACGCTGTATGGTCTGACACAGGCGTTCAAGCCAGTGCATTTCGACAAAGCAATTGCGTACCGAAAGGAGTGAGAGATGGCAAATAAAGCAATAATGGTGGTAGATGATTCGGAAACGATAAGGAAATTTTTGGCGTTTGCACTGCGCGCGCTCGGTTTTTCAGTAGTCTCGGCGCGGGATGGAATGGACGCGCTTGAAAAACTTTCTCAGAACAAAGTCGATCTCGTTATTACAGATCTCAATATGCCGAACATGGACGGGTTCGAATTCTTGAAGGCTCTGCGCGAAGACCGGGAATATTCTGAAGTGCCCATAATAATCCTCTCGTCGCTCAGCAGTGACCAGGAAATCGAAATGGGAATGCGGCTTGGTGCAAATTCATATCTGGTAAAACCGTTCGATCAAAAGCGAATTCAATACGAAGTAGCTAAGTACTTAAACTAATGTCATGCAGCTACCCGAAAGGGACTAAAACCATTGCGGGGTATTTTTCCAGTGTGCAGATCTTCCGATTTTGAAACCTTGCAATAGGTCACGCTCAACTGCTCCGTACAAAGCTGAAGGATGCTCGTTCACGGCGACATCAGGTGACTATTTGAACAACCATGACACCGTGAAAAACAGGAGATAGAAAATGAAGTTTCTCGTGGTTGATGACTCTCAAACGATGCGCAGGATTGTCAACAACGCCCTTAAGAATATTGGTTATGAAGATATAGTCGAGGCAGAAGATGGTAAAGATGCGATCGGCAAGCTTTATATAGAGAAAGTCGATTTTATTATAACGGATTGGAACATGCCTAATATGAGCGGGCTTGAGTTCACTAAAGCCGTGCGCGGCGATGAGCAGTTTGCAGAGATCCCCATTCTCATGGTCACTACGCGCGGCATGAAAGATGACGTCATGGAGGCACTTCAGGCAAGAGTGAACAATTATGTCGTGAAGCCGTTTACGCCGCAAGTACTCAAAGAAAAAATCGACCAAATTCTAAAAACAGTTTAAAGGCGCGTAAAATGAATTCTGAAAATCTCGGAGGAATTTTAGACAAGATCAACGAGCTGCGGGCGCTATTCATTTTCGGGCAGCGTGTGATTCCTTTTCTGGAGGAATTGTTCTATTTCGTCCACGACATCGTTCCTGTACTGGAAGAGATAAATGTATCCATTAACGAAAGCGCCAACAAGATGCCGCGTGCCTTTTCGCAGTTAAACAAAGTCACGAAGGCGACCGAGGTAGCCACGACAGAAATCCTCGATAATTTAGACAACGTAATCTCCAGGCTGAATGCGATTGACGCGCACTTCGAAACTACCACCAATGATTTGAACGCGCTCGATAAATTGGATAAGCAAAGTGTTCAACATACTTCGTTCTTCATTGAACGAAGACAACAAGGAGCTGTTCCAGACAATATTAGATATACATCAACAAAAGCAGGCTCACTTGAAAGCCGTGGTCTCAAATGCAGGAGAGCTTAAGCGAAGCCTGAAAGGTATCCGCGCGAAGTCGAACGACATCATGATCTCCCTGCAAGTTCAAGATATCACCGCACAACAAATAGCTTCGGTAAACCACCTTATAGAATCGGTGCAGCAGAGGCTTACCGGTCTTATAGACAGGTTCAAGCTGAGCGGCACAGAGCTGATTGACGAAATAAGAAAAGTCGAAAGTCATTCTTTTGATCCCGATGCCACCTATGATCGCTCCGGAGAAAGACAAAAGACAGCAGATGAAATAGTTAGGGAAGCAAACGCGCTCAAAAATAAAATTAGCGGGGTCGTGGAGAATTTAACCGATCACGCTTCTCAAGATGAGATCGACAAACTCTTTATAAAAGGAACCCGGCGCAAATGACAAATCCGATGTTTTCAGACGACATGAAGGAAATCGTTGACAGTTTTGTCGTGGAAACAAAAGAAATATTCGAGAAGCTTGACAAGGAAATTCTCTTGATCGAAAAAAGCCCGGAAGATAAGGAGCTTGTAAATTCAATATTCCGTGCGGTACACACGGTGAAGGGTACCTCAGGATTCTTGAGCTTCGATCAAATGAGCATCGTCGCTCACAAGTTCGAGGACGTGCTGAACAAATTGAGACGCGGCGATCTGAAATTTCAATCCGCTATGATGGATGTTATGCTGGAAGCGTTCGACTTGATGAAACTTTTGTTGAAGCAGGTCGTCAACCGGGATATTAAGGAAGTCGATCTTGCTTCGACAATCAAAAAATTGGAATTGCTATCTAGCGGTCAACTTCCGGAAATTGCGGGCAATAGAGCTGAAACCGGGCGTCAGGCTCCAATCTCCGGTGCCCGGGCAGAGAGCACGGAACCGGTTCACCATGAAGTGGAGGCAGTCTCTCAACATGCAGATCAGAGCCAGAAGATGGACAGGCTTGCGGACACCAGCATCCGAGTAGATGTCGGCAGACTTGACCATTTGATGAATCTAGTCGGCGAACTTGTTTTGGGAAGAAACAGATTGTCTCAAATTGTGGCATCTGCGAAGGATATAGTGGAAAGGTCGGAAGGGGCCGGTCGCACCTTGAATAATTCCGTCGAGCGTCACAATGAGAGGGAAGACTTTGTTCGTCAATTGAATGAGACGAGCGCGCAAATTGATTTCATCACCACGGAGCTTCAGACTGCGGTGATGAAAACGAGGATGGTTCAGATAGGAAGGGTTTTCAACAGATTTCCGCGGCTTATTCGCGATATAGCAAAAGAATTCGCAAAGGAAATAGATCTGATTATTCAAGGTGAGGAAACCGAACTTGACAAATCCATCATCGAAGAAATCAGCGATCCCCTTGTTCATCTGATCAGAAATGCAGCCGACCATGGTGTTGAAACCGCAGAAAAAAGAGAAGCACTCGGCAAGCCGCGGCGCGGGACCATTCGCCTGTCTGCCGGCCACGAGGGAAATCATGTGATAATCCAGGTTGAGGATGACGGGGCGGGAATGAATCCCGACAAGCTGAAACAGAAGGCGCTTGAAAAGGCAATTATTAGCCCGGAAGAAGCAGAGGGAATGAAAACGGAAGATGTGTATAATTTCATCTTTATTCCCGGTTTCACCACGGCGCAGAAAGTCAGCAGTGTCTCAGGCAGAGGTGTGGGCATGGATGTCGTCAAGACAAATATCACTAAGCTTAATGGAATGATAGCGGTTGAGTCGGCGGTGGACAAAGGAACAAAATTTACTCTAAAGCTTCCGCTGACTCTTGCGATCATACAGGGACTGCTTGTCGAAGTCGGAAGCGAAACTTTTGCAATCCCATTAGGCTCCGTGCTCGAAGTGGTACATACCATGAAGGAAGAAGTGAGCACTGTTAATGGCCGTCAAGTGATAAGGCTGAGAGAAAGCGTTCTTCCGCTGGTCGATATATCTGAAATACTCAGCGTTCCGAATCGTGATGAATCCAAACGGAGTTTTTATACGGTTGTAGTGGGAGTTGCAAATCACAAGTATGGTATAGTTGTTGACAGTTTGATCGGCCAAAAAGAAATTGTCATAAAGCCGTTGGGAGCTTATCTGAAGAATATCCCGGGCATAGCCGGTTCGACGATACTTGGTGATGGGAAAGTGATAATGATACTTGACGCGGGCGAGTTGCTCAATCTTGTCCAAAGATACGGTAAAGCCTCTGCCGCAAATGAAGCGAGAGCGTAAATGCCCATAAGGATTTTGGTTGTTGATGATTCTGCCTTCATGCGGAAAGCAATTTCGATGATGATCGAAGAGGATCCAGAGCTTGAGGTTGTTGCCACAGCGAGAGACGGACTTGAAGCAATTCAAAAGGTGAAAGAACTGAAACCGGATTTGGTAACGCTTGATGTTGAAATGCCGAGGATGGATGGCATCACGGCTTTAAAGAAAATAATGGCGGAGAATCCGCTCCCGGTATTAATGGTAAGTTCTCTCACCGTCGAAGGTGCCCGTGCCACGATAGAAGCGTTATCAGCCGGAGCAGTGGATTTCATTCCCAAGCAGCTCTCTTACATCTCGCTTGACATTATGAAGATCAAGGCCGATTTAATAGAGAAAATCAAAGCCATTACGCGGAACAGCGCAAGAGTTTTTTCGGGTTCGATGTCGAACAGAGTTTCTGCTCCGAGGAAACGCGGTTCGTTCATGCGTTCCAATGCCCAAATTGTTGCGATAGGGGTTTCAACCGGCGGCCCATTTTCTTTGCAGAAGGTGATCCCGTCCCTTCCTGAGAATTTTCCGCTGCCGATTGCGATAGTACAGCATATGCCGCCGAATTTTACCAAATCGCTCGCCGAAAGATTAGATTCGATAAGCCGCGTCGAAGTTTGTGAAGCAGAAAATGGCATGGAGCTGTCGAGGGGCAAGGTTTTCATAGCGCCCGGAGGTCTTCATTTGAAGTTTAAACGAGATACGGAAAAACCTTCAAAAGTAAAAGTCGTGGTTTCCAAAAGCCCGACAACTACTTTACACTGTCCATCGGTGGACGTCATGTTTGAATCAGCAAATGAAGTATTTGGCGGCCGAGTGCTTGTGACTGTAATGACCGGAATGGGGAAAGACGGATTGGAAGGTGCAAAGCTTGTGAAGTCCGCGGGGGGAAAGGTAGTGGCACAGAGCGAGGAAACCTGCGTTGTTTATGGCATGCCGAAAGCTATAATTGATGCGGAGCTTGCCGATGTTGTCGTGCCGCTTGAAGAAATTGCCTCGACAATTACCGCGGCAGTTTCATCGGTTCCGGCGTACGCGTAATATATGATGGCTTCTCAGTTCATCTTTTGCTAACTTGGAGATCCGCTTCATGCGGAATCAGCATAATTCAATCTATGCATGACAGTTAGTTCTTTAGAGAAGCCGGGAAACAAAGAATTGACGATCCACAATGCACTCGACAAAGATGCAACAAACCGCTCGCGACGCATTTAATATTTGTAGTGGTCGGAAGTATGTCAGTGTTTCAATGCCGGAATAACTCCGGCGTCTATCACATGCATCATTGGAGCAAGAGCATGTCACCCTGGCTGCATCATATTCATTAACTTCCCTTCTGCTGCTTCCGATACATTGGATTGCGAACAAGGGAATCAGTGTTGAAGTGAATCTGTTGTGACTTATAATGAAATCTTTCCGTATGTTTCATCTTGCAATCTCGCTTTTCTTTTTCACCGGATGTGCTTATTCTCCGGTTGAAGTTATCCTGAATTGTCCGACTTCGCGGACGATACACAGCGGGCAAGCAACTTTCTACAATGCAACGGGTGCCGGTGCCTGTTCATTCGATTCATCCAAGACCGACCTGATGGTCGGAGCGATGAATCCGTTAGATTATGCCGGCTCACAAATCTGCGGTGCGAGTGTCAGCGTCACGGGTCCAAGCGGAACAACCATCATTCGCATTGTAGACCTTTGTCCCGGATGCGACGCAGGAGACATCGACCTGAGCCCGCAGGCATTTGGTCAAATTGCCGACACGACTTTAGGTCGCGTCCCGATTACATGGTATATCGTGGGCGGTGAAGTGAGCGGTCCTATACTGTACCATTTCATGCCCACCAGCAGCCAATATTGGACAGCGGTGCAGATCCGCCAGTCCCGTTATCCGATTTACAGTCTGGAGTATCTAACATCTCCGGGAACATTTACAAAAGTAAACCGTACCGACTTCAATTATTTCGTACAACCGACAGGTATGGGAAAGGGTCCCTACACGTTTCGGGTCACGGACATTTATGGTCATGTCGTCATCGACAGCGCGATTGCACTTACGCCGGGCGGCAGCGTATCCGGACATGCGCAGTTCCCGTCGTGCAGTCAATAGCACCGCCGATCCATTTGTGAACAGAGCTTGACAAATCTTCGAAAGATAGTTACCATATTTGACGTGGAGGAATCCAAAAGAATCTTAATGGATTTTCGTGGTGGTAGCTAAGCCGCGCGCATGGCCCGCACCGTGGGTTTTCGGCCTGATTATTTTACCGGTGGCGGTGTATGTTGGCTTCACGGCGACACCGCTTCCGTTTCTGCTAAGCAAGGCGCACGTGTCCGTATATGAGATTGGGACGATCGGCTCAATTCTTCAACTGCCTAATATTTTGGTCTTCCTGTGGGCGCCCCTCGTTGATGTCCGGCTTCGCCGGCGAACTTGGCTCGTGGTATCTGCGATTACAACAGCCGTATGTCTATGGGTCGCTTTGCCTTTCTTAGGCAAGACAGACTTATACTTGATGACTGCCCTGCTCCTTACAGGCGCCCTAACAGTTTCCCTGGTGCTCGCATCTTCCGGAGGTTTGATGATAACGATACTGTCGCCGATGGCACAACCGAGAGCAGCAGCATGGAACCAGGCTGGATATCTTGGTGGTGGGGCATTGGGCGGTGCACTTATTTTGTGGCTCATAACTCGGCTGCCGGTGTTTTTCACCGGACTCGTGATAGCTGTCATCATTTGCCTCCCGGCATTAGTCGCATTCACGCTGCCTGAGAAAGAGCCTTCAGCCTCGCACTGGTTTAAGGGCAGGCTCTCCGCATTGAAGCGGGAGGTTAGCGGAGTCTTCAAGTCGCCGCTGCGCAGATGGAGTACGCTCCTCCTTATGGCCCCGGCGGGAACAGGAGCAGCTCAGCTTCTTCTGCCTGCGATCGCATCGAATTATGGAGTTGGTATCTCTGGAGTCATCTGGATAAACGGACTTGGCGGAGGGATTGCTCTCGCAGCAGGCTCGCTTTTCGGCGCGTTGGTGCCCGTTGACTGGGACAACCGCATCGTCTATGCCGCCGCGGGATTGTCAAACGCCATGGCGGCATTTGTCCTTATGGCTGTCGACGGATCGACAGGCTACCTTGTGGGTACTATAGTCTACCTCGTCACGCAGGGACTTTGCTGGGCGAGGTTCACAGCGCTCATCGTGGAGATTGTGGGGCCAGATACCCGTGACGCAAGCACGCTTTATAGTGCTCTTTCAGCTGCAGGGAGCATCCCGCTCGCGTACATGACTTGGCTCGACGGCTTCGGATACCTCAAACTGGGAACACACGGGCTATTGTGGACCGATGCAGCCGGAAATATAGTTGTGTTCGCAATAGTTGCAGCAGTGTTCGTATTTCGCGGCATTAGTTTCAGAAATGTTCGTGTATCTAATCTATGAAATAAAGAATGCGCAATTGGCATAAACTATGAATCGAAATCCGTTCAACAGATAGAATTGCAGGATCGGTGATATGTCAAGATTTTGCATGGTTGTCTTCATCATCATGGATTACTGTGCGGTCGGCGATGAAAGAACAGTATACCGCGGCAATTCAGAACGCGATCGAAAACTGCTGAGCCATGTTCAGTGTCGTAATAAATTCTGCGTTGAGAATATGGAATAGCCTCATTATCCGCACAATGCCGGATCGAGATATTCGTACCGGAGATGGTACGATTTTGAAAAGATCTGTTGATGCGAAGAAACTGGTGCAGATCGGGAAAGCAAAAATCAACAAAGACGATTGTATAGTCGTTTCCGGGAAAAAAAATTGCACAGCGAGTTCTGAACGTTGCCCGACGAAAGCGGTTTACACGATCTCATATGAGAGCGTGTTCTTGCTGCCGGTCCGTATTGGGTGAAGCTGGATTGCACGAGGATTCACAAAGAACTCGTACCCATCCTGCATGGTGCCGTAAGTGTCCAGCGGTACTCCGACAAAATCGTCTTCTGTCATTTGATCTCGGCCTGTTATGTGCGCCCTGATAAGATTAGCTGATGAGTCGAGGCAGTTAAACCCGACGTATGAGTAATCAGCGTTGTAAAGAACATAAACAAATGTCTTCTGAGGGGCGGGGTGTTCTCGCCGGGTTGAATCTCGTAATTCATCTCGATCGGCGTCGCCGATTTACATATTGCATCGGACAATATTCCTGTAATGTCGATTATCCGGCCTGTCCTGACCGCTTTCATCTGATAATTATCGGGATTTGTTGAATTGAAAGCAGACGAGCTGATTGGGAGAACCACGCGGTACAAGTAAACATATGAGATATAATGGAACATTTTAGTGCAATTCTGAGATGGCCCTTTCCCGGCTTTAAATTGTTTTTCTTGCATCTGTCCTGATTATTTCTCGATTGCCTAACTCTGACATCTTTGTTTGACATTAAACGTTACGGTCGCAAAACGAGAAATGTTACCGTGAAGCTGGATTTAAATCAGTCATTGAGGGAATAAAGTGTGGGTAAGCTTTCCACCGCAGCGGGAGGACTAGCTTTCTCATTGGCACAATTGAAACGCCGGATGCTGCCTTTGGCCTCGTTCATAGCCATCCGGTCATCGTTTTTGAGCGCCGCTGCCTCTATCGATAAGTCGAATCGAAATATCGCTTCCCCTTTTAACGGAGAAGGAAAACGCCAGCTATGAGTTTCTTGCCGCCTAACAAGGAGTTATTGCTCCAGCATTAATCATGCAGTGAATTCTTCAACTTGACGATTCATTACCCCAAAGTGTCTTCTCAGGTACTATCCCTGTACCAAATCATACTCTTTTATTTTTCTATAGAGAGTCTTACGGTCGATTCCGAGAATTTGTGCCGCCTTCGATTGATGCCAGTTTGTCCGCTGAAGAACTTTCATGATGTATCGCTTCTCGATTTCCGATAGCGGCATGTTGTCGGTTGCCGTGTCGTCTACCAGATTGCTCGACTTGACCTGGAATAAATGTTCGGGTAGGTCCTTGCAGTCTATCGCGCCTTCGCCGGAAAGTGCGATGCTCCTCTCGATCACGTTTTCAAGCTCACGCACATTTCCTGGCCACGTGTATCGCATAAGGCATGCCGACGCTTCATGCGTTATTTGCAAGTTAGGTTTCTTGAATTGTTCCCCGTATTTTTTTACGAAATGGTCGATCAGAATAGTGATGTCTTCCGGTCTATCCTTGAGATCCGGAACATGGATGGAAATCACGTTCAATCTGTAAAAGAGATCTTCCCTGAATTGTTCATGTTTGATGAGTTCCTTTAAATCGCGGTGCGTCGCCGCAATTACTCTCACGTCAATCTTTTTGACTTCATCGCTTCCAACGTGTCGAACTTCGCCGGTCTCGACAACTCTCAGCAGTTTCGACTGCGAACCGAGTGGCATGTCTCCGATTTCATCTAAGAAAAGTGTCCCATTGTTTGCCGTCTCAAACAACCCGCGTCTTGAAGTAATCGCGCCGGTAAATGCGCCCTTCTCATGTCCGAAAAGCTCGCTCTCCAAAAGCGATTCAGGTATTGCGCTGCAATTGACGGTGACTAGCGGCATTCCCTTTCTGTCGCTGTTGTAATGTATTGCTTTTGCGATCAGCTCTTTTCCTGTTCCGCTTCTGCCGGTAATAAGGACATTGCTGCGCGCATGCGAAATTCTCTGGATCAACGCGAAAATATCCTGCATTGCTTTGCTTTTGCCGATAATGCTGGAAAAAGAATATTTGCGCTCGACTTCTTGCCGGAGGATTTCTACTTCACGTTGAAGTCTTCTCTGCTGCGTTGCGCGTTCGAGGAGTGCAAGTATCTCGTCTATGTTGAAAGGCTTGCTGACATAATCGTAAGCGCCCGCTTTCATCGCGTTGACTGCAGAATCGACCGAGCCGAATGCAGTTATCATAACGACCATGGTGTCTTTTTTAAGGTCTTTGACATGCTTCAACAACTCCATTCCGGTGGCTCTCGGCATCTGAATATCCGTTAAGAGTATGTCATAATTCTTGTCTTCCATGAGAGACATCGCCTTCAGGCTGTCTGAAGTAGTCTCTATTGTATAGCCTGCACGCTTGAGAAACTTTTCAAGCATAGCCAGCATGTTCACGTCATCGTCAACCGCGAGTATCGATATGTCTGCTCTCATAATTATTTATGCCGGATTGTTATAAACTGGAAACATCAATTTGAATACTGTTCCTTCATCAACCGCACTGTCCACCGATATCGTTCCTTTATGGTCCTGAACGATTCTCTGCGTGATAGCAAGCCCGAGTCCGGTTCCTTTCCCAACTTCTTTCGTAGTGAAAAAAGGATTAAAAATCATCTGCAGGTTTTCCTTCGCGATTCCGCAGCCGGTGTCTGAAATGACGGCTTGAACTGCTTGTTGGTCGTTTTCGCTGGCACACCAGGTTGATATCGTGAGTTTGCGGCTCCCGCGCGGCGGGGTTCCACTTTGCAGGACGTTTTCCATAGAATGTATTGCGTTCACAATTAAATTTACGAAAACTTCCTGAAGTTGGGCAGGGTCTCCGAAAACGCTCGGAAGATTTTCGTGGAGCTGTAATGAAAGCTCTATCGAAGATTTGTCGATTTGACTTTTGAGAAGTTGAAGCACTCTTTCAATTTCGGAATTCAGGTTGACTGCTTTAGAGCGCATCTTTTTCGGGCGGGCGAAGTCCAGAAGCTGTTGAATGAGTTTTGCTATCCTGTTCGTCTCGCTGACGATCATTTTCAATTCATCGTAATCTCTTTCGCCGCTTTTCGTGTCCATCATCAGATATTCCGCATTGCCGAGTATGACGTTCAGTGGTGTGCCGATTTCGTGCGCGATGCCGGTGGATATTTGTCCGATGAACGAAAGTTTCTCTGTTTGGCGAAGCTCCATCTCGTATTGTTTGAGCTGTGTGACGTCACGCATAATCAGCGCTTTGCCGATGGACTTTCCCTGCTCATCTTTCAAAGCGCTGCCGGTCAGACTGACTACGACTCGTTCTCCTGATTTTGTCGTGCAGTCGAGCTCAAAGTTTCGAACAATTCCATCGCGGCTGATCCGTTCGAGAATCACTTCGTCTTCACCGATCAATTGTTTTTCACGAGGCAATAAGAGCGAAAAAGGCTCCCCGTTAACTTCATTTGTTTGAAATCCGAAAAGGAGCGCTGCGCCCTTGTTCCATGATACGATTTTTTCTTGTTCATCCAGTCCGATTATTGCATCAGCCGAATTTTCAGTCAGCGTCGAGATATAATGCGCCTTCGAGATTACTTCTTCCTCAAGTAAAAATCTCTTCAGGCCATAGCCGAGCTGGTCCGCCATCGCCAGGAGGATATTCAGACTTTCTTCCTGGAGCTCCGCGATGCTGCTTTCCCTGAGCGGAACGGGCGGGTATGCTAGCAGCAATAAGCCTATGAGTGAGTCGCCGGCGGAGACCGGCAGCATGAGGATAAGCCTGCGATTTCCGAACACTTCCTGCGTTACCGAATAACTTCTCCGGGAGCTCGATTCGTTAATGAATTGACTGGCCAGGGCTTTGAGAAAATTCCCGCGCTTAGAATATTCAGTTTGCAGCAGGGCAGGAATACCTAACGGTACGGCCTCCGCAAATCTCAGTTGTTGATCCGCCACATCGAACGCGAAAAACTCGACGGAATAAGAGCGCGCCTCTTCTTTGATTATCCCGATTGCGGCTCGGAGGGCGTCATCGTAAGAGTTTGCGGAGCCTATGGCGTTGGTAAATCGAAGCAATGTTTCACGCTGGCGTTCGATGACTTTCCGTCGATCCGCGCTGACTTCCATTTGATATGCCTGATATGAATTCGCGTACTGGTAGATAATTTCATGGAAACATGCATCGACTCTCCTGGAATACTCGAACGTTTTTTCTTTATTCAGCATTTTCTCGCTCACTAAGGAAAAGATCGCATCTTCGCCGAGAAGGAACGTTTCATGCACGGTTGTCAGCGTCAGAAGTCCGTTGTATGGCGGCTTCACGATGCGTTCCGTAAATTCTATCAGACGTGATGCACCATGGCCTACGAGCTGGTCGAGGATGCAATGAAGCAGCTCTGTAATTTGGCTTCTATAAAATGGAGTTTGCATATTCCCGAAATACCTGGGAATGGAACTGATCTTCGATACCCAGCGCTCGGTGATCGCGTCGAAATTGGCCGTAATTATTTGGACGAGTTCATCCACAGACGATATGCCTTACTTGGCTCCGAAGTAAACCGTAACGATGCCGAGAGTCAACGGCACCGATCTTACATCGTGGAATTTCGCTGAGAGCAATATGTTTTCAAAATTCTCCCCATCCGGAAAAGATGAGACTGAATTTGGAAGATAGACGTAAGCCTGCGGATCCTTAGAGATTAGACCTCCGAGTACGGGCAAAATCCTTTTGAAATAGAAGAAGTAGATTTGTTTCACAGGAAATCGTTTCGGCTTTGAAAATTCGAGCACGGTGAGCCTGCCGTTTTTCTTTAAGACACGGTGCATCTCTGAAAGTCCGAACTTCAGGCTTCCGAAGTTCCTGACTCCGAATGCTGCCGCCGCTGCATCAAAAGTATTTTCCGGAAACGGAAGTCTTTCCGCATTGGCCTGTACCATCTCGACCTTTCCGTTAAGGTTCAATTCATTCTTCTTAACCTCAAAGCCGCTCAGCATGTTTTCTGCAAAATCAACTGCAACTATCTTTGCCGGTTTAGCCTTTGATGCCTCAACAGATATATCTCCTGTCCCGCATGCGACATCAAGAAACAACTCTCCCTCGGATAATTTACAAATCTCAATTGTACGCTTTCTCCAATAGTTGTCTATGCCGGCACTCAGGAAATGATTGAGAAAGTCGTAATGCCTGGAAATATCGTTGAACATTCGCCGGACATAAGTGTTCTTCTCATCGGAACCTGCCGCATCAACCTCTTCAATCTTGTGCATCTATTCTTTTCGTCAGCTCGGCGATCTTTTTCATGTAAAAGTCCGCCTGCTCAGGTTTCTTCTTTAACAGAATATTATACGCTTTGATTGCCGCCTTTATTTGTCCCTGCTGTTCATAGATCATTGCCAAAGTATCCGTGACCACTTCCGGCGTCAGCTCGATATCAGAATCTCCACTGCCGGAACGCGAACTGTCTTCCTCGGGCTTGATCGGAGCAGCCGACTCAAGCTTGCGGGCAAGGGCATCCAGGTCAAATTGTTCTCCCGCTTGTTCGGAACGTTCTCGGACTCGCCTTCTTCCATTTCGGGCACATTGGGTGTATACGCAATCTTATCAGATCCGATCGATGGTTCGGTCTGCGTTTGGGATTCTAAATCCTGGCCGGAAGATGCTTGCTCAGAAAGCGGCAAATTTTTCGCTTCAACTTCGCGAACGACCTTGTCAATTATTGCCTTAGCTATGTTGGATCCGTTGGTCACTTTGGGCGAGGCTTCTTCCTTTGGGGTGATGTGGTCCGAGAATGCCTTTGTGAAATCTGTTTCGTCGGACGGTGGCTCGATCGGTCGAAGTTCTTGTTCGCGGGCTTGCGAAGATACTTTCAACAATTTCTCGCCGATTATCACATCGAGTCCCGGAATCACGAAATCGTCGGTGGATGGTTTCGACCGGTTTGCTTCGATGCTCTCCTCGACAGTTTTCATTATATCTTTATCGCGGTTCTTCCGATACTGTTCAGCAAGCTTTTTGCCGATTTCGTCTGCCTGTTCATTTTTTTCCAATTCGCCGATGAGCCGTTCGACGATTTTAGATCCAGGATGAAGGTCTTGTGCTTTTAGCAGTTCTTTCTTAGCATCCGTAAAGAGCCGCGCGCGCTCCATGGCCATTGCGAGCACCACATGCCCGGTCGAATAATTCGGGTGGGCTATCACGCCGCGTTGAGCAACAGACAACGCTTCCGCCACCTTATCAATCTGAAGATAAAAATAAGCAAGCATTGCAAAGAATGTTGAGGCCGGGTTTCCTCGTATTCTTTCTTCGAGGTACTGAAGGAGTTCAATATTCTTGTCGCCATATCTATAATTTATTGCCATAATATGCCATGAAAATTCATGCCCGGTGCAGACTTATATGATTGCGCTTGTTCATTAATGGAATTCCCGGTAGCGAATTTCAAATCCCAACAAGATTCCGAAAGCATATAACTTATGCGACCCGGAGAGAGATTTCTATTTTGGTTCATCTAAGGTTAGCATTTGTGCAGCTCAACTTTCGGTTTATGAAATCCTGCCGCTGACTGAGTGCCATATCGTACCGGAGAAACAGCAGGTCTGATTGGCAATGGCGCAAAAAGTCTATTTGAAGCTCTGATTCTGTGAAAAAGGCTTCTTTGTACTTTTGAACTAATATTGCCGCTAACTTACCGGATTATTTTGCAACTTGCTCTGCAACAGGATACGTCTTTGGCACCTCGCTTGATTTTCTGGCCAGTACCGTTTCCTTCAGTGAAAGGTACGATATCGTTCCGAAACCGGAGAAGTAGAGGAGTTGGAAAGGAATCGCAGCTATCTCGAGAAAAGCGATCGACATTATAATTCCTGCCAGACAATAAAGTGCTAGAATGAATTCGGCAATCGAAACCCAATTTACTTTTCGCTGGGAATATTTCTTATCTGCCCATGAATCTTGTTTTCTTGTGACACCATATTTCGGGGTTCGCACGAATTCGGATTTCTTATTCATCAATCCTTCGATGACCGCTTTCGTGTTGTTGACGGAAAGCCCCATACTCCCGGCCATGAACACAGGAAATAGATATATTCGTCTTCTCCAATCTTTATAAACATCTTTCTGACTGTAGAGATAGAAAACGAACGACCCGAAGAAGGCGAATATGAACCCGCTCATCAAAATGAATGTGGCGTCGTACCTTCCGGAATGTTTTACGAACACAATCGGGACCTGCAATATGCCGATGAGGAGCACGAAAGGGTAAACCATGCTTGCAGAAAGGTGAATCGTCGAATGTATTTTTACACGGAGTGGAAGTTTAGATTTCCATACTTTCGGAAGTAATTTCTTCGATGCCTCAATCGCTCCTTTTGTCCACCTGAACTGCTGCGAGCGAAGCCCGTTAATGTCCGATGGAAGCTCGGCAGGCGAGGTATATTCTTTCATGAAAATGAATTGCCACCCTTTTAGCTGAGCGCGATAGCTCAAATCAAGAATCTTCGGCGAGAGTATCCGCTTCCCAGTTCCCCGCGTCTTCGATGCAGCTTCTGCGCCAAATTCCTGCTGTGCCATTAAAGTTTATAAAGAATCCAGCTTTGTTTCTCACTTGCTGCTCGATGACGAAATGCCCATCGAGTGCAATTGCCTGCGCGCGTGTCAAGAGTGAATAATCACTATTGATATGCTCCCATCGCGTTTGTACCATTCCTATTTTGTCTTCCGAGAAATATGGAAGCGTTCGTTTCAAAAAATCCTCACGCGGGATAAAATCGGCGTCGAATATTGCGACATATTCTCCTCTGGATTGTGCAAGGCCGAATTTTAATGCGCCCGCTTTGTAGCCCTGCCGGTTTCCTCTTCTTATGTGTTTTATGTCGAAACCCTGCTCGGACTTCTCCATGACCTTCTGCGCGATAATGGAAGCCGTCTCGTCCGTCGAATCGTCCAGAACCTGTATTTCAAGTTTTTCCTTAGAATAATCCAGCGTACAGATCGCATCAATGGCACGGTTCACGACGTAGAGCTCGTTGAACACCGGGAGTTGTATCGTTACGACAGGAAATTCTTTTATCTCTTTCTTGCCGGCGACTTGCTTGTTCCGATATTTGAAATAATAATAAATCATCAAAAACCCGTTCGATCCGAAGATAAATGGAAAGCTTAAAGCAATGATATAAAAAATAAGTAATCCGCTTTCGACGCGAGGCATCATTTTGTTTATCTCCTTCAATTTACCAGTTAGTCACTACTGCTAAGAGAATATCTTCGGTTAGTTTATCTTCCGCTTGGCTTAGCCCTATGTCTCTTTGTGACGCTCCCGTGCTTGGATCGTATTCACCCCAGTCCGAAAAGTCCTTCGTCCAGATGGATTTATGTGTTTTAAGATTTTCAAACTTTATCGAGACATTTACAGTAATCCGCCACTTGCCGACCTGTTGGTTTCCTTGAACGGCGCTTGGCTCATTGCTTACACCGGTCACAACACCGATAATAGATGCGTCGGCAGTCGATATGTTCGTGACACGTAGCGTATTGTCGGCAACCAGTTTTTGAGTCAGCTCGTTTGTCAAATTTGTTCTCAGATTTGGGTCTCCAAAACCGCTCCTGTCGTCGAACACCTGCACGGCGACGCTTTTCACTCCCGGCGGCAGCGAAGCGCCTCGAAAAGAATAGGTGCAACTGCTGAAAGCAAGCAAAACCGCCAAAGTCAAGCAGTATTTCATAAAATATCTTTTAATTTATACTCTTGAAGTTTGCGATACAATGAGCGCATACTTATTCCGAGAGCGTTTGCTGCCAAGCGCTTATTGCCATGAAATTTTTGGATAGACTTCCGTATTAAATATTTCTCCATCTCCTCGATATTGAGCTCCTTCACGTTGTCGGAATCGTCATCCCGATTAGGAGGATTCGGCAAATATCGTGGGACAGGTAAAGTCAATTTTGTCCCGTCCAAATTCGACTCAATTGAATTTTTCAGATCGACGATGTCGTTCTTGATTTCCCAAAGTGCTCGAAGGATTAGTTCCCGTTCGGATTCCTCGGGTGTTTTATCGACCCGAACAGGCAGAAATCTTTTTTCATTTTCGGTTGAATAAAAAACATTTGATTTCGGAAGATGTTTTTCGAGTGCAGAGACATTGACTTCGTTTCCGCGTTCAAGGACAATAATGCTCTCGATCATGTTTTTCAACTCGCGGACGTTCCCGATCCAATCTAGACCGGTAAGAGTATCGATCGATTCATGCGTAAAGCCGCCGAAGTTTATTTTGTTGCGCTCGGTAAACTCTTTTGTAAATTTGTCGATGAGTGTCGGGATGTCTTCGCGGCGTTCTCTGAGCGGCGGGATATATATGCTGACGGATTTGAGGCGAAAATAAAGATCCTGGCGGAAGTACCCTTTGCCAACTTCCGATTCGAGAGATTTATTTGACGCTGCAATGACCCTCACATTTACTTTTTGTGTCGAGGACGAACCGACCCGCATGAATTCTCCGGTCTCGATGACGCGTAGAAGCTTAACTTGCGTTGGCAACGGCGTGTCCCCGATCTCGTCCAGGAAAAGTGTGCCACCATCTGCGATTTCGAAATAGCCCTTTCGCGAATCGACAGCGCCGGTGAACGCGCCGCGGTTATGACCGAATAATTCCGACTCCAATATTCCTTCAGGGATAGCCCCGCAATTAACGGTGACCATTTCTTTTTCCGAGTGAGCGCTTGCACCATGGATCGCGCGGGCGATAACTTCTTTGCCGACACCGCTTTCACCGTTGATCAGCACTGTCACCTCTGTTGCCGCAACTTGCATCACTGTCGCGACGACTTCTTTGATGGCGGCAGACGTTCCGACTATTCCGAACTTATCTTGAAATTCGTCTATTGTCATTTTTGCGCTGTCTCAAATTATCAGAACTTGCCCGTCATGGACAATGTTTAATTTTCTAACTCCGAACTTCGTTCGCAATTCCTTTCGCCACGCCCCGCCGGTTTCGAGTTCTTGCGGAATGTGAGTGAAGAAAACGTTATTACTCTTCCTCATAGAAATATCCGCTATCTCTTTAAGCGTTGGATGTGCAGCTTCAACCAGCGCCAAAGAACTATCGAGATGTTGCATAATCTCGTCGGTCGAGCGGAAGTCGCTGCTGAAAAAGAACTTTTTATTTTTTTCCCGCACAATTACCGAGAAGCTACGCGCATTTATTCCGGCTTTCTCAGCAAATTCTAAATACTTCTCAAGATGACTCGTCCGAATAAATTCCAGTTTTATGTTGCCTCGCAAATTGATGCCTCCACCTTCGATCGGGAGCAGCGATGTCTTAAACGACATTCTTTCATTAAATATAAAAACATTCGCGAGCCATATCCTTGTGAATTCTAATTGCGTTGAACGGGACATAAACTTCGACAGGCTCTTTCCGTTCGAGGACATGCATTGCGGTCAAAACTGCCGGCACCCCGCCGCAATGGTCGGCATGGAAATGGGTAATAAATATTTTTTGTATTGATAAGAGATCGACACGGGCTTTTTGGATTGCGCGCAACGCATCGGAGCCGCAATCTATCAAGAATTTATTCATGCCTGCTTCGACGAAACAACAGCTATTGAATCGCTTCAAACCGGAGAACGCCGAACCCGAGCCGAGCACTTTAATTCTCACTTTTGTACCACGATGCAATTTATCGAGCGGTTTTTCAATTCGTTTGCAAAAGTCTCTGCAGCCTCGCGTGTTGAAAACGCTCCTGCACTCACAGCATATAGAGTTTTGCCATCTTCCGACTTTGTAAAAACCGCCGCGTCAACGGTTTTTGACCTCAATTGCTCGGCGAATTCACGGGCGTTGTCCAAAGTTGAAAACACACCGGTTTGAACGACGAACTCAGCAACCCCGCCTGTCGGGTTTCCCGCGTGCGGTGCGTTTGTTCCCGATAAACTTTGTGGATCGTTGAAAGTCGCTCCAGTCTGAATTGAGTCCTTGAATCCTGCCGGGTCGATTAACTGGCCTGTCGAGGCGCCCGCGCGCGATAAGTCAGGGTATCTCTGCAATTCCAAATAGTCGGTGTGTGCAGCTTTGTATTCGCCGGCTGCAAAATGATATTTGTAAAGCTGAAGCAGGGCATCATGGCCGATAGGCTTGCCGGGATTTTCAGCAACTATCTCTTTGTATATGTCAACTGCTTCAATCGCATTTTGATCCAAAGCGGCGCGTACATACATCGCAACTGGATCTGACGCCGCGGCCGGCATCACAGCGGCTAGAAATTTCCTTGCGTCATCAAGATTTCCCGCCTTTAGCGCAGCGTACGCTTTATCTGCGTTTTGATCCCCTGAATCTTGCATAGATTGCGTTTTGGTGTCTTGGGTCTTCGTTGTGAACCGTTGTGCGACGGCAAATTGATGCCACGCAGGAAAAATGAAAAGGGCGGCTAATAATAAATTGGGTCTCATCAAAGCCGGGATTTTAAACCGTCTGTCCGAATAATGTAGCCGACGAAGCTCTCTCTATTTTTACCTTTACCGCCTCGCCGGGAAAAGATCGCTCGCCTGGAAATATAACAGTCTTGTTTGTGTCTGTCCTGCCGCTCAGCTGTAAATCGGATTTTTTGCTTCTGCCATCGATCATTATTTCCACAACTTTGCCAATCAGCGACTGGTTTATTTTATAAGAAATTTCCTGCTGAAATGATATGATCTCGCTAAGCCTTCTGGACTTCACTTCGTCTGAAATATCATCACCTAATTTATATGCCGGCGTGCCTTCGCGTGGAGAATACTTGAATGTGTACGCGCCATCATAATGTACTTCATCCAGCAAAGTGAGCGTCTCAATATGTTCGGCTTCAGATTCACCCGGGAAGCCTGCTATAACATCGGTCGATAATGCGACACCGGGAATCATGGAACGGATCTTTCCCACCAGCTTTAGATAATACTCACGCGTATAAGTGCGGTTCATAGCTCTCAGGACCCTGTCCGATCCTGACTGCACGGGCAGATGAATGTACTTGCAGAGATTATCATGGTTCGCAATCGTACCGATCAACTTGTCCGACAAGTCCTGCGGATGTGAAGTGGTAAACCTGACACGAAGCTTCGGATCAACATCGGCAACCGCCGCCAACAAATCTGAGAAATCATATTTGTCATCGCGATAGGAGTTGACATTTTGTCCGAGCAGGGTGATTTCGCGGAAGCCTTGCTCAATCAATTTCTCGACTTCACTTATTACACCTCTCAAACTCCTGCTTCGTTCTCTACCACGCGTGAAGGGTACTATGCAGAATGTGCAAAATTTGTCGCAGCCGCGCATGACGGAAATCCATGCTGAAATTCCCACTGCTCTGAAAGGTGTAATGTCGTCGTACGTTTCCGTCCTCGAAAGCTGAACACCGATCCCCTGCGTGCCTGCGAGCGCGCCATCCAGAAGCTGTGGCAGTTTGCGGTAATCATCGGGACCTACCACGACATCGACCTTATGTTTTTTCAGGAGAGTTGCGCGCAGCCGTTCCGCCATGCACCCCAAAACTCCGACTACCAGGTTAGGATTCTCGTATTTGTGTTTTATTATGACGCTAAGCCGCTGATAGATTTTTTCCTCGGCATGTTCGCGTACGCTGCATGTATTCAGAAGCACCACATCGGCATCATCCATAATTTGTGTTGGCTTATAACCGGACTCATTCATTATTCCCAGGACGACTTCGGTATCCGCGACATTCATTTGGCAGCCGTATGTTTCAACATACACCTTTAAGTCGGGCGAAGAGTCTGTTCTTTGATGTGGTGACGATATTCCGACTTCTTTGCTACTCATCTGCGCCATTTTGTCATTATTATGTAAAAATCCGGCAATAATTTAGCCTTTCCACCAAGAAGAAGCAACCCAGCAAAGAAATAGACTATCGATTCAGGGTGATGGCACCGAACGGGAAAACAGTGGTCGCGAGAGTGCTGATGCCCTGGCTTAAGAGGGTTTTGATTTCAAGTTTTTCACATTGATTAATACGATCAAAGCCACAGAAGGCTAAAATAGGAAGCTGAGATTATAGCACCCTTGAGGAATTCTGCCTGATCTCACGACCGCATTACTGATGCGAGAGCACAGATTTAGTTCGCCGGTAAGAACGAAAGGGATCAAAAATTTGACTTTGCGACAACAATATTCATGTCCGTCAAGATATAAATCTTGTCGCCGCTAATCGAAACGTCGTTGAAACGGTTTATTTTCGCGCCAAGAATATCTTCGGTTGAAAATTTTGCGATCATATCTCCATCCAACTTGAAGAAATAAAGTGTATCCGAATCGCAAACTCCGATTTTATTCTCGTCGAGTCCTATTCCTGTCGGATCATGCAAAATGCCTGCGCCGATCGATCTGACATAATTTCCAAAATTGTCGTAAACTGCGATTCTTCCTCCGCCCGTGGTTGAAGAACCGTTCGCTGTTGAGCCTTTGTCTGAGACGAAGATTTCATCGTTCGGCCCGATTGCGATTTGTCGCGGCATTGTTAAACTGCCCGGCCCTTCGCCGTAACCGCCGAATGTCCGCTCCACCGTGGAGAAGGTGTTTACCTCCATTATCCTTATGTTCTCGTCGTCGCAAATGAATAGATTACCGAGCCTCGAAATAGAAACACCAGGCGGGTATCCGAATTGTTTCGATTCGTCGCCTGAATCCTTTGTGTAAAGTGTCGCCACGTTGGCGAGTGTTCTGTCGAAACGTTCGATCCGGTTATTATTATAATCGGCAACATAAATTTCTACGCCGTTTGTCGCACAGACATCGTAAGGTTGATCGAACTGAAAATCTCCCCAGCCGTAGCCGCCCACTTCTCCGGTCGAGTCACCCGATGAGTCGAATCTAATCAATAAATTTCTGCCGGTGTCGGTAACGTAAACGATTCCCGAAGGGTCGATGCTTATTCCTTTCGGGTTGCGAAAGTTTCCAAAACTAAATTCCGACACCAATGACGGCAAAGTTTGGAATGAAGTGATGAACAAAACTGATGCTAAAAGCCATGAAATAAAAACCTTGTCGTAGCTTCGTTTTATCATCCACAGGTTCGCAATCATGGTGCACTTGATAAGGCGTAGCATTTTCGTCTAATATTTTCAATATTTGTGAATCAATCAAGACTTTACCTGGAGACTCAATCCAATGCACGACAGCTGTCCCCGGTTCGTTCCTTTCATCTTTCGCCCATCTTTGCTAATATTTAATCAGATTTGGACGGACAAGAAAAAACCCAATAGTAACTTCTAATCTTATTCTTTGTTTTAATAATGAAAAGTTAACGGAGGTAATAAAAATGAAATTCTTCATAGACACTGCAAATCTTGACGAGATAAAAGAGGCGGCAGAGCTTGGCATTCTCGATGGCGTTACGACTAATCCGAGCCTGGTCGCAAAAGAAAAATATGATATCAGTTTTAAGGAGCTTATCAGAGAAATATGTAAAATAGTTCCCGGACCCGTGAGCGCTGAAGTCGTCTCGACCGATGTCGAAGGCATGATGAACGAAGCGCACGATCTTGCAAAGATCGCGAACAACGTCGTCGTAAAGATTCCGCTTTTGAAAGACGGACTCAAAGCCGTCAAACGACTGAAGTCCGAAGGGATCAAAACAAACGTCACTCTATGCTTCTCTCCCACTCAAGCGCTTCTTGCCGCGAAGGCTGGCGCCTCGTTTATCAGCCCGTTCATCGGGAGGCTCGATGATATCAGCTACGAAGGCATGGAGCTTATCGAACAGATCGTAACGATTTACAGAAACTACGATTACAAAACTGAAGTTCTTGTGGCGAGCGTGAGGCACCCGCTTCACGTTGTGCAAGCGGCAATGTTGGGAGCCGATGTTGTCACGATGCCGTTCAAGGTCATCGACCAGCTTGTAAAGCACCCTTTGACCGACATCGGGCTTCAAAAATTTCTTGCGGACTGGAAGAAAGCGAACACAACTCAAAGAGTTCCCGCGGAAAAATGAAGAGAACTCCTTTCAATGATATTCACAAAAACTTAGGCGCCAAGATGGTGGAGTTCGCCGGATTTGAGATGCCGGTGCAGTATTCGAGCATCATGCTCGAGCATAAATGCGTCCGTGAGAACGTGGGCGTCTTCGATACTTCGCATATGGGCGAGTTTTTGGTGCGCGGCAAAGATGCCGAGAGATTTATTCAACGAAGCACCATAAATGACGCTGCCATGCTTGTGCCCGGACGGGCGCAATACACCGCGCTCGTGGACGAAAATGGCTTTCTTCTCGATGACCTGATCGTTTATAGATTAGACGGTGAGTTCATGATAGTCGTAAACGCCGCGAACATCGAAAAAGATTTCAAAGTGTTCTTATCGCGCCAGGTCGGCGATGTGAAGCTTGAAAACACGAGCGACGGCACTGCGCTTTTATCCGTGCAAGGACCAAACGCCATGGCAACTTTGCAAAAATTGACCGACAGCAATTTAAGCTCAATCCGGTATTATCATTTCGTGGAAGGGAAAATTGCCGGGATCGACGCCATAATCTCGCGGACAGGTTACACGGGTGAAATCGGTTTCGAGGTTTTTTTCGCGGTGAACGGAACAAATTGCGAAAGAATGTGGCACGCTCTTTTTGAGGCAGGAAAGGAATTCGGAATTTTGCCCATCGGCCTTGGAGCAAGAGATACGCTAAGGCTCGAAATGGGCTATTGTCTTTACGGAAACGACATTGACGAAACGACAAATCCAATTGAAGCGGGGTTGGGCTGGATCACAAAAACCGACAAAGGAGATTTTGTCGGCCGTGAAGCAATCCTTAAAGCAAAACAGAGCATAACACGCAGGCTTGTGGGGTTCAAAATGGACGGCGAGGATTCCGCAGGCGGGAAGAGTGCAATACCACGCCACGGCTACGAGATATATTCGGAGGATGGGGAAATGACTGGCTCGGTCACGAGCGGAACCTTTTCCCCGTCGCTGGGGATTGGTATTGGCATGGGTTATGTCTCAGCAAAAAACGCCGCGGAAAACGAAGCCATCTACGTTCAGATTCGAGGAAGGAGAGCGCGTGCACACGTATCCAGATTTCCGTTCGTTGCAAATAAGTCGCGCAATGTCATTCCGTTAGCGCGGGAAATGAATTGAGGACAAATGAAAATTGACGTTTTCTTTTCACCCGCCATCGTGGATGAACTCGGCATGCGCGGCAGAAATGTCGTTATCATTGATGTCCTCCGTGCTTCAACGACAATTTGTACCGCTCTTCGGAATGGTGCACGCGAAATAATCCCGACACCTGATATTGAGACAGCGATAAAAATATCAGCGAACCTTAGCAGCGATTCACGTTTGTTAGGCGGCGAAAGGCAAGGCAAGAAAATCGACGGCTTTGATCTCGGAAATTCCCCGCTTGAATATACGCGTGAGAAGGTGGACGGCAAAACGATAATATTCAGCACCACAAACGGCGCCGGGGCGATTTACAAGTGCCGCTACGCTTCGATGGCGCTTGTCGGAACTTTTGTGAATGCATCATCAATAGTTCGTACCATGATTGATGCAGGAGAACCGTGGACAATCCTTTGCTCCGGAAGGCAAGGCGAGTTTTCGGCAGAGGACGCCACTTGTGCGGGAATGATAATTTCAAAGATTCACTCGGAAGCTGAAGTTGAAACCGACGACGCAGGATTGACGGCCGAGATCTTGTATAAAAAATTTAAACGCAGTATCCTTGGAATGATGAGAAAGTCGAAACACGGCAAATATCTGGCATCGATCGGTTTTTCAGAAGATCTGAAATATTGCGCCGCGATCGACGCAGTCTCGGTTGTTCCTATGGTTGAAGAATCGGCTATCAAGCTCAAGTCCCAAAGGGATCCTGACCTGTCGGGACAAAATACGTTGGCGGTAAATGGCTGAAGCAAAGGAAAATCCCGAACGAGGCGAAGGCGCCGCTTCGCGGCATCCCGCGAATTCAGCCTCAAAAAAAAGTGAGCGGGAGAAGAAACCGAAGCGGTCGCTGCGTGCGGAAGTGGCGAATTTCTCGCTGATAGTCATTTCAATCCTCGCAGGCTTGAGCATCGTTTCATACTCACCAGCCGACGATGCAATCGCAGAAAAAATTTCTTTCTTGGGAATATTCAAATTCTTTATCGGTGACGAAAGCATGCGTGCGATGGCAGACATGATCCACAACTGGCTGGGGATCTTCGGGGCATACATTGCCTGCTTTCTTGTCACCAAGACGCTCGGTTATTTCTCGTTAGCATTTCCGCTTATTCTTCTCGTCTTCAGCTGGACGGCTTTGCTGAAGAAAGATTTCAAGATTGCGACCCGCATCAGCACCATGGTGCTTATTTATGCGATCACGATTTCTGCCCTTTCTGGATACCTTAAGGCTCTTTTCGGAACGGACAGATATGGAACAGAGTGGTTCGGGGGCATCGGAATATTTTCTGCGCGTGCGCTTATAGGGGCATTCAGCGACGTTGGGGCAGGAGCAGTGATTTTTCTTGTGCTTTTTGCGCTCGTTGTATTCACTCTCAAAGTTTCTCCGCAGGAGCTCATCAAAGCATTCGGGTCTGTCTTATCGGGTGTGGTCAATTTATTCAGAAATTTTTTCGCCTGGATATTTACGACGAAAAGACCTTTTGCAGTCGGTGAAGGCGTACAAATTGCTAAGCGCGTCCTGGATCCGCAAGCGGGAAGGAGGGTGATTTGCGCAAAGGAGAACCGGTAAAGATCGTGCGCGATGAAGCGAAGCCTAAGGGCGATCAGGGATTGATGGACGATGCAAAAGAATTAGTCAAGCGCACTTTTGCCAAAGCAAACACGGATGAAGAAGTTTCTGAGGACGAGTCCGACGAAAGCCCGGAAGAAGTTTTGTTCGCCAGGAAAACTTTTGCGCCTGCGCCGAGAGGCGGAAATCTGCCGGAGCTAATAAATCAGGATGAAGATATCGAATATACGCCGCCGCCGTTGGACCTGCTCGATGTTCCGATTCAAGTTGACAAGGTATCCGATGACGAATTGCGCGCGAATGCCGAGCTGCTTCGTTCAAAACTGAAAGTGTTTGACATTGAAATTGAAAATGTGAGTGTCATTCCCGGACCTGTTGTAACTCTGTACGAGCTTGTCCCGGCGAGCGGCGTGAAGATCAGCCGCATCACGAGTCTCGCGGATGACCTCGCGCTGGCGCTTCAAGCGCGTGGAATAAGAATAATCGCACCCATTCCGGGCAAGGGAGCGGTCGGAGTCGAAATTCCGAACCATAAGCCGCAGCTCGTCAATTTTCGCAGCGTAGTTTCCTCTGCCAAATTTCAGGACCTCCGGTTCAACCTTCCGATTGCGATGGGAAAGACGATCACGGGTGAAATCTTCGTTGATGATTTGTCGCGGATGCCGCATTTGCTTATCGCCGGTGCAACGGGGTCCGGCAAGAGCGTCGGGCATCAACACGATCTTGATGAGCATGATCTATAAACTTAAACCTGAAGAAATAAAGTTTGTCATAATTGACCCGAAGAAGATCGAGCTCTCACTCTACAAAAAATTGAACAAACATTTTCTTGCGGTGTCCCCCGATGTCCCCGAGGAAATCATAACCGAATCAGGAAATGCAGTCCTTGCGCTTAAGTCGGTTGAGTCTGCGATGGATGAGCGGTATTCTCTTCTCGCAAAAGCCGGCGTAAGGAATATTCAAGATTATAATAAAAAAATCGCCGATGGAAGACTTAAGGACACAAGCGAAATAAAATTCATTAAGCTGCCTTACATTGTAATCTTCATCGACGAGCTTGCCGACCTTATGCTGACAGCGGCGCACGAAGTTGAAGACCCGATCACCCGGTTGGCTCAGCTTGCCCGCGCCGTCGGCATACACCTTGTGCTCGCGACGCAAAGGCCGTCGGTTGACGTCATAACCGGACTTATTAAGGCGAACTTTCCGGCAAGGATCGCTTATCAGGTCGCATCACGAATCGACTCGCGCACCATTCTGGACCAGAACGGTGCCGAACAGCTGCTGGGCAACGGTGACATGTTGTATCTTGCCGCAGGAAGCTCGAAGCCGGAGAGAATGCAGAACTCATTTCTGTCAACCGAGGAGATCGAAAAAGTCGTCGATTTCATTTCTGCACAGAAAGGCTACTCCAAGCCGTACCAGCTTCCATCGGTCCTTGTGAGAAAGGGTACCGGCGGCACTGATTCCGGAGAATATGATGAAATGTTCGAAGAGGCAGCGCGGCTTGTCGTCCGGCATCAGCAAGCGTTGACATCGTTTTTGCAGAGGAGATTGAAGCTGGGCTATGGCAGAGCGGCACGCGTTATTGATGAGCTGGAGTCGACGGGCATCGTCGGACCATTCGAAGGAAGCAAAGGGAGAGAAGTGCTGCTTGAAAGTGAAGCTGAATTAGATATGAGATTGGCAGAGTTGGGGATGTGATGAAAAGTCAGAGATCAAAAGTTTACCCTGAGCCAAGCCGAAGGGTCAAAGGTCAGAATTTACACATGATCCTTCATCTTTCACTTTTCACTGTTTATTTTCTGCTTGCGCCGGCTGCTATCGCCGGTGGTGCTCCGACCGCATCAGAGATCGTCAGAAATGTCCAGGAGAATTATGACCGGACGAACGACGCAGTGGTACAATTTACGCAGACGGTTGCGCTTCCATTATCTAAACTCTCGAAGACTATCAAAGGCACCCTTTATCTCAAAAAAGGGAATAAATATAAAATTGAGACCGATGACAATGTCATAGTTACAGATGGTAAGACAACCTGGTCTTACATGCCGGCTTCGAATCAGGTCGTGATCGACAATTACCGAGACGATAAGAATACTATTGACCCCGATAAGTTTTTGTTGAATATCCCGTCCGATTATTATGTCGTGCTTCTCGACGCAAAACAGACCGACGAGGATACGGCATACATACTCCGGCTGACTCCGAAGAGCGACAATTCGTTTATCCGATCCATAAAAATAGTCGTGACGGGAAGCTGGACTGTTCGCAGTGTCGAAGTGTCGGACATGAGCGACAATCAATACACATATGCAGTTAACGATTTGAGAATTAATACGGGATTACCGGACTCAGAATTTAGGTTTTCGCCCCCAAAGGATTCCCGGATTGTCGACTTGCGCCAGCGGTGAGGTATTAGCTTTTCCGCGGCTTTAGTTTTAAATTAGATTGGTGAGCCAAGAAACCCTTTTTCAAGTCATTTCAGAAAGCGAAATCGGAATTCTTCCGAAGTCAAACTACGAGAACAACAAGCTTCTTGATGGTGATCGGAGCGTCCACGATTGGTATCGGTTCGTCCTTTCTTTTCCTCCTCATCTTGTCAGAAATTATTTAACGGAATTTGGATTAACCCGCTCGGATTGTGTGCTTGATCCTTTCTGCGGTACAGGGACGACCCTGGTTGAATGCAAAAAGCTCGGAATCGAAAGCATTGGAATAGAAGTCAATCCCATGGCTCACTTTGCAAGTGCCGTGAAAGTGGATTGGAGCCCGGACCCCGAAGGTCTGTTCCAACACGCAAAGGAAATTTTAAAGGATTCATTAAACAGGCTAAAGAAGGATGGAATTGTTGATGATTTGTCAGGCGAGCCTGCTCAGATCGGCCATCTCCATTCTCTTGAGGAAAACGAAGAAAAACTCCTGCTGAAGAATTCCATCAGCCCGCTTCCTCTTCACAAGGTTCTTGTGCTCCGCGATGTCATAAGAGAATCACGCGGTGAGAAATATACAAGCCATGAATTACTCGCATTGGCTGAAGTTCTGGTTTACACGGCAAGCAATCTTAGGTTTGGTCCTGAAATTGGTTTAGGGCCGATAAGAACCAATGCGCCTGTACTCACAACCTGGTTAGCCGCCGTGAAAGCGATGTCAGATGACATCAGAAAGCTTTCAAGCGGCGCCGGAATTCCAGCTAAGACTATTTCTGGTGATTCGAGAAAACTTGTCGAGGAAGTCAGTCCTGAAACGATTGACTCAGTTATCACGTCACCTCCATATCCAAACGAGAAAGATTACACGCGGATAACTCGCTTGGAATCCGTGGTGCTTGGTTTTATCCGGAACAAAGTGGAGTTACGCAACCTCAAAGGTTCCATGGTGCGTTCTAATACGCGAACCGTCTACAAATCAGATGATGATGATAAATGGGTAGAGCAGGTTTCAGAAGTTCAACGGATCGCCGTGGAGATTGAAGATCGCAGGAAAGCATTGGGAAAAACTTCGGGGTTCGAAAGGCTTTATCATCGCGTTGTGAAACTCTATTTTGGAGGGATGTACAGGCATCTTTCAGAAATACGTGCTGTTTTAAAGCCGGGAGCGAAACTTGTTTACGTGGTCGGCGATCAGGCATCTTATCTCCGGGTGATGATAAAAACCGGAAAGATTCTAGGTGGAATTGCAGAGTCGTTAGGCTATAAAGTCGTAAGAACAGATATCTCTTCCGTACTCGAATAGCAACTGCCACAAAGGAGCAGCTTCGTGAAGAAGCATTGATTTTGAAGTGGCAAGGATAAGATCAGAGAATATATAGCATGAAAACCAGCAGGGGAAAAAATCAGAATCGTTATTCTAAAATTATTGAGAAAATATTTTTTGACCATTATAAAAAAAACGACATGAAAATTGATTTCACCAGGAAGGAGATTGAAACCGCGGCTTCAAAGCTCAAAATAGATTTGCCGAAAAACCTCGGAGATCTGATTTATACTTTTCGTTATCGTGGCAGCCTTCCTGAAAGCATCATAAAAAAAGCTCCCGAAGGTACTCAATGGATTATAAGACCTGCCGGACGATCGAAATATAGATTTGAGATCACTTCCTTTTCCGATATCGAGCCGACAAAATTGATGGCGGAAACGAAAGTCCCGGATGCGACTCCTGGAATCATATCGATGTATGCGCTCAGTGATGAACAGGCACTTCTGGCGAAAGTGAGATACAATAGGCTAATCGATATCTTCACTTCCGTTACATGTTACTCTTTGCAGAACCATCTCAGGACAACGGCGCCTGAAATTGGTCAAGTCGAAACCGACGAAATTTATATCGGAGTCGATAAAAGAGGTGCCCATTATGCTTTTCCGATTCAAGCAAAAGGGAAAAAGGATAAATTAAATATTGTGCAGATTGAACAGGACGTGGAAGTATGCAAATCTAAATTTCCAACTTTAATTTGCAGACCTATTGGAACGCTGTTTTTGCAGGACAACCTCATTGCGTTGTTCGAATTCGTCGAATCCGAGAATGGAATATCGATTGTTACCGAAAAGCATTATCGGCTTGTGCCTCCGGAAGAAATAAGCAGCTCCGATTTGATTTCTTATTCGCAGACGCAGAATTAGAACTTCCATTGAAATCACATAATCAATTTCTGCGCGCACTCGTCGGCCTTCTCATAGCTGCTTTTTTTGTATTCTTTGCATTCAAAGGAATCTCTTTCCAATCGCTTCTTCATGACGCGCTTCGTGCAAATTTCTCTATTCTCATTTTAGCGACTCTCATTGTCCTCTTTACCCACTTCCTTCGCGCATTGCGCTGGCGGGTAATCCTGCAAGAAGTTAAACAAGAAATTTCCGTCGTCGATACGTGGGGTGGTATCATGGTCGGATATCTCGTAAACAATTTCGTACCTCGACTCGGCGAAATCGTTCGGGCTTACACTACAGGGAGACTCGAAAAAATAAGCATGAGCAGTGTCTTAGGAACAATCGTCCTCGAGAGGCTTTTCGATTTGATTTCCGCCGGAGTATTGGTCGGTATAGCTTTATTTTCTTACAACGGAGATTTGATGGGATCGTTTCCGTTTCTGCGTGCCGCAGGCTTGATTTTAATTGTCGGCTCTTTCTTTCTCGGCGCAGTTTTGTATATCGCTTCCAGGTCGGAAAAGTTTCAACAAGTTATTTTTAGAATAATAAATTTCGCTCTATCTAAAAAGCTGGCTGAGAAAACTGAATCAATCGTGCTGTCATTTTTGACTTCATTCAGAATTCTTCGGTCCGGGAAGCGCCTCGGAATAATCATTTCTTACACTGCACTCATCTGGGTCGTGTTAATCTACACAGTTTATATACCTTTCTTTGCATTTAATTTTGGTGCAGAACTTCATCTAACTTTCTACGATGCTTTCTTGATGATTATTATCACCTCGATGGCGTGGATCGTTCCAAGCCCCGGCGCAACCGGAGTCTATCATCTTTTTGTGTCACAGGCACTGGTAAAGATTGCAAATGTCCCGAAGGATGAAGCTCTTGCCTACGCTACACTTACGCATCTTTTCGGCTATATCGCAATAACGATTGTCGGAGCGGTTTTCGCCCTGATCTTTACTCAGCGGCTGCGAGTAAAATCATTAGCAAATCTTGTCCCGCCGAAAGATGGGGAAGTCGAAAAAGACCTGAAAGAATAGCTTTATGTGTCTATACATATTTTCCTTGATTTTTCCCGATCTTATTTATAAAATTGTCTCCGCGACGGTTTGCGCCCTTGCTATTGCGAATAGATCGAACCATCTTATAATCCGTGATTGAGCGAGCACCTTTTCTAAACAGATCTTAAACTCGAGGTATTATCTGCGGAGACTTCATGGTCGCGCCGCCGACGTAAAGATCTCCCGAGAAAACCGAGTTTTTTCGGAGGAGGGAATTCCGCAATTTGGTAAACAGGTACGCCAAAGGCGTGCAATAATGAAATGGAGATTAATATGGAGAATCCGGTCGTCAATCATATGGAATTATATCGTCTTCCATGGACATTGCCAGACAACGCCATCGCATGGCTCGAGCCGACATCGCAATGCAACCTTTCATGCGACGGCTGCTACAGAGAAAATCTAACAGGTTCTCATAAACCTTTCGATGTGGTGCGTGATGAAATTGACACCTTCGCGAGGCTCAGGAACATGGATGGCATTTCAATTGCAGGCGGAGATCCGCTCATGCACCCGCAAATAATAGACATAGTTAAAGATGTTGCCGCTCGAAATATAAAGCCCATAGTCAACACGAACGGGCTCGCACTTACAAAGGAGCTTTTGGCGGAATTGAAAAAAGCCGGCGTTTACGGATTTACCTTCCACATCGACAGCAAGCAGAACCGCCCCGGGTGGAAAAACAAAAATGAGATTGAAATGAACGAGCTGCGTCTCCATTATGCAGAGATGCTTGCCGAAGTCGGCGGGATTTCATGCTCTTTCAACTCCACGGTGTATGAAGATACGATTCAGTATGTTCCCGAGATGGTGGATTGGGCAGCCAAACATATAGATATCGTGCATGTCATGGTCTTCATCGCCTTCCGGCAGGCCGTCCCCCAAATTCCCATGGACTGGTATGCTGGTGGAAGGAAAATAGACATGGGCGGGCTCGTCTATTCGACCGTCGATCAGCGCAAGATCGATATAATGTCCACCGACGTGGTACAGGAAATTAGAAAGCGGTTTCCAGAATTTAATCCATGCGGCTACTTGAACGGCACCGAGAGACCGGATACGTTCAAGTGGCTGCTTTCCACACGAGCCGGACAAAAAGGAAAAATTTTCGGATACATGGGGAAAAAGTTTATTGAATTTGTGCAAACGTACAATCATTTTAAACACGGCAAGTATCTTGCGTACGAAAATCCGTCGGTGCTGAAAAGAGGAAGATCAGGGCTCATGGCAGGCTCTCTCCTGGACAAAGGAGCAAGGAAGGCATACGGGAAGTACCTGCGTTCAATTTTGAAAAACCCTTTAAGCGTCATCAAGCGAGTGTATTTTCAATCCATTATGATAATTCAACCGATAGATGTATTGGAAGACGGCGGACAAAACATGTGTGACGGCTGCCCGGACATAACGGTTCTCGACGGGAAGCTCGTTTGGTCGTGCCGCCTCGAGGAGCCGAAACATTTCGGATGCTTCGTTCGCACTGTACCTAAGGGTGGGTACAAAATGGCGCAGAAATAATGACGGATTGAAAAACTAAAATCATTAATCTTATTCGCCGATTTTCATCGTGTCTGAAATCGACTTGACTATCGAGGTGCTGTCATTTATAAACGGCGTCACAAGAATGCTGACCCTTCTGTTCGAGAAGTCATAAGGGTTTGATGGATCACGAAGATGCCGGTCTCCATATCCGCGCACTTCAAGGATTTGATTCTTGTTTAGCCCTCCGTCGGCCAAAATTTTCCTTGCCGAATTTGCACGATCCGTGCTTAATTCCCAATTGGTGTAATCTGTTCTAACGTAAGGGCGAGCATCGGTATAACCTTCGATTATAAGCTGGTTCGGCAAATTAGACAATTCTTTGGCAATCATTTCCAAAAGAGAGACCGTCGTGGATTTCAACCGTGCGCTTCCGACATCAAAAAACAATCCCTCCGAGTTTTCAATGAGCTCGATCCTTAGCCCTTCCTTCGTAACGGTTATTTTAATTTGATCGACGAATTTTTTGAACTGCATTGTGGAGTCGATTAAGTCCTGGAGTCTCTTTCCTTCCCGCGTAAGCGTCTTAAATTCTGCCGATTCTTCATCTATTGGAATTCCCGTTTTCAATACGCTGTTATTCTGCACGGGTATAAGTCCTCCGGACATGGCGGCTGATTTGGTCTTTTCATTGAACGCGCCCGGATCTTTGAAGTATTCGGCGACGTATTCCTTCACCTGTTTACTTTGACCGATGATCCAGAGCACGATGAAGAGAGACATCATGGCGGTTACGAAGTCGGCGTACGCTACTTTCCATGCTCCACCATGGCTGTCATGGTTTGCCTTCTTCCTTTTTATTATGTTTATCGTCGGCTTGTCTTCACCATTCATAGAAATTACTTCGCATCCTCGGCCACCGGCTGCCGCTGCGGTGCCTTGCCTTTCAGCGTATCTTCCATCTCATTGAAAGTGGGACGGTGATCCTGGAAAATAGTCCGCCTGGCAAATTCGACTGCGATGAGCGGCTGCATTCCTTTTGCAAAAGCCACGACCCCGGCTTTGACGACTTCGAACATTCGCGATTCCTCTTCCGCTGCAATGTCGATGTTCGTTGCGAGGGGCTGGACAAAGCCGTAAGAGAGAAGCACGCCGAGAAATGTGCCGACAAGAGCCGCAGCGACTTTGTGACCGATTTCCGCCGGGGGCCCGTCGATTGCCTGCATAGTAATTACTATACCGAGAACCGCGGCGACAATTCCGAGTCCCGGCATCGAGTCGCCGATTTTTTGAAGAATCATCCCAGGCTTCGAACCTTCCTGGTGGTGAGTCTCAATGTCGGCATCCATTAAACTCTCGATGTCATACGGTTCGGCTCCGCCTACTATGATCAATCTCATCGTGTCCGTAAGAAAATGCAGGACGTGTTCATTCTTAGCTATGTCCGGGTATTTGGCAAATATCTTACTCTTATTAGGATTTTCGACGTGCTGCTCAAGTCCGATTACGCCGTCTTTCTGTGCGACCTGGAAAAGTTCATACATGAGTTTGAGAAGGCCGATGTAATTATCTTTATTTGCCTTGGCGCCTTTAAAAGTTTCCGAAAGTCTTTTGAATATTTTTCCAAGCAATTTTCCCGGAGTCGAGATTATAAGAGCACCCGCCGAAGCTCCTATGATTATGAGAAATTCGGCATACTGCATAAGGACAAAAAATGAACCGCCTTCGATCGCGAATCCTCCCAAAACCGCAATAAGAACTATAGCAATCCCGATTATTACGAACACTTTATCACTCTTAATTGAAAGAATCTCACATTCATTTTTCGGAACTAAAACGGATAACTTTAGATTTATGAGCCGGTGCTCTCTGGTTGTTGTCGGTTCTACTTCCAGAATTCCTCGTTGAGTAAATCAAAGATTAAAAATCGTTAAGCATAGATTTCTACTTAAACTTGAATGCCGTTAACACGTTATATTATTATGAAACAATTGGAGGTCGTGGTGAAAACAATTTCCTTTGCGTTGCCGTTTGTGGCAATGCTTTTAATATTCCCGAAGGAAATGCAAGCACAGGAGGTGTCATTTCAGGCATTCTATTCAGCGTTGTCTCCATATGGTGGATGGGTCAATGTCGGTGATTACGGAATGTGTTGGCGTCCGGCGGGAGTACCTGCAGGCTGGCAACCTTATGTTGATGGCCGTTGGATTTGGACTGATTACGGTTGGACATGGGTTTCAGATTACCAGTGGGGATGGGCACCGTTCCACTATGGCCGGTGGACGTTCGATCCTGAATACGGGTGGATATGGGTACCGGGATATGTCTGGGCGCCGGCTTGGGTCGAGTGGCGCTGGGGCGGCGGCTACATGGGTTGGGCACCGATGCCTCCGGGATTTCATTTTAGAGTCGATGTAGTTGTCGGGCCCGATAATCGTGACTTCGGTGTCGGTGTAGGCAGATGGAACTTCATCCGTGCCGACGAAATGAGACGACCACGATATGATTATATCGAAAGAAACGCTGTACCGGGAGTCATCGGCAGAACCAGGAACGTGACCGAATACAGGTTCACATCGAGAGGCGTTTACAATACCGGGCTGCCGAGACAGCGAGTTGAGCAAGCGACGCACAGGCGAATTGGGACCGTCGATATTGTTCGCACTAATGCAGTCGGGAGACAGACAGTGGAAGGAAATCGTTTCCGGATTTATTCTCCTGCACCTTTCAGACCGCAGGTACGAAACGAACAAGAAGTCATTCAGCGCGAGCGTTTGAGGCAGGGAAGCGACTTACGCAGATCGGCTCCATCTCAGCGTGAATTTGCTCCGCGCCCTAATTCGCAGCCGGAAAGAGTTAGGACCGGAAGACCATCTCCAGCTTACCGTTCCGAAAAGATGAACCAAAATGGGAGTCGCAACGGTAGTCAGAAAGCGAAGCCAAGAGGCAGTAATCAAGGTCGTCAGCGGCAATCTAACGAGAAAGGCAAGGACAATGTGCCGGGAAGATAATGATGTGACGATTTTTCCTTTGAGAACTCACCGACCGGGTCATGAATTATGGGCAGTTTTTTTTCACGCTTAATTTCGTACCTGATGCTTGAGGAGAAAGGTGCAATGTGCCGTCCATTGAAGCAGTCGCATCCCGCGAACGCGATTTTCGACAGGCGGAATGACTTTCAGGGCTGTCAAACAGTGTCATTGAGATTTGGAGACGATGAGAATTCTTGTCATAGAGGATGAAAAGAAAGTTGCCCGGTTTCTCAAACTGGGTCTTGAGGGAGAAGATCACCAGGTTGAAGTCGCCCACGACGGAGAAACGGGCGAACGACTTGCTCTCGCAGGGAATTATGATGTTATCGTTCTCGACATAATGCTTCCTAAAAAAAACGGCATCGAAGTGTTGAGGTCGCTGCGAGCCACCGGCCTTGCCACGCCGGTTCTTATACTCACCGCGAAGGGAAATCTTGAGGACAAGGTCGAGGGGCTCGACGTGGGAGCGGACGATTACTTGGTGAAACCGTTTGCCGTGGCGGAATTCATGGCGCGCGTTCGATCTCTTGGACGCAGAGTCGGCGAGAAATCGGGCGTGATTAAAGCTGCCGACCTCGATCTCGACACAGTAACTCGAAAAGCAAAGCGAGACGGGAGGGAAATCGCGCTGACAAATCGCGAATACGCTTTGCTCGAATATTTTGTCCGCAACGCAAATCAAGTTTTGACCCGCACGCTTATCTCCGAGCATATCTGGGAATATAATTTCGACACGGGCACGAATATAGTGGAAGTTTACGTCAACAAGCTTCGTAATAAGATTGATTCTCAATCGGAAAAGAAATTGATTCAAACTGTTCGCGGTGCCGGCTATATGCTGAAGGTTGATTAATGTTCAAATCGATTCGATTGAAACTCACAGTTTGGTATTCGATTGCGCTCGTTCTCGCACTCGCGACATTCGGTGTTGCGGCATATCTTTACACGCGACAAGCCTTATACGAAAACCTGGACATTTCGCTGAGAAACGAGGCGGAATGGCTCCGGGGAAATCTTGAATCGAAGTTAGAGGGTGGCCGGGGGAAGATCCGCAGCCCGCAAAACAATTTTCTTCCTCAGCTATCGAAAGCAGATACAAGTTCTCAAGAGGATCAAGAGGAATCGGATGAGGACTATGAAATATGGAACAAAATATACGAGCATTCGCTGTTGAATTCGAAGAAGCAGTTTATATATATCTTCAACAGGCACGGCAGAGCATTCTACAAATCATTCAATCTTGGACAGGATACGCTGCCTTCGCCGCCTGACTTAGTCCCAAACAAGGTTTCAGTTTGCCGGACCTCGCTTGCTGGAAGAGCAATAAGATTGGCTTCCCTCAACACACGTTTCTACCGGATTAGAGTAGCATATCCTGAAGATGATATATCGGAAGTCCTGCAGAATTTATTTTCCATTTTTCTGTACCTCATTCCGATAGTGGTTATGATATCCGTCGTCGGAGGATATTTCCTGGCAAAGCAGTCATTGAAGCCCGTTGATGAAATTACTCGAACTGCCAGGAAGATTACTGCTGCAAAATTGAAGGAGCGTATCCAGGTTGTAAACTCAAAGGACGAAATCGGAAGACTGGCCGAAACCCTGAATGACATGATAGGCAGGCTGGAGGCGTCTTTCGAAGAAGTAACCCAATTTTCGATGGATGCTTCGCATGAATTGCGAACGCCTCTCACCATCATGCGGGGGGAAATTGAACTTGCGCTCCGTGCAGATCAGACGACTGCCTCATATAAAGAAACTCTTGCAAGTCTTCTCGAGGAAGTTGTTAGAATGACAAGCATTATCGAAGGGCTCATCCTTCTCGCAAAAGCGGACAAGGGGATGGAAAAGATCAAAAGGAAACGCATGAGATTCGATGCACTGGTGAACGAGATTAAGGAAGATGCGGACGCACTCGCGGAGCAAAAGAGAATTGACATTTCGATTTCTAAGTTAGACGAGACGACGATATTGGGAGACGAAATCCGGCTTCGCCAGTTAATCCTGAACCTAATTACCAATGCGATCAACTATACGCGTGAAGGGGGCAAAGTGACATTATCTCTCGAAAGAAACAACGGCGACGCGAAATTTATTGTCGAGGATACCGGCATCGGAATTCTTAAAAGCGACTTAGATAAAATATTCGACAGATTTTATAGAGTTGACAAAAGTCGCAGCAGGTTACCGGAAAACGTCGGCATTTTATCCCCACTTGGATTAGGATTGTCCATTTCAAAGTGGGTGGCTGAAGCTCACGGGGGAAGATTGTCGGCGGAAAGCGAAGTCGGCGTAGGAAGCAGGTTTATCCTCATATTACCTGCGGTAGTCCCTGCTGCGTCAAAGGCGCGCCGGCCTCACGCTGAAAATAATTAACTTTTTTTAATTTCTATTTAATTGCTTGGGTCGGTGTACGAAGGGTAAGTTATATGAAATGACTAAACCCAAAGGAGGTCTTATAAAATGAAAAAACTCTTTTTGATGCTGCTTATTGCATCTTTTGCTGCTTTCGGCTCGGTAGCTTATGCCAAAGTGCCGGCTAAAACGCAAAGCGACTCTACAATGACGAAGAAGATGACTAAGAAGAAGTCATCTATGAAGTCAACGTCTATGAAATCCTCGACAAAGAAATCGAAGACGATGAAGCCAAAGAAGTTGACGACGATGAAATCAAAGACGATGAAGTCAAAGAAGTCGACCTCAACGAAATCTACGACCATGAAATCGAAAAAGATGCATGGAAAGAAGGGAATGTCTTCCAAAAAAGACAGCACGATGAATGAACCGAAAAAGTAAGAGCGTTGCCTGATAAATATCCTGCAACCTGCCGCGCGTCACGAACGTGATGGAAGCGGTATTGAAAGACCTTTTTCGTATGAAAGTCTCCGCTGAAAACGGAGACTTTTTTTATTGGTTGTACTGCGAGAATGTCGACTCAGCGAGTCGACAAACATTAACTGATCTCCGGAGCTAATATCCGATTTTGGGAGGCCTCAGAATTCCATCAGTCCTGGCTTTAAGTAGCTCCATGGCCATTCTTCCCAGGATTTTGCAAATCCGGCCTTCACAGGATTATTGATGACATACCAAATCGTTTGTTCGAGCTCTTTAGCGTTTCTTATCACATGATCATAACTTTCGTGCTGCCAGAAGGCGCCCGTGCGGTGGAGAATCTTGTTGCATTCGAGAGCGGTATGTTTCTTAAGTGATTCCAAGATTTGCGTAAGGACATACGGTCTGTTCGTTGGGACGCTGTCCTGGCGATCTTTACAAATGGTAAATATAATATGAACGTGGTTGGGCATTATGGTGTATGATAGTAAATCGTATACCACCTGATCACGATGATGGATAGCCTCTCTCACGACTTCGGCGATTGCCTGGTCCTTCAACCAATGCGGTCCGGTGGAGTTGCCGTCCAGCAGCGCCTCGTACTTTTCAAAGATTGCCCGTTGAATTCCTGAAAGCTTTCGGTCTCTCTCTCGGTGTTCGTTTAATGTTCCGGCCTGCTTTTGCATTTCTTCGCGTTCATCTCTTAACTCTTCAATCGCATGCTTCGGAAGCGATCCGTCGAGTCTGAATGTAACATGGTAAGTGGCATCCGGCGGTTGCCAGTGCGGCAAGTGACGACGGTAGTATATTCTTGGTTCGGTCATGGTTGAATTATAAATAATTTGTTAGTTCGTCAACTCGGCGAGTCGACGGACAGTGTATGCTCTTTAAAGCTAACTTCCGCAAGCGAGACAGGCGAGTCGACGGACAGTGTATGCTCTTTAAAGCTAACTTCCGCAAGCGAGACAGGCGAGTTAACGGGCAGTGTACGCTCTTTAAAGCTAACTTCCGCAAGTGAGACAGGCGAGTTGACGGACACTATATCCTCTTCGAAGGCAACTACCCCAAGCGAGATCAGTGAGTCGATCGGCAGGTCAATGCCTTCCGACCTCTGTGAGCTTGTACGGATCCAATATCTCGTTTAAAAGTTTCTCATCAAGAAGATTCATCTCGAGAAGCACGGCGCGAATGCCTTTCTTTTTCTTAATGGCTTCTTTCACAACCTCCGCGGCTTTCAGATAACCGATGTGCGGAGTCAACGCGGTCACGATGCTTACACTTTTTTCGGCGAATTCTTTGCAAACGGCTTCGTCGGCTTCTATTCCGTCGATGCACTTTACCCGCATGACATGCAAAGCGTTTCTATATATCTCGAGAGCAAACGTAAGGTTAAATCCGATAACCGGCATCATGACGTTAAGCTCGATCTGGCCCGCCTGGACGGCGTAAGCGATTGTCGTATCTAATCCCATAACTTGAAATGAAACCATGTTGACCATCTCGAGAATGCTCGGATTGACTTTGCCGGGCATGATGGACGAGCCGGGCTGAACAGCCGGAAGTCTTATCTCGGCAAAACCCGTCCGAGGTCCGCTGCTGAGAAGCCGCAAATCGTTTGCAATCTTCGTAATGTCGAGCGCGAGGTTGCGCAATGCGCCGCTCAACGATGCCGCCCCCGCCATGCTTTGCATCGCCTCGAAATAATTCTTTGCCTGTTTGAATTTGATGCCGGTCAATTCAGATAATTCTTTAACCATCATCTCGCGGTATTTCGGATCGGCATTGACTCCCGTTCCGACAGCAGTCCCGCCGATTCCCAGATAAGTCAAATCTTCTCTGACCAGCTTGATTCGGTCGATATGTCCGTGAATGCATGCCGCGTATCCGGAAAATTCCTGTCCGAGCCTGATCGGGGTGGCATCCTGGAGATGGGTGCGCCCCGATTTGATGACATGATCGAACTCTTTTGCCTTCCTGTCGAAAGACATTTCAAGCTCTTCGAGCACAGGAAGGAATTTGTCGATCAATAAGATTGCCGAAATCCTGATGACGGCGGGAATCACGTCGTTTGTCGATTGTGCCATGTTAACGTCGTCATTCGCACTCACGATGGAATAGTCACCGCGCTTGCCGCCGAGGATTTCTATCGCGCGGTTCGCGAGGACTTCATTTGCGTTCATATTGTGGGACGTGCCGGCGCCTGCCTGATAAACATCGACAACAAACTGGTCGATATGTTTTCCATTCAGGATTTCATCGCAAGCCTTAATGATGGCGTCTGCCTTTATCTTATCCAGCAAATTGAGTTTGTTGTTTACAATCGCGGCGGCTTTCTTGACGAGGACGGTTGCCTTGATCCAATCGGGGTGCGGCTTTATGCCGCTGATCGGAAAATTTTCCACTGCCCTCTGTACCTGCACGCCGTAATAAGCGTCCGCGGGAACTTTCAACTCCCCCAGCGAATCTTTCTCGATGCGATAATCCATTTTTGTTCCTTTCGGGTTTAGCATTTGACGATTAGCCGTTGCAATAAACTAAGAGCTAATTTAAACAAAGAACTTTCATGGCTCAACACTTCGACTGACGGTAGTTTCGAAAGGCTGCGCGGGAAAAATTATTCACTCCCCGGGAGTTTGGAAACGCTGCCGGGAAAGTTTGAAACGGTGCCGAGAAGGTTGGAAAGGCTTTTTTCCTGCATGGAATCGGTTTTTGACAGAATTTAGAGGCTTTTCATTTCCATCGGAAGGCTTTCTTACGCTAGGGAAGAGTATTTTTGATGAAAGCATTTGATTTCAGGTTGAGGCGAATCGATTTTTCCCATGCCCATGTTGTTGTGCCAGTTTAAGCGTCGCAATAAATCTGTGTGCAGGCGTTCAACTCCTGCACAGCTGAAGGGACAGTCAATTCGACCAATGGTAAATCTTAGCCCAGAGTGACTGCGCCAAATTCGCAAGCTCATTCCAATGACGATCTACAAGCAAGATTGCTATTGGAATCACGACTGTCGTGAGGATGAAAAAGCCTACACGTTTAATATGCCTTGCATCAAAGGGTCGGTAGCGAAGACCGCGCAAGAAGTCGTACCTCACCCGCGCCTCGACAAACGGCTCGTGGAGTATCAACCGCAATTCCGACTGTATCTTTGACTTAACGTCCCTTCGCAAGCGCAGGAAGGCCGCAAGTGTGAATACAATTGCCCTGAGCCGAAAGAAACCCCACATTCCTACAAGGAGTAGCATCGCGTACGGGCCAAGGAGAAAGCCCAAGACAAGGATTAAGGCAAAGAACGTTAGATTCCATAACAAGTACTCCAAGAGTAGGTCACTGATCGCAGAGAGATTCATTTTGCTATCGAGAGCGTACAAGTCAATGTGGAATTTCTGCTTCGGCATTGAGCCCACTGGTTGGGCCACACGAACCACGACATGGTAAACCATCAGGAGTGATGTAGCGAGGATAAGGGTGGGGAAATTTACCAGCGCAGAGATGACCAGTTGCAGCGGGCTCAGATGTGCCGCCCAGAGCCGTGATCCAATCACGTTGAAAGCAATGAATGCGGCGGCAAAGCCATTCAACCAGTTCATGAGGCCACGTCCTCTTGTGAACGCTGCTCTGATACGGAAGACGTATCGAAGGAACCTCACGTTGTATTCGGTATCGTCGTACAGAGTACCACGCCACGCTCTCTCAACAACCGGCTGGATTCTATCGATCATTCGGAGACCAGTGTACGCGTATCCGTAGCCTGCCAAGAACACAGCGCCGATGCTCACTAGAGTGAGATTGATCGCCTCGACGATTGTGAAACTCTCGCGGACCGACACAAACCACGCCACGACTTGGAGAACGCAAGCAAGAGAAAAAGCACTGAGAAAGCGTTTTGGTGGGTAAAGGATGTGACGCCTGACGAACCTGTCCAGTCGGTAGTCGGCCTCGTTTTGGGAGGGCAGACCACCAAGCGCGACGATGTCGAACTCTAGGTTCGGAAGAAGTTCGTTCGTCGGGTAGTCGAAGTCAGAACGCAAACCCTTAAGGAACTCGACTTTCCAGTCCCAATAACGTTGCTGCTCCTTGGTGAGGGCCTTCCCACCATGCTTCCTTGCGAAGCGAGCAACCTCCAACGCTCGCGGCCGGTAATGGTACAGGAAGAGAGATTCGAGGGGGTAGTGTTCAGCAAAGGGGACGTGAACACTGAAAATGTAATGTGCCATTATGAAGATGCGACGAATTGCCTTCTGCTTTACACCCTCTGTATGTAGCACCGCTTTTGCAATGACCGCCTGGATCTTTTTCGCGATGTCGTCGGTGATGTATCTGTCGAAATGAGTCTTACAGAGAAGAAGATCGAACACCTCTTCGTCACAGCCGGAGATGTTGCACCGATGTGCGCGATACATCTGCGATGGACTGCGGTACTGGTAGGACTGCTGAACGTCTTGGCCATCCATCATGCCTGCCTGTACAGGAGCCATAGGACCTGAAGCTTAGGGGAAAGCCGAAACTGTCGGAGCTTGATGTCATTCTCTGATCATCACCAAAAGCATTTTAAACCGTTGCGCCGCAGTTGTTGAGTGAGGAACGTTCGCGGGAAGAATTAAAAATTCGCCTTTGCCGACTTTCACGTTTTTACCTCCGACGACAAATTCCGCTTCACCGTCGAGAACTTCCACAAAGGCATCGAAAGGAGCCTTATGCTCGCTCAACGATTGGCCCTTATCGAAAGCAAACAGGGAAATCGTACCTCCTCCGCGCTTGATCAGCTGTTTGCTGACAACGGAATCTTCGGAGTATTCAACTGAACCGGCTGTCTTTATCGCTTGTGAGCCAAATGGTTTCTTCTCATCCATCATTCATTCACTCCTAAGACGCATCTCATTTCTAAAATTATCTGCTCGTTATTTTTTTGTGTGCCATCTTCTTGCGTACCTCGACAAAATATAAATGGAGGTTCCCGGAGAAACAAACTGGATGTTCTTTCGCCGGGAGCCATCCTGCCAATTTAAGTGCCCGGTCAAGTCTGCAAATTTACCAGTAGATGTTGGCGCCAAAGCTTACACCGGAGCTGCTCAAAGACCATCCTTTCGTTGTACCGGAAGTCGAATTATAGGAAGGCGGGTTGCTATAATTGATATAAGTTTCAGCAGATGTCGAGGATGATGGCCGCCACTGATACGCGATTCCTTCACTATATTCTGCGCGTATGGAAAGCCACGGACACGCAAACCATTCTACACCGGCCACGCCAGTCGCGCCCACGCCCCACTGATGATTGTATGATGTGTTCGTCTCTTGCTCCCACACCCCCTGGTCATTACTGCCGTTGTAGAAGATATCAAGATTGAAATTATCCAAGGAACTGCGAGAATAACTGTATGAGGCTGATGGACCAGCTCCAAGATAGAAGTGCACAGGTCCAGCGGGGTTGATGTACCACAAGTATTGAAGAACAAGCGAGATACTTGCAGCATCTGATGTACTGCTTTCCGGCTTAGAACCATAGCTTGTATCTTCGACCGATCCTGTAACAGTGGTGCTCCCGTTACTTGTGCTGCCGCTGATCGTTATTCCTCCGCGGATGGCATTCCTATCGGAAAGTTGATATTTGAATGCGATGGTGCTTCCCTGAATTGACGTGAGTGTAAAGTTACTGGCTATCCCGAACTGCAGCGCGCAAGCTCCCGCTTTCAGAGAATTCCGTTCTGACGATGTATCTTGCGTTTGTGCACTGGCTGAGACCGAGATAGAGATCAAGATAAGAAACAATAATCCGCTTCTGTATTGATACATTTTGATTCTCCTTTGTGTGTGATTTTAGTTTTGCCCACCTAACTCTAACAGGCATGCCATAAACCCACCTAACGTTCACATCAGCCAGCGGTGGGGGATGGCAGGCAGAATATCATGTGCCACTTTGTTCCATTTTTCAACGGAATATAATTGGAGGTTCCCGAAGAAGCAAATTGGAGGTGGTTTATCAGTTTGCTTTCTTGTGTGAGTGTAAACCGCGAAGCGATGATATTGATGTAGAACGGAATATTAAAAATCGATTAAATCCCGAAGGGATGACATTATAAAAATAATTTCACCCCTTTCACGCTCCATCGTTAATATTTTTGATGATGCGTGATGGCGCAAGTCGAAGATCCCGCACAGCGGGGGCGCTCACGGGGTTCACGTATCATGTGTCTGATTCTTCTACACTAATTACATCCCTTCGGGATTATACTAATACACGGCCAAATTGCATGAACTTTTCGAAGCGATCATCCCGATAGTCTTTGCGGCGGGTCAGGGCGCAGCGTTAATTTAACGATGTGTTTCATGGTATGGTTTGCGGGGATTCTCTTGCATCCGTTCATTGATCCGTTCGGCGAGCCATTGAAAGTACTCGCCAAGAAATGGATCCGGCAGTTTCTCGCGTATATCCAGGTACATTGCCCTATATTTTGACCACGCAGTCATGACAAATGAACCTAATGTTTTATCCACGAGGTCGATATCTATGATTCGCTCCGCGACAAGAATGCCGAGCGATTCCATCTCCTGCGCGAACTGAAAGGAGATTATTTTGTCGCCGGTTGGGAGCGCCTGAAATTCACTCTGGCTGGTCGGCATATCGTGTGACGAAATATAAAGCATGAGTTCCGAGAACTCACGAGTTTGATAGCTGCGCAGTGTCTCGAGAGTGAGGCGCTCGCGCCGCTCACGAGCGGCTGCTTTGACCTGCGCGATGCCGAATACAACCGCGACGATGAATGAAAGTGTAAGGGCGACATTCGCGGTCAGATTTATTATTTCGTTAGTCATTGAGATGTTTGAGTCTGCTTAAGATTTATGATAGCCAAATGCTGAATTATTCCAGCGCCTTGTCGATCAGTGCCTCCACCGGCTTGAACGGTGCCGCCGAAAGATTGTGCCGCAGCATTAGACATTCCGGGCTGTTGTAACTGAGAATGACTTCTCCGTCACCGTTTTCCCACGCCAGCACTTTCAAAGGCAAATCCAATGCAATGGACGGGAACGAATTCATTAATGGAGTACCCGCTTTCGGATCGCCAAAGATCAACAACTCCGTCGGGTGCATAATCAATCCAACGCTTTCCGCAGCTGCCTTTTGATCGATGCGAGCAAAAATTGTCATACCTTTGGATTTCAATATAGCTTCTAAGCGATCCAGCGTTTCTTTTACGGAGTACTTGCTTGGTTTATTGATGATGCCATTATCCATGGGTCGTTGTTCCATCTTTAAACTCCTTGCATTTCGGAATAGGCTTCGTTGCTCAACTGTCAGTCCTGCTGTGCCCTTTGCGTCTTCGCACTAGGAAAAGGATTGAACCTGAGCCACCATCCGAACGTTCCGGGTAGGGTTCAGGAGGCGATTCGCGAGTTGTAACGCAGCATCGCTTTTGCGGGCGACGGCATCCATGGCGTACAGAATGGGAACTGGGTGCCTGATGCCGCCTTAGGCCTAATTTCTTAGTGCAGGTACTTTGTAAGCGGATCCCAATAGTTGGCCTGCCATCCGGCCAGTAGGTGGTCGTGCATTTCCTCCGGGAAACCTGTTTGGTCAAATACCAGATGTGTCCCGGAGCCTTGCGGCGTGAGTTCAAACTTCGCTATCGAATACACACCATCCGGCCAATTTGCGACGCGCCAGGCCTGAACGATTAATTTATTTGGCACCAGTTCTATGTTTCTGCCCACGATTCTCCCGTCGAACAAGGAGAAAGCGCCGCCTTCGACGCTATCAATGCTGGCTGAATTTGCAGAAAACTGGCCCGATTGTGCGGTGAAAGCAGAGAATTGTTTGGAGTCGAGCAAAGCCTGGTATAATTGCTCAGGGCTCGCAGTGAAATCAACTTCCAGATGGATGACGGCCGGCTTGAGCGAGTCAGCTGCATTTGGATGTGCGCTCATCGTGTCTTGCTTATCCTGCCCAGAAGCAGATAGCTGCAACAGAAATATTGCGGCAATAAACGCGGTGGTCTTAGAGAATTTGGTGATCATGGAATGCCTCCTTTTGTTTAGAGATTGAGAACGCGGCACTTGCCCAACGGATGGAAGAACACGTGCCATTTTACTTAATTTTCCAACATGGTAAACATATTTGGAAGTTCCCAAGAAATCGGACTTAGCCCACTTTGCCGATTATGAACGAGGAAATGAATTTCCGCTTTTCATTGTCGTGCAGAGTTAAACCCATGAAGCGAAGCCTACCGCATAAATCCAACTTTCGCGGAGCGCAGGGAAAACTTTTCTCGCTCAACACTTTTCCCCTGAAGAGTGATTTTGATGCTACTTTGTTTTAAATTTAAGCAGATGACGAAACTTCAAGCTAAAGTAAAAGAACCACTGTTCAACTTTGTAAATCCCAAGACAGAATACAATGTGAAGAATGGCGAAGCCCTAGAAACGCTTCGCAAAATGAAGGACGAGAAGTTTGATCTCATTATAACGTCGCCACCTTATAATGTTGGAAAGGTATATGAGATCAAGACATCGATTGAGAATTATCTTGAGACTCAGAAAGAAATTATCGAAGAGCTTATAAGAGTGCTCTCTAAAAAGGGCAGCATCTGCTGGCAGGTTGGAAACTATGTAGAGAAGGGTGAGATATTTCCGCTAGACATATATTATTATCAAATATTCAAGAAGCTCGGACTCAAACTTCGAAATCGAATCATCTGGCATTTTGGTCACGGACTCCACGCTTCAAGGAGATTTTCCGGACGTTACGAAACAATACTTTGGTTCACAAAAACAGACAACTACATCTTTAATCTTGACGAGGTAAGAGTCCCTTCTAAGTATCCAGGTAAACGTCATTTCAAAGGCCCAAATAAAGGGAAGCCTTCCGGCAATCCACTAGGGAAGAATCCATCTGATATTTGGGAGATCGTCGTCAAAGATTGGGATGCGACATTGTGGGATATTCCAAATGTAAAATCCAATCACCCGGAGAAAACCGTACATCCGTGTCAGTTTCCTATCGAGTTAGTCGAACGCTGTGTACTGGCATTGACAAACAAGAACAGTTGGGTATTAGACCCGTTTGCAGGAGTAGGTTCGGCCGTAATTGCAGCCATAAAGAATGAAAGAAATGCAATTGGAATCGAAAAGGAGACTCAATATTGTAAAATTGCAGATCGCCGAGTCGAGGACTTCAAAGAAGGTCGTCTTAAAATAAGATCAATAGACAAACCCATTCATATTCCTTCTGAAAATGACAAGGTGGCACAAGTTCCAAAGGAATGGAAACAGCCTCTGTTAATCGGACAAGAAGAATGAAAATTGCTCAAAAATACTCGCACTTAAATGGGGAAGAATATTTACTGGTTCATCGAAAAGCAGAGTACAAAGAGATTAAAGATGTGGTTGGGCGGATTAATGCGAATGCCCACAAGACAAAAATCTCGGATGAAAAAGGTAAAAAGGGGAAGATGATTTACAGTCCCGCATCGCTAAACAATGAATTCAAAAGTCTATTGACAAAAAGGGGTTGGAATGAAAGGCGGCGAGACTTTTATGTATCTACTGATCCAAATATTGTGAGACAACTTGAGCCATTAGACTTCCAGCAACAGAAAGAGTTGCTGCTTTCGTTGAATCTACCGCTGCTTGATTCTTACAATCAGACGGATTTCATAAAGAACAAGATTGCACTTGAGGTTCAGCTCGGAAAGTATTTTGCGGTCACCTATGATCTTTTTGTCAAACACTTATCGTTCTACACTGGGCAAATTATAGATATCGGAATCGAAATTGTCCCGACAAAAAACATGCAGAGAGAAATGTCATCTGGACCGCCTTGGTTCGAAAAAGAAGTTCATAACGTTCTTCGCCACGGAAGAACAAATCCCCCGGTCCCACTTCTGATTCTCGGGATAGAGCCGTAGCTAAAAAGTTATTCAATTCTCGTCGAGTCCCTGTTTTAATGATACCGGTCCGCTCCGGGTCAGGGAGAATGTATCTTACTTCTTATCCGCTTTCTTAAATGCTTCTTCCAGTGTGTGCCATGAAAGAGTAGCGCATTTGACTCTCACGGGGAACTTTGAAACACCTTTTAACGCAACCGCGTCGCCAAGTTCTTCTTCTTCGGCGTCGTTTGAATCGGCTCCCTTTACCAGCGAATAGAATTTGTCGGCAAGCTGCTTCGCTTCGTCAACCGATTTACCTCTTACAAGGTCGGTCATGATCGAAGCTGAAGCCTGGCTTATCGAGCACCCTGCGCCGCAAAACTTTGCCTCTTCTATGATTCCGTCTTTGACAAGCAAAGTAAGTTTTATGTCGTCGCCGCACGATTCGTTGTAGCCGCGGGAACTCTGCGTCGCATTTTCCACAACGCCATGGTTATGCGGATGCTGGTAATGGTCGATAATTATTTCGGTAAAAAGATCACTTAACGACATGAGCTTTCTCTCTCGGTTTAAAGACCGCTGCGGCTTTTTCAAGTCCTGCGGCAAGCACTTCAATGTCCGATTCGTCATTATAAATATAAAAACTCGCTCGCGCGGTTGCCTGCACCTGAAGCGTTCTCATGAGAGGCTGTGCGCAGTGGTGGCCCGCCCGGATTGCAATTCCTTCCATATCGAGAATGCTCGAGATGTCGTGCGGATGTGCGCCGTTGATCGTCAACGATATAACTCCCGTCCCGCCATTCGGAGGCCTGTAAATGTGAATGCCCTCGATGTCGCAGAGGCGCTGCACTGCAAAGTCGCCCAACTTTTTTTCGTGCTCCCGGATGTTTTGCATCCCGACGCTTTCAAGATATTCGATCGCGGCCTTGAGCCCGACGGCTCCGGCTATGTTCGGCGTTCCTGCTTCGAATTTGTGAGGCGGTTTCGCGTAGTCGGAAGTTGTCGGATAAACTTCGTTGATCATTTCGCCGCCCCCGAGGAATGGCTCCATCTTCTCGAGGATTTCGTAGCGGCCGTAAAGTCCGCCGATTCCTGTCGGTCCGCACATTTTATGTCCGCTGAACGCATAAAAATCGCAGTCGATATCTTTTACATCGACCGGCATGTGAGGGACGCCCTGCGCGCCGTCGATAATGCAAATTGCCCCGGCTTCATGTGCAAGACGTGTGATTTCCTTGACCGGATTTATTGTGCCGAGGACGTTCGAGACGTGAACGACTGAAACGACTCTTGTCCTCGGGCCCAGGTTTTCCTTAAACGATTCAATATCAAGTTGAAAATCTTTGTCCAGTTTGATGAACTTAAGGACGGCGCCGGTATGTCTCGCTATAATGTGCCATGGAACAAGATTACTGTGATGCTCCATTTCGCTCAGTATTACTTCGTCGCCCTTGTGAAGATTGTTTAATCCCCAGGCGTATGCCACCAGGTTCAACGACTCCGTTGCATTTCTTGTGAAGATCACCGACTCGGGTTTCGGAGCGTTGACAAAACGGGCAGCTTTCGCTCTCGATTCTTCGTACATGTCGGTCGCGATCTGGCTTAGCTCGTAAGCACCGCGATGCACATTCGCGTTGAATTGTGAATAGTACTGGTCGATGGCATCGATTACATATCTTGGTTTCTGCGTGGTCGCCGCACTGTCGAGATAGATAAGCGGCTTTCCTTTTGATGCCCAGTATGAAAATATTGGGAAGTCTTTTTTTAAACTGTCGAATTTAGTCACTGCCTTCATTTCCTATTTACAAATCAACCAACAAATTACTTGCGGAAAAGATTCAGTACCGCTGCGGAAACTTTATGGCAACAAAGCCGAAGATTGACTGAACTCCGTTACTTCCCGTGGCAGTTCTTGTATTTCTTGCCGCTTCCGCACGGGCATGGATCGTTTCGGCCGACTTTTTCCGTAACTCTAACCGGCTTGCGCTTGATTTGGCCTTGCGCCGCAGGCTCGCGGTTCGCCTGCATTCCGAGTCCTGCCGCTGAATCGTGTTGAAGCTGCATCTGATCCTTTCGCGGCATTCTTGCGGCGCGACGCTGAGGAATTTCTTCCGTAACTGCAGGGAAAGCCCTGAATACTATCTGCAGAACTTCCTTGTTGATCAGTCCCAGCATTATGACGAACATATTGTAAGCTTCACGCTTGTATTCGACAAGGGGATCTTTCTGACCGTAGGCACGAAGGTTTATTCCTTCCTTAAGATCGTCCATCTCGCGAAGGTGCTCTTTCCATTTTTCGTCAATTACTTGAAGAGTTGCCATTCGCTCGAGCCGGCTCATCAGCTCGACACCAAGCTCCTTCTCCTTGCGATTGTAAAATTCCACTGCAGCCTCGTAAGCCCGTGACGCTATACCGTCTTTGCCGAGGCGGCGGAATTCGTCCGGCGTGAAGTTGACATCGATAAGAAAGCTTCGCCGAAGATCATCGACGAGTCCCGCGATGTCGCCAATATCATAATAATTTCCTATTTTCTCGTCGATGTGTTCTCGAAGCATATCGAAGATTTCGTCTTTGAGGCGTTCACCGACGAGTGCGTGCTTTCTTCTGTCATAAACAACTTCGCGCTGCTCGTTCATGACGTTGTCGTATTCGAGCAGCCGTTTTCTGATTGCGAAGTTATTCTCTTCGACTTTCTTCTGCGCCCGCTCGACGCTGCGAGTGATCATCGGATGCTGGATTACGTCGCCCTCTTTCATCCCGAAACGGTCCATCACCCTTGCGATCCTGTCGCTTCCGAACAGCCTCATCAAATCGTCTTCCAGCGATAAGAAGAATTTTGTCGAACCCGGATCGCCCTGTCGTCCGGAGCGCCCGCGGAGCTGCCTGTCGATGCGGCGGGCTTCGTGTCTTTCTGTGCCCACGATATGCAAGCCGCCTTTTTCAACGACGCCCGGACCAAGCTTAATATCCGTTCCCCGGCCTGCCATGTTCGTCGCGATCGTAATTGCTCCGGGCATTCCGGCACGCGAGACAATTTCGGCCTCGCGCTGGTGCTGCTTTGCATTCAAGACTTCATGACCCGTTCCACGCCGCTTTAGCATCCTGCTCAAGGTTTCGCTGACTTCGACGCTTGTGGTGCCGACGAGGACAGGGCGAGATTGTTTTTTCATTTCCTCGATTTCATTTATAACGGCGTTGTATTTCTCGCGCTTGGTTCTATAGATGACGTCGTTTATGTCGTCTCGAATCATCGGCTTGTTGGTCGGTATGACCACGACATCTAATTTGTAAATATCGAAGAATTCACCGGCTTCAGTTTCCGCGGTTCCGGTCATGCCGGCCAATTTCTTGTAAAGCCTGAAATAATTTTGAAGCGTGACGGTCGCGAGAGTTTGTGTATCACGCTCGACTTTTACGCTTTCCTTTGCTTCGATGGCTTGATGCAGTCCCTCCGAGTAGCGTCTTCCTTGTAAAATCCTTCCCGTGAATTCATCGACGATCAGAACTTTTCCGTCTTGCACGACATACTCGACGTCTTTTTCGTACAACGAGTAAGCGCGCAGAAGCTGGGATACCGTATGGATCCTGTCGCTTCGTTCCGCGTATAATTTGTAGAGATCCTCTTTCTTCCTCTGAACTTGTCCCGGAGTCAGGAACTTGTCGCCTTCAATTGCTGCGACTTCGGTTCCGATATCCGGCAGAATAAACATATCTTTATCCGACGACGAAGTCGACAGATATTCGCGGCCTTTTTCCGTCAGGTCGATGACATGTGTTTTTTCCTCGACGGCGTAGAAAAGCTCGTCGTCGATTTCGTGCATTCGCGATCCGGAATCTTTCAAGTATTCGAGCTCGGTTTGAAGCATGAGACGTTTATTCGACGGCTCGTTGAGAAGTTTTGTCAACCGCTTGTGCTTCGGGAAGCCATGGTACGATCTCAATATCAGGACGCCGGCATCTTTTTCATTCTCTTCCGACAGGAATTTTTCTGCGTCTCCGACCAATTTGTTGACGAGTCGAATCTGCTCGTTGACGAGCCTCTCGATGCGCGGCTTCATATCATCGAACGAATGCTCCGTCGAACCTACAGGTCCGCTGATTATGAGCGGCGTTCGCGCTTCATCGATCAGGACGGAATCGACTTCGTCAACGATTGCATAATAATGTTCGCGCTGCACTATGTCTTCGGCTTCCACACCCATGTTGTCGCGGAGATAGTCGAAGCCGAATTCATTATTTGTCCCGTAAGTCACGTCGCATTCGTACATTTTCCGCCGCTGGGAAGTGTCCATGTCAGATTGAATACAGCCGACGGTCAGCCCGAGGAATTCCAGGACTTTGCCCATCCATTCGCTGTCGCGCTTCGCGAGATAGTCGTTCACGGTAACGAGATGGGCGCCTCTGCCCGGAAGCGCGTTGAGGTAAAGCGGCATAACGGCAACGAGGGTTTTCCCTTCTCCGGTTGCCATCTCGGCAATTTTTCCTTCATGCAAAATAGCTGCACCCATAAGCTGGACGTCGAACGGGACCATGTCCCAAACTATTTTGTGCCCGGTTATTTCCCAGCTCTGGCCAACGAGCCGCCTGCATGCTTCCTTTACTACCGCGAAAGCTTCCGGTAAGATTTCATCCAGAATATCGTACACAAGATTATCGCGCTCTTCCTCGAGCTCTTCCAACCGCCCATAAATTCCTTTATGCTCCTCGCCTTCGAACGTCTCCTTTTAACTTTTCGTGGAGGTCCGCAATTTCTTTTTCCAGCTCGGCAGTCTCTTCCTTTATTCTCGTGCGAAAGCTCGTCGTTTTTTGTCTGAGTTCATCGTCGGTAAGATCAGGCAGCTTCTCGAATGCCTCATTGACCTCCTCGACGATCGGGGCAATTTTTTTTACATCGCGTTCGTGTTTCGAACCGAAAATCGTTTTAAAAATAGAAAAAGACATTTGTTCTCGCTAACGTGGTTCTAAAAATATAGGAAGAGAGCCACGGTTAATCAAGGTGAGGGAAAGTGGGCACAAACGGAAGAAGTTGCGAAGGTGCAAAGCCGGCTATGGCACAGCAACCTCCGTTCCTTCAATGTGCCGGTGTGCCTTTGTCGGTTCTTTCTTGTAACAAAACATTGAAGAATGCGAAGAGTAGAATTAGATTAAAGCACATGAGAATAAGCCTGAAAAATAGCCTGTACTTCGTTGCGGCGGGTACAATTGGTCTTGTCCTTTTCGCCTACGATTGGATTAGAATCGCGATCAACCTGGAAGATCCGGTATTGAATACGATCAGGGATTTGTTCTCGATTTTAGCCTTTGTTTTTCTTTATGCCGCGATAGTCTCCTTCAGAGAAAAAAAACAGGCGAAACCTCTCGAGACTTTGCGCAAACTTCTTGCCTACGGATTCTTTTCGGCCGCATTAATTTCAACGTGGGGGATCATACTCGAGAATAAAGGAAACGCGTCGGGAAAATTTGTGCCTCAGAACCTAATGCAGCTTGTCGCGACAACCGCCTTCGCATTCGGCATCGCGGCATTCGTTATGATCTTCCTCGTGCTTATCGGACAAATCATTTACATAAAACCGGACAAGAAAGTCAGACGGCGGTTTGGGCTCTTCATCGGATTTGCGATCGCGGTTTCCGTGCTAAGCATCTTTCAGGGTTCATCGCTCATGAAAACGCTTACCGACATAGCTTTCGGCTTTGCAATCCTCATGGCGGTGTCCCACATTGTCAGTATGAACTGGATCGTTTTTCTGTCGCGAAAAGAAAAATACAGATCGCTTCTGCAATCGTTATTCCTTCTGTGTCTTTTCGGATACTCGTATGCTTCAATCGGACCCGCCAAATTGGCTGGCGGCGTGCTGCAGTTTTACAGCATTCCGCTGCAGGAATTCTCTAAGATGGTGTTTCTATTTCTTGCAATTTATTTTGCGCTCGCATTTGTCGTTACGTTGTTTCATATCCCGACCTCAGGCGTTTTTGAGAAAAAGAAGCGTGAACTGGACTCTTACCAGAATTTGAGCAAAGTCATCACGAACGTCATGGATACATCGGAGGTATTGAACAACACCGTCGCAGTCGTCGGCACCGTGACCCAGGCAAACAAAGTTTGGATTGAACTCAAGCCCGAGTCTCCAGCAGCCGGAAATGAAAATTCCGGAAGTAAGAATGGAGTCGCTAAGTTTGAGGTAAATGCAACTTACAAAACGAGCATGTACGAGCTGTCGGCTTTCAGCTTCGACAGCGTCCGGAACGCCGTTTCCGATGGTCTTCACGGGCAGGGGAAGAAGTGTGCCATCGTACAAGATGATGATGATTTTAAGAAATACGGTCTAAAAGACTTTCCGGCGAAGTCGTTGCTCGCAGTCCCGCTGACAGCTCACGATAATTTTATCGGCATCTTGTACGCAGCTCACGATATGCCTTTCGCTTTCGACGAAGAGGAGATTTCTACGGTGAGCGCGTTCGCAGACACTGCGGCTGTCGCAATTCAAAATTCTCTTTTGTTCACGAAGTCTATCGAGAACGAGCGTCTTCAACATGAACTGCGCATCGCTCACGAGATGCAGATGAAACTTCTTCCGACATCGCTTCCGACCTCCGATAAATTTGAAACCGATTTCCTGGCATTCCCCGCGTTCGAAGTCGGCGGCGATTACATCGACTATCTGCAAATCGATGATAGGAAGTACGCTTTTGTGGTCGGCGATGTCTCCGGCAAGGGGACTTCCGCTGCATTTTATATGGCTTATATGAAAGGAATCTTTCAGTCGGTCTCGGCTTCGGCAAAATCGCCGTTGGAGTTTATGATTGCGGCGAATGAGGCTGTATGGAACACGCTCCAGAGGAATTTTTTCATAACATTGATCTACGGCGCGCTTGATTCACGGACCGGCGAATTTTTGTTGTCCCGCGCCGGACACATGCCGGCAGTCTTGATAAGTGACGGGAATTGCAGGTTAATAAAGTCATCGGGGGCGGCGCTCGGTATAGAACAGACACAGGATTTCCGGACGCATATCGAAGAAGAAAAAATATGCCTCAACGCGGGAGATACGCTTGTGTTCTATACCGACGGCGTTACCGACCAGCGCGACCCGGACGGCAATGAATTCGGAGAAGAAAGATTTTATAACCTGTTGAAAGAGTTGAGCGGCGGAACAGCGACGGATATAAAGGGAGGTATCATTCGCGCTCTGGCAGAATTTTCACAGGGCACCGACGCGGTTGATGACACAACTGTGTTAATTCTAAAATGGAAATGAAGAGTAATTTAAGACCTAAGATTGAAGATTGAAACTTTTTGAGTGGAGGAATGAAGCAAATGAACGAGTTTAAAGTGCTGACTAATGATTCGGGCAACGTGGTCGTCATGGAGCTTCAAGGTTTTCTTGACGCCCACACTGCACCGGACCTTGAGAAAATGTTTTCAGATCTCATTGGAAAGGGGAAGTATAACATCGTGGTAAACTTTAACGCGTTGAATTACATCTCGAGCGCGGGACTCGGTGTCTTCATGGCTTACATCGATGAAGTCAGAAGTAACCATGGCGACATTAAATTGGCAAATATGCAGCAAAAAGTTTACAACGTGTTTGACCTTCTCGGGTTTCCGTTTCTTTATGAGATTTATAAGGATCAAGACGAGGCGCTGAAAAAATTCTCGGAGAATCAGTCCGCAGGAAATAAACATTGACTATATCCTGAAAACTTAGAGAAATACATTGAAAAGGTTGGACAAAATAAACGAATCGCGCACTTTCAAAAGCACAACGGTGGCGCTCTCAGATGTCCGCGAATTCATAAACAGCCGGGCAACCGGCTTCGGATTCGGTGGTAGAGAAGTCTCTGAGATTACTCTTGCCGTTGACGAAGCGTGCACGAACGTCATTAAACATGCATACAAAGGTAATCCGGAAACAGAATTCGAAATAAAAATAATTGCGAGCGGGGTCGAATTCGAAATTGTAGTCCGTGATTGGGGGGACAGCTTCGACCCTGAAAGCGTTCCTGTGCCGAACATAAAAGAAAAGGTCAGGAAGCACAGGGCGGGGGGGCTTGGAATTTTTCTAATGCGCAAACTGATGGACACAGTCGAATACCATGGGGGCGATTCCGCGCTGCGCGGACCTGCAGCTGCGACAAACGAAGTCAGACTTGTCCGTTATTTGAGAAATGAATAATTCGAGATCAAAAAGCAAAAGTGATGGTGGTTTTGACCTTTGAGTTTTTGTAGGGGAACGCCTTCTGCGGGCAGCGATCAAATCGTCGAGTTGACTTCTCTCATAGAGACGGCAAAAATTCTCAACTCATCTTTGGACTACAAGTTTATTTTGAACCATATCATGCTTGCCTCGATGGGAAAGCTCGCCGTCTCGAAGAGCGCAGCTGTTGTCAGCCTTCCTTCTCCATCAAAACAGGAAGAGAAATTCCTGAAAGTGATGAAGGGAATCGTGTTGGAGAACGATACGCTTGGAAAATTGCTGTCACTTGATCTGGAAGGCTCGATCGAGGCGATCCCGGAGGGCAATATACAAGATTCTCTTTCTTCTCGTGAACGGGATATTCGGCATAAATTGGCGGGTGCCGGAGTGAACAGAGTATTTCCGATTCGCAGCTCCCATCGTCTCTTTGGATATTTACTTATCGGGAAAAAATTGGTAGGTGGGGAATTCACGCCGGCCGAAATAGAGTTCGTTTCGACTTTGTGCAACATCGCAACCATGGCCATCGACAATGCAGGGCTATTCGAAGAATCTTTGGCGAAACAGCGGTTGGAAGAGGAGCTGAATTTGGCACATTCCATCCAGGAAAAACTTCTACCGAAGGAAATGCCGCATGTTCCATGGTGTGAAGTAGATACATTTCACATCCCGACGAAACAGGTAGGCGGCGATTATTTTGACGTGATAAAATTGAGCGAGGCTTCACTCTGTACTGCGATTGCAGATGTTTCAGGGAAAGGGTTTCCCGCCGCCTTGCTCATGGCAAATCTTCAATCGGCGTTCAGGGCTTTGGTGGCTGCTCAATTGCCACTGGTAGAGATAACGCGACGACTAAACAAGATAGTTTATGAGAACACGGACTCGGATAAGTTTATAACCTTTTTCGCCGCCATTTATGATTCTGCTTCGAATAGCCTGAGCTATGTAAACGCGGGACATAATTATCCGTTCCTGATAAAACGCGGCGGAGAGATTTTCCGTCTCGACAAAGGCGGATTGATGTTAGGGGTAATGGAAGATATCAAGTACCAGAAGGGTGAAGAAAGAATCGCGAGTGGCGATCTGCTTTATATGTTTACTGATGGAGTGAACGAAGCTTTGAACTCCGACGGCGTAGAATTCAGCGAGGAAAGGCTTGAACAAACGCTCAGATCACATTCGACCTTAAGAGCTTCGGAAATTTTGGAGGTAGTGCGAAAGGAAATAGCGTCTTTCGTCGGAGACTCCGCTCAAAGTGATGATATAACGCAGGTTTGTTTGAAATTTTTTTGAAGTGACACTTCTAAATATCGTTTTCGAAATCCATTCGAATTAACATTTGCCTTGATTCGTAAGACTGCGATTGAGAAAATAAAAATAATCGATGGACAGAGAAGCACAGTATAAGAAATTTTTTCAGTTCACCAGCGCGGTGACCGATTTATATCCGAAAGCCGGAGCGCGTTTCCTCGATATCTTATTAAGAAACCTTCTGGGGAATAGTATTTTATTGAAGGTTGTAACCGAACAGGCGAATCGAAAAGTGGAAAGGGCAAAAAAGTTTGATCGTTTTTTGGTCGCAGCCGATTTGAATATTGGGGATGCAGTCATCGCATCGGGTGCGGTTAATGCACTTAGACAGATTTTCCCCGCGGCAGAGATAGATTTTGTTGTAAAAAATTCCACGAAGGGATTTATCGAAGGGAATCCGGATATTTCAAATTTGTACCCGCTCTATATCGGTGCACCTTTCCCGACGGAGAGCGACCTATCCGGGCTCGCACGACTTGCTGAAAGCAAGGACTACGACTTGATAATAAACTTCAGTCCGATGGTCGAAGATAGTATCTTCGGTCATCGGAATGTGGTCAATTTTGCGATCATTGCTGTCGAAATGGTCAGGGGGGAAGGCCGCCGGGACGCCATCAATAACGTTTCATACCGGGGCTTCAAGTTCATCGAGAAAATATTTCATGATTCGCTGCCGCCGGATTTTAACGATCAATTTAGCGGAGCTAACATCTATCTTTCAAACGAAGCTGTTCAAAGCGCGTCGGATTTTCTTTCGAGTCATGAAGTCTCTCGAGCTAAGCCGATAATCATGTTTAATCCGGATGCTTCGTCGCGATTTACACGAATGCCGTTCGATTTGCAGCGCGATCTCTTGAGGAGACTTGTCGATTTTGATTGCGATATTTTATTGGGGGCCGGGCGCGTGGAGAAGTTCATAGGATATGAACTTATTTATTCATTGCCGCCGGAGATGAGCCAAAAAATAGTTATCGTGCCGGCTTCCATCGAGATCGATGTCTATGCCGCTCTAATGGACTTCGCCGACGTATTTGTAACCGGAGATACTGGTCCGCTCCATTTGGCAGCAGCGCGGAAATTCTCGCGCGACTCGAGAGAGTCTGAGAAACAAAACCGCCGTCTTCTCGGTATTCGGCGGGACGCCACCGCACATTTACGGGTATGACTCCAATACTACCGGCTTCTTAGCAGCAAACCAGGATGCTCCTTCTAGAACATTTATATCACAGAATTTATGCAGGAACATCACGTGCATAAACAAGATGGCAAAAGTCTGCAGAGAAGTCCGGTGCTTCGAGCAACTCGACCTGGACGAAATTATCTCCGAAGTCGCCGGCCATCTTAAGTCAATTCAGAAGCTTCATAGTCGAACGAAAGATTATATTTCCGCAGGATGATTTTCTGAAAACCGAACTGTCGCAGAACATTTGGATTTGGTTTGGACTGCTAAGGCATTTTATCTTGATCTTGAATCGGAATTAAATGGACACTTTTCTATTTCTATTTGTGACATATATCATGGGTTTCATGACTGCGATACCGATCGGTGCGACGCAAATTGAAATTGCCAAGCGTTCGCTGAATAATCATCTCCGCGCGGCATACATGGTCGCAGCAGGTTCTGTCAGTTCGGACGTTTTGTACGGTATAATCGCCCTTTTTGGGGTCGCACCGTTCTTAGAAAGTAAAACCGTGGTTGCGATTTTTGGCTTGGCGGCGACGGTCATTTTATGGCTTCTTTCTTTTTTCACTTTGCGTGATGGAGCAAAAGCCAACATGCTCGAATTAACTCACGCAACTTTGAAAAGCAAAAGGCTGTCGTTCGTTACCGGGTTTTCACTTGCAGTCACGAATCCCATGATGATCGTATGGTGGCTCATCGGCGTGAAGATTATAAAAGATGTCGGACTGGTTCCAAAGTTCGACACCGACACGTCTCTCTTGTTCTTGGCGGTAGGTGGATTTGGCCTGGCTTCCTACCTAACTACTCTCGCGAATATTCTTCATTGGGCTAAAAATTTTATTTCGAACGAGATGATGAAGAAAGTCAACTACGGCTTGGGGGTGGTGCTGATTCTCTTGTCATTCTACTTTCTTGTGAGTTCACTGCATGTGCTTTTGCGTTAGAAAATAATTGACCATCGATATCTGATGACATTCGAAAGGACAAGCAAAGGTAAGAACATTCATGTGTCTGGAACAATTTGCGTCGGTGACGATGGCAAACCATTTGTGCCGACGGCGCTCGGCGCGGGCTGGAAGGAATCTTAGTATTGTGGACAAACCGATGAAGAATTTCGGGGTAGATACTCCACCGTGGTACGGGCATGAATGTGTGCAGCGGATATTCCTCGTTCCGTCGGGCATGGCTATGCGCAATATGAGTTTTTTTGGCCCCAATCTGCCCGCCGGTAGTATAGATGATGCAAAATCGGCGAAGCAACACGGCATATCTTATCGAGTTGGAGGATGATTCAGCTTGTTGAGATTTGCCTGACAAAACGAACTGCCACCATTTTACGGAATCAGTGTGATTTCAACGCCTGTGTGAGACTACCTCGACATTAGCACACATTTTTCTGCTTTGATTTTGTGTGTTGAGACAGCTATATTTTATGCCTTGGCGGTCTAAAAAATGTGCCTGGCATATTCCAAATCGTCGCAATTTAATCGAGAAATTGGGGCGTAGCCAAGTGGTAAGGCAGCGGCCTTTGGAGCCGCCATTCGCAGGTTCGAGTCCTGCCGCCCCAGCAGCTTGTTAGGCTCTGTGGAGTTGTTATGTTGCAGGTTCTTGCGCCGAGGGCGTGTCCGACATTGTCGGAGAGTCCTGCAGATTTAGTAAGAGAGTGTATTTAACAAATCTGAGATCAGATTATCTGATCGGCAAGGCATTCCCGACTAAACCTTATTTTGTCGGGATATCCGAATTCTCCTCCTGAAAGGATCCTTTTTGGGAGAGTGCTGAGAATCCTTGCTGAAAGTCCCTAAGGGATCCCTCTGGGAAAAGAGAATCGTAATCCAAAATGGACGGCATAAAAATATTTTCAGGCCGGAGCAATCTTTCGCTCGCGGAAAAAATTGCGCATGAAATTGGCGAACCTCTCGGGGAAAGAGAGATCGTGAATTTTAGCGACGGTGAGATCTGGGTAAAGTATTCAGATAATATTCGCGGCGCGGATGTGTTCATCATCCAGAGCACTTTCCCGCCTGCAGAGAATCTGATGGAGCTCCTTATCATGGTTGACGCCGCCAAGCGCGCGTCCGCTTCGAGGGTCACGGTTGTAATCCCGTACTTCGGATACGCTCGCCAGGATAGAAAAGATCAGCCTCGCGTTGCGATTTCATCGAAGTTAGTTGCGAACCTGTTGACGAAGGCCGGCGCAGAGAGAGTGCTGACCATGGACCTTCATGCAGCGCAGATCCAGGGCTTCTTCGATATTCCGGTCGATCACCTGTATTCGTCAGCCGTCTTTGTGAAATATATAAAAGACTTGAAAATCCCGAATTTAGTCGTAGTATCGCCGGATGTGGGTGGAATAAAATTTGCACGAGCTTATGCAACGCGGCTTGAAGCAGTATCTTGTGTTGATAGACAAGCGCAGGCCGAAGGCAAACGTTGCCGAGGCTGTAAACATTATCGGCGACGTTAAAGGTAAAAATGTTCTAATCGTTGACGATTTAATCGACACCGGCGGGACGTTTGTTGCGGCGGTGAATGCTTTGAGAGCTGCGGCAGTAAACGATATTTACGGCGCGTGCACGCATCCCGTCTTCAGCGGCAACGCCATGGAGAGGCTTGAAGCCAGTCCATTAAGAAAACTTATTGTCAGCGATACGGTGCCGTTAAAGCGGGTATCGGAGAAAATAGAAGTGAAGTCGGTCGCAAGGCTGTTTGCCGAGGCGATTAGGCGAACTTACCAGAATGAGTCAATTAGCACATTATTTGAAATTAAGTAGAGGAAGCAATGGAAGAAGTTGTCTTGAATGTTGAGAAAAGGATTTTGAGGGGCAAGAAATCGAAGAGACTTTTTGCCGAGAAGAAAGTCCCGGGTGTGTTTTATCTTGGGAATGAAAACGTTGTCGTGCAGGCAGACGAGGTTCCCGTGCGAAATCTTGCGACCTCCCATGCGACTCACCTTATAAGAGTTAAATTCCAGGATGGCGGGGAGCGGCGTGCAGTATTGAATGATGTCCAGGTCGATCCGGTTGTCGGTAGAATTTTGCATTTCGATTTGCACGGAATCAAGGAAGGACAGAAAATAACTGTTCAGGTTCCTGTGCAGTTGGTTGGTACGCCTAAAGGGGTGAAGGACGGTGGTATCATTCAGCATTCGATTCACCGGATAAAGATTCAATGCGATCCCGATAAAGTGCCGGAACACATTGAAATAAATATCGGGGAACTTGGAATCGCCGATTCAGTCCACATTAAAGACGTTAAACTGGAAGGCGTAAAGATTCTCGACAATCCGGAGTCGGCAATCATAACCATTGTTCCGCCTCCGACGATCAAAGAGGAGACTCCGGAAGCCGTTGCGGCTGCTGAACAACCGGCAGAGCCTGAAGTGATAGGGAAGGCGAAAAAAGCTGAGGAGGGCGAAGAGGCAGCGGAAGAACCCGAGAAGAAAGGCAAGGAGAAAGAAAAGGATAAGGAAAAGGAGAAAGAGAAGAAGTAATCTGTTTTGGTTGCAAGGTTTGGATTTGGTGAGCAAGAAGATGATAGTCGGTCTTGGAAATGTCGGTCGAGAGTTCGAGGGGACGCGCCACAATGTCGGGTTTATGGTAGTCGATACGGTCGCTTCAAAATTCAAGAAGAGATTTGTACCGGGGAAAGGCGAGTACTATATTTCCGAGATACGCCTTGGAGGAGAAGAAATTGTTCTGCTGAAACCGACAACTTTCATGAACAACAGCGGAACGGCCGTTAAATATGCCGCCGGTAAGTTCGATATCCCGCTCCAAGATATGCTGGTCGTATATGACGATTTCAATATTCCACTCTCAAAGATCCGTCTGAGGAAAGGCGGCAGCGATGGGGGACACAACGGCGTTTATTCCATCATCTATCATTTGAATGACGACAATTTTCCGCGGTTGAGGTGCGGAGTCGGGACTCAAGCCGTTCTGCCGGGAAAAGACATGGTAGATTTTGTTCTTTCAAAATTCGAAGCAGATGAAATTCCCGAAGCAGAGCAAATGGTGATGACCGCAGCCGATGCGGTTTTCGTTTTCATCAACGACGGAATTGAAACTGCGATGAATAGATTTAACTAACTGAACTGTGCCACGTTAATAAATCGAGGCATTTAACTGCTGTTTGTGAGCGCCTCAGGCGCCATCCCGGCACTCAATTAAATAGTGAGGGGACTTTCACCGGCGAACGGCCAAAAGACCAAGGGAGGTGAATTAAACTGAATATAATTCAGCGAGAATACGAAACTACTATCATTATCAATTCCAATTTAGAAGACAATCAGGTCGAGACGTTGATCACTCGTTACCAGGAATACATACCTAAGAACGGCGGCGAAGTGACAAACGTAGATCGTTGGGGAAGACGGCGTCTTGCATACGCAATAAGAAAGAAAACCGCAGGTTTCTACGTCCAGCTGCTCCACAAATCGCCGACGGATATTGTCCCGAAATTGGAGCAGGCATTCAAACTTGATGAAGACATCATTCGATACCTTACGGTCGTTGTTGACAAGAATATGTTGAAAGCTCGCGCGGGCGTGAAAAAACGCCGCCGCCAGCGGGTTTCCAGAAGCGAGCAGGCCGACATTGCAACGGCCATGGCAGATAAGAGCCATGATACGAAGTAGTTCATCCGTTTATCATGGAAACAGGCTGCGGGTAAATTTTTGGCCTACGGCTGATGCGCCAAGGCGCCAAAGATGGAGGATTTATGGCTGATCTGAAGATGCCTGAGATCAACAGCGCGTCGATTGCGGGCAACTTGACGAGAGATCCTGTCTTTCGGAATACTGCGAACGGGACTACGGTTGTGAACTTCACCATCGCGTCCAACAGAAAATATCGTGACGGCAGCAACAAATGGCAGGAAGATGTTTGCTTCGTCAGTGTCGTTGCATGGGACAAGCTTGCCGATAGCTGCCGGGAACGCTTGAAGAAGGGAAGTGCAGTTTTGGTGGACGGCGAGCTTCAAAGCCGAAACTGGAAAACCGGCGACGGGCATAATCGTTCGATCCTCGAGATCAAGGCGAGACGAATCCAGTTCTTAAACAGGAACGAACGTTTGCCGAATGTCTCTGTAGATGAGAATCGAGAAGAAGAGCTGACAACTTTTACGGACGATTCGTTCGATCGTTTCTTGTCAAACGAAGAATCTCAATTGCTTAAAAATTACGGACATAAAATAAGTGAGTAAATGAAGTGGTACCAATAAAAGAAATAAAGAAGAGGAGAATTTGCAGGTTCTGTGAAAGTGGAGATGTTTATATCGATTATAAAGACGATAAACGTCTCATAAAATTCACATCCGAACAGGGGAAAATAATTCCTCGCAGGGTTACCGGAACTTGCGCAAAACATCAGAGACAGCTCTCGCTTGCGATCAAACGTGCGCGTCACCTTGCGATGCTGCCATTTGTCTCGGACATAATCAGATAAAAGAGTTGTCAGCTATCAGCAGTTAGCTGTCGGCCGGAAAGAGATGAAAAGTTTTGAAGATTACAAGGTGAGCGTGCCAAACTATAAGATCATGAATTTCAGACTGAATGCGATGACAGCTAAATGCTAGTCGCTGTTCCTTAAGGAGATAATAATGAAAGTCATATTGAGAAAGAACCATGAATTACTCGGCGAGATCGGAAACGTTGTCGATGTTCGCGACGGTTACGCGAGGAATTTTCTAATTCCACAGAAAATTGCGTACCCCTATGCGCCGGGCTACTTGAAAATGATCGAGAACGAGAAGCGATCGTATGAAACCAAGCTGAACCGCGAGATCAGCGATGCGCAGGCACTTGCGCAGAGACTGAACGGCGTCGAGCTGACAATCGACGTGCAAGCCGGCGAAGAGGATAAACTCTTCGGCTCGGTTACTTCACAGATGATCGCGGAGAAGCTTGCCGAAAAAGGTTTCGAGGTGGATCGCAGGCGCATCGAGCTTGCTGAACCGATCAAGACCCTCGGCAGCTACAAGGTTCCCGTAAAACTTCACCAGCAAGTCGCTGCGGAAATAAGCGTGTCGGTCACAAAGCAGCCGGAGAGTTGATAAAATCGACAGCGTTGCAACTTCCCATTCGATATCTGCATCCTATATATAGCGGAATTCCTGTTGACAGGCTCCGTGAACCTGTGTAACTTGATGAGGAAAAGGAGAGAATGGAAAACGTAAATATCATGACGGCATTTGTATTCGGAATAATTTCCTTTATCTCGCCGTGCGTCCTGCCGATCGTGCCCGGATATTTATCGTTCATAAGCGGATATAGTTTCGACGAGATGGTACACAGCAGCCGCTCGGAACTTTTCAGGAGAGTGACTCTCAACTCAATATTGTTTATAATCGGGTTTTCGCTCATCTTTGTCATCCTCGGTGCCTCCGCCACGGCAGCCGGACAATTTTTATTGCAGAAACTGGACCTGTTTTCGAAAATTGCCGGAGCAATTTTAATCGTGTTCGGGCTGCACATGACGGGAATCTTCAGAATAAAATTTCTTAATTACGAAAAGAGATTTCATACCGGGAAGAAAATAGGACCATTGGGGTCGTTCATAGCGGGGCTCGCGTTTGCCTTCGGCTGGACACCGTGCATCGGTCCGGTGCTTGCGGGAATTTTGACGATTGCGGCGCAGCAGAACACGATAGGAAAGGGCATAATGCTGCTCTCAGTTTATTCTCTCGGATTGGGAATACCATTTTTGGTAACCGGCCTTAGCATAAACGCATTTCTCGCTTTTTTTAGGAAGTTCAGCAAATATATCAGATGGGTGGAAGTTGCGGGGGGAGCTTTTTTGATAGCAATCGGTGTTTTAATAATGACGAACAATTTGACTTTGCTGTCCGGTTATTTTGCGAAATGGTTTCCGTTTCTTAACCAACTGTCATGAATTGTCATAGAATGTTTTGAGAGCAACATAGACGAATGAATCAAAGGAAATACGCATGAGTAAGACGATAGAAAAAGTTGATGATGTTGTGATTAGATTTGCCGGGGACTCAGGCGACGGGATGCAATTAACAGGCACGCAGTTCACGAATACGACTGCGCTTGTCGGCAACGACCTTTCCACTCTTCCCGATTATCCTGCGGAGATTAGGGCTCCTGCCGGAACGCTTTTCGGAGTGTCAAGTTTTCAGCTTCGATTTTCGAGCTGGGATATTTTGACGCCGGGAGATCATCCGGATGTCTTGGTTGCGATGAATCCTGCCGCTTTGAAGGTTCATCTAAAAGATTTGAAGCATGACGGCTTGATACTTGTCAACACCGACTCCTTCGACGATAAGAATCTTGAGCTTGCCGGATATAAAGCAAATCCGTTGAGCGACGATTCGCTGACCAACTTCAGAGTGATCGAAGTCCCGATTACAAAATTGACTTTGAATGCTTTGCAGGGAATCGGTTTGACGCAGAAAGAGATGGTACGCAGCAAAAATTTCTTTGCACTCGGCTTGATGTACTGGATGTATTCGCGGCCGATGGAAACGACGGAAAAATGGATCAAGGAAAAATTCGGGAATGAGCCTAAATTAGTGGAGGCGAACACTAAAGCCTTGAAGGCAGGATACTATTACGGAGATACAACCGAGGCAGTTGCTTTTCGATTCGAGGTCAAGCCAGCACAGCTCAAACCGGGATTGTACAGGAACATAACGGGTAATGAAGCGACGGCGCTGGGTCTTGTTGCGGCATCGAAGAAAGCCGGAATCCCGCTTTACTACGCAAGCTACCCCATTACTCCGGCGAGCGATATTCTTCACAATTTATCGATGTACAAGAATTTCGGCGTAAAGACCTTCCAGGCCGAAGACGAAATCGCCGCCGCGGGCGCTGCCGTCGGGGCGTCTTACACCGGCAATTTAGCGGTTACAGGCACGAGTGGTCCGGGCGCGGCATTGAAATCTGAAACGATCAGTCTCGGAATTATGCTGGAGCTTCCGCTCGTAATTGTAGACGTTCAGCGCGGAGGGCCTTCGACCGGCTTGCCGACGAAGACCGAACAGGCGGATTTGTTGTTTGTTACATACGGGCGCCATGGTGAGGCACCTGCTCCGGTAATCGCTGCGTCAACTCCCGCCGATTGTTTTCACATGGCTTATGAAGCAGCGCGAATCGCCGTGAAGTATATGACGCCCGTTTATTTACTCACCGACGGATACCTTGCAAACGGCAGCGAGCCATGGCTCGTCCCCGAAACGAAAGACCTTCCGGCAATTCCGGTCCACTTCAGAACTGATCCGGAAAATTTCAATCCTTATTCGCGGAATGAAAACAATGTCAGACCGTGGGCCGTGCCGGGAGTTCCCGGTCTCGAACACAGAATCGGCGGCCTGGAAAAGCAAAACATAACCGGCGATGTCAGCTATGATCCCGATAACCACGATACCATGATACGCTTGAGGGCGGAAAAAGTGAAAGGCATCGAGAAGGATATTCCGCTCCAGGAAGTCTATGGCGAACAGAGCGGAGAACTACTCGTCGTGAGCTGGGGCGGAACTTTCGGCGCCGTGAGATCCACTGTGGAAAGACTGCGAAGATCGCATCATAAAGTTTCTCACGCGCATCTTCGCTACCTCAATCCATTCCCTAGAAATCTTGGAGATGTATTGAAGAATTTCAAAAAAGTCCTCGTCCCTGAGATTAACCTGGGACAGCTTTCTAAGCTTTTAAAGAGCGAGTTCTTGGTCCCGGTCGTTCAGTTCAACAGGATAAGGGGTCTTCCTCTCAAGTCCTCCGAATTGGAAAAAGCAATTTTAGATACGTTAGCAAAAGATCCCGCTGAGCCGGTCGAAGATTCTCATGTCACACGCTCGGCGAAACGGGACGAAAAAGGAGTTAAGTAATGGCTGATATAAAAGGAAACGGTGAGGGTTTACCCACGACGGCGGCCCCGGTGGCTGCTGGAATTCAGACTAAGAAATACACAGCGAAGGATTTTGCGTCCGATCAGGATGTAAGATGGTGTCCGGGATGCGGAGACTATTCGATTCTTGCACAAGTTCAGAGGATCCTTCCCGAGCTTGATGTGCCGAGGGAAAAGCACGTTTTCATTTCTGGCATAGGATGCTCGAGCAGATTCCCATATTACATGGAAGCGTATGGGATTCATGGAATCCACGGGCGTGCGCCGGCAATTGCCACAGGCGTAAAAACTGCGAATCCGGATCTCACAGTCTGGGTGGCGACCGGCGACGGCGATGCGCTCTCCATCGGTGGGAATCATTTTATACACGCATTGCGGCGCAATGTCGGATTAAAAATCCTGATGTTCAACAACAGAATTTACGGATTGACCAAAGGCCAGTACTCACCGACTTCAGAGCTCGGCAAGAAAACCAAGTTGACGCCTTATGGAACTGTCGATTACCCGTTCAATCCGGTTCAGCTTGCGCTCGGGGCGGCTGGCACTTTCGTGGCACGCTCAATAGACAGAGATCCTAAACATCTCCAGCGGATTTTGCTGCAGGCAGCGAGACACAATGGAACGGCGTTCATCGAGATTTATCAGAACTGCAACGTGTTCAACGACGGCGCATTTGAGATTCTTACCGAAAAGGAAACAAAGCCGGACAATGTGGTCTATCTTGAAAACGGCAAGCCGCTCATTTTTGGAAAGGAGAACGACAAGGGAATCCGGCTGAATGTCTTCACTCCTGAAGTCGTATCGCTGATAGACGGCAAATGGAGTGCAAACGATCTTCTCGTCTACAACGAGTCTTCACTTGATCTGGCGGTACTTCTTGCGACGTTCAGCGAACGAGCCGGCTTCCCGACGCCCGTCGGAGTTTTCTATCAGACTGATCGGAAGAGCTACGAGCAAATGCTGAGCGAACAAATCGAAAGCGTCACACAAAAACGCGGCGCGGGCGATCTCGAAAAATTACTCAAGTCCGGGAATACATGGGTCGTTTCAGCGAACTGACGAATCGTAAAATTGCACGGAATTTCATAGAGATTATAAACATAATCGCCGTGTAACTCCGTGAAGCATGCCCTTACTTTGAGTAGAATAACGGACGCATTTTGTAAGCTGCTCGGCGAGAATAATAAATTTGTCCTGACGACTCACGTGAATCCGGATGGCGACGGACTCGGCTCCGAGCTTGCCCTGAACCGCTTTTTGAAAAAGCTCAGGAAAGAATCCATCATACTTAATCACAGCGAGACGCCCGAAAATCACAAGTTTCTGGATTATGGCGGCGAAATAAGAAGATTCAATCCTGGGCAAGATGCAGACCTGCTTTTCAACGCCGACGTTCTAATTGCGGTCGATATGAACAATCCGTCTCGCTTGAGAAGCCTCGAAAAAAGCTTTTGCGAAAGCAAGGCCACGAAAGTAATTATCGACCATCACCTTGAAGCACAAGATTTCGTCGATTATACATTGATCGATCTCGACTCACCGGCGACAGGTGAGATTGTTTACGAGTGTCTGACGGCTTATGATCCAGGTTTGTTGGACAAAGGGATCGCCGAGCCGTTGTATGCCGCGATCATGACGGATACGGGCTCGTTCCGTTTTCCAAGAACCGACGGCGATCTTCATCGAATCGCAGCGCATCTTCTCGATCTCGGAGTCGATCCGACTTATGTCTATAACAATCTTTACGAACAAAATTCAGTGGGCCGCACCAGGCTTTTAGGCGAAGTCCTGGCAAGCGTTCAATTGGGTTATGAGGGGAAGCTCTCATATTTTTCGATTACGCAGGAACAATTGAAGAGAAATCAAGTCGTGCCGGATGAGACCGAGCAATTTGTGAATTATGCCGGTACGATTGCCGGCGTAATGGTTTCAATTTTTTTCATGGAGCTGTCCAACGGCATCAAGATTAGTTTTAGATCGAAGGGGGACATTCGCGTGAACGAGCTTGCGAAACTTTATGGGGGCGGCGGTCATAAAAATGCGGCAGGAGCGAGACTGCCCGACGTGAAATTGGATGAGATCATTCCAAGAGTTTTAAAAGATGCCAGAAAGATTCTCGAAACAAAAGGATAGCACATGCCCGATCAGAAGTCTGGAAGATAAGAGAGTTCGAAGCTGTGGATAGGGTATGCAACGTCTCTTCTCCCGTCTCCGGAACTTCTCCCGTGGATATCCCTTTTCGATTATTTTCTCAATTTCTAATTTCTGGAGGATGAATGCTGGACCCGAACAATGCAAAGTCGAAAACCCCGTTTTCGGCGGTTGAATTTCAGGAGAAACTTTTTACGGAGGTCAAAGCCGATGCATTGGTTCTTCTGCTGACCAAAGACGACCTGTATGAGAAGAAACGCGGACAGGCAAACCCTTCCCTGTACCATGGCAGAATCCTTTCCTTTTTCCCGCAGCATAAGGCGCAAACCGAGGCGGCTCTTAAGGGGAGCGACTTCACCGGCGAGAAAGGCCAGCTCCTTACGATCTATTCAGTCGGCAAGCATCGCATCGTACTACTGATCGGGCTCGGCGAGAAATCTCAATTGACGAATGAAAAACTCAGGCGCGCCGCTGCAGCCGGGATAAAAACGGCTCGATCGACAAAGGCGACATCCGTAGTCTTTGCGGCTCTTGAGCCGACAATAGAGCAGCTATCCGATTACGAGACCGTGCATTCGGTAGCCGAAGGCGCTATGTTAGGCGCCTACAAGTTCGATAAGTATTTGACACAGGAAAAAGAAAAGTCAAGGATTGAATCGGTCACCATTGCATTTGTCAGCGTGGCATCAGGAATCGGAAAGAAAGCCGCGCACGACGCGCAGATGCTTTGTGAAGCTGTTTATTTGACTCGCGACCTTTCGAATGCGCCGCCGAACGAAGTTTACCCAGAGGTTCTTGCAAATACTGCCGCAAAGGTGGCGAAGAAGTACGGCATCCGGTCGAGGATCCTCGATGAGAAACAAATTCGTGCTTTGAAGATGGGCGGATTGCTCGCTGTCAATTCGGGAAGCGATAAGCCGCCGCGATTTATCACGCTGGAATATAAAGGCAATTCGAAAAGCAGAGACTGGTACGCAATTGTCGGGAAGGGAATCACGTTCGACAGCGGCGGAATATCGATCAAGCCGGCATCCGGAATGAGCGAGATGAAGATGGACATGGCGGGCGCGGCCGCGGTGATCGGTACGATGCAGGCGCTGGCGTCTTTGAAAATACCGGTCAACGTTGTCGGTATTGCTCCGTCAACGGAGAATCTCCCGGGAGGCTCGGCATATAAGCCGGGCGATGTCGTAACCACGATGTCCGGAATTACGATCGAAGTTGACAACACGGACGCCGAAGGAAGAGTTATTTTATCCGACGGACTTTATTATGCGCAGCGGTACAGGCCGAAGGCAATTATCGATCTCGCGACGTTGACGGGCGCGTGTGTCGTGGCGCTCGGCCAGCATGCGACCGGAATGTTCGGGACGAGCGAGGACACCATGGCGCAGCTCAAAGAAGCCGGTGAAAAAACTTACGAGCGGGTCTGGCAGATGCCGATCTACGAAGAATATGAAAAGCAAATCAAGAGCGACATCGCAGATGTAAAGAACGTCGGCGGCCGTTGGGCCGGAGCAATCACGGCGGCGTTATTTCTTAAAAAGTTTGTCGGCGATTACCCATGGGTTCATCTCGACATAGCTGGAACGGCGATTCTTGAAGAGGGGACTGATTATTCTCCGAAAGGCGGATCCGGCGTCGGAGTCAGGCTGCTGACGCAGTTTTTCAAACAGGTGGCGGAGTGACTGGTTAGAACATTGCCTACAGTTTTAGTTTCTTCAGCTTCGGCGCGAATTTTCTTACTGCAGCCACGACGATCAATGTCATGCTTCCACCGAAGATCACGGAAGGGACCAGGCCCATCAACTTTGCCGCAACACCCGATTCGAATGAGCCAAGCTCGTTCGATGAGCCGATGAAAATTCCATTGATTGCGGAAATCCGTCCGCGCATCTCATCCGGCGAATAGATCTGAATTATCGTCGCCCGGATGACCACACTCACGTCATCAACAGCACCGCCGATGAGCAATACTGCGAGTGAAAGATAGAAATTCCACGAGACAGCAAAGATTATAACGGTAATTCCAAAGAGAAAGACGCATAACAATAAGTTGCGCCCTGCCCGTTTGAACAACGGATAATTTGCCTGCACTATCGACATGATTATCGCTCCTGCAGCGGGCGCCGCGCGAAGAAATCCCAATCCCTTCGCACCTGTATGCAATACCTGGTCGGCGAATATCGGCAGCACCGCGACAGCGCCTCCGAAGAATACCGCGAACATATCCAGCGAGACCGCGCTCAGGATTATCTGGCTGCTGAAAACATATTTCAGTCCAACCGATAGACTTTTCCATATTGACTCAACGGCTTTTCTCTCCGGAAGCGCTCTCTTCTTAACGACTGTGAAGAACAGCCAACCCACGGCAGTCGTGAAGACAACAATTGCATACGCAGCGCCCACTCCGGCGAACCCGTAAATCAGCCCGCCGACGGCAGGTCCGGTTACTTCAGCCATTTGCCAGGCAAGGCTGCTCCATGTTGAGGCATTTCCAAATAATTCTCGTGGTACGAGCTGGGCTGCAAATGCGCCCTGGGCAGGCGACATAAAACCACGAGCCAAACCAGTAATAAATATGATGACGTAGATTGTGAATATGCCGTGCTCGGTAAGAGCTGCATGAAGCCCGGTCGAGACGAAAAGAAGCGCGATAGCGCAGATCACGTAGATTAAACTTGAATAGACAATGATCTTCTTGCGCTGTACCACATCGGCCACATGTCCGGCAAATAACGAAATGCCGAGAAAAGGCAGCGCTTCTGCGAGGCCTATACAGGCCCAATGAAAGCGCATCGTGGGTTAATTCGTAGATTTGCCATCCCACTATCACGGATTGCATCTGGATTCCGAATGTCAACACGAAGCGCGCTACGACAAACCATCTGAAATCTCTGATCTTTAGAGAAGCGTAAGGGTCGGTGGCGTCCAGAGCAATTTCCATGCTAAAAAAAGATAACAACGGATCGAGAAGAACAAAAGCGTTCCGTCAATAATATTTGAGGAGGTTTTGAGGCAACGTGGAACAGTTACATTCTAAGTAACAGCGGCACTTTCGTGCTCCGGGCCCGACTGGTTTTCGCTTCGGGCATAGACTAATCGGAAAGCCGTACCGTTATATTAATGAAATTTTTCGCCGTTCGCGAGCATTTCGACTATTGTATCCATGCGCTTCTTCCTCGTCTCAGGTTTTTTTGCGGTTTGTAAACGCCATGTAATTGCGTAAGTATTTGCCCTGTTCAATGTTTTGAAAAAGGCTTTTGCCTTTTTGTTCTTGGAAAGGGCTTTCATGAAATCGTCAGGGATAATCATCTTGTGCGGTGAGTCGTATGCCTTCTTCCATCTTCCGTCGGATTTTGCGGCCTCGACTTCCTTCAATCCCGCAGGCTTCATCCTGCCCAGCTTAATCAGCCGCATAACATGGTCGGTGTTTCTTTTGGACCAGATGCCCTTTGGGCTGCGCGGGGTGAACTTTTGCAGCCAAGACTTAGCATCATGAGGCATTAATTGTCCATCAATCCAACCGTAGCAGAGTGCCGAGTCGAGGGCTTCGTCGTGAGTCAGGGATTTTATACCGGAACTCTTCTTAAAGAATCGAATCCAAATGCATAATGAAGTCGTGTGGTTCTTCTCCAACCATTCGTCCCATTGCGTCGGCCCCTTGAACGTAAAGATCTGTAACTTGTCCTTTGCTACTTTACTTTTCAGCTTATCTGCCATTTCATCGCCGACATATTGAATCTAAAGAATTACACCTCTGTCGGAACGTAATAAAGTAACACGTTCCCGGATCTAAATGTCCTCGTACTCAAAAGCCGTAGATGAATTCTGCCGTCCAATCCATCAAAGAGAGTCTTGCCGCCTCCGAGAACGACGGGATTTACCATGATCCGCAATTCATCGATCAAATTCTCATTCATGAGCGACACAGCAAGGTCAGAACTACCGAGGATCGCAATATCTTTTCCCGGCGTCGATTTCAACTTCGACACTTCCTCTTGAGCGTTTTCCCTGACGATCCGTGTATTATTCCAGTCGGTTTTTGCGAGAGTTGTTGAGAAAACAATCTTCGGTAACGAGGTCATCTTGCCCGCTACGATGGGATCGTTCTTTATCGCCGTGTCTGTCTGCCAATAGCTCGCCATCATTTGATAGGTGACCCGTCCAAACAAAAGCGTTGCCGTCTCGTTAAGCTGGTCTATAGCAAATTCCTGAAACTCGTCATCGACATTGTGCCAACTAATGTCGCTGTTCGGTCCTTCAAAGAAACCATCGAGCGTTATGAAATCGAATAGGTATAATTTCCTCAATGTCCGTTCTCCTTATCGTTTTTTATCCTGGACATAGTGGAGCACCACCACGCCCGACTTGAACACTTTTGTTTCAACCAGCTTAAGGCTGTTTCTCTCATTTACGCCTTCGAACGAACGTCTTCCTTTTCCGAAGACAACAGGCTGAACAGCGAACCAGTATTCATCGATCAAATCTCGCTTCATAAATTCCTGACTAATGCTTATTCCACCTAGCGAGATCGCCTTACCGTCTTGCTGTTTCAACTCAATTACTTCTTCAACCATGTTGTCCTTAATCAAGCGCGTATTGTTCCACTCTGCTTTCTGAAGAGTTCGAGAAAAGACTATCTTTGGGATCGCATTAAACTTATCGGCGAATTCAAGCTCTCCTATTGTAGCTTTTGGATCTTCGTGAGCGTGCGGCCAGTAATCTGCCATGAGTCGATAAGTCACCCGGCCGAACAGTGCGATGTCTGTAAAGTCGAGTAATCTTGCGAAGAATTGGTGCAATTCATCATCTGCAGCGACTGCAACCGTGTGGTCGGCGAATCCGTCAAGGGATACGTTTATTGCTAAGATTAATTTTCTTCCAGGATATCGGGACTTTTCGTCATTCAACTGTTGGTTCTCCTTTATCGAACTACTTCTGTTTCGGATAAGTGTAGTTGATCATCCATCTTGTTCCGAACCTGTCTGTGAACATTCCAAAGTATGCTCCCCAGAACTCATCATGGATGGGTGTCTCGACTTTACCGTCAACTGAAAGTTTGTCGTACAGCCTTTTGGCTTCTTCCTTGCTGTCGGTCTCTATTGAAATGTTGTAGTTATTTCCAAATGTTAGTTTGTGTCCCATAGATTCGAGAGCGTCCGTCCCCATTAAAACATTTCCTTTTCCGATCGGCAAGGACACGTGCATAAGTTTTTGCTTTTCTTTGGCAGATAGTTTGTCCGCAACGGGAGTCTCGCCGAATCGCTGGATCGCGATGAACTCGCCGCCGAACACCGATTTGTAGAAATTGAACGCTTCCTCTGTATTTCCCGGGAAGTTCAAGTATGGATTGAATGTAGCCATGATTGTATCTCCTATGATTTATTTTGTCGTTACTGATTGTACGCCTTCTTCAACTTTTCTATATCAAACTTCTTCATTTTGAGAAACGCTTCGGTCACTCGTGCCACCTTCTTCTTATCTTTGTCCTTCTGCATCTCGGCCAGAACTGTCGGTACAATCTGCCATGAGAGACCATACTTGTCCTTGAGCCAGCCGCACTGCTCTGCCTTTGGGTCCGCCGAGAGTTTCCCCCAGTAGTAATCTATTTCTTCCTGGGTATCGCACGGGACCACGAATGAAATCGATTCATTGAACTTGACAAACGGGCCCGCGCTCATGAGCCGAAATTCCTGACCAAACATCTCTATCGTTACAATTTCCACTGTGCCCGAGGGAGTGTCCTTAAGAGTGGTTGTGTCTTTTATTTTCGAGCCCTTAAATACGGACGCATAGAACTTTGCTGCTTCTCTGGCCTCTTTATCGAACCACAGGAATGTGGTTAACTTTTGTGTTGAGCTCATTGATGTATCTCCTCTAATGGTTTTGTTTTCTCAAATAAATTCCATCCGCTCGGTCTCGACCGGGAAGAGAACCATTACTTACTTTCATTCCCGGCTCTTCGTTTCTCGCTTTCGTCCATCATCAAAGTCAAATCCCCGGCCGGTCGAATCTCCCAGCTTCCGCCGCCTTTGCTTAGAGCAAGCGACGGATGTTTGGACATCAACCGGATTGCATGGTTCATATCATCGGCTTTGAGTATCATGATTCCCCCGATTTGCTCCTTTGTTTCCGCAAATGGGCCATCGGTCAGTGAGACTTTTCCATTTTGAATTCGCAGCATCGCGGCATTCTTCCCGGGTTGAAGGGCTTCACCGCCAACGTAGTTACCGTTCTTTCGTAATTCATCATCGTAGGAAAAACAGCTATCGACAAAGTGTTTCTGTTCGCTGTCGGTCATTGATCCAAATACTTTCTCATCCATGTAGCCAAGACAAATGTATTTCATAACCACTCCTTATTTATTCACATCTCAACCATTCTTGCAAAAACATTTCCGGGTTTTCACCGGGCGTTGCACACTCGCGCGACTGTTATTAGGATTGTCCCGTCACCGATGCCGTTGGGTAACTGAATTTCCCGCCGAAATAGACTTCGATGGCACTGATCTTGCCGCCGGCAAACCGGAAGTATTCCGTGTTGTGAAAGGTGGTGCCTTTTGTGGTGGTACAGAGATATTTCGCGAACGCCTCGTCATCTTTTTGAAGGATAATCTCCATCTCGAAGTGTTCGATGAATTCCGCCTGCCCCCAGCATCTCGCTTTGTAGGTGGGCATGTCGATGTGGTCGTCATCGTTCGGACTTGTGAATGTAAAGTTGTCCGCAAGAAGGCCCTCAATGGCCTCCCATTTCTTCTGTTCATAGCCAGAGTAATACGTTCTGACAATTTCCTCCATATTCATCTTCGAATTCTCCTTTGTTGTATCCGCTGTTACGTTATTGCGTGAATTGCCTCTGCCGAAGATTTGTCTAGACAGCACCTGAAGCGCGAAAGCATCGCTGGTCTGCATTGATTTGCGGGTCAGTTAACAACCGGCGGCGCCGGCGTTCCGTCTGACCATTTTTCGACCAAGACCATAAAAATGGTCGCTCGTTCTTGAGGATCGTTCGAAGCCAATACAGGCGAATCCGGCAAATTAGCACCCCAGCTTTTCGCCGCCTCGCCCGGGACAAAGAACATCAGATGCGGATGCCACCTCTTGCCTTGATCGTTTAAGTATTGCTGCTTCGACATCATGTAGCACATGGCTCCGGGTTACAGCGCGGGAAGCTGCTTCTTATAGAACGCTGATGCGATTGCCCGCGCGATCGCCGCCTTCGATTTTCCCTCCAGCACGAATCTGGTCTTCATCAAGTAGATTGGTAAAAAGGTTTTTGCTGCTGCCGAATTAAAACAAATAGGGGCACGGATCTTAGGATTCCAAAATTCCGGGTCATCGGTCGCGGTAGCCCATGAACGTTCTACTATGCAGACAAAGCCGTTCGTACCCTTTACCGCTATCGTGTACCCTGTCCGCTCCAATACCATCACATCGGCCTTGTCGGAAATGGATGGTGGAGCCGCACTGCGAGCAAGCGCAATTTCAGCGCCACTATCCTGTATCAGGTATTGATTAAGAGATGCCATAACCGGATAGGAAGCTTTCCCCTCCTGTGATTGCGCCTGACAGGTAGTGAAGGCTGACAGAAACGGAATAAATAGAAGTAAAACCATGACACTGGCATTGCCCAACATCAGTTCAATTTTGGACCATATAACAGTCTCGAAAGATTCTTTTGCTCTATAGTCCCCTTTTGTGGGTATCTCTCCAGAAGCAGCACATCGCTCAAACCAATTAGTTGCGTTTTTCATTTTGACCTCCGATTATTAGTCATCGCTAAAATCCTCATGCGATATATCCCTCATAAATTCATTCTCCATTTTTTGTCCGTCAATAAATAGTCGATCTACGAACGGTGAAATCCATATTTACCATGGACTCGGCTGAAGTTTACCAGTGGTGATCTACTTGTTCACTTCTTCGTTGATGTGGGACAACATTCTTATCGGTGCTTCTCAACCGCCTCTTTCACCACGGCACTCAGTCCGACTTCCTGAAATACCGGCGCTTCGGAAATTTCAAAAATCTGTCGCACCTCAATCACTGCACCGCTGTCAACTTTGACCGCCGGGCAGCGCTTCGCCCATTCGACAGCTTCGTCTTTTGATTTCACATCGATCAGCCAATAGCCGCCGACCACTTCCTTCGCTTCCACGAACGGGCCATCGGTTACAGTCGTTTTTCCACCTTTGTACGTAACACGAGCGCCTTTCAACAATGGATGCAGCCCATCGAGCGAGATGAGGACGTCGGCTCTCGCCAATTCCTCGTTGTACTTCTTCATCGCTTCAACGGCCTCTTTGGGGGGAGCAAAGTTTTCGTCAGCTTTTTGTTCCGGTGATGCATTCGGCTGGTATTCTGGTGGAATCATAAACATCATGAATCTCATTTCCTTATCTCCTTTCGGCAGGCTCTCACGAAGTGATCCCTTCAGGAAAGGCGTGCCTTTTTGTTTTAGAATAATTTGTTTCTTCAATTAATAGTCGAACGACGACTTGCAAAATCGACAACGTGCAACAAAAGAATTACCGGCATCTTCGTGTTCTTTTCCACGGAGAAGCCTTCCCTTCTTCTTTCTGGTTGAGCTTCCTTTTACCACGGACTTGGCTGAGCTTTTCCTGTGGTGATCAGCTTTCGCAAATTACCGTTTACGAGCATCCCCCAAGCATTCGAGCAGTCGTTGTAACATTCGAACGCCGGCACCAGGCCAACATGCGTGAAGCGGACTTCTGTTTTGTCCCCTTTCTTAGCAATCTCAAAAACTATGTCCGTGCCTTTCCACTCGCTCTTGTCTTTTGCAAAGCTAAGGTTGGCATCCGAAACGTGCCAAACGACCTTCTTGCCCGGAATGAATTCCGTTATCTTTTGTTTGGAACGATGCACGTCTTTGACGCGGTAGGTGAACTCGGCGCCGGGTCTGTCGGTGTCGCCAGTGATTTCGCCCGACCACCATCCACGAACATTATTGATGCCAGCAAAAACTTCTTCCGGAGTATTCTCTACTGAGAAGATAGCAGTGTAATTGTGATTATTTTTCACAGTCTTGTCCCTCCTTATGGTTTAGTATTAATTTTAATCACTCACAACTCTTTCGGGTTAGGTTGTCCTTTACCTTTAGTAATCAAGCTCGGTAAACTACCGTTTATATAGGAGCCCCAAGCGTTTGAACAAACATCGTAGCATTCATATTCCGGTACCAAACCCATGTGAGTGAAACGGACTTCCGTTTTGTCGCCCTTCTTAGAGATTTCAAAACTGATCGTCGTCCCCTTCCACTCGCTTTTGTCTTTAGTGAAATTGAAATAGTTGTCCAGAATATGCCAAACGACTCTTTTACCAGGAACGAGTTCTGTTACTTTTAGTTTGCAACTGTGAACGTCTTCGTAATGGTACGTCCACTCATCGCCAACTTTGTCGGTGCTGCCTTCAATTTCTTCCGACCACCATCCTCGAACATTGTTGATAGCAGCGAAGACTTCTTCCGGAGGTTGATCCACAGAAAATGTCGTTGTGTAATTTTGATTTTTCATGATTCTACTCTTTATTTTTGGGAAGTGATCGGCTCATAGCTCAGGAACACATTCCCATTAGCGAAGGCCCGTGACTTTGTTAGTTTTAGTTTAAACCTGTCTTTGATTCCTTCGAACATCGTTCTTCCTTTTCCAAGAACAATGGGAATAACAAGGATCTGGTATTGATCGATCAAACCTTCCTGCGCCAATTGAGAAACAATTTCGCCGCTTCCCAGGATAACCATACCTTTTCCTGACTCCTGCTTCATTTTTCGCACTTCATCCACCATGTTCTCTTTTACCAGTTTTGTATTGTTCCACGTCGCCTTGTCCATCTTTCTCGAGAACACGACCTTCGCCATACTGTTCATGCCTTCCGCAACGACCGGATCATTTTTCTTTGCTTCGGGAGTCGGCCAGTGGCTGACCATGAGGTCGTAGGTCTTTCTTCCGAATAGCAGTTCGCCTCCGCCGCTCGCATTGTTCTTGATAAACTCGTTGAACTCCGCATCATTACTCCGATCGCTGTGTGCCCAACTCATGTCGCCGTTGGCATCAACAAAGTATCCGTCCAGAGAGATCATATTGAAGACAGCTAATGTACGCATTGTTGTATCTCCTTTTGATACCATGATAAAAGACATAACACGGAGCGGCACGGAGAAATTCACGGAGAAACACGGAGAAGAACACATTCTTCATTGTAATTCCTTGTCTTCTCTGTGAAAGTCCGTGTTCCATCTTTATTCTATTTTTCTTAGCGAGAAGAACTCGCGCACGCGGCGATTGCGGAGGTAGAGTCCTGCCCATACCAATATTCCGAAATAGACCGGGAACAGCATGTTGCTGAAGAGCGGCGTACCCGCACGCAGGTTAGCATCCACCGCACCGCCTAGATATCCCGTCAGCAAGACCGCGCCGAGTATCGAGGTACGCGGTATTACATAAACCACGACGCACGCGAGCAGGATAGTACCGACTGCCTGAATCGAGCCCGCACCATATCCGAGGTTGGCACTCGCTTTCAAGACGGCAGGCACTTCCATGATCTTAGTGATGGAGTCGAAAAGTAAAAAGACCACGACCAGACCGCTTATGATTCGGCCAGTCCACACAGCGCGTTGTCCCATGGAGCGCTCCACGGCCGCATTGTGTGTTATTGTCGATTCTCCAAATGGATCTCTTTGGGACATGATTTTTTCCTCCTTACTAATATTTCAGTTTTTGTAAATTATCTCTCACGTAATGTAGTCGATTGTGGATACCTGAATTCGACATCGAGCGGGATTATTTTTTTATGTGGTTCCTTCACGCTCTACAGCTAAAACGAAGTTGAACTGCAGCCAGTTTCCGCTCGGTAGATTCTTCACAGCTATGAATTATAACATTGCGTCTGCGCAGATCGTGCAGGCACAGGAGCCTGACATTCGGACCAAGGTGCAGGTCATTGGGAAGGCGGAACTAGCCGTTCGGACAATGAATCTTATGATTCCGCCGGAAGCAAACCTCCAATCTGGTGGAATTTAGTGGGTGGGTGCTCTAGCGGGGTGATGAATCTGACGGGGCGTGGAGAAATTCTACAAGGCGTTCAATTTGTGACCTGCCCCCAATTGATGTACCAATGCTAAGTTAGTCATCCGATCAGACATTGGCAACCTGAGACGGATAATAAGCTTCTGGAGCTGGGGGCCTGTAGCCGAGAGAGCTATGAGGTCTGACAGTGTTGTAGTGGATTCTCCACTTTTCGATGACGACTTTTGCTTCCATGATTGTGTCAAACACCTCTCGATTAAGTAACTCATCTCTGAACTTCCCATTGAACGATTCGATGTAACCGTTCTCCCATGGACTGCCGGGCTCGATGAAAGCTGTGGTGACACCCAGGTGATGGAGCCATCTCCGTAGAAGCTCAGCGACGAACTCAGGTCCGTTGTCCGAGCGTATGAACTGTGGCGTACCATAGGCGATGAATATATCAGACAATGTATCGATCACGTCATTGGCTTTGATCTTTCTCTCCACTCGACTGGTAAGACATGTTCTCGTGTACTCGTCGATTATGTTCAGTATTCGTAGCGCTCTCCCGTCACTGGTTCTCTCCGCAACAAAATCATAGCTCCAGACATGGTTCTTGTGTTCTGGACGGAGTCTTTTGCACGATCCGTCGTTGAACCACAGTCGTCTCCGCTTTGGCTGTTTTTGTGGCACTTTTAGCCCTTTCTGGCGCCATAGCCTTTCCACTCGCTTGTGGTTCACATGCCATCCTTCTGTTCTCAAGAGAACTGTTATTCGCCTGTATCCATATCGTCCATACTCGCTGGCGAGCTCCACCATTCGTTCTGTAAGCCGTTCTGTGGCTGCATCCAGCCTTGCCACCACTCTTTGTGTTGACCTTGGTTGTTCCACTACCTTGCAGGCTCTGCGTTCGGACACTTGTACTATCTCCATAACTTCTTCCACCGCCCGGCGTTTCTTCACCGGGCTCAGTAGTTTCCCCGTGCGGCTTCCTTCAGTATTGAGTTATCTATTGTCAGATCTGCTACCACCTTCCGGAGACGCTGGTTCTCCTGCTCGAGCTCCTTGTACCGCTTTGCTTGATCCACCTGAAGTCCACCGTATTCCTTCCTCCACTTGTAATATGTTGCATCGCTGATCCCCAGTTGTCGGACTACCTCAGCCAGCGTTTGGCCTTTTGCCATCATGACTTCTGCTTCTCGCAGCTTTGCTACAATTGTTTCTACCGTGTGTCGCGGCTTTCCCATTGTCGTTTCTCCTTTGATCCATAATATACCTTTTTACTAAGTCTATTTTGGATCACTTTTTGGGGGGCAGGTCAGCATCATACTCCATGCTCGCGTCGTCATTCATGGCGCCGATCTTTGCTTCTTCTCCATAAACGAGACAAATGTATTTCATGATATTCTCCTTTACTCAGGCATCTACATAGTTTTCAATTCGTTCAATCGTTTTTCAAGGAACCTCCGCTCAGGTTCCTGCTGCACCAGGCTCAAAGCGCGCTCGAACGATGTTCTTGCTTCGATACTTCTGCCCAGTCTCCGGCACATTTCAGCGCGAGCGGAATGCGCAAGATGATAATCCGACAAGTCGCCGCGGGCAAGAATCTCATCGATCAATTGCAATCCAGCTACCGGCCCGTCGCGCATCGCCACGGCAACGGCACGATTAAGCTCGACGACCGGCGACGGATTCACGCTCATCAGCAAATCGTACAGGGCGACAATCTCAGCCCAATCTGTCGCGGCGGAGTCTTTTGATTCGGCATGAACGGCGGAAATAGCAGCCTGCAAAGCATAAGGGCCAAATTGTCGTGACAACAATGCCTGCTCCACCAATGCCACTCCTTCCGCAATCATATCATGGTCCCAGAGGGAACGGTCCTGATCTTCCAGCAAAATAACATCGCCATTTAATTTTGTGCGGGCGGACCGTCTGGATTCGTGCAGCAGCATCAGCGCGAGAAGCCCGCCGACTTCGGGTTCAGGCAATAGTTCCATAAGGAGACGGCATAACCTGATCGCCTCTTCTGAAAGGTCGCTCCTCGTTACCGAATCACCCGATGAGGCTGAGTAGCCTTCATTGAAGATCAAGTAGATTACCTGTAGAACATTTTGCAACCGATCAGGAAGTTCCTCCTTCGACGGCACCCTGTATGGGATGTTTGCCACGCGAATCTTTGATTTAGCTCTTACAATGCGCTGTGCCATGGTGGATGGAGTCGTAATATAGGCGCGCGCTATTTCCTCCGTGGTAAGTCCGCACACTTCGCGCAGCGTTAAGGCTACTCTCGCTTCCGGCGACAACGCCGGGTGACAGCAGGTAAATATTAAACGCAATCTGTCGTCCTGAACTTCCCTGTCCTCAAAGTCCATCTCACCGGCTGAGTCCGAGGCAATTTGGTCCTCGAGAGGTGCCAGCGGCGTCTCGAATTTTGCCTGTCGCCTTATCTGGTCGATTGCCTTGAATCGTCCTACTGAAACGAGCCAGGCTCTTGGATTGGCGGGCACGCCGTCTTCCTGCCATTGCTCCATGGCCGCGCTGAATGCTTCGTGCATGGCATCTTCCGCGAGCTCGAAATCGCCAAGGAGCCGGATCAGCGTTGCGAGAACACGGCGCGACTCGGTACGATAAAGATTGTCTAAAGTTTTATGAATATTATCGGCAGAATTTTTTGCCATGTTTGGATAGGAATTCTATTTGTAATTATTAAAACACGTTAGCCGGAGGATTGGTTCAGAACGCTCCTGCCGGTATTCGGCGAATGCTCGGGAATTGCCCGACTACAATCCCGCATCTCATTATTTCTATTTTGCAAATCCCTGGATAAATTCATTCGGATCATATTCAATTTTTCCTGTAGATACAGCGGGGCTTCGCCGGGAATGAGATTCGTTTTGCCGACAAGGGTTTTGAAGCTTCTTGGCTCCTGACTTTTGGACAAGACCTAGGTCAGCAAACGCTTCTCAAATAACCTTTCGAAGTGAATTTGGAGTGTCTATCTTGATGATATCCGGTTTTTCACGTATCAACTTGAATTCGCAGCCGGCCCGCTGCGGGTCCGGTTCCGAATCAGATAGTTTTGCTTTTCAAACAGGCTGGGAATCCCGGCTAAAAACTAATTCTGCTCCCAATTTGTTATGCTTCTGAATCCATTGCAGGGTTTACGCATCAAACCCGTTGAACCAAAAGCGAAATTTTGAAAGGACAAACAAATGGCAAGTATTGTTGAAACAACGACGGCAAGTTTTAAAACTGAAGTATTGGAATCGACGACGCCGGTTCTCGTAGACTTCTGGGCGCCATGGTGCGGGCCGTGCCGAATGGTTGCACCGATCGTTGAAGAAATTGCGAGAGAATATGACGGGAAAGTGAAAGTCTTCAAGGTCAATACGGATAATAACGTGGACGTCGCCGTCAAGTACAATATCCTGAGCATACCGACGCTCGGATTTTTCCGCGGCGGAGAAATGATTGACAGGATTATCGGGGCGGTGCCGAAAAAAGTCATTGTCGAAAAGATCACTAAGACCTTAGAAACGAATTGAAACATCTCGAAAGTCTATTCGTGAAAGAAATGTAATGCACACACATAGATTCGAGGCGAAGCATCATCAAAGGCTCGATTCTTCTTACAGGAGAAGAATACTTCCGCCTGTATCGACGCTTAAGAAATTCGGGCTTAAGAAGGGCATGAGCGTCGCGGATATCGGTGCTGGAACAGGTTATTTCCTTTTCCCTGCGTCGAAGATCGCGGGAACAAATGCGGACGTTTACGCAGTAGATTCGTCGAAGGAAATGCTATCGATGCTCGAGAGGAAGAAACTCCCGACAAATGTCAGGCTAATTTATACGATGGATGGATATTCATTCGACATTAAGTCCGGCCAGGTAGATTATGTCATTGCAAGCGCGATACTTCACGAGAACGAGCCAGTAAGATTTCTGAAAGAAATACGAAGAGTAATGCGTCCCGGCGCAAAGCTCCTGATAGTTGAATGGCGAAAAGAGTCTTTGAGGGCCGGCCCTCCGATGGAAGAGAGGTTGTCGCCTGAAGATGTCCAAGATTTTCTTTTAAGGAGCAGGCTTAGAGTGGCAGGCACGGCAATTCTGAACGCGAGATATTTTGTAGTGATGGCGGCGAAAAGTTAAGATGAAAATGTTTTCCGGAATTAGGTCTTGCGATTAAAGAGACCGCGAGAGTAATTGCGATTATTTCGTCGGGGACCGCATTGGAAGGGTTTGAGAAGGTCAATAAACAGATAAGAAACGAGGTGAAGTTAAATGACAAATAAAGCGAATAAAAGGAGTTTTCTCGAAAAGAATTTACATCTGATCGTTGGTGCGGTTGTAGTCTTTCTCGTGGGAGCGATTTACATTTACAAGTCGAACGCGAAGAGTCAGGAAAGCACCGAATCCGTTGCAGCAGAAGCTGCAGTTGCGCAAGTTCCAGCTGCAGAAGCTCCAGATGAAGGAAGAATCGCACCGGACTTTGCACTCACTTCAACTGATGGGAAAACGATTAAACTTTCTGAATACAGGGGAAAAGTTGTCGTGCTTGATTTCTGGGCGACATGGTGCCCGCCTTGTAAGGCTGAGATTCCAGACTTTATAAAACTCTATTCGAAATACAGGAATGATGGATTTCAAATGCTTGGGATCTCTCTCGATCAAGGCGGCTTAAATGATGTCGTCTCATTCATGAAAGACTATGGAATTAATTATCCGATTGCGCTCGGTACAGAAGAAGTTGTTTCGGCATATGGCGGAATAAGGGGAATACCCACTACATTTGTGATCGATAAAAAGGGGTACGTCCGCGGCGCGTTTGAAGGTTATCGTGACGCGTCGGTTTTTCAAAATCTAATTCAAAAGCTCACTGAAGAAAAATGAAAGTTCAGCTCAAGCAAGTCGAAGGAAATGTTTACGTTGGCAAAGGCGAATCAAATCATTGGGTGCCGGTTGATACGTCGGTGAATGACCACGGCAGCGGCGCGGGGACCGGGCCAATGGAGCTTGTATTAATCGCGCTTGCCAGCTGCACAGCCATGGATGTCGAATTGATCTTAAGCAAGAAGCGAGCGGGGATGACGAAACTTGAGATTGAAGTGACCGGCGAGCGCGCAAAGAATCCTCCGAAAATATTCACCGATATTCATATCTTATACACTATACACGGAAGCGTCAAGATGAGCGATGCTGAACATGCCGTGTCACTGTCTCAAGAGAAATACTGTTCAGTAGCAGGGACCTTAAATCCCGCGGCAAAGGTTACACACGAGATAAAAATTGTCTGAAAGGGAAGTCCGTTCTATTCGATAGAGAGGGCGAAATAAGTGGCGCTCATTTTCAGAGCCGCAGCTTAAATTTTCCGTTCCATTCTTTCTTAATTTTTTCCAGGAATTTATGATGCGTAAGGTCAAAGTGGATCGGAGTGACGGAAACATACCCGGACTTTAACGCAACCTGGTCGGCGTCGTTGTCGTGGTCGAGAATTTGCATGTCTCCTGCGAGCCAATAATAATCCCTGTTCTTTGGGTCTTTTCGTTGATAGAATTTATCGTCCCATCTTGAACGGCCCTGCTTCGTAAATTTTATTCCTTTTATTTTCTTTGCAGGAATCGCCGGAACGTTGATGTTCAAAATCGTGTCTTTCGGCAACCCTTCTTTACATACGAATTTTGCGAGCGACGCGGCAATCTTTGCAGCGGGCTCAAAATGGCGCTCCTCGTTCCAATTCTGGATTGCGCCATGGCGCAAGACGGAATTCGGCTTTTGACTGTATTCAACTGAAACGGCGATTGCTGGAATGCCAAGTATCGTTCCTTCCGTCGCGGCGCTGACCGTACCCGAATAAATCACGTTCACGGCAGTGTTGAGTCCGTCATTAATTCCGGAAATAACGAGATCAGGCTGAGATTTGAGCAGCGTTCGTATTGCTAATTTAACCGAGTCGGCGGGGGTGCCATCGACTGCATAACCAAAAAGTTTTCCATCTCGTCTGAACTCATGTGCCCGCAGCGGAGTGCGAACGGTTATTGCATGACCGACTGCGCTTTGTTGAATGCTAGGTGCGACAACGGAAACACGGGCAAACTTTCTAAGCGCTTTCACGAGGATATAAAGGCCCGGAGCGTCTATTCCATCATCGTTTGAGACAAGAATCAGAGGTTTCCTCTTCATGAACAAATTTAAAAGCAAAATGCCTAAGGTCAAAAGGGAACCGATCCGTTGGGGGTTGCAACAAATAAATATTTTGTGCCTGTTGACACTTGTTCTTTATTTGAATATTTGTTATCATAACTGCAAGGATTGACTATGAGATCGGTCGAAAAGCGCCCTATTCGAGGCGTAACGCTGCGTGAGCAAATTCAATTCAAATGAGTCCTCCCGAAAATCCTTTTAGCAGGATTTGCGCCAACCTCTCCATGACTGGTCATTCTCGTTTTTCGTTAGCCCTTAATGATCCCAAACGGACGCATGGGATAAATTGTGCCCTTCGGCATCCCGAACACCTGAATAAACCGGTTGGACGGGATAATTTTCAATTAAACTTTCATGAGGAGTTATCATGAACATCTATGTAGGAAACATTTCTAGAGACCTGAGCGAGGATGAGTTGCGCGATGCGTTTGCGTCCTATGGGCAGGTATCTACAGTTAATATTATTAAGGACAAATTCACAGGCGAGTATCGTGGATTCGCATTTGTAGAGATGCCTGTGAAGGAAGAGGCAGAAGCTGCTATTGGCGGTCTGAACGGAAAGGATTTGAAGGGAAGAGCTTTGAACGTTAACGAAGCCCGTCCGAAGACCGATGATCGTCGTGGCGGCGGCGGAGGAGGAAGAGGCGGTCCGAGACGCGGCGGCAACGGCGGCAGCGGCGGCGGCGGCAGACGCAGATTCTAAATCTGACATTTTGATGAGGCGCCCCGACACACTCGGGACGCCTTATCATCTTACTCGCTTCAAGCTTCCTTAAAAACTTTCAAATCAAAAGTTCTTTCATAACGGTCAGTAGTAGTGTGCTGTATGCATCGAAGCCGGATCACGTTGGGGCTTTCAAAACACGGGAATAACAATGAACGTTGTTTCACTTTTTTCCGTCGAACTCAATAACGATTTCCATAAATTGATTTTCACTCCAACGATTGATATATTAACCTCGGCTTCTTTGTAATTTTAAATTCCGGAGGAATTTTTTGCGCAAGAATCGCTTTAAAATCATTCTTATCATTGCCGCTATTGCACTCGCACTGTATTATCTTTATCCCACTTACCAGAGCGCCACGTACCAAAAAAGGTTGACAGAATTATCCGGTCAGACAAAGTATGAGGACTATCTCAGGGCTCATCCACTTCCTGACCTGCCCGATTCGCTGAAGCAGACTTATCTCGATAGCCTTAAGACATCATTCCTGGCTGACAGTCTTAATTATTACGATGAAAATGTTAACAGCATCATTGACACGAAACTTAAAAGGATCAAATTAGGACTTGACCTGCAAGGCGGGATGCATATTGTCCTCGAAGTCAATGTCGTGAAGATGCTCGATGACATGGCAAAGAATAAAGATCAGACTTTCGAACAGATCATGCAGCAGGTTGCAGCACAGGCAAAGCAATCCGACGAAGACCCACTCGATCTCCTGAACCAACAGTTCAATCAGCGCGGGATCAGGCTGAGTCGTTACTATGGCGATATCCGCGATGACAACTCCAAGGTCATGTCCTATTTAACTGACCAGACGAAGACCGCAGTAGACCGTGCCATGGAAATTGTGAGGAACCGTGTCGATCAGTATGGTGTCTCGGAGCCTTCGATCCAAAAGGAGGGAAGTACAAGATTTATCGTCGAACTCCCCGGCGTAAACAACGAGTCGGAAGTAAGACAGCTTTTACAGGGGACTGCCCTTCTCGAGTTCAAACTGCTTGAACCTCCGGACGTTGTTGTTAAAGTCTTTCAGAGCATCGATAACATTCTTGCCGGAAAGTCAGACAGTCTTGCAGTTCAAAAAGATACGACCGCCTCCGATACAAATATGACAGAGGAGCAGTTTGCCAAGAAGCATCCTTTCTTCGCGATAGTGCGCGGAGTCAATGCCCAAACAGGCGATGCATACGTGCTTGAGAATGACCGCGATAAATTGATGCGGATACTGGATAGGGAAGATGTCAAACAAGTTATTCCAAGTGATTTTCAATTTGTGTTCGGCGCCAAGCCGCAGGGCACAGCTAAAGGTGAAAAATTTTACGAACTCTTTGTGGTGAAGAAAAATGCGGAACTAACAGGCAGTGTCGTTACTGACGCTCGGGCGCAGATTTCGCCGGCCACCGGTTCGCCAATTGTTGAAATGACAATGAGTTCGGATGGCGCACGTGACTGGGCAAGGATTACGGGAGCGAATATCGGAAAGAGAATCGCAATCGTGCTTGACAATACCGTATATTCTGCGCCTGTCGTCAGAGGCAAAATTCCAAACGGCAGTTCAGAAATCGAAGGGATGGCAAACGTTGACGAAGCAAATCTGTTGGCAATAGTTCTTCGCGCGGGTGCCCTTCCCGCCCCTGTCGATATTGTTGAAGAGAGGACGGTCGGACCTTCACTCGGCGAGGACTCGATCAAAAACGGGGTGACTTCCGGAGTCATCGGTCTCTCATTGATAATTTTGTTTATGGCTTTTTATTATCGCGCAGGTGGTATAACGGCAGATTCGGCGCTTCTGCTGAATATTTTGTTTATTCTTGGAGTACTTGCAGCATTTCATGCGACGCTGACTCTTCCCGGCATAGGAGGTATGATATTGACGATTGCAGTCGCTGTCGATGCGAACGTACTAATATATGAGCGCATTCGTGAAGAAATGGCTACCGGTAAAACGTTGAGAGCGGCAATTGATCAAGGATATTCAAAAGCATTCACGGCGATTTTTGATTCCAATATCATTTCCCTTCTCACCGGCGCAATACTGTACCAGTTTGGAACCGGGCCCGTCCAGGGATTTGCGCTCACTCTGATGATCGGCATTGTCGCAAGTCTTTTCAGTGCGATCATAATTACTCGCGTCATCTTCGATATAATGATAGAACGCGGCGCCACCAGTATCAACTTCGGCTAAAATTTAAAGCTATGAAAGAAGAAATTTCGCCAAGGTTCATTAAAATAGATACAGGAAAGTCTTTGAGATATCACGATTTTGCGAGGAAACTCTTGACAAGGGTTTCCGGCAATTTAAAAATTCAAAATTAGAGAGAAAAATGCGTTTTTTCCCACGAACAAGCGTTGATTTTGTCGGTAAGCGTCACATTTGGTACACGGTTTCAGCTACTCTGATAATGCTTGGTTTGATCACCGTTGCCTTTCGAGGGCTAAACTACGGAATAGACTTCAAAGGCGGCACGGAGCTCACGCTTAATTTTAATCCTGCCCCGAACATTGCCAGTGTTCGCGCATCGCTGGATAAAATAGGATACGGTGACGCCGAGATAACGACTTTCGGCAGCCCGAATGAAATTCTGATTCGCGTGAAGGCAGTAAACCAGGGCCTGGTGACAGGCGATAAGGTAATGGCACAGCTTGAATCGTCGATGCCTAACTCGCAAATTCAGCTTTTGCAGGAGAATAAAATCGGTCCGAAGATTGGTCAGGAACTGCGGCAGGATGCGGTGATGGCAATCATCTACAGCTGGATATTTATCCTGATTTACGTTTCACTTAGGTTTCAATTCATCTATGCTGTCGGCGCAGTTCTGGCCCTGATCCATGATGTGTTGATCACGCTCGGCGCCGTGGCGGTCTTTGGCTGGCTTGTGCCATGGCTTGACCTGGAGGTCAACCAGACGCTTGTTGCGGCGTTTTTGACCCTTGTCGCCTATTCGATGAACGATACCGTAGTTATCTTCGATAGGATTAGAGAGAATTTGAAGATCTATAAAGGTGAGAACCTGATTCGTGTTATGAATCGGAGCATTAACGATACGTTAAGCCGTACTATTATTACTTCCGGAACTGCGTTCCTTGTCCTCCTTGTGCTTCTCATCTTCGGAGGAGAAGTTACGAGAGGGTTTGCGTTTTCAATGTTGATTGGAGTTATCACCGGAACGTATTCTTCCATTTATGTAGCCTCTGCGATCGTCGTTGATTACAACGTTTACATCAAGAAAGCGGATCTGCGATTGGCACAAACGCAATCGCCGGTTCTGGAAATAGAGAAGCCATATGAAGTTGCGGCAAAAAGAGCTTAGCAGCGGCGTAGTCCTGATTGAAGTCGAAGGGAACATTATGGGCGGGCCTGATGCCATGAGTCTGAACGATGAAGTTCATAAGCTGGTAAATGGCGGGACTAGAAAGATCGTTTTAGATATGAAGTCGGTCGAGCACATTAACAGCAGCGGTCTCGGAATATTGATCGCGAGCTTGAATGCCGTGCATCAAGTTAACGGTGAATTGAGAATCGCTAATACCGGTTCACGTGTTCTCGACCTGCTGAGGATTACGAAGCTGGACCGAATTTTCGAATCGTACAAGTCCGTTGACGAGGCCGTTAAAGATCTCGCGTGAGAATTTTGAATTCCCAGCTATGAATTCTTAATTCCAAACCTAAAATTCACAAATAAAAAATCCAAACTCAGATGTCTGTAAAAATAATTGTTGGCGCCCAATGGGGCGATGAAGGCAAAGGGAAAATCGTAGATTTACTCAGCGAAGACGTTGATATAGTGGCACGATATCAAGGCGGCGCAAATGCCGGACATACCGTCGTCGTCGAGGGAAAGACTTATGTCCTGCATTTGATTCCATCGGGCATTCTTCATGCCAATGTGGCTTGTGTAATCGGAAACGGCGTCGTCATCGACCCGCAAGCATTCCTCGACGAATTGGCTTTGTTGGAATCACATGACATAAAAGTTCACGGCAGGCTTTTCATCTCTCACAACGCTCATCTTATCATGCCCTATCACAAACTAATTGATTCGTTAAAGGAGCAGGGTGCAGAGAAGATCGGCACCACAGGCCGCGGGATCGGTCCGGCATATATCGACAAATTCGCCCGCGTCGGAGTTAAGATTGTTGATTTACTCCATCGTGATGTCCTTGTGAAAAAAATCAAATCGAATATCGAAGACAAAAATTTGCTGCTCAGCAAGATTTATAATTCAACCGAAATCAATGTCGATGAGATCGTCGATAAGTATTTGCAGTATGACAAACAGCTCGATGAATTCATTACCGACACTTCGCTTTTCATTAATCAGCAATTGAAGGCAGGAAAGAAAGTGCTTGCGGAAGGTGCGCAGGGTGCGATGTTAGATGTCGATTTCGGAACGTACCCTTATGTCACTTCTTCGAATCCAACAAGCGGCGGGGCTTGCACCGGACTTGGTATTCCGCCCACGGCAGTCGATTCCATAATCGGCGTCGCGAAAGCCTACACCACGAGAGTCGGCAATGGTCCTTTTCCGACCGAGCAAATGAATGAAGTGGGTGAGAGCTTGCGAAAGGTGGGCGGCGAGTACGGCGCGACAACCGGAAGGCCGCGTCGTTGCGGATGGCTCGATCTATTCAGCTTGAAATATTCCGTTATGGTAAATGGGATCGAGGATATCGCGCTGACGAAATTGGACGTTCTCGACGAATTCGATGAAATAAAGGTGTGCGTCGGTTATAATTATAAAGACAAACCGCTGAAAAGTTTTCCGCTGGACCTTTGCACAATTGAAGACATACAACCCATTTATGAAACCTTAGGCGGGTGGAAAACAAAAATCTCCGGCGCAAAAACTTTTTCGGACCTTCCATCCAATTGCCGAATGTATATTGCTTTTATTGAAAAATATTTAGATGTGACGGTCGGCATAATTTCGGTAGGTGCGATGAGAGAGCGGACAATAATCCGAAAATAAATACCAGGGATCCGCTCACAGATGTGGGCGATGCTAAGAAACGAATCATCCCACGAAGATATCGCGGTCAACGACTGCCGACCGATTGCTGGCATTGAATGTCCGCATTTTAGCGAACGGAGTGATGAATATGGAGGAGACACTTCTAAGCGAGTACGAGAAGCCAACCAGCGCTCACTTCGACATTCTTCTGATGAGCTGGGCGGGATGGGTTTTCGATTTTTACAGCTTAATACTTTTCACTTTTCTATTGATTCCGATAAGTGCGCAATTCCACTTATCGAATATCTCGCGCTCCTACGTGATTGGCGCTTCTTTAGCCGCGACTGCGGTTGGAGGAGTGTTCATGGGTATCCTGTCAGACCGTTACGGTCGTCGCCGCGTTCTCCAGTGGACAATTCTTACTTACAGTATTGGAACCTTTCTGAGCGGGTTTTCTCCGAATCTCACGTTATTGATTATTTTTAGTATGATAACCGGCCTGGGTGTCGGCGGAGAATGGGCGACCGGCCAGACTTATATTGGCGAAACATTTCCACCGCACGTTAGAGCAAGGTATGCCGCCTTCATGCAAACGGGAGCTCCGATCGGAATCGTTCTTGCTTCGATCATAGGCGGCTTCTTGGAACCTGTCGTCGGCTGGCGCGCCTGCTTCTTCATCTCGATCATGCCTGCTATTCTCGTGATAATCATAAGACGCAGGCTGCCGGAATCAGATATCTGGGCAAGGAGGAAAAGGGTCATCTCAGAAGAAGGCTTTAATGCCGGGATTGTAGAACAAGAACACAAGAACAAATTCGTTCTTTTGTTTTCAGCGGGTTACAGAAGAATCTTTATGCAATCTCTTTTGCTTGCAATATTCGATATGTCGGCATACTGGTTCACTTACTCATGGCTTCCAGGTTACCTGCATGAGCAGAGGCATTTTCCCATGGCGAAATCCGCCGTCTGGATACTGGTGACTCAGGCCGGCGGCTTACTGGGATACCTTTCGTTCGGCTTTGTAGCCGACAGGTTCGGTCGGCGTCCGGCTTATTCGATTTACTCCTTTATCGTGGCTGTCGCGCTCGTGATGATAACGCTGATGTGGAACACAGTCGTGGCTTTCCCCCTGGTGATTTTGTCTTTTATGTTCATGGTTGGATTTGGCACAGGGATGTTCAGCGGGTATGGACCACTATTCAGCGAGCTTTACCCGACTGCCATTCGTAATACTGCGATGGGGTCAGCCTTTAATCTTGCACGAGGGGTACAATTCCTTACGCCGGTTGTGATAGCTGTAATAGCTGAGAAATACGGTCTCAGCGGAGGGATTTCACTCGCGGCGCTTTTCGCCTTGCTCACAGGAATATGGATATGGACATTTCCAGAGACCAAAGGACGGAAACTGAAGATCGTGGAAGGGGCATGAACCGCCTCTAAGAGAGACGGCTCTTCCTTGTATATTCAACCCGGAAAAATGGATAGATGCGCACCGAAGCTCTTGATCAAGAAATCTGCCTACGTGAAATGTAGGTTTCCCAGATGCTCTCGAAGATTGCACTTGAGGTTTTGATCAGGAGCGCCTGCGCATTTACTTCACCTGAAGATTTTTGCTCTATCGTCTTCGATTGATGCGTTATCTTTGAGTTGCCCCAGCCAGTCGCTGACGATTTTCGACTTCTCCTGCTGCATTAGCTGCTGCATCATTGTCATTCGTTGAATTTTGAACGCGGTCGAGTCGAACGGCGTTTTGCTCAGGAGCTGAACGATATAAACTCCCGATGCGCCTTTAAATGGAGTCGAGATTTGTCCCGGGTTTAGCTTTGATGCTTCCACTGCGAAAATAAAGTCTCTGCCGATGTTGGGGACATATCCTGTAAGCCCAAAAGTTCCGGTTGTATCATAACGAAGTCGCGAGTCGTACTGCGTAAGATTGCTCAGGCCGTCGCCCGCCGCAAGTCTTTTCTTCAATTGATCGGCATAAGAAAGAGTCATGTCAAACTGTTTCTGTTCCACGATGGTCTCTTTCACCTGGTTCGCAACTTGATCGAAGGGAGTTACGCCTGCATTTTTTATTTCGCTGATCATGAAGACGGCATAGCCTTGCGGGAGAGTGATAATCTCACTGATATCTCCAAGCGAACCATCATAGGTCCACTTCATAAGATCCTCGTTGTTACCCACAGTCGGGATGAAATTGCCTTTTGAAAATTGCGGCGTCTCTCGCGGAGTGAGATTCACGGTCGCAGCTGCTTTATCGAAGCCATCTTGTTTTGCTATATAAGCAAAATCTTCCGCGTGTTGTTTCAGGTCGTCTTTTGTTTGCTGAGAAACTTTGATGCTCATCTTGATGTCGGCAATCTTCAGCTCGCGCGAATCCTTGCCGAGAACTTTTATAATATGCAATCCGAATTGCGTTCTCACCGGACCCACGATTTGCCCCACGCCTGCCTTGAATGCCGCCTCTTCAAATGGATTGACCATCATACCTTTGCCAAACCACCCGAGATCGCCCCCGTGAGCCGCACTTCCGGGATCCTGGGAATACTGCTGCGCAAGTGCGGCAAAGTCCGCGCCGGATCTTGCTTGTCTCAAAATATTCTGCGCTTGTTTGTGCGCCTCGGTGGAATCAGGGCCTTGAGGGACATGAATAAGAATGTGAGCTGCATGTACGTATTGGTTTTTTCCGCTTTGCTGAGCCATGACTTTTATCAAGTGATATCCATCGGCCGATTCGAATGGCCCCACCACATCGCCTACTTTTGCGGCAAATGCTTCGCTCTCAACTTGAGGATCAATTTGTCCGTGACTCACAAAATTGTCATTATAAGGACTTTCGGAGTATTCTTTGACTAAGTCCGGGAAATCACTGCCGGTTTTTGCAAGTGAAGCGACGCGATCGATTTCATTTTTAACGTCCGCAGAATCTGCCGCCGAAGGAGCTATCGGGACAAGTATATACTTCAGCCTGCGTGTCGCCTGGGTTCTGTAATTATCCTGATTTGAAGAATAGTAGTCATGCATTTCAGAGTTGGTAACCTGGATATTTTGTGCCGGGTATAGCGTCGCGGGCGGGAATAGCACATAACCCGCATCCAGCCTTTCGCTCTGCTGTCTGAACTGCATCGCGAGCGCGCTTTCTGGAATCCGCACGGCACTATAAAGGCGGCTTGTCAGTTTTTCTTGCAGACGTTGTTCCTTCAAATATTCCTGGACTTCTTGCCAAAACTGCTGAGCTTTGGGATCATCCGATTCGAGATCGGCCTGAAGCATCTGACGGTTGATCTGTCCGGTTGAATCCTCGAAATTTCTCTTGACGGGATCAGGAAGAGTCTCAGGATTGTTCGTAACCCAATTTACGATTTCCTGATCGGTAACCGTGACGCCGAGTCTTTTGGCTGCTTGATTAATTAGGATTTGATTCACAAGCTCCTCCCACACCTGGTCGCGCAGCTGTTCGGTCATTTGGTCGTCGGGGTCCTGCTTCGAATTAGCCTTGTACTCATCGACTGCGTTATCGAGGACCTTCTCGAATTGAGGATAGCTGATTTCTTCGCCGTTCACTTTACCGACTACATTACCTTCGTACTGTCTGCTTTGTCGGCCTGTGATGTCCATACCCCACTCAAAAACGATCATTACGATGAAAAGGATTGCAAGCCCGACCAGGATGACAGGCATGTTATCCCGCATTTTAGTCATTATTGGCATTTTAGAAAACTTCCTCTCAAGCAAAATTGCCCCGCATAAGTTTCGCGGGATTGATAAAAGTTACCGTGCAGCAAAAAATATAACCGCAGAATGGATGAAAATCAATTTACCAACAGGCCGCCCGCCTTCGAGGTGGACCGATGATTTCACTTTCAAACCGAACCAGTTCTAAAATTTCAGGGCGATTAATTGGCGTGAGGGGTTGAACACTTGATTGAATGCTTTTACATTTCAACGGTCAACGAAACGACGGGTTTAGCGGAATTAGTTACACGCGGATGCATCGCTTCGCCGGTCAGAAAAAAGAAGTTCGTTGTAAGGCGGCGAGTCAAGTTGCAAAGACTGCTGAGTGATAAGAATGTCTTTCAGAATTAAGCTCTGAAAGTTTCGAATATGTTTTCTTGATTGAAACTTAAGATAAAATTTCGAAATCAAAATCATCCGGAAAATTTGCGGAAAAAACTTTGGAGGGAGAGAACTGAAAAATGCTTATCAAGGTTCTTGGCGCGGGTTGTTCTAACTGCAAGGCTTTAGAAGACCGTGCGAAACAGGCTGCAGAAGAATTAAAGCTGCAGCTGGAGATTAGAGAGGTTCAGGACATTGAAGAGATTTCTCATTACGGTGTAATGAACATGCCCGGACTCGTCATAAATGGGAAAGTTGTATTGGCGGGATATGTGCCACAAGTCGAGGAGTTGAAAAACGTGTTGGTACACAACTTCACTTAACTCCAATCTGGAGGGAGGCAGCATGTTAAGCCTCCGCTTATAAATGTGCGGACTGTTCATCCTGCCTCGAAACTCCGTAATATCGTTCACACAACGGGGTGATAGGGTCGTTCCCCCGCGTTCTCTTAAATTATTATACCTTCCCTTCATCTTGAGGGAGGTGTGCCATTTCCTGTTTTTAACTATTGGTGAACATGGCTATTTTTTCAGATATGCAAAATGGGATTTCAGGTATTTCCAACATTGCGATCTCGACTACTTCTCCCGCACATGGAATGATGTTTTGACTGAATATTCAGAGGTCCCAGCCGGAGCTCTTCCATCAAGTTTTCTTCGGCTGAGATTTCTAATCTTGGCTGGCGCGATTCTATAACTTTTGAAATTGCATCGGCCGCTCTTAAATTTCACTTGAGCATCACTGATTAAGATTGCCTGAGTAAATTCAAGCCGATGGAACACAAGCATACGCTTCATGAAATTCCGATATTCGAGAGGCTTTCTCCGATAGAGCTTAAGCTCATAACGGACATTTCGCGAACAAAACGTTACAAAAAAAGCGAGATAATCTTTCTCGAAGGAGAAGTGTATGCGGGATTCTATGTAATTCTAAACGGGGCGGTGAAAGTTTATAAATTAAACAGCAATGGTCAAGAAGTTACCGCTCACAAATTGGCTCCGTTCCGCAGCTTTGCTGAATCGGCATTATTTTCCGGCTCAGGATTTTATTCCACTTGCGTGCAAGCGATGGAGGATTCGACTCTTCTCTTTTTCCCCGCCGAAGAGTTTGCTTCGCTCCTCGGAAGAAATCCCGCACTCGCGATAAGGATTTCAGAGGCGTTCGCAGTAAGGCTAATGGAGCTTAACAAACGATTCGACGTGTTAGCCGCGGATGTTGAAGGAAGAGTCGCGAGATATTTGCTTAACGAGGTCCAGCTTAATAGTTCTGCCAGGTTGCCTGAGCCCCATTTCAGTTTGATGATTCGAAAGAAAGACCTTGCGGAACATCTAGGGATTGCGAATGAAACGCTTTCGCGGATGTTTCGAAGATTCAAAGAAGCCAAAATAATCAGGGAGGTGTCCCGGAAAATCTTCATCACGAATTTAAAAAGACTCCGTGAGCTCGCACAAAAGTAATTTCATGAATAATTTGTTGTCTTCTTTGCTTGAATTGCATCAGCTTCCTTGCACCGCGCCCCAGCCGGAAAGCTGATTTCACAACCTAAAGGAAGTTTTAAAGAATTCGCCACGCAACGGCGATTAGCGTTTGACTGTTAACATTTAGCCAGCAGCTTATTATCGGCGGCTTTTAGAACGGCGGCTCTTTGTCCTCAGGTTCGACAAGTGTCGGTCCCATCCGAAATCTTTCCAAATCTTCGAACCGGGCATACTGCTTCACGAACGCAAGTTTGATTTCACCTGTCGGACCGTTTCTCTGTTTGCTTATCATGACTTCAGCTACGCCTTCGGTTTTTTCGCCGTCCGGATAATTTTCAATTCCATATAATTCCGGCCTGTGTATGAAGATAACAACGTCGGAGTCCTGTTCGAGCGCTCCGGATTCACGCAAATCTGAAAGTATCGGTCGCTTGTCTCCGCCGCGTTCCTCGACCGATCGGCGAAGCTGTGAAAGCGCCACGACAGGAATGTCAAGTTCCTTTGCGAGTACTTTCAGACTCCGGGATATCATGGAGACTTCTCTTTCGCGGCTTTCCGCTTTTGCGGGACCCTGCATCAGCTGCAAATAATCGACAATGACCAATCCGATGTCGTGCTCCGTTTTCAGCCTGCGGGCGCGGGCACGCAGCTCGAGAATCGACAGGGCAGGCGTATCATCTATGAAGATCGGCGCCGGCGCAAGTTTGTGTATGCGTGTTGAAATATATGCCCATTGGCTTTCCGGCAGAGTTCCGGTTCGAAGCGCATGTGCATCGACCCTGGCCTCTGCTGCCAACAACCTGATCAGAAGCTGCTGCTGTGCCATCTCGAGGCTATAGACTGCGGTCGGCACGCCATACTTCACCGCGGCATTTCGCGCAATCGTCAATGCAAACGCCGTCTTCCCGACGCTCGGTCTCGCGGCAATAATTATCAAATCGGATTTTTGCAAGCCGCCCGTCATTGAATCCAGTTCGGCAAATCCAGTGGGTACACCGGTTACCCCGCCTTTCGAGCCATGAATTTTCTCGAGTATCTCCATGGTCTTGACGATGGCTTGCTGAAGCGGCACGACGGTTTTCTTGAGCCTCGCTTCGGAAACTCGAAAAATATCTCTCTCGACTTCATCTATCAACCCGAACGCATCTTCACGGTTGTCGTAACATTTCTGTACGTTATGCGACATGGTAAAAATCAAGCTGCGCAGCATATATTTTTCCGCCACTATTTGGGCGTGTGCCTCGATGTTTGCAGACGACACGACCGATGAGACTAGCTCATTAAGATATGCGGACCCGCCGATGTTTTCGAGCTGCCCCGACTTTCTAAGCTCTTCGCGAACTGTTATGACGTTGATTTCTGTGTTCCGGGAATAAAGGGCAATCATCGAACCGAATATTTTTTCGTTGGCGGCAGAATAAAAATAATCTGCCTGTAAAAGCTCTATCGCCGGCGAGATGGCATGTTTGTCGAGAAGCATCGCGCCGAGTACGGCTTTCTCGGCTTCGACGTCCTGCGGCGGGATTCTTCCGCCCACGAGATTCTCCGTACTGCTCTCGAAACTCTTTATTCCTCTTTGATCGAAATCTGTCGCCATAATAAAAGTTAACAGTTAAGAGTGAATTGTGAAAAATTGTCTTGCATTCTTCTCGATCTTCGCTGATTCATCTTTCATTTAAGATAGTTCGTCGTACATCTTCCGCATTTTCTGAACGTCTTCCCATGCAGGTCTTTTCCAATTCGGATTCCTCAAAAGAGCCGCCGGGTGGAACGTGACCAGGACTTTGATTCCCTGATATTGATAAATATTATTTCGCAGTTCCGACAAGGTCGCTTTGGTCTTAAGAAGCGTTTGCGCGGCAATTCTTCCGAGGCAAAGAATCAATTTCGGCTGCATTATCTCAAGCTGCCTCTTCAAAAAAGGCTCACAGGCCGCGACTTCTTCCGGTAAGGGATCGCGATTATTAGGCGGCCTGCACTTCAGAATGTTGCAGATGTAAACGTCCTCACGTTTAAGCTGAACCGCAGCAAGAATTTTATTCAGAAGCTGCCCTGCGCGACCGACAAAAGGTTCACCTTGTTCATCTTCGTCTGCACCCGGCGCTTCGCCGATCAAAACTAATTTAGCTTTCGGATTTCCGACGCCGAATACGAAATTCTTTCTGGTCGATCCGAGCTGGCATTTCATGCAGCTTGAAATCTTCGCGTCAAGATCCTGAAGCGTATCGCTTTCGGACCAATGCGGATCGATTTTCCATTCCGGCTTCAAGACGGCGCTCTCGAATAAGCCATGGTCTTCCATCACCCTGATAGTTTTCTGCGCCGTCGGCACGATACCCTTTTGTTGAGATTTCTCCTTCAGGTTCCTCTCGCTTTCCGTTTTCCTATCGGGCAGGTTTTGAGTTTTCACACCGATTATTTCCTTGCTAGCTTGATCCGGCACCTGCCCCGACGATTGAGGAATCGGCCCGGCAGCTGTTTCCGCTGAGGTCGCGAATAAAAATTCATCACCATATAACTCAGCCGCCTGACTAAAGTACAGTTTTATCTTCTCGATAATTTCACGTGGATTGTTTTCCATTTCGCCCTGCAATTTATTCCCCGCTTCTCTCAAAAACAACCTGGCTCGCCCGACGATCGCGGCAGAACGAGATAGTTTGCTTGTTCCCAAAGGTTGCATTTCTCCCAGCCGACGTTTACTTTCAAACGGTTTTAATTTTTTATCGATTCGGCATTTTAATCAACCTTCAATATTAGGTTTGAAAGGGACTACCATGAAATCGTGCTTTGCGCTTCTTTTAGTTTTCATCTTTACCCAGCTTTCATATCCGATGCGGAATGTATTCCCGCGGGCGGGATTTGCGACCGGGGATTCACTGCAAATAATTTCGGCGACGCCGAACGGGACCACGGAAACAAGAGATCAATCGCGGATGATCGTCGTCATATTCAACAAGCCCATGGTTTCTCTTCAGGAGCTGCCCCGGTTTGAAGAAAATGGTCCGCTCACTTTTGACCCGAAAATCTCGGGAAAATATAGATGGCTCGGCACGAGCACGCTTACGTTTGTCCCGACGGACACGCTTCCGTTTGCAACCGAATACAGGGCGATAGTACCGGCAGGAACCCGTGCGCTTGATGGATCGACGCTCAGCTCCGATTATGAATGGATGTTTCAAACGCCGCGGCCGGTCCTCGTGAGAACAATTCCCGACCGTCCGCGAGGATATGTGCGCGCATGGAAATGGGTGGAGTTGAATCAACTGATCTATCTCCAATTTAATCAGCCGATCGATCCGAGCCGTGCGGTTCCATATGTAGCCGTCAATGAGAATTCTCAGCCGGTAGATTTCACTCTTCGCTATCCTAAACAGGAGGAGATGACAAAGTATCAATGGGATTTTAGTCCGAAGTATGTTCTGGTTATCGATCCGTCCAATCATTTTTATAAAGGGGCGACCATCACAGTTGAATTGAAGGCAGGGTTACCGGGCGCAGACGGCCCCCTCGGAATGTCCAACGATGAGTCGTTTTACTTCACGACGTATAACGACTTTACTTTTGATCGCATGGATGATATGGAGGGTCACCGCCCCGATGAAAGTATTCGTCTAACTTTTTCTAATCCTGTTTGGCTGAAAGATCTCGCCAGGCACATCGAATTCGAGCCGAGGGTTACGATCCCGCCGGAGTACGCACAAAATGAATACGACAAAAATGACGAACTTTATCTCACTCTTCCGCTGCTTCCGGATACGCAGTATGTAGTGAAACTGGATAGCTCGTTGAATGACATCTTCGGCAATAAGGTCGGAAGGGAAGTGACTTTCACTTTCACAACCGGCGCATTCACTCCTTATATTTCGATGGTAACAGGTCAGGGATTACTCGAAGCTTACGGCCCAAAAACCTGTCAACTTGTCGCCCGCAACGAGGATAGCGTACAAGTTAGAATGGCGTCAATTAAAATGGACGATGTGATCGATCTTCTTTCTCATCCAGACATTTTCAACGACCAAGTTGATCCGTCGTATGTGCATTTCAATATCGACAAGATCCGGCAGCTGGGTCTTCGACGAAACAGGCTTACCAAACTGCCTCTTCATTTAGACGAAGTGCTGGATAGCGTGAAGACAGGATTTGTATTTGCAGCAGTAAATACGCTGGATGAAAGAAAAGAAGTTCGAAAATATTATAAAGCATTTTTCCAGATCACGGGACTTGGAATCACAGCAAAGTTTTCCGCGGATAATAATCTTGTTTGGGTAACCCGGTTGAAAGATGGTTCGCCGGTTGCCGGTGCAGATGTGCAAATTCGCGGTGACGACAACAAAGTATTATGGACCGGAAAAACAGATTCTCAAGGTTTGGCTGAGACTCCCGGATGGGGAGAATTTGATCTTCCACAAAAACGTTGGGGAGGCCAGCCGCAAGTCTGGATATTTGCGAAATACAATGACGACGTGGCATTTACCCAAACCGGTGAAGGCACCGGCATTGAGCCATGGCGTTTTGATATTGATTACAATTGGCAGCCACAGTATCAGCCATGGAGTGGTTCCATCTTTACCGACAGAGGTTTGTATCGTATCGGGGAAGATGTCTTTTTCAAAGGAATTGTGAGAAAGCGGGTGAAGGACAAATGGCAGCTGCCCGACGGAAAGCACATCCTGGCACGTGTGATGGACTCACAAAACCAGGTCGTTTTACAGGACACAGTCTTGCTCTCCGATTACGGGGCGTTTACCGATTCACTGAAATTGAGCCCGACTGCCCATCTCGGCGACTATCGGATTGAAGCGTTGATCGCTTCAACGGGACCAGAGCAGAATAGCAGCGATGATGACGATGAACAACAGTCGCCCGAACTGAAAGGATATGCCATATTCGCTTCAGGCGGGTTTAGTGTAGAAGCATTTCGGCCGGCGGAATTTGAAGTCACAAATCATTTCCTGCAGGAGAGCTACATCATTGGAGATACCTGTCATGCGACTATCAATGCGCGTTATCTTTTCGGGGCGCCGATGCGGAACGGAAAAGTCGAATGGCGTTTAAGGTCGATGCCTTATGATTTCCAACCTGCGGGCCATGAAGATTATTCGTTCGGCTCAGATTGGTGGTATCTGGATGAAGGAAATTATTCCAACGAAAGTCAGCTTCTCTCATCAGAGAATACAAGTCTTGACGACGAGGGCACTTTGTCTATCTCGGTTCCACTGCCGGTAGGAACAATCACGGGTACACGATCTTTGATGTTAGAAGCGGACGTTACTTCTCCAAGCAGGCGAGTGGTCTCCGGCCGATCTGGCGCGATTGCATACGGCGGCGAATACTATATAGGAATAAAAAGATCTTCCACTTTTTTGAAAGCAAACGACACGCTCCATTATTCGTTCATGACGGTTTATCCCGATGGCAAAATTTTCCCGGGACCGGCACTGGATGTAAAAATCATAAAGCGTGAGTGGAACTCAGTGAGAAAAGCGGGCGCTGACGGACGCTACTTTTGGGAGACGGAGAAAACGGATTCGACGCTTGTTGATAACAAATTAACGATAAACGATTCACCGGATTCCGCGATTTTTATTCCTAAAGAAGCCGGACTATACTTTGTGACGGCCGATGGGCATGACGCACGCGGAAATGCAATCCAGTCGAGCGCATTCTTCTATGTCTCCGGCTCGGGCTATGTGGCCTGGGAGCGCTCCGATGATGACCGAATTGAAATTGTTTCCGATGCGAAGAGTTACAAACCGGGCGATGTTGCCCGCCTGATTGTCAAGTCCCCGTATGAAAAGGCGAGAGCATTGATCTCGCTGGAAAGAGACGGTGTCATGAAAGAGTGGACGACAGAGCTGGTCGGGAGTGCTCCGGAGGTTGACATTCCCTTGTCGAAGGACTTCTTGCCGAATGTTTTTGTCTCCGTAGTGCTTCTTCAGGGCCGGCTCTCAGACATTGCCCCGACCGAGAGTGATGATGTCGGCAAACCGTCTTTCAAAATCGGATACATAAATCTTCCTGTGGACCCGGGCACAAACCATCTTAGCGTAAATGTCAATTCCGATCGGGCAGCTTATCACCCGGGAGATTCGGTAACGGCATCGATTGTCGTAAAAAATGCCATGGGCAACAGCGAAAGATCGGATGTAACGATAAGTGTTGCCGATGTCGGCGTGTTGAATCTGATCGGTTATGAACTGCCGGATCCTTTCCAACTATTTTTTCGGCCCGCGTCCGTTAGGTGTGAGCACGTCTGAAACGATTTCTGATTTAGTGGAACAGCGATCATACGGCGAAAAAGGAGAAGACGTTCGGCGGAGGCGGCGCATCGCTTTCTTCAATTGAGATGCGCGGCAATTTCCGTTTGACTGCATATTGGAATTCTTCCGTTAATACAGACGACAGCGGCAGGGCAACTGTGCGGTTCAAACTTCCGGACAATCTTACGCAGTTCAAAATTATGGCGGTAGCACAGACAAAGGATTCGGAATTTGGCCGGGGAAGCAGCACGTTCCGCGTGAATAAAGATTTCCTTCTCCAAGCTGCACTTCCTCGCTTTGCGCGATTCGGAGATACGTTTGAAGCGGGAGTTGTTGCGACTAATTATACGGACAGGCCGGGACATGTGTTGCTGAGGGCGACAGCCACCGGGGAGGTGAAACGCAAGGGAAAAGAAGTTGCTGAATTCGATCTAGCGGCCGGCGAAAGTAAGGAGATAAGGTTTGCCTACCTGGCAGTCGGCATCGGATCGGCAAAATTTGATTTTCAGGGATCGATGAAAAAAGCCGATGCGGATTCATCGGCAATCGTCGATGGTCTGACATTGACACTGCCGGTTGAAGTTCCACGCAATAAAGAATCGGTGGCTCTTTACGAAAGTACCGCAGACTCCGCAAGTCAGGCTATAATAATTCCCAACGACATTTACCGAAATCTCGGTGAGCTTGAAATCACCACCGCTTCGACCGCTCTCGGCGGATTGGAAGGAAGCGTCGATTACCTGTTTGAGTATCCTTACGGTTGCCTCGAACAGCAGATGTCGCGAATCCTGCCGATAATTCTCGGGAAGGATATGGTCGATGCCTTTCACCTCTCGATTCTCGAAGGAAAGGACGCGCGTGTGATGGCACAAAAAGGGCTCGACGAGATCGGAGAATACCAGGCCGAGGACGGCGGACTTTCAATTTGGAAAGGAGCCCGATGGCCGTCCCCCTATGTAACAGCCTATACTCTGTGTGTCATGGCTGAGGCGAAATCACACGGATATACAGTCGATCCGGCGGTTGAAAACAAAGCGATCGATTTCTGCAAAAGCTTTCTGCGCGGCGTGTTCAAACCTGGAAGCCCGTATGATATGCATTGCTGGTACGGCATCAAAGCCTTGATGGTTTATGCCCTCGCTTTGCAGGATCAGCCTGACCCAGCATACATGGAGCAGCTGTTCCAGCTGCGCGACGATCTTCCGGTTTTTGCCAGAGCACTCCTGCTAAAAGCCATACACGCCTCGACAAGAACCGAAGAGATGGAATCGGAGCTCATCCGAAATTTAATGAACCAGATAAAAGTAACCTCTACTACGGCACACTTTGAAGAGCCAAATTGGGAAGGACTGGAATGGATCTACAGCACAAACACAAGGACGACTGCAATCATCCTGCAGGCGCTATTAGAAGTCGGATCGCGTGATCCGGTTTTCAGTAAAGTGGTACGATGGATTATGCAGGAACAGCGTGTCGGCAGGTGGAGATCAACGCAGGAAAATGTTTATGTAGTCGATGCCCTTTCAACGTATTTCCAGGCATTTGAATCGGATATCCCTTTCTTCAAGGCAACAATTTCAGTCGCAGGAAAGAAGATTCTGCAGCAGATGTTTGAAGGACGCAATCTTAACACGATTACATCGACCGAGAAACTGACTTCGTTCAAACAAGGCGAACAGCTTCCGGTGGACATCAAAAAGCTTGGTCCAGGGATACTTTATTACGGAATTCGAATGAATTATTACCCAGTGAAGGATTCTATCCCTCGTGACGAAGGAATAGCTCTGCTTAAGACTGTCACGCCTCTTACGGGGAGCATGAAATCCGACAGCACCTTCGATGCAGGCTCTTCATTCAAAGTTACGTTGACGGTTATTACTCCTCAAGAAAGAAATTTCGTTGTCGTTGACGATCCGCTTCCCGCAGGATTCGAGGCGGTAAATCTCAATTTTGAAACCGAGAGTTCCGAACTTAGCAGACAGCTTGGGGAGGAACAGAGCAGCGACGATGAATATTGGTGGGGAGGCTTCAACCATGTTGAACAAAAAGACGACAAAGTTCTCCTTTTCGCCGATGCGCTCTTCGCGGGAGTTCACACGTATTCTTATCTCGTACGCGCGACAACCTATGGCACTTTTCAGATGCCCGCAACGTACGCCGGGCAAATGTATGCGCCCGACGTGTTTGGAACGACGACGACGAAGACTGTTGTGGTGAAATGATTGGAGACCGTGGGCTCTTCCGAAACATTTCGAACTTTCACAGAGTTGAAGGCTCATGGAAATCCCATCCATGGCGATGGATATTCGCAACGGCTTTTGCCGCAGTGCTGGTTTCCATCTTTATTCCTATCCCGGCTGATCGGTTATCTCCCCTGCCGGTGGTGTCACTCAGGATTGCTGATAGGAATGGGATTACTCTTCGGGAGCTTCTCTCAGACCAAGGAGGCAGGGCATACTGGCTTCGCTGGAATGAAGTTCCGCCGGATCTCGTGAAGGCAACAATAGCGGTTGAAGATTCACGTTTCTATCTGCATCCCGGGCATCGATCCGCTGTCTGTTCTTCGGGCAGCCTATCAGGATATGAGATCGTTGCGGTTTGTCTCAGGCGGTTCGACAATAACGCAGCAGGTTGTGCGAAACATTTATCATATTCCACATTCCATCTTTGGAAAAATCCTGGAAGCATGGTACGCCCTAAGACTTGAAGGAACATTGTCGAAGCAGGAAATATTGCTCCAATATTTCAATCGTGTTCCGTACGGTAACGGGACGTTCGGCGTCGAAGCCGCGTCGCGCTTGTATTTCGATAAACCTGCGGAACATCTTTCGCTTGCGGAGGCGGCTTTTATTGCAGCACTTCCCAATTCTCCATCTTCGAGCAATCCGTATCGCTCGATGCGCCGCGCACATGAACGAATGCGGTTTATCCTGAAGAAGATGTACGAGCAAAAGATCGTCAACAAAGAAGAGTATGACGAAGCTGCTGCGGAGCCGATAAACATTGTGGAGCCTCAGCGGCATTTCCGCGCGCCGCATTTCACCGAGATGGTTTTGCAGGCAATTCCCGAAGAGAAACGCGAGAGAGTTTCCGAAATTCGGACAACGCTCGATTACAACATCCAGAATGTGATCGAGATGCTGCTGAAAGGTCATGTCGCATTGTTGCGCCGCCAGCATGTGACAAATGGAGCCGTCGTCGTTCTCGACAATATTTCAGGGGACGTGGTTGCGCTTGCAGGTTCGGTGGATTTTTTCGATTCACTGCATGATGGACAGGTAAACGGTGCACTATCGCTCAGACAACCCGGCTCAACGCTGAAACCATTCACATACGGTGTTGCTTTTGAGAGTGGGCTTACCGCGTCGGATATTCTTCCCGACTTGCCTTATTCCGTTGCCGGGGAGGATGTATCGGGAGCGGGATTCAGTCCTGAGAATTATGACAGGAAATTCCATGGGCCTGTACGCGTGCGGACGGCTCTTGCATGTTCTTACAATGTACCTGCAATTCGAGTAGCAGAGAAAATAGGAGTCGATGCACTGCTAAAACGGCTTCACGATGCCGGCTTCTCCTCACTCGACAGATCGGCATCATACTACGGGCTTGCCCTGACGCTTGGCGACGGGGAGGTGACGCTGCTTGAGCTTGTTCGCGCCTACTCGGCGCTTGCAAAAGGCGGCGTCTATCGAAGTGAAAAGATAATTCTTGATACGCGCGATTTATCCGGGAGCATAACTCAATTCGTGACGCCTGACAGCGAGCTTCAAATTTTTTCTCCGCAGATCTCCTATATACTTACCGACATACTCAGCGACAATGACGCCCGCATCCCGGCATTCGGTGTCGATTCGCCCATCAACCTTCCATTTGAGTGCGCTGCAAAAACAGGAACGTCGAAAGATTACAAGGATAATTGGACTGTGGGATTCACTCCACGCTGGACTGTCGGAGTATGGGTGGGGAATTTCGACAGCAAGCCGATGAGGAGAGCTTCGGGAATAACAGGCGCAGGCCCGCTCTTCCGGGACATTATGCTTTACCTCGAACAGCGTGGAACGGGCGGCGAATTTCATCGCCCTGAAGGGCTCGTTGATGTCAACGTGTGCCCGGAATCCGGGCTTTTACCGAACAAAAATTGTCCTGGGACACTGAGAGAAATTTTCATTGAAGGTACCGAGCCGAAAGATAGCTGCACCGTTCACCGGATGTATCGCATCGATGCTCGAACCGGTGCGTTTGCGAACCGATCTACGCCGAAACCATTTGCCGCTGATAAATTATTTGAAATTTATCCGCCGGTCTTCGATCAGTGGGCAGCTGAAGAGAAAATTCCGAAGCCCAATTTCGGTTCGGAAGCCATGTCCATGATGGTAGACGATCGAGGGGCCGATGATGACGAAAGCGGGCGCAGTTTGAAGCTGGTAGGATCGGATTTCGCGATAACTCTTCCCGAAGATGGCGCAATCTACAAAATAGATCCCGTCCTTCGTCGCGAATACCAGACGGTCAAAATTACGATTGCCGTGGGCGAAACGTTCCAGAATGTCCGGCTTTTAATGGATGGCAAAGAAATCTCAAGGAACATTGCGTCAAGTGCGTATCAATGGAGTTTGGAGACAGGCGACCATTTGTTCCAGTTAGTTGGCGAGAAGAACGGGAAAATCATGAAAAGTAATGTCGTGCATGTAAAAGTCCTTTCATGACGGCGCTTACTTCTGTTTGAATGCGTTGAACCGAATCGTCACGATGGTACCTTTGCCCGCTTCGCTTTCGATTTGAATCGTTCCGCTGTGTTCCTGAATTATTCTCTGCGTTACCGCAAGCCCAAGGCCGGTCCCTTTTCCAGGCTCTTTCGTAGTGAAGAACGGCGTAAACAATTTTTCCAGATTTTCATGCGATATCCCTTCGCCCGTATCTTTTATGGTAACGACAACCGTCTCCCTGTTCTCGCTCTCAACCGATGTCTCTATGCGGAGCTTGCCGCCGTTCTTCATCGCCTGAAACGCGTTGATGATCACGTTCAGGAAAACTTGATAGAGCAATGCCGGATCACCATACACTTTCGATAATTCATTTTCGAAGGCCGTCTCGATGTCGATTCCATTTTTCGAGAACTGGAGATGCACGAACTCTAGAACGCTGATGATGACGAAGTTTATGTTGACCGGCTGCAGTGAAAGTATTTTCGGCCGCGCAAAATCTAAGAGCTGCCTAATCAACACCGATATTCGCTTTGTCTGATCTATGATGGTGGTAAGCTCCTGATACCCCTTATCGAATTCCTTCATGTCGAGCTGAATTAACTCGGCGTTGCCGGAAATGACGTTAAGCGGCGTCCCGATTTCATGAGCGATCCCGGCCGCGAGTTGTCCAATAGTTGCAAGTTTTTCAGTCTGGATTATTTGCTGCTCGAGATCCTTCCTGTCACTCATGTCGGATCCGATTCCCATGTACCCGATTTTTGTGCCGTCAAGAAATATCGGAGTTATGGTCAGCCACACTGGAATTTCCGTACCATCTTTCTTGCAATTTATTATTTCACCTCTCCATTGGCTGCGTTGGGCCAGCGAATCCCACATTTGTTTGTAAAACTCGCGGCTGGAATGTTTTGATTGGATTAATGACGTCGATTTGCCTATAGACTCATCGCGTCGATAACCGTAGGTTTTCGTGAACGCTTCGTTCACTTCTATGATGACTCCCTCGATATTTGTAATCAACATAGCATCGGTTGAATGTTCGAACGCGCTGTGAAATAGCTCTACCCTTTCTTTGAGAGAATTCTCAATAGAATTTTGCCGATCTATCCCGATAGTGCTCCTCCTCCTTAGTTCGCTCAATGTTCGCAGCTCATGCATGAAAGCGGTGAGCTATTGGCATTCATACAGTTCGTGAGAAAATCGGCTTCTCCTTCATCATTCTTTCAAGATAAGCGTCGAAGGTCATTGCGATGTTCCTTATCACCAATCTTCCCGCATTCTTCACGATAATTTTGTCGCCCGTTAATTCAAGCAAGTCATCCCGGACGAACTCTTCAAATTTCCGAGACGCGTCGGCGAAATATTCATCGAAGTTTATTGCGAATTTCTCTTCGATGTCGCGCTTGCTCAGCTCCATGTCGCACATCAGGCGCATGATCACGTGCTGGCGGATTACGTCGTCTTCCGTCATCCTGTATCCGAGCACTGTCGGAAAGAGGTTCTCATCTATAGCTTTGTAATAGTCGTTGAGCGATTTATAATTTTGCGCATAGACATGATTGAACTGGCTGATCGCGGAATTTCCGAACGCGTACAGATCTGCGCCGGCATGGGTAGAATAGCCCTGGAAATTTCGGTAGAGAGTTTTCTCCCGCTGTGCGATTGCAAGCTCATCGTCCGGTTTTGCGAAATGATCCATACCGATATACACATATCCGGAGCTTGTCAGCAGCTCGATCGTCATCTTCAGGATTTCAAGTTTGACTTCGGGCAGCGGCAGGGTATCCTTGTCGATCAATTTCTGGTGAGACTTCAGCCATGGCACATGCGCGAAATTGAAGACCGCAATTCTTTCCGGCGAAATATCGATAATTTTCTTCAAGCTTTTTTCGAAAGATTCAAAAGTCTGGTATGGGAGGCCATAAATCATGTCCAGGTTGATGCTTTTGAAGCCTAACTTGCGGCTCCACTCCACCGCATCCCGCGTAATTTCTTCCGGCTGAATCCTGTTTATTGCTTCCTGAACTTTCGGCTCGAAATCCTGTACCCCCATGCTGACGCGGTTGAAACCGGATTCGCGGAATGCCGCCATGTGTTCGAATGTCAGTCCGCGCGGGTCGATCTCGACTCCGGCCTCGATATCCTGAGAGAAGGCGAAATGTTCCTTTATAGAATTTGTCAGCGAGACAATCTCTTCCGGGTTGAGATAAGATGGTGTGCCGCCGCCCCAGTGAAGCTGTCCAGCTCTTCTGTTCTTGTTGAAGAAGGGAGCGGAAAGCTCCATTTCTCTTTTTAAGTAAACCAGATATTCGGCAATGCGTTCCCGGCTGCGAGTTATCAGCATATTGCAGCCGCAGAAATAACAGAGGGTGTCGCAGAACGGGATGTGATAATAGAGCGACATCTCCGCATCGTTGTCCGGAGTATTATTCTCTTTCAAAGACTGGATGAAATCGTCCGCGGTGAAACTTGAGCTGAAAGCGGGTGCCGGGGGATAGCTCGTATAGCGTGGCCCCGGCCTGTCGTACTTCTTGATTAACTCAATATCGATGTTGTTAATAATGCTCATATCGTTTCAGTATTCTTTTTCCCGTTTCCGCATTGCGAGAAATATTTAATCTCAAGGGCCGGGTATTCGAGCGGTTGGGAAGCGCCGTCTTCATATCTCCGTAACAAAAAGTTAACCATCAAGTGTTCCAAGGTCAAGGACACGAGATAAGAGGGGAAAAGCAAAAACCAAAGCGCCATTTTGCGCCCCGGCTGACTAACGATTGACGTTTTGCCTTCAAATCTCACACTCAGAGTTTTAGTGCCATAGGCTCATCCGCACTAGCGTAGTGCGTTTAATGTTTCTTGACATATTGTTCTGTTCTCCTGAAGATGCAATTTATGTCACCCCTAGGGGTTAAGATTGCCCGGGGATGCTTTTTTCTACAGCAATATCAGCCCTCCGGGCTTAGAAGTGAAAACACCGACGGTGGGCTATGATTGTAGAAAACAGGATTTGATAATTAATTCAACCCTGAAAGGGTGATATATAAGTAATGATACGTCGGCAGCAGTGCGCCAGATCGTCTTTCCTTCGTGGCTCTTAGCGGTTGTCAGGCAGGTGCGCGCTTGGATTCCCGATCCCGTCTTACGGCAAAATCCAGAAAGCATTCTCTTGTACGCCGAGGTTGCGAAGCGACGCAAGGAAAATTATTATTGATATGAAAACCCGGAGGGTTGCAACGTTCCAGTGCAGGCTTGGCGACTCTTTGCGCCTCCCACCAACTTATTGTCGAAGCTCGCTGGTAAGTGGGATGCTGCAAGGCTGCACTTTGCGATTAATTCGATGGCGATCCAAAGCAGAATTCAAATTGGGACATCACCAGAATTTGAGTTTACCCTCCAATTCAATATCTTTAATGTGAACTTGAACGAATCGATTTGGCCAAAGTGCAACTATGGAGTAATGAATGCATCTTTATCCGGCAAGAATGTTAATCAGGAGCGGTATCATGATGGTGATGATGATGTGCCTCATTATCGGGTCACTATGGATAATGTTCGGACTCGCATTCGAGCCGGTGATGACTGAAAGATTTCCATGGTACGGAATCGTAATTACTTCTGCATCGATATTGTGGTCCGCAATAAGTCTGGCAATCTCGATTTATTTTATCCATCAAGTTTTCGTTATTAAAAGAGCAAGGCATGAAGGAAAGACTTGAGAAAATAAAAGCGCGCTACGAGGAGCTTACAAATCTCCTTTCAGATCCATCGGTAACCTCAAACCAGGAAAAATATAGAGAGTTGGGCAAGGAGTTGAGCGATATTGCAGTTGTCGTGAAGGCGTATGAATCCCTTTTGAATTTGAAAAAAAATCTTCAAGAGACGCGCACGTTATCCGAAAACTCCGAGGATTCGGAGCTGCGCCAGCTTGCAAAGCAGGAAACGCAGGAGCTTGAAGAAAAGATTTCCGCAAGGGAAGAGGCTCTGAAGAATCTGCTGATCCCGAAAGACCCGAACGACAGCAAGGATGTAATTCTCGAAATTCGCGCCGGCACAGGAGGGGAAGAAGCCGCTCTCTTTGCTGCGGATTTGTACCGGATGTACAGCAAGCTTGCCGACAAGCGCGGATGGAGAATGGAGATGCTGGATTTCAGCGAGACCGGGATCGGGGGCTTCAAAGAAATAGTCCTCGGCGTCAGCGGGAAGGATGTTTATGCTGATCTAAAATATGAGAGCGGCGTTCACAGGGTCCAAAGGGTACCGGCAACCGAATCGAGCGGGAGAATTCACACATCGGCGGCAAGCGTAGTCGTAATGCCGGAGGTCGAAGACGTTGAAGTCGAAATTAATCCTGACGATTTGAGGATAGATGTTTATCGCGCCGGGGGGCACGGCGGCCAGAACGTGAACAAGGTGGAAACGGCGATCAGGATCACGCATATTCCCACGGGATTGGTCGTCCAATGCCAGGATGAACGAAGCCAGTTCAAGAACAAACAGAAGGCTATGAAGATACTCCGGGCGCGCTTATATGATACCATGGTGCAGCAGCGCGATTCGGAAATCGCTGCGAAAAGAAAAACGATGGTACGCAGCGGCGATAGGAGCGACAAAATAAGGACGTACAATTTTCCGCAGAACAGGATCACCGATCACCGGATCAATTACACGATCTACGATCTTCATTCCGTCCTCGACGGAAACCTGGATGAGATGATCGAACAGCTCAGGCTTGCAGAACGCTCGCTTGAAGTTTCAGATAAGTAAAAATTGCGAATTGTGAACAGAGATATATTAACTGCCGGGATTGAAAAGGCTCGCTAAGAATTCTGAACGATTGCCCGTTTATCGAATATTTAAATAATTGAGCGGGTCTTATTTATTTTACATGATTTTTGCATCTTCTTGCCCTCAGCGGTTTGAGATGATATTGCTATTAACAGATTAAGGAGAACAGATGAACGGATTAAAAATAGAGAAACCTGAAGGAAAATTGGGAGTTTTAATCGTCGGAATTAACGGCGCCGTGTCCACAACCTTTGTCGCGGGCACATTAGGTATCGTGGGCGGAAAAGGCAACCCGATCGGGTCGCTTACCCAGATGGGCACGGTCAGAATCGGAGCAAGAAGTGACAATAATTTTCCATATATAAAGGATTTTGTGCCGCTCGCAAAGATCAGCGACCTTGTCTTCGGCGGATGGGATATTTATGACCACAGCTGTTACGACGCCGCAAAATATGCCCATGTTTTAGACGAATTAGACGTTATGCCCGTCGAAAATGAATTGAAGAAGATCAAACCGATGAAGGCCGTGTTCGATAGGTACTATGTCAAGAGATTGGATGGCACACACATCAAAATTGGGGAGAGCAAATTCGAGCTGATGGAGCAGCTGCGGGAAGATATTCGCGGCTTCAAAAAACAAAATCAATTGGAAAGAGTCGTGGTAATTTGGTGCGCCAGCACTGAAATATTTATCAGGCCGGGTCAGGTACACCAAACTCTCCAGGATTTCGAAAAGGGGATGAAAGAAAATCATATCGATATTTCGCCGAGCATGCTTTATGCATTCGCTGCCGTTTCGGAAGGAGTGCCGTTCATTAACGGTGCACCCAATCTTTCGAACGATGTTCCTGCAATTGCAGCGCTTGCCAGGGAGAAATCCGTTCCGATTGCAGGAAAAGATCTGAAGACCGGGCAGACCCTTCTCAAGACGGTGATCGCTCCGATGCTGAAGGCAAGGATGCTCGGGCTAAACGGCTGGTTCTCGACAAACATATTGGGCAACCGCGACGGCGAGGTGCTGGACGATCCCGACTCGTTCAAGACGAAAGAAGAGAGCAAGCTTTCCGTCCTCGACACGATTCTCCAGCCGGAGCTTTATCCGGAATTGTATTCGAAGTATTATCATCAAGTGCGGATCAATTACTACCCGCCGAGAGGCGACAATAAAGAAGGCTGGGACAACATAGATATTTTCGGGTGGCTGAACTACCCGATGCAGCTGAAGATCAATTTCCTCTGCAGAGATTCAATATTGGCGGCACCGCTCGCGCTCGACCTGGTCCTCTTTGCCGACCTGGCTAAGAGATCGGGGTTCAAAGGAATCCAGGACTGGCTTTCGTTCTATTTCAAGAGCCCGCTCCATGAAGCGAATGCGGTTCCGGAGCACGATCTTTTCATTCAGCTGATGAAACTGAAAAACACTCTGCGGATTATGATGGGTGAAACTCCGGTGTGCCATGTTGAGCATGGCGAACCCGTTGTGGAATTCACGGCGTAAGCCGAAGCGGGGATTTGCAGCACTAAATGCAGGATTTTCCTTCCGGCTTCATCGGGAATTAACGGTGCCACACGCCCGAGTAAACTTTTTCTTGTTGTTAGGCAATAGACCGTTTAAATTCTTGTACCACCACGAAATGAAGGTGGATCAAGCCCGTACTGTAGGAGAGCTGATATGCAATTTGAGATATATTTAAAGGTCAATGATACCCGATGAGTGAGATTCTCGAATGTTGTATGACGAAAGAGCAGCGGAATTCTTCACCCATCTCGTAGCATGAGACCCGCAATTCGGCCTTTCGTGCAATTTTAGCGGCTCACACAAAAATCTCGCTCTTTCAGGCACGAGCATTCAATGTCAGGTGAGCAATTCATGACTATTTCATTATGTGAATAAAGTCTGTGCACAAAACAAATGAAGAGCAATTAGCGGACACTATCTGACCGCAATGAAATAATTTGTTCAGTTTAAGAAGGAGGAAATTAAATGAGCAAAACAATTTTAACTATGGTTGGGCAATCTGTCTTGACCGCGGCATTAGTTTCGCTCGTTTTCATCTGGAGCAAAAATGGGTCGAACCAAAGCGCCGGGCCCGTGAGATTGGCAGACTCAACACGAGCGTCGATGGCTAACTCCGTGGGCGGTCAACAAGAATTCGGCGCAGGCTTTCGGCCTTACAGGGTGGATGCCGGGACCAGGTTGAGTCTTTTTGTTACGAACCGATCGGGAAGATTCACTGCAAGGCTTGGGGGTAATATGCTGTGCGACATCAACGGCAATCGAACCCCAAAGGCGTATGTTAAAGATCTTGTTCCGGGTGTGGTAGCATTGGAAATTAGTGCACGCGATTTTGGTAAGAATAAATATGACGCCGACTTTGAGCTGAAGGCGACAACACCTGCAAACCATGACAGTACGCTGGTGGGACCCTTCACTTACACGAATCCGGATGATGAAGCTTCTAACTCCGTGGAAGGCACCACAATTTATATTGAGGTACCTCAACCGAACATCAAGCCTGAATTAAAGAATCGAGGCGACAAATGAAAAAATCCGTAGTTTTGTTTTTACTTGCTATCATGGTTAGTGGCTGCGCTCAAACCGTGGAGATTTCCGACTTTACTCCGCTGCCCATAGCTGACTACGATGGCAGCTCTGCGGTCCAGGTCAGTGCGTTCAATACCAGCATGGGACTTCTTACCGCCAAAGTAAAGAGAAAAGCTGACGCTCTAAACCCGCTTATCAGCGGTGACTGGTGGTGGGATTTCTGCACGGCGAGCTTCGGCGTTTTGGGGAGCGCCATAACTGCATCTTACTCATTGGCGAGTAAGCCCGTCCAGGCCAGGAATGCGGGTGTGATAACCGGAATAGTCGTCGGATTGTTGACGGGCTTAAAAGCGGCATCACAAATCAGCGCCAACGAGAAGGCAAAATCCGATGACCTTTCCAATCTCAAGGGAGTTCTCGATTACGCGAGAACTCGATTTCAGGCACTCGATCCCGCTCTCAGAGCGGGCGGAGACCCTGCCAGGTTAGCGTCTGCTGTTGAAGAACTTTCCCAGTTGAACCTGATGCTGGCGAACGCTGTCAGCCAGTGATTATTTTATGTTGTTCTCGACCTCTATCTATTTTGCGGCCAGCTTGACTTTCAAAAGAGTAAGGGTTAAAATTTTATTTGGAAGGTATCAGGAGAGTTGAATCATAAGAAGGCGCAAAGGTTGAATGTATGTTGGACGCAGGTTAGATTTTGGAAGAAATGAAAGGCGTGGGAAATGTTATATCCTTGAAGAAAATCGTTCATAAGGCAGGGTTAATTCCATGGCAAATAAGATCGCTGTTGATGTTGCAAAATTACTTGTAGTAATGTTCGAAAGTTCGCAAGAGAATGATTCTTGGTTCGACGGTGACGAGTTGAAGCGAATTAGTGGACTTGAGCCAGATGAAATCAACGATGCTGTAGACTTTCTCTCAAACGAAGGGCTAATTGAGCAGATGAATTTTATTGGAACATTCCCTTTCAAGTTTGGTCAAGTCATGTTGAATAGTCGAGGACGATACAAGTATTATGACATAACCTCAAAGAGTAATTCACATGCCATGAATCCAATTCGGCACACTCCACCAGCCGGATCTCCTTCGATTTTTCTTAGCCATAGCTCCAAGGACAAGTTCTTTGTTCGGAAGCTTGCTGAGCAACTGAAGAATCACGGCGTCACAGTGTGGCTTGATGAGGCTGAGATCAACGTTGGTGATTCATTGACAGAAAGGGTAGGAAAGGCAATTCAAGAAACAGATTTCGTCGGCGTGGTCCTTTCCCACAACTCGGTTAATTCAGAGTGGGTCCAGAAAGAACTACAGGCCGCAATGCAGAAGGAGATAAAGGGCCGCAGGGTAGTTGTACTTCCTATGCTACTAGAACCTGTCGAAATACCCGTGTTCCTCAGAGATAAACTTTATGCGGACTTTACTTCTCAGCAGAAATTCGAGGAGTCTTTTCCTAAGTTGCTTCGGTCGCTTGGTGCTGAGGCGGACCTTGGGGTGACTCATTCCGAGGAAAGAGCAGGCATTACCATGGCGACCCCAGATGAATCTGCCCCCAAAGCGACTGTGATCATGACCCTGCCACCAACCGACCGTGGTGTCCAACTCGGCTTGGGAGGACTCCGCGATTTCGAGGACATAAAAATTGTTGAACTCGACGATGGTAGAACATATAAGCCGGATTTGGATAAGGCTCTTTACAAAGTCTATCTGAAATTGTCTGCACGGCCACCGGAGGAGTGGAATGCGATATTCGACGCGGAACGCCAATTCCCTCGGCACTCCATGTGGCGCCGAGCTTGGATCGAAGGCCAAGACGTCGTTGTCTATTGCGTACCAAATGAGATTGAAAAGTATCATCTGAAAGACCTGAAGCAAGACGTTTCCAATTCTAACGCGAAGTATCGCCAGTACCTAGTCGAAGAGGAACAACGCCGAGCACGCGAGGCTCAGAAAAAACGGCGTGAATCCGACGAGATCACCGATTTGAAGAGAAAACTAAATTTTGACTGACCACGATAGCATGATGCCCGTCATTTGTCCAAGCAAGGTGATTGCTCATAGGCGCCGTTATCAAGACATTTTTAGCGACGCCACCAGGTAGTATGGTACCAGTCATCCATCGAGGTGCTTTAACCAATGGAAACGCAGCATGAGTCCGAAAGTTTTCATCAGTCATGCAAGTGAAGACAAAGATCGATTTATTTTAGAGTTTGCTACTAGACTCCGAAGCAAAGGGGTCAACGCATGGATAGATCGTTGGGAAATGTTGCCGGGCGATAGTCTCGTGGACAAAGTATTTGAAGAGGGCATTAGGAACGCTCAAGCGGTTATTGTTGTGCTCTCCAGATATAGCGTCAACAAGAAATGGGTTCGTGAAGAACTCAATGCCGCCTTCATAAAAAGAATCAATGAATCCAGCAAGCTAATTCCGGTAATAATTGACGACTGTGAAGTACCTGAGGCATTGAAATCAACGATCTGGGAGACGATTTCTGACATCAACCATTATGACGCTGAATTCGATCACATCCTAATGTCAATATTCGGGAAATACGAGAAGCCTGTTCTGGGTAGTACGCCCCCATATGCGCGAGCTAGCTTTGATGCCCTCACCAACTTGACGGAAGTCAACTCGGTAGTTTTCAAATCCGCCTGTGAAATTGCTTTGCCCAGACCAGGACCATTAGTAGCCACCGATTCTTTAGTAGAAAAACTGAATCCATACGGATTGTCGAAGGAGATCATCAACGAGTCGCTTGAAATCCTTGATGGTCGTGGTTACATCAATGCCACAAAGGTTTTGAGTGGCGAAATTCCATCTTTCAAGATAGGTTGGACGAGGTATGAAGATTACTTGCGACGTTATCTTCCAGATTATCCTAGTCTTATCGACAAAATTGCATACATGATCGTAAATGAAGGTAAGAGGAGAACTGAGTCATTCTGTTCGGAGCTTGGTCTTTCTGTTTTGATAGTCAATACCATACTTAACCATTTGGAATCACGTCGAATGATAACGATGGCTCAATTCGTAGATGGAAGTTGCGAGGTTGAGTCTGTGCTGCCGGAACTCAAACGGAAACTGAGAACGAACCCAGGGAACCCCGCCGGATGACCGCGAAAGCGACGTTGTCTACAAACTTTAGATTTTCTCCAGGTTAATTTACTGGCGCAAGGCGGGCTGACTTCAAGTTTATTCATAATCCATGAGGAAGTCTAAACCATGATTGCACCTGAAGAAATCGGACCGACTGATTCTCGGAGACCATCTTGATGTACGATCCGCACAAGCACCATCCGCCAAAAGGTGAACCATGGCGGACAGGCCGCCGTTCGATCCGATTGAAGGAATACGATTATTCCCAAGAGGGAGGATATTTTGTGACGATATGTATTCAGGACAGACAATGTTCATTCGGCGAAGTCGTCAATTTGGAAATGCGGGTTAACCAATTCGGTAAAATCGTCAAAGAATGTTGGGATGAAATTCCGCAGAAATATCAAAATGTCGAGATAGATGAATTCGTGGTGATGCCAAACCATTGCCATGGAATAATCATCATCAACGAATCGAAAACAAATAATGATGATAATGTGGTAGGGGCAACGTTACGTTGCCCTCGCCTCGATGATAAATCGATTTCAAATGGGGCGACACAACGTCGCCCCTACAAAATAACGTTGGGGAAAATTGTTGCGTATTTCAAATACGAATCGACCAAACGAATAAATGAGATCAACAATTCACCTGGGCAACGAATTTGGCAACGGAATTATTTTGAACGCATTATTCGCAATGAACAAGAATTGAATCGTATCCTTGAATATATTATCAATAACCCGGCTCGATGGAATGAGAACGCAGAAAACCTGAATTTCCTGACTTGAGGAAACGATGAATTATCCCGACGCCGATCAGCAGCGAATTTGCCCGTTACCTGTGAGGAAGTAACGAGGCGTATTTCGGGACTACGATCCCGATCGGGAGCATATCATGGGTGGCTGGTTGCACATTGGAAAAGGACGAAAGTACTCGCCCCCAAAGAGATTCTTCGGATAATCGGTGCCCGCGTATCACGGTTCGGCATGCGAAGTTGCGACGCTTGATTTTCAAACGATTACGCCTTAACATTTTGTGTTGAAAGTATTAGGAAATGCGACTCATAAAAGTGCGGTGCATTAGGTGTGTGGGAAATCGACAACAGGTGGTGTTTTATTTAGCCTCTTTATTCCCGGTTTTGTGCCGGGGGCGCTTTGGACTGCCGGTGTCCATTTTTTCCCTTTGTGGAAAGATTCAATTGTACCGCTTTCGCTCTTGCAAAAGCCGGTTGTCTTTGCAATCGCTGCCATGGTTTCCGGTTTCAATATCCGGCCTGGAGAGCTGATTGGCGTTCGATGCAAGCTGGCATTTCCCGGCGCCTCTGAGAAGAGTAACCGCTAGCCCCGGGAATACGCTTCAATGAAAGTAGTAACCCTATAAAGAAGACTAATTAAACCGAAAGGATCATGCAAATGGAGAGCATTGGTAAAAGTTCAGGGCTTTATTTCGTATTATCGAGTACAGTTTTCTGTACGATGGTTTGTTTATGTTTTAACGGATGCACAAAGAATAATGTAACGGGCAGCAATGGCGGCGGGGGCAGCTATACGATATATACATCAGGTTTTTACATGAATCCGAATTCGGGACGCACGCCCTGTTACTGGAAAGGAACTACGAGGACGGACCTGCCGGGAGGAATTGGCTTTACATCATCGATATTTGTCTCGGGCGGAGTGGTCTATACCGCCGGATACCATTATAACAGCACAGGAGGTCAGGCTCCATGCTATTGGCAGGGGACTACCATGGTGGATCTTTCTTACGACAGCACTGGGAGCGGTTATACGCTCTCGATTTGCGTCTCAAACGGCACAGTTTATACGGCCGGACATTACTCGAACAAACCATGTTACTGGATCAATTCGGTAAGGCAGGAGCTTCAGGACACCGTGTTGGATCCATTTATCAGTTCTATATATGTAGAGGACACCACGGTCTATTTGGGAGGTTATTACTTTCCGAATCCTCTTAATCCGGATCAAAGTACTCCATGCTACTGGCAGGGAAATGTTAGAACCGATCTGACAACTGGCGGCACTGGTACGGGAGAGGTTAACTCCATATACGTGTCAGACGGAGTTGTTTATGCTGCCGGCGGGTACAACGGCGGGACGCCTTGCTATTGGGCCGGATCCGTAAAAACAGATTTACCCGGCGCCGGCGGAAGCGCATCCTCTATCTGGGTCGAAGGCGGCACCGTATATACTTCGGGCTCTTTATCCGGAAATCCCTGCTACTGGGCAGGAACTTCAAGAACAAACCTGAACGGTTCGGATGTATATTCGATCTGCGTTAAAGGTGGAACAGTTTTTACCGCAGGCGATTATTATAAGCAAAATCCGGATGACCCGAACGATGGTTTTAGCTGTCCATGTTATTGGGTCGGCAATAACAGGAATGATCTTCCCTTGCCTATGGATTATTCCGGAAATGAGGCGACGGCAATATTTGTAGAATAAATGCACGAGCTGAGATGTCCGGTTTGACAATATGGGCGAGAAATGTTAACCTTCTGAGCTTCGTTTGATATGAACAATGGTTTGTCATGGTGTTGCGCAGCTACTTCTCTATTCAGCGCCTATGATAATGTATAAGCCATGATCTTACTTGAAGAAACCGTTCCAACACTTGAAAACATATTTAACGGTTCGCGTGACGCTTCGACTTAGAGCGTGGGTGAGATCACAGAGCGTCAAAGAATGTGTTCCCGTCCCGACGCGGCGACGTGTCGGGATAGAATTCTACCGTGGAACAAGAATAAACGGTACACAAATCAACAATTGAAAGGGAAGAAAATGAAATCGATTCTATTCATCTTATTACTTGGTGTATCAGTATTCACACTTTCATCGTGCACGAAAAGCAATCCTGCCGGTCCGTCCGGAAGTCAGCAAATTCTTCCACTCAAAATTGGAAATAGCTGGTATATGAAGTACACAGTTTATGATACCACAGGAGTGGAAATGGGCGCCATCTACGACACCACCACAATTGTAAGCGATACTGTCATTTCCGGTGTTACATGGTACCCTATCTCAAGCAGGATATTCGGCGGTCTTATCGCACAGGAATCTAACGGGCTTTGGACATATAGTTCTTCAGCAGGATCGTCGCTTGTCTTCAAGTATCCGGCAAATGTTGGAGACAGCTGGAGTTCTCAGATGGACGCATCAACAACTTATCAGGTCACTCTTGAATCGAACGATGCCTCCGTAACTGTTCAGAAAGGCACCTACAGTTGTTATGATTATCAAATGCTTCTCAACTCTCAGCCCGGGTTGGAAGTTTATCTATCTCCGGGCGTTGGTTTTGTCGCCCTGGATCTTTATTCAACCACAAGCTCGGGCCGGTCGTACAAGCAGGCCCACGGCGAGCTAACCGGGGTCACAATAAAGTAAAGTTTGTATAGTTCTCGCTGCCATGCTCCGCGTCATGATTGTAAAATGGCCTAATTTTCCGAGACCATCTTGATGTACGATCCGCACAAGCACCATCCGCCAAAAGGTGAACCATGGCGGACAGGCAGGCGTTCAATACGTTTAAAAGAATATGATTATTCTGGATCTGGCGGATATTTTGTAACGATATGTGTCCGAAAGGTAGGGGCGATTCCCCGCCTGAAGCAGGATCTTGGACATGAATTGCCTTTACCAGAATTACCCCTGCTGTTCGGCGAGATTGTCGATTCGGAGATGAAGGTGAATCAATATTGACAGGTTGTCAAAGAATGCTGGTACGAGATTCCGCAGAAATATCCGAATGTGGAGATGGATGGATTCGTGGTAATGCCGAACCATGTCCATGGAATAATTGTTATCAACGAATCGAAAACAAATAATGATGATAATGTAGGGGCAACGTTACGTTGCCCTCGCCCCGATGATAAATCGATTTCAAATGGGGCGACGCAACGTCGCCCCTACAAAATAACGTTGGGGAAAATTGTTGCGTATTTTAAATATGAATCGACCAAACGAATAAATGAGATCAATAATTCACCTGGGAAACGAATTTGGCAACGGAATTATTTTGAACGTGTCATTCGCAATGAACAAGAATTGAATCGCATCCGCGAATATATTCTCAATAACCCGGCGCGATGGAATCAGGATAAAGAAAAGGACACCATAACTTGGAAATCATGCGATTCCTTCCCGGACAAATAATATCTACATGCTGGATAATTTTTATCGTTTACTGGTTTATAAGTGCATCGAAAGTTAAACGCACGGTCGAGAGGCGGGGCGATTTTGCGTGGCGTGTTCCGCTCATTGCGGCGATAGTCATAATTTATGTTTTGGGAAAACACGGCGGAACGCTGTCGAAATATGTAGTGGCAGTCCTCTGGCCGGCCGGCTCTATCAACCGGACAGTCGGCTTCATTGCGGACATCGTCGCAGTCGGCGGCGTTGCCTTCGCGATCTGGGCACGCATAATTCTCAGCGGAAACTGGGACATGGGGCCCGCAGTTAAGGAAAACCATGAGCTCATCACGCGCGGGCCTTACTCATTCGTGCGGCACCCGATTTACAGCGGGATGCTTCTGATGTTCCTTGGAGCCCTGATATGGTACGGCCGCGTCCCCGGTCTTATTTTCTTTGCCAGTCTCTTCATCGGTCTTCGAATGAAGTCGATCGACGAAGAAGAACTTATGACGCAGCATTTCCCGAAGGAATACTCGGAATATAAGAAGAGGGTAAAGGCGCTAATTCCAAATGTGTTTTGAAATGAATCGAGCGGGAGCTTCGACATGAAATGCCTCTATGGCTGGATAATGCAAGGCAACGTCGGTTTCTGTTGTGCAAGATTGTTGGAACATTACAAAATTCCGATTGCCGATTATTCAACTAATTTTCGCCTTCAATTTCCATAGATTAACAGTATTAATCCGATGCTCTCCTGCCAGCGCAAGCTTGCCTTTCGCTATAGATATAATATTAAGTTCCGATAACACAAATAGAATTAAATGGCATCAAGAAATACGATAAATGTCAGAGAGTAGAGAATAGATATGTCCAAGTTTGTGGAAAATAGGAAAGTCCTCTACATTGATGACGAAGATGGACCATGTACGGCGTTTAAATACTTTATGGGCGACCGGAATGTGGAAGTCTATACACTTAACAATTCCGCGATGATCGAGGATTTCTTGAAATCAAACGGGCCATTTGCCGTCGTGCTTTCCGATCAGAGAATGCCCGTCAAGGATGGAATTGAAGTGCTGCACGAGGTAATGAAAACTTCTCCCGATACTATGCGTGTTTTGGTTACCGGCTACGACGACATGGAAACTGTAAAGGGAGCCATCAACGAAGGGGGAATCGTTCAATATATCTCTAAGCCCTGGAACGATGAAAAGGTCTGCTCCCTGATCGATGATCTCTTGATGCGTTATAACACCACATTGGAGAAGCGGTTTCTTCTCAGCGAGTTGAAGTTGAAGAATGAGATTCTGCAGCTCACCGTAAAGGGGACCACAAGCGGAGTACTGAAGCTCCTGAACGATTTAATTGCAGCCCTCGGAAAAGATGTCGCATCTCAGAACGACAGAATCAGGAGATTGGGACAGGCAGTACTCAAGCTGATGCCGGAGTTGAGCGAGAAGGAAAACTGGGAAATCAGCTGTGCTCTGGAGTTGTTTAACCTCGGGTTGGTGTTGCTTCCCACTTTTATACAGCTCAAGGTAATCAAGGAAGGTATGAGCGCGATCAAGGATATTCAGCTTGCGCATAATCACCATCTCATTGCAGCCGAGATGCTGAGAGGAATTCCGAAATTTGAAGGTGTTGCAGACATAATTATGCTTATGAGAAAAGACTTCTCCGGAATTGGCGAACCTCATTCGAATAAGACAAAAGGCAAGGAGCTTCCGCTTGGTTCCCGCATATTGAGAATTCTGCTGGACCTCGAAAACCATGGTATCGACCGTGTCCACGGGCATGAGGCTCTTAAATCTATGATGAAACAGAACAGCATCTACGATACGGAGTTGATAGAGAGGATGCTTGGGACAGAATCTCTTGGACAGGAAAAAGGAGGAGATGCGGGCGCTCCTGTCCGCGTTATCGACGTGAGGGCGGTTTCGGCTAAAGATTCGATGCGGCAAAATGGTCATGGTTCCCGGTAAACAAATAATCGGTGCACATTAGTCGGCCTCAGGCAAGGATGGTACCGGCGTTCGTATTTGATTGAGCAAAGCGGAAAGTTTGCTCTTCCTGTCTACGTTTAGCATATCCTTTAATTTTTCAACCTCTTTTCTTATTCGCTCGCCATCAGACGGCGTGCCATTAAAGATGACGATTGTGCCTGGTCGCCGGGATTTTCGTTTCGATCGGCACTTCTCAATGTCTCGACATGCTTGTTAAAATAGAAACAGAATCTTCACTGGAGCTGGACAGGACGAAAAACAATTTTCAGCAGGTATTCGTGGCACTATGCGTTTTCATGTGTGCGAATGTCGCATGCCCAATGGGTCCAAACTGATGGGCTGCACGGCAGCGACGTTCTCGCCGTTGCCGTCTCAACCGACGGGTCAGGCGGCAGAAATCTTTTTGCTGAGATCATAGGCAGCGGCATCTTTCATTCTGCAAATGGCGGCACAAGCTGCACTATGGGAACTCATGGTGGATGTGGTATGTTATTTCTCTGGACACTTGAAGAGTAAGAAACATAAGAACGAGCTGGCATTCTCGCCAAACTAGGTGTCGCAAATTAATCTTTATCCTGAACGCAACCTCGTCAAATTAAATCTGATGGTGATCGACATGAGGAACGAAAAGGTTTCATCACTTCTTGCAACGTGCGAGGAGAGTGGTCTCGCCCCAAAATATGTGGTCAACCCGGACACGTACCGAGAAGCGAAGGCTGATTTCTTTAAGCAGTCCTTTCCGCTGCGAACTTCCTCTGTCGATTACGATGCCGACAATCGGGAAGTCTTCGTCGTCAGCGATTTGCACCTCGCAGCCGGAAAAAATGCGGAAGGCGTATATCGCGGGACGGAAAATTTCTTCGCGGACGATTCTTTCGGCAGATTTTTGGATCATGCCAATAGCGTTTCAAAAAGCAAAAAAGCTGTCCTGGCAATTAACGGGGACATATTCGACTTCCTTCGCGTGACAGAATACCCGGGGAAAATCAGGAGGATACGGATTAGCAAGAGGGTTAAGCATCTCATAAAAGGCGATCCGTTGATAGGGCGAATACAGCCCGGAGATGTGTACGACGCTTTCGCCGATTGGCACGCCGAGCTGGAAAAACTCGGTGTGACGAAGACGGCCGGCGAGCTTGAAGAAAGTATTTCACCCCGGGAAAAAAAGTACGGCCTGGGGACCCAAGACTTCAAGACAATTTATAAACTTCGATTAATTAGACTCGGGCATCCCGCCTTTTTCAGTGCGCTGGCTAAATGGATGGGCGCGGGACACAAACTGATCATTGTCAAAGGAAACCATGACGTTGAAATCTTCTGGCGTTTGGTACGGAGCCACATACGTCTTATTATCGGCGAGGATATCGCTCGACTCGGGAAGAATAAGAACTTATCAAAAATATTATCAGAATTAGTTCTCCCGAACCTGACTTTTGTTGACGATTCAATTTTGATAGATAAAGACTTTTATATCGAGCACGGACATCGCTACGACAAGTTTACGATGATTCTTGGCAATGCCGTCCTTGAAAAATATCCCGACCAGTTAAATATTCCTTTCGGCTCCTTTTTTAACAGGTATCTCATCAACCGGATCGAGCTGTATTTTCCCTTCCTCGATAAGGTGAGGCCGTCGGGGAACGTCCTTCCGATTCTCATGAGAGAAAACTTCCCGCTTGCGATAAAAGTCCTGTTCCAGCATATTCCGCTTCTTATCCGGGTATTGTTCACAAACTGGCGGTATGTCTGGTTTACATATCGGTCTGTGCTTCTGATCGTCCTTATGCTCGCAGCTCCTTTCCTGCTCGCTTTAGGAATTGAACCGGGAATGTTTGCAAAGTTTCAGCAAGATATATCGTCCATCGGGAGCCTTCAGGGAATCGCAAAGGCAATACTCGACCAGGCTGAAAATTTCGGCGTTCTCCTTTTGTCGTACGCGCTATCCCGGCTGGTCGGCTGGTTTCAATTAAGTGAGCCGTCGAGTCTCGAGGAGTATGCGCGGGAACGATTTGAGGGAACTTCATACAGGATTATGACCATGGGACACACCCACAATCCTGGATCGTACCTGATAGACGGCAGGTGCCTTTTTTACAACACCGGAACGTGGATTCCGGTGATTGAAAACTCGACTGCCTCCGTGCGGGAAGACAAGACGTTCACCTTTTTGCATTTAGTGAGGGATGAGCAGGGGAGGCTTGTACCGGCAGGGGGCGTTTTGCAAAGATGGGACGATGAAGCAGGAAGAGGAGAACCTCAGCTACTAATACAAAGCAAATAGAGAGTGCAGCCATGACCAGAATACTCCGTAACTTTTGTGTGCTTTCACTTGCGCTTATCATGCCCGGCTGTTCTTCCATTCTGGGCGGAGCGGGTGGGGATTTAAGCAGCGGCGCCATGAAACCCGTAAACCTATACGCCGATTCGATAGGTTACAACCTTGTGAAGGGCGCCAGAACAAGCCTTGGGGCTAAGGAAACAAGGCAGGTGATGGATTCGCTGTTGAGCAATCTCGGTGACAGCACAACGTGGCGATTGGGCCAGCTTAGAGACTCGTTGCTGGGGGATCGGACCCGCCGAGGAATTGAAGCTATGCGAGAAACTCTTCTGGGCGATGCGACCAGAAGAGATCTGGTAAAGATTAAGAATTCGGTTCTCGACACAAACTTGCAGAATTATATCTCACAGATTCTCAAGGATCTCGACAGCTCTGCAGGAGAAGCTGGCGCGGGCATCAGGGATTCACTGTTAGGTCCTGGATCGAACATACTCATTAAAGCAATCATCGACACCGCCATGAATGATCTTCAATCGCGGCTCAAATATGAAGTCTATCCGGATATGCAAGCAAACCTGAGCTTCGTTGAAAAGAACGCCACCTGGTTGATTATCATCATAGGAATTGCCGCGATTGCCGTCGTGGGATTTTATTGGCGTCAGCGGGACAAATACCTGCGCATGGCTAAAATGCTGACTTACCATATCTCTGAATTGCCGGATGCTGCTTCCAAGGAATCGTTAAAGACAAATATTTCACGGAACGCAAAGATGATCGGGATTGAGGATGATCTCAGGGAACTGCTGATGAAGCAGGGTCTTCTTGGTTAGCAGGCGAAGAGAGCTTTCCTACCATGACACATGCTGATCGATGTTGTAATCTAATGACCGGTCGCGGGTATATTGTGACGCCGGACATCATTTTTAGATTATCGAGACAATAAGTTAATTAAAAAGGAAAGAACCATGTCTTCGAAAATCTGGACTTACGACACATTAGCGCAGGCAAGTCCAGCCGAGTTGGAAAAAATCCTGTGCACCGGCGAGTCACCTGATATGGAAGAATTGAACGGGTATACTTATTGCGGATGGAATCATGATTGGATCGGCTATCTTACCGGGCAAAAATTTAAGAAAGGCTTCAAGAAGAAAGACGGAAAGAATATCGGTTATAATGAAATGGTCATACAGGATAGCAGCGGATATTTGGGGAAATGGAATCAACGGATCGAAAGTGACGGCAAGCCAATGCAGCTTGGATACTTCCGCACGGCTTACGTGAAGGATGAGCCGCCGGGGAAACTGAACCAGCGTTATATAAACCTCGGATATTTTAACTACGACATTCGGCGGATGGACAGATGGTACTGCATTTACTTCAAGGTCATAAGAGACTTTCTTGTTCTGCCCAATGCCGGGGACAATTCACTGCTTCTTGGAAAAACCTATTTGCGCATTTTTCCCTCGCTCGATATTTTTGCCTGCTACTTCCAGCTCGGGCACAGAGAGGAAATACAGTACCCGCCATGGTAAGCCCGGCTCATCCGGCATATTGGATTTCGCCCTGCGCCCCTTATGTTTTCAATATTACGATCTTTAAAGTATAATCATGGTACGGTATTGCACTTGTCAAATGGAATATTCTTGCCCTGCAAATTTTCGTCAGGTGAGGGCTAACACTCTTTTTGATGCAAGTGAGCTCATTCCCATAATTGTCCATTGCGGATTGATGTTTATGCTTGTCGGGAACACCGAAGCGTCCGCAACAAAAACATTGTCGCAGCCAACCACTCGAAAGTCCTGGTCCACGACTCGATGCCGCTTCACTTCGTCCGTTGCCGAATCTCCCGCCATCATGTTTCCGCCTTGAGGGTGAGCGGTAGTAATTAACAGATCGTTCATCGCAAGTTTATATCCTGAGACGCGATCCTTGAAATATCTCATGCTGTCTTCGCCGGATTTTATCTGGTTCGGCAACGTCAGGCCAATCTCTATACCCGGCTGGGTAGGCAGTACGGCTCTGAGGGCGTTTGCTCCAGAACCTATTTCGAGAAGAGTCGTCAGAGCGTACTTGATATTCTCCTGATCTAATTTGCCGAGATTCCATGAAAACGGCCGGCCATTTATGAGATCAGCCTTTCTGCTGATTATTCCGTTAGGTTCAGATCCGACCAGTACGCCGAAGTTCAATAAATGCGGGTATTTCATCATAAGATCGGTGTGCCGATCAAAGAAATACGGAATGGATAATGCAAACGCACTCGGAGGATTGAAGTAAGTTTCAAATATCATTCGATCCTGCGCGTCCACAGCTCCCATCGTGATTTGCTCACCATCGAATGCCTTAACCTCGTCTTCGAACTCAAATACTGCGGGGAAGGCGAAGTTGCAGCTCATATGAGAACCAACCGGGCCATTAACATCGCTCCGCATCAAAAAGTGGCTGCTCGCAATCACGCCGCCTGCTACTATTATGCCCTTCCTCACATTTACCTTGTGAAGTTCTCCGGTCCCCGATCTGAGAAGAACGGCATTCGCTTTTCGGTTCGACGACGAAAACTTCACTGCCGTCATGTTTGAAAGTACGGTCACTCCGGGCGGCTCACGATGTCTGCCGTCTGCCTTTCCGGATTTGCCCTCAGACCATGGTATATATGTTTCGAGCATCGATCTTTTCTTCACGTATTTATTCCCGATGTTCCACAACCCGTCGCCGATATTGTCCATTGCATTAACGGTAGCCACATGCGGAGTCTGCAATTGCATGTTCGAAGGCTTCCCTGCGTTGAACTTCTTAATTCCTTCCACGAATTTTTCGGTAACTTTTTGATTGATTCCTGAGCTGTCAAGCGGACCGATTCCTAACTCGCCTGCGACTCGTTGATATTCATTACTCAATTGACTTAGATCGAGCCCGTATTTCTCTTCCCAGATATTGCGCACCCGATCTGACATCGTGTAGCAAACGGCATTATTGATTATGCTTCCTCCGCCGACGCACTCGCCCTGGAGCACGAACATGTCGGCCCGCTTTGTCTGCTGCAGCCCGCCCTCCTTATAAACTTTCGGCATCATTTCTATTTCCCGATCACTAAAATCCTGGTGGGGAGAATTTCGATTTCCCCTTTCCACAAGAACAATTCTGGCCGGGATCCGTTTCGCATGCAAGACGGTACGTCATTACGGCTCCGCCGGGACCGGGATCCGATCACAACGTAATCGGCCTCATCGGGGACTTGCCGTTCATTAACAGACGTAGAGACGCGTGGGGCGGTTAATCTCTTGCCGGAGATACTCAGAAGTAAAGTTCTCGTCGCTCTTTGGGCCATCAGGAAGAGGTGCCACCGCCGAGAATGGAGGTGGAGACGAAGGAGGATCAGTCTGAAGCCTGTTCCGGCCGAATGGTGGTATGTAGCCAATTTGATAATGCCGCTTGAACGTTCGAATATACTGCGAATAGGACCACTGCGTGTGCGGCGACACCCATAGAATATGCAAAGTCCGCAAGGTCAGGCATAAGAGATAATTCTCTTTCCTGCACCGGCCTCAGGATATATTTTCTTAAAAAATGTCTCTGCTCCTCAACTGACATGCAGGAAAACGGCGGATGTAATCCAAAGATTATGTTAAAAAGATCCTCTACCATCCAGAAAGGGAAATTAAGCAAGCCTCTTTTTCTTCCGCGAATGGTTCCTGCGTAACGATCGACTGCCTGCAGAACCTGGGCAGGGTCCTCTTTTCCGATTGTGAACAAAGAATCATGGACGCCCATGACACATCTTGAACTCGAAGGGTTGAAAGTTGTAATAGTATATTCCACGTTGAAGAACATTTTTCGCACGCCGGTAATTATCGAAGCGATTAAAATAAGCAGCAGAAAATAGAAAACGAACCATGTCTGCACGGATGCAGATTCCGAGGGACCCGTTATAACCTGGACGGGTGCGACGCAAAGCCAAATAGCCGACGCGACAATCGTCAAAAAAAAGCCGAGGAGGAGCACTTCGGTGAAGTAATCCCTCAAGCGTTCTCTCTTGACCATCATGAAAGAAAGGAGCGCAATCACAGTGAACATCGTCAGAGTATTGCATAAAGTCGGATCGGGTGATCCAAACATGGCACCAAGTCCGCTGCCATGAGATTCAAAAATTCTATAAAACAGGATCGACGCTATGAACAGCAGCGCAATGATGCCCAGCGATGAGAACATGGTGCGAGAAATCATTGACGGGATCGAAAAATCGGGCGGAAATTCATCCTCTTCTTCGAAGCGATCTTTGATTCGCGATGATTTGACCAAAACCCATATAAATAGAATTACCATTCCCCCGTCGAGTGCCGCCGACTGCCACAAGAACGGATCGTGCGAGCCGTATTTGTAAAAGAAGAAGAAGAGCGACGAGCATACTGAAACGGAGTGTCCAATGAGTAATCCGAGAACAGCGTACCAGCGCATTTTCGGGTTATATGCACCGAGGAACGCCAGGGCGATCATGAATCCTATTTTGGAAAATGTGCTTACGCCGAAAAACGGATTTGAATACGTGGCATCAAAGAGCGATTTTGCCTGGCCGGGCCATGGCGAAGTTCCAAGCGAGCCCAACATGAGCAGTATAAAATATGCTAAGTAGCAAAAGCCAAGGATTCTTAGAATCCAAAAGCCTGCGTCGCGTGCCGGAGATGCAACATTTTCGCCGCTCCATTTGGCGTTGAATAGCTCGTCTCTCAGCATTTTCTGTTGATTGAACGAAGGGTCGCGTGCTCCCCAGAAAGCGAGTGATAATTCGCGAGTGATCCATAAACAGATTGGCCCTACCAATACTGCGTCGAACGACAGCGTAATAAGAAATCGCAGAGGGAGAATTGTAATAGTGTCTATGAAAGTGCCCTGCGTGTACATCCACAGCGCCACCCCACCATGGTCGCGCACGTGTGCTTGAAGGTAAAGGTCCATCGCATACAAAGGAAGAAGGACGATGAGATAAGGGATCAGCGAACTCGATCTCCTCAAGGCTACCACAATCGGCGCAGCTATGAACGTGTACGCCAGCACCTCCGCAATCTCGACGCCTAACGACTTGAACGAGACAACATTGAAAACAACGGTTATTGCGTAAACGAGGGCGATTGTCACTATGAATGTAACTATCATCTCGAGCCCATACGTCCTTCCGGTAGAGACGTGATCTAAAGGATCGTCCTTATGGTAACCACGGAAATTGATAACGCTTATCATTACTCCTCCTTTTTTCTACCGAATTGTCTCGGTCACAGAAACTTTTAACCAGCACACATTTATTAAGTGTGTCAACATGGCATAACCACCACGAGTTCCCATGAATTGATCCAGGTCACAGTTATGATGGTCCTGGACGGCATTCGGAAATGATCCGGTGAGCTCATATACGGGCTAATGTGCAGCTTGCTTTATCGAACCAGGCGAGAAGAAAGGCTTGTTTGATGAGCGGGGGAAGGTCGAGCCTGCGGGGAATTAATTTTTGGCGAGGCTCGTCAAAGGATTTAAAATTATATGGTTTTTGATTTTGGTTGATTTGCCAGATTAAATAGCCCACACCAACTGCAGGGGCTAAGAAACCATTGCAAACGAGAAATGACTCATACAAGTGCTCTTCGCCATCCTCTGTCCCATGGAATTGGATGGGCACAGGCGGCTATGCTTGACTTTCAGGCAACAGCCTCTTATTATATTGTGTCACGGGCAAAAGCAAATTGACAATTCGGAAAAGGAGGGAGAATTGTTGGCGGCAAAAGCAGGGATAGACCCTTCGATTTCTCATTGCAAATACTCTCATCCAAAATTAAATTATAGAAAAGCTGAAGCGTCCATGACGAGCCAATCGGAAAAAATGTCATCCCCGAATCATACAAGCAGGGGCGAAAAGGGAAAGGTTTTGGTTTCCATCGCCGGAAATATCGGCAGCGGAAAATCCTCCCTCACAAAATCACTCGGCAAACATTTTGGCTGGGTGCCGCTCTTCGAATCTGTCGATAACAATCCATATCTAAGTGATTTCTACAGCGACATGAAGCGATGGTCTTTTCATCTTCAGATCTATTTTTTATCGAACCGATTCAAGAACCTTAAAAAGATCGCCGAAATCCGGGAGTCCGTTGTGCAGGACAGGTCGATCTACGAAGACGTTGAAATCTTTGCACGCAACCTTTACGAAATGGGCAACATGGACAAGCGTGACTACGAGAATTACCGCGAGCTCTTCAGCATCATGGTCGATTATCTCGAGCCGCCCGACCTTCTCGTTTATATTCGTGCAAATGTCGGTACTCTCTTAAATCAGATAAAACTTCGCGGCAGAAGTTATGAACAAAGTATCAGCAGAGATTATTTAGAGCAGCTGAATGCAAGCTACGAAGACTGGATAAAGCGATATGAGGCCGGATTGATGCGGTCGAGCGCGACTGCCGGCAGTCTCCTTATCATTGAGTCGGACGGCATTGATTTTGTCAACAACCGCACACATCTCGAGAGAATCATTGAGAAGGTAGAAAGGGCGATGAACGTGCGCAAGGCAATAGCACACGGATGAAACGTGACCTCCTTTTGCGCTATCTGGATTTTCCTGCAACCCGGTTAGGTGCGGGATTAACACGGAGGAAATCAGATTGAATAAACTAATCTGTGCAGATCAGGTTTGTTCGCGTGCCGATCTTTTGCGACAAGTGCCTAACAACTAAAATGAATTCACCGCAAACCAGTTTGAAACGTCCTCTCGCAAAAACGGAAGTCAAATATATCAAAGGTGTTGGTCCGAAAAGGGCGGAGGCACTCGCGACAGTCGGTGTAAGCAGCGCGCTCGATCTCCTGTATTATTTTCCACGAAAGTATCTCGATAGAAGCAGGATATTTAAAATCAAAGATGCGAGGTCGGCTTTGCTGGTTCCGGATGAGGTAACATTCGTCGGAAGAATCAAGTTGATGCAGATTGCCGGACGGGGCAAAAGATTTCTTTTCATAAAGTTGTCGGACGAAACTGGCACGATGAGATGCATCTGGTTCAACGGAGCGCAGTATTTCATCAATATTTTCAAAGAAGGCGAGTTGATCGCCTTTTCCGGGAAGGTTACGATGTTTGACGAGCAGCCGTGCCTCATTCACCCCGATTATGATCATCTCGAAGATGAAGATGACGAAAAATTTCTTCACACCGGAGGAATAATCCCTGTCTATTCATCTACGGACGTCTTGAAAAGAGTCGGGCTCGATTCGCGAGGCTTCCGGAGAATCATTCGGCACGTCATGGAGTCGTCTGAAAATTATTATTTCCCCGAAGATGATTTGCCCAAAGATGTCCGTTCCACTAACTCGCTTATGGATTTAAAAGAAGCGTTGGCTGCCATCCATTTTCCCAAAGATGAAAAGGAGCTTGACTACTCGCTGCGTCGATTGAAATTCGAAGAATTATTCTATTTAGAATTGCTTCTCGCCGTTCGTCGAAACCTGATTAAACACGCCGCAGGAATTCCGATGAAGAGCGGCGGCGAGCTTGTTCGAAAACTTGCGGCCGAAATCTTGCCTTTTAAGTTGACCGAATCCCAGAAAAAAGTTTTGCGCGAAATTATCGGCGACATGGCATTAGAGCACCCGATGCATAGGCTTCTTCAAGGCGACGTTGGGAGTGGAAAGACTATCGTGGCACTTATTGCAATTGTTACCGCCGTCGAGAACGGTTACCAGGCCGCCTTTATGGCTCCGACTGAAATTCTTGCGACGCAGCATTTTTCGGTGATAAAGCAATATTTCGACGCCCTTTCCGCTCGCGGGGTTGATTCTATCGAATCGGCAATTCTAATTGGCGGTCAAAAGAAGAATGAAAGAGCACGGCTGTATTCGGAGATACAAGAAGGCAAAACTTCCGTGGTGGTCGGTACGCATGCGCTCATTCAAGAGAAGGTGAAGTTCAACAAGCTCGGGCTGATAGTCGTAGACGAGCAGCATCGGTTCGGAGTTGTGCAAAGGATGATCCTACAGGAAAAAGGTGAAGATCCACATTTGTTGGTTATGACTGCAACCCCGATTCCGCGCACGCTTTCCTTGACAATTTATGGCGATCTCGATGTCTCGGTCATAGATGAAATGCCGACGGGGAGAAAGAAAATTAAGACGGCGCTGCGCGGCGAATCGAACCGCATTAATGTCTATAAATTCATGCGGGAGCAAGTCCTTGCGGGACGACAGGCTTTTATTGTTTACCCGCTCGTAAACGAGACGGAGAAATCTGACTTAAAAGCGGCGACACAAAGCTTTGTAAAGTTGAGAGACGAAGTGTTTCGTGATTTGAAAGTCGGGTTGATACACGGCCAAATGACCGAGACGGAGAAAAACGACATCATGGCAGGGTTCAAAAAGAATGCAATAAATATCTTAGCGGCAACGACCGTGATCGAAGTCGGGATCGATATTGCGAACGCAACCGTCATGGTTATCGAGCACGCCGAGCGCTTCGGGTTGAGCCAGCTTCACCAGCTTCGCGGGAGAATAGGACGCGGCCCGCACCAATCGTATTGCATCCTCATGACCGAAGACAAATATTTGAGTGAAATGAAAATAGAATCGCGCGAAGAAGCCATCGCGTACCAGCGATTGAATTTATTCGTGTCAACGACGGACGGTTTCAAGATTGCGGAATATGATCTTATGCTTCGGGGTCCGGGGGAATTTTTCGGAACAAAACAAAGCGGCATGCCGGCTCTAAAATTGGCAGATTTAATCAAAGACCGCGACATAATAATTCAGGCGAGAAGGTCGGCGTTCAAGATTGCCGAGCGCGATCCGCATCTACGGGAGGATCGACATTCAAAAATGCGGGACATGCTGTTGAAGAATTATAAAGAGAGTCTGGAGTTTTTGAAGGCAAGTTGAAAGATTTACAGCTTGAGATCTAGGATTTCGATCTGTAAAAATTGGAAACCGCCGGGATCAAATACTCCTCGAAAGCTTCCTTGAAATTGTAGGCAGGTTTCCACCCCCAATCTTTTCTTGCCTTTGAATCGTCAACGTCTTCGGGCCAGGTGTCGAGGATCGCCTGCCTTTTCAAATCCGGTTTGAAGTCCACAAATGAAAATGGAAAAGCAATCTTCACACCTTTGCTTAGTTCGCTTGCGCACGGGCTGAACGAGCCGACGTTGTAAATTTGTGTGCTGAGTTCTTGCCGCGGCGCAGCATCGAGCATAAGCAGCGCTTCGACCGCGTCGGGCATCGTCATGAATGGAATTCTTGTGTCTTCCCGCACGAAGCACGTGTAAGGTTGTCCTTTCGCAGCATGATGGAGCATCTCCGACGCAAAGTCGCTCGTGCCGCCGATCGGAATGGTGAACGCGCTGATGACGCCGGGAAACCTGACGCATCTGAAATCGACTTGGCCATCCATCGGCTGTGCATCGAGCTGGCGATAAAAATTCATATAGTATCTGCCGAGCCGCTCGCAATAAAGCTTGTTGATCCCGTACATCGTCCGGGGTTCTGTCCATTCAGTCTCTTTGATTTTCCCGACCGTATGTTTTGTCAAGAGATTGGGCAGCCCATACACTGCAACCGAGCTTGGATATATCAACTTCACTTCTTTCCCCTGTAAACGCGATTGCGTGATGGCCATCTCGAGGAGATTCAGGGTTCCGTCAACGTTTACTTTGTGTGCAATTACAGGCTGGCGTTCGGCGCGAGTCGAGAGAAGTGCGGCAAGATGGTAAATGCTGTCGAAATCGTGGCCTGTCGAAAGTGAATCGAGAAAACGGTTATCGAGAACATCGCCGGTGTATGCCTTATAGCACTTCGCGCGTGTCGAATCGTCAAGCGTATTAAGATCGAGAGCGACAACTTTGATGTTTTCCTTTTCGGAGAAGTGAGATATAAGCCCGTGTCCTATCTCTCCATTCGCTCCGGTAATTAAAATTGTTTTTGCTTCCATGATTTCCTTTAAACGTTCACTTTGATGAAGAACTCGTTCCCACCAATGTGGCAGACGAATTAATATTTGACAGATTTTGTCCCGCCTCAGTCAGACCGTGATCCTGGACGACTCGCGGACTCGCCTAAAAAGAATCCGTATGCTTCTCGAATAATGCCAGACAAGAGTCTTTCTTCAACATCGTAATTTAACAATGATCGGTCGTTGATGAAATTGTCTTCTGAATGTTCACGTGCTCTTCTGCCGAGAATAATTGGCATCTCATCTACATTCAAATATAATCAAACTCTTCATGCTAATGCGCCGAGCCTCTGACACCTGAACCGATTGCCAATGGCTGATATTCCATCATGTAGTTAATATTGACCACTTGCGCAATATTAAACAATCAAACTCCTCAAGCTCGCTCAAAATCAGTTTATTCGTTTGATTAGCGGCTTTTTTGGCGGCATAGTGCTTGACTTGATTAACACCGTGCAGACAAACAAGAACGAAATAAGGCTCTACTAAAATGGCAGAAACAGTTCAACAAGCTGTCGCCCAGAAGCCGGCCGGCAATTCTCTTAAGATATTCATAATCATGAGCGTGATTGTGTTGCAGATCGTCGCAGCGTATTTCTTGATCGGGTTTCTCTTTAAGCATGGCAGCTCTGACCAGCAGGGTGCGACGAAGATAATTCAAACGAATCAAGCAGTTCAATATCAAAGGGATGCTGACCCGAATTTCGACCATGTTTATGTCGTGAAAGATCTTGTGGTCAATCCCGCCGGTACGAATGGGCTGAGATTTCTTCTGGCTACGATCGGATTGGAAGTAACATCGGAAGAAACTGTGAAGGAGTTGGGAAAGCGTGATGTCCAAATCCACGATTCGATCATCGATATTCTGACAAGCAGAACTTTACCTGAACTTGACGACAGTGGATCGAGGGATAGCTTGAAAACTCGGATTAAAGATGATATCAACAAGGATCTCACCACCGGCAGAGTCCTTAATGTTTATTTCAGCAAATTCATAATTCAATGAACTGAAAATGCCGGAAGTACTTTCACAATCGGAAATAGACAATTTACTTGCGGGAATAGGAAAAGAGCCTGCGAACGCGGTTCAGACTGCGCAAGTCGAAGTCAAAGAGGATCACGATGTACAGGGATTTGATTTTCGCAGGCCCAACCGCGTCTCCAAGAACCAATTGAGAATTTTTCAGGCAGTCCATGAAACATTTGCTGAATTATTCGGATTTTATCTGGCGTCAAAACTTCAAGTTCAGGTCTCAATTACTGTCAGCTCGGTTGATCAACTATTTTATTCCGAATATCAACTTTCGATCGGAAGTCCAACATGCCTTTACGTTTTTAATATGGAGAATCCGGAAGGCAGAGGCGTGCTCGAACTTTCACCAACGTTGGTCTATGCGATTGTCGAGCGCTTGCTGGGCGGTGGGAGCAGTGAACCGGTAAAAAAGCTTCGCGCCGTTACCGAAATTGAAAAGAGTCTTGTGAAAGGTACTGTTGACAAGGCGCTCACAGATTTGCAAAACGCATGGAAATCCATCGGCAATCTTAAATTCAAGCTTGATAGGTTCGAAAGCGAAGCAGATTTCCTACAGATTGCGCCTACGAGCGAAATAGTATTGGTAGTGTCATTCAACGTGCAAATCGGCAATGCGAGTTACCTCATGAATTTATGCTTTCCGACTTTTTCGCTGGAAGATATCATTCAACGCTTGAACGTCCAGCACGTTGCACCGGTCGTGGGGGGGGTAGGGACTCAAAGAGTTAAAACTGAGGCAATTGCCAAGAATATTTCTGCAACAGAGTTGCCTGTTGTCGTGACGCTTGGCAAGGCAATGATTTCATTGCGTGAGCTGCTCGGGCTTCAAGCTGGAGATGTCGTAGTTCTTAACAGCAAGAAGGACAGTTTGCTTTCAGTAAAGGTCGCTTCGCGAACAAAATTTTTCGCAAAGGTCGGTGTCCATGATGGGCATAAAGCAGTAAAAATAACAAGGAATGCATCCGAAGAAGAACAGGACGGAGATTAAGATGGCAGAAGAAACTACACAGAACACAGAGCAGGCAATACAGGCAGAAGCAGAGAAGGCGGTAAAAACCGAAGGTACTTCCGTAAGCACAGCCAGTCCCGTGGAGAAGGATGCGCGTGAACCGGCATTCGAAAATCTTGTCGAAACGGATTCGAAATCCGGCGGGAAGGAAAATAAGCTCGATCTCCTTCTCGATCTCGATATGTCTGTCAGTGTTGAACTTGGGAAGACAACGATGATGATCAAGGACATCATGGAATTAGGCCGCGGTTCGATAATCGAATTTGATAAGCTCGTCAGCGAGCCTGTCAACGTTCTCATCAACGGGAGAAAAATGGCGGAGGGTGAAGTTGTCGTCGTTGACAAACACTTCGGCATTCGAATAACCAGCATGGTTGATCCTTCCGAGCGGTTGAAAGGTTTGAAGAAATAATGGACTGGCTTATTTTCAAGACATTCCTCACGCTGGCGCTGATTATCGGGCTTATGTTCGTAATCCTTTTCATTATGCGCAAGTACTTCCAAACAAAGCCGCGATATGTTAATGAGAATTTAAAAGTACTGACTTCGCTCGCCATTCAGCCTAAGAAAACCGTTTATGTAATCAAAGCTTTCAATAAGGTCATGATGGTTGGCGTGAGCGAAAATTCGATTGCTTCGCTCGGTGAGATAACTGATCCGGACGTCGTTCAGAAGTTGGAAGCTTCCGGTGCCTCTCAACAGCGGAAGACTTTTGCAGAGATGCTGAAAGGTCTGTCACCTCGATGAAAAAGTTTTTTTCTATTGGTTTGATACTATTTTGTTTCTTATCGACTGTGCCGGCTCTGCACGCTCAAACTTCCATTCCGATTCCCAAAATATCCCTGGGAATTGACAAGGCAACGAAGCCGCAAGATGTGGCGGTTACGCTGCAGATACTTTTTTTTATGACGATACTTACGCTTGCGCCGGCGATACTCATCATGACTACAGCTTTTCCGAGGATTATAATTGTACTCTATTTCCTGAAGCAGGCACTCGGTACGCAGACCATGCCGCCGTCTCAATTGCTAATCGGGTTAGCCTTGTTCTTGACATTTTTTGTGATGGCGCCGACTTGGAGTAAGGTCAACGAGACTGCATTCCAGCCTTATATGAAGAATGAGATATCGTTCGACTCGGCATACGCAGTCGGAGTCAAGCCTATTCGTGAATTTATGATGAGGCAGACTCGCGAAAAGGATCTGGCAATGATGATTCACCTCGCAAATCTTGATCGGCCGAACACGACGGAAGATGTGCCGACTTACGTTATTGTTCCTGCATTTGCAATAAGCGAAATGCGCATCGGATTCGAAATTGGCTTCCTGATCTTTATTCCATTCATGATGATAGATATGATCGTCGCAAGTGTGCTCATGTCGATGGGAATGATGATGCTGCCGCCGATGATGATCTCGCTGCCGATGAAGATACTTCTCTTCGTTTTAGTTGAACAGCTGGTACCTGTTAGTCGGTTCACTCGTGCAAGGCTTTAAGTGAGAAGAAAATGACTGAAGAATTTGTAATTGGAATTGCGAGAGATACTTTCTACACGGTTTTTATCGTCTCTGCGCCGGTTTTGTTGGTTTCTGTCGTGGTCGGCTTGTTGATTTCTATTTTTCAGGCGGCGACTTCAATCAGCGAGATGACTCTCACGTTTGTACCGAAAATCATCAGCGATCGGCGTCGTCCTGATATTACTTCTTCCGTTTATGATGGAAAAGTTTCTCGATTTCACAAAACATATTTTTGAAATAATACCGACACTGAGATAAAATGAATTTCTACGCAGAAAAGTTCGTCGTTTTCTTGTTGGTCTTTATAAGAACGGTTTCAATGTTTGCAACCGCGCCGTTGTATGGACACCAAGCCATTCCGGTGCAAATGAAAATCTGGGCAGCCGGGCTTTTTGCGTTTGCAATCTTTCCGCTCATTGCGGCATCGACCGCCACGATTTCGTTGGATGTCGGCTCTTTGATTATTCTCGCGCTTCAAGAAGTTGTGATCGGGTCGGCGATAGGGTTTTCTGTCGGAATAATTTTCCACGGCGTCGTCTACGCGGGAGAGCTGTTCGGAATAGTTATGGGTTTCTCCATTTCCAATGTGATTGATCCGCAAAACGGTTTTGATGTCCCGGTAATCGGGCAGATTGAATACATAATTGCGATCTTTATTTTCCTGATTTTAGACGGACATCTCTTTTTAATTCAAGCATTGAAAATGAGTTATGATGCGGTGCCGGTGTCGGGTCTAAATCTCAGCGGCAGTGCCGTGGACACATTTGTGCACATGACCGGGATGGTTTTTCTGACCGCCATAAAAATAGGAGCACCTGTAATCGTTTCACTTTTTTTGACCAACGTCCTTCTGGGAGTAATGTCAAGAGTGGTTCCGCAGGTTAATGTTTTCTTTGTCGGCATGCCGTTAAAAGTCGGCGTGGGTCTATTTACTCTAATGGCTTCATTGCCGTTTTTCGTTTTCGTGTTCGAGAAGCTGCTGGGTGTGTTCGAAAGCGACGTAGTGCAAATGATAAGGCAAATGTAAATGGCTGAAGACACTTTTGAAGAAAAAACGGAGCCTGCAACTCCGAAAAGGCGCGAGGAGCTAAAGAGCGAAGGAAGAGTCGCAAAAAGCACGGAAGTTACAAACGCCTCAGTTCTCTTAGCCGGGACGGCTGTCATCTATATATTGGCGCGAGAATTCGTAATGCAAATAGCCGAAGTTATGAAGGATTTTCTGTCGTTATCTTACGGAAGCGAGATGAATCAGGAAAACGTTGTCTCGCTTGGAGTCACAGTCTTATTGCGCACAATGATAATTATCGCGCCGATCCTTCTCGCTATCATGGTTGTCGGGATAATATCGAACGTGTTGCAGACAGGTTTCCTCTTTACATTGAAACCTCTTAAGCCTAAGATGAGTTCTCTTAATCCGCTTAACGGCATAAAGAAAATCGGCTTTTCGCAGCGGTCGAATGTCGAGCTTCTTAAAGGTTTCCTCAAATTGTTGCTCGTGGGAATAGTGGGTTATTTTGCGCTGAAAGATTTGCTGGCAAAATCCGTCGTCCTTGTTGACGGTTCACCTTCGGAAATCTTTACTTACATGGGGAAAGGGGCGTTTGCTGTGATCATGAAAGTGTCTGCGGCTTTCGTGGTTTTAGCCGCCGGAGATTATTACTTCCAGCGCCACAAGTTCGAGCAGGAAACAAAGATGACGAAGCAGGAAGTGAAAGAGGAACAGAAACAGACTGAAGGCGATCCTGCTATTAAACGGAGAGTCCGCCGCGAAATGATAAAGCGGCATCGCTTCAGAATGATGCAATCTGTTCCCAAAGCAGATGTCGTTGTGACGAACCCGACCCATTATGCGATTGCGATAAAGTACGACGCAAAAATAATGCCCGCTCCGAAGGTTGTTGCTAAAGGTAAAGATTTGATTGCACAGAAAATCAAAGAGATTGCGCTTGAGCACGACGTACCGATCGTGGAGGACAAACCGCTGGCGCAGCTTCTTTACAAAACCGTCGACATCGAGGAGCAGATTCCGCCGGATTTGTTCAAAGCGGTCGCGCAGATTTTAGCTTACATCTATCAAATGAAAAAATTAAAACCTAATTTCGGAAGAAACTAAAATGTCGGCAGCAATAGACAGAATCTCGGGCAGCAAGGCCTACAAATTTATCGGGACCAATACCGATCTCGTACTCGCCGGCTTGGTGATCCTGATACTCTCTCTGATGATCGTGCCGCTGCCCCCGTTCATGTTGGACGTCCTCATTTCTGCGAACATCACATTCTCGATCGTTCTATTGATGGTATCGATGTACGTAGTAAGTCCGCTTGAGCTGTCGGCTTTCCCTGGATTGCTTCTGATTCTCACTCTTTTCAGACTTTCTTTAAATGTCGCTTCCGCAAGGCTGATTCTTAGTCAAGGATATGCGGGTGAAGTCATTCACGCATTCGGATCATTTGTGGTACAAGGCAATTACGTGGTAGGCGTAATTATTTTCATTATACTTGCCACGATCCAGTTTGTAGTCATTATAAAAGGTTCCGGCAGAATTGCCGAGGTTACTGCACGATTCACCTTGGACGCAATGCCCGGGAAACAAATGAGCATCGATGCCGATCTGAATTCGGGTTCAATAAATGAGCAAGAGGCAAGGCAGCGGCGGTCGAGACTTCAAAGAGAAGCGGATTTCTTCGGAGCGATGGACGGCGCGAGCAAGTTTGTTAAAGGCGATGCAATTGCCGGAATCATAATAATTCTGGTCAATATCATCGGCGGATTCATTATCGGAATGCTGCAAATGGATTTGAGTTTGCAGGAATCCCTTGCAAGGTACACACTGTTGACGATCGGCGACGGCCTCGTCACTCAAATACCTGCGCTTGTGATTTCGACGGCGGCCGGCATGGTAGTTACAAGAAGTGCTTCGGGGAATCAATTGGATGTCGAATTAAAGAACCAGCTTTTATCCCGGCCGAAGGCACTCTACATCGCGGGCGGTACGCTCGGCTTCTTCGCGATCATTCCCGGTCTGCCTACAGTGCCATTTCTCGCGCTTGGCTCGATCATAGTCTCTGCCGGTTATATGCGCTCACAAGTCATGAAGAAGGAACCGGAGAAAGCAGCCGCCGAAATTGTTGCATCGCAAAAGAAAGAAGAGAAGATCGAATCGTATTTGCAAGTCGATCCAATTGAAGTGGAAATCGGATACGGGCTGATCTCCATGGTCGATGAGGAAGCAGGCGGCGATCTTTTCCAGAGGATTACCAATCTCAGGAAACAAATTGCGCTTGAACTTGGCTTGATTGTTCCGCCGATTCGCGTGCGCGATAATCTGCAATTGCAGCCGAGCCAGTATGTAGTCAGGATACGAGGCGTTCAAGTCGCAGGCGGGGAGCTTTACATGGATCATTATCTAGCGATGAGTCCCAGCATCAAAGAGGGCGATCTGCCCGGAATATTCGTGTCCGATCCCACTTTCGGTATGCCGGCGGTCTGGATTGAAAAATCCCAGCGCGACAGTGCCGAAGTTCTTGGCTTCACCGTCGTTGAGGCGCCGGCAGTTTTGTCAACTCATCTGAGTGAAACGCTGAAGCGGAACGCCGACAGAATATTAAGCAGGCAGGAAGTCAAGACGCTTATCGACAATCTTAAGAAAGAGTATCAGGCGCTCGTTGACGAAATCCATCCTGACTTATTGCCGCTTGGGACGATTCAAAAGGTTTTGCAAAATCTTTTGAAGGAGAGGATACCGATCCGTGATCTCGTTACTATTATCGAATCGCTTCTGGATTATTCGAAGGTAACGAAGAACACCGAAGTTCTGACAGAGTATGTTCGCCACGCGCTCTCCGAAACAATTGCCGCCCTTTACGCGGATCAAGCGGGAATAATTCATGCCATCGCGCTCGACCCGAGCGTCGAACAAATGTTGTCCAATTCGCTCCAGACGCAGAAGGAAGTTACGACTACGCTTGGACTTTCTCCCGATGTCACCAAAGCGATCAACAACAGTGTGGCGAAAAATGTCGAGCACGCACAGTCGTTCGGATATGATCCCGTCATCATTTGTTCGGCGACAGTTCGATTGTATTTCTACAGGCTTATTCACATCAACTTTGTGCAGGCAGCAGTCACTTCGTATACGGAGCTGCCGGCGCGGACTGAGATCGACATCATCGGAAGGATCATGGCACAATGAGGATAAAGAAATTCATCGGAGAAACGGCTAAAGAAGCTGCAGACAAGATGCGTGAAGAATTCGGCGAAGATGCGGTAATCCTTAACACGCGGCGAGTAACGAAAGGCGGGCTGTTAGGAATCGGCAACGAAGAATATGTTGAAGTCACTGCGGCGTATGACGAAGCACCGATGAGAATTCCCTCGTCGCGATCGGGAAATCCGGCAATGCAGCCGCAAAGCAAATCAAGTCCCGCCGCTGCGGCTTCGGGGGAAGATGTGCTCGGGAGTCTCCGGCAGCTCACGTCAAAATTTGAAGACCAAAGAAAGTCAAACCTTGGCCAGCCGTTACGGCAAATCTCACCCGGCGTGCCGGGGTCTATGAAAGTTGAAAGTGAAATCTTCAAACAGGAATTAAGCGAAGTGAAAAGTGCGCTTGGTGAAATAGCCCAGCACATCAAGCATTCTAAAATGCCGATCCTACCGGAGACCTTGAAAAATGCGTACGCAACTCTCGTCGAAAACGAAGTTGAGGAAGAAATTGCTTTGGAAATAGTGCAAGCTTGCAACCATAAACTTAGCGGCGCCGAGATCGACGATCAATCGGTGGTAGACATGTTCATTTCAAAATCGATTTCAAATCGGATTCTCGAATCTCCATTCCGCAAGCTGGAACGAAAAGGTTATGTGATTGCACTCGTTGGGCCGACCGGCGTGGGGAAAACCACAACAGTCGCGAAGCTTGCGTCGATCAGCAAATTAGTTGCAGGGGAAAATGTCGCAATGATTACCGCCGATACGTACAGGATAGGAGCTATCGATCAACTCAAGGCTTTTGCGGACATTGCTTCGATACCTTTGTCTGTGGTTTACACTCCGGATGAAATGATCGTGGCACTGAGAAAATTTTCAGGGTTTGATACGATTTACGTAGACACGGTCGGAAGAAGCCAGCGAAGCGCCGACAAGATCACAGAGCTATGCAGATTTATCGACGCTGCAGACCCGAACGAGGTGCACCTTGTACTCAGCGCGAATTTTTCGTTAAGCACGGCGCGCGATATTTACAAAAAATTTAAGAGTTTGAAGCCGAACAGGCTCCTGATAACGAAAACCGACGAAGCGGTTTCCTTAGGATCGATTCTCAGCCTCGCGAGAGATTCAAGGCTCCCATTTTCATTTATAACGAACGGTCAAAGTGTTCCGGATGACATTGAGCCGGCATCGGGCAACAAGCTTGCAAAAATGATTTACAGCACTGGAGTGGTCGAAAATGCTTGACCAGGCGGTAAGATTAAGAGAAGCCGTGAGCACGCAAACGAAAGTTTTGCCGATCGGCAAGCTGCCTTACAAAGTCACCGTTGTGAGCGGAAAGGGCGGAGTCGGGAAGAGCAACATAGCTTTGAATTTGGGTATGGCACTTTCACGCAATGGCGCACGCGTTCTGCTGATTGACGGCAACGTGAATCTCTCGAATTTGGACATACTCTCCGGTGTTTCTCCGACGCATCGTTTATTAGATATAATTGACGGAACCGTCAGTCTCAAAGATTCGATAGCCGAGATTGCGCCGAATGTATTTCTCCTTGCCGGATCCTCGGACGGAAAGCTGAAGAGGCTGACATCAAGCGACGCAGCCGCGCTTCTCCGTGAAGTGAGCATGATGGAGCCGGCGCTGCATTACGCCGTAATCGACACTGCAGGTGGAATTATCCAGGAATCGATTTCGCTCGCGCTTCTCTCCGATGAAGTTCTGGTGGTCTCGACCCCGGAGCCGACGGCGGTGATGGACGCGTATGTCCTCGTGAAAGCTATCAAGAGGATAAATTCAAATGCCGACCTCAAACTTCTCATCAATGATGCAAAGAACAACGAAGAGGCGCAGGAGGTCAAGACAAAATTCGATCTTGTTAGCGACCATTTTCTCAACTTGAAGATAGACTACGCCGGCTTCATACCGTCAGATGAATCGGTCGAGCAAGCGGTGAGCATACAATCGCCGTTTATGCGGGAGTTTCCAGATTCGCCGGCTTCGCAAGCTATCAAAGCAATTGCCGACAAAATTTCAAAGAGAAGATAATGGATAAGTTAGGAATAAAAATACCTGTGCTCGCATTCTTTCTTGCGATCGTTTACTTCGCATCAGATGGATTCAACGTGATAGATGCTGTGATAAGATCTTTCATGCTCGCTTTCGGAATAGCTCTTATCATATTGGTGCTAACCATGGTGCTTATATTCTTTTTGACTTTACAAAAAAACAGATACGACAACCGAGAAATTCTCCGCGCCAAGGAACCCGATTTGGCGGGACACGCGCGTGAGAAGAAAGCTGAGATGCAAACATGACCACGCGGGAACTTTGGGAAAAGTATTCAAGGCGCAAAACCGCCGCTGTTAAAAAGGAACTTGTGCTTTCCTACTTGAATCTCGTCAAATTTGCGGCGAGGGCAATAAATCTCCCTCCACGATGTGTATTCAACAATGACGACTTGATGAGCATTGGAATCATAGGGCTTAATGAAGCAATCGAACGGTTCGACCCATACCGGGGAGTGAAGTTCGAGACCTTTGCAGCACAAAGGATTCGGGGAGTCATGCTCGACGAAATAAGGAAGGTCGATTGGTTGCCGAGATCTATCCGCGACAAGTACAAAAAAGCATGGAAGTCCCTTAGTGAGCTGGACATGGATAAAGTCAATGGCGAACAATATGTGCAAGCCATAAACATGAGCCTCGGCGAGTTTGAACAGATAAAGGGCTACCTGGCAAATGCGGAAACCGTATCACTTACGAAAAATATCGGCGAAGATATGACACTAGAAGATGTTATTGGCAGCGACAGCGAAGTGATCGAGGAATATGAAGATACGGAATTGAAAGAGCAGCTCGTTAAAACCTTGAAAGAACTTCCCGATCGAGATAGGATGGTTTTGACGCTTTATTATTACGAAGAGCTCACTTTCAAAGAAATAGGGAAAGCGCTCGGCATCAGCGAGTCGAGAGTCTCGCAAATACATTCCGAAGTCATCGGCAGACTTAAACAGCTTTTTAAAGAAACGGTGCAAATGTGATTGAGGTTGGACAATTGACCGACAGGTTATCCTCCATAAAAGAGCTTCCGACATTTCCGACAACGGCTCTGGAGGTTATTCGCCTGGCGAGCGATTCGGAGAGCAGTGCGGCGGAATTGTCGCAAATAATTTCAAGAGATCCCCCTCTGGCATCCAGGATATTGCGGGTTGCAAACTCCCCGTATTATGGTTTTGCAAGAAGGATCTCGACGATCGAGTGGGCAGTTGTCGCCCTCGGTTTCGAAACACTGCGTGAAACCGTCTTGTCTCTGACCTTGATCGATCTTTTCAAAGGACCCGGTTTGAAGCATTTTGATCCGAGAAAGTTTTGGAAACACGCGGACGATACCGCATCGGTCGGGCGTTCGCTTGCCAGGGAAACAAAATACAGAGTTCCCGGTGAGGCGTATGCGGCAGGATTGCTCCATGATATCGGGGTACTCGTTCTCTTCAAATACTTCCCGGACGATTTCGAGGAAATTCACAGGCTAATCCATGATGAGAACCTGCCTCATTCGCAGGCGGAAACATTGGTTGTTGGGACAACGCATTCCGATATCGGAGCATGGTTGGCCGAAAAGTGGAGTTTCCCATCGCATTTTGTTGAAGCCATTCGATTTCACCATAATCCCGGTTACGCACAGATCAATCCGGAACTGACCGCTATCGTCCACGTTGCAAACCAAATTGCTTCCGTAGAAGGGTATTCATGTTCCGATACGCCGATCAAGTTCGACATTGCGGCAGTGCAAATCATCGGAATAGATAAACTTGGCATTTCCGTCAAAGCTCTTGCCGATAAGTACCTGAACGACGATTTGTCGGTAACGGTGCGGGTTAAAGTCCCCAACTTGGATCGTATCCTCACGGATGATGGTGCAGCGCATAGCGACGGCTCCAACGCTTTCGCAGCGGAGGCAACGGATGACGAAACGCTCAAAAGGTTTTTTAAGGATGCCATTAAGCTGCTTCCTTCTACGGAGAGACTTGTGCTTACACTCAAACTCTACGAAGGGCTTGATCTGCGCCAGGTTGCCCTCGTTCTCGGCTACGAGGAGACAAAAGTGACGGAATCATATAGAAATGCCATTTCTTCTTTGCAGCAAATGGCAGAACGTGCAATTCTTACAAATAGGTTGGATCAATGGAAAATGAGATTCTAAAGGAAAAAGTTCAAAACATACTCCAGCTTCCGGCGCTGCCGACAATAGCTGTGGAAGTAGCTTCGCTTATTGATAATCCGAATACGAGTGTATCCAAATTGACTCAAGTAATCTCCTCGGATCAGGTTTTGACGGCGAAGGTACTAAAGATCGCAAATTCCCCCTTCTATGGATTCCAGAGGAAGATATCCACGCTGGATTTCGCGATCGTGGTACTGGGATTCGACTCGCTTAAGGAGATACTGATAAGCATTTCTTTAATAAGTTCATTCAAAAAGAAACAGGACAAATTTTTCAACTCAAAGGAATTTTGGGAGCATTCGCTCGCTTCCGGAATTGCCGCTCGCACCCTTGCGAGACAATTGGGATATCGTATCAGCGGGGAATCGTTTGTTGCCGGCCTGCTCCATGATATCGGAATATTGGTGACTCATCAGTACTTCCATGAAGATTACAAGAGAATCGTGGAAGCGGTAACGGACGGCAAATCAACGTTCCAGGATATGGAGAAAGCCGTGCTCTTTGCTACCCATGGTGAAATAGGCGGATGGCTTGCCGAACGATGGAATTTGCCCGACCAGCTCATCGAGGCCATTAAGTTTCATCACAAACCTGAATTGGCGGAAAGAAATCCGCGGTTGACCGCACTCATCCACTTCGTCGATTATTTATGCCATAAACTTCAGATCGGTGCTTTGTCGTACGAGAAAGTGGAAAGCTACAGTCCGGAAGCGTTGAAAATCTTGAACATGTCGGAATCGGAGCTGACTCAAGCTTTTTATGATTCATTCGGATCCAAATTGCGCGAAGATCTAGAGCACACTTTTGTGAATATAATCTAACCGTTTTATGTGGAGCGTTTGATGAAGAAAGAAGAGATGATAGATCAAAAACTTGTCAAGGAATCCGGGCAAGTTCCGCTGTCGGGAGAGCAAGCTGCAGATTCCTCGAGGGAGGCGGTCAATTCGTCTGCCGCCGCCGTTATTGAGCGTTTCATGGAATCGCGTGAAAGTTACGTCCGCGCCCTCGAGACGACGATACAAGTATTAAGCGATAAGGTAGGGCTGCATGAAAAAGTCGAAAGCAGCATAAAACAATCTCTCGATGAACTCGTCACGATGCAAAGGCTGGGAAATGCAATCAGCACCGCTACGGATCAGGTTTCAATTCTTGATTCATTGCTCGATCTGACAAAGCAAGTAATGCCGGTAGAAGAAAGTATGATATTCGAAATTGGCGGCGCGAGATCGGCGGCAAAACCGTTTCTTGAGGTTTGTACCGACTATATGTTAAAGGGCTGTCAGCATTTGCTCGAGGAGGGAATCCTTGATTGGGTCACAGAACAAAAAAAGACAACAGTTGTCCCGGACTTGAACACTTCGGTTGGAGAGGCCGGTGAGAAAAATTTCGTCGTGGTACCGCTTGTGCTGAGGAACGAAGTCATCGGAGTTTACATAATTCGCACGGAAAAAATTCGCAGAACTTTTTCGGATCACGAGCTTATGCTTTTGGGAATACTTGCAAATCAAGCTGCGGTCGCGATCGAAAATTTAAGGAACATCGACAAGCTGCGAGATGCCGCGGAAGAATTGAAAAAGTCACAGACGCAAATGCTTCAAGCTGCAAAACTGGCGTCGCTTGGAGAGCTTGCAGGCGGAATTGCCCACGAAATAAATAATCCTCTCCAGATCCTGCTGGGTCACATAGCTCTTCTTGCTCAGGGAAAAGATATTGAGCATAGAATAGAAATCATACGGAACCAGGTTCAACGGATTGCACAGATAACGAAACAACTTGTCAACTTCTCACGCAGCGTTCCCGAGGAGCTGGAACACGAGATGATCAATGTGAACTGGGCTATTAACGAAACAGTGTCCCTGGTGGGTTACCAGTTCAAGAACCGGGGGATAAATTTCGACCTTCGTTTTTCCGACGATCTTCCCCCGCTTGAATCCAACAAGAATTATTTGCAGCAGGGCTTTCTAAATTTACTATTGAATGCAAAGGATGCCATGCCGAGCGGCGGAAAGATGCTGGTATCGACCGAATTCAGCAACGGTAAAATCTTCATCCGTTTTTCGGATACAGGTTCAGGAATAAGGAAGGAAAACCTCGCGAAAATATTCGAGCCTTTTTTCACCACAAAAGGACCGGGAAAGGGAACCGGACTTGGGCTTCCGATAACGAGGGGCATAGTTAAAAAATTCGGCGGTGATCTAAAAGTCGATAGTGTCGAAGGGCGTGGTACGACGTTCACGGTTATTCTTCCAACAAAAAACAATGTTGACTTTGCTGATGGAGGTAAGAAATAATGTTTGGAATGTTAATGATCTTTCTTTCGGATAGTTCCTCGGTCGATATCAGAGCGTTGGTATCGCAGGACATCGACAGGGCAACTTACCACACTTCGCCCAATGCAGCCGGCAATCTCGTCGAGCGCATATTCGGAGTACCGGAACTTGTGCTTGCGCTTGAGCTTGCTCTTATCATTATTATGGCCGGCTTGTTTATCGTGCTTGTCGTTCGCTTCAGGAAGACGGCAAGGGAACAAAATAAAAAGTTGGAGTCGGAACGAAGGATGGGAGTCAAATGTCCACCGTCTGTATCGAAGGCCGAAATTGAGAGAATCCTTGGTCAGATAGCGACTGAAAAAGTCAAAGTCTCGGAAATGGCGGCGGGAAATTATTTTATTGACAACAGAGGAAAACTCGATTCCGGTGCAGCGATCCATGAAATGGCACGAACAAACCACATCGAAGCAGACAGGCTGAATTTTGCGATTTCGTACGCGTCGCAAGCTTCGAAGCAGTCTCCGCAGACAGGACAGTCCGGAGCAAAATTTAAGGAAGCATTCACTATAGTCGACGAAGATTCCGACCTCAACGTGCTCGCACGCCAGCTTAATATGGGACGAGGGGAGCTTGAGCTTATACTCGCGCTTAAGAAAAGTAAGATTGCCAATTCGAAGACTGCCGCGGGAATCGGAAAAAGGCGGACGCAATGATAAAAGGAATTTACACAAGCGCGCTCGGGTTGATACCGCTTCAAAAGAAACTTGAAGTAATTGCGAATAATCTTGCGAACGTGAACACAACGGCTTTCAAAAGAGACGATGCCTTTACGAACGAGCTTATTTCAGCAAGTACGCTTTTTCGTGACGGGACAATCAGCCCGACGGACAAAGATGTAAGCCAACAAACCGATACGGATTTCTCGCAGGGAACGCTCCAGCAAACCGGAGATACTCTCAACGTCGCGCTTAACGGGCAAGGATTTTTTGCGATTGAGACTCCCAACGGCACGATGCTTACGCGGGACGGCTCGTTTACGCTTTCGACCGACGGTACTCTGGTGACGAGAAACGGCGATGCCGTCATGGGTGCGAACGGCGCAATCAGGATTGATGACATTCAGGATTTGCAGAAAAATCAACTCGTGATTGAGCGCGACGGCGTCGTGAAAGCCGGGAATAAGATATACGGTCAAATAAAAGTTGTGGCGCCCGATAATCTCAACAATCTTGCAAAAGCAGGCGAAAACATGTATACGGTCAAGAGCGATGCGGTGCTGAATCAGGTCGACCCATCAGTAGTGACTGTGCGGCAGGGATATTTAGAAGGCTCGAATGTGAATCCGATTGACGAAATGGTGGCAATGATCCAGCTCCAGACAAATTTTGAAGCGGGACAGAAAGCGATTCAGAGCCAGGATACTTCACTGGGCGACGCAAATCAGGTCGGGCAGGTGAGTTGATTGGTAGATAATATTACGACCATGGTCTATATGCAATTAGTTAACGATACGATTCGTCGCGAGATAAACATTGTGCCTTTCGCAGCCGTTGGAGAATCGAGATTTTTTCCTGGTCTACTGGTGAGCACTTACGTCAAATTGATAATAAGAAAATTAAGAATTTTTAATCGGAGGGAAATATGGACAGAGCATTGAAAACAGCCGCAAGCGGAATGTACGCGCAGCAGTTGAACGTTGATACGATTGCAAATAATCTGGCGAACGTCAATACAACGGGCTTCAAAGATACAAGGGTCGAGTTTCAAGATTTGATGTATGAGACCCTTCGAGCCACAGGCACGCCAGATCAATCCGGTGGTACGCCGCCGGCAGAGCTGCAAGTCGGCGACGGTACCGTGCCATCTTCAACGACGCGAGACTTCACTCAGGGTGCAGTAACTCAGACAGGCAGTCAACTTGATTTTGCAATTCAAGGTGACGGTTTCTTCAGGATCAGAATGCCGGACGGGACAGAATCATACACTCGTGATGGATCTTTCAAGATGTCCAGTAACGGACAAGTTGTTACCTCGGATGGTTATATAGTTGAGCCGGGCTTAACCGTTCCGCAGGATACTACAGCTATTCAGGTAGGGGCTGATGGGACTGTAACCGCAACCGTTTCCGGTCAGACAAACCCTGTCACTCTGGGTCAAATTGAATTCGCAAAGTTTGTCAACCCAGCAGGTCTCAATGCTACCGGAAGCGATCTGTACCAGGAAACTGTTGCCTCTGGAACGCCTATTCTTGGGAACCCGGGCTCGACAGGTTTCGGTAACATTCAGCAAGGCTATCTTGAATCGTCGAACGTCTCTGTTGTCACCGAGATGGTAAATATGATCGCGGCCGAGAGAGCATACGAAATAAATTCTAAGGCGATCCAAACCGCGGACAGCATGCAGCAACTTGCCAATAATCTAAAGAGTCAGTAAAAGTGAAAAACATGCCAAAAATGAGGTTCGGACTTTTCAGAGTCAGGCTGAGGAAGCGAAACGCTAAGGCACGAGAATCTCTATGGTTATACTTAGCTCCGGGACTTGTGATTTTACTTGCTTATCTGTTTCCTCCGGCAAAATTGACAGCTCAGAGTGTCAGCGGCGAATCGGTTAGACGAGTGGTTGAAAATTACATTCGGAGGTCGATACCGCCATCTGTCGATGCGACAATTGAGTTCAAAGATTTGAAAAAGGATTACGCGGTATCCTCCAAAGATTGCAGCCTTATAGTATCGTCAACAAATTCTGTCACCATGAAGGGTCTTGTTACGTGCCTTGTGAAGGTTCGTTATTCACGGAACGTAAGCGATGAAACTATTCCCGTCACGGTAAAGATAAGGATTTTTCAAAATGTTCTCGTAACGGCGCAAACACTGAAACCGCACGGAGAAGTCGAGGCGGACGAGGTGAATGTTGTCAAAACGGAGTCGAACAGATCTGACGGATCCTGTCACTGATTTGAGCCAGTTGAAAAATAAGTGGACTTCAAGATGGATACAGAGCGGCAAGGCTTTGACGTTCGATATGTTTGAGGATGAACCGATAGTCAAGCGCGGCGACAACGTTACAATTATTTTCAAAACGAAGAATGTTGTCGTCAGTGAAGAGGGCAGTGCGCTCCAGGATGGCAAATTGAATGATATTATCGGAATAACGAACGAGTATAGAGACAATCTTCGCGGCAAGGTTACAGGCAAGGGCGAAGTTGTGTTGGTGAATTGAAGATGAAAGAAAATATATCAAGCAACATAGTTGCAAGGGCACAAAGGGAGCGTAAGTGCTTTGCGCTGCTTTCAAAACAAGGAGTTGAGATGATGAAAACATTTATTGGGATATTTCTATTCTCGGGAATAGCGTTCGGGCAGGTAATGCAAAATCCGAGCAGTTCTCTTTTCGCGGATTACAAGGCGTCGAAAGTCGGAGATGCTGTTACGGTAATTGTGACGGAGCAGAACTCCGCCTCTAAAGATGCTTCGACTAATACGAGCAGGCAAAGTACAATCGCTGGAAGCGCCTCTGGAAATGCCGGCAGCACGAATCTGCCTTCTGTCGGAGTACAGGTCGGCACTAACAACGCTTTTCAGGGCAGCGGCTCTACGAGCGAAACGGGAACCATGCAGGCTGTCATAAGCGCGCGCGTCGTGAAAGTCGATGAGTATGGGAATCTTGAAATTTCCGGAAGCAGACTGATCTCCGTAAACGATCAGGACCAGGTTATAAAAATCAGCGGAGTCATTCGTCCGTCGGATATTCAGCCGAACAATACTATCTCATCAGAATATATTTCGGATGCTAAAATTATTTTTGAAGGTAAGGGTTCGATTGATCAATCGCAAAGTCCAGGCTTGATAACAAAACTGTTCCATTGGCTATTCTGAGGTGTACCATGAAAAGAATTCTCGTAATATTTCTATTATTTGTCTCATCGGCAAGCGCGTCCCGAATTAAGGACATCGCCTACGTCAAAGGCGTAAATGATTATCAGGTAATAGGTTACGGCCTCGTTGTCGGTTTGAACGGGACCGGCGACTCTCAAATATCGACTTTTACCGAACAGTCTGTCGCGAGCATGCTGAAGAGGTTCGGTATAACATTGACCCAATCGCAGATCCAAATGAGAAACGTTGCCGCGGTAATGGTTGTCACTTCGATTCCTCCTTTCTCGAGCAACGGCGCGTCTGTCGACGTCACGGTCTCGTCGATGGGAGATGCGACAAGTTTGCAAGGCGGTGCGCTTCTGCTCACCGAACTCATTGGGCAGGATGGCAAAGTTTACGCGACCGCGCAAGGCCCTCTCGCAGTCGGCGGGTTTGATATTCGCGCCGCCGGAACCGAAGTACAGAGGAATTTCACGACCACCGGAAGGATTCCGAACGGCGGCCTCGTTCAACAATCGCCGCCGATCGACTTCATCAATAATTGGGTGCTGTCCATCATCCTTTCGCAGGAGGATTTTACGACCGCAAATCGAGTCGCCGATGTAATTAACCTAAGCACCGGCTCCAAGATCGCCGACGCAATCGATGGAGGCACAATAAATGTCCAGGTGCCGCAGGCATTTCAATCAAAGGATAAAGTGGTACAGTTCATAGCCGAGATTGAATCTCTCCAGGTCGTGCCGGATGTCATGGCACGCGTCGTGATAAATGAGAGAACAGGAACCGTAGTTGTCGGCCAGAATGTGACGGTCCTTCCGGTTGCAATCTCTCATGGGAATTTGAACATCGAGATCCAGGCTTATCCAGTCATTTCGCAGCCGGCGCCATTTTCACAAGGCCAGACTGTCGTAACCCAGGCCGCGACGGCGCAGGTCAACCAAGAGGAGAATTCGGTGACCGCGATAAACGGCGTGGCTACAGTGCAAGACATCGCTTCGGCACTGAACTCTTTGAAGGTCAAACCGCGCGACATTATCGCGATTTTCCAGGCGTTGAAAGCCGCCGGCGCTTTGAAGGCTGAATTAGTCATTATGTAATATGGAAAAAGTCCAGTCAAATATTTCGCCTGTTCATCCGCAGCTCACCGAGCAGCAGAAAACAAAGCTGAAAGCTGCCGCAAAAGATTTTGAGGCTGTCTTCACTGAGTATATGCTCAAGTCCATGCAGCAAACGGAGAAGATAGATGGACAGGACGATGACGACGGGTACGGCAAAGACATCATGACAGGGCTTTTCAATACTGAACTTTCGAAATACATTTCGAATAATTCCAATCTTGGAATCGGCAACATGCTTTACAAGCAGCTCACGGGCGAGGATATGGATTCATCTGATGCAGCTTGCGAGCCTCCGACTGGGATTCAAGATGATACTTCTTCAAACTCCGATAGTCTCATGCAGATTCCTTTGAATGATCGTGTTCGGCAGCGCGCGCTGGATAAAATCAACGTCTACAGTTCCGGCTCTATATTGGAGAACGTCGGAAAATACTCCGATATAGTAAGTGAAGCAGCAAGTGTGTACAACTTGAAACCGAATTTAATAAAAGCGGTGATAGCGGCGGAGTCGGCGGGTAAGTCCGATTCTCTCTCTTCAAAGGATGCGAAAGGTTTAATGCAACTTGAAGACTCTACAGCAAAAGAAATGGGCGTATCGAATACGTTTGATCCGAAAGAGAATATAATGGGTGGTGCAAGGTACCTCAAAAGCCTGCTCGATAAGAATTCCGGCGATCTTGAATCGGCATTGGCCTCCTATAATGCCGGGCCCGGTGTAGTGGAACAGTATGGCGGCGTTCCACCGTTTACCGAAACGCAAAACTACATTAAGAAAGTTATGAACTATATGCAAATGTTCGATCAAAATGAGGCAAGTAATGATGGAGAATGAGAAAAAGCGTTTGATGGAATTAACGGCTGTCGAAGCTGCCGAGTTCAAGAAAATGGTGGTCATCCTCAACAAGAAATTAGAAGCGCTGTCCAAACTTGACACAGCCGCAATACAAAGTATTGTCGTCCAGGAATTGGATCTCCTTAAGAGGATTCAGACTGTTGAAAAGGAGCGCGCAGGCATTTTAAAGGCTTTCTCTATTTCCGGTGCGGACTTAAACCCCTCCATTCGTCACGCAGGTAGAGAGGTGCTCGAAACAAAATTAGGCAAGGACGATTCCGAGAAGTTCATTGAACTTCATTTGAATTTGAGAAGGTCATTCTTGAAAGTTCAATCGTTGAATGGTATATGCAGAGCTTTGCTCAGGCACTCGCTTGCATTCATCAGGCATAACATCCATATCCTCACCGACGGCGGAAATCGAAAACTGGTTGATCGAAGAGCATAGGCAATAAGATGAGTGGCATATCCAGCTTGTTGAACATAGCGCGGGACGCATTAATGACTTCGGAGGCTCAATTAGATACAACCAGCAATAATATTGCTAATGCGAGCACGGACGGCTATACAGAAGAGAAAGTCGTAACCGAAGCCACGCCCCCGACTCCAACTCCTTACGGCTTTCTTGGATCGGGGGTTCAGGTTGAGGACATCGAACGAGTGAGAGATGCTTTCGTCGATGGGCAGGTGACGAATCTGAACTCTGACTTGAGTCAAGCTACGATTGAACAGCAAACCATGTCGAACATCGAAAGTGTCTTTAACGATTCTTCGGGCGACGGCTTATCCGATCAGTTAAATTCATTCTTCACAGCGTTTCAGACTCTAGCACAAACGCCGGAGGACAGTGGTATCAGGGAGACGGTCGTGCAGGCCGGGCAGGAAGTTGCAACAACTTTCAATGAGATGAATAATCAACTTCAGAATATCGAGTATCAGGTCGGACAGCAGATAACTTCGGACGTGGGGGAAATAAACCAGGATGCCGCCACGATTGCAAAAATAAACAGCCAGATTCTTGAAGGTGGCTCGACGAATCCCTCTCCCGAATTGCAAGATCAGATGGACAGCGCAGTCTCTCAGCTTAGCAGCCTGATTAATGTAAAGGTTTCCACCGACCCAACAGGGATTACGAACGTTGTTGCGGGTGGTGCGGTCATTGTTGCTGCAGGTACTGCTTTCAATTTTAAAGAGAATCAGACTTCAAGCGGAATTTCAATCGGTCCTGCCAATTCTTCAATTGCTGCAACCGTATCTTCCGGCGAAGTAGCCGGGCTTCTTAACTCGTATAATAACACGATCGTTTCCTTCTCCAACCAGCTTGATGATGTCGCGAATACGTTGATTCAAAATGTGAACGGATTCAATTCTACAGGGTATACTCTTTCGACTGACGGGAATCCAGCGCAGACGGGAGGAGATTTCTTTGTGGGGAATTCTGCCGGGAGCATAGCAGTTTCTCCGGATATCATTTCAAATTTGAATAACATTGCGGCGTCGTCTTCGGGCGACCCGGGCAACGGCGATAATGCCACGGCGATCGGCAGACCTATTAAATGCTCCGGTAACAAGCGGCGGGCAATCGATGCTAACATCATACCAGGGGTTGATCGGCCAAATCGGGACGGCATCCCAGCAATCAAGCGACAGCGTTCAGACCTTGCAGACTTCACAGAACCAAATGCAGTCGCTTCAAAGTTCCATATCAGGCGTATCGCTAAACGAAGAATTGACGAACCTCATCCAGTACCAGCATTCATTTGAAGCCGCATCAACGATCGCGACGACTGCGAACCAAATTTATGAAACAGTAATAGGAATGGTGTCATCTTAAATGAGAATCACTGAAAATCAACTAGCGAACGATCTGCTTTATTCTCTCAACCAGACCCAACAAAACATAGATAATGTGCAGCAGCAAATATCGACGGGAAAAATTGTAAATACCCCCTCCGACAATCCGGCGCTGGCACAGAGATTAATGCTTCTTCAGGACGGTGTTAACCAGAATAATGCTTACACCCAGAACGTCCAGTATGCGACCAGTTTCTTGACGCAGCAGAGCAGTGCTCTCAGCAGCGCGGTCAACCTCATGACTAATGTGAAGACCATGCTCCTTTCTGCCGCCAATGATCAGTCTTCGCAAGACATGCAAGATTACGGATCTCAGCTCACTCAGGACATTGGCCAGCTTCTTGACCTTGCCAATACGAACTACGGAGGTAAATATATATTTGGAGGGACTCAAACCACTTCCCAGCCATATTTCATGAATGCAGATCAAACAGCTGTCTCTGTAAATCCAAACGGAGTGAACGGCGCATTGAACCTGGACGTTGGCTTTCAGATCAACCAGCAGTATAACATTACCGGGCAAGAGGCATTCAACGGCGGTCAGATGTTTTCAGATTTGATAGGAATAGAGAATGAGTTGAATAGTGGTACAGTGCCTAGTCAGGCAGACATTCAAACGGTAGATAACGATCTCAATTCCCTGACAAATACCAACGCAAAGGCGGGTGCAATGATAAATCAGTTCCAGCTATTACAAACTCAGTTAAGTTCGCAAACTCAATCATTGCAGACTACACAGTCTAATTTGGGAGATACCGACATAGCTGCCGCAACGATAACACTTGAAGAGCAGCAGAATGCTCTGCAAGCCGCGTTGGAAGCCGGCTCACAAGTGGTTCAGCTTTCACTGGCAAACTATTTGACAACTATTGGTTGATGCAGCGACATGAAAAAGACTTTGGAAATCGGCACAGTTGCCGGATTGGCCTTCGGTTTGGTTTCTATCTTCGGCTCGTTCATGCTGGAAGGCGGCAAGTTAGGCGCTCTCATTATGGTTCCTGCCATGACGATCGTGTTCGGCGGGACATTCGCGACAGCCATGATAGGTACTTCCTTCAAGCAATTCAGCAGGATATGGAAATTTGCCTTGATTGCTTTCATGCCCCCGAAACACGATGTCGACAAATTGATCGAGTCTATCGTCCATTATGCAACGGTTGCCAGGAAGGACGGGCTTCTCGCTCTTGAGAAAGAGCTTAACGGCATCGGCCACATCTTCCTGAAGAAAATGCTTCGCTTTGCGATTGATGGGACCGATCCTCAGACAATGCGCGCCGTGGCAGAGGCAGAGATGGGATTCCTAAACGAAAGACACACATCAAATGCCGCCGTGTTCCAGAAAATGGGCGGCTATGCTCCGACAATGGGAATAATCGGCACGGTTATGGGTCTCGTTGTGACTCTGGCGAATGCGGGTGGCGATCCTAACGAGCTGATCCATCATATCGCGACTGCATTCATCGCGACTTTGTGGGGGATTTTTACGGCAAACATTATCTGGCTTCCGCTTTCCGACAAACTGAAAACCATTCACAGCGCGGAAAATCTTATAATGGAGGTGACTCTTGAAGGCGTGCTGGCCCTTCAAGCCGGAGAAATTCCAGCTATTGTGCGAGCGAAGCTGAGAGCGATGCTTCCGAGCAGTGAGCAGGGTGAAATTTGATGCGCAGGAAAGTTAACGGGGAACACGATAACCTGGAGAGATGGCTCTTAACTTATGCGGATTTGATAACGCTCCTTTTAGGCCTGTTCGTGATTTTGTATTCTATATCACAGGTCGATATGGCGAAGTATAAGGAATTTGTCTCGTCTTTTGAAAATATCTTCAGCGGAGGGGCATCTGAGGGCGCCATGGCAGGTCAGGGCACCATGGCCGGCGATAAGGGAGTATTGACAAATGAAGCGCCGCAATCAGAGATGCAGGCTAAGGCATCGAAACAATTACAGAAGAAAGTCGAAGCGGCAGTCGGCGAAGCTTTGAAAGCCGGCGGAGCCATGATTACTCACGACGAACGCGGAGTTACGGTCCACTTCCTGGAAAAGTTTATGTTTGATCAGGGGAAAGCTGAAATAAAACCCAGCGCTTATTCCGTTCTCGATACGCTTGGTTTTTTGCTGCAATCGATTCCGAACGAGATTCGCGTGGAAGGTCATACCGACAACACGCCGATTCATTCATCGCAGTTTCCGTCGAACTGGCATTTGTCAGTTGCGCGTGCGCTGAACGTAGCTTATTATCTTTTACAACGTTATTTAATCAGGCCTGAGAAAGTGGCGGTGGTGGGATATGGTGAATATCACCCGCTTGTCCCGAACGATGCCCCGGCCCATAAGGCACAGAATAGGAGAGTTGACATTGTTATACTCAACAGCAGAACGAAAGATTGAGGAGAAGGCGGAGATGAAAGTGAAACTTGCAACACGACAGTTTGGTGAATTGGAATTCGAGGAAAAGATAGTCTATCGTTTTCCCGATGGCTTGCCGGGTTTTGAAGATCTTCATAATTTCATTATAATAAGTGAGAATGACACCGAGCCGCTCAAATGGCTGTTGTCAATCGAAGTCCCGGATATCGGGTTCCCGATTCTGGAAATGTCTTTGATTATGCCGGAGCTTCGTAAGGAGCTGCCCGCCGAAGATCTTTCGGCATGTACTATGTTCGGAGTGGTTACTTTGAATCGCGATCCGAAACCGGCAACGATTAACCTGAAGGCGCCAATCGTCGTGAATAACGCGGCAAAATCCGGTAAACAAGTATTGCTTAATTCTGATAAATACTCGACTGAGTATAAAATTAAATAACCATGGAAGGAAAAAATGTTAGTCTTGACAAGGAAGTTAGGCGAAGTAATCAAGATCGGTGACAAGGTCAAAGTTGTCGTCGTATCGATTGAGGGTGGAAGTGTAAAGTTAGGTGTCGAAGCACCGGAAGAAATTTCCGTTCACCGTGAAGAGGTGTATGAGAAAATAGCTGCGGAAAATAAATCGGCATCGGCACAACTGGATAAAGAAAAAGCAAAAGCGCTGAAGACGATTCTTTCCCGCGGACGGGGTCTTCGATCTGCGGGACCCCCCCGCGAACGGGATCTTCGACTCGGGAAGAAAGATGGCTGAGCGAAAGACCGTCCTCGTCATTGACGATCAAAAAATCGTCCTGAAATTTACCGAAGAGTTTTTCAGGAGACTCAATTTCGACGTGCACTTAGCTTCGGATGGCTATGAGGGATTAAAAATTGCGCTTTCATCGGTACCTGATCTTATTTTGCTCGATATAATGATGCCGCGTCTCGACGGATTCAAGACTTTGCAGGTGCTCAAATCAAACGAGCTTACGAAGAACATTCCCGCCATCGTGATGACTGGGTACTCGGATAGGATAAATGTGTTGTCGGCGGGAAAATTGGGTGCCTTCGCCGTAATCACGAAACCCCTGACGGAAGAAATCCTTTTTGAAAAACTACGAGAGCTATTTGGCGAAAGGTTTGTCCAATCGATCATTCCGCAAGACCCGAAGGAAATGGAAAATCCATTCGGCGTAAATCAAGAAGAATACGACAGCCTGGTGCGCGGAATGGTGGAGGAATTCTTAAAGTACTACTCAGAACAAGTTGCGGAGCTTGAGCAGGCAATCCATGAAAAAGACATCGATGCGATAAGGAAGATAACCCATGCAATAAAGGGGACCGGCGGCTCTTTCGGTTACGACGAAGCGACAACTCTCGCGGTTCAGCTGAACGAAGTGGTACATGCATCTTCAATAAACTGGAACGAAGCCGAAGAGCTACTGGTAAGGCTGAAGAATAGGCTGCAGAAATGAAAGCACTTATTGCAGACGACATACCGATGATAAGAAAGCTTGTCGAGTTCCATCTTAAACAGATCGGGTTTGAAATCCTGGATGCTGCCGACGGCGCGGAGGCGCTCGTGTCCGCGAGCAATTGGAAGTTTGATCTGATCTTGCTCGACATTATGATGCCGGAGATGGACGGCCTCGAGGTTTTGCGGAAGATCAGGGCGGGGTCTGTCAACAAGGAAACTCCGGTGATAATTATGACGGCGTACGGCGATTTAGCTAATGTAAGGAAAGCGATCGAGTACGGGGCAAATGATTTTATCGTGAAGCCGATCGAACAGGTTTCTTTTCGTAAAAAAGTAATCGACGCGGTCGTTGCAAAATCAACGGGCGGTGCAAAATGAAATTATCCTTGTCGATGATAGTGAAAAATGAAGAAAGATTTCTTCCGGGATGCCTCGAAAGCGTTAAGGGGCTGGTTGACGAAATCGTTATCGTGGACACAGGCTCGACCGACGGCACTAAGAAAATCGCCGAAAGCTGCCGCGCAAAAATAATCGACTTCAAATGGTGCGATGATTTTTCCGCCGCAAGGAATGAATCGCTCAGGCACGTGACCGGCGACTGGGTCCTCTATTTAGATGCCGATGAGAGATTGGACAAATCCTTCCATGGTACGGTTCGCAAATTGATCTCGAGCGGGAAGGCAGACGCTTATCTGTTAAATCTGAAAAGCAAAATCGGGACGAAGCCCGATTCGCAATATCATCTCGTGTCGTATCCACGCCTGTTCAAAAAGATGAAGGGCCTGGCTTTTCTCGGGAAAGTGCATGAACAAATTACGACTTCCCTCTCTGCACTGCGCGCGCGCATTGCACAGTCGGATGTCATTATCGAACATCTCGGCTATGCCCAGAGTGACGATGTTATTCGCGAAAAAGCTAAGCGGAATTACGATTTGCTTTTGGCCCAGATCGAGAGGCATGAGAATTACGGCTACGCATTATACCAATTAGGCCAGACTGAAATCGTCCTCGGCGAAAAAGAAAAAGGTCTGCGGCATCTGGATGAAGCACTTGCAGCCGGAGGATACGGGAAGTCGGTCACGGCGTCGATTTATGCTATAATCGCGGAAAATAAATTCAAAGGGGGAGACTGCGAGGCAGCATTGGCCGCCTGCGACAAGTCGCTCGAATTAGCGCAGCAGCAGACGTTCGCGCACATGATGAAAGCGGAAATCTATTCGAAGCTCGGCGAATACCGGAAGGCGGAAGATTCGCTTTTGAAAGCCGTCGAACAGTACCGTTCAAGCATTCTCAAGGGGAAAGTCGCGACTGCGATCGAACCGGTCTTCGATGCTCACGTACTCTATTCAAAAGTCGGAAGGGCTGCTTCGCTCGCGGGAGATATCGCCGCGGCAAAGACGTACCTGTTAAAGGCTGCCGAAGAGAGACCCTATCAGGAAAAAGTTGCGCCCTATCTGGAATTCTTTTTGAAAAACGGGATGTACCATGAAGCTATCGAGGCGGCAAAACAATTTCGGAACTTTGAGAGCGAAGATTGGTACCTGCGGCTCGTGTCGTCAGCCTTGATGGACGCCGGGGAATTTCAACAAGCCGCAGTGATGCTCGAGAAAATATCGGAGCACGATATGGTATCATGGTCGAGTCTGGCAAATTGCAGGCTGAAGATCGGAGACTTCGAAGGCGCAGACTCGGCTTTTCGGAGCGCAGTCGAATTAGGCTACGATGATGCGAAGGGTCTCGAGCTTTTTGGCCTTGCCCAGTTCAAGCTCAGCAAGTTTTCCGAAGCGATCGAGACGCTGACGAAAGTGGTCCAGCTCGATCCGTCCAGTCTACGGGCTGAAAGATTCATCCTGGCCGCAAGGGCGCAGCTTTTGGCGGTTGGTTGATGACTGAAGGCGGACAGCTTTTCTCTGCATTTTTTTCTTGACTTTCCCTTCGATGAATTTTAAATTGAATTGTACGTCAGGGATAGAACATCTGTAAGGTGGGCGATATTTGGTGACAAAGGCTATGACGTGGTGAGACTGTTAGTGCAAGGCTTTAACTGAGATACAATATTTAAGATAGATAAATTCTGATAAATCTTGTCCCCGAAGGTTTCAGTCGGGGAATTCCTTCCCGAGGGTTTTTATCGGGAAAAGGTCACAGTTAAAAACAGGAGGTTGCGGGATGAAGAAGGCTGTAGCGGTTATAGCACTAAACATCTTACCTGGGGGGTTCGGTGGCTGCCCAGGGAATTCACATACACGAGAATGCCGTGATTTCGGTTGGACCGACGAAGAAAGTGCAGGCTGTCGTATCCCACACACTTCGTTTTGTCTTCTCATGGGATAAGGGAGGTGGCCGCATATACGTTCCTGGTTCTCCTTGCGGCGTACTCACACAAGATGTTTATTATGGCGGACCAGACAGTGTGGTCATCGAACTTTCTCCAGCACGCCCAGGACAATACGTTTTCGACCCTCAGTATTGCGTGGCGTGCATAACTCCGTCGGAAATAGATACCGCCATTTTCTCTATCTATTCAGATGGTGTACTTGTGAGCTGGCAATCCGCTCGATTTTCAGGATCGGAATATGATGTTTATACTATTTGGCCTTATGGATGGATTTACTATACGACGCCTTATTATAATAGTTTTAATTTTAATCTTCAATCGAAATATGCCTTCGGAGATCCTTACATTCCATTGGCCAGCGGCATATATAATTGCGATTCTACCAGTACATGGTCTCCGCATACCGATCCATTCACGTTGACGATAGTTTCAGGAAGCCAATATGCTTCAATTCACAGGACTGACCCGCAAACGGGTGCCGATGCGCAAATAGGATCCACCGTAACGACGATAGGGGACAGCCTTGGAAATTTCTCTGTAGTTTTTGATGGCTCCATCCCGGATTCGATTTTCGACTGGGTGGTTGTGCAAGCGTCAAGCAACGGAATAACTAAAATAGATTCCCTGCAGGTTCTGGGACGACCGACCGTTACTATTACCCCGTCGGAGATTTCGACGGGAGACACGGCAATAGTGAACGTGGAATGGCAAAATGCCCCCGGCGGATTTATAAACAGTTATGAAGCTGGAATTATTAGCGGAGAAAATTACGGAATGATTTTGACGGATACTTCTTTTGGGAATGAAGGAGAGTACTTCAGGTTTATCAGGACACCTTTCTGGTTTGTAGCAGCCGATAGTATAGATTCCGATTCTGTAATGGTGGAGATAAGGGCAGGGGTGGAGCGGCTTATGCTGGGATCGATAGTCCCTGGCGGAAAAGGGAACGGCGTGCAGGGAACAACAGGTGGCGGTAACGTAAAAGGAAGTGTTGTTGAATCAACATCCAAAAAATCAGCCAAAGCCATCACCTCACGTACTGGCGTACCAGGTGGAAAGTTCGTGTCATCTGTGGCGGATGATTTTGTCTACGCTAACTATGGCATAGGTTCTGTGAAGGTGATAAGGGGAGGTGTGAAGGTAAAAGTCACCGCCGCCAATTCAACATTGACGCCGCTTGGAGACAGCGACAATAAGAACAATCCCAATTATAATCCCAATGGCCCAGATACTCGAAAGAAGATCATAGACTGGAAGTTTAGGAAGACAACACCTGTCACCATTACAGTGACGGATGCTAATAACAATTCCGTCCCAAATTATCCGTTTACCTTGAGTGCATTCGTTAGCCCATACTCTGGCGGTCATGACCACAATGACAACCGCCCCACAGGGGAATTCATAACACCAGCCCATGATACCGTAGCCACATTTCAAGGAACTACGAACAGCGATGGGAAAGCGGCCTATACTTATATTTGCAGCGGGTTTGGAGGAGTGGATTCAATTTTTGTGAAGGGGAAAACCGACAGGGATACTTCGAGCACAACGATCCTTTTGCAGTTCCCCGGATTGCAAGAGTTGACTTCAGGAGACCACTACGAGCTGAGCGGGGCTTTTGGCGAAGCGGGTGTCACATCGCAGCATTACAAGAATCATTATGGAATGCCAAAGCTAATCGCAAAGATGAAACGGCTTGCGGATACGGTGTACAGTCTTAAAGAGTACCAATTGAGAATTAATGATATGAGCCTTATCGATGGAGGGCCGTTCGATATCGACAACAACTGGAACACGCCACATCAAACTCACCGGCAAGGCGTCAGTGCGGACATCAGCAACGAGGTATTGCAGTCAAACGGAAATCTTCTGCCACTGAGCCAACGAGATCTAAACAAATGGCTAACGTATGTGGTCAGTAAACCTAATATCGGAATAGAGGCAAGTCACTATCACGTTACAATAAGATAGAGGAGAGAAAACATGAAAACTGGTTTTGTTCTATCGACGATTATAGCAATTGTCTTGCAGAACAGTATTTCGTGCGCACAGGAACCATCTTTTCTGCTGCGCGACAAAGTAGCAGTTGGTTTTGAAGTGAACGTCAGTGACACTAACGGTGGCTGTCTATATAAGTATAACATTAGTAATGGGCCAACGGCAAAGCAATCATTATGGATAATAGACCTGCATGCTTCGCTATCCTTGATTGTTAAAGGACTTGGTAGACCCCCCAATTGGGCTAAGGTAATGTTGAAGGATTCTACTTTGACATTAAGATGGATGGCGGATACGAAAGTCGGTCTTGATGCCTTCAAAGACTCAATTCAACCTGGAAGTTCCCGACCAGGATTTTCTATAATTTCATCGGGTATCCCAGGATTTGTAACTTACTACGCGGAAGGATGGGCTGATTTACCCAGCTTTAGCGAGGGCATGGCAACGGATGATATTCCTGGTTATTACGATCATACTCCATACGGTCCTGGTGTCGTAGGAACAGTAGTTGGCCCCATTCCTCCGCCGACGAATTTTCTCTATTCATCATGGATCGACACCCTCATCTCTTACAAGCACCAATCCGTCACATTAGGCTGGCTCACCGACAACAAAACCTGCAAGCCGGATTGTGACAACATAATGAACGGTAGAGACTGGTACATGCAGGGTAACTTCGAGCAGTACGATAAATGGTATCCCGATAATAGCTGGAACTTCGACCATGATTGGAATAACGGAATAATCGAAGTGCTGGACGCAAGATTGAATAAGGCACAAAGTGAACTTTCAAAGAAAGATTCTGTGGATGCAAGACAGGATTTGGAGATATTTGTGATGGAAGTGGAACTGCTGAATGACGTGAATGAGAAATTAGAAGGCGGAGGTCTGAAGTCAGAGGTCGGAAGTCAGAAGTCGATAATGACGAGTGAGGCTTATGCACTGCTGAAGTACAATGCCGAATATTTGATAGATAGATTACCCGAAGGAAGGCAAAGACACTGAGTTAAGAAAGCAAGAAATTAGGAAACGAGAAAGGAGAATATACGAAATGAGACTTACTGTGGTTTTCTCATTGCTGATCGCTGGAAGTGCGTTTTCTCAATCAGCAAAAGTTGTTTCCACCAACGCCGCCGGACAAGTCTGGCAAATCCCGTTTGCCTCTACAGAGAATACGATTTCTCTGAGCGTTCAAAACAATTCGAGCGTTGCTGCAAGGAACGTTTCCGTGACTTTCAATAATCTGCCGTCATGGCTGACGTTCAAATCAAAATCAGCAGTCATCAAGAATATTGCAGCCGACAGTGCGGGTGATGCTGAATTCGTATTCGATGTCGATAAGAAAGCTCCTGTCGGGAAGGACACGACTCTAACCGCAACTATAAGCAACTCCGATGGTCAGAGTTGGACTAAAGATATTAAGATTACAGTTGGAGCGCCCACGACTTATAAGCTTTATAATAACTATCCTAATCCGTTTAATCCGTCAACGAAGATTGGCTTCGAGCTTCCGAAGGATTCTCATGTAAAGCTCGTTATCTATGACATAGTTGGAAGGGATGTCGCGCAAGTGACAGATGCAGATTATCCTGCCGGTTACACCGAGCTGACATGGAACGGCACAAATAACCATGGAACGATCGTTTCATCAGGGGTTTACTTTTACAGAATTAGTGCGGACAAGTGGAACAAGGTCATGAAGATGTTGATGATCAAATGACGATGTAATTTCAACAACATCGAATATCCGCTATGTTCCTTTACGAGAAATAATCATCCGGGGTTGAGGTAAAACTCAGCACTGCACACCAGCTCTTTAACTTTCACCGGCTAACTTTTATATTAGAACCACACAAAGAAGATTAAACGCTCGAATGAAACTGTTTGCTATTGGTATGCTTGCATTGGTGTGCTGTATCGAAGATGCACGCGCCGCCTCATCCGCATTGCTTGCTATGCAGGAGTTCAACTCCTGTATTGGATATGCTCGCGACAATCCAACCGTCGTAAAGCAATTGGGTTCAACTGGTGCAGAACCTTTAGACACCCTCAATTCGGAATCTGATTCACTTGTCTTTCATACCGCCGAAGTAATCGTTCGCAGCACGAAGAGCAACGTTGCATCGGGGCTGCAGCCCGTTCCGACGGCAATCGTTGACGGAACGCAGATGGTACAAATGAGTGCGCCGACCGTTTCCAACGCGCTGAGCCGGGAACCGGGGATCGCGCTTGTGAGAGACGGGATGTGGGAGACTAACGTCTCGATCCGCGGGTTGAGCCGTAATGATGTCGTGACGATGATCGACAACACCCGCATCGAAACGGCGAACGATCTATGTGCGGCGCTTTCGCTGATCGATCCGTTCGATATCCAGCGCATAGAAGTAATCAAAGGCGCGAACTCCGCTCTGGCAGGCACGGGAGCCTTCGGAGGTGTGGTGAATGTCATAACGAACGCTCCATCTTACAGCGATCAGCCTCAAGTTGGCGGCGAATCCATGGTGAGGTATGAATCGGTCAATCATACCAACGCAGAATTTCTCGCGCTCCAAAGTGAATCGAATGATTTCAAACTTCGATTGAGCGGAGAATATCGAAATGCGGGAAACTATGAAACAGCGTTGGGAGACGTTCCCAACTCGCAATTTAACGATTTCGGAATATCGGGAACTGCCGGAGTAAAATTGTTCGACACGCAGTCGCTCGATCTCACCTATCAGCGCTTCCAGGCACAGAACACCGGTCTTCCCGGAGGCTCGACATTTTCGCAGACAGCCTCGGCGGAATATACTCTTGCACGCCGCGAACTTTATAAAGCCGAATATTCCATCCCCGGTGTCACTGAAATTATTCCTTCGCTAATCTTTCGCGCCTCCGAGCAGAGCATCGAACGAGACGTGCAGGTGATCCAGCCGCCGATCCTGACCCTTACTCCTCGTGCAGCCCACAATACAGGTATGTTGCAAGCGGAAGCCACGATCGTTCCCATTCCAGATGGGTCAATCTGGACCGAAGGACATTTTCTCACAGTTGGCGTCGAGGCGTGGCAAAGAAGTCTTGACAGCAGGCGCGAGAGATATAATTCGAGTACGAATACAATGTCGGAGGAAGTTCCGCTTCCGAATTCATCCTTCGGAAGCGCGGGCGCGTATGTGCAGGACGAATGGCAGTTGATCCCGCAGACGACAATCTTGGTCGGCGGCAGGTACGACTTCATACGCGTTCATAACGACTTGACGAAAGATACGCTTTACGTAATCGACGCCAGTGGCCAAAAGATAATCCCAGCGAATGAATCTGTGCTCTGGCAGGAGAATACTTCGGCGTCAGCAAGCTGGAGCGGTAATATGGGAATTCGCCAGCGGCTATTGGAGTCGCTTGATGCTTCGCTTTTGCTTTCGAGATCATTCCGTGCGCCATCACTTGAAGAGCGGTATCAATATTTGAACAACGGCGGCTCGGTGCAGGTCGGGAATCCTTATCTTGAACCGGAGCAGAGTCTTTCGATTGACGGTGGATTAAGATGGCATTCGGTTGGCCTTCGGCTCGATGCAGACATTTATTACAACGCCTTGAAAGATTTAGTATCCGAAGTGCCCGGCATTTTTGAAGGAGACTCGGCGTACGTCGCCGCAAATATCGGCAAAGCACGAATGTACGGATATGAGTTGTCGCTTGAAACGGATCTGGTATCGCATTTTATCTTCGGATCTACGCTTTCGTTTGTCCGTGGCGAAGATTTAATTGATCATTCCAACCTTCCGCAGATTCCTCCGCTTCGTGGAACAATCTTCGCAGATTATTCGCTCGATAAAATTGGAAACTTGAATGCGCAGTTCGAGGCGGACGCCGATCAAAACTTGATTGCCGCGGGAGAAACGCGGACTGCTGGATATGCGCTTGTAGGCGGCGGATTCACGAGTGTTCCGGTATCTGTCTCAACAACCGCGATAACGTTTTCCTGCGGCGTCGACAATCTTCTCAACCTTGTTTACATGAACCATCTCTCCACTGCGCGCGGTGAAATAAAATATGAGCCCGGGAGAAATATTTATGCAGCTGCTTCGGTTCGGTTCTAGAAGTTCTGTATTTTTTGGCGACAAGTATATTCAGCGCGAAGCGGCTGGTATCGAGAGTTGCCGGTTATGAGGTTATCATAGCCGCCTGCCTTTTGATGCTTCGCAAAGTCGGTTTAACATTAAACAGACATTTTCGGAAGCATGGCAATTGAGGCTCACGTATTTTATATTAATGCCGCTAAGATTGACATAATTGCCCGGTAGTGTAATTGGCAACACGCCTGACTCTGGATCAGGAAAGTCAAGGTTCGAGCCCTTGCCGGGCAGCAAGCTTAAATTTCAAATCATGAATTCTGAATTTTGATTTGTGTCGTGTTTTTTCCGAATTTGAAATTTGAATTCACAATATAAAATTTACACGGCGCTATCGTCTAGTGGCCCAGGACATTCGCCCTCTCAAGGCGAAAACACGGGTTCGACTCCCGTTAGCGCTACAAGCTTCCTGTGGCAAGCTAATAACCCCAAACCCAAACGTGATTTTAAGAGCTTTACGCCTTGCCGTTAGCTTCTTTAATCAACGTACTTCTTAACCGTTGACTCGAAGAACGCCTTGTCTCTACTCCCAATCCATTTGGCAACGATTTTTCCGTCCTTGTCAACGATAAATGAGGTCGGAATTGCGTCAATGTTACCGTACGCGTTTGCAACATTGTCGTTGTCGATCACGATCTGGTAAGTGAGTCCATTGGCGGCGGCGAAATCGGAGACATCGCTCAGTGCGCTGCCGCCCCTGTCTTCGGATACCCCAATGATGACCAGCCCTTTGTCTGCAAATTGCTTGCTGATCGCCTCGATGTCCGGAAGCTCTGCCTTGCACGGACCACACCATGTCGCCCAGAAATTTATCAATACATTTTTGCCACGGACATCTTTCAACGAAATTTGATTGCCCGCGCTGTCGTACCATGAAAAATCTGGTGCGGCTCCCCCGGTACCGGGATTCACATCGACAACGAGGGAAGCGTTTCGTTTGTAATTTTCGGATGTACTGCTTTTTGAATCGGAAGACTGTGGAATTCTATCTGAGGACTGTTTACTGCAAGAATTAAATATTAGTATTGCCGCAGCTATGAAAATTATATGTCTCACTGTGTCCCTGGGTTTTCCTGGCCGTCTTTTGTACCATCAAGATATGCAATAAGGTCCTTCTTCTCGAGATTTGATGTTGCGACGCATACGTGGCCATCATAGCTCCACACCGCTTGAGTGTCGCCGTTCGCATCTTGTCCCCAGAACCATCCGTTTCTTGCCATAGCTTCAGTGCAATTTGATGGGAACGAAATTGTTTTTGAGGCTACAGCCTGTTTCGGGAAGCCGCAGATGTAAATATATTGCTCTCCCATTTTATAGACCACCTGAGCCATCTTTTCGCCGCCAAAATTGGATACCGTCCCGCCAATCCAGTCGGCACTCGAAATGGAAGGAAGTGGAATGGAGTAGCCTGCATTCTGACTTATGTATGACGCGACGTTGCTCATTGCAACCGCCGTTATTTGCGGTTTGAATTTCCCGCTGAGAACGTCTTGAAAATTGTTCATGCCTAACGAAAGCACATCGCCTCCGTTCGACTGGACTGCCGGCGGATTTCTGTCCGCGATAGTCGGCATTATCAATTCAGGCTTGTTGGCGAATAATAACATGATCGCAATGACAAAAACGATTCCGACGGCTAAAATCGGTTGGAATGTTGCGCTGCTCATCAATCTTGCAAAGAACCACTTTTGTCGTCCGGAGGATTGGTCGGTTGCTATTTGTGCCATGATAGTTCGTTCGAGATCATAAGGGACATCTACAAATGTAATTTTCCGTTTGATATAGGCTTTGGTAAGCTTCTCAAGCTCGTATTCGTCCCGGCAACTGCCGCAAATTTCTATGTGACTGTAAAAATTTTGGGACTCGCCGCCGTGGAGCCGATTGTCCACAGCTCCGCTCATTATGTCGCGCGATTCCCTGCAGTCCACCTTTCTCGTCTCCTTCTACATTCAGTCTGTGCCATTTTCATCCTCAACATCTTTAAAACCATGCGTAACCGCGTAATTTCTCAACATGGAATGCAGTATTTTTCTTCCTCTGTGAAGCCGTGATCTCACCGTCCCGATCGGGATTTCGATAAAGTCGGCAATTTCTTCATAAGTGTATCCTTCGATATCGCACAAGATCACAACCGTTCTGAAATCCTCGGGGAGTATCTTGCAACGCTTTCGCAACGTCATCCTCGAATAAATTTCCAAAAATCTTCTCCTGTAAATCGTTTGTGTCAACCGCGGCATCCTTGACGCTCGCATAAAAATCTTTCACATCGTCGTAATCAATCTTATCCGGTTCTTTCGATTCCTTCCGGTAACGATTGATGTACGAATTCTTCATTATTCGGAACAACCATGCCTTTGCATTCGTTCCCTGCTCATACTTGTCGAAGAAACGGTAAGCCTTCATATATGTTTCCTGGACCAGGTCCTTTGCGTCGTCAGGATCACCGGTCATTCGAAGGGCAAAGTTGTACAAGGCCGCCGTGTGCGGCATCATCTCTTTTTCAAAACTCTTATGCTTCGACTGGATTAGATCCATTTTCATATACAAACCAGCATATTATTAGACGTGGAATCCGAAAACTTGTGATCCTCTCAATCTCGACCTGTCTGTTCTTTCGTTTTGTAAATTATGATTGGCTAGAAGGCTTTCTCAGAGAACAATAATCAATGTCTAAAACTTAGTATAACACTAAAGAAAACCTAAGGCAAGTATATCAGTCAGGTCTGTGAAAGTCGCCGCTTCATTTGATTAGACCGCCTATTCAGCCTAAATTATTATATGGCAAGCTCGAATAAATCGAAAGTCGCTGTGATAAAAGCTCACCCGCAAACGATTTTAGACGATTACGCAAGACTTTGTGAGTTAGCGGACCTGAAGAAATCGCTGGATCCAAAGACCGCCACAATTCTGAAGGACAATATTAGCTGGCACTTTCCTTTTCTTTCTGCAAATACAACGCCATGGCAGCTTGAAGGGACAATTCTGGCGCTTGGAAAAAACGGCTTCGGCAACCTCGTCGCGGTTCACAACAACACGGTCGTGACCGACGCGTACAAGGGCGAAAAACTCAACCGGCTTGGTCCGGTTTACACAAAATTCGGAATCGAAGAGAAGTACAATTTTGTCTCTGAAGAGATAAAATGGACTCGCTATTTTCCGAAAGCGAAGATGATTGCTCTTGACAGGATTTTCCCGGAAGGAATTTATATTCCCGAATTTCTTATCGGCAAGAATATCGTTCACCTGCCGACCATGAAAACGCACATTTATACTACGACAACCGGCGCAATGAAGAATGCCTTCGGCGGCCTTCTCAACACGCGGCGGCATTACACGCATTCGTGGATACATGAAACCCTCGTCGATTTGTTAGCGATCCAGAAGGAGATACACACGGGAATATTTGCCGTCATGGACGGAACGATCGCCGGCAACGGCCCGGGCCCGCGCACCATGATACCTGTCGAGACCGATTTTATTCTGGCAAGCGCGGATCAGGTGGCAATCGACGCCGTGTCTGCAAAGATGATGGGTTTCGACCCGATGGAGATTAAGTACATTAGACTCGCACACGATGCGAAGCTCGGAGTCGGCGATCCGCGCGATATTGAAATAGTCGGCGAAGAAATAAGCAAGGTCGACCTTCATTTTCATGTTGGGGATAATGTGGCAAGCAGAGCCGGCGATATCTTTTGGTTTTCCCCGATGAGAATTTTCCAGAAATTGTTCTTCAGAACGCCAATAGTATATGCGTTCGTTTTCGGCAGTTTTCTCTACCACGATTATATCTGGTGGCCATCGAAGGGGAAAAGAATTCAAGATAAGATTCGAAAGACTACTAGGTGGGGAAAATTATTTCTGAGTTACCCGGAATCGTGAAGGCAAAATTCATTTTTAGATGATTCATAGGGCAGCGCCAACACGTGATGACCCGCACGGTTGGCCCGCTCGAGGCAACGCCGCATCGTTTCGAAATTATGATGCGGGATGACAAATGTGATAACGGAGCGCCAAAGGGGATGAAGTCGTAAGGCGACGGCTCTGCGAGACGCGAATTCTTTTTTCATTATTATCATAAAATATTCTTTGCTACTTCACGGCTGAAGGTTTTTTTTGTTGCGGCGGCTTCGCTGTGGAGAAGCTAAAAATTGAGATAGTAGTTGTTATTTCGTCGCTGAGTAAATTGTCTTGACAATTTGACATTCAGAAGGCATGAATTTTTCTATTAATGTCGCATGTTCGTGCTAATTTGTCCGCGTTTAAATAAGAAATGGATAGATCCGGCTGAAATCCTCTTTTTATCGAGGTTTTATGTCGGCATGATGCTTGAGGATATTTCTCTACGAAAATAGAAAAGGAGAAATGATTATGGCGCTTATAAGATTCAAACCCGAGAGAGAAATCTCGACATGGACACCGTTCAGAGATCTGGTGAACATGCAGCGAGAAGTCGGTCGTGTATTCGACAGTCTTTTCGCGGACGTTGACGGAGATGGAAATTACATGGCATCATGGTCGCCACGCGCGGACGTTATTGAAAACAACGAAGCTTATGTCATCAAAACTGAGCTGCCGGGTGTCGACAAGAATGATGTCAAGATAACCTTGCACGAGAATGTTCTGACATTCAAAGGTGAAAAGAAGCAGGAGAAAGAGGAAAACGGCAAGAATTTCCATCGAATCGAGAGGTCGTACGGCGGCTTTGAAAGGTCATTTACCTTGCCCGCCGGCGTTAAGAACGACAAAATCGACGCCTCATACAAAGACGGCATACTTACGATAACTTTGCCCAAAGCCGAACAGGCGAAACCAAAGGAAATCGAAGTGAAAGCTGCCTAGGAAAACTAAAGAGCGATAAAACCTTGTCAAGGTTTGTTCATGAAGCGTGAAGAATCTCTTGTATTCTTCGGCCTCGTCTACAGCCCTGGCAAGGTTAGCTTATTTCAAACAAAGGGATATAATGGTACAGCAAACAAGCGTTCAGAAAGACAACAACCGGGCAGGCTTTTTTAAGAGAATTTTTACAGACTCAGCGGCAAAAGGGGAAGAGAAAAGGGAAATCGTATTTCTGTTAGAAGACTATATGACGGCGAACAAGATTGCCTCGAATTTATCTTCCCATTCGAAATGGATTCCGTACCCCTTCCTGGTTGACCATGTTAAGAAAATTTCGGATGAGATGAGAGGTCAGGCTGAAATTTTTCGCCAGAAAATAATCGAGCTGGGCGGACAAGTCTCACAAATTAATTTAGAGAGCCGGGAAGTTTCCAGAAGGGACAATTCCGGAGAGGGACTCCGTCAGAATATTAAAAGTTTAGTTATGGATATGGAGGAGCACTCAACAGCCTGTGACGCTCTTATGCGTCAGAGGAATATGCTTGCCGACTCAGGAGTCGTGAATTTATTGAGTGCAGTAATACTTGACATGCAAAGGCAAAAAGACGAATTGACCGACATCGTCATGAGAATTTCTTAAGAGGAGGATCAAATAAAATGGCTAAAATAGAAGATTCCACTAACGGGAATGAGTTCAAGAAAGAAGAGCAGATAATAACGGAGGACCCGGGCAAACTTTACAGTCAGGAAATACTTCCGATAATGCCGCTGCGCAATTCCGTTTTTTTCCCGCGGCAGATGATGCCTCTGTCCGTGAGCCGAAAGAGCACAATACAATTGGTGGACGAGGCATTCCGGGACGACCTTCCGATTCTGATCGTGGCACAGCGCGATCCTAACACCGAACGTCCTACTCCTGATGATATCCATAAATTCGGTACGATAGCGCGAATTCTGAAAGTATATAATCTTCCTGACGGCTCAAAAAGCGTTTTCGTCCAGGGATTATATCGAGCACAGATATTCAATCTTGTGCAGCAAGAGCCTTACATGAAGGGCTTTGTGCAGAGAGTTGACGAGCAAAAGAGCGAAAGTATAGAAATCGAAGCGCTGATCGGGACCATAAAGAATGGCTTCAAGAAAGCCGTCGAGATCGCGCCGGATCTTACGCCTGAACACCTCGGCCTGATACTGAATACCGATGATCCGAGCCAGGTGGCCGATATGGCGATGTGGCTGATAAATATTCCGGTTAAAGAGAAAGAGGAAGTTCTGGAAGAGCTGGATGTTTATGAGAGGTTGAAAAAAGCCAATTTGTATTTGAGCAAACTGGTACAGCGGCTCGAATTAGGAAATAAGATTCAGACCGAAGTCCAGGATGAGATAAATAAAAGTCAGCGAGACTATTTCCTGCGCGAGCAGATGAAGGCAATCAAACACGAGCTCGGCGAAGACGATGAGAATGTCGATATAAACGAGCTTAAGAAACGAATTGAGGAAGGAAATTTTCCGGAAGAGGTGAAGAAAACTGCTCAGAAGGAACTCGATAGGCTCCAGAGGATGCACCCCTCCAGCGCCGAATACACCGTTGCGCGGACTTATCTCGATTGGCTTCTCGACATACCATGGAGCATTTCGACGGAAGACAACCTTGATATAAAGGCTGCCGAGAAATCTCTTGAAAAAGATCATTATGGATTGGAGAAAGTAAAGAAAAGGATTCTTGAATATCTCGCCGTCCGAAAACTGAAAAATGACATGCGAGGGCCGATTTTATGTTTTGTCGGACCACCGGGAGTCGGAAAGACGAGTCTCGGCAAGTCGATCGCAAATGCGCTCGGCAGAAAATTCGTGCGAATGTCGCTCGGTGGAGTTCATGATGAAGCGGAAATTCGCGGACACCGCAGAACGTACATCGGTGCCCTGCCTGGCAGAATAATCCAGGGGATCAAGAAAGCCGGCTCGAATAATCCGGTTTTCATGCTGGATGAAGTTGACAAGATCGGGATGGATTTCCGCGGAGATCCGTCGAGCGCTCTGCTCGAAGTTCTCGATCCGGAACAGAATTTTTCTTTCAGCGATCATTATATAGAGCTGCCTTTCGATTTATCGAAGGTTTTATTTATCGCCACAGGCAACATGATCGAGCCGATTCCCCCTGCGCTTCGCGACAGGATGGAGATTATTGAGATCCCGAGCTATGTCGAAGATGAAAAGCTTCATATTGCCAAACATTTTCTTGTTCCCAAACAGCAAGTCGAGCATGGGCTTAAGGAGAAGCAATTAAAGTTCACCGATGATGCGCTCCATCTTATGATTTCGGGATACACAAAAGAAGCGGGCGTGAGGAATCTCGAACGAAAAATAGCCGATGTGTGCCGCGGCGTCGCAATGGAAGTCGCTGCAGGATCGAAGAAGCAATTTGTAATTGATGACGGAGCTGTCGTAAAATATCTCGGCCATCAGAAATTCTATCCTGAAGTTTCCGAAAGGATAAACAGACCCGGGATCGCAACCGGCCTGGCGTGGACGCCGGTCGGGGGAGACATCCTTTTTATCGAGGCGACAAAGATGAAAGGCAAAGGAAACTTAATTTTGACCGGCCAGCTTGGCGACGTTATGAAGGAGTCCGCGCAGGCTGCCCTGAGTTTTATAGGCTCGAATGCCGAAGCTTTAGGCATCGAACCGGACTTTCGCGAAAAATATGACATCCATGTCCATGTTCCAGCGGGGGCGGTTCCCAAAGACGGTCCATCTGCCGGGGTAACGATGCTGACTGCGCTGGTCTCACTGTTGACCGGACGGCTTGTCAGAAACGACCTTGCGATGACCGGCGAGATTACTCTGCGCGGTGCGGTTCTTCCGATCGGAGGGGTAAAAGAAAAAGTGATCGCGGCAGTTCGTTCGGGCATCAAGACAATCATACTTCCGAAGAGGAATGAATTCGATCTTGAAGAAGTTCCGGCTCATGTTCGCGAACAAGTGAAGTTCAAATTCGTGGACGAGATGAATGATGTGCTTGATCTCGCGCTGCGTACCGTCAAAAAAGAGGAGAAAGCAACGGCGAGAGCCGAGCCTGCAATTGCGAATTAGGCGGAAGTGGAAGCTGTCTTTTGCGCTGAGGGTTCAACAAGACTCGTTGAAGGATCGTATCGCCGATTCAAATCTCTTTTTTGCAGAATAATTCCGGCGCAATTTCCTGCGGATTGTTTTCCTTTCCCTTCTTTCTTAATTTGTAAAATCGGTGAGGTTCTAAATAGAGCAAATAGATTCGGCAGATTATAAATTACCGGTTAAGAATTCTTAGTTGTTTGCATAATGCAGGAGCGCGGATTGAACGGACGAAAAGAGAACGACGAAGTAACCTTGAAAATCGAAAGGCCGAAAACATTTTGTGGAATCATCGGGGTCTACGGCACAGAGAACGCGTCGAGCTATATTTACTACGGATTAAATGCGCTTCAGCATCGGGGCCAGGAAGCGGCCGGGATAGTCACGAGAGAGAAGGTTGTCGAAGATCCTGCAACAGGGAGAGAAAAAGTTTTTTTCAATGTTCATAAGAACACGGGCCTCGTTACGGATGTTTTCAAAAACGATAAAATTCTTCGCGATGTCCTGAAAGGCGATGCCGGAATCGGGCACGATCGCTATTCGACGACCGGCTCTGCCGAGAGCCGGAAGAATGTCCAGCCGATCGTCGTTAATTATCGGAAAGGAAACCTTGCGATTGCACACAACGGCAATCTAACAAATTCCCACCGGCTGCGCGACGAGCTGACAGAAGGCGGCACACTCTTTCAGACTACCACAGACACCGAAATAATCCTGCATCTTATTGCCCGCAGTCAGGAAGAGACGGTGATCGATCAGGTTTATGAGGCATTACAAGCCATTCGCGGAGCTTTCTCGCTTGTGATTCTCACGGACAACCAGCTTATCGTGGCACGAGATCCGTACGGGTTCCGCCCGCTTGCGCTCGGAAAATTGGGAGACTCGTTCATCGCCGCGTCCGAGACATGTGCGTTCGACGTTATCGGAGCGGAATACTTGCGCAACGTCGAGCCCGGAGAAATTGTTGTCATCGACGATGACACTATTAAGAATTCCGAAGTGCGATCCATTTTTCTCCCTAATATCCCCAAAAAGTCGCGGCATTGTATTTTCGAGTTTATCTATTTTTCACGTCCGGACAGCAAGATTTACGGCGAAAGCGTCGACAAAGTCAGGCGGAAGATCGGCAAGGGGCTCGCCGAAGAATCTCCTGTAGAGAACGACGAAGATGAAAAGTTGGTCGTCATCAGCGTGCCCGATTCGTCGAACACTGCGACTCTCGGCTACGTTTCTCAGAGCGCAAAGATGGGAATTAAAGCGAAGTTCGAGATCGGCTTGATACGAAGCCACTATATCGGAAGAACTTTCATACAGCCCAACCAGGATATGCGGGATCTTAAAGTCAAGATGAAATTCAATACTGTAAAAGGCGTTCTGAAAGGAAGAAAAGTCGTCATCGTGGACGATTCGATCGTTCGCGGAACGACCAGCAAGCAGCTTGTGAAGTTGATTCGTGAAGCCGAACCGGCCGAGGTTCACTTCAGAGTAAGCTCGCCGCCGATCATGCATCCGTGCTTTTACGGCATGGATTTCCCGTCCGAGAATGAATTGTTCGCGAACCAGTGCAATGGCGACATCGAACACATGACCAAGGAATTAAACGTCGATTCACTTTCATATTTGTCGCTTGATAAATTATTGGATTCTGTTCCGCGTGACGAGCGACGGGATTATTGTACGGCTTGCTTCAGCGGCGATTATCCGACCGAGGTCGAGCTCAATAGTAAAGAGGAGTTTGAAGCAAGCATAAATGAAACAAAAGTGTGAAGGTTGATCGGTGCATTCCCCTCGTGGCGTTCCACAATCGGGTACCGAACTTCAGACTCCCGCATCCGGTACCCAGACTGCGGAAGCCGGACTAAAGTCGAAGATGCCGTTCACGAGAGTCGAGCCGCGTTGGACGATTTCAAATATTCTGAGTATAAGCCGCGTTATCCTTTTGATTCCGTTTGTGTTGCTGATTCTTGAGGATGGCAGCGGATCGAGAATTGCGATTCTGATACTGATGTTTGCTGCGGCAGCGACTGATTTCTTCGACGGCTTAATAGCGCGTGCTTTGAATCAGGTGACCGATTTCGGGAGGCTTCTGGATCCTGCAGCAGACAAAATCTGCGCCGTTACTGCCGTGGTAGCTCTCGTGCTGGTTGGAGAAGTTCCTTTATGGTACGCAGCTCTCGTTGCGCTTCGCGATATTTTGATCGTAATCGGTAGTGCGCTGATAATGAGCCGGCGAAAAGTGGTCGTTCAATCCGTCTGGACCGGCAAATTTACGATTGCTTTTGTTGCATCTTATATTATTTTGGCGGCTGTGAGAGTCGATGCGCTTGTTCATGTTAAAACTTTTTTCCTTTACTTGAGCACGGTATTCCTCCTGATTTCCTTTGCCGTTTATATTAAAGTTTATCAAAAACACATGGCACAAAGTGGGCTTGCTTGAACGGTTCAAAAAAATAACTGACGGACTTTCCAGAACTCGTTCTAATTTTGTCGAGAAGATTTCGAAGGTAATTTCCGGGAAAACAAAAATCGACGATCAGGTGATCGACGGTATCGAAGAGGTCTTGCTTTCGAGCGACATCGGGTTCAACGCCACGGAAAAAATTATCGGCGACATACGTGCTCGTGTGAAGACGGAAGGCTACGAAGATTCTCAAATGCTGAAAAGCCTCTTGAAAGAAGAGATCGAAAAATACTTAATTGAATGTAACTATGCCGGCCAAACGCCGGGATCACAACGAGATCCTGCTATGTCGGGAATAGCTGCACCTCATATTATAATGATCGTTGGGGTGAACGGGGTCGGCAAGACAACGACGGTAGGCAAGCTGGCATATAATTTAAAAAATGATGGGAACAAAGTTTTGATTGCCGCCGCCGATACTTTTCGCGCTGCCGCGAACGAGCAGCTGAAAATCTGGGCGGACCGTGCAGGAGTAGAAATCATCCAGCAGCAGCCCGGCACGGACCCGGGTGCAGTCGCGTACGACGCTGTGAGTGCGGCAAAAGCGAGAGGCATCGATGTCGTACTGATCGATACGGCAGGCAGGCTCCACACGAAGACGAACTTGATGGATGAATTAAGAAAAATCTATCGTGTCGTCAAAAAAGTTACTCCGGATGCACCGCATGAAGTGTACCTGGTTTTGGATGCCGTGACAGGACAAAACGGACTCGTACAGGCGCGGGAATTTCTCGAAGCCGCCGGCGTCACCGGAATCGTGCTGACCAAGCTTGATGGCACAGCAAAAGGTGGTATCGTCGTTGCGATAAGCCAGGAGCTTAAAATCCCAGTGAAATATATCGGAGTCGGAGAAGACATAGATGACCTTCAGCCGTTCGACCGGAAGGCATTCGTGGATGCACTTTTTTCCGATCAAAAATCCCCCTCGCGGGAAGGAGCATTTGCGCCGATCACGCATGGGCCCCGGGCTGGGATGGGAGAAAATTGATGGCAAAAATCAAAGTCCTTCCCGAAGAAATCGCCAGCAAGATTGCCGCGGGAGAAGTTATCCAACGGCCGGAGTCCGTCGTCAAAGAGTTGATCGAGAATTCGATCGATGCGGGCGCCACATCTATAGAAATCGAGGTCAAGGACGCGGGGAAAAGTTTTATCAGGGTAACCGACAATGGCGCCGGGATGAACGAGGAAGACGCCGTCCTTTCGTTTGCGCGGCACGCCACGAGCAAGATCGAGACCTACGACGATCTTGAAAAAGTTGTCACGCTCGGTTTTCGCGGTGAGGCTCTATATTCGATTGCCGCTGTCTCGCAAGTCGAGCTTAAAACGAAGACCGGCGGAGAAGATACCGCAGTCTATTTGCGTATCGATGGCGGGAAGCAAGAGGAATCTTTCGAGAACAGCCCATGGTACAGGAACCACAATCATCGTAAAGAATCTTTTTTATAATACGCCCGCTCGCAGAAATTTTATGAAAGCGAACCCGACTGAGTTCCGGCACATATACCAGACTGTCTCACGCTATGCGATTGCTTTTCCTGACGTCGAGTTTACGCTCCGATCGCCGCAAACCGGATCTTCTGCCGGGAATGAGATTGTCCTGCACGCCAGGTCCAATACAGTACGCGGAAGACTGGATGAAATCTTCGGAGAAAGATTTACTGATTCGCTCGTTGCGTTCGAAGAAGATTACGATCATTTAAAAATCAGCGGCTTTCTCGGCAAACCCGAGTACACGAAACGGACTCGCGGCGAGCAATTTCTTTTTCTGAATAAAAGATATGTCTTGAGCAAAGCGGTAAATCACGCGGCATTTTCCGCTTACGAAAATCTTATCGACAGAGGCGACTTTCCGTTCTTCGCTATCTTTATCGACATCCCTCCGAACGAAGTCGATGTGAACGTTCATCCGTCGAAATTAGAAGTTAAGTTCAGAGATGAACGAAGCATTTACGGTGCGATTCGTTCCGCGACGCACAGCGCACTTGTGAAAAGCGACCTGGTGCCGGAGCTGGCAGCCTCGGGCGAGTCCGGGAAGTTTGTCAGCCGTGCAACGACAGAATCGTCGCGCGGCGGGTTTGTGCCTGTAATGTTCAATTCAAAGCCGCAGCAATTCCCGCGTGCCGGGTCTTCGAATTCGGGCAGATTTATTCAAGACGATGGAATCGCAGACGCGGTCGATCCGTTGTTCGCTTTGAGGTTTCCGCATAGTGGAACAGGAATTTCGCAGGGCGGGTCCGGAGAAACATCGGCCGAGAGCGAATCAACCGACGCATTCTCCGGAAGCGGCAGCGTCATTTACCAGCTTCACAATAAGTACATCATCTCGCAAATTTCGACGGGACTTCTTGTCGTGGATCAACATGCCGCGCACGAGCGGATTATTTACGAACGGACACTGAAGCGTTTTGACGAGCACGGACAAAACACGCAGCAGCTATTGTTTCCGATAAGTTTGAATCTCGATCCGGCCGACTTTACCGTCGTGGAAGAAATACTTGCAAATCTGAATCAGATGGGGTTCGGCGTCAAGCTATTCAGCGGTTCGACGGTCGTACTCGACGGCGTGCCGGTTGATTTGAAGCCGGGAAGAGAAAGTACGATACTCACCGAGATTATTGAAGATTACAAACGCGACAACGACCTGCGGCTGACGCCGCGGGAAAAATTATGCAAGACATTTGCCTGCAAAGCTGCCGTGAAAGCCGGCGATCGTCTGACAGAAGATGAGATGGAATCTCTTTTGGACCAGTTGTTCAAAGCCGAGGTACCGTATGTTTGTCCGCACGGGAGGCCGGTGCTCGTGAAAATTCCACTGCTGGAGCTTGACAAGAAGTTCGGAAGGATCTAACAAAGACCAGCAGCAAAACTTCGACGAGCACTGCTCCAAGTCAAATTCATTGGGAGCTGCATCACTTGGCCACGGAGTAATCTTTTTTCATTTTCCACTTGACTTTGCTTTTCAGTGTGGGTATAATGTGTTGTAAGCTGGTGATGGGACGTTGTTTAGAAGTGCTGACGTATGCTTAGAGGAAATGGCTGTGTGTTAAAACTGCTCCCTAAAGGGCTTTAACTGAGAAACGTTTCGAACATTTCATATAGATTTCGATAGATGTAATCCCCGAGTGATTTTATCGGGAATCAGTCACAGTTAAAAATAGGAGGTTGCGGGATGAAGAGTGCTGTAGCGGTTATAGCAATTAACATTTTACTGATGGGTTCGGTGGCTGCCCAGGGCGTCCATATCAAGGAATCGACAATTATAACGCCGCGTCAAGCTAAGGAGGTGCGCGTGGCTTACAATTCAAACAAGTTTCATATTGAGGTTACGGAAACATCTCCTGCAGCGATCCAAATGAGAGTGCAAGGGACATGCACTGACACGGTCTTGGGGGGACCTGGCCCTACGCTGGTCGCTGATATTATGCCTGTAAAGTCGGGAGATTATTGGTTTACTCTGAGCTTATGCGGTCCATTAACCGACACTGAAACCGTTGGCGTGTTCTTCGACGATTCTACGTTATTTTATCAGACTCATATTGGTGAGTATTGGATAGATGGTTGTTTTCCCATGGATGAATTTTGGAATGGCCACTTCAGGACTCCATATTTTTCGACATTTGATTTCTCACTGGGAGCCCATCAACTCATGTCGGGAGACTTTGCAGGGATAAATTTGCTTGGCAAAGATGACTGTGAAAGCTCGACCTGGTATTCCGATGACCCGGTTAGCTTTACCATTGTCTCCGGGAGCCAATATGCATCTTTTCACGGGGCCGGCTCGCAGGTCAGCTTAGGTCCTTCCATCACGACGACAGGGGACGATGCCGGGCAATATTCGCTTGTAGCCGATGGGTCAACTTCCGGATTCAAGTGGCGATTGGGTAACGGTTCAAGCCGTTAGCGATGGAATAACCAGGACAGATTCAGTCCAGGTTTGCGAGGCGCTGGATCGCCTTTTCGTCAACTTCGAACCAGACACAATCATGCACCAGAGTTCGGCAACGATATATGTACAGGCAAAGAGCAGCGCTGGCAACGACATCGTGATTCCGGGAAGCACGCTTTTTTACATTACCGCCGATGATAGTGGAAAGTATGGGGAAGTCGAAGAAGATTGGGCTTCTAATCCATCCTACCTGTACAGCGATGTTTCGAGAGGATCGGTTGTCTACAATTCCGATGGAGAATATCCGTGCAATATGCAGCAAGTTGCCGTGACAGTCACGGACGCTGATAATCCGAGCAAGAGCGGGGTTGCAAACCTATTTATTGAGGGAGACATTGTAGTCCAGGTCGTCCCTTCTGTAATTTCGCCTGGTGACACCGCGTCAATTATCGTGCAGCATAGAAACCCGGATGGAAGTCTGACCGATTTTTCACCAGGTCAATCTTTTGAAGTCGGCATAGATTCCGGAAGCGCTTATGGAACAATTCTGACGTCAGGCGGCACGGGTGGATATTTCTCATCTGCATCTCAGCCGTTTCAATTCATAGCCGCTGATAGTATAAATGCAGACTCGGTTATGGTTGGGATAAGAGTCGGGTACCAGCCGGCGATCGCTTCTTCGACGGCGCCGGGCAGTAAAGGAAGTGCGGGACAGAGCATGAAAGCGAAGCCTTCAGCGATTAGCACAAGTGTCGCAAATTCTGGTCTCAAGTCTTCTGCAAATAAGGTAAGTACTGCAACGAAAGGTCGTAAATCTGTTTCGGATGAGAATAGTTTTACTGCGCCTGATTATGGAATCGGATATGTGACCGTAACTGGAGGGAATCAACTGGAGGTTCATTATCCGACGGATGACCAGCCTATCACAGGTGATAATCCGCCGAAAATGCCAAAGCCCCAGATCAAAGCTCAACTCCATTATCCGATTAATATTGCCGTAACCTACAATTGGGAGATCAGCATCAAATGGAAAAGCACAGTAAACAATTGGACAACGCCAAGGAACTCAGATGAAACATATTCAGGCACTGAGTCCGGGAGGACAAACACGTGGACTGACTTGAAGGTAAATCTGGACGCTTATACACGCGGAGGACAGACAGTTACGCTTAAGGTAATTGCGTCTACTAACCAAGGCACTGCGAGCAAGAGTTTCGAAGAAACGTTTGAAATAAAAGGAACCAATCCCACTTTTGCAAATATGCTTGCGGCTCTTAACGGGCTTCAATATGAGGCCATTGCGTGCTATGAAAGTAGCTTCAATCAATTTGCCAAAGGTACAGGTGCGCAATGTGTGCAAACCCCCAATTATCCGCTGCAAGGTGTTGACCCCTCTGATTTCGGGATAATGCAAATTAATAATCCTAAACAGTATTCTAACTGTGACGATATTATCTGGAATTGGACTGTGAATGTGCAAACAGGAAAATCATATTTCGATCAATGTTATAGTGATGCAGTAACTTATCATCTTACTTACGACGATCCATCAGGAACCGCAAAAAACACTCCATTGGACGACAATCAAAAACTTAAGGAAGCTTACTGCGAATATAATGGAGGGGCAACAGGAGCATGGTATTGGGACTGGGAACAAGGAGATCCATGGCACAACCTGCCCGGCACATGGCAAAGAAGTACCGACGGAAATGAAAGGATCAAGAAAGCAAGAAATTATGCTGACATTGTCTTCAATTTGTATGTCACTCACCCATGGCGTTAAAAAGAGAGGGATTACATGAAAGCGGAGAAATATTTGTTACTTATGTTATTGTTAACTATGTGTACAACGCATCAGCTATTTGCACAGCCATACTATTACCATGACGATGCGAAGGTAGATGGAAAATTCTGGCGATTTAATCTGCAGACAAATGTTGATGAGTTTTTTTGTTTTGACACCGTTTACTACAGCGAGGTAGATTATTGGGATCCGACGCAAACATGGTTAATAGCGGGAGGAGATGCCGGAGGGCGTAACTATCCTATTTTTGTATCGGACGTTATCCTCACAAGCAATCCACAAGTCAGGCATTGGTTCCCTGAACAAGATACATCTCAAGCGACCGACGGAGTGCAGTCATTCACAAAGTTTCGGTGGCCTCTAAGGAATGGCGCAAGTGAACTTGACGGCATAGTTTATAACCCAGTCAAGAATGAATTTTACGTTACTTGGACAACTGATTTTCTTCGATCCGATTATTCAAGATCATGGGATAGCGTGTTTATTTTCCAGAAGACTGCAACTTATAATGCTTCAACGTTCGCATTTGTTGACACGTTGCCGATTCCCCCAGCGTGGATTACTTCTCTAAGTTCTGTCTCTGATGATGGAAATTACTTGTACTTAGAACATTGGGGCTATCAGCAAGTAAAAGCTATCGGCAAATACTCGCTAATAACGAAAGAATTAGTAATCAATCGAAATTTGTCAGATATTTATGTCCCGGGTGGTTACACTGTGTCGGATAGTAAAAAAGGTAACTACCTCATAGTTTTTCTGTATCCAAGGCAACAGATGGAAGATACAAAGTACGGCGTTTATAATATTGACAAGGACAGCGTGTATGGTTTAATTCCATTTCCATTGTCATCCAATGGATCCATATCAAGTGACGGCAAATATGTCATCATCGAAGAAACGCCCGTGAATAATATTCAAAGACAGGATAGTATGTATTTTCATCCTGGTCAACTTTCCATCTTCGATGGTATCTCGGGTACACTTTTGCAAAGACTTAAATTACCTCAGGATGGCAAAGTTCTTGTTTTTGATAAGTACCCAAGTATGCTCTATTACTATTTCCAAAAAAAGCAAAGCTCCATCAACATCGACCTGACCAAGCTTGTTGCAATCAGTACCATCAACTCTCAAAATGTCCTTGTCGGCAGCGGAGCATTCACGCTTTCTGTTACAGGAAAGAATTTCACTGCGACCTCCAATGTCCAGCTTAATGGTACAAACCGGGCAGCAGCTTTTATTTCCGACACACTTCTGCAGGCAACTATCCGCGCTGGCGATGTTGACACTGCAACGACGGCATACATAGCAGTAAAAGACAGCATTGGTCCTTCGTCACATGCAACGACAGATTCCTTAGCATTGAATGTCATCTCTGTGCCGCAACAATCGCTTCAGCCAATTTTAGATTGTGTCACGCAAATTGACGACACAACATATACGGCATGGTTCGGCTATGAGAACGATGACACAACATCGATCTTCGTTCCAGTTGGCCCAATGAACAAATTCACTCCAGATCCAAACGACAGAACTCAGCCGACGGTCTTCGAGCAAGGAAAGAATGATAAAGTCTTTAGTGTCACGTTTCACGGTAAGAATGTGACTTGGAAGCTGAATGGAAATGAAGTGGTGGCGTCGAAGAAATCGCCGGGATGCAATTGACGATCAACTCAATAAAGTTGATTTTGCCCATTATTATATTACAATTGTTGATCAGCAACATGCTGAGAGCCCAAGTACACGGAGCGGCCACAGATTCGGTATATAGTTGCACAGTCCTTATTCATGCCAATCTCCCTAAATATGATTTCCGTTTATATCTTGTTAGCCAAGCAAACGAACTTGGAGAGAGGTACACCGTATCTCGGATTGAAATCAAGCTTGCAGGCGAATCTCGAATAGTTCAAACGCTCAGGGGTCGGTTGACGACCCGATCCTTTTCACCCGGGATGTTTAAGACAATTGACCTGAACTTCGATGGCTACCTAGATCTCATGCTCGAGTATGATTGGCCAAGCGGTGGCACTCTGGCTTGTGTTTGGCTTTTCGACCCCAAGTCGGGCAGGTTCAAGTATAACGAAGAATTAAGTGAAATGTTCGATCTGGTTCCTGACACATCCCAAAAGACGATCACAACTACGTGGGAAAAAGGTGCTTGTTGCGGCACTGTGGAGACGTACCGTTTTGAGCGCGGCAAACTGGTTAGGATTTCTGAGGTGACCGATGAGGTTGATGATAAGACAATGCAGAATATACAGCGCATCATAAGAACCACGAAAGTCTTTCGAGGCAAGAAGGCCGTCAGTACAAAGATTGACACCCTTACAGACTCAGAAAGTGTCGGCCAATAACATAGAGAAGAATCTGACGAGGGAATTGAATGGGAATTAAGTAAATGCGTCGAAGGAATCATCGGGGTGCAACCAACATTCTGATATAAAGCGAGAGGAAGGAGAATTCATAAAATGAGATATGCTTTCATTTTATCATTGACAATTGCCATAAGCGCATACGCGCAGCCTGCGAAAGTCACTTCCACAAATGTCGGCGGTCAGGCCTGGCAAATCCCATTTGCCTCGACAGGCAACACGATTTCACTTAGTGTTCAGAACAATTCGAGCACGGCAGCAAAGAATGTTTCCGTGACATTCAGGGGCGTTCCTTCGTGGGTGGAGTTCAAATCTAAATCTGCAACCATCAAAAACATTGCAGCCGACAGCACAGGTGATGCTGAATTCGTTTTCGACGTCGATAAGAAAGCTCCGGTTGGGAAGGATACGACACTGACTGCAACGATAACTAATCCCGATGGTCAAACGTGGACTAAAGACATAAAGATTACAGTTGGAGCGCCGACGACTTATAAGCTTTATAATAACTATCCTAATCCATTCAATCCGTCAACTAAGATAGCTTTCGAGCTTCCGAAGGATTCTCGTGTAAAACTCGTTATCTATGACATAGTTGGACGGGAAGTCGCGCAGGTCACTGATGCAGATTATCCTGCCGGTTACACCGAGTTGAAATGGAACGGCACAAATAACCATGGAACGATCGTTTCATCAGGGGTTTACTTTTACAGAATTAGTGCCGAACATTTAGATGATCCCACTTCGCGGGAATGGAACAAGGTGATGAAGATGTTGATGATCAAATGATCCCAATATATGTTCGGCTGAGCGGTTTGTGCGCCATGGCGCACACTTATATGGACTGATTGAGCGCCAAATCCCGCCATTTTCTGGCGGGGATGATGCTCAAGTAGTCATCAGCTAATCTGTTTTTGGCCCTTCGACTTCATTTAGTGCGTGGCTTTAACTTCTCTACTCTGACCCCGATCCCTTAATCTGATGATAGCTGAACGCCGAATGTTGGTAGCTTTCTTGTTTCATCTTTTGACTTTTCGTCCCATCTCTTCTTATATTGAATTTCATAATTCTCTAACAAAAAGAACGTATTCTCATATGTCTCAGACTATATTTTCCCTGCGCGGCAAGAAAAGGACTCATACTTGCGGCGAGCTTAGAAAGAATAATATAAATGAAAATGCAACGCTCAATGGCTGGGTCAACCGCCGGAGAGATCTTGGCGGAGTGATTTTTATAGATTTACGGGATCGATATGGCAAAACTCAAATCGTGTTTGCACCCCAGCACAACGAAGCGGTATATCAAGTCGCAAAACAATTGAGAAGCGAAGATGTTATTGCGGTCGTCGGCAAAGTGGAACACCGTCCCGAAGGAACGACTAATACAAGTCTTCCGACCGGCGAAATTGAAGTTGTCGGCGATGACCTTTTGATTTTGAACGAAGCCGAAACTCCGCCGTTCCCGATCGACAGCGAAAACGATGCGAGCGAGGATTTGCGATTAAAGTATCGTTATCTGGATCTGCGACGCGATATCATGCAGCGGAATCTCCAAGTTCGTCACAAGACCGCCCAGGTTGTCCGACGTTATCTCGATGCCCTCGGCTTCCTCGAAATTGAAACTCCGTTTCTTATGAAGAGCACTCCGGAAGGCGCGCGCGACTATTTGGTTCCGAGCAGAATTCACCGCGGAAAGTTTTACGCGCTTCCGCAGTCGCCGCAGACTTACAAACAAATCTTGATGGTATCGGGATTCGATAAGTACTTTCAAATCGTGAAATGTTTTCGCGATGAGGACCTGCGCGCCGATCGCCAGCCGGAATTTACGCAGATTGATATCGAAATGTCTTTCGTATTGGAAGAAGATATCTATCAGATGGCGGAAGGATTGGTTACAAATTTATTCAAAGAAGTGAAAGGAATCGACATCAAGACTCCGCTGCCGCGCATCAGTTATGACGACGCGATGACAAAATACGGGAGTGACAAGCCGGACCTGAGATTCGGGCTTGAAATCGAAAACGTCACGGATTTGATGCGCGGCTCGCAATTCAAAATTTTTGAGTCCGGCATCGAGGGCGGCGATCTTATTTGCGGCGTTAATCTGAAAAAGCAATCGGCATTGAGCAGGAAACAGCTTGACGATCTGATCGAGCTGGCGAAGGATTGCGGCGCTTCCGGTCTCGTATATTTTAAAGTGACGCCGGATGCACTCGATTCACCTTTGTCGAAACATTTCAGCTCAGATCAGCTTAAGGGGCTTCGCGAGAAATTCTCCGGCGAAGCCGGGGATTTAATTCTGCTCGTCACTCAGCCGTGCGGGAAAATTTTTCTTACGCTCGGCCAATTCCGTCTCGAGCTCGCGAAGCGATTCGAGCTCATCGACCAAAATCAGAACTCGCTTCTTTGGGTCACGGAGTTTCCTCTCTTCGAATGGTCCAATGACGAGAGAAGGTTTGCAGCGATGCACCATCCGTTCACTTCGCCTAAAGAAGAGGACGTTCGAAAAGTTAAACGACGGCTTAAAGGAATTTGATCAGAAAAAAAGATGGGTCCCCGAAAACTCCGTCAGCAGGGCTCGCGCACGTGCGTATGATCTTGTCTGGAATGGGAATGAGATTGCGGGCGGGAGCATAAGAATTTTTCAACTTGAGCTTCAGCAAAAGATGTTCAATTGCCTCGGAATTTCCGGAGAGGAAGCGCAAAAGAAATTCGGCTATCTTTTGGAGGCATTCAAATACGGGGCGCCGCCCCACGGGGGAATTGCCTTCGGCTTCGACAGGCTCGTTATGCTTTTCACCGGCGGCAAATCGATTCGGGATGTCATTGCATTTCCGAAAACGGCCAGCGCAGTATCGCTGATGGACGACGCGCCGAGCGAAGTCAGCCGCGAACAGCTGATCGAGCTGCATTTGAAAGTGATATAGTTCGTAATTTGATGTGACAGGAAGGAGATTGCGATATGAAAACACATGATCGAATAGAGTTTAATCCGGAGATAATGTTTGGCAAACCGGTGATTGCAGGCACACGAATTACCGTTGAGTTGATTCTGCGAAAATTGGCCGGCGGAATGACACCACAGGAAATAATTAAAGATCATCCTCATTTGAAACTTGAAGATATTTACGCGGCAGAAGATTTTGCTGCAGATTATCTTGGTGAGGAAGAAATAGTTTTTGCCAAAAAAGGTTAAAGGTGAAATTTCTTGTCGATGAATGCTGCGAGGCCGAAATTGCATCCCGTTTGCGATCTGAAGGTCATGACGTTTCTTATGTGCCTGAGTTTAAATCGGGTGCAAGTGACGTTGCAATACTTCTTAAGGCTTTTCAAGAAAAAAGGATATTGCTCACTGAAGACAAAGATTTTGGTGAACTCGTTTATAGATTAGAGAAGCGGGCACATGGACCTATACTTCTTCGTTTTGAAATCAGCGAACGCGGCATGAAGTGGCTAAGATTAAATGAGTTGCTGAAGAACTTTGGTGAAAGACTTCCGTCGAATTTCGTTACAGTCGATGCCAAGAAATTTCGTTTCCGGCCATTGCGAGCTTAAAGGCTAAATGTAAGTCAAAAGTTATAAATCCATTCGGCGGTGATGGCGGCAATTGACGGTCATGAGTTTCAGGAGACCGTATTGAACGAAGGGAGTTTTGTAAGAGTGACGTTCCCTTTTGGCGCCGAAGCAAAAAAGATCGGTATCGGGTAGAGAGTAACTCCCGTTTGCGCGAATTGGATTCGCATAGTCTGTGCTATATTGGGTGGTCTGTCAATTTCATTGGTTTTCCAGAAATGGAAGCAATAAACCGCCAAGACCGCGAAGTGGCGCAAAGGTAATTTATGATAATCAAGAATACTTGGCGCATCTTTGCGACCTTTGCGGTTAGAAATGTCTGTGAGAATTTGCAGAAAGTTCAAACTGATACACTACCCTATATTGTTAGGGAAGTTTTTAAAGATTATATTCAATATCATGCAAGTTGAGTACGTTGCTACAATTTAATTTCTTGAGCAGCTTCGCAAAAATTCTCAAATCTACTGCTTTTGCGTGGTTACAATTAGTTCGTGTCAGATTACTTTGGTCATTCTTTATGTTACGAATATGTAATTTAGCCAATTTTAAAGTTTATAAACCTAATAATTTTCTCGTTTTTGCGGGTTTTCTGCGGCATGAGGCTTGCTCATATAGACCTAACAATGAAAAACTTGATCTCAAAATACTCTAAAATGGAATATTCACCTGCGAAGAAGATTTGCTTGATTTTGAGCGTGGTCTTAGCGCTTTCTTCCCGGACTTTTGCCCAGAACAGCGCCACGAGCGGAGTGACGGTGAACGCTTCCGTAATACAGGGATTGGTGCTCGGCGCTGTCAGCGGATCCCTGAAATTTGGCGATGCACAGAATTATATCGTGAAAGGTGCCGTTGCCGCAAGTGATACGGTAATAAATGTAAGCAGCGATGCCAGGGCAGTTAATTTTTCGGTGACCGCAGATGGCGGACAGAACATCACAGTCTCATTTCCAGCAACGCAAGCCCTCATCGGCAGCGTTAGCGGCACTTTGACATACACCCCGACGGCACAGTGCACTTCGAGCACAAGCCAGTCGGGTGGGACGGCGATCACTAACGGTGTAGCATTCAGCTTAGGCGGAACGCTTTACAGTTCTGCAACTAAATATATTTGGATTGGAGGGTCCCTGGCAGGAGCGACTACAGCCGCGCCGGGTACCTATACCGGAACCATAACGGTTACGGTCTCTTATTGAGTAGTCATGTATTTAAAAAATCTAAAAATCAGGAGTTAGTCATGAAAAAGTTAATCGTTTTAGCAATGTTAGTCCTCGGATTTGCATCGCTCGTATCAGCCCAAACCGGCGGTAATGTTGCCGCGAATCTTCAGGTCACTATAAAGCAGGCGCTGAGCATAACGGAAACCGGGTCTTTGAATTTCGGAATCGCCTACCCCGGATATTCCGTTGCTGCCGTAAATCCACAATCTGCCTCCGGTATCCCGGTATTTACCATTGCGGGTGAACCGAGTGCGAGTGTGACCGTTACGTTGCCGTCATCAGCATATCTAGCCTACAGTGGAGACACTGTCTCTTTCACCCCGGTAGTAAACGGCAACAGTGCAAACGCCCAGAGTGGTTCTTCGACATTGTCTCTCGGTACCGTCACTGAGACGCTTAGTGCGGTAGGAAGCGGCAACGTTGGCGATTATTATCTGTGGCTTGGCGGCCAGATAAATAGCGGCAATCCACTTCCGGCTCTCGTTTCCGGAGCCTATGCTGGCACATACACCGTAACCGTAAACTATTGATAAGATGAATAAGGAATTTGAAAGGACCAATACAATGAAAAAGTTAGCAGTCATAGCAGCGTTAGTTATCGCCTTCACATCGATGACATACGCGCAAAAGCAAGGAACTTCGACTGTCACAGCCAATGCAAAGATCATCCAGGGCTTAGTGCTTGGCACTATAAGCGGACCCCTTAACTTTGGCGATGCCCAAAACATAATCGTGAAAGGTGCCGAAGTAGGAACCGACACGGTAGTAGCAGTTATGACCAGCGACAGCAGAGCGGTCAATTTTTCAGCTACAGGAGATGGCGGAGCGTCGATTGCAGTCTCATATCCGGCAACGGGAACTCTTACCGGCAGCGTAAGTGGCACCTTGACATTCACACCATCTACGGCATGGACCGCGACTTCAACGTGGGGCAGCCCGACATCGTTCGTATCGGGTGCAGTGATCACCTTAGGTGGAACAGCTTACACCGTCCCTGGAACCAGATACATTTGGCTTGGTGGAACTCTTGGCACGGCTGCGGCGAATGTGTCTAATGCTGCTCCTGGTCTCTACAGCGGGACTTTTGTAATCACAGTTGCCTACAGCGGAGAGTAAGAGAATTTGGCGAGTGTGTGTCATGATAAGAAGTGAAGAAGTAGAAAACGAGGGGGTCGCACGGGCGACCCTTTTCGCTTTTCAGAAGAAATTTGTCAAGTCGCATGTCCCTCTTGCAGGAGTAATGGCGACGCTTGCCCGCACATTTCTACTCGTAATTCTTCTTTCTCTGTTTTTTTTGTCGCCGAAATCCGCAAACGCTCAAGCTGTAACGTTTACTCCTGTTAACAACATGCAGTTTCCGAATGAATCAGCTGCAGGCACTTATTATGTGAATTGCAACCAGACGGGCGCCGCGGCTTTCGATATTAATTGGCCCACCTATACTACAGGTCCAGCAAATACCATCGCTTTCGTTGCTTCAGCCTACTTGACCAACGTTGGCGGCGATCAATTGACGTTTTCTATAAATAATAATGGCAATGGCAATTATAATTTTGGCGAATACAAGGTCACTGAGACCGGCGCAGAGACTGCATTTAATCCCTCCGCCGGTATCAATTCGACAGCACAGGCAGCCACTCATATTGACTATTTCCTGGTCGGAGGAGCCGTCACGGTGCCGACCAACTACGTGGTTGGGACTTACACGGGTCAAGTAACCGTAACCGTTACTGTCACATACAATAGCAAGCAATGCATAACTAACTTCACCTATTATGTCTCTGTAACACTCACTGGCAGCGTTTCGCTTTCAGCCAACGGGACGCTTAACTTCAATCCAGCCATAGCAGGGACAACCCCTACATTGAGCGCAAAAGCAACCGGAGCGCCGACGTTCACGGCAACCGGTACGAGGAGCACCAGCACCGTGACATATTCCACGACGTTGTCGCTGACAGGTCCCGGAACGGCATTGACATTTACTCCAAGTTTGTACGGTTCCGCCACAAATAGTCAAAGTGGCTCACAGCTCATCACTTCAGGTAAGGGATTAGGTGGGACAGGTTATTTTTATTTCTGGCTTGGTGGTTCTTTAGGTGCAATACCGGCTGGCCAATTGCCGGGCGCTTACTCAGGCACATTTGTACTTAGGCTTACTTATTGAAAAAATCGACAAACAATTCTTCGTTCAACAAGGCGAGACGATGAAAAAGTTATCAATTATATTTGCGATTTTTACCGGCATGATTTTCTTGCGGCCGCAATCCGCAGGCGCAATCACAGCAACGTTCACATCGATCCGAAACCTTTCCTTCGGCAGTATCACAGGCACCACCACCTTTAGGTATAATAATGCGAACGCCGCGGAATTCGAAATTTCATTTTCCGGCTTCACTACGAATACGAGTGTGACACTCACATTCATTTTGCCGGCAGACTTGACGGATGGCTACGGTGACAACTTGCCAATGACTTTTTCTACGACAACTTCAGCCAGATATAACACTACAAACAGTACGACAGGCGCGACCAGATTTAATCCTGCCGCCGGTGTGACCGTGACTGTGACCACGGCGCACCCAAATCTCTGGGTCTTTCTTGGAGGAACCGTCACGCCTGGGGCCAATTACACTGTCGGAACATATACGGGTACAGTAAACGTGAGTGTCAACGTCAGCGGGTCGACGGGTCTAAGTATTCCTGTTACGGCAACACTGACCGGCACCGTTTCACTCTCGGCTGCGGGGGCGCTTAACTTCGGTGCGGTCGTAGCAGGGGCAACCCCGGCACCTTCATTGAGTGCCCAGACGAATACGAGCGCGCCGGAGTTCACTGCCACCGGCACCAGGGCGGCGAGCACCGTGACATATTCCAGCAGCTTGTCGCTGGCAGGCCCTGGAACCCCATTGACATTCACGCCAAGTTTGTTTGGATCAAGCACAAATACTCAATCTGGATCGGCGTCCATCGCTTCAGGCGCAGCCTTAAACAAAGCAGGGAATTTCTACTTCTGGCTTGGCGGCTCCTTGAATGCGATTCCGTCAGGCCAAACTCCCGGCAGTTATTCTGGCACATTTATACTCAGGTTAACTTACTGAGAAAATTGAGCAACAACCTTTTATTCATTAAATTAAAGCCATGAAAAAACTACTACCCCTCTTCGTCGTTTTATTGTCCATTCCGCTTGCCCCTTTAGGGCTGGCCCGGGCACAAGTTATAGTCGCACCGACAATCCTGTATATGAGCAATCAGGATCAGTTCGGCACTTTTGTCGTGATGAATCGGTCGAGAGACCCGCAAGAAATTTCAGTGTCATTTAAATTCGGTTATCCGACTTCCGACTCGCTTGGAAATATTTTCATGCAGTATGATGATTCACTTTCGGCGGAAAAATATTCCTGTGCAGACTGGTTAAGAGGATTTCCGAGGCAGTTTATTTTGAATCCCGGCCAGCAGCAAGTCGTTCGGCTGACGGTTATTCCGCAGCAAGGCTTGGCCGACGGAGTTTACTGGTCGAGATTGGTTACAAAGTCAACACCGCAAGTCAAATTTGTCGATACGGTAAAAACCGGAGTAACGGCCAATATCACGTTTGTTCTTGAACAAGTTACAACCGTCGTATATGAAAAGGGAAGTATCGGCACCGTTATTAATATTTCAGACCCTCGCACTTTCGCGGACTCGACTCATTTAAATGTTGTCGCAAAATTAAATCGCGGCGGGAACGCGCCGTTTTTCGGCACCGTCAACCTGAAGATACTCGACGCGGTCGGCAATACGGTTTACACCGACAAGCTTCTTATCGCCGCTTACTTCAGCATGCACGTGAAGTTTGCCGTGCCACTTTCTAATCTGACGGCCGGAGACCATTATACAGCGGTTCTGGATGTAAGTTCGGATAGGCCGGACATTCCTCCTGAGAATGTAATCAAGATCACTCCGGTTGAGCAAAGCATTCCGTTCACATTGGCAGAAAGTTCTCGTTAGAGATTTGGCCGAGAAGTCATATTCTGCCATTTGTCGTTTCGACCGAATGAGTCCCGACGAAGTCGGGATGAATGAGCGGAGAAATCTACCATCAATTGACTTCAAAATTCGGGAGTTGCATGGAAGATTCCTCGACTCGCTTCGCTCGCTCGGAATGACATTTTGAAAAGATGGGTTTTTGGCCGCGCTTCTAGCGACAAATCCATATTAATTTAATTTAAATTTTAAGTTGTTAAATCGAGGAGGCTTGGAAACAGCAAGGGGTTGCCAAAGGATCCCGTGGAGAGAAGAATAAGTGGGGATAAGATTATTTTCGTGTTTCGTTCTCGCATTTCTGTTGATTAGTTTCACGCGCCCATCGTTTGCCCAGTCTCCGAACGCGTCTCCCCGCGATAATCCTGATGAAATTCCGGCGCAGGAAGTTTATCTCTCGTTCGACTATAACGGCCTGATAAATTCCGTAATCACTGCATACTATTATCAAGATTCCGTCTATCTCCCGATCGGCTCGCTATTCAAGCAGCTAAAGGTAAATTGCACAATCGATCCGAAAGATTCGATTGCAAAGGGATTCTTCATAGATTTAAACACTCCTTATGAAATAAATTTTTCTACCCGCGTCGCGAAAATAGGAAAAAGTGAAATCCACTTCGACAGGTCTGAAGTGATGATCAAAGAACTCGATTTTTATCTTTTGCCTTCTCTGTTCGAAAAATTCTTTAATTTAGATTTTTCGATAGATATGAGTTCGCTGTCGCTTATTCTAACGACGAGCGCGGAGCTTCCGGTCGTGAAGGACTACGAGAGAGAGACTCTCCGGAGCTATTCGCTCGTCTCGCCACAGGCACAACTTCTTCAGGCGCCGCTTGAGTTTCCGCGGGAAAGGTCTCTTCTAAACGGCGGGGTAGTCGACTATTCCTTGACTGCTTACGGCGGCAACAACCAAAGCTCGTACGAGTACAGCTTCACAGGCGGCGCAGAAATTCTCGGCGGCGAAGCCGAGGGAACGGCATTCGGCAACATTACAAAAGATAATTTCCAACTTGCTTCCAGCGACTTAAGCTGGAAATATGTCTTCGATTCGACCAAATATATCACTTATGCAGGTATCGGAAATCTCTATACGGACGGATTGACGCAATTCGGATTTCGCGGCGGTCAGGTTTCTAATGAGCCGGTTGCTCTCCGGACCATCTTCGGTAAATATCCCATCGACGCAAAGACAAATCCCAACTGGGAAGTGGAGCTTTACCTTAACGGGGAGCTTGTCGATTACGCGACAGCCGATGCAAACGGCAATGCGCATTTTACTGTTCCGCTCGTCTATGGGACTTCATTTATCCAGCTGAAATATTACGGACCGAACGGTGAGTTCGTTGAACAGGATTCAAGGCTGGAAATACCGTTTACGTTTGTCCCGACCGGACAGGTCAATTACACGATCAGCGCCGGGAAATTGAACAACACAGATTATAATTTGATTTCCGGCAACGTCGTATTCGGAATTGCAGATTGGCTGACCGATAAAATCGGGGTTGACTTTGTTGACGATCCGTTTTTTTCAAAGCCGTTAGTCTACAACTCTGCTTACTTGAGATTCGCGTCAGAATACACTTTGAGTCTCGATGCGGCGCCCATGGCATTCTATCGTTCCACGTTCAACGCGTTGTACCCGTCACAGGCATCGTTCGACCTATCATATTCCCGCTTTGACAACAATTTTCTTTACAACCCGAGCGATGAGCTGCAACAGGCGGAAGCCGATGCTTACATGCCGTTTTCAATCTCTAACACTTTGTTTAGTTTCAGGGTGACGGGAACAGGGCAGCAATATATGGCCGGCGAAAAAACTTACAGCTATTCCGCTTACGTGAATTCAAGCGTGGCACAGGTCAATGCCTCTCTGGGTTATTTGGAATCGTTCGTCAACTACGGGGGCGGATCGGTCTTACAGAATTACGGGCTGACGGCTTCATTTCTTTACTCTATGTTTTTCGGACAGGGAACATTCTCTTTCATGAACGGTTCGCTCGCGGACTTAACGATGAGATATGGCGTTCTGAAAAATTCTCTCGACGATATCAGCCTCGAATTATCAAAAAATGTCCAGCAATATATCAGGGTCGGCGTGTCGGTAGAAAGAGACAACGTAAACAGGTTTACTTCCTTCAACCTGCAAATAAACGCGGATCTTCCTTTTACTCGATCGACGACCACGGCGCAAACCCAGGGCAGAACATCGTCATTCACTGAAAATATATCGGGCGCGGTCGGGTTTGACAGCAATTACGGGCGTTTTCTTTTTAATGATATTCCCTGGGTCGGACATTCTGCGACTTCCATGAGGTTGTACGTGGACAATAACGGGGATGGCGTTTTTGACAACGGCGACGAGGTCATCAAAGAGGGCGTTGTAACTTTGAGGCAAGCTACTTCGTCCGAAACGTACAGTGACGGCGTGATCAGAGATTGGAATCTCCTACCTTACACTCAATACAGCGCAGACATCGATGTCGGCTCGATTAAAAATCCGTTGTGGATTCCCAAGGAAAAATCATTTTCGTTCATCACCGATCCGAACTCTTACAAGAGAATCGATATCCCGTTCTTTGCCGGCGGAATAGTCGATGGAACGGTTCTTAAGATCGAGGATGGTACAGCTACGGCCATCCCGGGACTCAGCCTCGAAATCAGATCGTTGGATTCGACATTTCGAAAAACCGTGAGCGTTTTTGGGGACGGCAGCTTCTATTATATGGGCTTGCCGCCGGGTGAATACGAAGCCTATGTCGACTCAAGCCAGCTCGCAATTCTCGATTTGGCGTCCGATCCTCCTATTTTGACTTTCAGAATAAAGGCGACAAAAGAAGGCGATTATGTCGAGGGTTTAAAAATATTCTTGAAAGAGAAAAAGAAAACAGAGACGGGAGGACTCATAGAGAAAAGCCCCGCCAATCCATTACCGGAGGCTGGCCTTTCGACTTTGCCGCTTCCGGTGCCTGCAACTGTTACCGGAAGGTGCCTTATACAGATCGGTGCGTTCACGACACGCGATAGAGCCGAGAAGGTTGCCTCCGCAGCGATGAAAAATACCGGGCAGAGGTTCCATGTCTCTTTCAACAGAAGCGTCAACCTGTATGCAGTCCAAACCGACACATTCTCCACCAGGGAGGATGCGCTCAAAGAGTTAGATCTGTTTTTGAATTGGTTCGACTTCGACGGCACGTTCATAGTCAGCGCTGATGGGAAACGATCCCCTTATCTTTTTGCCGTGCAGCTCGCTGCATTTCACCTATTGGGCGCAGCATCCGAATTTGCCAAGGAGATTCGAAGAATAGTCGGGTATGTGCCGATTGTAAAATATAGAGGATCAAATAACGCGTTTGCCGTGGTGGTGGGGCCATTTGGCACAGGAAAAGAAGCACAAAAACTTTGCGACAAACTGAGAAAGAACGGGACTTGCAGCGACGCCGTTGTCATTATATATGGTGCGAGCGGGACCGAACCGAGGTTCACGGTTCAACTCGGGACATTTTCCGATGTTGAATCGGCAGACGAATGTGCCGATGTATTCAGACGGCAAACGGGGTTAATGGCTCTTGTTGACTTTGACAACGATGAAATGAGATTTAAAGTATTTACTCCTCCCTGCCAAACAAAGGCAGAAGCCAAAACTTACTTTGAGAAAATTCGGTCCTACAAGAATTACAGGAAAGCTGAGTTAGTTTCTCTCCGTTGATTCTTCCCTGTCGCCTTTTTTAGCCGCCTCAATACTATCTCGATTTTCTATACCATTCAATCTCCAGGGAGGTAATAACTTCTCCCTGCCTGATGTAAATATTACCTCTATCCGAACCATTATGTAGATTCACTATCCGCACCCACATTTTGTAACTCCTTTATTTTCTGTCGGTTACAACAGTCCTCGGAGTTGTCTTGCCTTCGCGGGTTTTTGGCATTGTCTTAGCAAGTGTAATGCTTGAAGACAAAATGAAAAAGATCAGAAACATATCGCTCCTACTTTCAATCGCCGGACTCCTCGCATTCGCTTCCGGGGCCGACGCGCAAGTTAGGGCAACAGCAACCGTGATACTTACAGTCCTTCCAGCGCCTGGAGTGAACTTTATTTCAAAGACGACACAAGCGGGAGTGAAAGTGGACGCGGGCATAACATTCGACAGATCCAACAACGTAATGGTACAACTGAGCTCCACGTCGAATTCAGCGAATTCAGTCGCAAGCTTTTCGCACGATTCCAAGACGAATATAATCACCGCCAAAGAGCTCCGCAGCGCTTCAAGCGTCGAAATTGACTATTTAGGAAGTTAGTCTCCAGTACAAAAACGTAAGTTGGGGCCGCCCGGCCCCTTTCCGTCCAGCTTCTTCCCCTTGTGAAAACCTCGTAACCAAAGTTTACGTTGAAGTAACGGCACTGCCTTTCATAAAGTGCATGGGGCTAAACTCTCCCATTTTTGCCTGTGAAATCGGCATAGCGGATGCACCACATAATCAAATGAAGAATTTTGCAATCACCGCTGATTTCTACAGGCTTTTTGAGACAGTGAGGATACCTTTTGTCGTAACCGATTCCGATCTGAATATAATTTATGCCAATAAGTATGCTCAAGAATCCCTGCCTTTCATCTTGGAGATCGGGAATAGGCTTGAAATCGACGACTTCCTTGAAAATGAAGACACTTCGAAATTAGAAAATGTAGTATCCGAATGTAAAGAGCAGGGCGAGAGCATTGGCACTCTTAAAGAAAAGGAAACCAACAGGTGTTTCAAAGTAAGAGCATACTACATGCGCAGCGGGAGCGGCGAAATAGTGTTCCATTTTGAAGATGCTTCACAATCAAGAGCTATCGAGGACCAATACTACGATCATCTCATCGATCTGTACAACCAGATTGAGAATCAGGAACGAGAAATCGCAGATCTCAGGGCAAAAATATTTCCTTCCGGGGAATTCATAACCAAGTTGTGACTCCCTTGCGATGATCGTTGCTTGCGGTGAATTTACAAACTAATCTTTTTGCGATTTTGCCCGCTTACACTTCAGTCAACTTTTCAAAGCAATCCTTGTAAACTTTTTCTCTCTTTTCCCGGCGAAGCGTGCGATTGATGAGAGGGTACATTATCATTTCCTCTTTCTTGCTGTGGATTGCGAGTAAATCGATTAATTTTTGCAAATTGTTCGAAAGAAGGTGCGCGTCGAGCTGATCGGAAGGAATTGAAATGCAGGAGGTGATCTCTCGATGCTCAGAAACCATAACCTGGATCGGGCCTGCTTGATCGGGTGAGGAATTATCGGCAAAAGCCGGAAACAATATGGTCTCTTCAAGCTCTACATGATTGAGCAACTGCCCCCTGATTTTTGAGTAAAGGCTGATTGCAGCCTCCGCATCATCTTCCACAGCTTGCAGCATGGATAAATTAAGATCGATCCTTTTGTGATCATACTCGAAAAGCGCTCTCACGTCTGATATTTTTTTACCGGCTTCGATGGTATGTGCTTCTTCCATGAGAGCCTCAAACTCTTGAGGCGAAAGTTTTTTGCTGAGGCGGGGCATCAAGCTGTTCTCTTCTTCCACGTGATGTCTGCTCAGCAAGTCCATGAAGTCGTTTATACCTGAACTAATCACCTGGGTATTTCCGCGTGCGAACGCTTCATCAATGACATGAACAAGACGCTTTAATTCTAAGTGTTCACCGACCATGCCTTTCGTGAAATCGATGTCCTCACATGCGGCATAAAACGTCACTTCTTCTGCTTCTGCATGAGGAACGAAGTACTCATTGCAGTATGACAACAGTAATGAAACATCCGGGGGCATTTTACTTGCACGCTCGGCGAGCGATTTTATTCTACCGAATAATTCTTCGTGATGGGCATGTAATTGTTCAGACGGACTCATTTTGTGCTTTCTCTATAACGTAAGGGCGAGAATTAATTTAGTTTTCTCCTGTCAGTCTTTCAAGGGCGTCAATCGGATAAATTATCGGCTGGTTCAAAGCGGCGTGTGGGTATGCGATTCTTCATCAGCCGTAGATTGTTCTTCTTTGAATGCAATAAAATGAGCACAGATTCAACTGCGGGCTAAATCTCGCGGGCCGGTTTAGTTCCGAGAAATCCCTTTTTTACGGCTGCGTGGATTACTCCTTCCTTTCTATATACCGAGCCTTCTCAGTAGATTGACTTTGAGTGTCTATAACCCGTCATTTTGCGTTAACACACCGTCGTTTTTTGGATATCAAGTGCTTCCATAGCACAGACCGCAGCGATATTCACTATGGCGTCAACATCGCATCCTTGCTGAAGCACATGAACCGGTTTCTTCATCCCCATTAAGATCGGACCCAGCAATGCAGCTCCGCCGATTTTTCCCATGAGTTTGTAAGCAATATTGCCTGCATTTAAATCCGGGAAGATCAAGGTATTTACACCGTTTTTTAAATTCGAAAACGGATAAACTTCCTGGAGAACGTCCGGGGATAAAGCGAGATCCGCCTGCACCTCGCCGTCGATTATCAAGTCGGGTTCCAACTTGTGCGCAGTCTCTACAGCCTGTTGAACTTTCATCGATTGGGGAAGCCTTGTGCTCCCGAAAGTGCTGAACGAGAGCATTGCGATTTTCGGAACCATGTTGAAACGTTTCACAACTTCAGCTGTCATGATCGCTATTTCGGCGAGTTCCTCTGCCGTCGGGTCAATGTTGACAGTCGTGTCCGCAAAGAAGTAGGTGTCTCGTTTTGTCATTATGATATAAAGTCCCGCTACTCGGTTTCTCCCCTCAGCCATTCCAATCACCTGTAAGGCAGGTTTAATTGTGCTCGGGTAGGTCTGTGTCAGTCCTGACAAGAGTCCATCGGCATCTCCCACATGCACCATCATAGCGCCTAAGTAATTCGGTCTGGCCATGTATCTCGCCGCCCTCGTGCGAGTAAATCCCTTACGATGCCGCATCTCGAAAAGCTCTTCGATATACTCTTCGCGTTTTTCAAAATGTTCAGGATCGATTATTTCTATTCCTTCAATGTCTATCTTCATCTCGTGGGCCTTCATCTCGATGTAGGATTTCCTGCCCAGGAGCACGGGCCTGGCGATCTCTTCGTCGATTATCATTTGAGCCGCGTGAATTATCTTTGTCTCTTCACCTTCCGGGAAAACGATTCTCATCCCGCTGTGCTGGGATTTGACGATTGCCGTTCTAACCACACTTCTCGTAATGCCCATTCTTTCTTCAAGCTGGAAAACATATTTTTCCCAATCATCAACTTGCAATCTCGCGACGCCGGTTTCTACCGCTGCTTTTGCAACTCCGGGAGCAACCCAAGTAATAACTCTTGGATCGAATGGCTTAGGAATGATGTATTCTCTGCCGAATTCAAAGTCAACGCCGCCGTATGCCGCCTTCACCGAATCGGGAACCGGCTCCTTTGCCAATTTTGCAAGCGCGTTGACGGCAGCAATTTTCATTTCATCATTGATGGTACGTGCACGAACATCGAGTGCGCCTCTAAAAATGAACGGGAATCCGAGTACGTTGTTGACTTGATTCGGGTAGTCGCTGCGGCCTGTCGCCATGATTATGCCGGAGCGGCATGAGACTGCGTCCTCGTAAGTGATTTCGGGATCCGGATTTGCCATTGCGAACACTATAGGATCCTTGGCCATCGAGCAAACCATTTCCTTTGTGACAACATTTGCAACAGAGAGGCCGACGAGCACATCCGCCCCGGCAAGCGCCTGTGCGAGAGTTCTAAGGCTCGTCTTTTGAGCAAACTGCTCCTTGTAAGGATTCATGTTGACCGGCCTGTCTTTATAAATGACGCCTTTCGAATCGCACATAATTATATTTTCCAAATTTGCGCCCAATTTCATATAGAGTTTTGTGCACGCAATCGCCGCTGCGCCGGCCCCGTTGACAACGATTCTTACTTTAGATATGTCTTTGTTTATAATCTCCAGCGCATTCAGCAGGGCCGCGGAGCTTATTATCGCTGTGCCATGTTGATCATCATGGAACACGGGAATGCTCATCGTCTCTTTCAGCTTTTCTTCGACGTAAAAACAGTCCGGTGCCTTGATATCTTCGAGGTTGATTCCTCCGAAAGTTGGTTCGAGCGCTTTTGCCACGACGACGATTTCTTCCGGCGTCCTGGAATTAATCTCTATGTCGAAGACGTTGATGTCCGCGAATCGTTTGAATAAAACTCCTTTCCCCTCCATGACGGGTTTCCCGGCAAGGGGACCGATGTTTCCAAGCCCTAAGACCGCGGTGCCGTTTGAAAGCACGGCAACCAGGTTTGATTTCGAAGTGTATTCATAAACCGAATCGGGATCTTTATCGATTGCCCTGCATACTTCCGCCACTCCCGGCGTGTACGCCAACGATAGATCCCGTTGCGTCAAGCATGGTTTTGTCGGCACGACCTCGACCTTTCCTTTTCTTCCCGATGAGTGGTATTGAAGAGCATCTTCTACGCGAATTTTCATTTGACTTTCCTTTTTTGATTACAGCCCGACCGCCCGATCTGCCGCTCAATCCCGATAAGCGGTAACTTATCGGGTCGGCGTGGCGCAATGCGCTCACAACGGAACAGCCGATTATTTTATAAGTGTACCGAAAAGTTAGTCAGCGAGTGTCGAAAGTTCAACGCAGCATATCGGAAACTAAAACCGTACGACATAGTATGGCGGCTTCCTTATCTAACAATTTCGGCAGTTATCCAAACCTTGTTTAACCTTTTTCAGTCTGCTATATTTTCGGCAGAGAATTTCGAGTTATTTTTTTGGAGAAAATATTGAACGGCTTTGACGCCATAGATCAAATTGACGAAATAAAAAAAGTCGAAGACATTCCCACCCGGCTCCCGGTCCTTCCGATGCGAGATTCGGTGGTGCTGCCGTACATGCTTTTCCCGATTTTGGTGGGCAGGGAACAGTCGGTCGAGGCGGTCGAGTATGCAGCTAAGGCGAATAAATTCATCGTACTTTTGGCGCAGAAGGATAGTTCCATCGAAGATCCGTCGCGAGACGAGCTGTTTAAAGTCGGAACGGTCGCACGCATATTGCAAGTTTTAAAATTGCCCAACGGGTTATTGAAGGTTTTAGTCGATGGCGTCGCACAGGCTTTCGTCAAAAAATTTTACGACGAGAATAAGATTCTCCATGCCGAATACACTCTCAATGCCCAGGCTTCCAAAAAAGACATCGAGCTCGAAGCTCATGTGAAGCACGCCGGGCAGTTGTTTCGCGACTATGTCCGCAACAGCCGCGACACGCCGCCGGAAACCATGATGTCATTTGAGAACATGGAACAGCCGGATAGGAAATTCTACTACATTCTTGCCAACCTGGACCTTTCGGTGCAGGAGAAGGTCAATTTGCTCGGCCTCAAGAATTTGCGGGAACAATACGAGAATCTGATTAAGATCATTACAGAGGAAACAAATATTCTGAAGATCGAGCAGGAGATTGACGACAAAGTCCAGGACAGCATCCAGAAAAACCAGCGGAAATATTACCTGCAAGAACAGGTAAGGATAATGCAGGACGAGCTCGGCGAAGAGAGCCCGACAGGCGAGATTGGCCTTCTGAAGGGTAAGATTGAAAAAGCGCACATGCCTGATGCTGCGAAGGCGAAGGCAGTGGATGAGCTGGACAAGCTGAAACGAACCCAGGCATTCTCACCAGAGTCGACGGTCATCCGGAATTATCTCGACTGGATGCTCGATGTGCCATGGCATAAACAGACCCGCGACGACCTTGACATCGAGCATGTGAAGAAAATTCTTGATGAGGATCACTACGGACTTGAAAAGCCGAAGGAGCGGATCGTCGAGCAAATTGCGGTTTTGAATCTTGTTAAAGAAATGCGCTCTCAGATTCTCTGCTTTGTCGGTCCGCCCGGTGTCGGAAAGACGTTGCTCGCGAAGTCGATTGCCCGCGCCATCGGGAGAAAATTTGTCCGCCTGTCGCTCGGCGGAATCAGGGACGAAGCGGAAATTCGAGGACATCGCAGAACTTATGTCGGCTCGCTCCCCGGTAGAATCCTGCAGGCGATGAAAAAGGCGGGCGTCGTCAACCCGGTCATGCTTCTAGACGAAGTAGATAAAATGGCGTTCGATTTTCACGGCGATCCGTCGGCCGCCTTGCTTGAAGTCCTGGACCCTGAACAAAATCATTTCTTTCAGGATCATTACCTGGAAGTCGATTATGATCTTTCGCAAGTCCTATTCATTACAACAGCCAACGTTCGAGAGAATATACCTGAGCCGCTCGAGGACAGGATGGAGATAATAGAATTACCCGGCTATCTCGATTTTGACAAAATAGAGATTGCAAAGAAGCACATCATTCCGAAACAGTTGAAAGCCCACGGCATCGACAAGGAGTTCGCGTTGTTTGAAGAACCCGCGCTGATGAAAGTGATACGCGAATACACATGGGAAGCAGGCGTGAGAAATCTTGAACGATCGATTGCCGGAATTTGTCGAAAGATTGCCAAGGAAATAGTCAATAAGAAAAGCGGGAAGTCAAGAAAAATTACCCCGGTCGTAATAGACGAAAAAAGAGTAGAAGAATTTCTCGGGGTGCCGAAATTCCATTCAAAACAGATTGGCAAGAAAAGCCGGTTGGGTGTAGCCGTTGGGCTTGCGTGGACGAGCGGGGGTGGTGATATTTTAAACATCGAAGCGATTTTGATGGATGGACCCGACAGAGTGCAGTTGACCGGCCGGCTCGGCAACGTTATGCAGGAATCGGCCCGTGCAGCCCTGACTTACGTGCGAGCCAATGCGACGCGGCTTGGCATTCGCAAAAACTTTCAGAAAGGGAAAGAACTTCATATCCATGTCCCGGAAGGTGGTACGCCAAAAGACGGCCCATCCGCAGGGCTTACGATGGCCGTCGCTCTCATCTCGGCGGCCAGCAAGAAACAGATTCGTACCGATGTTGCTATGACCGGAGAAATCAATCTTAACGGCGAAGTACTGCCGATAGGCGGGCTGATGGAGAAAATGTTAGCTGCAAAGAGGTACGGCATCAAGAAAGTCCTCATACCGAAAGACAACTTGAAAGATCTGGTTGAAGTGCCGCAGAAATTAAAAGAAGGAATCGTGATTGTTCCGGTTGAGAATATCCAGGACGCATTGAAGCACGTTTTCGTAAACGGTTCGGGAAAGAGATGACTTATTTAGTAGCCGCACGTAAGTGGCGCCCGATGCGCTTCGACGAAGTCACCGCGCAAGAGCATGTGACGGTCACTATTAAGAACGCGATCGTTCGCAACCGTATCGCACATGCATATTTGTTCAGCGGGCCGAGCGGCGTCGGCAAAACCACCACTGCGCGCATTCTCGCCAAGGCAGTGAACTGTCCCAACGTCAAAGAGGGCGAGCCATGCAACGCATGCGACGTTTGCAAAGAGATAACCGAAGGAAGAAGCCTCGACGTAATCGAAATCGACGGTGCTTCCAATCGCGGCATCGACGAAATAAGGGACTTGCGCGAGTCTGTCCGCTATTCGCCTTCGCGACTCAAGTATAAAATCTATATCATCGACGAAGTCCACATGCTGACAAAGGAAGCGTTCAATGCGCTTCTCAAAACTCTCGAAGAACCGCCATCATACGCGCTCTTTGTCCTTGCTACGACCGAGCCGCACAAAGTGCTCCCTACAATTCTCACACGGTGCCAGCGATTCGATTTTAAGAGAATCGAAATCGAAAAAATAATCGAACGGCTTCGCTTCGTTGCAAAAGAGGAAAAGATATCCGTCGATGACGAATCGTTTGTGACGATCGCGAAAAAGGGCGACGGTTCGATGCGCGATGCGCTGAGCGTTTTCGATCAAACTGCCGCTTTCTGCGGCAACGACATCAAGCATGATGTTGTTATGGATGCTCTCAGTCTCGTCGACGCCGAGCTCTTTTTCAAAACGACAGAACTGGCAGAGAAAAACGACTCAAAAGGCGCGATAGAGCTTGCAGCCCGGATAATTTCGCGCGGCTATGATGCAGTCGATTTTCTCGAAGGCCTGTCGGAACATCTCCGGAATTTATTGATCGCATCGACGACAGGTAAAGCAGACCTCATCGAAGCTTCGGAAGACTACAGGAGGAGATATTTAGAGACTGCACATAAATTCGACAAACTCGATTTGCTGCGGTCTCTGAAATTGACAAGCGACGCGGTGCAGCAGATAAAATATGTTTCGCAGCCGAGGATAAAGCTCGAGATGACCTTGCTCCAGCTTGTCAATATGGAGAGTTCCGTAAAGTTAAGCGAGCTCCTTCTGCAACTTGAGGAGTTAAAAAAAAACCTGAGTAGCGGGAATTTTTCTCAACATCAGCTGCCGTTGTCCGGCGGGAGAACTTTGAGAGAAGCACATCCTTCTTTTTCCGAGAGCAAGCCGTCGCCGGTCGTGATTTCACAACCGGCTATTGTGAGATCGCCGGTTAAATCATCGGGAGAAAAAAAGATTTTAGGTAATCCGAACCTCGATCAGGATAAGAAAGCGTCCTTCCAGGAAATCACCGTGAGATGGGAGGAGCTGCTGCAGGCGGTCAGGAAAGAAAGAATTGGAGTCTGGTCGCAAATGATAAACTTGAAGCCGCTCGGGACCAAAAATGGCTGGCTTATGCTCGGTGCCCCGAACGAAGTGGTCATCGGAATGACAAAGCCTTATAAGACTTATATTCAAGATACGATTCTGAAAACATTTGGCATGAGAGTCGCGATAGATTTCACTATCGTGGCTGGTGAACCTGCAGACGATGAATCGAATTCCGGAAATGACGGCCCATTGGTGCAATATCTGAAAGACGAATTCGGAGCTGAACCGATTGAATAACTTTTTGCTCGTTGAGGATTCAACCGCAAACAGTAGAACGTCTTCACCGGGAATTTATCCGCAGTTTTGGTTTTCGTTTCTTCGTGTCCTTCGCAATTATTCTTCTTTTCCAGGCTTCTCGCGTGCGGGCGCAGGGTGAGGGAATCGTACTTGCGACATACGCGAACGATTTTTTATCGATCGGCGTCGGCGGAAGAGCACTCGGCATGGGAAGCGCATACACGGCAGTCGCTAACGATGTTACGGCGGGTTACTGGAATCCCGCCGGGTTATCGAAAGTGGAATTTCCTGAAATCATTTTGATGCACGACGAGCGTTACGGGGGTATCGTAAGCTACAATTACGGCGCAGCCGCGATGAAGCTATCGAAGGATGAAACTGTCGGAATCAGCGCAGTTGTATTGAGCGTCAGCGGCGTGCCGAATACATTGTCGGCGGGACTCGACATCAACGGCAATCCGATACCGGCCGGCTCTGCGAACGCCGACAGCCTCGATCGGCTGGATTACTCGAAGATAACTTTCTTCGGCGAGACGGACGTTGCGTTGATCGGAAGCTATGCAAAGCAGGTAAGCGATGAGTTTTCTTACGGCGCAAACGTGAAATTTATCAGGCGCAACATCGGTTCGGCCTACGGAACGGGAATCGGTTTCAACGTCGCTGCGCTTTATTCGCCGTTTAGAAATTTCAATCTTGGCGCCAATTTACAAAATGCGACGACAACGGTGGTAGCATGGACGACCGGAACGACGGAGCTGGCGACGCCGGTGCTTGCAGCGGGCGCGGCGTACAACCTTATTATCGGACAAACCACCATACTTCCCGCCTTGGATCTGCTTTTCAATATAGACAACATGCGCTCCTCTACCATGGTACACTTCGGGCCGCTCAGCGCAGATGCTCGCGCAGGCATGGAAGTAAGTTATAAAAATGTTATCGCGATTCGGGCAGGCTACAACGAAGTTAAGCAATTTACAGTCGGCGCAGGGATTCACCTTCCGAAGCTCATGATAGATTATTCGTTCGCAAGATTCTCCGATACCGATGCGCTCGGCGACACCCACCGGATTTCGCTTGAGCTTATTCTTGAAAACGACAAGCCGAAGCCTTAGGAATCGGCAAAAGCACAGCCGCGATGCGCTCAAATATTCCCAAAGACATTTTTGGCAGCGCCAGCGCCGTTCTAGGAAAATGAATTTATACTGATGATTGCAGATAAAACCACGAGTTTCAGCTCTTTTCCAACATGTCCTCATGCAATATGGGCTTTTAGCCGGAAGTTATATTCGGATGGGCTAATCCATTTTTTGTGAGGTTGGTTATTGCCACGACCTGAAGGTCGTGGTTTTTATTCCCGTTTCTTCAATTAAAAAATGCTTAACAATATTGCCGGAGTGGTACGAGAATGAAGGCCTGGCAGTTCTTTGCCGTCTTAGCCGTCGCAAGCGTTTTTGCCTCATGTGCGCGGAATTTCGAGCACGTGAAGTTTACTTCTTCGCAGTCAAGCGCTTATACTCAGCAGTTAGCCACATCGAGAATGCAAAAGGATCTTTTCTTCAAAAGTAATCCTTCCTCACCGCTGACAAACGAACAAAGAATTGCGTTCCACCATCTCGGATATTTCGCGCCGAATTTAAAACTCGTTTTTCAAGTGAAGCTTATCAATTCGAACCCGGTTGATAGTATAAATATCCCGGCCACCGGCGGCGAGTTGAGGCCTGCCTTGAAGTTTGGCGAATTCAATTTTGGGGTAGATGGGAAGAGGGTGCATCTGTTTGTCTACAAAATGTTCGGTGAGGGTTCAACCGAACTATTTCTACCGTTTACCGACGAGACCTGCGGGAATGCTACTTATGCCGGTGGAAGGTACATCGATCTCAACGAGAACGGCTCGGGAATTTACCGGCTCGATTTCAATTATGCTTACAATCCTTACTGCGCATACAACCACGATTTCAGCTGCCCTATCGTACCACAGGAAAACCATCTTGATGTTCCGATCACGGCCGGCGAAATGAAGTTTGAATAGCGACATCCGCTTGTCGTTAATATAATTGCTGCTTATTTTTGATGAACCATTAATGCGCTATGAGAATGTCCATTCTACATTCGTATCCATTCCCCAAAAGAGGCAAATATGAAATTGTCTGTACCGCCGAATCGCGTTCTGCTTCTGATTATTCTAACAAGCTTTATGTCGATCTTTACTCTTAAAGCACAGCATTACACTCGCGGCATAGGCGCATATCCGGGCGATCCGAAGGAATCATTTTCGCCTTCGATGAAGATCGATTGGACGACTTATCGTAACCTGGCATTTCACCGGCCCGCTTACCAATCGAGCTGCTATGACTACAATTTGACTGCTCAACTTGTCACCGATGGGATAATCGAATCGAAACTTCCCGGATGGATCGTGGTTACTACAAGCTCGGGAGGTCTCGTTCCACGAAACGAGCGGGAGTGGATGGTGGATCGAAACGAAATAACCCAATTGGCGATCGCCGGATCCAAAGTCTGGGTGCAGCTTGAAATGGCGGGCGGCTACGATGCACCGCAAATCGACAGTTTCAATATATCGGGGGCTCTGCTTGTCGACAGCCTCCAGGTAAAACGCTGGGGAATATCCGTAAGCGGCTCAAACGACGGCACAGACTGGACGCGGCTTGGAAGCGTCGGCGGAGACCGGTTGCCCGGCGACACTCTTACCGGCTGGTTCCGGGACTTCTACCCTAAGAACATGCGGATTTTCAGCACTCCGATAAAGCTAAACGCCATGGTGCAATATAAATTTTACCGGATCGATTTGGATTCTCCAAACGCAGAGAGCTGGAGCATCGGCGAGTTCGGGATGTACCACGATGGGAATCGCGCCGAAATAGGCGGTCCATACCGCTTTAACAGTGCATGGAAAAGTGCAGGCTCCGGAGAAGAGTGGGTGTATGTTGATCTCGGAGCAAGGTGCCGGTTTGATCGAGTCGTGCTTGATTGGATTAGCCGCGCCTCCTCCGGTGCGATCCAAATTTCAAACGATGCCGTGTCGTGGAAAGAGATTTCGCCATTACCGGATAACCCCGGCAGAATAGACGATCTCAAATTCGGCAGGCCGGTAGAAGGACGATATGTCCGTGTATTGATGACGAAGCCCGCTTCAAGCGATGGCTATATACTAAGCGAGCTTCAAGTTTTCGGAATAGGCGGGCCGTTACCGGTCCCGCACTCTCAAGCTCCATTTAAGAAAGGCGGAATATTTGAACTTGCCGGAGGTCCATGGAAGATCCAACGCGACTCGCTCGTGCACTCTGATGGTGAAACAATCTCGGAACCCGGATTTGACGATAAGGATTGGCCTATCGCGACTGTGCCTGCGACTGCACTTGTGAGTTATCTTAACGATGGAGCGCTCCCCGATCCGAACGTCGGCGATAACCAGTTTCTGATTTCCGATTCTTACTTCTATTCCGACTTCTGGTATCGCGATGTGTTTAACGTGCCGCCTTCCTTCAAAGGCAAGCATCTGTTTTTGAACTTCGATGGAGTTAATTGGAAAGCCGAAGTTTATTTGAACGGAAAAAGGCTTGGCCGAATAGAGGGCGCTTTCACGCGCGCGCATTTTGACTTAACTGATATTTTAGGCGCCGGGGAAAATGTGCTGGCCGTACGAGTCATTAAAAACGATAGGCCCGGGTTCGTAAAGGAGCAGACGAAGTTCAGCCACGGGATTAACGGCGGCGATCTCGGCGCAGATAATCCAACGTTTCATCCGTCAGTAGGTTGGGACTGGATTCCGACGATTCGCGGCCGAGATACCGGAATCTGGAACAGCGTTTACATTTCTGCAAGTGGTCCGGTGACGATCGAGTATCCGTTCATTTCATCCGAAATGCCGCTGCCCGATACTTCCACTGCCAGCCTGAACATCGAAGTGACGCTTCATAATTATGTCGCCGAAAAATTAAATGGAACTCTTGTCGGAAATATTGGCAACATAAAATTCGAGCAGCGGGTAACGCTGGATGCGTCAGAGATTAAAACAATAAGACTTGACTCTTCGACAGCTCCATCATTGAAATTAAAAAATCCGAAGCTCTGGTGGCCGAACGGATATGGTGTGCAAAATCTTTATGATGTGCAGCTCAAGTTTGTCACTTCAGACGGCCGTGAGTCCGACTCGAAATCTTTCAAGACAGGGATAAGGGAGATGACTTATTCCGAAGAAGGCGGGGCTTTGAGAATCTGGGTCAACGGGAAAAGATTTATCGCCAAAGGCGGGAACTGGGGATTCCCGGAATCGATGCTCCGGTATCGCAGGCGCGAGTACGACATCGCGGTACGATATCACAAGGAAATGAATTTCACGATGATAAGAAACTGGATCGGGCAGACCGGAGACGATGAATTCTACGATGCGTGCGATAAGTACGGTATCATGGTATGGCAGGATTTCTGGCTTGCCAATCCGCTCGATGGGCCGAATCCCGATAATGACACGATGTTCCTGCAAAACGCGGAGGATTTCGTAAAGCGAATCAGGAATCACCCATCGATCGGTTTGTACTGCGGTCGTAACGAAGGCGATCCGCCGGAAGTGATTGAATCCACACTGCGAGAGATGCTGCCGAAGTTGGCTCCCGGGAGTCACTATATTTCTAATTCTGCTTCAGGTGTTGTCAGCGGTGGCGGACCGTACAGGGCAATGCCCGTAAAATTTTATTTTGAAGACCGCGCCACGTCGAAGCTCCACAGCGAGCTTGGAATGCCTAACATGGTTTCGTACGAAAGCTTGAAGCGAATGCTTCCCGATTCAGCATTGTGGCCGATCAACACGATGTGGGGAATACACGACTTTACTCTGCAAAGCGCACAATATGGAGATTCATTCATAAAACAAATTGTGGATGATTTTGGTCCGGTCGGCAGCTTGAAAGACTGGCTTGAATATGCACAGTGGATAAACTATCAGGGTTACCGCGCAATATTCGAGGCGCAGAGCAAGAATAGAATGGGCGTGCTGTTGTGGATGAGCCATCCTGCGTGGCCTTCGATGGTGTGGCAGACTTACGATTATTATTTCGAGCCGACCGCAGCATACTTCGGCTGCAAGAAAGCCTGCGAGCCGCTGCACATTCAGTGGAACGCGTTTACCGACAGCGTCGAGGTGGTGAACTACAGCGTCGCGAACGGTTCGGGCCTGACTGCGACCATGGAGATGCTGGACATTGATGGAATCGTTAAGCTGAAAAAACAGGCACCAGTAAACTGTCCGGAAGACAGCATGGTCCATTGCTTTTTGGTGACGAAGCCTGAGGGAATCGGTACGGTTTACTTTATCAGGTTGAAACTTACGCGAGGGAATGGACTTGTCTCGGAGAATTTTTACTGGCGGGGGCTCAGCGAAGATAGTCTGAAAACCATTACAAAGCTTCCGAAGGTAAAGTTGGAATTGAACACCAAGGCTTCGAGAAAAGGCGGCACGTGGTACCTGACGACAACTCTGACAAACAATACAAAGACTCCGGCTTTAATGGTTAGATTGAAAGTCATCGGCAAGAAAAGCAGCGGGAGAATCCTGCCGGTGATTTTCAGCGACAATTATGTCTCCCTGATGCCCGGCGAGCAGCGTACGATTATAATAGAATTGCAAAATGCCGACACACGTGGCGAGAAACCGGTCGTTGTTGCTGAGGGAGTGGATGTGGAATGAACTTGACTCCAAATTTTAATTTGAATACATTAGAACACAATGGAAGGATAAATATTCAATGAGGTGTTTTTTATGTCTAAGACGATCACGCTTCGATTAAGCGAAGATACTTATAAGGTTTTTAGGAAACTGGCGGATAGAGACAACCGACCTATTTCCAACTTTATAGAAACAGCTGTTAACCGATTTATTGAGCACAATGCCTTTGTGGATGAATTCGAGATGGAGGAAATACGAAACAATGCCGAGCTAAACAAGAGCCTAAAGCGTGGCATTGCCGACATGAAGTCAAAGAGGGGTCGACTGGTTGGGTAATTACCGGGTTTTTGAAACCACAGAATTTTTGAGAAAGGTTGAAAAAATTTCAGGCCACCACAAAAGTTTCATAGAAAAAAAATTGCTTAGTCATATTTATCCGCAGTTAAGAGAAGAGCCGCACTATGGCAACAATATTAAGAAGCTGGTCGACTATAAGCCTGAAACATGGCGTTATAGAATTGGCAAATATAGGTTGTTTTATTCGATAGACGAGAAGGAAGGACTTATCTTTGTTTTTTCAATCGATCTGAGAAAAGATGCATATTAGATCGGGTAATCCCAAACAGAATTGCAGAATGCCGACACGCGTGGTGAGAAACCGGTAGTGATCACCGAGGGAGTGAATGTGGAATGAGGGCAGGAGACATAAATGCTAATGTAAATCGCGCTGTTGATTTCTTTAAATTTAATCCATAAAATGATACTGAGTTGAGCGAGCAGGTCTGTTAAATAAACAATAAAAAATGTTAAAGACAAAGAAAAGCAATCTCAAGTCAAATCGCAAAAGGAAACATCCAGGATCGGCTCACGAGAGTACAACCTTTTATAACTTGTTTCCTCAACCTGGGATAAGGACTAAAAAGACAAACCGGGTTGCACGCGGAGAATCCACAAATAAACTGATATTTTCTGCGTATCAAGCGACGAACTCAACTGTTTTCCCAAAGGTACTCGAACTTTATGTGCCAAAAGGCTCTAAGGTGGCAGATATTACTTATGGGAAGGGAGTGTTCTGGAAACAGGTACAGGAATCTGATTACGCGGTAATGGGAACCGATCTCCAAAACGGAATAGATTGCCGAAACCTCCCTTATAAAGATAGTGAGATTGACTGCGTGGTATTTGATCCACCATACATGCACACTCCTGGTGGGACAGCTCATCAGAACCATCAGAACTTTGAGAACTATTACAGAAACAATGGAACAGAGAGTACTACCAAGAAGTACCACGAAGCTGTTCTTGATTTATATTTCAGAGGGTCAAAGGAAGCGTTTCGTGTTCTAAGGGCTGACGGTACCTTGATCGTGAAATGTCAAGATGAAGTGTGTGCGAACAAACAACGCTTGACCCATGTGGAGATAATCAATGAGCTTGCCAAATACGGTTTTGTAGTTGAAGATCTCTACGTAATAATGCGAAACAACTTACCGGGAGTCAGCCGCTTGTTAAAGCAGGTTCACGCACGAAAGAATCACTCTTATTTTCTGGTTTTCAGGAAACCTACTGAGTCAAAACGTCAACTTCACGGAAGAAATCACCAAAAGACTTGACCGCTATTCGTGGGAAGACTTCATTCAGCTTTCGATAGGCAGTTGGGACATCAAGGTAATAAATTCGCTTAAGTTGGGCTATGTGCATTTGGTAGATTCGCCATTGATCCGGGAGGCAAATTTCAATTACTTCTCTTTTGCGTTTGTCAGATTTTGTTTCAGCAAGGATAACAGGCGTTCCTAAGAAACGACCAGTTCCATAAACACCGTCCAACACTCTTTGATGTGCCCACACCTGTATAACTCGCTCTCGGCTTGATGTCTTTACTGGAAGATGGAACTTAGGCTTCTCTGGTCCAAGATTGAAAATGAAATCGGTTGGGAGTGTTGTTTTCATATCAAGGTTCAGAACTTCTAGTTCTTTGGTGGGATTTACAGCAAGGCGTTTTGCGAAAAGATGACCAATAAGATACTCGAAGAACGTTCCGGGTGTTTTTTGATCCCCCTCTTTTGTGAGATCGATGAAGCAACAAAATGAAATGGCCACCGTGTAAATTAGTTTATTCGCCAACAATGGCTCGATCTTAGCTATCGCCTTATCATTTATGGAATCTAAGAATCTTTGCCATGCATCAATGTCATCAATAAATAAATCCCTATTCACCGCACGAGAAATCTTTTTGCCCTTTGAAAATGCAAAGTAGGATTTATTGGGAACTAATGATCTGAGATTTACGTGCCCTTGCTTCTTTAGGAAACTAACTGAATCGCGCGCGATCGCAGTGATTAAAGTGCCATTGTTTTCGCTTTTGACATCTGCTATGAAGTTTTTCTGAAGCTCCCTATAAGCGGAAAGAGGTGTTCTTGCCATCGAATATCCTTAAATAAGTAATGTCCATTAAAAATGCGATAAAAAAGTCTGCTATTCAACATGATTTCCAGATTTTATTTGCCCTTTCGTCTATTTCGTTTTCCCCTTTTCCTGGTTCCTTTCTCCTTCTCCTCACCCGCCATTTCCTTCAATCTTTTCGCAACAAGCTGGAACACCGAGCCACTCATGTACTGACCTTTTGCATTTTGTTTGCCCGCCGGTTTGCCGGTTAAGATTTGTATCCCTTCTTCGATTCGCTCGACCGGATAAACGTGAAACTTCTTTTCTTTCACGGCCTGGATAACTTCTCCACGGAGCACAAGGTCTTTCACATTCTGGTGTGGTATGATGACGCCCTGGTCGCCCGTCAGTCCTTTTGCCTTGCAGACCTGATAGAAGCCTTCGATCTTCTGGTTCACTCCGCCGATGGGCTGTATGTCGCCTTTCTGGTTCACGCTGCCTGTGACGGCTATTCCCTGCTTGATCGGCAGATTGCTGAGACTCGATAACAGCGCGTAAAGCTCTGTAGATGATGCACTGTCGCCGTTAACGCGGCTGTAAGACTGCTCGAATGCGATGCTTGCCGATAGCGAAAGAGCTTTTAGCTTCGCAAATCTTTCCCGCAAAAATCCCGAAAGCGTCATAACTCCTTTGTCGTGGATTTTTCCCGACAGGTTGACTTCACGTTCGATGCTCGTGATTCCTGCCTTGCCCATTCCGACTGCAGCGGTAATTCTTGTCGGGCTGCCGAACGAATAATATCCGATGTCATAAACCGAAAGTCCGTTTAACTGTCCGACACGCTCGCCGGTTGTGTCGATCATCAACGTATCCTGTTCGATCATTTCCTGGATTTTATTTTCGATGAGATTATTTCTCTCGACGAGCGAATCGAGGCTCTTGTTCACGTCTTCTCGATTTACAAGGTTGTGGCTGTTTTTGTCCCGCCTCACCTGCGTTGTGTCGGGATCACTTCGTTGACTTGCCCAGAAATTTGCCTCGCGAAGAAGATCTGCGATGTCGCTGAACCGCGTCCAGAGTTTGTCCTGCCGTTCAGCCCGGCGTGCCGCGTATTCTATCACCGCCGCAACTCCCGATTTATCGAAGTGCATTAAACTCTCGACTCTACAAATTCGAGAGATGAATCTTGCATATTCGATGATCTTTTGTGAGTCTAAATTTGCCTCGCTGTCGAAATCCGCCTTCACTTTGAAAATCTTTTTGAAGTCTTCCTCTGCGTCGTAAAGGATATTGTATATGTAGGGGTCGCCGATGAAAATAACTTTGATGTTGAGATGAATCGGTTCCGGTTTCAACGCAAGCGGGCTGATCTGGAAAAATGTATCGAGCGGCTGGATCTCCAATTTTCTGTACATCAACGTTCGCTTGAGTGCCTTCCAAACTCCAGGCTCCGTCAGTGCGTCAAGCGCATTCAAAACGATGTATCCGCCGTCGGCGCGAAGCAGTGCACCGGCTTTTATTTTAGTGTGATCGGTCTGGAAAAATCCGCGCGCATCTACCGTCCTCTCGATTGTGCCGAAAAGATTCGTATATGTCGGGCTGGTCTCGATTACGACCGGGCATGATTCCTTTTCGGTGTTGCCCTCTCCCGAAGGGCTCCATGCGGAAATCAGGTTTACTCGATAAACGATGAACGGATCGCTCTCGGTCCTAAGCCCGCTGAGAATCGGCAGCGTCTCAGGCTCCTGCTCTTGATTCCTTTTGAAAATCCGTATGTTGTTTAACGTATGCTCCTGTACCAGCTTGAGATAATCGATGACGGGTTGATTATCTCTGTATCGACTTTCTAATTCTTCAAAGATGGATTCGACGACGACAGAAACTGTTTGCCGTTCCATATCCTCGACTTTTCTCATCAATTCTCCCGCAATTGTCGAGCCTTTTCTTGCGACCGACGTGAGTTCCTTTCTGAAATCCTGAAGTTTCTTTTCAGTGTCAGCATATTCTTTGATGCTTACTTTACCCTCGCCCGCAAGCTGCTCGAGCTCCTCGAGGGCAATGGGCTTGCCGTTAAACGTCGGAAATATTTGCGGCTGTGTCATGGTACCTATTTGCACCGGCAGCAGCGTGAAGCCTTCATTTTCGATTTTCTTTTGAAACTCCAACAGAAGCGACTTCTCTCTCTTCTCGTAAGATTCGACAACTTTATTCCTCGCATCGGTGTAAGCCTCGCCCGTCAGAAGTTCCGGGATTTTTCTAACCAGGTAACGCACCGTCGCATCGATATCCTCTTTGAATTTCTTACCCTGACCGCGCTCGAATTCCAGCAGACTCGGATTATCCGGCTCCCTGAAATTATAAACATAGCATCTGTCTGGAGACGGAGTGCAGCCAACCGAAATTTCCTCGAGCAGTCGTTTGATAGTAGTTAATTTACCGGTCCCGGCAAGTCCGCTTACGAATATGTTGTATCCCGGGCTTTTTATATCGACACCGAACTGCAAAGCCTTCACGGCTCTCTCCTGCCCGATGATTGTGTCGATGGGTTCCAGTTCTTCCGTTGAATTGAACTTAAACTCGCTTTCGGGACAGCGCCACGTAAGCTGGTCCGGAGACAATTCGCGATAATTTTCCGATGGATGCGACCTTTGATTTTTCGATTTCAAGATTTGCCCTGCCTTTTTCTAAATTTATCGAGCAGAGTGATGAAAGACAATGGAATAGAGCGGAGTTCATGTTTTTCACATGGCGTTGAATCCGCTTTGCTGTACGCGTCTGAGCCTCAGCTCAAAATCGAGATGATTATTCAATTCGCAAAATTTGCGCAAATGAGATATTGCTTCTTGATATTCTCATCCTAAGGTTGATGAGCCTATGGCTGAGCGGCGATATATTTCCTTATTTTGTCGGATATAAAATTACTAATATCGCGAGTACATGATGGAATCTTAAATGCAAATCGTGTGAAATAAGAACAAAGATGTTTTTGAAAGGGAAGACTTTAAAGACGCGCGAAAATATTGTGCCTGTCAAATTCTATTGTACTGAATCTTGGCGTCCGCTGCGACTTGAATCATATCTTTGCTTATAGGGTTGAAATCGAGTTTTGTCTTCGGATACCGGTGCATAAAAAAAGAGGCCCGCCAATTTTAATGACAGGCCTCATCTTCTCCTTCCGGTTTAAAATTGCTAATCTATCTTCTCAATACCCCCAGCGCCGGAATAGATTCCATGGACCGCACCGACCGTTTCCAAACGACAACCTGATTGCTTCCTGGATCGCTGCATAATTGCCCCATGAATTGTTAGTGGGATCGAGTATAGCTCCGTTGAATGGATTAACAAACCACGAACCCATGTTGAAATTGAGCGCAATATTGACGGACGAAGTCGGGGTCGTGATTGCGAATGAACCTTTGATCGCGAACTCAAGGTCCTGGTTATCTTTGAATTCAAACGGAACCCACGCAGTGTCTTTGTACACGGCTCCCCATACCACGATGCTATAATTCATGACCGCTGAGTCTACCATGCCCGAATCCTGGTCGTTGAAACTTCGGCTGTCAAAAAAGTGATCTCCCCATCCTAATCTGAGCACAGCAAACTTGATTCCACTGTACGTCCCGGCCGGAAGAGTCCTGCTTGCGAAGTTTATTGCGTTTGTATCGCCGACGTGGATGACAAATGGGCCCGGGAAAGTAATACTTGAATCTTCGTCGAAGGCAGCAATAGTCGGAACACCGTCAGCCGTGTTGACTGTAACCGTGTCGATCTCACGTTCGAATCTTATCCCTGCAAGAACCACTATTGCACTGTCTATACGAATGGAATCGACGGCCGGTACGCTGCTGACTGTCTTGTTGCCATTCGCAGCTCCAACAGGTTCTCCCACATTCGAGAATACCGCCGACATCGTGACGTTTCCCGATGAGGAGGGAGAGGAAACCGGATTAGTTGTCCTGCTACAGCCGAACAAGACACCTGAGAGGAGTAACAAGCCTAAAATTCTCTTTGAAATCATTTTCAATCTCCATTTTTTAAAATTGAGTCATTCACTGTGCCGCAAAAGAATCAAGAAAATGTGCCGGTTTGCCGACTTTTGTTTTGACGCATGAATATAGTGCTAAGTTGAACGCAAAGTTTGCACATCGGAGCTTCTATCTTTTGTCGGGATTATTCAATCACGTGAACGATGAACAGGGTTCAGGCGGGGCTTTCGGCATTTTTAACGTTCTGTCTGCCAAATGGACGACTAATTATTTAAGGATGTGATAACATTTCCATAATTGTCTTTGGGCGTATAGCGGTGTAACTTTTAGCCTGTTGCAGGAGCGACGCACAGGCAGTTCAGGAAACACTTGCGTCGGTATGGTGCATATTTTCGGGGAGGCCACCGGTTCTTTTCGCCATATTTTTATATTGATGTTAAGTCGATCATCTGTTTGTGGATTATTTGAAAAAATCAAGAAAGAGAGACCATGCTTGAGTTTGTTATGACCGCAGTTTTATGTCCGTGTGATGAGTGTAACGCGTGAAGTCAAAGCCGGCCTTTGTCCAAACAAGAAGCGAGGAAAACATGAGTATTAGCAAACCCGATAACTTAGAAGAGATGATTCACAGACTGGTACAGGAGTGTGCAGAAGTGATAGTCGAAGCGCAGAAGATTCAAAGGTTCGGATGGAACAATTATCATCCGAGCGATCCCGACAAAACGGCAAATCACGTCAGGCTCCATAAAGGCTTGCTCGACGTGCTAAAAGCATGGAACAAACTTTCCGAGGTCAAATCCGAATTGACCATTCCCGCTGTTCCTTCGGCATTGTCAGCCTCGCCGGGCGACTTACTCAAGATATTGCCCGAAAAGAAAAGTCAATTGAGAATGCGCGAACATCGAAATGCGCCGTCTAAGAAATGGATAGACGAAATGGGGCATTTTTGCAACGGCTATAACAAGGCTTTAGACGATGTGAGAGCAGCAATCGAACGAGCGGCCATGGAGGGTGTATTCGGCGTCTAATACGCGGCAATGGGTCATGGCACAGCACGTTTATAATTCTACAACCTATCGAGAAAGAATGATAAGATGAGATTCCATGGTTTAATTGCGATTCCGATTTTTTTTTCGCTCATTTGTACATCCCAGGTTTATGGACAATGGAGCCTGACAAAAGCAAATGGTATGCATACAGGCGATGTCAGTTGTTTTGCCGTGAGCGGAGCAAAGATTTATGCCGGCACGTGGGGAGACGGCATCTTCCTCTCGAAAGATAACGGCTCAAGCTGGGATCAACTCCAAACTGGATTTTCGGATCTCGTCCAACTTCCAACGGCGAATATCGACGTCAATGCTCTTGTCCTGAGCGGGAAGAATATCTTTGCCGGCACCAATGCGGGCATTTTTGTTTCAATAAACGGCGGCTTATCATGGGTTCAGGCTAATAACGGTTTGACAAATAACTTTGTCATGGCTCTCACGATTTCCGGAAAAAACGTTTTTGCCGGAACTTTCGGCGGCGGAATTTATCTGTCGACCGACAACGGTGCGTCCTGGGCTCAAGTTGACGCAGGCTTGACAAATCCATGGGTGTTTTCTCTATCTTCAAACGCTACCAGCATCTTTGCCGGGACAAAGGACGGTATTTTCATCTCTACGAATAAAGGCATGAGCTGGACACATGCGGCCACTGGAGGTTCAGTTAGCAAAGTCAGCGCTCTTGCATCTAATGGAAAGAACATCTACGCGGGAATTCATGGAGACGTTTTCATTTCAAAGAATAACGGATCGAGTTGGTATCATGTCAATGTTGGGTTGGCAAACCTTGACGTGAACGCAATTGCAGTCAGCGGCACTAATATTCTTGCAGGCACAAACAACGGTGTATTCTTATTGACTAATAAAGGAACGAGTTGGGCCAAAGAGAATAAAAATATGTCTGCTTCAAATATTTGCGCACTTACAATTAACGGGGCCGAAATCGTTGCCGGGACGTGGGGAGTCGGCATATGGCAGGAGCCGATCTCTGAAATCGATTCTGCGGATAAGTAATTCCATGCCATATGAGAGCCTTGATATTGCTTCTCAACTTTTGGGTTTGGTCCTCAGCAGATTCAATTGAGCCGGGTAAAGAACAACTGAACAAATTTTTATCCCAATCAGAATCCAATTGAAGATAGTTATGGCTCGATCGATGAGAATCCCGTGGCGGCGGCCAACCATCTCGAATTTCATTGATTTTGTCTTTCATCGTTTGCCGGTTCGCGAGATGAAGGACCAACCTGGTCATCATGAAACAGGAGATGCAAATTCTTCAAAAGCGGCGTCACAATACAAAAGTAAGGCCTATAGAAAAGAAAGGACATTTCCACCTTCTTAACAGAGAATTAACCTCAATATGATTTAAAGTTTATAGGCAATTGGGACCGTGACGTTTAAATTTACGCGGTCAGATTTTGAAGATGTATAATATGTTTTGTCCAGCGTTATGGGGACAGACAGAAGGTTTGCAAATATTTAGTTATTCGAAACGGAAAAGTAGATTCCGGTTTGATTCATAAACGCGATTAAAAAAATTAGGAGAACACAATGCGAATTGCTTTTGTAATGCTGTGCACGGCGCTTCTTACGATGAATGCCTTTGCTCAGGACGCCTCTAATTCTATAAGATTCAAATCTCCAGAAACGATTGTCGATACCGTTAACGGCGTTTCCATTGCCACGGCAAGGAAAGACAGCACCGACTTTGCCGCATGGTACCTTAACGATACAGTGAAGGTCGCAGGCGTGGTGACGACTCCCAACATGGAAACGTACTACAACGAGACATCATACTGTATCCAGGATAACAGCGGCGGTATATACGTATACTACAGCAAGACGCCTGCTATAAATTTCTCAATCGGCGATTCTGTATGGGTGATCGGTCAGATCCAGCAATATTACGGATTGACGGAACTTGTGCCTTTAGATACGAATCATATCAAGCTAATTTCTCATAACGCTGTTGTACCCAAGCCGGTCCATCTCACAATAGATCAATTCGCTAATCCCAATATTGTCGAGACATATGAAAGCATGCTTGTTGAAGTTGACACCCTCTATAGATCATCCGGGTATTGGCCCTCCAAAGCAGGCTCATATTCGAGCATATATCTGAAGGACACGACAAAACATCCTACGGTCAACCTAATCCAGAACACAGGTATGTTACCGCTTCAAAACTATCCTTCCACCGACTCAATTCAGATGTATATCAACAGAAGTACTAATGTTCCGGCGTCTGGAGACTCATTGAGAGCCTATCCCATCAACGTGGTCGGTGTAGTGAGCCAATACAGTTCAAGTAAAACCGTTTACAGCAACGGGTATGAGATAATCCCGCGCGACACGAACGATGTTTTCTCGACGCGCCTTGCTCCTGAGTTGACAATTGCTCAGGCAAGAGTCGAAAATAATTGGGTCCCGACTTATTCGACAAATGGCGACACCATTGCAGTATTTGGAGTCGTGATATCTCCCAACATTGGAGGGTACTACAGTTCTTATTTTATTCAAGACACAAGTGGCGGTGTCGATGTTTATTCACCGACCCTCTTGAATTTCAAAGTCGGCGATTCGGTTTTTGTGGTGGGAACGGTAGATCAATATAACGGTTTAGAAGAAATTATGCCGCTTGTCGGCGACTCGCTGCATTTCGGACTCTTGAAGCACAATGCCGTACTTCCAAAACCGAAGCTTTTGAGTCTGCATGATTTTGTGAGGATCAGAGGGCTTGCTGAGTCGTATGAAGGCCAACTTATCCAATTAGACACTCTGTACAAGGCTTCCGGCACATGGCCAGGGTCGGGCTCCGGTGCTAGCATATATGTTACTAATTCCAGTAAGGCAGACACCGCACAACTTTACGTCAACAAGAACACCAACGTCGCGGGTTCGAAGGAACATTCGTATCCGATAAATTTGATTGGTGTGGTGAGTCAATACGGAACCGACAGTACCGGTTATGAAATTATACCCCCCGACACGTCGGACATCACTTCTCTTTCGACTGCCCCGGGAGTGCCCACTCTTGCCTCGCCGCTGGGAGGAGTAACAGGCGAACCACGATTGACCACTTTTTCCTGGTTACCTGCGGCTAGCGCGACGAAATATCACCTGCAAGTTGGGACGGACAACACGTTCTCATCAATTGTCGCCGATACCATGGTCGTTGATACGACAGTCAGAATATCCGATACCCTCACGGCAAACATGTCATACTCCTGGCACGTCAGCGCTGTAAATGCCGCCGGAGCAAGCCCGTACACAGATCCGGCGCAATTCAAAACCGGCAGCGGGGTCTTAGGCGTTGACGAATCCAGCAATATTCCCAAAGTGTATGCGTTGTTCCAGAATTATCCGAACCCGTTCAACCCATCAACGACGATTAGTTACGACCTTCCGAAAAATTCCTTTGTGAAGGTAACGATCTACGATGTGCTTGGCCGAGAAGTTGCCGCTTTGGTCAACGATTTCCAGCAGGCGAGCCATCAAGTGGTGCAGTGGAATCCGTCGGCATTGAGCAGCGGTGTTTACTTCTGCCGAATTCAGGCTCACAGCCAGGACGGATCGAGCAATTTCACTTCGGTGAAGAAGCTTCTCTACATGAAGTAGTCCTTCACAAGCACAGTTGCATATCCAAGCGGGAGGTTGAATTCCTCCCGCTTCTGTGAAGTGATACTTAATAACAATAAAATCATCGTTGAAGGCAAAGTGATGCAAAAGTACGATCTTCATTGCCGGGTTTCGCTGGCAATTTTCCTTACGTTTTATTCGGCATCCGCATTCGGCTGGGGGCAAGCCGGACATAAAATAATAAACGAATCGTTCACCACTCATACTCCCATAGACACTTTGTGGTTTGCAAAATACACGGATTACTATGCGGCACATGCTTCCGACGCCGACTATCGAAAGAGCGCCGATCCCTCAGAGGGACCTAAACATTATATCGATATAGATTACTATCCGGAATTTGATTCAAGCTGGTTTCCGCATGATCTCGACTCTTTGATTGCTGAGTACGGCTCAGCGACGGTTTATAGAAACGGTGTATTACCATGGACCATAAAATCCGACTATGATTCGCTCGTGGCTTTTCTTCGGACGGGCGATACAACGAATGCCAATAGGATCATTGCAGATTTAGGACACTATATCGGAGATGCATGTCAGCCGCTGCATTGCACGGAGAATTACAACCGAAAAGGTGTTCATTCCCGCTACGAGACCACGATGCTCAATAATTACCTGCCCCAGATTTCGATAGCCAAGGACACGGCTCACTATATTTCAAACGTCCTGGATTTCGCTTTCTCCGTCATTTACGAATCCAATTCGAAGGTCCAAATGATCTCGGACGCGGATGATTCTGCAACGGCAGCTGCAGGCAATACCAATTCAAATTTGTATTATCAGGTCATGTGGTCCAAGCTGGGTGGCATGACGATAGCGCAGCTTCAGAAGGCTTCTGTTTCGCTTGCCTCGCTTGTTTATTCAGCGTGGATTGATGCAAGCAAATCTACCACCGGCTTTTATGAGCAGGTGCATTCGACATTTTACGTGTCGATTAAAAACGATGCTGTACCGGAATATTTCGACATTAATGCCGTTCCAATAAACATCTCGAATTTTCTATTTGCAGCTAACTTCGCGGAAGTGGATTTTGCGGAGACATCGGCCTTACAAGGTCGTACTTTGGGGCCAAGTTCCATAAATTACTTGTATGTCGTTGTGTAGCTTCATGGGAATATGGCTGGATATTCAGGTGATTAGTGGCATTAAGGTATTCACAGTTTTAATGGCAATGAATTTAGTATGAGTCTTTTTACGTGCCTCGGATTGAAATTGTTTGCTGAGTATAATCACAGAATTAAGCTGCGCGCGCATCAAATAGGATTAAGTGCCATGGCATTATTCTTACTGCCGATTAATTTGGCGTATGCCCAGGTTTCTGATAACAATTACACGAATATCGGGGATATAGGTTTAGCCGTAACGAGTTTCGGCGTAATCGGTAATGAGTTCGATGCTTCATTCTGGCCGGCACAGCCATCATGCGAGTACCCCTTTGCACCGGTACCGTCGAGAATAGAGCACCTGTTCAATGGAGGCATCTGGGTCGGCGGATACAAAAATGGTCAGGGACCGTTTGTGAGCACAGCGACCACGGACTATTATTCAAATCCTTCCGAATTTACACAGCCTCTGGACAGCGGTTTAACCGAGCGAAGCTCCCTTACTAACTCTCAATACTATTCCGCAAGCGCAGTAAGTCACCAGGATTTTGTCGCCAATTTTACCGATTCAAATACAGTGAACCCAAAAACAAATGAAATAATACTCGGTCATACTCCTCTTAACGTTTCAGTTCACGAAGAAACTTATGCCTGGCAATTCACGATCGCAAATTTCTTTGATGTCATCAATTTTAAACTTACGAACACGGGCAATACCCAGATCGATTCGATGTTCGTCGGATTTGTCAACGATTTTGTGGTGAGAAATACCAACTACCGACTGCCGACGGAAGGAACGCCATTTTATAGCGGTACTGGAGTCGGTTACGTCGATTCGCTGCGGACTGTTTACGCGTTTGATGCTGAACATCACACAAGTGATTTGCCAACTGATAACTATGTATCGATAAAGCTTCTCGGCGTCGATCCTTTAAGCTCGGTAGTGAAATCGCAGCCAGCTTATCTCGACTTGTTGAATAACTACACGCATTTTTCCGCATGGCAATTCAGGGCTTCGACGGGGGACCCAAATCTTCTCTCGCCCGGCACGGACGCCCTGCGTTTCCAAAAGATGGAGACCTCGCTTCCTCCTAACTACTATGAAGATCAATACAATCTTCCGTCTAATTCGACTTACATCGGCAAGGTGGGAAACCGGTACACGCTGCTCTCGGTCGGACCGTTCGAGCTCCTGCCGGATTCTTCCGTGACGGTTGCGTTCGCGATAGTCTGTGCGCCTAAATTTGATACGGGTGTAGAGACAGATTATCAAAATAATGTTCCCGCATGCAGATCGATATTGAACGGCAATTCAATGTGGGCACAACGCACTTACAACGGCAACGATATTAACGGCGACGGCATCCTTGAACCGGATGAAAACATATACAGCGACGGTAAGATTCACCGATACATTTTTCCGAACATCCTGCCTCCGCCACACCTGCACGTCGTCCCCGGCAATGGGCAGGCAACCATGTATTGGGACGATTTTCCGGAAAACGTCGTGGATCCTCTCCTGGACCGTAAGAACTTCGAGGGATACTGGCTTTTCAGATCCATACCCGGTTACGACTTCCAGGGCCTTCAGAACCCCTACGAGGAGATCGCGGATTTTGATCTGGTAGACTCGATAGGACTCGATGCTGGAATGCCTGCGAAACTAAATCCGCCGAAGATGTTCCCCGGCGATCCGTACCAGTATGTCTATCAATTTAACGTTCCGTTTCTCTTAAATGGCTGGCAATATTCACTTGGAGTCGAGGCTTATGATAAAGGAGATCCTGCATCTGGAACACCGAGCCAGACTTCTATTATGGCGACAGAAAGCGTTTTCCCCGGGCCACCTGCGGCGACCGGCGATTCACTCAGCATTGGGGTATTTCCGAACCCCTATTATACAAAAGCTATTTGGGACGGAGTAGGCGAACGCGAGCGAAAAATTTATTTTTACAATCTTCCCGCAAGATGCGAAATCAGAATTTATACAATTGCCGGCGACATCGTGGCAACGCTTGAACACGACGCGGCGACTTACAATGGTTCCGATATTCAGTGGTTCCAACATTATGATCCTGGCAATACCCAAATAATGCCCGGTGGTTTGCACGCGTGGGATTTGATTACAGATGCGAATCAAGCCATTGCAACCGGACTTTACTTGTTTACGGTAAAAAATCTAGACAACGGAAGCATCAAACGAGGAAAATTTTTGGTGATAAAATAAAAATTGGCAATTCACAGCTGCAGGCTGTTAAATGTTCTTTTGTAAATAACTAAGTCTGAAATAAATCCAGAGCGGTGCAGGCCATGGCAAGTGTCTGCATAAAATAGGAGGATGAAAATGAAGAAAGCTTTACTGCTTCTTTTGCTAATGACAGGATATGCCTTTGCACAAAAGAGCTATCCCATAGTTCCACTCGACAGTGTGAACTTTATCCCAATGGATTCGCTGAAGATCGCGGATTCGCTGTTGGCAAATGGGGGAACATTGCGAGCCAGTTTGACGAACGGCAATTATTTGGGCGACACGATAACGGTGACAGGCGTGCTCACAACCGACACAAGAGTTCTCCGAAACGTGGGTGCTCATTTTTCTTTCTATGTCGAAAATCCCGATAGCGCAGCATGGGGTGGAATGGATATTTACACTTTAGATACTTCTGCGGCAGTTTTGAATGCGGGTTTCGGGGCAATAGACAGCGGCTATGTCATACAAGTAACGGGAGTTTTGACAAAATATGGAACAGATATTTGGGGCAACTTCGAGCTGGAACCAATCGGAAGTGCATCTGTGACACCGATCCCGATAAACATTCTTAACGCAGGAAGCGTAAGACCTGCACCTGCTGAAGTGAAGCTTAGCGACTTAGTGGATGGCGATTATACATCGGGCGGCAAAGTGTTTTTCGACACAGGGACAAAATACAAAAACTCTTTCGTGATTATCCGGAATCTTATAGTTAAAAGCCGTTCTCAAAATAGCGGCACTGGGATGTGGACGGTAGCTTTGGAAGATTCGTTGGGAAATACTATAGATTTATACGATCCCTCGGAGTATTTTACGGGGAGGTCGTACGGCGTCACTACGAAATGGATTCCGCCGGCACCCGGATCAAAGCTCGAGTACATTAAGGGGATCCTGGGAGCATACTCATCTTATGGTTATGAGATTATCCCTCTATATCCTGGTGATGTGAAGATAGGGAGCTATACGCCAAGCATTACTGCTACCGGATTCCCGACGAGGCGTTCACCTTCGATACCCACTTCGAGTGATCAAGTAGTTGTAAGAATTGTCGCGATTAATCCGGATCCCAATGCGAGTTCCATGGTAGTGGATTCTGCAGCCATGTTTTATTCTGTGAATAATGGTGCTTATAATCGCGTCAAGATGACGGCAGATACTTCAAATTCGTATAAAGCAACAATCCTTCCGCAAGCAAATGGTTCCTTCGTAAAATATTTCTTCACCGCTTGGCAGGACAGCTCGCTCGCGGCAAGATCCAGCTATCCGGATACCTCAAAAACAGCTTTGTTCTATTATGTCAGGACAAACGGATACACTATCAAGGATCTCCAGTACACGCCCTTCTCAGATGGGAACAGCGGTGTGTCTGACCTGTCGGTGACGGTAACAGGAATTGTACAGGCTGACACGTCGGATTATCCGGTGGAGGTCGACCATGAAAACAATACCGTAAAAACTCCGTACGCCTATATGGAAGATGCAGCAGCACCATGGAGCGGAATTATGTTGTACGACAGCACGGCGGACGAGCTTCTCAGGGGCGACAGTGTGTCGGTCACCGGAATTGTATCTATGTACAACGGTATGACCGAGATTTCGGTGAGCGCTTTCAGCCGGTTATCGTCAGGTCATCAATTGTATGCACCCGTGAAACTGAAGACGGGGGAAATTGGTCAAAGATCGATGGCGGACACCAATGCACGTGTGTGGCAGGGAATTCTCGCAGGATATGACAGCGTTCGTATAACAAATAATAATCCCGATTCTTCTGCATCTTACAGCATAACCCTCTCTCCTCAAGGAAGCTTCAGGGAATATTACGTCAATGATGGATCAGGCAATACGCGTGTCGATGATGACGGCAGCAACACCTACAGTGTGGATCCAAACGATACACTGTATGGCTTCCATATTATGCCGGAAGGTGCATTCATAAAGGGTCTTATAGGCATCGTAAAATATAAGAACAGCGAGTACAAGCTCGAGCCGAGAACAAACAGTGACTTTGTCGGAGAGATCGATGGAGTGAGACGAGTAGAATCAACACTTCCATCTTCCTATACTCTTTCGCAGAACTATCCTAATCCGTTCAATCCTGCGACGACCATACTGTACTCGATTCCCAAAGAAAGCACGGTATCCATAAAGATATACAACATCCTCGGTCAGGAAGTTGCAACACTCGTTAACGCGCACCAAACTGCCGGCAATTACGTCGCGACTTTTAACGCTTCACGATTTGCCAGCGGTGTTTATTTCTACAGATTGAATGCCGGAAACTTCAGTCAAGTAAGAAAAATGCTTCTATTGAAATAAGAATTTACTCGGCCCTTAATCCCTCTCTGTTTTTTGGAGAGGGATTGAGGTCATGAGTGAGTCTCGCCCAAGAAAAGTTATGAAAAATTTCAATATTACGCTGTTTCTTTCTGCATCAATATTGCTTTTCTCCGGTTGTACAAAACATTTATCTTCCACTGCTACCGGTATTTTGCCGCCGAAGACTTTTGTGTCGGCATTTCCATATCGCGACTCAACTCAGACGACGAATTTTAATCCGCAATCGAGTCGTCTCGAAATCCATTGGTGGGCTGATGACGGTGATGGCTTGGTAATAGGATATATTATCACGTTCAACAAAAAGATTTGGACGTTCACCACTAAGGACGACAGCGTTTTCTTCTTGCCTCTGTTTCAAAGAGATACCACGTATGCTTTCACAGTCGCGGCGATTAATAATTCGTTTATAGGGAAACTGAGCGGGGGGGACACAGTGGCGTTCACTGACAAAAATGGAAACGGAGTATGGGATAAAGGAGAGGTTTTCCCTCTGCTTGGAAATTCCGTTGATCCTGACCCGCCATCGGTAAAATTCCCAATAACAGATACGCCGCCGACAGTTCAATTTGTCATGAATGAGCCTCCATTCATCACTCGCGTCGATATCCCGGATACGACTTTCACTATCGTGTCGTTCGGGTGGCAGGGTACCAGTATCGAAGGCAGCAACGTCATCATGAATTATTATATTGCACTCAACGACACTTCACTGCAAAGTTGGGTGCAGCTGCCCTCACAGGTTAATTTTGTGACATTAGAGGCGAATTTATCGGAGGCCTCGAATGACACATCGACTGTTGACTGCGAGGTCTTTCCTAATACGTATCCTGCATTACCACAATCAAGGCTGTTGACTCCGTTACGTAACATGAAGCTGAACGGAAATAACATCTTTTATGTGAAAGCCGAAGATGTTGCAGGCGAGTTCAGTCCGGTTGTGCGGATGCCGGACACAACTCACACTTGGTTCGTCAAGAAACCGAAAGGTAATCTGCTGATAATAAATGATTATGGAGTACAAGATCAGTTGACGCAATTCTACACGAGCTTGTTTGATACCATAGATGGCGGCGCTTTGAATGGCAAATTTGATTTGTGGGACATCAAAGCCGGCTCAAATTATCCTAGAAAAGGAAATCTAGTCCAGCCATATATCATTCCCACATTTTCGGCGACACTTGAGCTTTATAAATATGTCTTCTGGTACTCAGCCGATGAACAGGACTTTGATATTGCACAATCGGCAGTCAGGGCATTCAGGAGTTCCGGCGGAAAGTTCTTCATGACTTTTACCGTACCATCTTCCTATTCTTCGGGATTAGATATAAACCAGGAGCTTAGCGACTTCACCGGTTCGATTGACAGCCTGACAAGCTCTATACTAACCGACACGCTCTCCTCAAGTCCCTTTACCTCGACAGGTTTTGTAAAGCCGGGAGCCATGGTCGAGCCTGCTGCGCCATACGACTCGGCAGTATATCCAACTCTAATACGTGACAGCTATCTCTCAAATCCGATAGATGGAGGCAAAGTTGTTGCCGATTTACGTGGGATTTACCCGACACTCGGCGCATCCGTGGTCTACAATCTGCAGCCGTACGGCGTGGACAACAGGCATCCGATAATCGGCGCGATGAGCGGCGATGGGACCGCGTTCGTCATCGGTGTACCGCTTTATCGTTTTAATGGGAATTCTACGACGTCACCAAACACAAGAGCTTATCAATTGATCTACGAAGTATTGAGAAATTTCGGAGCGCTTTAGGAAAACATGCTGCTACAACGCCAGAGGATTTACCGCAGAGACCTTCCATGAAATTCATTTCAAAAGGTATACATGCCATGGATTTAAAGAGAGCATTTATGATTTTTGTCTTAATAGGATTTTCTCTTTCTCTCTCTTGTGCGCTAGCTGAGGAGCGCGGAAGCATAAATGGCAAGGTTACAGATGCCGCAACGAAGGAGGGGCTCGCCGGCGTCAACGTTATCATAAAAGGAACGTACTACGGCGCTACGACCGACATTGATGGAAAGTTCGAAATCAATAATGTTGCCGCGGGAGAATATACCTTGACATTCCGGCTATTGGGTTACAAAGAAGTTGAGCACACGAATGTCGTTGTCAAAGCCGGAGAAGCGGCGACTATCGACACAAAGTTAAACCAGACTGCTCTTTCGCTTGGTCAGGAAGTTATCGTCATCGGTGAAAAACCCTTGATGAATCCGGCCGAGACCCAAAGCGTAAACACAATTTCTGCCAAAGATATAAAGGTTTCGGAGGTGCAGGACGTCAAGGATGTGGTTTCACAGCAGGTCGGCGTCGTAGCGGCAGATAATGAGATTCACATTCGCGGCGGAAGATCATACGAAAACGCTTACCTGCTTGACGGCATAAACATCCAGGATCCTCTTGCGGGCACCGGATTCGGCTTGCAGTTAAGCTCGAATTCTATAAGCGAGATGCAAGTGATCACCGGAGGCTTCAATGCGGAATACGGACAGGCAACCAGCGGAATTGTCGATGTAAAGACAAAAGAAGGCGGCAGCAAGTACAGTCTTTTTATTCAAGCTAAAACGGATAACTGGGGACTCGACAAGAATTCACCGTCAAATTTTAATTCCGATGATTATGAGGCAGATGTGAGCGGGCCTGAGCCTATCACAAAATATCTCCTTCCAGCCATTGGGGTACAAATTCCGGGTGAGCTTACATTCTTCGGCAGTTTTGCAGCGGACCTTACGGATGGACAAGAGCTATGGGCTCAGCAACTTCAGGATGGACAGGTCGTCACTTTCAAAATCGATCCGCCGCCACGATTGAACTCATCCATCTTCTATGGGACAAGGTTTGCGCCCAGGCTCTCGAACGATTGGTATGGACTTGGTAAAATCACTTACAAGCCAAGCCAGACATTTAGGATCACATACTCGTACGATGCCAACGTTAGCATAAACGAGAATACGCAGGAACTTCAGACAACTCTTGAATATGTCGAGCCGTCTCCCGGCTACCAATACCAATTTCAGAATATCCTCGGAAATGCCGATGTCTATACTCACGTCAGCCTTGCACAGACCATTGATATAACTCAGTCGCTCAACTCAAAAATGTACTACGACTTGAAGTTAGCCCACTTCTTTACTCATCTCCGTGCTGACGCAGACGGACTTTACTGGACACAATACCAGCAGCCCCAGGAGGTGGTTACGTTGCCGCCGCAGTACTATAACACAAAGAGTGACACGATCGGAATAATTCCCGGCAACGGCTTTTACGATACCGGCAACGCAGACACGTGGCACGACCATTTTTTTATCAATAACGAAGTGAAATTCGATCTGACGGATTTTTTCACGGAACAAAATCAATTCAAAGCCGGCTTCGATATGAATTTTGAAGAAATGCAGCTTATCGATATTTACGAGCCATGGGTCGGAGTCATGGGCCTCGACAACGATGTCTATCATGTCTATCCGGCAACCGGCTCCGCGTATTCGCAGGAAACAATCACGACCAACGGAATGATATTGAATTTCGGCTTGCGTTTCGACTACTGGTTTCCAGGCAAATACGTGGACGACGCAGTGGATAATCCTCAGGTCATCACCATACCACAGCAAATTCGCAACGAGTACGATCAAGATACATATAACTTTTTCGGCAGAAGGTGGAAAGGCCGTATCAGCCCGCGCCTTGGGATTTCGCATCCGGTATCCAACAATCAAACTCTATTTTTAAATTACGGGCATTTTTCGAAGTGGCCAAGACCGCAATTTGTTTATGCAAAGCTGGAGCCGAGCACCGCTATGTTGACATATCAGGCATTCGGAAACCCCAATTTGAATCCGGAAACGACAGTCAGCTACGAACTCGGGCTTCGCCACCAGTTTACCAACGACGATGTGTTGACCGTTACGGCATATTATAAAGATATTTTCGATTACGTTCAGACGGAAGAAGCACAGATAAATTCCGCAGCCTTAATCGGGCAGAGTTTCATAACCTACGTCAACTCGGACTACGCCCGCTCGCGAGGTATCGAGCTTGAATATAAGAAAAGAATAGGAAACTGGTTCAATGGCTCACTCGGAGGTTCGTACTCCGTCACGACAGGGCTCTCTAGTTCGGAAGACAATGGAGTTCTCGCGGCTGAAGGAGTCATTCAGGAAATGTTGACAGAAACTTATATGTCATGGGACCGCCCGCTTCAACTTTCCGCAAATCTTTCGTTCTACAACGCGAAACAGAACGGCATCTTCGGATTCGGCAAAGATGTTCTTGACGACTTCGAGACATATTTCAGAATATTCTTCGAAAGCGGGAAAAGATATACGCCTTACTATTTTTCTGGAACCTACGCTCAAGACGGTGAGCCACTTTACACCGAAAACATCAACAACCCGTACGGTGCGATCGGCGCCAACTGGTTTTGGGTCGATTTCAATTTCGAAAAATATTTCACCCTCGGCGGAATTCAGTTGACTTTCCTGGTCGAAGCCAATAATATTTTCAACAACCTTAATTCAGATATCATCAATCCAGTTACGGGCCGGGCGTACCAGCTTGGCGATCCGGTGCCGCCGACATGGAATGATCCGCGCTACCCGGAACTCACTGCGCCGATAGATCCGTACCCGTTCGATCCATCCCGGTACTTGACCCCGCGAAATATTAAAATCGGAGTCTCGGTGAATCTTTTATGAAATGTCAAGGTATATTGCCACACGTACCGTCGAGTTTTGAGTTTCTTCTGAGGCGTCAATGAAGAAATACGTAGTGACGGCGGTCTTGATTTTAACATTCGCCCCTAAAGTAAACGCTCAGCTTCTTCCTGTCCTCGGCGCGCAGCGCGTGGGAATTACCGCTGCCGACTTTCTAAAAATCGGGGTCGGAGGAAGAGCCAATGCCATGGGTGAAAGTTTCGCCGCCGTCAACAATGACGCTTATGCCCTGTACTATAATCCTGCAGGAATAACGGAATTCGACAAAACTGAGGTTGCTTTCGCACATTCAATATGGTTCGTCGGTTTGCAGCACGATTTTTTCGGGGCTGTTTATCATCTCGACGAACAGAACAGTATCGGTGTTTCCATTATTTCTCTCCAGTCGGACGACATGCCGGTCACGACAGAGCTTCAACCCTACGGTACAGGTGCATACTTCAAATACGGCGATCTCGCTTTCGGCGCAACTTACGCGCGCCGGATGACGGACAATTTCAGTTTCGGAGTAACCGTGAAATACATAGACGAAACTCTTGCTCAATTGACCATGGGCGGGGTACTTGTCGATTTTGGAACCTATTATTGGACGGGACTCGGCACCACCAGATTCGCAGTTTCCGTGAGCAACTTCGGAGGTCAACTGACTCCATCAGGCTCCGTGAACCTCGTCGATGGAACCACCGTCTCCAGTTTCCAGAGCTTCTCGCCGCCCACGATTTTCAGAATCGGCTTCGCATTCGAGCCGTACCAGGATAGCACGAACAAGGTAACTGCATCTGCACAATTAAATCATCCTGCCGACAATTCAGAAAACATTTCGGTTGGGACGGAGTACTCCTACAATTCCGCTTTTTTCCTGAGAGCCGGTTATAAAATCAACGTTGACGAACAAAGTTATTCGCTTGGCGCGGGAGTGAAGGTTGACGCGAGATTTGCGCTGATCTTTTTCGATTATTCCTTCACTCCATACGAGCGCCTTGGCGACGTTCACAGATTTTCATTAAATCTGAGATTTTAAAATGAGATCTGCAATAATTATAGTCGCCGCGGGGCTTCTTCTTGCAAGTTGTAACGAAAAATCTAATATCATCGACACGTCAACCCTTCCGAAAGCGACGGGGCAGGTCGTCAGTGATACGAACTACATTCAGATACAGCCTGCATGGGGAGGTTTCGACAGTCCGAAGGACATAAAAATAGGGTTCGACGACTTTTTATACGTGGCAGAACCCAAGGACAACAGGGTCGTAATGCTAAATTTGGCGGGGGCTACTCTCGGATATTCTCAATACGTCAAACGGCCGGTTGCCATCGCAGAAGATAGACGATTCAACCTGATCATCGCTTGTGAATACGATACGACAGTTAACGGAAACGTAATTACTGTTGCAGCAATTGCTAAGCTCGGCCTTTTCAACCACAGCGATTCTATTTGGGCGGCACCTGTCCAGATTGTGTACCACGAAAATCTACGCGAGCAGATCACTCGCGATGGCGCAGGCAATTTGATTTCCGGAAGAGAATATACCGGCGTTGCCGTTCTCCCGGACAATAGCTATTACGTCACTCGCTCCGGCAGCAGCAACTCAAGCGCGGTCGATCCGGACAATTTGATAATGCATTTCGACAAAAATGACCTGCAATATTCAAGTGACTATATCGATCTTGTACCGAGTCTGATACCTACGGGAACAGGCTTCGTAGCGATAAATCAGATCAGCAATATTGCCACATTTAACACTCAACAGTACGGATCGGATTTTATTCTGACACAGGTAGATCCTACAAATGGTTTCAAAGTTAAGTGGATTACTTTCAATCCGGGAAGCGAACTTGAGGCGCCGAGCTGGGGCTCGAAATTCAGCCTTGACCCTTCAACATACCCGACAGGGAAATTGCCGGACATACTTTCCGGTATTTTCGTAACACCCCAGGCTGTGATGGTTGATGACCGCAGCAACATTTATGTAGTTGATGGCTCGCTCGACAGCTTGATGAAATTCGACCTGACCGGCAAACTACTCCACGAATCGTTCGGTCCGTCGAAATCCGCAAATGCCCTTCTTCATCCATCCGGTTTAGCGTACTTCAATAAGATTGTCTACATCTGTGATGGCGGGCACGATAGGATATTGAGATACGAGCTTTCTACGGACTTGGAGTAATACCCCTCACATCTCCCCGGGCAGACATAAAGCTTATTAGTCTGTCAGCCGCATCGGAGTTTTGAGATGAGCCCGGCTGGACGTTCATTTCTTTGATTCGTACTCCCAGGATCTGGTCTATTCCTTTAGGCCTATCTATATTATGAGGCAATACTTAGTAGAGAAGATATTATCGAGCAACAATTCCCCGCAAGGAAATTCATTTGTCATTATGAGGTTCTATGCCGCGCGCGATCAGATTTTAATTTCCTGTATTTTCTGCGTCGCCGATTGCCGGAGGCGAGGAAAAGCCGGAAAGTTTATTGTTCGATATAGGAGAAGAGTTATACGATGAAAAAGATGGTCTCATGTCTTACCGCAATAATGGTCATGTTGATTATCGGACCATGGGTTTACGCTCAGGGACTGAATGCCAGCCTCATGTCCGAGAGAGCTTCTCAAGAAGCCAGGAATAAAGCGATAGCCGGACGGGTGTTCGAAGAAATCTTCAACCAGGGGAAATTCCAGGTTGCGGACGAAATCTATGCGCCAAATTTCGTGAACCACGGACTCCGCAGGAACATTGACCTTCAAGAGGATCAAGCAGCAGTGCATGCAGAGAAAAAGGCTTTTCCCGATCTCAGGATGACCGTGAACATGATGGTCGCAGAGGGCAACTTGGTCACGGTGGTATGGACCTTTCATGGCACACATACCGGTTCCGGATATGATGGATTACCTCCGACGGGAGCGAAGATTGAACTGCGTGGAATCACTGTTTGGCGTATCGTCGATGGAAAAATTTGTGAGGAGTGGACATCATACGATCAACTCGGAATTGTCAAGCAATTAGCGAGCCAGTTGAAGTGGCAAATAATCGGCTTTCTCTTTGCGGCTGCGGTATTTGGATGGCTGGCATACGGAGTCGTTTGAAATCTGTCACTAAAGAGCAGCGGGGGAATTCATTGCGTGCTTGTCTGTAAGCATGTGTCATCAAGTCGGCGGGCAGAATCGTGAACTTTGTTAGGTGAGATAGGGAGCTTGGAATGAGATTTCAACTGTCGCACAACGGATCGCAATATTCACACGACAGTTTATAAATCTTAATGCTGCATTTACGGTGAATTAATAAAGGAAGTCTATATTTAAGCGAACAATTCGCAAACCAAAATGTAAATATAGCGGATCTCAAATGCTCAACGTTATCTTCAAGAACGGCAATCGCACTGTAAATTCAAAAATTGTCAAAACGTCACCAATGCTTACAAGGCTTTCTTCGGATTTTACCAGAGATATTGGGGTCATCATGTGTCCGAATCACAAGAGTGAATCCAGTGCGACAATTCTTATTGATGCCGTATCGACCAGCCGCGATTGGCAGATCATAAACTCTTGCTGTCCGGATTACAAGCAGGCATTGGAGTTTGGCATCTCATATCCATTAGGTCAAGGAAAAAAACGCCCGGTGACTTGAGCTCGTATGAAACAAGAGCGACTTGAACTGTGCGCCTTAAACGTCAAAGTGAGCGGGACAATTTCATTGTGCTTCTGATGCAAATTGTGTGAATGAACTGTGATCGCCGCGTGCACGCATGTTGTCAATTCTCGCGACGACTCCACCTTCTTATCCTGCCATACCAAAACTCTAGCGCACTTCTTCTTAGTATTCGGGACGAGTTATAACTCAAGCCGGCGTTTCCGTGCATGACGACTCTTTACCGTTATCGCAAGCTAGGATGGACGACGGGGCTTGAATTGAAGATTTTTGGCGGTTAATGTGGCTTGGCAACATTCTTATAATAGCTAAGAACCTAAGAGGAGACATGCGATGAACATGAAAACCTACTTGGCAGTTTTGATTGCTTTATCGCTTTTTGGCACTACCAGATTGCGGGGGCAAGATAATGTCAATCAAAGTAAGTCGGAACACGATAGCACCATAACAACTATATATTACGAACGCGTGATTCCTAGTTCGCGCGGGCTCGACACAGCGGGAGCGCCCTCTGATTTTGTGCCTGTCGATAAGGAGCCAACAATCATCTATTCTCAGAAGCCGGATTATCCGCCGGCTGCGCTGAAGAACAGGGTTGAAGGAAGGGTAATCTTGAAGATATGGGTTGACAAAAATGGGGACTCAAGGAAAGCGGTGGTTTTAAAAAGCGACGACGATGTTTTTAATGAGCCATCTATTGCAGCAGCCATGGCGTATAAGTTTACTCCGGCGATACAGGGAAAAAACCCGGTGGACGTTCGGGTCGTTATCGCGTTTACTTTTCGATTGAATGATTATAAGGGACGCCTCGGAGATACATTATCGGAAGCTTCGCAAGAATTACAGCAGATCGTAAACAGCCTGAGATTCGACGAGAAGCTTCTCGAGAGTGTCGGCGGGGATTCGGCGAAATACAACGAAGCAATCAATGACTACTTAAAGGCTTTGCGAATCTATAATGGCTCCAACCTCCAGTCTGCATCCGATTCAGCGTACGCAAAAGAAATGCTCAAGCAGGCTGAGCTCTATCTGGAACAGATCAAAGAGATCGAGGAAAAGCAAATGTGAGCTGCCTTCAGCAACAACCCGTTTAAAAAATACTTAATTAAAACTACAAAGAGCCTGGGAACACCTGGACTCTTGTAACTCAAGCTTCTCCCAATTGTGTAATTAGCTTGCGGGCGTCCCCGATGCGGCGCTGACCGCCGTGCTTATTCCTAATACTGTCGCAGCGATTGCAAAGGAATTCAGCAAGGCAAATGTGAACCCAAGTATTCTGTCCTTCGCAGTCGCGCCGCTCGGCGCGCTCTGCCAATAGATCAGCATACCGACTACGAGCGACAGGCCGACAGGCAGCAGATACGATTTCGATAACGCCGGATAAAGCAGTCCAAGGACTTTCCACACAATGGTGATCACTCCGGGTGCACCTGCGAAAGTAACTGTCGATTGGCTCGCATTAATAATCCCTATGGTTGCGTGCGGCGCGGCTTTACCATCGCTCGCAGGCATCGGAACCATTATGTTAAACAACCTGCTCTTAATCATTTGAATTTTCCTTTCATATTTTCGCGTGCAGGAGAGCCTTATTTCGCCGCTTCCATTCATGGTGGTCATACCGGGGAGCGGGAATGCACAACTTTTTTAAAATGTATATAATGGAGACGGGGAAGTCAAGAAGAAAATGTGTGACAAGAACGCCCTCCGGGACCCTGCTTCCCGCTCGATTCACGAATCTTTCCTGCAATCCTTTTCAATACATCGCCGAACCTATGTTCAACTTCCTCGTTTTTGAACCTAAGCATACGGATACCGAGACTGTTGCTCTGGTCTTCTCTTAACTTATCGGATTCGATTGCATCGGGTGTATCGTGAATCGGACCGTTGACCTTTATGGCAAGTTTCACTTTGGGCGAATAGAAATCGACGATGAAGTTCCCGACACTGTATTGTCTTTCAAACCGGCAGCCGATAAGCCGGCTGTTCCGCAATGCTTTCCAAAGAAGAGCCTCCGCCGGAATCATGCTCTTCCGCAAAGCCCTTCTGCGTTCTTTCATTTCACTTTTGTTAAATGTCCGGGTCATGATGTAATCTCAAACCACCTCACCCTCGATCCCTCTCCTTCGAAAGGAGAGGGACACAGGGAGAGGTCGCCGATTCGACTTCCGGCAAGAGTGGGTTTGCATTGCCTTCATTAATTAAAATCACTCCCATGGACGATTCACAGCTCTTGAAAAAACCAAATAGCGGAGATGGAGAATGCAAGTGGAAAATGAAGGATCTTATCTATGCAGCCGCGACCTTGCGCCTTGAAGTTGGGCCAGGTTGAATAGGAACCATCGGCATTGCGTCGTAAGTGCGACCATGCAGCATCCTACCCGTAAGGTCTTTTCTGACTCCGCCCCATTGTTTGAAGAAGAACGGCACATCCGCATCCCGGCATTGCCTAAATATTGAAGTCACCCATTCTTTCTTCATCGGACGTGCATGAGGCCCGGATTCTCCGCCGACGATAACCCAATCGATTCCATCAAGTGAAAGATTATCTAATGATCCGATGAGCGGCTCGCAGGATAAGAACTTGACTTTCGCTGGTACAAGTTTGAGATCATCGATACGATGAACTACTTGATCATCCTCAACGCTTACCCCCATCCAGACGTTTGACGGCCAGGGCAGATTTCTGGCAACTTCCTTCAATCTTTCGCTTCGCTTAGTAAGAATCTGAAAAGTGTGCTGCGGACATTTTTCAATGGTGTTAAAGACGCGTTGGATGTAATACAGTGGAACTCTTTCATGGAACAAATCGCTCATGGAGTTTACAAAGACAGTGCGCGGCTCTTTCCAATGAAGCGGGGTATCGAGCAAGTCAGGCTGAAGCGTTACGGCAAATCCTTTATTGTACCGTATGACTCCCATCGCTTTCAATCGCTTAGCCATTCTCTCGGCGTAGCAGTATTTGCAGCCAACACTGACCTTGGAACACCCCGTTACGGGGTTCCATGTCATCTCAGTCCATTCTATGTGAGAACGAGTCGCCATTATGTTTCAAAAGGTAGCTCTGGTTGTTTCAGGGCGTACTTTCTGACCTCTCGCCAGAATTGGTAGCCTCTTTCGTGACGCGAAAAGAAGGCTAAATGATAAAGAGGAAGGTCGTTCTCATCGGATCTATTTTCGATCATTAGTTTCGCTGAATCGCGAAGATATCCTAAAGTTATCATTTGTGCGACATATTTCTTTGCTAAGAATCTAACAAAACTTGGATCTCTTTTCATTTCCGAATCCCATTTCTTTCGCCAAGTAGTCATACCAAGGAATTTGTCTATTCTATCGTTATTTTCATCAATATAAAGCTTAGCATTCCTACTTGCATCACTAAAGGCAAGGAGAATCAGGAAATCAACAAACCGAGAACTGAGTTTCTTAATCGTTTCGAATTCGATATTCAGCGAAAAGGGATCCACAAAGCAAAAGGTCAAAACCCTCTTCGAAGGAGATGGCTCTGGAATATGTTTTACTATCTCATCGACCCTCTCGTTACAATCGCCCAAGACACACGAGGCATCCACATCCGAATAATGGTTGGCAACTCTGGTTCTCAATGAGTTTAGCAAAGATTTATTCTCTTCGCAGAAGATATATTTGTCATATCTATTTGTGATATTGAGTGCTAAAAGCGGAGAACCAAGGAGTACTTTATTAGTCTTTCTTACTTTGACCTTGCCGGCACCTGAAAACAGATCCAGGTAAACTCTAGTATCCCATTTTTCTTTCATCCCTGTTGCAAACAACTCGTTATAATAGTGAACCAAGTCATACTTCCGTTCAGCCCACGCTCCGACCTCCGGTGTCTCAAGACCATCTAATGACGAGTAGATTGACCTGCCCCCCAAAAAGTGATCCAAAATAGACTTAGTAAAAAGGTATATTATGGATCAAAGGAGAAACGACAATGGGAAAGCCGCGACACACGGTAGAAACAATTGTAGCAAAGCTGCGAGAAGCAGAAGTCATGATGGCAAAAGGCCAAACGCTGGCTGAGGTAGTCCGACAACTGGGGATCAGCGATGCAACATATTACAAGTGGAGGAAGGAATACGGTGGACTTCAGGTGGATCAAGCAAAGCGGTACAAGGAGCTCGAGCAGGAGAACCAGCGTCTCCGGAAGGTGGTAGCAGATCTGACAATAGATAACTCAATACTGAAGGAAGCCGCACGGGGAAACTACTGAGCCCGGTGAAGAAACGCCGGGCGGTGGAAGAAGTTATGGAGATAGTACAAGTGTCCGAACGCAGAGCCTGCAAGGTAGTGGAACAACCAAGGTCAACACAAAGAGTGGTGGCAAGGCTGGATGCAGCCACAGAACGGCTTACAGAACGAATGGTGGAGCTCGCCAGCGAGTATGGACGATATGGATACAGGCGAATAACAGTTCTCTTGAGAACAGAAGGATGGCATGTGAACCACAAGCGAGTGGAAAGGCTATGGCGCCAGAAAGGGCTAAAAGTGCCACAAAAACAGCCAAAGCGGAGACGACTGTGGTTCAACGACGGATCGTGCAAAAGACTCCGTCCAGAACACAAGAACCATGTCTGGAGCTATGATTTTGTTGCGGAGAGAACCAGTGACGGGAGAGCGCTACGAATACTGAACATAATCGACGAGTACACGAGAACATGTCTTACCAGTCGAGTGGAGAGAAAGATCAAAGCCAATGACGTGATCGATACATTGTCTGATATATTCATCGCCTATGGTACGCCACAGTTCATACGCTCGGACAACGGACCTGAGTTCGTCGCTGAGCTTCTACGGAGATGGCTCCATCACCTGGGTGTCACCACAGCTTTCATCGAGCCCGGCAGTCCATGGGAGAACGGTTACATCGAATCGTTCAATGGGAAGTTCAGAGATGAGTTACTTAATCGAGAGGTGTTTGACACAATCATGGAAGCAAAAGTCGTCATCGAAAAGTGGAGAATCCACTACAACACTGTCAGACCTCATAGCTCTCTCGGCTACAGGCCCCCAGCTCCAGAAGCTTATTATCCGTCTCAGGTTGCCAATGTCTGATCGGATGACTAACTTAGCATTGGTACATCAATTGGGGGCAGGTCATAGATGTGCCTTGCCTCCATCACCATTGAACCCACGTTTCCCTCCTTGTCCATTTCTTATTTTTCCTTTGCTAAGTAGTTCATTTAAGTTCCATTATCGATAATTCAATTCATCGGAATAATAATAAAGCGTCAGGCAGTTACCTCCTTTACAAACTGTCTTGCGGTTTGTAATTCTGCATCCGTTTTTAGATCCTTCGTTAGCACTTCATTTATCCACTTTGGACCATGGTTGCCCACACTCCTATCAAAGCCTTCCAATTCACCGACCTCCACAATAAATAGTCCAACCGCTTTCAATTGTTTCTGAATTCTTTCGAATGCCTTTGTCGCATCACCGCTCGGAATAAATGGTTTCCCAACTTCTTTAGCATGCGCCCAAGGCGATGCTTTCCTCAAAATCTTCTGAACCTCAGAGACCTTGGCTCTAGAAAACATCCTTTCTTCCGTTGAACCAAACACCTTATCTATTTCCGCCTTCAATTCTTTCGATTCAAGTTCAGGTCGCTTTTGCTCAATCTGTGTTTTTACTATTTTCCAATCGCTTTCTATGCTGCTCCAAGCTCCACCTAATTCTTCAAAGATATCCTTCAAAGGATTCTCTTCGTTAAGAATATCAAAATCGGTAACGATTCTCATCGCGACATCAAGTTTCTTTTTAATGACCTTACTGCCGTTGGAATGCGATGCTTGCCTCCGGTGTGCACGAATAGAATGTCGGGACTTACTGAACCACTCCCGTCCTGAACGGCTGAAAGAATGGCGGAATAAAAGCGACAGTCCGAATCGCTTTCGCATATGACAACTTTGGAATGGAATAATCCATTTAAAACATTTGAATGTCTTAGTAAAGGATCATTCTAGATGGCATTTATGTCATTGCTATTTAATACGCTTACCCTGTTAACCATGCCTTCTCTTTGAAGACGAATAATCTTTAGATTACTAATGTTCGCATCCAACAAACCTTTTAGGAAATCCTCACTATGAGTTGCTAAAAACAATTGCCGCTCGGAAGGCATATCATTCGCTAACATTTTACCCAATAGTTTTGCTTGCGGCGGGTGGAGAAAAGCTTCCGGCTCATCAATGAAAAGGATAGAATAAGTTGAAATGAAAGCATTCAATAATACCCCTACGAAGGCGCGCATGCCGTCACCCTGTTGGTCCAACAAATCCAATTTTTCCAGTTCCAGCAAATATCCTTCAGAAACTCTATCTTCTCCCTGCTTTGGAGTTGGCCTTTCGCCTATATACAATGGCACACTGTTACCCGCATTTCTGTGAACGATTAGGTCCATTCCAAATGCTTGCCGGAAATAGCCACTGAATTTCTTTTCCATGCTATCATACTTCTGAAGGTAATGGATTGGATGTTGAATCGGTTAAGTCGTGAGATGAATATTTTGCGGACGATTAGCTGCAATTAGTCTTTCAGTTGTATTCAAACTATTCACGAAAAATGGTGCTAGACCCTCCAACCCATTTTGAAAATTGCTCCACCATACTTTTGCACTTGATAGATAAACATTGTAGTGAAAGCCAAGATAGTTCGGGTCTGAATTGTTTCCTTGATAAATCTTTGTTGAAGAAGGTTCGAGAAACGACTGCACCTCTGCATCACTTCCATCTCTTCCTATTGCAATACCCTTTACAACCTTGCCCCTGTCGCTTTTTTGTCTGAGTTGATCCGCAGCTTCTCTTAATGAAGCACTTTTTCCCGCATTATTGGGTCCCACGAAAACCACGATGTCGTTTTTCTCAAACGCAATTTTAGATTTGTTGCTGAACTCGATTTCGCTGATCCAAATTCTTACCATCTTAATTAGTCCATTCTAAAGTCCGTAAACTCCAATAGAAAAACTGAGCGGCTCTCAAAAACGCAGATCACTCTTTCTGCTGAACATGTTAGGAAAAGTTATCTGTTCCATGGTTGAATTGCAACTCAGCGGCACCCGCGGCCTTCATTCTCCAAAAAAATCCCCAATGGACCGACGCTATTCATCATCAACTTCCAATAATCGATTATCAAGAGCCGGCTGTCGGTTATCGGCCTCGCCGTTTCGTCACCATTTGCAACACTCATCTTGTAGTCTCAGTGATACGTTTATTCAGTTTGCAGTTTGCGATTTCAAGAAAATACCGGAAGCGATAGTACCGGCGAGACCTCCGACAACAAAAGCGACGGGTATGGTCGAAATATCTGTCATCACTTCGTAGAGTATCAGGCCGAAAGTTAACTGTCTTTTCACATGAGGCGCAGGCCGATTTTCTCTAGCAGCACGGATGACCATGGTGTGGCTGGACCTTGTTTCGGGCTATTTCCTTAGCGCCGTCCTGGTTGCAGGCAGGGAGGATACCAAGGCGGCGGCGTACATTATCATCCATGGAATTATAGGAAAGTGATAACGCGCTGCTCCATAATATACAAGATATATTCCGGTGAAATAGACTATCACGACAACACCCAATAGCGGCCAACCGTTACCTTTACCAAGCTGTAATCTTCTCCAAAAACCGAAGAGGATAGAGACCACAAAGACGGCAATCACGATTAACTCGTAAATCGCATTGATTTGATCGAATAGCGGCAAAACGTCTCCTGCCGACGCCGATGCGCTCCCTATGCCCATGATGTTCCAATAAACTCCATCACCGCTGTTAAATAGGGCGACAAGCTTGTCCGGCATAAGTGTCAGGATTCGTAACGGATGAGCTTCCATGTATTCGACCGCTGTTCTTCTCGCGAGTTTATTGACTTTGTATTCAGCCCAGGTGTCGTTTCCGACGTCAAACCATGGTATTGCGACATACGTCCCATTTGCCTCCGGACCGTTGCCCATATAGAGATTTAAGCCATCGTTGTTTGAAATGACAAAGTCATCGTAGAGTTGATAGTTTCGAATCAACCATGGAATCAATACTGCAATCAAGGCGACATAAAGAATCGAAATCTTTTTCAACCGGTTCAACACGCTTCTCCATTCCCACGAGAATTGAGGAAATAGAAGGAGAATTAGTCCGGGTAACAGAAAAGTTTGCGCTTTAACGAGCGTCGCGAAGCCGAGTACCAATCCTGCAACGAGCAAACGCCAGGAATGCGCGGTGCCTTGGGCCGAAACGCAATGCAACAGAAGCGCTACGCCAAGAAACAGTAAGAATAGATGGAATGTCTCCACGCAAAGAAGGGAGGTATATGCGATGTTATCCGGATAAATGGCGAGGAACAACAGGGTGAACCTCCCGGCAAGTTCCGATCTGAAAAGCTCTCGTGCGATCCAGTACGCAAGCATGATGGTTGCAACGGAGAAAATTAGATTTGACGTTTCAGCCGCGGCAAGCGAAGCCCCGAAGACCCGGAAAAGGATTGCCAGAAACAATGGGTAACCGATAGGGAAGTATGCAGTAGCGACGCCAAACGGCGCATAACCGTACCCTCTTGCGATGGACCCGGCGCTTCGGAAATAGAAAGCAAAATCGCTGACGGGATTCGGATGAAAAATCAATGTCCAGGAAAGGCGGACTGCAAAGCCTAATGCAACTACGGTGGGAATGTACCATGGAGAGAGGATAATCGAGTGGATAGGGCTGCGTTCTCTCCTGACTATTTGTTGGTCACTATTTTCACCCGTCACGGGATTGCTCATTGATTGTTACCTGAGGCGTTTTGTCCAAAGAGTTAAAAGAGATCGCTCACGCGCGAAGCTCCGGAGAATACAACCCCAATCAACTGCTTCTGACGCCGCCCATTGCACTTCGAAAGTTATTCCTTTCGCCCACGATTTGCAAACCGGCTCTTTGATGCAGCACAGAACACCATACCACCAATGAAATGTAGTGCCCTAATTTGATTTCCGTTTCAGAAAAAAACCTTTAAACCGCAAAGTGCCGCCTTGCGGTATCCCGCATTCTATATACTATCGATGATGAGCGGGAAGCGCTACGATGCGCAAAGATTATTATTAAAAGAATACTTGGCGAGTCTTTGCGGACTTGGCGGTTAAGGTAACCTTGTTGGTGTATTGCAGAAAGTTGAAATTAGGACACTACCCAATGAAATATCGAGTTGATTTTCAAAACGCAGAGAAGATATATTTAGAAAAGGAGGCTTATATGCCGGAGAAGAAACAACTCGTTCAGAAGATTAACGACAATATCACGAGATTGAGTCTCGGATTTGTAAGCGTGTATGTTTTCCGGGATGATTCCAATGCGATTTGCATCGACACCGGGATTAATCCGAAGAAGCTTCAAGCTGCATTCGCGGGGATGAAATTTGACGCCAACGACGTTGACGCGGTGTTTCTCACGCATTCCGATCGCGATCACATCGGCGGCTTAACCGCTTTTCCAAAAGTAAAAGTATTCATATCGTCGGAAGAAGAGCAAATGATGGACGGAGAAACCGTTCGCTTCTTCAAGTTTGTGCACAATAAAAAACCACAATGCGAGCTGACATACGTGAAAGATGGTGAAACGGTAAGCATCGGAAAGATAACCGTAAAAGCGATCAGCACTCCAGGCCATACACTTGGATCGATGTCTTTCATAATAGATGGGAAATACCTCTTTGTCGGCGATGCTTTAAATCTGAAAGACTCAAAGGCAGTAATGGATCGTGGCCTTCTTCAGATGGACAAATCTTTGCAGGAGGCATCCATCCGGAAATTAGCGAAGCTTGAAGGCATATCCATGCTATTCACGGCACATACCGGTTTTACGGATGACTTTGGAAAAGCAGTGAACGAGTGGAGATGAATACCATGGTAACAGGAGATTGCAAATGTTTCCACGGAGATGTAGACGCGAAAGTCTCAGCAGCAGCGCGGACCATCGCTTCGGTCCGAGAAAAAACCTTTTAAAAAATCTTTGAAGGAGTGCCAGAAGTGCATCAACGCCGACGTAACGACTGCGGTAGTCATTTTATCGCGGCCTTTGCAAGCACGTTTTTAGCTTGTGGTTCCATGGCGGCGAGGAATTCATCGAAGAGGTAATCGCTGTCGTGCGGGCCGGGCGATGCTTCGGGGTGATATTGAACGCAGAACACGGGCAGACTCTTGTGTCGAAATCCTTCTAGAATATTGTCGTTTAAATCTATGTGCGTTACTTCGTAATCCGGCGGCAGGCTGTCGGGATCGACTGCGAATCCATGGTTGTGCGACGTTACTTCGACCGTACCATTCGATAAATTTTTAACGGGATGGTTCGCGCCGCGATGACCGAACTTCATTTTGAATGTCTTTGCGCCGGCTGCCAGCGCGAGTATTTGATGCCCGAGACAAATTCCGAAGATCGGCCTTCTGCCGATCAGCTGCCTGACATTTTCAATCGCATAGGTAACTGCTGCGGGATCGCCCGGGCCGTTCGAGAGAAAAACTCCGTCGGGGTTAAGCTTCAGAACTTCGGCGGCGGAGAAATTCGCCGGCACAACTGTAACTTCACATCCGCGCGCGTAAAGCTTTCGAAGGATGGTAGTCTTGATGCCGAAGTCGTACGCGATCACTTTGAATGCAGGCCGGGCAGACCCGTTATTCGGGGATTCGGATTTTCCATCCATCGGGAATCGGTATTGAATCTTTGTGCTGACGACTTTTGCGAGATCGAGCCCCGACATGGAGGGAAACTCTTTAGCCTTCCTGATAAGAGAAGTATTGTCGGGGTCCGTCGTCGAGATCACGGCGTTCATTGCGCCGGTCTCGCGAATTATTTTCGTGAGCTTGCGAGTGTCGAGACCTTCAATGCCGACAACTCCAAATCGCTTGAGGTAATCGCCAAGGCTTTCAGTCGCGCGATAGTTGCTGTAATATTTACTGTATTCCCTGACAACGAAGCCGGCAACCTGCGGTTTCGAGGATTCAACGTCTTCAGGGTTGATCCCGTAGTTCCCGATTTGCGGATATGTCATGGTTACGATCTGTCCGCAATAAGACGGATCGGTGAGGATTTCCTGATAGCCGATCATGCTCGTATTGAACACGACTTCCCCGGCAGTTTCGCCGGATGCGCCGAATGATTCTCCGGTAAAAACGCATCCGTTTTCAAGCGCCAACCTTGCTATCAAATTTCTTCCTCCATTCTCGCACTAAAATTACGAACAGGAAGGATTGATTACAATAAATGAATATGAACCTCGGAGTCGCAAAGCTGATGGAATTGTTTCAGTGATTTCTTTGCTGTTAAAATGTCTTTGACTTTGTGCTCTACGTTTTCTATGTTTCAAGGATGAAGAGCCAACCGAAAGTCGCAGATTGGGCGAAAGCCCTAAAACCTCTCTTTGCAAAATACGGCAAGCGGAAGCATCCCTTAGATTACAAAAATAAATACCAGCTTATAGTCGTGGTCATACTTTCGTCGAGAACTTCGGACAAAATAATAAACATGCTCTCGCCGGCGCTCTTCAAAAAATATCCTTCCATGAAAGAGCTTTCGAAAGCCGAGCCTGAAGACCTTTATCCGCTCATAAGCAAGGTGACGAACTTTGCCAATAAAGCAAAATGGATTACGGCTCTCGCGAAAATAGTTCACGATAACGCTCATATCCCATCTACCCTTGACGAACTCACAAAGCTGCCGGCTATCGGAAGAAAATCTGCAAATGTCATAATAAGCGAGTCGGGCGGAGAAGCCGAAGGGGTGATCGTTGACCTGCACGTCCTCCGCGTCGCGCCTCGAATCGGAATTGCCAAGGGGACTGTGCCGGAAAAAATCGAGCAGCAAATTATGGAATTGATACCTCAAAAGAATTGGAGGGAAGCCGGCATGGGGCTTTCGTTTTTAGGAAGGGAAGTTTGTCGTCCCACCAACCCTCATTGCGACGAATGTGTGGTCAACGGCGTCTGCGAATATTATGCGAGTTTGAAATAATCGAGTGCCGGCATGCACTGCCGCCGGAATGTTATTAAATAAGGGATACCGGATAAGTAATCTGGATTTATCGAGGCAAGAATTATATGGTGGTTGAATTTTGGCTCCATCTTTTCAATATTTAATTCACAGAATGGTTTTCACTTATAAATAAGGGCCTTTATGAAGAAAATTGAAGCAATTATTCGTCCCTTCAAAATCGACGATGTACGCGAGGCGCTCATCGAAATCGGAATCAAAGGGATGACAATAACCGAAGTTAAAGGATACGGCCGGCAAAAGGGTCACACCGAAATGTACCGCGGCTCGGAATACCAGATCGATTTCCTGCCGAAGATGAAGATAGAAATTATCGCGCCGGACGAAGGCGTCGATAAAATCGTCAGTACGATTATCAAGAGCGCCAAGACCGGCCAGGTAGGCGATGGGAAAATCTTTGTTTACCCGGTCGAAGACGTCATCCGGGTTCGTACCGAGGAGAGCGGCGAAGCTGCACTGTAGTTCGGGATTTCAACTCCCAAACGACTTTTGTTACCAGATGACAGATATGAGCCATGATCCATGAGCTACTATTCCGGCTATGTTGCGCTTGTCGGTGAACCGAACGTCGGAAAGTCCACCCTGCTCAACGCGCTCCTTGGCCAAAAACTTTCAATCGTAACCCCCAAGCCGCAGACTACGCGCCACAAAATTGCGGGCATTCTGACCGGAGAAAATTATCAGATCGTTTTCCTGGATACGCCCGGACTTATCAAACCAAAGTATGCGCTGCAGGAAGTAATGATGACTTCTGCAAGCGAAGCAATTAATGATGCCGAACGTCGTGGCGTTTTTGGTTGAACGGCAGTAATCGAGCTTCGGTCGAATCATTAAGAAGCTCAAGCACCATTAAAAACCTAACAAATAATAATCGACCGGTTTTCCTCGTGATTAGCAAAATCGATCTTGTGAAGAAGAACGAAATGCTCCCGGTCATTCAATCGTTGAGTGAAGTTTATCCGTTCAAAGAGATCGTTCCCGTTTCGGCGCTGACCGGCGAGAATGTGGACGACCTGAAAAGCACGATCGTTAAATATATACCTGAAGGCAGTCCGCTGTATCCGGAGGATTATGTCAGCGACCGAGACGAAAGATTTTTCGTAAGCGAGCTGGTACGCGAGGAAATTTTCAAGGCATTCAGGGAAGAAGTGCCGTACTCGACCACGGTAGAGATTGAAGAATTCAGGGAAAGCGACAGCGAACGCAAGACTTACATCCGCGCCGTCATATATGTCGAGAAGGATTCTCAAAAGGGAATAATCATAGGTAAAAATGGCGCGGCGTTGAAACAAATCGGACAAAGCTCCAGAAAGCAGATCGAGGAATTGATCGGTCACGAGGTGTTCCTTGAATTATTTGTAAAAGTCAGAGACGGCTGGAGGAACGATAGGAAGAAGTTGTCGCAGCTCGGGTATAGGTAATCAGAAGCGAATGCCTCAAAGTTAAAGACGAGGGTTTTAGTTCAGGCGTCTGAGTTTTATCTTAACCGTATGCCTCGCGGCGAAGTCTTAGTCTCAATTTTGAATAAGGAAGACGACCTCGAGATTCTCAAAAGGGATCTCTGGTATCGTATTCCAGTCAGCAGCGCAAAAAAATGGCTGAGCAAACACTGGCCTCCCGTATGGATCGCTTTTTATCAGACAAGTGTTTTTGGAAAAGAAAAATATTCCATCCGTTATTACGGAAAAGTGAAAGAGATTAAGAAGGCGCACAGGTATGAACTCTTTCCAAACGAAGAGCGCAACGCCAAAACAAACCGCCTTTATCATAAAATCATACTTTATTCACTTGAAGAATTGCGACGGCCGATCCGCAGTAACCGTGGAAGGCGTTTGATTTTCATACCCACCACACTGGCGAAATTTCGGAAGGCAACGGAAATTAACGATCTTTTCAATGAGAGCAAGCTTGAAGATCAGTTATGGATAGCTTTCAAGAAATTTAACATTGCCGCCGAAAGACAGGTGTTTACCCTTGCCGGCGGAAAATTTCGTGCGTTGGACTTTGCGCTATATTGTGAGGAAGGAAAAATAGATGTGGAGACGGATGGAGATTACTGGCACGCTAATCCTGAGCGGGCCGCATCAGATAATCTTCGCGACAACAGCCTGAAAACAGATGGGTGGAGAGTCCTCAGATTCAATGGAGACCAGATCAATAATTCTCTTCAGGATTATTGCCTTCCGACAATAAATTCCAATATAAAGAAGTTAGGCGGAGTGCATGAGAGCCGGATTAGATTCGATGACGACGCCGGACAGAAAAAAGAAACAGGAGAAAAGTAATGTCCAAGATTCCGCTCGTCCCCGTTGTGCGATCCCATTCGACGGCGCCGGGAGCGGTTATCAAGCCGTTCAGAGCAATTCACTACAACACGGATTTGGTAGACCTTTCCGAGGTCGTTGCGCCTCCTTATGATGTGATAAACAAGAAACTTCAAGACGAACTCTACAAGAAAAATCCGAATAATATTATCAAGCTGGACTTGAATCGCGAGGCAAATCCATATCCTGCGGCGGCGGCAGAAATGCAGAGGATGCTTAAAGAAAAACTTCTTGTGCAGGACAGCGAGCCGGCGATCTATCCATGTTTCCAGACATTTAAGACTCAAGACGGAAGTTCAGTAACACGGCGCGGATTCGTATCGTGGATCAAGCTGGAGCCGTTTAATGCCGGTGTTGTCCTTCCGCATGAACACACTCTTTCCGGCCCGAAAGTGGATCGATTGAATCTCATGACCGCGACAAAAGCGACTTTCAGCCAGATATTCAGTTTGTACGGAGATCAAAATAAGGTTCTTGAAAGAGAATATGATCGACTTAAAGGTGTGAAGCAATGTTTAGAAGCGGATTATGATGGAGTTAATAACACAATCTATCGCATAACGGATCCGGCCGCTTTGAAAACCTTTCAAGATATTTTGGCCAAACTTCCTGTTTATATAGCCGACGGTCATCACAGGTACGAGACGGCTTTGGAATATCAGAGATTAATACGAGAGAAGAATCGGAGCCATAACGGTGAGGAAGCATATAATTTCATAATGATGTACTTCACGAATATCTTCGATTCCGGACTTGTCGTTTACCCGACTCACAGAATAATTCACAGCCTTGACAATTTTGATCCGGGCAAGTTTTTAGAGAATGTGAAGAATTATTTTGAGTTGACGCCGAAGCCGAATGCTGAAGAGCTTGCGGGCTCACTTGTTTCTGCCGGTGATTATTCTTTCGGGATGATGCTTCCGCAGAAAAAATATTTTTTGCTGAAATTGAAAAAAGGTATGAATGTCCTTTCGATTGTCAAGGAAGATGTTCCGGCGCCGGTAAAGAGGCTCGATGTCACGCTGCTCCACGATCTCGTTCTCCTGCAGACTCTGGGAATTTCGAAGGAAGCTCAGGAGAAAAAGCTGAATATTAATTACACTATCGACATGCATGTAGTAGATGAAACCGTTCAATCCGGCGAAGGACAGATTGGATTTTTGCTCAACGCGACTAAAGTGGAACAGGTGCAGGAAGTAGCCGACGCAGGCGCAGTCATGCCGCAGAAGTCAACTTACTTTTATCCGAAGCTGCTTTCAGGGATGCTAATAAGCTCGTTGGAACAGGTGTAAATGACGGAGCCCACGACTAAGTCACGGGCTCCCGTTATGTTTACTTTATCACAATGTTAATCGCGTCAATCGTTGTTCCGTTAACGGGACTGGTCGAGCTGCTATATTTGCTGTGATTATATTGTAGATCAAAATGGTCCAGGAGGTACGAGGGCAAATTCGAATTTGGTTTTATAATGCTCAGGAACTCCAGCAGCTTTACGAAGCCGTTCAATTCGACGCCGATGCCTTGAGTAGAATAAATAAGCTCTCCGGGTCCCGTATATGAGCCGCCGCGGATGTACAAACACTCTGCAAATTGGATTTGCCATCCTGTTTGAAGGGAAATTTGGCCGTAAGTCTTTCCGAGAACAAGATTCTCGAACGGTCTAATTCCCCCCAGGCCGTTTTTGTATGAAGTGATCCGTGAATAAGTTGTGTCACCGGGAGTATAGACATTCTCCACAGCTGTAGCTATTACGAGAACATCTTCCGCTTCTCGTCCCCACGTAAATGTCAGAAGCTTCCATGGTTGATTGTTTATGTCGTATTTTAAACCGATTGTATAGTTCCATCCTAAAACGCCTTGTCTCGGCAGCGGATCGGAAGTTACTGCATAGCCATAGTTTACCTCGCCTCCGACATTTCTTCTTGCATAACCAAACGTCAGATCAAACATTGGTGTTATTTCATTATTGATCTCAATCGGTCTCTCAATGGCATCGGAAACGAGAATCTATAATGGGAATTTGTAAGATTGCTCCGTAATCGTGCGCAGGAAGCTTTGCTGCTCCAGCGCCCAAAGTGTCTAGTGGTACCAATTCTGAATCTATCCATTTGAAACTATAACCCAGACCGAGCTTCACTTTATAGTCGATCCCAATTCCGAAAGAAAGGTTATCGCATTTTTCATATGCGTCCCACGAAGAGATCACCGTTCCATCGGGCGCAAAATTTTGAAACTCTCCTAAATCGAAATAAACTTGCGAATATCCAACGCCAATACTCACAGGTGCGGGAAGATTGAAGTGGTTTTTTAAGTCTATTCCGGCATTAAACGCCGTCGCATCCAAACTAAGATCATCCGAAAAGGTCCGCAGCCATGGTGTCTTTGGGATGTAAGTGCTCGCATTAAATAAGTTGTCGAGGCTGAAAATCCCAAGCTGAGCCGGGTTTGAGATGGTTGAGATTGCATCGTCCGAAATAAGAGAGGCCCCGATGCCACCCATGCCATTTCCTTCAGCAGAGGTAGGAATCATAAGAAAAGGAACGCCGGTTTGTCCGTAGCTGTTTGCTGTATAAAACACCACGGAAGCTAAAATAAAGATATGAAGCTTGTGACTCATTTGAAGCCCTTTCTTATGTCTGCAAAAAAATATAAAACCCGTCTCGATTCATGTCAAGGCTTTTTTTAGAACGTTTGAATTGTGTAAGAACGTGATGGGGCGGCATGGTGGTACCTAATTCATGATAATTATCTCCTACAAGTTGGTTATCTTTAGTATATTATGCCTTTAGAAGAAATTGTGATGGACTTAAAATACGGCGTTAGTTTAGCCGATTATACTACTATCGGCCTCGGTGGCGACGCGAAGTATTTTATTTCATGCCGGACAATCGAAGAGATCCGGTCAGCATTTCAATTTGCCGAAAAGGAGAAGCTGCCAGTTCAAATTCTCGGCGGCGGAAGCAATGTAGTTTTTCCCGATGAAGGCTTTGACGGGCTGGTTGTCAAAATTGATCTCAAAGGTATCGAATTTAATGACGACGGCGATTTCACATCGGTGTCCGCTAGGGCAGGTGAAATTTGGGACGAATTGGTGACAACTTGTGTGGAGAGGAATCTATCCGGAGTCGAGTGCCTTTCGGGGATTCCGGGCTCAGTGGGTGCTACGCCGATTCAAAATGTCGGCGCTTATGGACAGGAAGTGAAGGACACAATTGTTTCGGTGAAAGCGCTGGATCGGAGCTCGCTTGAGCTTGTTGAATTCAGTGCGTCGCAATGCGAGTTCGGTTATCGCAAGAGCAGGTTCAAGGAAAACGACAAAGACAAATTTGTGATTGTCGCAGTTGATTACAAGCTAAAAAAATCAGGCGAACCTTCTATAAAATACGAGGAACTTAGAGACTATTTGAAGTCGAAAAGGCAAAGCGGTGACGGCGTAAATCTGGCGGCTGTCAGACAATCGGTGCTGGCGCTGCGCAGGAAGAAATCTATGGTGATAGATCAGGGTGATGCTAATTCGCGGTCGGTCGGATCGTTCTTTCTGAATCCAATTCTGTCCGTTGTTGAGTTTGAGAGCTTTATTGTAAAACTGAATTTAAACGGAATTAAGCGCGCGCCATCTTATAAGAGCGGGGATGGAATAAAGATTTCCGCTGCATGGCTTATCGAGAATTCCGGCTTCTACAAGGGATATAAAAGAGACGGGGTCGGAATTTCGGCGAATCATTCGCTTGCGTTGGCGAACTATTCCGGAACGACTAATGAACTTCTTTCGCTTGCGACAGGGATTGAAAATGCAGTACGGGAAAAATTTGGACTAATCCTTAAGAGGGAAGCCGTCGTCGTGCAGCGAAGTGGGTCGTAGTTCATGGCCCACATCGATTAGATAAAGCTATTAAGAATAATGGAGTCAACTTGATAAAGGAATTCTTAAGTAAAATATTTGGCAGACAAAAAAAAGAAGTAGATCGGGGACAGCCGATCCATGAAACCGGGAGACCTCAGCAAGACATTCTTCCAAAGGTAAAGCAAGGACAAAGCTCCGGCGTCAAATCTTCGTCTTCCGGGAAAGTGCAGGGACGGCCCGTCGAAGAGCGAAGACGCAGGGTCGAAGACCAACCGGCTGAGTCCAATAATTTTCAGAAAGGAACGCTCTGGGACAATTCGCAATTCGTAGTTCCGCCGGTTGAAGGGAAGAAAAGATTTATCGATTTCGATTTGCCTGTCGAAGTGATGCATGCGATTTCAGACCTGGATTTTAAATATTGCACGCCGATCCAGGCCGGAATTCTACCGAAGCTGCTCGAAGGGCTCGACGCAGCGGGCCGCGCGCAAACCGGTACAGGAAAGACTGCCGCGTTCCTCATTTCGATCATAACATTTTTGTTGAGGAATCCGCTGAAGCAGCCGAATCACAAGGCGCCGCGCGCATTGATACTCGCGCCGACAAGAGAGCTGGTCTTGCAAATCAAAAAGGACGCCGATGGGTTGTCTAAGTATTCGGGACTTCAGGTTGCTGCTGTGCTCGGCGGGATTGAATACAAACAACAGAAGGATATTCTGGCGGCGGAAAGAATAGATATCGTGGTCGCGACTCCGGGCAGGCTTCTCGATTTCAAGAGGCAGGGAAGTATTCGTCTTGACAAAGTCGAGGTCCTCGTCATTGACGAAGCGGACAGGATGCTGGACATGGGTTTCATTCCCGATGTGCGGCAGATTATCGAGAGCACGCCGCCGAAGACGAAAAGACACACGATGCTCTTCAGCGCAACGTTGACGCCGGAGGTTAACCGACTCGCTTCTCGCTGGACGCGCGAGCCGAGCATCGTGGAGATCGAGCCGGAGCAAGTTGTTGTGAAGACGATAAAGCAGATTTTTTACCTTACGACCGATTTGGAGAAATTTAAAATTCTCTACAATTTAGTCGCAGTGCGAGGGCTTCAGCGCGTGATGGTGTTTGCCAACAGGAAAGACATTGCGAGAGACTTGAAAGATCGGCTCGCATCGCACGGAATAAATTGTGCACTGCTGTCCGGAGATGTCGAGCAAGGCAGAAGGATCAAGCGGCTCGAGAATTTTCGGTCCGGACAAATAAAGGTTTTGGTTGCGACTGACGTTGCCGCACGCGGAATCCATGTCGAAGGAATAAGCCATGTCGTAAATTTCACTTTGCCTGAAAACCCGGAGGACTATGTACACCGCATCGGACGAACGGGAAGAGCCGGTGCGAGCGGAATTTCGATAAGTTTCGCGACGGAGACGGATTCTTACAGTCTGCCTGCAATAAAGAAATATTTGGGTGAGGAGATCAAGTCCGTTTATCCGGAGGACGACCTTTTAACCCCGCTTCCCGAGCCGAAATTTGCTTTGCAAGTGAGCGGGCCGCCGCGTCGGAGATATCAGCGGGGCGGAAGTCATGAGCAAAAGAATAGAAGGAGTTCTTTCAAGAAAAGAACATAAATCGTGTTGTCGATCTTAAATCGTAAATTTTCGATTTTAACTTGTTATGCTGGCACAACTGAAACAAGAGGAGAAAAAATGAAAAAGAGACTCAAGACCCTGGATTATCGATCACTGACAGTGAGTTATAGAATCTTATTTGATATGCTTCTTTTTTGCGGAATTCTCATCGGCTTTTCGCAAATCGTCGAAGCAAGAGCGGATAAAGCTGCGATCTCGGAAAACGTTCTCCGTGCCACGTTGAAAAACGGGCTTCGTGTTGTGATTGTGAAAAACTCTTTGGCTCCGGTGGTAACTACGGAAATAAATTATCTTGCCGGTTCAGACGAAGCGCCCGCCGGTTTTCCCGGAACTGCGCACGCGCTCGAGCACATGATGTTCCGCGGAAGTCCGGGCCTATCGGCTTCGCAGCTCGCCGATATAACCGCTGCCATGGGCGGTGACTTCAATGCCGACACGCAGCAAATGGTGACACAGTTTTTCTTTACAGCCCCCGCTGAAGATTTGGATGTCGCCCTTCATATCGAAGCAGTGCGGATGAAAGGAGTTTTGAGCACGGACAGTCTGTGGGATAAGGAACGAGGCGCTATCGAACAGGAAGTCGCTCAGGACTTATCGAATCCGCAGTATCTGTTTATTACGAAGCTTCTCGCTGCAATGTTCCATGGCACGCCGTACGAGCATGATGCGCTCGGCACGCGGCCGTCCTTCGACAGCACGAGCGGAGCAATGCTGAAAGAATTTCACGCTAAATGGTACGTACCGAATAACGCGGTCCTTGTGATAGTCGGCGACGTAGATCTGCAAAAGGCGCTGGCTGAAGTGAAAGAACTTTTTGAAGATATTCCTTCCGGCAACTTGCCGGCGAAGCCTTCGTTCGATTTCACGGAAGTTAAGCCGGACACTCTAAGAATGCCGACAGATTTACCGTATGGTCTGGCGGTGATCACCTATCGATTTCCCGGCACAGACAGCCCGGATTATGCTGTGGGTCAAGTACTCTCGGATGTTCTGAGCAACCAGCGCGGCAAATTATATTCGCTGGTGCCGGAGGGCAAGGCATTGTATGCGGGCTTTGAGTATTATGCGTTGCCGAAGTCGGGAATCGGCTTTGCTGTCGCAGCATTTCCAAAAGGATATAACACGGAAAATCTTGTCAAGGATGTCGGCGATGTCTTGTCACAAGAATTGAAGAACGGAGTTTCTCCGGATTTCGTCGAGGCGTCCAAGCGTCATGAAATATCCGATGCGGAATTCGAGAAAAACTCTATTTCCGGACTTGCGTCGGCCTGGTCGGACGCTGTTGCAATCGAAGGAAGACAATCGCCCGAGGACGATCTGGATGCGATGGAGAAAGTTACCGTCGCTGACGTAAATCGAGTGGCGAGAGCTTATATCGATTCAAGTCATGCTCTGGTCGCAGTGCTGACTCCGCAGTCATCCGGTAAAAAGATTTCTTCAAGCAGTTTTGGCGGCGCTGAATCTTTCGCTCCAAACGAAACTAAGGAAGTCGAGCTGCCGTCATGGGCTGAGAGTGCGATCGGAAGACTTTCGGTTCCGCAATCGACCACAAATCCGGTAGTGACGACGTTGCCGAACGGGATCAAGCTTATCATCCAACCCGAGTCTATAAGTAATACGATTACTGTCATCGGCGGCATAAAAAGTAATCCGCAGCTACAGCAACCGGACACCGAAGAAGGTGCGGCTGGAATTCTAAACAGCTTGTTTGAATATGGCTCGACGACCCTTGATAGGGTGGCTATTCACAAAGCGCTCGACGACATCGGTGCAGACGAATCTGCAGGCTCAAGTTTTTCCCTTCGAGTCCTCGGCAATAATTTTCGGAAGGGTGTTGAGTTGCTTGCAGACAATGAGCTTGACCCCGCTCTTCCGGAGAAAGCGTTCAAGATAATTCAGCGGCAAACTTCTGCAACGGTCGCAGGGCAGCTTGAAAGCCCCGACTATTTGACTTCGCGAGCGATCCACACTGCGCTCCTTCCGAAGGGAGACCCTGCTCTTCGAGAAACTACTCCCGCAACGGTTGATTCGCTCAATCTCCAGGATGAGAAGGACTATTACAAAAAAGTTTACCGTCCCGACATGACCACGATCGTCGTCATCGGTAATGTGGATCCCGATACAGCCAAGAACGTAATCTGGAATTGCTTTAAGGATTGGAAAGCTTCAGGGCCGAAGCCGAACACGGATTTGCCACCGGTTCCGCTCAATAAAACCTTCATGGCAGCTGTGCCCGATGTGAATAGAGTCCAGGACAAAGTGTATTTATCGGAGACGTTGGGATTGACGAGATCGAATCCGGACTATTACGCTTTGCAATTGGGCAACCATGTCCTCGGCGGCGCATTTTATGCGACAAGATTTTACCGCGATCTACGCGAAAATGAGGGATTGGTTTATTACGTCGGATCGAGTTTCGACATCTCTAAAACCCGGGGAACCTATCAGGTGAATTATGCTTGCGATCCCGACAATGTTTCGAAGGCGCGCGCAATAGTTGTTCGCGATCTTGAGCAGATGCAGGACTCTGTTGTTACACCGAAAGAGCTGACTCAGGCAAAAGCGCTGCTTCTACGCGAGATCCCGCTTTCCGAATCGAGCGAGAACGGCATCGCACATGGTTTGCTCGGCAGGTCCTTCGACGACCTTCCTTTGAATGAGCCGGTGCTCGCAGCGCAGAGATACCTGAAGCTGACCGCACAAGATGTCAAGGCGGCCTATGAGAAGTGGGTCCGGCCAGCCGACCTGGTGCAGGTGACGGAAGGGCCGGCGCCGAAATAAGCCGCGAATCCTGAGATCGAATTACTTATAAGGTGGTCGTAGCTTACGGCCGCCGTTTTTTGGGAAACAGCGAATTTCATGGCAACAAATGGAAAACTTGGATAACGCAATTCACAGGCAAAGTTTTCGTCTCCACTCTTATGAAGTCGATCAGGCCGGCGTAGCGAAGCCTGATATTCTTCTGTCTTTCATGCTCGACAGTGCATGGGCACATACTAAAAATACGGAGTTCAGTTATTCCGAGCTTAGAGACGAAGGGCAGCTATGGGTGCTATCGCGGTTCCTTGCAGTGTGCCATGAAATGCCGAATTGGGACGACGAAATATTAATTGAAACGTGGGGGAAGGGAACCGATAAAATTTTCGGCTTGAGGGATTTTATAATTCATTCTAAAGCTCCGCAAAGGGGAGCCGCGACAGGAGAGAAACTCGTCTCTGCAACTTCGGCCTGGCTCATAATCGACCGGAAGACATTGCGTATCCAGAGAATAGATAAACTTGAGAGGAATTTTCCGATCCAGCTTGGAAAAAATGAAATTGACGCAAAGCTGGAGAAGATCGAAACGCAGTCAGCGGAAAGGACAGACTTCAGTTGTATCGTGCGGTACTCGGATCTCGACGTCAACAAGCACGTCAATTCGTCGAAGTACTTGCAGTGGATATTGGATAGTTTTCCTCTTGAGTATATAGAGAAGAGGAGGTTAAGATCGTTTGAGATAAACTTTCTCGATGAGGCAAAGCTTGGCGACGAAGTTTACATTTCAATGTTCGGCGCTGGCGAAAGTTTTTATTGCGAAGTGAGGCGTGAAAATGATAATGCAGACCTGTGCAGGGCAAATGTGATTTGGGGCGAAGGGAAAACGAGAAGTCGATTTTAACCTATTCATCCTTTGAAGGAGTCTAAATTAGACCGGTGAATAAGGATTTCACGAAAAAGATGAGTGTGGAAGAGATTCGAAAAAAATTCGAATCGGACGATGTCGTGAGACGATTTTCAGATTTGGAAACCGGCCAGGTTGCAACTGTAGATGCCGCGTTGAATCTTGAGATCGTCGCAGAAAGTGCGGGACGAATTGTGCCAAACGCAAAAAATGTCCTGGATATCGGCTGCGGTGCGGGCAACTACACTCTCAAACTTTTGTCGAAGCTCCCCGATCTCAATTGCACGCTGGTAGACCTCAGTGCCAAGATGCTGAAAAAATCTTTGGAGCGAATTAGACCTAAGACAAAGGGAGAAATTGTTTCGTATCAGGAAGACATACGGAAAATAAATCTGCCGGTTGACAGATTTGATATCGTTTTGGCAGCTGCTGTCCTGCACCATCTTAGAGATGAGAAGGAGTGGGTGGACGTTTTTCGCAAAATATATGATTGCGTCTCCCCCGGCGGATATTTTGTAATATCCGACCTGATTGTTCACGCAAATCCTACGCTTGAAAAGTATATGTGGGAGAGGTTTGAAACGTACGTTAGAGGACGGAGCGGTCCCGAAACATTTGAACAAATCAGAAGCACAATCGATAAAGAAGACACTCCTCGCCCAGTTTTATTTCAGCTGGAATTACTTGAGAAAGTGGGATTCAAGAATCTCGATGTGCTGCACAAGAACGGACTCTTTGCGACATTCGGCGGAATCAAGTAAATATCCCCTATCCTGTATTGGCCGATGAATACGCAAGCAGGTTTGAGGTTTCCTTTATCGTCTAATTTTGATCTGCCAGAGAATAAAATATTTCTCAGCATCAATTAAATTGAAAGTACGAACGAGATGAAAACGATAGGAATGATCGGTGGAACGACATGGGTCTCCACGATTGAATATTACAGAATCATCAACCGGGAGATTAACAAGCGGCTCGGCAAATTGAATTCTGCAAACATTCTCCTTTACTCACGGAACATGGAAGAATTTAAGCCGCCGCCCGATCCGAGCGAATGGGGAAAAGTCGCAGATGTTTTGACAGGCATCGCTCAGCGTTTAGAGAATGGCGGAGCAGATTGCCTTCTTCTTTGCGCGAATACTCCGCACATGGCAGCCGATATGATACAGAAGAATATACGCATCCCGCTCATTCATATTGTAGAAGTGACAGCTAAAGAAATCCAGAAGCAAGGAATATATAAAGTGGGCTTGTTAGGGACGAAAATTACCATGGAGCTGCCTTTTTACAGAGACAAACTCGCTAAGTTCGGCATTGAAACGTTGATCCCTGATGACATCGATAGAGACTTCGTTCATGCCACGATATTTTCCGAGCTTGGCAAGGAAATATTTAAGGCTGAGACCAAGAGGAAATACCTCGATATAATAAGAAAGCTTATCGCACAAGGAGCAGAGGGAATAATTCTCGGGTGCACGGAAATTCCTCTTTTGCTCAAGCAATCCGATTGCACCGTACCGATTTTTGATACGATGACCATCCATGCCATGGCAGCTGTGGACTTTGCATTGAGCGAATAAGTTAAATGCCGGTTTACTTTTCACTTCTTCGCGGAATAAACGTCGGGGGAAATAAAGTCGTCCTGATGAACGATCTCAAAAAGATGTTTGAGAAATTAGGATTCTCGAAAGTAAAGACGTTCATCCAGAGCGGGAATGTCGTGTTCTTAACCCGAAAGAAAAGTTCGTCTGAACTCGAGGAAATAATAAAGGCTGCCATCAAGGAACGGTTTAAATTCGAAGTCGGAGTCCTGGTTTTAGCTCTCGACGAGCTTGAAGAAATTGTGGACAAAAATCCTTTTGATAAAACTAAACTAAAGACAGGGGAGCTAATTTATCTAACGGTTCTGTCGAAAGAGCCAGCAAAAGAAAAGGTAGGCGAGTTGATCAAGATAAAAAACTCTATCGATAGTTTTGAAGTGATCGACAGGACGGTTTACTTGCTTTGCCGGAAGGGATATACGAAGTCGGCGTTCAATAACAATTCCATAGAGAAAATTTTGAAAGTCAGCGCTACCACGAGAAATATTGACACGATGACGAAGCTGCTGGAATTGGGGAGAGCTATATAGTTAACTTTGTGACTGATAATTGACTATTGAAATATGACCTGGCAGGAAGCTGCTCGAATTTTAGAATTGTCCAATCCCAAATCACTCGAAGAGGTGCGCGAAGCGTACAGCATTCAAGTGAAGGCGTGGCATCCTGATCGATTCGAAGGCGACGCGAAAATGCAGCGAATCGGGACCGCGAAGATGAAGCTGATAAACGAAGCAATCAAGTTTGTCAAAGACAATTGGAGCCACCGTGGATCGGTCCAGGTCCCTTATGAATTTCAGAAAGCTGTTTGGCCGGTGCGCCATGGCAGGACCGGTCCGCGGGATTTAGTGACCGTCTTGGAGAATGGTACTGCGCCGGCGAAGAAGACAGGAGTGGTGGTCGGCGCGAAAAAGATTCACGAGTATCTGGGTGATGCGGCGATTATCGTGACTTTTCCAGACCATCGCAGCCGGGAAATCAAAATAAAAGTCGGAGAAGCCGCGTCGATCGAGTTTGGCAAATCGGCTCGCTTCGAGATTCGACTTCTTCAGGTGCGGCAGGTTTACAAGTCAAAACGCGGATTGCCTTTCCCGTTGTTTTTCTCCGCGGCAGATTTGGCGGTGACAAGAGTGGTGTGAGGAAATAATATGAATGGCACAAAACGATCTGACATAAAACCGGGACTTAAAGTATCCATTGTCTTGAAGCAGGACCAGCGCACCGGCAAGCTGACGGAAGGAATCGTAAAAGACATTCTGACGAACTCCTCAACGCATCCGCATGGCATAAAGGTGCGGTTGGAAACGGGTGAAGTTGGAAGGGTAAAGAAAATCGAAGAATAGCACGCTAATTTCAAGGGAAATACGGATTTACGCAAAAAATTTGGATGCTGCCATCCGCGAAGATCCGGGTGACCTGCATTATCCATGGGCTTTTTTCCGTCCGTTGCTTCTCTTCTTTCCATATCATACATTCTTTTTGTCCCGCGCACGGGATCTTCGACATGCTGGAACAGGAAATGTCAAATTGTGAATTTTCAGCTCTTAATTCAAAACAAAAATTCTCTAAAAAGGGGATGATCTCATGAACGAAACAGCTATCCAAGGTTTGAAGCCGGAAAGGATTTGGCATTATTTCAACCAAATCAGCGCCATTCCGCGCGGTTCTAAAAACGAAAAAGCAGTTCTCGAGTATATCAAGAAGAATGTGGCAGAAATGGGACTGAAATGTAAACAGGACAAAGTCGGGAACATTGTAGTGATGAAGCCGGCAAGTCCCGGCAAAGAAAGTTCGCCTACAACTGTTTTGCAGGTCCACACCGATATGGTCTGCGAAAAGAACCGGGATGTTCAGCACGATTTTAAGAAGGATGGAATCAAATTTCACAGAGAAGGCAACTTCATCAAGGCCGACGGCACGACTCTCGGTTCCGATGACGGAATAGGAGCTGCATCGCTGCTCACGCTTTTGGAAGATAAGTCGCTCATTCATGGACCGATTGAAGGGCTCTTCACTATCGACGAAGAGACCGGACTAACGGGTGCGAACCATATCGAGCCGGGATTCATCACAGGGAAAACCATGATGAACTTGGACTCCGAAGACGAGGGTGTCCTCTATGTCGGCTGTGCAGGCGGGCTCGACACCACGATTACAATACCTGCAAAGAAGAAAGCCGTCACCGGGAAAGTCGCGACTTATAATATCATGGTACGCGGATTGAAAGGCGGGCATTCGGGAGTCGATATCCATCTCGGAAGGGCGAACGCGCTAAAACTCCTGACGAGAACGCTAATGGCGATTGACGCGATCACCAAAATGAAAATCGTTTCTCTCGAAGGTGGAAGCAAGCACAACGCGATTCCACGCGAAGCCGATGCGGCAATTGTTGTCCCCGCAGCCGACGCGGCGAAAGTCCGTAAAGCTGTCGAGAACTGCGAGAAACTTTTCATGAACGCGTTCAAGTCGGTCGATCCGGGCGTAAAGGTACTCATCGAAGTAGGAAAGAAAGCAAAGCAGGCACTTGACGATGTGACAAAGAAAAAAATTCTCGGAACACTTGCAGCATTGCCGCATGGCGTCATCAGGATGAGCAGCGAAATTCCGGGCCTGGTCGAGACATCGACCAACGTTGCGGTCTTGCGAACGGATCGTGCCGGAGTTACCGTTGTGACGAGCCAGAGAAGTTCTATCGAATCGGAGAAGGATATGATTGCTGCGCAGGTCGCTTCGGTCGGACAGCTTGCCGGCGCGAAGATAAAAGTAAGCGACGGCTATCCGGGCTGGCAGCCGAATATCAAGTCTGCCGCGCTCGCGAAAGGCAAAGAAGTTTACAGAAATCTTTATGGCAAGGAACCACAAGTGACGGCGATACATGCCGGGCTCGAATGCGGCATTATAAACGACAGGGTTGGCGGCGGAGTCGATACCATTTCCTTCGGTCCCACGATTATTGGCCCTCATTCACCCGATGAAAAAGTTGCCATAGACAGCGTCGAGAAGTTTTACAAGTTCTTGACAGAATTTGTGAAGGCTGTCGCGTAGGAGTTGTCAAATGTGACCGTCCCCCGCCCGGAGGACGGTCGCATAATTGTGAAGTTCTATTCACGCCACACTATTCTATATCCACAACTTGTTCTTGATTAGGCGTTTGTATCTGAGAAAAGCAATCGCAACATTTTGAATCCTCAGTCTTGCCTTGTCAACAAGACTGAACTTGATAACACCACCCTTTAAGTAAACGCTGTCCGTGCCGTTTTTGTACCAGATAGAGTAACCGTTTTCTTTCATCCACTTACTTATTTCGGGCATGTAAGGGTTCACATACGCTTTTCCATGCGTCTCTAACGAGATAACTTTCGGCCGACTCCTGAGGTTTTTTACAACGTACCATTCGCATCCTTCTATGTCCGCGGCAAGCAGATCTATTGTGCCATCATCGATTTCATTGAACTTCTTGCATTCAACGGTGAATTTGTCCTGCTCGTTGATTTGATAGTGATCGTTTAGAACCGCAGGTGAATTCGAAAGCAGGCTGACATAGGTCGATGCCTTTCGTTTAACAAGTTCCAGTGTACCATTGTAGTCGTAAATGGCGTAAGGAAATATTTTGATATCAACCGCATTTCCAAAATACGAGTGAATTGCTTCAATGCTCTCAGGGTCCGGCTCTACGAGAGTCGCCCTTGTTTTTTCTCGAATGAAATCCGCAATATTTGAGGTCTCCGGCATATAGACCCCCACTTCGCATGCGTGGTTAATAGTCAAGGCTCGGGATTTGCACATTCTGTAGATTTGTTTCTTCTTGATGGAACTCATGCCCTCATTCCCGTTTCCTGATAAGTCCTAAAGAAATCAATAGTGTGAATGCCATGGTTCTGACGTATTCTGGCGGCCTCATTTTGGCTCTACTTCCTGAATTTTTCCACTCTTAATCTCGGCGACCAATCTGTCTGCATGATAAATATGCTCCAGTGCTTCGGGGATTGCATCGGAGTGAACTGCAACTGAACGGTTGTAAGTATCAACATAGATGATGTCTCCGGGCAAACTTTCGATATTCCCGTCGAAAATCAATCCGACAACTTGAAGTTCTTTGTTCAGCACCGGGCTGCCGGAGTTGCCGCCGATGATATCGTTCGTCGCGACGAAATCGAGCGGTGTACTCAAGTTGAAGTCCGCCGGAGGATTCTGCCATTCTGCGGGAAGCGACCATGGATATTTATTTGCAAAGGAGTAATACCTGTTGTACATTCCGTAGTATGTTGTGTTCGGCGGTGCAATTGTGCCATTATATTCATACCCCTTTACTACGCCATCGGCTATTCTAAGCGTGAATGTCGCATCCGGCGGAATCGAAGTTCCATAGATATCGTAAATTGCCTGACCGAGAAGCTGTGCGCGTGCGCTCTCATCTGCCGATAATCTCTGGTAATTGGCGCGTAAATCTCCTTCGGTATGCCGGGTCGCTATTACAAATTGCATAAACGGATCCCCGGAGGATAGAATTACGCTTGGGCGCTCGTTCAATATCGCAGCTACTTTTGCGCTGTCACCAAGCGGCGAATTTGCAGCCAGGTAATCGGCGGCGTTGTCCGGTGTCCTTCCGCCGAGCAAGGCGTCGAATGTCGTGTCGGTTGTGCCGAGAAGCGACTCCATGGACTTCAATTGAAATGCCAAAAACATTTTCTCTAACTCTGCGTTGAACTTCTTAGGAAAAAATTTTGCTTTAAGAGAATCAAGCTCCGCACCTCTATATTCCGACGGCCTGCTCGTGTCCGGCATCTCCATGATGTGTGCGTAATGCACGACACGCGATGCCAAGCCGAAGTATTGAGACCTGCCGAGGTTGACGTTGATTATGTTGTATGCGGTAATTCTGTCGAACATAGCGGCCTTCTCCTTCTGGATATTGGATATATCATTCCACACCGTTCCATATTTTGCTTCCAATGCGGAATCCGCTGCAACAGAATCCTGAAACTTTCGCTCAAACGCCTCCTTGCGTGCCATTAAATATAGATCGCGGAGTCCGCCTAAATAACCTGTGAGCGCCTTTATCGAATTCGAAATGCCGAACATCTGCGTTTGGTAATCGATCTTTTTGTCGGGATGCCGCTCCACAAATTTTTCGTAAACGTCATAGCTCCCTTGAAGAAGGTTAATGAAGTAGGGATAAGTATGGTCCCGATCGAATTTTAATTGCGACATTGTCAGAAGTCTGCTCGTTCTTCCGGGATTTCCTATCACAAATACCGCTTCGCCTTCCTTCGCTCCATCCTGGCTCCACTTGAAATAATGGTCGGTCTTTAAGGGCTTGCCGTCCTGGTAAATTCTAAATAACGAAAAATCCAGGTCGTAACGGGGGTAAGTGAAGTTGTCATAATCGCCGCCGAAATATGCCACAATAAGCTGCGGTGCAAAAACCAATCTCAAGTCTGTGTAACGTTTATAACCGTAGAGGGAATATTTGCCGCCGTTGTAAAAGGAAACGACTTGAAAGATCATTGAATCTGCAGGGTCTCCCTTTTTGTACTGCTCCGAATATTCTTTCTGGATCTTCTCAAGCTCGTTATTTTCATTTTCTATTTTTTCTTCGTCGGTAGTTCCTCTCGCAATTGCCTGTTGCACGTCATGCGTTACATCTTTCAGCAAGACCAGTTGATCGGCGTACATGCCGTCAACTTTTCTTTCATCGTTCAATGTCAGTGCGTAAAAGCCGCTGTCGGGAAGATCTTCGCCGGGCTTGTTGACCTTATCCAATGCGGTGCGGGCACAATGATGGTTGGTCAAAACAAGTCCGTCGGCGGATATAAATGATGCCGTGCAGTTCGAAAGTCTGAGCGCTCCCAGCCGGGCATCGTTAAACCAAGTTGAATCGGGCGCAAATCTATAAGCGTCCTCGAAATATTTTGTCGGTGGATAATCGAAAGTCCACATTTTTCCGGCATCAAAGTGTCCCGCCTTGACAGTGTCGGGGTTAAAATACAAATTTGGTGTCGATTCGACTGCCTGATAGCTTGAACACCCCGCGATTGTTAATGCATAAATAAACGTGGCCATGGAAAGTTTGATGATGTAACGGTCCTTCATAATTGCCTCTATGTTTGTCTATGCAATTAAAATTTAAATCAAAGTTTTTGCAATTTCCAGCGAGTGCTCGCTGAAAATCGCGTGATTCATGCCAGCTGTCGAAATTGTGTGGGGTTCACTTTGAATGTTGTTATTTCTGTCCGTGCTTGATATATTTTTGCATCCGAATGATACCGGGTTATGTTAACGACACGAATCCCGCTTGATGCTGTCGCGGCTCCTTGTATGTCGCGAGGGCGCATGGCGCGCTCGGGAGCTTCGACGTGCTGGCACATTTCCCTGAATGTGGAATCTCGGACCGAAAAATAGTCAGGCATATCAAAAAGAGGAGCACAAAATATGAAATCAAGATTCATCAACGAGTTGTTAATCGTATTGTTCGTGGCTATTGCATTTTCAGCGTGCCAGAAGAATACGCCGGTGGCTGTTCCGCAGTTGCAGGATTTTAGAGATGGTTCCAACCTATTTTCAATCAAGCTTCCGGCGGGATGGCCTGAATCCGCACAACCGGGGAAAATTTGGGTTTACAACACACAGGATGCTGCGAATAAGTTTTTTGATCCGACTTCCGAGGGGAAACCGGGTGTAAAGATTTACGCCTATGCCGACAGTGCTCACACTAACAGCCTTGATGCTGTCGTTCAACAGTTCCAGGATGAGCTCAGGCAAGAACAAGCACAGATCGATCCGGATCAGCAGACCACGTTAGCGGGAGTTCCTGCGGTGAAGATACCATATGCTTTGAAGATCGACAGCAAGAATACGGTTTATTCGTACCGTGTGATCACAGTTAAAGACAGCATGAAGTACGGCTACGAAGCAGCCGGATTCAATGATAACTTTAAGCAATACTCGGAGGTGTTCGATACCGTCGAAACCACGTACCAAATAATACCCAAAGCAGTCGTGGTGCAGCAGCAGCCGGAAGATTTAATTCCTTCGCAGACATTCGCCTCCTACCATAATGAATACCTCACGATCCAGTACCCGACAAATTTTGTTGCAACGCCCAAAGGCGCTTCCGGCGACATCATGGCTTCCGTACTCATCAAGGGCTACCGCGCAGATTGCACGATACAAGTGGATGTCCTTGACGCCAAGAAGTTGGATGTCAACAAAGTCTACAAGCAGAACAAAGGGAACTATCCAGCCAATGCACGTGAGATGAAAATCAAAATCGATGGCCTTGACGCGTACCAGATCAGCTATTCACTGGCGAACGGCATTCAGAGCCGCGCTTACTTTGTGGTAAAGAATGACAAGTGGATTCGAGTGACTCTCAATTGGGCCGAATCCCTGCAGAAGGATTTTCTGCCAGTCTTTGAAAAGGCAGTCGCAAGCTTGAAGTTGAAATAAGAATGTTTCATACTTGATAGCCCGTCCATTCATAATAGGGCGGGCTATGAGACTTTGGTTCTGAGCTAAATTGGTCCATTCACTTTTTGGAGATGGTGTGGAGTTTTATAACGTTGCTCATCGCGGCTTTTCTGCCGCAGCACCCGAGAATACGATCGCTGCTTTCGAGAAGGGAATCGAGGCAGGTGCAAACATGCTTGAGATGGATGTGATGATGACGGGCGATAATCACGTGATTGTGTTTCATGATTACCGGCTTGGAAGAACGACGAACGGAAGCGGGCTGGTAAAAAAACTAACTATCAGCAATATAAGGTCGTTGGATGCTGGAGTCTGGTTTAGTCATAAATATATTCTGGAACGCGTGCCTCTCCTCGACGAAGTTCTTGAGTTGTCGAAGGGGAGGGTGAAGCTAAACATAGAGATGAAGCATCGCCGGCACAACGGCGTTTACGCGCTGGTTGAGAGGTGCATAAAGATAGTCGAGCGGCATCGAATGGATGAAGAGGTGATCTTTTCATCGTTCAATCTGGAAGCACTTCGCTATTTGCATCACAAAGTTCCGCATTTTCGTTTTGCTCCTCTCTACCGGCATAATCTGAATCCGACTCCGCGTTCGTTCCCACTGCAGTACGGTGCGCAAGGAGTGGTTTTGAATCATCTCTTTCTCAATCGAACTACGGTGCAAGGGTTTCACAATCTCGGGATAAAAGTTTTTGTTTATACGGTAAATGGATTCCGCAGGATAGAAAAAATGATACTAATGGGCGTTGATGGAGTAATCTCGGACAACCCGGCGGCGGTCAGCTCCATAGCGAAAAGAGTTCTCGGGTAGAATTTGGCCTTGGCGTTTAGCATTCAGGCGGCGCCCAGAGGCTAACGGCTGTCAGCAGCGAAATGCTGGTACGACGCAAAATCTTTATATTCGTCCGACTTGCCGTCCAGGCGCCGTACCACTACCTTTGGTTCTCCATCTTTCATCCTTCCGATCGCCCTGATGTTTCCTTCCAAAGAATACAGTTTGCTGAAATCCGATTCTGCAATCGTGAAGAGAAGCTCGTAATCTTCACCGCCGTAGAGAGCGTAATCCAACGGCTCATTTTTATTTTCATGCGCGACTTTGCGCGTAATCGGATCGATCGGGACGAATTCCTCATCAAGTTCGGCAGTCAGATTGCTTGCCTGGCAAATATGCATCATGTCAGAAACCAGGCCGTCGCTCACATCGATCATCGAATGAACCTTGAATTTTTGTGTAAGTTCTCTTGAAAGAGCAACTCTTGCATCGGGCAACAAATGCTTCTGGAGGGCATCGTCATAGCGGTCGAACTTTGGCGTGAAATCTTTGGGCTGGCCTGCTTCCATATATCTATTTTTTTCTCTCAAGAGAATCTTTAACCCCGCATGAGAACGTCCGAGATCACCTGTAACGCAAACTACATCGCCTGCCTTTGCCCCGCTTCGAAGAACGCGTCGATCCGGCTCGACCTCTCCGACAATTGCAATGTTGATAATGAGCCCTATCGGAGAGGCAGACGTGTCGCCTCCGCTGATTATGCAGTTGTTTTTGCCCAGTTCGTCGGTAAGCGTTTCATAAAATTCTTCTAACATTTCCAAACTAATATTGGAATGGATTCCCAGCGAGACGAACGCTGCTATCGGCAGGGCAGACATTGCGGCGATATCGCTGAGATTTGCAACCGCAGCTTTTTTTCCGAGGTGCTTCATCGAGGTATACGACAAATCGAAGTGAACACTCTGTATTAGAATGTCCGTTGTAACAACCGTGAGTTTGTCGGGAGATGGCATTATTATTGCCCCATCGTCCCCTACTGATTGAATAACATTTGGGTTCGAGTAGCGCGATGCGATATCATTCAACTTCCCGATGAGCTTGAATTCGCCCACGCTCGATATCGGTGTGAATTTGATTTCCAAGTTGCCTCCTTTCCACGAAATTAGTTATTTCAAAATCATGAATTCACAATATTTAATTTAATTAACAGGATGGTTTTTTAATATTTAGTATCTTATAGTTTAGAATATGTGGAGTAATTTTTATGCATGATCTGGGAAGTCAATTGTACAATAATCATTCATGACGGACTGCAAGCATTGATTCGCCTCAAACGGACGCCTTCAGCAAAAATCATCGTGGGCTGTTTTTTATTGGCTCTCGTCTCCTGGCAATCGATTTCTGCCCAACAAAAGAGCGCTGGTGCCGTTTCCAAAAATCGTCCGGGCGCACCTCCGGGGAGCGCAGTTCCAAAACATCCGACAGCTTCGTCTTTCCGCAGCTTTATCACGCCGAGAAAGGCAGGAAGCACATCTTACCTGGCATTCATCTACACTTTTAACGACATTGCTATCTTTTCGTATTCTGACAACACGAGCATTACCATCACGAAGCGTGACAGTAACGCTGCAGCTACAGTCGCGAACGTAATACTCGATGCAGATTCCTTCGATACCCTTTCACCGGGAAATGGAAATTATCTTATCAGCGGGGACAAGCCCTATGCCGTCCTTGCGGGCGACGAAATTACAAGTACTGCGAGTGGATACTACGCAGTGGACGAAAACGGCAGCGGTACAAGCACGAAATTAGACACATGGATGATGGAAGGCGATGCGTCATACGATCCGCATTTTATTATATTTGCGTATCAGAGCGGGACCGATTTCGTCGTCAGAGATCTTGCGAGCGGCGACTCGCTTTACGCAGGTGGCGTCGATTCTACCGGATACTTCGATTTCCCGGATGACTCTTCAATCCAGAAGAAAGCGCTGCAAGTTGTCAGCAACAATCCGGTGTCCGTGCTCTCTTATACCGACCAGGGATATTATGTGCCATCATCTAACGGAACCTTCTCAGGTAATTTGTTTTACGGCTTCTCGGGTTTTTCATCGGCAGAAGAAAATTCAATAACCCTTGTTTCATATGCCGACAGCAACGCGATTGTCGTTATGAATCTGACCACAGGCGACACTATCGCAGTTGACACACTCGGCGATTGGCAGGTGAAAACTCTCGGAATTACAGAAGATACTTTCTGGAAAGTAACATCGACCCGTGCTCTGACGGCGGCCAACATTCCTTTTGAGGAATCGTGGGAGGGCCAATATCTGGATCCATCTTACTGGTATCTCGACCGGGTCGCAGATTCCACGGGAAAAAATATCGGAACTTCATTCATTGTACCGTTGACGCAAAGTGATCTGTCGATTTGTTCGTTTGATGACAACAACAACGTTCAAATTACCCTGTTGAGTGATAGCGGTACTGTATATCCGTACCGACTGCCTGTTTCGGTTTCGAATGCCGTTCTTCAAAGTGACAGCGTGTATACGTTCGCGACTCCAATCGGAGATTGCATTTATAGAATTCAGAGCACTGGAAATATCTCTGTGGTCCAAGGGGGCAACGGCTCCGGCGCAGATTTTATGCCTGTCAATAACTGGGGCACAACAGGGGTCATCGCCGCCAAAACATTGCCGACAACTTTTGTCCTTTACCAAAACTATCCGAATCCATTTAACCCGGCGACAATCATCAGTTATCAGCTGTCTGTGAGCAGTCACGTAACACTAAAGGTCTACGATGTGCTTGGGAGGGAATTGAAAACGTTAGTCGATGAAAATAAGACGGCGGGGAAATATGCAGTGAAGTTTAATTCAGGCAATTTGTCCAGCGGGGTTTATTTTTACAGGGTGAACGCGATAGGGAGCGATGGACACTTATTTACTGCCACGAAGAAGTTTATGCTGCTGAAATAGTCTCAAATGAGATTCTTGTCGCCTGACATGGTGACATTAAAGGGCTTGGAGATTTTCGCAAAAATACTTGATATTAATTTCAAGATTGTTATATTAAGATAGTTCCTTCGACAAGTTGTTTTCATTCATCAAGAAGGGTGGAGGGATCAGGCCCGACGAAACCCTGGCAACCTTCCCCGCGTTAAGCGAGGAGCACGGTGCTAATTCCTGCCCATGATATTCTGCATGGGAAAGATGAGCAAAGAATCAGAACCTCTTCTTGCAGTCTTTCCCGGCAGGAAGAGGTTTTTTTGTTGACACATGAGAAAATTAAAATAAAAAAAGAGGAGAAAAAGATGAGCACCAACGGTAAGGAGAGGAAATATCACTTCGAAACTCTCCAGCTTCATGCTGGACAAAGGCCGGATCCGACGACGAAATCCCGAGCTGTCCCGATTTATCAGACGTTGTCTTACGTTTTCGACAGCACCGAACATGCTGCCGCGCTTTTTGGACTTCAGCAGTTCGGAAATATTTATACGAGGATAATGAATCCCACAACAGATGTTTTCGAGCAGCGAATTGCAGCTCTGGAAGGTGGAGCAGCAGCGCTTGCGACAAGCAGCGGTCAAGCGGCACAATTTCTCACAATCGCTACGATAGCTCAAGCCGGCGAAAATATCATTTCGACTTCGAATTTGTACGGCGGGACTTACAACCAGTTTAAGGTTACCTTCCCGCGGCTCGGAATCAACGTGAAATTTGCCGAAGGAGACGGAGTTTCCGAATTTGAAAAGCTGATCGACAGAAAGACGAAAGCCCTTTATATAGAAACGATCGGCAATCCCAAACTGAACGTTCCCGATTTCGAGGCGCTTGCGAAGCTTGCACATTCGAAAGGCATTCCACTGATCGTGGATAATACGTTCGGCGCCGGCGGGTACATTTGCAGGCCGATAGATTTCGGCGCCGACATCGTGGCACATTCTGCGACAAAATGGATCGGCGGACATGGTACATCGATTGGCGGAGTGATTGTCGATTCAGGAAAATTCGACTGGGGAAACGGAAACTTCCCGGTATTTACCGAGCCGAGTCCCGGTTATCATGGGATGAAATTTTATGAGGTGTTCGGCCCGGCGTCGTCGTTCGGAAATATTGCGTTCATTATACGAGCAAGGGTCGAAGCGCTTCGAGACATCGGCCCGGCTTTAAGTCCGTTCAATTCGTTTTTGTTCACTCAAGGACTTGAAACTCTTTCGCTGCGTGTCGAGCGGCACAATGAAAATGCTCTGAAGCTTGCCAGACATCTGAAGGGACATCCGTTGGTGGATTGGGTGATCTATCCCGGACTTGAAGATCATCCTGACCATGAAAGAGCAAAAAAGTATTTCAGGAAAAGCCTCTTCGGGTCGATCATTGTTTTCGGTATAAGCGGAGGCCTGGAATCGGGAAGGAGCTTCATAAATAACCTGAAGCTGACCAGCCATCTTGCGAACGTCGGCGACGCGAAGACTCTTGCGATTCACCCTGCAACTACGACACACCAACAGCTTTCGGAAAAGGAGCAATTATCATCCGGCGTGACACCCGATATGGTCCGCGTGTCTGTTGGCATCGAGCACATTGACGATATTATCCTCGATTTCGATGAGGCACTCGATTCTGTCAAGGAAACCGCGAAGGCATGACCGAAGAGCTGGCAAACATAATCGTAAAGACTCAAAAGGTTCGGCTTCATACTGAAGCCGAGCCGTTCCTTTTTGAAACCGGAGCGAAGCTCGGCCCGATCGATGTTGCATTCGAGACCTACGGTGAGTTGAACAGCGATGGCACCAATTGCATTCTCGTGTGTCACGCACTCACAGGAAGTGCACATGCTGCGGTTTATAACTCGGAAGATGACAAAATCCCGGGATGGTGGGACGGAATAATCGGCCCCGGCAAAGCTCTGGACACAAGCAGGTATTTTGTGGTTTGCTCGAATATTCTTGCCGGGTGTTACGGATCCACGGGACCCGTTACGATCAATCCGCGCACGATGAAAGAATACGGCACTTCGTTTCCGACCACGACAATCCGCGACATGGTACGCATTCAAAAGGAGCTCCTCGACTGGCTGGGAATCTCGAAAATTCAACTTGTGGTCGGTGGGTCGATGGGAGGGATGCAGGCGGTGGAATGGCCGGTTATGTACCCCGAAATGGTCGAGAGAGCGGCGCCGATTGCGACAGGCGCAAGCCACACGGCTTGGGGTATCGGATTGAATGAAGTGGCACGCCAGGCGATATTCACCGATCCTGCATTTAGGAACGGCGACTATTATGCGTATGGACAGCCGGCTCGCGGACTCGCACTGGCACGGATGATAGCGATGCTGAGCTATCGAAGCCCCGAATCGTTTGCTTTGCGATTTCAACGCGATAGAGTTCATGAAAATGGAGACAAGAATTTTTTTGATTTGAAGAATATTTTTCAGGTTGAGAGCTACCTCCATTATCAAGGGGTGAAAATTGTCGAAAGGTTCGATGCGAACACATATATATACATCACACGTGCAATGGACTTGCACGACGTTGCGCGAGGACGCGGAGAGTTGGAAGATGTCTTGAGCAGCATCAAATCGAAAGTGCTTTGCATCGGGATCAGCTCGGATTTGCTTTATCCGGCTGTCGAGCAGCGCGGTCTTGCAGAGTTGATTCCGAACGCTCGCTACATCGAAGTTCTATCGATCCACGGCCATGACGCTTTCCTGATCGAATTTGAACAGATGAATAATATTTTGAAAGGCTTTCTGAAAGAAAACTAAGAACAGCGCGAAGAAAACAGAAGGTAAAAAGGGCACCTCGAATTCAGGCAATCGTGCTTTATGAGGAAGACCGTAATTAGCCCTCTGTGCGCGCTAAACGTAGGGGTGAATTACTGATTCAAATAGAAGCTGGTGGTCCTCTTATCCAGATTATGCCGAGATGTTTTTGGCCTCGTTCTCTGTTTAGATAGAGCCGTGAGCCGCCGCGGTTATGCTGGATGGCGATTTGTGATTGTGCTTTCATCACTTAATCGATTCTTTGTTAGGAAATAATGCGGGCAGGTGATGAAAGCACATTTACAGGTAAGTGGAACTCCCCGCCGAAAACTTTGATTGTCGAATATGTAAGTGTGATTCCCTTTCATCACGCTTACTAATTAATAGTGTTTTTGTCCCGTAACAGTTTTAGGAACTTTGTTACGCCGAACGTATCTATCCGATTATTAAGCCGTCCCGATGTTCGAGCCGATTCTTTTTTACCAGTCCCTCAACAATCACCATTATTTCCGTCCACGGTTTGCCTATTGCCTCGCTAAGCTGCGTTTCCGTTTTGTAGTCTGTATCTCCAAATCGCACCGCGTCTAAAACCGTCTGTTCTTCTTCCGTTAAAATTGCTGCTTCTTCTCGCTTATCTCCAGTCGAGTCAATGTATCTCAGTTTCAGCATTCTTAGATTAGCGTCCGAAACTTGAAGCACGCTTTTAGCATAGGGAAGCAGTTCTCTAAACGTATTTCGTGGGTGCGCAAATATCCACTTGTACCAGTCCGGCTTACCTTTCAGGGAAATCTTGCCTATGAATGGGTCGTTGAATTCATCTTCTTCGGCATCTTCTTGGGGCTTAAAGGGGTGGCTCTCCATGATGCGGTTGAATCGATTTTGTTGATTAAACGCTTTCCCCGCTTTGCCCTTGACGCACTCAAAATATTTGTTCTCGCATTTCTCCATCTGTGAATCCATCCGCCATTGAAGTATCTCTTTTCCTTCGGGGAACAATTTAGAGACAGCATCTAATACGACAATACGGTCACGTGCGAACGGACTAATCGCGGGGAGTTCTCCGTATTGCTGACTGCGTTGATAATTTAATTTGGCGATTGTCTGGAGTGTGAAGTCAACGCGAGCATCTAATTCCATTTGTGATAAGCTGTCGGAGGGCCGCGGCTTCTTTCGTTCTTGTTCCATCATTCACCTCGGTTCTTGATTTAAATGCTCCTTGTGGATGTCTTTGTCACCTGAATCACAGTCATCAATTTTTTTATTTGATGGAGAGAGCTGTCGAGATGCAGAATAACAGGAGACCAAAAATCAACGTTGCCCAAAAGATCGATTCGGCAGAAGATGCTTGATGTTTATTTTCAACAAAACGGCGGGCTGGTGATGTTTTGCCTGAAAAAATATACCAAAGTAGCCCAACACCCCAAATTATTTTTACGTAGAAGGCAAATCTCATGGCGATTCTACCTTCCTTCCGAAGAATCGGGACAAGCGTAGTGTTGAAATTGTCGCACGGTCGTTATGGGTCACTTTCCATGGTCTAATATTACCTGAAGGACTTTCCCCCAACCTGGGTCTAAACGAGAAAGATTGTTGATTAGCAAACGGGCGTCTTTCTTATCTCCCATAGCCAAGCAGAGAATCGCAAAGTCGTGGTTAGTGTCCTTATCATTTGGGTCTAAACTCAATGCCGTCTTGAACGCCGCAAATGCGCTGTCATACTGTGCAACATCCTCATAAGCAGTGCCGAGGTAGTAGTAAGCGTCAGAATTCGACGGAGCCAACTTTACAGCCAAAAGATAATTGTTTACTTCAAGCTCGTAATTGCCTATCGAATAATAATCTCCCGCCAAGCCCATGTATGCGTCTGCGTATGTACTGTCCAGCGTTATGGCTTCTGAGTAGAAATCCATGGCTTTGTTCCAATCCTTCCGGTTATCCGCCAAGGTTCCCTGGGTGTAGTAATAGGTTGGATTACTTTCCAAATGTTTACTGGTATCAGCAATCATGGAATCTAAATCGTTTACTGGCACAGCATAGTTCAAATTTTGAGCCAGCCCGGCTTGTGCACCGGACGAAATATTCAGCGAACTTGATGTAATACCTATGACTTTACCGTTCTCATCGAAAAGTCCTCCGCCACTGCTGCCCGGAGAAATAGGAGCTGTGAATTGAATCAGTCTTATTCCACCAACTTCTCTAAGTGGATAACTTATGTTCCCTTCGGAGAGTGTAGCTTCCTGTCCATTCGGTGTCCCGATAGCATAGATATTCTCTCCAATCTTTACTTCATCTGAGTTCCCAAGTCCAGACACACAGGGAGTTTCTTTTGCATCAAATTGAAGCAAAGCCAAATCATTGTTTCTGTTGATTCCTTTAATCTCCTTCATGGCATAGAACGCTCCCGAAGCAAGTTTGGCGACTACGTTCGCAGCGCCGTTTACGACATGAGCATTTGTAGCCAATAAACCCTCGGAGTTAATAAAGATTCCACTGCCTTGACCCTTCACGGTTCCGTCGGAACCGTAGACAATTAATGTTGCGACTGCCCGCAAATTACGGTCAATCGAATTGCCACCTGTTCTTGAACTCCACCATGCAATCGCTGCCACTGCTATGGTGGTGAGAAGCACGACGGCTATTAAATCCTTTAGAATCCTTCGCATAGTTTCTCCTTTTGTTATTTTATGTGGACTGTTTCGGCATAGGGTCGCATCTCTCTCCTTAGCTTTCCGATGGGAGTGAAGAGTGCTTGCAGACGGGTTCAATCCTATCCCGTATCATAAATTCGATGAGCATGGCTGTTGTATGTCGATGGAGGAATTTGGGGGGTGGTATTGAGCCAATCAGATTTCCGATGAGCCATGGATACAGCAGTGCAAGAACAGCAGGCAAATATGTATGGTTAGAGACTAAGAAGGCAAAACTACCAATCGCTGTCAGCCACCTGAGCTTGATGAAATCCAAGCCATAATCCATTAAATACGGATTGAAGTAACGGTGCCTTACGAAAATCCGGATAATCATAGCGATAACTAGCGCAATAAGGACTTCCCACCATGCGAAGAAAATTATAGCGATAGGAAATATTGGGGTCGATAGCAAACGGGGAAAGGCTATCCATACGTGTGAACTGTTGAAAACCCAATCACCAAGTTTTTCGCGTGTGTAACCCGAAAGATAGTCGTGAAAATACGTGTCCGCGTCCTTCATCGGATACTCTTCTTTAACGTTTCAAATAATCGGTTTGAAAGTACCCTGATAAGCAAAGAGCCCCTACCGCTTGCGATCCCGACAAGTCGGGACTCCCGCTTAGGGAACGGTAGGGGTTTAAGAAACAGTCTCGAAGCTATTTGCAAGTTTTTCTTTCGACCGTATTTTAGTCGAGTAGACTGAGAAATGCAAACGTTGAGAGTGATGGAAGGGAGGAGTTACAAACAGGCTGTGGAATCGGGAAGACTTATCGAGTCACAAGGAAGGGAGAACAGCGGCGCGAAATTAGAATTAGGACACTAACCCATTTTGTGTATTCTTGATTCGACTATGTTCCTCTTCATTTCCCTCGTTGGACTGAGTTCTTGCAAGTCTCTGATTTTTTGCTCAGCAGCTGTAAAGTCGGATTGAATCAAGCCTTGTTTGTGATAATGGTATCTTTCCCAGTTGCTAAATATTAACTGGTTTAATTCTGCAAGAGCTTCGTTAAGTGTTATAGTGCTACCCTCCTTTTTACCTCAACCCACACAAACCCACATTTGAATTTGAAGGCTTCAGAAATTGTGATGTCACATTTTCAAAATCGCTGTGTACCGATAGAAGTAACTTTTCTAAATATAATATATGGTTCCATTTATTCCTATTAATGGGCAAAATTACCAGCGGAGAAGATTAAAGAGGAATACATCCTCCCGCTCGATGGGGAACGGTATGGGTATGAAAAAATGCTTGTTATTATTCGCAAGTTTTTCCTTCGACTTTATGTTATGTAACCACTATGAGAAATGCAATCGCCCGGAATGGAAAAGCGAGGGATTGAAATCGTGCCATGGCGTTTATCAGCAGGTTTATTATCTAAGAAGATTAACTCATCTTCACCAAGGCATTACTTATTCAACGCCTTAGATAGCTCATTAACGATGTCGTTGGCTAAATTATTAGATGACAATGGCCACTCGTTTGTCTTTGTTATAGTGGCAACCACTTTGCCGCTTCTAAGGTCAATAATAGAGGCCGCGAAAGTCACCGGCATGTAATCACCATTCACATTATATTTGAACTTGAGCAAATATACCGACCGATATTCCCGTACCGCCTGTTTAGATGACTCTGAAAAGCTTGATTGTGGTATCCGTTGTGATTCGGGGTTTGACAGCTGATTTTCTTGACTGCTTTCGGACTGGAGCTTAGTTTGTGCGACTTCTGGCGAAATCACATCAAAGCCATTATTCAGCAGTGCTTGTTCTATGGCTGGCTGAACGTTTCTCCAATCCAGCACATCGCATTCCACGGTTATTGATGACGCCTGCGTGAATCCTGTGTTTGGTATGACCACTACCTCATAGGTTCCACAGCCCACGATTATAATAGCGACTATCGCTATAGCAAATCGAAGCAATTTATTCATTTAAGCCTCTCCCTTGAATTATCTGAATCATTACCCCCGAATAAAATACCCCTACCGCTTGCGATCCCGGCTTGTGGGGACTCCCTGAAAAGGGAACGCCAGGGTCTTGAACAATTTCTCGAAGGTATTCGCAAATATTCACTCTAATTCTATTTTAATTCATGGTCGCGTAAAAAACGAATGGCGGGAATGGAAATGTATCGGTTCTGAAAAGGAAGGTGGGTACTAAAAAACCTTGATGTTGTGGAGCTGAAGGGGATCGAACCCTCGACCTCGTGAATGCCATTCACGCGCTCTCCCAGCTGAGCTACAGCCCCAATTTGCAAAAGAACTAATCTGTACTCTTAATAATAGGTGATTCTCGCAAATTGCTCAAGTCATAGACTTGGCAACTACGCGCCCAATACTGTTTATTCCTGGAATCCTTTATAAAGCATTTCTCCGAAGCTGCCCGGCACAATCTGCTCCCAATTCTTTTCAGCCCCGATTTGATTTACAACATTCCCGTTCGAATTGAACACTAATGTCGAAAGTATTCTGATCTTTTTTGATGCGCGATCGATGGCAAAGTCTTGTAGACAAGAAGAGCTGCTGGATACAGTTTTGATCCATGCGCTTGCAGTGTCCCTCCGTGACAACTCGACAGTTTTCAAGTCGATGTAAATCTCTTTGTCCGAATCCTTGGCGTAGAAGCCCCATCTGCCTACCGCATCGACGTAATAAGGGAGCAGATTTGCGGCTCTGCTAAAATCCGCGGCGGCTTTACTAATATGGTTCACGAGCAAGTAGGCGTTGGCGCGTGCAAGGAATAGGTCGCTTAGAAAATCCATTTCACCGCCGCTTTCCTTATCTGCGAGAACTTCTTTCATAAAAGACTCGAAGCTCAGATCAGGATAGAACTTTTGCCAAAACATCTTTGCCAGAAGCGTATCGGAAATGTTGTCATATTCCGGATATATCGCCCGGAAGGCGGATAGGTGCATAACTAAGATATTCCTTCCAAGGAATATCCCGATTGCTTTGGTATAATCACTGACAGCGTCGTCGTATTCTTTGACCTTGATTTCTGCGTCCGCACGGTTGTAATACGAATCTGACAGAGCTCTGCCGGTGCCTTCTCTTTCGATCGCCTTTCCGAAGTCATCGATCGCTTCGGAATACTTTGCCAGCTTGACTTCGGCAAGTCCTCTCTCGTCGTACCCCGATCCGTAATTGGGATCGAGTTCGACTATTTTATTGCAATCTTTGACGGTTTCTTCATAGTTCCCTAAAAAATAGTTCCCATGGGCGCGAGAAACGTAGGCATCTTTGAATTGAGAATTGAGTGCAATTGCTTTGCTCATAAGCGATACCATTCTCTTGTTCATTTTATCCCGTGCCATGTCATATCCAGACAGTGTCGAATGTTTAGTCTGAAATGCCTGAGTGGCCCCTACCTCGTACAGCTTACCCACGAGATAGTAAGCCAGGTAAGAGCCCGAGTTAAGCTGGATTGCTTTTGTGTAACTGGCGATGGCAACCGCATAATATTTATTGTCGACTCCGGCGAAGAAACTGTAGTAATAACCTCTGAACAGATGTGCTCTATAATCGTTGGGAAATTTGTTCATAATCTCATCGAAGTCCTTATAATTCCAAACGCTGCCCTGTGAAATCTCTTCTGCCTGAGTTCCGGAAATACAGAGCGCTTCAGACGGATCGTCAGGCTCTAGGCTGACTGCTTTTTCCAGATCTGCCAGGGCTTGCCGGTAATCGCCCATGGCCTTATCCAACTTCGCCCTGAGGCCGTAGAAGGGAGCGTCTGAAAAGAAGGCGCTCTTATCTTTTTGTGAAGAGTAGTTTGCAATGGCAATATCAATATCATGCAACATTTGACTATAGTCGGTGCTGCCGATGTGCCATGACAACAATGCCCTCATGAAATGAGCATCCGCATTGTCGGGCTTTTCCCCGATAATTCCACCGAGAGCTTTAATGCTTTGCCTGATTTTGTTCGAGTCTGTCTCGTCGCCCGACAACTGCATCGGTCTCCATGTTTCTTCGCCGAACCTTTTCGCGTCAGGAGAGAATTTGGACGTGCTCACAGGGAAATTAATCTCGGCAATCTCCGGAGGCTGCGGGTTGCCGGTCATCTGTGCCGCAACGATCGTTTGATAATTCGGAGCGGCGTTTTTGTTTGCTTCCTTTTTAGCACTGCATCCGGCTAAAAGAAAAACAGCTATTCCGCAGCCAATCCAGGTCATCATTTTGATTGCTATTCTCTTCATGGTTTCACTCGCTGATTTGATCGAAATACAACGCCGCAAAAATGTCTCGTGCCGCTCTCAGCCTTGATTTGCCCGAAGTCCTTGCTTAAAGCGTGAGCCGGAGGTCTCCGGGACAGATATCAACATTGCTTGCAAATGGTTTCTTTACTCATTTTAATTGAGTACCATGACAAAAGCAAACGCCGGACAAGACGAGTTTTACGATGAGTTGATCGAGTCGATTTTCCCGTTCGGCATTTTGACGGCACTTGCCAACTTCTCACACCCTTATCGCGCCGGAAATTGCGTACGCAAAGGATAGCGATTTTTTTTCACGATCTCAATCTAATTACAGTCACTTACAAAATTATTGTGACCTTAAGAGGCTGACGCTGTAGACAGCGTTCCCGACATTTAAATTGATGAGAAGTGAGTCTCCCGAAAGCATATAGGTTCCAGACGCGTTTCCCATCTGACTTCCTTTTCCTGACCAGCTGGTTACGTCGAAGGTAATCGTGTTGTCGCCGCCCGAATACGAATAGCCGCCAGTCGCGGTCGTGGAAGCATAGGCGGAAAGGCCGAGTGATCGGGCAACGGATTGAGATGTTATTTCACCGTTGACGCTAAATGTAAAATTTGCGGACAGACTCAAACTGCCGGTGGCCGACTGAAAATTTACCGAAGTAGTTTGGCCGCCGATCGTTTCATTAACCGACATAAAATTCCATGTGCCTGTCAGTGATGATGGGTTATTTTTACATCCCTCCAAAAGGATGAAAGACGAAAACACCATGATAATTGTAATCGTTGTGATAAAATTATTTTTCATATCCGCTCCGATTGAGATTTCTGCGACGACGACAAGAAGCTTCCTTCTCCGTTTTTAGGCCCGTTATTCCGGGATTCTCGAATTAAGGGGTAACGAAAGCCTACTGGAACTACTCTAAGCAATACCGGCAAATACTTTCACCTGCTCTATTTTACTCGGTCGCCGAACGAAATGCAAACTTATGGAAATGTGAGCGATAGGTATAGGTCATCACGGACATGGAAAGACCTGTTGGACTATGTTTGAGAAAGAATAGAAGCCTGAATAACAGAGATAACAGGCTCAACATAAGCTACAATTAGACGTGACGGAAAGACATTTCGACACATAATGACAATCATTTGCTTAAGACGTACCACTTCATTGGATATGCATGTCAAGTGCCTGCTTTTTTGACCATTAATGGGCTCGCGAAAAGAGTCAAGCGCTTGTTCCATTTATTGATGTCTGCGGCACTTTTCCCGGCAAATGATTCCTTTCAGCAGCCTTGTTTAATACTGCGGCAAGTGTGCGATGATATACCTGATGTGAGCTTGGTTAAAGGATTGTAACTGAAGCTGATGGGTTTTAACTTCAATATATTGGACGAGATTTCCGCGAAATGAATGTGGATACAAAAAATAGTGCCCTGATTTTATCAGAAGATTTGCTGCGTCTTTTCGAGGGAATCGGAGAAGGTATAATCGTGACCAATCGTTTCGGCGAGATTGTCGGTATGAATGAGGGGTCTGCGAGAATATTCGGGGTCGATAAGGACGTCAATCTTCACAAGAATTCCGCCATTTTTTTGAGCGGGCTTTGTAATCCGGAAACGAAAAAAAGAGTTCTTCCGCCAAACCTTCCTTTCAATCAGGCGATCGCCACGAAGCATCCGGTTGAATTCAGAGAATTTTTATTGAAAAGTCCCGGTGGAAAAGAGTCTTATGTGCAGATTTCCACATCGCCGATTTTCGGTGATGATAATTTGCTTTCTGGTACACTTGGAATTGTGATCGATGTTACGACTCGACGGAAACTTGAAGAAACTCTTACGCAGCGGAATCTTCAGTTAAGTGCGATAAACCGAATAGCGATGCTTCTCAACCGGACTATTGATTTCAGAGAAGTTCTCGAATATTCGGTTCGTCAAATGATGGACATTTTTACCGGCGACGCGGGCGCAATATTTTTGCCCGATAAGAGCATGCGCAAGATTTTCGTGGCGGCAAGCACAAATTTGGGTGAAAATTTTCTATCAAAAGTCCACGGCTCCGAAATTGAATCGTCAATATTTGGAAAAGTTCTGAGCTCAGGAGCTGTCGAATCGATCAACCGGACAGGTGCAACAGCAACCCGTCTTTTTGAAGAGTTTTCTTTTGATTCCGTCGTGATATTTCCCCTGAAGGCAAAGGGGAAGGCCGTTGGAGTCGGCGCATTGTTCAGCGAGATCGAGAGGTCACTTGAAAAATCTCAGCGGGAAATCGTTGAGGGTATAGGCACCGTCATTGGTGCTGCAATAGAAAACTCACGGCTTCACGAAGAAACGATACAGAAGACTCGCTTATTAGAAAGCAAGAACCGCGAGCTTCAGCAGTTTACCTATGCCATAACGCACGACCTGAAATCTCCAATTCTAGTCATCGAAGGGTTCGCACGAGAATTGAAGCGGAGCGGAAATCTCGCGGTGGAACAGGAAGTTCTTATTGAAGCAATTCTCAGCTCCTCCGCTAGGTTGCATTCTCTTGTGAACGATCTCCTCGACCTTGCTAGAGTAGGAAGCGTTGAAGTCGTGTTGGAGGAAACGAACATTGGCGAGCTTGTCAGTCGCGTCGTGAAGGATCTTTCAATCAGATTATCCGAGAAGAAGATAACTGTTTCGATCGAAGGCGACTTTCCCAAGCTTTATGTCGTGACACGTTACATCGAAAGAGCTTTCACAAATCTTATCGACAACGCGATAAAGTATATCGGCGACCAGCCAAATCCGCATATAGTAATCGGGTCTCACGACAAAGGCGACCATTTTTTGTTCTCCGTCAGTGATAATGGTATAGGCATAATGAAAGAATTTCACGAAAGAGTTTTTGCGATTTTCCAGAGAGTTAAAACCGGAGACACCGAGAAGATCGAAGGGAGTGGGCTGGGACTTGCGTTCGTTAAAAAAATCGTAGAGCTTAGCGGTGGAACCGTCTGGGTCGAATCCGCCGGCAAAGGAAAGGGCGCGACTTTTTATTTCACTCTTCCCAAACAATGAACGGGTTATCGATGGGTTCTCAATTCTCATTTTCGAATTCCAATTTTACGGTTTAGAATTTCTAGGATATGAAGTTTCTTCTTAGCATTGCCAAAACAATGAACGATTTGCCCCAATATCTTTTGCCGGCAGTTTTGTTTTTTGTGGTCGTTGTCGCTATCATCCTTTTGCTGATAGCACACTCAAAGCGGAAAAAGTCAAATAACCCGTTTGCGGGGAATGCTAATATCTCTCCGACAAGAGGTGCGACCGGACAATCATCATCTGTCCCGCAGTCCGGATCGTTCGACCAGTTATCCAACGTCAGCCGCCGGCGGACAGGTCTCCCTATTGTCGGAGATAGTTTTTGCGAATAATTTTGACAAATCCATTTCCTCCATTGCCGAGGGTATCAATCGAGAATTTAAAGGAAATGTCTTCATTTTCAAGCGAAATGGAGATAGCGCAGGGCTCGCTGCCTATTCCTCTGAAAACATAGAAAAAATTGCCGCCACAATATCTAAAGCAGGACTCAAATTAAACGTTAATAGCATTCCTTTGCTAAAAGGGAGATCAAAGCTTTTCGATTTGCCGTACAGCGAGTATGACGGTCCGTTTCAGTTGATAGGCGATCTGGCAACAACGGCGGCGTGCAAAAAGATTCAGCACGACTTGCACTTCGATTTGATCTCAATAAGTTCCGTAAAAACAGAATCGGGCGACTATTTCATTCTTCTGCTTCACCCGAAAAAAGTCCATGATGCAAAACAGAAGCTGGATCAATTTTCCTCGCTTCTCAAAATTGCAGGTTACCTTGCCAATCTCAAATCCAAACTTGCCGAATTTGAAAAACATTTCGATGAGCAGTTCATCAAATTGAAGAATGAGCTTAAGACAAAGGAGAGCACCCACCTTCTTTTGTTTACTGATATGCCGATGGTTGCTGCCGTCCTCGATGAGCACGGTGTCATAACCGAAGCGAGCGAACGGCTCCGATCCCTCTTCGGCGAGACTGAAGCGATAGGTCAGCCGCTTTCTTCCATTATGGCTGAAGATGATCGCCGAAATTTCATCGAGCTTCTGCTCAATCTTCCCGCTGCGGGCAGCTCAGAATTGAATATCTCCATCAAGCCTCAACGGCCCAACGATACCGATGGGCAGATTTCGGAAAAGTATTTTAAGGTATTGCTCGTCAAGCAAAGAACAGGTGCAGGCTCTGTGGCTTACTTTATAGATGAAAGCGCCGGAATGAATTTGAAACGCGAGTTCGAGCGCACGATCGATATGCTTCGCGCGCAAAATGAATCTGTCGAGAATGTTCTGGGGGCTGAAAGAAAATATTCTGAAGAGATCGTTGGAAATTCTACTGTGCCTACAGCAGCAGTCGCAGACGAAAAAATTCTATTTGCAAGCGAAAGCTTAAAACAAATCTTCCGGGTCTATGACAACCAGCCGCTCGCGGAGTTTATCTCGCTTAACGAGATTTCGACGATTTCGACATCTGAACGGACCTTCGAAGCAACTGCTTCGGGCGGAAGAACCTTCATTGTCTCTCAATGGGAAAGCGAAGCGGTGCCATCGGGGAAATCAGAGCAGCGACATACTGCATGGTTCTACACGTTTAACGATGTGACGGAGCAGAAGAGAGTTGAAGCTGAACTTCACAGAATTACAGGTGAATCAGGCCGACTATTCAACAGTTTATTGCCGACTGCACGCGTCAGGAACGATAAATTTGCTGAATGGAATGATAGCTTTGAAAGTTTATTCAAGAATTTCCTGGAGACGGAGAAAAGCTTCGATGCCTTTCTGAGGTACTTGGGCGAGTCACCCGAAATTTGCAAATCCGAACTGCGTTCGCGGAGCATCATTATGCGAACTTGCCACACGACTGACCGGAAATTCTTGAATATGAGTGCTGTGCTTGTGGAAGATTTGATTTTAGTATTTATCGAAGATATCACGGAGCAAGAAAATGTCAAAATGCAGCTGCGTAGCTTGCAAAATACGTTCAGGAATGCGCTCGATTCGTTTTCCGAAGAGCCGATTTTTGTAATTGAGAACGGGAACATTGCTGCATCCAATTTGATTGCCCGGAACAAGCTCAACGCCAGGCTTGATGAGCCGTTCAGCTTTCAAGATTTGTTGAAGCGATTCGGTGCTAAAGACAATAATGCGATTGTTGAATTCGACGGCAAATTCTATAGGATGGAAAACACCAATTTCGGAAATTCAACCGTTTGTCATTTTCGCAGAGTTACCGATGAGCTTGCTCAACGCGATGAAATAAACACGCTGAAAAATCGGCAGGAGCTCTTGAGTGAACTTGCAGGAGCAGAACGGTATGAAGATATTTTGACCGGTCTTAATGATATCCTTAAAAACGATGGGACTAAATCCGTCAAATTGGTGGGCACCGGCGTTATGCAAAGTGATATGGAATCGGCTGACGTTTATTTGTTGACGACCTTTTCCGGAAAGATCGATCCGTCGTTATCGTTAACACTAAGTCCAGCGGACATTTCGGCGGCAGAGCGCGGCGGCTCATTTTCGAAAGCCGAACTCTCCGATACTACTTTTGCGAATGTAGTATCGGCGGGAGACTCGACGCTTCTTATCCAGTCTACTACCGTAGGCGATGTCCGGGGGTTCGCATCGCTGGCACTTCAGGATGTGGATCCGGACAAGATAGACAAGCTTGGAAAGCTATTGAAAACTGCCTCTTCGCTTGCGGCAGGCATACGCACACGATCCACAGCGGTGCGAAAGTTTGAAGAAAGCAGCAAAATCATTCGTGCTCTCATCGGCCTAACCGGCATCGATAGTTCAAGCTTTGCTGATATCTCGCGCAAGACGGTCGATTTGCTAAAGCAAGTTTTCGGCGCAGATGCTGTCGGAGTTTATTACGTTGACGGCGCATCATTAACTCCTTTGGCAACAAATGGAAATTTGCCGAACTCTATCTCGATTCCAAGTCTGAAGCTCGGGATGTTTGCGCCGGCGTCGCAATTCGAGACAAGCGACACAAAAGCAGCCGAAGGGTTTTATTTTGCCCTTAAATCGAAATCTTCACAGCTCAAGTTTGGAGGATCGGGATTAGTTTTGATATTCAGATTCTTAAGCGATGCCCTATTGCGTACGGGATCTACGCCGGGCGGGGCGGGTGTGCCGCCATCTCCTTCTGAGTTGAACGCGATTTCATCCACAGCGCTCGATTTGTTGGAAGCGAACAGGATTCTCGAAAATCAATCCGCATCGGCAGCACAGCTCGCGGAAGAATCCAAGTTTATGAAAGAGTTCATGACCGGGCTCGTAAAGTCTGCAACAACGCCGGACGTGCTGAGAATCCTGGGCGATTCGCTTTTGAGAAAAAGCAAAGATGCTAAAGTCGAGGTCAGAAGTGATGGAGACGTCAAAAGTCTTCCCGGCGAAATAGTTCAAAATCAGGCCGGCGATTTTGCAAATTACGAAGCTAATCTATCAAGCTTCGGAATCGGATTTGTTGCGGTAAAATGTTCACCCGACTCATTCTCGCGTACCATGATAGAGTCGGCTATCGACAAAATAAAGAGTCTCATCGCCGTGAAGCTGCCAGCATCTCAAAGCGAAGCCGTTGACTTGCGAGCCAAGCTTGAAACGGCGAAGGATAGCTATTCAAGGCTTCGCGAAACCGTAGGGAAAATCCCGGCTTCTTTGAGGAACGCGAAAATAGGAATTGATGGCGTTCTGTCCAGGCTGCCCTTTCTACAAGGGGATGATCGCGTGATTCAGGAAATTAAACTTCATCTGGCATCTGCCGCAAAGGAACTTTCTGTCGATCTGGATAATGCTTTCAGAAATCAAGACGATATTTTCGAAGCGGTGCGATTGTCGGTAATGCAGGCAAGCCAGCGATCAAGCCTTGCCGGAGATTTGACCGCCAAGGACAGAGAAAAAGGGCCGCTAAGAATAAGCAGCTTCGATGTTTCCGAGCTGACGGAGTTCGGTGCGGAACAAACTACATCCGATTTGATAAAAGATCTCTTCGTCAATTTCGTGCTTGCTTCCGGAGTCAAAGATTGCGAAATCCTGATGATGACTGCACAGCCGAGTCCGAACGAAGCCTCTGACGGAAAAGGAAAGCACATAAATTTGAGAATCACCAGCAAAGCGGGCGATACATTACATGATGACGCATTGAAAGAAAATGCAAGCATCCAGACTTTAGCGGGGAAGCTTGAGAAGATGGGATACAAGGTCGATACGAGGGCACTCGGAAGTGAAATGACGATGGACATTTGTGAGATTAAGGGCGTGGAGACCCCGGGGGAGAAGACTTTGAGCGCGCTGTTAGTCGAAGATGATAAAGTGGTCGCTTATGAGGAGTCGGAGAAATTAATTAAAATATTTTCTCGCGTGAAAGTTGCTGCGGATGCTGTTGAAGCAGCAATGATACTCGATTCGGAAAAATTCGACGCTGCATTCATCGATCTAAGCTTGCCGTCAATCAACGGTAGAGAACTTTGTGGACAAATAAAATCTTCTCAGCCGGATTGCACGACAATTCTTCTTACAAACCGCGAGGGTGAGGACAAATCAGACGGAGTGGATTACGTCATGCTGAGGCCCCTTGACGAAGACATTGTGAGGAATTATATCCGGGAATAAAAGGTGGCTTCCTACTCCGACGAGCGTGAACCAAATCGACGAACACTACACAGATAAAATAGATATGCAAGGATTTTTTCCCGTCCCATTCTCCATTGCATTCACCCGCAAAATCACCGTTGGCTGTGCCATCAGCGGTCTATTGCCTTCTTTCCCGTTTTCCACAGAAACTCACCGCTAAGACATTAAGTGAATCTTCAATCTCTCGAGAATATTGCTTGCGCTATTATCCCGAAAATCTCTCTCTGCATGATTGTGAAGGACGAGGAGGATTATTTGCCCAGTTGTCTCCAAAGTGTAGAAGGAATTGCGGACGAGATCGTCATAGTCGATACTGGCTCGACGGACTCGACGATCGAGATCGCAAAACGATTTGGGGCGAAGATTTTCCATCATGGATGGCATGACGATTTCGCTGAAGCAAGGAACGTTTCCCTCGAGGCAGCTTCCGGAGAATGGATTTTAGTTCTCGATGCAGACGAGGAACTCCCGGCAGATACGCGGAACAAAATCAAGGATTTTACAAACAAATCCAGTGCTGATGGAATCGAACTCCTGATTAGAAGCGAATTGCCCGTGAGTGACCCGGCTCTTTATGATGATTCGAGGATTGTGAGGTTGTTTCGCAGACGGAAGGAATATCGTTACGCGATGCCGATACATGAACAGGTCAGACAATCGATTGAAGAAGCGGGAGGGCGAATTATGGTATCCGATCTTGTAATAGAGCATCATGGATACTCGCATCCGGTAGTGCAAGGAAGAGCCACCGGCCCCGCGCGCGGAGAAGATCGCTCGGAGAGAAATCTTAGAATGTTGTACCGCGCATTATCGAATTCTCCGAGCGACCCGTATATCCACTATCAAATTGGTGCGACATTGATGAGCATCGGAAAGCGGAATGAAGCTTACAATGAATTGAACGAAGTGCTTGATCTTGATTATGAACGTCTCGGTAATTCCGTTCTCGACAAGGTGTTCATGAAAATTTCGCAGCTTCATCTCGATCGAAATAACTATGAAAAGGCAGTAGAGTATGCGGAAAAAAGCCTGCTGTATAATTTCAACAATTCCATTTCGCGATATGTCGCGGCAATAGGATACTTGTCTCAAAACAAAATTCCAGAAGGTTATCGCTATCTTCTGAAAATTCGTGAAACTCGGGATAGAGCCATTCGTCTCGACAACCAGCTCGATGAACTTATAGCGGCTTGCGAGAAGCTGCTATCCCATAGCTGATGCTACATAACTCAACACTCGCCCGACACCCGCAGGTCTTTATATATGACACATACAGATGGTGAAATCAGCGTATTAAACGCGTTTTGGTCTCTTTTAAGGCGCTAAAGTTCCATAAATCATTTCCGATAATAAAGTCATAGTGCGCCAGTGTCTCGAGAGGTCGATCACGGGCGTGCACAGGTAAGGTGGTGAGAAGAGCACCGCCCGGCTGCCTGATTTCTTTAACTCTTCTTGCGGCATGGATGCCGCGCAAAAAATAACATGGAGGTAACTTACCATGGCAGACTACACGGGTGGTTTCCGAATAGCGACCAACATCGGCGCTTTGAACGCGTATGACGCGTTAAATACGATCAATCAACAGCTCAACAACGATGAGCTTCAACTCGCGAGCGGTAAGCGTGTCAACAGTGCAGGCGATGACCCTGCCGGATACACTATCGGCACAAAATTGCAAGCTCAATCTGCCGGTTTGAGCCAGGCTCTGACGAACGTTGGCGATGCGCAGAGTGTTCTTTCAACGGCCGAAGGCGGTTTACAGGCAATCAACGATATATTGGTAAACGTTAAATCGTTGGTCACAGAAGCTGGAAACGCGGGCTTAGGCTCCGACGAACTTCAAGCCATCGTCACCCAAGTCAACGACTACATGAACGAGATCGGGGACACAATTTCCCAGACGACGTTCAATGGCAAGGCTTTGCTCGCAGGCACTCAAGAAGGCTTCAGTGGCGATTTCCAAATTGGTGCTGATGCTGGAGATACTTTAGCGGTCAGCGTTTCGACGGCTGTTGATTCGGCTTCGTTAAAGCTGAATACCATAAGCACAGCTAATATCGCCTCGATGCTTACAAGTGTTGATGCAGCTATAACCACGGTTTCGTCTCAGTTACAGTACGTTGGTTCTCTTGAATCTCGTTTGAGCTTCAAGAGTCAGGTGCTTAACACGTCAATCACAAACGTTGAAGCAGCGACCAGTGGAATAATGGACGCAGACGTTGCTGCAGTTCAGGTAGATGCTACCAAGCTTCAGATACTTGAACAGACGGCTATGGCACAATTGGCGCAGGCTAACACTATGCCAAGTACAATTCTGAAACTATTCCAGTAAAATGTCCCCCGGAACAGGCGCCCTCTCAAAAAAGGGGGCGCTTTTCCGCTTTAAATATGAGATGAAATGATGGAAGCCATAGCTATTAAATCAAAGAATGCGTTTCAAGGTTACAAGAAAAACGAAATAATGGGGCTCACCCCGGTCCAGATGATTCTTAAATTATATGATTATGTGATTGTTAATTGCAAACGGCGCGATGCAGAAAAAGTCAACGCAGCTTTCACCCAACTTATTGCCGCATTGAATTTTGATTATAAAGAAGTCGCGCTTGGGTTTTTCAAGATATACCGCTATTGCCAGGATCGGGTGAGAAAAGGGAATTATGATGAAGTAGTAAAGTTAATCAGTGAGCTTCGTTCGGCATGGGCGAAAGCTTTCAAGCTGTCTTAATCTAGGAGCAAAAAATGTCTTCCTCTACTTCTTCCGTCACGTTGAACACAAACTCTTCTTCAAGTTCTTCAATTGACCAACTTGTGTCGGAATATGTCAGCTCGATAAGCCAACCGGTTGAGCAGCTGCAGTCAGAGCAGTCCAACACTAGTTCACTTGTTGGCATTTACAATACGATAAAAACAAATTTGACGAATCTCCAATCGCAGGCAAACACCCTTGCGTCTGTTGGAACACTCTCCCCGCTCGCGGCTGAAACTGCGACAGCTTCCGATTCAACAATTCTTTCGGCAACAGCAGAAAACACCGCTACGGCAGCTACTCATAGTGTGCTTGTAACACAGTTGGCAAAATACGACACGCTTGTCTCTAATCAGCTTTCTCAATCGGGCACGGATATTTCGACAGCCTCAGGCACGGGGAAATTCACATTTTCGGTGACAATCAATGGGAAGGCAACAGATATAAACGTAAATGTAAATAGTGGCGACAGTAACTCTACGGTATTGGCAAATATGGCTGCGGCAGTGAATGCAGCAAACATAGGAGTTACCGCTTCAGTTATTAACGACACGGCTTCAACCGCCCGACTCGTTTTTGCGAGCAACAGCAGCGGATCGGCAAACGCCGTCAGCGTGGCTGATGTCTCCGGCGATTTGGTGCAGGATGCGGGCTGGTCCGGCGATGTTATAAATTCAAGAACCGCTTCGACCGCGACAGGAGCGGGTTTCGTCAACAGCTCAATTAACTCGCTTGATGCAAATTTCATTCTTGATGGGATCCCTATTGTGCGAGGTACGAATACGATCTCTGATGTATTAACAGGTGTCACGCTGAATCTGGAAGGCACTCAACAGGCAACGGACAACCCGGTCACTTTGACCATTGCACCCGACACAACCTCCATACAGTCAGCGATCCAGAATTTCATAAATGCTTATAACACCACCATCACCTCCATTACACAGAACACTGAAGATACGACTTCAACAAGTTCGAGCAGTTCATCCGATAGTTCATCGAGCAACTCATCTGGCACTACCGTGACTCGCGGTCCTCTTGCCGGCGATGTGACCTTTATGAATTTGCAGATGCAGTTACAAAATGTTTTAATGGGGCAAGTAGGTTCCGCCCAGTCTGGTAATCCGAATTCACTTAGCGCTATCGGCATAACGTTAAATACTGACGGTACGCTGTCGATAAGTAATCAATCGACCCTGACTGCTGCCATCACGGCGAACCCGAGTGCAATCGTTGGTTTATTTAATTCCTCAAACGGGATCGCTGTCCAGATGAATAATCTCGTGAAAACTTATTCGAACACCGGCGGGACAATGGACGAGAAGATCAACGGCGCAAACGATGAGATTTCTTCCCTGAACGATGAGATAAACTCGATGCAGGCAAATATAAATGAGCAGGCAAATGCGATGCGTGATGAATTCACCGCACAAGAATCAGAGCTAATTCAATTGAATCAAACAGAGACGTCGCTTACCAGTATATATAACTCGATGTCATCAGAAGGATTACTTTGACGGATAACGAAGAAGCACGAAGAACAATTCACAACTTAGCTGAAAATGCAGTTAAAATTAAACGAAATGTCAGGGAAGGCAATCTCAAAGAGTCCGCCAGGCTGATTGGCGAACGCGTCGCGCTGGTTGAAACATTGAGGCGCCTTCGTGATGCTAAAGTTTCGTTCGTGAATTCCGATATAAAAGATGAAGTGGATTTATTGATACAAAATATGAAAAGCAACATCTCGGATGCGATCGGCTATATAAATAAGAATCTGCTGACGCTGTCGAGTAAATTGGCAAAGATGGGTGGTGCAAAACAAATAGCCACCTATAAAATACAAGGAGGACACCGTGGCTATAAGTCCTATTGATCCGACCACAACTTCAGAAACGACAAAGGAAATTAAGAAGAAAGTGAATGCTTCCGAGACACAATCTGTTCAAAATACGAGCGACAAAGTGGAACTCTCGCCCGAAGCCAAGAAGCTTCATGAAGCCCAGCTCCAAAATAAGCTTTCTGAAATCAGCGGAAAAATCGAGAGCGGATATTATAGCTCAGACGAAGTCCTTAATTCTGTGGCAAGTACTCTCGTGAAAGTCCTTCGAAACGGATAAGTCGCTGCTAATGAGTTATTTCAGCTCAGGGCAAGGGCATTCTCTTCTCGGCTAACCACACGCTCACTCTCTTCAAATAGGTCAAATTATTCGTCATACTTGATTTTCCCTCCTTTCGTTTTTAAACTACTAAGACAGAGTAGAAGCGATGAGGAGCCTGAGAAATTATTTTTTTATACTAGTTTTATCTGTGGGAACCCTTTGCGGTTGTGCCCGCGATGTCCCGCACGATAACCCAATCGATCCTGGATCGCCGAAGGATCCAACTCCGCAAATAATCAATTCACATGTGGCTGTCACCAGGATAGATCAGTGGTGGCCTGGACCGGTTTATATGGCGGTCGTTTCTGCCAACGTCACCGATCCGAATGGATATTTAGATACTGTCTATGTAAAAATTGATTCCCTGACATTCGGTATGAGTGAAGCCGCTGGCAGCAATTATCAGGTTGAAATCAATGCAGATTCGCTCCCTAATCAGGATATACAATGGCTTATTGGAGAACAACTCAATGTCTATGCTATTGATCGCGAGAATCGAATGGAGCAAAGTGCCGCATTTTATGTCACAAGAATAATCGATGCTGAAGCTGTCCCTGCCTCGCCAACTGATCTTGCCGTAACCACAGGTTATCCGCAGTTCAACTGGAACCCTGCAACGGTATCTTTCGATTACAGCAACCAGGTTCAGATTTATCAGATAAATTCCGGATATCCGACTCCCGTGGGCACTCCGATTAAGATAAGCCCAGATTCTGCTTCGTATGATTATCCGGACTCGCTTCCAGCAGGCCAGTATTCCTGGACGATAACGATAGTTGACGATTTCGGCAACAGTTCCACATCAAAAGAAGCGTCATTCCAGGTGCAATAGGGAGCCAATGTGTCTGAAAATTTAAGAGACAACTTTACCGTCCTTTACGAAATTGCTCAAAACATTAACACGATTCTCGACCCGCAGCATTTGCTTGAAAAAGTTCTGGAGATCGCGATGGCACATCTTGATGCTGAACGTGGCTGCATAGTGATGGTAAGTGAAGTTTCGAGCCGCGGGTTCGATATAGTCGTGAATAAGAACTTCGACACTGAAAAGGGCACGAGTGAGTCAGTCGCTTCGTCATCGGTGATAGGCAAAGTGCTGGATAATGGAGAACCGGTTTTGACGTTCGATGCATTGAGTGATGAAAGATTTGAAGCGTCTAGAAGTATAATGGCACAGCAGATTCTGTCGATAATTTGTGTCCCCCTCCGGCTTCAAGAGAAAACAACAGGTGCAATCTATTTGGACAGCAAGAAATCGAGAGGCAAATTCAATGAGGAAACACTGAAGTTTCTTGCGGTTTTCGGGAATCTTGCGGCAGCCGCAGTCGAGAACGCACGACGTTATGACACTCTGAGAAATGAAAATGCCCGGTTGAAGAATGAAGTAAGTAGCGCGATGCTCTTTCCAGGCATAATTGGGAAAAGCAAAATTTGGAAAGCGGCATTGGATTTGGTCCAACGCGTTGTTGATACAGACGTTGCCGTCCTGATTACCGGCGAGAGTGGTACAGGCAAGGAACTCATCGCTCGCGCGATCCACAGTCAAGGGACTCGACGCGAGATGCCATTTGTAGCCATCAACTGCTCTGCAATTCCCGAGCAGCTATTGGAAAGTGAATTGTTCGGCTACAAAAAGGGCGCGTTTACAGGGGCGAATGCAGATAAGAAAGGGCTATTAGAATATGCGGAAGGTGGGACGCTTTTCTTGGATGAGGTTGCGGATCTGTCTTCCGCATTGCAGTCGAAACTGCTTAGAGTCTTGCAGGACAAAGAAATCAGAAGACTCGGCGGAACGGAGAGCAAAAGAGTTGACATACGGATATTAGCCGCCACCAACAAAGACTTGCACGAAGAAATCAAGAAAGGAAATTTCAGAGAAGATTTGTATTTCAGACTGAACGTCGTGGAAGTTCATCTTCCGCCTCTTCGAGATCGCACGGAAGACATACCGGTACTGGCCAACCACTTTATGAAGAAGGCACGCGAAACTCACGGAAGAAGCGTCAAGAGGATAGGTTCGGAGGCAATGTCGCGACTTCTTAGGCATCCATGGTATGGAAATGTCCGTGAACTGGAGAATACTGTCGAGCGCGCGGTAGTTCTTTCGCTAAGTGAGGAATTGACGGAGGACGGGTTGAAATTGCATCAGTACCCGGGGGAGGAGGTGCTCGAGACAGGTGTAACTCTGGAGGAATTCGAAAGGAAACTTGTTGAAAAAACGCTCATGGAAACGGGGGGCAACCGAACGCGTACAGCTGAGAAGCTCGGGGTGTCGCTGAGATGGCTTCAATATAGATTAAAGGAATGGGGCGGTGAGCCAAGATAATTTTTCGATTCTTGAAAAGATTAGCGAAAGCTCAACGACTACTGTCTTTAAGGCACACCAGAATGTCCTCGATAGGACCGTCCTACTCAAGGTACTTCACAAACATCTCTTGCGCGATAAAAATCTTGTTGCGAGGTTCACTCGAGAAGCGAGAGCCTGTGCGCTACTCAGCTCGGAAAACATTGTCCAGGTTTATGACCTCACAGAAGTTGAAGGGGCTCCGACGATTGTCATGGAGTATGTCGAAGGGAAATCGTTGGAAGAGATGCTTTTTGATCGCATCTATTCCGAAGAGTTTCTAATTAAAATAGCCGTCTCTGTTTTAAATGCTCTTTCTTACGCACATGAAAGAGGAATAGTTCATCGTGATATAAAACCGGGCAATATACTCGTTTCCGAAGATGGGGTTGTCAAGGTCACTGACTTCGGACTCGCGGCAGTGTCCGACGCGCCGTCTCTCACCATGGAAGGAAGTCTTATCGGTACTCCAGCTTATATGTCCCCGGAACAGGCTAGGGGCGAACCGGTCGATGGAAGGACGGATTTATTCTCGCTCGGAGTAACCCTGGTAGAAGTCTTGACAGGAGAGAAAATCCTCCTCGGCAAGTCTTATGCTGAGTGCATCAGCAATATCCAAAATTTTCGGCAGGATTCGTTGGACAAATTTTCCGACAAATGCTCGCCACATGTGTTTGAGTTTCTTAAACGGCTACTATCTCCGGAGAAAAGTTTGAGGTTTCTATCGGCTGAAATGGCACTCAAGTTCCTTTCTCCATATGTCGTTGAAGATGAACACGTGTCTCGAGAACGGCATCTACGAAGAAGGCTTAGAAGGCTTGTTGTCAAGAGAAAGAAGAACAGTCTACTCCTCGCAGGAATCGGAATTGGAATAGTCATTGCGGGAATCTTGTTTTTATCTTTGCGGAGTCCGACCGGAAAAAATGCGATGAGCATTTCAAACGCGAGTTCACCTCCTGTGTCAGGGAGTGCCCCGGCAAGTCGTGGCCTTTTCAACAGACGAAAGCCCGACTCCGATGACATAAGGACCGCATCAAAAGCGACGGATAACGACGGATCGAGCCAAGTCACCGGATCAGATCAGACAGGTGATACGAAGGCAGCTTCACAGAGTGTTTACCATGATGACATTGTTGCTGCCGCCGGAAACGACTCGGGGTATATCTCAATTGATTGTAAGCCATGGGCAGACGTTTATATCGACAGTGAATATATTGGCAAAACCCCTATTTCGGGTTCGTTTAAAGTCGCGGTCGGAAAACATACCGTCATGTGCAACAATCCCTATTTTGTCCCGATCGTCAGAGATGTAATTGTTCAACCAAAGGCTCAGTCTTCGGTCAACGCAGATTTCCTCAGCAGTGCGGGATACATTTCAATTACGGTAAATCCTTGGGGAGAAATTTTCATCGACGATTTGGATAGAGGAATTACGCCGATCAGCCAACCGATTGTAGTATCATCTGGAGTTCGCAAGCTGCGGATCCATAATCCGAAATTTAAAGACATCGAGCAAAAAGTCGTCGTAAATCCTGTAGATACGTTAAAACTTGAGTTCGATCTCCTTACAGGAATTGAGAAATGATGGCACATACTTTGCACAATTCTGGACAAACCATGAAGGCTTGGTATAGCAAAGAATATTGGTTGCTGGTCTCGGCAGCGATCTTGATTATTGATTCAATGTTAAAAATAACTGCGTTTTCGCAGAATCTTATGCCTTTACCACGAGTTGGCATGTGCTCAGCTAAACTCGGGTCGGAGCTTTTCCTCATAGGCGGCGCAGAATCCTCGGCGCAAAACATGCACGGCCTATCGAGCCTGCCATCACTCTACGGAACATCTAAAGTCGAAGCATTTGATTTCGGCACTATGACGTGGGACGAAAATATTGCACCGTTAGACACTCCAAGAGCCTATGCAACCGCTGTCGCACTTGACGACTCCATTTACGTGATGGGCGGGGTTGACGGCGAGGGGAATGTGTTGAAGACCGTCGAAGTGTACGATCGTTCAACAAACAAATGGCATTACACGTCAAGCATGTTAGGACATCGTGAAGGTGCTGCGTCCGTGGTTTATGGCGACAGTATTTTAGTCTTTGGAGGAAGCGGCAAAGGTGGTGTTCTTCATAAATTGGTAGAAGTGTATTATCCGGCAACTTGCATTTGGTCTGGTTCGGACACGACTCTTTTCGGTCGGGTTTTTCATCACGTGGTTAAGATTGGATCTGATATATATATCTTCGGCGGATTAGGGTCGGAAAGCAATGTTATCGGTGGGCCAATCGGATATGTCGAAAAATATGACCCCATTGAAGGCAGGGATCAGAGAATATTTGTATGGAAATATCCGAGATCATATTTTGACATCGTTCAAAATGGTGACTCCGTGTTTGCTATCTCAGGTTATGGCCAGAGTTCATCTCCCTTCATTGATGCGCAGGGATACTATGAAGATGTTGAGCTCCTTAATTTTCGCATGACAAATGAGGATGCCGAAAGTGATACTGAATCCGAAACGAGTTCCATCTCGATTGTGCCGAGAGCAGGATTCATAGCTCAATTGGCAAATGACGGAACAGTCTATCTATTCGGCGGACTATCACCGGATTATAGAGATGGACAGGTCCCGGTGCCTTCGGTGGATGAAGTCTTAATTCCGTCTGTCGCCACTGCTGTCCAGAGGAAAATTATTGCTAATCCTTCCGGTTTTTTGTTGGCGCAGAATTATCCTAATCCGTTCAATCCGAGCACGGTAATCAGCTATCAGCTTTCAGCGGCGAGTTACGTGGTGTTAAATGTTTATGATGTACTCGGAAGAGAAGTGGCAAGACTAGTCAATGAGCGTGAGAATTCCGGCGACCATAAAGTAACTTTTGAGGGGAGTAAATTATCGAGCGGAGTTTATTTTTACAGATTATCGGCAGATGGGTTCACTGTGACAAAGAAGATGATTCTGGCGAAATGACTATTGGTACGCGCCGGGCCGCCGCTTGTTTTTCATTCATGGTTGCAATTGCTCCATTTCTTATCCTGCCTTCCGCCTTCTCGCAGACTCGCGCCAGCTTCGATTCGACTCTTGCAGGTGTAAAATCACTTTTCGAAGGCGGCTCGTATATTTCCGCTGAACTTCAGGCACGCAGAGCGGTCGAAGAAAAAAATATTACCGACTCTTTGCGGGTTCAGTTCGAAAAATACATCGCCTATTCGCTGGTTGCTCAAGATAAAAACGACGCGGCAGTCGAACATTTCGATGATGCGCTGAAGATTGAACCGAGTTTGACCCTCGATACAGTGCTGACTTCGCCGAAAATCCTTGCGGTGTACGAGAGAGCGAAAAATCAGTTTTTATCCCAGAAGTCGATAAATGGACCTCGACAAAAATCTGACTATGCTTTAATGTCCGGCGAAAGCGCTGAAGAAGATGGTGGAACAAGGCAAGGTCCGACATTTAGGGCGATCTTATTCCCGGGTTGGGAGCAAGTTCATCAGGAAGAAGGAATTAAGGGAGATGTGCTCTTATGTGCAGGAATCGTCACAGCTGTTTCAGGGATAGCGTCGGCTTTGTTATGCAAGAATGCACGTTCGAGCTACCTATCAGCCGCGACCTCCAGCCTTGCTTCAAGCAGGTACAATACGTACAATTCTTACTACCATGCTGAATACTACTCTTTTTCGGCTTTTATACTGGTTTATGCCTATTCTGCGCTTGACGCCTTTGTAAGCCTCCCGCCATACATTGGCGTTGATTACTCTCCGAGGACATCGACAGGAAGAGTCAGTCTTCTTATTCATTTCTAAAAGCTCCGGCCGCATTTCAAATAATCCGCACTGGTTGCACAACGATCTGCAACTCATGCATACCTTCGCAAAATGAAGGTCTTCAACGCTTGTTTCATTGATTTCTCGGGTGATATTCTCCGGCACGCTCGTTGAAATTCAATATGAAAAAATAGAGGTCTTTATGTTCGGGAAATTCTGCAGGCTTTCATTTTTCGCAATTGCGGGGACGCTGTTAATGCAAAATGTTGCGTATTCTCAGAAAATAATGATTACATCAACACCGCCATTGAACGCCACGGTCAATACTCTTTACACTTATCAAGTCACGGCAGTGTCTCCTTCGAATGCCGTCCTATCTTTTCATCTCGGTGTGCATCCACCAGCGATGACTATCGATTCTGCTACGGGACTAATATCATGGATGCCGCAAGCACGCGGCTGGCGCTCAGTCGAGATCGTCGTTACTTCAAGCACGGACCGCCCGGGCAGACAGGAGTTTCTCATAAGGGTGGGCAGCATTGACGGTACAATCTCCGGAACGGTCACGGATACGCTCGGTAACCCGCTCGCTCACGTCGTGATTCATCTTTATCAATCAGGGATTCGTATTCCCGCTACAAGCTTAGTATTGTACATCGGTCCTTTCTTCGACTACGAAGCGCAGACTGATTCGGCGGGCAAATACTCGATCAGTCACGTTGATGAAGGAAATTACTTCGTCCAGGCCGTTCCACTTAATCCGAATTATTTGCCCGAGTGGTACAACAACGTTTCGGATATAAAAAATGCAACGGCCCTCAGTGTGACAGATTCCGACTCGGTATACACGGCAGCGAACTTCAAATTAGAGAACCGTTTTTATAGACTGCCGAAGTTTACCATATCAGGAGTGGTTACCGATACGCTCGGTAATCCAGCGAAAAGCGCATGGGTGGTTTTCGCGCGAGCGGGATTCGTTTTCAACGACGCGAGATATAACCAATCCGATTGGACGACCGATGTAGACTACCGCGAATTCTTTGATGCAGCAATCCTTGACAAGGGGTTGAGCCACGATTTTCGTCTCGACGGGACGTCACCATTTGTTTACAAAACTTATGTTGACAGCAGCGGCGTGTACCAGGATACACTGCCTGAAGGTAATTACGTTGTCTTTGCCAAGGCGCACGGCTACTACAGGGCCTTTCTTAGTAATCAATCGTCCCTGTTGTCATCGGGGATTCTATCTCTCACAGGCGATACTGCCAACATCGACTTCAAATTGATTTCTATCCCGCCGGTTGTGATCGGTCAAATTGCCGGCTCCGTGTTCGATTCGACGACCGGCGTGGGCGTGCCGGCGAGAATGATCGCCTTTCGAGATATTTGGGATTATAGAGACACTCTGAAAATGCACGTTGCAGGGGCTTACTTTGCAGATGCCGACAGCACGGGCGCTTATGAATTTGTTAGCCTTCCCCCCGGGTATTACAAAATTTTGGCACTGCCGCTTGGAAGCTATGCGCCGTCGTTCTACAGCCTGAATGGTTCGACTGTCAGATGGAGGCAGGCGACGGCCGTGCAAATAGACGGAGACTCAGTTAGCGGAGTGAATGTTTATGTAATGCAGCTCCCCGATTCAGCCACGGGTTACGTCTCAATCAACGGCACCGTCAAATCGAGCAGCACGCATTCCGGAGTTAGCGGCGCCATGGTGTATTCGGCAGACGCAAACGGAAATATTTTAGGTTATGGTATAACGGATGGAAGCGGCAGTTACACGATTGCCGGCCTGGCTCCGGGAACGTTCAACGCGTTCCCCGATGCAGTCGGATACACTTCGACAGGATCGAATTCTTCAAGTCCTGCGTATGTCTCAGGCGGCAGCGCAGCCCCATTCACGACCAATTTTTCCGTTTCGCCTGAAACGCCGACATCTGTCAACCCGCCGACAGCTCGACCCACAACTTATTCTCTTGAGCAGAACTACCCTAACCCCTTCAACCCGACTACTCAAATTGCCTTCAACCTTGCACAGACCGAGCATATTGCTATAAATGTATTCAACATACTTGGTCAAAAAGTCGCGACGATTGCGGATGGTGAGATGAGTTCAGGTGCGCATGTCGTCATGTGGGATGGGCGCAACCAGCACGGCGAAGTCATGCCGAGCGGAGTTTACTTCTACAAGTTATCGACTCCGAACTTCACGGCAGTGAAGAAAATGGTGTTGCTGAAGTAAGGTCGTCCCTATCGACCCTTCTACCCTGAAGGCGGGCGGAGAAATCTGTCCGCCTTCTTTTTTTGTGATGCTTGTTTCCTACCTCGAACGCCAGTAAATTTTTACGACAATTTAAATCTTAAGCATTTTCTTAGGAGCAACCTTGGAAAAAGAAAACAATTCACCGGTCAAGCGTAAGGCGCTCATCGGAGCCATGGTTGTGTCTCTCATTTTGCCCGGCTTGACATTCGCGCAGGTATCCCGACAGGTGGAATCATCGAGAAACCCCGATTCTTCTATTGTCATGGAAAGCGTCGATCCTGCGATCCGGGCTCATGACAGCACGAATCGAGACACTTTAACAATACTGCGTGATACGCTCGGCAATCCAATTGACACAATTGCTGCAAGAAAAGATACGCTTTCAGCTCCTGTAATTGGGACACCTGTGCCGAAAGACACACTGGATATAATCTCAAGTGATGCGGCTTTCAACACGATGCCCGGTTTTCGCGTCCAGCTTATGTCTACCCAGAACCTTTCAGACGCAATCGACGCGAGGGCAGAAGCGGATAGCCTTCTGAGCAGTTACAATGTTTATATTATATACGATTCGCCTTATTATAAAGTTCGAGCTGGAGATTTTCGCGTGAGGTACGATGCGACACAAGCAGCGGATTACATGGCCTCTCATGGTTTCCCGAACGCCTGGTTGGTTCCGGACAACGTATTCAAAGATCCGCAGAGGAAAAGCAGCAAGCAATAGACGACGATGACTGGAAACAGAACGTAAACTAGTCGAAAAGAAGATCGTGAGATTGGATCGTATTCTCTGCTGCTTGTTGCTTACTGTTTACTCATCAATGTTCTCAGTGGTGTATGCTGGAACAGATGCAAGGCTTGCCAAAGCCTACAGAGAGAACAGGGAAGGCTGGGTTTACATCCAAGTACAGGGCTCACCAAACGAGATAGGCTACCAGCATGGATATTTGCTTGCTCCGGAAATCGATGACGCCATCAAGACAATCAAATTTTATCTTTCACATGCGACCCACAAAGGGTGGGATTTTTACAGAGAAGCTGCGAAAAAAATGTTTTGGCCGAAACTGACCGTTGAATACAAGGATGAAATAAAAGGCATTGCGGACGGCCTGAATGCTCGTGGGAAAAAATATGATAAGATCGACATCACTGCTTTAAACGGATGGATTGAACTCGCACAATATTATTTGCCTGCACTGAGAGCGATAAAAATAAAAGGGGCGGATAAAGACAAAGCGCCCGGGAGTTGCAGTGCATTTATTGCAACCGGGAGCTACACTTCCGACGGCCAAATTGTCATGGCACACAACAATTGGATCGATTACCTTATTGGCGAAAGATGGAACATTATTGAGGACCTTGTGCCCGAGAAAGGCAATGAAATTCTCATGGACACTTTCCCCGGATTCATTCAGAGTGGAGACGACTTTGCGGAAAACGGCGCGGGTATCCTTATCGCTGAAACCACGATAGCCCAGTTTAAGGGATTTGATGTAAACGGCATTCCTGAATTCATGCGCGCACGGGAGGCTGAGCAATATTCCAACAGTATCGACGACTTTGTAAGGATAATGGCTGCCGGAAATAACGGCGGCTATGCGAATGACTGGCTCATTGGAGACACGAAAAACAACGAGATAGCACGGTTCGAGCTCGGGCTGAAGAGTCAAAAGGTTTGGAGGACAAAAGACGGCTACTATGTCGGCTCTAACTTCCCGAGTTATAAAAAGCTGATCAAGGAAGAAACGACGTTCAGGGCGACCGATATTTACAGCTCCATGAACGATAGAAAATCGCGATGGGAAGTGTTGATGAAGAAGTACAGAGGAAAAATCGATGCAAGACTTGCGGAGGAGTTCATGGGCGACCATTACGACCAGGTGCGCGGAAAGCAAGTGAATAATGCCTATGTGTTATGCGGGCACGCCGATGAGGATCCGGTCGGAGTCAGACAATGGGGTTGGAGACCGTTCACGCCGGGAGGCGCGGTGCAGGGGAAGGTTACGACGACCGGCATGGCAAGTAAGATGGAATTTGAAGCACACATGGGGCATCCGTGCGGCGAAAGTTTCATCGCCTCGAAATTTTTCGAAGCACATCCGAATTACAAATGGGAATCAAATTATTTGCATGACATGATCTCATATCCATGGACGCTGTTCGCTGCGAAGCATTGAAAATCATAATAGGGTTCGCTTCCCTGTCAAGTTTTATATCCGGCTGCGGTCACGGCCTTGAGCCGCCGCCGGCCGAGTTGGTTCAGCCGGGATTCGGCGGTACGGTTTATTTTGAAAACTGGCCCCATCCGCCTGCCGATAGCGTGTATGATATTCGCGTAGTGGCATTCTATAATTACCCGCCGCAGAGTATAATTACTGCGGTTCTCGATGGGCAAGTGCAAGTATTTCCAACGATAGGCATCGGGACGACTCCAAAATTATTCGTGGATTCTATGTCGTATTCGTTCAAGGTCGCTTCCCCCACCGTTTTCAGATACGTGGCGGTTGCCATGGAATATGGGCCAAACGACGAAGCCGATTGGAAAGCCGTCGGCGCCTACGGTTACTCACACGGCGTCGGTGCGCCGGACAGTGTTGTGATTCCACCGAACACTTATGTGAATGGAATAGATATAAATGTCGATTTCAAAAATCCACCTCCTAATCCACTTAGTGCTTCTGTTACTGCTGCTTCAAAGTAGCGTCATCTCGCAAGTCATAAATCCGCAGGAGGGTGCGAGAATAGAGGGAGTCGTCCTATCCGCAGGGGATTCGTCTCAAGTTGCGGGCGCTACCGTTGTTCTTCAGCCATTGCGTTCAGATTCCGCCCGCGAGAATAATCAGTACGAGCGTGCTTTAGGAACGCTCACTAAGTCGGACGGATCATTTTCATTTAGGAAATTGCAAGGGAATAATTTTGAGCTTTTCGTTTCGATGATCGGGTTTAAGGAATTTAGCGAAAAGCTATATCTGAATAACGTGGCACATAAGAAAATCGTGGTAGTCCTTCAGCCGTCGCCAATCGAAACTGAACAGGTTGTAGTGACGGCGAGCAAGCGCGAGCAAAGTTTGAATGAGGTTCCGGTAAGCATGAGCATTTTAAGCTCGACTGCCATCGAGAGAAGGAATACACTTTCGCTGGATGATGCCTTGCGCTATGTGCCGGGCGTCAACTTCGTTCAAGATCAGGTGAACATCCGCGGCTCAAGCGGGTATGCCCGCGGAATTGGAAGCCGTGTGCTCTTGTTGATCGACGGCATACCGCTTCTTGCCGGCGACACGGGTGGAGCAAACTGGGAATCCATTCCGATGATGGACGTTGACCATGTTGAAGTCGTGAAAGGCGCCGGTTCGGCTCTCTATGGCTCGAATGCTCTTGGTGGAGTAATCGACGTGATAACAAAGAATAATCCTGACGTTAGCTCGACGAATGTGAAAATATACGGGGGTTTGTACGAGCAGCCGCGGTACAGCCAGTGGCAGTGGTCGAGCATGCCCAGGTTTTTTCAAGGTGGCTCAATAAGCCATTCGTTCCCTTCGGGCGAGCTTGGGCTTGGAAATTTCGGGCTCACGGCTTCGTTGACCCTTGAGAAAGACGACGGCTATATAGAAAACGACGGCTACGACAACTTGAATTTTTACGTGAACTCCGCGGGAACAGTCGGAGAAGGCCAGACACTGAAGATTTTAGGCAATATATTCGCGCAGCATAGCGGGAGTTTTCTGTACTGGGAGGATCTGAGCCATGCGCTTCAGCCGGACAGCGCATCGCTCGGTGAATGGGTAAATTCAACAAGGGCGAACCTCGCCATGATTTACACGCACATCGTGAACAGCGAGTTTCTTTATATCGTTCGCGGAAGCTATTATTTCAATTACTGGTACGACAATTTCGGACAGACTCCAAGCGGGATTGGTGACACCTCGACATCAAATTTGGGGTATCTTGAATTTCAGGGTACGATGAATGCCGACTCGTTAACCATATTGACATTTGGCGCAGAACTTGAACCGGATTTCATAAATTCTAACTTGTTCTCGACAAAAACCGGCGATTTAACCGCGATGTATGTTCAGGGAGAAAGAAAATTATTCGATCGGTTGCATACGACGATAGGCGCAAGATACGATTACGAAATAATACAAGGCAAATCAGGGCTTAGTCAGCTCAGTCCTAAACTAGGTTTTGTTTACGATCTCGACAACGAAGCCTCAATAAGAGCTTCGGCCGGTACCGGATTTCGCGCACCGAGTCTCGGTGAGATTTATTCAAATACGGAAACAGCCGGTCTATTGATTATTCCTAACCCGAACTTGCTTCCTGAAAGAAGCGTGTCGGAAGAAATCGGCGGAAGGATCCCCGTATTGTGGTACGGCCTAATCGATGCAGCAATTTTTCAAAATGATTATTGGAATATGATCGAGCCGGAATTCGATCAAAGTGGACAAGTACAATTCCAGAATGTTACCCGCGCTCGAGTACAGGGATACGAAGTTGACGCGACGAGCAATGTGGATACGGACTTTCTAACGCTGAAGGCAAGCTACACTTATATTTACCCCCTTGACCTGACAACTCATGATATACTGAAATACAGGTCCCGCGAACTTTTCTACGCGTCGTTAGATTTTGAAAAATCGATCTACCGCGCTTCGATTGATTTCAGGTACATCAGTCCCTTTGAAAATTTCGATCAGTATCTAACTCAGGCTGTAAAAGATGCAGATCAACGGGTGCCAGCTTATGTTACCGATATTCGTGCTGGAGTTGATTTGAGTTCGGTTGGCTATCCACTCGAAATTAGTCTTATCGTCAACAATGTGTTCGATTATTATTATGTCGAGATGATAGGGAACATCGCTCCGATAAGGAATTATTCAATAGTGGCATCGATGAGATTCTGAACTTCCCAAGCCAGCCCTGTCAAGAATCGTTGAGAGCCCTTGACAACCCTCTGCAAAAGACTTTTTTACTTAATCAACAACGCCTTTTTAGTCGAAACGTAGCTTCCTGCTGTCATACGGTAGAAATATACTCCACTTGAAAGATTGCCTCCGTCGAGCCTTACGGTGTACTCACCAGGGCTTTTCACGTCGTTCACAAGGGTTTCCATTTCTCTACCGAGTACATCATAGACCTTTATTGTCACGAGTCCGTTAGATGGTACCTGGTAATTAATAATCGTTGATGGGTTGAACGGGTTAGGATAATTGGGCGATAAAGAATAAGAAAAGTGGCTCGTTTGCTTTATTGCGTTTACGCTGCCGACAGCGATTGGTTCACTGACAAAAGTTAAGCCATCATCTAATTTGCCTGATTCAGTTAATCGAAATTCAAATGAAGAAGCTGCATTGTCCGGTATCTGCACAGTCAATGAATCGTCATCGGCAGGATAATCTGTGATCGCGTTGACCCACGAGTTACCACCATCGATCGAGCAGTCAACATTGACCGAGTCCACTCCGGAAGAGTTCCATCTTAGGGTTCTGTATGAGCCGCCTTTTACTGTGTCAATAAGAGTGGGTGCTGTAATGAATAAGAACGGATATCGATAGGCTCTGTAACTATATACATTGTCTGGCAGGTGCATCTCCAGTGCTATGCTGCCGTTTGGTTCGACTTCAGTGACCGCTGGCCTGTCGCCTTCATCATATCCCCATCCAATGAGAGTATTTCCGTCGGCGAGTCTTTGGACGTATCCCATAGCTTCTCCGTAAATAAATGGATTGTTGCTGTATTGCCACTCAAGTGTGGCAGTCATGTTAACCGTATCGAGCTTGTATTCAACAGCCCTCGAGTATACCGAAGTGTGGAGGTCGCCGTTATCGAAAAGAGTAATATCTCCGTTTGAAAGCCGTCTTACCGAATGTTGGTAGGAGAATCCTATCGGATCATTGACAAATTTAAATTGATTATTTGTTCCGCCGAGCTGCCACATGATGCTGTCTGTTTCCACGTTTATCTTTATGATCGCGCTAAAATGGCGGATTGAAAGAAGGATATTTCCATCCGGATCTATTTCAATCGAGTTGCAGTGGAAAGGGTCAAGCTGAGGCTGAGTCAAATCCTGGCCCAACGCGTTTGCGACGTTTAGATGATCAATTGCTCGCCACTGGAAAATAACATCCCTGTTCGAATCCAATTCCTGTACCGAATTGCACAGTACCGTCGCATTTGGGTTGCCGCCTTTCACAATTTTACTCATATCTATGTTTTCATAATCGTCTGCGAGGAGGAATATATTGCCATTAGGCAGAATCCGCAGTTCGTGTGAGTCATTAATGTAACCGTTGCCGCAGGTTACACTATCTATGACTTGAAGCGATGTGTTCATTATGTAATGCATGCCATAATTGTTGTACCCATATGTCAATACGCCGGTGGGCTGTATATTGAAATCCCATCCTGGTGCTGCCCCGGTATTACGGTAGAAAATAGGATTTCCGGTGTTGTCGGCTATTATCAAGTAGTTTCCATACTGACTATCGGTTGAAGCATCCATATTAGTATTGATGAAGATAAATCCTGGACTCGGGTTGTTGGATTTTGTCACAGTCAGAGTTGGGAAATCTGAAGGGAGACTCGTTGTACCGCTTAAGCTTTCCGCCGGTTTGCCAGGGTTTCCAAACGATGCTGCGGAAGAATGCGTTAGCATTGTGCTTACACCGGAGTTTGGGTGTTCGTTACGGAGTTCAGAGAGCAATTTCCCGTTTGAATTGAGGTCAGTATTTGATATAGTGAACTCAAACGGAACCAGCCGCGCGGTGTCGCCGTTAATGGATCGGATACCATAGGCCAAAGACACGCTGACTGTTTCACTCAACGAGAATAGTGTCTCCGGCTGGAACACGATCGTCCGGTGGTCAGTTGATAGAATTGCATTGCCGTCATGCCTCCCGCTTGAGCTGCCCACTACATCGAATAGACCGTTCTGAATCGTACTCCGGCTTAGATCCTCATCGCAGCGGATGATGATATTCGTCTCGGGCGTATTGTACTTGCTGCTGGGCATCGGCGATACATAAACAATGTGTAATCCTATCTCAGGCTGTTTCCCCTCCGGCTCTGCTCGTCGCCTGGATGTGCCATTTAACGTGAGTGTTGCACCCTGTAGTACTCCACATGCGAATAAACTCAATGCAAGCAAAAATCTGAAATGGCCCCACCCATCGGACGTTATCATGGTTTGATTCCTCTCGTTAGATTTTAAAAGGCACACACCTCATTGAAGTGTGCGGCATTGTCTTTCTTACTTTATCAAGATCATTTTTTTCACAGAAGAGAACGAGCCGGCCTGCAAGCGATAGAAGTAAACACCGCTAGCAAACTTGTTGGCGTCAAAATTCGCGGTATAGTTCCCGGCTTTCTGCGTACCGGAGAATATCGTCGCCACTTCCTGTCCGAGAATGTTGTAAACCTTCAGCGTCACAAAGCCGTTATTCGGGATGGAATATTTGATCTGGGTCGCCGGGTTAAATGGATTGGGATAATTTTGATACAGTTCATAGCTCTCGGGTGTATTACTAACTTCCTTGGTCCCCGTAACGCCTGCTATTGTGAATGCGGAGTCACTTAAGCCGGTAAGGCTCGCGTTGCTTATGCTCGTTACCATGATCTTATAATTTAAACCATCTTTCAAATTTTGTGGCACCTGCCATTGAATTGCATTGGTACCGGAGACTATGCTGTCGCCGATAATCGAAGCAATGTTATTCCCGTTCATTAGATCTATGTTTACCGTATCGCTGATATTAGATTCCCAGCGAATTACATAAGTCGAGTCCAGGTAAATCTGTTCCCCGCCGTTCGGAGACAATAGTTTTATAAACGGAGCGGCAGTAGTGAAAAGTTCTGCGCTCGACCAGTTGCTTGTTCCGGCGGCGTTAGTGTTGTCTACCCGCCAATAATACGCCGCATTATTGTTAACTGAACTTACTGTAAATGAAGTGGAACTCAAAGTTGAATTGTTGACTACCAAATTCCCGAATGATGCATTTGTGGAAACCTGCAAATGATACGTTTGAACAATTCCACGTGTTCCCCAAACTAATTTAACCGGGGATTCTTCATTCACAATTTCGCTGTCTGTTGGAGATAATGGAACTGGTGCATAGGCAGAATCGATCGTTTGTGGTACGCCGAATGCAAAGTCGCCAAGTGTTGAAGTTGTGAATGTCAACTGATCCTTTGTCGAATCATAGCTTGTCGGCATCGGAATAAAGTTATCCTCGATGCTAGACCTTGCGTAAACGATGGTTTCTTTTGGATTGATGATAGCAGGATAATAACGAAGGTCAACTTGAACTTCACCGGTGTAGGAAGTGATGCCCTGTCCCACAAAATCAAAATAACTCGAAACCATGAGCGGGGCGGTTGCAGCAAATGTTGGGTTTACCGGCGCATAATCGTACATCGAGACACTTGCGCCTGCATAATTGGAACCACTTAAGTCGTCAAGCTTTACTGTAATTCCGGTTGTGTCGTTGGTGCTATTAAACACATAAGTATTACCCGCAATAAGTTCGTTTGTACCGTTTGTGACAGTTGCTTCTGCAGTTTGGCTTACCCAGGGGAATTTATAAGCGCGGTAGGATGCTTGTCCTGATGGAAAGGAGAACTCAAGTGCCGTAGTATTATCTGGATGAATTTCAGTAAACATTGGAGACCCGGTCGAACTTGCAATTCCCCAGCCTATGAACGTGTTCCCATTTGCCAACTTTTGGACGGTGCCCATGGCGTAGCTGTAGATATCAGGGGAATGCCGATATTGCCAGACCAGTGTTGCCTTTTTGTTTTGTTCATCCAACGCATATTCTACTCCGCGTGAATAATTAGGCGTATGCTGGTTGCCATTATCAAACAGGGTTATGTCGCCGTTCGGCTGTACCCTGACATCATGTTGAAAAGAAAAATAGTTAGGACTATTAGAGGCATCTTCACCTATAAACGTGAATTGATTTTGTTTACCGCCAAGGATCCAATCGATATTGCCGGTCTGTCTATCTATCTTAATTATGCTTGAAAGATGTCTCATGGACAATAGTATGTTTCCATCATTATCCGCATCGATTGCGTTTGCATGAATCAGGTCGACCGTTTGTGAAGTGAGATCAATATATGAATCCGTCATTGGGAGGTAATCCCAGCTTCTCCATTGAAAAACGACATTCTTGGACGCATCTATTTCCTGTACCACAACTCCGATGACGGTAGCATTAGCACTTCCACCATACTGGCTCATATCAACCGGCTCCGAATCGTAAGCGAATAAAAGAGCGTGTCCGTTTGGCAGGAGAATGAAATCGTGCAAATCCGCGACATAACCGTTCCCGCACTCGAATGTGTTGACTGGTGTCAAAGTGGTATCCATCACAATCCATTTAACCAAGCCGTACTCGCCGTAATTCACGATAACATCCGCGTATGAAAGTTCGCCGTTAGGCAGAACCTTAAAATCAAAGGACGGTTGATTTAAGCTCACATATCTTGCGACACTTCCATCATTGTTTAATATCATTAAAAAATTACCGATTGAATCATTCTGGGTTATGGAAAAATTTGCCAGGAATATTTTTCCGTCTGCAGGATTATTTGAGCTATCAACCGTTATTGTCGGAAAATCCGCAGGAAGCGAATTAGTCGATGCAACCCTCTTTTTCGATTTGTGAATCTGATTTGCGATAGTCGGCTCATATATCTTGCCGTCGCCTATTAGGGACACCGGATCAATGTTTATTCTCTGTGTAAGCGGGGTTGTTTTGAAATGTATTGTAACTGTTGGGAGGTCATCTCCATCAGTCGTCTTAATGCCCTGATTGACATCAACTCTCACATTCTCATTTGCCGAGAATGGCATTGTGGGAAGAAACAGAATCGTCTCATTGTCATCGGATAATCTTACTTCCCCGGCATGTGCTCCGCTTGCAGATCCGAGTACGGAAAACTCGTTCGGAGAAAGACTCGACGGATCAACATCTTCAGTTGATTTCAAGATAATATTTGTGGTTAATGAGACAAGCGCTGAATTGTCTTTTGGAGATACGTAATCAAAGGTCTGAGAAAAGACCAGGCTGTTAGCGGTTAGAAGAAGTAAAAGCGATAAAAGGGTAGTTAATTTTTTCATCTGTTTCTCTATAGATTTATTGTGGAAGAACGTACTTCAAAATTGCGTCATCGTGATTGCAGATAAACGTAGCGGCCATTTGAGGTCGCCTGATTAGGTTAATTTATTTGGCTATCCGGTCTAAACATCATTTAACGGATTTCAAATTAGCTCTTGAAATATTGAAGGTGAACAGAATTTTTATGGTTTACTATCCTTCTGCGTCTGTGATGAATTTTGTGCCAACTGAAGCAGGGCTAATTAGCTCTGAATTCCCAATCTAAGGGTCGTCCCTATTGACTTGACCTCAAGCTATTTGACGTAATTCAGGACGAAAAGTTTACTTCACAGGCATTTTTTTCAATGAGAAACGGTTTGTTCATAGCGAAGCTTTGAAAGTGATTTACTTCGCTGCAACCTCTTCCACAAATATCGGTCGGGTTCCTCTCACTGTCTTATACCACTTCGGAATTGCATCAAAGAGAATCACGACGACGCTCGCCATTATCGCCGCTGTGAGAATTAGATTCAGATAGCCTGGCAAAGCGACCTCGGGCTTCGATATCATCGGGTAATAAATGTTTGTCATGTTCATCCAACCGGCAGATAATGTTGTTGCGCCCACAAACAGCATTGGGACGATCGTAACCCATGCGTATTTTGCCCTGCCGCGGTTTACGATATAAGTAGTTCCGATCGCGAGAGCGACGGTTGCAAGAAGCTGGTTTGCTGTCCCGAACATCGGCCATATTGTAGCAATCGAGCCTGTATAAATGAAATATGCCCATCCGACCACAATGACAGCGCTAGTAATTATTGTGCCGGGCATCCAGCTTGTCTTCGCAAATGGTTTATATATTTTGCCAAGCGCTTCCTGGAGCACAAACCGCCCGATCCTTGTTCCGGCGTCGATGGTTGTCAAAATGAAAAGCGCTTCGAACATAATGGCGAAATGGTACCAGTAGGCCATAAGATTCTTCAAGCCTGGAATCGACGAAAAAATTTGCGCCATTCCGACTGCGAGAGAAACTGCGCCCCCCGTTCTGCCGGCGAGCTGCTCGCCGACTTCTTTGGATAATGCCGGGAGATTGGAAATATTAAAACCCATCTGCTTCAATTGCCCCGCGATAGCTGCGAACTTTGCGACAGGAACGTTTATCGAAAAGTAATCAAGAGGAAAAAGACTTGCCGCCGCGATCAACGCAAGTATTCCAACGAAGCCTTCGCAAAGCATTGCGACAAACCCGATCGTTTTAATGTGCGATTCTTTGGAAACCATCTTCGGCGACGTTCCAGAGCTAACCAGTGCATGGAATCCTGAGATGGCGCCGCAGGCAATTGTTATGAACAGGTAAGGGAACAACTTCCCCGGTATGATCGGGCCACCCCCGTTTACATACATCGTGAAAGCCGGCATCTTCAAAGTTGGAGCCACGATTATAATGCCGACGGCGAGAAAGGCGACTACTCCTAATTTCATGAACGAGCTCAGGTAATCGCGGGGCGAGAGAAGGAACCATACCGGCAAAACGGAGGCGAAGAATCCGTAAGTTGCCATCATGATGGTCAACGTGTGCCGATCAAACGTAAAGAACGGGGCGAGCGAAGATTCCGGAATATATTTGCCGAGAACAACCGCCAACGTCATAAGAATTATTCCGATGATTGTCGCTTCCGCGGTTTTACCTCTTCTAAATTTAAACATCCAGAGCCCCATGAAGATAGCAATCGGGATTGTCATGCCGATTGCAAACGTCCCCCATGAGCTTTCAGCGAGCGCGTTGACAACCACGATACCGAGACCTGCAAGAGCGACGACGACTATCATAAGAATCGCAATTGATGCAAGCACACCGCTGACCGGGCTTATCTCCGATCGGGCAATTTCTGCGAGAGATTTCCCATCGTGGCGCACCGATGCGGCGAAGATAATAAAATCCTGCACTGCCCCTGCGATTATTACTCCGAACAGCAACCACAGGAATCCCGGCAGGAACCCAAACTGCGCCGCAAGTACAGGTCCGACCAGCGGCCCTGCACCGGCAATGGCTGCAAAGTGGTGACCGAAGAGAACCCACTTGCTCATCGGGTAATAATTGTGCCCGTCATAAAGTTTGTGTGCCGGAGTCACGCGGGAATCGTCAAGCACGGCAACCTTTGCCGCGATGAAGCTGTAATAAAATCTATATACAATTACGAACACAACAAGAGACAAAATGATTAGTGGCATAGCGTTCATATGGAATGTATCCTCATTTAGTACGAAGTTTAATTAATTACCATCTGAATGTAAATATCTAAAGTGACGATTAGCTCATGGCAGGTATCTCAGGCGACCGGCATCATGGACTGAGAGCGGAGCTGCTGAAAAATCTCCTTGCAGTTATAGGGTCGTATTGTTAAATTACTTCCTGCAATTTTGAATTATGGGGATGTAGCTCAGTGGTAGAGCATCTGCCTTTTAAGCAGAGGGTCGTCGGTTCGATCCCGACCATCCTCACGAAAAAATCCTGTAAATCAATTCGGCTCTCAGGATTTTTTTCCTTTTTGGCCGGATTGCTTTTTCACTTGCTCGGCAACTTAGCTGATACAACGGGTGCACGGGCAGTTCAAATTGCGGTCCGGTGTGGATAATTGCTTGGTGGTACATGGTTAAGCCGGCCGAGGCTTCTCTGGGCGAGAGAGTTTGCAGAGGAGCATGCTCGCGGCGCCAAAAATCCTAAGCTCAAATTGGATGGCTTCGCCTATCCATAAGTCGCAGAAACATTTCAAACGCTTCATTGTGTGTTACTGCCTTAATGAATCCCCGCGCCGGAAGTGGCGAGACGGGGCTTTGTCAACCCAACAATAAAAGCTCGCTACCCGAGCTGAAGCTTGGATTAGCTCCAGTGGAAGGAAAAGGGAATTGCACAATCAACAAAAAAACATCTGGGAGCTTTCGGGCCGCGTGGGTCAGAAACGGGATTTTGGGCGGCAGCTTCGAAAGTTAAGCGTGAATATCGAGTAGGCTTAAGTGAGCTCTGGCTGGAGGCGCAATATTGGATTATATTGGATTACCGCTCGGCCGACAGGAGTTTCCACGTCCGTTAAGTCCATTCTCCCAATCGTTGCGGCTTTGGTTGCTCCTCCTAACGGGTTCAAATCGTGAATTTCTCTAGGATTTTCAGAAAAGTCAAAGGTGGAGGAGGTGTTTTTCGTTTTAGGCCTGCAACCAAAGCGATCAGGAGCGCGTCCCGTCTTTTTTATTTCTTCACTTGACTTTTCAATTGTTTTTTCATAACGTTGAAGCGCTTTGAGTGAATCAGGATCGATTTATTATGAAGGAACTAAGTGTGGCTAAAAAAATGCTCGGGCGGCAGGAGACTTTATGTTATGCCAATAGAAAGCTCAAGATAGTACACTTACCCGGATTCGATGGCTTAAGAGAACATGACTTCTCCGTAGCATTAAGTTTCCCACCGCAAGAGGTGTCAGCGTATTTCCATCTCAACAAAACATTGTTCGAAAAACAGGAGAAACAAAAATGAAATCTTTTGGTTACCACGTTGTGAAAAAATTGTGCTTTGTGATGGCACTGTTTTGTTTCATGGGCCAGCCGCTGATGGCTGCCGGTTCCGGAACATTAAAGGGGAAAGTAAGCGATTCGGAAACAAAGGACGTGCTTCCCGGAGCCACAATTATTATCGAAGGTACCAGCATTGGAGCTGCCACGGATTTAAACGGAGATTATGTTATCAGTAACACTCCCGCCGGCGAACGGACAATAATAATCTCATACGTCGGATATATATCGGATACTGAGTCCGTCACCGTTACTGCCGACCAGGCACTGGTGAAAGATTTTTTCCTGGTTGCAAGGGCAGTGCAGGGAAAGAATATTGTGGTCATGGGTCAGGCTCAGGGACAGATGCAGGCAATTAATACGCAGCTTTCGTCCAACACAATAATAAACGTTGTCTCGTCGGATAAAATTCGAGAATTGCCGGATGATAACGCCGCAACTGCGCTTAGCCGTTTGCCCGGTGTGTCCCTTATGAACGGGGACCAGGTAGTTATCCGTGGAGCCCAGGCTAAATTGAATCAGATTCTGATAAATGGTATTGAATTGCCTTCAACCGACATGAACACCCGTGCAACAGATCTTGGTTTTATATCATCAAATTTGCTCTCCGGCATTGAAGTCACAAAAGCACTTACGCCGGATATGGATGCCAATGCACTTGGGGGTGTAGTTAATTTGGAATTAAGGGAAGCCCCAACAGGTTTTCATTTTGACGTGCTAACTCAAGGTGATTACAATCAGACAGATAATGTCACAGATAATTATAAGTTTTGGGCAAGTGCTAGTCAACGTTTCTTTGGTGACAAGCTCGGCGTTTTCTTACAAGGAAATTTGGACCGTACTGATGGCGGTAACCAAATCGCTTCCATCACACCGGCATTCCTTGGAACGAACAATAATGCATTCGGTCAGGCAACGTACATAAGTAATGGTGCGAACTTTGAGTATGACGACGATATTGTCACTAATAGCGGCGGGAGTCTTATATTGGATTATCGACTTCCGAACGGTAAGATAGTTTTCCAAAATACTTATGCCGGTAATGTTACTAATCAAAATAATAATCAGATACCAATTAGGTTTTAGTCCTACGAGTCTAAACTATACTGGAGATCGGGAATTATATGGAAAGGATTTATGGATTAATGCGCTTCAGGCAGAAAATACTTTTGGTACTGTCAAAGTAGATGCCAGCTTGTCTCATTCCGCCACAGAAGAATATACGATATTTGGGCATCAGGCTAATCCTTGGACAACTTTCACCTTTACAGGCTCTGGCCCCTTTGGTTACGATGCTTCAGGCAAACCAATAGATTATAGTTCCGCTTCTGCGCAAGAGGGAATGTCACTTATAAAGGCGCTTGGAGTCTTTAACAATCTCGGCGCGGGAGATCCTGATACTGCATACACAGGGGGGAATTGGCCTTCTGAGCATTACAATCAGTTTTACCAGCACTTATATAATGCCTCTCTTGATGTAACAGCGCCGGTTAACTTTTCTAATGATATCACGGCATCATTCAAAGCCGGCGGTAAGTATATAAGAACGACACGTGAAAATAATGTTACTGTGGATTTCGCACATGGCACTAACGACACTTATGCAAGTCCAGAGGCAGATGATTACTTTGTAAAACTTACTGGACAAGGTCAACCTCTTTCCGCTGCAAATCCGCTGAGTTTCACACAGGTTATGGATCCTAATTTTGCGAGAGGGAAAAACTATTTAAGTGATTTCTATAATTTTACTAATGGCGGTTTTAAGTATGTAATAGATCCGAATTTATATGATCCCTGGTTGAAATTATCAGAGGCGGGCTGGGCTGTCCCCTTGGAAAAGGGCGATAGCTATAAGGATGATTTTGAGGGTGCAGAACAATTTTCAGCGGGTTATGCTATGGCCACCATTAATATTGGCCCACAGGCAACTTTACTAGGCGGTGTCCGCTTCGAAAGTTATAATATGGATTACCATGCCCAGTTTACGTATGTTACTCATACTGTTTACGGCGATTGTGTTACTACTGAAAATGGTTCAATTGCCGTTAACGACTCCACTAATCCTGCAAACCCCCTTAACACAGTACCTTATAATTACTTCAACGTCGATCGGACAGATAATAATTTTTTTCCCGATGTACAGTTCCAATATAAAGTTAATGATTGGTCGGATCTTAGACTTGCCTATACCACCGGCATTTCCCGACCGGATTATACGGCAATTATTCCAAAAGTTGCTTTTTATGCAGGCAACTTTGAACTGGGCAATCCTTTGCTAAAACCTTCTACCGCACAAAACTTTGATGTCGTCGGGTCCTTTCACAGTAATTCAATAGGTCTCTTTACAGTTGATGCATTCTACAAGGAAATAGCAAATCAAATGTACAGTACCTCAATTGACTATGATAATGTTTCCTACTATGCTGGTGACGTTTTGTCCCCGACTCGTTATTTTTGTTGCAACATTTTGGTTTTACAACAACCCCCGCATATACTGTTGCCGTCGATTTAAACAACCCGAACCTCGGCTATATAAGAGGTGTTGAAATTGATTGGCAGACAAATTTCTGGTATTTGCCTGGGCCGCTTAGTGCTCTTGTTTTAGATGTCAACTACACAAAATCAGGGTCAAATACGGCTTATAATGCTCTTCAGAATATTGTCACTACTGTTACCGATACGGTTGCTGGTCGTATTAAACAAGTCCCAAGCTACATCACAACAGATACGACTTATGTCGGAAGATTACTTGACCAGGCAAACGATGTGGTAAACGTTGCGCTTGGTGTTGACTATAAAGGCTTCTCCGGTCGTATATCATTTAGTATGACCGGTAATGTCATTAACAATGTAGGCTCAAGACCTGAAACGGATTCCTATACCGGCAATATTTATAGATGGGATTTTGAGCTTAGACAAAACCTGCCGGTTGATGGTTTGAGCTTAGCTTTGAACGGAGTAAATATTTTTCACAACGGGATAGATACATATCAAAATTACAGAACGAGTCCGGATGCTCCAGTAACCAAAAATTTAGTCTCAGTATTATATTCACCGACAGTATACGAGCTGAATTTGAGGTATACTTTTTAATGGTCTATTCTATTACATTTGTGCTTAAAGGAAGGAGGTGGAGAGACATTCATGAGCAAAAATTAGCAGTGTGTAATTCACGAAAAATTATCTAACAAAAATTGAACTAAAGGAGATTTGAAATGAAAAGTTTAATCTTACTTTTCAGTATGGTTTTACTTGTTGTGTCGTCGGCGTTTGCCCAATACGATACGGCGTATGTCGCGAGCAAAAGCGGCGACACTCTTGTAGTAAAAGATGATATTGCTTATGGTGGTACGAATACTCTGTATAGTCTCATGGCTTCGGATAGTGAAGCTCCCGCAACGCGTGTATATGAGTTAACAAACGGAGGAATTTATTCGTTGGTGAATAATCCTGTAACTTCCTCCACCTATAGGACCATTATTATGGGACCGACGCAGACTTCTTTGAAAGTAAGCAAAGGTGCTGCACCCCCGATTCTTTCGGGCTCGTATGCCACAGGCGTTAACACCGATGGAGGTACGAACGTTGGTAAAGACCTGCTTATAAAAAACTGCGATCTTGAAATTGGTAATTCTGCCGGGAATGCCGGAGGATGGGCGTGGTTTGGTTTCAACGGACCCAATATGAGACTTCAGGTAGATAATTGCATTTTGGAGCATACTTGGTGGGTATGGGTTGGAGGTCCACCTGCGAACGAGAGTTGTATTTTTACAAACGACTACTTTGTAAATTTAGGCGGGCAATCCTGCCGTCGAAATGGTGGTGTTATAGACCCCAATGGTAGTGCTCCTCATCAGGATACTATCTTAGCTGAAAACTGTACACACGTGAACACACAGGGTTCTATATACAAATCGAGACCGGGGTATTCGATTGATAGAATGCTCTTCAATCACAATGACTTCATTGATTGCGCTGGTTTTGTCTTTATGAATTCCGCCGGCGATGTTTCCAACTACAGTGTCACGAACAATATTTTTGTAAATGTACAACTGCAAGGCTTCTGCCCTCTCCTTTCAAAAGTTGATGTAGGTGAAGTTGATCAGGATAACGAGCCTATGGGTCTTGTTAACGTAAGGGATGATTCTCTTTTTGATGCAACCGGCGCAAGTTTTTATGCTGACGCGAACTTAGTTTATTGGGATCCCTCACTTGCTGATATCGTTTCAACATTAAATACCAGCAAAGTAAATGGCCAGACAAATTGGGTTTCCCAGATGATAGTAATGAACTCTAGAACTGATTCCGCGTTTGCTAATAAATCAAAATATCCTCACCTTACAAGTCGTGGATGGATTCAAAATGTACTCCCTGCTTTTAGCAGCACGAATGATTTGCTTACAACTCAGCTTGCAGTAGTAAAAGCCTTTGCAATAGCGACAGTTGACACAAACTACGGGACTCCATTGACATCCTGGCGCACTCCAGCTGATTCAGAAGCTGCAAATTTCATTTATGCTGATTGGCCGATCCCTATCAATCTTTCCTATACCGACGCTAATTTGATGACTGGCGGACTTAACGGTTACCCGATTGGAGACTTAGATTGGTTCCCAACTCAATATGCATCGTGGAATGCTCAACAAAGTCTCGAGCTGAGTCAAATTGACAGCGTCTTGAAGGGAACAAAAGTTCTTGCTGTCCATAGTACTGTTAATTTGCCTAGTGCTTTCGCACTTCAGCAGAATTATCCGAATCCGTTTAACCCAACCACACAGATCAACTATTCTGTGAAGCAAAACGGATACACAACGCTGAAAGTTTACAACGCTCTCGGACAGGAAGTCGCATCATTGTTTGCTGGCAACCTAACGGCCGGCAGCCACATCGCGACGTTCAACGGAAGCAGATTTGCCAGCGGCGTATATTTCTACACGCTTCGTAATAACGGTAACTCTGTAACGAAGAAGATGGTTCTTCTTAAATAGCTTCTTCCCGTTTCTTAGTACTTGTTGCGATCAAAGCCCCGGTTTAACCGGGGCTTTGAGTTTAAATGAGCAGGAAACGATTCCTGCTTTTATAGTTATTATAATATAATCGAGTACTCAATTCGGTTATTGACTATTATTGTTTTCTTCTTTATTTCTACAAATCAGTTTTTATGGCAGGTTATTAGTGATTTGCAAATGGAGCAATTAATGAAATCAATGAAATATCTGTTTTTTATCATATTATTTTTTGCATTTGTAGGTCGTGCTCAAGAGAAGCCAAATATAATCGACGATAATAAAGTGGTAGCTAAGATAGATAAAGACTATTTGGTGACCCTGAAGGACCTGAGGCAATATATAGTAGATTGGAAATACCAGTATAGGTTCCGTACCAAATCCGATATTTACGGGAATGCATTAAAGGGTCTGATATCCGATCGATTACGTGTTTTTGATTTTTTCGATAGGAGATTAAATGAGAATCAAGACTTAATGGAGGAAATACGTCGTATTATCAATAATGAATTGATGGACGCTTTCTTTGATAAAAGTTTTGTGGAAAAGTATGCTAATGAAAAGACGGCAGCCGAAGCTTATAAAGAGATGGATAAGGAAATTATATGCAGCGATCTAACATTGCCGATTCCTGAAAAATTGACAAAAGAAAGTATTGACTCACTGAAAACGGTAGCCTTAAAAATAGAAACCGGTCTTAGTAAGAATTATAATATAGATAGTATCATAAAGCTGTATTCGTTAAAGAGTTTTAAGCTGAATGCTAAAAGGAAGGTGACTTGGTCAGAGAGTATGATTGACCCGGTTGCAAATGTCATTTTTAGACTTCAAAACGGATTCACTCGGGTTGTAGAATCTAGGGACGGGTTTCACATCGTAAAGGTGCTGGAAATTAAAAAAATAAAATTGAAACCGTTTGAAGAAATGAGAGATCAAATAATCTCACAACTTCAGAAGGGATATTACGAGGCATATAATAACGCATACGATGAATTTAGGCAAGGACTTGTTGAGAAGAGCTCAATAAAGTGGAATCAAAGCGGACTTGACCAAATCGTGAAATGGTCGTCCGAAGATGCTCATTTTTATGCAGGTGCTTATAAAGATACTATCCAAAATGCAATTTCCAATGGTAACAATTTTGAGATACTTTCATACAATAATGGTAAAGTTGATCTAAAAGAATATCTCCGCCTGCTGGAAGAAGTTGTAATTCTGTATCCCGATATTTCGCTAGGCCCTATCAATGTCAAGGAATTTATTTTAAATGCTGTTTACGATAACAACGTTGTTATGGCTGCAAAAAAACTTGGTTTGGAAAACAAATTAATAAATCCTTACACGCAAGATCCCGTCATAGCAGACAGGCTCCTATATTTATACAACCAGGCAGTTATTGAAGGAAGCATACCAAAAGAGACACCGGAAGCACTACATAGATTTTATGAAGATCATAAAGATTCAATATTTTATCAGCTTAAAGTAGTGTACATTTGCGCAAGGATTTATTCGGATAGCGCAAAGGCTGCTGCAGATATAAATGAAATTAAGAAAGGAACCCCGTTTGAAAAGGTCTCAGATGCATGGTTGTATAAAGAATATGTTCGTGAACGCGATGGTTCGCTCAGAACTTATAGGACTTCAGGGGGAGATTACCTGGCAAAGGCGGCATTTAATTTGAGCCTAAACGAATCTGCCGGACCGATTGAATATTATGACTCTACAAAAGGAAAACAGTTTGCCGTTATTAAGTGTGTTAAGATCATACCGGAGAAACAGCTTACATACGACGACGTTAAAGGTAAGAGAATTGACGATGAGTTTAAGAATTACTACCGCCAAAAAATTGCGGATGAAGTCGATACAAGGTTGAAGAAAAAATACGGGGTGGAAATTTTTAAAAACGTTTTATCCGAGGCAATCGCATCCAAATAGAGATGAACAATGCTAAAAGCGTAAATCTCAATATTCTTGTAGTCTCAGCAGTTGTTATTTGCTTCGAAATAATATCTACTAGAATTTCTTCTTTAATATTTGCCGAAAATTATGCTTTTATAATTTTGTCTTTGGCTATTTTGGGGCTAGGAACCGGGGGAATTTATTCCTACTACAAGATAAAACCTGAAGAGGGATCAACCAAAAGTCCCAAAATATTCAGCAAGTTCATCATTCTTTCGGGGATTTCGCTAGTACTTTTCATTATGTTTGTGATTATCTTATCGATAACTAATCCGTACGTCTATTTCTTCCTTCTTTTTGTCCCTTTCTTTTTTTCCGGAATAGTATACGCCGAGTTTTTTAGTAATTATGCCAGTGCTGGCTTCAAGATTTATGCTTCAGATACTTGTAGGCGCGGGATTAGGGTCTGTCTTATCAATTTATATTTTCAATTTATTTAATGCTGCAAATGCCGTTCTATTTTTAGCTCTTGTCCTGTTTATTTCATCGATTAATTATTCGAATGTTGAAAAGAAAAAAAAACTTTGGTGTATCTATCCCTCATCATCTTGGCTGCCGCGTTGACAGTTTTTGGGAAGAAAGAGTTAGTAGGGAAGATTCCGATTGGCAACTTTCCTGAAAAGGACATTTATTACACCTATGATGATCCAAATATAAAACCCACTATAATCGATAGCAGGTGGAGTATTAACGGAAGGTCTGACCTTGTGGAGTATAACAATCGGAATTTTCTTAAAGATCTTTTCATTGATGGCGCTGCAGGGTCCCAGATGTACAAATTCAATGGAAACATTGCACACCATGATACACTTCTTAATTATCTTCTGCTGCATCATTCAACGACAATTCCTTTTCTTTTCTTGACAAAAGAAGAAAGGAAAAGCATGCTGGTCATAGGTCCTGGCGGCGGGGGAGAAATTATTACGGGAATTCTTGGAGGAGTTGAGAAGATTACCGGTGTGGACGTGAACCCGGATTTTGTGGATATCGTAAAAGAATACAGCGACTTTAACGGTGGTATCTACACTAACTTTCCAAATGTGAAAATCGAAATAGCGGAAGGCCGCCATTTTATAAAAAGCACCCGCCAGCATTACAACATCATCGTCCTAGCATTTCCTTCAACTAAGCAACTGCAAAATATTGACGGACTTGCTTCCAATGAGAATTTTCTTCTGACAGTGGAAGCGATTAAGGATTACTTGAAAAGTTTAGATCAAAACGGACAACTGATCTTTACGTTGCATAATAGGTGGGAGCTCTTTCGGCTCATTGTCACGACTTTATATGCATTTAAAGAAAACGGGATTGATAATTCCGACGCGGTCAACCACTTCATGATTTTGGGCAGTGATTATGCTCCAACAATTGTAATAAAAAAATCTGCTTATACGGTTGATGAGGTAAAAGCTATAGCAAAAGTTGAAGGGTCTTTACCCGGCGATTTTCCCCGCGTAACATATCTGCCGTTTCTGAATAATTCTGTTAATAATGAAGTTGAAAATATTCTGTTGCAGGATATTCAAGATGGGCAAAGGTCTCTCGAAGAAATAGTAGCGAGTAATAGCTCTGATATATCTCCTGTTCGCGATGACAGCCCTTTTTTTTATAAAGTGGATAAAGGTGCGCCCGGTGACTTTACGAACCTTCTAACAGCAACATCGGCGGTCGCCTTGTTGTCGGTAATAATCCCTTTCATGAAGATAAAATCAAAATTGAAAAAAAATAGAAAGAAGAAAGAAAAGGAAAAGGTCTCACTTCCTCTCTTAGTTTTTATTTGCATTGGTATCGGATTCATGATTTTGGAAATATCGCTATTCCAAAAATTCATTCTTTATCTCGGCTCGCCGACGATTGCTTTATCCGTTTTGCTTGGCTCTCTTTTGGTTGGAATGGGGGTCGGAAGTTTTTTCGGAGGAAAAATATATTCACAGGATGTTATAAAACGTTTAAAGAATATTTCAGGTTTGATAGTAATTGCCGGAGTGCTCCTGTTTGTTATACATCCATTAATTCTAAATGAATTACTCGCTTATGGGTTGGTTATTCGAGCGATTGTTTGCTTTGCCTTACTGTCACCGTTCGGTTTTTTGCTTGGTATTCTTTTCCCAACCGGCATACAATTGCTAAAACAAAACAATCTGGAAAAATATATTCCATGGATGTACGGGGTAAACGGAATAATGTCAGTTCTTGGTTCGGTTCTAGCCGTTGTTCTTTCCATGATCTGGGGATTTACGATCAGTTTCTTTGCCGGATTAAGTATGTATTTAATCATCTTTGTGTTTTTGCGTTCAGGTTCTATTATCCGTAAACAGAACTAGTATGAAAATATCCAAAGATATAAACAATCGGATTTTAGCCGATAAAGATCAACTTTCCGTAAGTCAAATTTCTAAGAAATACAACCTTTCGCGTTCTGAAGTAAAAGATATTATTCATGCTTCCGGGAAAAAACCGCCTAAATGGTTTTACGCGGTATTGGTTTCACTTCCAATAATATTTTTGGTTATTCTTGAAATTTTCTTAAGGATCATAAATTACGGTTATAATTTTGACCAATGGGTGAATGTTGGGCAAGGGAAATATGTAATAAATTCGGACATCGGTAGAAAATATTTTACTAGCGGCGATTTCAATCCAACGACAAGTGAAGATGAATTTGACATACACAAGAAAGCAGATTCCTTCAGGGTTTTTGTCTTAGGTGGAAGCAGTGCGGAAGGTTTTCCATATATGCCGATGGGGTCGTTTTCCCGTTATATACGGAGAAGGTTGGAATTGGTCTATCCCAATACGCCAATCGAGGTTATTAATTTAGGTATGACAGCGATAAACTCGTACACATTGTTAGATCTATTACCGGGCGTACTGGATCAGAAACCCGATTTGATTTTAATCTATGCCGGGCATAATGAATATTATGGTGCACTGGGTGTCGGTTCGGTTCAATCATTTGGCTCATCCCGAGCTCTGATTAGGTTAATGTTGTATCTTAATGACTTCAGGATAACACAGCTGGTACGGAATTCAATTCATTGGGTCTTATCATTATTCTCATCCAAGAATAATGGAGATGCCGGAACATTAATGTCCAACATGGCGAAAGACAAATATATACTTTTAGATTCAAAAGAGTTTAATGAAGGTCTTCGACAATTCAAAGATAACCTTGCAGATATGTTGCGCTTAATGAAGGACAAAGGAGTCCCGGTGATATTAGGAAGGCTGGTAAGCAATTTAAAAAATCAGAGACCATTTATTTCGGTTAGTACACCGGGCTATCAAACCGCAGATCAAGTTTATGAAGAGGCGGAGAATGAGTTTAAGAATAATCATTTTACAGAAGCAGATTCGCTTTTCAGACTGGCAAAAGACCTGGACGCACTTAGGTTTAGGGCACCCGAAGAGATGAATAAGATAGTCGACGCTTTGGGTTTGGAATTTCAAGCTCCTGTTGTTCCAATAGACTCAATATTTGATTCCGCGAGTCCGGATGGGATAGTTGGTGACAATTTAATTGTCGATCATTTGCATCCGAATGTAAAAGGTTATCAACTTATGGGGAAAGCCTTTTACGATTGTATGGAAAAAGAGGGATATCTTCCTAAGACGGAAAATCCTGAAATCCCGTTTGCTAAGCAGGATAGCCTTGCACGTGCCAATTTTGTGTTTACAAAACTCGATTCGATTATTGGTAATGATGATATTACTTTATTGAAAAATAATTGGCCGTACGTAAAGAAGAGTAAAGTAATGTCGGAATTTCAACAAAAGGATTTTGTTGATTTACTTAAGCCCAGGGATTTAATCGATTCCATCGCAATGTACAAAACGGAAGGCGGAATATCCTGGACTGATGCACATTTACTTGCCGCCGCAGCTTATTTGAAAAGAGATGACATTAAAAATTATTTAAAACATATAGATATTTTACTTTATCAATATCCAGCGCTTAAGGATTTTAATACTCTTATTACATATTTCTATCGTAAAAACAAGATAGATCTATCAGATTATACCTCAAAGAGAGTTGGAATAATACAACTGAGCAGGTGTAAATACGATGATGCAATTAAATATTTAACAGAGGCTTATAAATCAGACCATAAAGACCCAATGGTATTGTATAATCTTGCATTAGCTTATTTAGGAAAGAAAGATTTTAAAATGGCTCTTGACATAATTAATGGATGTTTAATTGTGGACCCGAGATACCCCGAAGCAAACAACTTAAAACAACAAATAATTGAATCTATTAAGAAAGGATCATGATCATTAACGTCCGACTGCTTGATATCGAAGGTGCTTTCCGTCTGGAGAAGAAAAAACTCAAAAGGAAGCAATTGTTGAATGATACAAAATAAATTTGAAGCGGATGTTGTTTGTAGGCTTCTTCTTTCAGATAGCTGCGAGTTTTCCGGTGCAATTCGTGTGCGGTGACGCTTAACGAGAGAGTCATTATCTTGAGGCTGCAAAATTACTTTGTCAAAGGAGGGTCATCATGAAAAGAAACTTTTACTCAGTTTGTGTGATTTTAGCTTTTGTCATATTTAGTATTGCAACTGCGATGGCACAGCCGTCGCAGTTGAGCAGAGCAGTCAATTTTCGCAACAATTATATTCCCATTGAAATACAGAATGGGTTTGTTCTGGATAGTGTTGCGTATACTCATCCTGTCTCCCAATCTGTTCATTTTAAGTATAACAGCGCTGGTCAAATGATCTGGGAAGACGACTGGGGGTCGTTCGCCATGGTTCAGTATGACACTATAAACGGCGAGATAAAACAGGAAATTAAATATTACCAGCTATTTTCTGATAATTCGTACAATGAAAAAGGATTGCTATCCCTGCAAAATGTGTATTACTATGCAGATTCAGTTCTGCAGAATTATTTTAGCATTGTCTATTCATATGACGGTGATAACAGAATACAATCAAAAATATATCCTGCAAGTAATGGCGACACTGCCATTTCCAATACTTATCAATACAACTCATCAGGAAATCTGACGAGCTATCACTGGAAAAATTATGGGGTCGATATGGTCAACTGGTCAATTATGGGATACGACTCGCTCGGCAGAATAAAATCAAGATTAGATTCGCAAGATGAAGATCCTAATGAATATTTCTACAAGTATGATTCTATTGGCAATGCGACCTGTACCACCGTTGATTCAACGTCTCAAGGCGCACCTCCTATCGATACCGAGCAGATCCATCAATTTAGATATGATGGCTCAGGCCGCGAGCTGCTTGATATTTGGGAACCAGAAGATACATCTTCTTATTCGAGGATGGTGTTTACCTATGATGGCTCCGGCAAAATCCTTTCTATAATTGATTCTTCTTACTCTTATGGACTTTGGGGCACGCTCAACCTATATAATTCCTTTTACAACTCGGACAATAATTTAGATTCGTGCATTATATTCATGAACGTTGGGAGCTATTTCCAGTCCAACAGTATTTTGTTATACGATCACTACGGAAATGCGTTTCTTGAGGCGATCCCAATGGGGTACAGCTATAGCCAATACAAAGTATTCCCTTATTACAGCAAGCTTTCATCGGTGGACGTAACAAAATCTAAAAGTGCGCCAGCAAATTTTTATCTCAGTCAGAATTATCCAAACCCGTTTAATCCGACGACGACTATCAGGTATCAGCTTCCTGTAGTCAGCCATGTTACACTGAAAGTTTATGATGTCCTCGGGAGAGAAGTCGCGACTTTGGTAGATGGACGCCAAACAGCAGGCAGTCATTTGGTTACATTCCGTGCTGACAAATTACCGAGCGGAGTCTATTTCTATTCAATTGCAGTGGGCACTTTCCACCAAGTGAAGAAAATGGTTTTGATGAAATGAGTCTCACGGAAACCTGCGTGACTTGCAGTAGATTCCTATAACTTTCATAAAAGGAGGATATAATGCCACGAACAATTTCTAAACTCAAGAAAAATCCTATCATCGTTGGAAAAGCAGCGGGGTGGAGGAGAAACCTGTTCGCAGGTGTTATTGCAATGTTTTTTCTGCCCTTGTCGTTCAATACTGCTTTTTCTCAGAAACTGCAACTAAATGACTTTGGCTACTTTGAGACGCGCGGCCTTAACGTTTTTGTCTTCAGCAATCAATATAACGGCTACTTCTTCGATGAGAAGACTGCCGGGATAGAATTGATACATCATGGTGTGCGCACCGCAACTGGTGGTGCGGTCAGACTGAGATCTACGCCCGAACAGTGGGACGCGGTTCCGGACGTTGTGAAGAGGAATGTTGACAAAAAGAATAACAGCATTGAGGTTCTTCTTCGATACAAGGATTACAACTTCGATTCGCGGGTCGTGGTAAGGGCAGCGGACCAGGGAGTTATGATCGATGTTTATCTCGACAAGCCTCTACCGGAAAAGTTGATCGGGAATGCAGGCTTCAACCTTGAGTTCTTGCCGCCTATATATTTTGAAAAGACATATTTGATGGACGGCAACCCGGGCATCCTACCAAAGTACCCCGAAGGGCCGATGGTGGTCAAACCCGATTCACTCAAGATACCGCAACATGCCGGCCACTCGACATTCGATGGCCGTGGAAGAGGCGTCTATGTAGATCCGCTCCCGATGGCAGAAGGCTCAACAATCGTGCTTGCACCTGAGGATCCAGAACAGCGGGTTGAGATTCAATCTCTCGAAGGCAAGCTTATGCTCTACGACGGCCGCAACGTGGCACAGAATGGGTGGTTCGTTGTGCGAAGTCTTATACCTGCGAACAAAACAGGGAAAGTTGTCGAGTGGCATTTGACGGCGAGCACTATCAAGAATTGGATACGCGAACCCGTAATTGAATTCTCTCAGGTCGGCTATGTCCCCGCGCAAGAGAAGAGAGCAGTGATCGAGCTCGACAAAAACGACACCCCGTTGAAGACCGCATCGCTGTATCAGGTTACGCCTCAAGGCAATTACGTTGATAAGCTTACTGCCAAAGTCAAATCGTGGGGACAATTCACCCGGTATAACTATGTCACATTTAATTTCTCATCTGTGAAAGACCCGGGATTGTATTTTATAAAGTATGGTAATCAGAGCACAGATGCCTTTCCAATTGATTCTCATGTTTATGATAGTGTATGGCATCAAACACTCGACGTCTGGTTTCCAGTACAGATGGACCACATGTATGTCAAAGATGCGTATAGAGTCTGGCACGGTGTGCCGTTCCTGGATGACGCACGCCAGGCTCCGGTTAACGAGGAGCACTTTGACGGATACCGAATGGGGCCCACAACTGACACGAAGTACAAACCCGGAGAGCATATTCCCGGATTGAACGTCGGTGGCTGGTTCGATGCCGGGGATTTTGACATAGACGAGGCGTCGCAGTGCCAGACAATACTCAATCTGTCGGCAACATGGGAGGCATTTCATCCGAAGATCGATGAAACTTATATCGACGAGCAACAACATTACGTAGACATCCATGATCCGGACGGGAAACCGGATATACTCCAACAAATCGAACACGGTGTTTTACAGCAGCTTGCTCAGCAGAAAGCGTTTGGTCGCGCAATCGCCGGGATCACGGAAGCTCACTTGTACCAGTATGTTCACCTTGGTGATGCCTCGACGATAACGGACAATTTGATTTACAATCCCAGGCTCGCGCCTTATCAAGTCAAAGGAGATTCAAGCGGTACGCCTGATGAGCGGTGGGCATTCACGAACAATGAGCCTTGGACGAATTATCTCGCGATAGCTTCACTTGCTGCAGCAAGCCGTGCACTGAGAGGATTCAACGATTCACTTGCCGACGAATGTTTGTCTGTTGCCGGACAATCGTGGACGAGGCAACAAGCGGATACAACTGCTCCCACGGGTTTTGGGGACTTCGCTCTTTTCCGTCAGTTCACGGAAGCTCCTGCAGATTTGCAATTGTTCATTGCCACCAAGGACAAGCGATACGCGGAGAGGTTTGAGAAAGCGATCTGGTCTTCTCTTGACAGGTCATTGGACTATGGCATTCAGTCCGCCATACCTGCTGTACCATATCTCGGAAGCGAGTATAAAGCAAAACTTGAACCATATGTAGAGAAATTCAAGAAAGAGGACGATGGGCTTTTTAAGGCGAATCCGTACGGCGTTCCGATCGGGACGAGACATTGGGCTGGAGACGAGGAAGTTGTAGGATGGGCGGTAACAAATTACTATCTTCACGAGGCTTTCCCGAATATTATCGGACCAGAATACGCGATCCGTGGAATCGATTATCTCTTCGGCTGTCATCCGTACTCGAATGTCTCATTTGTTGCAAGCGTCGGGGTACATTCGAAAAAGGTCATTTATGGCAGAACCAGGGCAGACCTCACTTTTGTCGCGGGCGGTGTTGTACCGGGCATACTTGTTCTCCAACCCGATTTTCCAGAAAACCAGGACAACTGGCCGTTTCTCTGGGACGAGAATGAATGTGTCATAAATATATGTGCGGACTACATATTCCTTGGCAATGCGGTTAATGATCTCTTAAACCAGAGTTCAATGAGATAATGAAATTTTCTCCATCCTTACATCCTGTCCCGGCTCAAAAAAACGGGACGGGAGCTTTATTGTTCAAGTTGCATCGTAAACACGCCGGTATTTTCATAAATTTCAAAGTCAAAGCAATCTTAATGGCAATATGAATTTCGTTTCGAATTTGAAAAGAATCGGGAAAACGATATACAAGTGGTGGATGGCGTTTGCGCGCGCTATTGGCACGGTAAACGCCATGGTGCTTCTGACGATCGTGTATTTTTGCGTAATTGGTCCGATGTCAATCATTTCACGACTTCTTGGGAAAGATTTGCTTGCCCATCGTAAGTCGTCTGGATCTTTTTGGAAGACAAAGGAGCCGGTTTCACATACGCTTACTCAAGCTCGCCGGCAGTTCTGAATCCTCCCATGAATATCCTTGGAATCTCATGCTTCTACCACGACGCGGCTGCCGCACTCGTGCAGGACGGTACACTCATAGCCGCCTCGCAGGAGGAACGGTTTACCCGAGAAAAGCATGACCAGGATTTCCCGAAGAACGCTATTGAATTCTGCCTGGATTATGCTCACTTGAAGCCCACCCAAATCGACAACGTAGTCTTTTATGACAAGCCTTTCGAAAAATTCGATCGTATTCTCCAGACTTATATTGCCACCTGGCCCAAAGGACTCCTGTCATTTCTCAAGGCGATGCCGATATGGATCAAGGAGAAAATTTGGATCCCGCAGATTATCAGGAGTGAACTCGATTATGAAGGACAAATCCTTTTTGCAGAGCATCATATCTCTCACGCTGCGAGTGCCTTTTTGGTTTCACCGTTTGATGAAGCAGCGATTCTCACAACTGATGGCGTCGGAGAATGGGACACCACCACATTTGGGATTGGTCGCGGAAATGAAATTTCGCTTTTGAAGAGCATACCATTTCCACACTCGCTCGGGCTATTCTATTCTGCGTTTACCTATTATCTCGGATTCAGGGTAAACAGTGCTGAATACAAAGTGATGGGTCTTGCACCCTATGGCGAGCCGAAATACTACGATTTGATCATGAGAGAATTGGTGACAATGAGAGAAGATGGCAGCTTCAATTTGAATATGCGTTACTTCACATATGAATACGGATTGAAGATGACGGGAAGAAGGTTTAGCAAATTGTTCGGTGAGCCTGTTCGGAAACCTGAATCGACGCTGACTCAGTTTCACAAAGATGTGGCCGCTTCTCTTCAGAAGGCGACCGACACCATAATGGTGAACATGGCACGGCATGTGGAGCGTGAGACCAAGATGAAATATCTTTGTATGGCCGGCGGCGTTGCTCTTAATTGTGTCTCAAATAGTAAGATTCTTGAGAATACATCGTTCCACGATATCTTCGTGCAGCCTGCGGCGGGCGACGCGGGCGGAGCCGTCGGCTCCGCGTATTATGTTTACAATGCAATCCTTGGAAATCCAAGAACCTTTGTGATGAACAACGTCTTTCTCGGACCGGAGTTTTCGGATGCACAAATCGAGATGCTTCTGAAATCTAAGAACGTCACTTATCGCAAATGTGATCGTCAAGAGCTTCTGCAGGAAGCTGCTCGATTGATCGCAGATCAAAAAGTTATCGGATGGTTTCAAGGGAGGATGGAATTTGGTCCTCGAGCGCTCGGGAATCGGAGCATAATCGCCGACGCACGAAATCCGAAGAACCAGTCCATTGTCAACCTGAAGATTAAGTTCCGCGAAAGTTTCAGGCCGTTCGCTCCAACGGTTCTGGAGGATCGAGCGATGGAATATTTCGAGTTTGACCGCCCGGGCCCATTCATGCTTTTCGTCGCGAATGTAAGGCAAGACAGGCGCATGATCTCGGCAGTCACCCATGTTGACGGTTCTGCGAGGCTGCAAACAGTTTCACGTGAACAAAATTCGCTGTTTTACGATCTGATCGCGGAGTTTGATCGTCAAACCGGCTGTCCGGTTATTATCAACACGTCCTTCAATATACGAGGCGAGCCTATTGTATGTACTCCCGAAGATGCTTGGCGGTGCTTCATGCGCACAGAGATGGACTGCCTGATTATGGGAGGTTTCATCGTAGAGAAAGGAAGATTGGGGTCATATCGCGAGGAAGTCATTGAAGAGAAATTTGAATTAGACTAATATATCCTACGAGTAGATCTGGCACAATCAGAAATGGAATCATCGCTATGAAAGCTGTAAAAAGAGCAAGAAACAGGCTGGCAATTTTCGGTGAGTTGTGGGCGTTTATGAGAGTTCGGAAGAAATGGTGGCTTGGACCGATCATATTGGTTCTACTGCTCCTAGGGTTCTTCATCGTGTTGACTCAAGGGTCGGCGCTCGCACCGTTCATATACACTCTGTTCTAAGGAAAATCGGTATCTCGCGGAGCGCAGCTACCGTAGCTCACTTCTGAATCTGGCTTGATTCGAATTGTTTGCGGGATGGTTCCAATGACATGTCCCACGAATCAAATTTTTTTGGGTCTCGACATAGAAAAATATTTGTACTTCTCGTGAACGTTTAAGGATACAGGTGGTCGCGTCGAACGCCACGGGAACGCTTTGGAGAAAAACAAAAGGAAAGGACGAATTAATGACCAAGAAAGGGTTATTCGGAAAATTAACGAACGGCGAGCAGGTCTATTTATACTCGATCAAAAATTCTCCGCGGCCGGAAACGGCATCAATTTATGGTCACTAGGATAATTCTCCCGACTATTATACCTACATGGGACAGAGCGCAATGGTCATCGAGCAGAAGATAACCACCATAGCGGATGTTATTTCGCTCGTCAAGTCAAAATACATGCTGACTAAACCGATTTACATCGCATTCGATGAGTGGGGCGTGTTCGGGAATAGCCTGCTTCCGACACTTGCCATGGCACAGTATTTAAACTCGTTCATCCCCCATGCGAACGTAGTAAAGATGGCGAACTTCACTATGTTCACCTCAATTCTGGACCCGGATATGGATGGACACATGTTCAAATCCCCATTGTTCTACACGTTCAAACTTTTTTCGACCAACTGCCGCGGCACTTCGCTGAACGCTTTGGTGCAATGCGATACGTTCAGCACGAGCAGATATTACGCGGGCATTCCGTATCTCGATGTCGCGTACGCATATGCAAAAGATTCGAAGTCGCTTGTGATCAGCGTGGTGAACCGAAATAAAGACAAGGCGATAGCCATCGAGATCGTGAGCAACTCAGGCACGTTTGCGGGGAAAACTTCCGCAGAAGAAATCAATAGTGACGATATTCAATCTTTCTATGTAATCGATAAGCAGAAGGAATATTTACTGGTGCCTAAAGAGATAGAAGCAAAGGGTCACAAGTTTATTTATTCTTTCCCGTCGCATTCGTTTATGCAGAAAACGGTGAAAATCGATTAGCGGAGTAAAGTTTGCAACAATTTAAGACGAATAGGAAAAGAAGATGAGAAAAGCATTAACGTGCTTATTAGTTGGGTTGATTTCATTTGCGGCAAATGCCCAGTTTAGGAAAGCCGACATATCTGCCATCAAGAATAAATTCCTGGATATTCCGTATGCGACGGTGTCTAAAGCTCAACAACTAGATATCTATCTCCCTGATGAAGGTGATGGTCCATTCCCGGTCATTTTGTCAATCCATGGTGGAGCTTTCTTAGGGGGAGACAAAAGAGATGGCGAAGAAATCCCGATGCTTGAAGGCTTGAAGAGAGGGTACGCGGTGATTTCCATCAATTATCGTCTCAGCCAGGAAGCAAAGTGGCCCGCCCAGATTTACGATTGCAAAGCTGCAGTGAGATGGATAAGAGCCAATGCAAAAAAATACAAACTAGATCCCGATAAAATAGCTGCCTGGGGTGGCTCCGCCGGAGGCCAACTCTCTGCATTGTTGGGGACATCAGGAAATGTCAAATCTCTTGAGGATTCTACATTGGGAAATGCTAACCAGTCCAGTCGAGTACAGGCAGTGATCGACTGGTTCGGTCCCACCAACTTTCTAACAATGGATGAGCAGTTAAAAGAAAGCGGGGTTGCAAACCCATTTCGAACTTCCACTCCTAATTCTCCAGCATCGCTGCTTCTTGGAAAAAATTTGGAGGATGTCCCGGAGCTTGCTAAGGAAGCAGACCCGGACACATATGTCTCTGCAGACGCCCCGCCCTTTTTTATCCAGCATGGATTGGAAGATAACCTTGTTCCGTACCAGGGTTCGATCCTTCTCGCTCGAAAACTCGGAAAGGTTCTCGGTTACGAAAAAGTGTTTCTCGAACTATTTCCGGCGACAGGCCATGAGGGTCCTGCATTTTTTACGGAAGACAACGTAAATAGAGTATTCGCATTCCTTGACAAATACTTGAAGCAACAAAATGGGCGTTGACGTCTATGGCAGCAATATGTTTTTGTTTGTATTGGTTATTAGATGATGAGAAATGAGAAATTCAAAAGTCAATGAAAGGCAATTCGATCCCGGCTTAGTTCCCAAACTGACTTTATACAGGGGGAGCAAGATTCCATGCGTCAACATTGGAACACTCGGCTCTGACTCTGTGCCTCCTGAAAGTGTGGCAGAAACCGTTAAGAAAGCAATCTACGCCGGCTGCAGGCACTTAGACTGTGCTTCAGTTTACGGTGATGAAGAAGAGATCGGCTTGTGCTAAACGAAATAATCAAAAGTGGTTTTCTGAAGCGAAAGGATCTGTGGATTGCTTCGAAGGTTTGGAATGATACGCGCGACCACGTTGCAGAATCATTCAGGCAGAGAAGTTGGCTTGAACATCCCTAAAGATATCGGTATGGACGCATATGGATTTAATGAGACCGCATAAAATTTTACGCCTCCGCTTGCGATTATAAATCAGGATCCTCGAAAACTCGGAAGAACCGCAGCCGATATACTTATTCATGAAATTAATCACAAAGCATCGCACAATTTGCAAAACATTAAGATTGAAGAAGATTTTTTCCGGAACAGTTGAATCAAGCGAAACAAAAGTGATCGAGATTAATCAGACAAAGAAGGAATACTAAATGAAGAAGATAGTTGTCGCTGGAGCCGGCGGATTTATCGGAGGCCATTTAACAAAAGTCCTGACCGAATCAGGACATAACGTGAGAGCTGTTGACATCAAACCACTCACAAGGTGGTATCAGGTAACGCCTGGTGTTGATAGCCTTGTCCTTGATCTAAAATTAAAAGAGAACTGCTATCAGGCGCTTAACGGCTATGAAGAAGCATTTAATCTTGCAGCGGACATGGGCGGAATGGGATTTATCGAAACGCACAAAGCCGATTGTATGCTAAGCGTTCTTATCAATACACATCTGTTGATGGCGGCTCGTGATCTGGGAATACAAAGATATTTTTATTCGTCCTCGGCTTGTGTTTATAATGGGGAGAAACAAACCGATCCGAATAACCCGGGATTGAAAGAATCCGATGCATATCCCGCGCTTGCTGAAGACGGTTATGGCTGGGAAAAACTTTTCAGCGAGAGAATGTGCCGGCACTTTCGCGAAGATTTCGGTTTGACGACGCGTGTTGCACGCTTTCATAATGTATATGGTCCCTGCGGAACTTATGATGGCGGACGCGAAAAAGCTCCAGCTGCAATTTGCAGAAAAGTAATTGAGGGTGAGATGTACGGCAAAAAGGAAATCATTATATGGGGAGATGGTCATCAAACGAGGAGCTTTATGTATATTGACGACTGCATTAAAGGAATACTCGATATCATGTACAGCAATATTCAAGAACCGATAAATCTCGGCAGTGCCGAGATGGTATCCATCAATCAGCTCGTGGATTATGTCGAGGAGATTGCCGGTCATAAGCTGACTCGAAAATATGATCCAACCGCTCCAAAAGGTGTGCGCGGGAGGAATAGTGAGAATACTTTGATAAGAAAATATCTTGGCTGGGAACCGTCCATTCCGTTAAAGGAAGGATTAAGGAAAACTTATGATTGGATAAAGGAACAAATGGTTGAGAATAAAGGAAAAGACTCACAAAAGGCTGTCTTCAATGAATTTTAGTCTCTGGGCTCAAGCTAATGCCAGATAAGAAAGTTTTGGTGAGCGGTTGTTTCGATTTAATTCACAGCGGACATGTTACTTTTCTTAAAACTGCGTCGCAGTTCGGAAAACTATATGTTGCAGTCGGCGCAGATGCAAATCTAAAATTGCTCAAAGGGAAAGCTCCTTATTTCTCTGAAGAAGAACGCCTGTACGTAATTAGGTCAATTCGTTTTGTGGAAGAAGCGTTTATTGCAGGTGGTTCCGGTATTTTGGATTTTCAACCGGACATCGAAAGAATTAAGCCGGATATTTTAATAGTAAATGACGATGGTCACACGATCGAAAAAGAGGAATTGTGCAAGAAGTACGGCGTTGAATACAAAGTATTCGAGAGAATTCCGGAAGAAGGGTTGCCAATTCGGGCAAGTTCGTCAATAAAAAAGGAATTACAATTTCCTTACAGAATTTGTTTGGCAGGCGGCTGGCTGGATCAGCCTTGGGTTTCTGAAATTTACCCGGGCAGCGTTGTAGTAGCTCAGCTATTTCCGACAGTAGAATTTAATGATCGCGCTGGCATGGCCACAAGTTCCAGGAAGATTGCTATAGATATTTGGGGTAATCAATATCCTGACGGGGACTCCTTGAAGAACGCAAGGATTTTGTTCGGAGCTGAGAATCCGCCAGGCTCAAAATATATTTCAGGTTCACAGGACCAAATTGGCTTGCTTAACCCTGGGATAAGTTGACTTTATTATAATGGTGGATACTGGCCCGAGCGAATTGATTATAGAAGAGATAAAGATATTTGCCTTTGGCTTTCGAATGTACTCTATTTGATCGAGCTTGAACCCAGACCGGTGGGCTACGATCCGCTCAAAGAAAAAACTCTCTCTCGACAAATTGTCAAAGAACTTGCCGATGCAGGGGAAGAATGCTGGGAAAGCATTCTTCATAAAGATATCAAAGGTTTAGGCAAATCATTGACAAAGACTTTTCTTACGTGGGGAAAAATGCTCCCCTATACAGTTCCTATCTCTGTTATGACTGAGATGAAGGAAAAATATCTGCCAAACTATTTTGGCGCCACTACTTCCGGTAGCGGCGGCGGTTACGCTGTCGTGGTATCGGATAATGAAATAGAGGGGGCTATCAAAGTCAAAGTGAGGTTTTAATTGACAAAAGGATTCAAACGCTATTGTAAGACACTTGAACTTGAAAACGATCCATCATTGATTGAAGAATATAAGGAGCTGCATGCAATGGGCAGAGCGTGGCCGGAAATTACTCAAGGGATGAAAGAAGTCGGAATAATTGACATGGAAATTTATTTGTCAGGAACGACACTGTTCATGATAATGGATACCGAAGAAGATTTCGATCACGAAAGAGATCTGAACATACTAAGCGGTTTACCGGGTCAGTCGGAATGGGAAGCGCTTGTTTCCAAATTCCAGAAGACATCCGCTTCAACATCGGCAAGAGAGAAATGGAAATTAGTTGAAAGGATCTTCAAACTCGATCAAGATGTCGAGTGCAATGTTGAAGAAGGATACGTTGAACGAATGAAAATTAAGCAAAAACCGAACAATTCAAAATAATTAAGAGAATCAGCCATGGTCTCAATTCCTCTCTCGCCTTTCGATTGGGCTATAATGATCATCTACTTTGCCTTTATCGTATGGATAGGTTTCTATCTCAAAAAATTCACAAAAACGGACGATGATTTTTTTCTTGCCGGAAGGCGAAATAGCATGTGGGTGTGCGGCATAGCGTTTATGTCTGCAAACATGGGTTCGATGGAAGTTATTGGTTATGCCGGTCAGAGTGTGAAGTATGGGTTGTACGCTGCACACTTTTACTTAATTGGAGCTGTCCCCGCAATGCTATTCCTGGGTGTTTTTATGATGCCGTTTTATTATCACAGCAAGATAAAATCTATCCCGGGTTATCTAAAAGCTCGCTTTAATGAGAGTACAAGAATTTTTAATGCCGCGATGTTTGTTGTTAATATGATTTTGGTTTCAGGAATTGCGCTTTATCTTCAAGCATTAATCTTTCATACTTTTCTAGGGTGGAATTGGGATTTGAGTATTTGGATTTCGGCAGGCTTCGTTGCTTTATACGTTACACTAAGCGGTTTGCTTTCGGCGATGTTCACAGAAATCCTGCAATTCTTTTTAATATGGGCGGGCATCTTAATTCTTCCAATATTGGGATTGGCAGATATAGGTGGCCCAGCGAAAATTTCACATTCTCTTTCGGAGGGATTCAAAACTCTTTGGTCAACATCGGGAAGCCCACAGAATAACCCGATGTATGTAACGTGGGGCGGGTTGGTACTCGGTTTGGGTTTTGCAATTGCATTCGGCTATTGGACCACCGATTTTCTAATTATTCAGCGTGCATTCTCTGCAAAAGATTTACGTTCGGCAAGGATGACGCCGATCATCGGTTCTTATTTTAAATTACTTCTCGGTGCTGTTGTTGTTGGAACAGGGTTGATCGCCCTGGTTTTGTTAAACGATCCTTCAAGCGGGTTTAGCTTGCTGGTCGAAAACGGAAGAATCAATTATGATTCAGTAATGCCGCTGCTGATGCGGAGATATTTTACTTCAGGATTGATTGGCGTCGGTGTCACGTCGATGGTGGCAATGTTCATGGCAGGCATGGCCGGCAACATGAGCTCATTCAATGCTGTGTGGACGTACGATATTTATCACTCGGTCTTGAACAAAAAAGCGTCACCCCAAAAGCTCTTGCACATAGGAAGAATAGCAACGGTCGCAGGTATTATTCTCAGCGTTGTCGGAGCGTATATCGCACGAAGTATGCCTACTGTAATTGATTATCTTCAGGCGATCAGTTCGATGTTTCTGGCTCCTTCTGTTGCGGTAATTATTCTCGGAATGTTTTGGAAGTTCATTTCTCCAAAAGGCGGATTGTGGGGGATGCTTGTAGGAACGTTGGTTGCAGTCGCACTTTTTATCGCACAGGAAATAAAATTGATCCCGGTCAATTTTGTAATTCCGGGTTTCAGCGGCTCAGATGCTCAATCATATATGGCAGCAAACTTTTGGCGTGCTGTGTGGGCATGGCTAATTTCATCAGGCATCGCAATCGTTGTCAGCTTTTTCACAAAAAACAAAACCGACGATGAATTAAGAGGATTTGTCTATGGTCTGGTTGTTAAGAATGAAGCCGTCGAAGAAAAGGTTGTGTTTTACAAAACACCGGAATTTTGGGCAGCAATCACCCTTGTAATTTTCATAATCATTAACATCGTCCTTTGGTAGGAGGATCTATGGAGCCCGACAAAAAAGGAATGAGAAGCATCTGGTACTTTGTTGGATTGATAATGTCTGCAATCGGTCTGATAGAAATTTCAGCAGGGATTTATGATTTATACTTCCCTTCTGCTAAAGATATTAAGCTTGCAAATTTACATGCTAATATTTGGTGGGGAGTTATGATTTTGATCACAGGGTTAGTCTATATTTCAAAGAATAAGAACAAATATGTCAAGATGTAATTAGGAATTGAGAATTATGAAAAGAATATCTTTACTTTTTCTAATCAGCTTATTTTCCGCACTGAATTTATCAGCCCAAGATAATGCTTTGCTAAAACTATGGTACAACCATCCTGCCAAACAGTGGGTCGAAGCGTTGCCGATAGGAAACGGTCGTTTGGGTGCCATGGTGTATGGAGACCCTTACAAGGAGACAATTCAACTCAACGAGAATACAGTTTGGGCAGGTAGTCCGAACCGCAACGACAATCCTAACGCCAGGGCGGCACTGCCTGAAGTTAGGAAACTAATCTTTGGAGGCAAATATAAAGAAGCTCAGGATTTGGTCAACAAAGATTTCATCAGCAAGACTTCGGAGGGGGCACCTTACCAGACCGTGGGAGACCTTAATCTGTTTTTCCCCGGTCACGAAAATTACTCCGATTATTATCGAGAGCTCGATATAGAAAAGGCAGTGGAAACGTCACGTTACAAAGTTGACGGGGTAGATTATCAGAACAACGTATTCGCCTCATTTCCGGAACAGGTAATTATTGTTCGAATCACTGCAGACAAATCCGGCTCAATCAATTTCTCCGCAACCATGGATAGGCCCTCAAAGGTCGATATTTCCACGAAGGGTAATGACGAACTAATAATGTCGGGCGTGACGAGCGATTTCGATTCTGTTAAAGGTGCGGTGAAATTTCAGGCGCAAGTCAAGATTCTTACCGATGGCGGTTCAGTCTCTGCCTCAGACACTTCTTTGCAGGTGGCGAATGCAGATACCGCCACTATCTATATTTCCATCGCATCCAATTTCAAGAATTACCATGACATAACTGCGGATGCTGGTGAGAGAGCAGATGCGTGCCTGCAGAACGCCATGAAGAAGAAGTATGATCAAGCGTTGACCGATAACATCGCAGCGTATCAGAAGTATTTCAATCGTGTAAGCATCGATTTGGGAGTTACCGACTCCGTAAAGAATCCTACCGACGTGCGCATCGACCAATTTGATCGGGACAATGACCCGCAGCTAGTGGCTCTTTATTTTCAGTTCGGTCGTTATCTGCTTATCTCTTCATCGGAGCCTGGCGGGCAGCCCGCGAATTTGCAGGGAATATGGAACAGCCAGCTCTTCCCGCCATGGGGCAGCAAATACACGGTCAATATTAATTTAGAAATGAATTACTGGCCATCGGAAGTCACTAACCTCAGTGAAATGAACGAGCCGCTTATCCAGCTTGTAAGGGATGTCTCGGTTACTGGAAGACAAACCGCCAAAGATATGTATGGCGCCAAAGGATGGGTGCTGCACCATAATACGGATATCTGGCGAATTACCGGACCGATAGACGGCTCATTCTGGGGAATGTGGCCGATGGGCGGTGCATGGCTGTGCCAGAGCCTGTGGCGAAAGTACGAGTATAACGGAGATAAGAATTATCTCAAGTCTGTTTACCCGATTTTGAAAAGTGCTGTTGAGTTTTATCTCAGCTTCCTCGTCAAATATCCGGGACACGATTGGCTCGTGGTCTCTCCTTCCGTTTCTCCGGAGAATGCTCCATCATATCGCCCCGATGTTTCGATTTCTGCAGGAACGACGATAGATAATCAACTTTTATTCGATCTATTTACCAAGACGATAAGAGCGGCGAGAATTCTCAATGTTGACAAGGAATTCATTCCTAGAATTGAATATGCGCTTAAAAGATTGCCGCCGATGCAAATCGGGCAGTATGGACAATTGCAGGAGTGGATTGAAGATTGGGACAGCCCGCAAGACCACAATCGGCATGTTTCTCACTTGTACGGCGTGTATCCGTCTAACCAGATTTCTCCGTTTCGTACTCCTGAGCTTTTCGATGCTGCACGAACGTCGCTCATTTATCGTGGCGATCCGTCAACAGGCTGGTCGATGAACTGGAAGATCAATTTGTGGGCGCGATTCTTAGACGGCAATCATGCGTACAAATTGATCGGAGATCAAATAAAGTTAGTTCCGAGCCTGGATTATAAACATATCAATTTTGGCGAAGGTGGTGGTACATATCCGGACATGTTCGATGCTCATCCTCCTTTTCAAATTGACGGCAATTTTGGTTTTACTTCTGGCATTGCTGAGATGCTATTGCAGAGCGATGACGGTGATATCTTTGTGCTTCCCGCGCTACCCGATGTCTGGCAAAATGGGAGCGTAAAAGGTATTCGAGCCCGCGGAGGTTTTGAAATCGAATCCATGGATTGGAAGAATGGAAAAATCTCTAAGCTGGTAATCAAGTCCAGCCTGGGAGGAGATTGCCGCATCCGTTCTTACTCGCCGCTCACGGCAGAAGGTGGTACAGCGCTGTCTCAGGCTAAAGGCGATAATAGCAATCCGTTTTACCAGGAGCCGCAAATAAAGAAGCCTTTGATTTCCCCGAAAGCGAAATTGCAAGCGGTTGAGCTTAAGAAAGCGTATCTTTATGATTTTAGCACTAAAGCTGGAAAAGAGTATACAATAGTTTTGTCGGAGTGAACGAGACATTAGCAACACTTTCTAACAATTTGATGGAATATGTATCATGCGAAACCTTGGTCTTCATCTGCTCTTATTAATTACCCTAGTAATAACAGCGACAAACAATCTGTTCGCTCAAAATCCGATTATCAGGGATCAGTTCACGGCGGATCCTGCAGCACGGGTTTTTGGAGATAGTGTTTATCTATATCCTTCGCATGATATTCTCGCCGGCGAAGGGCGAGGCCGTCCCGGCTGGTTTTGCATGGAAGACTATCACGTGTTCTCATCAGCGAATCTTACCGACTGGACAGACCATGGCGTTATCTTAAGCCAGTACAGCGTCCCATGGGTTAATTCAAAAGCTTATGCCATGTGGGCTCCGGACTGTATTTACAGAAGCGGGAAGTATTACTTTTATTTTCCGGCTCCGGCGAAAGACGCAACGTATGGAAGAGGTTTTTCGATCGGAGTTGCGGTATCAGATAAACCTTATGGACCCTTCACTCCGGAGCCGGAGCCGGTCAAAAATGTTCATGGGATTGATCCTTGTGTGTTTGTCGATGAGTATAAACAGCCTTATTTATGCTGGACAGGGAGAGGTTTTTATGTGGCAAAGTTGAAAGAGAATATGCTGGAGCTTGCGTCCGAGCCGCAATTGATCCAAGGGTTGCCCGAAAAAGGACTCAAGGAAGGCCCATACATGTTTGAGCGGAAAGGCGTTTACTATCTGGTTTACCCACACGTATCGGATGCGAGAGAGAGGCTCGAATACGCAATGGGAGATAGCCCGCTGGGTCCGTTTAAGGTTGCGGGAGTGATAATGGATGAAACTCCTGATTGCTGGACCAACCGGGCATCCGTCGTTGACTTCAAAAATCAGTGGTACCTGTTTTACCATCATAATGATTTGTCTCCGCATTTTGATAAGAACAGATCCGTAAGAATCGATAGCTTGTTTTTCGACCAAGATGGTACAATCAAAAAAGTAATTCCTACATTACGCGGTGTTGGGACTACTAATGCTTCAGACAAAATCCAAATTGACAGGTACAGTCGCATCAGTGATAGAGGTGCATCGATAGCTTTTCTCGATACTCTCAATATGTTTGAAGGCTGGAAGACTATTCTCAATACCGCGAATGCATGTGTACAATACAACAGTGTTGATTTCGGGAGTAAGAGACTAAAATCTGTTAACGTGAGAGCCTCATCAAATACTGGCGGCACTTTACTGATAAGGTTAGACAAGGTGGATGGTCCAATAATTGCGCGCGTGAGAATTCCTAAGAGTAATGAATGGAAAATTATCAGTTCACGTTTATCGGAATTTCGGCGTGGAATTCATAACTTGATTGCACTGCTAAAAGACGAAGACAATGTTGAATTAGATTGGGTAAGTTTTGAATGACTGTGAAGAGTGAAACTGCTGCCGAGAAATGAACTATGACAAGAGGCAAAACGTCAAATAAGGAAAAAAAGTAAGGATCGAAGACGAGAGCATACACATTTGACGTTACGAGAACAGGTGTGCAGCAGACTTGTACGATCAATTCATTCATATCGGTAGATGTGAGGAGGTTACGAGTGTTATCAGAAAAAACCAATGGACCAATTGCCGACCCAAAGTTTATGCATCCTTGATATTATTTACCGCGACTATTCGATATCGCACTTTCTGTGAACTACGCCACACGCTCATAGTATTAGAGTCTCGTTGCAACAATTTGTTACAATTCATCTAAAGTCGCGAAGGAGCTGGTATGAGATTTATAATTGAACAACTAATGAATAACAAAATCTGGAGCTATCATGAAGAAGATACTTTTTACTCTGCTGGTTGCTTTTCCTTTTTTGATGTTTGCCCAAACGGCGAAAATCAAAATTGATGTTACCAGAACAGTGGGAGAAATTGATCCCAAGATTTACGGCGTATTCATGGAACCCATACACTTTAGCGGAAGAAGAATGGGTTTGCCGGACACATCAAACTTCAATACGGTTTATGGAAATTTATATGATCCATCATCCCCGCTTGCAGACCAGGATGGATTCAGGAAAGATTACGTTGATGCGGCAAAAGAATTGAAGGTAGCCGACATGCGCTGGCCGGGAGGGAATTTTGTCATGGGTTACAACTGGCAGGATGGAATCGGGCCCAAGGACAAACGTCCTGTCACATTGAATCTTGCATGGGGCGGAATCGATAATAATAATGTGGGAACGGATGAATGGGTCGAACTAAACAAATCGATAGGGAGCGAGAACGTCGTGTGCGTTAATCTTGGTCTCGGCACAATAATCGACGCTTGCCACTGGGTGGAATACTGCAACTATAGGAAAGGAACATATTATTCCGACATACGAGCCGCGAATGGTCATGAGCAGCCGTACGATATAAAGATGTGGGATCTCGGCAATGAAGTTGATGGTGCACCGTGGGAGCTTGGCCACAAAGATGCAGACGACTACGTCAAGATTGCGAGAGAAGCCGCAAAGGCCATGAGATCGGTGGACAACACTATCAAGTTCGTGGCTTCAGGATCGTCGAACTACGAGAGCACCGGGTCGTGGGTCAACTGGAACCGCAAAGTGCTTGAGGGTCTCGGTGACATGATAAGTTATATTTCCATTCACCGGTACTGGGAAAATTCCCCCGACTATTATACTTTCATGGGACAGAGCGCCATGGATTTTGAGCAGAAGATCAAAGTAACTGCCGATGAAATTGAAGCCGTGAGTGCAATGAAGGACTTCAAGAACCCAATCTATATTTCAGTTGACGAATGGGGATCTTTCGGAAGAAACTTCATGTCCGTGCTTCCGATAGCGCAATGTCTCAATTCATTTATACGTCACGCCGATGTTGTTAAGATGGCTAACTTCACTATGCTAACATCTCTATTGGGTTCTGACAGAGATAAAGGTACTTTCAAGACGCCATTGTTTTACACATTCAAATTGTTTTCAAACAACTGCCGCGGTACCTCCGTTGACACTTATGTTGAGTGCGATACATTCAATACGGATCAATATAAAGGTATCCCGTACCTCGATGTTACAACCGTGTACAACAAGGAATCGAATTCGGTTTTCATAAATGTGGTGAACAGAAGCAAGGATAAGGCAATCGATGCAGATATAATTAACGACTCTGGTACGTTTACTGGGAAGGCTCAAGCAACATTAGTGGACAACAACTCGCTCACCGACCCCTTTACATTTGATAAACAAGACCAGTATGTTCCTGTAACGAAGGATGCTAAAGTTGAAGGAAATACCATCACTTATTCTTTCCCTGCGCATTCTTTCACGCAGATAGTTGTCGAAAACAAATCTAAATAAATCTTTTTACTTAACGTCATCATGGGAGAATTAAATGGGACGGCAAATAATCAAACCGATGTTGGGAATAGTAGCTCTCTTGCTTCTATTTTCCACTTTACTTTTCGCTCAGACGATTAAAGTAAATGCGGGCAGCAATCAAATTATAGACTGGGAGAAAACACGCTCTGCGCAACTCAATGGGAGTGTGTCGTCGAGCAAGGCGGAGGTGGAATGGACATGTCCTCAGAATTCAAGTGTTGTTTTCAAGGATGCTTCTAATCCTGTTACAGAAGTTACTTTCCCCCGTCCCGGATATTACTTGCTGTTTCTTTCTAACAGACGAACTGGTAAGGACTCGGCAGCTAGCTCCACCATCGTAAATGTTTTCAAGCCTCACTCCTATGAGGAAAGACTGACTGATCTGATAAACTTGATGACGACAGATGAAAAGATTGCGCAACTGACTAATGAAACGGATTCAATTCCTCGATTGGGAATTCGTAAGTACAACTATTGGAGTGAGGCTCTGCACGGCGTGGAGGCAAGTGGAGCAACCTCTTTCCCGCAGGCCGTTGCGATGGGTGCAACATGGGACCCTGATCTCGTGCATCGCGTGGGTTCAGCGATATCAGATGAAGCACGCGCCTTAAATATTCTTGATGGAAAAGGATTGACGTATTGGAGCCCCACTATCAATATTGCACGCGATCCGCGATGGGGCCGGAACGAGGAGTCGTACAGCGAAGATCCTTATCTCCTTTCTCAAATGGGTGTTGCATTTGTGAAGGGCATGCAGGGCGATGATCAATATTATCTGAAAACCGTCTCCACACCTAAACACTTTATTGCAAATAATGAGGAAGCACGCCGCCATACGGGTTCTTCCGACGTCGATATGCGCAGCTTGTTTGAATATTATTTGCCTGCCTTTAAGGCGGCAATTGTCGAAGGCAAGGCTTATTCCATCATGGGCGCGTATAACGAATTGAACCATGTTCCCGTCAACGCAAATACCTTTTTATTGACAGATCTTCTGAGACGCGATTGGGGATTTAAAGGGTATGTGGTGTCCGATTGCGGCGCGATTGGTGACGAGGTATTTCCGCATCGATTCTATAAGACAGGCCCCGAAGCCGCCGCAGCCAGCATTCTTGCCGGGTGTGACCTGGATTGCGGGATGGAGTATCGTGAATCCCTGAAGCCGGCTCTCAATGAAGGATTGTTGGAGGTAAAAGATATCGATACCGCATTAACGAGAGTTCTCTCTGCTCGCTTCAGGCTCGGCGAGTTTGATCCGCCTGACATGGTGCCCTATAGTGCGATTACTCCTGCTAAGCTTGAAAGCAAAGAAAATGGTGCTCTGGCACTTGAGGTTGCACAGAAAGCAATTGTACTTCTCAAGAATAATGGCGTATTACCTTTACAGAAGGATAAAATAAAATCGATTGCGGTAATCGGTCCGAATGCCGCCGAACCTCAACTCGGGAATTATAGTGGTTGGCCTAATATTCAGATTGGCCCTCTTCAAGGAATAAAAGCTAAGGCAGATTCTCTCGGAATCAAGGTGGAATATTCGATGGGATCCACAATCACCGGCGGAGCATTAAGACCAATTGAACCACATTACTATGCCAAAGTTGAAGGGACCAATAAAACAGGCATGAAGGGCGAGTATTTTGACAATATGAACCTGAAAGGAAAACCTGTTTTAACCCGCATCGACTCCATGGTGAATTTCAATTTTGGTACTGGATCTCCGGCACCCGGCTTACCTAAAGAACATTATTCCATCCGCTGGAAAGGCAGAATAATTCCTCCCGACACGATCCATCATATAGGTATCAGCACAGATGATGGCGGACGTCTCTATGTGGATGGCAAGTTATTAATCAATGATTGGAGGGACCACGCTGAAGAGCAGCATAGCACAAGCGTTGACTTGCTGCCGGGTAAGGAATATGAAGTTGAAATCCAGCAGTACAATGATGAGTTAGGCGCGGCTGCGAGATTATTATGGGATCTTAAACCAAAGGATTTTGATGCGGCGAAGGAGGTCGCTGCAAGAAACGATGTCGTTGTTCTCATAGTGGGTACTTCTCCTCTTATTTCTCGTGAAGAGCTGGACCGCACTACAATTGAACTACCACAAGTTCAACAAGACTTAATTAATGCTGTCGCATCTGCTAACCCTAACATAATTCTTGTCCTAGAAAACGGAGGCCCCGTTGCTCTTGCTGGCACGGAGAACAAAGCCAATGCAATAGTTGAAGCGTGGTTTGATGGAGAATTCGAGGGCGAAGCAATCGCCGATGTTTTGTTCGGCGACATTAATCCGGGCGGCAAACTTCCCGAAACGTTTTATGCTTCGACGAAAGAGCTTCCCCGATGTCCAATTACGATCTCATTGACTATCCTCGCACATATCTGTATTTTGATGAGCCGGTCTTATATCCGTTTGGATATGGACTCTCATATACTCAATTTGAATACAGTAACCTGACACTTAGCTCAGACTCGATCAAGGAAGATGGTGAGATCGGAATTCAGTTCACGGTACAGAATACCGGTAAGCTAAAAGGTGATGAGGTACCTCAGGTATATGTCCATGATGTCGATGCATCGATAAAGGTGCCCATTAACCAATTGAAGAGATTTCAGAGGATTACACTCGACCCGGGAGAGAGCAAGACGCTGACGTTCAAAATACCGGCATCCGAATTTTCTTTTTACAGTACAAGAACCAACGATCTTAAAGTGGAGCCGGGAAAGTGGGAAATTCAAGTCGGCAGCTCTTCTAAAGACATCCATTTGAAGAAGACACTTACGATTGAATAAAGATTAATGTTGGTTACAATCGCTTTCACTGAAATAATTGTAAGGAGAAGCTAATGAACAAAAATTTTCTATCATTTGCACTATGGATGATTACGATGTTTTTTGGGCCAATGATTTCTTCTGCGCAGTGGGTACAAACTAGCGGACCCTGCGGCGGTTCTGTCACTTCTTTTGCTGTCTCAGGCACAAATCTCTTTGCCGGGATTTGGGGTGGCGGCGTCTTTCTTTCCACCAACAACGGCACAAGCTGGACTGCGGTGAATACCGGCTTGACAAATACTTCTGCTCAGTGTCTTGCCGTTTACCCCAACGGGGCAGGCGGGACAAATCTCTTTGCCGGGACTTCTGGTGGCGGTGTTTTTCTCTCCACCAACAACGGCACAAGTTGGACTTCAGTAAATACCGGCTTGACGTATTCTAATGTCGGCTTTCTCGCCTTCTCAGGCACGAATCTCTTTGCCGGGACTTCTGGGGGCGGCGTCTTTCTTTCCACCAACAACGGCACAAGCTGGACTGCAGTGAATACCGGCTTAACGTATACGTATGTCACGTCTCTTGCTGTCTCCGACACGAATCTCTTTGTCGGGACTTTTAACGGTGTCTTTTTTTCCACGAACAAGGGCACCAACTGGACTGCGGTCAATTCTGGCTTGACGGATACTAGTATTAATGCTCTTGCCATCAGCGGGACAAATCTCTTTGCAGTGACCGAGTATGGTGATTTATTTTTGACTACCAACAACGGCACAAGCTGGACCAAGGCTAGTTCAGATCTACGGTTTAAATATGTCTACTGTCTTGCGGCCTCGGGCACAAATATCTTTGCCGGGACTGATGGTGGCGGTGTCTTTCTTTCCACCAACAATGGCACAAACTGGACTGCGATCAATTCTGGCTTGGCGTCTACTGCTGTTCCGGCTTTTGTCATCAGCGGCACAAATCTCTTTGCCGGGACTCCCGGTGGTGTCTTTTTATCGACCAACAACGGCACAAGCTGGACAGCGGCCAATTCAGGTTTGAAGAATATTACGGTTACGACTATTACGGCCAGCGGTAAGAATCTCTTTGCCGGAGGTTGGGGTGTCGGTGTATATCTTTCTACAGATAATGGTGCAAATTGGCAATCAGCTAACAGTGGCTTAACAAATTTAAATGTCAACTCTCTTGTTGCAGACGATACTAATATCTATGCAGGGACTGATGGTGGTGTTTTTCGTTCCACAAACAACGGAACAAGTTGGGTCCAATGGGGATTGATGGATCAATATATTTTCTCTCTTGCCATGAATGATAGTTATATGTTTGCCGGATGTTATAACGTTGTTTTTCGTGCTATGAAGAACGATTCATACTGGACTCAAGTTTGGTTTATCGAGTCGGCTGTACAAGCCTCCTGGAGATCTTTTGCCATTTGTGGAAATAATATCATTGTTGGGGGTGGATTGCCTGTTTCTCGTTCAACAGATAATGGTACAAGCTGGGATATGATTAATGTTTATCCTAATCTTTCGTCAATAAACTCTTTTGCTGTAAGCGATAGTACTATCTATGCCGGGACTGGTGGCCAAGGTGTCTTTATTTCGACCAACAATGGCACAAGCTGGACCGCGATGAATGCTGGCTTGACCTCGATGAATGCTGGCTTAAGTAGTATGTATGTCAACTCCCTTGTTGCAAGCGGGAGTAACGTTTTTGCCGGAACTTATAGCGGTGTTTTTCTCTCCACGAACAACGGCATAAGTTGGGATAGTGTGAATACCGGCTTGACGAATTCTACAGTTAATGCTCTTACTGTCAACGACGCGAATCTCTTTGCCGGGATTTCCGGCAGCGGGGTTTGGAGGAGATCGTTATCTGAGATGATCACATCAGTAGAGAGTCCTGCAACAGTCTTACCAACACATTTCAGACTTGAACAGAACTACCCCAACCCATTCAATCCGACGACTCGAATTGATTACTCTATTCCCCATGCTTCTTTTGTGTTGCTGAAAGTGTATGACATACTCGGGCGTGAAGTGACACAATCGGCGAATGAAATGAAGCAGCCGGGGAGTTATTCTGTTCGGTTTGATGGAACAAATTTGCCGAGCGGAGTTTATTTCTATTCGATAACTGCTGGCTCCTTCCACCAAGTGAAGAAAATGGTTTTGGTGAAATGAATCTCGATTTTTTTACACTCAGAAGAACTTAATGGTTTTCTCATGGAGGATATTGTGGAGCATTTCACTCCCTTGATAAGGAAAAACGTCATTGCGGTTCTTGTTTTTTCAGCCTTTGCTTTCTTTACAGATGCAATGTGTGCGGAGAGCTACACGGTAAGAAGTCCGAACGCTAAAATCGCCGTTGCCTTTTGGCTTACCCATGCCGGTAATCCGGTTTTTTCAGTCTCTTACTCGGATTCAACTATTCTAAAGATGTCAAAATTAGGAGTGGTCAGAAGCGATGAAGATTTCTCGACTGGTCTGACTCTCGACTCCGTTTCGGATGTGAGTGTCGTTTCCGAGAATTATACACTGCTGCATGGCAAGCGATTGAATTGCAGTTACACAGGCAACAAGCGGGTCTTCTTCCTGAAGGGCGCACACTCAAAAACTATGCAGATCATCTTCCAGGTATCCAATAATGGTGTCGCTTTCAGGTACTATTTCCCTGGAAAAACAGACACAACACTGACAATTTTCAGAGAAGCCACGTCCTATCACTTTGGCCTTTCTACAAAAGCCTTTCTGCAGCCGTGCGATGATGCAAGAATGGGATGGAGCTACGCTTCGCCTTCTTACGAGGAATATTACGAAAAAGATATACCGGTCGGCACGACTTCGCCCAATCAGGCGGGCTGGGTAATGCCTGCGCTCTTTAACATCGGGAAATTTTGGATTATCATTACTGAAACTGCCGTCGATACGAACTATTGCGGGTCGCGTTTGAGCCAGTTTTCTCCGGATGGCGAATATTCCGTGCAATTCCCCGAGCCGCAGGAATGCAGAGATGGCGAACCTGTTTTGCCGACATCGGTATTGCCATGGTACACTCCGTGGCGCACCATAGCCTTAAGCGACGGCCTTGCCGGTCTCGTTCAATCCACTCTGGAAACAGATTTAGCCGCTCCGGCTAAATATGATGTTTCATCGTGGCTTCATCCGGGAATCGCGTCCTGGAGCTGGATTATTCTGAAAGACGATTCGACCGTCTATAATGTTCAACGGGAATACATAGATTTTGCTTCGTCGATGCACTGGAGATATTGCTTGATCGACGCATTGTGGGATACGCAAATCGGGTATAAAAAGATTGAAGAACTTGCAGATTATGCCAAAACCAAAAATGTGAAACTTTTATTGTGGTACAATTCGGCGGGCGATTGGAATACAACTCCCCAAACGCCGCGCGGCAAGCTACTGACAGAGAAATCGAGATGTGCTGAGTTTCAGAAGCTGAAAGATATGGGCATTGCCGGTATCAAGGTGGACTTTTTCGGCGGCGATGGGCAGTCCATGATGAAATATTTTATAGATATCTTAGAAGATGCAGCGAAATATGATCTCGCCGTGGACTTTCATGGTTGTCCTTTTCCAAGAGGATGGTACAGAACCTATCCCAATTTGGTAAGTATGGAGGGTGTCAGGGGAGAAGAATATGTAACGTTTGGACAGTACTTTGCAGATAATCAACCTTCACATTGCGCGATGCTTCCATTTACGAGAAATCTTTTTGATCCGATGGATTTCACGCCTGTGAATTTCTCGGGTATTCCGCATATTCAGCGGAGGACTACTGACGGTTTTGAGATTGCTTTATCGGTCATATTCACTTCTGGAATTCAGCATATAGCCGAAACACCAACAGGGATGGCATCTCAAGAAGGCTTTGTCAGGGAGTATATGAGTTCTTTACCTGAAACCTGGGATGATGTGAAGTATATCGATGGCTTTCCCGGGAAATATGTCGTACTGGCAAGAAGGAAAGGTGACAGGTGGTACATCGCAGGCATTAATGGAGAAAATTCTGAACGAACGATAACATTAAATGTTCCTTTCATTAGCAAGACCTCAAAAGGTATTATCATCACCGACTCGGATAACGCAAAAGATTTTATCGAAAGTGACATAAATTTTTCGGCTCCGATCAAAATGACTATGCACCCTTACGGAGGATTTGTTATTAAAGCTCTATTAAAGCTGCAATAAATCTGTTGACAGAATAAATTGAAGGAAATGTGTCGGCATCTATTTACGTGGAGACATATAGTGCAATGGCAAAATATGTCCATATCGCAAATGGTGTCCTGCCATCTATAAAAAATCTAAAGGATTTGCTAAAGCAACGAAACTAACCACAATACATTAACCATACTTTGAAAGGAGTAATCATGTCACGTTTCTTTTATTTTTGCGTAGCGACCTTTTTGGTCGTGAGTATTTGTCATGCCCAGGGTATCGACGGAAAGTGGAAAGGGGAAATGCAAAGTCCGAATGGCCCTATGGATTTGACATTCAATTTTAAGGTAAGCGGAGATAGCTTGAGTGGTACAGTTGCAACTCAAATGGGAGAAATGCCAATTATTGATGGAAAAGTCGATGGCAAAAAGTTCTCCTTCGACGTGAGTTTCAACGATATGACCATGAATCATCAGTGCACGTTTATGGGCGATTCCATCGCCATGAAGGTTCCGGGAATGCAAGGAGATACTATGCAAATCACACTGAAGAGAGTTCCTGAGCCAAACGATGAATCGAAGTAGAGCGAGCATTCGCCCACATATTGAACTTCTTTTCGCCTAGTGTATTTCTTACTATCTGTAAACGAATCATGGGTCATGTCAAAATCTTGACATGACCTTTGATATATGAGGAACATTCAAATGCCTGTCAAATGTATCATGCTTGGTCTATGTTTGGCAGTCTCGGTGGCATCCGCACAACAAGGTAATCGGGTTGACCTTGGTCGCTTGCCGACTGGTGCGGCGGTCACATTCGTCCGCGATCCGGGAGGCAAGTGGGGCATCGAAATTTCCGGAGGCGCCGCGCCGCGCATGATGCAGCCGAAGCCTGCGAAGCTTGAGACCTTTCAAACTGAGGAGGGCGTCCGTGAGCTTGCAGGCGGATACAAGACGATACAGCAATCAGACTCAGGCATCGATGCCTACGCTGAAATTGCGTATGATGAAGATGTTGTCTTTCATGTAGAAGACCTGTGGAGCCTGAACGAAGCGGTGGTTTCAGTGCACAGGAAGGTGGACGTGGTGGGGAACGCTTCAGGTGGATTCAATTCATCGGTCGTGTTCGAGGTCGATACTTCCGTACATTGGTCTGACGTGAATTGCCTTGCTCCTGGTGCGTTGTACGGTGACCCAACAAACGATGGTGACCGTTCGCCCGGCGGCACGATGAACTATGCGGCGCGTAGATTCCTCATGCGCGAAGATATGCTGCCGGCACCGATGTTTGCGATCTCCTTCAGTAACGGGTGTTCAATTGCAATGCTGGATCCTTCACTAAACGGAGAATCGACGGTCGAAGAGACGAAACTTCTGAAAGATGCGATGACCGATGCGAGATTTCAATTCGGCACGCTCGGAGCATGGCGGAATGATAATAGCCCTATTGAGTTTGGTTTTCAGTTCCCTGGTACAACAACAATGTATCCGTTCGGCCCAAACGCTTCGACACAACCACAATGGTTCCGACGCTTCCACCCGATCGCTGATGGATTTACTCAGAGTTACGAGTTGAGTTTCCGATTTGGAGTCAGCGAGTCATTTCGAGATGTAACCCGAAACTCGTGGCGCTGGGCATGGAACACTTTAAAGCCTGCGGTTATTCCCATTGACGTTGATCAAATGCGCCGTATTCTTACGGATCAACTGGCATCTGTGGCCGCTACCATTGACGGCCGCACGGCCATTCCTTTTGCGATTGCCACGTTTGATACAAACCGCCCTCAATGGAATTGGACGATGGCGGGGATGGGCTTCGTAAGCAAGAACATAGAGTGCGCCGACCAATTATTGCTCGAAGGCGATCGCGATAGTACTGAGCGCGGGAAAAAAATGCGTCAGATCGGCCTCTCCATTATCTCATCCATGATCAAGGCTCTTCACTCAATACCGCTTCAGGCGACGGGCTACGATCTTGCAACCGGAAAACCATGGGGAGGCGAGCATCAGGAATGGCTGGCACCATGGCTGCGGAATGCCACGGAAGACATGCGCGTGTTGATACGGGCGTATCGGCGTGAGCGTATCCTTGGCCGCCAGCATCCGGAATGGTTCAACTGGGTCAAGTCTTACGTGGACTGGCTGATCCTGCAGCAAAGGGAGGATGGTTCTTTCCCTCGACGGTGGAAACCTGGAAGCAGCGAGGTCGCGGAGCCGGCGGGATCGACGAGCTACTGTCCCGTGCCATTACTCGTCATGATGACCGAAGAGACCGGCGATCCCAGGTACGAGCGGGCGGCCATCCGCGCGGCAGAATATATCTGGACAAACTATGGAACGCGGGGACTCTATGTTGGAGGCGCCAGTGACAATCCGAATATCACCGACAAAGAAGCCGGAATGTTGAGCATGGAGGCATTCCTGAGTCTCTATGAATCAACCAAGGAACCCAAATGGTTGGAACGCGCAGAGGCGGCAGCGGATTACACGGAAAGCTGGATATGGATATGGAACCTTCCAATGCCGGTCGATGCGGACAACGCACATCTCCACTGGAAAAAAGGTGTGCCGACCGTCGGAGTTCAGGGAATAACGGCCCGCGTCGCCGGCAGCGTGGATGAGTACCTGGATTGGGCAGTACCATCTTATGCGAAGCTGTACAACTACACGAAAGATCAGCATTATCTCGATGTTGCACGGGTCCTGCTGCACGACACCAAATCCATGGTCGCTCTTCCGGGATGCCAGTACGACATGAAAGGCATCGGATGGCAGCAGGAGGGCTGGCACATGGGTCCGGGCGGACCAGGCCGCGGTGTCGGGGGCCATCGGTTCTGGCTGCCGTGGATTACGGCCAACCACCTGCACGGCATCACCGGGCTGGAAGAATACGATCCTGCTCTGTTTAAAAAACTGGCTAAAGGAAATTGAAGCTCGCTCGAATCGTAGTATGTCAGCGAGTCGGGAGCGTTAAAGATCAATAAAAAAGACGCGCGAGTGTCGTCCCGGGCGTCTTTTTTCATGTTTAAAATTATGTGATCTATTTCATCACGGCGTTCTAAAGTTCCAACGTGACTTGTCACTACTTGGGTCGAACTTGGCCAGTGTAGGCGTACTGTTGCCGATAGCGGTCAGAACCAAAGGTGCTTCGGAATTCGGAACAACCTTGGGCAAAATGCGATATGTGCCGTCAATCAACTGGTCAATGCGCCACAGTTGTTCGGGAGCACCGGTAAAAGCGGGAACCGTCACAACTTCGCTGTCTGCGGTGGCAGCCAACGCACGATCCGTTCCGGCGATCGTGATCTTGAAATAGTGTGATCCAGGATAGCCGCCAACGCTGTCAACGGGTGTGATTGTCCACTCCTGATGAGGGCGGAACAAGTAATCGCCAATGCGCACGCCGATATTACCAGTCGGCCAGTTCTTTGAATCCTCGGCGAGACTCTGGGGCTGAACCGGTTTCACAGGTTCATTATTATCTCGCCCAAAGAATCGCATGCCGCCTGGCATGCGTACGAAATCAACAGTTAATTCCAGCGCGTAGCCGCTGCGTTCGGACTGAATTTCGTAAGTGCCTTCCTTGAAGTTATCGCCGGCAACGGGCCATCCGTCTTTCCAGATCAACGGGCGAATGCCCAGCACACTACGACCACCTTGCTCCAGATCGGCCTCGTAATGGCATGAGAATTTCTGCACTCCGTCGCCAAGATCCAGCAAACCAAAGTGGCCGAGTCCGACAAAGTGACCGCTGGCGCCGGCAAAGAATTTGCCGCCGCCTTTGAGCATGTCCACGCCCATGTTGTCAAGATATGGACCAGTCACTTCTCTGGAGCGTCCCACGACGATGTTGTATGTAGAATTTGGACCGTCGCAGCATGTGCCATGGTCGCCCAATAGATAGTACCAGCCGTCGCGATAAATCAAGTCGGTGGCTTCGCAGTCGATGGCGATGTTGACGGGCTGGTTGTTTGGCATGCGCATGCCCGTTTTGGGATCGAGTTCGACGATCCGGATATAGCCGAAGAACGTCCCATAGGTGAGCCACAGCCGGCCATCGGTAGGATCGAGCAAGAACGCGGGATCGATGGCATCACAATCCTCGACGCCGTTAGACGACGCGACGACGGTGTCGTCTTTGAATCCGAAGTCGGGGGATTTTGGGTCGAGCGTCTTGGTCCACATGATGTGGACATCACTTGCGTGTCCACCTGCCAATCCGCCTCCACCTTTGGCGTAGGATACGTAGTACCGATCCCCGATGTGGATGACGTCGGGAGCTACTCCGCCGCCGGGGCGCACGGCCCCGCTGTTCCATGTCCAGCCATCGGCCGAGATCAAGCCTCCACCACCAGTGCCGAAAACGTAGTACTTGCCATCGCAGTATGTGATGGTCGAGGGATCGTGGATGTAAGGTTTGCCGATCTGAGCGAATGCCGGGATAGACAACCAAAAATAAATCAGGGCGGAAACCGCTACTGTTAACAAACGGGATTTCATAAAACCTCCGAAAACAAAACGATTAAGGTCAAAAGTGGGATAATGGCTGGAGCTAAGCTGCGGCTCCACAAACTTTAATTTCTCGCTCAACAAATTGAGTTCAAGTTGGATATTTTCATTTTGCATTTGGATTTTACTCGCCATGTTGGTTAGTGCCGTGCTCATCCTGTCGATTTGAACGGGTGGACAAGGCAAAAAATTGTTGAAATATTTTGTTACTATCTCTTTATCTGTTCTTCTAATTTATTCAATCGTTTCTCAATTGAATTGAGACTATGTTTAATGACAAACACAAGCGCACTCAGTATTAAGAAAATTGTTGTGATTGGGATCCAGATATTATTATTATTCCATGTACTAATTGATACTATGATTCCCAATAATAATAACCCGACCGATGATGGTAAAAATATTTTGTTCATGACATTTTCAGCCCTATAATTTTCTTTGTGGTGTTTTTCTTCAATTCCCACTCTGTTCAGTGGTCACGGAGAGATCCTTGATCGGTTTACCGTTCTCATCGATGAAGCGAACGCAGAAATCACTTAAGCCGGGGCCGTTGATAACGGCGCCACGAATGATGTTCTGACCCTTGTTGAGCGTGAGACGTTTGGAGACGCAGTCATCCATAACCATGCGTCGATCACCGGAAAGGATAACGGCTTCCTTGTCGTTGAGCCACCACATGGATGCGGAGTTGGATCCGACAGCGAGGCGAACATTCTTCATCTCCCGCGGGCTGTTGACGATGGTAACGGCATAGAACAGGACACCATATGTCGGCTTGTTAAGCCCGTAGGCGAGGCGAAAGAGTTTGATGTCGAAATTGGGGGATTGCAACGCGTGCCATGTGAGTTCCTGACTTGGAACTGTCACCTTTTCTCCGTCGCGCGGGACCATGGTGAACTGGTTAGGAAAGTATGCCGTGTCAAGGTTTTTCCAGATGTAGCTGTCAGTGAATACGGTGTTGCTGCGGTTCGGCTTGTTAATCGGCTCGAGAAGCAACCAGCGCTGGAGGAAGCCTTCGTCGTCCGGTGCCTTAGGGGATGATGTGGCCGGCGTGAAGTAAGGCGCAAGGCTGCGTGTAGTATCGTTTGGAATGACGTTGCGAACGACACCATCATACGTGGCAGAACAGCCTTGAAACACCGATACAACTAGGAGGTAGAATCCCAGCATAATTAAACTACGGAATATCTTCATGATGGATCCTTTTCAGAATTTTCAATTTTTGCGCGCGAGACGAGGACAAATCTCTCTTTGAATTTTTATTGTACGAAAATCGAGCCGCTTTTTCAAGTGAATTGAGTAACCGCATGTATGGCATTACCGACCGAAGAGTTAGACGCGAGATCATTTAGATAAGAAAAATGTTTTCTTCCACAAAATCCCCCCACTGAGGATGAGGGATTCCTATTTCACGGCTCAATTTTTCATGCACTTAGATTCTTACTTATTTATCTGCGGCGTGATAATCCGGTAATTCCCGCTTAAGTGCATCAGGCTGAACAGGTATAATATGCCATCATAATACGGATCAAAATAACCATCGGAGTAGGGCTCGAGTTTGGCATTCCAGAGTGCATCGACAAATTTCCAGCTCTTAGCCTGCGTTCCCATTATGGATGCCGCGGCAGAGGCGGCTACCAATCCTAGTGAATGGCGCAATGCACGGTGTCCGCCCGCAGGAAGAATGAAATCAGGAAGTGTTCCGTCCAGGTTGTATTGATCTTCAAATGAATCAATTCCACTGCAGAAAAGAAAGTTCTGAATTCGTTTGCAATAATCTTGCTGCCATTCTTTATCTTTAGCAAACCAGGAATAATCCATGGCGATATTCATGGGAACCCTCCAGGAATCAAAGCGAAATGCCGCATTGAATCGTCCCCAGCTTCGAGGGGTTCCGTTGAAATCTGTAGCATCCGCATTCAGGCCTGTTTTGCTGGCGCAAGCCCTGTGAAGAAAAGCGCGAGCGGAATCGGCACAGTCTCTGTAGAACTGTTCTCTGCCGTCTTTGGCGTATTCAGCCCACACTTCAAAAAAAGCCGGCAGGAAATAGGAAGGATCCGCCGAGTTATATCCGAATTTATCCGGGCCAAAGCTGATCTTTTTCTCCTGAACGTTAATAACATTCATTATTCCATCCGTGCCGTCCTTGCTCCACATCGCATCGAGAATCCTTCGGGCTTCGGCGTAGTAATTTATTCCGGTCTCGTTTCCCCAGCGATTGGATGCAAATAAGAGATCGGTGATAATGTACAATTCTCCGTCAGATGCAGAACTTTCCGAATTGTGTTTTCCTGTTTGCGGGTTTACGCTCCAGGCAAAATAAGCATCTCGTGGTCCACCCTGATGCTGCATATTTCTTTTTGTCCATCGCCATAATCGGTCAAATACTTCTTTCTTATCCAGCTGAACTGCCACCATCATACCGTATGACATTCCTTCTGTCCGAACATCATGATTCTTTAAATCGGAGACATAGGCCATGGAATCACCCACTTCAAAATAGACTCTATTTGGTCCTTCAAACACATCGTGGTACGCTTTGGCTAATTTGGCGTCAATATCTTCTTGTTTGTACCCGGCCTCCAAAAACACGTTGCGGTACTTACCCGTTTCCAAGGCTCCTTCGTTCCATGGCACCATTTTCCCACGCGGATCGTTGACGTCCTTTTCACAGTCACCGACAGGAGCCGCCATCGATATAGAAAATATGGCAGAGAGCATCACGAGGAAGATATACTTTTTCACATGTATTCCTTTTGGTTAATAAGCCGCACTGCCCGGATATCGGGTAATGCCATAACGGTTTTTCAAAAACTTACTCGTTTTTGTATAGTTGTCCAATCCATCGAAGAAAGCCTCGATTGAGGCAAGCATCTGTCGGATTCACTACATGAGCTATCAATGTTTCGTCAATATAGCATATTTTTTGTAATTTGCACGGAGCATTTTGAAGGCCACGATCACCGCCGTTGACAGATCCACCATTCCTAATGAAGTGAACTGTTCTTATGAAGAACCTAATTTTATTCATTGCGATGTTAATGATTTCGCGGCTGGACTTATCGTTGCGCCGCCTGTTAGCAATATTAGTTGGTGCCTCCTCTTTGGTCCTTCTCCAATCCAAGGAGCCGGAAGCGGCCCTGATATTTGTGTTGGATCAAGAAGGAGACAGGAATTAGATTTGTTCAGCCCTTTCTATTAACTTTGACATGAAAAATCAGCTAACATAAATTGGGAAGGTTAGAATGGAACACAGGTCCTTAAGTTTTCTTTTGATGGTGTTGCTCTTAACAACCACGAAGGCCTTTTCACAAGATCAGAATTTTTACATTTATTTGTGTTTTGGACAATCTAATATGGAGGGCTTTCCGGGAGTTGAACCGCAGGACACTATTAATGTGGACGCTCGATTCCAGGTTCTGGCAGCGGTTAATTTTCCGAAAATAGGCAGGGAGAAGGGTCAATGGTATACCGCCGTTCCTCCGTTGTGCCGCCCATTCACCGGTCTCTGCCCCGCCGATTACTTTGGAAGAACCATGGTCGCTAATCTTCCCGGGAATATTAGAGTGGGGGTCGTCGTGGTTGCGGTAGCCGGGTGCAAAATAGAACTGTTTGAGAAAGAGAAATACGAGGCGTATGACTCAACGGCTCCATCGTGGATGAAGAATATAATCAAGCAATACGATGGGAACCCTTATCAATATCTTGTTGACATGGCAAAACTGGCGCAGAAAGACGGCGTCATCAAAGGTATCCTCCTGCATCAGGGAGAATCAAATCCTGACGATAGTGCCTGGACATCGAAAGTAAAAAACATTTACGACAATTTGATCAAAGACCTGAATCTCAATGCTGAACAGGTCCCTCTGCTCGCGGGTGAAGTCGTGAATGCCGACCAGCAGGGCGCTTGTGCGAGCATGAATAAAATCATAGATGAGTTGCCGAAGACGATTCCAAATTCACATGTGATATCTTCTGCTGGCTGCCCGGCCAGGCCGACCGACCATATGCATTTCACTGCGGCCGGCTATAGGGAGTTTGGGCAGCGATATGCTGAAGAAATGCTTTCTCTTTTGGGATATAAGGTCGCTGAACCCAAAACACCACAAACCCCTGAAGAAAGAAAGTAGAACGATCTAGATTCAAAAAATCGGTCGTGGAAAAAGGACCAATTCCATGCGGATGATGTAGTTGTTGTGAAAGAGTGATGGCATTTCAGTATAATATTCTTTGAGAACAATTTTGTTAAGGCAACAAATATGCTGTTGCTCATTGCCATTTACGTCATTACTTCATTTCTTCTGCACTCGTTGCAGAGAAATTAAAGCTTAATCAAGGATGCCATTCTCATGAAGAGCAAAATCTCTTTAGTCGTAGCGTTCGCGCTTTTTGTTGTGGAACTTGTCATGGCACAGCAACCGTCACCGGTTAATGTCGAAGAAGGATTGTTACAAGGAACGAATGAAGACGGGTTGACGGTCTACAAAGGCATCCCGTTTGCCACGCCGCCAGTCGGCGATCTACGCTGGCGCGCTCCTCAACCAGCCGCGAAATGGGAAGGCGTGCAGCAAGCCACAAAGTTTGGTCCATCTCCAATTCAAGGATCGGGAAGCGGGCACGATATGAGCGAGGATTGTCTGTACTTGAACGTCTGGACGCCGGCGAAATCCGCGAGCGACCATATCCCTGTGCTCGTCTGGATCTACGGCGGCGGATTCAACTTTGGGTCGACTTCCGACCCAAATTACGACGGAGCGAATCTGGCTAAGAAGGGCGTGGTGCTGGTCAGCATCGCCTACCGAGTCGGCATACTCGGATTTTTGGCTGATTCTGAATTGAGCGCTGAAAGCCCACATCATGTTTCGGGGAATTACGGCCTTCTGGATATGATTGCGGGTCTGCAATGGGTGCAAAAAAATATTGGAGCATTCGGCGGCGATCCTCATAGGGTAACAATTTTCGGTGAATCAGCCGGAGGCATTGCGGTCAGCATGCTGTGTGCTTCGCCGCTTGCTAAAGGATTGTTCCATGGTGCAATTTCGGAAAGCGGCGGTAATTTCGGCCCTCCACGGCATACTACTTATCCTGGTGAGAACATGAAACTCCTCGCCGATGCGGAGCGAGACGGAGAAGCTTACGTCAAGAGTGCGGGAGTATCGTCCATCGCGAAGCTGCGAAAGATGCCTGCCGACAAACTTCCAGCAATCCATGGCCTGGCGTGGCCGATCATCGATGGTTGGGTAATTCCCGACGATCAATACAAGCTCTACGAGGAAGGCAAGTTCAATGACACGCCAATTCTCGTGGGTTACAACTCAGACGAAGGAGCCAGCTTTTCACCCCCGAAAACTCCGGCGGATTACATCGCAGGTGTCCAAAAGCGCTACGGGCCATTTGCGGAGAAACTCTTGAATGCCTATCCTGTTGATTCGTATAGAGTTCCGAAAACCGCTCGCGACTTAACACGTGATGCGGCGTTCGGCTGGCATACATGGAGCTGGGCGCGGCTTGAATCGAATATCGGGAAATCCAAAGCATTCCTTTACTATTTCGATCAACACCCGGATTATCCGAAAGACTCGCCCCGATATGGATATGGCTCCCCGCATGGTCAGGAAGTAGCTTACGTCTTTGAGCATCTCAATTCCTCGAACCTTCAAACCACAAAGACAGATTTAGAGATTCTCAGATGCCATGGCCACTTATTGGACAAATTTCGCCAAGTACGGCGATCCCAATGGAAAAGGTGTGCCATCATGGCCAGCTTTCAGCGATGATAATCCTGAAGTGATGTACTTTAGCCAGACGCCGCACACTGGACCTGTGCCCAGCGCGGAATCACTTAAAAGTCTGGACGTTTATTTCAAGTGGCGGCGGACACCGGAGGGAGAGTCGTGGGCTAAATGATAACCGAGAAAATAGAAACTTCACTATTAGAACTGTCTGTAAAACATAGAAGCTTAATGCCTGTAAATTTTTTCGGCAATGATTGTACTGGCAAGGCTGATTCAGGCATAGAAAACCATTGTTGCCAACCAAACAAAGATCAAACGTCCTTAACTATGAGCTCAAGAAGAATTCCAGATGTCAGTGCAGATTAATCGATTAGGATTGAAGATATGAGTAAAAGACTTTTCATTGTTGCATCACTTATCATAGCCATGGCGGTTACCGTCAAGGCTCAATCGTATCAAAGAACTGATTTAGGTGTGAAAGCAGTAATCGATTCCATCGATATTGAAATTCAATTTTATGGTCCATCGACAGTGAGAATATTGAAATCCCCGGAGGGTACGACCTTTACAAAGAAAAGTCTCTCGGTCATAGAAGCTCCGCGGAAGACGACTTTCAAAGTGGAGAGCGAAGGTGGCGAGGTCTCCATGAAAAGTGAAAGCCTGCAAGTTGACCTGAATTTGAAAGACGGCAAGATTTCATATTCAACGCCGCGAGGCGAATCTCTTTTGAGTGAAAAAGATTCAGGTGTTGCGTTCACAGATTTCAACAATGCCGGAGTAAAAACATTCACCGTCAGTCAGTCATTTATCCTGGATAAAGATGAAGCCATTTACGGTTTAGGACAACAGCAGAAAGGCAAAATGGACCAGCGCAATGATACCTTACACATGGTCCAGGGAAATACAGACGATTATATCCCTTTCTTCCTATCCGTAAAAGGCTACGGGCTGTTTTGGGATAATTATTCACCCACTCTTTTCGTTGACAACCCTGACAGCACAACATTTAAATCTGATGTCGGCGCTTGTATCGATTATTATTTTATGTACGGCGGCAATGCTCATGGCGTGATTGCCCAAATGCGCGAGTTGACTGGTCAGGTCCCGATGCTCCCTTTGTGGACGTACGGTTATTGGCAGAGCAGAGAACGCTACAAGAGTCAGGATGAAATAGTCGGCATTGTTAAGAAGTATCGCGAACTCGGAGTTCCTTTAGACGGCATTATTCAGGACTGGCAATATTGGGGCGACAACTTCCATTGGAACGCCATGGAGTTTCTGAATCCTGATTTTCCTAATCCTCAGAAAATGGTCGATGACATTCATGCTATGCATGCTCATATCATTATTTCGACGTGGGCGTCGTTTGGTCCGAAGACAAAGCAATATGAAATTCTAGATAAAAAGGGGATGCTGCTCGACTTCAAAACCTGGCCGCTGTCTTCCAGAGATGTCTGGCCTCCTGATCTCAGTCATCCTTCCGGAGTAAGGGTTTACGATGCTTACAATCCTGAAGCCCGTAAAATATACTGGCGCTACATGAACAAGGGGCTCTTTTCGTTAGGTATCGATGGATGGTGGCTCGATTCGTCGGAGCCCGACCACTTGGAAATCAAGCCTTCCGATTTCGACGATCATACCTACCTGGGTTCGTTCCGCAAAGTCCGCAATGCTTTTCCTCTAATGCATGTCGGCGGTGTGTACGATGGCCAGCGATCGGTTACTTCCAAGAAGCGCGTTTTCATTCTCACTCGTTCGATGTTTGCAGGACAACAGCGGTATGGTGCCAATACATGGTCGGGCGATGTGGTGGCATCATGGAGTGCACTGAGAGACCAGATTTCGGCAGGATTAAACTTTTCACTCTGCGGCATTCCGTACTGGAACAGCGACATAGGCGGATTCTTCCTTTGGAATTTTCCCGAGAAATTGGAAGACGCAAATTACCGCGAACTATACGCACGCTGGATCGAGTTCGGAACATTCTGTCCGATGATGCGCTCGCATGGAACGGATGCGCCGCGTGAAATTTATCAATTCGGTAAGAAAGGTGACGAGATTTATGATGCGATCGATAAGTACATAAATCTGCGTTACAGGTTGTTGCCTTATATTTACTCTACCTCATGGGATGTTACGGCTCATCAGGCAAGTATGATGCGTGCCCTGGTGATGGATTTTGCAAAGGATAAACAGGCGCTGGACATCAACGACCAGTATATGTTCGGCAAGTCGATATTGGTTTGCCCAGTAAGCACCCCGATGTATTCAAAAATAGTGGTTCACGGTAACGATACTACTAAAGTCGGAGATTTCAGCAAAATAGAAAGTGATGAAGTTTATCTGCCGAAAGGGACAGATTGGTATGATTTCTGGAGCGGCAAAGAGTACACCGGCGGACAAACTATAAATAAAGAAACACCGATAGACATCATGCCATTATATGTAAAAGCTGGCTCCATTATACCGCTTGGGCCAAGAGTCCAATATGCCACAGAGAAAAAATGGGATAATCTTGAAATACGATTATATCCCGGTGCCGATGGTGAGTTCGAATTGTACGAGGATGAGAACGATAATTATGCTTATGAGAAAGGAATTTATTCTATTATAACTTTCACTTGGAACGATGCGAAAAAAGTCTTGACAATCGACAAGAGAAGAGGTTCATTCCCCGGGATGCTCGGTGAGCGGAAGTTTAGTATTGTGAAGGTTTCTAAAAGCAGTGGCGTCGGCATGGAGCCGGTTGAAAAGTATGACAAAGTAGTAACCTATGATGGGAAGAGAGTCGTTATTAACTTTTAGTACTGCTAATATCTCTTGTTAGTAATTTGAATGGTTTCTTTTATGACAATTAATATTGAGAAAGGAATTATCCATGTTGAACTTCAAACAAATTCTATCCGCGTGTTTGGTCTTATCGTCTCTGATACCTGTCGCGACCAGCAAATGTGCCGGTAACAGGGCAAAAAGGCAAGTCAGGTCATTCGATTCGGACTGGCGATTCTGTGCAGGTGAAATCAACGGCGCCGAAAAGTCCGAATACAACGACTCATCATGGCTGAAGGTGAATGTGCCCCACGACTGGAGCATTGAAGGTCTCGCCGAGTCTGAAACGGAAGGCAAAGATGTCAGCGAGTTCCCGGTCGTGAGAGGGGAATGGAAATTCAACGAAGGCGACGATACGCTTTGGAAGGCGCCGGTTTTTGACGATAGCTCCTGGCAGACCGTAAAGCTCCCCGCGACTTGGCAGGAACATTCGAATTATACCCAGGAATATGTGTACGGCTGGTTCAGGCGTGAACTAACCATCCCGGCGGATTTACAGGGTAAAGACATCGTCATCAATGTCGGCAAAGTCGATGATGCAGACGAAACTTATTTCAATGGCGTAAAGGTAGGCGGCATGGGATCTTTCCCACCGAACTACACGACGGCATGGGATATTATCCGGCATTATAAGGTCCCTCATGAAATCATCCATTACGGCGGCAGAAACATCATTGCAGTTCGGGTTTTCAACGGCATAGGCCAGGGCGGTATTTATGATGACGGAAAGAAGGTGACGGAGGGAATTTTTGAATCGACCTGCCCGGGTGGAAGCGGAGCGGGATACATAAATGCAGGCACGGGCTGGTACAGAAAAGATTTCAAACTGCCCGAAAGCACTCGAGGCAAACTTGTATTCATCGAGTTCGACGGCGTGTATATGAACAGCGATGTTTGGATCAACGGCGTGCATCTAGGCAACCGACCGTACGGCTATTCCAGCTTTCAGTATGAATTGACTCCGTACCTAAAATACGCCCGTGAGAAAAATGTCCTTGCAGTCCGTGCCAGGGTACAGCAGCCATGCTCGCGCTGGTATTCGGGTGCAGGTATTTACCGTCATGTGCGTCTGACGATGACGGACTCAGTCCACATCGCACATTGGGGAACGTATGTTACTACTCCGGAAGTGTATGAAAACAAGGCGACCGTTCGCATTGAGACGAAGATACGGAATCAATCCAGCTCAGTTCAAAAGGTAAGGCTTGAAACGGTCATTATAGATGCTGCAGGACAAAAAGCCGCCGACGGCAGCGCTGTTGAAACGGTGGAAGCGGACAGCATCTGTGTCTTCGAACAGTTCCTCAAGCTTCCAAATCCACAATTGTGGTCGCTGGAAAATCCTCGACTTTACAGAGTTGAGTCCAAAGTTACTGTGAGTGGCGAGACCGTGGACTCCAGTGCAACGCCATTTGGTATCCGCACGTCTGAATTTACCATGGACAAAGGATTTTTCTTGAACGGCAGGCATGTCGAAATCAAAGGGGTGTGCCTGCATCATGACCTGGGGTGCTTGGGCTCGGCGGTACACAAACGTGCCATTGAGCGTCAATTGGAGATCATGAAAAGCATGGGATGCAACGCTATACGCACGAGCCACAATCCTCCTTATCCTGAACTGTTGGATTTGTGCGACCGCATGGGGTTCTTAGTCATGGACGAAGCGTTCGACGAATGGAAGATCTCAAAGACTATGTACGGATACGGCAAGTTTTTTGATGAGTGGAGCGAAAGAGATCTTGCTGATATGATCCATCGCGACAGGAACCACCCAAGCATTATTTTATGGAGTATTGGAAACGAAATACCTGAACAGGTCAGTCCTGAAGCCTACGAAATGTCTAAGCGGCTTGTGGATATCTGTCATAAGGAAGACTCGACCCGGTCAGTTACGTCAGCATGTAACTCACCGGCTGAAGCAGTCAAAAGCGGTTTTACTAAACCGCTCGACGTATTAGGCATCAATTATCAAATACCCTTTTACAAAATCTTGAAAGGAAAAGCGAAGCTCTTTGCCTCTGAAACCGCATCCGCTATCAGCACACGCGGGGAATACAACCTTGTGCAGGATGGCGACTCCCTAAAAGTAATGAAAGAGCTGAACAATCAATGTACATCGTACGACATCATCGCGCCCAATTGGGGCAACACGGCGGAATCGGCCCTCAAGGGAGTCAAAGAAGCGCCCTGGGTGGCTGGTGAATTTGTGTGGACAGGATTCGATTACATCGGTGAACCGACACCGTTCCCCTGGCCTTCCGTCAGTTCATATTTCGGTATTGTCGATTTGTGCGGTTTCCCGAAAGACCGCTACTACCTTTACCAGAGTCAATGGACGGATAAACCGATGGTCCATATTTTTCCACACTGGAATTGGCAGGGGTTCGAAGGCAAAAACATTCCGGTATGGTGTTACAGTAATTGTGAATCGGCAGAATTGTTTTTAAATGGGAAATCTCTCGGCGAAAAGAAATTCACCGATACACAGGACTTGCACCTCGAATGGAATGTCCCGTATAGGCCGGGAACATTGAAGGTTGTTGCAAAAAAGAACGGGAATATAGTGTGCATGGACGAAGTTCACACCGCAGGTGCTCCTGCTAAAATAGTGCTGATGCCGGATCGCAGCGAAATTAATGCCGATGGCGAGGACCTTTCGTATGTGAAAGTCGAGATCGTGGACAATGAAGGTCGCATCTGTCCAAACGCCGACAATCTTGTTAAATTTAAGATTAAAGGTGAGGGCGTCATTGCCGGAGTTGGCAACGGCAACCCAATCAGCCATGAGTATTTCAAAGCCGGCGAGCGAAAGGCCTTCCATGGTCTAGCTCTTGCCGTGATACAGTCGACACATAAAGCCGGCGAAATTAAGCTTAACGCAACATCGGGTGGTTTGGAAGAATCGGGAATTACAATTAAGGTAGAAAAATCAGCGACGCAAAACCAATAATTTAATTTTCGGCAGAGAACGAAATAGAACATTTCAGTGAAAAAATTGGAGAATAAACATGAATAAGAAAAGTCGTCTTGTGTTGCTTCTTGCACTGGCATTCATACTACCTGTCGCCATGATGATGGTGATCGCAATGTCCGGGGGAGGGCACAGCGTTACTCCCACTAGACCGGAAGGTCCGTGTGATATTTATACTGCTGCACGCACTCCGTGCGTGGCTGCGCACAGCAGCACACGGGCATTGTATGCGTCCTATAATGGACCGCTCTACCAGGTTATGCGCCAGTCGGATGGAAAGACATTGGACATTGGTGTAGTCCAGCCCAGTGAAGGTGATCCGGGCGGATACGCCGACGCAGCAGCGCAGGACGCGTTCTGTGCCAATACATACTGCTGGGTCACTATTCTTTACGACCAGTCAGGTCATGGCAATAATCTTGTTCAGGCGCCCCGCGGCGGATTCAGTGGCCCGGCCATGGGCGGATTTAACAACCTCCCGATCGCAGACATGGCACCGATTACAATCATGGGGCACAAGGCATACGGCATTTTCATAGAGCCGGGCATGGGTTTGCGCCTGGACGATGCTAAGGGAACCGCAGTCGACGACCAGGCCGAGGGTCAATATTGGGTCATTAACGGTCATCACTATAACAATGGCTGCTGCTTCGATTATGGTAACGCTGAGATCGACAGTCGCGACGACGGTGACGGCACTATGGAAACCGCCTACTACGGCAACGCCAATTATTGGTATCATGGAGAAGCCCCCGGTCCGTGGATCATGACCGACCAGGAGAATAACCTTGTGGGTTGTGTTAACAAATCTCCAGACGATAAGTACTGTGCGGGTCTGTCCAGCATCGCCTGGCGCTTCGTGACAGGAATGGCGGATGGCGAATCGCACCACTGGAGATCAATGGGCGGAGACGCGCAGCATGGGAACTTGCAGGTTATGTTCGACGGACCTCGCGTCATCAATGACAGGAACAGCTATGATCCGATGCGCAAGCAGGGAGCTATCCTTTTAGGCAACGGCGGCGACAACAGCAACGGTTCGCAAGGTACCTTCTACGAAGGTGCAATGACAGCCGCGGGCACTTCCCCGACGAAGGAAACCGACCAGAAAATTCAGGCCAATATCGTGGCCGCAAATTACGATGTGCAAAGTCTGAGCCTGGCGCCAGCGAATGAAATCGCGACGCCTCCGGGACTCCAGACATTTTCACCGCGCTCTTCGCAGAACACTACCGTCACGTTTACAAATACCACAGGATCGGCAGTGAGGGACCTCGCTTTAAGTGTTTCAGTACCTAAGGGGTGGAAATCCATGGTCTTAAGCTCCAAAGAAACCTCGAAGAAATTTGCTGCGCCGATTGAGCCGGGGGCGAGTGTGAGCGCAACCTTCACCGTCATCTCTGGATCGGAGTCCTTCAATGGCGATCTGGTCGGCAAGGCATCATGGACGAACTCAGCGAGTGACGCGAAGCAATCCGAGACAATGGCTGAAAAAGTGCGCAACGTAAGCCCGATCAAGATTAACGAATTCCGCATTAGCGCCGGTTCTCCTGACAACTCGACAAATTCATTCATCGAACTCTATAACGCCGGCAACAGTGCAGTTGATATTTCCAACTGGACATTAACTCACCATGCGACCGCGTTGCCAGTCTTTTCATCAGTGAAAATTCCAGCTGGGACCAAGCTTGCTGCGCGCGGTTTCTACCTGCTAGGTTTATCTAATTCAGGGCTAGCAGTCCCCGCGAAAAAGGGTGAGTCCACTCTTTACGTTAGGGATACGAAAGGTATGTCGGTTGGCGACAAAGTTGAAATCGGCAATGGCTCCGCTAAGGAGATCCGCAAAATTGTAAGTATTGGTACAGCGGCGGGTTTGGGAGAACCCAAAACAAACTTTCCGTTCCGTCGTCTGGTCGAACCTGGTACGCCTACAACCGTATGGCAGCCGCTCCCCGATGGTCCGGTGATTAGAATCCCCGCAGGCTCGGCAGACATTCCTGTTACGAGCGTGGACGGCTTTGAGGTCGGGCAGAAGATGGCTATCGGATATGGCGCGGCTTACCCCGTTGTCGCTCAAGCTGTTGAGAAGTACGAAGTAGTCACGATCACCAAAGTTGGTAAGCCGGGTACACAAGCCTATCTAACAGCGGATGCAAAAGTCGGCGATACAAACATAAAGGTGTCCTCCGTTGCTGAGATTTCAATCGGTGACAAAATCAGGTTGGACATTGACAGCAAAGGTCACGGGATTGAGACGGTCACTGTGACACGCGTCGGCACGCAGTCCGTTCGTAGCGGTTACAATGGTCCTATAACGGATCCTGGGCACCGGACTCGACCTGGCCGAACCGTTGAAGTTCAATCATTCCGGCAATTTGCCTTTCAGCGACAGGGGAACAGGGATCAGTTTCGAACCGGCGACAACCTTTCCTCACTCGAGCAACGAGCCTGTGCTGCCACTCGGCACGGGCATCACGCTTGACCAACCCATAGCCGAGAACCACGCGATCAATGCGGTTGTTCGTGACCAAAGGGCAATGACTGCGGGCTATCAGGGTACACCATCACCCAACCAGTGGTTCGGAGGTCCGGTTCTCTCTTCCATGGCCGGTAGTATTGTCCTGCGTGATGCAGCCGGGAATGTCGCTGACGGTCTCAACTACGGCGGACTCGTTGACCCATGGGCTGCTGAAGGCTACCAGGGAGCTTCCGGAACAGGGGAGAGCGGATGCAGCGTATCTTCACCTGGTATGAATAGAAATTTTAGATGGTGGCTTCCTGTGTCCACCAACCCGCCCAACAAGAGTGCTGGTCGTTACCCGGATGGTGCTGACAACGACGACAATTGCCACGACTTTCTTTTACAGAACATGACTACATTGTCAGTTGCATCAGCGGTCGGTTCAGACAATATCAAAGTCACTAGTGTAGCAGACTTTAACATCGGTCAGAAGATTATTATCGATATAGGCACGAAAAGCGAGACCGCTGTTGTCGCAATTATTGGTACAGCAGGGGGTACTACAGTGAGCACTTCCACCAAGGTGGGCACGACAGTCATCCCTGTTGCCAGCGCAGAAGGCTTTGGAGCCGGTCAGACCATTACCATTGACATTGGCGCTAACCGTGAGACGGCAGTAGTAGCATCTATCATTTTCGGACGCCCTCATTTTGGCAGTCGCAATATTACCCCGGTCGACTCCATCACCATCGCTGCGCCGCTCACCAATGCGCACGAAGCAGGTGCGCAGGTCTCCGGCAGTGGTATTACACTAGCCATGCCTTTGGTCAAGGGTCATGACAATGGTGTGCAGGTCGCCAGCAACGTTCCCACGCCAGGTGAACCTAATCAATATTTCAGGAAACCTTAGTGCGCACATTGGCGCGGTCCTGTCAAAATGTTCATAGTACTCCGCGGCTCTCCAGCGATCTGAGACCGCGGAGTTTTCTGTTTCCAGGCGGAAGGTGAGTGAACTATGGTCACTTACAAAGATAGCTCTCGTCTTCAACGGTCATGGCCATGGTGGCGTTGGACGTTGACAGGATTAAACATGTTGGCTCTGGTCTTGAGTGCCATCTTGAGCTGGCATTATATAAAGGGCGGATCGATGGTCGGCTGCGGCGGTGGAAGCCCGTGTGACATGGTGCTTAGCAGCCGGTGGTTGACGATAGCGGGAGTGTTGCCTGTCAGTGGTTTGGCAGTTGGAGCGTATCTAGCTATGCTGGTTGCAGGTTTTTTTATCGGCCCGGCTACAGAGCGACCAATTCGGCGCCTGGCCTGGAGAGCGTTGTCGATACTGGCAGGTTCGGTTGCCGGAAGTGCTGTGTGGTTCACCTTCATACAGAAATGGGTCATTGGTGACCTCTGCATCTATTGCATGACTACGCATGTAACCGGTCTGCTGTTGGCTGCTCTGGTCATCTGGCAAACGATCAAGGAATTCAGCAACCATTCAAATGATATCTTTCCGACTGATATCGGGAATGTCAAAAATGTTTCCCCGGCCACTCGACGGCGAACTGCCGGCTTCTTTCCAATTATAAGCCCTGCTCTGATCGGTCTGGCACTTGCCGGTATTATGGTAGCCAGTCAAGTAGGTATTTCTTCCCCCTCTGTCTATCGCAACGGGGAGTCTCAGAATAGCTTGCCCACCATTGATTTCCACTCTATACCGATGGTCGGGTCTCCGGATGCTCCCTACGTTGTCACCTTGCTTTTTGATTATGAATGTCCCCATTGTCAGCAAGTACATTTGATGCTCCATGAAGCGATTCACCGCTACGGCGGCAAGCTGGCATTTGCTTTATGTCCGACTCCATTGAATACCAAGTGCAACCCTTACGTCCCTCGAGACGTAGATGCATTCAAAAACTCCTGCGAGCTGGCAAAAATTGGGCTGGCGGTTTGGCTGGCTAAGCGTGAGGCATATTCTGCCTTCGACGACTGGATGTTTACGTACGAGTCCGGAGACGGATGGCGTCCACGAAGTCTCGAATCCGCTAAAGCTAAAGCAACAGAATTGGTCGGGAAGGAGAAGTTTGATGCCGCCTGGACCGACCCATGGATGGCACAATATATGCAAACCTGCATTCGAATTTACGGACAGACCATCCAGAACGGCAACGGCGGAGTCCCAAAAATGATTTTTGGTTCACATTGGGTTATCCCCGAACCGCAAAACGTAGATGACTTTGTTATGATTCTGCAGAAGAGCTTAGGTGTGCCCAAACCATGATACGGCGATTTTTATGCTTGAACCAATTTGGTCAATGACCCTGACTGATCTCCTTCCGGCATGCTCAAGGCAATCTCTTTTCTCTTAAGTTAATTTGAGATAATTCCTTTTCCATCTGAAGCAGAACAAGACATCGATATGGAGCGAATGATTTCAAGAGTGTTTATACAGATAAGAAAAAAAGCCTGGAACGTCAATTCCAGGCTTTAACATTTCTGCTAATTTTTTTCTGTATATCGATCTAATGCCATTTAAATGCGCTGCCCTTGTATTGTGGACTGTCGGTCATGGTGCATGATGCTTTGTCTCCATTTATGTCGAGTACCATGAATTTTGGAACCGTGGCAGTGTAAGGAGTCCAGACACCATTTTCCTTGCCGTTCGGGTTACCATACTTGGCAAAATTGGTATAGTATTCAACCATTTTGTTGCTCAATGCCTGGTCGCCAGGCGTGAAAGGCCGCCAGCTGTGCCTGAACGAATGGAACACATACCATAGATCGGAAGAGTGAAAAGCGCCGCTGCTGTCCCCCGGCAACTGACGTGCGAATTGATAGGCATACGCTGGCTTGCTGCTTTGTTGTGCACGAAGGGCACAGAAATCTCCAACGGCTTTTGTCATATCAAATAAATCGTTGGCGGTATATCCAAACATATAGGGGATATCTGCAATTTTCCCTGCGGTTGCTTCATCACCGAAAGTGCCGTTCATGAAATAGTTATCCACAACCGGACCCCAGAACATGGGTGTTTTGGTGGCAGATGCATAGTCTTTCGCCATTTGCGTTAGTTCTTCGAACGAAAGCGCACGCATTTCCTTTAATGTTGTTTTCTTGAAGTAGTCCATGAAATCCTTGTTCGCCATCATGGCAGTGTCGAGCGAATTGCTGCCCATTTTAAAGGTGCTCAAGCCGCCCCCGCTCATGCTTATTGCATGGCTGATCAAGTCCTTTGATTGCGGTGAAGCACACAATAACTGAACACTTCCTGCACCTGCGCTCTGACCAAATATGGTTATGTTGTTGGGATCTCCGCCGAACTGTTTGATGTTATCATGGATCCACTTAAGTGCTGCAACCTGGTCTAATAAACCATAATTGCCCGATACACCATGAGGACTCTCAGCAGCTAAAAGCGGGTGTGAGAAGAAACCCATGATGCCAAGGCGGTATGTTACCGATACTAAAATGACACCATGTGAAGCCCAATCCTCGCCTCCATCCATTTCCGGTTCAAAGGCAAAACCTTCACGATAACCGCCGCCATGTATCCACATTGCAACGGGGAGTTTTTTATTGGATTGGCCGGCAGCGGGAGTCCAAATATTCAGATAGAGACAGTCCTCACTGAACGGAACAGAGCCGCTTGCTCGCCACTCCTTGCCGTAAAAACTTTTTGGATCCCATGTTACTTGCTCGGCAGCAGCACCGTATTTATCTGCAACTCTAACGCCTTTCCATGGCACAACAGGCTGCGGCTCCTTCCAACGAAGGTCGCCAACCGGAGGCGCTGCAAAAGGAATCCCCTTATACGCAATAACACCTTTCGTTGGAGTCTGAACTCCAAGTACCTTGCCACCTTCAATGGTCAGTACAGGATTGGAATCGTTTTTTGGGAGGAATGCCGATAACATGCATATCAAAAGAAATAAGGACAATTTTTTCATAAGACACCCAGTTTTTTGTTAATGAAAGAGTAACATTACAAAGTAAATATAATGAGAAAGTTCCATAAATGAACGTGTTGCCGAATGCACCATGATAGCAGACGAGACGTCATATAAATAAAAACGGCGAGAGAATAATATCGCACGAGAGTTTGCAGTTGTCGTTTCATTCTAAACCTCATGGGCCAAGTATGCACGGCGTCATAATCGAATATCATGATACAGTGAAAGAAAGAAGATTCAGCGGAGCCGGGTGATTTGGATCTGAATTTCTGAGGTTGAACCAATCATTTTAACCCCGCTCTGATGAATTCATTCTATGCATTTCCGATACATCACTCAATTTGTGAGCTGGGCACCACGCTCATGAACAATCCGGACAAGTTCTCGTATATCGGAATCTTCGGCGGCGGCTCTATTGCACAGACAGACATCTCGGACAAATCGGAGGTTAAGCTTATATTTATTAGCTTCTACAGTGGTGAAAGAGGTTCTGAAAATCTCGATAAAGTGGAAGCTGAATTGCAGCAAGCAGGCATAAATTCTGTCTCTTATGGTTCTCCGCTTACAGCTCATGAGAGGCAATCCTGGAGACGAAGCCTGTATGAATTTGCACCACTTTTATTCAAAAACTAAAGGAGGAAAATTATGAAAAGGTATGCAACTGGTTTAGTTTTCTTATTAGCTTTTTCCAGCTCGTTGTGTTTGGCACAAACAGACCAGCCAACGATTAAAGAAGACTTCAAGCCCTCGACCTTAAATCAACCGGGCCACGAATACCCGCAGGTCAACTCGCAGGGCTATGCACGATTTCGCATCGTGGCTCCCGAAGCCCAAAGCGTCAAAGTAACTTTGGGATTGGGTGGACGCGGAGGTACTACTCTTACAAGAGCTGCGGATAGCTCATGGATGGGAACGACAGAGGGACCGCTGGACAAAGGTTTTCACTACTACCATCTCATAATTGACGGGGGAGTATTTAACGATCCTGGTACATTGAACTTCTACGGCTCCACTCGTTGGGAAAGCGGCATCGAAATTCCTGCTCCGGATCAGGACTTCTACGCACTCAAGGATGTTCCACACGGTAAAGTGGAGCAGATTCTCTTTCCCTCCAAGAGCACAAACACCATACGCCGGGCGTTTGTTTACACCCCGCCTAATTACGACAAGGACCAGACGACACGCTATCCAGTGCTGTACTTGCAGCACGGTTGGGGCGAAGATGAAACCGCCTGGAGTAACCAGGGTCACGCAAATCTGATCATGGATAACCTGATCGCCGAAGGAAAGATCAAGCCCTTTATCATCGTGATGACCTACGGTATGACGAATGACGTAAAGATCGGCGGTCTCAGAAACTTTGATATAACTCCATTTCAAACGGTTCTCATCGACGAATTGATTCCGTATATCGATGCTAATTTCCGCACGCTTTCAGATCGAGACCATCGTGCCATGGCAGGACTCTCTATGGGCGGAATGGAGACCAAGACGATTACCCTGGCTAATCTCGATAAGTTTGCGTACATCGGTCTCCTCAGCGGCGGGACATTCTCCATGGAGGATGTCAACAAGACTCCCGGTTTCAAGGAGAAGGTTAAGCTGGCTTTCGTTAGCTTTGGCAGCCGTGAGCTCGGTGGCAACCGACCAAACTTCTTTGGCGGAGATCCAAAGGCGAATGCCGACTCATTGAAACAAGCTGGGATCAACAGCGTCTTTTACGTCTCCCCGGAAACAGCTCATGAGTTCCTATCCTGGAGACGAAGCCTGCATGAATTCGCACAGCTTTTGTTCAAAGAGTAAATCAAAGGACAAAGAGAGTGTGTGGTAATTTGTTTTTCTGAAAATAAATTTTGACACTGTTAAAGAAAGAAAATCAGGATTTGTTTTCAAACGGATTTTCACACACGCTCTAAATATAACAGAGTGTTTTTTGTGTATGGATAATCCTAACAAAGTTATTCAACTCGAATCAAGCATTAGAAGATTCAGCACGCCCGCTCCAAATGATCAAACAGGAGATTACCTGCTTATGAAGAAAATTGCTCTCGCCTTTTTGTTTTTGTGTATCCTTGTGCAGGCAGGATTCGCCGGCTCGGGAAAGAAAATGTCAAAGTTTGATTTTACCGGACCAAATGCTCCATCTCTGATCAGGGGCTTCAACTATACTCCGAGTAAGGCGGCTTTTCCACGAGAAGATATGGATGGCTGGATCCGTTATGACTCGGCGACAATCGAATTTGATCTTAACCTGGCGAAAAGTCTCAATCTCAACCAGGTGCGCGTATTCGTCCCTTATGCAGTCTACACGGAGGACAAGAAAGATCTTCCGGCAAGGCTCAGACAATTTGTGCGCGAATGCTACAAGAAAAATATCGGAGTTATGGCTGTTGTAGGAAGCGGGCCGTGGCTCCAGGATACAACGTTGCGCCCCCAGGCGAGAGAATGGGTTCGGTTTCTTGTCAAGGCGATATCAAATGAGCCGGGACTAAAAATGTGGGATGTTATGAATGAACCTGACTGGCCTACATCTCCCAAAGAATTGGTCGTGAGGAAGACTGAGAATGCCAAGTTTATGGCAAGAATCTTCCATGAGCTGGATCATAATACTCCTGTAACAATCGGGTGGGCTTTCGTGGACGGCATGATCGAATGCGCAGGCGATGTGGACGTGCTCCAGTTTCATGATTACTCGCCGACGCGCGAACAGATCAGGAATAATATCATGCGGGCTAAAGAATTTGCGACGAAAGTGCATAAACCCTTGATAGATGGTGAAATCGGCTGTGTCGCGCGTGCCAATCCGTATGATGTCACACTCCAGGAGCATATGAAAGCCAAAGTAGGATGGTACATCTGGGAATTGATGATAGTCCGCAAAGGATGGGGTCCTGTCCAGGGTGTGTTTTATGAAGATGGTACAGTTCGCGATCCGTCAATTCCCGCCGCGATCTTGGGGTTTTTCCGGAAGCGTTCTGGAGACATACTTCCGTCCGTTCCGGATAGGGAAGGGTGGGTTTCAAGGACTATTGATCGCAGTGAAAAGTGGCTCAATGATGCGACCAGGACATGGAAGGATGGATTGGATATTGCCGAAATTGAAGCGAACCTACTGGAAGCAGGGCAGCTTACGGCAATGAGAATTCCTCCTACATGGGAAGTTGAAATGCTGAGGCAAGGCGAGGTCAACATCGAGGCTTTGAAGAAATTGATTATCAAATTCAGAGGTGAGCTTGAACCATATAAGATTCAACAAGCGCAGGGCAATTGAGATGATCTACAAAATATTAATTAAGGAACACGGCTATGAAATGTAGAATTACTGTTTTTCTATTTCTCTTCTTTGCAGGAACAATTGGCAAAATCTCAGCTCAAACACAAAGTCAAGAGTTTCAACCGACATTTGAATCCCTGGATAAGGCGAACCCTGTACCAGAATGGTTCAAAGACGCCAAGTTCGGCATCTATTTCCACTGGGGAGTTTATTCAGTACCGGCATTTGGGAATGAATGGTATCCCCGCAGCATGTACATCAAAGGATCTCCGGAGAACAAACACCACATAGCAGATTATGGCGATCCGTCTGAGTGGCCATACAATTACTTCATCACAGGAGCAAAGGACAAGCAAGGAAATTTTGTTCAGTTCGCACCCAAGCTCAAATCAGAAGGCGGTAAATTCGATCCTGATGAATGGGCGCAGCTGTTTGCCGATGCGGGAGCTAAGTTCGCGGGCCCGGTGGCTGAGCACCATGATGGCTTTTCGATGTGGGCAAGCAAAGTTAATCCATGGAACGCAAAAGATATGGGACCGAAACTTGATTTAGTAGGTTTGTTAACAAAAGCCATTCGCGAAAAAGGAATGAAAGTAATTCTTTCTTTGCATCACGCATACAACATTACCGGGTACTATGATCATGTGCCACACACAGACGATCCGAAACTTCAAATGCTTTTTGGTCAGCAGGGAAAAGAGAAGAACGAAGCCTTTTGGCTAAACAAACTTAAAGAAATCATCGACGGCTATAAACCAGATATCATTTATCAGGATTTCAATTTGAGCAAGATTTCGCAGCCTGTCCTTCTGCAATTCCTGGCTTACTATTACAACATGGCCGCTGAGTGGAATAAAGATGTAGTGGCTACATTCAAGGATGGCCTGAATACGAAATGTGCTGTGCTTGACTATGAGCGTGGTGGTCCACCAGATATCACCGATAACTACTGGCTCACCGATGATGCAATCAGCTCCTCAAGCTGGTGCTACACCGAGGGAATCGGATATTATTCCGCGACACAGATACTCCACGCCTTTTTAGACAGGATAAGTAAAAATGGGGATATGCTTCTCAACATCTCTCCTATGGCTGATGGTACAATTCCCCAGGAACAAAAGGATGTCTTGCATGCGATGGGTGCGTGGCTCAAGAAATATGGTGAAGCGGTGTACTCGACGCGCGCGTGGGAAAGGTATGGAGAAGGTCCGACAAAAATGGGAGCTGCCTTTGGAATAATGGGAGCCCCTAAAGAAGGAACCGCTCAAGATATTCGTTACACCAGATCGAAAGATAGCACCACGTTGTATGCGATTATGCTCGGCTGGGAAAAAGGCGAGAAACAAATAACTTTTAAAACATTGTCTTCCAACAGGATCGATCTCAAGAACCTGAAATCGGTTGAACTTATCAACGGAGAGGCAGGAAAATATTTGCCGCTGACATTCAAACAAGACACGGAAGGATTAATCGTCAGTTTGCCGGAGCGCTCTTTCGAGGAAATGGCATACGTTCTAAAACTCAACTTCGATGGCAAGATTTCAAGGCTTGACCAGTATGCCGACCTCGACTGTGCTCCACATTATTATCTTGTTCCGAGTGATAACCCGGGCAGTCTGGTGCTTGGCGCAGATTTGACTTTGACGGGCAAAAGGAAAGATCTTGCAAACCAGTGGAAGTTGGAATGTGTTGGAAAAGGACTCTACAAAATTCTGAACCGTGAATATAGTGAGAGAGTCTTAGAGTGCACTGCCTCCAACCATGACCTTGCAATTTCTAACTTTGAAGGTAATGACAACCAAATTTGGAAAATCGAAAATGCGCATTTAGGATTACTTAGAATTTCGAATAAGCAATTTTCCGATATTATTTTATCCGTAAACACTCCGCTTGTTGAAGGGAATAAAGCAGGATTACTTAACTCGCAAAGTGGTTCTTCGTTTGGTTGGAGACTTGTCGAGGTCTGCGAGACGAAGCAGGAGGCTTTCAAGACACACGCTGTTCCATGCACCATTGAAGCCGAGGACTTCGATACTGGCTGCCCCGGCGATGCGTACTATAACAGAGACAACATTAATCAAGGTGGTGAGTATCGTCCAAACGAGGGTGTGGGTATTGAAAAATGTGTTGCAGGAGGGTATGACGTAGGTTGGACACATGCTGGTGAATGGCTGGCATATACAGTCACTGTCAGAAAATCTTCGCCGTACCAGGTTTCATTCTATGTGTCCTCGGCATATGATAGTGGAAAACTCCATCTCGCATGTGATGGCACAGACAAAACAGGAATCATTTCAATTCCAAATACGACAGGATTTCAAAACTGGGTGGTTGTAAATAAAACCGTGAACCTCGACGCTGGTCAGCACGTGCTGAAACTGGTCGTTCGACGGCGATTTCTTTAACATTGACAAAATGGTTTTTGAAGAAATCAAATGAGTGGAGTCGCTATGCGGTGTTGCCGCGATCCTTTCGATTCGCAGAAGTTCATTCACCATCTTTCGTTTATCGAAGTCAAGTAGAAACAAATGGAGTTGCGTCGTCATTTTATCGTTGCCTTAGACGAACATTCGTGCCGTTTCAACGATTATGACTGGCTTAAATGATCTACGTGCAAGCAAGTGTTACCATGAACTCTAATAAGTTCTGGATTATTGCTCTTAAGTAGAGTTGCGGATTGATTCAAGAGAATGAGAGAATATAACTGAGAGGATTTATTCGGCATGAGGAATTTAAAAGTAATCACGCTAATAATTGGCCTGTTCCCTGTCCTTTGTTTGGGACAAGTTGTGAAAAGTTTCAAACAAGTATCTGATGGGGTAGATGTCTCTCTGTTGAATGGGACGCTAAGAATTTGTCCTCTGACTGAAAATGCTGTAAGGATCAAATTCTATGAAGGTGGTCAACCTCGTGTGCCAGAGCTTATTTTCATTTCAAGTGTTCCAGTTCCTTATTTTCGAGTTTCAGATTCGCCTTCAAGAATTGAAGTGAGAATGAAACACTTTATCGTGGTGCTGGATCGGCAAACCGGTAATTTATCTTTCGCCGATAATTCAGGGGAGACTTTCCTGAGTGAGAAACCAGGCACTCGCAAGTTGGTTCCCGATTCTGTTATGGGCGAGCCATGTTACATTGCCGAACAGAGTTTTGAGTCACCCATTGACGAATATCTCTTTGGTCTGGGACAGTTTCAGGATGGACATTATAATTTAAAAAATATCACGCGACGTTTAACGCAGGTTAACTCCCAAATTTCATTACCATTTATATTTTCGAGCAAAGGGTACGGTTTGCTTTGGCATCAATACGGGCTTACCGATTTTAATCCGGCGGATAGTTTTATTTCACTTGAAAAGCATGAGCAGTCAACTGCGGGAAACAACCAGGAGTTTGAAGTTACAACTACGTCCGGAACGCAAAAAGTGTCGCAGCATCAATCGCTTTACAGCGGACAATTTAAAGTCCCGGTTGATGGAGTTTATTCGATATTTCTTGATTTAGGCGATATGGACAATCGCCAATTTGTTGTTATCGATGGAAAGCCTTGTATTGATATTACTAATTTTTGGCTTCCACCGACTGTGAGTTCACTTGTGGATCTCAAAGCTGGAGAACATCAGATACAGTTGGTTTGTAAATCAAGCAATACGCCAAGTGTGTCATGGAGACTTGCAGACAGCTCAACCGCCTTTCGTTCTCCAAATGCAAAGTTGATCGACTACGTCGTGTTCCATGGTTCAGCTGACAGCGTAATAGCCGCTTATCGGGATCTTTCGGGCAACGTTCCGATGCTTCCCCGTTGGGCATATGGCTTCTGGCAATGTCGTGAACGCTACACTTCAGGGACCAATCTTGTAGAAACAGTAAAGGAATTCCGAGAAAGAAAAATCCCGATGGATGTCATTGTGCAGGACTGGCAATACTGGGGAAATAATGGCTGGGGTGTTCCGGAGTTTGACACAACCAATTATCCAGATCCGTCGGGCTTTATCGAGGAATTACGTGACTTAAACGCCCACTTCTGTATTTCCATTTGGTCAAACCCGGATAAGAATTCCGCTTTGGGAAAAGTTTACTTGTCGAAAAATCTTTATATACCTGATAGTAAATGGTTGGATTATTTTAATCCGCTTACAAGGAAAGAATACTGGAATACTTTAAACCAAAATTTATTTAGTCACGGTGTCGATTCGTGGTGGATGGATGCGACAGAACCAGAGAACGATGCGTTGCATGGCATGATGACATACTTGGGCTTGGGTGATTTTTACCGCCTGACCTATCCGCTGTTTGTCAGCCGGGCAGTTTACGAAGGGCAGCGCGAGACAACATCTGACAAAAGAGTTTGCATTCTCACGCGATCGGCTTTTCTCGGACAGCAAAGGTATGGCACTATAAACTGGTCAGGCGATATAGGTGGAACATGGGACAGCTTTAGGCGGCAGATTGTGGCTGGATTAGACTATACTATTACCGGTATGCCATACTGGACAACAGATATCGGAGGATTTTTCCGTCCCGGGAAATCGCAGTATACTGATGAAAATTATCAAGAGTTGCTTACACGCTGGTACCAGTGGGGCGCTTTTAACCCGATCTTTCGCATTCATGGATACCAATCAGAAACCGAGCCATGGCATTATGGGCGGCAGGTCCAGGATAATATGCAGAAGATGTTGGACTTGAGATACCGTTTGCTCCCTTACATTTATTCCGCAGCGTGGCAGATTACGAAAAACGGGTCAACCATGATGCGGCCGTTGGTTATGGACTTCAGCGGCGATACTTCGGCCCTGAATCAAACTTGTGAATATATGTTCGGGAAAGCTATGCTGGTTGCTCCGGTTACCGAACCCAAAGTTAATGAGTGGGATGTGTATTTACCAAAATCAATTGAATGGTACGACTTCTGGACCGGTAAACTCGTTGACGGAGGTCAAACAGTAAAAACGGAAGCACCGCTTGATAAAATCCCTCTTTATGTAAAAGCTGGATCAATCATTCCTATGGGACCGGCAACTCAATATGCTGCAGAAAAATCTGATCCGGCAGAAATTAGAATTTATCCTGGCGCCGACGGTAACTTCACGCTCTACGAAGACGAAAACGACAACTATGATTATCTGAAAGGCTCCTATTCTTTGATCGCCTTTCAATGGAACAACGCGCAAAAGAAATTGACCATAGGTGCAAGGAGAGGCTCTTACCCCGGAATGCCCGAAGAGCATACATTCAACATCGTTTTGGTAAAGGAGAATGGCGGAGTTGGAGTCGGGATATCGAAAATCTTCAACAAAACGATTAAATATTCCGGCAAGGAAGACATCATAGATTTTTGAAAAGTCGGTGTTCTGAAATAATGGCGGTAATCTTGTTTAGACTAAAAGATTGAGTCCAAGTACGAGCAACTCATGGTAGAAAAAGGAGATTAAGATGTTTACGAGAAAAATCCTTGCGTTGGGCATAATATCGTTGTTTACATTTGGGCATTTTCTTAGCGGCCAGGTGGTACAGAAGAACAGGGTAATCGTATTAACGGACATCGGAGCGGATCCCGATGACACGGAATCTCTGGTTCGGTTACTTTTGTACTCCAATGTAATCGATATAAAAGGATTGATTGCTACAACGTCTTGCTGGCAAAAAACAACGGACCATCCTGAATTCATTAAAAGTGTGATTCAGGCCTGTGGCAAAGTACAACCTAATCTTAACAGGCATGAAGCCGGTTTCCCAACCGCTGAATCTCTTTTAAAGAAGGTAACGCACGGCATAACAGAATATGGGATGCAGGGAGTCGGCGAAGGGAAAGATTCACCGGGTTCTGACTGGATTATAAAAGTCCTTGAAGAAAAAGATAATCGACCATTATGGATATGCGTTTGGGGAGGAGCAAACACACTTGCCCAGGCATTATTCGATATTAAGAAAACAAAGACGGAAGCAGAAGCAAAAAACCTGATTGCAAAACTCAGAGTTTATACGATATCCGACCAGGACGACAGCGGTATATGGATTAGAAATAATTTCCCCGACTTGTTTTACATCGCCAGCCCCGGCGACGATTACGGCAGCGCAACATGGAGTGCAATCAATAGTCATATAGATGGTATAGAAAATGAAGAGATCAGCAACAAATGGCTGGTACAAAATATACAGCAAGGCCATGGTCCTCTCGGTGCTGTATATCCCGATGTAGCCTATGGCATGGAAGGTGACACGCCATCGTGGTTGAATCTGATTCCGAATGGATTGAGTTATCCGGATCATCCTGACTGGGGCGGTTGGGGTGGCCGATACGAATTGTACAAGCCCGAATTTGATTCTCTTAAAAGAGGAACATCCGGCGTCCCCATAGAACCCGAGACCCGAGCCATCTGGACGGATGCAGTCAACAAATATACTCCGTATATTTTTAATGAGTATGGACGGGCGGTTCGATTGGACACGGCTACATTTACCAGTAATAAGGCATCTCTGTGGCGATGGCGCGATGACTTCCAAAATGATTTTGCCGCCCGGATGAGCTGGTGCACAGAATCGTATAAGGAAGCCAATCATCCGCCGGTTCCTGAACTATTGATCCCTGAACATATAACTGTAAGATCAGGGGAGGGTTTTAGTTTGGATGCGATCGCGACAGATCCTGATGGAGATAATCTCAGTTACCTGTGGATTAACTATCCTGAGGCTGGTTCATATAAAGAATCGATAAAAATTAATTCAGCCGAGAACATGCATAATGCCTACGTGATAGCGCCTGAGGTTGAAAAAGAAGAGACCACTCAATTTATTTTAAGAGTCACAGATAAAGGAAAACCACCACTGTCAAGATATAAGCGAGTTATCGTCGATATTATACCGAAATAAAAAATAGATGATGCTCGATGTTGTGCGCTAATTTTCAAAACATTACTACAACGAACTATGGTGTAAGAAAATGAAAAGAAGACCAACAACTTTAGTGCTGTTTTTTCTAATCGGCGGCGCTTGTTTTGCGCAGAGCGGTGATCTGTACAAGGATTCCCAACCAGCGCCGACAAATATTCTTGGGAATGATTTTCCGAGAATAGACTCGCAGCTGCGAGCCGCATTCCGCGTCCAGGCTCCCAACGCGCAAAAGGTCCAGCTCGATCTTAAAGAAGTGTATGATATGGTTAAGCTGAATGATAGCATCTGGACAGTCACGACCAAACCGTTAGATCCAGGGTTCCATTATTATTATCTGATGATCGACGGCTATCGTTTTGCTGATCCTGCCAGCGAGTCATTTTACGGCGTCGGACAAATGATGAGCGGGATTGAAGTGCCTGCTCCTGACCAGGACTTTTACATGCCGAAGGATATTCCACATGGTCAGATAAGAGAGTGCTGCTATCTGTCGGATGTAAAGAAAGCTTACAATAGATTTTTTGTTTACACGCCTCCTGATTATGGTAGCAACTCAAACAATCGTTACCCTGTTCTTTATCTCCAGCATGGGATGGGTGAAGATGAAACAGGCTGGGTCACACAGGGGAAGCTGAATATTATCATGGACGACATGATTGCTTCCGGTCGGTGCAAGCCGATGGTTATAGTAATGTCCAACGGTGAATGCAGTATGATGTTTAAGCCAAAACCTGGTCTGGATGTTAATGAAGCGCGTAAGCAATTTGGCGCGAGGTTTACTCCAATACTGCTCCATGAAATTATTCCTCTTGTCGATAGTACATTCCGTGTTTACACCGACAGGGATCATCGTGCATTAGCAGGTTTATCGTGGGGAGGATACCAAACGCTCCAGATTGGGCCGAGCAACCTCGACAAGTTTTCATACCTCGGAGCATTTAGCGGTTTCGCCCCTTTCAATCCCGAAACGGATCTGAAAACAGTTTACAATGGTGTGTTCAGCGATTCCATGGCATTCAACAAAAAAGTTCATGCTTTATTTTTAGGCATCGGTTCGGAAGAAGGGCCGCGCATGGATGCTCTTAGTGCGACGCTCACGAAAGCGGGAATCCACAACACTTACTATGTATCGCAAAATACTGCCCATGAATGGCTGACCTGGCGAAGATGCCTGTACCAGTTTGCTCCGTTGCTTTTTAAGAATTAACCATATTGTCTATCGATCATATCAGAGGAAATTTCTCCACTGATATAATTATTTGCAAATAAAATAAAGGATTTAAACAGATGCGAACGTTAAGAATTTGCTTTGCGCTGCTGTTTGCAATATCGCTGACCGCTAAAGCGCAGGAAATAATAGATCTGTATCCGGGCGCTATTCCTAATTCCAAGAAATCCGACGTAAAAGAGATCGACTCCCCGAACGGCATCATCTCGGGAGTGACGAAGCCGACCCTGCAAATGTACTTGCCAGAAAAGGACAAATCTACCGGTGTTGCTGTGATCATTTGTCCCGGAGGTGCATACAAAGTGATAGTCTATCAGGCTGAAGGCGTAAGAACTGCGAAGGAATTTGCGAAAAATGGTGCCGCCGCTTTTGTGCTTAAATACAGACTTCCTGATGATTCAACGATGATAGATAAAAAAATCGGTCCACTGCAAGATGCTCAACAGGCAATCAAGGTTGTGAGAGAAAATGCCGCAAAATGGGGAATCGATATAAACAAAGTGGGCATAATGGGTTTTTCAGCCGGTGGACACCTGGCTTCGACAGCAGCCACGCATTATAGAAAAGATTTGATTGAAAATAGAGATGGCGCAAATTTGCGCCCGGATTTCCAGATATTAGTTTACCCGGTGATAAGCATGCAAGATAACTTGACTCATCTTGATTCGAGAACGAATTTATTAGGCAAGAATCCGTCGAAAGAAGTCATCGATGAGTTTTCGAGTGAGTTGCAGGTCGATGAAAACACACCACCGGCTTATATTACTCAAGCAGGAGACGACAAGACGGTTGATGTCGATAACAGCATAGTTTATTATGAGACACTAAGACACCACAAAGTTGCTGCTGAGTTGCATCTGTATCCGCATGGAGGCCATGGATTTGTCTTATTTGAAAAGAGTGAAGATTGGATGGCGCCCATATTCAAATGGATGAGAAATTCTAAATGGATCAACAATTTATAATCGATAAGATTTTTGACAAGCGAATCAAAACTTGTAGTTGTTGCTGTGTATAATCAAGTATTTAATTGAGAATCCGTTGAACAAATGGATTCATGAATAGGTCAAAATTAAAGGATAACCATGAAAAAATTAATCTACTCGACTCTTACGTTCCTGCTGCTTAGTTCTCTTGCTGGCGCACAGAACATTGTCAAGTATGCCCCACAGGGATTTGACTCTCTGCGTACCAACATACCACATGGAAGAATAGATACGATTTACTACGAGTCAAAAACGGTTGACACCACCCGCAGAGCTCTCGTTTACACTCCTCCGGGATTTTCAAAAGCCAAGAAATATCCTGTGTTGTATCTTTTACATGGCATCGGCGGCGATGAATTTGAATGGCTTAATAATGGTCACCCTCAAGTGATCCTGGATAACCTTTATGCTGAACACAAGATTGAGCCGATGATTGTTGTCTTGCCCAATGGTCGTGCCATGAGGGATGATCGCGCGGCTGGGAATATTTTTGACAGCACGAAAGTCCAGGCGTTTGCAAATTTCGAGAAAGACTTGCTTGACGATTTGATTCCGTTCATCGAAAAAGCTTACCCGGTTTACACCGATCGAGAACATCGTGCCATCGCGGGTTTATCGATGGGAGGCGGACAGTCGTTGAATTTCGGGTTGCGCAATCTTGACAAGTTTGCATGGATCGGGGCATTCTCCGCTGCACCGAATACCGAAAAGCCCGAGGTGCTGGTTCCTAATCCGGAAAAGACGAAACAAGAGCTGAAGCTACTTTGGATATCATACGGTGACAATGATAACCTAATTGTTTTCGGTAAACGAGTTCACGATTATCTGGAAGCTAATAACGTCCCCAATATTTTTTATATTGAGCCGGGTGGACACGAATTTAAAGTCTGGAAAAACGATTTGTACATGTTTTCGCAACTTATTTTCAAACCAGTTGACGCTTCGACATTCTCTCAATACAGCGTTGTTGGTGTACCAGCTTCTACCAACGTGAGAGGAGCAAAGTATCCACGGATTCTTCCTGACAACCGGGCAATCTTTCGCATCGAGGCACCCTATGCTCAGAAAGTTCAAATTGATCTGGGCAAGAAGTACAACATGGTGAAAGACACCGCTGGAGTGTGGGAAGTAACGACCGATTCGTTAGGTGAAGGATTTCATTACTATTCACTCTTGATTAACGATGTTGCTGTTGCCGATCCGGCAAGCGAAACATTCTATGGCATGGGACGAATGGCGAGCGGCATCGAGATACCCATCAGAGGGAAAGACTATTATGCTGTAAAAGACGTTCCTCACGGTGATATAAGAATAGAACGATATTACTCCGCAGTTACGAATTCATGGAGGCAATTCTATATTTATACGCCTCCAGGGTACGATACCGACACAACCGAAAAGTATCCCGTCTTATATATATTGCATGGAGGTGGTGAAGACGAAAGAGGCTGGGCTGAACAAGGTAAAGCAGATTTAATTCTTGACAATCTCATCGCGGAGAAAAGGGCGAAACCAATGCTCATCGTCATGGTCGATGGTAATATGGGTTTGCCCGGTTTTGGAGAGGACAATTTAAGATTCTTCGAGGCCGAGCTGAAGCGATGCGTCATTCCATTTGTCGAAAACAACTATCGAGCAAAAACTGATGCAAAAGATCGGGCACTTGCCGGTTTGTCGATGGGCGGCATACAGGCTCTTTATGTTGGAATGAATAACACTGATATGTTTTCTTATCTGGGAATATTTAGTTCCGGCTGGATACTGCCGATGCAGAGCAAACTTGCGGATGCGCAATATGATCTTATGAAAGAGAATATTGATGTGATTAAGAGCAACTTGAAGCTTCTCTGGATTGGCATAGGAGGTAAGGAAGATATCGCTTACAACAATTGCCAGGCTATGCTTTTGAAATTTGACGAGATGAAAATCAAGTACGTTTATCACGAATATCCCGGGGGACATACATGGCCGGTGTGGAGAAATGATCTTTATAACTTTGCGCCATTGCTATTTAAATAGCCATAAGGCACCATGGCACAACAATAACAATTTGAATCTACAAGAAACAAAAGGAGTCAGAAATGTTTAGAATTACGAAGAAATCATTATGCGGTGGAATAATCATGGCAATAATGCTATGGTGCTCCACTGTACTAAACGTTCACGCTCAGGTTGTCAACAACCTCGCTGTCAACGGAAGCTTTGAGAGTTCTGATACCGGCGTAGTTACAGGAACAGATGTCAGGGGCTGGACAATTGAAGTTGCGGATACTGTGAAACAAGAGCCGGTATTCCAAATCGTTAGTGACACGGTGGAACAAGGAAACCGCGCGTTGAAAGTCACTGTTCACGGTTTGGGTGTAAATCAGTGGGATATCCAGATAGTTGCTGACAGCATCCATGTGATACCGGGGGCGACTTACAACTATTCGATCTGGGCGAAAAGCCAAAAAGCCGCCGAGACAGTCAATTTTACAACCTGGAGTCCAGCAGCCGGAGAATACGGAGCGATACGTCCCGCTACCCTCAGCACAAAGTGGCAGCAGTTCACCTTTCAGTTTACTGTCACCGATACTTCTACATATATCATGGGTCCCGTTCATTTCTACGGAACGGTAGATACCGGGAATGCTATTTGGATCGACAACTTGCAGATAGTGGATCCAAATGCGAGCAAGAGGCCTGTAATTATTGAAGCAGAATCCGGAGTCAGCGGCAGCAATTTCCCGACTCTGAAAGACACCACAGCCACTTATGTTGACGTGAGCACAAACTCCACGAACAGCGGGAACCCTGACGACACAAGTCGTATGATAACGTACCAGGTGCAATTTCCCGATTCGGGAACATATAATCTTTTTGCACGCGTTCGAGTTGATTCAGGCATTGGCAGCTTTTTCTATGGTAATGGATTCGGTGTGAAGAACGCTGCTTTGAGCAGCGATTGGGTTGCGGTAAACGGACTTGACTCAACCGGTTTTTCGGATCCAACGTATTATGTAGATGGTCCTGGTGCAGATAGCGACGGAGTTTGGAAGTGGGTCAACTTAACTGAGATTGCGAATCAAGGTGCACATGGAAATCCTTTTGTCGTAAACTTAGATAGCTTGACAAGGACTTTCCAGATCGGTGGTGGAGACCATGGATTGGATATCGACAAGCTCGCCTTCGGCAAATCATATCTGCATTTTACGGTAAGCAATCTAGACAATGGAGGTGTGGGCATACTAAATCCTGCCGATATCTACAGCGGTCCTGCACTCGCGGCAGGGCTTGCCAAATTCTTAGGGAATGCAGATGATTCACCCGATTCCGATTACATTAACTATTGGACCCAGATTACCCCGGGGAATGCGGGTAAGTGGGGCTCAATAGGAATTTCAGAGGATACAACACAATGGAGTTGGAGTGGATTGGACAATGTATATAACTTCGCTATAAGCCGTCACCTGGTTTTCAAAGAGCATAATTTGATTTGGGGGGCGCAGCAGCCTTCATGGATCTCCGGTCTCGACTCCGCATCGCAATACTTTTACATTGAAACATGGATCAGAATGCTAGGACAAAGATATCCTAAAGTTAATTTGGTCGATGTTGTAAATGAAGCTCTGAATGGACACAATCCACCGGACGGCACAAACGGAAATGCTAACTATGAAAAAGCTCTTGGCGGCAAAGGCGCAACTGGCTGGGATTGGGTAATAACAGCTTTCAAATTGGCGAGAGAATACATGCCCCCCAACGCTAAATTGTTGATCAATGATTACGGCATTATTAATGACAATTCAGCCACGACCGCTTATATTCAAATTATTAATTTATTACAGCAACAAAATTTAATCGACGGTATCGGGGTACAGTGCCATAACTTTGAAATAGAGGGCGCAGATACAAGCGTGTTGAGGAACAATTTGAATCGACTTGCAGCGACCGGCTTACCGATCTACATATCTGAAATGGATCTGGGAAATTTGAACGATGCTGGAACACCTGATGACAATGTGCAGCTACAAGCTTACGAAGAACTGTTCCCGTTATTTTGGCAATTTCCCGATGTAAAAGGCATCACCCTTTGGGGATACAAACAGAATGAAATGTGGCAGCCCACATGTTATCTGGTTCGCTCAGACGGGACGGCAAGACCGGCACTCTTGTGGATGGCGAACTATATCAAGAACAACCCACTTGGCGTCAATCAAACAGCATCGAACTTGCCGGCTCGTTTTCAACTGGAACAAAATTATCCGAACCCGTTCAACCCGACCACGACCATCAGGTATCAACTGCCTGCGGCCAGTCATGTTACTTTGAAAGTTTATGATATACTAGGAAGATTGGTTGTAACGCTTGTGGATGGGAAGCAAAGCGCAGGATATTACAATGTAACTTTTAATGCAAATAACTTTGCCAGCGGCGTGTATTTCGATCAACTGACAACAGATCACAACAACTATATTAAAAAGATGCTTTTGTTGAAATAAGAATGACTTTCCGGGGCGGCCATCATGGTCGCCCCGCTTCTTAAAAACTAAGTAGCGGCTTGATGTCACGGAAGTTCCCTTAAGATTTGGCGATTTGAATTTCAAGTCTATTATCACGGGAATCTCAGAACCCGCGCACAGTCAGGGTGGAGAAATAATTCGGGAACCATTGCACCGGCATTGTTCAGACAATTACCCAAGAGAGATAGAAATGAAACAAAAAAGGATTTCAATAACGCGCGGGCTTTATCCTTGCTTGATTTTGATCGTGCCATTTACCGGTTTGCTTGCACAGAAAACGCACAGCGATAATGGAGATGGAGCATATACTAATCCCTTGATTGTCGGATTTTCGGGATCCGGATATACTTTTCCCGGGCGTGACAATGCTCAAGTAAAATGATCCGGTGAACTGGCAAACTGATGCAATGCCGTTCAACGTTTTGGTTTCGGCCCGTGTTCGTTACTTTCTGAAAGTACTAGCCAACCAGCAACTTCACTTGCAGTGCGCGTCTCTTGAGCAAAGTCTACACCATTAGCGGCACAATGTCGGTAAGCCAGGACCGGAAATTGCGGATTAGCGAATATGACAGTTAATAACTCCAGCTGGTTATTCCTGTCAGGCATTTCAGCCTCTTGCATCACTTTGAATCGCTCTAACGATGTGCTGGATTAGATAACGTTTCATTCGACGGAGCCGGGAGAAATGGTGCGAATTGATGTGGCCCCGACACACCTGCTTATAAACTCGTTGAGGGGGGAATTTCACGAATTGTTTTTATTGCATACGAATGCTCAGGAATCGTGTCTTCCCTTCGTGTCATTAGCCGTACATGAGATTATTTGTGTTATTCGTATTAATATTTCTTATATGAAAACGAAACTCACTTCCTCAAAGCTCACTTGATAAACTTTTGATGAAGAGCTAAATTTTGCGAAATGTTCCGGACAATAAGGAGAGTGGTTTTAAATTTATGTGCCACCGGTTTATCAGAGGAATGTGATATTTGACAAACGTCAATTCATCCCTTGACGCGCAAGGGAATAAAAAGTGGCTGGTGATATATGTCCATGCGCGACATGAAAAACGAATTCACACGGAGATGCTTAAGTCAGGCCTTGAATCCTTTCTTCCGATGAAGAAAGAGCTTCACATGTGGAGCGACAGGAAAAAATGGATCGAGGTTCCCCTCTTTAGCTCATACGTTTTCGTAAGGATATTGCCCGTGGAGAAAGAACGGGTATTTGCGTTAGATGGTTTTGTGAAATTCGTTACTACAAACGGGAAGCCGTGTATCGTCCCACAGCGGCAGATCGACGGAATTAAGAAAATTATAGATTCTTACCCCGAACGAGTCGATGTGTTGGATTCGGATTATGTCGGTGTGGAAGGGACAATCATCGCGGGGCCTCTCGCTGGAATGCAGGGAAGGATTATCGAAGTTAAGAATCGGAAATGCTTTACGATGAGAATTGACGGCATCGAAAGGGTACTCTCCGTTACGATCCCGGCTTCATTATTCAGGACGTTGGGGGAGGTACACAAACCCGGGCTTGCGCCGGACAGAAGATCGTTAAGAGAAGATTTATCATCCACGAAATAACCGGAAGCCGCATGCAGCAATTGGGGCGGCGAAAGATGCAGCACCACTGTTTAAATTCCAATATCAATTCCGTTGACTATGAGAAAACAAGATAATTACAGAAGGCTTAAGGCGGAGGCCGGGGAGCCTATCGCTGAAAGGAGATTTCCTGTTTGAAACTTGCCATACTCGGCTGCGGACGCTGGGGGATCAATCATGTGAGAACCGCACATCGATTGTTCGGAGAAAAGCTTGTGTTGGTGTCGGATCTCGATCCGTCGGCATCAGACAGAGTAAAGAAAATCTCCAGCTCGATCCGTTTCACGACGAATCCGGACGAAGTGATTAACGGTTCCGATATTGATGCCGTGATAGTCGCAACCCCGGCAGCAACGCATTACACGGCAACCCGAAGACTTCTCCTGAACGGGAAAAATGTTCTTGTCGAGAAGCCTATAACTCTCGAGGAAGCAGAGGCGCGAGAATTGATCGGGATTGCCGACAAGAAGAAATTGAAATTGATGGTCGGGCACGTGCTGCTGTACCATCCTGCAGTATTGAAGCTGAAAGAGCTTATCGACGCAGGCAAGATCGGGAAACTGCAATACCTATACAGCAACAGATTGAATTTCGGCACCGTTCGCACGGAAGAGAACATTCTCTGGAGTTTTGCACCGCACGATATTTCCGTAATGCAATTTCTTTTGGGCTCGAATCCTGATTATGTGGAAGCGAGGGGCGCCACATTTCTCCAGACCAATATCGAGGACTCGACGATTACTTATTTATCTTATCCGGGAAATATTCATGCGCATATTTTTGTAAGCTGGCTCCATCCTTTCAAAGAGCAAAGATTGGTGGTCATCGGCGACAAGGGGATGATGGTGTTCGAGGACAGCGCTCCTGGGGACAAACTCAAATTTTATCCGAAGGGTTTCAACAAAACGGAAAGCTCTCTTGAAAAGTTCGACGGCGACTTTGAAGTGATACACCATGACGATAAGCAACCACTTGCAGAAGAGCAATGTCATTTCATCAAGTGTGTAACGGAAAACAGAATTCCGTTGACGGACGGCAAACATGCTCTCGAAGTTTTACAAATTCTCAGGCGAGCTGAAAGGAGTCTCAAGGTGATGCAATCAGAAGCAGGCAGCGGTGAAAGCAACGTGCCATCTCCTGCGGATGACCGCAAAATAACCGGTCGTGGAAGCTATTTTGTCAGTGAACACGCTGTAGTAGATGACAATGTACAGATCGGAGAGGCGACTAAGATATGGCACTTCTCTCATGTCCAATCGGGTGCAAGGATCGGCCATCATTGCTCGATCGGTCAGAACGTCAACGTTGCGAACAATGTCACGATTGGGAACTATGTAAAGATTCAGAATAATGTTTCCATCTATGAAGGAGTTGAACTCGAAGATTATGTCTTTTGCGGGCCATCCATGGTATTCACCAACATTAAAGATCCGAGATCGAAATATCCGCAGGCCGGGTCGAAATATTACATTAAAACATTAGTGCGGGAGGGTGCGTCGCTGGGTGCGAACTGCACAATCATCTGCGGCCACAACATAGGAAGATATGCATTTGTCGGAGCCGGCGCGGTGGTCACCAAGGAAGTCCCCGATTTTGCTCTGGTAGTCGGAAGTCCTGCGAAATTGATCGGGTGGGTCAGCGAAGCCGGGCAGAAGTTGAAGTTCGACAAAAATGGAATTGCATATTGTGAGAAGTCGAAGAAGAAGTACAAACTTGAGAACGGCTCTGCGAAGGAGGTTTCGTCGTGAAGGTTCCACTCTTAGATTTGAAAGCACAATATGCGACGATAAAAGATGAAATAAGCCGGGCTTTGATAAGAACGGCTGAATCTCAATATTTTATCCTTGGGCCGGAAGTAGAAGCATTGGAAAAAAGTTTGAGTTCTTATCTGGGATGCAAACATGCCATCGGAGTTTCTTCCGGGACGGATGCGCTCCTCATAGCCTTAATGGCGATCGGCATTAAGCCGGGTGACGAAATTATAGTGCCAACATTCTCGTTTTTTGCGACCGCGGGCGTGGTGGCACGGATGAATGCAACGCCGGTCTTCACCGATATAGATCCGGTGACTTTCAATATCGATCCGAAAGACGTCGAAAGGAAAATCACACCAAAGACTAAGGCCATCATTCCGGTTCACCTTTACGGTCAAAGTGCGGATATGGGTCCGATCATGGATATTGCGAAGAATCATTCGTTGAAAGTGATAGAGGACGCAGCTCAGGCGATCGGCGCGCAATATGAAGACGGCAGAAACTCCGGAACGATCGGCGATGCCGGCTGTTATTCGTTCTTTCCGAGCAAAAACCTCGGCGGTTTCGGCGACGGGGGCCTTGTTGCAACTAACCACGATGAACTCGGGGAGCGCTTAAGGATAATGAGGGTACACGGGGGAAAGCCGAAATACTATCACAAAATCATCGGAGGCAACTTCAGGCTCGACGCCATTCAGGCTTCGGTTCTAAGTGTGAAGCTGCCCCATCTCGATGCATGGTCTCAAAAGAGGCGGGATAATGCCGGGCGTTACACGAAGCTGTTCCGTGATGCCGGACTTTCGAAGAGCTCCGGAGCGACCGCTTTCGATAAAGACAATCCCATACTTTCACCAAAAGCCATCTACGCCGATACGCCGCACAAGAATCACCATATCTTTAACCAGTATGTAATCCGTGTGGAAAAGCGTGACGCGCTAAAGAAGTTCTTAGCAGATAAAGAGATCGGGACGGAGATCTATTATCCCGTTCCGTTTCACCGGCAGGAATGCTTTGCATACCTGAAATGCAAAGATACCGATTATCCTCATTCGAATTTCGCGGCAGGTCATTCGCTGGCATTGCCGATTTACCCTGAGCTGACAAAAGAACAAATCAAGTACGTCGTTGATTCAATTTCTGAATTCGTGGAGATTGTATAGAGAGCGCGCTTTCCCGAACTGAAAAACTTCTCTATTTGGGCATCCAAACGGGGCCAAACACTCCTGGTCAAGCCTTGAGGGAAAGCCACTCGTGCGCTATCTTATCGAATAATGAACAGTGAAAGTGATATAAGAGAGATTCTCCAAGGCTTGGTGTGGGACTACAAAATTGATCCTTACGATCTTTACCTGATCGCACTTGGAAAGAAGGAGAGCATTGGGTTTTTGAACAAGGAACGGACACTTATACGGCTGCTGGAGGGACTTTCTTGGTACAAGCTGCTTAGTTTGTTCGGTGCGGATTTTCTGCGCGAGAACTTGACGGCTGATCTAATCCAGAAGATTTGGTACAAGGGCTTGAGGGAAAGATATGAAACTATCCGAAGAATTCTACAGGGAGAAGCTGTATCCACTTCAGGATGGAGTGCTGAAAATCGTAAGAGACTTGCAGCTTCCGTTTTATCTGACCGGCGGTACGGCGCTCAGTAGGCATTACTTAGGGCACAGATTTTCAGACGATTTAGATCTGTTCGTTAACGCGGACGAAAACTTCTCTGCAGATGTAAAGCAGCTTGTAAATCGTATCTCTGATGAATACACGCGATCGAAATTTGAAATTATTCACGACAGTCTCGTTTCCGCTTCTGAATATACCAGGTTCTACGTATCAGGATATGGAGCAGAATTGAAAATAGATCTTGTTAACGATGTCGCATTCCATTACGGCGACTTCGAATTCGACAAATCTCTGGGCAAGTTGGACAGCTGGAGGAACATTTTGTCTAACAAGGTGTCCGCACTCTTTCGATTTGAGATCAAAGACTTCATTGACATCTGGGCACTTTCCAGGAAATATGAATTTGCGTGGAAGGAGATCGTGGATGAGGCAAGATATAAGGAGGCATCTGTCGAGCCTGCTGAAATTTCCAACTTGTTCAGGACCTTCCCATTTGAGAGCTTGAGCATGATAAAGTGGGCGAAGGAATTTGACTACTCCAAAATTAAGGATGGCTTTGCTTCGATAGCGGAAGACATATTTTACGGGAAGCAAAATAGTATTGGGTAGGTGAGCCTTTTACGTATTTCTTCATACATACTGAAATACGATTGATGCATACTCAACAATCCAAAATCAAAAATTGAGAACTACTTTATGAAAATTTCTATTATAGGCACCGGCTATGTCGGGCTCGTTACGGGCACATGTTTCGCCGAGACCGGCAACCAGGTTATCTGCATGGATGTCGACTCTAAGAAAATTGCCCAGCTCAAGAAGGGTAAGTCCACGATATACGAGCCGGGCCTGGATTCACTCCTTGAAAAGAATTTAGACGCAAAGAGATTAACTTTTACAACCTCGCTTAAGGAAGCGGTAGCGGGGTGTAATGTAATTTTTCTTTGTCTTCCGACTCCGCCCGGCGTTGACGGGGGTGCCGACCTGAAGTACGTGATGAATGTTGCAGAGGAGATTGGGAAGATGATGAACGGAGTTCCTCGATCGAACCTCGAAGAACGACGGTCGAAGTTAGTCGTTACAAAGAGCACGGTTCCTATTGGAACGGGCGACAAGATAAGAGAGATTTTCAAGAAGTATCCTGAGGCTGGACTTGAGGTGGCTTCCAATCCGGAGTTCTTAAAAGAGGGCAATGCCATCCAGGACTTCATGTTCCCCGATAGGGTCGTAGTCGGCGTCGAGAAGGGTTCTGCTGAAAATACCCTGCGCGAATTGTACGAACCTTTCGTTCGCACGGGTGCGCCCATTCTCATAATGGAGATACGTAGCGCAGAGATGGTGAAGTATGCTGCGAACGCATTTCTTGCAACACGGATTTCGTTCATGAACGAGATCGCACGGCTTTGTGAAAATTTGGGCGCCGACGTGGATAAAGTGCGAACGGCAATCGGCTACGATAACAGGATCGGGCAGAGATTTCTTTTCCCCGGAATAGGGTGGGGTGGGAGCTGTTTCCCGAAGGACGTCAGAGCTCTTATCAAAATCGGCGAACAAGCGTCTGTAGAAACTCCGGTCGCCTCTGCCGTGAATGAGATCAACGAAGTGCAAAAAGGAATTCTTCCGAAGAAAATCAAGAAGTATTTCGGTCCAAACCTCAAAGGCAGGAAATTCGCCGTGTGGGGCTTGTCCTTCAAGCCAAAAACCGACGACATGCGGGAAGCTCCATCGGTGGTGGTGATTGAAGATTTACTGAAAAACGAGTCTGCCGTGTCGGCATTCGACCCGGTTGCCATGGAAAATGCCGAGAAGATTTTCGGGAAAAGAATATCGTATGCTAAAGACCAGTACGCGGCACTAAAAGATGCCGATGCAATGCTCTTAGTCACCGAATGGCAGGAATTCCGTGAGCCTGATTTCATTAAGATGAAGACTCTAATGAAACATCATGTGATATTTGACGGCCGGAATATCTATAACCCTGAAAAGGTGAGATCGCTGGGCTTTGAATATTATGGGATCGGAAGAAAGTAGGATGCCGGTGGTCGGCAATTATCGATTCGCGTTCGGTACATGAGGGGACAGATTCGCTCAAAGTCCGGTGATCGTGGTGTCCTGATTTGCATCCTGCTTCGGGTAGGCATCGGATTAACCGCACGATTTTCACGGAATAAATAATTAGCGCGACTCTGAGCCTGAGGCTCATGCGCCTGCGGTGCCGTGGCCCCAATATTGCTACGCTTCTTTTGCAAAAGATATGATAGCGCCTCTTCTAAGTTGAAAGATTTAAGATATTTTCCTACATTTTTTTTGACGCTGGCTTGGTGATACAGAGAATCGATTACAATACAGATTATCAATCAACAAGGAGGTCTCGCATGAAACGTTTCATTCTGGGTTTAACACTATTTGCCGCGCTAGGGTGGTACGGACCGGTGCAGGCACAATTTAAAGTTCCTGAGGAGGAATTAGGCATTTCGGGTGGCGGCGCTCAGGGAGATAATTCCATAGGGGACAAATGGGTGCCATATGCTCGCGGATATTTTCAATTTGAATTTGTCCCTGCGTTGTTGGGACAGCTCGATGTTGGATACAGCGACCTCAAAGCTCCCGACGTTTATTCTGCGAATGTCCTCACGGCCGATTTCCGGCTCCTTATCGTCCCTGTTTCATCCTCCAATTTGATGCCGTTCTTATATGGAGGTGTAGGTGCATCGAAAACTCTCACTACTTACAAAACGGATCTTTTGGCGATTGTTCCATTCGGTGTCGGTGTCCAAACGAGAATCAGCAGCGGGCTCTTGCTGCAGCTCAGCACCGGATATGATTTGTCTCTTTCCAGAAGTTCAGTAACATTAGACAACCTGCCGCCTTCGCCCGATCACAAGAATTTCATTACCAACGGGGGAGACAACGGATTTTTTGATTTCACTGTCGGACTTGCGTTCGGTATGAATGACAACGCGGAAGCTGAGGAGGCGCAGCGTGTACAGGATTCGATCATTGCGGCCGTAGAGGCGGAACATTCGACAGATTCTACCGAAGCTGCTGAAGAGGCAGTGCGTGCAAACGAAGCGAACCTTGCGGAGGCTCAGCGCTTACGGGATTCGACGAGCTCGGCAGTTGAGGCGATGCGTGTTAAAGATTCGACCGACTACGCAATGCGGCTGGCCGAAATGAAGAGTCACCGGGACACTGTCGTGGTCCTTACTAAAGGCAATGCCATCGTCCTCAAGGGCGTAAATTTTGAGCCCAATAACGCTACGCTCACGGAAGGTTCCGAGATGATGCTCTTAAGGGCTTATGACGCGCTGGTGGCAAACCCCGATATGCGGGTGATAATTACCGGCTATACGGACAATGTGGGAAGCCGGAAACACAATCAGGTACTCTCGCTCAAGCGGGCGCAGGCAGTAAAAAACTGGCTCGTGGAAAAAGGCATCGCATCGAACCGCTTGACAGCCGTAGGCAAAGGACAAGACGAACCCATAGCTTCGAACAAGAAAGCTGAAGGCCGTTCGGAGAATCGACGCATTGAATTCTTCGTCCAATAACAAGCTCGTGATCGTTTAAGATTGAATTTAGCGCCGCTGGAGTCCGGTTCTTTAGGTTATTCAACCATGTTACTGATTTTGAAGGGTCAATGTCTACCATATTAGTGACCGGCGGCGCCGGTTTCATCGGCTCGCATCTTTGCGACAGGTTTATCGCTGAAGGTGACGATGTTATTTGTATGGACAATCTCATTACCGGAAGCCCCGACAACATTGCCCATCTCATCGGAAATGCGAAATTCAGATTTATACAGCATAATGTCACCGACTTCATTTATGTCGAAGGAAAAGTAGATGCCGTTCTTCATTTTGCCAGCCCTGCTTCGCCGATAGATTATCTCAAGCTCCCCATCCAGACTTTGAAAGTCGGCTCGCTAGGGACGCACAAAGCGCTCGGATTCGCGAAAGAAAAAGGTGCGCGATTTCTGTTAGCCTCGACGAGTGAAGTATATGGCGATCCTCTTATGCACCCCCAGCGCGAAGAGTACTGGGGAAATGTCAACCCCATCGGGGTACGCGGCGTTTACGATGAAGCGAAGCGATTCGGTGAAGCGATGACCATGGCGTATCACCGCTATCACGGGCTGGATACCCGGATTGTCAGGATATTCAACACGTTCGGCCCGAGAATGCGCCTCGACGACGGACGGGTCCTTCCTGCGTTTATGAAACAGGCGTTGAGCGGAGATGAACTGACCGCGTTCGGTGATGGGACGCAGACGCGCAGCTTTTGCTTTGTTGACGATTTAGTAGAAGGCATTCTTCGCCTCTTGCGATCGAGCTGCAGCGATCCTGTAAACATCGGCAACCCGGACGAGATAACGATGTTGCAATTCGCCAAAGAGATAATCGAGCTCACCGGCAGCAAAAGCAAGATTTCGTTTAAGCCTTTGCCGGAGGACGATCCGAAAGTTCGCCAGCCGGACATCACGAGGGCGAGGCAATTATTAGGCTGGGAGCCGAAAGTGTCGCGGATCGAAGGACTGAAAAGGACGATTGGATATTTCAGAAAGAAATTGGGAATGGATTAACTTGTTGGTATATGAAGACGGAAGATTTCTTCCAAAGATTTCTTGAAGTTATTGATGCGCTCGAAAAGGAAAAAGTCGATTATGTCCTGATCGGCGGTTTTGCGATTGTTTTATATGGGATGCCAAGGCTTACGCAAGATTTAGATCTTTTTGTCAAAGCAAGCGAAGACAATATTGCTCGATTGCAAACGGCATTATATTCCGCATTCGCTGACAAAAGCATCTTTGAGGTTACAAATTCGGAGCTTCAAAAATATCCTGTAATTCGCTACGGATCCGATGAGGGTCTTTCTATTGATGTCATATCGAGGATAGGAGAGGCTTTTGCGTTTGAGGATCTGGAGTACATGGAATTGAATGTTGAAGGGCACCGGGTAAAAATCGCGACCGTGGAAACGCTCCACCGTCTTAATGAAAAAACATATCGCGGAGTTGACCAAAACGATATAATCTTTTTGAAAGAATTAATCTCACGAAAGAACGACCCGCCGGAAAAGAGATAAATGCCGATCCAAAAATTCAAAACCTTTGATGAAGCCTCTAAAGCTTTATGGAACTTCGCGCCGGACGATGACTATTATAGAAGGGTAGAAAATTTTTATAAGCTTGCCTGCCGGTTAATTACTATTTCACCCGAGCGGGGTGTTTACAAGTTTCATAGTTTCGAAGAAGCTGGGCAGCATCGTGTAGAATTTCTATTGCAGAACGGTTTAGGGTTGAAAAAGCCGGGAATGAAATAACCGCAAATTCTGGTGATGAAGCGTCGGAATCACGTTAAGACGAGTCATTGACAATTTATGCTCCAAAAGCTAAGTTGTTGTTGTGAAGAGCTTAAGGGAGTCCCCTGTTAATAGTGTGTATGCAATTATGAAGGGATCGGCTTCTCTAGGCAGATGAGAATTGAAGTCGCAAGTCTTGAAGGTAGCAGAGTGAGTGTGGTGATAAGTTCGGGTACATATGGAAAGGCAAGGGTCAGGGGACGGCAGCAAAATCCGTTTGAGGTAATGAGGAGTAACTGTTGCGGGAAGAATTTGAGTGCATTTGTAAGTCCGCATTCAGAATGCCTGGCAGTTAATTCTAATACATAATACTGCGTCAGAATAGTTCTGATGATTGTCGCCGGGTTTATATTACGCGGAGATGGGACGACGCGGAGTTTCAATCCCGCGAATATGGATAGTTTTTTAATCATCATGTGAGTGAGATGGCGAAGCTGTAGGCAGCGGGCAGTGAAAAGTGAGAAGGATCAGTAAGCTGTAAAGAGCAGGGAAGAAGATCGGAAAGCGGTGAAAAGCATCGCTCAGAGGTCAGGGAAATAAACAGTAACCATCGGGTGGCAAGCACGAAGATCTAGAAGATGAGAATATAATGGAACGAATAGTCAACAAGGCGAAGAGTCACAAAGACGCGGAAGAATGGGATGTGGCTCAACAGGTGGCAATGGCTCCCGAGCAGCGTCAAGAGATTGCGAAAGAATTGAGGGAGCGCTTCTTCGGGGTCAATAATGCCGATGTCCGCCATAGTGGTACACTCGGGAAGCAAACCCTTCCAAAGAAATGAGAAGTTACTTCTCGGAAGATATCTCTGAATTCCTTTTACTTCTATCGATCCGTAATGTGGAATACGTTATTGTGGGAGGCGAAGCCGTCATTTATTATGGCCACGCAAGATTGACCGGAGATATAGATATTTTTTATAAGAGGTCCTCGGAAAATGTGAATCAATTGTATGCTGCGTTGAATGAGTTTTGGGGAAACAGCATACCAGGTGTGGAGAATAAGGATGAATTGATGCAGGAGGGGATTATCTTGCAATTTGGCGTGCCACCAAATAGGATAGATTTGATCAATGATATCGAGGGCGTCGGATTCGACCGGGCATGGAGCGACAGATTGGATGCAAAGTTTCCTCACCGCGGCAAGGAAGTCACAATTCATTACATTGGGCTTGCAGAATTGATAAAGAACAAAAAAGCCATAGGCAGGCCTAAAGACATGGACGATCTGGAATTTCTGAATAAGGTGTATGAGAAGGGCAAAGACAAATAAAGTGGATAATGGAACGGACCTGATCGCAAGCTGTGAAGTTGAGCAGATGAGAGACGAAGGGCGGTGAGCATGGGTCACGGAGCAAGAAGTAGTCAGGTGTAAGGAGTGAGAAGGATCAGTAAGCTGTAAAAAGCAAGGGGCGAAGCATGATGGACGGGCCCCGGATGCAGCAAGATGAGAATGAAGTTAATGAGTAGTCAAACGAACGATGCAATCGAAGAAAAAGTCCACGCTATAATCCAAGTCTTAAGATCGAATACTTCTGTGGCTGCGGCCTATATATACGGTTCCTTCGGCACAAGTCGCTTCAACGCCGACAGTGACATTGATATCGGGATACTAAACGAGAAAACGCCGAAGAGAATTTTTGATGGAGGCTATTTTGAACTGAAAGCGGGGCTTGAGAGCGCCGCAGGCATCGAGGTTGACCTCGTCATTTTGAACACTGCGTCACCGATTCTTTGCATGCAGGTCCTCAAGTACGGTCGGAAAATATTTGAGAAGGACGCCAGGGCAGCAAACGAGTTTTTTGTCAGGACGGTCGGAAGTTATGCCGATTTGAAGAGAGTGAGACGCCCTATCGAGCAACGGGTGTTGGAGGGAAGAATATATGGCCGATCGTGACATCTTGCTGGCGAAGGTAGGTATTGTTAAGCGCTGCCTGCGGAGGATTAAAGATATCACCGGTCTTGAGCCGGAAAGCTTAATTGACATTACAAAACAAGATGCTTTCGTGCTTAATTTACAGCGGGCTGTACAAGCTACGATTGATCTGGCGGCACATGTAGTGGCATCGGAAGGGTATGGAATTCCGCAGGATTTGAAAGAGAACTTTGTCCTCCTTAGGGAGGCAGGTGTTATTGAGCCTCCACTATGTCGCAAGATGGAGAATATGGTTGGGTTCAGAAATATAGCCGTCCATGAATACCAGAATCTGAATATCGATATTCTGAAAAGTATACTTTCGGACCGGCTGGGAGGATCTTGAGGAGTTTTACGTGGCCGTGGTGAAGCATTTCAAATTGGCGGACTGGAAGCAGAAGCCAGGGGCAGTAAGCAGTGAAGAGTGAGAAGTTATGAATGGAAGAAACGGGACGCCGGGATTCCAAATTTCCGATTGCAGTATTGAAGACGGTAAAAAGTAAGAAAGAAGGTCAGGTCGCTGTCATGGAGAAGGTTCTTGAGACCATATGCATTGGAATGTGTTCGAGTGACGGACCGGATTCTCTTGCTCGTCCGATATTATCAATGCAGAGAATGATTTCTTGTTTTGGTAACGTGCGACCATGCGGGCATCCAGAGCGGGCAAGTCAATGACGAAACTAACCGGTGCATCATGGATAAGAGGGACCGGGCTGGAGATGCACGCCATGACATTAAATTTATCGAGCGAGAGATCCGTCGGCCCGGACAGACAAAACATTACGACTAACCTGGCTTCCGTCCTGACAGACGGATCACTTCCGGTATCAACTGCCGCGGCGGGTATTTCGGCAGCAACGGATTTACCCGAGAAGGTTATGTTGAGAGGCTCGACCAAAAAGCCGCCGGGAGGAGTAAGTGCAACGAATTTAGGAATCGAAGCCGGGCCGGCAACATTCAAATTGGATTTCATTGCCAGATTAAACGCCGATTTATTTTTCCCTGCTGCCAACTGCCAGAGTCTCTTCAACTCCGGGATTGAATAGAGCGTGCGCGAAACCTTTACGAGATTTCCAAAGCGGTCACGTCTTTCCACAGACGCAGGATCGGTGCCCGGGACAAAGCTTTTGGTTTTAGTGCAGACGACTGTCTTTCCATTGCGCTGCCGGAAAGAAACGTCTCCTACGGTACCACTCAATTTTCCAATTACAGATCCGTGGATACGGCCCATATTTGTCCTCCAGAAATAGTTAATCAGTTACCTTTGTTCAATGGTCATCCAACATCCTCTTACGCTAAACCGAGAGTCCAAAACGGCTTTGAATCAAGCCTCCAAAGCGGCTTAATCTGAGCCAATAAGACTGCGGGTGCCTCTTCGACACTGAGGCTTAATCGAGACTTCACCGAGGATTGAGCGCAAGTAATGCGCAAGTAGTGCGCAAGTAATGTGGAGCGATACCGTAGGATAAGCGGGGGAATGATGAGAATAAAGGGGGGAAATGACGGGCGTCAGAGCGAAAAGGTCAAAGGTAAAGGGCGAAAAGCAGAGAGGCAAGAGGCGTGTAGCCAGGTGCAAAGAGAAAGAGAGCAGAAGACAGAAACGAGTGACGAGTAAAGAGTGAGAAGTGAAGAGTTGCTAGCTCATAGTTCATAGCTGATAAGAAAATGAGAAGTGCCGGCGAGATTTTTGAGTGTCGATTGCAAATTGCCGAATGTGTGATGGAACAATGAACAACGATCAATGAACATCGAACCCCGAACTCCGAACGACGAACTCTGAACAATGAGCAGGGCTCAGGGCATGGCTGATGAGAGGGGTGCTTGAAGAGGAAAACCCATGAATGTTTTTTCGAACAACCAAAAATCCGAAAGTAGCTGTAGATGAAGGAAAAGGTGCTGGAGATTGTTCTTTCCGGATTGTCTGACAAAAATGTAAGATTTGATGACTTGAGAAGATTGCTCTTGAATCTGAACTTTACTGAGAGAATTAAAGGCGACCATCATATATTTCATAGAGAGAATGTAGCCGAGATTATGAATCTTCAGCCTCTTAGGGACGGCAAAGCGAAAGCGTATCAAGTAAGACAAGTTAGAAATCTGTTGGTGAAATACAAACTTCATGAGGAACGAAATGCATAAGTATGAGCTGGTTTTATACTGGAGCGCAGATGACGAATCCTTTGTTGTCGAGGTTCCTGAGCTTCCCGGATGCATGGCAGACGGCAAGACATACAGTGAAGCCGTTAAGAATGTCCAAATTGCAATTGATGAATGGATCGACACCGCAAAGGAGCTAGGGAGAGACGTACCAAACCCGAGGGGAAAGTTGGCTTACGCATGACAACGTGCAGACAGATACGAGGATAAACTTGAAGCAAGCTTATCCCTGGACTTGTAAACAATAAGGGTGAACACGTAATCCGCGGCCTGAGTATGTCCGCTTCTCGTTCTCTAAGTTTCTTAACTAGTCATTGCTTATCGATAACTGACGTGTATCCTCTTGCTTCTTCAAACTATAATATATCCACTATTATCTTCTCTTTCGACCGCGGATTCAGGCATAACCCTTCGACAAGCTCAGGGCAGGTTCCTTCGGCAAGCTCAGAGCCAGCCCTGAATCGAATGAAGGGACAGGCTCCGCCACCGCCGCCGGATACGAAGAATCCGCCCAAGGCGTGATGGGACAATGATCAATGAACGTTGAACCGCGAACCTTGAACGCCGAACCACGAACAGTGAACCCTGAACCCCCAACATCGAACAATGAGCAGAGCTCAAAACTTTGCTGATGAGAAACTATGAAATGTGTATTTTGTAAGGTTGGAGAAACGAAGCCGGGGAATGTCACTGTGACATTGTCGCGGAAAGCTGAAGTCGTTGGGCGCGATGAACTCCTGGTGGTTTTCAGAAATGTTCCGGCTGACGTGTGTGATAATTGCGGTGAGTATTATTTAAGCGAGAGTGTGACTTATACAGTATTGAAGCGCGGAGAGGAAGCGGCACGGAATAATGCTGAAATTGAAGTGCTTCAGTTCGCAGCTTGATCTCTATCTTGTGTCTATTCACACTATTCCCTTTGCAGAGAAGACATTCGAGCACTCTTGATTATAATGTCTATGTCCGCACATCCGACTGTTTGCAGGAAGCATGACAAATGAAGTTCTATCTCGATCTTTGTTGTTATAATAGACCGTTCGATGACCAGACGTATATAAAAATAAAACTTGAGACGGATGCCAAGCTATTTATTCGAGAAGCAATATGGTTGGGTAAATATGAAATTGCATGGTCATACATCCTTGACTATGAAAATATGGAGAATCCGTTTGAGGAGCAAAGAGAAGCTATAAAGTTTTGGAAAAGTATTGCAGTGAAGGATGTTAACGAAAATAATCGGGTCTTAGTACTGGCTGAAGAGATTAAAGAATTTGGAGTAAAGACTAAAGATGCTTTACATATAGCATGTGCAATTCACGCCGGATGTGATTATTTTTTGACGACAGATGATGCAATTATTAGGAAAACGGCCACATTCGAAAGAATTAAGGCTGTGAACCCTATAGAGTTTATTAATGCCGAGGTGAGACATGGAAAGTGACAACGTGATAAAATTGAAGGGATACAAGGCGCTGGTTAAAGAATTAGGAGAAGTGGAAGCCGAAAAGTTTGTTACTTTAATTCAACAGCAGCCCTTTGACTATACGGAATGGCAGAAGACATTATGGTTGGATAATAGTATCAACGAGATATCTGCAAAGGCCGCCGAAGCGCGGAGAAGAAGCGGCTCAGAATAATGCCGAAATTGAAGTGCTTCAGTTCGCAGCTTGATCCCTATCTTTTCTGTGTTATAACTATGAACTCTTCACTATTAACTATTCACTTCTCTAATATGAGGCATAACCCTTCTACAGGCTCAGGACAGGCTCCGCCGCCGGCGCCGGATACGAAGAATCCGCCCAAAGCGTGATGGGACAACGAACGATGAACTTTGAACTACGAACTCCGAACAATGAACCCTCAACTACGAACAACGAACAATGATCAATGAACATTGAACAACCAACCACGAACCTTGAACAATGAACAGGGGGATGGCTGGTGAGAGGGGCGGCTTGATGAATGTAAATAGTAAATAGTGAAGAACGAAGAGTGAAAAGGGAATAGAAAAAAGCTGAGAAGGCTGCAACTGTTGCTGGAGATTTTGGCTCAGTCTCACGATATTATTATTGCGAAAGGAGAATGAAGATATGGCTGAAGTTGATTGGAGAGACTATGTACATTCGGATCCCGATATCATGCTCGGCAAGCCGGTGGTGAAAGGAAGCAGGCTCTCTGTGGAATTCATTTTGGGATTATTCGCGGAAGGTTGGTCTGAAGGACAAGTCCTTGAGAATTATCCCACGTTGTCATCCGAAAGCCTGCGAGCCGTCTTTAACTTTGCGACCGAGTGCATGAGGGAAGAGTCCGTATATGCAATACCTGACAGGGCGACTCGTTGAATTTGTTGGCGAATGAGAACTTCCCCCTAGCCAGTATTCGATTGATTCGTGAGATGGGCCACGATGTGGCAGGGATTATCGAAGATACACCAGGGGCCATGGACGAAGAAGTTTTGAAGCGAGCTTGTCAAGAGAAACGCATAGTGTTGACTTTTGATCGAGACTACGGAGAGTTAATCTATCGCTACAAGTCATTTGTCCCTGCAGGCGTAGTCTATTTTCGGTTTGCTCCATCAAAGCCGGAGGAGCCTGCCGAGATTTTATTGAACATCTTTAAGAAAGGAGATGTGGCAATCGGGGGTAAATTTACGGTAGTTGAGAGAGGCAGAATAAGACAAAGGACACTTCTGAACAAATAATATGGCTCATGTGGATTCAAAGATTTCAGACCCGGAATAATGGATTTTGAATCCTTTAGATAAAATCTACGTTACCAGCCATGGCGGCCTTAGGAGTAGGTGTTTTGGGAATATCGTATCTCGAACGCATGCTGATCGACAGGCGCCGCCTCCGCAGGCGGCGAAGAATCCGCCCAAAGCGTGATGGGACAACGAGCAATAAACAATGAACAATGATCAATGAACGTTGAACCGCGAACCTTGGACCCCGAACCTTGAACTCTGAACCGCGAACTTTGAACCCCGAACTTCCAACGTCTAACAAGGAACCTTGGACATTGAGTGCGGCTCACGGCAAGATTTGGTGTGAAGGGCGGTAAATAAATGACAAGCAAGAAGGTGGGAAGTTCTGCGATAAGATGGCGAGAGAAACTATTGGAGATTTCGAAGCTCCGACTGCGATTGGTAGATTTCTATTGAACATATAGGTGAGTAATTACTGATGAAGAAAGCTTTAATAACCGGGATCACGGGTCAGGATGGTTCCTACTTAACTGAGCTTCTGCTTGAGAAGGGCTACGAGGTCCATGGTATAATCAGGAGAAGCAGTTCGTTCAATACGGGACGAATTGACCATCTCTATAATAATCCTGAGATCAGCGGTAAAAGACTTTTTCTGCATTATGGAGACCTTACAGATACGAGCAATCTGAACCGCTTGCTTGAGAAGATTGTCCCGGATGAAATATACAATCTTGCGGCGCAGAGCCATGTGAAAGTATCTTTTGAAGTCCCCGAATATACTGCAGAGGTCGATGGCGTCGGGACTCTTCGCTTTCTAGACGCGATCAGAGAGACAGGAGTGAAGACAAAATTCTACCAGGCATCCACCAGCGAGCTCTACGGGAAGGTTCAGGCTGTTCCACAAAATGAAAAAACCCCTTTCTATCCGCGCAGCCCCTATGGCGTTGCGAAGTTATATGGATACTGGATCATTGTAAACTACCGGGAAGCGTATGATATCTTCGCGTGTAACGGAATCTTATTCAACCACGAATCCCCCCGGCGTGGGGAGACGTTTGTCACCCGCAAGATCACAAGAGCCGCCGCAAGAATAAAATATGGGATTGATGAGAAGCTTCTCCTTGGAAATCTTGATGCAAAGAGAGATTGGGGATACGCGCCGGAGTATGTTGATGGAATGTGGAGAATGATGCAGCTGAACGAGCCCGACGACTTTGTATTGGCCACAGGTGAAACGCATACTGTGCGCGAGTTTGCCGACCTCGCTTTCAAGGAACTCGATATGGAGTTGGAATGGGCAGGCGAAGGAGTAAGTGAAAAAGGAATCTGCAAGAAGAGCGGAAAGAGTTACGTAGGAGTTAATGAGCGGTATTACAGGCCGACTGAGGTTGATATGCTGATCGGCGATGCATCCAAGGCTAAAGCAAAGGTAGGTTGGGAGCCTAGGACGAAATTCGGAGAGCTTGTAAAGATAATGGCACAAGCTGATTTTGAAAAAGTGAAGAAGAGAGGTTATTAGTCCACGAATTTTACGAATGGTCACGAAAGCAGAGTCAGGGATACGTCCACGAATTTCACGAAAGGGCACGGAGGCAGTGTTATTGATATGTCCACGAATTTCACGAATGGGCGCGAAAGCAGAGTCAGGGATACGTCCACGAATTTCACGAAAGGGCACGGAGGCAGTGTTATTGATATGTCCACGAATTCCACGAATGGACACGAAGGCAGTGTTAGGGATATGTCCACGAATTTCACAAATGAGCACGAAGGCAGAGTTATTGATATGTCCACGAATTTCACGAATGGGCACGAAAGCAGAGTCAGGGATATGTCCACGAATTTCACCAAGAGGCACAAATGGTAATGGAGACACTACATTCCACAAATCGGATGGAAGGCAAGGATTTAATATATAAGGAAGAGAGCTACCAGATTATTGGCGCCTGCATGGAAGTTCACAAGGAATTAGGTCCTGGTTTTCTGGAACCGGTGTACCAGGAAGCGCTGTCTTACGAATTAGGGTCGCGAAATATCCCATTTGAAAAAGAAAAGGCATTGAAGATAGGTTATAAGGGAAAGGTACTTGAGAAGACTTATATAGCAGACTTTGTTTGTTTTGACAAGATTATCCTGGAGCTTAAAGCTCTTAAGGAACTGTTGCCGGAGCATGAATCGCAAGTCCTTAATTATCTTAAAGCAACCGCATACAGACTCGGCCTTTTGGTAAACTTTGGATGCCGCTCTCTTACCTACAGGCGATTGGTATTTTGAATGCATAAAGCAGAGATATATCCACGAATTTCACGAACTTGCACGAAGATGTAATTATGAGACCACGGCTAGTGATGCAAAATCTTATTCGTGGTAATTTGTGTGCATTCGTGGAAGATATAGTTTTACGTGTATCGCTTCAATCGTGTTTGGTTGGTGAAATTAGTGGAAGAAGAAATTGGACTACCGATACTTTAACCAATTAGTGTTTAATTGGTGAAATTAGTGGAAGAAGAAATTGGACTTCTGAGACGTTACCTAATTAGTGTCTAGTTGGTGAAATTAGTGGAAAAAGAAATTGGACTTCTGAGGCGTTAAGTAATTAGTGTCTAATTGGTGGAATTAGTGGAAGAAGAAATTGGAAAAGAATTCTAAAATTTTTGTCGCCGGCCATCGCGGCCTCGTAGGCTCCGCAATAGTTCGAGCGCTTCAGGCCAAGGATTTCAAAAACATTGTCACTCGGACACATGCTGAACTGGACTTAATTGACCAGGGGGCAGTGAAGAATTTCTTCGAGGAGGAAAAACCTGAATATGTATTCCTGGCGGCGGCGAAGGTGGGTGGGATCTACGCCAACAATACCTATCCCGCAGATTTCATATATGAGAACCTCCAGATTCAGAATAACGTGATTCACAATTCATACAAGTATGCAGTAAAGAAGCTTTGCTTCCTCGGGAGTTCGTGTATATATCCAAAGCTTGCACCACAGCCGATGAAGGAAGAATATCTTTTGGATGGAAAACTTGAGCCGACCAACGAACCTTATGCGGTTGCGAAGATTGCGGGTATAAAAATGTGCCAGTCTTACAACAGGCAGTATGGAACAAATTTCATTTCCGTGATGCCGACGAACTTGTATGGACCGAATGATAATTTTGATTTACAGAATTCACATGTCCTGCCGGCGTTGATACGAAAATTTGTCGAGGCGAAGAAGGCGAATGCGCCTTCAGTTACGATTTGGGGAACAGGGAAACCGAGAAGGGAATTCCTGCATGTTGATGACATGGCTGAGGCGTGCCTGTTCCTGATGGATAACTACAATGACGGCGAGATTGTGAATATTGGAACTGGAGAAGACATCGCTATTGAGGACTTAGCAGAGTTAATTGGCAAAGAAGTTGGTTATGAGGGTGTGATTGAATTTGATAGTTCGAAGCCTGATGGGACACCGAGAAAACTGCTGGACGTAAGCAGGATAAATGCGCTCGGGTGGAAGGCAAGGACATCACTCATGGACGGCCTGGGAGATGCAATAGATTGGTACTGCAACAATTCGAATCAATCCTTAGCACACCATTGAAGACATCTGAAAGTTGGATAGTATCGAGTACGTTGGCAACAAGATAACATGACAGAAACGGAGCGATGCTTCGTCCATCAAAAAGAGATTTCTACATGAGTAAAGCCAAAGCCTCTAAATTTGAACTAGTGGGAAAAAAAATTGACTTGATAGTGTATGATTTTGATGGGGTTATGACTGACAACACCGCAATAGTCGATGAAACCGGGAATGAGAGTGTTGTAGTGAACAGGTCAGATGGGCTAGCGATTAAAGTTTTCAAATCTGCAGGAATTCAACAGGTAATTATTTCAACTGAACGAAACAAAGTCGTGGCAGCGCGTGCTGTTAAACTAGATATACCCGTTTTGCAGGGTATTGACAACAAGAAAGAAGCTCTTACTGACTACTGTTACCAGAAGGGGCTGAAACTTGATAGGGTGATCTATATTGGCAACGACGTTAATGATGTTCCTGCGATGAAGTTGGTAGGTTATCCAATGGCTCCACAAGATGCCTACCCCGAAGCGAAAAAAATTGCAACGTTTGTTATCCCTGCCTCTGGTGGAAAAGGTGTTGTGAGGGAATTATTAAATCACGTGAAAATCAAAGAGGCATAATATGGAAGAATTGTCAAATCCAAGCAAATATCTGGGCAACGAGTTGAACTACTTGAAAAAGGTCTTGGAAGGGGAATCGTGGTCTTCTACGGGTGGCAGTTGGACAATTGCATTGGAACGAGCATTTGCGGAAAAGTTTGGAGTGAAGTATGCCGTCGCTTTCAACTCCGGTACCTCTACGCTGCATGCTGCACTCGAAGCGGTAGGAGTTGGCCCAGGGGATGAAGTCATTTCACCAGCCATTACTGTAATAATGGATACGACTGCAACTATTCATGCGAACGCTGTACCTGTATATGCGGACATCCAACCAAACACATTTACTATCGACCCTACTGATGTTGAAAGAAAGATTACTCCCAAGAGTAAGGCGATAATTGCAGTATCGATTTATGGGCTTTCGCCCGATATGGATGCACTTCTCACGATTGCAAAATCTAGGGGGATTGCTGTAATTGAGGACGATGCCCAGGCGGTACTTAGTCATTATAAGGGACGATTAGTTGGATCTCTCGCTGATATAGCCAGTTTCAGTTTTGAGAATACAAAGCATATTTCTTGTGGTGAAGGCGGGATGATCATAACAAATGACGAAAGTCTGGCTGAGGTTGCGCGCAAAATAGGTGGACATGGATTCAAAAATCTAAAAGCTGCAGAAGGTAGAATTCGATTAAATGCAGATGTCTTCCAAAATCCACATTACAAACGTCATGATGTACTAGGATGGAATTATCGACTTTCGGAATTCAATGCTGCCGTTGCTCTGGCCCAGCTCGAACGGGTAGATGAATTGGTTAATTTGCGGATCAAATCTGCAAATCTTTTCATTGAAGCAATGAAAAACTGTGATTACTTGATACCTCAGGATCAACCAGATGGATATGTTAATTCATATTACACCCTTGGTGTTGTTTATAATGGACTAGAAAGCATAGGGGTTTCTTGGGAAGATTTCCGTAAGGCTTACATTGCTGCTGGCGGTGATGGGATATATGGTGCCTGGAGCGTACCATATCTAGAACCCATGGTCTCTAAGCGACAGTTTGCGAAACGCTGCCCTTGGGTATATAAAGATGTCCACTATGAAGAGGGAATCTGCCCGGTTGCAGAACGGGTTCAACCAAAAATCATGCAGTTTAAAACAAACTATAGGGATCTTACTCTTGCCGAGAAGAAAGCAGAAATATTGGTAAAGGTGATACGACAGCTTGCGACAAGAGACTAGCGAAAATGGCTAAAACCGTTATTATAACAGGAGCGAAAGGTCTAATAGGATCTGCGGTAACGGACTATTTGCATACTAAGGAATATACTGTATCGGAACTGGACCTCGCCAACGGTGACGATTTAACAAACGAGGATTTTGTGAAGAGCTGGTTTTCAGGGAATAAAGCTGATTCCTTGGTGAACCTATTTGCGCTGAATGATCATGTTGATAGCTCAAGGGCAAGCAACAAGTTGATGGATATTGACCTGGGGATTTTCGATAAGTATCTAAATGTGAACTTAACTTCGTTATTTTCGGTCTGCAGAGAGTTTGCGCGCAATAATAAATCAGGCAGCATAGTGAACTTCACGTCAACTTACGGGCTTGTCTCGCCGCAGCCGAGGTTATACGGAGGCGACGAAAAGAACATTGCCTATGGCGTTTCTAAGGCAGGAGTTATCCAATTGACTAGACATCTTGCTATTCATCTTGCACCCAATTTCCGAGTAAACTGTATCGCGCCCGGAGGAGTAAGGCATATGCAAGAAGAGGGGTTTCAAAAGAAATATGGAGAACTGACTCCTCTACAGCGGATGATGGAGGTGGGAGAATTATTCGGCATCATTGAGTTCCTAATTTCAGAACAGTCTTCTTATTGTACCGGTTCTGTTTATAATGTAGACGGTGGATGGACTGCATGGTAATACAGGTGAATCAAATAAAATTGGAATGCAGATGAAAACAATTAAGATTGGGAATCGGTTGGTGGGAGATGGGGAACCAGTATATATGATAGCCGAAATAGGCGTCAATCACAATGGAGATATGCAAATCGCAAAAAGGCTTATCGACGCCTCCTTTGCCACTGATTGGGATTGCGTGAAGTTTCAGAAACGCACTCCAGATATATGTGTTCCAGACAAGCAAAAGAGTGTGCTTCGGGATACTCCTTGGGGACGGATGACATATTTGAAATATAGATACCGCGTTGAGTTCGAGAAGCAACAATATGATTATATCGAAGACTATGCCGGTAGAAAACCGATATCGTGGACTGCTTCGATCTGGGATCCAGTTAGCCTTCGATTCCTTTTGCAGTATGATGTTCCTTTTATCAAGATACCTTCGGCAAAATTAACTGAAAGCGAGTTGGTGGAAGAGTCAGCAAAATCGGGAAAGCTTGTTATTCTTTCGACAGGGATGAGCACACTGGAAGAAATAGATGCCGCGGTGAACCTTTTGGAAAAGAATGCTCCAGGAAACTATGTCTTGATGCACACAAACTCCAGCTACCCGGCGCCTCACGAAGAACTTAATTTGAAGCTGATTCCATTCCTTAAAGATCGCTACGGTTGCATTGTCGGGTACAGTGGCCACGAATACGATCTTGAACCAAGCATTATTGCCCGTTCTCTAGGTGCGAGCATGATCGAACGGCATATTACACTTGACCATAATATGTGGGGATCCGATCAAGCTGCGAGTCTGGAAGTGCACGCGATGGATATGTTGCGGAAAAGACTGAAGACGGTTGACGCAATTCTTGGTGACGGGGTTAAGCGGATTGGCAACACAGAGCTAGAAGCAAGGAAAAAGTTGAGAGGAGCCTAAGTAGTGAAAACAGCAATTTTCATAACAGTCAGGAGCGATTCATCTCGCCTACCGAATAAAACATTTTTACCGTTTCTGGGTAAACCCCTGATTATGATGGTGGCCTTGAGGGCTAAACTCGTGAAGAATGCCGACGCTATTATAGTGTGTACCACCGAACGCACCATCGATGATGCGATAGTAGAATGGTGCAAAGAATGCGGAGTACTCTATTACAGGGGGGATCTTGATGATAAGCTAATGCGATGGGATGGAGCAGCTCGGAAATTTGAAATCGACGGCTTTGTGACAATGGATGGGGACGACCCTTTTTGCGATCCTGAATTAATGGCACTTGGGATTGAACAGCTTAAATACAGCAAGCAGGATTTCATTGAGATCCCAAAAGATCTCGTGTGCGGTGGCTTTACATATGCTATACGAACAGAAGCGTTGGGAAAAGTCTGTAATATAAAAGACACTAATGATACTGAAATGATGTGGGTTTATTTCAAGGATACTGGGATGTTCAGCGTGGGAACCCTAAGAATAGATGACGAGATTTTCTTTAGCCCTACAATACGTCTGACGTTAGACTACAAAGAAGACTATGATTTTTTTAAGAGTGTTTTCGATCATTTTAAATGCAATAACAATGATGTACCCCTTCGGACTATCATGGCATATTTAAAGGATCATCCAGAGGTGGTGGAGTTGAACGCATTTCGTCAACGAGATTGGGCGGCAAACCAGAAGAGAAAGACCGCACTCGTTTTGAAGAAAAAATCCTAGAGGTTCGCAATGAAGAACGCTTCCGAAATTCCTAATTCGAGTTGCTACCTTTGCGGTAGTTCAGAGCTGAAGATAAGAGACGGTTCTGTGAGGGATATGAAGTCCCTGAAGATATTGGAGTGTTCGCGCTGTGGTCTTGTCTTCCTCTCTTCCTTTGATCACGTGAAAGCGAATTTTTACACTGAATCTGGAATGCATGCGGCGGAGGACAGTTTATTTCAGGATTGGATAAAGGAAACTGCACATGATGATGAGAGGCGAGCCAGATACGTGAGCTCGCAAATTGTTAACAAGTCTGTTCTTGATTTCGGATGCGGAACCGGCGGATTTTTGCTGAAAGCTCGGGAATTCGCAAGAGAGATTGCTGGAGTAGAACCTGAGAAGGCAAATCGAAAATTCTTTGAGCGCTCAGATACTAAAAGTGTATGAGAACCTTAACGATGTCGAGGGGAAATTCGACGTAATTACCCTTTTCCACGTTCTCGAGCATTTGCCTGACCCGCGATCTGAGTTGACAAATATGTCAAAGAAACTTGCTAAGCAAGGACAAATCATAATTGAGGTTCCTAACGCCAGCGATGCGCTATTGACACTATACCAAAGCAAAGAGTTTTCAAATTTTACGTATTGGTCTTGTCACTTATTTCTTTTTACAAATGAGACCCTCGCGGAATTATGCACCCAAGCTGGGCTTTCAGTTAAGTACATTAAGCAGATTCAGCGCTATCCTTTATCGAATCATCTGCATTGGCTTGCTAAGGGGAGAGCTGGTGGCCATAAGATATGGGGATTTATCGATTCGCCAGAGCTTAGCAGACAATACGAAGCTCAACTTTCTTCAATAGGATTGTGTGATACTATTATTGCCGGCATTTCACTTGACGAGTAAAATGCAACTGCCTATCAGACCATCTAGTTAGATCACGTGGTGCTTTGTCAGGAGTCTGCCTCTGAAGAAGGAGCGATTTTTGGGGTCCCCTCTATCTCTGTCGAAAACAGCTTTGGGAGATCGTCTTCTTTTGAATTTCCATCAAACACAATCTTATGAAGATATCTAAAAGATTCTTATCGGCGTTTGAGGGCATAGTAACTACTGACGGGCTGGATTTCAGTCAGTTGTTTAAAAGGTTCGCCTCTTATTCGCTTGTCCGTTCATCTGGGATATACGCAGGTTCAAATCTTATTCTCTCCGCAATACCCTTCCTGCTACTGCCTATACTTACACGAAAGCTGACGCCACGGGACTACGGAATTGTAGCCATGTTTCAACTGGTAGTGAGCGTAATTTATCCTTTTATCGGAATGAATCTTGAGGGCGCCATTCAGAGGAAATTTTTCGACAAAGATGGTACAGACTTACCATCTTATGTCGGTAGCTGCTTTATCCTGGTTGCATGTAGCTTTTTAATTGTTGCAGGTGCGTTTTGGGCGAATATTCTCTTCCTTCAGAGGATAGTCCAAATACCGGAATTATGGTTGAAATATGTTTTGATCGTCGCCGGATGTCAATTTGTCAGCGCAGTCGTTCTTATCCTTTATCAGGTGAGAGGATCGGCATTAAAGTATGGTATCTTCCAAATTTCTCAGTCCCTTCTGAATGTGGGGCTTACCCTGTTCTTGGTCGTCCATTTAAATGAAACCTGGGACGGGAGGTTGGAATCTATAATTGCTACAAGTGTATGTCTGGCAATCGTAGGCACCATTATTCTAACGCGAACAAAGCAAATCCGCTTTAATGTAAAAGAGAAGCATATCCGGCATGCGTTAAAGTTTGGTGTGCCACTGATACCACATGCAATCGGAGCAATGCTATTTACGGCTATCGATAGATTTTTCCTCACCAATTTAGTGGGACTGGACCAAACAGGAAATTATTCCGTGGCGTACCAAATAGGAGCGGTCGTCAGTTTAATAACCGTAGCCTTCAATAATGCTTATATCCCATGGCTGTTCGAGAAGTTGAACAAGGACGATTTGGTCATTAAGAAGAAAATTGTAAAGTTCACATATTTATATTTTATCTTGATAGTTGCCGGAGCAATCCTACTGCTTTTGATATTCCCGTTTGTCGTTTCAATATTCGTTGGTCATGCCTATGATAGTGTAAATAGCTATTCAGCCTTCATTGTCTTTGGCTTTGTGTTTCAGGGTATGTATTTCATGGTGACGAATTACATAGCATATGCGCAAAAAACGTATGTGCAGGCAGGAGTAACGATTTCGGTAGGAATTCTAAAGATACCAATAACCTACTTTGCTATTATCTGGTGTGGAGCTATAGGTGCTTCGATTTCATATTGCATAACTTATTTCGTGTTTTTCATCGCAACATGGATATTAAGCGCAAAGGTATACGAAATGCCGTGGGATATTAGGACACTCTTAGCTAAATCAAATTAATCATGATCAAGAAACTATTTAAGCTTCTTACTCGATCGATGATTTTGTCGGGAGCTACCTTAACGTCGGCTCGCAGAGTTCTGGTGCACAGTAATTTCTTTGTCGGAATAAGAAGGGTAAAGGTCAGCACTAATTCAATATGTTATATTCTAGGGAATGGACCTTCCTTAAAAGAGAATCTATTGAATGATTCAACTTTCCTGCAATCGCAAGAATTGTTTGCTGTAAATGACTTCGCAAAATCAAAATACTATGAAATACTAAAACCTAAATATTATGTTTTTGCTGATCCAGCGTATTGGAACCCCAATGTTTATAAAGACATCTATGACGAAGGGGTTTTGGTTTTAAATGAGATACACGATAAGACTGACTGGCAAATGTTTTTGATAGTTCCTGCCGAAGCCTTCCACATATTTAAGAGATTCTTCAATAGAAGATTGAACATAAAGATCCTTCCGTACAATCCAACGATGATTTCTGGATTTCAGAAGATTAATTTCTTCTTTTATGAATGCTATCTTGGAATGGTATCCCTTCAGAACGTGTTGATTGCCTGTATCACAATCGCCGTCAATATGGGCTTTGGTGAAATAAATCTTTTAGGTGCAGATCATTCTTGGATCCAGGATCTGATCGTAAACAATGATAATGTCGTGTGTGCTAAAGATTCCCATTTTTACAGTAAGGGTCAAGTTGAATATTTGCCATATAGGAATTCTAATGCAAACGGAGATTGTTATAAAATGCACGAATTATTGTCCACTCTTGTCAAAACTTTTCAAGCGTATCATGTCCTAAGAGAATATGCGGATTCAAGAAATGTTAAAATATTCAATAGAACCCCAAACTCTTTTATTGACGCTTTTGAGAGAAAACCGTTTGGAAATTTTTCGGATTAAACCATAAGACCTTACTACGATGAATCAAAATTGTTATATCTTTTCAGATTCTTCTTTGCTACTATATCAATATGACTATTTATTCTAACTGCGCGGTGAAACCGGAATGAAAATATTATTCAAGAGGATTGCGAGAACGTTCGGAGTGGAAATTCAAAGATATAATGTTCAAAACTCAGAGTCTGCAAGGCTTATCAAAATGCTTAAGTACCAAGAGGTCGATCTTATTTTGGATATTGGTGCTAATGACGGCATCTTCGGGAGAATGTTGCGGGAACATGGCTATCGAGGAAGGATCGTCTCATTCGAACCTCTTTCTTCCCCTTACGAGAGGCTGATTTCGACTGCAAAGAATGATCCTTTGTGGTCTGTTGCACCGAGGATGGCATTGGGCTCTGAAGAAAAAGAGACAGTAATAAATGTGTCCGGATCGTCGACAAGCAGCTCGATTCTTGGCATACTTCCGCATCACGTGAAAGTTACGCCGGAAGTCGCTTATGTCGGACAGGAGACAGTTTATCTTAGAACATTAGATAATATGTGGGGATCGGTTGTCCCTGACCATTGCAGATCTGTCTTTCTCAAGATCGATGTCCAGGGATACGAAGATAAGGTACTCGAAGGAGCGAAGAATGCATTGACGAAAATCCGCGGCATTCAGATTGAATTATCACTTGTGCCCCTATATGAAGGTCAGTTACTGTTCGACGATCTATATAGAATAATCACAGGTTATGGGTTTGGACTTCACGCATTTTCCCCTGTTTATTCAGATTCCATGAGCGGTAGATTACTTCAATTTGATGGCGTCTTTTTTAGGTGAGTAGCTCCATGGCAGACTTGAGTTCGGTGTGAAAGATCGAAGATATTACATCTTGTTGTTGTTGTTGATCATATATCCATACCAAAATACGTTGAACATGCTTGTCGGTTTTTCTCTTAAACCCATTACATTAGGGCTGCCTTTCTTGCTTTTTGTGGGGATTATCTTTCGGAAATTCTCGACCTCTACGTCATATGGTTTGCTCGAAAAGGGTAGCCTACTGAATCTTGGAGTAGCGATTATCTTCCTGCCATTAACGCTCATCATCTCCTTTACAGGTGCGGTCGAGGGCTTCTTAGTCGAATATTTAGGCGTCTTCAGCTTTTTTGTTTTCAAGGATCTTAGGATAGATGAAAGAAGGAAAAAAGTTTTGATAGTTGCTATGCTCGCCTCCTTATTCCTGAGTGTTGTATATGGCATTTATGAGTATTTTTTTGCACGATTTGACCTTGTCGATTGGTTGGTAGCCCATTCCTCGAATACCTTTGTTAACGGTTCAATTCCAGTATCAGACAGCTTTAAGCGCGTCACAGAAGGTGTATTTTATCGATCTCAATCATTCGAGCTGGATTTCCTCTCATTTGGCTACCAGGGGTTCTTTCTGTGCACTGTGCTCCTTGGAATTTTGTTGTTTTATGAAAGTCTACGACGAAGGATATGGATTGCTATCGCAACGATCCTCTCTTTCATCGGGATGTTCACATCGTTAACCTTCTCCGCTGTAGGAATGTTCATTACAGGATTTTTCTACTATTTGTTGAATCTTCATGGTTTCAGAAGGATAAAAAGGATTTCGCTTGCTTCCATAATAGCGCTTTTCATTTTAGCTATGATATTATCAACAATACCAGAACGTTCCGAGATACTTTGAACCTTGCTTTGAAGTTTAATTCCGTTGGAGCTAAGCTAGGCGTCCATGCAGGAGAAGGGAGGTTTGAGAATGCGCATGTCATGGACTACATTCTCATTGGGCGCGGTACCGCAACCGCGAGCACATCACAGCGTTGGTTCCCCCTAGAGTGGTTTGTTGAGAACCAATATCTTGCCACCATTGTCGAGACGGGACTAATTGGACTGGTGACTTACTTGATTTTCATGATTTCAATTTATGCTCATTTGAGAAAAATGAAGAAAAAGCTACACTATGGAACATTAGATTATGCGCTTGTTATCTGTCTCATGTGGATATGGGTATTCTATGTCGTTGTCGGCTTCGTTCATGGTTCATGGGGAAATAACATTGATTTCATGTTCATGGGTTTGGTTGGGTTGATATCAAATAGATACACAAGGAAGAATGACATACCTCCTGCAGCAATCCCTGCAAGAGGGGACCTTATGTCAAGTCACGGGCTGTCATGAACAACGTCTTTGTGGACATTCCAGTCCATAACAGAAAAGAGTTTACCAGGGATTGCATCTTGTCTCTTTACTCGCAGAGCCTCAAAGATTTCCAAATTGTCGTAATCGATGATGGGTCAACTGATGGGACTGCGGAGATGCTAAGAGATGAATTCCCGGAAATCCATATTATTAACGGAGACGGGAACCTATGGTGGACGAGAGCAACCAACTTGGGCGTAAGATGGGCATTGGAGAGTGGGGCACATTATATAATGACTTTGAATAATGATACCAAAGCTTCCGTAGACTTTGTGGAAAAAATGCTTTTCTGGTCGGCAAGGACTCCGGATTCCCTTCTTGGCGCGTTTGCAATAGATGTGCACACCGGAGTGCCCACTTATGGTGGTGAAATAATAAATTGGAAGTCGGCTAGTTCAAAATTTCTATTGGATGTCCTGCCAAGAGAGCAATGGCACGGCTTGCACGAGGTCACCCATTTCCCCGGCAGAGGATTGCTAATTCCTTCCGCGGTATTTAAGAAGATTGGCTTATTCGATGAAGTCCATTTTCCGCACTATGCTGCTGATTATGACTTCACCCATCGGGCGATCAGGGTGGGATATAAAGTATATTGCAATTATGATGCTAGACTTTACACATATCCCGATGCTAGCGGGGATGCCGAATTGAGGTACAGAAAATCACTAAGGCACTATTATGATCATCTTTTTTCAATCAAGGGCGGCGGTAATTTGAAAAGATTTGTTACCTATGGCCGGATGAATTGTCCACGCAAGTATTTCCTCAGCTTCTTATTCATAGGTCTTCTGAGACGAATATTTGGCTATCTTGGAGATTGGTTTTTCCAAAGTATCACTAAACTCAGTTCAAGGTAGGGACTCTGAAAGGCGCGTATCATTAAAACCGACCGTCCTCAAAGTTATGGAACCCATTTGTGTGGTCAAACACAAAAAAAGGTTAAGAAAGTCGTAATTGTACAGCGGACGCTAAAGTTTTATAGGATACCATTTTATAATCTTTTGAAAGAAGCATGCGAAAAAAACGATATACAGTTAGTTCTTCTTTATGGTACAGACGACATCATTAAGTTTAATGATGCGGAGATAGAATGGGGGATAAGAATAAAAAATTACAAGATCAATTTGTTTAAGAAGAATCTCTATTATCAGCCGGTCTTAAAATACATAAAAGATGCTGATCTGATAATAGTCGAGCAAGCTTCAAAGCTCTTAATAAACTATTACTTGTGGATCCTTAATCTGTTAGGACGGAAAAGATTAGCATTTTGGGGCCATGGTATTAATTTCCAAAATGATAGTTCAAATCGCTTGGGGGAGTTTGTCAAAAAGTTCATGACCAGGAAAGTCAGGTGGTTCTTTGCCTACAATGATCTGAGCCGGAGAGTTGTTGAAAACATGGGATTCCCGAAAGACAAAATCACGACCGTTTACAACACGATTGGCGTCGAAAATATTCTTAAGGCAAACAGGGAATGGAACGAGGAAAATCTCGCTTGTTTTAAAGAGCAGCTGGGCATAGAGAGTAAAAATATTTGTATTTTCATAGGAGGTATGTATAAAGAGAAAAGGTTGGATTTGCTCCTCGATTCAGTGTTCATTGTTAAGAATGTAATCAAGGACCTTCAAATTATTGTTATCGGCGATGGACCGGATAAAGGGAAAGTTTTGGAAGCTTGCACGAAGAATAATTGGATTCATTACTTTGGTGTCAAAAACGATTTTGAAAAGATACCCTATTTCCTAATGTCTAAGTTGGTGTTGATTTCAGGGCTTGTCGGCCTAGCAATTATTGATTCCTTTATCTTTGCAGTGCCACTTGTTACGGCTAATTCTAATATTCATAGTCCAGAGATTGACTATCTGGAAAATCACAAAAATGGAATAATGGCGGGAAACAATATTACTGATTACAGTTCTGCAATTATTGACTTACTTCTTAATGAAGAGAAGCGCTTGATGCTAGTTGAAGGATGCAAGGAATCTGCGAAGAAATATACTATGGAAAATATGGTCAATAATTTTTCTGAAGGAATAGTAAATGCGTTAAATATCTCCTCGATTAATGTCGGGAATTTGAATGCCTGAGGACTTGAAAAACGAGTTTGACCAAATGTACAGGGAACCGAATCCGTGGAGATTTGACAATACTACAAAAGACCTTAGCAGGAGCGAGATATTATTAGACCTAATAAAACATGGGAATTACTCAAAATGCCTTGACATTGGGTGTGGAGAAGGTGCCTTTACAAATAGAATACTTAATTATGTCGATTGGGTTGATGCCTTTGATGTTTCAGAGAGGGCTATAAAAAGGGCGAACGAGAATTTTGGGAAGGCAAATATTAATTTCTACGTTGAGGACGCGAGATGCTTCAAGGCTTTAAAGACTTACGACCTCATCATTTGCTTGGAAATGCTTTATTATCTGGACGAGCAAGAACGAAGGAAACTCTTATTCGAAATACGCAATAGCATGAATCCCGGCGGGGTTTTTATCTTAACGGTGGTGGTTAACGGTAGGAATAAATATAGGGATTATTTCAGTCTTGAAAGTATAATGTCTCTATTGAAAGAACATTTTCGGATAGTGCATGTTTTTCCCGTTATTCCCAAATCTCGGATTCTGTTTGGGTTAACGAAAATAGTGCCGCCAATAAGGTTGAGACGGAATCTGTATAGACTATTTTCTTTATTAACAAATCCCTCTAACGCTTATCAGTCCGGTTTCGTTTTGATCAGAATGAATTAGACAAATAACATTTGGCGCATTTCAGCAATGAGTAGTTTTATTAATGCAGATGCTTATGAATTTATAAAGAAGAGCGTCCCGGTCGTTTGCGTTGACTTGTTGATTCTAGAGGACGACAAGGTGCTGTTACTTAAGCGTAGAAACGCACCAGCTAGGGGGCAATGGTGGTTTCCTGGAGGGCGTGTGTTTAAGAATGAGACTATATTCGATGCCGCAAAGAGAAAAGGAATGGAAGAGGCAGGGCTTTCCCTTGAAGCCCAAGAGATTGTTTCTATTGAGGAAAGCATCTTTGATTTAAAGAATGACGAAGTAGATGTCCACACAATAAACATCGTCGTCCGAATGAAATCTATGAATGCGGATTTTGGTATTAAGATTGATGAAAATCATTCGGATTTCAGATGGTTCGGAATAATTAATGTCCATTTACATCCTGCCGTTAGGAACCCATTGCTTAAGATTAAATTCAAGTTCGAAAAGAATTGCAAAAATGAATAAAAATATTTTGTGGCTTTATCCAAAACTCGAAAAATGGATGGGGGGAACGAGATTTGTATTTGAGTGCGCAAGGAGAATTGCAGAGCAACTTCCACTAAAGGTTATTGCTCAAAAAGGTTCAGATGATGTAGTGACAAAATTCAGGGAAGAAAGGATTGATGTGAACATACTGAACTCACAATCCTTCACAGATTTATCTTTCTGGTTGAATTTCGACAAGACGATTAACAGGGATGCGGGGTTAATTTCAAAGCACGTAAATTCAGAAACCGTCATTATATCATCTATGTATCCTCTTAATTGCATAGCCACTAGTTTTGCGAATAGGCATATTCAAATCATCTATGAACCATTTTCCTTTTTTTATAGAAATGACCTGTACAAGGACTTCGGCATCAGAACCGATCTTTTTTTTAGGCTAATAAGAAAGTTATACTCATCTACCGATAAAATAGCAACCCAAAAAGCTGATGTGGTCTTAACACTTAGTCAATACGAACAACGCAGTATTAAAAGAGTATATGATGTCGACTCAAGTATCGTTTATGAAGGGGTTGATGGTGCATTGTTTTATCCTCGGGATCCAACACAGCTTAGAATGAAATATCCCGGGCAAATTCCCCTAATGCATTCTACCGGTTTTGATACATACAAGGGGACAGATTTAGTGCTTGAATCTCTCCCTTTGTTAAAAAGGAGATTACCGAATTTTAGATTATTCATTACGTATACGAGAGAAAGTAAGCGCAAGTTAAGTGCGTATTCTAAGTTTATAAAACGAAATGAGCTTGGCAAGCATGTGCAGTTTCTTGAATTTGTGCCTTTAGAGGAGCTGCCTTTCTATTATAGTTTTGCTCTAGCCTATCTTGAACCAGGAAAAGGCAGATCAATGTCTCTCTCCAATAAGGAAGCCATGGCATGCGGTACACCCGTGATTAGAGGTAATGACTCTTCGGAGGAAGTGATAGATGGTTACAACGGCTATTTGGTTCCGTCGGATTCAAAGGAAAGCTTAGTCGAAGCAATATTAAAAATAGTGACAAATGATGAGATGAGAATGACGATGAGCAAAAATGCTGTTTCTTTTGTAAATGAAAAGTTTTGTTGGGACAACGTTGTTTCTAAAATATTGAGTTTCTCGTGAGCGAATTATGATTACACAAATCGAACCTTTTATTGATAACGAAGAGCTTGAACAACTGAAGAGGGTCATTAGATCGACATTCATCACTGAAAATGAATTAACCAAAGAGTTCGAACAGTTCTTTCTTAATTATACAGGCGCAAAACATGCAATCGCTTATTCGAATGGAACAGTGGCTTTGTTTGCATTACTGAAATCGTTAGGTATTGCCGATGGTGACGAAGTAATTGTGCCCGATTTAACGTTTATTGCAACTTCAAATTCGGTCCTGTTAGCTGGTGGCAAGCCGGTTTTTTGCGACATGCAGGGAGAAAATCTTAGGATGGACTTGCGACACGCAGAAAAAATAGTCACTAAAAACACGAAAGCCATTTTACCTGTCCATTTGTATGGTCTTGCTGAAGATATGGACGCGATAAATAATTTTGCTGATGCTTACAATTTGATGGTTATTGAGGATGCTGCACAAGGCGTTGGGGTGAGACTAAGTGGGAAGCATGTGGGTACCTTCGGATTAGCTGGAGTCTTATCTTTCTATGGTAACAAAACGATCACCACGGGAGAGGGAGGAATTATTCTGACTGACGATGACGATCTAGCAAAGAAATGCTACAGATTTAAAAATCATGGGAGAGACAAGAAAGGGATATTCAAGCACGATTATGTAGGTTTCAATTTCAGTTTCACTGAAATGCAAGCTGCTGTGGGAATTGCGCAAACAAAAAAATTAGAAAGAATAGTCAATAGAAAAAAAGAAATATTTAGTGGTTATTATGACGAATTGCATGGCACTAAAGGGATCACTTTTTCGCCACAGAATGATCAGATATCGCCGGTGCACTGGTTTACAAATATTTATGTGAAAAGCGCACAGTCACTGTCAGAATTCTTATTGAAACGTGAAATTCAAACAAGGCGTTTCTTTTATCCGTTGCATTTGCAACCATGTTACAAAGACATCCGCGTTAAACATAATTCGTTCCCTGTGACTGAAAAGTTATATGCCGAAGGGTTATCGCTTCCTTCTTCATTTAGTTTACAGCTTTCCGAGATAGAATACATTATAAAATCGATAAAAGAATATTTTGGAGCCAACAGATGATTCCACTAGTTAAGAATACAATTACTCAAGAGGAAGTGCTGAAGCTTAGCGAGTGGCTTTCATCTAACCCAAGACTGACTCGTGGAGTATTGTGCGAAGAATTCGAATATGAATGGTCAAAATGGTTAGGGGCTAAGTACTGCCATTTTGTAAATTCGGGTTCCTCCGCAAATCTACTAATTTTCGAAGCTCTCAAAGCATCCGGAAGACTAAAATCAAAAAAAGTTATTGTTCCTGCAGTAGGTTGGGTAACAACCGTTACACCGGTGATTCAGACGGGCCTAAATCCCGTCTTATGCGACGCTGATGAGCGAAATCTAGGTCTGAATTTAGAACATTTGGAAAGCTTATTAAAAAATTATGATGCAGCCGCAGTAATCCTAGTTCATGTACTTGGCGTACCTAATAACATGGATGAAATCCTCTATTTAAAAGGAAAATACGATTTTGTTTTAGTCGAAGACTCTTGTGAAGCAGTTGGTTCGAAATACGACGGGAGAAGTATCGGGACATTCGGTCTTATGAGCAGTTTTTCGTTTTACTTTGGTCACCATATGTCAACCATAGAGGGTGGGATGGTCTGCACTGACGACGATGAGTTGCATAGTTTAGTAAAATCTATCGCGAGTCACGGGTGGGCGCGGGATTTACCGGAACACTTCAAAAGGGGCTTGGAAAAAAAATACAATGTCGATCCTTTCGATTCCTTCTATACTTTTTACTACTCTGGTTATAATTTAAGGTCTACGGACCTAAATGCTTTCTTGGGAATAAATCAAATAAAAAAACTCGACAAGAACATACAGATTCGAAATAGAAATTATCAAATTTACAAAGAACGGCTAAAGGGATTTTGGGCCCAAAGTAACGATAGGTCATTCATCTCAAGCTTCGCTTATGGATTAATTGACGAGAAGAGGAATCAAATCGTCAAGGATTTATTAGAGAATGGAGTGGAATGCAGACCTTTAATATGTGGCTCTATCGGGAGACAACCATTCTGGATCGAAAAATATGGACAGTGTCAGTTGCCAATCGGGGATAAAGTTCACTTCAATGGTTTCTATTTGCCTAATAACCCCGACCTTACAGAAGATGAAATTGAATCCATTTGCGAGATCGTTAAACGAGCGGCGGAAAAAACGTAGTTGCGTTTTGAAGGCGGTACGTGAAACCCCTTGGGTTTATGGGAGCCACAGATTCTGGATTTTTTTTCTTTGTTTTGGCTCAGCTGATTTGAGATACTGAACATTGCGTTCTTTTGTAAACGAAAATAGGTCAATCACACCGCCCCCCATTAACAAAATGCCATTCCTATTTTGTTTAAGATAAATATGAAAAAAGAAAATCTCGTCATTTTCGGCAATTCTACGTCGTTCGTTACTTGCATTTTGTTGGATTCGCTTTTGAATGAGATAAGGCTAGAATACGGTGATAGAATTGGGATATTGTTTTTTGTGGACACAGTCACCTTATTAGCTAGGGTTCACGGAAGGGTCAAACTAATCTATACCCTTGTCGGGCGCATCTTCAATAAGGGTTTTCCTTACAGAAAGTTTTTGATCTTTAGCGTGAACCACGTTTGTCGCAAGAATGGCGTTAGACTTATTAGGACAAAAAATTCTTCTATAAATGATCAGGAATTTGTTGAAGGGCTAAAGGATTTAAACCCCACCATTGCAGTAATAATCGGTTGTCCGCAGATTATGAAGAGGAACCTGATAGATGTTTTTCAAATGGTAGTGAACTATCACAATGGTTATTTGCCCAAGTATAGAGGAATTTATGCAACCCATTGGTCGCTTTATTTTTCCGAAACATACACAGGATTTTCGTATCATGTCGTGAATGAAAAAATCGATGATGGAAATATTTTGTTGCAAGATTTTTTTGAGACAACTAATACGCAAAACGTTTTCTTAACCGAAATAGAAAAAACCCAGAAGGCGGCGTCTTATTGGACTGAAGTGCTGCAAATGATTTTGAATCGGTCCATTGGAGCAGTTCAAACAGGCCATAAGTGTTATTTCGGTCAAAAGGATTTGCGTGCAATTAGGAACATTCCGGATGCTTCCCATTTGACCTCTATGGAGCTGAAAAAGCGTATGACTATATTTGAGTATATAAAGATTCAAATAAACGGAAAGCTGTATTTTGTGAGGAACATATATGAAGTAAAACATGCAGATAAATATAAAGGGAAATTCTTCTTTCGCACGAAAGACGGCCGTTATTTCCATGTTCTCTCTTTCACTAACATTGTTTATCATCTTTACTACAAGTTGAAAGAGAGTATGAACAGCAGGCTTTTATTCTCTTGATGCCGACAAGCTGGACTGCATCCCCCTTGGGGGTTGGAAAACGGGGGAGTGCTGATCCTATTCCCATTCAAAACATGAGATGCTTTATTATTACTGACATTAGCTTCAAAGCATTTTGACAAGTGTGGGACCTGCTATATCGTAAGGGCTTTAAGACATTTTGTGGACTGGAATCTCCATTTATTCAAACAACACATTTTGCTATTATGTCGATGAAAAGTATAATCATAAAATGTCTCTGTCAGGGAGTTGAAACGTGAAAACCAAAATCTGGATGTTTCTTTACTTATTAGTATTTCAAGGTTCACTCTTGGCTCAAATGCCGCCAGTTGTTAGGGTGGCACAACTTTCGACAGGTGGGTGGGTCATTGTTGTTCAGCATAACTTTCATCAAGAATATGGATGCTCATATCCCATGACCTATAAGTTCAATATTCCGCAGTCTTCATTCAACAATCTCCTTGTGTGTAAGAAATATTCAAGCGACAGCTGTTGGACTGGGTTTGAGCTCCTTACGCCTAACAGCCTTTTTAATGGGATCGAGGGCGTCCGCTTTGATTCGATGAATAGTGTGGCATACATATCTGCGGCGTTTTCTTGGGATACCGATTCACTGTTCCTAAGGATTTCATCGCAGTCGGGTGGACCAATTCCTTCGCAATATGAGGGGATTTGCAAATATTACGACAATAGATCTGCTGTAGTCACAACCAGTTTTGATGACTGGGATAGTGCCAGCGCTGTCAGCGTTATACATGTTCTCAATATTTTTCGGTCATTTGGATTGTACATGACGGGAGGTATTATCACTCAGAGATGTTCCCAATCTACGTGGTTGCAAATCCAACAAGAACTTGACTCCGGATATGTAGAAGCTGCATCGCATAGCCGAACCCATCAACAGACTCCGTACCAGAATGCTGTTAGCGAAGTCGAAGGGTCAGACAGCGACATTGTCAACAATCTCAATCTGCCCCCTCTTTTCAAGATGAAAGAAAAAAATTATGTGTACACATGGATATCACCTTATAGCGATTTTGACGCAACTGTTGACTCATTGCTCGGAGTAGCTTATTACATAATACCCCGACAGGTTTCGGATGGTTACTCGACTTTTAACTCGTGGAATTCCAAGCGCAACCATTTTTATCAGACTCCCACGACTGTTGAAGTGGGAGCTACTCCTTGGGTAGGGGGAGACACCGTTCTAATAGCCTTGGACTCGGCCTTTGATGCGGTGATCTCAGGAGGGGGTATTTATCACTTAATGTTCCATCCACAAGTTGTCGATCCTGATACAAACAAGCAGTACCTGTTCACCCACTTGAGACACATTAGCGGTCGCACCAACATTTGGTATGTCTGTTTTGGGCATTTGTATCTTTATCATCTTATTCAAATAATGAGCAGTAACTCAGTTAGCTATGTATCCGACGGAGACAAAACCGTGGATGGTTTCACATTGTTTCAGAATTATCCTAATCCGTTTAACCCGGAGACTACAATAGGTTATCAGCTTTCGGCGCCAGGTCATGTGACGTTGAAGGTTTACGACCTGTTAGGCAGGCAAATAACGACATTGGTGAATTCTGAGCAAGTGATGGGATACCATGAAGTCAAGTTCGATGGCGCTGGGCTAGCGAGTGGAGTTTATTTTTACAGATTACTAAATGGTGATTCTGGCCAAGCTGGCAGGATGCTTTTGCTAAAATAGCACCAAAACTTCGAATTAGAATTTATCCCAATAAATCGATCCTAATGCGTTGAGTTGATTTCGTCCTTTTAGGGGTTGCATAACAAATCAGAGTGCAGATCGACACCGAAAAAACTAAGTCGTTCTTTGCGGTCTTTGGTAGGATAAAATACAAATGGAATTAGCACGAGCCTCTATTGCAGGCAGCAATATATCAGTGTTCCATTCTTACGAAGAGGTTTATATTCTAACGCAAACCATCTTGAAGAATGGTTTCGAACCTGCCTACGTCACGGTCAACAACGCACACACAATAGTGGAAGGGGTATGTGATCATCGATATCGGACCATCATTAACGAGGCGGCCATGGCGCTTCCGGACGGGAAACCACTCTCAGTCATTCAGAGACTAAGAGGGCATCAATGCGCCAGCAGAATATTTGGTCCTACTTTTCTTGAAAAGACTATAGAATGGGGTCAAGTCCATAATACTAAACATTATTTTTTTGGCTCATCACTGACGATTTTGGATGGAATTATGCGTGTAATCGCAAAAAAGTACCCGGATGCTGTGGTAGTCGGTAGCTTTTCGCCGCCTTACAGAGAATTTACCAAAGAGGAAAACGAGGATTTTGTTAGGCAGATGAACGAGAGTGGGGCGGATATTTTTTGGATCGGTCTTGGTGCTCCGAAGCAGGAAGTCTGGATGCGTGAAAATTATGAAAAGCTTCATAGAGGGGTGATGATTGGCATAGGCGCTGGTTTTGATTACCTTGCGGGTAATACAAAACATGCTCCGGTATGGATGAAGAACCTGGCGTTAGAATGGTTATACAGGTTTATCCAGGAACCAAGGAGATTGTGGAAAAGATACCTAGTGACTAATACGTTATTTCTTCTCTTTGTATTGGCGGAGTTTCTTAAGATCAGAAATTTCAACAAGTAATCAACCTAAGTTTTTGTGATAGGGAGAATATTGGCTGGGCGCCGTCGATGAAACTGATTGAAGGACTGAGAAAGACGTATCCGTGGATGAAGGAACAGGTAGATAAAAAAGGTTAAGGGTGAAAGGTCAAAGGAAAAAGGCAGGAAAGAGTGAGAAGTTTGGAGTGAACCCTTAAAATGAGACACTGTTTTGGTCGATTAAGGTGGAAACATTTTTAGTTAATTGAACATTTTCAAATTCCACAGGCGGCATGTATCCCAAACTGGAATGAAGCCGCTTTCGGTTGTAAACCACATCGATGAAGTGAGCAATACTTTGTCGGGCCTCATCGATTGTCTCGTATTCGTTGATTAGTACCTCCTCGTATTTAAGAGTCTTCATGAATGATTCGGCTTTTGCATTGTCATACGGATTACCATGCCTGCTCATGCTGATTGTTATCTTGTTGTCCTTAAGCAGATCGGTGTACTCCGTTGCAGCATACTGGACACCGCCGAAGGCGGACCCTTCGCTACCAATGCGCTCTCTGCATGCTTCAATGCTTTTTTTAAAAAGTCCACCTCCATGGTCATTCGACCAATCATCTGCTCAAGTTCTGATATCCGACCCTCTTGTGACCTACTAGCTTCAGAGACATTTCCGCTTCCTCTGAACGATCCTGCCGGATTGTTCCTGTACTCTTGCGTCCACTTGTACACTAAGTTCGCATGGATGTCGTATTCTCGAGTCAGTTCCGCAACCGACTTTCCTGACTCATATGCCTGTACAACTTTCACTTTAAATTCTCGCGTGTATTTCCTGCGCTCTAATGGCATGGTGAAGTTCTCCTCTCGGATTATCTTCCACCTTATTAACCTTTTTTACTGTCTCACGCAAGGGGTGCAGTCCACCCGACGAGAATCCCATCTTTTCTCAGAGCGTAGTTGGGAAGTCAGAAGACAGAAATCAGAAGGAAGTGAAAGTGAGCTTGAAGCCATAGAGGAAATCTTTTAACTTCAATATGTGAATCTTGTTCAGGAAGAATGCAAAGTAATTATTACGGAGGAGTGAAATGACGTTATCTCTTGAAGAAATGCCAAAGGAAGAGAAACTTCGAATAATGGAAGCATTGTGGATCGATTTAACGAAGCATGAAGAAGAATTTCTCTCGCCAAATTGGCACGAAGATGTTCTAAAGGCAAGAGAGAGGCGGGTTCAATCGGGGCAGGAAGAATATCGGGATTGGGAAATAGCTAAGAAAGAACTCGCTAAACGCCTGTCATGAAACTGCGGATACTTCCATCCGCAATTGAGGACCTTTCAGACGGTTTCAGATTTTATGAAATTCAATTGGCAGGGTTAGGCAGTTATTTTCTCGAGTCCCTGTTTTCAGATATTGAATCATTAAAGCTCTATGCAGGGGTACACCCGAAGGTCTTTGGTTATCATCGGCTTTTGTCAAAACGTTTTCCGTACGCTGTATATTATGCGAAAGAGTCCGATGTTGTCTCGATCAACGCAATCCTGGATTGCCGTCGTGATCCGGGCTGGATCCATGAAAAGCTTGGACATAAGGGGTAGCAGCAGAATACAAGACAGATGCCGGCAAAACAGAGATCGGAAATCAGAGGTCAGAAGTCAGCCTGCCCGATGAAGCTCCTATCGTTTCTCGGAGCGTAGTTGGGAGGCCGTAACTCAGAGGTTCGGAGTATAGTAAATGGAAGGTTCACCTGAAGTTTGCGGCAGATATTCCGATTATAAGGTTATCAGGGAGAACCGCGGCCGCGCGCTGTCTACGAAGCTAATTGAAGGCATGTGAGGACGGTCTTTGCGGACCAGCCTGTTCCCCCTCATACCCCTGAAGTTGAAAAAATATCTTCGGAAGCGTTGAGACAAATCAATCGAGTGCTTATATTGTGGTAGGTAGATTGGTGGCAGACGACTCGTATTATTGTATTAGGAATCAATAACGAGATAAATTAGAATTATGGAAGTACGGCGCAAATCACTTTATATGGTCAGGATCGTGGCGGATTGCATTGTCCTGATCACCTCATTCTGGATGGCGGCATTGGTGTCGCTTTCTCTTGAAAAAACAACCGTGCGCAGGCCGACGGAATTGCTGTTGGCACTGGGGATTGTTTGGTTTGTCTCAGCCAACTTGACCCGGTTCTATGACGAGTTCAAATCCCGGGACTACAGATTCGAAGCGTTGGCCGTAGTCCAGAGCACGCTTATCCAGGTTTTCAGCTCCGCCGTCATTTTGTTCTTTATGGGCGATGAACCCGTATCGAGATTCTTTGTAGTGACTTACGGGGTGTTTCTAATGGCGGGCTTGATAATTGAACGGCTGATTTTTAGAGGTGGGCTGGAATATTTAAGACGCAGGGGAGTTAATCTGAGGTATCTCTTGATTGTCGGAGCCGGAAAAGTCGGAAGAAAATTTTATGACTCTATCAAGGGGAACCCACAGTTCGGATATGTTCCCGTAGGATTTGTGGACGATAATACCAAGCCGGACCTCAACGGTCAGTACCTCGGGAGAATCGATGACCTCGAAAGACTTATCGAGAAGCATAAAGTGAGAGATGTGATAATAACACTTCCCAATAGTGCACTAAGACGGGTTCAGGAAGTGATACAGATTTGTGAAAAACATGCAACGCGCGTTCGTATAATTCCCGAGTATATCAAGTATGCGCCGAACAGGTACGGGGTTTCGATGTTCGGACGGTTCCCGGTCATTTCTGTGAGAGAATACAGGATCAACGAGCTGCATGCGCGGTTTCTGAAAAGGACATTCGACTTTTTCTTTTCGCTACTTCTTTTCGTAGCCTTGTTTTGGTGGCTATGGCCTTTGATTGCCTTGACCATAAAAATTTCATCGCCAGGCAAAGTCTTCTTTTGCCAGGAAAGATGGGGGCGTGATAACCGGCGCTTCCACGCATACAAGTTCCGCTCAATGGTTGCTTTCAGTAAAGACGTGGATGAAGACGGAAAATACTTGCAAGCGGTGAAAAACGATTGTCGGATCACGAGGGTTGGGAAATTCCTGAGAAGGACTAATTTAGATGAGCTCCCTCAGTTCTGGAATGTCCTGAAAGGTGACATGAGTGTGGTAGGTCCCCGGCCGCATCCGACGCCCCTCAACCTTGAATCGAAAGACTCAATTCCTTTTTACATGCTCAGGCATCTTGTAAAACCCGGTGTAACCGGATTGGCGCAGGTGAATGGTTACCGGGGAGAAACAGACTCGCAAATTAAGATGCAGAGGCGTGTGGAACACGATATTTGGTACATCGGGAACTGGTCATTCTTTTTGGATCTGAGAATTATATTTATGACGATTGTTCAGACGCTGAAAGGTGACCCGAAAGCGTATTGAAGAGCAGTAAGGAGCAGATAGAGGTTGAGGAAGAGGTAAAGAGGAAAAGCGGGTATGGGTACACGTAGAAGATCTAGGGCAAAGTAGAAGTAATGTGTCGCTGAATGTACAAGTCATTCAAGGAAATGGCAGTGTGGCAAGAAGCAATGCGAGTGGCCGAGGAAGTATTCAATTTGAGCGAGAACTTTCCCAAGAAAGAAGATTATGGTCTTACTTCGCAGTTGAGACGGGCAGCATTAAGCATTTCTGCAAACATTGCTGAAGCGTATGGTCGGAATCACACTCTAGATAAGATAAATTTTTATTATTATTCAAGAGGTTCCGTTACTGAAACTCAAAATCATGTCGAATACAGCAGACGAGTAAAATACATATCAGAGGAGGCAGCGAAGACTCTTGATGGCAGATTGCGAAAGATATACAACGATTTGAACAAGATAATTTCCTCACTGGACTAGTCTTTTCTTTACCTTTACCTTTTTGTTCACCTTTGCCTTTGTCGCTGTTACTTTTCACCGTTCACCCGTTACAGTTTTTACTATTCTAAATTCAAGGTTACTATGAGAAAAAGTCTTTGCATTGCCTTATTCCTGTTTGCGTCATTACCGTTGACCGCCGTTTTTGCCCAGTCGAATTTCACGCCGGAGCAAATTCAGCAGAGAGCCGCTGCAATGGGATATAATGTGGATACGACACAGATACAGCAGATCGAGCAGGCTCAATCAGACACAGGGATCAGCAGATACAGGAAACCGACGACGGCGCAGCCTGAATCGCTATACGTTCCGCCGGCTCCTCTGCCGAAAAAGCATTATCTCGTTTCCGCTTTTGCAAATAGAGCCGGCGCGGATACTCTTCCGGCATTTGGGTACGATGTGTTCACTTATTCGCCTACAACTTTTCAGCCGTCAGTAAATGTTCCGACACCGACCGACTATGTGATTGGTCCGGGCGACGAAATTATTTTATCCCTCTGGGGTGAGACACAACTCGTTAGCGACCTTATTGTCTCAAGAAGCGGCAATATCTATATCCCCAACGTCGGACTCGTGAATGTGAATGGACTTACGATGGCGCAGCTGCACGATCAGCTTTACGACAAGCTCTCGAAGGTTTATTCGTCTCTTCGCATTACGGCAAAAGGGGTGGCAAGGACACAGCTTAACGTTTCAACCGGACAATTGAGAAGTGTAAAAGTTTATGTCATCGGCGAAGTTGTAAAGCCGGGCGGCTATACGCTTCCTGCGCTTTCGTCGGCATTCACGGCGCTGTACTATTCCGGCGGGCCAACAATTAATGGAACACTTAGAGATGTTCAAGTACTCAGGGAGGGAAAGGTTATTTCCGATATCGATCTCTACAATTATCTTGTTAGAGGAGATCAGTCGGAGGATGTGAAGCTCAATGACGGCGACATAGTTTTTGTCGGCCCTGTCGGCAGGCGAGCCGCTATTTTAGGAAGCGTGTTCAGGCCCGCAATTTACGAGCTTAAGAAAGGTGAATGCCTTGGAGATCTTCTGACATTCGCGGGCGGTTTGACCTTCAATACATACTTCCAGCGAGTACATATTGAAAGGGTCATACCCTTCAGCCAGCGCCAGGAATACCAAAACAATATCTTGAGCATCGATTTGAATTCAAACACGGTAGACGCTTTGCGGGAAAGCAGGCTTGAGTTGGAAGATGGCGACGTGGCGACAATTCCGAGCATCAATAATATTCCTCAAAATGAAGTAAGTATCGGCGGAGATGTGAAGCAGCCGGGCGTGTATGAATTGATGAACCCCGATATGAGGATCAGCGATTTAGTGTCGAAAGCGGACAGCGTTTTTCCCGATGCATTTTTGGGCAAGGCGATCCTCCTGAGAACCCTTCCGACTGAAAAGAAAGAATTGATCTCTTTCGATTTGGAAAAAGCGCTTCATGGCGACCCGCTTAATAATATCACGCTCGTCAACAGGGATTCACTGTATGTTTTTAGAGACACGACTTTCTTTCCCGTGAGAGGAGTGGAGATATTCGGAGATGTCAGGAAGCCTGGAAGGTATAAAAGGTACCAAAACATGAGATTGACCGACTTGATTGTTCTTGCGGGCGGTCTCAACGATTCTGCCACTACTGAAAATATCGAGGTGACTCGCCTTGATACCGTTAGCTCGAATGTTTATGCGTCTAAGTTCACTCTAAATGTGCCGGCAGCCTACTGGACCGTAAGCGACAGCAATGATTTCAAGCTGCAGGACTACGATAGGGTCTTAGTTAAACCCGATACGACGAAGGAATTCGAGCGAACGGTTTTTGTAAGGGGGGAAGTCGCTTTTCCCGGAGCCTATACGATTTTGAACAGGGGGGAAAAGCTGAAGGACTTTGTCAACAGGGCAGGCGGGTTCAAAAGCAGCGCGTACACCGATGGAATGTATGTGTTGAGATTTAATCCCCTCCTGACGGTCTTGAAGCCCGTCCGCATTTCAGACACGACCATGATGAGAGTCTATCAGGGGCAGCCTTTGATCGACAGGACACAGTTCAATGCAGAGTTCGGCGACAGGATACCGATTTCATGGGACGATGTAAAGAGGGACTCGACGTTGATTTACAATCTCGAGCTGAATCCCGGAGACACATTAGTGGTCCCGAAAGATCCCGGCACTATCAGCGTAGTGGGTGACGTCGGCCTGCCATCGACGGTTCCTTACAAAGAAGGAGCAGGATCGGCTTATTACATAAAACAGGCCGGTGGATATACCACGACCTCCGCCGAAGGTGACGAAGTAGTAATTCAGCCGAACGGAAGCAAGTGGGAGTCCTCAGGATTCTTTCTCGTTTCAAATAGGGATATACTATCCGGTGCGACTATATATGTGCCATCCTCCATTAAGGAGCCATCGGCAGACGTTTGGCCTTTGATAAGGGACGTAATCACGGTGGTGAGCTCGACGGCGGTGCTGATTCTAACAGTGACGAAGTTATGATAGCCTTGGGCAAGGAGCAAGGAGCTTGGGGCACACAGGAGATTCATAGGGATGGTCAAGTTTAGATTTCAAGATTTGCAAATATGGAAGGACTCAATAGAAATCGCGGATAAGCTTTTTGATATAGCTGATGGACTTGAACAAAAGAAATTATTTCGTTTCGCAGAACAGTTAAGAGGTGCAGGGATGTCGAAGTCAAACAACATAGCGGAAGGCGCCGGATCTAATTCCAATGCCGAGTTCAAACGATTTTTAAACATTGCAAGGCGCTCCACGTTTGAGAACGTGAACATTTTAATTTTGCTGAGTAGAAGAAAGTTAGTGGGCGAGGTCGAGATGAATGGTTTAATGGATAACCTCGAGATACTTAGCCGCCAAATAACAGCCTTCCAGAGATCACTCGACTAATGTCTATGACTGTGCGTTCTACGCTCCATGCCCCATGCTCTTTGCTAATTTAGACCCAGGAAAAACTTAATGACTGATGAAGAACTTAAAAACAAAGTAGAGACAGCCTCAGGCGACGAAGAGGAAATTTCTTTCGAAGAGGGTTTTAAGCGTACGGTCGAGAAGCTCCGGCCGCACATAGCTGAACTCTGGCTGCACAGGAAGAAGTTCGTCTATTTCAATGTCGCGGTTCTTTTGATCGCATTGGTTGTGCTTCTCTTTCTTGTTAAGCCATACTACGTTAGTACTGTTACTATCCTTCCGGATTACGGCAGCAAGGAGACCTCGCTCAGCCAGCTCAGCAGCCTGGCATCGCTAGCGGGCGTCAGTGTGGGGCAGGCAACGCCGACGGCCGTTTACCAGAACCTGTTGACAAGCGAGGCGGTGCTTTCTCCGGTGATTTATGCAAAGTACAAGACGGAAGAATTCCCGGATTCCGTGAACTTGATACAGTATTTCAAGGTCAAACCGGACAATAACTTGCCTTCGGATTTGCAGAAGAGGGATATGTTTTTAAAGGAGTTTCAATCTCTCACAAAAGCCCAAATCACTATCGATATGGATAGAACAACTAATATCATCACCGTGTCCGCTAAGATGCCGGAAGCGGGTCTTTCTGCAGATGTGGTCAACAATATCGTAGGGTCGCTTGACAGTTATATCAGGACGAAGAGAAAATCGTTCGCCGTCAACCAATTGGATTATATCGATAAGCGATTGGCCCAGGTCCAGGATTCGCTCAACCAGGCTGAAAACAGGCTGAAAGATTTCAGGGAACAAAACAGGATGGTGGTGCAATCGCCGGAGCTTATGCTGGAGCAGAGCCGGCTTACGCGAAATGTGGAGATATTGGATGCTGTTTACCTCGAGCTCAGCAAACAGTATGAGCTCGCAAAGATCGATGAGATCAAAGATACGCCTATCGTGAATGTGCGGGACTATGCAAAAGACCCGATCGTCAAAGCCGGTCCTCACAGACTCACCACGCTTATCGTCATTTTATTTTTGTCGGCAATCGTTAGCGGATTTTATTTCATGTTTAAGGCAAATATAAGCAAATACGCGGGATATGTAAGAAACGCGGCAAAGTTGGAGTGAAAGACCCGATTTACGCTTAATGGGCAGAGAAGATTTACAAACAATCAGCCGTCCCGAAGATCATTTCAGTTTATCGGGGCGGTTTTTTGTTATGTGTTGAAATAATTTCGCGGGTGAGATATATTAATGTTGTTGTTATCGAGTTTGTTAAAATTGGCAGTGAATTTGAGTTGATTAAAGCAGATACCGGAAGCGTATAACTTCCCCGAGAGAACTTGGCCCGGTACTGACAAAATAAAAAAGGAGAAAATTAGATGGCTACGCTGATCACTGAAGAGTGTATTAACTGCGGCGCGTGTGAGCCGGAATGTCCCAATACCGCAATCTATGCGGGCGGCGTCGAGTGGGAGCTCTTCGGCGAAAAACATCCACCGGTATCGAATGATCTTTATTACATCGTTCCGGAAGAAGTGCACAGAGTGTGTAGGACACCATGACCAGGAACAATGCGCGGCAGTTTGCCCGGTCGATTGCTGCATCCCGGATCCGAATCACCCGGAGACGGAAGAAGAACTTTTTGCCCGCGCGGCGAAACTAAATCCCGAGCTTGCGGGAGTCGAGCTCTCGGCAGGTACTTCCAGATTCCGCAAGTAAACCGATAAGTTTTGTATCCCCGGAAGGGATTTAAAGGTCGGGTCTGATCGCCCGACCTTTTTTGTTATTGGAGTCGCCCGCAGGAACTTGCGACCCCGGTGAGCCAAAATTAATTGTGCTGTGGAAAACTTTTGACGCACCTTTTGTTGTTCTGAATGAATATGAAGGAATCGAAAATATCATGGAACACGGAATGCAGATCGGGCATTACACTCTGAGCGCGCTGGAGACCGGCCGCTTCCGTCTTGACGGCGGGGCGACGTTCGGCGTTGTTCCTAAAGTAATGTGGAGCAAATCGAATCCCGCCGATGGGAAGAATCGGATCGAGCTTGCTCTTCGCACTCTAGTCATAACCGGCGAAAAGCGCTGCATCATGGTCGATACGGGCATCGGTGAGAAATGGGATGAGAAGTTCACGGACATTTATGCGCTGGATTACTCTAAGTTCTCACTTCTAAATTCGCTTGCCGCCATCGGACTGACCTTCAAGGATATTACCGACGTCGTGATAACTCATCTCCATTTCGATCACGTCGGCGGCGCAGTCCTGCGCGACAAGGACGGTTCGTTCAAACCGGCTTTTCCTAATGCAGTTTATTACGTCCAGAGGAGACAATTTGAATGGGCTGTGAAACCCTCCGAGAAGGACCGAGCGAGCTTTGTCAAAGAAAGATTTGTGCCTCTATTCGAAGAAAAGAAGCTCACATTGCTTGATGGAGAAGTCGAATTGTTTCCGGGAATACTCATAAAACTATCGGACGGTCATACTATCGCACAGCAAACTGTCCTGGTGACGGATGGCGAAACCACTCTTTATCATCCGGGCGATTTGATACCGACGTCTTCGCATGTTCCGCTTCCGTTCATCATGGGCTATGACAATTTTCCTCTGATCACGCTTGAAGAGAAGAGAAACGTTTTGGATCGAGCGGTCAGGGGAAATTGGGCGGTCTTTTTTGAGCATGACCCAAAATATTCGGCGACCTATATCGAGAAAACGGAAAAGGGATTTATGGCGGGAAAGCCTGTTATGATGAACGATGTGGCGATTCGTTGAATGGCGTCAACGGATGGATTTGTAAAAGTTGCCAGGTCGTCGGAATTAACCGATCGCAAAGGAATAGCGTGCAGGATTGGCGACGACGAAATCGCTATCGTGAAGCTTGATGGTACGGTATCTGCATTTATGAACGTTTGTCCGCACCAGCACACCGCGCTGGTAGATAAATACGGCGCCCAAATCAACGGCAATAATCTGACGTGCCCGATGCACGGGTGGATTTACGATCTGAAAACCGGTAATTGTGTCGGCGAAAGTGGAAGATTAAAGATGCTCGATGTAAAGGTGGAAAACGGCTATGTCCTCGTGAGAAAGAATCCGGAGAGATTCGAATGATGATGGGCGATAGCTCCGCCTTTATAAAGTCATCTGCGAAGGACGAAGGATTCGACCTGGTCGGAATTGCACCCTCACAATTCTTGAGCGGTGAATCCTCGCATCTCAAAGAATGGCTGAACCGTGGCTACCATGGCACGATGAGCTGGATGGAAAACAATTTCGAGAAACGGACCGATCCGGAAAGAGCGATGGAGGGTGCTAGAACGATGATATCCCTCGCCAAGAATTATTATACGCCTGTGAATTATGAAGTGAGTTGTCTGAAGATTTCGAGGTATGCGTGGGGGGATGATTATCACTCGGTCGTCGGGGCTATGCTAAAAAAATATGTCGATAGGCTTCGGGGGCATTTTCCTGAGAATAAATTCCTGTATTACTGCGACACCGGTCCTGTTATGGACAAAGTGTGGGCGCAGCGCGCGGGGATCGGCTGGATAGGAAAGCACACGAATGTCATCAATCCTGAAATCGGGTCATGGATTTTTCTTTCGGAGGTTATCACCGACGTTGTCTGCGATTACGATCTCCCGGAGGCTGATCACTGCGGAAGCTGCCGTGCGTGCCTCGATGCATGTCCGACCGAAGCGATTGTCGAGCCGTATGTGCTCGATGCGAGCAGGTGCATCTCGTTCTTGACGATCGAAAATAAAGATGAAATAATTCCCGACAGTCTTGCGTCGAAAGTTGATAATTGGGTCTTCGGCTGTGACATTTGCCAGGACGTTTGTCCATGGAACAAGAAATTTCAAGCTCCTACCGATAACCCGGCATTTGAGCCGCGCGAAGAAAACTTGAATCTGAAAGCCGGGAACATTCATCTAATGTCAAGAGATGAGTTTGCAGAGAGGTTTCGTCAAAGTCCGGTAAAACGCGCAAAGTACGAAGGATTCCGGCGGAATGCGGAAGCCATTCTTGCGCATCAGGTGCATGAGTCCTCGGCACAGGAGTCGGTACTGAAGCACAATAACAAAATTGAAAAGGGAAACGATTGAGGTATAAAGGTTTTATCTTTGATTTAGACGGCGTTTTAATAGACAGCGCAAGAATTCATTATGAAGGCTGGAGAAATGTCCTTCGCGGTTTCAATAAGGATTTTGATTATGGTACTTTTCGGAAAAGCTATTTTGGCAAACGAAACCATGAAACTATCGAAATGATTTTTGGGAAGGGAAAATTTTCAGCCGAGGAAATAAAGAACATTTCAGACGAGGTCGATTTGAACTTTATAAAGACGGTGGGAGAAGTCGGTACCCCGATAGCAGGCGCGCTCGAATTTGTCCGATCTCTGAAAGAGGCCGGCGAGAAGGCTGCATTGGCGACTTCAGCACCTCGTCGAAATGTTGATGCGTTTCTCGACGCATTTACGCTTCATGGAGTCTTTGACTCGGAGGTTTGTGCCGATGACGTTTCGCATGGAAAACCGGATCCTGAGGTATTCTTGAAAGCAGCATCGGAGCTGAACGAGGACGCGAAGGAATGCGTCGTCTTCGAAGATTCGCTTCCGGGAGTTACTGCTGCGAAAGCGGCAGGAGCGGCTTGTGTCGCACTTCTTACGACAACTTCGCGTGAAGTTCTCAAAGCGGCGGATTATTTCATCGAAGATTTTCTTGATGAGAGCCTTGCATCTTGCCGCATGCCCGCAGAGGTAATTGAGCGGCTTGAACATTTTAAGAAAGCTACCGCGCTAAAGAATGAGGTGAAAGCATGAATCATAGAAAGGTAATAATCATCGGTTCCGGTCCTGCTGGCTTGACAGCCGCAATTTACACTGCCCGCGCGAATCTTGAGCCTATAATCTTCGAAGGAAACCAGCCCGGCGGACAACTGACCATTACGACCGAGGTTGAAAATTATCCGGGCTTTCCCGATGGCGTGATGGGCCCTGAACTGATGGATATCATGAAGAAGCAAGCGCTTAGATTCGGCGCACAGGCATTGTTCAAGGATGTTTCCGAAGTCGATTTCTCCGGGCGGCCTTTTACGGTCAAGAGCGAGAATGAATCATTCGCTGCCGACTCGATAATAATTTCAACCGGCGCGTCGGCGAAACTCATCGGGATAGAATCCGAAAAGGCTTTGATGGGTTACGGAGTCTCCGCGTGTGCGACATGCGATGGATTCTTCTTCAAGGACCGCGAGGTGGTCGTGGTAGGGGGCGGCGATACGGCGATGGAGGAAGCAACTTTCCTCACGAAGTTCGCGAGCAAAGTGACCGTAGTTCATCGCCGCGATTCTTTGCGCGCGTCTAAGATCATGCAGGAGCGCGCCTTCAAAAATCCGAAGATAAAATTCGTGTGGAATTCAGTTGTGGATGAGATCCTTGGCCTGGAGAATAAGCGTGTGCGCGGAGTGACGTTGAAGAACGTTGCTACCGGCGAAAAAACCGAGATGAAATGCGACGGTGTCTTTGTAGCAATCGGTCACAGGCCCAACACCGCGATTTTTAAGGACCAGATTGAAACCGATCAAGCCGGATACATCGTGACGAGGAACAGCTCAACGGAGACGAGTGTACCGGGTGTTTTTGCGGCGGGCGATGTCGCCGACAAAAAGTATCGCCAGGCAGTCACTGCGGCGGGTACCGGATGTATGGCAGCTATCGACGCCGAGAAATACTTGGAAAACATGTACCATAAAGCCGGCGATTAAGACAAAGTTGAAGAATAAAAGTTGTGCCTGTGGTGGAACTGCGTCCCTTGCTCTCCTCACTGCCATGGAGGAGAACAAGGGCTTAGACTCGTTGCTTTATATCTATTGCGCTGCCGTAGCTTTTTGTTTCTCCTTAAAGACCATGGCAAGCACGGCGCCGGTAATCATATATTCGATAACTCCGTAAATGAACCACTGAAGTGCGAGCGAATACGGGATCGCGATCATGGCATAGCTGCCGTAAGCCATTCCAACGCTCAGCCAGACCCCGATATAGAATCCATATCGCACTCCCTCCAGGATCCCTTTCTTCTCATATCCTTTTGAGAATACGAACGTGAAAAAGAATGCGTTGAAGATATTGATGACGTGGTATATCCAGATTTTAGAATTCATGTCCGGACGCCAAACGCCCTGGATTGAATTGTAAGTGCTCATCAGGAGCACTCTGTTGACCAGGAACATGAGGATCTCCAGAACTATGAAGCTCGCGATGAATCCGAGCCAAACTTTCTTGTTCATATTACCTCCATATTGACGATTATTTTACGGAATACCTGCACGAACGAAGTCTAACAACAATCGGATTAAAATCCAAACTGCCCGGATTCTCGATGTTTCTTTCCTTGCTCTACTTATGTTAATTTATGCTTTATGGATGTAAAGACAAGAAGAAAGATCGTTTTAGTCGGAGATAAGGTGCTCGTGTCGCCGGACAAGAATCAGGAAAGGACAGAGCACGGTTTGTACCTCCCTCCCGGTGTAAAAGATAGAGAAAAAGTGCAGGGAGGCATCGTGGTACAATCCGGACCGGGCTATGCGATTGCCAATCCAAGCTTCATCGATCAGGAGCCGTGGTCGACGTTGCCGCGGGAGCCGGTTAAATATATACCGCTGCAGGTTGAAGCCGGGGATTATGCTTTGTTCCTGCGCGATCATGCGGTCGAGATCGAATTCGAAGGAGAAAAATATTTCATAATCAGCCAGTCTTCAATCTTGATGCTGGTCCGCAGGACGGATTTCCTTGATTCAGCGCTCTAATTCATGCCTTTGTCGATGTAATAGTTTGTCGGTCAATTTTCGTACCACAATTCTTTCATGTTAGTTTTCCAGTTGTTAACTTAATGAGCCGGATCTAAACATGAATCTGGAATTTTAAATGGTTGGACATGAATTTTGAACGATGAACAAGGAATTAGTCGTAATCGATAATGTGGCCGTCGAAGGAAGTTTGCTCAATCGCAAGTTTGCGTGCGACTTGTTGAAGTGCAAAGGGGCATGCTGCAGCCTGCCGGGCGGAAGAGGTGCGCCCCTGCTTGATTCGGAGTTAAAACAAATCGAGCGAGTGCTTCCGGAAGTTCTTCCGATGTTAAGCGAAGAGAAGAAAAGATTGATCGAAGAGTTTGGGTTTTACGAAGGAGAAGCCGGCGATTACGCGACGACTTGCGTCGATGATAAAGACTGCGTCTTTGTTTATAGAGAGAAGGGAATTGCAAAATGCGCGATCGAGCGAGCGTTCAAAGATGGAAAGATCGATTTCAGAAAACCGATTTCGTGCCATCTTTATCCTATTCGCATTAAGAAATTCGGCGGCGACATTCTCCGTTATGATGAGATTTCCGAATGCAAACCGGCAGTCAAAAGAGGTGAAGCTGAGAACATCGACGCGGTGGAATTTGTGAAGGATGCGCTGATCCGCTCCTATGGAGAAGAGTGGTTTGATAAACTGGTAGTAAACGTAAGTACAAACGGGATGAGAGATATTTGACGGGAGAATATTTGTGAGATGTTGAAGTTCGGACAAACGCAGCGGCTTAGTCAGGAGCTACGGCTGCAGCCGCAGCAGATACTGTATTACGACTTATTGCAGCAGCCCATCTTTGCTCTGCAGCAGAGATTGAGAACCGAGCTTGATGAGAATCCGGTCCTGGAATTAGAAGAGGCCGAGGAGCTTATCGAAGACCAGGATATGGAGGTAAAAGATGCGGACGAGAAGGCGGATGAACCGGCAGATGATTCGGAGTTCAACGATGTCGATCTCGATGAGTTCAGGAACGACGGGACAGAAGTTCGCCTGCGCAGAAAATCCGAAGACGACGAGGAATACGAGTTTGCTCCGCCTGCAGTCGAGACAATGTACGACCATCTCCTTCAACAACTATTGCTTTTGGATTTTAATGACAAAGAAAATCTGCTCGGTGAAGAAATTATAGGTAACATAGATGATGACGGCTACCTGCGGGAAGACTTGCAGAAGATTGTGGAAGATACGAATTTAAGCTTCAAATTGGATCTGACATTGCAGGATGCCGAGAAAGTCTTGGCAGGAATCCAGACTCTCGATCCTGTCGGGGTTGGCTCGAGAAATCTGCGTGAATGTTTGATGGTGCAGCTTAAAGCGCGCACCGACATCGGTGCCGGCGAGCGGGCCCTGCCGATGAGAATTATCGAAGAAGATTTCGATGATTATTCAAATCACCGGTACGACCAGCTTGCAAAGAAATTAGGGGTCGATCACGAGCAGATAAAAGTGGCCGATGCCGTTATACGCAGGCTGAATCCGAAACCTGGAGAAGGCTTTTTGCTGCCGCTTGAGTCTTCTGTCGTCGTTCCTGATTTCGTGGTACATGAAGACGAACAGGACGAGCTTATCTTGATGTTGAACGAGCGTGATACGCCGCAGGTAAGAATAAGTCCGCGGTATCTTGACATGATGAAACAAGCACGCGGCAACAAGACCGATGCCCAAACGAAGGATTTTCTGAAACGGAAACTGGAATCGGCAAAGTGGTTTGTGAATGCGCTACAGCAGCGCCGCCAGACAATGACAAAGGTAATGCAGGCTCTTATCGAAACCCAGCGCGAGTTTTTCACCGAAGGCCCAAACAATATCCGCCCGCTGATTTACCGCGACATCGCAGATATGACGGGCTTCGACATTTCGACGATAAGCCGGGTCGTCAGCGCAAAATATGTCCAGACAGATTTCGGGGTTTTCAGGCTGCGCGAGCTTTTTAGTGAAGGCTTGAAGACCACAGATGGCGAGGAAGTGGCAACTCGCGAGATCAAAAATAAGATCAAAGCCATGATAGAGTCGGAGGAGAAGAGCAGCCCGCTGAATGATGAAAAAATAACCGAGCTTTTGAATCAACAGGGATACAAAGTCGCACGAAGAACGGTAACGAAGTACCGCGAGCAGCTGCGCGTTCCTCCGGCGAGAATGCGGCGTGAAGCATGAGCAAAGCCGTGGAAATACTTGACCGTGGAACAGTTGAAGGAAAAATCAGGCACTATCAAGAAGTCGTTTCCGATTACGAAAGCAAATACTCCGGCAAGTACGAGACATTAGAAAAGAGCGTCGCCGGAAAAGGGCCATCATCTGAAATCGAGGACGATCTTTTAGATTGGAAAGAGGCGCTTTTGATGTTGAGCATCTATGAAAGAGTATTACTCGGGTTGACCAATTGATTGTCCGGGATGGGACATTTGGCAAAAATGCTCGCTGGAACACAAAGGGAATTGAAGAAATTGTGACGATTTTTAAAGTTGCCCCGCTTCAAAGTTTTGGCGCTTAGAATTTTTTGTTGCAGCTTTAATTCATCAGGAGTAAAATGGAAATTCGTTCGACAACCGTGATAGGCGTCATCAAAGACGGCAAATGCGCAATCGGAGGCGATGGGCAGGTGACAATAGGGCAGGCCGTGATGAAGCACAATTCAAAAAAAGTCAGGAAACTTTATAATGATACGGTGCTTGCAGGGTTCGCGGGCGCTTCGGCCGACGCTTTCACGTTGTTTGAGCGATTCGAAGATAAACTTCAGCAGTATCATGGTAACCTGAGCCGTGCATCGGTCGAGCTTGCAAAGGAGTGGCGGCTGGACAAATATCTCCGCCGGCTTGAGGCGCTTCTTGCAGTCATGAACAGCGATACAACGCTTCTCATCTCGGGAAACGGGGACGTCGTGGAACCCGACGACAAGATAGTGGCAATAGGGTCAGGCGGAAATTATGCGCTCGCTGCGGCAAGAGCGCTGATGAAACACACGAACCTTTCGGCAAAGGAAATTGTCCTCGAATCTCTTAATGCCGCATCCGAGATTTGCATCTACACGAACAAGAATTTTACGGTCGAAGAAATCTGAAATGGCAAAATACTCCAAGCAAATGAATATTGAGCTGGCAAAACGGGAACTTACACCGCGCGAGATTGTGCGCGAGCTCGATAAATATATTATCGGCCAGGATGCGGCCAAGAAATCCGTGGCGATAGCGCTTCGCAACAGGTGGCGACGGCAACAGGTGCCTGAAAATCTCCGTGAAGAAATAATGCCGAACAATATAATCTTGATCGGGCCGACCGGAGTCGGAAAGACCGAAATTGCTCGACGCCTTGCGAGGCTATCGAACGCACCGTTCGTAAAAGTTGAAGCTTCGAAGTTCACGGAAGTAGGTTATGTCGGACGCGACGTCGAATCGATGATCCGCGACCTCGTTGAAATCGCAGTTGCAAACGTCAAGTCGGAGAAAACTTTGGAGGTCAGGGAACGTGCGAGCGCATTGGCTGAGGAACGCGTTCTCGATGAATTGATACCGGTGAAGCCCCAGAAGTCCAAGATGCCGTTGCCGGGAAAAGTCAAGACCGAAGGTCCGGAAAACGGCGAAGAGGAAGTGGAGCGCAGAGAATCGCGGGAAAAATTGCGGACGATGCTTCGTAACGGTGAACTCGATAAGAGAACGGTGGAAGTTCAGGTTAACGTTGAAGCCGCACCCATGATGCAGGTGTTCGGTCCATTCGGCACAGAAGATATGGGCGCAAATTTTCAGGGATCTTTTGAGCAATATCATGCCGAAAAAAACGAAGAATCGGCGCGTGCCGATTCCCGAAGCATTGAAACTTTTCGAGCAGGAAGAATCGCAGAAGTTGGTCGACATGGACGGAGTTGTGAAAGAAGCACTGAGAAAGGTTGAGAACAGCGGAATAGTTTTCGTCGATGAGATAGACAAAATTGCAAGCACAGGCGGTGACTCGCACGGGCCGGAACGTCTCGCGTGAAGGCGTCCAGAAGGATCTTCTGCCGATCGTCGAAGGGTCAACCGTTATGACAAAATACGGCATGGTGAAGACAGATCATGTGCTTTTCATTGCAAGCGGGGCATTTCACACGGCGAAGCCGTCCGATCTTATCCCGGAACTTCAGGGAAGATTCCCCATCAGGGTCGAGTTGAACAGTCTTAACGAGGAAGATTTCTACAAGATTCTCACGATGCCGGAAAATGCACTGATAAAACAATACACGGCTCTTCTCGCCACCGAAGGGATCGAAATAAATTTCAGCGAAGACGCAATTCGAGAAATTGCGAAAGTCGCGACCGAAGTTAATGACCAAGTTGAGAACATCGGGGCGCGAAGACTTCATACGATCATGACGACTCTTCTCGAAGATATCCTGTTTGATGTTCCGGATAAAATTGTCGATAAGGAGATATTGATCACGCGAGAACTGGTTCACGAAAAGCTGAACAAGATTGTAAAGGACCGCGACCTCAGCAAATATATATTATAATTCATATATCAATGGTCAAAAGTAAAGAAGTGTTGGCAATAGGTAGTTGACGTTTAGTCGAGCAGTTTCCTTTTTTTTGATTTTTGAATTTTACCCATAAATCTTGTATGGAGCTTTTTGTTTGAGGTTTGAGATCTGATTCTGAGATGGCTGATCTGAAAATCGAAAAAGCGGGTGCTGCCGCTTATGCAAAATTCTTGTCGGTCAATCCTCCCGGCAATCCTTACTCACTACTCCCATTGTTAGAAGCATATCGCGATACTTTCTCCTGCGAATTCGAATTGGTTTTCATAACACGAAACGAAACAGCGATTGCTTCCTGCGCCTTATTTGCCGGGGAAAAATTTTCTCAGCGGATTGTCCGGCTGATGCCGATCAGACCTTATGACGGAGTTAATTTCCGAAAGCTTGGCGAGTCAAACAATCAGAAGCAGGAATACGAAAAACTTCTCGCCCTTCAGGCACTTGAGGACTACCTCGAGAAGAATTTTAGCTTTCATCAGATGATTTTTCCTCCCGGGTTTCTCGACGTCCGTTCTTTTCAATACTCAGGAGCGACTGTGATTCCCCAGTATACATACATCGTTGATATGGATAATTTTTCTGAAAATAATTATACGAAGTCGCTCAAAGAAGTTTTGCGCGCTGCCGAGCATTCGTGCCTTGCCTTTGGAACATGCAGCGTGGAAGAATTGACGAAGTTGCAGCAGCTCAGCTATGAACGACACGGTCGGAAGGCGCCGGTTTCCGCCGAAGGACTCTCTCGATTATTAGAGAAGTTAAATTCCGCGGGCCTGATAGAAATAAATTGTGTGAAAAATAAAGACGGTGAAATACTTGCGGGACTGGCGCAACTTAAGATGGATAACGCTTCATATTTTTACGTAAGCGGAACAAATGCCGATGCCGGGAAAGGAGCGTCTCATCTTCTCTATCACGAGATTCTAAAGGCTGAGAAAAAATCGGGAAAATCATTTGTCGATTTTTGCGGGGCAAATACGCCGACTATCAACCTCTTTAAGTCGGCATTTCAGCCGAGGCTTCAGATTTACTTCAAAATCTGGCGGGCGAATCGTGTTTTCACGCGTCTGGCCTCGCTTGTTAAGAAGATGTGATGGAACAAGGCGAAGAGTTCTCTCTTACTCAGAATGCGGGCGTAGTCGGTCTCTCAAAGTTTGTCAGTGTCCTCGGGTTGCTCGCTGCCTCCGTGGTGCTCACGCGAGTGTTAAGTCGTACTGATTATGGGAATTACGAGCAGGTCTGGCTCGTTTATAATTCCTTTCTTCCCCTGGTCGCTTACGGGCTCAGCAGCAGCATTTATTATTTCTCCGCGCGAGAGGATAGAAAGAAAGTCTATTCATCCGCTGCCCTTTGGGTGACAGTAATTGGGATTCTCACTGGAATTTTCCTCTTTGTATTTGCGCAGACGATCGCTGCTTTGTTTAACTCAAACGTGCTTACGGGATACATCAGAATCTTCGCTGTCTATGCCGCGGTTTCTTCGCCTTCATTGATGTTTGAATCCGTTTTTGTTACCGAGAAACGGGTCGGATTACTTTTGGCAGGCAACATTCTCGTTTCAGTTTTGCTCGCAGGAATGGTTTTCATCTCTGCAATAATATTTCACAGCCTGTCGATAGTATTCTGGTCGGTGGCGATCGTCGGTGCAGTGAAATCCGCTTTTCTTTTAGTTTATCTCTTCAAGGAAGAAAAGCTTACTTCACGAAAATTATCGCCAGCCGTGAAATCGCAGCTTTTATATGCTGCCCCGATTTTCGCAAGCAGTGTTATTGGAACGTTCAGCAGACAGGTAGACCGGTATCTTGTCACACTCTTCTTTTCGCCTGACCAGTTCGCGATCTACGCCGTAGGCGCGAGAGAAATTCCGATGATTGCCGTCTTGACCGGCTCCGCGAGCGCAGTTTTGCTTCCGATGTTCAGCGAACTTGGCTCGAAGGAAATGCATGGAAAATTTGTATCAACATGGAGAAATTCCATCTCAAAAACAGGGCTCTTTCTTCTGCCTATGATGGTGTTTCTCTTTTTTGCCGCTAAAGATTTCATGGTGTTTTTCTTCGGAGAGAAGTATGTTGCGAGCTCCGGCGTATTCCGCATATTTCTTTTGCTGCTTCCTTTGCGCTTAGCGTACTATAGCCCGGCACTGTTCATGCTGGGGAAACAGAAGCTTTATATGTACTCTTCGGCAGTTGAGCTCTTTCTCAGCGCAGGTGTTTCTTATTTTCTGATGCGTACGTACGGACTTGAAGGTGCGGCGGTCGGCAAGGTCGTGGTCACTTACTTCGAGGCAGCCTTTCTGATCGCCGTATTGGTTGTACTCTTAAGGACAAATTTTAAAGATTTTTTTCCATGGATAAATATTTTAAAAATACTTGCGGTCTCCGCAATTAGCATGATACCTGTATTCTTTGCATGGCAATATGTTGAGAATATTTACGCACGTTTTGTTGCAGAAGCTGGCATCTTCTTTATCGTCTTTGCCGCTATTTCAGTATTAACAAGATTAGTTCGCATTATTGATTTGAAGAAGCTTAGATTTGTAGTGACTTAATTGTCTAAGCCCTTGATATAATCTCTAAAGCTGAATCATTAATTAAGAGATGAAATGGAAATTATAAATTCACAGATAGAAGAATACCTGCTCGGCATATACGGTGAACGTCAAGAGGTTCTAAGAGAGATGGAAGCGGAAGCAATCAATCTCGATTTCCCTATAGTCGGGCCGCTCGTCGGAAAGTTGTTGTACCAGCTTGCAAAGATGGTGAATGCACGAAGGATTTTTGAAATGGGATCGGGCTATGGCTATTCGGCGTTTTGGTGGGCGAGCGCCATGAATGACGGAGAAGTTTATTTGACCGAGGCAAGCGAATCGAACAGACAAAAAGGTGAAACCTATCTCAAACGTGCAGGGTTGCTGAAACACACAAAATATTACGTCGGCAATGCCCTCGATATCATCGACGAAGTTTCCGGTGAATTCGATGTTGTATTTATCGATGCAGAAAAAGGGCAGTATCCGGCCGCGCTTGAGAAAGCCGTTAAAAGGATCCACCGCGGGGGTTTGCTCGTTGCAGACAACGTGCTGTGGTCAGGTAAGGTTGTTGAAAGAGTAAGCGATGGCTCTACCGAGGGGATCAAAGAGTTCAACCGGCGGCTTTTTTCGATGAAGGAGTTCGCGTCGTCGATTGTGCCTGTTCGTGATGGAGTCGCGGTGGCTTTCAAGTTATGAAACGATTTACTTTCTAAGAAAAAAATTCCTCACGGAAGTGGGGAACGAAACTTTTAATACTTCAACGGAGAATGAAATGTCAAAACTTGTTTTAATTCGTCACGGCGAATCACAGTGGAATTTAGAAAATCGCTTTACCGGCTGGGTCGATGTGCCGCTCTCGGAGCGAGGAATTGAAGAAGCAGAGTCAGCCGGCGAGAAATTGAAAAATTATAGATTTGATCTTGGCTACTGTTCGAAACTCAAACGAGCTATAGATACTTTGAAGATTGTCCTGGAGAAAAACGGACAGACTAATCTTCCGGTTGAGTATGACACGGCATTGAACGAAAGGCATTACGGCGATCTTCAAGGTTTGAATAAAGCGGAGACGGCAAAGAAATACGGTGACGAGCAGGTACACATTTGGAGAAGAAGTTACGATGTGCCGCCTCCTAATGGCGAAAGCCTGAAAGATACTGCCGCACGAGTTCTCCCTTATTGGAAATTCAAAATCTATCCGGATGTAAAAGCAGGAAAAGAGATATTGGTCGTGGCGCATGGAAACAGCTTACGTTCTCTAGTGATGTTCCTTGATAACATGACGAAGGAACAGGTGCTGGAATTGAATATTCCGACAGGTGTTCCGCTGGTCTATGAATTCACGGGCGAGAAGGTGATCAGCAAAAAGTATCTGGAGTAAGCCCCAAGGATTGTCTAAAGCGTACCAGACAATATCCGACAAATAGAAAAGCAGGAGCAACGGCTATGAGTTTTTGAAATCTTGAATGGCGCTTCGCGGCGTACTAAATTAATGATTATCTGGCGGAGTAGCTCAGTCGGTTAGAGCAGTGGAATCATAATCCACGTGTCGGGGGTTCGAATCCCTCCTCCGCTACAAGAACCCAGTCGAAGAAATCATCCACGTGTCGTGTGTTCTGAGCCAAAGGCTCATGCGCCTCAGGCGCAGATTCCCTCCATCCGCTAAGGATCGGTTCTAAGATTCAATATATGGCGAACTCTCTTAGCAAGTTCATCGAACGAGAATGGCTTTTGAAGAAAGTGAATCCCTTTATCGAGAACTTTATGTGGCGCCAAAACATCTGCTGCGTACCCCGACATAAAAAGGATCTTTGTTCCAGGTCGCATTCTGATTATTTCGTTACTCAGTTCTGTCCCGCTCATTGCCGGCATTATAACGTCTGTAAGCAACAAGTCTATGACCGCCGGGTAAGTTTTACTGAGAAGCAGTGCCTCATCAGGACTGATCGCCGTTATCACTTTGTAACCAAGTTCGACCAGGCTCGATTTCACCAATTCAAGTAAATATGCTTGGTCCTCCACCACAAGAATTGTCTCCGTCCCTTTAAGCGACTCGTCAGAAAAATTATCTCTCATGACCATACTTTCCTTCTGCAAGCTTAACATAATTAGAGATTGAATCCAAGCTTTTAAGCAGAATGAAAACGATGAAAATAGGGAAGGGATAATAGGCATGCTTCTCTAATCTTGAATCGATTCTGAAGGCGGCAAGAATCCAGTGTGTTTGACTCATTTGACATTGATTAAGCGGTCTAATATTCTTGTCATGTAGTCATTGTTTGCCGATATATGAGCCGTATTTCCGAGAATCTCATTTTCGCTTTGGATATAACGGTCCGGCAATAATTCCTGTGTCCCGTTTCTAACCATTTCGCGAAGTGATTTCCCTGTAACTTCAAGATGGAATTGCAGCCCGACCAGATTGCGGTTGTAGATAAAGCCTTGATTCTCGCATCCTTCGGAGCTTGCTATTCTTGATGCTCCCTGCGGAAGCTCGAACGTGTCGCCGTGCCAATGAAAGACTGTGAATTTTTTCGGCAGGAAAGTCAGCTTTTCGTCTTCAGCATCTGCAGTCATTTTTATAGGATACCAGCCGATTTCCTTGTATCTATTTTTGGTTACATTGCTTCCTAACACGCACGCCAACAATTGAGACCCAAGACATATTCCAAGCGCACTCTTTCCAGTTTTGGTCACATTTTCAATGAATAGTTTTTCCTCTTTAAGCCAATGATACTGTTTATCATCATAAACCCCCATCGGCCCACCCATCACGACAAGACAGTCGATGCCGTCTGCCTCCGGGAAATTCTCATGTTTATAAACTTTTGTCGAAGTTACTTTTATCTTTTCATTTCGTGCCCAATCCAATATGCTTCCGGGAGTTTCGAAGGGAACGTGCTGGATGTAATGGAGCCTTTTCACGGAGCCACCTTTAAATTGTTCTTTCGATAGATATTACTGACCGCTTCATATATGTTTCTGAATTCAAATTGAAATCCACGTGAAGCTCTCGCTCTATCATTTTGTATGTCATGCGGGACGGTAAAAAGCGTTCATGCTTTGTCGGTGTCACAAGCCTGCTTATATTTTTTAGTTGCGTCATTGTGAGCTTTCAAATGAAGGCTATTTCCTTCGGCTCTTGTTCTCTTTGATCTCACAAATTAAAGCACAAATTCGAGATTCGGAATCTAAAGCGACATTCTCTACAAGTATATAATAAAAGCGTGATCAATATTAAACTTCTTCCCCTCCCATCAGGTCAAACACAATAGTTGCTCTATGAGATTTCATTGTTTAACGGCGGTCTTGCTTCTACTAAATCTTTTGATGTCTTTTTCGTCATTGGCGCAAATGCGTTCTATTCGAGGGGAAATCACCGATTACAAAAAGGAGCCATTAGCGGGCGCATTGATCCGTTTGATTGATTCTGTAGATTCGACGAAAATACGTTACGTGACAACCAACATTGACGGCACATTCCTATTCACAAATGTTCCTTCGGGAAATTACCGATTGGAAGCTATTGCTGTCGGACAACGCGAGATTATTACATCTGTCTCTGCAACCGGGAAGGAGACGGATATTGGGAGCTTGGTAATGGCGGAAGCCGCGATTCCACTTCGTGGAGTTACTATTCAAGGTCGTGTCCCACCCGCCGTTCAAAACGGAGACACAACGGAATTTCAAGCGGCATCTGTCAAAGTAAACCGCGATGCGACCATGGAAGACCTGCTTACGAAATTGCCGGGCGTTATTGTAAGCAATGGCACTGTCACTGTGGGCGGAGAAACCATTCAACGGGTTCTCATCGATGGAGTGCCATATTTCGGCGATGACCCCACTATCGCGATTCGAGACCTTCCCGCGGAGGTGATCGACAAGATTCAGGTATTCGACCAGATGAGTGATCAGGCGCAGTTCACCGGCTTTGACGACGGGCAGTCGGTAAAAGCTATCAACGTCATAACAAGACGGAACAGAGGTAACTTGAATTTCGGGAAGATTACAGGAGGTTATGGCGACGATGATGGCAGGTACGATGCTGCCGCAAATACAAATATGTTCGACGGTGATAAGAGGATATCGTTACTCGGTTCGTCCAATAACGTAAACCAGCAAGATTTTTCCACCCAGGACATTCTTGGAGTCATTTCGACAAATAGTCAATTGCGCGCGCCGGGAGCAGGCGCCGGTGCGGGAGGAAATGGACCGCGGCGGGTAAACCCGTTTGGGCGATCGGGAGGAATAAGTTCTAACAATCAATTGGTCGGTCAGCAACCAGGAATTAACAATACAAGCATTCTCGGAGCAAATGCATCGGATAGTTTGGGGGGAAACCTTTTTGCGCAAGGGAGTTATTTTTTCAATCGAGTCGGTAATCAGAATGATCAGTTGGATCACCGTCAGTCTTTTGATTCGACAATCCTCAATCTCGATCAAAACAGCCACGTATCTTCCACCAATTACAACAACAGGATCAGCAGCAGGATTGATTACGGAGCAGACCCTTCCAACAAGCTTACTGTACTTCCGGTCTTGTATTTCCAATCGAACCGGGCGAATAATTTTGATTCGACTTCGGGGCAGTCCGACACGGTAACCAACAGAAACACGCTCAATAACGGATATAATCTTACCGGCCATGCCGTATATCGACATGCTTTCGATCTGCCGGGACGTACGATTTCATTGGACGTCGGCGCGGGCGCGAACCAGAAACGCGCAACCATCGTGCTTTCTGCTGCGAATGACGGTGAAGGCTTAATCCCTAATGACAGTCTCTCGCAGCAGTCAAATTATTTGTCGAACGCGGAGACGGCGAGCGCCAATCTCATATACACCGAGCCAACTGATATCAATGCGAGGGTCGAGCTTCTTTATAATTCTTCGTTCACTCACAATACGGCATATCAGAACACATATAATTTCGATCCACTTACCAACGGCTACACCGATTATTATGCTCCGCTTTCAGATTCATATTCGGACAATTACGTTACACAGAAAGTCGGCATCGGTTATCTGTGGCGAAGCGCTTCGCCCGTGAGTTCCACATACGGCGGAGAAGGACGGGGCAGATTTTTCTCAGCCGGATGGAACATCATGGCGAATCTATCATACCAGTATGCCGAGATGAGCGGAGACGATTCGACTTCGACAAATATGGGAATCATGAAGAAATTTTGGGATTTCCTTCCAAGTGCGCTCATAAACTATACTACGCCCGATCATAAGAATCTGCGGATTTTTTATAGAACTTCGACGACTGCACCTGCGGTAACACAGCTTCAACCAGTAATCAATAATTCCAACCCGTCGCTGCTCACAACGGGTAATCCAAATTTGTCCGAGTCATATTCTCAAACCCTACTGGCGCGTTACAACCTGACGACGCCCGGCAGGGCTGAAAGCATGTTCCTCCTCCTCTTTGCCACTTATACAAACGATTATATTGCGAACGCGACGATTATTCCGTCACGCGACACTGTCCTATCGAACGGTACGACTATGACAAATACCCAGCAGTTAACATATCCGGTGAATCTTAATGGATACTGGAACGCCCGTTCGTTCTTCACCTACGGCTTCCCGTTCGATCTCATTAGCAGCGCTCTCAACCTTAATGCAGGTGTGACTTATATGCGGAGTCCCGGCGTTCTAAACAGCGTGGTGAGCGATGCGAACACAGATCGGACCAAGCGCAGGTTTCGTGATAGGGAGTAATATCAGCCGGGATTTTGATTTCACAATATCTTACATGGGGAATTATAATTTTGCCATGAATTCCCAGCAGACAACCGAAAGCGGCAACTATTATTCGCACACAGCTTCGCTCAAATGGGTTTGGGAATTCTGGAATGGAATAGTGATGAACAACCAGTTGAGCAGCCAGGTTACGAGCGGCCTTGCACAGGGTTACAATCAAAACACCTTACTGTGGAATTTCAGCTTTGGAAAGAAGTTTTTCGCGAAAGAGAGCGGCGAGCTGCAGGTATCCGTAAACGATTTGCTTGGCCAGAACAAAAGCGTTAATCGGACCGTGACCGACCAGTATATAGACGATTTGCAAAATGAAGTTCTTACGCGGTATATTTTAGTGACTTTCAGCTACACGATGAGATAAAAGGGTCTCGTCTGGCCGGTGGCACCAGTCAATACTTTGTTTATAACAATTCCCACCCCTTCATATCGTATTCTCAATATGAGAAAACCTGAAACTGATTCCAGAACAGGTTATCATATATCGAACAATAATCCACAAAAGAGATGGATTGCGGGAGGGGCCGCATCGTTTTCAGGGCTTGTATAACCGAAGCCGCATTCAAATATGAGTTTCAGGTCGTATGCAAACCGGGCATGTGAAGCCGGGTCGATAAATGGAAACAATGCATCTGCCGGAGTTTGTCCGACTGTGCCGAAATTGGTTGATATTTGTCTGTTAGAACCTTAACTTTTCACGAATGAGACTTGCGGTTTTTGTGTCTGGCAAGGGCACGAATCTTCTCAATATTATTAAAAAACACGAAGATGGATTTCTCAAATCGGAAGTCGGATTGGTAATTTCCGATCACGCTTGCGACGCAGTTGAAAACTCGAAGCGCGTAGGAATTGAGACGAGAATTGCCGACCCGAGGACTTTTCCTGGTGAGATACAATTCGGAGACTTTCTCCTAGATGTTTTGAAAAGATACGAAGTTGAATTTATTGTCCTTGCGGGTTTCCTTAAAAAGATTCCTGATGTCGTTGTTAGAAGATTTGAGAATAGGATTATTAATATACATCCGGCGCTTCTTCCATCATTTGGTGGCAAGGGAATGTACGGAACAAAGGTTCATCAAGCTGTGATCGACTACGGCTGCAAGGTCAGTGGAGCGACAGTCCATATCGTGGATAGCGAATACGATCGTGGTCCGATCGTGTTACAGAGGTGCGTGCCGGTAAAAGGGCAAGATACTCCGGAGACGCTTGCTTCAAAGGTTCATCAACTGGAATATGATCTCCTGCCTGAAGCTATCAAACTCTTTGAGGAAAATAAGGTAGAAATTAAGGCGAGAAAGGTTTTGATTTCGTGAAAATAAAACGTGTACTCATCAGCGTCACGGATAAGACCGGGCTTACAGAATTCGCGAATGTTCTTACAAAATCGGGGGCAGAAATTTTCAGCACAGGTGGAACGCTGAAGGCGCTTCAGTCAGCCGGAATAAAAGCGAAAAGTATCAGCGATGTTACAAACTTTCCGGAAATATTGGATGGACGGGTAAAAACGCTTCATCCGGCGGTTTTCGCAGGAATACTGGCAAGGCGGAATGTACGCCAGCATCTCGACCAGCTGGAGAAATTAAATCTGTCGTTGTTCGATATGGTGGTCGTCAATCTTTACCGCTTTGAAGAAACGGCTGTATCGGGCGCAAACCTTGAGACGATAATCGAAAATATCGATATCGGCGGGCCGTCGCTTATAAGAGCCGCTGCAAAAAATTACGAAGGATGTGCAGTTGTTGTGGAGCCTGCGCAATATGACCGGGTTGCTGCGGAATTGAGCAGCAGCGGCGAAATAAGTCTTGAGTTAATGCAAGGATTTGCCGCGACCGCGTTCGAAAAGGTCGCAATGTACGACGTGGCGATTGCGCAATTTTACAGAGCAAAATTTGCTGATGCCGAAGCGCCCGCGGGAACCGGCTCTTCCATCGGCGACACGGTTCTTATCGGTGAGCGCAAAGCCATGGACATGCGCTATGGTGAAAACCCTCACCAGACAGCCGGCTTCTACGGCAATTTCGAGAAGTATTTTGAGAAGCTTCACGGCAAAGAGCTTTCGTACAATAATCTTGTCGATGTTGACGCGGCTCAGAGACTTGTTCAGGAGTTCGGCGCGCCTGCTGCAGTAATCATAAAGCACACCAATCCGTGCGGAGTTGCGATCGACCATGATATCCATCAAGCTTACTTGCGAGCATTGAAGACAGATTCCAAGAGCGCTTTCGGCGGCATTGTCGCTTTTAACCGGGAAGTCGAAGCGCAGCTTGCGGAGCAGCTTAACCAAATTTTCCTGGAAGTCGTAATTGCGCCGGGATTTTCAAGCGACGCGCTCGACCTGTTGAATAAGAAAAAAGATAGACGAATTATTTTGAGCAAGAACAAGCTGCCGGAGAATATTGTACTGCGTTCTTCTTGCGGAGGGATACTGGCACAAACCGCGGATAACATTGTCCTGAAGGAGAACGACTTGAAGGTGGCTACCACCCGGTTTCCTACTGAGCACGAACTCAACGACATGAAGTTTGCGTACACCGTTTGCAAGCATGTTAAGTCTAACGCGATTGTTTTTGCAAAAGACGGGGCGACGCTTGGCTCAGGAGCCGGGCAGATGTCAAGAGTTGATTCCGTTAAGGTCGCACGGATGAAGGCTGAAGAAGCCGGCCTCGATTTGAAAGGGAGCGTCGCCGCTTCGGACGCTTATTTCCCGTTCGCCGACAATGTTGAGGAGATTGCAAAAGCCGGCGCGTCTGCAATAATTCAGCCCGGAGGCTCTGTCAGGGACGCTGAGTCTATAGAAGCCGCAAATCGTCTCAACATCTCCATGGTCTTCACCGGTATCAGACATTTCAAACATTGAAAGAGTGAATAATGGGATTTTTCGGACTTTTATCAAATGATTTAGCAATTGATCTCGGGACAGCGAATACGCTGATCTGGGTGCGTGCAAAAGGAGTCGTCCTTCGCGAGCCTTCGATAGTTGCGTTCGACAAGAACACAAAACGCATTGTTGCGATCGGCCATGAAGCGAGAGAAATGCTCGGGCGAACTCACAGAGACATTCAGGTTATTCGTCCGATGCGCGACGGTGTCATAGCGGATTTTGAGATCGCGGAGGGAATGCTCCGCGCGTTCATAAGGAAAGTTCACGCAGGAATGATCCCGAGTAGAAGAATTGTAATAAGCGTTCCGAGCGGGATAACGGAAGTTGAGAAGCGCGCGGTGCGTGACGCGTCTGAACATGCCGGCGCAAAGGAGGTGCATTTGATTGCTGAGCCGATGGCGGCGGCCATCGGAATCGGGCTCGAACGTCGATGCCCCGGTCGGCAACATGGTCATTGACATTGGAGGCGGCACAACTGAAATTGCGGTCATCGCTCTCTCCGGAATAGTGAACGAGGAGTCAATCCGCATCGCAGGCGACGAAATGAACAACTCTATCATACAGTTTTTCAAAAAGAACCACAATATCCTGATCGGCGAAAGAACGGCTGAAGCGATAAAGTGCGAGGTGGGATCCGCCATGCCTTTAAAAGAAGAAATTACTATTCAGGTAAAAGGAAGAGATCTGGTGGCCGGTATTCCGAAAACGACCGAGGTAAGCTCCGCCGAAATTCGCGAAGCGTTGAACGAGCCTGTTGGAGCGATAGTGGACGCTGTGAAAATTTCACTCGAACGAACTCCTCCTGAACTTTCTGCAGACATTCTCGACCGGGGCATAATGCTGTCCGGCGGCGGTGCACTGTTGAAAGGTTTAGATGAAAGAATAAGAATGGAAACAAATCTGCCTGTCCATGTTGCGGAGGACCCGCTTACTGCTGTCGTCCGGGGCGTGGGGAAAGTACTTGATAAGATAAATGAGTTCAACAAGGTCTTGATTAAGAGCCGGCGGTATTGATGAAAAATTAGTCTATGATTTACGAGAATGTTTAAATGGGTTTCTGAATTTTTTGGCTTGGCCAAGAATTATATAATTTTTGCTCTCCTTCTTTCTTTAGCGTTCTTCCTTATTTCGACCAATAACAACATTCATACCCGCGGACTGCAGACCATCGGCTTAATCACCACGTCTTATCTTGAAGATGGTATCAAAGGGATTATTAGTTATTTCACGTTGGTCTCTAAGAACGAAGAACTTCTAAAGGAGAATGCGCAGCTCATAGATTTAACTTCAAAAATTCGACGTGCCATCGCTGAAAACGATCAACTGCGCGCGATGCTCAAGCTGAGAGATGAAAGCTCATCGCCTCTTATTCCTGCGAACGTTGTCGGCCGGACATCTGAAGGAGGGAAATATTTTATCACACTGGATGCTGGAGAGGGAAACGGTGTGGGTATCGGGGATCCGGTTGTTACCGGCGGCGGTCTGGTCGGAATAGTCACCGCTGCAAGCGGCAATTTCTGCCTGGTCCGTACATTGCTTGATAACGAGAGCAGGATCGCTGCAAGACTCATGCATGCTTCGGCTGACGGGATAATTGTCACCGGTGAAAATGATAATCTTAATATGAGAAATGTTTCGAGGAGATATGATGTCAGCAAAGGAGAAATCGTCGAGACATCATCCTTGAGCAGTCTCGTACCGCCGGGAATTGTGATCGGGGTAGTCGCCGAGGCGACCGATGAAACGGGAAATGTCTTTAAACAAATCGAAGTCCAGCCCGCAGTGGACTTTTCATCCCTTTCGGTTGCGTTCGTTATGCAATACAGTCCATCAGAAGAAGCGCGTGATCTTGGGAATAAAACTCTGAAGGCGAATCAGAAGAATCCTGCCGGCAAATGACAAAGCGAATTCTTGGATACGCAATGCTGGGAATTATAACCATCCTGGCACAGAAATTCTTAGATAACTTTGCTTCAATCGACACCGTGTCGCCCCAGCTTGTCGTACTGTTAATAGTTTACATCGCGCTTCGCGAGGGGCAACTCTTCGGAATGGGAGGCGGATTTGTGATTGGATTATTTCAAGATTTGCTTGTCACGCATTTCATCGGACTCACTTCATTTGTCGGAGTCATTGCGGGATTTGTGGCGGGCTTTTTCTATAAGGAAAACGACGTTGAATTAGCGGCGAAAACGTTCAATTTTGCTTGGATTTCGGCGATTACCCTTTTCATCTCCGAACTTGCGGCGGTTCCGATTGAAGCGTCAGGCGAATTGAATTTTCTTTATGTTTTCTCGAAATTTACACTTGGAACTACTGTATATACATCGATATTTGCTATGATAATAGTTTTTGTGAACGGGAATAAGAGCCGATATGTTTGATCCAGATTTCGGATCGCGTGTTAGATCGGTGATGATGCGGTGCATAATTGTTGTCATCGTTCTGGTAATGTTGATCAAGCTTGGCAACATGCAATTGATGAACCATGCCGCCTACGGAAAACAATCTGAAGAGATCGCAACAAGGATCATCGTTCAACAGCCGTTGCGCGGGGAAATATTCGATCGCGACGGTAACGTTATGGTCGAGAACGATCCCGCGTATGAAGTGTCGTTGATTCCATCCGAATTTAAAAGTAGTCAGATCGCTCCGCTAGCGGCTCTCCTTCAGATGGATAGCTTGGACATAGTGAACAGGATACAAATTGGTGAGAGCATATCCCCGTATTTTCCCGTTAAGTTGAAAAGAGATATTTCCTTTGCCGCGCTTTCTTCAATCGAAGAGCATCTTAAAGAATTTGCCGGCGTGTATTTCGACGTTGAGCCGAAGAGGGTTTATGTCGGCAAAGCTCGCGCGGCTCACGTGCTCGGGTTTACCAAGGAAATTTCAGAGCAGCAACTTGAAACATTGGGAGATTATTACAAGCCGGGAGACATCGTTGGCTACACCGGGCTTGAAGCAAGTTACGAGACAATGTTGCGCGGGCAAAAGGGCTTAAAGTATCTCGCAGTCAATGCACGCGGGCAGGTCGTCGGAAGTTATGATGAGGGGAAAATTGATGTCTCAACTCAGGACGGCTCCGATTTGTATCTCTCAATAGATGAAGGACTGCAAGCGATGGCGGAGTCTCTTCTTACTGGCAGACGCGGTGCAGTCGTCGCGCTCGACCCGAATAATGGCGAGGTCCTTGCCATGGCCAGCGCTCCCGATTTTGACCCCTCTGTTTTTTCGGGTTACACTTCAATTGCAGATTGGAATCGGCTTCAAAACGATAATGACCATCCTCTTTTTAACAGGGCGACTATGGCGATACTCCCTCCCGGTTCCACATTCAAAATGGTGCTCGCAAGCGCGGCGCTCGATAATCGTATTATCGATGACAACTGGACGGTGCATTGTACGGGCTCGTTTTATTACGGCGGGAGAATTTTTAAATGCCATGGCGTTCATGGGACGAACAACGTCATACAAGCTATTGAAAAATCTTGCGACGTATTCTTTTATAATCTGATGCTTAAAGTTGGATTTGACGACTGGACAAAGTATGGAGAGATGTTTGGTTTCGGCCAAAAAACCGGGATCGACTTAAAAGAAGAGAATGCGGGCATACTTCCGTCGAGAGATTATTATAACACTGTGTACGGCAAGAATCGCTGGACGAACGGCTACCTCATCAGCCTGGCTATCGGCCAGGGTGAAGTCAGTGCGACTCCGCTGCAAATGGCGGCGTATACCATGGCGATCGCAAATTATGGGGAATATTTCCAACCACACATCGTACGGTACATTCGTGACCGTAGAACCGGCAAAACATATTATGCTCAATACAGTGAAAGAAAGATTCCCATCAGCGGCGAAGTCTTTGACCAGCTCCGTGAGGCCATGGAATTAGTTGTGAACGGACCCGGCGGCACGGGACATGGCGCACAGATTCCGGGCATAATTGTTGCCGGAAAAACCGGAACTGCGCAGAATCCGCACGGGAAAGATCACGCATGGTTCATTGCCTTCGCTCCTATCGATCACCCGCAGATCGCTTTATCCGTATTAGTGGAGAATGCGGGATTCGGCGGATCGATAGCCGCGCCGATAGCAAAGCAGCTGATCGAGTATTATCTGAATAGAACCTCGTCGCCTGAGCCGCCGGTGCAACCGAACGGGACTGAGGCTGCAACAGCCGCTATGAACTGATGTTCGACTTCTTCAGAGATTCCGTCGATTACAAAACCCTTAGTCTCGCCATCATTTTGGGATTCATAGGCATCATCGCCGTCAACAGTGCCACATTTAATTCCGGAATGCGCGACTTCCTTACCCGGGATTTAGTGTGGCAATTGACAGGACTCGTTATCGCTCTTGCTATAATGTTTTCGTCAAACAGATTTCTCCAGAACGGCGCTTATTTTTATTATGCGATCACTATCGTTCTATTACTGTTCGTGCTTATCGCGGGTAAAAGAGTGGCGACTCACACAAGCTGGCTAGGATTTTTCGGCATCGGCGGACAACCGTCGGAGTTTGCAAAGGTAGCTGCGATTTTGTCTCTCTCCAAATTTCTGTCCGAAAAGGGCAATGAGCGGACAGAATGGCAGGTAATCGGAATTAGTGCAGGGATTGTGGGATTGCCGATGATCCTAACTCTCGTCCAGCCGGATCTGGGACGTCGGTCGTATACCTTGCAATATTTTTCTCGATTCTTTTTTGGTCAGGTATGCAGATGATAGTTATCGCCGCGTTGATAGCACCTGTTGCGATAGTCATTGCTGAATTTACGGGAACGACTGCGCTTCTTTTGACCGTAGTTTCCTTCGGCGTACTTTTTTTTCTGTTGAGCCGGAAAAAGCTTTTTGCCGTGACGCTGAGCTTCGTCGCAGTATCATTCGGAATCTTCATGGAGTATTTTTACAGAAAACTCCTTCAGCCACATCAACAGAAACGCATTCAAATATTTCTGAATCCTAATGTTGATCCGCAAGGTGCGGGCTACAACGCGTTGCAAGCCCGGGTTGCGATCGGAAGCGGCGGGCTCTTTGGAAGAGGGTATCTCCATGGTGCACAGACTCAGCTTCGTTTCGTGCCGGCTCGGTGGACCGATTTTATTTTCACCGTTATAGGTGAAGAGTTTGGCTTTGCAGGTGCTGCGGTCACGCTGCTGGCATTTGCCGCACTATGCTTTAGAGCTGTCAGAATCGCCGAACTTGTGAAAACAAAATTCGCCAGCCTCGCTTCGATCGGGATTGCTGCGGTTTTCCTTTTCCATGTATTTATAAATATAGGAATGAATATAAACCTTGCACCGATCATCGGAATTCCGCTCCCGTTCGTAAGCTACGGCGGTTCGGGCATATTATCCGATTGGATTATGGTCGGCATTCTGCTGAATTTTTACGCACACAGGAAGGAACACTAAACGCCGGTTCTCACGAGCAATAATACTCTTGGAGAAATTAAAAAAAGATAGCGTGAATACGCCTTTCTACAAAAAATACTTGGACTCGAATTCGTGCGACGACCACCTTGCGGATACCATGGCGGTCTGTAGAAACGAGATACAGGGCGCGAAGCGGCACAACAAGCTAATTTCTTTCAGGATCACCGGCGACCATGGATTTCTCCTCCTTCCGGGCAGAGCTTACTCAGGCATAACACGAGAGTACGCTGGGACTCGCGGTTGTGTCCGGTCTCTCGAATGGAAATCGAGCATAGGAAGATCGGGCATCGACATTCATTCGACGGCGTGCAAGGACGATATCGGATACTGCGATGCGTGGACGCTGGATGTAAGTGCTAAGCACCCCGTGATGATATATCCGGTCACTGCGATAGGCCTACTGAACTACTTTGAAGTTAGCGGTAGTGCCCTCGCACCATACAACAAGAAACCGACAGCCAAATATAATCGAAAAACCAAACCTTGGGTCGAATCGATGGTGTGGAAAACTTCCGGCTCCAAGCTCCATGGATCGAAATGAGTTTTAAAAAACTTTCTGCTTCAATCGAAAGACGCAAAAGTAATCTCTGCATCGGACTCGATCCTTCCGTCGAAAGGATTCCGCAGTACTTATCCAAATATGAAGATTCGGTCCTCGAATTCAACACAAGGATCATCGAGGCAACACAGGATGTGGCGTGTGCGTATAAACTGAACACTGCCTTCTATGAATGTTTAGGGGAAAACGGCTGGTCAATTTTCGGGAGGACAATTGCAAAGATTCCCGACGACATCTATGTCATTGCCGACTGTAAAAGAGGCAACGTCGGCAACAGTGCGAAGCGCTACGCTCAAACCTTCTTTGATCAATTCGGTGTTGATGCCGCAACAGTTAATCCATATATGGGACGCGATTCCATCGAGCCTTTTCTGAATTACCATGAGAAAGATATATTCGCGCTTGTTCTCACTTCAAACGACGGCGCGAATGATTTTCAGCTTTTGGAATCGGGTGGAAAGAAAATTTACGAAATTGTGATCGAGAAGCTTACTGAGTGGAATAAGAATGGAAATATCGGAGCTGTGGTAGGCGCGACGAAAGTGGAACAGTTGAGAAAAATCAGGGAATCGTACTCGGAAATTCCGCTTCTTGTGCCGGGTATCGGGGCGCAGGGCGGTTCGGTCGAAGATGTGGCCAATGTCGCTGACGCTGCCGGAGCGCCGATCATAATCAACGTGAGCCGCGACATCATATTTGCAGGATTCGATGAAACGTTTGCGGACAAAGTCAGGGAAAGGGCTTTGTATTACAGTGTTCTCCTGAAAAAGTAGTCGTTAACTATTAACCGTTAAATTGAAAACTGATGGTTGAAAAATGTTTTTGAGTTTGTCGGAGGCGCAGCTTAAGGAGATATTCAGGAATCGCAAATTTGATTTTTCATTAATAAGTAGCACCTCCGGTAAACGGGTCGAAATTATCCAGACGGGCGAAGTTAACTCGGATGCGGGTCCGGATTTCAAACACGCCTTGATAAAGATTGAAGGTGTTACGATGCGGGGGGAAATAGAGCTTCATAAAAGAAGCTCCGATTGGTATTCGCACAATCATCAAACGGATCGCAACTATAACGGTGTCGTCCTGCATGTCGTGGTCGAATGCGATGAACCTCGTTCATGTCAGACTGAATCCGGAAGAACAATTGAAACGGTCGAGCTTTCAAAATTTCTCCTGCCGGATGCTCAAAAATATTTGTCGCAAAGAGACCAGCTTGCTGAAGAAAGAATTGCACCATTGAACTGTGCCGGAAAGAATTCGGTCGTACCATTCAAAGAGAAATTGGATTACTTGAAGCTCCTCGGAGAGAAACGATTCATGCACAAGGTAAATAAATTTGAGGAGCGGCTTAGAGATATAGTCGATGAAAATCGTCCGGTTATCTTCGAAGCGAAGCAGAGGTATTTCAGGGATTTCTCCGAGCTGTTAATTGAACACAAGACTTACGAGAAGTCGGAAATGCAGGATGAAAATTACTGGGACCAGCTTCTTTACGAAGGAATTGTCGAAGGATTGGGATATATCAAGAATACTGCAGCGTTTAGAAAGTTGGCGAGAAACGCGACGCTGTCATTTTTGAGAGAATATTCTAACGGCGAGGAGGGAATTATCGAGGCGATGCTTTTCGGTGCGGCAGGGCTTTTGCCGCAAATGGAAGCGGGATTCGATGACGAGTCTAAAACGTATTGTGAGCAGCTTGTTAGAATTTGGCAGGGGATCAAGAAAAAATACAAGCGCGAATATGTTGACAAATCGGAATGGCTATTCTTCAAGCTACGCCCTCAAAATTTTCCGACAGTGCGCATCGCGGGAGCGAGCCACTTCCTATGTGAGCAACATGGGAAATTCTCTGCAAAGGAACTGGTTGAGCAAAGGGGTACAGGAAGTAATACCCTCGCCAATACGGCGAGTGAAAATCATCAAAATGTGTTTCCGGCAAGCGTGAATCTGGACCTGTCACTTTGGCGAAAAACACTAATCGTACCGGCTGAAGGCTACTGGTCGCGGCATTTTGTCTTCGGAACACTCGCATCGACCAATGTTAAAATGCTCATCGGTGCGATCCGGGCGGAAGAAATCATCATAAACTCGATTTTGCCTCTTACATATTTGCGCGGAAACATTTTTGAGACACAGGCTCTTTGTGACGTGGCGTTAGAGACGTATCGCCAGCATCCTACGACACAGGACAACAATATTACACTTTTGATCAAACAGGATCTTTTCGGCGGCGATAACGTATTTGACACGGTTATTGCCCAGCAAGGCGCACTCTACATATATCGCAGCTTGTGCTCGGAACGAAGATGTGCAAGATGTAAGATAGGACGGGCTGTTTTTAAAAAATCGCCGGCCTGAACGAGTGGGCGAGTCCCGTTTGTGAACCGTGATTTAAACTGAGTGGCCCTCGATCGATGATATCCTGCGGCCAGGATTTATTCATTTTCCCATTTTCTGGAGGATTGCCTTCGCCTCAGATCTACGAGCATCATCGTCCTCGTCCCGGTTCGGAATAGAAGGAATTGCGTCCAACTGCTCACGGGCTTTTTGGTAATCATCGTCGCTCAAAAAAGCTTTTGAAAGATCGAGCCTGAACATTATAAAATTCGAGTCGAGAGATATTGCCTTCTGATAAAATTTTATTGCGTCATCGATATTTCCCCATGCCAAGCCGAGAGGCCAGCGAAAAATTGACGGCTTTTCCGCCAGCTTTGCATGAGTCCTGCCCATGATATAATAAGCTATCTGATTATTCGGGTCGAGTGAGATAGCTTTTTCGCAATCGTCACGAACTTCTTTGACAATCGGTGCGACACCGAATACACCTTTGAACAGCGCGATCTTTCCATTGGCCGCCGCACGATATGCGTAAGCCATGGAGTTTTTCGGGTCGGCGGCAACGGCGCTGTCGGCATAACCGTAAGCCGCTTGATAAGCTTGAAGCTGTGCATCCTTTTCGTGATCGTTAGAAACCGGCATGTGGTCAGCGAGATGCGTTTCAATCCGGCATAAACGCCACAAGACCTCGGCGTCATGGGGATAATCTCTGTTTGCTTCAAGCAAAACTTCGTGTGCCCCTTTGTCATCGAACTTGTTGAAGAACTCGTCGCCGGTCTTTAACATTTCCTGCAAAGACATATTGCCGAATGAATACAAGAATAAGAATGCACCTAACACTGAAGCGGATTTCATTTTGCCTCCCGGTTACGCGTGGTATGAATCAGTCGCCTAATTGCAGCCGCCTGATTTCGTCGCGAATCTTGGCAGCCCTCTCGTAGTCTTCGCGGCTGATTGCGTCTGTCAATTCTTTTTGGAGTTGTTCCATCTTTGATTCTTTAGTGTGAGCGGGCGAGGGTCCCTTCTTAGTCCGCTCGGGTTTGGAACGTCCCTTTCTCCGGCTCTTCACCTTCTTCCATTTCCGGGATGCCGGAAGCTTCTTCCATAACGGTTTCCGAAACATATATTGGTACGCCGAATCTTATTGCAACCGCGATTGCATCGCTGGGCCGTGCATCTATTTCATGAGTCGCGGAATTGCCTTCCACATTAAGGTGCGCGTAGAAAGTCCCTTCCCGCAATTCATTTATGATTACATCTGAGAGTGTTGTGCCGAGAGAATCGAGAACATTCTTCACAAGATCATGTGTCAGAGGTCTCGGCGGTTTTATTCCTTCAAGTTCCAGCGCGATCGCCTGCGCTTCAAATTGTCCGATGATGATGGGAAGCCTTCGTTCACCTTCGGTTTCCTTTAATATCAAAGCGTAAGCGCCGGGACTGGATGGACTCGGCGAAAGCCCAAGTATGTCAACCAATACTTTATCCAAATGATTTTCTCCTATACACCGTCAATTTGCAGAATCGATTAATTCTTTCCAAGCACTTTTTTTGGAGAGTATCCGTTTCACAATCCAACGAATCCACTGAGCCGGAGGCGCATGAGCCTCACGCTCTGAATATCACTCATTGTGCTGTGCGTGAAAATTTACGCTAATTGAAAAATTAATTCGCGGAATTCACAGTCTAAGTTTGATAAGCCTTTGGCTCATTGGTGACATCTTTTCATGGCTTGCCAAACTACTGATTGCTCTCTCTTTAATCGCGCATTCAATGGCGGCACTATCTCAAAACCTGGCTGACGATTCAATGATCGGCACAATCAAATATCAGTGAATCTTTGTCTTTATTGACGGCCGGAAGTGACTTTGAAGATCGACCTGCCCCGATATTGCACACCGCTGATAAGTTAGCACGGCATTCAAAAAAACGGCCAATCGTCGTCAATTGCTGGGCTGCTAATCTGCAACCATTGTTTAAAAATACTTTGTTCGCTATATTTTTTCAAATGGCAGACGATGATAGACAAGGCCATTACGAATCGGCTGATTCGATTGAACTTTTTAAGAAGAGGCTGAAGAAGTCCCTCAGGATAGATGCACGCTATTCCGTCGTAGATTTCAAGTACACGAAAAATTTCCTCCACATTTTCACGGATTCCGTCGCGAAAGCAATTCGTATCTCACGGATTTATCGAAAGGAATTTTCCGGCAGTTTCACATCGGCCAACACAAATTTAAAAATAAAAGTTATTCTCTTGCCTGACAAATCTGTCGGGAAATTCACGAGAGGAATTTGTCACGTAGGGGTTGCACCGGTGCGAAGCTCCAATGCCTCATCCGGCGAGCAGACAACACAAGTTTTGTACGGCGAAAGCTTCGACTCTTTGCAAATTACGGGCGAATGGATAAGAGTAAGACTGCACGCAGACGGTTACATAGGCTGGGTTTCTGCGAACCAGGTTACGGTGCTTTCGGAAGAAGAATTCAGCGCCTACCAATCTGTTTCCAAAGCATATGTCGTGGAAAAAATAATGCCGCTTACGGAAAAGCCGGGAAGGAATTCGCGGGCTCTTCGGGAGGCGGTTCTCGGCAGCGAATTGGCTGTAGTAGGATATCGCGGAAATTCTGTTAAAGTGAGACTTCCGGACGGTATAATTGCCTATGCCGAAAAAGCGGGAATTGCTCATTCTGTCCCGCCCAGAACATTTTCCGTGAAGAGTCTGCTCGACACGGCTAAATGCCTGCAGGGAACATCCTATGTATGGGGCGGCAGAAGTACAAAAGGTTTTGATTGCTCCGGATTTGTGCAGACTGTCTTTAGGTCGAATGGCATTGCGCTGCCGCGTGATTCTGACAAACAGTTTGCAGCGGGGAAATTTGTTGGAAGGAATTTACGGTCTCTTCAGGCGGGCGACTTATTATTTTTTTCTTACGACGGCAAGAAAGTTTCCCATGTTGCACTTTACATCGGGGAAGATAAAAAGTTTATTCATTCATCCGGGTTTGTTAGAGTCAACAGCTTTGATCCGAAGAGAGATGATTTCAACGAAAAATTGTACTTGGCATTTATAGGCGCGCGCAGAGTCGCACAACGAAACGGAGGTGTTTGAGTCTTCAGCTTTTATAATTATAAAATTGATCGCGGCGATCATGACAGATCGTTCGGAAAAGTATTACTCTTAAATCAAAATTATGAACCGCTCACAATTTGCAGCTGGAAGAAGGCGGTTATCCTGCTTTATTTGGGAAAGGCAGAACTCATCGAAAGATATGACGGAAAAATTCTCCGGTCGGTGTCGGCATCATTGCCTATGCCGAGCATATTGAGACTATCAGTTTATTACAGGGTGCCGCACAAGCGGGTGATTCTATCCAGAAAAAACATCTTGAGGCGTGATGGAAACCGGTGCCAGTATTGTGGTCGAGGTGATTTGCCGCTTACCATCGACCATGTTATTCCCCGGACTCGCGGCGGGGATGAAACCTGGGAAAATCTCGTTTGCGCTTGCATGAAGTGCAACAACAGGAAGGGCAACCACACTCCGGAGGAAGCGGGCATAAGACTTCTCTCGAAGCCTCGCAGACCGAACCACGTTACATTTATCAGGCACTTCGTTGGAAGAATCGACGAGAAGTGGAAGCCGTATCTTTTTATGAAGTAGAAATATTTCGTAAATTAAGCTCACAAAGAAAGAAGCTAAACAGATAAAACGCAGAGGCGCAAAGCTTTTTGATTATAAAAAACCTCTTTGCGGTTAAAGTATTTCTACGTCTAAACACAGATTTTGCCTTTAAATGCCCGATAAAAAAATTATTCTCAGCGGAATGCGCCCTACGGGCAAATTGCATCTCGGTCACTGGGCGGGGGCACTCGAAAACTGGGTCGCGCTCCAAAACGAGGGCGGATATTCCAATCTTCATCTCATAGCCGATTATCACGTCTTGACGACGAATCTCGACTCGTCGCAAATCTTAGAGTACTCAATTGAGATGATTCTCGATTGGCTTGCTGCAGGAATCGATCCCGAACACAGCCCGATCTTCAGGCAGTCTCAGATAAAAGAGCACGCTGAACTTCATTTGATTTTTTCCATGCTGATTACTCAACCGAGGCTCGAAAGAAATCCAACGTTGAAGGAACAAATCCGGGATCTGAATCTCGGTCCGATCAGCTACGGGTATCTCGGTTATCCCGTTCTCCAGGCCGCGGACATTCTTTTGTACAAGGGAGAAGTTGTGCCGGTCGGTGAAGATCAGCTATCACACATTGAGATCACTCGCGAGATTGCACGCGACTTCAACCGGCAATACGGAGATGTTTTTCCGGAGCCGGAGGCGAAGCTCACAAAGTTCGCCCGACTGCCCGGTCTCGACGGAAAGAAAATGAGCAAATCTTTGAACAATGCGATCCTTTTATCCGATCCTCCCGATGAAGTGAAAAAGAAAATGAAGAAAGCGATTACCGACCCGCAAAAAATCCGCAAAGGTGATCCGGGAAGGCCCGATATTTGTCTTGTGTATATGTACCATCAAAAGTTCAATCCTGTCCAAGAAATGGAGATAAGGCGAGGCTGTGAAAGCGGGGAGCTTGGCTGTGTCGATTGCAAGATGAGAGCGGCGGAAAAGATTAACGAGCTTCTTGATCCATTCAGAGAACGTCGCGCACTTTACGAAAGTAAACCGCAAGAAATCATGAAAATTTTAAAAAACGGTGAACATCGCGCCCGCTCAATCGCCGGGAAAACCATGGCGGAAGTTCACCAGGCAATGAAGGTGGGATGAGCTACAGAGTAAAATTGAACGACTTTGAAGGTCCGCTCGATCTTCTCTTGTTCTTCATAAAACGCGACCAGCTCGACATCTACGATATTCCAATCGCGCGAATAGCAAAAGAATTCTATGATTACATTCATATCTTGCAGCTGCTGGATCTTGAGGTCGTCGGCGATTTTATCGTCATGGCGGCGACGTTGATGCAAATAAAAGTCAGGATGCTTCTGCCTCACGAAGAAGGAATTGAAGAGCTGATCGAAGATGATCCGCGAAGAGAGCTTGCTGACCGGCTTGCCGAGTATGCGAGGTTCAAAGAAGCGTCGCGAAATTTCGGACATCTCGAAGAAGAGGGCAAAAGACTTTTTTACAGGAATTATTTCAAACAGGACGAGCGCCAGTATGTGTCTCCGGAAGAAGACCAGCTTAAGAATGCGACACTCATAGATTTGATCACAGCTTTTAAGCGGGCGATGGACAAATTGGAAGACACACCGTACCACAATATCCAGCGCATTAACGTAACGCTAGATGAACAGATCGAATTCGTTATGAATTCCATTGTAGATAGAAAGGCGCTTCATTTCCTCGAGCTCGCGGCGACAATACACGAGCGTTTGAGACTTGTGGTAACATTTATAGCCCTGCTTGAGCTGATAAAAAGGAACGTAATCCGCGTCAGGACCAGCGGCGGATTCAATGACTTCATAATCTTGAAATATGAACCGATAGAGGAGGATAATGTCGGAACAACAGTATCCTGACGGCTCCGGCGATAAGGAAGAAAATAAATTGCCACAGGACAGAGGTACACCAAACCTGCAAGTTGGTTTTTCTTTGTCGGACTCGGATGCACAACCTGCGCAGACTACCAATTATAATCCGGAATCGAGCTCTGAATTGGATATTGATTTACCGCCTGAAGAATCCGCCCAAAAAGATAATGTTAAAGAAAATGCGGAGAGGCGTGCGGATGAGGAAAACCTCCATCGGGATTCGCTTGACGGCTTGGATGAGATTGTAAAGCCGGATGACGAAAAAGATGATTCGGAGTTATCACCTAAGGAAGGAGTCGTGGACGATCTCGCGCACATCATCGAAGCGATCCTCTTCGCATCCGACGAGCCGCTTAATGCCGGCACGATAAAATCCGTTCTGGATGCGGCGCACACTTTCGGAAGGGTAAACCCTGATATGATAGTTGCCCGGATCGATGCGCTAAACAAAAAATATGAACTGGATGGGAGCGGCTTCTATATAATCGAGATAGCAAACGGATATCAATTCGCGACGCGCAAAGAACTGGCTCAGTGGGTTTCTTATCTTTTCAAAGAAAAGGCAAGGCGCAAGCTTTCGAACTCGGCTTTAGAGACGCTCGCAATCATCGCCTACAAGCAGCCGATTACAAAACCGGAGGTCGAAACTATCCGCGGAGTGAATGTGGATTATGTTCTGCATAACCTTTTGGAAAAAGAAATTGTGACGGTAGTCGGCCGCGCAGAGACCGTCGGCCGCCCTCTGCTTTACGGAACCACGCAAAGATTTCTAAAGATTTTCGCATTGAAAAATTTAGAGGATTTGCCCAAGCTTCGCGAAATCGAAGAGATCATCAAAGAGATAAGAAGTAAAGGCGCTGAGGAGTCGATCCAGCTTGAGATAACGGCATTCGGCGGGCAGCCTGCCGCAGAGCCTGCGAACGAACCTCCGGCTAAGCAAGAAATTGGCCCGGCGGAGCCGCAATCAAAAGAATAAACCGCCGCGAGAGTTTGCGGCAAGAAATATTCTCGTTTTTACTGTACCAGCTTTATTCGTGAGAAGCCAAATTAAAGGAGAATACTCAGCAAGATGATGCCGCCGCAAAAACGCAATTCAAGTTCGAAAGGTTCGTCAGGCAGCGGACCGGTGAGGCTGAATAAGTACCTTTCATCTTCCGGGATCACCTCGCGTCGAAAAGGCGATGAGATGATTTCAGCCGGGCGGATAAAAGTGAACGGAAGGATTGTGAAGGAGTTGGGCACAAAAATCGATCCGCGCAAAGATAAAGTCGAAGTTGACGGCAGAGGAGTAAGAAGTCACACAAACCTCGTTTATATCTTAATGAATAAGCCGAAGGACATCGTCACCACTTTGCATGATGAAAAGGGGAGACGGGGTGTCCTCGACGTTGTGAAAGTGAGGGAGCGGATATATCCGGTCGGCAGGCTGGACAGGAACACGACGGGAGTGTTACTCCTGACAAATGACGGGGAGCTTGCAAACCGCCTTATGCATCCGAAGCATCTCGTATTGAAAGTTTATAAGGCGACTATCGACAGGCCCATCAGGGAGCGAGAGCTCGGTAAGTTGAAAAAAGGGGTGATGCTTGACGGCACGGTTACGGTCCCGGACGAGCTTTACGTTTTGCCCGAGAGCGGCGGGAAGGAAATTGGAATAGTGGTTCATGAGGGCAAGCATCATCTTGTCAAACGAATATTTGAATTCATAGATATCCGCGTTGTCCAGCTCGATCGTTACTCGTATGCCGGCCTCACTCACCATGGAATACAGCGCGGCGGCTGGCGTAATCTTGCAAAGAGAGAAGTGTCGGCATTGAGAAAACTTGTCGAGCTTGATTCGGATTGAGTGGGAGAAGCGGGTTGTCTTGCTTTCACTGTTCAGCCGACAAGGGTGTTGGAACAGTATTAATCGCGGAGCGTCGCAATGCGCCATATATATTGGCCGGGCCGCGGTTGCACTTTAGTATTTGGACTGATATATTCCAGTACAAATGCTTCGCAGATATTATCACATGGACAGCTTATTATTTATCAAAATACCCCTAATACAATCAAAACCTACAGAAAGGCTTTCTTATGGATCAGCAAAAAGTCGATATGTTTTTGATGTCCTACAACAAGTATTTCGATGGGTACCAGCTTCAGGCCATCCGCGACCAGCTCCTGAAATTGGACGATTCCAAATCAATTCAACTGCACGCAGCGAATCTCAAAGATCCCACAATGATGCTTATCGTCTCTCTGATTGGGGGACATTTCGGGATCGATCGATTCTTAATCGGTGAGACCGGCCTGGGCATCGCAAAACTTCTCACTTGCGGCGGCCTCGGTATCTGGACGATTGTTGATTGGTTCATAATTATGGGCAGGACACGCGAGTCCAACCTGATGCGTCTCCAGAAGGTATTGTACTGATAGATTAATTTACTTCTGTGGTCACTTCAATTAAGCATTAGGAGCATTTAGCAAATTCTTTTTATTGGAGTGACAGCCGCAAATGCTATATGAGCAAAAAGAAACTTTACATATTTTTCTTCGCATTGTCTGTGACAGGATACGCCTGGTTAGCATGGAACGTTCTAGAACAAACCGCTCATGAGTCGCTTCCGAGCTTCTGCCTGTTCAAAGATGTGACAGGCATTCCGTGTCCTTCGTGCGGCACCACTCGATCCTTAATTGCATTAATAAACGGGAACTTCAGTGAATCGTTGTGGATCAATCCGTTCGGCCCGATGATGGCACTTGCTCTATTTGTAATTCCACTGTGGATTGTCGGGGACACTCTGGGAAGAAGCGATAGCTTCTACCGATTTTATGGGTGGGCGGAGCGTTTTTTCTCGGCAAACAAATGGATTTCAATCCCGGCTATTATGATTCTCGCGTTAAACTGGATTTGGAATATTAAGAAAGGATTGTGAGATGGCCTCACTTCAAGAATTCAGCTATACACCCGACGAATACGAAGCAGAAAAAGCCTCCAACAGCTACTTGATGTCTCTCGTTGTTATCATGGTCGGTCTTCCGTTCCCGATTGTCAATCTAATTGCGAGTGCGATTTTTTATTTCGGTAATCGAAAGTCGCCGCGTTTTGTGCGCTGGCATTGCACGCAGGCATTAATGGCACAAGCCCTCACGCTGCCGGTGAACGCCGCGGGAGTCTACTGGACAATCGCGGTTGTACTCGGTCATAAGTCTATCACGAACGGCTATATCGCATACATTTTTACAATCGTCTTGTTTAATCTTATCGAGTTCATCGCGACCATGTATGCAGCTATCCAGACCCGTAAAGGGAAACATGTTACCTGGTGGTTATTCGGGTCGTTGTCTGATGTGTGCGTGAAGGCCGCCATATGAAAAAAGTCTTAATCCAGTTCATCGCTCTTGCGGTTTCGTTTCTCGGCGTTTGGTTTTTGCTCAGCAGGATCGATTTCGTCAGGCACTTTCATGTCGAGCAGATAACAAAAGATAACGAACGGAGATTGGGGGAACTTGTCCTCGAAGACGTGAGAAGGGATAATCGCGAGCTTGAATCCGACAGCGTTCAAACGTTCATGGACACTATTAAAAAAAGATTGTGCGACGCAAACGGTATTGCAGATTCATCAATCACACTGCATGTAATTATCAAGGACGACGTCAACGCTTTTGCATTGCCCGATGGGCATATAGTCATTTACACCGGTTTGATCGACTATTGCAAATCTCCGGAAGAATTGAGCGGCGTGATGGCACATGAGATCGGGCATATAGAACACGGAGACGTGATGAAGAAGTTAGTTAGGGACGTTGGGTTCTCGATGTTGACAGCCATTGCCGGCGGCAACGGCGATCAAGAAATCGGGCAAGATATGGTAAGGCTCCTGTCGTCGTCTGCTTTTGATAGGGAGCAGGAAAGTGAAGCCGATACTGCCGCCGTACACATGATGGCGAAGGCAAACATTGATCCTCAATATTTTGCCGACATACTGTTTCGGATGTCGCAAGAAAAAGGCAACACGCCGGAGCATTTGGAATGGCTCAGCACACATCCGAACTCTCAAGATAGAGCCGCTGAAATTCTGAAGCTGCGGAAGCAGGTAACATTTCAACCGACACAGATTGCCGATAGCACTTATTGGAAAGAGATTAAAAGGATTGTCGAAAACTCGGAAAAAACTGATTAATATACCCGGCGCATATATCCGTATTACAATTCTAATGAGTGATCCTGACATTCATAATTTGCTCTTAAACGTTAAGGGGCTAAAAACTTTTCAAATGGGATCCTCTTATGAGCCGCTTTGCAATCTTGGCGGTTAGATTTCTCGTCGGAGTTTTGTGACAGGTCACTTGATAAAAGACATATCGTGGTTCATTTCAATTTGTGCCGAGAATGGGCTGAAGTTCAGCAATGATCAGGCGGGCTCATTTGAAAAGTATCGAGAGCTTCTTCTGTCATGGAATAGCCGGGTGAATTTGATCTCCAGAAAAGATGAGCATAATTTCTATCCGCACCATGCGTTAAATTGTATTTCATTTCTGTTCAACAAGAAGCTGCAGCTCAAAGCGAAAATTCTCGACCTCGGCACCGGTGGCGGCCTGCCGGGGGTTCCGATGAAGATTCTTTATGAAGATTTGGAAATCACAATGCTCGATTCGATTGCGAAAAAAAACGCGGCTTTAGCCGACATAGTTAATCGCATGCAATTGACTAATACTGAAGTTGTCACCGGTAGGGCCGAAGAACTCGCGAAATCGTATGCATTTCGCGGAAAATTTGATTATGTTATATCACGGGCCGCAGGCAAGTTAGACGAAGTTGTAAAGTGGTCGCGCGGCTTTCTTAAAGAGCCTGAGGCGCTCAGTGGTAATACAATTCCCCAAGGAAGTCTCATTATTCTTAAAGGAGGGATAATTGACGATGAGCTCAAAAAAGCGCGAAAAATTGGATTTGTCGATTCGATTCTCATTGAAAACATCGTCTTCACCGGCATGGATGAACTGGAAAACAAAGACAAGAAATTAGTTTTGGTAAAATATGACAGAACGATGATGGAGAGGAAGAATTGAACGAGCACGAAGAATACTTGCAAGAACAAAATGAGCTTACGAAGAGACGGCTGGAAGAGCTTGATGAGCTGAAGAAAGGAAATATAAATCCCTACGTCTATGGCTATGATGTCGATAGCTATTCTTCCGACATATTGAAGTCGTTTAAAGACGATTCTTCTCCGGTCGATGCATCAGTGGCGGGACGTATAGTGTCGTTGCGAAGGATGGGGAAAGCTTCATTCTGCCATGTGCAGGACTCAAAAGGCAAAATCCAAATTTATTTGAAGCGTGACGACCTTGGTGAAGCGTATGACCGGTTCAAGCTGATGGACATCGGGGATATCATCGGCGTTAAAGGTTTTATTTTCCGCACGAAGACAGGGGAAGTCTCGATTCACACGAAGTCGCTTGAGCTTCTCAGCAAATCCGTGCGGCCACTTCCAATCGTCAAAGAGAAGGTCGATGAAAAGGGGAATAAGATCATCTACGACCCATTTTCTGATAAAGAACTTCGCTATCGCCAGCGGTACGTCGATCTCGCAGTGAATCCCGAAGTGAGGGAAGCATTTGTTAAGAGGGCAAAGGTTATAAGTTCCATCCGAACATTTTTAGATGATAAAGGATATTTGGAAGTTGAGACTCCGATTCTTCAGCCTTTATATGGTGGAGCAGCGGCGCGTCCCTTCACGACTCACCACAACGCACTCGATATGGATTTGTTCCTCAGAATTTCAGATGAGCTGTATTTGAAGCGCCTTATAGTCGGCGGATTTGAAGGGGTTTATGAAATCGGCAAAGACTTCCGTAACGAAGGGATGGATAAATCTCACAATCCTGAGTTTACGATGCTGGAATTGTACGTCTCGTACAAAGATTACGAGTGGATGATGAAGCTCGTCGAAGACCTGTTTTGTTTCGCGTGCAATAACGTAACAGGAAGCTCGAAAGCAAATGCCGGGGATGGCGAGATAGATTTTACTCCACCATGGAAGAGGATTACGATGCTCGACTCAATCCGGGAGGTTACCGGCGAAGATTTGACTCCTCAAAATTATATACCTCTTTACGAAGGATTCCCTGAGGGCAAATCTGAAGTCGAATTGGCGAACATCGCAAAAAAACTTCACGTTGAAGTTAAGACTTCTATGGGGACCGGAAAAATAATTGATGCGATTTTCTCTGAACTCGTAGAGCCTAAACTAATTCAGCCCACATTCATCACTGACTATCCTGTAGAGATGTCACCGCTTGCAAAGCGCCACCGCTCGAAAGAGGGACTGGTCGAGCGGTTTGAGCTGATTTGCAACGGACACGAGCTGGCGAACGCATTCAGCGAGCTGAATGATCCGCTGGACCAGAGGTCTCGTTTCGAGGATCAAGCAAAGCTTCGCGCTCGCGGAGATGAAGAAGCCATGGTTGTCGATGAAGATTTTTTGCGCGCGCTCGAGTACGGGATGCCGCCGACGGCTGGACTCGGCGTGGGCATAGATAGGCTTACGATGATTTTGACAAATCAAGGATCAATTCGAGACGTCATCTTTTTCCCTCAAATGAAGCCGGAAAAATAATTGGTTCAAGCCGCTAAACCTACCATGGCGGCACTTGGCCATCTTAGCGGTTCAAATAATTCTTTGAGAGAATAATGAAAAAGATCAACCTGATCATAGGGATTCACAACCACCAGCCGGTTGGAAACTTTGACCACGTCATCGAAAGTGCCTATCGGAAATCGTATGAGCCGTTTCTCGATGTCCTGAAAAAGTTTCCTAAAATAAAGATATCGCAGCATTACACCGGTTATTTGTTAGAATGGATCAGGACCAATCATCAGGAATTCTTAGCTGAATTAAAATCGTTCATAAAATCCGGGCAGATGCAATTAATGACGGGCGGTTTTTACGAGCCGATACTTTCCATTATCCCTGACAAAGACAAAGTCGGTCAGATTAGAAAAATGAACGATTACATTGAAAGGAATTTCGAGTTCAAGCCGACAGGAATGTGGCTTGCCGAGCGGGTTTGGGAGCAGTATATCGTGAAACCGATTGCAGAATGCGGCGTACAATCGGTAGTTATCGACGATACACATTTCAAGTACGCCGGTCTCAAAGACGAAAATCTGCTGGGCTACTACGTGACTGAAGAGCAGGGCAGGATGGTGAATATCTTTCCGATCAGCAAATCGTTGAGGTATTCGATTCCTTTCCAGCCTGTTGAGAAAACAATTGAATACTTGCATTCGATTGCAAGTGAAGTGGAAGGACGTTCCGGTGCGAATAGTGCACGGACTGTTGTCTATGCCGACGACGGCGAGAAATTCGGTGTTTGGCCAAACACATATAAGCACGTCTATGAGGATAAGTGGCTTGAAAAATTCTTCACGGCACTCGAAGACAATTCCGATTGGATAAACATAATGCATTTCTCCGAAATTCTTGACAAAGTGAAACCGATCGGCCGCGTTTATCTTCAAGACGCTTCGTACTCGGAAATGCTGCATTGGGCATTATGGCCTGAAGGCTTTCTTAAGTATGAAGAATTTGAAAACAAGTTGAAGGGTGCGAAACTTTTCAATAATTATGAAGAATTTGTTCGCGGCGGATACTGGAGGAATTTTCTCGCGAAGTATCCGGAGTCTAACAATATTCACAAAAAAATGATACGGCTTTCAGAGCGTGCACATTCGCTTGAGCAAAATGGCGTCAAAGTTGATCATGTCCTTGATAAAGTGTGGGCGGCACAATGTAACGATGCATATTGGCACGGAATTTTTGGCGGACTGTATCTACCTAATCTTCGCTACCCGGTCTATAAAAGCTTAATCCAGGCAGAAGCGGAACTCGACAGGTTAGAGCACAAGAAAAAACTCACTGTTAGCTGCGAGGATTTTGACAAGGATGGTTCAGAGGAACTATTAGTCGAATCGGATATCCTTGACGCTTATTTCAAACCGGAAGAAGGAGGCGTTCTTTTTGAGCTTGATTATAAACCCATCCCGTTCAACATACTCGATATTTTGAGCCGCCGCCCCGAAGGCTATCACATCAAACTCAAAAAAGCCATAAAACATGAGCCAGCCGGCGATGGGACCCAAAGTATCCATGATATGGTTCTTTCTAAAGAATCTGGCCTTGAGAAATTTCTGAACTACGACTGGTATCGCCGGGCCTCCTTCATCGACCATTTCATCGGAGAAACGACTTTAGATGAATTTGCCGCGGCGAAATATCCTGAGAACGGAGATTTTGTGCTCGGTGCTTATGAGACGAAGATTTCTCGCAAAGGCGATAAAGTCATAATGAAATTTTCACGTGAAGGTCATGCAAACAAGGGCCTTCCATTAAAAGTCACAAAAGTTTTCGAGATTGCCTACGGCTCCGGCAAGATAATTTGCGAGTACAGAATCGAGAATTTGAATTCAGTAGCTCTCGACATCGATTTTGGTGTAGAGTTCAATTTTGGTATGATGGCTGGCGATGCTCACGATAGATATTACCTGATCAATGAGGCAATGCCGGCTGATCCACGGCTGAAGAGCACAGCCGCGACGGATGGCGTCACGTCGGTGTCTTTGTGTGACGAATGGCAATCCTTGAAAGCGATGGTCGAAGTCGATAAACCGGTCACACTTTGGAGATTCCCGATTGAGACAATCTCTCTTTCTGAGTCGGGGTTTGAACGAGTATATCAAAGTTCGGTTGTATTTCTGCATTCAAAGATAAGACTTGAAAAGGAATATTCCCTGGGATTCAAGCTTTCTATCGGAAAGTTGAAATAAGGTACCCCGGCCGAGACCTCGTCTCGACCATGATAGTCTTGGCGGCTCAGCGAGTCGAAATATCCTTTCTTCAAGCGAATTCCTTGTTGCACATAAACGCTTATTTTATATTGAACAGGTGACTACGAAGACGGAACGGCGGAAGTATATCTGTCGTTAAGGATACGATAAGTGAAAACTTTCAGCTGGAGAGTGCTTATTCTTTGGCTCAATTGGCACAGTTTGCGAAATCCTGAGAGGTAAACAAATGAAAATATTCAAAAATAAATTGTTGACCGCAGGCGGAATACTCCTGGTGGTTGTCGGCGTACTTATAGGGACACAGATACAGAATGTTTTCAGCGGCGACAACATCTATCAGCAACTTGAAAAATTCAAAGATGTCCTGAGTCTTGCCGACAAGTATTATGTCGATAATATTGACACACAAAAACTTGTTGACGCAGCAATAAATGGGATGCTCGGTCAGCTTGATCCGCACTCAGTATATATCCCGGCTAAAGAAACTCAATCGATCTCGGAGGAGTTCAGCGGTTCGTTCGAAGGAATCGGGATTCAATTTGACGTAGTGGATGACACCCTGATTGTAGTAACCCCAATTGCAGGCGGGCCTAGCGAAATGGTTGGCATAGAAGCGGGGGATAAGATTGTAAATATAGACCACAAGTCATCGATCGGAATCACAACCGATGAAGTCATGAAAAAGCTTCGAGGTCCGAAAGGGACCAAAGTTAATGTTACTATTTTGAGGGAAGGAGTCGATAAACCGCTCGATTTCGAGATTACGCGAGATAAAGTCTCTATATATTCGGTCATTGCTTCCTTCATGATCAACGACAAAGTGGGATATGTTTACTTAAACAGGTTTGCTGAGACGACCGACAAAGAACTTGAGGATGCGTTGGCAAAACTGAAGTCGGAAGGTATGCAAGAACTGGTGCTGGATCTTAGGGACAATCCCGGCGGCCTTCTGAACGAGGCAGTCAACGTCGCCAGTGAATTTGTACCGGAAGGAAAGACCATCGTCTATACCAAAGGGCGAATTGAGGAAGCAAATAAAGTTTTTACTTCCAACGGAGGTAGCTACACTAAGTTTCCGCTGATTGTTCTTATTAACGGGGGGTCGGCCTCCGCGAGCGAGATTGTCTCGGGGGCAATTCAGGGATCTCGACAGAGGTTTAATCGTGGGAGAAACAAGTTTTGGGAAAGGGCTTGTTCAACAACAATTTCCTTTGAATGACGGATCGGCAGTAAGAATTACGATTGCACGGTACTACACTCCAAGCGGGAGATTAATACAGCGACCATACGGTAAAGATCGAACGAAGTATTTTGAGGGTGCGGAAGAAATTGACAGCAGCGAAAAGTCCGGCGCAAATTTGAGTCATACGCTTGAGAGCGATTCGGCGCGTCCCATTTTTAAAACCGCTTCAGGCAGAACTGTGTACGGCGGCGGAGGCGTAACGCCGGACTATATAGTCAAAATGGATACCATCCCATCGTTCATATACCAAATTGAGGCAAAGGGAATATTCCTGCAATATGTCGATGACCACTATGGTCAACCTACGGATAATCTGGCCAAAGAGTACCGTAACGCTGAAAATTTTGACGAGAAGTTCCAGGTCGGCAGTGACGCGTTGGACGATATTTTCATTCAAGCACAGAAATCCGGGGTCAAGATCAGCAAAGATGAGTACAAGAGAGAGATTGTGTATGTAGATATGCTTATCAAGGCGCACATTGCACGCAACGTCTGGGGGAACAATGGATGGTACAGAGTACTTTTGAGTGACGACAGTCAATTCCAAAAGGCATTGATGCTGTTCCCCGAAGCTAGACAAATTGCCGGGCATCGATTGAATAACCGCATTGCGAACGCGATAACTTTTCGGCCGGAAGAGCAATCTTAGAAAATTCCGGGTCCACTTTGCATGAGCATGAAAAATGGGAGCTGTCTCTTCAATAGTTGGCGAGTCGTATCGTGAAAGATTATCAAGTTAATATCGAACTTTTAATTGTTATTAAAACAGCTCGTGCATGGAAACCAAATTATGAAAAATAAAAGAAGAAAAATTCAAAAGGCCGCCAAATATCTGTTGATCGTCTCATCGTCTGCGACAATCTTGCTTTTCGGATTGAGATCGGTTTACGCAATTTCGCTTTTTCAAGGTTTGACGAGCACCATGACAAATTCCGGCTGGCAGAACGTCGGGACGGACTCCATCGTGAAGGTTAACGAAGAAATCACTTTCGAGGCGGGCTATCTTTTCTTTAAAATCGGAGCCGTAAAATTCCAGGTTCTCGAGAAAACGGTTTATGATAGTGTACCAGCTTACCGGTTTCGCGCCTATATAGATTCTTACAGCGGTATTCCATTCGTAAATCTCCACTCAATCTATGAGACGACCGCAGATGCTAGAACGCTTATGTGTCTCTTTACGTCGAACGCCCAAAAGGAAGGCGACAATTGGATCTACACGAGCTACCGCTTTAACTTTGACACGAAGATAGAGGAATGGCAACAATCGGAAAACGGCAAGCTTATAAAGAGAGTTGATTTCCCGTTCGATAAAAGCTACACCGACGGTTTGAGTTTTTTTTACTACTTGCGTGAAGCGAGCAAAAAAGCCGATGGCAAAATGACCGTCCTTTCCATTCCTATCGTTGTTGACACAGTTCGTTCTTCGATTGATCTGACACTTAATGAAAAAAAAGAAAGCTGTGATGTGACGGCATTTGATTTTCCTCTTGAATCATACAGAATGTCCGGGCACTTGAACTTCAACGGCTTTTTCGGAGTCACTGGAGACTTCGTGGGATGGATGAGCGCTGATTCAGCGGAGGTTCCTTTGAAGGCTGACGTTAAAGTTATCCTCGGCAGCGTTGTCGTAAAATTAAAAGCTATAAAGAGAGACAATTGGATTCCAGCTCGATTCAGTGAGCAATGATTTTCAGCTACCTGGGGAGAACACCGTTGCTGCACGAAAGCGTCTTCATTGCCGAAGGGGCGCACATTATCGGAGATGTGTCGGTCGGTGAATACTCGAGCATTTGGTTCAATGCTGTGGTACGCGGTGATGTGAATCTTATTAGAATCGGTGCAATGACCAACCTCCAGGACAACACTGTGATCCACGTTACAGACAAGAAATTCCCCACTTATATATCTTCAAATGTAACTATTGGACATTCTGCAATTATTCATGGATGCAAAATAGAGGATTATTGATTAATCGGAATGGGTGCGATTCTGTTGGATGGCTGCAAAATCGGAGAGCACAGCCTTGTCGCGGCCGGATCCTTGGTACGCGAGGGATTTATCGTTCCTCCGAAGACTCTTGTCGCTGGACTGCCGGCTAAAATTATACGAGAATTGAATGCGGAGGAGATACAAAGGCTTGAAGAGTCGGCGTCGCATTATGTCGATTTGGCGTCAGACTATAAAGATTGATCTCGCACTCGATAAAGGGCAAATATGAAGATTAAGTTTTGGGGAGTTCGGGGCTCCATCGCCACGCCGGGACCTTCCACTGTCCGATACGGCGGGAATACAGCGTGCACGGAAGTGCATTTAGACGATGGGAGCTTAATTATCCTGGATGCTGGCACAGGGATCAGGAATCTTGGCAACGAATTGATGAGGCGCGGCGAGCCGGTTCATGCTCATATTCTTATCAGCCATGCTCACTGGGATCACATACAAGGCTTCCCGTTTTTCAAGCCTGCATTCACTGCCGGCAATGAATTGACCGTCATCGGTCCCGAAGCAAAAGGTGTGAATCTTGCCCAGCTCATTGCCGAACAAATGAACAAGGTCTATTTTCCCGTCAAGCTTTCTGAACTTGAAGCGAAGATAAATTTTATTCCGCTTAAAGAAGATACTATTAGTATTCGAGGCGCTGAGGTCAGATCCTTCTTCCTTAATCACCCGGGTTTCACGGTTGGTTATCGAATAACTCAAAATGACAAGACTCTTGTCTATGTAAGCGACAACGAGCCTTTTGCCGCCGAAACATCCAATTTTTTCACAAATAGAGAAGCCGAGGTGCTGACACTTTTCCGCGAGTACCATGGTGACCCAAGCAAACGTGTCCTGGATTTTGTAAAAGGTGCCGACGTTTTAATCCATGACGCAACTTACACCACCGAACAGTATGACGAGCACATCGGCTGGGGGCATTCGAATTTCTTACAAACACTTTCTTTTGCGTCCGATGCCGGCGTAAAGACTTTGTTTTTGTTTCACTATGATCCTGCTCTTGACGACGAAGATATTGATGAGATCGTGGCAAAGAGCAATATTGAGATGAAAAAATCGGGTTACACCTTCAGACTTTGTGCTTCCAGAGAAAGTCAGGAATTCGAGTTTTGAGCTAAACCAAGCGTCACTTTTTTTCGTCTAATTCCCAATTGCGATCACTCTTTTTAAGAATGAAATGTGCAATCTCGAGTGGAAGCTTGAGAACCTGCAATGCAAAAGTGGAAATCAGCTTAACTGCATTTGCACTTGTCGGAACTTTGAAATATTGAATTTAGTTGTGAACAATGGTAAGTTTTCTTGGAGGAAAAAATCTTGATTTCAATTCGGAAGTTAATTCTTCTGGCAATATTTTTCACGACCACCATGAGCTTTGGCCAGAGCGATGAGTTTGGGCAAAACAAAGTACAGTACGGAAATTTCGATTGGTACTTCATTCAGACGAAGCACTTCGATATATATTTTTATCCGAAGGAATACAAAATAGCAGAGTTTGCAGCACACACGGCTGAAGCTGCATACGCTCACCACAGCGCTCTGTTTCAGTATGACATAACGAATCGCATTCCGTATATCGTTTATGATTCCCATGATGACTGGCAGCAGACAAATGTCATCTCGGAATACCTTGAAGAAGGAGTCGGTGGGGTGACCGAACAGTTTAAAAATAGAATAGTCGTTCCCTTCGAAGGATCATATGAGATGTTCCGTCACGTGATTGCTCATGAACTTGTTCATGCAATTTTTAACGACATGTTCTACGGTGGCTCGGTCCAATCGATGATCGCGAACAACATTACGCTCCAGCTTCCAATGTGGTTCAACGAAGGAATGGCGGAATACGCCTCGCTGGATTGGGAAACGGGTTCAGATATGTTCATGCTCGACGCAACGGTGAATGAATATCTGGTTCCGATAGACCAATTATACGGCTACTTTGCATATCGCGGCGGCCAATCGGTGTGGTGGTACATCGCAAATAAATACGGCAAACAGAAAATCGCGGAAATCTTGCGCAGGATCAGGTCAACCAGAAGTATTGAGCAGGGGTTCAAGAGCGCGCTCGGGATCAGCATCAAGGAATTGTCAAAGCGATGGATCCAAGAACAGAAAGTAATGTATTGGCCGGACGTGGCACTATACAAAAGGCCGCAAGATTTTGCGAAGCGTTTGACTGATCACAAGGAAATGGGGAATTTCTATAATACAAGTCCGGCCATCTCTCCGCAGGGAGACAAAATCGCTTTGATCTCCGACAAGGACGATTACATGAGCATTTATCTAATGGATGCTAACGATGGAAAATTCATCAAAAAGTTAGTCGAGGGCCAGACTACGAAGAATTTCGAAGAGTTGCACCTGCTCACACCTTCACTATCCTGGTCGCCGGACGGCAAGAAAATTGCGGTAGCGGTGAAGAGTGGCTCCCATGATGCGATAAACATAATAGACGTGCAGTCGGGCAAGGTCGATGAGATACCCTTTCGGAATCTTGAAGGAGTTTTCTCGGTGGCATGGTCCCCTGACGGCGATCGGCTCGCATTCGTCGGAGATAACAATACTCAGTCTGATATTTATGTTTACGATCTGAAGAATAAAGTGTTGGCGAATCTTACTGATGATATTTTCAGCGATTTGGATCCATCCTGGTCGCCTGACGGCAAGACTATTTATTTTGTGAGTGATCGTGGCGAATATTTGAGTAAGAACGAAGTTCCCAAGAATCTTAAAATGTGGAATTATGATTATAAGCAGGCGCATATTTATTCCTTAAATGTTGCATCGAAGATGATTGAGCGCCTGACTGACTCAAAATTCGGAGAGGACACCTATCCTATTGCGGCGCCAGACGGGAAGCATCTGTATTACGTCTCCGATAAAACGGGGATTTCAAATTTGTATTACATGGATTTGTTGACAGACTCAAGCCGGCCGGTAACCAACTCTATAAGCGGAATTTACCAGTTCTCGATTTCTAAAGACGGTTCGCGATTGGCTTTCTCAAGCCTTGACAATGGCGGCTTCGATGTCTTTCTGCTGAAAGACCCCAGTGATGATTTGTTGACTGACGCCCAGGTGCCTCTTACTTCATTTGCAAAACAGCAGCTTGCCGAGGTCAGTGCTTTGAAAGCAACGGTAGGGGGACGAGCAGGCATGGAATTAAGTGGAGCAACGGCCATGGGATTGGGTGCAACGGATCGAATTCAGATAGCAGATTCTGCGGCGTCGGATACCAGTAAAATCAAAGACTTGTATGGAAAGAATATTCAGGTTGACTTGAGTAATTATGTGTTCGGTAAGGCTTCCAGTCCGGATAGTTTATTTAGCATGCCGAATTTTAACGACAACTTTGATATAAAGAATAACGTTGACAGCGCAGGCGATTACATTGCTCAGAAGTACAAAGTCAATTTTACTCCGGATATCATATATGGTAATGCAGGGTACAATACTTTTTTCGGCGTACAGGGCTCTGCTCTCATGGCGTTCAGTGACATGCTGGGTAACCAGCAGGTCTATTTGCTGACAGACCTGCAAATAGATCTTAAGAACAGTGACTATGCGTTTGAGTATGAGAATTTGGCTTCGAGATTGAATTACTCTGTAGAAGGCATGCACATAGCACGCTTTCTTTACCTTACTTCACCCGATGGCACATACGATCTTTACCGGTTCCAGAGCTATGGGGTTACGTTAGGTGGAGCTTATCCGTTGGACAAATATGACAGGTTGGAGACCGGACTTAGCTGGCTTGGTCTTACGCGTGAAAACCTCGATAACCCGGTTGACACAACGCACGACATGACCCTGATCGTCCCGAATTTACGTTACGTGCACGACAACTCCTTCTTCGGGTATATTGCGCCGATAAACGGGTCGCGGTACTATCTTTCGCTTTATGGTACGCCGAAACTCGGAAGTCAAGGGGCAGGCTTCGCAAGCGCTCTGCTCGATTATAGAGACTACATGAGATTGTTCAGCACATTTTACACATTTGCTTGGAGAATTTTCGCTGGAACATCCATTGGCCCGAATCCGCAGGAGTTTTTCATCGGTGGAACGGAAAATTGGATCAACGCGCAGTTCGATGGAGATTTTATACCCGTAAAAAATGCAGAGGACTTGCAGTTTCTGACGCCGGTCGTCCCTATGCGTGGATATGATTACAATGCCGAATTCGGGAACAATTTCACATTAGTGAACATGGAATTAAGATTCCCGATGCTCGGGATTCTGCAAGCGGGTCCGATTCCTCTCCTTGAATCGCTCTTCGGTGCGGCATTTATGGATGTCGGTTCGGCATGGGGATGGAATGACTATCCGGGTTATAGCCAGACTGCTGCTCGAGTGTATCAAAAATTTCAGGCGTTCGACCATGATTCGAGCGGTAATCTTGAGACAAAAGATTTATTGATCGGCACAGGCTTTGGGGCAAGATTGGTTGTACTTGGATTTCTTCTGAGGCTTGACATTGGCTGGGCATACACATTCCAGCACTTCTCGCCGCCGCATTATTACTTTTCGCTGGGCTACGATTACTAAGTCCCTACTTCAGTTTATGCCCTTGAGACGAACGGAGAGGCTGAAGAAGATCTTCGGTATCCAGACGATTTTGAATCAAAATCTCATCAGAAACTTTATCATCTCGGAAATATTTTTTCGACAAACATGTAAAACGGGTTTTTGCAAAGACATTTGATCACTAGAGTCGACTATCCCTGCCGGTGAAACAATGGATTTATGTGAAGCGCGCTTGTTTTCAAAATACATTAACCCCATTCGAATTTTGGCTTGAGAATTCCGTCCTTCGAAGTCGAAAATAAAGAGTCCAACTTCAAACAGTAAAATCCCATCCTTTGATTTTTATTCTCTCGTTGTTTAGATTTTTGTGAACGAGAACGAAATGCTGACAGATTACATCCCGATTTTTCTTTTGCTTGCAGTGGCCGCAATACTTGGTACGGTCTTGGTAAATATCAACCGTTTCCTTGGGCCTCGATTGCCAAATGATGAAAAATTATCAACTTATGAAAGCGGCATGGAGCCGATTCGCACGGCACGCGAGAGGTTCTCTGTTCGTTTCTATCTCGTAGCAATCCTTTTCATCTTGTTTGATGTGGAAATAGTCTTTTTGTACCCTTGGGCGGTGAACTTTTTGTCGCTGGGATGGTTTGGATTTATAGAGATGTTGATATTCGTTGTCATACTTTTGATTGGATATTATTACGTGATTAAAAAAGGCGCTTTACAATGGCAGTAAGCAGATCGAATGAGAATGAAGGATTTATAACGAGCACGGTGGACGCTCTGTTCAATTGGTCGCTGAAGAATTCTCTCTGGCCTATGCCGCTTGGAATTTCTTGCTGTGCGATAGAAATGATGGCGTTCGCCGGCCCGCGTTTCGATGTGAGCAGGTTTGGGGCGGAGGTCTTTAGATTTTCGCCGCGGCAAAGCGATTTGCTGATCGTGGCGGGAACGGTGACTTTCAAAATGGCGAAAGTAGTACGCAAAATTTACGACCAGATGCCCGACCCGAAATGGGTGATATCGATGGGCGTGTGCGCATCAAGCGGTGGAATGTACCGATCATATTCTGTGGTGCAGGGAATCGACCAATTTGTGCCCGTCGATGTTTACATTGCCGGCTGTCCTCCGAGACCTGACTCCGTTTTGAAAGCACTGATGGAAATCCAGAAAAAAATTCAAGGCGGCGGAAAAGTGACCTCGGAGCATGATCACGAAAAAATCTTTGTAGAATAAATTCCAATGATAGAAAGCATAGAAACAAAACTCCGGTCGGCGCTCGGAGATGCAATTGTATCGGTTACTGAGTATAACGGACAGCTGTCGGTTGAAGTAAAGCGGGATCGGATCGTTGAAGTTTGTAAATTTCTTAAAGAAGATTCCGAACTTAGTTTCAAGTATCTATCGGATCTTTGCGGGGCGGACATGTTGGATTTTAAGGATGATTCTGCGCGCAAAGCGTATCTCGCGGTTGAACATGAACAGCACCCGCAGCCAGTGCCAAACGAAGAAAGGTTCGTCGTTATTTATGAACTGACCTCTCTCAAGAATAAAGAGCGGCTGAGACTGAAGGTTAAAGTTGACGGTGACAGTCCGATTTGTCCGAGTATCACCTCCATTTTCAAAGCCGCGGACTGGCACGAGCGGGAGGCATACGACATGTTCGGAATTACTTTCGGAGGCCATCCCGATATGAGAAGGATATACATGCCGGAAGAGTACGAGTACCATCCTCTTCGGAAAGATTTTCCTTTGATGGGTGTACCAGGATCTATTCCACTTCCAAGGAAATAAAGCAAAACATATTATTGACAATTGAAGGTCGAAAATTAAAGCGATGACAGCACAACCGGAAGATAAAAAGTCGAAGAACGCGGAGGCCGGAAACATTTCGCAAGTGCTCAGGGCGCTTGAAGATAGAGATACAAACGTAGACCTGGAAGATCCTCTTGAGAATTACATGGTTCTCAACATAGGTCCGCAGCATCCGGCGACGCACGGCGTGTTGCGGCTTCTCGTGAAATTAGACGGCGAGACGGTTGTCGAATGCATTCCGGAGCTTGGCTATCTCCACCGTGGCTATGAGAAAATTGCGGAGGCATGCTCGTATCACGAATTCATCTCTCACACAGATCGACTAGATTATATTTCTCCACTTGCTAACAACGTCGCTTATGTGTTAGCCGTCGAGAAAATTGCAGGCGTTGAAGCGCCGCCCCGTGCTCAATATATCAGGGTCATATCAGCGGAACTGGCGAGAATCTCTTCTCACCTGATGGCGATTGGTGCCATGGCTATGGATGTCGGCGCGATGACGGTCTTCCTATGGTCATTTCGCGAACGTGAAAAATTGTACGATGTGTTTGACCTTTTCACTGGCGTCCGCTTTACGACGAGCTACACACGGATCGGGGGCGTGGCTCAAGACGTAGACGATAAATCGGTTCGGGCAATCAGGAAATTTATCGACGATTTTCCAAAGCATCTCAGCGAGATGGGGAGGATGCTGAACAGGAACAGAATTTTTCTTGACAGAACCGTTGGCGTTGGTGCAATCAGCGCACAAGATGCCATTGAAATAGGCTTTAGCGGCCCGAATATTCGTGCATGCGGAATCGAATACGACCTTCGCACCTTTGCGCCTTATCTCGTTTACGATCAGCTTTCCTTCGACGTTATTACAGAAGAAGGCGGAGATTGTTTCGCGCGATACATGGTTCGGATGCGCGAAATGGAGGAGAGCGTAAAAATCGTCAGACAGGCGCTGGATAAGATGCCGGCTGGTGCAGTGAAGGCAGATTTACCTAAAAAAGTTCTTCCCGATAAAGAACGTGTTTACACAAAAATGGAGGAACTGATCCACGACTTCGTAATTGTAAATGACGGAGTCAGTCCTGCGGTTGGCGATGCCTATGTTGCAACGGAGGGCTCTAAGGGAGAACTGGGTTTTTATATCATAAGCGATGGCAGCGGCTTGCCCTGGCGGCTCAAGATTCGCTCGCCTTCATTCTGTAATTTGCAGGCGCTGCCGATTCTGCTGAAAGGCCAAATGATCTCCGACATCGTCGCGATCATCGGAAGCATAGACCCGATAATGGGCGAAGCGGATAAATAGATACTTTGAATTGTGAAATCTAAACGCTGGATTCAAAACTTAAAGCTAAAAATTTAAAATTCCGAAGGAAAAGTGTTTACAGAAGAGAATCTCCAAAAGATAGATGAAATAAAAAAGCGATATCCAAATCAGATGGCCGTGGTTTTGCCAACACTCTGGATTGCTCAGGAGCAATTTGGCTGGATTTCGGAAGAGGTCATGCAATATGTGGCAAGACTTCTTGAACTTCCATATAATCACATTCTTGGTGTCGTCACTTTTTACACGATGTACAATACGAAGCCGGTCGGCAAATACCATATCCAGATCTGTGCCAATGTGTCGTGTATGCTGCGTGGTTCCGACAATTTAGTTGAACATCTTGAAAGAAGGTTGGGAGTTAGAGTAGGAGAAACAACTTCCGATAAGATGTTCACTCTTGATGAGGTCGAGTGCTTAGGCTCGTGCGGGACGGCACCCATGATGCAAGTCAATGACAACTACTTCGACAATTTGACATCTGAAAAGATCGACCATCTCCTGGACGAATTCAAAAATCAGAAGTCAGAAATCGGAAGCAGCTAAAATGTCAGATACGGATACGAAATTGTACGGACAAAACGGCGATCCTGCACTCCCGAAGATAATTCTTCCGGATATTCCAGATCTGAACAAGATAGAAATTTACGAAGCCAATAACGGTTACTCAGCGTTGAAAAAAGCTTTGGGAATGGCGCCGGAAGCAGTGACTAATGAAGTAAAGAAATCGAACTTGCGAGGACGAGGAGGCGCTTGCTTTCCGACCGGATTGAAGTGGACATTCATGCCGAAGGCTACCGATAAACCAAAGTATCTCGCTGTCAACGCAGACGAAAGCGAACCCGGCTCATTCAAAGACAGGCAGATACTTGAGTTTAATCCTCATCAATTCATCGAGGGAATTCTAATCGCGTCGTATGCGATGGGAGTAAAAACGGCATATGTTTATATTCGAGGCGAGTACGTTAAGTGGATGAAGATTTTGCAGAGCGCGATTGACGATGCCTACTCACGGGGATATGTGGGACAGAATATTTGCGGCTCCACCTTCTCTGTAGATATCCATGTCCACAGGGGGGCAGGCGCCTATATAAGTGGTGAAGAAACCGGACTGATGGAATCGCTTGAAGGAAAGCGAGGTTACCCCCGTGTTAAACCTCCATTCCCGGCGCAGAACGGTCTCTGGGGAAATCCGACGACGGTGAACAATGTTGAAACGCTTGCGAACGTTCCCGTCATATTGTATAATGGTGCGCAATGGTTTTCAAAAATCGGGGCACCCAAACATCCTGGTACACTTCTATTCGGAGTAAGCGGGCACGTAAATACGCCCGGAGTATTCGAGCTACCGACAGGGACTTTGCTGACGGACATTATACACAATTACGCCGGCGGTGTAATCGGCGGCAAAAAGATCAAGATGGTGATTCCCGGCGGGAGTTCGATGCCGCCATTGAGAGGAGACCAGTTGGAGGGTGTCCGGATGGATGCCGAGTCACTAAAAGAAGTCGGCAGCGCGATCGGCACGGGCGGCGTGATCGTTATGGATGAGAACACCGATTTGATAAAAGTGTTGCTTCGTATTACGAGGTTTTACTGGCACGAATCCTGTGGTCAATGTACACCATGTCGTGAAGGGACAGGGTGGATGAAAAAGATTCTTGAACGCATGTACAGCGGCGGTGGAAAAGCTGAAGACCTTGATCTTCTTGTCCGCGTTGCAAACAATATCGAAGGGAATACGATCTGTGCGCTCGGCGATGCGGCCGCCTGGCCGGTGAAGTTTACGATCCAGAGATTCAGGGAAGAATTAGAGGAAGAGATTTTACATCAAGCTAAGATTGCAGCTTGAGTTTTTGACTTTGTCAAAGTTTGAAACCGCTTGCCTGAGCGCAAGGTGTAGCTTTGAGGAAGTCCATGGCACCGGTGGGCTAAAGTTTGAATGCGGAATTTTTTACAATAGACTCTTTTCATTCGAGGGAGCTTGATTGGATATACTTCCGGTAAAAATATTTAAAATCTCGGAAGATTTTGATGATCTTCCGTTCCCAACTTATATGACGGACGGCTCGGCGGGGATGGATCTTCATGCGGCGTTGAGGGAGCCGGTTGTAATTAATCCGATGTCATCAGAGCTTATTTCGACAAACTTGAAAATCGAGCTGCCAGCCGGGTTCGAAGCACAGATTAGACCGCGGAGCGGCCTGGCCCTTCGAAATAAGATAATCCTTCCTAATTCCCCCGGCACAATCGACTCGGATTATCGCGGTGAAATAAAAGTCATCATGATGAACCTTGGACCTGCACCCTTTGTCGTCAATCGCGGCGACAGGATCGCGCAAATGGTGATTTCAGAATATAAAAGAGTGACATGGGAAGATGCCGAATCCCTGGGCAAAACAACTCGCGGTGAAGGCGGATTCGGTTCAACGGGTACGTCTGCCGAAGGCTCCGTCCCGCAGGCTGGAAAATGATGGCGGTGCTCGCGTACCATAAAGTCGATGATAAATTCGAGCTTGGCTTTACGAACGTCAAGCCCGGGCAATTCGTTCGGCAGGTTTCCTCACTTATGCGTCATGGCATTGTTATCGGAGACCCAACGAATCAAAGTGCAATGGATCGCACGAAAGCTTATCTTACTTTCGATGATGGCTACGATTCCTTTTATAGAAACGTGGTGCCTTATCTGAGTTCAATCGGAACGAAAGCGGCTGTGTTTGTCATATCGGATTTCATCGGTAGAGAAAACAGCTGGGATCTTCGATTGTCTTACGCCCCATTCGTTCACATGAACAAAAACCAGCTGAGGGAAATTTGCGAACTCGGATATGAAATAGGAAGTCATTCGTGTTCGCATAGAGATTTGTCGAGACTTGACCACAAGTCTTCGTGGAACGAACTGGTAAATTCAAAAAAGAAAATCGAAGAAATCATCGGGAAGGAAATTAGGTCATTATCGTTTCCTTACGGAAGACACAACCGCTATGTTGTCGATCAGGCGCGAGAAGCGGGCTACGAAATTCTTTTGGGCCTCGGTTCAGTTGTTTGTGAAGGTGTCGTTGAAAGAATACCGGTTTATAGAATCGATGGTCCCGCTGCAGTAAGGCGAAAGGCGGCCATGAACAGATTCGAAATTCTAAAGAGTGATTTTATTCATTCTTTTGCGAACATTTCTGCATTAATTTCTATGCGGGAAAAGCCAAGGCTCGAATAAAAGGAGTAAGATAAGATGGCCGCCGAACAATCAGAAAAGGAGTTGAAGATTAAGGAGAAGCAATCTGCGGGGTCCAATCTTTCCGACTCGGCACCTCGAGAGGGAGAGCTTCGGCTGGCATCGTTGGTGTCCGAGAAACGAGAGTGGATCATTCTCGGCGCGGCCTTGTTGTTGGCGGTCGTACTCGGTTACACGGTTCGACAGGTATTCAATCCGATTTTTGTTTTTGTTGTGTTTTTGCTCGCGACATATCCGTTCAGGCGAGAATTTATAGTCCGTCATCTTGTGCTTGTCGCATCCCTCATCTTTTGTTTCTGGTTCGCCGTCGAAATATCCGGTGCTGTGCTTCCGTTCGTGGTTGCTTTCATCATAAGTTTTATTTTTTCTCCGCTGGTGGAATGGCTTGCACGGAAGAAAATTCCCCGGCCAATTTCGATCGTCTTCATTTTAGCTATACTGCTCGGAACTTTAGTTGCGATCTCCATAGTGGTATTGCCGATGGTGTTCCAGCAGTTCCAAAATTTCTTGATTTCAATTCCAACGCTGGCAGCGGAGGCAAGTAGTTTTTTTAACGGCTTTGTGAACCGCGGTTTTCTCGGATTCGCCCCCGAAAATCAGGGTTTGCAGCAAGCGGTTGTGGCAGAGATTTCTTCTCGAATAGAAGATGTGACACGTGCAATTCCGAATGGCATCCTCACCTTTGTGGCACAGGCGGCTCAAACTTTGACAAAGATGCTTAACCTCGTGTTAGTGCCGTTCCTAAGCTTTTATATACTCAAAGATTTTAAGTTGATAAAGTACAGGGTTAAGATGCTCTTCCCACGGCAGCACCGGCAGCTTGTTTCGGAGATATACACTATCGTGGATCGTATTCTCGGAAAATATCTTCGCGGAGCATTGACAATAGCGTTCATAAATTCAATCGTAATAACATCATTGATGTCGATATGGGGGGTAAAATATCCGCTTGTGATCGGACTTATCTCGGGCACTCTGGATATGATTCCATACTTTGGTGTTATCATCAGCACATCGGTCGCAGTCTTAATCTCTCTTTTTGGGGATAATCCCGGCTTTCAGGTTGTGATGGTGCTGATCTCGTTTCTCGGGATGAACATGACCGAGACCGCAATTCTCTATCCAAAAATTGTCGGCTCTAAGATCGGCGTGCATCCTGTGTTGCTAATTCTCGCATTGTTGGTCTTCGGATATTTCATGGGATTCCTCGGATTGCTTATCGCGGTTCCAACGACAGCAATCCTCATCGCTCTCAGAAAATACTACGAACAGAACATGAGAACAGCTCGTTGAGTTCTACTCTATACATCGTTTCGACCCCCATCGGCAATTATGACGACATCACATTGCGGGCATTGAATGTGTTGAAGGAGGTAGATCTTATTATTTGCGAGGAGTACAAAGAGGGGAGCAGACTGCTGAGGTATTTCGGGATAGATAAACCTCTTGAAGCATTGAACGAACACAACGAGGCGAAGGACGCGGAAGCAACCGTCGAAAGAATCCGGGCTGGAGCGGAGGCGGCCCTTATCTCGGATGCTGGTACGCCGGTATTCGCAGATCCCGGTGCAAGACTGGTCCATCTTGCATTAAAACACGGAGTGAAAGTTGTTCCGGTTCCCGGCGCGTCTTCGATACTCGCAGCACTTGTCGTGTCGGACTTCGACATAAGTTCGTTTTACTATGCGGGCTTCCTGCCGCGCAGAAGGGATGAACGAACGAGAGTTCTGAAGGAATTGGCTGCGTCGAAGAATATTTCAGTGATAATGGAAACGCCGTACAGATTCAAGCCGCTCATAGAAGATTGTCTATTTACTTTCGGCAGGGAACGCCGTGCGGTTGCGGCGGTCAACCTTACCATGCAAACGGAAAAAATCCTCAGAGGGAAATTGTGCGAAATCGACAAAGAGTTTAAAAAAACTCCGTTCAAAGCGGAATTTGTTCTGATAATAGATGCCCCGGAAAAGAATTAAAGCAAAAGCGGGCTCACGCTGCGGCTTTTTACCTCTGGTCCTGTGTGCCCTCTTGTTTGCATCATGTGAAGATAAACCTCCCGTTCCTGAGCAGAAGTTTGCGGATTTGTACGTCCGCCTCCAATTATTGGAACTGCAATTCGCCGGTCAGCCGGCCATGGAAAAACTCAAAGATGATTCTCTCTTGCGAGCACTAAATCTCAATAATAACGTTATAAATGCAGAGTTATCATGGTACAGCAAAAACCCGGAACGGTGGCAGCACTTTTTTTCCGATGTCCAGCGCAGACTGGGGGAAATTAAAAACGCGTATATTCAGCCTAAGGCTGATGCGCCTTTGGGGCAAAAGCAGAGCCGTTGAGAATTCTTGAAACGAGCATCACCTCGGCAAGCTCGGCGTCCTGAACTGTCTTGTGGACGGCGACAAGATCTTTACCCTTTAACAGCTCCGATCTGATCAAAGTAAATTTAGCTTTATCGATCAGGCCTGCTGGTTCGATCTTGCACCCGCGGTCCTTGATGCGCTCGATTGTTTCGATCACGTTTTGTACGGAAGAAGAGAGAGCCGATGCAATTTCCACGGCGGTAAATTTCTCAAGGAAAAGCTCGTAGATTTTTCTTTCGGACTCCGATAATTCCATGTCTTCTGCCGGCGCAAAGTCGAGACAAACCTGGAGCAGTCGTTCTACGATCACGCTCGAATGAGGACTTGACAAATGCTTTACAATTTCTTTTTCGCTCCGTGGCCTCTCATTTGCTATGTGAATCAGATTATCGTCAGTGCAGACGTTGAAAACCGGGATTCGCAGCTCTCCTGCGAGTAACCGTCGTTCCTCTCTTAATGCCTTATAAAGCGCCTTCCTGAAAATGAATTCCTTACGCCTGGTTTCTGCGTACCCTGTCTTGAGAAACTTTTTCCCTTCTTCAGTAATTGAAATAGTCGGATTGACCAGTCCGTCTTTTGACAAATAGTTCCGCGATATAACGAAATCAAAAGCGGCGAAGACAGCTTGGGCGGGAAGCGATTTCAGTAAGCCTTCGAACCTGTCGTGTAATTCACCGGATAGTTTATCACCATGGTCCAAAAGGATTTTGCAATAAGTGCTCCTTCCGAACTTGCCGCCGGTTTCTTTCACGAGCAATAAAACTGATTTGTAGATTTCCTGCGGAGGAGGAAGATCTTTTGTCCATCCGTAAGGTAAGATCGGCGGACTGTGCAATTATCACAATTGCCGCAACCGCGTTCTATTTCTTCCGCGCCAAAATATTCTAAAATGAAATTTGAACGACAGGAAGTGGTCCTGGCATAACCGATAACTTTGTCGAGGCGTTGATGTGCTCGTTCGCGCAGGAGCGAAAGGTGCTGAAAATTCACCGGAAGCTCGCCGATGTTTTCACGTCCGGTGAGCATTCTGAAGCTTATGCCTTCGGAGGGCGGCTTGTATTCTAAAAGTCCAGATCGTTGGAGAATTGAAAGCGTTCGGCTCACGCTCGAAGCGTTGAGATCTGATTTGTGCGCTAATTCGCTGAGGGTGATCGGCTTCGCACCCGAGAACATCGTCGTACCATGAAGTCTCAGCAGCGATTCGAGAATAGACTTCGTATCATGAGAAGATGTGCGCTCAATGGCACGTTTGTATGTCTCCACATCGACTTTCGACGCAACGTATGCGGTCGCCGAGACACTCGGCACGAACTGTATCGCCCCTGCCTGTGACAAGATGCGGAAGACCGATTCTATAGTTCGAACGTTAAGTTTTGTGAAAGCCGCGATTTCCTGTGTCGAAATTGTGAGGTATTCCGGTGCAGCATGGCCGATCTCGATTGAAAAAGGATCGAAAATCGAATTATAAACTTTGGTGAATTCGTCTTGAGTCGGGTAAAGAGTATCGATGAAATATTCCTGTACTGTCAAATCCCTTTTGTGAAAAAACAGGATACATTCGGCAAGGTTGCCGTCTCTTCCTGCCCTCCCTGCTTCCTGGTAATAAGCTTCGAGCGTACCGGGGATCTCATAGTGAATTACAAACCTGACATTTGGTTTATTGATTCCCATCCCGAATGCGTTTGTCGCGACCATGACGTGGTCAGAATTAAGGAATGCCATTTGAGAATTTGCCCGTTCGCCTTCCGTAAGCCCGGCATGATATCGGAGAACTTTTGCCCCCTTCGATTTCAGAAAGTCATATATCTCATCCACGCTCTTTCGAGTCGCAGCATAAATAATTCCGCTTCCACTCCGTTGGGATGCAACATTTTGCGATTCTACGTATTTTAGGATCGTTTGCGTTTTACCTGTCTCCACAAAGACTTTGAAGGAGAGATTCTCGCGTGCAAAACCCGTAAGGTAAACACGAGGGCTTCTCATTTTCAACTGTGCCACTATATCATCCTGCACATCAGGTGTAGCGGTTGCAGTCAGTGCCAGGATTGTGGGCTTGCCAACGCGTTCCGCAAAATCGGATATACGCGCAAAATGAGGCCTAAAGTCGTGCCCCCATTGGCTGATGCAGTGAGCCTCGTCAACGGCGAGAAGAGTCACTTTAGTATTTGACAATAAATCTGCAAATCTTTTGCTCTCAAGACGTTCTGGAGCGACATACAACAGCTTTATTTTATTCGATCTGGCGAGATAAAGTCTCTTCTGGATTTCGTCCAACTCAAGCGAGCTGTCTAACTGCGTCGCGACGATTCCGTTCCTGTCCTGCGTACGGGATCTTCGATTTATTTGGGCAACCTGGTCGCGCATAAGACTGATCAGCGGCGTAATAACTATTGTTAGCCCGTCTGATAGAAGTGCCGGGAGCTGGTAGCAAATTGATTTCCCTCCCCCCGTCGGCATTACGGCAAGCGTGTCGAATCCGTTGATCACGGAATTTATTATCTCGATTTGCCCCCGACGAAATTCTTTTAAGCCGAAGAATTTCTCAAGTCCTTTCTGCAGTCGCTCAGTCGGAATCATGAGTTTAATTTAATCAGAGCAAGCCAAATAACGATGGATTGCTGCACGAGTAAAAGCGAGAGTACGCTTGGCTTATTAGTGATTTAGGAACGCGGCCGGGTCGTCACAGCCCGCGGTTCGCGAATTCTGTAATTTCTGTTCATTGGACGTTGCCTATGACGAGTTTAAAGATTAATTTCTAATGCTGGAATGGAAAACGCCGCATCTCGAACTTTTCATTATTGTGCTTCTTTCAGAAGAATCCTATGGTAAGATTCCTTCGGACACCCGGATGACGATCGATCAAAAGATGAAACGGAAGAAACGAAACCTATTTCTGCCATTTTCAATCGTTCGGTCAAGCGTATCGCTTGGGCGCCTGTCGTTACGATCTCATTGTTCACGGCAGACTTGATATACAACCAGGCGAAAAGGGAGATTCAATTTTGCCGGAGCGACCACACACGGCGGGGATTTGCCTTTGTGTTTCACAAAATATGGTTTGTTGAAAAACACCTATGGTATAGCAGCCAGTGGCGAAAATATGTGGTTTACCGAGGACGCTTCTATCATGTCTGGAACAGAGCCGGCGGAAGTCTTCATTTGACAAGGTCATTTCTTAACAAGAATTCGTGAAAGGATTTTCAATTTGAAAGTATTATTTATAGGTGGAACAGGAAACATAAGTGCATCGGTCAGCAGATTGTGTGTAGAACGTGGAATCGACCTTTACCTGCTGAATCGCGGGAAAAGGGGTATGAAAATACGTGGAACGAAAACAATTACTGCGGATATGTTGAAGGTGGTTCATGCTGAATCAGCCCTTCGCAAACATGATTGGGATGTGGTGGTAGATTGGATCGCATTCACTGAAAATGAAGTCGAAAGAGACATCAACTTATTCCGCGGTAAAACGAAGCAATACGTCTTTATTAGTTCGGCGTCGGCATATCAAAAGCCGCCTTTGCAAGCAATAATCACGGAATCGACCCCGCTGCGCAATCCATATTGGGAATATTCGCGTGACAAAATTGCCTGTGAAGAGAGGCTTAATCGTTCGTACCGCGAAGAGAATTTTCCTGTAACCATAATCCGTCCGTCGTTCACTTACGATACGGTCATCCCGCTGGCTATCGGCGGCTGGAACGAATACACGGTAATCGACCGGATGAAAAAAGGCAAAGAAATAATCGTTCATGGTGATGGTACATCTCTCTGGACGATTACCCATGCAGAGGATTTCGCGAAAGGATTTGTCGGGCTCCTAGGACATCAGCAGGCAATCGGCGACGCGTTCCAAATTACTTCTGACGAAGCTTTGACGTGGGATCAGATATATCAAACGACGGCAGAGGCTGTGCATGCGGAACCGAAGATTGTTCATATCGCTTCCGATTTTATTTGCAAACATGATAAGTCTATGGTGGGCCCCTTGTTAGGAGACAAATCTCACTGCGCAATATTTGATAACACGAAGATAAAAACTTTTGTCCCCGGATTTAAAGCGACGATTCCTTTCAAAGAAGGCGTCAAGCGAACTTTAGCATGGTTCGATGCGGATCCGAGGCGGCAAATCGTACGAAAAGAAACAAATGAAATGATGGATCAAATAATCGAGGCATATGAAAGATGAAAAAGTTCTGTTTTATCCTGATTTTGTTCACGGTGTCAAGTGTCATGGCACAATCACCTGTTCCGAGCGGCGCAAAAGTTGAAAAGCTCGCGACTGGATATTCACAAGTGGAAGGGCCGGTATGGTATGATGGGCCGGGTCTAAAATCGGCCCAAGACAGCTCGCTTCTTTTTTCCGACATTGCTGGCAACAAAATATATCAGTATTCGCCCGCCACACGCAAAGTGGTCCCATTTTTGAGTCCATCGGATAGCTCGAACGGCTTGACATTCGACCGTCAGGGAAGGCTGGTGTTTTGCCAAATGCTTTTTCGAAGAGTTGTCCGTATGAACCTGGACGGCACAATAACCCCGCTTGCATCGACATTTCGTGGCGAACAATTCAACAGCCCAAACGATGTAGTGGTGAAATCCGACAGTGCAGTATTCTTCACAGACCCGCCGTTCAACATACCTCACGGACAAAGTCAGGAGTTACCATTTTCCGGGATTTACAAAATAAGTCCGTCGGGTACGGTCCAGCTTCTTGATTCGACGTTAGCTTATCCGAACGGCATCTGTTTTTCTCCTGACGAGTCGAAACTTTATGTAAATGACTCGTATGCGCTCACCATTTATGTCTGGAACGTTGTCGGCGATTCTATTGTGGAACCAAAGCATGTTTTCGCAAAGATAAATGCATCGGCTTCGTTGGGTGTGGCTGACGGCATGAAGGTCGATCCAGCGGGCAACTTATACAGCGCCGGACCGCTCGGAGTTTGGGTCTTTGATAAAAACGGAAATGTCCTTGACACAATTTTGGTTCCGGAGACGACATCGAACTTAAACTGGGGAGATGCTGATCGGAAAACTCTTTATATCACTGCGAGTAAGAGTATTTATAGAATTCGTCTCGCAACCACTACCGGGGTCACGGGTGAAAACCATGCTAACCCGAACTCGTTCAAGCTCTACACAAACTTTCCTAATCCTTTCAATCCTTCGACGAATATCTCCTTTGATCTCGGCGAAAGAAGCAGGGTGCAGTTGAGGGTGTACGATATGGTTGGTGATCTGGTAACAACATTGGTTAGCGGAGAGCTGCATCAGGGGAATTATAGTTTCAAATTCGACGGGAGCAATTACGCCAGCGGCGTTTACCTCTACCAATTGAAAACAGCAACTTTCACCGACGTGAAGAAAATGATCCTGATCAAATAACGACAGAAGTTAAAACGGCGGAAGAATCAAAAAGCCAAAACTCGTTTCGAATTAATCTTTAGTTTCGGACTTATTTTGTCAGTGCACTCGCAGCCTTGAATATCATCTCAAACATGGGCTTCGTTAACTTTCCTGTGAATGTGTTTTGTTGACTTGGGTGGTACGATGCGAGGAGAGTTACCTCTTCGTTTATCTTGAATTTTGCGCCGTGCCCGAACTTCGGACGTTTTTCGAATCTTGCAATCCCAAGTTCTTCGAGCGAGTGGACCGTCGAATCGAAGGCAATCTTGCCCAGCGCCACTATTACCTTAAGATTTTTGAAGAATTGCAGTTCGCGTAATAAATATTGCTGGCAATTATTAATTTCATGCTTGAGCGGTTTGTTTGCAGGAGGTGCACAGCGAACTACGGCGGTTACATAGCAGTCGATCAACTCTAAGTCATCGTTTGCCGATGAAGATATTTGCCTGTTTGAAAACAGGAATTTGTGAAGCGTGCCATAAAGCCATTCGCCGCTTCTGTCGCCCGTGAACATCCTGCCGGTGCGGTTCGCGCCGTGCGCTGCGGGCGCAAGTCCGACGATTAAGAGCTTTGCGTTCGAATCGCCGAAACCCGGGACAGGCTTTCCCCAGTATTCATCATCACGATATTGTCGTCTCTTTTCCTGCGCAATTTTCTCGCGCCACTCCACGAGGCGGGGACATTTGCGGCACGAGATAATATCGAGGTTGAGGTGAGCCAGGCTATTCTTCATAATGTAATAGCGCTATTGTTTCGCATGTGAACGCGCAGAGAATGGAGATTATCCGCGTGAAGGTTCTGCTGGCAAAAAGAGAAACGATGAGTCAGAGTCGGGAAATGAAAAGTCGTGCAAAACGAGATTGTGCAGAGAGCGCTCTCAAAAGTTAGAAGACTAGGAATAGCGAGAAAAGCTGTCATGTAAGCTGTCACTTGAAATGAATCATGAATTCCGCAATCTGAGAAGTCGGAACTAAACGCTGAATCTTACGACCACAATGTCTCCGTCCTGAACCGCATAGTCTTTTCCCTCAACGTGAAGCAGCCCGGCGTCTTTAACTCCTTGTTCGGAGCCGAGGCGCATCAGGTCTTCATACTTTATCACTTCCATTCTGATAAATCCTCTTTCAAAGTCGGAATGAATTTTTCCCGAAGCTATCGGGGCACAGCTGTTTGCTTCGACCGTCCATGCGTGCGCTTCTTTAGGACCGGCGGTGAAAAACGTGATAAGGTTCAGAAGCGAATATCCTTCCCGGATCACACGTTCAAGGCCGGATTCATTCAGCCCGAGGTCCGAGAGAAATGCTGTCCTTTCATCGTCGGCGAGCTGGGCAAGCTCAGCTTCTATTTTGCCTGATACCACAACTACTCTTGCTCCTTCGCGTGAAGCGATTTCACGAACAGCATCGACATATTTGTTGCCCGTATTGACGCTCGCTTCATCGACGTTGGCAATATACATAACGGGTTTGTCGGTTAGAAGATGCAGGGAGCGGACATATTCACGATGAAGTTCGTCTTCGTGGCTCATGTACTTGGCAAGTCTTCCCAGGTTGAAGTGCTCTGAGAGTCGAATATAAGCATCATATTCTTCCTTGATTTTCTTGTCGCCCGAACGAGACCTGCCTTCTGTCTCCTTCATCTTGCGCTGGAGTGTGTCAAGGTCTTTAATGATCAGCTCCGTTTCAACTTCCTCGATGTCTCTTTTGGGGTTGACGGAGCCGTCAACATGAACGACGTTTGCATCCTCGAAGCATCGTACCACATGTGCCACCGCATCGACTTCCCGGATGTGCCCGAGGAATTGGTTGCCGAGCCCTTCGCCTTTGCTCGCGCCTTTCACAAGACCTGCGATGTCGACGAATTCAATAGTTGTCGGGATTATTTTCTGCGTTTTATAAAGTGACGCTAATTTATTCAGCCTTTCATCCGGAACCGGGACAATTCCGACGTTCGGTTCGATGGTACAAAAAGGATAATTCTCGGCGGCAATTCCTGCAGCAGTCAGCGCGTTGAAGATTGTCGACTTTCCAACATTTGGAAGACCGATTATTCCGCAATTGAAACCCATTTATTCCTATCAATTCTAAATTTTTAGTTTATCATTCAATAATCGTGATACATCTCTGAAGCGTGCTTCCGAAATTGAGGTGGCTTGTTCAATACTTTGGACGGAAATCTTCTAAGTCTAAATCGTCATCGTCTAAACCGAGATCGTCTAAATCGTCGATGTCTTCCAACCGGATAGTGTCACCATCAAGGTTTGTCTCGGCAAGCAGGTCGGACTTAAACCCCATCTCCTTCAATCGTTTTGCGAGCGGATCAAGGTAGGCGCGAGGCAGCTTCGCGGATTTGGCCTTCTTAATCTGCGAGAGAACTTGCTTCATTGCCTCGATGATTTCGTCGTCCGTTACTTGCAGCTCAAGTTCTTCAACGATTGAGCTTAATCGATTGACTATATTGATATGAAGCATATCCGATTCATTGTCCGAACCTTCCTTCAACTTGTCGGCATAGTTTTCATAAGTGGTATCTTTGATCAATTTCGTCAGGCTGTCGAGTGATTCGATAACAAAAGCGTCGCCGAGCTTATCCCCCTGTCCTTCGAAAATCTTGTTGACCTCGCAAATTCCGATCTCGATTTCGAACGCAAGCTGCTGCCTGTCTACTACTTTGTGGCTTTGTTTTCCCTGAGCCCGTCCGTATGATGGATGCTCCGGCTCATCCTCCGCGGGCGGAACACTCGACGGATTTTTATCAGGAACGATGTTTCGTTTGGATGAGCGCTTTCTACTCTGCTTCATACGACTAAAGTTTCAAAAAGAATTAACAAAAAGCAATCTATTCTCAACAAGCCAAAAATAGAATTATTTAGCTCGGTGCCAGCACATTGCGTATCACGATTTCTTCTGTGAAGGAAGGCGAAGCGCAAGGATGAATGCGACGATAAGCAAAATGCTGCCGGTGTAAAATGGCCATTCAATTCCTGCAGCTCCGAGAATGAAGCCGCCCCAGAATGGGCCGATAACACGGCCGAGACTTGAGAACGATTGCGATACTCCAAGTGTGCCACCTTGTTCTCCAGTGCCGGCATACTTCGAAATTAAGCTTGTTAAAGATGGAGTGATAAACGCGCTCCCGACCGCAAGCAAAGTTGTCAGAACTATAAGTGTCGAACGTCTATTTACACCCGGCACGAAGGCAAGTGAAATGAACAACAACGCCAGGCCTGCCGCCATCAAAGACTTTTCGCCGAATCTTTTCGCGAGTCTTCCGATGGCTCCGCCTTGAATAATAATCCCGATCAAGCCTACATAGGCAAAGAAGTATCCGTTCTGAACGGCATCGTATTTGAATTTTTCCCCGATCAATAGCGGAAACGCAACGTAAAGAATCGAGAACGAGATTGTGTAGAAAAAGAAAACCAGGACGAGATATTTAATCGCGCGTTTTTGAAATGCGGTCCGGATCGCGGTAAAGTTCAGCAGGCTTAATTTACGAACCGGCTTTGATCTGTCTTTGAGCGATTCCGGCAGTAAAAAATAAGCGAGGATCGCGTTCGCCAGTGATAGTCCCGAAGCAAGGAAACCGGGCGTGCCATAGCTTATATTGCTCATGACGCCGCCTATGAAAGGCCCGAGCATGAAGCCGACTCCGAAAGCTGCGCCGATATATCCCATGTATTTAGCTCTATCTTCAAAAGATGTCGTGTCGGCGATGTATGCTTGCGCGGTCGAGATGTTCGCACCCATGAGACCTGCTAACATCCGTGAAATGAAAAGAATTGCTAGTGAATCTGCAAGTCCGAAAATCAGGTATGATAAAAATGAGCCGGTTACGCTCATTAAGATGATCGGTTGACGGCCGATGCGGTCTGAAAGTCTTCCCCAAAATGGTACGAACAAGAATTGCATGAATGAATAGGATGAAGTCAAAAGTCCGATTACGGTCGGGGTCGCGCCAAAATGCTGCGCGTAGAAGGGCAATAACGGAATTATTAATCCGAAGCCAAGAAGGTCGATGAAAACCGTGAGGAGCACAAGATAGGCAGGAGCCTGTTTCATAAATTTTCCATAATGGCGTTTGCCATTTGTTCGGTTGTAACAAAATTTGTCGGGTTTATATCTTTAGTCACTTCCTTTCCTTGCTTTATCACGCGGGCAACCGCTTTTCGGATTTGTCGCGCGGCGTCCGGCTCCCCGATGTGATCGAGCATCATCGCCGATGCGAGTATTATGGCACAAGGATTGGCAATCCCTTTTCCCGCAATGTCCGGCGCACTTCCATGAACGGCCTCGAATATTGCATGGTGGTACCCGATGTTTGCTCCGGGTGCGACACCGAGTCCGCCGACAAGCCCTGATGCTAGGTCGGAAAGTATATCGCCGAATAAATTTGTCGTGACAATAACATCGAACTGGCTTGGGTTGATTACCATCTGCATGGCCATATTATCGACGATCTTATCGTTCATTTCTATTTCGGGATATTCATTAGCCATCGACCTGGCAATATCTAAGAAAAGACCGCTCGTATATTTCAGGATGTTTGCCTTGTGAACGACTGTAACTTTCTTGCGGTTGTGTTTCCTTGCATAGTCGAAAGCGTACCGGATAATTCTTTCCGAGCCTGTTCGTGTGACGATCCCGATTGTTTCTGCTGCGCTTTTGACTGCGTCAACGTAATGCTCTATCCCGCTGTAATACTCTTCCGTGTTTTCTCGCACGATTATCAAATCGACATTTTCGTAGCGCGATTTGATGCCTTCCATGGATTTTGCCGGACGCAGATTCGAGTAAAGGTCGAATTCCTTTCTCAGGGCGACATTGACGCTGCGGAAACCGGTTCCCACGGGTGTTGTGAGAGGGCCTTTGAGCGCAACTTTATTTTTCACAATTGAATCGATGACTGCCTGCGGAAGCGGATCTTTGAATTTTTCGATTGCACTTAAGCCTGCTTCGTGAATTTCCCATTCGATCTTGACGCCGGTTGCTTCGATGACGCATGTCGCGGCTCGACTTATTTCCGGCCCGATACCGTCGCCCGGAATGAGAGTAATTGTGTATGACATTAAGTCCTCTGTAATGGTTGTCGATCAAATTAAAATTCGAAGGGCAAAAATTCAAAAACGAAAAGATTACATCATTTCAAAGTTACAACTTTTGTGGATCAATACGGAGTCGACAGCAGGAACTCATTTCCAGAATGCGGAGAAACCTTGCGAAGGTTTTCTTTGAGAAGTCGTTCAAAGCAGGTACATCCTGGAATTCTGATAAGTAAGCCTTTGCAAGGTTACAGGGCAACTTTAAAATGGGTCCGTACCGAGTCGATACTAAGAATCGTTATCTTCACCCGTTTTTATTAAATTACACCCAGTGCTGTATCTCGTAAAAACTAAATCAATGTAAAAAAAAGAAGGTAAAATGAAAAAGTCATTTTTACTGTGTGCTATGTACCTGGTGATCTCCATCAGCTCTACGACTAATGCCCAGACGCTCCAGTTTGGAGGAAAAATCGGATTGAATTTCGCCCACCTTGATGGAAATGACGTCCTTATCCTTTCCACTGCAACAACGAGGGTCGGTCTCGTCATAGGTGGATTCATGGTCTATGACTTTGCGCCATTGTTTGCTGTTCAGCCGGAAGCATTATACTCAATGAAAGGGGCATCAGGGACGATGCAGGGAGTAGATTTCACTTATTCATTTAATTACATCGAGATTCCGGTTTTGCTAAAATTCAAAATCCCGCTAGCGCAAGATTCACCGGTTAGTGCGGATATTCATGCCGGCCCGGATTTCGCCTTTAATGTAGCTTCGAGCTTTGAGACGTTGGGAGGCTTTCCAACTCAGACAATTGACGTAAGCGATGAGACTAAAAGTTTCGAATTTAACCTTGCTTTTGGATGTGGAGTCGGCTTCGGTGTTGGTCCCAGGGTTTTGGGTCTTGAGTTTCGATACACACGTGGAACCGGTACAATAGACAAAAGCGGTGGCGACATGAGAAATGGTGTGTTTGCGTTAATCGCAAATGTAACGCTCTAAAATAAGTCAAGAGTTTGTCCTGTAACTATCACTTAGACTACGGCTGCGTTTTTCTTAAGAGTGTTTAGCTCCAATTTTGCTTTCGAGGATTCATTTCAGAGACGGCAGTAATTTCTCTGCGCGAGCCGTCCCGACAAAAGATAGGTGCCTGCATATCTTTCCTTGAGTTGTCTTCGCGTGACTTTGTAAGTTCACTCCGCATAGGTTAAATTCAAAGATACCTTTGAGGAATATAGCAATTTGGATTATGAGAATTATTACCATGTGATGCCGGACGGCACGACGAAGCAGCTAAATCCTTTTACAGGAACCGAGGTTTGGGCTGTTCCCGGAAGGAGCAGCAAGCCGGTTTCGACAAACCATACTGTCCTTCCAAAAGAGATCGAGTTGAAAGAGAGGGAAGATTATTGCACCTTCTGCGAGACGAGATTTTTCGAAACGCCGCCCGAAAAGGCCCGCCTGGTGAAGCAGGGGAACAATTATGATAAAATCGAGTTTTTAGCTCCAGACAAATATTCTGAAACGGAGGTGGCATTCAGAAGGGTTCCAAATCTTTTTGAAATCGTTACTCTCGATTACTGGAGAAAGAATTACGGCTATAAGCTTAACCAGAGGCAGCTGCAGTGGCGAGATAATTATCTGAGCAATCCTGTCGGAATGCGGCATATTACCGACATTATCAATTTCAAATTGAGCCGTCTTGGGAAGTCGCCCGGTGAGATTGAAAAGATTCCGCTGGAAGAAAAGCTTCATATGGCGGATTCATTCTTTGGAGGGAGTCACGAAATAATTATTCCCCGCCGTCATTTTGTGCCGGGCGCAACGCTTGATAATCAACTGGTTTCCTCCGGCGACCTGACTCAAGAAGAGCATTACCAGTATATGCGATTCACGATTGAATCCATGATAGATATTTTCCAGATGAACAGGTACGCAAGGTACATCGGTGTTTTCCAGAATTGGCTGGGTCCGGCAGGGGCGTCGGTCGATCATCTTCACAAGCAGGTAGTTGCCCTCGACGAATGGGGGGCATCGATTTCAACCCAGACTAAAATAGCCATGCAGGATCCGAACATCTTCAACGAGTATGGACCCAATTTCGCGGGACACCATAATCTTGTATTCGCAGAAAACGAACATGCGATAGCGTTTGTGGGGATCGGTCACAGGTTTCCGACGATAGAAATCTTTTCCAAGTCGCAGGCGTCGAGGCCGCAGGAGCATAGCCAGGAAGAAATCCGCGGCGTGAGCAACATGGTGCATACCATTCATGCGGCGTCAGGCTCGCAGGTTTCCTGCAACGAAGAGTGGTATTACACGCCGATAGATTCGGTGTATAAAATGCCGTGGAGAGTTTTCATAAAGTGGCGCATAAACGTGCCGGCCGGTTTTGAAGGGGGAACAAGTATTTACATAAATCCGATGACGCCGGTAGAGATTCGCGACAAGCTTGTTCCTGTTCTCTACAAACTTCGTGACGAGAAAAAAATTGAGTTTATCAGGATTGCGGAAGAGTGCAAGCTGCGGCCCAATCCGCTCCAGTATTATAAAGGTGTTGTGAAGGGAGGCATCGATTGAGATATGTGCCTCCAGGAGATAGGAAGCCAAGATGGTTTTGGGAAATGAGCCGTCCAATCCGTCGGATGGCGTAATTGGGAAATACTTCCATTATTTAAAATAAAAGAAAGGACATAATGGCACAGCATAAATCGGCAGAGAAGAGAGCTCGCCAGAGCGTGAAACGCCGTGCGGCGAACAAAGAAGATAAATCTAAAATGAGAACGCTTCTGAAGAATGTTCGCACCGAGAAAGATAAAGAGAAGGCATCTGCTGCTTTGAGGGAGGCAGTTTCGACCCTTGATGAGCTTGCCTCCAAAGGCCTGATTCACAAGAACAAAGCTGCCAATCAAAAGTCGAAGCTGACAAAACATGTCAACAAGCTGAGCGGGACACAGAATTAGTTTTTTTGGCAGTTAGCAGATGCGTATCGTAAACAGGAACACTAAATACAGATTTGATTGGACAGAAGATTTTCATGAATAAGACAGACATGCTTGACCTTCTGGAATATGGCGGATGGGCGAAAGAGCGGCTTCTCGCTTCATTAGAGCCGATGAAGCAAGAAGACTTCGAAAAAGATATGCGTTCGAGCCATGGCAGTGTCCGCGGGACCTTGCTGCACATGCTCAACGCCGAGAATATCTGGTCAAAAAGATTGTCGGCTGAACGCGTTACGCCGCTTGACGATACAAAGTTGAAAAAAGTTAATGATTTCAGAAGTGAATGGGACAGACTGGACGAAAAGTTGGCGGAGTTAGTGAATGAGTTTACCGATGAGAAGCTCCAGTCCCCTTTTGAATATCAAGATACGAAGGGGAACAAGTACTCGCAGCCGACGATTTGGGCGCTTCAACAATTAAGCAATCACTTTACCTATCATCGCGGTCAAATCGTCGCAATGCAGAGGCAATTGGGCTACAAGCCGGCGAATACCGATTTGATCGGATTTTATAGGGAGAAGCAGCGCTAAGCGTAGAATACTTTTTCGATAGGAAGAAAATTGCAGATGCGATTCCATTTGCGCCATAAAATAAACAGGTGGGGCATTATCTCCTGAGGCGGAGATTCGAGGGTGATGGTATGCCGCAGGGATGATCCGCGTAATTGCAATTTTTGTGCGCTTTAGTTAAAATATTCTTAATATTGGCTGAATAATGCAAATCCTTCTGGTTGATGATGATACCGAAAACAGTCTTGCCCTTTCGGAAATACTGAAAGGCGCCGGGCATTCGGTCGTGACCGCATCCGACGGCTATGAGGCGCTGGAGATTATCGGTAAGAACAAGTTTGATGTGGTCGTTTCGGATGCCTTGATGCCTCGCATGGACGGCTTCGTGCTTTGCAGAACTCTAAGGAGCAATGAAGAATATAAATATCTGCCGGTGATAATTTTAACCGGCGAGTACACCGACGATTCTGATGTGAAGTTCGCTATTGGTGTCGGCGTGTCGAGAGTCTTGAGGAAGTCCGCTAATGCCGATGAGCTGCTTGAAGTGCTCTCACAGCTAAAGGAAGATCATATTGGCGGTGAAGGGCGCAGGGGAGTTCCTGAAGGCATTTTCCTGAAGGGGTACAATACCGTTCTTGTTAGAAGGCTCGAAGCGAAGATGGCCGAAATTCAATCTATTAATCGGAAGTTAGTCGAACGCAACGCTCAACTTGAACGCGAAAAAAGGAAGTACAGGCAGCTGTTCGTTTCTGCAAATGATGGCATATTGCTGGTAAGTCAATGTGATGGTACAGTCATCGAGTCAAATATTCATGCGCGAAAAATCCTGAAATTGAATGAGAAAGCCCTTTCGCAGAAAAAGTTAGAAGAGCTCAAGCCTTTCGGTGAGCTTCTCCTCGAAAAGATTTTCCTGGGGGAAAATGTTCAATTTGAAAGTTCATACGAGACGAATTCGGCGAAAATTTTTCTTGACATCAGCGGCGCTCCGACAGGGACGGAAGATAATCTTTACCTGATAATTTTCAGAAATATAACACGGCGAAAAGAGTGGTTGGAGAGATTTATAACCCTCGATAAGCTGCGGGCGCTCGGAAGACTGTCTCATGGACTCGTGCACGAAATAGGCAATCCACTGAACGTCATCTCCGTCAATCTGCAGTTCCTTGACCGTGGTTTGGACGAAAATCTACCCGAAAAGAAATTTACCAAATCGGCACTCGTGGGTGTGAAGTCTATTGAGAAAGTACTCCGCGAGACAATGAATTTCGCGCAGCCCCAGACGCCGTCAAAATCGAAACTGCAATTAGGGCTTTTGCTTTCAGAGATTGCCGGACTGGCAAGGGCATCTCTCCAAAAATACAAGATCGCTTTTGACATTGAGCAAGATGGTGCGGACTACATAGTCTTTGCGGATAAATCACAGCTTCTCCACGCTATCCTTAATATCGTACAAAATTCGATCGAGGCAATGCCGGGCGGCGGTAAACTTTTGTTAAGCCTTGAGAATTCGAGGGATAAAGATGAAATCGTTTTGAAAATTAAGGATACAGGCATCGGCATGGATGAAGATTCTGCAAAGCTTGCCATGGAGCCTTTTTATACCACAAAAGATGGCGCTACAGGAATGGGATTATCCATCTCGAACAGATTGTTGGAGTTGAATGAGGCAAATCTCGATTTTGAAACGAAGCCGGGCGCCGGGACGACTGTTAAGCTCCACTTCCGGGCGCAGAACGCGTCTGCGGAAAAAGAGAATTAACATTGGCAAACAAAATACTGATAGTCGATGATGACGAGCTTCTAAATAATTCCCTCAACGCGGTTCTTACAAGAAGCGGGTACGAAGTTGTTTCGGTGCTCAAAGGCGAGGATGCTTTCCAGCATGTTATCGATTTTCAACCCGACGTTGTGCTCCTCGACCTTTATCTTGGCACTATAACCGGTTTAGATATTCTGCAAAAGCTTCGCGGCGAGAATAACGACACACCTGTAATTCTCATCACTGCCTTTTCCGATGTTAACAGCGCCGTGCGTGCTATAAAATTGGGAGCGGAAGATTTCGTTCTCAAACCCCTCGACCTTGAGCAGCTTGAAATTCTCATTAACAAAACTTTGAACCGGAAGAATCTGGAGCGCCGGTATGAGCTGCTTAAAGATGAGATGCAGCAGAAATTCGGTCCGTACGCAATTGTCGGTAAGAGCGAAAACTTGCGCAAAGTCGTTTACATCGCGGAGAAGCTTGCCCGTGCGGATACGACCGTACTGATAGTTGGAGAAAGCGGCTCGGGAAAGGAGCTCATCGCGCGGCTTATTCACGAGAAGAGCGACAGATCGGACGGTCCTTTCATATCGATTAACTGTGGTGCAATTCCGAAGGAACTTGCTGAGAGCGAACTTTTCGGATACGAAAAGGGCGCATTTACAGGCGCAATGGACAAAATGAGACAAGGGAAATTCGAGCTTGCAAGCAGGGGAACGATTCTGTTGGATGAAGTCGGTGAGCTTACGCAAGAATTGCAGGTAAAGCTCCTTCGCGTACTTGAGACAAAACGATTTTATCGGCTTGGCGGCTCGAAAGAAATCACGGTCGATGTCAGAATAATTGCCGCGACGAACAAGAATTTGAAAGCGGCTGTCGAGAAAGGGACTTTTCGCGAAGATCTTTTTTACAGGCTCAACATAGCGCAGCTCGCTGTACCATCTTTAAGAGAGAGAGTTGAGGATATCGCTCTTCTCGCAAATACTTTTCTAGAAGAGTTCAATAAAAAGTTCGTTAAATCGATCAAAGGCTTCACCCCAGACGCCGTCAAAACGCTCGAGAAATATTCCTGGCCCGGCAATGTGCGGGAACTGAAAAATGCGGTCGAAAGGATTGCGCTGCTTGAGACGGACACGGTTGTCAAGACGGAGCACCTGGCATTCTTGAATTATCATCCGGGTTTCAACGAAACAAAAGTGTTGAACGGAAAAAACGTCGTGTCCGTACCAACCCAGGGAATAAAGATGGATGAGATTATGCGTGAAACGATCTTGCAGACGCTCGACATTACCGGCGGAAATCAAATACAAGCTGCAAGAATATTGGGGCTGACCAGGTCACGTCTTCGTTACCGGATGCAGCAGCTCAAGATTAAATACGAGCCTAGGAGAGAAGGGTGAATTTAGATTCAAAATTTTGAATGTTCAATTTCTAATTGAAAATTTAGAACTTAAAGTTTGAAATTATGAGTCCGGTTCGAGTAAGGTTTGCGCCAAGTCCGACGGGCTATTTACATGTCGGGGGGTTGAGGACTGCGCTTTATAATTTTCTCTTCGCGAGAAAATTCGAAGGAAGATTCATACTGCGAATTGAAGATACCGATCGCGCGCGGTATGTCGAAGGAGCGGTCGAGAATTTGATCAAGACGCTTCGTTGGGCTGGTTTAGAATATGACGAAGGTCCGACTATCGGTGGCGGATTCGGCCCGTACATCCAGAGCGAGCGAAGGGACATTTACAAGAAACACGTCGATATTCTAATTGAGAATGGATCAGCGTATCGCTGTTTCTGCACACCGGAACGGCTCGACCGGATACGGAAGGATTTGGAGAATAGGAGGTTGACTCCTAAGTATGATCGCACTTGCCTTCGGCTTTCAAAGTCGGAAATCGAAGCTAACAAAGCTAGCGCGAAACCTTTTGTGGTTCGGATGAAAGTGCCGGATAATGTGAAGATTCAATTCGCAGACATCGTTCGCGGTGATGTCGAATTTTCGAGCGAGCAAATCGACGACCAGGTAATATTGAAATCCGACGGCTATCCGACGTACCATCTTGCAAATGTCGTTGACGACCATCACATGAAGATTTCTCACGTCATTCGCGGCGAAGAATGGCTTTCAAGCACACCGAAGCATGTGTTGTTGTACGATTATTTCGGCTGGGAACTCCCGATGTTTGCGCACCTGCCGCTCCTTTTGAATCCGGATAGGTCAAAGTTGAGTAAGCGCCAGGGTGATGTTGCCGTGGAGGATTATCAAAGAAACGGCTACCTGCCAGAAGCGCTGATAAATTTCATTGCCCTTCTTGGCTGGAATCCGGGTGACGATCGGGAAATCTTCAAGCTTGACGAGCTCGAGAAGGAATTTTCCATTGAAAAGGTGAACAAGTCGGGGGCCATATTCAATGTGGAAAAATTGAATTGGCTGAACTTCCAGCACCTGCGCCGCAAGCCTGACACTGAAGTTCTCTTAATGCTTAAAGATTATATCCGCACGTCGTCAATCGAGCGCCAGGATTTTTCAGATCAATATTTGCTCGAAGTCATCGGAGCGATGCGCGAGCGCGTTACGTTTGTAAGAGATTTTATCGAAAAAAGCTTTTATTTCTTTCAGCCGCCGAAACAGTATGATTCGGCGGTGACAAAGAAAAGGTGGAATGAACATTCGCCCGAGTACTTAAAAGCTTTGGTAGATGAGATTGCCAGGTTAGAGAATCCACAGAAAGCGGACTATGAAGCCGTGTTGCATCATACTGCGGAATCTTTGAATATTGGAAATGGAGACTTGATTCATCCTTTACGCCTTGCCGTTTCCGGAGTTGGAGAAGGGCCCGGTGTTTACGAAATTGTTGCTATCCTCGGCAAGGAAGAGACTATCAAAAGAGTTAATTTGGCAATTGAAAGATTGAAATAATTTTATGGAAAACGAAAAAAAACAGAGAATTATGAAGACGGCGGAAGAGACGCAGGAGAAATCTAAGATTCCGCAGGCGCCGGCCGGGAATGCCGGAAGAAACTTTATACGGGATTTTATAGATGAAGATTTGAGAGCAGGGAAATACGAGACTGTCCACACACGATTCCCGCCCGAGCCGAACGGGTATTTGCATATCGGGCACGCAAAGTCCATCTGCTTGAATTTTGGTACGGCAAAGGATTATAAAGGGCTCTGTAATCTTCGTTTCGACGATACGAATCCGGCAAAGGAAGACGTGGAGTATGTCGATTCAATCAAAGAAGATGTGCGCTGGCTTGGCTTCGATTGGGCGAAAAGAGAATTCTATGCTTCAGATTATTTCGATAAACTTTACGAGTACGCTCTTCTGCTTATTAACAAAGGGAAAGCGTATGTCGATGATCTCAGCGCGGATGAAATCCGCGAACATCGTGGTACACTGATACTGCCGGGAAAAGACAGCCCATACCGTGACCGGACAATAGAAGAGAATCTGGATTTGTTCAAGCGGATGCGAAACGGAGAGTTCCCCGACGGCTCGAAAACTTTGCGCGCGAAAATAGATATGTCGTCGCCGAATCTCAATATGCGCGATCCTGTGATGTACAGAATCTTACATGCGACCCATCATCGTACCGGCGATAAGTGGTGCATTTACCCGATGTATGACTGGGCGCACGGGGAGTCCGATTCGATCGAAGGGATTACTCATTCGATCTGCACTTTGGAATTCGAAGATCACCGGCCTCTTTATAATTGGTTCGTGGAACAGCTTGAGATTTTTCATCCGCGGCAAATCGAATTTGCGCGACTTAACCTGACTTACACTGTGATGAGCAAAAGATTGCTCCTTCAGCTTGCGCAGGAAGATTATGTCAGCGGCTGGAATGATCCGAGGATGCCGACTCTTTCCGGACTGCGGCGGCGCGGGTATACTCCGGAGTCGATCCGGCTTTTCGCAGAACGAATCGGAGTTTCGAAAGCGGACAGCGTGATCGATGTCTCGGTGCTTGAAGATTGCTTGCGTTTAGATTTGAATAAGCGTGCGCCGCGCGTGATGGCGGTGCTCCATCCTCTGAGACTTGTGATCGATAATTATCCTGATGGAAAGACTGAGGAACTTGAGGCCGTCAACAATCCCGAAGACGCGTCGATGGGAACGCGGAAGATTCCGTTCTCGAAAGTTCTTTATATCGAGCACGACGATTTCCGCGAGCTTCCGCCGAAAAAATATTTCAGGCTTTCGCCCGGCGTTGAAGTAAGGCTGAGGTATGCTTACATAATTAAATGTGTCGGTATCGTGAAGGATCCTAAGACGGGTAAGATTGTCGAAGTGCATTGTACTTACGATCCGGATACGAAGAGCGGTTCGCCGGCGAGCGCGCGGAAGGTGAAAGGAACTATTCACTGGATTTCCGCCCAGCATGCCCTTGATGCCGAGGCGCGCATCTATGACAGGCTGTTCACTGTACCGGATCCTTCCGGTGAGCGATGGAAAGATTTCATAAATCCAGATTCTCTTGAGGTCGTCAAAGCCTGTAAAGTGGAGCAAAGCCTTGCATCTGCGAAGCCGCAGGATCGTTTCCAGTTCGAACGGCTTGGGTATTTTTGTGTGGATGACAATTCTCAGCCAGGAAAGCTCGTGTTCAATCGGACTGTTACGCTGCGAGATACCTGGGCGAAGATAGAGAAGTCGTAGTCCGGCTGTTGGGCAAAATGTTCTTTACTTTTTGAGGTGCATTAGCTAAGATATAAGGTCGAATACAAAAACTCAGAGGGCAATATGCTTTCCAAACTGGCTAGCGCCGCGACTTATGGCGTGAGCGCGTTCTTAGTAGAAATCGAAACACATATTGAAGGCGGACTCTTCAACTTCTCAGTTGTCGGCCTTCCCGATAACGCAGTCAAAGAAAGCCGGGACAGGGTTCTGGCCGCGATCAAGAATTCCAACTTTAAATTTCCTTATCACCGGATTATAGTCAATCTCGCTCCGGCAGATATGAAGAAAGAAGGAAGTGCATTTGATCTCCCGATAGCTATAGGAATCATAGCTGCACAGGGACTTGTGGAGACCGGCGAGATTGACGACTTCATAATGCTGGGCGAGCTCGCGTTGGATGGTACTGTCCGCCATGTCCATGGTATTCTTCCGATCGTCGTGGAAGCGCGTGACCGCGGGAAGAAGGCAATTATACTTCCTAAGGGAAACGCAAAAGAAGCGGCGATGGTGGATGATATCGATGTGTACCCGGTGGAAACGCTTAACGAAGCGGTACAGCTTATTAACGGCGAGTATAAACTTCTTGAGCCGTTCCGCGTGAATAAGGAAGAGATATTCAATCAGGAACAATCTTATCCTATTGACTTCGCAGATGTAAAGGGACAGGAAAACGTGAAGCGCGCGCTTGAAGTAGCAGCGGCAGGGGGACACAATGTAATCATGATCGGTCCGCCGGGGAGCGGGAAGACAATGCTTGCAAAACGGCTTCCGACAATCTTGCCTGACATGACTTTCGAAGAGGCGCTTGAAACGACAAAGATACATTCAGTCGCCGGGCTTCTTCCGATGGATGCCGGTTTGATTGCAACGAGACCCTTCCGATCGCCGCATCACACGATTTCGGAGTACGCGCTCGTTGGAGGAGGCGCGATGCCAAAGCCGGGAGAGATTTCACTGGCACACCATGGTGTACTCTTTCTCGATGAACTTCCCGAGTTCGATAGGAATGCGCTTGAAGTCCTTCGTCAGCCTCTTGAAGACGGGCATGTAACAATAAGCCGGACGAAACTTTCTCTGGACTATCCGTCGAAGTTCATGCTTCTTGCCGCGATGAATCCATGTCCGTGCGGCAACTTCGGAAATCCAAATGCAGTTTGCAGCTGCAACACGATGCAAATCCAGCGCTACATGTCGAAGATAAGCGGTCCCCTTTTGGACAGGATAGACATTCATGTGGAAGTTCCTGCAGTGAAATACGCGGAGCTTTCAAGCAAGAAGATGGGCGAGCCATCATGCGCGGTTAGAACGCGTGTGAAGAAGGCGCGTGGCATCCAGCGCGAAAGATTCACCGGGAGAAAAGGGCTTTTCAAGAACGCCGACATGCAGAGCAAGGAGATAAGGGAATTTTGCCAGGTTGATAAGGCAGGGGAGGACTTGCTGAAGCAGGCAATTACAAAGCTGGGGCTGAGCGCACGTGCCTACGACCGAATCCTGAAAGTCGCAAGAACAATTGCTGATCTTGCTGACAACAAATGTATTCTGCCGGAACACATTGGGGAAGCGATACAGTATAGAAGTCTTGACAGGCAGCTGTATTTGGAGGCATAATGGAGTTCCTTCGTTCCTCTTCATTTGATGGCCAAATCTAAAGCTCCATTTTCATATTTATATAACGTCCCTGCACTAGCTGGGGCAAATGTAACACGTCTCTGATAATTTCCTTGTCTGCTTAGCCTCGGGAATGTTCTCGGTGGACTCGTTTTCGTCGTGGAAACTTAATTTGCGTGGTACAGTAGACATAATTATCTTAAATCATAATCTGAAACATATAACAAGGAGGAGGAAATTATGAAACGCAAAGCATCTGCCGTCTGGAGTGGCGGCTTGAAAAACGGAAAGGGAACAATCTCAACTGATAGTGGAATCCTTTCCGCAGCACAGTACTCATTCATCACACGATTCGAAAACGGCAAGGGCACCAACCCGGAGGAATTGATTGCCGCCGCTCACGCGGGATGCTTCTCCATGGCACTCTCGGCGCAATTGGAAGCCGCCGGCCTGACCGCAGAGAGCATAAACACGACGGCGTCAGTTTCGCTCGATAAACTAGATGCGGGGTTCGCGATTACAGCCGTGCATTTGGATGTGACGGCAAGGGTGCCGAAGGCGACTCGCGAAGCGTTTCAAACGGCAGCGAGGAATGCCAAAGAAGGCTGTCCCGTGTCGAAAGTGTTGCATGCCACGATCACCATGGATGCGAAGCTGGAAAGCTGAGTCCGTTGAATTATCTGTGAATCGAAAGGAAGAGATATGAAATGGAATACAGAAAGTTAGGGCACTTCCGGACTGATTGTCAGTGCTGTGTCGCTTGGCACAATGCAGTTCGGAAAAGCGATGAATCTCGGGAGCCTCGATCAGAACGAGACGACCGCGATGATCAAGTCTGCACTCGACCAGGGTGTCAACTTTTTAGATACCGCAGACGTTTACAGCCGCGGCGAGAGCGAGACTTTGATCGGTAACACCCTTAGGGGAATTCGCATGAGTGTCGTTCTTGCGACGAAGGTGCGACTGCCGATGAGCGACACCGATTTCAACCACAGCGGCGCGACAAGAGTGAACATCCGGCGCGAAATTGAGGACAGCCTTCGTCGTCTTCAAACCGATTACATTGATCTGTACCAGATCCATGGCTGGGACAAAGTCACACCTATCGAAGAAACTCTTCGCACGCTCGACGACCTTGTGCGGGAAGGGAAGGTACGATACATCGGATTGAGCAACTACTTCGCATGGCAGGCGGCAGTCGCACTCGGGATCCAGCACGAAGAGCATCTCGAGAGATTTGTGACGGCACAGTTGTATTACAGCCTCGTCGGGCGCGGCCTCGAAAACGGGTGGATGCAGTTCGCAGAATATGCCGACCTTGGAATTCTTGTATGGAGTCCGCTGGCAGGCGGGTACCTGAGCGGGAAGTATAAACGCGGCGAGCATGCGGCGTCCGGGACTCGCTTTGCGGATGCTGGACAGTTCGTGCCGTTAGATGAGGTGCAGGGCGAACGCACGCTGGATGCGCTGCGAACGGTTGCGGAGCGGCATGAAGTCTCGCCCGCGCGCGCTGCAATTTCGTGGACGCTCGGCCGGCCCTGTATCAGCAGTGTTATCATCGCGGCGCGTACCATTGCCCATCTCCAGGATAACATCGCGGCTGTCAACTTGACGCTGACACCTGAAGACATCGCTGAACTAGATCATGCTTCTGATCCGGGGACTCCCTATCCGAAGTGGATGGTCCTGCAGCTGAACGAAGGCGAAGACCCGCGTCCGAAAGTACTCGATCCTAAGAAGTACAACAACGGCGGACCATGGCCTGACTTGCGCGGCAGAAAGAAATGGTAAGAGCCTGCGGATTGACTGATTCGGATTGGGAATCGGCGCGATTATTTTATTAGTATTGATAACATGCCATGATGTACAGGATTAAATGGAACGGAAAGCCTTGGAATTGAGACAAAAACCGGTAATGGCCGGGACATTCGATGGCGAGAGTTAAGACAATGGCATCAAGTAATGCCCCTCAATATTTTGGCATAGACTTGGAGGCCATGTCCTTTGCAAAAAACTATCACAAATGGATCCTTGCCGAGTTTTTCCCATGCCTCGGGAGTTCCGTCGCAGAAGTTGGAGCGGGGATAGGGGATTTCTCAGCTCTCATCCTGGAAACGACCATAAGTAGTTTGACGGCATTCGAGCCTTCTCAGAATATGTACCCATTACTTCAAGAAGCTCTCAGCAAGGACAAACGAGCCACGGCCATAAACAATTTTCTTGGCAGAGCAAAGTTGGAACAACATTTCGATTCAATCCTATACGTCAACGTCCTTGAACATGTGGAAGATGACTCTTCTGAGCTTGCCAATGCGCACAATGCACTTAATCCGAAAGGCCATCTGCTGATATTTGTGCCAGCACTGCCATGGTTGTATGGCGAGATAGACAGACAGGTAGGTCACTTTCGTCGATACATGAAGAATGACCTTGTGGAGCTTGCACATAGCTCAGGGTGTTCTGTCGTCAAAGCGCAATATTTTGATGTGGCCGGTATACTTCCATGGTACATCAACTTTGTCCTGCTTAAGAATCCGATCAGCGGCGGGAGTGTGCCTTGTACGACCGGATACTCGTTCCTCCGATGCGAGTCGTGGAATGCCTTGTTTCACCACCGATCGGGAAGAATGTGCTGTTGGTTGCCAGGAAAGACTAACACCGCCATTCATCCGACACTCCAGGGGGCGCGCTTGATGGTCGGTGTCGCGCTGCATCAACAAGAATGGAGAGAATTATAGAATCAATAATTGAGGTGTTCTTAGCAATATGGTGGTGCACTATTCCTCTTGGTGCTTTGGCACAAACTCAGGATCCGCACGAAGCACAGCCCGAGCGGCCTACAGTTGCCACACACGCGGGGACTGTCGCGCCTGGTTGGCTGGAGATTGAAGCCGGAGGCGAACTTGATCATTATATTGACCATTCTCAGGGCATCGGCCTGCCCGTTACCATTAAGATTGGCGTGACTTCCAACACTCAATTCAGCGTGTTCGCATCGGGGGTCCAGCCGTCAAGCGACAAAGATTTTCAGACTGGTGACTTGGCATTTGGATTAAAGTGGAGACTGGCCGATGATCTCCCTATCCTTGGACGTTTTGCCGTGCTCCCCATCATTAAGTTGCCGACCGGTTCAGCCGCTGAAGGAGCAGGAACGGGGACAGTTGATGGGAGTATGTTATTGATTTCCAGCAACGAATTCGGCCCTGTTGAGCTGGACGTGAATTTTGGGTACACGATACGAAGCGGCAATGGCACAGCCGCACCTAAGAGCGCAACGCTGTGGACGGCTTCTTTTGGTGGTCCGGCAGTGGGAGGACTTGGCTGGGCGGCTGAATTGTACGGCTACCCGGGCACACAAGGCGATGCAGGCAAATCGCCTATTGTCGCAGTTCTGATTGGCCCAACGTTTACAGCTAAACCATGGCTCGTCTTCGATCTTGGCGTCATTGAGCCGGTTGCCGGACCTCAGCCTCATGCAGTATATTGCGGGGGTGTGTGGAATATTGGGCGTATCTGGTGATGCAGCAGCGGGTGCAGCATTGACCTAGTCGTATAGGGGAGCACTTGCCAGGAGACTCGTGGGAAAATGCCGTGGCACAATCCAGTTCCGTCAGAGAGAGGAATAACGGGCTCCATAAACGAGGCTGAAATTTAGTGCGTGTCAGAGAGTTTAGTTCACGAGTTTAGACGGGAATCTCAAACGACGATCGAAGTACTTGAACGGCGTCGTTACCGTCAACCTGGCATCCGTTGGTTAGGTAGCATTTGCCAAATTATCTTCAAAATGAGACAAATGCAGAAGTTTAGGAATTAATCCGTATCCATGGACATTCATGTGGAGAAGGCTGAGACTTTAGATGCTATAATTCATAATGACACAATTTTTCGGGGAGCAGCTATATACTCGAAGCAGGCTGTGGCGTTGGCTCGCAATCAAAAATCTCCGCACCAAAGAATCCAGAGTCCACCTTCGTTGTGATCGATTTGACCGAAATTTTCTTTCACTCCCAAGCTCATGCACGAGAAGCAAGATTTTGACTAGATGATACTGAACCGCCCTTACTCATCATAAAAAATACAGCGCCCCATGACTGTGATTTCAAGCAAGTTTTAAATTGCATTTTAGTTTCCCTGTCCATAGATTGCTTCTGACACAACCTGTTTCATGAGGACTACCAGATGAATCTTTTCCGTACCAAGAATCTCAATGATATTATTTCCGATACCGAGAAGCCGGAGTATCAACTTAAGAAAAGCCTGACTGCTATCGATCTTACTGCACTCGGAATAGGCGCGATTATCGGTGCAGGAATTTTTGCAGTGCTCGGATCGGCAACTGCCGGCGGCAACGGCATCCCGCCTGCAGGCCCGGGCGTATCTTTATCTATATTGCTGACGGCGGTCGCATGCGGATTCTGCGCCCTCTGTTACGCAGAGTTTGCCAGTCTTGTTCCGATTGCCGGCTCGGCATACACGTACAGCTATGCAACACTTGGCGAGCTCGTGGCGTGGATCATCGGCTGGGATTTGATACTCGAATATGCAGTCGGCAATATCGCCGTCGCAATTTCATGGGCGGCATATTTTCGACAACTGGTCGCAGGCTTCGGAATCCAAATACCCGCATGGATGGCAACGGATTACCGTTCCACGCTGTTCGCAGCGAAGTCGGTCGCCGAGTCGGGAATTTCTTCACTGGGCCCGGAAGCTGCAATTGCTTATCAAGCTCATCTTGTTCACCCTGTCCTGTTTGGAATACCGGTAATTTTTAATCTGCTGGCGATTTTGATCACAGCTTTCATAACGTGGCTTCTCGTGATCGGTGTGAAGGAATCGGCCCGATTCAATAATATAATCGTCGTGCTTAAGGTTGTCACGATTGTATTCTTCATCACGGTTGGAGCATTTTACGTGAAGCCCGCAAATTGGCACCCGTTCTTTCCCGGCGGGATAAACGGAATCTGGACAGGAGCGTCGCTCATATTCTTTGCTTACATAGGGTTCGACGCAATCTCGACCGCTGCCGAAGAGTGCAAAGATCCTGCGCGCGACTTGCCGAGGGGGATACTCTGGTCGCTTTTGGTTTGTACAATTTTATATATAGCTTCTGCGCTTGTGCTCACAGGAATGATCCCGTTTACTAAATTGACCGGTGTGGCCGACCCTCTCGCTGCTGCCCTCCACTATGCGCAGGAAGATTGGGCGGCAGGGCTGCTCGCGTTCGGCGCAGTTGTCGCGATGACGGCCGTCCTCCTTGTGTTCCAGCTTGGGCAGCCGAGAATCCTGATGGCAATGTCGAGAGACGGTTTGCTTGGACCGTGGTTCAGCAAAATTCATTCGAAATTTCGCACTCCTCACGTGACCACCATTCTTACCGGGGTCTTCGTGGCTTTCTTCTCGGCAATTGCGAACATCGATGAGATTGTGCAGCTAACAAATATCGGCACGCTGTTCGCTTTTGTGCTCGTATGCATCGGGATTATAATCCTCCGGGTGCGCGAGCCTGATCGCCCCCGCATGTTCAGAGTGCCGTTTGTTCCGCTGGTTCCGATTCTTGGAGTTCTGAGCTGTGGTATATTGATGGCGGGACTTCCTGTCCTTACATGGATTCGGTTCGTGCTCTGGCTTGTGATCGGGCTGTCGGTATATTTTATGTATGGACGGAGGCATAGCAAACTGCTGCTTAAGAGCGTGAAAAAAACAGCGAGTAGTGAATAGCAAATCTTCGAAAATGACTATCGAGGCGTGTTATGAAACATTATTTTTCTCTATTCATCGATTTGATAATAATGTTAACGATAAACCTTACGTCCGACGCACAGATGAGGTCGACTAAATATACTATCGTGATTCACGGCGGCGCCGGTACTATCAGCGAGTCGATGCCCGATTCAATTAAGCAGGAGTATTACTCGTCGTTGAAGAAGGCGCTTGAAATCGGGAAGGATGTTTTAGCGAATGGCGGAACCAGCCTGGATGCTGTTGAGAAAGTTTTGAGATATTTTGAAGAGGACCCGAAGTTCAACGCGGGCATCGGCGCAGTTTTTACTTCTGCCGGTACCCATGAATTAGACGCATCATTAATGGACGGAAGAGACCTGTCGTGCGGCGCGGTGGCAGGAGTCGAGCACATCGCCCATCCGATTTCACTTGCAAGATTAGTGATGGAAAAAACTCCTCATGTATTACTTGGCTATAGAGGAGCGGAAGCATTCGCGAAGGAGATGGGGGTGGAGCTTGTCCCGGATAGCTATTTCGATACTCCGGAGCGCAAACAGCAGCTGGAAGAGTATTTGAAAAGGTCAAAGGTCGAAGATCACGTTCGCGATAAAGGCAATCATGGAACAGCGGGCTGTGTCGCCATGGATGAATACGGAAATCTCGCCGCTGGAACGTTGACCGGAGGCATGACAGGGAAAATGCCCGGGAGAATTGGAGACTCGCCATTGATCGGTGATGGAACCTACGCAGACGACAAGACATGTGCAGTCTCCGGAACTGGTTGGGGGGAGAAGTTTATCAAACATGCTGTAGCATTCAACATCTCTGCTCTTATGGCATACAAGGGCTTATCGCTGAAAGACGCTGTCAGCGAAGTCATTCACAAAATTCTTCAGCCCGGTGACGGCGGCGTTATAGCAGTCGACAAAGACGGCAACTATGCTATGGAATTCAATACTTCTGGAATGTTCAGGGGAATTGCGACTTCAGATGGAATATTTGAAGTAAAGATCTGGATATAAATCAACAGGGTACAAGACGAAGAAATCCATTTTTGTTTGCGTCCATAGTTTTCCAATTTTCAGCCTGAGGACGGCCCTGGTTTCCACCTGCAAGATTTGAGCACGCCCTTTCTTGCTCCTCTTATTGCAAAATCACCCCTCTAAATTTATATTGAATAAATGAATTACGAGGTAAGAAGAGCATCCTCAATCAACGGTCAATTCGAAGTTCCGGGCGATAAGTCTATTTCACACAGGGCTTTGATTTTTTCATCGCTTGCCGATGGATTGTCGGAAATCGATGGAATTTCCACCGGCGGAGACGTCTAGAAGCTCTATGAGGTGTCTGTCCCAGCTTGGCGTGAAGATCGAAGAAAGGAGCGGTGTAATTAGAGTTCACGGAAAAGGGAAATATTCCCTTTCCTGCTCGCGTGAAATCTTGGACGCAGGCAACAGCGGTACAACGTTGAGGTTGATCACCGGAATTCTTGCCGGGCAAAAATTTGAAAACACAATCACAGGCGATGAAACTCTCCGTAGAAGACCGATGCAGAGAATTATCGATCCGCTTTCTCAAATGGGCGCGAACATCGTTCCATCATATAACATGACGGCACCGCTGAAGATTATTCCATCGGACAATTTGCACGGAATAAGTTACGAGCTTCCGCTGCCGAGCGCACAGGTGAAGTCGGCAATTCTGCTTGCCGGGATGTTCGCAAACGGAGAGACGACGGTGGTCGAGCCGGTGGAATCACGCGACCATACCGAGCGAATGCTCAAGCTGAATAAGAAGAAAACATCGTCGGGATTTGAAACGACAATTTCATCCGATTATGCCGTCGAGCCGAGGAAATACGATATCGCGGGCGATATTTCTTCGGCAGCGTTTTTTCTCGCAGCTGCTGCAATTCTGCCGAGCTCGTCGGTAACCGCTCTCGGCATCACGTTAAATCCAACTCGCGCCGGGTTTTTGGACGTACTCGCTATGATGGGAGCAAGAGTTTCCATTAATAATGTTCGTGATGCGGCGGGCGAGCCGATAGGCGACGTGACCGTTTCTCACTCTGAATTGAAGGGAGTCGAGATCAAAGGCGAGCTAATTCCGCGGCTGATCGATGAGCTGCCGGTGATCGGCGTGATGGCATCATTTGCAAAAGGCGAGACCACTATCCATGATGCTCACGATCTTCGCAGGAAAGAGTCCGACCGCATAGTCGCCACTGTTGACAACCTCGAAGAGATGGGTGCGGAAGTTGAAGAACTTGACGACGGTTTTATCGTAAACGGCACGGGGAATTTGAACGGAGCTGAAGTTGATTCGTACAAAGATCATCGAGTTGCCATGGCATTTTCGATTGCCGGCCTTGCTTCACGCGGCACAACTGTGATCAAGAACGCAGAATGGGCACAAATCTCTTTCCCGGAATTTTTTGGGATTCTCGAAAAACTTGCTGTCAGGAATTGAATATGGATGCACTCAATAGATCTCACAAAATAAGAAGATCATCATAATGAATTCAGAGAGCAGTAATTCAGAAAAATCCGAAATTCAGGAAATTCCCTTTGCGACGCTGCCAGGGCAGTCGAATCTTTATACCGATTATCTGTATAACTTCGAGAAGGTCAGGAAGTACTACGCCGTTGATTTTTCCAACGACGATGAATTGCAAAATCATTTTTCAAATGTGCTGGCAGGTTTTGGCCCAAAGAGGAAGAGACTCATCGAGCTCCTTCGCAGCCAAAACGCTCACTTAAATAGTTCTTTTGAATATGAATCTCTGCTGGCGGCTTTGGGGAATGAAAATGCCCTTGCCGTCGTGACAGGCCAGCAAGTCGGACTGTTCTGCGGGCCGCTTTACACATTATTCAAGACTGTCAGTACGATCAAGCTTGCAGCGGAGTTAAAAGAAAGATTCCCGGTATTTGAATTTGTGCCTGTGTTCTGGCTTGAAGGTGACGACCATGACCTTGAAGAATCGAATCATATTCATCTGATGAACGGCGCTTCCGATGTGGTTCGTGTCGAAGCGATAATTACGAACGGCGAAGAAGAGAATCTGCGGCCGTTGAGAGAGATAAAACTCGACGCGTCGATTGAGCAAGTCTTTCAGCAGATGGACGCGCTGCTCCCGGCGTCGGACTTTAAGCGGGCTTTGATGGACGTGCTGGCGGCGTATTACAAAGAAGGCGAAACATATTCGGATGCCTTCGCGAGAACGCTTACGAAACTTTTAAGAAGAAATATTCTTGTCATAGATCCTTACGATCCGAAGGTCAAGAAGACACTGAAGCCGATTTTCGAAAAAGAATTTCAGACGTATCCGAAGACGAGCGAAGAAGTTATAAAACAAAGTGCGGAGCTCGAAGAAACTTATCATGTGCAAGTCAAGCCGAGGGTCATAAATTTATTTTACATAGAAGACGGAATGCGTCGTGGGCTCGAGCCGATTGGCAGCGGCCTGTCACTTCGCGGTACAAAGAGGAAATTGATGCCCGAACAGATCAGAATGATACTCGAAAGCAATCCCGAGTCGTTCAGTCCGAACGTGGTGCTTCGTCCGGTGTGCCAGGACTATCTTTTGCCGACGGCGGGCTACGTGGCCGGCCCAAGTGAAATCGCCTACTTTGCACAGCTCAAAGGAGTTTACCGGCATTTCGGCGTCGAGATGCCGCCGCTTTTTCCGCGTGCGGCTGCGACAATACTCGAACGAAGGATCGTTAAGGTCATGGATAAATATCAACTCAAATTGTCGGATGCTTTCGACGATTTCGAAGTCATAACGAAGAAGGCATTGACCGCGGCAAATCCGGAGAATATTCCGGGTGAATTTGAGAAGATTGTCTCAGAGATAAGGAAATCAGTCGATCGATTGGAGCCTTTGATAATGCGGGTTGACCCGACTTTGAAGAGCACCATGGATTCAACAATGTCGCGAATGGTCTATCATCTCCAGCATCTGGAAGAGAAAACCACGGCGGGTTACCGCCGGAAGAATGAACAGGTATTGCAGCAGATGAAAAAATTCCAGCAGTCGATTTTCCCGAACCGGGAATTGCAGGAGAGAGTTTTGAACTTCACTTACTTCTACAACAAATACGGCGAAGAGTTTATTGACCTTCTTTTCCGCGAGCTGCCAGCTTATGCAAAGTCGCACAAAGTAATAACTATCTGATATGATACGTGAAACGATTGCAAAGTTAGCTGCGGGCGAGGATATCTCTCGCGACGACGCTTATCGGACAATGTTGGAAATTATGAACGGAGAGGCAACGGAATCACAAATCGCAGGATTCCTTATCGCACTGCGATTAAAGGGCGAGACCGTGGATGAGATAGTCGGCAGCGCACTCGCCATGCGTGAGAAAGCGGACAAGCTCCACATCGATAAAGAAGTTATTTTAGATACATGCGGAACGGGCGGAGATAATGCGGGAACATTTAACATCTCAACCGCCGCGGCGGTCATCGCTTCGGCAGCCGGCGCAACCGTGGCCAAGCACGGCAATCGTGCGGTTTCAAGTAAATCCGGGAGTGCGGACGTTCTCAAAGCCCTCGGGTTAAATCTCGATGGACTCGACCTGCAAAAGACTGAACGCGCACTCAACGAAATAGGCTTGGCATTCTTATTCGCGCCGTTGCACCACAAATCTATGAGATTCGCCGGGCCTGTAAGGCGAGATCTCGGTGTAAGGACGATTTTTAATTTGCTGGGTCCACTGACGAATCCTGCCGGAGCGAATCGCCAGTTGATCGGAGTTTACAGTAAAACGCTCGTCGAGCCTGTGGCTGAGGTTTTACGGGACCTCGGAAGCCAGGCTGCATTCGTGGTACACGGCGAACCGACCATGGACGAGATCTCGCTTTGTGGAAAAACATTTGTCGCAGAATTGAAGCTGGGAAAAATCGAGAAGTATGAAATTTCACCGGAAGATTTTGGCTTCAAGCGTGTTAACATAGATGACCTCGTTGTGCGAAATCAGGAAGAAGCAGTCGGAGCGTTCATGATGGCAATACGAGGACAGGAGTCTCCATTTTATGATGCCGTCCTTCTGAATGCGGGGGCTGCCATTTATGTCGCCGGTATTGGACGTGACATGAAGGCAGGCATAAGCCACGCGCGTGACGTGATTGCAAAAGGGCTGGCAGAAAAAAAACTTCGATCTCTTATAGAGATAACGGGAATATGATAGGAAGTTTCATCCTCTCCGCAATACTTCTTATCGCGGCATCGCTTAGCTGGGGATTTGTGTTTTCAATCGATGTCGCTCGCTTCGGACGCCGTCCGCTTTCGGTGTCGTTAGTGGTCTCGATAATCATTTCCATTTTCGCGGCAATATTCTTTCTTAGGGGATTGCCGGATTTGTATGGAGACCTGGAAGTGACGACTTCTTCGCTGGCGTTCACGGTGACTTTTGCACTTGTTTTGGTGTTTGGATTCGGATTGAGCATTTATTCCGAGACGGCAAAGATTTTTTCCTACGCCGAAAGGATGATAAAAGGAGTGAACGAAAAGGAAGACAGGTCGGATATTATAGATGAAATTCTCGACCGCACCACCGAATCCGGAGAAATAAATGTTCTAGAGAGAGAGCTAATCGAAAGCGTTTTGAAGTTTAACGATAAGATTGTTCGCGAGATAATGATTCCCCGGGGCGATGTCGTGGCGATAGACGTTGAAGAAGAGTCGAGGCGCTCGTTGCGAAAAGTCATCGAGGAAGGTTATTCGCGGCTTCCGGTTTATCGCGGCTCGATCGACAATGTCGTGGGAATAATTTATGCGAAAGATTTGTTGACCATGGTTGAGAATGGTGCCGTGATAATCTTGCACGACCTTTTGAGGCCGCCGTATTATGTACCTGAGACGAAAAAGATAAGTCAGCTCCTGCGCGATATGCAGAAGGATAAAATCCACCTCGCAGTCGTAGTGGATGAGTTCGGCGGAACCGAGGGGATTATAACTCTGGAGGATGTGCTTGAAGAAATTGTCGGCGAAATTCAGGACGAGTATGATGAAAATTTATCCGAGATAGTCCGTGATGAAAACGGCGAAGTGCACATTTCAGGCTCGATGACTGTCAACAGGTTCAACGAACTCTTAGAGCAGAATATTCCGCAAGGCGATGATTATGACACCATGGCAGGCTTCGTCCAAAAACTCGCGGGCAAGCTGCCTCAGAAGAATGATGTTTACAATCACGAGGAAGTGTTCTTCGGCATCGAGGAGGTCGCACGACATAGGATCAAACGCCTGAAGATTTCATACAAAGAACATCCTGCTGGTTTTATTACCGATAAGCCTCCCAACTCCGAAGAGAATGCGCTTATAAATAAGAAGTTCAGTAGTTCCCGCGACGTGCGGCGAAATCTTCACTCAAAAGCCAAGAAACAGTCAATGCCGATGAACACTATTAAAGAGGCTGAATCTTCTCGGCAGGGCGGCGCTGGCGGCTCGTCCGGCCGGGATTCTTCGGGAAGAAAAAAGACAGGAGATCAAGCGACCGGCAGAAAGTCCCAGCCGGAGGCTGACGAGCCTAAGTCTCAGAGGAACAAGAAGAATTGAATTTTCTAGATACAATAATAGCCCGGAAGCAAGCTGCCGTTGAATCGGCGAAAGGAAGAATTTCATTCGAAAAGTTGGTGGGTTTGACAAATGGCGTGAAGCCCCGAAATAACTTTAAGATTGCGATTGCCAGGGGATGGAATGATCCGGTTAGAATAATAGCCGAAATCAAACGAGCGTCGCCGTCGAAAGGAGCAATTGCGGAGGACATCGATGCGGCGCAAGCGGCGAGAGACTATAAGAGCGGCGGCGCATCGGCCATTTCGGTATTGACGGAAAACAATTTCTTCAAAGGCTCGGATAAAGATTTGCAATGTGTGAGAGAAGCCGTTCAAGATGTTCCAGTCTTGCGAAAAGATTTTATTATTGATGAATACCAAATTTATGAGTCGGTGCAGATGGGTGCCGATGCAATACTGTTGATCGTTGCTGCATTTGCCGCGGGTCAAGCAGGCGCGAGTGAGAAGATGTTGAAGAAATTTATCGCGACGGCACGGCAGTGTGGGCTCAGCAGTCTGGTGGAGGTTCACGATGAGAATGAACTTGATGCGGCGCTTTCCGCCGGTGCCGAAATAATCGGAGTAAACAATCGCAATCTTGTCACGTTCGAAGTATCGCCGGAAGTTTCCGAAAAATTGGCGCAAAATATTCGGACGAAGCAGTCATTTCGCGGCAAGGAGATAGTGACCGTAAGTGAGAGCGGAATACACGACCTCAACGCTTTGCGCACTGCTTCAGATGGCGGTTATCATGCAGTATTAATCGGCGAGCACTTCATGCGCGCGAAAGATAGAGCTGCGGAAGTTAGGAAGTTTTCGGATGCAATCGATAATTCGAAATTTGAAAATCAAAACTCTAAAGTTGTCTGATTTGGACTTTTATGTTTGAACAATGCTTATGAGGCTTGACTTTTTACATTTGACATTACTCTCATGTTCGTAAAGATTTGCGGTGTTACGAATATTCAGGATGCATACGCTTGCGTTGAAAACGAGGCGGATGCGATCGGCCTTAACTTTTACGCGAAGAGTAAAAGGTTCGTTTCATTTGACGATGCCGCGACAATCGTGCGCGAGGTATCGCCTTATGTTACCACCGTAGGCGTTATGGTACAGCCCACGATTGAGGATATTGCCGAGGCAATTGGGGCAACTGAAGTTGATGCGCTGCAAGTTTATGAGCCAAAATTTGAGATTGCAGACTTTGATTTCAAAAAAATATTGTATTATTCTGTCCGAATTGAAACGGCTGAAGACGTTAAAGCGGCTTCTTTGCTCGGTGCGGATTTGATATTCCTCGATTCGTTCATTCAGGGTGAATTCGGCGGAACCGGACATACAGCCAATTGGGCGGAAATTGCAAAAAGCGGTGTCGATTTGTCAACACGCTTTGTTCTCTCCGGAGGATTGACCAGCGCGAATGTCTGCAACGCCATAAAGAAATTGAATCCGTACGGTGTTGACACTGCTTCCGGAGTTGAGCTTTCGCCCCGCAAGAAAGATCACGTGAAGATCAAGGGTTTTATCTCGAATGCAAAACAATGCAAGTGCAGGGTTGATTAACCAAGCCCTTTCCCAAGGATGATCATGGAAAACATAAAAGAGAAGATCGACACATATTACAAACTTCCCGATAACCACGGACATTTCGGAATTTACGGGGGCTCGTTCGTGCCGGAAACTCTTGTCAAAGCTGCACAGGATCTTGATGAGGCGTTCGAGTCGGTCAAGTACGACAAAAGCTTCAGCGAAGAATTCGAATACCTTCTGAAGAATTATGCGGGCCGGCCGACGCCGATTTTCTTCGCGAAACATCTCAGCGAAAAGTACGGCGCAAGATTTTTTCTGAAAAGGGAAGACCTCCTTCACACTGGCGCGCACAAAATCAATAACACAATCGGTCAGGCTTTGCTCGCAAAGAGATTAGGGAAGAAAAGAATTATTGCGGAGACCGGCGCGGGACAACATGGCGTTGCGACTGCAACGGTTTGTGCGCTTCTCGGGCTTCAGTGTATCGTCTATATGGGCGAAGAGGACATGCACCGTCAGGAGCCGAACGTTTTCAAGATGAGATTGCTCGGTGCGGAGGTGGTCCCGGTATTGATCGGAACGAAGACATTGAAGGAAGCGACGAGCGAAGCGATTCGCGATTGGGTGACGAATGTCCGGGACACGTTTTATATAATTGGCTCTGTCGTCGGAATGCATCCATATCCGAAACTTGTCAGGCATTTCCAGGCGGTGATCGGTCGTGAATCGAAAATGCAGTTCAAGGAGAGTCTCGGGAAGCTGCCGGACTACATCGTGGCGTGCGTCGGCGGCGGCAGCAACTCGATGGGAATTTTTTATGAGTTTGTCAGAGACATACCTCAGGTAAAATTAATTGGCGTCGAAGCTGCGGGCGAAGGGCTCGAAACCGGAAAGACTGCCGCATCGCTTTCGCTCGGCAAACCTGGAGTGCTCCATGGCGCGATGCAATATTTGTTGCAGGATGAAAACGGCAATGTGTTGAATGCGTATTCCATTTCTGCGGGACTCGATTATCCGGGCGTTGGGCCAGAGCATTCGTTTCTGAAAGATGCCGGCCTTGTCAAATATGTTTCTGTGACCGACAGGGAAGCACTCGATGCATTCGTTGAATTGTCCCGTGTAGAAGGGATTATTCCTGCGCTTGAATCGGCACACGCAGTCGCCTACGCCACAAAATTCGCTGCAGGTGAAGGGAAAGGCAAGGATGTCCTTATCAATCTCTCCGGCAGGGGAGACAAAGACCTTTACAGTGTAGCGAAGAGATTAAAGTTAGGCTAAGAGTTTTATTGAATGACTTCCTCAAGTATCAATCCCAAGACGGGCATTTGATCGGCGTCTTCAATGTGGCTGTCACATTGAGTAACAGAAATCTAATGGAGAGAGAAAGTACGCCAATTATTTGAATAGCATGAATTTGGTGCCCAAGAGAAACAATGTTGTCTCGTATGTGCCTCATCGTCTGCTCACCCACGAAATTCCGGATAAGGTTCGATCCTTGCGGCCAGGTAGTTGCCGGTAGTTGTGACGGTCCCAAGAGTTAATTATCAGGCCCTTTACTTAGTTTTCTCTCAGTGCCTCCCGCACTCGAAACGCAAGATCCTTCGTCGAAAATGGCTTTTGAATGAAGTTCACTCCCTCGTCGAGCACGTCCCGGCGAGCGATCGCATCGGACGTATAACCCGACATGAATAAGATCCTCAAACTGGGGTAAAGAGATTGCAGCTTCTCCGCAAGTTCACGTCCGTTCATATCCGGCATGATTACATCGGTGATGGCAAGTTGAATCTTGTCAGCATTTTCTTCTGCAAGCTTAATAGCTTCTCCAGGAGTGCTTGCTGCCAGCACCCGATACCCTAAATCTTCCAGTATTATTCTTGCCATGGTAAGAAGCGAGGGCTCGTCCTCTACAATCATTACTGTTTCGCCGCGGCCGAAAGGGATTTCCTCGGTCATTTCCCGCCGGTCATCTAAAAGTTGGCCGGGGTATCGTGGCAGGTAAACACTAAATGTGGTTCCTTCTCCCGGTTCGCTGCGGACGCTGATGAATCCGTTATTTTGCTTGACAATACCGTATACGATAGAAAGGCCCAAGCCGGTGCCCTGGCCCACATCTTTGCTTGTGAAAAACGGTTCGAAAATCTGGTCGAGCGTATGCTTGTCCATTCCGCTTCCATTGTCGCTGACTGCCAGCAATACATACTCTCCTGCCGTAATACCGGCATGATGAGCGCAGTAATCCTCGTCGAAAATCAAGTTCCGCGCTTCTAATGTTACTTTGCCGACGCCGGAAATGGCATCTCTGGCGTTGACACAAAGATTGGCAAGGATCTGATCGAATTGTATTGGGTCCATCTTGATTGGCCAGAGACCGTCCTCGGGCAGCCAGGAAAGTTGAATGTCTTCTCCGATAAGCCGCTGGATCATCACGAGCATGTTCTCCACGTTCTGGTTCAAGTCGAGCACTATTGGAACAATCGTCTGCTTGCGAGCAAATGTCAATAATTGCCTGGTTATGTCAGCTGAATGCTTCGCCGCCTTGTAAATTGCTTCAAGGTCGTCGTGTAGCGGATGGGTGGCGTCCACTTTCTTCAGTGCCCGTTCCGTGTAGCCGAGTATCACGCCGAGCATATTGTTGTAATCGTGTGCCACGCCGCCTGCAAGAATGCCCACTGCTTCCATCTTCTGGGATTGCTGAATCTGTGCCGACATCCGCAGTTCATCGGTAATTTCCCGTTTGACTGCAACGTAATTGACGATCCGGCCTGAGGAGTCACGAACCGGCGAAATCGTAGCTTCCTCAGTATAGATTGTCCCATCCTTGCGCCTGTTGACAATTCTTCCGGACCATGTTCTTCCGCCCGAGATAGTTTCCCAGAGATTGCGGTAAAATAATTTGTCCTGCTCGCCGCTCTTGAGGATTCGCGGGTTCTGGCCTATTGCCTCTACCCGGCTGTAGCCCGTAACTTCCTCGAATGCCGGGTTGACGAACTGGATATTCCCATTAGCATCTGTTATGACAACGGACTCTGCGACTTGCTCGATTGCCGACATTAGCCGCTTGTGCTCGGTTTCGGCGCTGTCCTCGTTCCGCTTGCGTGCGGTAATGTCACGGATGTTGCACTGGATCACCTTCGCATGATCCACGAAGTAAACATTGCTGACAAACTCGACGGAGATGGCTTTGCCCTCGGAGGTCTCCAGCGGCAAATCGTCATATCGTATAAATTCATTTTCTTGCAGAGTCCTGAAAGCCTCCTTGGACGCTGCAATGTCCTTTAACAAACCGATTTCCCAAATATGCTTTCCACAAAGTGCATCATGAGAATAACCAAGCAGGTTCAAAAGGAAAGGATTGACATCGACCACTTTGCCTGTATGGCCATCGAGTATCAAAATGCCGTCTTTGGCTGATTCGAAAAGCCGTCGATAGCGCCGCTCGGAATCCAGCAGTGCTTCAGCGGCACTCTCTTTTTCCAGTAATGTTTCTTCCTGTAGAGCAATTTCCTTATTCAATCCGGCATTGGCAAAGCGAAGTTGGTTTTTGATATTTTTGTGTGGCATAGTCATCACCTCGACGAATTTGTTTCCCCGTTAAAGGAATTGTTGATAAGGGGCGGCCCGGAACAAAGTTGCCACTTAATCGCTGAGACCACCACAAAAGGATCGCGACTATTCTTTTGTCTTTTCTATTCATCTGGCCAGTTTTCTCAGAGCTTGATAATCATGACGCACCGACCTATGCTGCAAACGGCGCGATACATTTGCTTCGGCACTGAGTCGGCTGATCGGCGATACGATGAATTGCGTTATTGCAGTAACCAATCGCCAGATTTGTGTCCTCCTTACAAAGCATATCCAGCTTACCAAAATGATGCCCGCGATTACATCGGCGCCGATGAGCAGGAAGCAAGCTCCCAAAATCACGGAACGCAGGATGAACCAAGTATTAGACGTTGTGTTCATGAAGCTTAGGTTCTTTCAAATAGTTAATTGCAATAACAAACTTCTACGTCCGGGGGTTCTCTAATTACTCGACGATTCTTTTGGCGGTGGTTTCGAGGATTTCGTGCGCCGGCATTGGCAACTGAATGCAACTGTTAAAATCCGCAAAGAGGCGAAAAGGATGTTGAATTCTTGCAGTGCCGCGCGGACTGTCGACCAAGATTCCCGCGCGGAGACCGAGCGAGCCAAGGGAAAAATCGCTAATCCGGATCGGTTTCTCTGATTCCGGCGAGCATCATGCTCAATGCCTTCAGCTTCCGGCGGGCGTCGGGATCGTAAGCCTGTGGGTCGGCTTTTGAAGGATATTTCCCATTGAAGTAAATGCCTGTCATGTTTCCGGTCTCGTCCGCCGTCGAAACGTATTCGAGAGCTTCGGCGCCTTTTCCGACGGTTGTCATCGTACTTCCGAAATAGTCATGCACCATGTTGGTATCCATCAGTGAGGCAGGGTGCAGGCAATTCACAATAATACCGGCAGTTTTCAGTTCATCAGCAAGGTCGATTGTGAACATGATCTGTGCAAGCTTGCTTTGTCTATAAGCGCGAAAACTGTCGTAGCTTTTCTCAAGCATGACATCGCCGAAATCTATCGGGTATTGTCCAATCGATGATACGTTGATGATACGGGAAGGAGCTGACTTGCGAAGTAAAGTGAGCAGACGGTTAGTCAAGAGAAACGGCGCCAGATAATTTACGGCAAAACGTAATTCAATTCCGTCACGGCTTAATTCTCTCTGTTGCTTTCCTTTTGGCCCGCCGCCTATCCCTGCATTGTTGATCAATAGGTCGAGTCGATCGTGGCCCGTCACTATCCGGTCGGCAAGCACTCGAACTTCATCAAGCGAAGAGAAGTCTGCATTATAGTATTCGAGTTTCGTATTTCCGGTGGACGCGGCCATTTGCGAGCGCGTGGCTTCGCCTTTAGTCTCGCTCCGTCCATGGAGGAGCACAGCTGCGCCTCTCGCAGCAAGGTGCTCGGCTACAAGTTTGCCCAGCCCGTCTGTTGAACCGGTTATCAATATTACTTTGTTGCTCAAATCTTCCGCCATGGTCTTTCATGCATTCGTAAAGGATTCTGAGTGGATTAAAGTCCGCTTTGATTTACTTAATTCAACAACATATTCTTGATAACATTTGTTCGAAGGTTATTTGAAGCCGGCGCGGAGTCGATTGAGATGTTTATAGACTCAACTTCTGCGTGTGCAGGGCGGAGGGAGACGCTCACGAAGTTGATGGAAAAAGGTAAGGTGTCCCACAGGAATTCCTAATTTCTCAACTTCAACATATTTAGTACCGGATCATTTTAATAAGGTGACGTTGTTTCTGTCCTTTTTCCTTGTGTCTGCGGAGCCACTCAATTGACTTTCTTTTAGGGGGGTGTCTTGTACGACGAAAAATCTTTCTTTGCCGTCGAAATGATCGCCGAGTCTAGCGGCTGATCTTTCTCGTCTTTCGCTGCCCCATTAACCTTGATTTTCCTTCCAATGACATTTAAATTAACTGCGAAATTTTCGGAGTCATAAATGCTTTCACAATTCGGAATTGTGCTTCTGTTTTTCATCGTCGGAGCAATTGTTGTCGTCGCTGCCGTGTTTACAGCGCAGCTGCTGAGACCCGATCGACCGAGTGCAGAAAAACTCAGCACTTATGAATGCGGCGAAGAACCCATCGGTGATAGCTGGGTAAAATTTAATGTGAGATTTTATATTATTGCTTTGATATTTTTGATCTTCGATGTCGAAGTCGTGTTTCTTTTTCCATGGGCGCTTGTTTACCAAAAGTTGGGAATGTTTGCTTTTGTAGAAATGATGATCTTCCTGGCGATTCTGATCGCGGGTTATGTTTATGTGTGGGTAAAAGGCGATCTCGATTGGGACAGGCCGAGGCCGAAGTACATTGATTATGTGCGCAATGAGCTCGCTAGTGCGGCTCCATCACACGTCGGGATTGCAATTCCGTCACATCTTGAGACAGAAAATCTTGCGTCGCTGCCGAAGGTTGAGGTAAAATAATGGGTTTATTAGATAAAAAGTTCAACGATGGAAATATAGTAATTACTTCGTTAGACAATCTTCTCAACTGGGCGCGACTTTCTTCACTCTGGCAAATGCATTTCGGTTTGGCGTGCTGCGCGTTCGAGATGATGGCAGCTTCCGCGTCGCATTTCGATATAATGCGGTTCGGCGTTATCCCGCGTGCCACTCCGCGACAGGCAGATGTCATTATAATTTCAGGCACCGTCACTCTGAAGATGGCTACTCGAATAAAGAGGCTTTACGAGCAGATGGCCGAGCCGCGTTATGTAATTTCGATGGGATCATGCTCCAATTGCGGCGGACCATATTGGGAACATGGCTACCACGTTTTGAAAGGGGTTGACAGAATAATTCCGGTAGACGTTTATGTGCCGGGTTGTCCGCCGAGGCCTGAAGCACTATTGGAAGGTCTGATGAAGCTCCAGGAAAAAGTCAGGGCCGAAAGCCGCGTGAAGGTAAAGAGCCTGGTTCCAACTCCGGAAGCGGCCTGATAATATATGAACGCAAACGAAATCCACGATAGAATAAAATTGCAATTTCCCGAAGGCATTGTAGAGTTCAAGCCTGATGCGGTCACGGAGCCATATATTATTGTCCGTCATAATTTGATCAGGGAAATTTCGAAATTCATTTCAGAAGATCCCCAATTAATATTTGATTATTTGATTTGCCTATCGGGAGTCGATTTTAACGACGGCAGCTTAGGAGTCGTTTATCATTTGTTCTCGATGCAAAAACGACACCGAATCGTACTGAAAGTGAAAGTGCCTAAAGATAAAGCTGAGCTGCCGTCAGTCGAATCGGTGTGGAAGAGCGCAAACTGGCATGAGCGGGAAGCGTTCGATCTTTTTGGCATTGTCTTTCTCGATCATCCTGATCTGCGTCGAATTTTGTTGCCCGATGACTGGGAAGGTTTTCCGTTAAGAAAGGATTATAAAGTACAAGAGTATTATCAGGGAATGAAAGTGCCGTACTGATGGCAACAGTCGGTGCACTTTCAAAGAATTGTTTAAACATTCGAATTGTTTTGAAGCGCAGAGTCGGTTCACCCGGGCATACGGCGAATAATTATGCAGAAATTGGTTTTCCAAGGCGAACTCCTTGGGAAAAATAGATGTCGGTATTCTAGAATACAATCAAAGGAATGAGCATGGGTTTGAATAATCAAGCCCCTTCGTTGCATACTGAACAGATGGTCCTGAACATGGGGCCGCAGCATCCATCCACTCACGGCGTGCTCCGCATCGAATTGGTCGTAGATGGTGAAGTCGTCGTGGATGCAATTCCGCATATCGGCTATTTACATAGATGTTTTGAAAAGCATGCGGAGGCGATGAATTACCAGCAGGTTGTGCCGTACTGCGATCGTATGGATTATGTCACTTCGATGAATAACGACCATGCTTACGTTCTTGCAGTCGAAAAGCTTTTGAACATTCAAGTGCCGGAGCGCGTGGAGTATATCCGGGTTATCATGGCGGAGCTTCAGCGAATCGTCAGTCACTTAGTCTCGATAGGAACCTATGGACTTGACATCGGCGCGTTCACGCCGTTTCTTTATTGCTTCCGCGATCGCGAGATGGTTCTCGATCTATTTGAGACCACTTGTGGAGCGAGGCTTCTTTATAATTATATGTGGCCTGGCGGACTGTCGCACGATCTTCCGTCAGATTTCGTTGAACAAGGCTAAGGCTTTTGTTAAATATTTCCCCAAGACAATAAAAGAGCTTAATGATCTCTTAAGTTACAATGAAATTTTTGTCAAACGCACGGCCAATGTCGGCGTGCTTCCGGCTGATATCGCGATAAATTACGCGGCGAGCGGCCCGGTCCTTCGCGGCTCCGGCGTCAAATGGGATTTAAGAAAGGATGATCCTTATTCGATCTATCCGAAATTCGATTTCGATGTCGTAGTCGGAACAGGCGAGATGGGAACGCTCGGTGATTGTTGGGATAGATACATGGTAAGAGTTCGTGAGATGGAACAGAGCCTGAGAATAATCGAACAGGCGCTCGACAAGATTCCGGAAGGCAACGTTCAGGCAGCGATCCCGAAGAGAATTCGTCCGCCTGTCGGTGAAGTTTATGTAAGAAGCGAAGCTCCGCGCGGCGAGCTTGGCTATTATATTATAAGCGATGGAAGCCAGAATCCATTCAGAGTCAAAGGGCGTGCCCCGACATTTGTAAATTTGAGTTTGCTTCCCGAAATATCCCGCGGCTATTTGATTGCGGATATGATCGCTATCATCGGCAGCATCGACATAGTATTGGGCGATACCGATAGGTAACAGAAATCGTGAATTTTGAACAATGAATTATAATTGCGAGTCTCAACGGCGAAATCAAATTTAGGATTAGATATTTTCATAGATGCATAATTTCATAACATACTATCTTGGTACGGGTTTTCTCGGATCATTGATATCGAGCATCCTTCCGATTGTATTCGTCATGGGATACGCGCTGGTCGCGATGTACATTGAATTGAAAGTCTCCGCTCATATGCAGGACAGGCTTGGTCCGATGCGAACTGGAAAGTGGCACGGCTGGGCGCAGCCGCTTGCGGACGTGGTGAAGCTTTTACAGAAGGAAGATACAATTCCTACGGCGGCAGATAAATTATTGTACATACTTGCGCCGCTTCTTGTGTTTGTCGGGTCATACGCGGCATACGCGGCAATCCCGTTTAGCCCGGCATATATCGGAGCCGATATTAATCTCGGAATTTTCTACATCATTGCCGTCAGCGCAATCGTGGTACTTGGAATTCTAATGGCAGGATGGTCATCTGACAACAAATGGTCACTTCTCGGCGCGATGAGGACTGCCGCTCAGCTCGTTAGCTATGAGATCCCGTCGTCGCTTGCCGTAATTGCTGTCATTATGGTTGCAGGTAGTTTAAATTTGAACGATGTGTGCGCCGCGCAGACAGGCTGGTTCTGGAATTGGTTCATCTTCGGGAAGTTTCCCTTTCTCTTCATCACATTCGTGATTTATTTCATCGCCTCGCTTGCTGAAACGAACCGTGCACCGTTCGATATTCCCGAAGCGGAATCGGAACTCGTCGCAGGTTATCACACGGAATACAGCGGGATGAGATTTGCCGTTTTTTATTTGGCAGAATATGCGAATATGTTTACGGTTGCAGCAATTGCGTCGGTATTGTTTTTCGGAGGATGGAACAGTCCATTTGGCACAATTATGTCCGGCCCGGTTTGGGGCGCATTCTGGTTGATCTCGAAGGGGATGGTTTTGGTGTTTGTTCAAATGTGGCTGCGGTGGACTCTGCCGCGGTTCCGCGTTGATCAATTGATGTACTTGAGCTGGAAAATATTGACCCCGTTTGCGCTTGCAAATCTGGTCGCAGTCGGCCTTTGGACGGTGCTCCGTTAGGAAAAAAGAATAGCCAAAATTGAAAACGATAAAATGAATTCAGCGGCAAGATATTTTAGTAATATAGGAAAAGGATTCTGGACGGTTCTTATCGGGATGAAAGTCACGATGACCCATTTGTTTACTCCGGCTGTGACGATTCAATATCCCGATGCAAGGATGGCTATCCCCGAGCGCGGCCGCAATCGCCTTTATGTTAACATGGACGACTGCATCGGGTGCGACCAGTGCGCCATGGCTTGTCCGGTCAATTGTATCGCGATTGAAACCGCGAAGTCGCTTCCGACAGAAGATCTCGGCACAACTTCCACCGGTCAAAAGAAGCGTTTGTGGGTCACGCAATTTGACATCGATTTTGGGAAATGTTGCTACTGCGGCCTTTGCGTGCCGCCATGCCCGACGGAGTGCATCTATATGACGAATGTCTTCGAGTTTTCCGGCTACGACCGAAAAAGTTTGATTTACAATTTTATAACTTTGACGCCGGACGAAGTTTCGCAAAAAGTTAAGCAGGCCCAAGAAGCCGAGCGAGAAGCAGCGGCTAAGAAAGCCGCCGCCGCGGCTGTTGCGGCAGCCCAGAAAGCGGCACAGGCTGCTCAAAAGCCTGCAGCTGCACAGCAAATTCCTCCTGCCGGGCAGGCAATCCAAGCCACAGAGGCGCAATCGCCCGGTTCGTCTCAGCCAACAACTGATATGCCTCTAGCGCAAACTCCACCTTCGGCAGCAGACAATGCAAATAACCAAAACGAAAGCAAGCCAAACTGATATGAATTGGTACGACATAGTCTTTTACGCATTCGCTGCACTGACAATCGTTAGCGCGGTAGGCGTTGTCTTTTCACGAAATATTGTTTATGCAGCATTCGCTCTTCTATTCGCCTTTTTCGGTGTGGCAGGAATTTACGTATTGCTTTCCGCCGACTTCATCGCGATCACGCAAATACTTTTATATGTCGGCGGGATTTTAGTGTTGATAGTTTTTGGCGTGATGCTGACATCGAGGGCATACAACGTCGAAATGAAGCGCGGCTTTTTGAAGGTGGCTCCAGCAGTGTTTGTTGTCGGCACAATTGGCGGCACCCTGATCGGAATCTTGACGACGACAAAATGGCCTCTCGCGCATTTTGCTCCCTACGAAGATACTGCGAGACCCATCGGGGCACTGCTCATGACGCAGTTTGTGTTGCCGTTTGAGCTGGCGTCCGTGCTTCTGCTTGTGGCGCTTATCGGTGCGGTGATAATCGCGAGACGGGAAACCCCGGGCTCTAGTTCGCAGGAAGGGAGAAGAGTACGGTGACGTTACACGTTGGATTGTATCACTTCCTCATTGTCAGCGCGATACTTTTTACTCTCGGAATTTACGGTGTTTTGACGAGGAAAAACGCGATCATGGTATTGATGGGCATCGAGTTGATCCTTAATTCGGCAAATATAAATTTCATTGCGTTTACTCGCTTCGGTCTTATGAATCTGACCGGTCAGGTGGTCGCCATTTTCGTGATAATTCTTGCCGCTGCAGAGGCGGCAATCCTTCTCGCGATTGTCTTAAATATTTTCCAGCAGCTCCACACCGTCAATGTCGATGAAGTTAATAAGCTGAAAAATTGAAAATCAAAAATCTTAAATTGAAAATCTAAAAGATGTCTCCGATTGAAAGTACACTAATAAACTTAGCCGGTGCCGTTTTGTTCCTTCCGCTTGCTGGATTTACCCTTCTGATATTTTTTGGCAAGAAAATCCCGCGTCAGGATTTCCTTGAAACAGGAATCCTCTTCGTGGCTCTTGCATTGTCGATTTATATCATGGTACAGAAGGTCTTCTTTCTCTCGGTACCGAAAGTAAGCGTCACTTTCAGGTGGATCGATTTGGGCGCACTGATTGGTCGTCCCGGATTTACGCTTGATCTCGGAGTTGCAATCGACAACCTGTCCGCGATAATGCTTGTCGTCGTCACGTTGATAAGCGCACTCGTCCACTTGTTTTCTTTAGGCTATATGAAAGACGACATCCGTTACTCGCGCTATTATGCATACCTCGGCTTTTTCAGCTTTTCTATGCTCGGAATAGTCCTCGCGAACAATATTTTGATGATGTATGTCTTTTGGGAATTGGTCGGAATAAGTTCGTATCTGCTGATTGGGCACTGGTACGAGAAAAAATCGGCTTCGGATGCGGGAAAAAAAGCGTTCATCGTCAACAGGGTAGGCGACGCAGGATTTTTCATCGGCATTCTAATAATTTTCACGCAGCTTCACACCGTTTTATTTGACGGAATATTCAGCGGGATAGCAAGCGGGCAATTGTCGGGCACGTGGCTGACGGCTGCAGGCATTTTAATCTTCTGTGGAGCCGTCGGAAAGTCGGCACAATTTCCGCTGCACGTCTGGCTCCCGGACGCTATGGAGGGTCCTACTCCGGTTAGCGCTCTCATCCATGCCGCGACCATGGTTGCTGCGGGCGTTTATCTTGTCGCGCGAGTGTATCCGATGCTGATGGGCGATGCCTTAACAGTCATCGCTTACATAGGAGTCGTGACCGCATTTCTCAGCGCAACGATTGCCGTTACACAAAATGACATAAAGAAAGTTCTCGCATACTCGACGATAAGCCAGCTCGGTTACATGATAACGGGTCTCGGGGTCGGTGCATTCTCGGCGGGATTTTTCCATCTCGTTACACACGCCGCTTTCAAAGCCGGCTTGTTCCTGGGGTCTGGCTCCGTGATTTACGCGATGCATCACGAGCAGGACATGCGGCAGATGGGCGGCCTTCGCCGGAAAATGCCAATAACCTATTGGTGCTTTGTAATTTTCAGCTTGTCGATATCGGGAATTCCGTTCACGTCGGGATTCCTGAGCAAAGACAGCATCCTTGGCGGGACATTGGCTTATGGTCGGCTCTCGGGAAATTATTTCATCCCGGTAGTTGCATACGCAGTTGTTTTTTTGACGGCTATGTATATGTTCAGGCTGATCATCATGACGTTCCATGGTGAGCCGCGCGATCAGCACAAATTCGAACACGCCAAAGAATCACCTGCTGTTATGACAATACCTTTGATTGTACTCGCATCGTTGTCTTTGTTTTTCTTTTATAGTCTTAATCCATTTAATCCGGAAAAAGGCTGGATACCGCAGGCGGTCGTGCGACCCGCGTCTGTTGTGCCAGCAAGACAGCAGCGATCGTGGGACTCAATGAAAATTGAAGAGATTACGTTGAAAGACCGAGCTCTATTAGCTTCCGGGAAAGTTAACGCGCAAACTTACGTCCCTCACCCAGGTGATGTTATAACCTATACTACTCCTTATGAAATAGTGCTTGAGGAAGCTCGTTATCCTGGACTCGAGCTTTCCTTATCGATGGCTTTTTTGGGAATCCTCGCGGCGTTTGTCATCTACCATTGGAAGAAGATTGACGCCGAGAAATTGAAGCAAGCCGTGAATCCTGTATACACTTTTCTTGTGAATAAATGGTATTTCGATGAATTGTACGGTGCAACCGTGGTCGCCGGCACATTGCTTTTGAGTAAAGCACTTGCGTGGTTCGACAACAATATCATCGACGGTATTGTCAATGGCGTCGCAACGATGACGCGAGGCTCGTCATGGGCAAGCGGGTGGGTTGATAACCATGTCGTTGACGGGCTTGTGAATTTTTCAGCGTGGTTTACCGGACTTCTTGGAAGAGGAACGCGGAAAATCCAAACCGGCAAGGTTCAGACTTATATTGTTTTCGCATTATTAGGCGTGATAATAATATTCTTTGTTTTCCGTCAATTTTGAACAGAAGAAATAGAACACTGATGACACAGATGCGGATTAGCACGGGTCAAAAAAGAAGCATGAAAACAGCCTGTGGGAATCTGTCCAATCTACGTCAGGCGTGTGCCATAATATTATTGGAGGAATAATGTTTCATCAATTCCTTGGAATTGGTTACCTAAGTTGGCTTACTTTTTTACCCATTCTTGGAATGATTATAGTCTTGCTCATTCCGAAGGCTGGGGTCAATGCTATGAAGTGGACGGCGCTTGCGGCGACGATATTGCAGCTTGTTTTTGCCGGGCTCATCTGGATGAACTTCAAGGGGGCGCTCACAGGCATAAATGACCCTAACGGCTTCCAGTTCGTCGAGAAGACAAGATGGATCGATCTGCAAGGAGTAGGATGGTTTGGCAAAGTCGCCGTCGATTACTTTCTGGGCATAGACGGTTTGAGTTTGCCTATGGTGATCCTCACGGCATTGATCTCGTTTGTCGGCGTGATCGCATCGTGGAACATAAACAAGGCACAGAAAGGCTACTTCGCGCTTTATCTCCTCCTCGATACGGGAATGATGGGCGTCTTCGTCGCGCTCGACATGTTTCTCTTTTATGTCTTCTGGGAATTGATGCTTCTGCCGATGTATTTTCTCATCGGTATCTGGGGCGGGCCGCGGAGAGAATATGCCGCGATCAAATTTTTTCTATATACTTTACTTGGTTCCGTGCTGATCCTGTTGGTCATGCTGGGACTCTACTTCAGCGTCAGCATCACGGAGAGCGGTCAGCAGATGCATACTTTCAATATGCTTGCAATGATGGATCCGAAAAACTACGTTGCCGGCTCGTTGTTGGCAGGACTTGGAACATACTGGAGGTATGTCGCATTTATTGCGTTATTTATCGGCTTCGCGATAAAAGTTCCGATCTTTCCATTTCACACATGGCTTCCCGACGCGCATGTGGAGGCGCCGACCGCGATCAGCGTTATCCTTGCGGGCGTCCTTTTAAAAATGGGAGCTTATGGGCTTCTGAGAATTAGTTTCCCGATTTTTCCAGATGCTATGTTGAAGTACGCCTTCCCGCTCGCGGTTCTAGGCATGATAAACATTATATACGGTGCGCTATGTGCTATGGCACAGACCGATTTCAAGAAGCTCATTGCTTATTCGAGCATAAGCCACATGGGCGTGGTTCTGCTTGGCATTGCATCGTTGACTACGCAGGGTATTGCCGGCGGAGTACTCCAGATGTTCAACCACGGAATCGTTACCGCGATGCTCTTCCTGATCGTGGGAGTTATTTACGACCGTGCTCACACGCGCGGCATTAATGATTTCGGCGGCCTTGCCAACCAGATGCCGGTTTATACCGGGATCATGACAGTCGCGTTCTTTGCCGCTATCGGATTGCCGGGACTCAGCGAATTTGTCAGCGAGCTGCTTTCGTATTTAGGCGCGTTCCAGACCTTCAGATGGATCGCAATCTTCTCCAGTCTCGGGATAATTCTTACCGCAGGCTATATGCTCTGGACTTTACAGCGCGTTTTCCTCGGTCAGCTTCCTGAAAAATGGAAATCTTTGACCGACGTAAACGGAAGAGAGCTTGTGGCATTCGTCCCGCTTTTGATTGCGGTTATTGTTCTTGGGATATTCCCGTCGATAATGCTTCACCCGATGAACGCATCGCTGAACCATCTTGTAGATTTTGTTCAGAAAGTCGGAACCGGGCTGACGGCAGCGAAATAAATGAAAAGTTGAAAGTGAAAAGCTGAAAATGTTTCAATCGATCTACGAGAGTTTCAATTACATTTTGCCCGAAGCGGTCCTTACAATCTTTTTCGTGGTAACGCTCCTGACTGCCATCATCCCGCGTTCGGAATCTCCGAAGGGAAGAAAACGAAGCAAGTATCTGCCCGCCTGCATGGCGCTGTTGGGGTTTGCAATCGCAGGATTTTATGTGTCAAAGGAAGTCAACGTAAGCGCGCTGATATTCAGCGGCATGTATGCCGTCGATCCGTTCAGCGTTTTCTTCAAAGTGATTTTCCTCGTAACCGGAATATTGATCGTCTTGTTCTCTCTGCAAAGCCGTGAGCTTGAAGCGACATCGACAAAGTATTCCGAATATTTCAGCCTTATAATCTCGCTGACAATCGGTGCGTTTTTCATGGCGGGTTCTACCAATCTTCTCATGATGTATTTATCACTGGAGCTTGTCAGCATTTCGTCATACATCTTATCTGGCTTCACGAAAGAAAATACGCGGGCGGATGAAGCTTCATTGAAGTACGTGATATACGGAGCATTCTCTTCAGGGTTGATGCTCTATGGCATTTCAATCCTTTACGGACTTACCGGTGAGACAAACATTTATGCTTTCAATCAAGCATTAGCTGTCGGAGGCGCTCCGAAAATCACAATTTTGATCGCAGTTATTCTCATGCTGGTCGGACTCGGCTACAAGATAAGTGCAGTGCCGTTCCACTTCTGGACGCCCGACGTTTATGAAGGTGCGCCTATAACCGTTACCGCATTTCTGTCAGTAACATCGAAAGCAGCCGGGTTCGCAATGCTAATCAGGTTTTTCAGGATAGCATTCGTTGATGTGTCCGCGCAGCCGATAGTCGCAGGCATGTGGGCGATTTTCAAAGGCTTCAACTGGACCGACATAATCGCCGTGCTATCTGTGCTGACAATGACCGTCGGCAACCTCGTCGCCATCTGGCAGTCGAATATGAAGCGGCTTCTCGCATACTCGAGCATTGCACAGGCAGGTTATATATTGATGGGATTTGTGACACTGTCGGACCAGGGTATCTCTGCGATGCTGATGTATTTCGTGGCTTATCTTCTAATGAATCTTGGAGCATTTTATGTGGTGATTCTCGTCGCAAATAAATTCCACACCGAGAATATCGACGACTATAACGGCCTCGGTTATCGTTCGCCTTACGCGGCTTTCGCGCTGACTGTTTTCCTCTTTTCATTGACAGGAATTCCGCCGACGTTCGGATTCATAGGAAAATTCTATTTGTTTTCCTCGCTGGTAAGCGCGCATTACATTTGGCTCGCGATTGTCGGCGTCATCAACAGCGTGATCTCGCTATATTATTATGCGAGAGTCATTCGCAATATGTACCTGGTTCAGCCTGAAGAAACATCGCGAGTCGAATTCGACTTCGGTAGTAATCTTATTATGACGCTCTTTATCGTCCCCAACATCGGCTTAATGCTTTATTTCTCGCCGGTGCTGAGCTGGGCACAATATTCCGTCAAAATGTTCGGGCTGCGATAATCTTTTTGCAGGAGCTGGGACTTTGTGGAAAATCTCCATACTCCAAGCACCGACTTTCAAATTCTCAAAGTTGATGATTTGAGAATTAACAATTCATGAGTCGGGGGTGAGCTTTGCTTATGACGAAGGCTAAATTAAGGTTATAATTCTTGAACCAGTCTCTGAAGAAGAAGATATCGAGTTTCTCAAAGAACTGCAGGAGAAAAGTCGGCCGGACAAAATTTCGATTTCGGATTGACGCGCACCGGAAATCCGAGCACGGTGAATGTAATTGAATATAATCTGTTTGCTCTGAGCGCATTTAATCGGCGCTCGGATACTTCATTCAGGCAACCCGCTCATCAGGCTCTAAACAAGCAGAGGTTTCGGGTCAGGATGAAGGCGGTGCCGAAGATCGCGTGCTTGATCGATTCCGGGAAAATGTGAAACGCGGTTAGACCATGGATCATACTTGGTGAGACTACGACTGGCTTCTTGGGAATTCCACGATGGCAAAAAGTGTACAAGTACGCGATGAAGCAAGCCAATGTGAATCCAACCCATGAAACTTCTTGAGGAGACCCCGGTATTCTAATTTGTCCGACACGACTGCCCGATGTGACGCTTTTCGTTCTTACTTCTGAAAGTGCAAGTTCAGCCCCATTCGAATTCCGAGACGGCACAAACGGAAAGGATTCCCATGCCAGCCTGCAGCCTGAGAGAGGAGCGTTGATGCTCATAGTGGAAAAGTGGATGCATCATCGCTTCCTACAACGCGAAATAAAGCTTGTTATTTGATGTCATGGATCCGCGCCAGCCACTTCCATGGCACCTTCGTCGGTTAAAGTTAGCCGCTTATTTGAGCAAATTATAAAAGTGAGTAGACGGGCTGAGTTCGAGCCAGCAGTGGGTTTGAACGTATGAGATTGGATTCCTGAAGATTAAGCTTTCAACAATGCCCCCTCTCGAAGCTCGTTTTCCAGCAGTGAAAAACTCCACGCAATTCGGGATTCTTCGTTTTCATTACAGACAATGGATATTCTTCGAAAAAAAATCCCGTCATTCGACGGGACTTTTTTTCGTATCAACCGACTTCCGACGCAAACTTCTGAGAGCGACGTATAGCTTTTACACGCTTCATTCGCTTGCGAACTGAAGGCTTCGTAAAGTACGTCCTTTTTTTGAATTCCTTCAAAATTCCAGAACGCTCGTACTTTTTCTTGAAGCGCCTCAGTGCTCTGTCGATCGGCTCGTTCTCTTGAACCATGACGCCGATCAATCGTATCACCTTCCTTTTTGTTAATATTTTTTTCGTGCGCCCGGGACACACCGGGCTGTTCATATGATACTAATGAACGAAAACGTGATAAACAATGCAATAGCTTGAAGCTGTCAGCTTTAACTTTTAACTTTTCTCTTCTTATATTTACACTCAGCTGGAGACAAATCAGCCTCTGGCTGACAAGAGGGATAAATGAGCCAAAAGAATCTTATATACAAGTTCGGAGAAACCACAGTCGAGTTCGGCAAGCGAACCTACCTGATGGGCATTCTTAATGTTACCCCAGATTCGTTTTCTGACGGTGGAAGATTTTTCGATCAAACGGACGCCGTCCTGCACGCTTTTCAAATGACAAAAGACGGAGCGGACATAATCGACATCGGTGGGGAATCGACGAGGCCTGGCGCTGGGCCGGTCTCGCTCGAAGAAGAATTACGGAGAGTAATTCCGGTCGTCACGAAACTTCGCCTGAAAAATCATGTGCCTCTTTCCGTCGACACTTACAAGTCTCAAGTGGCGAAAGAAGCCTTGAAGACAGGTGCCGACATTATTAATGACATAAGCGGATTACATTTCGATCCGAAAATGGCGGATGTAATTGCCGAAGCCGGAGCTTCGGTAATTGTTATGCATATCAAAGGAACGCCGAAAGACATGCAGGTCAATCCGCACTATTCCGATGTTGTTAAGGAGGTTTATGATTATTTGGCTGAGGCTGTTGAGAATGCCCGAAAAAAGGGAATTAAACAAATAATGATAGACCCCGGTATCGGGTTCGGGAAGACCGTGGAACACAATTTGGAATTGATCGGGCGGCTGGACGAATTTCACGATATCGGTGTGCCGGTGTTGATCGGTGTGTCGAGAAAATCTTTTATCGGTAAAATTCTTGAGACTGCTGTAGAGTCGCGGCTCGAGGGAACTGCGGCTGCAGTTACCGCAAGCATAATCCATGGTGCAGATATCGTGCGGGTTCACGACGTTCGCGAAATGCGCCGCGTGGCTCTCGTCGCAGACGCGATACGGAGGCAAAGAGCCTGATGGAATTATTCCATGTAGGTTTCATTACCGTATCATTGATCGATTTAGTTGACATTACGATCGTAGCCTTCATCTTCTACAGGTTGTACCAGGTTATGCGGGGGACTGTGGCGGCGCAAATATTTATAGGGCTTCTCATGATTCTCGCGCTTTCATTTGCCGCACAGGCACTTGGCATGCGAGCGTTGGGATGGCTGCTCGGGACACTGACGAATATTTGGGTAATCGCTTTCATAGTGTTGTTCCAGCCCGAGTTGAGAAGGCTCTTCCTCTATTTCGGCAAGAACAGTTTCGTAAGATTTTTCATCCATATTGACATTAGCGAAACAGTCGATGAAATCGCCGATGCAGCAGCGGAATTGAGCAAGAGGCAGAACGGAGCCTTGATAGTGATTGCGCGGGGAAGTGCACTGAGAACGATTATAGAGACGGGCGAAGAGTTGCGCGCAAAAGTTTCGAAAGAACTTCTCGTCGCTATATTCAACCCTAAGGCGCCTTTGCATGACGGAGCTGTCGTCATTCGCGGCGACACCATCGAAGCGGCACGGTGCACGTTGCCGTTGACTGTCACGACAAAAATTAGCGGGTATGTTCTTGGAATGAGGCATCGTGCCGGACTCGGCATGTCGGAGCAATCCGATGCGATGGTGGTAATTGTTTCAGAAGAAACGGGAACTATCTCGGTGGCCGAGGACGGTGTCCTCACCCGCGGGCTTCCGCCGGAAGGTTTGCGGCGAAAACTAAAAGAGACGCTGCCCGGTCCTTCAGACAAAGCCGCGAAATCTATATTCAAGCACGCAGCAGAGGATGCTTAAGACTGCGGTTGCCATTCCTGCCTACAACGCCGCAGACACAATCGGGCAGGTAATATCGCAGGTTGCTTCGTTCGTATCATGCGAAAACATCTTCGTAGTCGACGACGGTTCGAACGATCAGACGGAACTTCTCGCGCGCGACAAGGGTGCGCAAGTCCTGCGGCATGAATTCAGGAAGGGAAAAGGTTCCGCGCTCCATGACGCAACAAAGAACCTACTCGAGCAAGATTATGAATTGATCATCACTCTGGATTCCGATCTTCAGCACGATCCATCTGCAATTCCCGACTTCGTCTCTGCCGCCGAAACATTTGATGTTGTCATAGGCAAGCGAATCTTCGCGGTGGAAGAAATGCCTTTTCACCGTTTGCTTTCGAACTCGATTACGACCCGACTGATCGCGTGGCGGACAGGCGTAAGGGTTGAAGACAGCCAGTGCGGGTACAGGCTCTATCATTCGTCTGTTTTGAGAAAAGTCGATTCTAATTCCAGGCATTATGATTACGAATCGGACATTCTCATCAAAGCGGCACTTGCGGGTTTTTCGATCGGGTATGTCCCGATAAAAACCATTTACAATGATTCTAAAAGCAGCATCAGGGCGATCGATATTTTGCGATTCATGAAAGTCTTTTTGAAATCTTTTGCTATCGATAAGAAAAATCTTTTCAACCGCTAAGGACAAAGTCACGCAGAGAATAGAAACATATTTGGTAAGAAATTACGTGCTAACTCTCCGGCGGCGAAATGGCATAAGTTCACGATGACAAAAACGGGATTGCTTGATAAATATTCGGAAGCTCGTGAGGATATGGTGCGTCTTCTCGAAACTCGACGAATATCCGACCAACGCGTTCTCATGGCGATGATGAAAGTCGAAAGGCATCTTTTTGTTCCGATTCCGCTTCGTAATCACGCTTATGACGATGCTGCGCTTCCGATTGGAGAAGGACAGACAATTTCTCAGCCCTTCACTGTAGCGATTATGACTGAAGCCCTTCAAACGAAAGACGACGATAAAGTGCTTGAGATAGGCACCGGAAGTGGATACCAAACTGCCATACTCGCAACGATGGGAGCTAGAGTATTTACGATTGAAAGGATACAGAATCTACTGACGACGGCTCGCGAGACTCTCGACCATCTCGGAATTAGATATGTTGCCAAATTCAGTGACGGTACGATCGGCTGGAAAGAATTTTCGCCATTCGATGGAATCGTCGTCACTGCAGGTGCGCCGGAAATTCCTATGCCTCTTGTCGAGCAATTGAAAGTTGGAGGGCGGCTCGTGGTACCCGTGGGGAACCACGATTCCCAGCAAATGAAAATCTTGACCAAGACGACCGAAAATAACGATTTCGAGGTTTTCGACAAGGCGGATTTCAAGTTTGTCCCGCTCATCGGTAGAGAAGGCTGGCACGAGAGTGGTGCCTGAAAACTTTGCCATCGCAATTGTGGGTCCAACTTGCTCGGGTAAAACAAAGGCGGCAATCGAGCTGGCGAAGCTCGTCCACGGAGAGATCGTTTCCGTCGATGCAAGACAAATATACAAACTGATCGACATAGGTACTGCTAAGCCGACGCACGAAGAATTGTCGGAAGTTCCGCACCATCTCGTCGATATTCTCTCGCTCGACGAGGACATGAGCGCGGGCGTTTTTGCTGATCTTGCGAGAGACACGATTGAGGGAATCTTCGCGAGAAATCGCGTCCCTATCATGGCCGGCGGGTCCGGGCTTTATTTACGCGCTGTCATTGACGGGCTATTCGATTCTCCCGATGTTGACGAAAGGATTCGCAAGAATCTCAGACGAAGATTTGAATTGGAAGGTGCAGAAAATCTCCTAAAAGAACTTTGGAAAGTCGATCATAAAGCCGCTGAAGGATTACTCCCGCAGAATTATAAAAGGATTTTACGCGCACTTGAAGTTTATTATTCGTCCGGCGAAGCCATATCTGTCTTGAGGCGTTCGCGACCGTTGACCCCGCTTTTTCAAACTTTGCAATTTGGGATTCAGCTTGAGAGGAAGGTTTTGTATTCCAGGATTGAAAAGCGTGCCGACGAAATGATCGAGGATGGTTTGATCGACGAAGTTAGGGAAATCCTGCGGCGAGGTTTTAACCGGAACTTGAATTCGCTGCAAACCACCGGCTACAAAGAAGTGATTGGCTTTTTGCAAGAGGAAATGAAATACGAAGAAATGGTTTCTCTGATCAAGAGGAATACGCGCCGTTATGCAAAACGCCAAATGACATGGTTCAAGAGAGATCACAGGATTGTTTGGATCAAATCGGATGGCAAGAACCCTAATGGAATTGCGCAAGAAATAGAAATGAATCTAATAAAATAGTGCTATGATGCTTGCCGATTGAAGTAATTCATTTGCCAAGAGAAGCGATCATCATGTCCGCGGCTTGGCCTGCATCCCTGGCTACCCTGACAAATTTTGTACGCGATTCTATGCCTTCGAAGGCGAGTTCCTTATTAAGAAGTTCGATGACCGGCATCCAAAAATCTGTGACCGCGATAATCGGCTTTCCCGTGATTATGCTTTTATTCATTAATTCCCAGACAAGTGCAAACTCGACGAGCGTCCCCGTTCCACCCTTTCAGGATTATGTACCCGTCTCCAAGCTCGACCAATTTCTGCAGCCGCTCGTAAAGCGTCATAGTATGAACCTGCATATTGACATATTGGTTTGGTGTTGGAGAAAAAATGGCAGATGTCACTCCGATAATGTTTGCATCCGATTGAAATGCCCCTTTTGAAACGGCTTCCATTGTTCCGCGATAGCCGCCGGTACAAACCGAAAAACCGGCCGCCGATAATTTCTTCCCGAGCAATTCCGCATCCAGGTATTCCTTCGTGTTCTCACCCGGACGGCTGCTTCCGAAAATGGTTACAATTTTCCCCGAGGTGCGTGAAATGGATTCCGGCTTTTCAGACACAGTGTTTAATTGTAGATTACAAGTCGTTGACCGGGTCTGATGTCGCCCTCAGGATTGTCGTTCCACTTTCTTAGCTTGTTCATTGAGACGCCGAATTTTTTCGCAATACTCCAAAGGGAATCGCCGCGTCGAACTTTGTAAGTCATTTTAGAATCAGGTACTTGTGTTTCCGCAAACATATTGGTGTCTTTTTGAGCTAAGACGGATGGAGGCACAATTCGCAGACGCTGCCCTCTTTTAACCCGGCTTGATGTCAAATGATTCCACCTCTTCAAGTCTGAGACACTCACGCCATATTGTGCGGCTATTTTTGTGAGATTGTCGTTACGCAAAACTTTGTGGTACGTTGCGGAATTTGAAGAATAGAGCGCAGCTTTTGTTTTGGCTAATTGACTGCCTTGTGTGGAAGCGGCTTGCACGAGTGGATGCTGTTGCTCCGACAGTGAAGTCTCTGCTTCTTGTTGATTTTCTTCAGCGTCGGAATCATTGTTACCGGAATAGGCGGCAATATACAATCTCATCCTCGGTGTAATATTCCCTCTTTGCAAGTGATTGATTCTCTTCAACTCTGATACGCTTGTGCTGTAATCCTGGGCAATTGAAGAAAGGGTCTCGCCTTTTCTGACTATATGGATGGTGTACGAGCTTTCGTCATCATTGTTTTGCGTCTGGCTTCTCGAGGCAATGCTTTTTGCCTGGGATGATGGCCTTGCTGTTGGAAGCGCGCGTTCTCTGTGTGCATAATATGAGCTCTTCACAGGTATCATCAATGTGGTGCCTGCACGGACGCGTCGGGTCCTTCTTGAAAAATCGTTGGCCAATCTCAGAGAGCCGAGATTTACTCCATATCTTCTCGCGATTCCGGAAAGTGTCTCACCACGTCGAACAGTGTGAAAAGTCCAGGTAAGTTTCGCGGATGCAGGCAACTCTTTATAACTCTCCACAAATGCCTTCCCCATCCCCGCCGGCACCCTTAAAGGATAACCTTCTCCGTCAAAGTTTGGCGGAGTTACTGCGTGAACCAATTCCGGGTTTAACTCAAGCAGCGAGTCAAGATCGACTCCATTTGCCTCAGCTAAGACTTTTAAATCAATGCTTTCCGGAATCATGACTGTATCGCATGGCAGCAGCCGTGGCGCAACGGTATCGTCAAATCCGTACTCAGTCGGGTCCATTGCGATGAGCGTTACGGCAATGTACTGAGGAACGTAATTCTTTGCTTCTCTTGGAAGATGTTTCTTTATTTCCCAGAAGTCTCTTTTGCCGTGACTTCTTCGAATGGCTCTGCCAACGGATCCACAATCATAAGATGCAAGGACCAAATACCAATCACCGTATCGATCATATAAATCACGCAAGTATTCGGCGGCTGCAACCGTAGCCTTCACCGGATCACGCCGTTCATCATACCACCAATTCGTTCGAAGGCCGTAGAGATTTCCCGTCCCTCGAGTGAATTGCCAAAGCCCAACCGCTCTTGCCCAAGATCGTGCCGTCGGATTAAGTCCGCTTTCAGGCATCGACAAATAGGCAAGCTCCGGCGGCAAGTGATGATTTTTAAATATTTCTTTCATCATCGGCATATAGATACCCGAACGGTAAATCCAATTTTGCAGGTACCATCTTCCTCGTGTTGTGAAGAATTCGATATTTTGTTCGACGTACCTGTTCATGTCGAGCGGTACGGTCGTTTTTGAAATCTTCTCCTTGGGAAATTGTTTGCCGGTGATATTTATCGAATCAACAATTTCGGAAAGCTTTTCTTGAAGTGCGAATACGGACTTTCCCGGCCCGATGTTTTGAACCGTTGAAATATATTTCTGATAATCACCGATGATATTCTTGCTTAAAACGACAAAGTCCGTGTCGTCATCTATATCAGGATAATAACTCAAATTATTCAGAACGTCGATAGCGCTTTCAAATTCTATTGCGGAAGAATCCTGATTGCCGGACTTCTGAAAAGACAGAGCCTGAGCGTAATGCTTTTGAGCAACGCTTAGAAGCTTGTCGACTGCTTCATCATCTGAAAGGATTGAATCGATGCCGTACAGAGTTGAAAGCTCTGATTGTTTCACGATCGCTCTTCGGCTCATCTCGATCGAAGATCTTAGTTTCGCCGAATCAAGTTGGTAAGATGCCTCGTCCGGAAACTGGGCTGACGACCCCCTCGTCGTTTCCCTGTTTGATGAGCAGGAGAAGGAAATGATTGCAATCACCCCCCCCATAATCTGTAAAAATCTGCTATTTTTAAGCATTTGCCTCGTCATGTTTATGCAACATCTATTCAATATAGGCTCATCTCAATTCTTTGTCAAGAAATGCTTTAAATATTCCATGAAACCGTCCGACTAACCATAGCTTAGCTTATGGAATTATTATCGGAAAATTTCATTCGAACTAAAGTCGTAGTAAAGGCAGTGGATCACTTTGAAACTGAAAAGAGTTAAGATATCAACATTTGAGCGCCTCGCCATCCCGCATGCCTGTTAAAAAATAGTTAAGTGGGATTTGACGAATTGTTCTTTATTGAAAACACACGCTAAGGAATAGTGTCTCCAATTCGTGTCATTAGACATGCATGAGTTTATTAATGTTATTTGTGTCAATATCTCTTTATACAAAAATGGAATAGTCCGCTACCAAAAGAATCATAAGATCGAAATGTGGCCAAGCGGTTGCTATGCTTCCCTCTACCGCAACCAATTATTTGTTGCCCCGGCTATTCGTCTGTGTTGTTCAATTCACGCCGATCCGAGTTTATTCTCTCAAAACAATCCGTTATAATCTTTATGGCTGCTAAGCACATTAGCAAGAATCCAATCGAAAACGAAATCCAATCGAATGACACCGGTGCAATTCCTTCCAGGCCTTTTGCTCCCTGCAAAACCAAAATGCGTATGCTCTGTTCGGCAAATGAATAGAAAGCCGCTGCCGCTCCGGATAGAAAAAGTACGGAGCCGGTGATACTAATCCGCAGGTTTTCCGATTTTCCACTCAAGGAGATCAGTATGATGGAGGTGAGCGTCAGAAGCAGCGAGATTAGTATCGGCGCGGCAACCGGACTAATCCAGATCACGGGGATGAGAAAAAGGATGTCAAAGTCGCCAAATGAATGCGGCCAGCCGGTGAATATTCTCAGGAAGATGTAATAGAAAATATCCCAGACAGCAAACGAATAAACGAAGAACATCCATTTCTGAAAAGTATTTTTTCCCGCAAGATAGCCCGTTGTGAGGAGCATAACGATTGTCGCCGCCTCGCGTATTAATTCGATCTGCCCGAGTTGAGGCGTCATAAATCGAAGCGGGAAAACCTGTACCGAATTTCCGAACGCCGTTTCTCGCAAATAAATCACGACGGCAGATTCAAGATATCCCATCGCTATTGCGTAAATCAGGACAGCGGTGAGCCGCTTCATCGCTGTGCCATTTCCTTCAAGGAATTTGCGAGTCATTCTCAAAATTTCAGAAACCTGCCGGATTTTTTCAATGTGGCAAAACGCTTTGCGCCAAAAATAGATGAATCTTTGGCATGAGCCACAGCCCGGCTGGCAGGCAAATTACTGAGGCTAAAGGCAGGTTTAGCCGAGGGATCACCGAGGCATGAGCGCAAGTACTACGCAAGTAGAGCGCAAGTACACCGGAGGATAACCGGGGGAATAGCGGGAAACAACCGGGAATCGCGTGGGAAATGCCTGGAAATCTCGTGTGAATCGGGTGGGAATCGACCGAGATTTGAGCAAAATGCTGAAGTCAGCGTCATTGTCTGTCAGTCTATCTATGGTCATCTTAAGTGCACGAAAACCTCACAAAGAAAAGTATTGACTCGCTACTGGAAAAGAGTTAACGTCATGGTATGACTTCCACCGCGGTTTAATGCGGCGTGTATGCAACACCATAAATTCTGTAGATTCATTTTATTTAGGAGAGCAGCGGATGATAAAATTGCTACAGGTTGTGCTGAAGGGAATCTCATGGGCTTCCAAAGAAACGTCTATTCACCCCACAACGGAAGGCAGAATAACAATGGCAAGATATTTCCTTTTGATTGCAATCATGTCAACAGTGGCTTTCACATCTATGACATGCCACACACCAACCGGACCACCAATCAGCTCAGATACAACGAGCCATGGCTGGACGTTTACAATTATAATGCTTGGAGGTGCGTCAGGAAGCGCACTCTATGATGTAGCCATCGTTAATGATACAGATGCCTGGGCTGTTGGAGAAATTTATATTGATTCCTCTAGTGGTAATGTAGATCCATTCCCATATGGAGGAGCTAGTTGGAACGGTCAAAGCTGGAGATTACAAAGGATACCCTACTTTTATCAGGGACAGCCACTCTACGGTCGCACATATTCAGTGCTACCGTTCGGAACCAGTGACATTTGGTTTGGTATCGGCAATCTAGTCCATTTGAGCGGCAATCAATATATACCAATACAAGTAGGCAGTGCATTCAACGGTCGTATCCTCAAGATGTGGGGAACCAATGCGAAAGAATTCTATATTGTAGGGGAAGATGGCTCAATTGCGCAGTATGATAATGGTAACTGGAAAACAATCAATAGTGGTACAACTTTGAATCTACTGGATGTATACGGTTGGGCGGGCACCGTATTAGCAGTAGCCTCCTATCCAGGAGAGAGTCTTGACAAAGAAATACTTCAAATCAGTGGTACAACAGTAACACAATTATCAACCAACGGAATACAATGGCCATTGACCAGTGTCTGGTTCGTGCCGGGACACTACTATGTGGTTGGACAAGGGATTTATGAGAAGACATCTTTATCACAGACTGTCTGGCAGCAAGACAGCGTTGACACAGTTGACTTCTTTTCATGTATTCAGGGTAACGCATGGAACGATTTCTTCATTGCCGGCAGTAACGGACAATTATTACACTTCAACGGAAAGTCGTGGCAATCTTACCAGAACTTACTTGGGCTTCAGAGTGGAGGGATCTCAAGGATCGCTGTTAATGGGAACCTGATGATAGGGGTTGGTTATCTCGGTTCCAAAGCAGTCGCATTTGTTGGGAGGCGAGGATAAATTGGTAAGGATAATTCGGAGAAATACAATGTTAAAATACATATTGTTAATAGCAGCTATATCGGGGGTGGCATTTACATCCATGACGTGCCACACACCAACCGGACCACCAAACAGTTCAGACACAACGAGCCATGCCTGGACGTTTACAATTACAATGCTTGGTGGCGCGTCGGGAAGTGCTTTGTACGACGTAGCAATTGTTAATGATACTCTTGCCTACGCGGCAGGGGCTGTTTATTTAAATGACTCGACTGGACAGGTAGACCCAAACGCATACAATTTGGCAATATGGGATAGGGGGACATGGGAATTGTCTAGACTTCAATTCTACACCTTCCAGGGTCAACAGTATACCGGTTCTTATCCGACTCATGCCGTCTGGGGATTTAATCCGTCCGATATTTTGGTCGCTTCAGATAACTCTCAAATAACGAATTGGGACGGCAAAAGCCAGTCGGGAGTTACTTGGCTGCCAGTTTCAATAGACAAAGTCTGGGCAGCAAATACGACCAATATTTATACAGGTGGAGATCTTGGTCAAATCGGATTCTTTAATGGAAACACTTGGCAGAAGCTAGAAAGTGGGACAAGTCTTTACTTCCAGGACATCTACGGCTCTGGCGGAACAATATTGGCAGTTGCTTCCTACCCGGGAGAGAGCCCTGATAAAGACATTATGCAAATCAGTGGTACAACAGTAACACAATTATCAACCAACGGAATACAATGGCCATTGACCAGTGTCTGGTTCGTGCCGGGACACTACTATGTGGTTGGACAAGGGATTTATGAGAAGACATCTTTATCACAGACTGTCTGGCAGCAAGACAGCGTTGACACCGTTGACTTCTTCTCATGTATTCGCGGCAATGCCTGGAACGATTTCTTTGTGGCAGGCAGTAACGGACAATTATTACACTTCAACGGAAAGTCGTGGCAATCTTACCAGAACTTACTTGGGCTTCAGAGTGGAGGGATCTCAAGGATCGCTGTTAATGGGAACCTGATGATAGGGGTTGGTTATCTCGGTTCCAAAGCAGTCGCATTTGTTGGGAGGCGAGGATAAATTGGGGAGGATAAAAACAATCAGAACGGAGAAATTGTAATGGCGAAATATTTTTTATTGTTGGCCATGGTGTCAACTGTGGCGTTCACCTCCATGACTTGCCACTCACCGACTGGGCCGTCGAATAGCTCAGATACAACGAGCCATGCATGGACGTTCACGATGACAACGCTTGGTGGCGCATCGGGAAGTGCTCTATATGACGTAGCAATCGTTAATGATGCAGATGCCTGGGCTGTTGGGGAAATATACATCGATTCTGCTGATGGCGCTATAGACCCATTTCCATATAATGTTGTCAACTGGGAAGGAGAAAACTGGAGCATCAACCGGATCCCATACCTCTATAATGGAACTCCAACATATTCACCGATTACCTGGCTATATTCGATAAATGCAGATGACATTTGGTTTGGCAATAGCACATATTGGGACGGGAGTCAATTCCAAAATATCGACATTGGTACTTCAATCTTTTACGGTGTCGGGACAACTAGGATGTGGGGGAGTGGGGATAACCTCTACGTTGTCGGGAATCAGGGCACAATTGCCCGAAACAGTGGAACTGGATGGCAAAAGATACAAAGTGGCACAAGCTTAAATATTCAAGACATCTATGGCTCAGGTGGAACTATCTTAGCGGTGGCTTCCTATCCAGGCGAAAGCCTTGATAAGCAGATACTTCAAATCAACGGTACAACAGTAACACAGTTATCCACTAATGGAATACCATGGCCACTGACCAGTGTCTGGTTCATTCCGGGACACTACTATGTGGTTGGACAAGGGATTTATGAGAAAACCTCGCTATCACAAAGCGCCTGGCAGCAGGACAGCGTTGACACAGTCGACTTCTTCTCTTGTGTTCGCGGCAATGCATGGAACGACTTCTTTGTTGCCGGCGGTAACGGACAATTATTGCACTTCAACGGAAAATCGTGGCAGTCTTACCAGACCTTGCTTGGGCTTCAGAGTGGAGGGATCTCAAGGATAGCGGTTAATGGAAACTTGATGATAGGGGTTGGTTATCTTGGTTCCAAAGCTGTTGCATTTGTCGGGAGGCGAGGATAATTCGCAAACGACTGCCATATTAGAAGGAAAATAAGATTGGAGAAAGCTAAATGATAAAATACTTTCTGTTACTTGTCGGCACATCCACATTAGCATTTACCTCTATGACATGCCACACACCAACCGGAGCACCAAACAATTCAGACACAACCAGCCATGCATGGATGTTTACGATTACAACCCTTGGTGGGGCGTCGGGAAGTGCTTTATATGACGTAGCAATCGTTAATGATACAGATGCTTGGGCTGTTGGAGAAATATACGTTGATTCTGCTGATGGTGCTATAAACCCGTTTCCATACGGAGCCGCCCGATGGAATGGCTCTGGATGGGAAGTGAGCGAGGTAATGTTTCCTCAATGTGATCAGAATGGGAATCAACAGGGAACTGGGCCGTTTGCAGCCAGAGGTATATTTGCATTTTCTCCGACCAACATTTGGATCAGCTGTGATGTATCGTTGGTCAACTGGGACGGTGAAAGTTTCCAGCCTACATGCATGCCGATAGGGTATGGTCAACGGGACTTGGGAAAATTGTGGGGAACCAATGAACAGACGTATCTGGTTGGAACGAATGGATTCATTGCGAAATATAATGGTAGCACTTGGCAAGCTCTAACGAACAGTAATAGTCTAAACATTCAAGACATTTATGGCTCTGGAGGGACTATTTTGGCAGTAGCCTCCTATCCAGGCGAAAGTCTTGATAAGCAGGTACTTCAAATCAACGGTACAACAGTAACACAGTTATCCACTAATGGAATACCATGGCCACTGACCAGTGTCTGGTTCATTCCGGGACACTACTATGTGGTTGGACAAGGGATTTATGAGAAAACCTCGCTATCACAAAGCGCCTGGCAGCAGGACAGCGTTGACACAGTTGACTTCTTCTCTTGTGTTCGCGGCAATGCATGGAACGACTTCTTTGTTGCCGGCGGTAACGGACAATTATTGCACTTCAACGGAAAATCGTGGCAGTCTTACCAGACCTTGCTTGGGCTTCAGAGTGGAGGGGATCTCAAGGATAGCGGTTAATGGAAACTTGATGATAGGGGTTGGTTATCTTGGTTCCAAAGCTGTTGCATTTGTCGGGAGGCGGCAAAACTGATGGGTATGCAAAACAAAAAATCAAATAATCATGTTGAAAGGAGCGTCTTTAAATGTGTAGTAAGATTCGTTTACTGATTTGTATGCTGGCTGTGGCCGCGATATTCGGAAGTTCTTGAACCGAGGCGGGAAATAAGCCGGCGGCATCCCAATTTCAAGCTTATCAGCTTAGTTCCGGAGAGTATAATGGAAAGGCGGGCGCCGAATACGTTGCCTATCAGGTGAAAGTGCAGGTTGCCGGTGCTCCATGGCTCCGCTTATTCTTCGCAAAAGTATCATTGGGCTCTAGCAGCTACATCTTGATGACCTCTCTCAAGGACAGTGCTCAGCAGCATCTTAATGCTACTACCATATCCCAATGGCGGAATTCGAGCGCGTATTTCAATGGAGACGCAGTTGAGATTGAACTGCACGTAGCGCCGGGAGATTCACATGTTTCCTTCAACCTCGAAAAAGTGCTGGTTGGCCAGGGAAATTCCCAAATGCAGAGGGCGGACAGCCTTTATAGCCTCTCGGACACAAGGGTTCCATCGTCGGACCCAGCAATAGGAAGGCTCCACAATCTTAGCCAACAAGGATACGGGACCGCATGGATTGCGGCTAATGGATATCTAGTCACTGCCGGTCACATCGGAGGGCCATGGGAGTCTGACGACGATTATTCCAGTCAGGTTCTTGAATTTAACGTTCCAAATTCTTCGCCGACTGGCAATACGAATCCATCCGCTCCAAAGGACCAATATACGATTGCCAGATGGGTACAAGCTTATAATAGCTCGCCTTCACCCGATAATGATTGGGCCATCTTTCTGGTTAACCCGAACTCCGAGACGGGATTGTTGCCAATGCAGGAACAGCAAGCATATTATAATGTGGAACAGAACGATAACGCGACGACGCTTCGTGTGACAGGTTATGGTGATGCGTCAGGTGCGTTGAGGTTTACCCAGCAAACCGCTACCGGGCCTAACGCAGGTTCGTCGGGAGAAGAATTGCAATTTCAGGTCTATGGAGAAGATGGTAATTCGGGCAGCCCCGTTATTGATGTGGCAACAGGCAATGTGATTGGTATCTTTGATGAGTTAGGCTCCAATAATAGTGGAACAAGCATGCTTAATACGGATTTTTGGAACAGCCTGCAGCCACACTCGTACACAAACACGGTCTCTCAATTCCTCTCCGATAATGTCACTCCCGACAATAATCTATCAAGATGGATCGGAACCTCGTTTAATCCAATTAGTTCCGGGCAGCCTATAATGGTTACCACCGGCAATCCAGAAATACTCAAGGGTGACCAATCGATCTACAATAATGTACAAAAGTACAACAACTGGACAGTAGGTACCTTACCGGATTACGATGTAATCAATCCGCATAAGTTTTTGCTTTTCAGCCCGAATTTCGCATCGTCGAATTTCACATCCCATCTGGAACCAGTTTACAATGCCGGAATCAATTCGTATCTCACGGAAATGAACTCCGCGGGATTTCCAGTCTCGTTCAAGGATCCATGGCTTATCGATTACAATGATCCTACTTACGGCATGAGGAACGAAGGTATGACGGGTGCCCCTTTCAAGTCCGTCGCCATCGGTTCTAACAACCTTGGCACTAGTACTCCATATCAAGGCGTGTTCTTGAATCTACCGTATGGTGGGACGTTCAGCTTACTACTCCGTCACCGCGCCAGCAACGCAATCGTATAATGGCTACAATTGGGTGTTCTTAAACTGGTCTGCGACTAACGGGACGTATTTCCAAAATCCAACAGCGGACACAACGGCTGTTGTCTTTGGCGGAAGCGGTTCTGTAATCAGCGCTAATTACAAAGGCACGCACCTTTCCAACGACGCCTCCGCATTCAGCAATAACAGCCAGAGGAAATTTGTAGAGACGCCGGACGGTATCATGTGGCAGACTTACACGAGCGTCATCAACGGGGCAAGCCATGTGTTCCTTGAATATTCCTCGAATGGCGGAACGACATGGCAGATAATGAAGACATACCTCGGAAGTTTATGGTTAGATTGGACGGGCCAGGGCAAGTGCCCGTCGCTGGATTGGTGGGATACCGGAGCAGGATACTACGCCGTCACGGTCGTCTTTCAAGAACCGTCGTCGGGCGGAAATTACGAAATTGATTATGTAATTTTCATGCGGCAACCGGGTTCCGGTGTGTACATCGACAATTATCAAGGTATTATTTATCAAGAGCCAGTGAATGGCGATTCATACTCTGTGAATGCTAACCCCGCGATAGCATTTGGCATTGGATCTGGATCGGAACCATCGTTTGTCGTGGCATTCGAGAGAAAATCCCTGTCAAATAGCGGGATAAATTTAAAGTGGGGATATATGAGCTATCCTGGGCTCTCCGTGACGGGCGGCTACTCCAACCCGATGCAAGTCACAAGCACGAATGCGTCCTCGTGCCATCCAACCATCTGCAGCGACAGGACAGCTTCTCCTCCCTTCTTTAATCTTGCATACGAACAAGATGTGAGTCAGTACACGAGCACGATACAATATACGGCGCTGGGGCTTTCAAGTGACTATTCTCAATGCAGCCAGAATTATTCATACCGACTCTCTAATTCTTCATATACGACAAACGTCAGGCCGTGCATAACAGGGTTGAACGGATATTTCTCTGGAAATACTTACGTTTATGGGCCCTGGTACGCCAGCTGGCTTAGCCAGCCCAACCCCAGTATTGCTGCCAAATGTGCTTACACAAACATTAATACAAACACGATATGGTACTATGGCATTTCTGTGTCGTCGGCTTCGATTAATGTGTCGAATGACAACTCTACCGTTTACGTCGCGTGGAACAGTATTTATTCCCATGCGAACCAGCTCGTAAACACTGTCAATGTAAATAACGTGGCGAATCTCAATACTTCGGGACTCGATATACAGATGAGCAACGGACCTACCAAGAACGATATGCGAGTGTCCTCTTATTACGACCAGTCCAGCTCGCCGTATTATTGGAACACCTCGCAGGCACTTGGCACCTCACAGGCATCGGTAACCACACAAGCGCCGGGAATGGGAAACGCGGGGCTCGACGAGGTGAGTTCGGGCGCGAGTGCAGTTGCCTGGGGCCGTGGTTGCACCGTAAACTTCGGCAACGCTAACTTTCTTTACAACTTCGGCGACCTGAACGTTGACGGGCAGAATGTGGAGTTCGTGGATTTGCCCAATTCCGCCAAGTTCACCAGCATGGACAGCATAAACGACGTCCTCTTGACTCAGCCCTTCAGTCTGACCAAAGAGTCAAAGGTTGTGTTCACGGAAACGTCCGGTTTTGCAGATTCTTCTGCCTCAATCAATGTGCTTGGGAAATTAGGCTTTGTTGGATACAGAATCGACCTTGTCGATGCTGGTACAAATGAAGTAATAGGGACATTGGAAAACTCCTCGATGACGGCATCGAACCTGCGCTCGACTGAAATGACCGGCTACTTGCTCAATACGAAGAACATCAAGAGCGGCACCTACAGGATCAAAGTTATTATGAGCACTGACTTAGACAGTGCAAAATTCAGTCTTGCGGAGTACCGCTCGCTGCAGAATCTGGCCACCAGTGCCTCGAGCACTGAAAGCTTGACGATGCAGCAGCTTGACATTGTCACTACCTACGCTCTTGCCCAGAACTATCCCAACCCGTTCAATCCATCGACGACGATCAACTACCAGCTTCCTGTTGATGGACATGTCACGCTGAAGGTGTATGACATCCTCGGAAGGGAAGTGAGGACATTAGTTGACGAAGCTAAGGATGCCGGCAGTTACGAAGTAAAGTTTGATGCGGGCAATCTTGCAAGTGGTGTCTATTTCTACAGGGTAAGTATCACAGCCGATGACGGTACGTCCGCAGAAGGCTCGCCGCAGGCAGGAAAGAACTTCGTCTCGACGAAGAAAATGTTGATACTTAAATGATGAAATCATTTGCTCAGAGTGGCGCCTTGCGCTCGTGCTTTCCGCTCGACAGGCATGGCGCATCATACATGTATGAACTGATTGAGCGCCAAATCCCGCCTCTTTTGGCGGGGCTGCCGATGAAGTAAATTTTGGTGGAAACCTTGCGAAGGCTAACAACCTTCGCAAGGTTGATTTCTTGGACTCCGATAAGCTGTGCAATTCCACTTCTTGTTTTGCGCAAATTGCTTGGTTAAATTGACAAACAATATCACAGATGAAAAGAAGAAAAGGGATCGCAATACTTGGCTCGACCGGCTCCATCGGTAAGAGCAGCTTGGATGTCATCGCAAGCATGAATGAAAACGGCGAGGATTATGCCGTGACATATCTTGTGACGAACAAGAACATCGATTTGTTATTTCAGCAAGTTAAGAAGTTCGAACCGGTCGGGGTGGTAATCATAGACGAAAAGCAGGCGAGCCTGTTCCGCTCGTATTTAAACGGCGGCAAGCTGAAGGTTTATTCCGGTCTGACAGGTCTGATGGACGTCATGGCTGGCGGTGAATTCGATGTTCTCATCAGCGCGTTGGTCGGTTTTGCAGGTCTTCGGCCGACTTTGGAGGCCCTTCGTGCGGGAAAAACCGTTGCGCTTGCCAATAAAGAAACCATGGTGGTTGCCGGCGAAATCGTCAATGAAACGGCAAGGAAATATTCCGCCACTCTTTTGCCGGTTGACAGCGAACACAGCGCAATTCTTCAGTGCCTGTCCGGTGAGCAAAAGAGCTCCGTTTCAAGATTAATTTTGACTGCATCCGGCGGGCCATTCCTCAATCGCGACAAATCCGAGCTTGAGAATGTAACGGTCGATGAAGCCCTGAACCACCCGAATTGGCGGATGGGAAACAAGATTACGATTGATTCTGCCACGCTTATGAACAAAGGTCTTGAAGTGATCGAGGCGCATTATTTATTCGATATCCCCGCAGATAAAATAGATATAGTGGTGCACCCGCAGTCGATTATTCATTCGATGGTCGAGTTCGTCAACGGTTCGATAAAGGCGCAGCTGGGTATGCCCGATATGAAAATACCGATTCAGTATGCCCTGACCTATCCGGAACGTGTCGAGTCCAAATACGCACGGGTCGATTTCTGCAAGCTTAACCAGCTCACTTTCGCGAAGCCTGACTTGGAGAAATTCACTTTAATAAATTGTGCATACGAAGCTCTAAGGATTGGCGGAACTGCAACGTCGGTCCTTAATGCCGCGAATGAAGCCGCTGTTGATCTTTTTCTGCAGCGGAAAATAAAGTTTACCCAGATCGCTGAATTTGTTCGGGAAGCTCTAGATTCCATTCCGTCGAAATGTTCTTCCGGCATAGAAGAAATCTTTGAAGCGGACGCGCTGGCGAGGCAATTCGTCTGCTCCGAAGCGGAAAGTATATAAATCCTTAATGTCGCTCAAATGGGATTTCTTCGCAAAATTATGAATGATAACCTCCCTGTGAAGAATTTAAAATTTAGAATAGAGAATTGCGAATGGCACATATAGCGTCATATTTCTTTTATTTCGTAATAACGATCGGCGTTCTGGTGCTGGTGCACGAGTTCGGTCATTTTATTGCGGCAAAGATGTTCGGGATGAAAGTCGATACTTTTTCGATCGGCTTCCCGCCGCGTGCATTTGGTAAAAAAATTGGCGAGACAGACTACTGTGTGTCCTGGATACCAATTGGGGGGTACGTAAAAATTGCAGGAATGATCGACGAAAGTTTCGATACCGATTTCCTCAACACTCCTCCGCAGCCTAACGAGTTTCGCTCGAAGCCGATGTATAAAAGAATGATCGTAATCTCGGCGGGCGTTATAATGAATTTCCTGCTGGCATTCCTGATTTTTTACGGGATTAATCTTGCCAGAGGGAAATCATATCGTGCTACGACCACTATAGGCTTTGTGGACTCAAGTTCAATTGCCGAAAACCTCGGGTTTAAGCCCGGCGACAAATTGCTTTTTTTCAACAACAAGCCGGTTAAGAACTGGGAGGATATCGATGCGGACTTGTCATTCGATAACGTGGGTGGTCCTCTATCGGTTGCTCTTAGACGCGGCGGCCAGATAAAAACAATAGTCATCCCCAAAGGTTCGGCTAAAGCCGATCAAGGGATTGGGATTTATCCCGAGCACACGGTCGCAGAAATTGACGCCGTTACTCCAGAGATGCCGGCTTATATGGCCGGCGTTGAACCCGGCGATATTATTATATCTATAGATGGAAACAAGATCGGATCATATACTCAGATCAGCGGCATTATCAAGAAGGACAAAGGCAGCTTTGTTCACCTTACTGTCAACAGGACGGGCAAAGATAAAGAATTCCAGATTACGCCGAATGCCGACGGCTTAATCGGCATTGGCTTCGTACCACAATATACCGGAACGGTAGAAAAGTACAGCTACAACGTTATCACAGCGGTCCCGGTCAGCGCCGCGCAAACTGTGGACGCAACCGGACTCCTTTTGAAGTCCCTCTGGATGATGATATCCGGGAAGGTTTCCTTCACCAAATCGATTGGCGGGCCGATCAAGATCGCTCAGCTTGCAACGCAGAGCGCGGAGATGGGCATAGTAAGCTTTCTCGTTTTTATGGCTTTGTTAAGCATAACCCTTGCGGTCATAAATATACTACCGTTTCCTGCACTTGACGGCGGTCATCTTGCCTTTCTTGTTTATGAATCGATTTTCAGAAGAGAAGTGCCGGTTAGGATCAAGCTCTTCGCGCAACAAGTCGGCTTTGCGCTCTTGCTTTTGTTTATGGCGTTTGTAATTTACAACGACATCGCACATTTTTAGTCGAGTGCAATCGCCAAAAAGTCGTCCACTGTTGTCGGAGCCATAAGAGCGTGCTTGCGTATGTTCCGATCTAAATAACTTCTTCGACTAGTTTACCGGCGTTACTCCAAGCCCGGGTTCATCATTCAGCAGAAGTCTGCCCCATTCATTTGCAACGCCTTCAAACGGGTCATTCGAAATCAAAACATTTCCATCCAGGTCGTTCCAATCTGCAAGGGGAGAAATCTGCGCTGCTGCTGTAATGCCTACGGATGTTTCGATCATGCAGCCCATCATAATCTTCATGCCGCAGGCGCGGGCGGCACGAATGAGATTACGAGCTTTGAACAAACCGCCGTTCTTCTGAAGTTTAATGTTTATTCCGTCATAAGCTGTCGACAATGCGGCGACATCATGGATCGCCAGCGCTTCGTCGGCGATTATCGGAATCTTCGCCCTTGCTCGAAGCCACCTTGCATCGTCCAGCTGTGAAGCGGGCATCGGCTGTTCCACAAACTCCACGTTTTGTGTCGCCAGCCAGTTTATTCTGTCGAGTGCTTCTTCCTTCGATTTCCATCCTTCGTTCGCGTTGACTCGAAGCGGTTTGTTCGTAACACTCCGCACGGCGTCGATTATTTCTTGATCTGCGCTGGAGCCGCACTCGCCTTCGGCGGAGCCAGGCAATCCGATTTTTATCTTTAGAACGGGGTAGTCGCCGGCTTCCTTGACTTTTTGAATGATAACATCAAAAGTGTCGATGCCTATTGTGAAGCTTGAGATCGGCATCTTATTTTTGTCGGCGCCGAAAAATTTGTAAAGTGGTACGCCTGACTTTTTACCGACCCAATCGTGCATCGCAATATCGATCGCGCATTTAGCGCTCGAATTCCCGGACGCAATTGAGTCCATGTAGCCATTGATCTTTTCAATCTTAAACGGATCTGCCAAGTTTTCGAGCTCAACCTTGTTGAAAAACGCCGCGACCGTTTCCGCCGTTTCGTTATATCGAGCGTTGGGCGACGCTTCTCCGTATGCAGTTATTCCGTCATTCTCGAATTTAACGATGAAAACAGGTACAGTATCACGCGAACTTCTTGAAATTGTGAACGGGTGTTTGAGTTTTAGATTGTAACGCTGGTAAGTGAGCTTCATTCTTCCTCTCTGAAATGTATCATAGATGCCGCAAAAAAACATGGACACGAATAATACTAATCCATTTACTCATGTTTAACGACACGAACGGGAAAATTATTCCTGCGGAGTTGTGCATAATAAAAAGCATTTCGTGTGATTATTGGTTAAATGTTGCCATTTCTTAGTTCCAAATTAACGCGCCTCGCGGAAATTGTGTTTCATTCGGAGACAGTATAAATTGGAACCATGAAACCTGAAGGGAAAGCTCAAATTATAGGCACCAAAGAGCAAAAGCCAGCGCAGAGTGATCGCAGTGCCGCGCCCGATCAGATCGCAGACGACGCGAAGTTCGATAGAGCGCTGCGGCCGAAATTATTACGTGATTTTGTCGGGCAGAAAAAGATTGCCGGCAAGTTAGCGGTATTTATCGAAGCTGCTTGCAAAAGGAAGGAGGCCCTCGATCATGTCTTGTTGATGGGGCCGCCCGGACTTGGCAAGACTACACTGGCGAATATTATCGCGAATGAGCTGGGTTCTAATATTATTACCACGACCGGACCTTCCCTCGAAAGGCCCGGCGATCTCGCAGGTATTCTGACTTCTCTATCCGAAGGCACGGTCGTTTTTATAGACGAGGTGCATCGTATGGCTGCGGCTGTCGAAGAGATCCTGTATGGCGCCATGGAAGATTACAGGCTCTCAATTGTCGTCGATCGCGGTCCCGGGGCGCGAAGCGTCCAGCTTGATATAAAGCCCTTTACGCTTGTCGCGGCCACGACGCGTGCAGGCCTCCTGAGCAATCCGTTCAGGTCGAGATTCGGTATCGTGGAACGGCTCGAGTATTACGGCGATGAGGATTTGCAAAGGATCATCGTTCGCTCGGCGGCACTCTTGAAAACTGAAATTGATACAGAAGCCTCGTTCGAAATTGCACGTAGAAGTCGCGGGACGCCCCGAATAGCGAATCGCCTTCTCCGGCGCACTCGCGATTTTGCCGACGTGAAGAACCGGAACAAGATAATGTTGGACGTTGCCATGCACGCGCTGGACCAGCTTGAAGTTGACAAGACGGGCCCTCGACGAGATGGACAAAAAAATCCTTTCAACGGTGATTGATTTTTACGAAGGGGGGCCTGTCGGTGTCGGCGCTATCGCGGCGGTCGTGAGCGAGGAACCAGGTACGATCGAAGAAGTTTATGAGCCATTCCTGCTCCAGAAAGGTTATTTGCGAAGAACGTTGAGAGGCAGGGAAGCTACGGAAAAGGCGTATGAACTTCTTAACAAACGGAAGAAGAATGCTTCTTCACAAACCGAAATTGATGGCATGAGTAAGTAGCGGAAAGAAAACACAAAGAAGATTTCATTTGGTTTGTACTTCTGTTTTACGCCGGCACTCAGGAAACATGGGTTAAGAATATTTCGGAGTGGAGCGGTAAGAGTCAAATAGGGAATTGCTCGGTTCGATTGGTATGATATATATTTTATTCCCTTCGCGAAGTGCACGAATTTCCAGCCATTTTTGTTGCAGCCTTTGCGACTGAGGCGCATCCGCCATCCTTCTTGGAGGAGATTTTTCTCCCGCCCAATTATTTTATGCAGGTATACGGGGTGGCACAAGGCGCTCAATTGGTTCTTTATTTTGGATCAAGACTTATATGAAAAAACAGTCCATACATCTTTCCAGACTTCACTTCCTCTTAAGGCAAGCTCTTTGATTTACAAGAGTAACTATGATCCGCTACCGGCTGAGTTTTACCAGAGAGACACTCTGGAATTAGTCCCGGAAATTCTCGGAAAGGTTCTGGTTCGAAAAGCTAACCGCAAGGTTCTCGCAGGCAGAATAGTCGAGATCGAAGCTTACATCGGGAACGATCCCGCGAGTCATGCTTCAAAGGGGATGACGGAGAGAAATAAAGTAATGTTCGAAGCGGGCGGTGTCGCTTATGTCTATTTTACCTACGGAATGCACTTTTGCTTTAACATTGTCACCGATAAGAAGGGTTTTCCAGCTGCTTTTCTTGTTCGTGCGATCGAGCCGATTGCGGGCATCGACGAGATGAAGAAGAACAGGAATCTTGACCCGGCAGGGGAGGGAACGGCCGCCATGAAGAATTTGACGAACGGGCCTGCGAAGTTGTGCAAGGCTCTGGGTGTTGACCGCAAGCTGAACGGTGAAAATTTGTGCGGAGAAAAGTTGTTCTTGGCAGACGATGGTTTTGTAGTACACAAAAACGAAATTGGGAATTCTACTCGAATCGGAATCAGAGTTGGAAGGGAAGTCAAGTGGAGATACTTTTTAAAGGGGAATAAATTTGTAAGCAGAGGCAATTCGTGAAACGCCTCTACTTATTATTTCATGAAGAACAAATTTAGGTGTGGAAGAAAGATCACATAGAGAGCCCACATCGTAAGTCCGAATGAGATCGGGACGGCGATGTTGTCGTCTATGATTCTGTACGAAAGAGCTTCCGCGATTGACGCAACAATAGTCGCCGCAATTCCGATCAAGTATTCTGCGATAATATAGTTTACCTTCGGCGTCAATGCGACAGCGACCATTCCTGCAATTACAAAGGCCAAACTTCCCTCGTAACTTTTCGGCCCATTCGAAAGTATCTTATGTTTTCCAAATCTCTTGCCGAAGACGGCAGACGCGGCGTCGCCGAGAATCAGAATAGGGAAGCTGCTCACCATGATATACTTTGGAAAAATTGCTATGCAAATTGCTGCCGATATCAACATGAATGTCGCACCATTGAGCGAGCGTTTCTTCTCGTCGATCTCATGCTTGCGGAGAAGAAATCCGAAAAATTTGTAGAAGAACCCGGAGAACTGCGGAACTTCGTAGCGTGCCAGGTCTGCAATAATGAAAATCGCGGTAACAGGCATGATTATCCATATCGCGAGCTCTTTAGAGATGAAGTAATATATTACCGGAATGGACAGCGAAACGAGATGAATCGCTTTTCTAACTAACTCGGTCTTGAGGGTAATTGTGTCCTGAACGGCAGCCTGTTCCATCATCTACAATCAGCCGTCAAATCATTGTCCATCGATTTTTATTTTGTCCCGACGACATCAGTTTGGGAGGCTGTTGTAGTTTGCCCTTGCACAGGCAGGGGTAAAGTCTGCGGCTTATTCGTTCCATCTCCATTTGGTTTTATAAACGGCGGGAGTTCCTCGCCTTTTATCGCTTTGTCGATATCTTCTGAATCAAGTATTTCGCGTTCCAATAACGCGCTCGCAAGTCTATCGAGGGATTCTCGATTTGCATTGATAATTTCTTCTGCACGCGTCATACATCCCCGCACGATGCCCCGGATTTCCTCATCTATTTCGATCGCTCGTTTTCTCGCTGTAATTCCGGTGCTTGGTTATTTCGCGTCCGAGAAAAATTTCCTGCTCGTTTTCTCCCCACGTGAGAGGTCCGAGTTTGTCGCTCATCCCCCATTCGCAAACCATCTTTCTGGCAATATTGGTTGACTTCTCGATGTCGTTGCCTGCGCCGGTTGTGTATTTTCCAAAGATAATTTTCTCCGCAGCACGGCCTCCGAGCGCGTACGTAACCATTGCAAGCAGATACTCACGCGAATAGGTATGCTTTTCGTCTATCGGAAGATAAGTTGTAACCCCGAGCGCCCTTCCTCGCGGAATGATCGTAACTTTGTGTACCGGGTCCGCTTCAGGAACTATTTTCGCAACGAGCACATGACCGGATTCGTGGTACGCGGTGACTTTCTTTTCTTCATCGGATATAATCGTGCTTTTACGCTCCGGTCCCATCATCACTTTGTCTTTCGCTTCTTCCATGTCCGGCATACTCACGCTTGTACTATTTTTGCGGGCTGCGAGCAGTGCAGCTTCATTCACAAGATTAGCAAGCTCGGCTCCGGCAAATCCCGGTGTCTCTTTCGCCAGAATATTCAAGTCAACATCAGAGGACAGGGGAACATTTTTCGTATGCACTTTCAAAATTCCTTCTCTTCCTTTTACGTCCGGTCGATCGACAACGATTTGTCTGTCGAATCTTCCGGGTCGGAGAAGTGCAGGGTCAAGAACGTCCGGGCGGTTTGTGGCAGCGATTATTATGACGCCGCTGTTTTGCTCGAATCCGTCCATTTCGACGAGAAGCTGATTCAAAGTCTGTTCGCGCTCATCGTGACCGCCGCCGAGTCCTGCACCACGATGTCTTCCCACGGCGTCGATTTCGTCAATAAAGACTATGCAAGGCGCATTTTTCTTGGCGGTCTCAAACAGATCACGTACGCGGCTCGCGCCGACTCCGACAAACATTTCGACAAAATCCGCTCCGCTTATTGAGAAGAACGGAACGGCTGCTTCTCCTGCAACAGCTCTTGCTAAAAGTGTCTTTCCAACTCCAGGAGGGCCGAGCAACAGAACGCCGCGAGGGATTTTGCCGCCCAGCCTTTGGAACTTAGCGGGCTCTTTCAAAAACTCTATGATCTCGCCGAGCTCTTCTTTTGCCTCATCCGCTCCGGCAACATCATGGAAGGTGACTTTAACCTGATTCTCCGTCATCAGCTTTGCACGGCTCTTGCCGAAGCTGAAGATACCTTTGGTGTTATTCCCCTGCATCCGCCGCATAATCAAGAGCCATACTCCTATAAGTGCAATCCATGGAAGGAAGCTTATCAGACCGTTGAGCCATTGATCGCTTTCTTTTACAAAATTAAAATCTATGCCCTCTTTTTGCCACAGACCTATCATGCTCGAATCAGCGGCATTGGGCAGGAATACGACGAACTTGTCTATTTTCTTTCTCGTTCCGGAATCGGTCGTGATTTCAGTCGGCTCTTTCAGTGTACCATGAAAATCATAATTATTTATATCGGACTTTTTTATCACGGCTTCTTTGATAAAGCCGGAAACGAGAAGCGTTTGGTATTGGGAATAAGTTATTTCTGTTTCCGGGTTGTCGTTGCCACGGAAAAGCGTCATCACAAGAAACACGGCAAGTATGATCGCCGCCCACCCGATAATTATTCTCCCGGTCCGCCAATTGAAGTCATCCTCCGGCGGCTGGCCCTGCCTTCTCTTCAAATTAGGCGGCGTTGCCTTCCGTTTTGGCGGAGCGTTCTTGTTTCTATCGCTTTGTGAATTTGCCATTAAAACTCCTACGAGCTATTTATCTAAAATATAAATCGATCTGAGGTTTCTTGCCTTTTGTGCGTAATCTAATCCGTAACCAATCACGAAGTGATCGGGAATCTGAAAACCTATATAATCTACTTTAAAATCGATCTTAACGCAATCACTCTTGAAAAGTAGAGTTACCACCGAAAATGAACGCGGCTTCCGTTCGATCATGAGTTTCTCTATGAAATCTATAGATAAGCCGGAATCGATAATGTCTTCCACGATAATTATATCCCTGTTAGTGACCTGACAATTGAGATCCTTCAAAAGCTTCACATTGCCAGCAGAAATTTTTGCGTCCCCGTAGCTGGATAGTTTGAAAAAATCTATCTCGCAATCGATTTTTATTTCACGAATCAAATCGGCAAAGAAGATGAATGAACCGTTCAGCACACCGATGAAGATCGGAGTTATGCCGGCATAATTCGCGCTGATTTCTTTCGCGAGCTCTCCGATACGCTTCTTGATTTCGTCCTCGGTTATGAATATGCGAAATCTTTCGTTATTTACCGTTACGAATTGTGCCGTTTCATTTATAGCCGAATTCAAGTTTCAATACTCTTTTCGTGTTTTCAGTTATTTTAAACCGATCATCGATTCTCAGTCCGCATGCCCATATTATTCCTTTCTTGCCGTCCAAAATCAACACATTATTCTTTTGATAGATAGGAATTTTCGAATCCACCAAAAAGTCGCTGATCTTCTTGTGCCCTTTCATCCCTATGGGAATGAAAGAATCGCCTTGATGCCAGCTTCGGAGAGTAAGGGCTTCGCCGGCCAAATCTGCATCTACAAACTCAACAACGGGAGAAAGTGAAAAGTGCACCTCGCTGCGCTCCACAAACTCGGTGTTAAGATAGAACTCGTCAAATTCATATTTTTTGCTGGGAATTATCTCGGCGACAAAATCGACCGGCTCTTTCGGCTCTTTTATGAAGACAAGGTTATACCGGTCACGGTACACGACCACCTCGCTGCCGATCTCAATGGAACTTCCCGTCTCGGAATTTAAGAGGTCCATGATGGCGTGAACTTTCGAGTGTTCCACTTCGCCGTGGACGAAATCTTTCAGAGCTTTTATTACAATGTTCTCTTGAGTGAAAAGGAGCGAGTTCTTCAGTTTGAAAATGTCCAAAACTAATTTTTCATCGCCGAAGCTCTTTGCGACATTTGAATAAAGAATTCCTACTTCGTGGTTAATAAAAGAGCTTAGTTCCTGAAAAATAGCGGCGGTGCGATTGAGGGTATTTACCGCGGACGGATTTATTTTTTCCTGGATTTGAGGGAGCAGGGAGCGCCGGATGAGATTGCGAGTGTAATAATCTTTTGTGTTCGATGAATCTGATCTAAACTGAATACTATTGAGCTTGGCATATTGCTCGATTTCCGATCGCTCGGCAAAAAGAAGAGGCCGGATGATATCTCCGCGCTTAACTGGGATTCCGCCGAGGCCGCTTGTTCCCGATCCTCGCAGCAGATTGAATAAGACCGTTTCCGCATTGTCGTTAGCATTGTGAGCGGTAGCGATCTTTGTGAAGTTTTTCAAAATCTTCACAGTCTGAAAATATTTGTACCTGATATCCCTTGCGCCGACTTGAAGAGAAGTTTTGTGTTCGACCATGAACGCTCTCGTGTTAACACCGTGAACAAAACACTCGATTCCGTAATTATCAGCTAATTTCTTGACAAATGCCTCGTCTTCGTCGGATTCCTCTCCTCGCAGATTATGATTGATGTGAGCAATCGCTATAATGAGGCCAAGTCGATCCCTAAGCTCCATCATTAAGTCGAGTAGTACTGTGGAATCTACTCCGCCCGAAACGGCAACAATTATCTTGTCGTTCTTGGCAACGAGCCGGTGCTTGCCGATAAAATTCTCGAATCTATTAAAAAAATCGCGCAGCATTGGGCGTCAACAAAATCCTTTCCGCGTGTGTAAAATCACCCGCACAGCGGAATGGACTCCGCATGTCGGGAAGAGAATTACCCGTCAGCTAATCGTGGACGGATTGGAAAAGTTACAATCTTGGTGGCTAAATTGCAATTTGGGGCAGTAGGCATTTCGATGTGAAAGTCTTTTGATTGAATATTAGACAAGTTATATTTATACAACAACTCGGAGTAGCTAAGCCCGGTTAGAGCGTGGCGCCGTTGGCGCCAAAGCGGCAGGTTTGATGTTGCGCTCCGAAAAGAAATAGAATTTGTCAGTTCATTTTGAAGATAAGCACGGGGAGTAGCTCAGCCCGGTTAGAGCGCTTGCTTTGGGAGCAAGAAGTCGCAGGTTCGAATCCTGTCTCCCCGACATTTGAAGTATGTGGCGTATATAATTAGGAGCGAGAAAAAGGGCGAATATTATACGGGCAGCACAGGGGATATGGAAAAGCGGTTGAAGGAGCACAATTCCGGCAAGACAAAATCGGCAAGCAGTGGAATACCATGGCGGATAGTTCACGTTGAAGAATTCGAGACACGGAGGGAAGCTATGAAGAAGGAGAAGGAGATAAAGTCGCGAGGCGGCAAGATCCTTAAGAAGATTTCCAAGAACGACATTCTGGGTGGGGGACATCAGATTTGACATTCCATTGGTTTGATTCTCCGGTAAAGCTCGAATAAATTCACTTAAATATTCATCGATCTAAAATAATTGCAAAATTAATGAACCCGATGAACCATGTTATAATATCGGCGCTTCAGGTTCTCCCGAAAGGATTCGTGAAGCGGTTCGCGATGCATTACATAGCCGGCGAGCACGTCGAAGATGCGATTGACCTCACGAAAGATTTAAATTCGAGAGGAATCGCGACAACTATCGATGTTCTCGGAGAAAACGTACGAACGAAAGAAGAAGCCATTGCATCGGCAAAGTCATACGCGAACGTTTTGCATTTGATCGACAAGAACAAACTCAATTCGAACGTTTCGATCAAGCTGACGCAATTAGGATTAGCTATCGATAAAAGCTTTTGTTTTGAGAATGCAAAAGGGATCATGGAGGTGGCGAAGAGCTACGAAAATTTTGTCAGAATCGACATGGAAGATTCGACGACAACGACGAAAACCCTTGAGATTTATGAAAGACTTCGCGCGTGCGATTTTGAGAATACCGGTGTTGTCATTCAAGCGCGTTTGCGGCGCAGCGCAGGGGATATCAAGCGGCTTGTCGAGATGAGGGCGAGCGTCAGGTTGTGCAAAGGTATTTATATCGAACAGGAAAATATCGCTTTTCAAGGTCACGATGAAATCAGGCAGAATTTCATCAAGCTGCTGAATATTCTGTTAGATGGAAGATGCCGCACCGCAATTGCAACTCACGATGAGATGTTGATCAAGGCGGCACATGAGTCTGTTGCGCGACTACAATTACAAAGATCGGATTATGAATTTCAAATGCTGTTAGGTGTTCGCCCTGGCTTGAGAAACAAGATTGCAGCCGCGGGAGACCGACTTCGTGTTTACGTGCCCTTCGGTGAACAGTGGTATTCATATTCGATAAGGCGGTTCAAGGAGAACCCTCAAGTTGCAGGATATGTCTTTAAGTCGATTACTCTTGGCAAATGATAAACAAATTCAATATAGTATCCGATTACAAGCCTTCCGGTGATCAGCCGGAAGCTATCCGCGAGTTGACTGAAGGAGTAAAACGAGGACAAAAATTCCAGACACTGTTAGGCGTCACAGGCAGCGGCAAGACGTATACTATGGCACAGCTCATTCAGAACATCAACAAACCTACGCTCGTTATCTCACATAATAAGACACTTGCAGCCCAGTTGTACGGAGAGTTCAAACAGTTATTTCCCGACAATGTCGTAGAATTTTTCATCTCTTACTACGATTATTATCAGCCTGAAGCCTACATCCCCCAGACGGACACTTTCATCGAAAAGGATTCTTCTATTAATGACGAGATCGACCGCTTGCGGCTGCGCGCTACCAGTTCGCTTCTCAGCGGGAGAGACGATGTTATCGTGGTTGCATCCGTCTCGTGCATTTATGGAATCGGTTCGCCGACAGATTACCAGAACGAAGTTGTGATTTTGCGCCGCGGCGAAAAAATGGGAAGGCGCCATTTGCAAGAGAAGCTGATAGCCAGTTTGTATTCGCGGAATGATGTCGAATTTCTGCGAGGCAATTTCCGTGTGCGCGGTGATGTTGTTGAGATTTTCCCAGCGTACGAGCTTGATGAGGCAGTGCGGGTCGAGTTTTTTGGGGACGAAATCGAGTCTGTAAAGACTTTTGACCCATTGACCGGCATTCCAGCTCTCGAACTTGAAGAAGCGTCCATTTATCCTGCCCGGCACTTCGTGACGAGTCAAGAAAATCTTGAACGCGCGATAAAGACTATAGAGGAGGAATTAATCGGCCGTCTTACCGACCTTCGAGCTATGGGAAAATATCTTGAAGCTCAAAGGATAGAACAGCGGACAAGATTCGATATAGAAATGATGCGCGAGGTCGGTTACTGCAGCGGTATAGAGAATTATTCGCGGCACATTACTAATCGCCAGCCGGGCCAACGGCCGTATGTCCTTCTCGATTATTTTCCGAAAGACTATCTTATGTTCATAGATGAGTCGCATCAAACCCTTCCGCAGATTCACGCCATGTACCATGGTGATCGGTCACGAAAGATGACTCTCGTCGAGTATGGCTTTCGGCTTCCCTCGGCATTGGACAACAGGCCCCTGACATTCGAAGAATTCGAATCGATGGTCAATCAAGTCGTTTTTGTCAGCGCGACTCCGAGCGAGTACGAGCTTGAAAAGAGCGTCGGTGTTATCGTGGAGCAGGTTATCAGGCCGACCGGCATTGTCGATCCGGAGGTTGAAGTCAGGCCGGTGAAGAATCAGATGGATGATTTAATACACGAAATTCGAGAACGTGTGAAGGCCAAAGAGCGCACACTGGTTACGACGCTGACAAAAAGAATGGCGGAAGATCTTACGGAGTACCTGCGCAACTTAAATGTTCGAGTGAAGTACATCCATTCGGATATAGATTCGCTTGAGCGTGTTTCCATCCTGCGCGACTTGCGGCTCGGAGAATTCGACGTCCTTGTCGGCGTCAATCTTCTTCGTGAAGGACTCGATCTTCCCGAGGTTTCACTGGTCGCAATTTTAGATGCGGACAAAGAAGGATTCCTTCGATCGGAGAAATCCCTGATACAAACTGCAGGCAGAGCAGCACGAAACATCGGCAGCAGAGTAATTCTTTATGCCGATATCGTAACCCGCAGCATGAAAAAAATGATGGATGAGACAGACCGGCGCAGGGCAATCCAGACGGCTTATAACATAGAACACGGCATTACACCAAAATCAATTTTCAAAACCGCCGACGAGATAAGAGCGTCAACGGCGATTGCGGACGTGCGTGCGGAAGGCGAAGAGAAAACCAGGCGACTTCAGGAAGCAAGCGTAGCGGAAACGAGACAAAAATATCTGAGCGACCAGCAAAGAAACGACTTGATCGATCGCTTGACAAAAGAGATGTACCAGGCAGCAAAAGAGCTTGATTTCGAGAAAGCCGCGGAGCTGCGTGATGAAGTACATAAGCTCTCGTCAGGGCGAAACATAAATCGTCAAGAGCGCACAGGTGCGTAGAGATGACGATTGTGTCCGTATGAGAATGCTGCTAAAGTTCTTTCCGAAGGCGGGCATGTCTTGTTAGAAAAACTGTTCGAAGGCATTCTTGTAACTACCGAGGCGGTTGCAGATTTTATCTATCCTGCGATTTGCGCAACTTGCTGGAGAAGTCTTCCACGCGGAGAATTTTATATATGTATGAAATGCTGGAGCACCTTCGAGCGTGTGGTACCCACTGAAACGATTTTTCAAATCATAGAGCAAAAGTTTCTTGCTGAAAAAGAAATCGACAAGATCGATTCCGTGTTTCTATTTGAACAAGATACCGAGAGTCAGGATGGCGATTCATTTGTTAAAGTACAACGGAGCCGAGGCAATCGCGGATAGATTGGGGATTTATATCGCAAAGAAAATTGCCGATGACGACAAGCTATCTATGAGCAGCATGATTGTACCCGTTCCATTGCATCCGGCACGAGAACGTGAGCGAGGCTATAACCAAAGCGAGCTGATCGCAAAAAGAATCGGGCAGGAGTTGTCCGTCAAAGATGAACCGCGTCTCCTGGAAAGAATCAGGCAGACTCAGACCCAAACCTTGCTTGATGCGGAAGGAAGAAAGAAGAATATCGCGGGGGCTTTCTCTATTGGCAGACATTTCTCGGACACGGTGAATGGGAAAAGTGTTCTTTTGATAGATGATGTGATAACGACAGGCTCGACAATAAAAGAGTGCGCAAAAGTTTTGAAAGAATACGGAGCGGCAGAAGTCTATGCGGCGTCGGCAGCGATCACGATCTAAGGCTCCGAGTAGCTAAGTTGATCGTGAATCTTGAAAAATCACTAGCATACAATTGGGCAATGACGACAGGTGCTTGATGCCGAACTTATTCCAGGACAGTCCTATGTCAAAGAAAATTTGCTAAAACGCCAGCCTGCGTAATCGGATCTGGGATCTGGTGAAGTCCAATAGACAGTATTGCGTCTCCAGTCTATTTGTTAAGTTAAATGTAGTTTCTACCTTGATTTTTTCACAAATTTTATTAATTTTATAAGCTCGAAATGTGTGACGCTGGCGTAGCTCAGTTGGTAGAGCAGCTGATTTGTAATCAGCAGGTCGGGGGTTCAAATCCCTTCGCCAGCTCGGCTGGAGCTTTTGGGCGGACGCCGGAGTTGGAGAGCCGGGGCGGACTGTAAATCCGTTGGCTTATGCCTTTGAGGGTTCGAATCCCCCGCCGCCCACTGCTTGTTCATTTATAATTGTGAAGCTGAGAATAGTTTCGACCGCACCTCGGCGCCACCCATGATACAGGGATGGATTAATGAAGTCTTCCGGAATTACTGCGTCTCATCGTAACGGGCGCGAATTCGGATTCCATTTCCTGCTCAATTGAACTTTGAAATTGTTGTTTGAATTTTGTGAAAGTCTGAACTCGTAATGCCACGCGCCGCGGGAGTAACTCAGTTGGTAGAGTCACAGCCTTCCAAGCTGTTGGTCGCGGGTTCGAGTCCCGTCTCCCGCTCAAGTTGTCCGTTCGAGGATCAAAGTTATGGGCGGACACAAACGCTGGATAAAATTTCGCTGACGTAGCTCAGTTGGTAGAGCAACGCCTTGGTAAGGCGTAGGTCACGGGTTCAAATCCCGTCGTCAGCTCGCAAAATAAAGGAAGGATCATGAGGGAAATTGTAACGCTTGAATGCACTGTCTGCAAGCATCGTAACTATACGACTACAAAGAATAAGAAAAAGCAGACAGGGAGAGTGGAGTACAAAAAATATTGCCGCTTTTGTAATAAACACACGTCTCACAAGGAGACAAAATAGTGGCATTGAGATTCGAGTTAGAAATCGAGAAATCGGAATTGGGAAAAGTGAAAATGAAATACGTCAGTAGCTCAATTGGTAGAGCAGCGGTCTCCAAAACCGCAGGTTGGGGGTTCGAGTCCCTCCTGACGTGCACAACGGCGCCGGAGGCGCATCAGCCTCAGCCAGAGAGGGAAAAGTAGAATGAGAGAAAAAATAATCGGCTTTTTCAATGATGTTGTGAAGGAAATGAAAAAGGTAACATGGCCGACGAAAGATGAGCTAAAAGACTCGACCGGCGTCGTGCTTGTCGCGACCTTGATAATCGCAGTTTTTGTTTATGCTGTCGATACAATCGTCAACGTGGTACTGAGAACGATCTTATGAGCGAAGTATCGAACCCGAAAGTGCCTGACGGCGATTCCGGTCATTCCGAGGAAGTTCATTCGGACGTGAATCCTGTGGAAGCGAATTCCTCGCAAAAGCCTGAAGAAATTCCTCAGGACAAAGCCGCTTCAACGGGGTCAAAGACTGCTGAGAAGGCAAAATCTTCAGCTAAAAAGTGGTACGTCGTACGGACATTTTCCGGCCAGGAAAGCAAAGCTGTGGCGTATCTCGAAAGTCAACTCAAGGATTCAGATTTTAAGGAAAAATTCGGCGAGATTATAATTCCGACCGAAAAAGTGCCGACAATCAGCGAGAGTGGTAAGAGAAGAGTGAAGACGAGAAACTTCATGCCGGGCTATGTAATGATCGAGACCGAAATGGACGATCGCGTAAAAGCCTTCATTCTAAGTGTGCCATCTATAATAAGTTTTGTCGGACCGAAAGGCGATCCGAGTCCGCTCCGCGGTGACGAAGTTGGCCGGTTGAAAGGAAGGATTGATGAACAAGAAGAGCGCCCGATTACCGAAGTTCCTTTCAAGGTGAATGACAAAGTTAAGGTCATCGGCGGTCCGTTCTCGACCTTCAAAGGAGAAGTTTCGGAAGTGAACGAAGACAGGATGAAACTAAAAGTCACCGTGACCATTTTTGGGCGCCCGACTCCTGTCGAGTTGAGTTTTACCGAAGTTGAAAAAGAAAAATAATTCAAGGTGATAAATGGCTAAGAAAGTTGTAGGTTTTGTAAAACTGCAGATACCAGCGGGTCAGGCAACGCCGGCGCCTCCGGTAGGTCCTGCTTTAGGTCAAAAGGGCGTAAACATCATGGAGTTTTGCAAGCAGTTCAACGCTCGCACGCAGGACAAGCAGGGCTTGATTATTCCCGTTGTTATCACCGTATTCTCCGACAAGTCATTCACGTTTATAACGAAGACACCTCCGGCTTCGGTGCTGCTCGTGAAAGAGGCGAAAATTGAAAAAGGCTCCGGAGAACCAAACCGCGTCAAAGTCGCGAAGGTCACCAGCGAACAAGTCAAGATGATAGCAGAGATGAAAATGCCGGATTTGAATACTACCGACGTTGAATCGGCTATAAGTATGGTTGCTGGCACGGCACGGAGCATGGGTATCGTGGTTGAAGGTTAAAATTGATTTAGAGTCATGAGTTTTTAATGCCGTCCAAGTATTTGCGATATTAATGTGGCATGCTGGATGGTGCCATTTTAAGGTGAGACTTCATAAATAAGAAGAGTTTGAAAAATGAAACAAAGCAAGCGATTTACAGAGGCATCAAAGCAGATTGATATATCTAAAGAATATTCGATCGAGGATGCAATAGAAAAAATAAAGTCAATACCGAAAGTGAAGTTCGATGAGACTGTCGATATCGCAATTCATCTCGGCGTCGATCCTCGTCATGCCGATCAGGCAATTCGCGGAACGGTTTCTCTTCCCCACGGCATTGGAAAGACTGTTCGAGTTCTCGTGCTGACAAAGCAGGCCCAGAAGCAGGATGAAGCCAGGCAGAGCGGTGCCGACCATGTGGGCTTCGATGATTATATTAAGAAGATTCAGGAAGGCTGGGCTGACATTGACGTGATCGTGGCTACGCCCGATTCCATGGCTGATGTCGGAAGACTCGGCAAAGTCCTCGGTCCGAAAGGTCTGATGCCGAATCCGAAGAGCGGCACCGTCACTGCGGACGTCGCCAAGGCTGTTACGGAAATCAAAGCCGGGAAGATTGAATTTAGAGTCGACAAGGCGGGCAATCTTCATTCTATCGTCGGCAAGGCATCATTCGACAAACAAAAGTTGGTTGACAATGTCAACACATTTCTTGCTGCGGTCAACCGTTTGAAGCCGGCGTCCGCAAAAGGTCAATATATAAAAAATGTATCCATATCTTCGACGATGGGACCGGGAATCAGGATTGATAAGTCGCTTGCGGCAAATATACATTGAGTTTACGCACTAAACGCTTCTAAGCTTCTCCGGGGAATATGTCCGGTAGAGTACGCCATAGTGACGCGTGAGCCTATGGCCATAAATAATTTCAAATGAGGAAAAAATGAAAAGGAACGAAAAGGAACAAGTTGTCGCGGAAGTCGCGGCCATGATGTCCAATTCGAGCAGCCTTTTTTTCACTGACTTCGGCGGAATGACCGTGGCACAAAGCAATGAACTGCGACGCGAGTTCCAAAAGAACGGTGTGAAGTATAGGGTCGTCAAAAATACGTTGATCAAGAAAGCGATGTCGGCATCATCTCCAGGTGATGTTGATTTTAAATATCTCGTCAGTCAGACGGGAATAGCTTTCGGAATGGATGATCCCGTCGCGCCTGCCAAAGTCTTGAAGAAGTTCTTTGACAAGAATCAAAAACCCGCTACAAAAGCTTTTGTAATCGACAAGCGGATTTTTGAAGGGAAGAGACTTGCTGAATTTGCGTTAATGCCATCGAAGCCCGAAATGATCAGCGCGATTCTCGGAAGTTTGCAGTCGCCGATCTCAGGAATTGCCGGATCAATTTCTGCGGTGATGCGTGACCTTGTTGCAGTGCTTGACGCTGTCGAGAGGAAACTCTCCGCTCAGGCATAATAAAATTTTAATTAGAAATTCAAAAGGAGAAATCGAAAATGTCGGAAGTAGTTCAAGATCTCGTAGAAAAAATAAGTAAACTTACTCTCTTAGAAGCATCTGAGTTAAAAAAGGCACTTGAGGATAAATTTGGTGTTACTGCTGCTGCGCCGGTAATAGTTGCCGGCGGTGGAGCGGCGGCAGCCGCAGCGCCGGCAGTAGAAGAGAAAACTGAATTCGATGTGAATCTCGTTACCGTCGGTGCTCAAAAAATCAACGTGATTAAAGTTGTTCGCGCCGCTACAGGCCTCGGCTTGAAAGAAGCTAAAGACCTTGTTGATGGCGCTCCTAAGGTTGTAAAGGAGGCGTTGTCTAAAGCAGATGCTGAGAAGCTAAAGAAGGAACTCGAAGAAGCCGGCGCGAGTGTGGAACTGAAGTGAAGTAGCAGAATTTTGCGACTCCACTGAACTTTAGTCAGCATTTGATTGTTAATTTGAGTAGGGCGAGAGTATCTCCGTCCTACTCAATAGTTCTTGCCATAATTCTCTCGTCGAAAAACTATAAGGAGTGTGACTACGTTGAAGAATCTCAATTCTAACGATCAAGATTTACGTTTGAGCTTTGCAAAGATTCCTCAGAGGGTTGATTATCCGGATTTGCTTAATGTCCAGATAGATTCATTTAAAAAATTTCTCCAGGAAGATATTGCGCCGAAGAGGAGAAAACCTGTCGGACTGCAGGGAGTATTTCAGGTAAACTTTCCGATTTATGACAACAAGGAGCATTTTGCTCTCGGCTTTGTCGATTACAGCATCGAAAAGCCGCGCTACGGAGTTGATGAATGTATAGAAAAGGGTTTGACTTATTCCGTAACGCTTAAAGCAAGACTGCGACTCGCGAGCAAAGATCCTGATCCGAGTAAAGATGGGTACATGGACGCGAAGGAGCAAGAAGTTTATCTCGGCTCAATTCCATATATGACTGAGCGCGCAACATTTATCATCAACGGCGCAGAGCGCGTAGTCGTCAGCCAGCTTCATCGTTCACCGGGGGTTTTCTTCGTCGAGACGGAGCATCCGAATGGCGCAAGACTATGGAGCTCACGCGTCATACCTATGAGGGGTGCCTGGCTGGAGTTTACAACAGACATCAGCAACGTCCTCTGGGTTTATATTGACCGGAAGAAAAAATTCTATGCCACGACACTTCTGCGTGCGCTCGGCTATGAAAAGAACGAAGATATACTCAATCTTTTCGGTCAAGTGGAGGAAATAAACGTTGCCAAGGTTGAGATGAGCGATTATATCGGCAGAAGATTAGTGGGCGACGTTGTCGATACGAAGACGGGAGAAGTAATCATTGATACCTCGGACTTTTCCATTGAAGAATTAAAGCTGACCGAGGAATATATCGGTCTCATCAAGAAAGCCAACGTCAAGAAGCTTCAACTGTTGAAAGCTACTCGAAAAGGTGACGACCCGATGCTGCTTCACACGATCAGGGAAGATTCCACAAGCTCAAGCGAAGGGGCGTTGAAGAAAATCTATGAAGAGCTTCGATCCGTTGAAGCACAGGATACGGAAACGGCGCGCGGGCTCTTGGAAAAAATGTTCTTCAGCGAAAAGCGTTATGACCTTGGAAATGTGGGGCGCTATCGAATGAACGCCAAACTCTCACTCAAGATCCCGACCACCACTACGGTTCTGACAAAAGAAGACATCGTCTCGATTATCGATTATATGCTCAAGCTGCGCCGCGAAGAGGGCCAAATCGACGACATCGACCATCTCGGAAACAGACGAGTGAAAACCGTAGGCGAACAACTGGAGTCGCAGTTCAACCTTGCATTGACAAGAATGGTTCGTAATGTGAGAGAGCGGATGAACATTCACGACGAAGAGAATTTCACGCCGCAGGGGTTGGTAAACGCGCGCGTTATTACGACCGTTCTGAACTCATTTTTCGGAACAAGCCAGCTATCTCAGTTCATGGATCAGACAAACCCGCTTGCTGAGATGACGCACAAGCGAAGGATGAGCGCGCTCGGACCCGGAGGACTGACGAGAGAGCGTGCGGGATTTGAAGTCCGCGACGTTCATTATACGCATTACGGCCGCCTTTGCCCGATCGAAACGCCTGAAGGACCCAACATCGGATTGATCTCCTCACTGGCAGTTCACGCCAGGGTAAACGATTTCGGATTTATCGAGACGCCGTATTTCAAGGTCGTTAACGCAATTGCAACGGATGAACTCGTATTCTTGAGCGCAGCTCAGGAGGATGAATACAAAATTGCGCAAGCGAATACCCCTGTAGATGAAAAAGGAAGAATTACGACCGATCGTGTTAGAGCAAGGCATCATGGCGACTTCATTCTTGAGAAGCCGTCCGAAATACATTTCATGGATGTGGCGCCGAACCAGATCGTAAGCCCTGCAGCGGCGCTAATTCCGTTCCTCGAGCACGATGACGCTAACCGCGCACTTATGGGAGCAAACATGCAGCGTCAAGCAGTACCGCTCATAAGAAACGAAGCACCTGTCGTCGGCACAGGATTAGAGAAAAAAGTGGCGGTGGATTCGAGGACCATGATTATCGCTGAGCATGACGGCATTGTGCAAGAAGTCGATGCGAGCAGGATTATTGTAAAATATGACATTAATGAAAGGTCGGATGAAGTAATTGCGAGCTTCGAAGATTTGAGGACTGCCGAGTACAGCCTGCGGAAATTTTTCAGAACCAATCAGGACACGACGGTAAATCAGAAACCATTGGTGACTACCGGCCAGCGCTTCAAGAAAGGCGATGTGCTCGCGGACGGCTGCTCGACTGAAAACGGAGAGCTCGCACTCGGGCGGAATGTCCTTGTTGCCTTCATGCCATGGCACGGATACAACTTTGAAGATGCCGTCATTGTCAGTGAAGACTTGGTGGCACAAGACGAGTTTACTTCGATACATATCCAGTCGTTGGAGACCAGCGTCAGAGATACGAAGCGTGGAGAAGAAGAGCTTACTCGCGATATTCCAAACGTTTCTGAGGAAATGACGAAGGACCTCGACGAGAATGGCATTGTAAGAACCGGTGCTGAAGTTGTTGAAAACGATATTCTAGTCGGAAAGATTACCCCCAAAGGCGAAACCGATGTTACGCCCGAAGAGAAATTGTTGCGCGCGATATTCGGAGACAAGGCTGGTGACGTCAAAGATGCGTCTCTGAAGGCTCCCCCCGGAATGCGGGGCGTCGTAATTGACACGAAACTTTTCTCAAGAAAGAAAAAAGATGCCGAATCCAAAAAGGAAGAAAAGAAAAGATTAGAAGAGATTGAAAAGTGGCTGAAGGCCGCGAAAAGCGAAGTCCACGCGAAGCTCATCGACAAACTTGCTGAAGTTCTTGAGGATGAAACGTCGGCCGGTATCCGCACGAAGGATGGTGCGGTCGCGATAAGAAGCGGGACGGTACTCAAGAGAGAGACATTTGAAAAATTCGAAGACCTCGAGAAGTTAGATTTCACCGAGCCGTGGGTTGAAAGCGCACGCAAGAACAGGCTCATCGAGCAGATTCACAGAAACTATCACATGAGGGTTCTGGACATCGAAGAGGAAGCGAGACGGGAGAGAAACAAAGCGATCACAGGCGATGAGCTCCCTCCAGGCATTGTCCAGCTTGCAAAAATCTATGTCGCATCGAAGCGCAAGCTTCAGGTCGGCGACAAAATGGCCGGACGCCATGGTAATAAAGGCGTTGTCTCGATCGTTGTGCCGCAGGAAGATATGCCCTTCATGCCGGACGGAACTCCGGTCGAGATGGTTTTGAATCCTCTCGGCGTACCATCTCGCATGAATATCGGTCAGTTATACGAGACCGCATTAGGTTGGGCAGCGACGAAATTAGACGTCGAGTATGCGTCCCCGATCTTCGACGGAGCGACATGGGAAGAGGTGCAAGGAGAGCTTCGCAAAGCGGGACTTAACGAAAGCTCAAAGACCGTCCTGTATGACGGGAAGAGCGGCGACAAGTTTGCAAATGAAGTGACGGTAGGATACATGTATATGATGAAGCTCGACCATCTTGTTGAGGATAAGATCCACGCGCGTTCGACGGGTCAGTATTCGTTGATAACCCAGCAACCGCTCGGCGGCAAAGCCCAGTTCGGTGGACAACGCTTCGGCGAAATGGAAGTGTGGGCGCTTGAAGCTTACGGTGCCTCGCACATACTTCAGGAAGTTCTCACCGTGAAAAGCGACGATGTCCCCGGTCGTTCAAAATTATTCGAGTCATTGGTTAAGGGTGAAAACACCCCTGAACCGGGAATTCCGGAAGCATTCAGCGTATTGGTTCGTGAATTGCAAGGACTCGGTCTTGAAGTAAAAGTGTTGCATGATGGTGAATTAGCACGCAGCGGCAATGGAAAGTAAAGCATCAACATTGAAAGCTGCCATAAAAATGATCCGAAGTACTGCTTCGGAGGAGGATTCTTTTAATGCCAAAATTTGAATTCCGTCGCGAATTACAACAAGCCCGCAAGGTTATTACGGGGATTCGTATAAGTCTTGCATCTCCTGATGCTATTATCGATCGCTCACACGGCGAGGTCACGAAACCTGAGACGATAAATTATAGATCGTATCGCCCCGAGAAAGACGGACTCTTCTGTGAAAAAATATTCGGACCGGTCAGAGACTGGGAGTGTCATTGCGGAAAGTATAAGAAGATCAGATATAAGGGAATCGTGTGCGATCGGTGCGGCGTCGAAGTCACACAGAAAAGTGTCCGGCGCGAGAGGATGGGACACATAACTCTTGCAACACCAGTCATTCACATCTGGTACTTGCGTTCGTTGCCTAGTAAGATAGGTAATCTTCTCGGAATGTTGACGAAAGAATTGGAGAAGATAGCTTATTACGAGTCTTATGTCGTGGTACAACCCGGAGCTGCGGTAGATCACCTCAGCGAGAAGGAACTCCTGACTGAAGAACAGTATTATGAACTTCAGGAAAAATATCCGCACAACGATGAACTTGACGATTCAGACGCCAGGAAAATCGTTGTTAAGATCGGCGGTGAAGCCATAAAAGAAATGCTAAGGAGAGTCGATGTAGATACTCTCAGTGAAGCGCTGCGCGCTTCGGCACGAACGGAAAGATCGGAGCAGAAGCGTATCGATCTTCTTAAAAGGCTGAAAGTCGCCGAGGCGTTCCGGACAAGGGACGGCGAGGAATTTATTAATAAACCTGAGTGGATGGTTATCGAAGTGATCCCTGTTATTCCGCCGGAACTGCGACCGTTGGTGCCGCTGGAGGGCGGAAGATTTGCGACGAGCGATTTGAACGATTTGTATCGCCGCGTAATCATACGAAATAATCGGTTGAAAAGGCTTATCGATATAAAGGCTCCGGAAGTGATTTTACGAAACGAGAAGCGCATGCTCCAGGAAGCCGTCGATGCATTATTAGACAACAGCCGGCGGATTAGCGCCGTCAATTCAGACAGTCAGCGCGCTTTAAAGTCCCTTTCCGATGTGCTTAAGGGAAAGCAAGGACGTTTCAGACAAAATTTACTGGGGAAGCGCGTTGATTATAGCGGGAGGTCGGTCATCGTGGTCGGACCGGAATTGAAATTGCATGAGTGCGGGCTGCCGAAGGATATGGCAGTCGAACTTTTTAAGCCGATGATCATAAGAAAATTACTTGAGCGTGGAGAAGCGAAGACCGCCAAGACCGCACGCAGGTTAGTTGACAGGAAGGTAAATGAAGTTTGGCAGGTGCTGCCATCGATTGTGGAAGGCAATCCCGTTATGTTAAACCGCGCGCCGACTCTGCACCGACTCGGGATCCAGGCTTTTCAACCCGTTTTGGTCGATGCGAAAGCTATAAAACTTCATCCGTTAGTCTGCACGGCGTTCAATGCCGACTTTGACGGCGACCAGATGGCTGTGCACGTACCACTTTCCTATGAAGCTCAACTTGAGGCTCGTATCTTGATGCTCTCAAGCCACAACTTGCTCTCACCTGCGCATGGAAAGCCGATCGTTCACCCGACGCAGGACATGGTTCTCGGTTTGTATTATCTGACAAAGATAAGAAAAGGCGCCGATGGATCGGCGAAGCACTTCGCTTCTGTTGACGAAATACGACTTTCGTTGGAATTGAATAAAATGTTGTACCATGAGCCAATAAAATTCAGGACTCCGGAAGGATTCATCGATACGACTCCTGGAAGAGTGTTGTTCAATGAAATTGTTCCGAAGGAGCTTGGATTCATAAATGAAGTTTTGACAAAGAGCAAGATCATTTCCATCATCGCCGAATCTTACAAAAAAGCCGGTCCTCTCAAAACTGCGAAGTTCCTTGATGACTTAAAAGAATTGGGATTTGAAAATGCTACGAAGGCTGGACTATCGATAAATGTCAATGACGTCATAATTCCGGACATCAAGAAGAAGTTTATCGACATATCCGATGGGGAAGTAAAAGAAATAGAAGCGAGTTATGAAGGCGGCTTCATAACTGCCGGCGAGAGATACAACAAGATCATAGATGTGTGGCAAAGGGCCACGAACCTTGTCAGCGATGCGGCGTATAAGACTTTATCCGCTTCAAAAGAAGGTTTCAACTCTATCTGGATGATGCTTGATTCCGGTGCTCGTGGATCGAAAGACCAGGTCAAGCAGCTGGCTGCCATGCGCGGACTGATGGCGAAGCCGCAGAAGTCGCTTACAGGTCAGGTCGGTGATCTGATCGAGAATCCTATTATCGCGAATTTTCGCGAGGGGCTTTCGATTCTTGAATATTTCATCTCGACTCACGGTGCTCGCAAAGGGCTTGCCGATACTGCGATGAAAACTGCCGATGCGGGTTATCTGACGCGAAGACTCGTTGACGTCTCTCAACATGTCGTCGTATCGATGGACGACTGCGGAACGATTCGCGGTATTTCGGTGAGTGCCATTAAAGATGGTGAGCGTGTTCAGGAAACACTTGTCGAACGTATTTTAGGACGCGTTGCGCTTTATGATGTGATTGATCCATTAGCGAACAAGATCATTGTTAAAGGCGGCGAAGAGATCATCGAAGATCTTGCGGAGAAAATTGCCAACACCGCGATCGACAGCGTCGATATTCGCTCGGTGCTTACCTGTGAAGCGCCGCGCGGCGTGTGTGCAAAGTGCTATGGACGAAATCTTGCTACTGGCAAGATGGTCGAAATTGGAGATGCTGTGGGAATCATCGCTGCACAAAGTATCGGTGAACCCGGGACCCAGCTTACACTCCGTACATTCCACACCGGCGGCGTAGCGAGTGTTGAATCTCAAGAGTCGAACGTCATCGCTCCGACCGAAGGTAAATTAAAATTCGAAAATATGCAGCCGCTTGTGGATTACAGCAATCGCACAACAGGCAAAGCAGAGAAGGTGTTGCTTGGGCGTCATGGTGTTATTCAAGTCCTCGATAAAGACAACCGTGCCATTAAGAAGATGGATGTTCCCCAGGGCGCTCATCTTATTCTGGGCGAAGGCGATATAGTGAACAAAGGCGACCTCGTCTATCAATGGGATCCCTACAACACTCTGATTCTGACTGAGTTTGGTGGAAAAGTGCGATGGGTTGATTTGAAGAAAGACGTTACGTATCGCGAACAAACCGACGAACAAACAGGACAAGTTGAAAAGGTCGTAATAGAAAGTGTCGACAAGAATGTAACGCCATCTTTGGAAATTGTTCATGGCAATAAAGTGAAAAGGACTTACAACTTGCCAGTCGGTGCACATATAGTTGTTGAAGATAGTGAGGAAATTCAGTCCGGTGAAACACTGGCGAAGAAACCGAAAGAATTGTCCCGTGTTCGTGATGTAACGACCGGTCTTCCGAGGGTTCAGGAATTGTTCGAGGCCCGCGCTCCACAGGACCCGGCAACAGTCAGTGAGATAGATGGCTATGTCAGCTTCGGCGGACAATCGAGAGGGCAAAAGGAAGTCATCATCACAAGTGCGGACGGAAAAGACAGAAAGACTTACAAGGTTTCGCTGCGCCAGCATATACTGGTACAGGAAAACGATTTCGTGATTGCCGGTGAGCGACTGACAGATGGACCGATTGATCCGCATGACATTCTACGCATCAAGGGTCCGGCGAACGTCCAGAAATACTTGCTCGATGAGATACAGGAAGTCTATCGTCAACAGAACGTGACAATCAATGACAAACACATTGAGGTCATTGTCCGCCAGATGTTCCAGCGCGTTCGTGTCGTTGATTCAGGTGACACGCCCTTCTTGGAAGGTGACATCGTAGATGTCCACAGAATCCGTGAGGAAAATGCCGCGATTGGCAAAAAGATCGCTGTAACAGCAAAAGGAGACGCGAAGTACAGAGTTGGACAACTTTTGGAACGTGCTCTCGTCATGGCGAAGAATCGAGATCTAAGGAGGGCGAAAAAGAAGATCGTGGAATTCCGCGACGCTGCGCCTGCTACCTCGGAAGACGTTTTGCTTGGCATCACATCTGCAGCACTTTCTACAGATAGCTTTATTTCTGCGGCATCGTTCCAGGAAACTACAAAAGTCTTGACAGACGCTTCGGTGGAAGGTAAGCTGGACAAGCTCGTCGGCTTGAAAGAAAACGTGATCATCGGTCAACTTATTCCTGCGGGAACAGGCCTCAAGAAGTTCCATGATCTTATCCTAACCGAAGAAGAGATGCTTGAAAAGCCAGAGGAGACCGAAGAGGAAGTCTCAAGCCAAAAGGTGGCTTCGTAACACGCTATTGACAACCGCGACTCACGTTTGAAGCGGGTCGCGGTTTTTTTCCCTTCTTACTCCTTTTCTCCGAACTTTTCCGCAAATTAGTTGCATTCCCAAAGAGCATTATCAAAAAACTATAGGATGTGTTCGGGGACTTGCTGAAACGACTCGATAGAGGTCATAGAAAAGTCTTAGGATGTGAATTGCGTAAAAGGAAAACTGTCCCGGCATTCGGCGGAGCCGGGCTCTTCATAAGTGTTTTGCCCCACATGACAGTCATTGGCGGCCGTATCAACTCGAGATTGTTGATGCTGAAAGTTGTCACGGCAAGACACACTTGTGTTGATGGCCTGACAGCAAAATACCCGGCTTTGTTTAGAAAACTAGAATGATTTTATTTTCGAAATGAAAGCCGCGTCTACAATATATTGAGCCCTAAATAATTGTGGAAAGATGATATGCTTGTTAGCTATGTGAAAATGTATAGCTGGCCAAGTCAACCCGCACGCATAAGTATAACGTCATCCATAGATGTTTTGGTCGTCGAATTCCTGGATAAATAAATTCTTCCCGCTTTTGCCTGCTTTGCTGTTTAAGATTGCGAACAAGAATACGAGGGCTGCAATTGGGAGAAATAGCAATCCGATAAATTTTAAGAACTTACTCATGTTTTTTATGGCCTCTTGTCAATTCAAAAGAATGCATTTTAACAATTTGTGAGGACTCCGGTCCGAGTGAAAGTAGCATATATATAACAACACTAAACGTTCGGTTGGTGTTCCGCATCATGTATGTATAAATTTACCATTCGATTTTGGCAAAATCAAGGTTTTTTTGCGTTACATATCCATAATGTGTCAGAAATCACGCCGGTCACAGTGCAGTATCTGGAGCTTCATATTACGCGCGTCAAACGATAATTTAATTTCTGGCGATTATCCACATCACAATCCAATGACGCCACGGATTACAATAATTATTCATTTCATGGGAATTCAAACTAATTGAAATTCTAATCCGTGGAATTAGTGGCGATTTTTTTCCCGGTTTGTCAAATATATAATCTCCTAAGTTCTTCGTTGAATCTTTGATTATTTAGAGGTATTTTGTATAAATGATTGATGGCGCTATGAACGAGAATGCTCAGAAAATGTCAGAGGATGTAGTCCACAAGCCTCGCAGACGGGAAGCTTTTGTAGACAAACTTCCGAGAAAGATAGATGTTTCCGTTGTTGTCCCACTTCTTAATGAAGAACAGTCTCTCATGCCGCTTTCTCTTTCAATTCGCGATGCTCTTGACCGTATGAACGGTACTTATGAAGTTATCTTTGTTGACGATGGCTCGACGGATAATTCGCTGAAAATTCTGAGAGATATTCACCGGAAAAATAGGCGGTTTAAGTTTATAAGTTTTCGCAAAAACTACGGCAAGTCTGCGGCGCTTTCCGTCGGATTTCAGCATGCTGTCGGTCGCATAATTGTCACAATGGACGCTGATCTCCAGGATGATCCGAATGAGATTCCAAGATTGATAGAGAAATTAAAAGCGGGCTATGATCTTGTGAACGGTTGGAAGAAGAAAAGGCGTGACCCAATTTCAAAGACAATTCCATCCAAGCTTTTTAATTTTATCACATCCATGATGACCGGAATAAAGCTTCGCGATTTCAATTCAGGCTTGAAAGCTTATAGACGCGAAGTGGTACAGGATATAAGAGTTTACGGCGAGATGCACCGGTTTCTCCCTGTGCTGGCACACTGGGCAGGCTACAAGGTTACGGAGATTCCGGTAATTCACCATCCTCGAAAGTATGGCAAGACGAAATTCGGGTTGAGCAGGTTCTGGCACGGCTTCCTCGATCTTGTTACGATTTTATTTACGACACGGTACAGCAAAAGGCCGCTTCATTTCTTCGGAGTTATCGGGCTGCTGACGTTCCTCGTCGGGTTTATTATCGATCTTGAGCTTACAATAGAGTGGCTGCTGGGAAAAACTTCAATCAGCAATCGACCGCTTTTCACCGTAGGTATCGTCCTTATCATCGTCGGTGTTCAATTTGTTTCTATTGGGTTACTCGGAGAAATGATAACGCGGACTGAGGTGATCGAGGAATATGCGATTAAGGAAAAGGTATTCAACTAGGCAAATCGATCGAAAGAAGGATTATAAAATAAAAAAGAGAAAAATAATTCATCAAGCGGAAGCGGCGCGCGCGCTTGGAATATCTCGTCAGCGAGTGTTGCAATTAGCGCAGAACAAACATCTCACGAGTTACAACGAACCATTAGGAGGCCGGATGATAGTGGTTGATGGCCTTTTCGAAGAGCGCCGGCGAATAGCCAAAAAGTGGCTTCAAAATAAGCAAGCCAAGGCGGATGGCCGCAACTGAAAAGGTTGTTGTAAAGACCGATTGTCGCCACTACCGCGCCTTTGTCCCATGCAATCCTCACAAAGAATATGGAGTCCATTGCGCCGAGTGTGATCGTTATGATCCACTACGCGAGCGATTTCTGATCATAAAATTGGGTGCGCTCGGGGATGTTATCCGCACGACGCCTTTACTCCGGAAAATAAAAACATTGCATCCGCAGGCGGAAATTTGGTGGCTCACGCACACGCCGGAATTTCTTCCTGACGAGGTTGATCGCAAGCTTAAGTTTGGTCTCTCCTCTTTGCTTCAAATCGAGGAAACGGAATTCGATTATCTTTTTAGCTTGGATAAAGATTACGAAGCAGCCGCGGTGGCGAATAGGGTGAAGTCGAGAGTGAAGCGAGGCTTCCAGCTTCGCGACGGAAAAACTGTCCCATTCGATGATCTTGCATATGAAAAGTACTTGACAGGGGTATTCGACGATGTAAGCAAAGCTAATCTTAAAAGCTACATGGAAGAGATCTTCGAAGTTTGCGGCCTCAAATTTGACGGGGAAAGATATATGCTGTCGAATTTCGCGTCCGACGGTTACAGATGGATTCTCAATTTGCCCCGGCCGTTAATTGGACTTAACACCGGTTGCGGTGGACGGTGGACGAGCCGTCTATGGAGCGAAGATAGCTGGGCAAATGTCGCGAAGGGTCTTATTTCCAAAGGCTGCGGCGTCCTTTTGCTCGGCGGGGAACAGGAAGATGGGCGCAACAAACATATAGCCGAAAAAAGCGGAGCAACATACTTAGGCTATTTTCCTCTGCGACAATTCATAAATCTAATCGATCAAGTTGACCTTGTCGTCACCAGCGTCACAATGGGAATGCACATCACAATCGGGCTTAACAAAAAGATCGTCCTTCTTAACAACATCTTCAACAGCAGAGAATATGAGCTGTACGGCCTCGGGAAAATTGTCGAACCGGACAAGGAATGCAAGTGTTATTTTCAGCCTAAGTGTGTAAATAGCGATTATTTTTGTCTTGACCATCTCCCATCTGAGAAAGTCTTGGACGCTGTTGCCGAGATACTGAAACTTCCTGTTCCGATTTTGTCGCGATAAGATCGGGATAGAATGAACATTGTGATCATTAGCACGGCCTATCCATTGCGCGGTGGAGTTGCGCACTATGTCTCGTTATTGTATGAGCATTTAGTCGAACACCACCACCAAGTCTCGGTCATTACCTTCAAGAGACAGTATCCGAAATTCCTATTCCCAGGGAAATCGCAGGAAGAAAAGGGGGAGTCTTCGTCTCATGTGCCGAGCGCGCAGATCATCGATACGCTGAATCCCCTCACGTGGTATGAAGCTGGCAAAATTGCTGCACAAAAGAAGCCGGATTTGATAATCTTCAAATATTGGATGCCATTCTTTGCGCCGTCGTTCGGTTTCGCGGCCCGTGTAGCCAAGAGAAAATCCGGCTGCAAGGCACTGATTATTTGCGACAATGTGATACCTCATGAACATACACCGTTTGACAAGGCGCTTACATCGTGGCTTTTCAAAGCAGGCGATTATTTCATTGTTCAATCGAAATCTGTCGAGAAAGATTTGCTTTCATTGATCGAGAATCCAAAATATAGGTTTGTTCCGCATCCAATTTATGAGATATTCGGAAAGTCGATCGGTAAGGATGAGGCGAGAGACAAACTCTGCATCGACAGGCACGAAAGAGTCGCATTATTTTTCGGCTACATTCGAAAGTACAAAGGGCTTCATGTGTTGCTTGACGCTGTTCGTGGAGCTCTTGCAAAAATAAAATTTAAACTCCTCATCGTTGGCGAATTTTACGATGATGAAGAAAGTTATCGCAGGCAGATCGAAGAATTGAAATTAAAGGAAAATGTTACTGTTGTCAGCGATTATGTGCCGAACAGTGAAGTCGCAAAATATTTCTCTGCCTCAGATGTTGTCGTCTTGCCTTATATCGATGCTACCCAGAGCGGTATAGTGCAAATAGCTTATAATTTCAATAAACCCGTAATAACGACTGATGTCGGCGGTCTTGCTGAAGTGGTCATTAACAGGAAGACCGGAATAGTGATACGCCCGAACTCCAGCATAGAATTAGCGGGAGCGATCACGGAATTCTTCTCTGAAGACTTGGCTGCAAAATTTTCTGAAGAGGTTGCTGCACAAAAAAAGCTTTACTCGTGGAATAATTTAGTGGATGCGATTGAAGGGCTTGCACAACAGGTAGGCAGCTAAGAGAAAAACCGCGCCGTTCGCCCCTTGCTCAAGTTTAATCTGACGCTCCATCTTTCAAAAGATATCTACTCAAGTCCAGATTGGGCTTGCTTCTCACTTGGAAGCCAGAAATTTACCGTACCGGTGGCACTTACAATCGTTTATTAAGTTTTCCGTATCGGCGCATCTGATCCACTTTGCTTTGCTTGTCCCTCGATCTTTTTCCGTTTTCTTGTAACGAGCGAGTAACCGGTTGTTCCTACGATGCCGAGAAGCAAAACGATGTTTGTTGTAACACTGACCTCACGTCCTATGTAATACGTTGCAGGATGGAACTTAAATTCTACAGTATGACTTCCTTGAGGAATCTCGATCCCTCTCAAAAAATAGTCGCTCTCATAAATATGCGTTTTCTCACCGTCAACAAAAGCTTCCCATCCTTTCGGATAATAGACTTCGCTTAAAACAAGAAAGTTATTTCCCGTCGCATGCACCTGCATTTTCATGGATTGCAGCTCGTAGTCGGTGAATCTTACACTTGCACCGCTGTCAGGTGGTTCGATTTGAATTTGAGGATCGGTTTCGAAATATACAGTCTTAGCGGGATCGAACGTACCATCTCTTAGCGATTCGAGAATGTTTAATGCAGAAGCAACTTTGTAGTTGCTGACAAAGAATGCACGCGGCAGGATATTACTATTGCGAAGAACCAATTGTGACCCGTGGAAAACTACTTTTCCCAATAGGCTGTCCGGCTTGTCGGAGATTATGTATTTTACATCGAGCAGGCGCAGAACATTTGGGTTTGTAATGCCAGCAACATCCATCATGTTTTGGTAGTTGCGAAGTTTGGCACCGGCATATCCATAGGCATTTTGAAGCAGGAAGTAAGCAAGAGTGTTGGAGTATTGTGGAGAGAGATTCTGAAGTTGGATAACGCGGTACAATGACGAATCTTGCTGAATATAAGAGACATAGTCAGGCTTAGTGAATTCATCTTGCAGCTGAGCCTTGTTGCTGTACACCATTGGTTTTGCGTTGACGCGCCACAAATCAACAAGTAAGATAGCAATCAGTGCGGCGTTCGTTGTTGTTGATCGCATTTTCCCCTTTAAATAGAAGTAGATTATCCCACAAGTTGCAATTGAAATCAAAAGGCAAATGTATAAGTCGCTGGTCATATTGTCGAACAACAGCGGATACACCTCCCGGGATAGGCGTTGGCGGCTGCTGTCGATGATGCCCGTAATAGAAATCCTGCAGGCTACTGTTCATTAAGAGAGCAAGGAGAAGGAAAGCAACAAACGCTCCCCCCCACCACAAGACCTTTTTCGATAAGGCGAGGTCGCCTGACTCCCTTGCCTTTACAATCGCATCAATTCCGAATGCGGCGAGAATAGGCAGGAATATTTGGACGAGCACGAGGATCATACTCGGTGCCCGGAAACTGTTGAAGTATGGGAAATAATAGAACATCGGGTCGAACAATATTGAAAAGTTCCGACCGAAAGAAATGAGCAGCGCAATAATGATTATAAGGAGTGAGAATTGCACAAACCTGTTTTTACGATTTCTGAAAAATCCAATGACTGCGAGAATGATCGTGATGACGCCCATGTATTCAGGGAAGTCGGTAAAAGTCATCTGACCGAAATAAGTGTTAACTCTCACAGGCTGATTATTGGAAAGTGGACCGTTGTACTCGTAATCTCCGAAACCATAAAATGATGGTACAAAGAAAGTTGTCAATTCTTCAGGGCTGAAAGACCACCCCGTCGCGTAATCGTAGTCCAATCCGGAACGGGCTTGAGAATTGGATCCCGGCTCCTGAACGATAGGCGGGGTGCCACGTATAGAATACTTATTGTACTCCAAAATGGACATATACTTGTCGGATGACATGGCAAACGCGAGCAGGCCAGCAACACCCAAAAAAAATGCCGTTTGCATAACTGGCAGAAGATTTTTCTTCTTAAATAACGTCATGAAAAAAACATAGACAAAATAAATGGCGAGCGCGAAGGCTGTGTAGAAAATCATTTGTACATGGGAGCCTTCAAGCATTAAATGAATTGCCAAGGTGAGGCCTATGACGTATAGCAGCCTGATTTTTTTAAATAGTTCGAGGGTAAAAAGGAAAATGTATGGTAAAAAGGAGATGGTTATTATCTTTGTGCCATGTCCAAACATGATCCAGATAATAATGCCTGTTGAGAATATTGTGGCGGTTGCGGCAAAGAAGCTTGCGAATTTTCCAATATCCAACCTTCTCAGCAAAAGGAAGATGCCTATTCCGAAAAAGAAATAATAGAGTACCGCCCATGCGACATCGGTGTTTACCATGAGAGCAGAGAAAAAATTATTGATCCCGTCCCAGATAGTATTCGTGATGTCATAGGTTCGCTCACCGGCGACCATCAAGCTTGCAAATGAAGGCATGCCGCTGAATACGTAAGGTACCCAGAGCGGAAAAACCTTCTCATGGTTTGCTTCCTGCATCGATGGTAGAAAGCTCCTCGGTGCGGTGACGTCAGGGGAGACGAAGATTTTTCCCTCTAAAAATGCCTTGTTGAAGAAAATGACAAGCAGGATAAATATAAAGAATATCAGGACGGGGGTTTCGTACTTTTGTGGGATTAAGTGTTTCTCGTCGGCCACGGTATCTTGTCCCGGTTTACGCCTTTTATCTTGTTTTGTCATTTTCTTGTTTACTCCGATTAATGATTTTGTTACCGGCGATGGTGGGAAATACCTACGCCTGCCTCGTCATGAATCTTTATGTGCAACAACGAGCAGGCCGCCGCCCCTTTTGGGTGGTAAGAAGTAGTCAATCGCCATGAACGGGAGCGATAAAGGAAACGCAACGAGGTAATAAAGCGGAAGAACGGCAAAATAGAAGCTTGATTTATTCAAAAGAGTCACGGGAACCTTCATGATCAATCTCCAGTAAACATTTCCTCCGAACCCGTAAGTGAATCCTATCTTGTCTACGTGCAAGCCGGCAACTGCAAGCTTTGTGCTAATATCTTCCGGTGAATATCCCTCTCTGAAGTGTTCGTCAACGAATGAATGTTTCTCGTCGTCATGTGTGTTGCCTGCCGACGGGGTCGAGATGATGACTTTCCCGTTTTGGCGAAGAACAACGGCAAAGTTCTTGAAAACTGCGATATCGTCCTTAATATGTTCCATCACGTCGACTGAAATGATAAGGTCGTATTTCTCGTTTGTGGATTCTGAAAAGTCATGGTCAGAAAGATCTGCTACCGCGAATCGCAAGTTTGTAAGTGCTTCCTTCTCGGCGAAACGGTTGCATCTTTCCACTTCCTTTTTGATTACGTCAACTCCCTCAACTTCAGCTCCAAATTTTTTTGCAATATAATATGAGTATTGTCCCGGTCCGGAGCCGGCATCAAGTACTTTCTTGAGCTTAGTTGTCTTGAATACCTTTCGAATTTCTCGCTTCACGTGCCATGTGCGCAGCAGGATAATATTAAGAACTGAATATAAGAGTTTCCTGACGGCAGCACTTTCGCCGACCGCAGAACTGATTCTCTCCTTTATTGGCTCGTATTTCATTGAGTGATTTCAGATTCCCGTCAATTTATTGTTTGTTCCTTTAGGGCAGTCACATCGAACGCTCATAATTTAACGATATTTCTTAATACTTTGAAAGCAATGTCGATCAGTTCGATAAAGTGCAGATCTTTTTTCTATTTATTTTAAGAGGCATACTTTTCTAAAATTGAATTTGCAGGAAGTTGTCATAATCTTCGAGGGCTTGCTCAAAAACCGAACGATGAAGGGCAAATCCATGAAGAAACATTGACGGTGCGGATTCAATTCATTGTCTAAGCTAAAATTAGAATATTTGATTGAGTTTATAAACGAATTGAATAGTCAGGCACCGTACCACAATAGATTACTCCAGACAGAGTCTTGTTCTGCTGCCAACCGTCACAAGAGTGACAGCGAATCTCAGAGAAGCTGTTTTTTGGCTGCACCATCGCATGCAAGGTCAACAAGTTTGAAAATCGCTTAAGAATATATTAATTTATAAAAAGAAGTGAATAAAATAAATAAGCGCGCAATTGTTACGGAATCACTTTATGAACGAACGGCTCATAACCGGGTGATGCAAATCAGCGGTTGCCAAACATTACGATAGCGACTGACTGTCTTTGCTTGAGGAACTGTTTAGTTAATAAAATTCTTCGAAATGCAGTGCGGGTATTCAAGCCAAGAAGTAACCTCGACAATGGCGGATGCCAATCATCCTTTCAATGATATTTCAGACTAATAATAACAGCATCATAAAATTTCTGGTCATGTATTGAACGTCAATCCGATGAAGAATATCAAGATCAATTTATTCCTGCTATTTCTTCTTATTAATCTCCTGATTACCGGCGGAAGGCTGCCATCAAGTGACGAAAACGCGTTTTACTTGCTGACGGAAAGGATTGCCAATAATGGTGCTCTCGATATTCCAGCGGGTATCGTGGCCAATGGAAGTTTTCATAATGGCAAATTCTATATATGGTATGAAGTGGGGCAGATTATTCCGGCGATTCCATATTTTTGGATGGCGGAAGGCATTTCTGCGATAGTCCCTTTGCCCGCAAGCTTCAGACCGTTGTTTCTTAAGGCGGTCATGGGAACTTTCAGCGCTTTTGTCGGGGCCTTGATTGCCCTGCTCATCTTTTCATTCGCGGGGTCATTCGGATACTCCAAGCGGATCTCCGCCTTTCTTGCCCTATCAGTGTGTCTAACTTCGTTTTTGTTCCCTTACTTTAAAATGTTCATGCGTGAGCCTCTTCTGACACTATATCTGCTTGGCACAGCATATTATCTTCATCGATGGAGCAATGAGATGGATAACTCCATGTGGGCAATCCTCGCCGGGATTTGTGCCGGACTCGGGACCTTGACAAAATTTACATTTGCATTAAATGCTGTTGCTTTCCTTTTGTTCGTGATTATTTCCGTTCGACGACGCGGCAACTCTACAAGGATTGGCATCAGGTCTGTCATTTTGATGTTTGTCCCATTTTTCATCATTGGATGTGTTGGCACTATTGTTTATGATTATGCTCGGTTTGGGAATATGCTCGATCTTGGATATAAGGGAGGAACGACATTTCCGACTCCTTTATATGTCGGACTATTCGGATTACTTCTCAGTTCCGGGAAAGGCTTTTTCTTCTTCACCCCGATAGCTATTGCTGGTTTCTTCGGATTCAAATATTTCTATCGTCGATTTCAAGCAGACGCAATACTGTGGTACGTTCTTTTTGGCATAAATCTGATCTTGTATGCAAAATACGTCTCGTGGGGAGGTGATGGCAGCTGGGGGCCGCGATATCTTGCCCCTTTGATTCCGTTTGCAATTCTCCCTGTGGGGGAATTACTGATGGAAGGGAAGAGGTGGTGGAAGCAGATGATTCTCGCTTTAGCGGTGGTCGGATTTCTTGTTCAACTGGGAGGAGTTACAATTTACACAGGCAATTACCTGCGTGAGATAGGCGAATATCCATACAAGCGTTCATTTGAGGATCCGGAGTTCCTTACGAAAGCTCATTTCATTCCGAACTATTCGCCTATGGTGTACCACTGGAAGATGGCGGTGCGAAACGTATCGATGCTCTTTGATGGGACAGCCCCGCAAATCCCGCTAGCCCAAAATAAGAATGAGCAGCGCATCCCTTTAACTTCGGAAAACCAACCCTCATTGCGTTATACACTCGATTACTGGTTCACATATCCATACTACGCGGGTTTTCATTCCGTGCTTCTAATCATTGCTCCGCTCTTTTTGCTGGCGATAGTTATCGTACAGGCGCTTCGCATGGCTCATTTGCTGGATCCAAAGCAAAAGTTTGTCTTGCGTAAATCATGAAGCTCACCGTCATTATTCCCGCCTACAACGAGGAGCGAACGATTTTTGCATTGTTGGAAAAAGTGATCGCTGTTCCAATTGAGAAAGAAGTGATTGTGGTAAACGATGCTTCCAAAGATCGCACAGGAGAAATCTTGAACGGCTTTGCAGTGGACGGTATAATCAAGATCGTGACACATCTTTCCAATGAGGGAAAAGGGTCCGCTATCCGAACCGGGATCAAACATGCAACAGGGGATATTATCATCATTCAAGACGCAAGTATTGAGTACGATCCTAACGATTACATCGCTGTCATTCAACCTATACTTGATGGCACCGCCGAAGTGTCGTATGGCTCTCGCGTCCTCGGCGGCGGCAACAAATATTCATATGCTTCATTTTATTTGGGTGGTAGGTTGTTGAGCTTTTTAACAAACAGTTTATACGGATCCAAAATCACGGATGAGCCAACGTGCTACAAGGCTTTTAAAGCGGATGTCCTGAAAAACATCCATCTTGAGTGTACGGGTTTTGAATTCTGTCCGGAGGTCACTGCAAAAGTGCTCCGTAAGAAACTGAAGATCTATGAAGTTCCGATTCATTACTATCCGCGAAGTAAGCAGGAAGGCAAGAAAATCCGTTGGCTGGATGGCATTGAGGCGATCTGGACGTTGGTAAAATATACGGTCAAAAAATAGGCGTGCCTTTTATAGGGTTGTTTATCATTGACTAACTCGAATCTGGTCCAGAGAATGTTCATGCTTCCAACTTAATTGTACTGGGCGTAGCCGACTTAATGATATTTCTTGAAATGTAAAGTAAATTCTAACTTCTTATTGAGAAGGACAACCTTTTTTGGTTGACCGAAGTTGGGTTAAGTTAGTCTCATGCCAGACGACTCAGTTTTAATTTCGACTTTTAACATAGCGGACATCCTCCCGCGGCCGATTCGCAGCATGTCAGATTATGGGGTTCAGGATCTTGAAATGAAAATTATGAATGATGAGTTTAATAATAATAACAGGCCGGTCATTCAGCATTTTGCTGCAAAACCCAAACCGTTCAAATATGTTTGGAAGGAGAATTCAGGTTGTTGTGGCCTACCAAAAAAACTCGGCATAACACTCGCCCTGGACAAGTATGCTGCATTTGGGGGCTCTGATGATGAACGGTTGTCGTCTAAACTTGACGAGCAATTGTTGCTTGTCGAGAACTCACACGGGAGCACCATATTCGTTGACTGTAATAGCCTGACAGTTGATGACCTGAAGGGAAAGGCACTGCGAGCGCATCGGTTAGAGGATTATTTGAGAGGTGGTTTCACAAGGAAAAAACTGAAGCACGATTTTATGCTTACTCCAGGCGCTGTGATGGCCAAGAGAGAAGTATTTGAAAAGGAAAATTTCTAATACAATCTCTGGATCCAAATCATTTTTGAATTTGCCAGAGCGAGATGTGCTTCTCTAGTCGGAACAAAAAATGGAGGTAATTTTGAGAAAGTTGATAATAAGACTAATTTCATTTGTAAAGGCGATATTCTTTCTCTTGAGGCCTGGCGTATATTTAGGCTTCTTGGCCACACCATTAGTTTTTCTTGGCAACGCATTGAAACTCTCAAAATGGATTTCTGACCAGAGCAGAAAGAAAGTAGCTTATGATGATTTCTTTCGACTGCAAAGGAACTACGCAGATAGATTCAAACTGCACGACCATATTGTTAGGATGGAACAACTCCAAAGCGAAGCGATTGATTATCTTGAGTTTGGTGTTGCTGGTGGCACGTCTTTCGAATGGTGGCTCAAGGCAAATACAAATCCTGAATCCAAATTCTTTGGCTTTGATACGTTCGAGGGTCTCCCCGAAGCTTGGGGGCTGTTCAAAAAGGGGGAAATGGCTTCGGGAATTCTTGAGTTTCACGATGTCAGATATAGTTTTGTCAGGGGACTCTTTCGGGAAACAGTTCCTGAGTTCTTTGAGTTGACAAGTTTTGCCTCCACCACAAGAAAGGTCGTTCATTTGGATGCCGATTTGTTCTCCTCGACATTGCTTGTTTTGACTTCACTGGCCGGTCGTCTCAAATTGGGCGACGTTCTGATCTTCGACGAGTTTTGTGTTCCAAACCATGAATTCTTCGCCTTTGATGTTTTTACCGAGATGTTCGATTTCAAGTATGAGCTGCTGGGTGCGGCGAACAACTACTTGCAGGTTGCCCTAAAAATCATTTAGCGGTAGTCAGTGCGAGTACTTACTTCTCAGATGACGATAGAAAATGGGAACTATCAATTTTCTTTATTAAGACAAAGGGGATATTGGGAAAATGAACTCGAAGGGGACGCGAGATGAATTGACTTTATGGGTAAGTTAAGTGTCCAAGTGTGGCTCAACCAACAGTTGACTGAATAGTTCAGCGACTTGCTTGTTAAAACTAGTCACTGCAAAATTTCGATATTCCTCTCTAGCATTTTCTTGAAGTCGTTGGAGTTCGGCTAATGACAGATTAGCAACCTGCAGAGTATATCTAATCAACTCGTCTGTAGTGCTCCACAAGAAACCGTTTTCACCGTGAATTACGATCTCCCTTATACCACCTTTGTTGACAACAATTGGTACGCATTGAGCTGACATTGCTTCTGCCACTGACATTCCGAAATGTTCTGTCATCTCGGGGTGCCGAATCTCGTCAACGCCATAGCCAGCGCCGTGCCATAATATCAATGCTTCATTATACAGTCTTTTCAGCGACTCGTACGGCTCATCCGTGTGGAAAAAAACGGGGAAGTTTTCATTTGCAGTCTTAAGGTCAATAATAAGCTTCTGAGTTTGTTTGTCGGGCGAGGTGCTTCCGACCAAGTGGTATTCCCATGCAGGCATATCCTTGCTCAGATTTCGGAAAGCTGCTGTTAGAATATCATAGCGTTTGTCGTTATAGAGTCCTTTGAAGAATCTTCCAACGCTGAGAATTATTTTCCGTCTGGGAATACCTTCAATAAGAAAATCTTGTATTGGTGGGTACAGAACTTCGCTTTCGAGCCCAAAATTTCGAAGCAGCGTATCATGAACGAATTGAGAGTTGGTGAGCACGAGCCTCGCGTTTCTTCTTGCGTGCGATAATAGTCGTGCACGAAATATATCTTTCGCCCCATCTTTGAATCGTCCGCTCACAAGCTTAAATGCCACAGTCAACGGAGTTATCTTGGTGTAGGGGATTTGTAGCGCCTGCACATAATTTTTCGTCCTTGTTTCCACTTTCTTGTAGTTTGAGAGAGGGATAAATAAATCTGTGTCACCCACGATGCTATTCAGCGCACTCGGTATTTTCTTTATGCCTCTGTATTCGATCTGCGACAGATTCAGGGCAAAATAAGCTTCAAGTTGTTTTTTAGAGATAGGTGGATATTTTGCCACTATAGTTACCTTGGCATGAGGCAGTTTCGACAATGCAATTGCCAGATTAAGCATGTAGCTTTCGCCACCGCCGAACTTATGCCAATAGGGGGAATAGAGATAGATAGAATTCATCCACCAGCGTTTAAAGTTTTATTTCTTGTTAGTGAGATCATCAAAGCTTATACAGGCTTCCTTCACCCATGGCACCTGTGTAGTTCCGGAGTCCGTCGATAATTCCAATGAGAGCCGCGCGGGCAGCTCTATAATTTCTATGTTTGAATGTCAGTCTAATCAATTGGCGTCCATAGAAAAAAATGAAATAAAGAAGGTTCAATATCCACCGGCGCGGGGTACTGTTCTTCCTCAAAAAGATAATCTTATTCCTGAGATTGAAGTAAACGTAAGAAGGACTATCTAAACCAGTAGAACTTGAAACTCTATGATACAGCACGGCTGCAGGCTGGTAAATGACGGAATAACCTGCCTTTTTGGCTCTGACCGAGTAGTCGGCGTCTTCTAAATAAATGAAGTAGTTATAATCAAGCATCCCGATCCTTTCTATTACTTCGCGTCTTGTCAGCAAGCAGCAACCCGTTACAAAGTCGGTGTCTACGCACTTGTTCTGCGATGCGTTGTCTTCTTCACCCATCTTCGGATGCGTTCCCAAAGCTCTGTGGATGTCTAATTTGCCACCCGAGTACCATATGGTATTAGGTTTGTCATAATAGTAAATCTTTGCACCGATGATTCCTGCTTTGGGTTCCGTTTCGGCAGTGTGAACCAACACTTCAAGGGTGTCACTTCTTACTATTGTGTCATTGTTTAGAAGGAGGACAAGGTTTGCGCCATGTTGAAGCCCGTATTCAGTGCCCTTGTTGTTCGCTCCTCCGAACCCTACGTTCTTTTCAAGGGATATAACGACCGCTTCAGGACACGCATCGTGGAGGCGTTCGCAAGAATTCGGTTTATATCCATTATCCACAATTATGATATTGAAATTTGCGAAAGTACTCTTCCGCAGTGATTTGACACAGTCTATGGTTAGGTCAAGTTCGTGTGGCTTAGTGTTTACAAGGACGACGGAAAGAAAACTGGACATCGAGTTATTACTCCTTCGGGATTTCAATATGGGTCAAGATCAAACTGCTTCTTAGAGGTCTCTGCAGGGAATTTATCCATGCAAAGTGTACTTCTGCGATACGCATGAAAGCAATTCGCATAAGCGAATCGCGATGTCATTTTCATTTGACAAGTTCTTTCCAAGATGCCGGCATGTTATTAAAGACCTCTATCCCTTCGAAATGTTTGCTTTCACGACTGCCCGTAGTTTTCACCCACGCTGCCATTCTAGTAAGACCCTCTTCTAGCGGAACATTCCTGATCAGATCGCCAAAATGTTTTTTTATCTTGTCATGAGAAGAAAACGCGTTAACTACTTCCTTTCTTGCATCAAGATGCCTGATAATTGGAGAAACGCCCATCACCTTGGCTACTTCCTTCGCAAGCTCAAGTACGGTATAGGGTTTGTCGGCACCTACATTGAAAATCTGGTTATAGCTTTCCCTACGTTCCACCGATCGGGCAATGACTGGTGCCACATCGATTATATAACTGAATGCTCTGCTCTGATTTCCGTCACCGAAAATCGTCATGGGTTGGTTATGCATTATTTGATTCATGAAGATGCCTATAACGTTTCTGTACCGGTCGCCTATATTTTGTCTCTCGCCGAAAACGTTGTGCGGTCGGAATACTGTGTAGTTCAATCCGAACATTTCATGGGTTTCTCTTAGATCCATTTCGACGGCGTATTTTGCTATCCCGTAAGGATCTTCCGGTTGCGGAATCGACCCTTCAGTCATCGGAACCTGATTAGGGCCGTACACGGCGATTGAAGATGTAAACACGAAGCACCTGACAGAACCAGAATTGACTGAAGCATTAATCAAATTCACGCTACCAATGAGATTATTCGTATAGTTAAATCTCTTTATGAAATGGCTTAGGCCCTCCGCTGCGTAAGCCGCCAAATGAAAGACGTAATCAAAATTGAATCGTTTGAATAAATTATTTACAAACTCCACATCGGTCGTCGATCCTTTTTGAAATTCTAAATCCGCTGGATTGTTATCTAAGAATCCTCCTGATAGATCATCAACTCCAACGACGCGATGTCCCATCTTCAGCAATTCTTCGGACACATGGGACCCGATGAAGCCAGCGCATCCGGTTACCAGCGAAGTTATTTCACTTTTCATTATCTGCCTTTTATTGATCGTTGAACTAGAAAGATAAATTCAATTTGTTTGCCAATCGATACCAGTGAACAGTCATTACACTCTCCCGTTGATTGAAATAATCGGCATCCGGTGGTTCAGGCTTGTATGAAAGATGCGATCCATGGCAACAATAATCCCAAGGTTTATCTCTGAGCTTAATGCATCAGAGCCATCCTTCATTTTTTGAACGCGTACAATTCGAACGTTCCCCCACGGCCAACAAGAGATTCAATAAACGCCACAGACTTTGTTAGAGCCGATCCTATTGTCTTCCTTGCCAACTTATGTAAGAACAATTCTTCTGGAGGGCTTAACCTCATGATGCTTCCCAGAATTCCAGCCCAGTTGTGCTCTTCAGAAAAATAGTTTATCTCTTTCACGACGAAGTCTTCGCTTTCGAGTAGTTTGCTTAGAACGCTAGGCGAAAAGTGGAACAGGTGGCGTGGGACATCGAGATGAAACCATCGTGCCCGGAAAAGCCTCGCCTGTAAGCTCCCGAAGTTAGGAACGCTGATCACGAGTAATCCGCCGGGCTCTATTATATCGTGAAGTTTCCTAATCGCCGAAAGTGGATTTGGCAAATGTTCTAAGACGTGGCTAAGTGTCACAACTTGATAGTGATTCGAAGGAAACTGCACGTTTTGGAAATCACCCTGCCGGATGTTTAACTTCCACACGTCCTTCCCGAAAGCTGCTGCATCTCGTGAGATTTCCAATCCTTCCGCTTCAAAGCCCTCTTCTATTGCGGTCTTGAGAAACATGCCTGCGCCAGCTCCAACGTCGAGCAATTTGCCGGATCCAATATATTTTTTGATTCGTGTCACACGAATTACGCGCATTCGTCTCGAAAAATTACTTGCCTCTATTTGCAAATTGTCGTTGAGGCCATAATACGTGCTTGGATAGTAGCGCGACAACTCCGCGCCCTTCAGCCTAGGTATGGTGTATCCCAGTCCACACGAACGACAAACCATAATGCTGAACATTCTGCCGTTGACAAGACGATTCCGATCTTTCGAGTGGTAGAGGAACTCAAGATGTCCACCGGAACACAGTGTGCAAGTGATTTGATTGTCTTTAGTTGTCATAACTTGTATATAACGTTTTGAAGCTTGTTTCGATTTGGTAACCACTGGTTCCGATGCGGAATGGCAGCAGTTTTCGATTCAACACGAGCGTATTGCTAAGAAATCTTATCTTGTATTTTTGGAGCAACACATGCAACATTATCAGAACAACAAATAATTGCCAGAAGGCGAGAACAAAGTGACAAACGATGCAATATGCCTTCTCCGCGTTTCGGACTTCCGGGGCTGAAGAGCCGCCTCCGCAAATCGGAGGGGTATCCATAATCAATTGTCATTCTCAGAAATCATAGTTTTAAAATTCGCCCTCATGATTTCTGAAATTCTGTTCGTCGAAAACCTGTCCGCAACCCTTGAGCGTCCCTGCTCTCCTAAGCTTGCTCTTAAGATGGGATCGTTAGTTAACCGTTTCAACGCTTCGTATAACACGAGATGGTCATTTGGCTGTACTAGTACCCCTGCATCTCCAACGACTTCGGGAATTGAGCCAGAAAGTGTCGATACCACCGGTTTCCCGCACGCCATGGCTTCAAGAAAGACCATTCCCAACTGTTCCTGCCAATACTTTCGTGGTACGCTCGGTAAACAAAAAATGTCGGCCATATTATGTACGTTATGGATCTCGCCATGAGGAATATATCCGAGCTGTAGAACGTTTTTATCTATGCCTAACCTGTGCACCATTTCAGCTGCTTCTTTACTACTTGGCCCTTTCCCGGCTATCACCACCCGAATTATTTTATCTTTCAAATCAGGGTCAGTAACCAACTTTTTTGCGGCATAGATCAGTTCAAAAACTCCCTTGGAAGCCCGCACCCTTCCAACGAACAAAATCACAACCTCTTCACCATCAATTCCATATCTTCTTCGCCAAACCCGTCCAGCTTCACAATCCGGTTTAAACTTGTTTGTGTCAACTCCCCAGCCGATAACGAATACTTTGGACTCGTTGACTCCCTCCAACACCAACGAAGCCTTTGCTCTCTCGCTCATGGCAAAAAATGCATCAACGCTCTCTAAGACCCTGTATTTCAGAAATCTACTTAACAGTTTCTTATCGCGTGCGAAGGGGATATTTTCCCAATGTATGGCCGCCAACTTGAAGCCAAGCTCGCGTTTCAACTTGGCAACCTGGTACGTCATAAAGAAATCGTAGTCTATTGTTTGTACTATGTCAAATCCATGCAGAGCCTTCTTGAGTCCAAACAAATATTCCGGAGCGATACCCGTGATGTTCTGCCATGCACCCGAGATTTTTCGATACAATCCTGCGGTAGCGGGATTTAAATATTCATCCAAGCACCTTACTCGCAATATCCGCGGGTTACCGTCCAAGCCTATTGATCCCTTCACACTTGAAAAGAAGGTAATGTCGAACTTGTTCTTAAGCGGTTCATAGAAAGACAATTCATCTTGAGAAAAGTAATGTCCGCGAACTACAGCTAATTTCGGCTTTGTCAAGATTTATCTCTCATCTTTCCTATCATGATTTTCATTACTGACTGGGGGAGAATTGTTTCCAAAATGATTTTATCCTGAACGGAGAATCCTTTAAAAAGATAAAATGAGACCGCGTAAGTTACAATGGCCCCTGCAACCTGGAGAAACACGGAGAAGGGTGAAAGAAAACAAACAACAGCCCCCATTGGTATGCAGGCAAGAATCGGCTTCCAAAAGATCCCTGAACAAGTTTAATCCCATTCCAAGGTGACTGGCGTATAAACAGGCTGCTGTAAACACAATAGCTTCCGCAAAAACCACCGATAAACTCGGTATCATTATACCATATTTAGGTATCAACAGATAGTTCAGGATTCCGACCAGGATACCCGTCGGGATGGTGGCTAACATCGTGAACCGCTGACGGTTTATTGCCGGAAAGAAAGTGTACAGGACAAGGTTTGGAAAGCCGAACATGCTTGAGACAATCAAAATTTGCAGAGGCACTACAGCCGGCATGAATGCGCGAGTGAAGAAGACAGGAATGAGCTTTCCTGCAACGAGTATTGTTCCCAGCGCCATTGGGACTGAAATGATTAACATGTATCTCACCGATATTTCCAGTACCGACTTGAGTTTTTCCGTTTCCTTATTGTAAAGTTCCGAGAAGAACGGATATATAACTTGCGTGAAGCTTACAGGCACCACTGTAAGAATGGTTATGATCTTGAACGCGGCGTTGTACAAACCGACCGCTTCGTCTCCTTTTAAATATTTAAGAAGGGTTGAACGTCAAATACATATAAATGACGTATCCTAGTGCACCCAAAGCGGCGGGATAGCCTTCGTTAAGGAGGTACCACCATAGATTTACTTTAGGATTCAGCCGCAAAGAACCGTACATATGACGGTACGTGAAAAATGATATCCCCAAGATCAGCAGGCAGGCGAACACACTTCCCACGAGAAGACCCAATAAGCCATAACCGAGTATCAATAGGGTAATTACGGCCACGGAAGTAGATAAATCCGTTGCCATGGTTATTATGGAAACCAATTGCATTTTCCTGTGAGCCTGGAACGTGCCTGTGAAAACGAGAGTCGAGGAGTTTATCCCGGTTATAAGGATACTGAACGTGATGGCCCAATTTGTAAGATTGTCAAAGTGGGACAAAGCGGTTGCGAAGGCGATTATAAACGCGGTGCCAATGAAGAGTACCCCTTTGAGAAGAAGCCCATTTAGAACGTATTCCCCCGTCCTTGAGTGGTCGGCAGCGATATCGCGCGTGACGATCTGCACCAAACCTAAGTCGAAGAGAAGTCCGAACATTGCCGTGAAGTACGTGGCGAATGTGTAAACGCCGTATGTTTGGACGCCAAGGTAAATCGCAATGTACTTGAGCCTAACAAGACCTAGCAGCAGGCTAACGACCTTTGCGAAGAAAAGTGAAGCGGTGTCGAAAGTTATCTTCTTAGATTGAGACGGCATTATTCTTTACCCGACTTGATACATCTCACTTGAGTATCTTTCACGAACACACTGGAGCTTCTCGTTCTGTATTATTGAGGAATGAAGCGGCTTCGACAATTCAGATATGGCTATATTTGCGGAAATGTCGAAGAAAAAACAAAAGTGGGAGGAGAAAAAAACGGCAGAGCGAAATTTGAAGGTTCTTAAAATGGGAAAGTACACTGAATTTTTCTTTTAGCTGATTAAATTTTATATCCCTACCTGTGTCATCTTCCACGATCACTTTGATACTCTTTTTCCATTCGTGCTGAACGTAAAAGTCTCCATAATGTGAGTCGATAAATTCGGCAAAGAGTCGGTCCTTTTGATACATTAGGTGAAAGTAATCGCCAAACACAGATGCATCTCCACGCAGCCTCATAATGATAGTATCTTTCTCTATTCGAACAATCCATCGGTGGAATGGCCACCCAAAAATCCTCTCGCCCAACTCGGAAGGGCTCTCGATATATCCCGCTCTTGCCACTCTAGAAAGTTCAGAAGTAAACTCCAGAGGGTCATCAACATGTTCAAGAATATGGGAGGTAATCACATAATCAAAGCTTTGATCTTTGAACGGGAGTGCTAACCCGTCTGCCACAACGAACGGGCGTTCATCAATAATTATATTCTCGCCGAAAGCCCTCTGATAGTTATCGTCAATAAATCTGTCGCATAGAACATTTGAACGTTTGCGAGGCCTGTTGCCGCCGCCTATTTCAAGCACACGATCTGTTCGTTTAATATTAAGCATCAGTAGATCACCATCTGAATAATTTCAGCAAAGCGTTATTCTTAATCTCCAAAAATTCAAGTGAAAGTAACAAAGCAACGAAAAATCCATCTGTAATGGCTGGCTCCTAAAAAGTTACCATCCTCTCGGAAACAATACAACAGCGGCTATATTAAAACAGCCATAGGTTGTCTTGGGATGATCCATCTTCTTCGTACGAGCAACGATTCTTCGCACTCTACAAACGCAGATGCTTAGAAGCTTTGGCCCATGAAGAACTGTCGATTAGTCCTTTTTCAAATGGCATGCGTTCGCTCGTGAGGGCACAACACGATGCTCTGAATAAGATTGTTTACGTTTTCTCTCCTTGAGTTCCCAATTTCACCGCCGATTTAAGCACATTGGCTCCAAGTCCGAAAGGAATCGTGACCCAATGGTACCACCTGGCATATTTCGCCATTAATCTAATGTGGCTCTTCAGTTTATTCCAGTTCTTGAACCATGATAGATTTCCGCCTGAACTTGATGAAACTTTGTGCCTAATCACGGATGATGGCACATATGCCAACTTAAATCCGGCTCTCGACGCTCTGATGCACCAATCCGCATCTTCGCCGTAAATGAAATAACTCTCGTCCAAAGTGCCAACCGCTTCAATTACGTTTCTCTTGACAAGCAAGCAGCATCCCGTGAGATAATCAACCTGCTTCAAGGTGTCGTACTGTCCCCGGTCACACTCTCTTATTCCAATGTGTGAAATCCAGCCTTTCCAAAATTCAATTTTTCCACCTGCGAACCATATTCTTTTCGGATTATCATGGTAATAAATCTTTGGTCCAGCCATGCCAATCTCACGCTCGCTTTCAGCTGCTTTCACAAGTTCAGAAAGGAAATCCGGGGCGACTTCGGTATCATTGTTCAACAAAAGAACGTAGTCGGCCCCGTTCTGCATTGCATAACCGATACCAACGTTATTGCCGCCGGCAAATCGAAGATTCTCACTGTTGGTGATCACTTTGACTGTGGGAAAGCTAGCTGTTACTGACTCAACTGTACCGTCTCGAGATGCATTATCGACGAGTACAACCGAGAGCTTGGAGTATTTCACCTCGTTTACGGAGCGAAGACAAGCGATAGTATCGTCCTTACGATTCCAATTTAGGATTATCATGAAGACATGAGGGATGGTCAATTATTTCTTTCCACAATCAATACGAAAAGCGATGGGGCATCAGGCTGTAAACTCGCAAATCGGATTGGTCATCTGATATTTTCATAAGGGACTTTCAAAATCTCAAAACTTAGTCTGTTATTCCTCATGACGGTACAACTCGAATTTAGTGAATATTTGTGGCTTTTTCATCAGATGATTCATTTGGTGTAACGACCCTCAAAAGACTCTTTCCATAAGCTAAGACTTTGTCGCATTTTCAACTTGATTCTTTCTGATCGGCATAATAAATTTTCCTGTTAAGGGAAACATCCAGCAAAGGATAATATAGGCTAACGTTGGTAAAGCATTTGTGTGCGTGCCTTCAGAGAGAGAGAAGAATTGGGGCACCGGCGTGCCCAATTCTGGGACGATCAAGTTGTGTCTATATTAGGCTATCCGAAAGATTTCTATATTATAAGTGAAAAGAGGAGAGGCTGCAGCGAAAAGGATTAATAAGTGCATTATAACGAGTTTTGCAATTTTGTGCTTTTATGTTTGTATAGCGAGCTATGGCTATTCACAAACTCCGTTGTGGTTGACTTGTACCACATCGAATTCAGGATTGCCAAGCAATGGAATTTGCCGAATAGTGACGGACACTTCGGGGATTGCGTGGATAGCGACATTTGGGGGAGGGCTCGCGAAGTACGATGGGGTAAGCTGGACAATCTACAACTCGAGTAATACCAGTATGACCAGCAACTTAGTGATTGCGCTAACTGAAGATGCACAAGGAGACGTATGGATAGGTACGCTAGGAGGAGGAGTTGGTAAGTTTGACGGTACACATTGGATATTTTACAACAAGACGAATTCAGGATTACCGGAAGACTCAATAAGCGATTTCGCAGTAGATAGTGGGAATGTGTGGATAAGCACATATGGGGGAGGAGTTTGTAAGTTTGATGGTACGCATTGGACAGTCTATAACAAGAGTAATTCAGGACTGCCGGGCGACTCTATCTATTGTTTAACGCCGGATAAAGATGGAAATATTTGGATAGCTACATGTGAATGGGGCCCGGTAAAGTTTGATGGTACACATTGGACGGTATATAATACGAGCAACTCTGGAATGCCGGACAATGTCGTGCTTTTTGTAACGGTAGACAGTGTCGGAAACAAGTGGATAGGTACAGCATCCGGAGGGATGGTAAAGTTTGATGGTACACATTGGACGGTATATAACAATAGCAATTCTGGCTTACCGACAAACAACGTCAATTGGATAACCATAGACAAAGGGGGGAATAAATGGTTAAGTGACTGGTATGGAGGACTTGTAGAGTTTAATGACACGACATGGACGGTCTACAACACGAGTAACTCGAGCTTGCCAAGTCTAGAAGTGGGTGCGACAAGCATAGATAAGTATAACAATAAATGGATTGGTGACACCTACTGCATGGCTATATTCAACGAAAATGGGATAGTTAAATTTGGGACAGAGACGAGTATCAGGGAAGCAGATGAGATCCCCACTTCATATTCCCTGTCACAAAACTATCCGAACCCATTCAACCCCACGACGGTAATAAGCTTCGGCCTTCCGCATGACGGGCATGTTCAATTGAAAGTCTACGATATTCTTGGGAGAGAAATAGCAACGTTGCTTGACACAATGAAGTCTGCAGGTTACTATGAAGTGACTTTTGACGCTTCAAGATTGTCGAGCGGTGTCTATTTCTATCGCCTGACGACGCCGGGCTTTAGTCAGGTCAAGAAAATGGTTGTTATCAAGTAGGCGTTAGACCAGACAGGGCTGAGGGCACGCCATAACTTATGGCAACTTCTCGTGACTGTCGCAAAGGCCAGGAAGTCGCCCCTCTATCGTACCGGTTATATTGTGAAATGTTCGCGGTGGTGCCGCAGGCCATGGCAGGTTCAAGGGAGGTATCACGAAGGACTCTTGAATTATCAAGATCGAATGCGGGCGATGTTGAAGTCAGTTACCACACATTGATTAAGCCATCAGCATTTCTTAATTTCTCTTCAGATGGAAACTCAGGTCAACGATTTGAAAATCAATTCAAAATTGGTCAAAGACCTACTAGTGCGTTTCACACGCGAAGAGACAGAGAAGGTTGGCTTTAGCAAGCTGGTCGTCGGGCTTTCAGGTGGGGTCGATTCTGCGCTTTCTGCTGTGCTCGCTTCTGAGGCATTGGGAAATGAAAATCTCCTCTGTGTGATTCTTCCATACAAATCTTCGTCAAAGGACAGCGTCGAAGACGCGGAACTTCTCGCTAACAAGTTCGGCTTGAAGACGGAGACCATTGATATTAGTCCTTCGGCTGATGCGCTGATCGCCAGCAAGTCCAAAATTGGGAATGTTCGCAAAGGGAATATTCTCGCCCGCACACGAATGATCATCCTATACGATATTTCCGCACGCGACGGCGCTTTGGTGCTCGGCACAAGCAACAAGACGGAGCTGCTTCTCGGTTATGGTACACTGTTCGGCGACATGGCACATGCGATAAACCCGATCGGTGACCTATACAAGACTCAAGTTTGGCAGCTGGCAGAATTCGCCGGCGTCCCGGACAGGATCGTCAAGAAGAAACCGAGCGCCGATTTGTGGGCTGGACAGACGGATGAAGGTGAACTTGGCTATGCCTACGAGGATATGGACAAGGCATTGTATCTCCTTGTCAACCAAAAGATGAAAACTGAAGAAGTTGTCTCCCGCGGGTACGATGCAAAGATGGTCAACGATTTGCATAAGAAGATAATGACCAGCCAATTCAAACGCCGCCCCCCGATCATTGCGAAAGTCGGACACAGAACAATAAATGTCGATTTCAGATATCTGAGAGACTGGGGAGCATAGTGTCCGTCCGAACGGATTCAATGGGCGAGCTTGCCCATGCCGGAAAAAACCGCGCAGGCAGGCTTTTCGTGGTGGCGACACCTATCGGAAATCTTTCCGACATATCACTGCGAGCCGTAGAGACCCTCAAGTCGGTAGATTTTATCGCGGCTGAAGATACGAGAACGAGCTCCGTGCTTCTCAAACATTTTGAGATCTCAAAACCCATGATAAGTTTTCACAGTCACAGCGGGATCAACCGTGCCGCGGAAATAGTTAGAAAGATTTCTGACGGAGCAAATGCCGCTCTGGTTACGGATGCGGGTACGCCCGGGATTTCCGATCCAGGTTACCTGCTGGTGCACGATGCAGTTGAAGCCGGAATCAAAGTCATCCCGATTCCAGGAGCCACTGCTTTTGTTACGGCATTGTCATCGAGCGGCCTCAGGATGGATAGGTTTATCTTTGAGGGCTTTCTGCCGGTGAAGAAAGGAAGGCAGACGAAGCTTCGGTTACTATCGACGGAAACGAGGACTGTCATTCTATACGAGTCGCCTCACAGGATCGATAAAACCCTTTCGGAATTAAAAGACCATTTCGGTGATAGACGCTGCGTTATCGCCAGGGAAGTTACAAAAATACACGAAACCTTCTATCGTGGTACAATATCGCAAGTCATGAATCTTATAGGTGATTCGGAAAAGAGGGGCGAGTTTGTCGTTATAATTGAAGGGGCTCAAGGTTGAGAAGTCTGATACCTGCGGGGGTCGAAAAATTCTTCAAAGAACTTCTGCAGCCGCTGGCACGGTGGCTCGGCGCTAAGAATGCCAATCCAAATTGGCTGACTACATTCGGCTTCCTGTTGAGCATTATTGCGGCCAAGGAAATCGCGATGGGAAATCTCGCCACCGGCGGCGTGTTAGTTATCATGGATGGATTATTCGATACGATCGACGGTGCCGTTGCACGAATAACAGGGAGAGTCACAAAGTTCGGCGCCGTCTACGATTCGACAATCGACAGGTACTCAGAAGTTACAGTCTTTTTCGGATTGGGTTTTTACTTGATCGGGCACCATTATTATTTCACTTCCATTGCTGCAGTGTTTGCGATCGGTGGTTCCATAATGGTGAGCTACATCCGCGCTCGCGCCGAAACCATTGGATTCAAAGCTAATGTCGGTTTAGCAGAACGTCAGGAACGAGTAGTGATTTTGGGATTCGGGCTCGTTCTAAATTCATTTGATAATTTTTTCAACAGGATATTTGATCCGATCGTTTTCAAAATGTTCGGTAGCCGCTTTGTTCACGCGCCGTTCGCTATCGCTGCTGCCGTCGCGTTGCTTGCGGTCCTTACTAACATTACAGCGTTGCAGCGGTTGTATTTTGTTTACAAGCAGTTTAGAGAAGAGACGTAGCTTTTTGCTCACGGCTCACGCTATGTCTATCAACTTCGGGCAAATCTATAGCTAATGAAGGAAGAAGAACGCCACAGAAGAGCCGGCGAAGATGCCGCTCTCGTGCAATCTGCAATTGATGGTGATCAAAAGGCATTCAAAACTCTTGCCCGAAGATACAAAAATGCCGTCGCGTTGATTGTCTTCAAGCTCATTAGAGATCGAAGCCAGGTCGAGGATCTGACTCAGGAAGTTTTCATAAAAGCGTTCCAGCATTTAAACGATTTCGATTACGAGCATCAATTTGCATCGTGGCTCTTCAAAATAGCGAACAACCATTGCATAGATTACATCCGTAAGAAGAAGCTTAAAGTATATTCCATCGACGACCAAATCAAAACTGAAGATGGCGAAGTGGAATACGAGATCCCTGATTCAACCTACGAGCCTGATCTCAACATGCTGCGTGAACAAAAGTCAAGTTTGATACGTAAGGCGATCGATTCGCTTCCTGCAAAATATCGCGAGGTAATTGTTCTTAGACATCAAGAAGAGCTAAGTTACGAGGAGATTGCGGCAAAAACCGGGCTGCCTGTAAACACGATTAAGGTTCAGCTTTTCCGCGCCCGCGAAATGATGTACAAATATTTGAAAGATAGAATAAGAAACTATTGAAACAATGTTCTGATGAATCCGTAATTATTCAGCGACGCCGGACAAACTACATATATGAATGAAATGAAAATTTTATTAGCGTTAGCTCTTTTATGGTCATCTGCATTTGCCCAGAAAGCCCTGAGAACAGAAGAGAATCTCGACGGTTTAAAATCCTTGAGAGTCGTTATAGATATCGGGGCAGCAAATGTACATCTTAAGAGAGTGAACGATGCAGGCAGGGCCTTTTTACTGGATTACGGCTATCCAGAAGACGAAAAAGTGCCCGCATTTGATTATGGTGTGGACGGAAATGTTGGGATACTTCATCTGTCGAATATGAGGAGTCATGGGAGCTTTCCTTTTTTCGGGATTCATGGAAATAGAGACTCCGTGAAAATCGAGTTGGCGAGGTCGGTGCCAGTTTCTTTAAAGATGAAATTCGGGATTGGGGATGCTATTGTCAACCTTGGCGGGATGCAAATATCGGATGCAACATTTTCAACAGGCGTGTGCGATTTTGACCTGAACTTTTCGTCGCCTAATTCGATCGAATGCGAAAAGCTGGAAATTAAGACGGGCATATCGAGTTGCTCCGTCGAAAACCTTTCAAACGCACGGGCCAGGTTTATCGAGTTGAATGGCGGCTTGGGATCCATGAAGATAGACTTTGGCGGAGTACTGCAGCATGATTGCGAAGTTCGAATAAAATCCGGCCTTGGTTCTGTAGAGATTTCCATACCATCTGATATTAATACCTCGATCACAGCGCCCGGAAATTTTGTAAACAGTGTCAACGTGTCGGGGTTCTACGCGGAAGGCGACGGCGTCTATCGCTCTGACAAAAAGAGCGGGCCAAAGCTGAAGATAAGCGTGGATTCCGGGATGGGCAGCGTTACGATAAAAAGTTATTGAAACAACTTGAAACTAATGACGCCTTGTTGCGGCAAAGAGTCGAGAAGATTCGAGCCATTGTAAATGGAAACTCCGAGCGACGTTTCATTGGGTTTTATTTCTTTGCAGCCTAAGGAAATCTGAATTGACTCGCCGATCAAAAAATTGGCTGAGAACTTTCTTTGAACATCATCGAAAGAATCTTCAACTCTTAGTTTCAAATTTCTATTTTCAAGCTCAATAGTGGTTCGATTGGGCGACGAAAAAATAATAACGATTCTTTCATTTGTGACCCTTTGTGAAGTCTCGATTCGCAGGTAGATCCGTTCATTATCATTCCCGAATAATATCCTCTTGATTAACATTCCGGTTTTTTGCATTGAGCCCGCCGCGTGCTCCGCGATACCGGCGCTCGTCCATTGTTTTTCATCTTCTCCCTGATCGAATTTAGGGGAAATCATTTGAACTGGCTGGCGGCAGCTATGGTGGTCCATTTCCGCGAACGGGATTTCCGCTTTACTTTTTATCGGTTCGTCCAATTCTTGAGGCGGGTCTGTGCCGAGTATTGTGTAGACCTGTTTCAAATGATACCTGTATAATTCATCGAATTTGTCAGCTTGTGTGGATTTGTGATCATCGCCGTACCACCAACACCAATCGGAGCCTTCGGCGATCATGATTTCTCTGAAAGCTTTTTCTCTCAAGTTTGCAGTTAACTTCTTCGAGGTCTTCTCGAAAGTTTCTCGAGCATGGTCCAACAAATTCCATGCCCTGTTATCTTCGTCTTGTCCGATCCAAATATCGAAATTGCCGTTTATCCAGGATCCCGGTTCAATGCTGTTCAACGAGTTTTCCGATTTCACTTTTACATCTGAAGGAAGGGTAGTCATTATTTGGGAGTCGTTCGAAAGCAGAAAATAGAGCGTCCTCAGAAAATCTTTGCCGTCGCTCTGGTAATATTCCCATGCATTTTCTCCGTCAAGAATTATAGGTACAACTGCATATTTAAGCAACTCGCTGCCGAGGTTCGCAACGATGGATTCTCTAATTCTGTGAAGCCTCGATATAAAATCTTTTGCTGCGTCGTCCGGGCTCCAATGAGAATAAACAAAACCGATCAAATCGGATAAGTTGTGGTCCCGGAAAAATACCTTTGTTAGATTTTTCCCCGCCTTAAAATTGTATGCAAAATACTTTCGAGTAAAATCGCTGCCGATGGGTTTTCCGGATTTCTCTAAAGTCTTTTGAAGGATCAATTCGTCTGTTGCCGTCCAATCTATTTTGTTTTCCGCGAGAATTTTGAGTGCATCGGTGCTCACCGAACCTTCGCTGGGCCACATGCCATGCAAAAGCACGCCGAAGATTTTCTTGGCGTATGCCAAAGCGGCTTTCACCTGATGATCTGCATCCTCAGGATATCTAAATCTTCTTTCCGGAAGTTTTGCTTTTGGGTTCGCTTCAATTCCCGCGTCAGTGTCACAGAGCAGCGGAAGAATGGGATGGTAAAAGGGGGAAATGCTGACTTCAATTTGCCTTCGCTTCATGGCTTTGACATGGTAAGGAATAATCTTCTTCAGAATTTCCATCTGCGCTTTCAACAGCTTTATTTTTTCTTCCTCGGAAAAATCTCTCTGCTTTTCCAGGAAATATTTGAATGGCGGATCGAATCGTGAATACTCGCCGACCCATGATAGATTCCACCACACTTGAAGGTCGCGGAAATCCTGCGGAGTAAAGTTTTGAATCGCTAGATCCATATCAGTATCATTTCTTACATTGCCGCGCCTTTCCAGGAGTTCGGCATACCGCGGGTAACGTTTAACCATCCGCTCCGAGTTTGCCAGGAAAAATGTTTTCAGAGCATCAATCTTGTCCTGATTGGTAAACGATTCGGGATTTTTTGAGGAAAGATTATAAGCAATATCTGTTGCTCTATTTTCAAGATAATCTTCAATTTGTACCAATAGGGACGGTGTGAAATTGAAAACTTGTTTTATCTCGGGGTAGTCATCCAGAATCCGCACCATATCCCAGTAATCTTTAATCCCGTGCATTCGAACCCATGGCATCAAGAAGGTGTTTTCGGTCTTGTAATATGGTTGGTGATGATGCCAGATAAAGAGAATTTTTAACGGGTAGATTTGAGTCACCTTCAGGGGAAGTCCTTTCCGTACTTTGGGGAAACTTGATCTGGAAGGAAAGAGCAGGCAGATGTCCGCTCCATCTTGACCTGAGCTGACTCAGCCTCTAGTAATGTTGGAATAGCCGGCAAGCTACGAAGTGTGATTATTCTTTGTGCCATAGTTCATCCGCACGAATAGCTGTACCATATAAATCATACTCAAATGCGTCGTTTATCGTAACATCGACAAAAATACCTGGAGGCAAATGTTTGTCTGAGGTAATGACAACTTCCGAATCGATTTCGGGGGCATCCTGGCTTGTTCTCCCGACAAAATTCCGGGTCGGCCCATGACCAGTATCTTCGCCCTCTTTATCTATGAGCACTTTTAGTCTCTTGCCGATTTTCTTTTCGTTCAGTTCACCGATGATTTTTCTTTGCGCTTCCATGATCGCAGCATGCCGTCCTTCCTTTTCATCCTGAGGGACAGGATCGCCTAATATCGCTGCAGTCGTTCCTTCTTCAACTGAGAAAGTGAAAGCGCCGAGTCTCTCGAACTTAAACTCGTTAACAAATTGCAGGAGTTCGTTGAATTCTTTTTCTCCTTCACCGGGATATCCGACGATAAGCGTCGAACGAATCGCGATATCAGGGATCGTATCCCTGATTTTATAAAGCAATTCTTCAAGCTTTCGCCGCGAGATTCCGCGCCGCATCGACTTCAGAACACTATCCGAAACATGCTGGATAGGTATGTCGATGTACTTGCAGATTTTATCGCTGTCTTTGATTACGTTCAGCAAATCTATCGGGAATTTGGCCGGGTAAGCGTACATCAGACGTATCCAGTCGATGCCTTCCACGTCATTCAACTTTGTCAAAAGTTTGGGAAGCTCCCGCTCCCCGTCAATGTCAAGCCCGTAATAGGTCGTGTCTTGTCCAACGACGATCAGTTCCTTGACGCCCTTTTCGGCTAACAACTTAGCTTCATTCACGATCTGCTCGATAGTTTTCGAGACATGCTTGCCTCGCATGAGCGGTATCGCGCAGAACGAACACGGGTTATCGCAGCCTTCAGAGATTTTCAAATAAGCATAGTGGCTCGGGGTAGAGAGGACGCGGTCGCCAAGCATTTCATATTTATATTCGGCTTGAAATTCATTGAGAACATTTTTAAGCTCATCTCCCGAAGGGACAAGTGTCCCGAAAAATGCATCGACTTCCGGCAGATTTTTTTTAAGCTCACTCCTGTATCTTTCAACAAGGCAGCCTGTGACAATGAGCTTTCTTAATTTTCCGGATTTTTTCTGCTGAGCTGTTTTAAGTATCATTTCGACAGATTCCTGCTTTGCAGCATCAATGAATCCGCATGTATTTATTACCGCGATGTCGGCTTTTTCCAGCGATTCGGCGATTGAATAACCGTTCGCCTTTAATTGTGCAGCAAGGACTTCGCTGTCAACCTGGTTCTTCGGGCAGCCAAGAGTAATAATATGAACCTTTTTATCCTTCATAAATTAATTTACCCTCGTATATGGTGGTTTGCAATGAGCGTGTGCCTGTGAGAGGAATGGTTCCCAATTAAAAATTGAAACTTCGACTCCGGAGGCTTATATTATTACGCAAAAACTGATATTGCTGAAGTAGCTCAGTGGTAGAGCAGCGGTTTCGTAAACCGCAGGTCGTGGGTTCAAGTCCCACCTTCAGCTCAAGGGTTTTGCATTCCTGGAAAGAACCGGATGTGGGTTCTGAGCCATAGGCTCATGCGCCCCTGGCGCAAAGTCCCACGTTCAGCTCAAGGAAGGAATTTGCGCCTTCGTCGCTCAGATCTGATATTGAATCTCCTATCGTCGGATGTCAATCCTAAATTTTGGCGATTAATTATTTGACAATCCAGAGAAAAATATGACCGCTCAGCTGTAGGCTTATCAGCCTCCGGCTGAGAATTTCACGGATTAGAAATTTGAATGGTCTAATTTCTCAAGAATCCAATTATTAGCGTAATTAATGACTTCATTTTTTTATGAAAGGAATAAACTCTTAAGTCTTGAATTGAAAATTTCTGATTCATAACTGAACTCTCAAAGTTGAAAAATAAGCTGGGGTGTGAATTTGTTGGCGGAAAGAATTGTTTGAGTGATTATGAGATATGATGCAGTTGTTATTGGCGCGGGGCCTGCCGGACTTTCAGCCGCAATTGAAGCGAAGAAGAAAAATCTTTCCGTCTTTGTAATTGATAAAGGTGCAATTGTCAATTCAATTCAAAATTTTCCGACGAGCATGATCTTTTTCTCGACAGTGGAACTTCTTGAAATTGCCGGAATCCCATTTGTCGCAAGCTCGCCGCACCCGACGCGTGTTGAGGCGGTAAACTACTATTCCCGCGTCGCGACATTTTTCGGAATCGAGCTCACATTTCATTCGAGAGTTATTTCCGTTTGCCGCGGACAGCAGGGTTTTGATCTGGAAATCAAAAACGGCTCTTCTTCGCGGTTGAGTTTTGTGTCAACTGATAAGGTCATCGTGGCGACCGGTTTCTACGACAATCCGAATTTGTTAAACGTGCCGGGCGAAGATCTTCCGAACATATCGCATTATTACAAAGAGCCGGGAATCCACTTTGGGCAAAAGGTTATCGTCCTCGGTGGAAAAAATAGCGCCGTCGAGGCAGCTCTGGACTTATATAGACATGGCGTGGATGTAACGGTTCTATACCGTAGTGATTGCTTCGGCAAGAATGTGAAATATTGGATATTGCCCGACATCGAAAACCGTGTAAGGAGTGGGGAGATTATGGCACACTTCAACAGCAATGTATTGGAAATAGAGCCCGGAAGGATAATTGCTGAGGTCTCCGGCAAGAAGCAGGATTTCGAGTGTGATTTCATTTACGCCTTGACGGGTTATCATCCGGCAATAAATTTTCTTAAGGAAATTGGAATCGAGGTGGACGAAAAGAGCGGCGTCCCGAAATATGATCCGGCCACGTTCCAAACGAATGTAGAAGGAGTTTATTTGGCTGGTTCGGTAGTGGCGGGATACGACTGCAACAAGATCTTTATTGAGAATGGCAGGGAACACGGAAAGTTCATTGCCGAGAGCTTAAAGAAATAGTGTGCGAACGAGGCGGAAATCAAAGATTGGCGGCCATTTTATTCGTCCTATGTATTTGTACGCGGAAATCCGATTTATAAGCATCTGCAGCATTATATGGGTTCTTTATGATAGGGGCTCCGGGAATTCATTTCGATAATTTGCAAAAGACAAATTTCTTCGGCAAAAGCGAAGAAGAGCTTCGGGATTTTTTCAAGGAAATCGGCGAGCCATCTTATCGCGGGAATCAAATCTTCGGTTGGATTTACAAGAAGCAAATCGAGGACTTCAGCTCGATAACGGACTTTACCAAGTCGCTCCGGTCAAAACTGTCCGGTATTGCAGAGATAAAATATCCGGAAGTTGTCGGCATCGAGGAGTCTTCATTTGATGGCACATCGAAATTCCTCTTGAGATTACACGATGGGAATAGAATCGAAACCGTCTTGATCCCTAAAGAACAATCTCCCGATGACCATGGCACACCTAAGCAAACCGCCTGTGTCTCGACGCAGGTCGGTTGCGCGCTCGATTGTAAATTCTGCGCGACAGGCGCGATGAAGTTTAGCAGGAATTTGTCCGTCGGTGAAATCATTTCACAGGTAGTTATTGCGCAGCGGCACAGCAAAAAGAGAATTACCAATGTTGTTTTTATGGGGATGGGTGAGCCGCTTCTGAATCATGAAGCCGTGATAAGTGCTATAAGAATCTTGACGGATGACAAATCCATGAATATCAGGGCAAAAGGGATAACCGTTTCGACCGCCGGCATAGCCGATAAGATTCCTTTACTTGCGGCAGAGAAGATAAAATTCAGGCTTGCCGTTTCACTTCACAGCCTCGATGAAGAAGTTCGAACCCTGCTGATGCCGATAAACAAGAAGTTTAACCTCGAACGACTCCTTGCTGCGGCGAAAGAATTCGCCTATAGTAGGCGCGATAGAATAACTTTCGAATATATTCTGTTCGATAAATTGAATGATACCGACGCGGACATCGCGCGGCTTGTAAAGCTTTCTCACGACATCCCGCTTAAAATAAATCTTTTGCGTTATCACCCGCTCAGTCATCTCAGTGAGATTGGCTTGCAGGTTGATCCGGCAGCACTTAAACTTAAGCCGAGCAACCGCGTTGAAGAAATTGCAAGTGAGCTCCGAGAAAATGGAATGACGGTTTTCGTTCGCTCCAATGCCGGTGAGGATATCAACGGGGCTTGCGGTCAGCTCGCGGCAAAAAACATTAGAATCAATAAATAAGGGCATTAAATGAGGATTATCTTATTTGGACCCCCGGGAGTGGGAAAAGGAACTCAGGCAAAAATTGTTTCGAAGGACTTGAAGATTGCACATATCGCAACCGGCGATATATTGCGTGAAGCCGTCTCGTATGGTACGGAACTCGGCAAGAAAGCCAAGGCGTTCATGGACCGCGGCGAACTCGTTCCGGATGATGTCGTGATTGGAATCATCCAGGATAGATTGAAGGAGAGCGACGCGAAGGGCGGCTTTATCCTCGATGGATTTCCGAGAACTCTTCCGCAGGCAGAAGCACTCGATAAAGTTTTCGATAAAATGGGAATAGAAGTTGACAGCGTGGTAAGCATGGAAGTTGATAAGGAAGTCCTGATGAACCGGCTCACGTCGCGAAGGGTTTGCAGAAATTGCGGATCGATATTCAATTTGCTCGTAGAAAAACTCGATGATTCGAAATGTAAGAAGTGTGGAGGGGAAGTTTATCAGCGGGACGACGATAAACGTGAGACAATCGAAAGGCGCTTCGAAGTATATAAAAATCAAACGAAGCCGGTGAAGGATTTTTACGGTAAAAAGAAAATGCTCGTTGAAATCGACGGCATTGGCGAAATCGATGAGGTAACGAATCGCCTTAAGAGTGTCCTTAACTAAACCATTAAACGGGACCTTGTGAAGGTTTGAAACCTTCACAGGTTTACATAAACGAAGGAGGAAAAATGCGCAAGGTGATTGTAGCGGCAACGATTCTTTTCGTGTCGTGCAGTTTTGCAAATGCACAAAACTTAAGTTCCAATCTTGGGAAAGTTGGCGCACAGTACGGACAAGCGTACGTCGCGCCCGCGATAAATGCTTTTGCGGTGGATTTGAATTCCGGGTTGTTCCATTCGGCGTCGGTTGGCGGTGCGCTTCCGTTTGGATTGAGTCTATATGTTGGAGTTCAGGCGAGCGGGGCGTTCATACCAAGTTCGGATAAGTCATTTAATCTTACCTACCAAGATACAATCAACGAACCGGGTCTTGGAAAGGTGCCGGCGACTTATGCCGTGAAAAATGCCCCGACAATTTTCGGCGGCAAACAGAAGGGAAGTGTCACGATAACTCCCGGTACTCCCAGTTATCCATTAGGCATGTCCCTCCTGGAACCCACGATCGGCGGATTAATCAGTACCAGCATTGCACCGCTTCCAATTCCGCAGATCGGAATAGGGAGCCTTTTTGGAACCGACGCTGTAATTCGCTACTTGCCAGAAGTTAAATACGGAGGTCTCGGCGACGTACAGTTTTTCGGATTTGCGTTGAGGCACGACATCAGCCGGTATATACCACTATGCCCGGTTGACCTGGCTCTGCAAATCGGCTTCCAGAATTTTCAGGTCAAAGATACGTCGGGCAGCAATTTGTTTAAAATGTCTGCGTTCGCGGCAAATCTTGAAGTAAGCAAGACGTTCGCAATTTTGACGGTTTATGGTGGTCTTCAAGTTGAAAATTCTAAGACCGATGTGAGCTACATATACACGCCTCCGTCAAATTTGGGATTGTCGCCGATCCCGATATCTTTCAGTCTAACGGGGAAAAATAAGTTCAGAGCGCTTCTTGGTTTGGATTTGGGACTCGGAGTGTTGACGATAAATGCTGATTACAGCTTCGGAGCGATAAATGTGGCGACAGCCGGAATCGGCGTAACCATCTGAGCGTTTGATGCGTCAAAATCTATGGTTGATTGGTTGAACCGGCAGCCGTTCTCGTATGTTAGATAGTTATGTGTTCTTTAATTGGAGCCAACCTGTGTCCAGAAAATTATTCGCGAAATTTGAGATCGTTTCATTGACCATTTTGCCGATTGCTGTTTGTGCAATAAATCTTCTTTTGCTCAACGCAGTTGCTTTCGGATCGGCTAACGTTAAAGCCGGTGCAATGAAACGCTACGTTTCAGGCATCGGCATCGACGCGAACAAGCTTGCTTTGCAGGGAGTCGTCGTTGTAAAGTTTAAGTCAGGCACAGCTGCAAGCACCCAGGAACTTTTGAAAGTGCCCGAGCTGCAGAAGAAAGTCGTGACTGAAGCTAATCCAACTTCGGTGAATTCCGTCATTCGACGGTTGAACATGAAAGTTGATAAGGCATCCCAAATCCTGAACGATGTTTATCTCGTACACTATTCCGGTACTGTGACGCCCGCTTTAATGGCACAGTCGCTGATTACAAATCCGGATGTTCAATACGCAGAGCCGCATTACATGTACAAAGAAGAAGATGTCACGCCGAATGACGACTCGCTTTCTGAGCAATATGCTTTGACTAAAATCGATGCGTTCCGGGCATGGAGCATTACACAAGGTAGTTCATCGGTGGCGATAGGAATTGTGGACGATGGAGTCGATTGGATGCATCCGGATCTATATGGAAACATCTGGCACAATCCCCACTGGCAAACCGATATTGATTATCCCGACGATTCGATCGGTTGGGACTTCGGAGGACATAATGCCGCCGGCACTCCCAACAATAATCCTGAGGAAGATATCCCCGCACATGGTACACACGTTGCGGGCATCGCCGCTGCGGTTTCGAATAATGGGATAGGCATAGCAGGGGTGGCGCAATGTAAAATAATGGCTGTAAAAACTTCGCAGGCGGGAGAGGTTGACGATGAAAGTGAACCGTATATTATTTATGGTTTCGAAGGAATTATCTACGCAGCCAACAACGGCGCCCGAGTGATCAATTGCAGTTGGGGCGGGGCCGGTTATTCGCAGTATGAGCAGGATATAATCAATTATGCAACAGCAGAAGGTGCGCTTGTCGTTGCAGCTGCCGGCAATGATGATCATTCGACTGAATTTGAATCGCCGGCATATTATGACAATGTCCTTTCAGTCGCTGCTACCGATCAAAACGACAAAGCGACTTATTTCACGAGTGTCAGCTACAACGTTTCGGTTTCCGCACCCGGACTGGACATTATTTCGACCTGGGGGACGGACACCTACGCTTATCTTAATGGAACTTCCATGGCTTCTCCTTGCGCGGCAGGCGTGGCGGCCCTTGTTGTTAGTCAGCATCCGGAATACACACCGCAGCAGGTACTGGAACAGGTGCGGGTCAGCTCGGACAACGTAGATGCTAACAATACTAGTCTTGTCCACGAGTTGGGTTTTGGAAGAGTCGATGCTTATCGGGCATTAACGGTATCTTCGCCCGGAGTCAGAATAGACAGCTTGACATTAGCCGACTCGACGGGCAACGGCAATGGCGGAGTTTTTCCGCCAGGTGATACGGTCCATGTATTAGGAAATGTGACGGACTGGCTCAGTCCGACGAGCAATCTCCAGTTGACACTTACGAGCGGCGATCCGAATGTGACGGTCATTAAAGGGAATTTTACCGCTGGCGCGCTCCAGACAAAAGGAATTTACAAGCTTGGGGAGAACGACCTCATTTTTAAGGTGAATAATAACGTGCCTTACGGGTATGAAGCGACGCTTTTAATTACTATGACGGACGGCAGTTATTCCGATTATCAGGGTTTTACGGTGACCTTAAACACACAGTATGGCCGATTGGCCCTCAATAATCTTGAGACCACAATAACACCGAAAGGCAATATCGGATATAATGACTATCCAAATAATACTCAAGGGATAGGCTTCTTGTACCAGCCCGACATCCTTGAGACCTCGCCCGAGGAGACACTTTTGTACGAAGGTGCCTACATGGCTGGGGTTTCAAGCTCCAGGGTGGTTGACGCGGCTCGCGATTCCACTACAGGCGATTCCGCGGCAGATAAAGAAGATAACGATTTCAGGCCGCTCGGAGCGATGTACGTTGAAACTTCGAGCGATGGCACAGAGCAAGAGACAGTTTCGAGTTTTTCGGACAGCAACGCGACAACGAACCGGCTGGGAATTCAAGTAACGCTGGACACTTACGCTTACAACCGCGACTCAACACAGAATTTTATAATTCTTGAATACAGGATTCACAATCTGACTTCCACTCCGCTCAGCAATTTCTACGGTGGCATTTTTCTCGACTGGGATATCAGTCCACTTGAAGATATCGCATCCTTCGATAAGAATTATCAGCTTGGCTACGCGTACGACTCAACTCGAGCCATTAAAACCTATACCGGCTGTGCCTTGATTTACGGGGCAAACATAAATTATGCGGCGATCGACAATGCTAACACGGTTTCCGGCATCTATAATGGTTTCTCCAAACTTCAAAAGTGGAATGCGCTTTCAGGCGGAACGGCACATTCTCAGGCGGGACCGAGCGATATATCCATGGTTGTCTCCGGCGGGCCCGTGACCGTTCCCGCGGGCGGGGATACAGTGCTTACTTTTGCCCTGGTAGCCGGTGATGCGTTGGGAGATTTGGAAAGGGCGGTTAATGTTGCAAGAGAGTTTTATGGCGTCCCGACAAATGTTGTCCCGCCGCCGGCAATTCCAAGAATTGCCGAACTTTACCAGAATTACCCGAACCCATTTAATCCGACTACTATAATATCGTTTGATTTATCGGAACAAGCTGAGGTAACCATGGAAGTATTTAATGTCATCGGCCAGAGAGTCAAAACGATGACAGATCAAAACTATTCAGCCGGCAGCTATAAGCTCTCACTTTCTGCAAGCGACTTAGCAAGCGGAGTATATTTCGTGCGGCTGAGGGCGGTATCCAGGTCGCAAAGTTATGTTCAGTCAAGGAAGGTAATGGTTCTTAAATAGTGTCGAATGATCCATGGTATCATTTGATGCCGACTATGGATGAAAATGCTAAAAGTCGCAAAGAAGAGGAATTGTTCCGATCAGGCATCTCCGCATTATTCGGATACTGAAATCATTGAAAGTTTTCTATAATCTCTGACAGCGCGTCAAGCTTAAAGCCGTCCCCGGCTGCTTCTGTCAAGAGCAGTTTATAAATCTTCATATAGCCGGGGAAATCAATCGGATCGGTGAGGGAATTGTGGAAGAGGATAGCAGCCGCTCCGTGTGCGGCTTTAGTTTCGCCGATCAGGTGTCTCATCTTCTTTAAGGTCTCATCGATTGGAAGATCGCGATTATCTGCAAATGTACCGTCCATGATTACAAGAGGCAATTCCGTCACAGTCGAAATTCTGTCTTGCTCAAAATTATATAGTGGAAACGGAAATGCGACGCTGTTTCGGAAACCTGCTTTGCGAGAAAAGCCGAGCGTACTGTCGTATTTTATTTTTGCGTTTTCCCAAATGCTGACGGTTCTACCGGCAGTAAACTTCAGATAATGCTGGCGAACAGAACTGATCTCCTTTCCAACGATTTTTTCGAGTTTTTCCTTTTCAACGATAAACTGGGTGTTGTCAATATAAGTTTTCATGCTCGGATGAATACCGATCTCAAAGCCATGATCAACTAAAGAATTGATGAATGTTCGCATTGACCGTGATCGGTAATTGTAATTCACATCCTGCTTGGCAGTTGAACCGGTTTTGATGAAAAACGTCAACTTGAGTCCTCTCTGAACTTCCGTATTTCTCAAAGATCTTAAACCGCTTCTTGGTGGATTATATCCGGCAATAGCGAGAAACGGATAAACAAGTTTCATGGCTCGCTCATTCGGGGCGAGGTGTTCGCTGTTCAGAACGGCATGACCGAAGACGTTCCTCTTTATCATCCTTAAATTGAGCGAGCTGGTATAATCGACATCGTGGGTTAGTGCCAATGCATGATCGGCGTCGTTGTATTGTTTTAATTCGACATCGAGGTCGAATGATTTTTGTAGTTTATCTTTCAAAAGCATGGAGTAATAATTCACGACAGGAAAATCCAGCACTCCGAGTCTGTCCTGCAATGAATCCATGGCACGAAGCCTGTCGAACTCGTCTCTCTCAAGGCTGATTAAATCCTGGAATTCTGAGGCAAGCATGAAAGTCGCCGCAGCAATATCAAAATCGAAATCCCCGCCCGCAGTCGGAAATAGCTTTGGTAGTTCTTTGCGGATCGCAGGGGAATCCTTTTGAGTAAATCCAAGCCTGTCGATATGCAAAAGGCCGGGGAGCTTTGAATCCTTTATGCAGCTTTCAAATTCGTCGGATGATCTCATGAAAATGGATTTATGCTTGCCAGGCGGGAATTCCTTTCCATAGAAAATGTTGAGGGCGTTTTCCTGGGTCTCATCGGAAAAAGTAATATCTGCACGAAGTGGTTGAACGAGAAGCGTGAATGCGTATTTTATTTTTCGCGCGATGCGCTCGCCGGCACGGACGATAGCATTTATCCTCATGCAAAGAACAGTTTCATCACGTCGATAATAAGTGCCGGATGTTTTATAACTGCCTGCTTGAAAATGTTGCCGAGAGATTGTTGCGGTTCAGGCAGCCTGGTGATCGCATCCGCTATTGAATTGAGGTCGTTGTCTCTGAATTTATAAATCACTTTTTTTATCTTGTAATATCGATCGTGTCGGCTGCCGAGCGAGTTCTTCCATTCGCTTTCGTAATGTGACATCAAGTTCATATCGTTTTGCCGGACAATTTCTGCGGCGACTTTTCCCGCAAGCTTACCGCCGATCATGCCGCTTATTATTCCGCCGCCCGAGACAGGATTCACTTGATGTGCTGCATCGCCGACCAGCATCAGTCCGGGCCGTGTCATTTTCTCGAGCGATTCTGCGCAAGGGACGCCGCCTGCAAGTTTTGTCAGGATTGAGGCATCCGGAAAATTTTCCTGCATGAACTCGTCAAGGAATTTCAGCGCATGTTTTTTCTTGCTCTCGTCCGCCGCGACGCCAAGTCCGATATTTGCGGTTTTATTTCCCTTCGGGAAAATCCACAGGTATCCGCCCGGTGCGTACTTCTGTCCGAAGTAAAAATAGCATGTATCTTCTTCGACGTTGATATTTGCTGCCGTGACCTGCGCCGCCGATTCCATATCGTGCATCGTAACGGTGGTGTCTATTCCTGCCCATCTTCCGATTCTTGATTCCACGCCATCCGCACCAATTACAATTTTGCTCTTGATTGTCAGCCGCTCGCCCTGATATTGCACCGTAACGCCGGTAACTGTGCCATCATCTCTTGCGAGTCCATCGACATAGGCTTTTGTCACGACTTCCGCACCTTCGTCTGCCGCCATCCTTGCTAAATCGTAGTCGAATACCTTCCTGTCCAGTATGTAGCCGACGCCTTCGATGTTCGGTTTGACGACTTTTCCATTCGGCGCTACTAATTTGAAATTTCGGATTTCCGCAGCAATGAATTTTTTATCCGGCTGAAGGAATTGAATAAGTCCTTCGTGATCGACAGCTTCGCCGCAACGAACCGGCACGCCGACTTCTCTGTCCTTTTCAAGCACCAGGACTTTTGCTCCTCCGTTTGCAGCAAAGCGAGCCGCCGTTGCGCCGGCCGGACCCGCGCCGACTACGATTACGTCGTAGGAATCTTTCATGCAACGATCTCAGAGCGTGGATTCACCGATACTCCCGATTGGTGTCCCATCTTATCCCGTTTGAATTCAAAGACTTCAAAGGGACAAGCCCACTCGCATTTGCGGCAATTTGTGCAGATTTCGTAGACGATCGAAATCCGGCTTTCGGTTAAATCGATGCAGTTCTCCGGGCAAACACCCACACAGCAGCCGCACAAGTCGCATTTATCTTCATGTATTTCAATCATGCTAAGTTCTCAATGGCTAACTTTCAGCAATTAGCTGGCTTTTAAAAGATTCAAAGTATTGTTTCATTAAATTCATGTCGCTATAGGTCTGAGTGAGGAATTGCTTCCTGTTGATGAGCTGCCTGTACTGCGCATCAAAGTCTGTTGTCGGGATGCCTTTCCTTTCCGCTTCGCCAATCCATGCGTGTACCATTTTTAATTGCTGCTCGACCTGGTCAACTTCATATTTAATTATAAACTGGACGAACCATCTTACAAAATCCGGTGATTCTGTACCTAATCGTATTTCTTCCCACCATTCCCTGCTTCTCCCCGGCGTTGCCGTGGCAAACTCCGCAAAGATCTTGCGCGATTCCTCTGTAGAGAGCTTGTCGAACACAGCAGAGATGTTGTCGCCCTCCAGACGAGCAATAAGAACTTTTTCAACGATCTCGCTTGTGATGGGATTTTGAATCTCCAATTTGTCAACCCGTCTGGCGATGACGTCTATGAAGGACTCATCCATCTTTATAACAATGTCTATAAGGTTGCGATCAGATGGTGAGAGTTGATTGCCGGCGGCCGACGGCCGATTATCGACTGTTGCTTGCTGATGGCCGGTGCCGCGTTTTTTCTTTTTCAACTCTTGATAAATCGATTCTTCTTGAAGCCCAAATTTGCCGGCGAGATCTTTCACGTACAAATTCACTTTGATGGCGTCGTTGATTTTCGACAACGACTCGACTATCGATTGGATGATCGTGATTTGGTCACGCGGGGCAGCGCTTCGTGACTGGAGAAGGGAGGCTTTGAACTCGACCATGTCCATGGCATCGTGGATCAGCCGCATGAATTCCTCGCTTCCTTGGGAGAAAACGAATGTATCGGGATCCTCGCCGGCGGGAAGCGCTGCGATAAAAACGTTCATTCCCTGTTCGAGAAGAATGTCGGCTCCGCGCAGCGATGCATCTTGTCCGGCATTGTCAGCGTCATAGACCAAATAGACGTTATTCGTGTAGCGAGATATGTATTGCACTTGTTCAACCGTCAAAGCCGTTCCGCTGGAAGCGACGACATTTCTTATTTCCGCCTGGTGAAGTGCGATGAGGTCGGCATATCCCTCCACAAGTATTACTGCGTCTTTTTCGATTATAGCGTCTTTGGCCTGATAAATTCCAAAGAGAGTTTTGCCCTTTACGTATGCCGCGGTCTCAGGTGAATTAATGTATTTTGCCTTCTCATCTTCTTTAAGCGTCCGACCGCCGAACGCGATAATCCTTCCGCTCGGCGACTGGACGGGGAACATCACGCGAGCTCGGAATCTATCGTAATATCCTGTTCCATCTTGTCGTTTAAGAATTAATCCGGACTTCTCGATAACCTTTTCGTCGATTCCCTTCCTTTTCAGATAATTCAGGAGCCCATCCCATCTGTCAGGCGCATATCCGAGCATGAATTTCTCTATCGTCTCATCCGTAAACTGTCTTTTTTCCCGCAAGTAGCTTATTGCATCTCTGCCTTCGTCGGAATGGAGCATATCCCTGTAATACCTGATCGCCTTTTCGTTTATATCGAGGACCTCATCGACCTCGCTTTGTTTCTCGTTATTGTAAGATGGAAGCGAAATGTTCGCGCGGGCGGCAAGCTGCCTGAGAGCTTCACCGAAAGAGGTTTTCTCGTACTGAGTCAAGAATGTGAAGACGTTTCCGCCGACGCCGCACCCGAAACAGTGGTACAAACCTTTTTCGCGGTTCACCGTAAACGAAGGGGTCTTCTCTGTGTGAAACGGACAAAGCCCGAGATAATTTTTCCCGCGCTTTTGTAAGCGAACGTACTGCGAGATAATATCCACGATGTCCGTCGCCTGCCTAACTTCTTCTACGACACTGTCGGAATTAAGCTTTGCCATTTTTCATTTAGTTAAAAAGAACTTAATCAAGAGCCGACTTAGATTCAACTTTCGGAATCGGCCATAAAAATGATTCTCTGTCTTTCTTGAATATTATTCGCATTGGTGATAAATTTTTACCAGATGATAGAAAGATCACTACTTGTTATTTCGCGAACGCCGCTTCCGAAGGAAGTACGTACTAATCTTGTACCACCATTGACTCACGAGGAGGCCGCCGAGTTTCAGGCCTCTCTTCTTTATGATATAGTGGAACGCGCGGCGCTTCAATTGCATTTGCAGCCATACGTTTATTTTGACCCTGCGGACTCCCGCTCCGATTTTGAACACATATTTCGGCACGCTGGATTTGAATACAAACTGAAGCCAGCGGTCGGAAACAAGCTTTCGAATAAGATCGCTAATGCAGTTGATAATATTTTTTCCGACGGCGTCAAAAAACTTATTTATTTAGACATAGATGCTGCAATCATATCGCCGCAGACGATTAGACAAGCTTATGAGTTATTAAGCCTCGACGACGATGTGGTTGTGCTTGCGCCTGATCACGCAGATCAGTTATATCTTGTTGGCTTGAAAAAACCGCACGTGCAGATTTTCGACGCACTTAATGCGAAAGACCAGTTTGAGGTAGCAATGAAGATTTCATCACCGCTTTCAACGATGATGTTCACATTAGATAGATTCCATTGCATTAGAGACCTTCCGAGTTTCAGGAGATTTTACAACTCTTTCGTGAAAAATGGCCAGGTGATTGAAAATGCCCACCGCACGACCGACTTTTTGAACGGATTGAAGGGGAAGTACGGCTCGCTTTAATGTCAGCAATGCCTTCTGAAAAGATCGGCATTTTCGGCGGCACTTTTAATCCGCCTCACGTTGCACATCTAGTTGCAGCCGAGAGCGTGCGCGATCATTTAAAGTTGGATCGAGTGTTTTTTGTCCCGGCTGCGATTCCTCCTCATAAGTTGGACGAAGAAATAATTCCCGCAGAGGTTCGTTTGGAAATGGTCAGGCTTGCGATAAAAGACAATGCGATGTTTGAAGCGAGTGATCTCGAAGTGTGGAGAAACGGTCCATCTTATTCAATAGACACTATCCTTGAGTTGAAACGAAAACTTCCAGGCAGCTCCTTCTTTTTCATAATGGGAGTTGACCTTCTCCCGGATTTTTATTCATGGAAGAATCCCGAGAAGATTCTAGATGAATGCAATGTCGTGGTGATGAACAGGCCGGGCTTCGCTGTTGCGTCGGTTGACATGGAATTGCTTCGACGAGTCGAGATGGTGAATGTCCCAAATATGGATATATCCTCCTCTGATATTCGGAGGCGCGTGAAATCCGGCAAGTCGATAAAGTTTTTGGTGCCGCCGGCTGTTGAAGAGTATATTTATGCTAACTCCATTTATCGTTGAGCAAATTCCGAAGTTTGCATGCCCCGACCCTTCCGGCATTCTCATTCCCGCATGTTCTTAGCAGGCGATTATTTGTGGACCCCTGACATAAACGTTCGGGCACGACATGATGCATTGCAATTTGCATCTACCCCCGATACGTATGGTGCCAGAGAATGAATAAAGAAACATACAAGGAAAGGGATTATGTTTTGGACCGCTTCATTCTCGCAGGAGCGGCAAAACAGCAGGATTGGAAATACACCGATGAAATTTTATATTGCATACTGTTGTTAAATCTAACTTTCAAAGGGAGTATTAAATGAAAAACTACAGAATATTGGCAATCGTGGTTGCCGCTATTGCTGTCTCGTTTGCGTTTGTCGGTTTCGAGTGTTCATCTTCCGAGTTGACAAGCGCCCAATTGTATATTCAGAATAATGAGTGGGATAAAGCAGAGGTACAGCTTCAAAAAGATGTAAATAATAATCCTCAGGACGAGGAAGGGTGGTACCTTTTGGGATATGTAAGGGCTCATAATCAAGAATGTGCCGGAATGCACGATGCTTTTCAACATGCTCTAAAAATTTCTGATGTGCACAAAAAGGATATTAGCGATGTTACTGTGCATTATTGGGCCCAGTACTACAATAAAGGATTCAAAGATTTGCAGGCAGGCAAGGATTCAAGCGGCGCGTATGAAGGAGCCGTAATTGCGTTCAATAACGCCGTTCTTCTGGAACCCGACAGCTCGATGAATTACAAAGGGCTGGCTTATTCTTACCTTAACCTGGGTGATGATGACAGCGCGATTGCTCCTCTTAACGTTTTATGGACGCGATTGCATGATGAAGATGCCTCAAAGTTTCTAGCAAGGATTTATTTTAAGAATGGTCAAAAGTTGAAAGGCGATTTTCAAAATGATAACGGCGGCAAATTAGACACGCTGAAGGACGTGAATTCGATAGAGCAAGGCATGAGCGAAGAAGAGGTTAGCATGACATTGGGTAAGCCCGACCAGAAGAGCACGATAGAGACGGCTAAGACAAAAAGGAAGAAAAGGGTCGAAACTCAAGGCGTCTCACCTGATGTTTGGACGTACAAAACCTACGGGTTAACTCTTACTTTTCAAAATGATCAGTTGAAAGAGAAGAAAATTGATTTTGCCTATAACCCGCAAATAGATTCCTCGAAATACAACCTGGCGATGGCGCAATTTGACAGCGGGCTGAGCGTTCTCATCCCAGCGTCGAAAATTTACCCGGAAGACCAAGAATTGACGACTGTATTGACAAATACCTACATTGCAGCTGGTAAGGAACAGGAAGCAAGCGATGCATTCAAAGCTGCCGCCGAGAAGAATCCGAAAAATGCTGACTACCAGTACGATTACGGAGTGATTCTTCTCAAGGGAAATGATTTTCAAGGAGCCATCGATCAATTCCAAAAGGCTCTGAAGATCGATTCTCTGTACTGGAGCGCCGAGTATAATTTAGGCGCAAGTTACGTTAATTGGGGAGTCCAAATTAAAGACTCAGCGTCGCAAAGCAGTGATCCTGATTCGCTAAACAAAATGGTTGTTGCGAAGTTTGAGCGATCGATACCGTATTTAGAGAAGTATTCAACTTACAAAAGTGATGATCCGAGTCTTTGGGATCTGCTTGGAAAGGTCTACACTTTCATGAATGTCAAGCAAAAAGCGGATGCCGCGTTTCAGAAAGCAGATTCTCTGAGGCAGGTTCATTAGAGTCTCCACGGATTTGTTGTGAAATGCCGCCATGCATGTTCGGTTTCAAGCGCGTGGCGGCTTTTCTTTTATTCCGGCTAAAAGGTGCTGACATTCGTCCGGAGGCTCAGGCTTTTCGAGGGCATAAGTAAGTTGTTGCAACAATCATGCACGGAGACTATTCTTCAGTGAAAACCTTTTGAAGATGTCGTGAGTTACGGTGGAATGTGAGTTGTATTGTATGGAGTGGAGAGTGCTGATGCTCCAGGATAAAGGATCATTCGTATAAATTAAATTGCATGGCCAAGAATTCAGGAGATAAAATGCCAGAAGAAAAAAATGTTTCCCAGCAAATCAACATTGAGCTCGGTGACAAAGAAGCGGAAGGGATATATTCAAACCTCGCAATCATTTCTCATTCACCGGCGGAATTTATAATTGATTTTACTCGCCTTTTGCCGGGCGTGCCTAAGGCTAAAGTGTTCGCAAGAATTATTATGACGCCGCAACACGCCAAGATGCTTCTTGGCGCCTTGCGGGAAAATGTTGAGAAGTACGAGCGGAATTTTGGAGAGATAAAGGTATTCGCCGGTCCTGTGCCGAACTCACCGTTCGGTTTTCAGTCGCCCGGAGCGTAAGAAAAGGCTGAGGCAAACACGAAAGTACATTGCAAGCATTGAATAATTGCCTTTCGTCAGACAAGCACATATGAAATTGATGATCCGAATTTGCGGCTAAAGTTTTCTGGAATTAGTCCGATGCAGATGTTGAGTAAGTATAAGCCCTGCGGAGAAAAGTCGAGCCCGCTGCGGTGCCAACTGGTAGCTGCTTAGTGCCAATTTCTTTGTGATCGGGCATGGGAGTTTTGAAATGAGAGCGCTGGAAACATGGACAGTTCTAAGTTAAATAGAAGGAGATATCGATGAGGAAGAGAATAATAGGCATAGCTGTTGTTGTGTCTCTTCTGATAATACTTTCGAGTTGTTCGAAGTGGAAGCCTGGCTCGTTCGTGATGCCAACGTGGAACACGCAGCTTTCACTGCCCATCTTCAACCGATTGTACACCCTTGAAGAGATTTTGTGGAAGGATTCTACGACAGTAACAGATGGAGATACCACCTTTTTAAGATCAGCCGGCTCCATAAGTGTGTTCTCGCTTTTCACCACGCAGCCGTTCAGCGGAGTCTCATATTCGAATAATCTAAGGTTTAAATCAGCAGACTTAAGTTATGCTCTTACTGACCAATTATCTCGAGGATCGACCGTACCAGTACCCGCAATTCCGCCTACTACCCTTCCTCTGCAGCCGGATTCGTCGTTTCAAAGTTTTCAAGCTGCAACTTTGAAAAGCGGTACGCTGGAAGTAACAATAACAAATGATTACCCTGCAAATATAATTCTCCAGAATGGTATTGATCTTTACGATCCGTCTGATGGCCGAGCTATACTGAACATTTCTGTTCCCGGCAACACATTGGCTTCGTACCAAACCTACGAAACGAGTCAGCCGCTCGCAGGAATTACCCTTCCTAATAACCCGTATATCAGATTAACATTGAGTTCGCCCGGATCGGCAAATCCCGCGACAATTCAGACCGACACGGTTGTGGCAGTTTCATTCAAGTTATCCGATGCAGTGGCCGATTCGGTCAGCGGCGTCGTTCACCTGGGAGCTCCGATTGCGCTCACTACCGATACGCAAAAAGTGGACCTCGGAGACTTCGGAAGGAAGTTCAACGGATCAGTGATCTTCAGCGATTCAACAAAACTCACATTGAACCTCAGTCTAACGGGCCAGTTTCCAGACAGCATATACATTGTTTTAGTACCGGCGAACAGTACTATCCGTAATGGCCCGATCTATCCTGTTGCAGTGAACACGAAAATATTTCCCGGCAAAAACGTTGTCTATCCCGGCCCTGCGTTTGTTGATGCACTCAACCGTTTTTCGATAGCGACTAATACTATTCCTGATGAATTCATAATGAACGGCTTCGTAGTTGTTAATCCTGGTCTTCCGTATGTAAATGGAATTCTCACTAGCAGTGATGAACTTGGCGGCACTGGAACGATAAATATGCCGGTTTACCTTGGCATTATGAATGCCACTTACATAGACACTACGGCCAAGCCCGTTTTCGATTCCTCAACGAGTGCGAAAATGAGTGATGTTGACACCGCCTCCATTGTTTTCGAAATCAACAACGGACTTCCATTGCAGGATACTTTGAGAACACAATTAATAGACACAGTCACTGGTTCCATTACGAATCTTGACAGCATAATCGTTCATGCACCACCTGCAACAGATTTTAATACTGACGGGACAATTATAGCTCCAATCTTCAGCAAGAAAACCGTGATACTTACCGGAAGTCAGGCGAAGGAGTTTGGGCGTTCTTACATGAGGTTTAAATGGTCCTTCTGGACTCCGCTTGGCGATACCACCGTTCCTTTCACGAAGAAAAACACCATTTCTCTGAAGGTTTACGGGAACCTCGCTTTCAATGTAAACAAGAATACTTTTAAATGAGGAGAGACAACATGAAAAAGATCGCGGCCTTTTCCGTTCTCATTCTGCTGCCGCTCCTCGATGTGAGCGCTCAGCAGATAGCAAGCAGCAGGTTGATTTCACTCGGTGGGTTATCAACTGCTGTCTCAACCGATGTAGACGCAATCGGAACGAACCCAGCAAACCTCGAAGCATTATCGCGGGGAAATATCGTCATTGAATTTATTCCGTTAGGAATTAGTGCAGGTTCGGATTTTTTGGACTTGCAGCTCTACAATGATTATTTCACCGGTCGCGTTGACAGCACAGGAAATAAAGAAGGGACTTATCTCTCTCAATCTGATAAACAAAATATTCTCGACGCATTCCCGGATGGCGTAGGGAATGTGCGCACAGATGTAAACATACGTGACTTCGCGGTCTCCGTAAGGAATCCTCTCTTTGCATTGGGGTTTTCGGTGGATGAAAAAGTGGGCACTCAAACGGCGATTCCAAGCTCATTTGCTTCATTTGCGCTAAATGGTCTGACATGGGGTTCGAACTACTCCTGGAACGATTTAGCTTTGAAGTCTTTCTGGTACAGAACATACAACGCAGATTATGCAATGAAGCTTCCTGATGTATTGACGATTCCCAAACAGATCGCAAAGAATTTTGAGGTTGGTATCGGGATCAAATTTGTGACCGGATTAAGTTACGCTTCAGTACAGTCTACCAACACTTCCATCTATGCGGATTCCGCGAGTCACGTCTACGTCGTGAAGATGGGGCTCAACGCGGAGAGAGCAGGTCTCCTAAGCCAGATTATATCAAAATCAGTAAAGAGTAATGTCGGCGACTCGACTGTGAACTTTAATCCGTTTACCCCCCAAGGGACAGGGTTGGGAGTTGACCTCGGCGTGACCGGGATCGTGATGAATTTTTTCAAGGTCGGCATAAGCTTTACCGATATCGGCTCTATTTCCTGGTCGAAGAACGTTGTTTACACGCGTGGCGACACTTCGATCACTTTTGCCGGGCTTTCTCCGGCGCAGACCAACGTTCCGGGATCGCAGAGCAATTTGGACAGCATCAAAAATTCATTCAACGATTACTTCAAGGATAAAGATACTGTCGGATCAAGCTTCTCGACTTCTCTTCCTACTAAGATGAATATAGGTGCGTCAACTGTACTTAACGATCTATTCCCTAAAATTCCCGGTGAGCTGTTAGTCGCCATAGATTATCATCAGGGTTTCAATAATTCATTGAATAATTCTACGACTCCGGAAATTGATCTCGGTGCAGAATGGAAGCCAGCACAGATTGTTCCGTTGCGTACCGCATTATCTTTCGGCGGAGAGTATGGCTTCAGATGGTCTGCCGGATTTGGCATCGACCTATCGACATGGGATTTTGATATTGGTCTCGGCACATTCAACGCAATTGTGGCTCCGATGAGCACAAAGTATCTCTCTATCACATTTAGTATTTTGAAGTTTAGAATCTGAATTAGATAAACTCATGACTCTTGGCTCATAGCTCGGCGCTATTAGCCATCAGCCATGAGCAAATTGATGTTCCGCCATCCTTGATTACGCCCTATCATCTAACTATACTATTGTTTCGACAACGATAATATTGTGAGAGTGCCTAATTGACAATTGTTTTTACCGATGTACTAAATTTTATCATCGTATTATTGCCTGTCATCTTTCTCACCCACCTCGCTTTCAGAATCGGATTTGCCGAGGGTAGATCAAGAGGCGGGACTTTGCTTCTTGTGGGAAGCTCAACAGTTATTTTCTCCTTCCTTCTCAAGATGTATTTCGATTTTGTTTTCGGAAGCATCGACACTTTTTGGCTTTTCGTTTTAGCATTTATCACAGCGGCCGGTCTCATCCTCGCGTTTGCAGGGACGAGCGTTATTCATTCCTTTCTTGATTCAACCAGATCAGGTGGAGGACAAGTTACGACGAATGCAGCGAGAATAGCCGGCATTATCGCGCTTGCCTTTACGGTAATTCTTGTCTCCTATTTCCTCGCTTTAGATCGGCCGATTTATTTGCGCTTGAGAGCATTGTGTTTCGTTCTGGGTCAAGTGGCGCTTTTTGGAATTGGTATCTTCATTGGAGAATTCTTCCATTTGGTCGGGAAGCAATCGGCATCTCGCACAATGCGATTTGCCAGAATCATTACTTCGTATTATTTAGTCGAGCCGGTTTTATTGTGGAGCGTCTTGCGGGATTATCAAACCGCGGCTTTGTCTCAGGGCGCCCGGGTGTTCATAAGCTTGCTCGGTGTTGTAGTCTCTTCCCTAATTGCTGCAGCCATTATTCGATATGTTCGGCTCTACCTTCCGACGAATTTGCGCCGCGTGAAGACCACTTACTTGGACAGGCTAAGAGTGAAAGTGCTTCGCGATTTCTACACAATTGGAATTTGCATAATCGTATTTGTATCCATTGCGTTATTGGCTGCGCAGTCTTTATACCAGAATTTGAGGATATCGACCATTGAAAGTTATGCCGAATTCAGATCGTCGGTTACCAAGCTTGTGGCATCGCAAACGCGATCTGCTCTTGAGGATGTCATGCTCAAGCTGCGAAGCTCGGAAAGCTCGCCCGATCCCGAGCTTGCACTGAACAACTTTCTAAAGAATCACGACGATGTCGATGCTGTAGGCAACGCAGACGAAAAGATGCACGTGTCGTTCTTTCGTTCGAATGAGACATCTGTGTCAAAGGTCGAAATTACGGCTATGTTGAATTCGGGTAAGGCCTTTGAAGATAATGGAGATAAGATTTCTTTGTATCATGGCACAAAGGATTTCAAGTTCTTCATCTTGATAAAAGGACGTGGCAAATACGACGCCAATCCTTACGCATTCGCGGTTGTGGACGTCCGAAATATCTTGTCAAATAGCATGGTCGACCTGAACGGACTTTCTCTCAGGTTGATCTCACCGGCTTTGGAAATCGTTTACTCAAATCGTGAAGGTGAAATCGGAGGGAATTTCAAGGATGCAATTTTGGCGGATGACAAATTAGAAGCGAAAGGTCTCGGTGTGAACATGCAAACCGTTTTCGGCGCGGAATCGAAAGGTTACGAGATCTTAAAGGGTTACGACCATGCAGGTGTCTGGGAGTATTTTATTCTCATCGCTGCACCGGTTGAGTTTCAGGGATATAAGGGAACGCTTGCCACGGTTGAGCCGGAAGAGAGTGTCTCCGGGCTGTTCCGCCCGACCAATTCTCTCTTAATGCTCTCCGGATTTTTGGTGGTAGGGCTGTTTGGCGGCGGGTTGATTATCATGTCGGTCGCGTTCAGGTGGTCGATGAGGCTTGAGAATGAAGTGCAGGATAAAATAAATGAATTGAGGAGTTCGGAAGACAAGTATAGAAGAATTGTCGAGAACCCATATATCGGCAGTTTCATCATGGTGGATGGCCGCGTTATCTTTTCAAATACTAGATTAGCGGAAATACTGGAGACGGATGTCGAGAGACTATCCGGCAGCGACCTTTCGGTGTTTGTCGATGGCGATGATTACGCTTCCTTGAAGAATGCATTTGATTCGATCATCCAAGGTGGAAAATTCGGTGACAAATGGCAAGTTGCGGGGACAACGGCTTCGGGAAAAGGCATTAAACTATCGGGATATTCGAGCATCATAAAGCTCGGTAACAAGCGGGGGGTGCAGTCGCTTGTTGTCGACAGCACTATGGAGTTTCAGGAAAAAGAGAAGTTCGAGCAATTTGAAAGACTTGAATCAATGGCGACCTTAGCCGCCGGAATTGCTCATGACTTTAACAATATTCTTCAAGTTGTCCTTGGATCTTCGCAGCTGCTTCAACACAAGCTCCAGGAACGTCGAGTTGAAGAAATATGCCGATAATATAACGAACGTTGCGATCAGGGGGAGCGATCTTTCAAAAAGGTTATTAACTTTCAGCAGGCAAAAAGGATTGGAGGAGCGAAGACAATTCGATATCAACGGAATAATCGTGGAATCGCTTCCACTATTCGAGGAGACTTTTCCTCGCACGATAAAGATTGAAACCGAGTTGAATAAAGAGCCGCTTTTTATCGAAGGCGATCAGAGTCAAATTCAACAAGTGATTTTTAATTTAGCCGTGAATGCCCGTGACGCCATGCCACATGGCGGCACACTGACGATCAAGACGGAAATGCGCGAGGTTAGTTTGGCCGAGGCTGATGTGTATCAAACTTCCCCGGGAACTTTTGTTTATGTTTTGGTGAAAGATAATGGCGAAGGCATACCGCCGGAGCTCATGTCAAAAGTGTTCGAGCCGTTCTTTACCACGAAGCCGCCTGGGAAAGGAACCGGACTTGGTTTGAGCGTTGTTTACGGCATAGTTCGTTCTCACAATGGCTTCTTGAAGGTCTATAGTGAAGACAAAAAAGGGACCGTGTTTAATATTTATCTTCCTCTGGCTGAGCCTTCCGAAAAAACGATTTCCGGTGCTGCGTCCGCTGAAGTCAAAGAGAAATCATCGCCATACGGCGTCAGAATTCTTTTTGTCGATGACGAGGTGGGGATAAGAGAAGCAGCTCAGTTTCTTCTGGAGCAGGCAGGATACGACGTGCTTACTGCAAAAGACGGAATGAGCGCGATCAATATCTATAAGAAAGAATGGAGAAAAATCAGCCTGGTTATCCTTGACCTCAATATGCCGGAGCTTTCGGGAAAAGAAGTATTGGAGAATCTTAGCATAATCAATCCGAATGTCCGCGTCCTGATCTCAACCGGCTATATCACCAAAGAAGAAAGAACCGGGCTGAAAGGATTTGTGGAGATTATCGAAAAGCCTTTCGATTTTGACCAGCTTGTGGAGAAAGTGCGAAGTACTTTAGCGAGTGACGTAAGCCGAAGATAAAGCGAGGAAATTGATTCTTAACAGCGGGGTAACTTTTTATTTCCTTCTCGGTTTCCAAAAGGTTTGAGGAGATGCGTTTCGACGGCTGCCATTGACGAGAGAAAAAGGAATCGACGACTGATAGGACTGGACAAAGTGGAACAAAGCAACACGATAAGTATTTAATTGTCATCTTGATTATATTCTAACAAATGAAAAACGAAGTCGCATCTGCTTTGGAAAAACTCAGATCCTGTCGTGAGCGGGCAAAGAAGTTGCATGAGTCGGGCGGAAAAGGTTCTGAGGTTTCCGTTCTCCTCTCCGAAGCCGTTGATGAATCGATTGCCGCGGCAGTGAATGGGACCGGAAGTCAGGAAAGTTTGGCTGCTGTTGCGGTTGGTGGATACGGGAGAGCCGAGTTATGTCCGCATTCGGATATCGATATTCTGTTCATTGTGGATGACGGTGTCGAGTCAAGTTTTCTCGCGCAACGTGTGATGCATTTTCTTTGGGACATGGGCTTGAACATAGGGCATTCGGTTAGAAATATCGGTCAGGTTTTGGGAACATATAAGAACGACCATGACAGCTGGGCAGCGGCTCTCGAATACCGCTATGTTGCGGGAAATAGGAATATTTTCGCGAGTCTCGATTCGGCAATCCATGACTTTGTGCCTCGGACGACGGACCGGACTTTTGTGAGTTCAACTTTGGAGGGAATAAAAGTCAGGCATAGCAAATACGGAAAATCGACTTCTCTGTTAGAACCGAATGTAAAGAAAAGCGCGGGTGGACTCAGAGACCTCCACGCTCTTTTGTGGATATATCGGGCAATGTACGCCGATTTCCTTCCAAGTCCGGGAGATTTGCCTGCAGAGTCTGAGCTTCCGTTCGTGCAACCGGCGATGCTGGATTTTTTGCGCAAGCTTCTTGAAAAGGAATTTATCAACCGACTCCAATATGACCACACAACCGAAGCCTTTGAATTCATTTTGAAAACTCGACAAAGTCTGCATTACCAGTCGTCGAGCCTCAATGACCTGCTTGATTTCGAAATACAGAAAAAGGTCGCCATTGAGATGGGATACAACAGCGCTGACCGCTCCAAAGGCGTCGAAGATTTTATGCGCGATTATTACAGGCACGCAAGAAAAGTGTACAGGCTTAATCAGGTATTGTCGGATAAGATGAGAGCAATATTGACGCCGCGCGAGGCAAATGTCAACGTAAAATACTTGGATGACGATTACGCTCTCATTGACGAAAAGATTTCTTTTCGCCGCGAAATCGTGAAGGAGCCCGTAAGACTCTTCAAAGCTTTTCTGCATAAAGCCAAGACAGGTTTTCATTTCGACGAGAATGTCCATGAAACTCTGGCACAGGAACTCGATCTTTTTAGTGACGCCGATTTTAGAAAATCGCCCGAAGCTTCGGGGATTTTCAAGTCAATTTTGCTTTCGGAGAAAAATGTGGCTTTTACATTTCAATCGATGAACGAGCTCGGGGTACTCGGAAGGTATCTGCCGGAATTCGGCAAGCTTATAGGCTTTTTTCAGCACAATGTGTACCACTATTATACGGCGGACGAACACACATTGGCAGCAATGGAAAATCTTGAAAATGTCGCTGAGCAGGATGAATTTCTCGGTGAGCTTCTGAAGGATATTGCAAGACGCGATGTGTTGTATCTCGGGGTTATGTTCCATGATATCGCGAAGCCGATTTCTATCGGAAAACATGAAATAATCGGAGTAGATGTCGCTGAAAAAGCACTGGCGAGAATGGGTTTCGATGACGCAACTGAAGATGTGTGCTTCCTTGTTCGCAGCCATTTGAAAATGGAGCAGATCGCGTTCCGCAGAAATATCGGGAATCCCGAAACGGTGTATGAATTTACCAGGATTTTTGCAAACGCTGAACAATTGAAGATGCTGTATCTGCTGACTTACGCCGATTTGAGCGCGGTTAATCCAGGCGTCTGGACTAAATGGAAGGGGCAGTTGCTCCATGATTTGTTTAGCAAATCGCGCCGTATAATAACCGAATCGCTGGATGTCAATGCGGTCGTCTCCTTGCAAGAGGAACAGCGTGAGCTTAAGGAACGTGCAATCATGGACCAAATGCCTCCTGCGAAATCGGGTTCTGTCCGGAAGCACTTTGATTCGATAAAGAACGATCTTTATACGGTCGTTTTTGAAGACGAAGAAATAGTAAACCATATAAAAGCTATCGAATCGGATTTCGGATCAGTCTCGGTCACCTTCAATGAAAATGAGGATTACACCGACGTCACGATAATCGCAAGGGACGCGCCGTACCAGCTTGCAAGATTTTGTTCGTCTCTCAGCGCCAACGATGCGAATATCGTCGATGCAAATATATTTACCAGAGGTGACGGCGTTATCATCGACCGGTTCAAAGTTTTCGACAACATTACAAAGAAGAATCTTACCGAGGCTCAGACGCAAAAAATAGAGTCCGACTTGCGTAAAATGGTCGCGGGCGAAACGGACCCCGATCGTCTTTTTGAGCGGCACAAAATGAGATGGCAGAGAAGGCTGAAGAATGAGATAAATCCGAACATCAAAGTCGCGGTGCAGACTTTAGATACGAATGATTTTACATTAGTGGAGGTTTTTGCCCCCGACTCGCTTGGATTTCTTTATAAGGTCACGACCGCAATATCGACCGCAGGTCTGAGCATCCATTTTGCAAGAATTGCTACGCGCGTAGATGGCATTGTCGATACGTTTTATGTCTTGCGCAACGACGGAACTAAGCCCGCACCGGAGGAATTGGATAGTTTGAAGCGGACCATCCTGCGGATAATTGAAGAATCTGTTGAATCCGAATTAATTATTAAGTGACGGCCAACGACAAGTCGATCGGTGTTTTTGATTCCGGCATAGGCGGCCTTACCGTAGTCCGGCAGCTTATGAGGGTTTTGCCTCAAGAGAACATTATTTATTTCGGCGACACGGCAAGGGTCCCTTACGGAAACAAATCTGCCGAAGTTGTCAGAGGTTACGCGATTCAGGATGCGAGATTTCTGCTTTCGAAAAATGTCAAGCTGATTGTCGTTGCCTGCAACACTGCATCTGCCCTCGCCATGGATGTGGTTCAAGCGCATTCGACTGTTCCTGCAATAGGGGTGATCGAGCCTACCGCATCTGAAGCCCTGAGGCTTTCCGCTGAAGCAAAAGCTCGGAGCGATTCAAAAGGGATTGGAGTTATCGGAACGCTGTTGACAATAAACTCCTGCGCATATTCGGCGGCATTGAAGAACATCGACAAGAATGTAAATGTTTTGGCACGTGCGTGCCCCCTTTTCGTGCCGCTTGCAGAGGAGGGGCTTTTCGATCACCAGGCGACAGATATGATGGCACGGGAATATCTTTCGATGTTTGTCGGTAAGATAGATGTTATGATTCTCGGGTGCACACATTATCCACTGCTCCGCGGTGCGATTGCCAGGGCGTTAGGGGACGAGGTGAAATTGGTCGATGCCGGTGAGGCGACAGCAGAAGCAGTGCACACGCTCCTTTCGACTAAGAAGATGTTGAATACCCAAGTATCAAAACCTCTGTATGAATTTTATGTGAGTGATTTTCCGCAGAAGTTTAACGAGATAGCGGAGAGATTCTTGGGAAGAAAGCTGGAGTTTGTAAGGAAAACTCAAATTTACTCCAGCGTGGATATTGAGTAGCCCAGTATTTTGGCGGCGGCATTTGACGGTTACCATTGTCCTATTTAAGATTTCAGCTTTAACTCCAACAAGAAGATACCTGGATCGTGGTTATTTAAATAATGTTCGGTTTGAGTAAAACCTAACGACCCTGGAGTGAGATCGCTTCTTTCATGGAAGACACTTTATCAATGGACTTTTTTCATGTCCAATCACCTGAGCCTCGTCAACTCATATGATCCCGAGTTTTCTTCCGATCACCTTTGAAAGGCATTCGCGCCGAAGGCAAAGCCTGCTAATTTCCCAAATATCATCCTGTAATTTATGAACCGCAGCACATCCCGCAGGTTTTCTGTCTTCGTAGGCAGGTATTAATCGTCCAAAGGGAGGTGAATAATCGCCCGGTAGTCGGGCCAGTTCTTCAGCGAAACCTTGAAAGCACAAGCCGAAGTTCAGCCACTATGAGTATCCAAGTAAAAGTTGTTTCGCCGATTCGGCAAAATCCGGCTGCTCCTGTAGAACTATTTCGAACTTAATATTCATTTTTTCTGAAATAGCTCCTCCTATTTCACAATCCGTAGATTCGCATATCGTACCATCAACTGCTTTTTCTGGTTCGCTTTGAAGAGAACGACGACGCGCTCGTTGTCGCCCTTGCCCATTATTTCTACAACTTCGCCCTCGCCAAAAAATTGGTGTTCCACTATCGAACCGACTCTCAAAGGTTGTAAGGCTTGACGCTCTTTCGCGTCGTCAACCCTGTCAAGATTTGCGTGATCCAATGAAGGGAATATCGATCCGAGATAACTTTCAGATCTTAACTCTCCGGAGGGCGTTATTCGCGAACGCTTGCCGGATACAAGGTCTCTTTCAATGTCCCGGCTTTGGCTTTTCAATTTTGAAGGCTGGATCGCGCGATCACGTTCCACTAAATCGGGTCTTATCTCCGACAAAAACCGTGACGAGGTCTGATAGGAGATCTTGCCGAAGCGATAACGCTGTCTTGCATACGAGAGATAGACTTTTTTCTCCGCCCGCGTAATTGCCACGTAAAACAGCCGGCGCTCCTCTTCCAATTCGTCATCTTCCTTTGAAGAAAGCGGAAAGAGCCCTTCTTCGAGTCCGCTTACAAATACGACAGGGAATTCCAATCCCTTGGCGGCGTGTATCGTCATTAATGTGACCGAATTCCTTTTGGTATCCCATCGATCGACGTCGGCAACGAGTGAAACTTCGGCGAGAAAATCTTGCAGCGTCCCGTCCGGGTTTTCATTTTGAAATTCCGCTATGCCGGCAAGAAACTCTTGGATGTTTTCCATTCTGTTCTGTGATTCCGGTGTAGCTTCGTCCTTTAATGTTCTGATTACTCGAATCTCATCCGTTAATGAGCGTGTCAGCTCGTTGACCGACAGCTCATCTTTAAGATGAGAATATTTTGTCATGAAACGGCCGAAGAGCTCAAGTTGAGCCCTCTGCCTCGGTTGGATTTCAACAATCTCATCGATGCGGCTCAATATATTCAGAAGAGAACTGTCGTTTTTGGACGCGAAGTCTCGCAAGTATTCTATTGTGACATCGCCGATGCCTCTTGCGGGAAAATTCACTACCCGGAGAAACGATTCATTGTCCAGCGGATTTAGAATCAACTTTAAGTAAGCTAACAGGTCCTTAATCTCTTTGCGTTTGTAAAATGCGACACCGCCAACGATAGTATACGGTATGCCGCCCCTGTTGAAAGCTTCTTCGAGCGCACGTGATTGGTAGTTTGTCCGGAAGAGAACCACGAAGTCTTTGAGCTGAAGCTTGTTCTTGATGCTTTCGTCACGAATTTTCTGGACAATCTTGTAACCTTCGTCTCGATCGGTTTCAGATTCGATCTCAGTAAGTAATTCGCCTTCATGATTCTCCGTCCATAACTCTTTATCGAGTTTCTTCCTGTTATGCACGATTACCGAATTTGCGGCTGCGAGAATCTTTCCGGTTGAGCGATAGTTTTGTTCGAGCCTGAATACTTTACACTTCGGGTAATCTGTTTGGAAGTCCAGAATGTTTTGAACGTCCGCGCCGCGCCATGAATAGATGCTTTGAGAGTCGTCGCCGACCACGCACACGTTCTTATGCTTTTCCGCGAGGAGCTTGAGCAAAATGTACTGTGCACGATTGGTGTCCTGATATTCGTCAACGAGGATAAATCTGAACTTGTTTTGATATTTTTCGAGTACTCCATGGTCATGATTGAAAAGAAGTATCGGCTTGATAAGAAGATCGTCAAAATCCATAGCATTGTTTTTCTTGAGGATGCTGTCATAAGCTGCGTAAACTTCCGCAGTCACTTGCTCCATCCTGCTCTTTGCGGACTGTGCAAACTGTGAAGGAAGGACAATTCCGTTCTTCATTTTGCTGATCTGCCACCGAATACCTGCCGGCGGAAAAACTTCTTCAGAGTAGTTTTTTTCGCGAATAATCTGCTTGATCGTTTTGAGAGAATCTTCTTCGTCGTAGATAGTAAAGTTCGGACTGTATCCCAGTTTATCGGCTTCCATTCTGAGGATTTTTCCGAAGAGGGAATGGAACGTTCCGATCCAGCCATTGTATCTCGGTGATTTTTCGTCATCGGTGTCCAGCATCTTCTCTATTCGCGTTCGCATTTCGTTTGCGGCTTTATTCGTGAATGTCAGGCAAAGGACGTTATGAAATGGGACGCCGGTAGAGACGAGATAAGCTACGCGGTAAGTGAGAACTTTGGTTTTGCCGCTCCCGGCCCCCGCAAGTACAAGTTCCGGCCCTTCAACGGAATTTACGGCCTCAAGCTGCGCCGGGTTTAAATCTGATAGGAAATTTGTTCTCATTCGAAATGGAAATTAATTTCTTCCTTTCATAAGTGCTCGAGCAAAAGAGATCTGCTGTTTGACGCGCTCGATGCTTGTGCCACCATACACGTCGTGCCGTTCCACCGAACGAACAGGGTCGAATATTCCAAAATAATCTTTGTCGAACAAAGACGAAATTCTATTCAATTCCCCGAGTGAAAACTCGCGAAGTGATTTGTCCTTGTCAATGCCGTCGAGGACGAGCTTGCCGACAATCTTATGCGCATCGCGAAACGGCAATCCGCGTTCGACGAGATAATCTGCGATGTCTGTGGCATAAATAGAGTCGTCAATATTTCGGGTTAAATTTCGATTGCGAATCTTCAAAGTAGAAATCACGCCGCTGAAAATTCCTAGCGCCGAAACAAGAGTGTCGACAGAATCGAAGAGCGGCTCTTTGTCTTCCTGCAGATCTTTGGAGTAAGTGAGCGGTAATCCTTTTTGCAATACCAGGAGCGAGAACAAATTTGCGATCGAGCGCGAAGTTTTCCCACGGATTAGTTCGAGTGAGTCCGGGTTTTTTTTCTGAGGCATCATGCTGCTTCCTGTAGAATATAGATCATCTAATTCGACGAATCCGAATTCTCTGGAGCTCCACATAATCAGGTCTTCCGCGAACCTGCTCAGGTGAATCAGGGTTTGAGCGATAACGAACAGAAACTCCGCTATAAAATCTCTATCGCTGACCGCGGCAATGCTGTTCGGCGAAAGTGACTCAAAGTTGAGTTCTTTTTTCAATATATCCCTGTCAAGCTTGATGGTCGATCCAGCTACCGCGCCTGAACCGAGCGGCAATACGCTAATTCTCTTCTCTGCATCGCTGAATCTCTCGAAGTCGTTCTGAAGCATGAAAAAGAACGACATGAAATAATGTCCGAGACTGACGAGCTGTGCCTGCTGCAAATGAGTGTATGATGGCACGATATGCGATGCCGTCCTTTCTGCGAGTGTAACAATTGAGTCCTGTAGGTCGCCGATAAGGCTCTCGATTCGGCCCGCCGATGTCCGAAGAAAGATCCTTTCGTCGGTCACCACCTGTTCGTTTCTGCTTCTGCCGGTGTGGATTTTTTTCCCGGCGCCGCCGATCTTTTCGACCAGCCTTCTTTCTATAGCGGTATGGATGTCTTCGTCTTCCGGCTCAAACTTGAATTTTTGTGAAACGAATTCCTTCTCGATTTCCCCGAAAGCTTTCTTTATCTTCGCCAGCTCGGATTTCGAAAATATCCCGGCTCCGGCGAGTGCAATAGAGTATGCCCGGCTCGCGTCGATTTCTTCATTCCAGAGTCTGTTGTCGAAGGGAAGCGAATCGTTGAACTTCTCCATGATCTGAGAAGAATTTTTTGTGAATCTTCCGCCCCAGAGTTTTGGCATTTTGCCCCTATTTTAGTGGTGTCAATAATTTCTTATTCGATTGAATATCTTGTTGGAACAATTCATAAAGACTTTTCCAAACTTTTCCCGGCTTTCCATCTCCGATCGTTCTGCCGTCATAGCTTACGACCGGCGCGACGAATAATGAAGTGCTGAGGAAGAACATCTCGCTCGCATTGTAAGCCGCTGTCACAGGAATATTTTCCGAGCTTACACTGGCGATAAGTTTCTTCTTCTTGAGCTTGTCGGCGAACTCCAGGGCTCTGGTGAGCGTCGTTCCGCGCAAGATCTTTTCGTATGGTGGAACGCGCATAATTCCATCTTTGCCCACGATGACGACGTTCTTGTTCGAACCTTCGGTGATGTTGCCGGATGTATCGACGGCGATTGCAGTGTCCGAGCCGCTGTTCTTTGCCGCAAGCTCCATCAGCGCATTTGAAAGGTAATCGACCGACTTCACCTGCGGAGAGATCTGTGATCTCAAAGCGGTCGGACTTGTAATAGCGGTCATGCCGATTTTGAAGTAGCGCTCCGGCGGTGGCTGCCACTTTCCGAGCAAAACGTACAGGTTCGGCGAGATAACCTCGTGTGGGTAAACGCTCATGCTGCCATGGCCGCGCGACATGAAAAACCTGGCTATGAATTCTGTATTGCCGGAAATAATTCCAAGCTTTATCAAAAGCCGTTTGAGCTCTGGTATTGAGATGGGCGAATCGATGCCGATTGACTTCGACGAGAAGAAAAACCTTTCGATATGTTGATCCAGCAAATAATAATTTCTGCTCACACAAAGTGCGTTGTCGAACACTCCGTCTCCGCGATGGACAATGTGGTCGTCGATAGGTACCGACATCATCAATCTGTCGCGCGTAAAGCCGCCGAGAAACGTGGAGTAGAACAAATAGAAATCGTTTGCGTTTACGATGTTTTGCTGCGCATCGGAAATGCTGACCTCACGAAGTTCGGGTGTCACTCTTGTGGCTTTCCGTGCACTTGAGAATTCACTTTCATCGAGAGGCCGAAAAGATCTATAAATCCTTCCGCTTTTTTCTGGTCGTAAACGTCATCCTGCGAAAAAGTTGCCAAATCTTCCTGGTACAGTGAGTAAGAGCTTTTCGTGCCGGCTGAAATGATATTTCCTTTATACAATTTTAGTCTTACTGTGCCCGAAACGAATTGTTGTGTGGACTCCATTAGCGCATCGATAGCCTCGCGAAGCGGCGTGTACCACTGTCCGTTGTACACCAATTCTGCATAGCGTTGTGCTACCACGTCTTTGTAATGCAGCGTATCTTTATCTAAAACCATGTGCTCTAGTTGGCTGTGAGCTGCATAAAGGATCTCTCCGCCCGGGGTTTCATAAACTCCGCGTGATTTCATTCCGACCAGCCTGTTTTCGACGAGATCCGTCCTTCCGATTGCGTTTTTTCCCCCGATCTCGTTAAGTTTTTCAACGAGTTCGAGTCCGTCGTATTTCTTCCCGTTCAAACCGACAGGAATACCCTTATGAAAATTAATCTCAACATAAACCGGCTTATTTGGAGCTTTTTCCGGAGATTTGGTTCTGATAAACATATCGGCTTTCGGCTCGTTCCACGGGTCTTCGAGGTCGCCGCCCTCGTGGCTTAAGTGCCATAAGTTTCCGTCCCTGCTGTAGATCTTCTTCAATGTTGCTTTAATCGGGACATTGTGCGATTTTGCATAGTCGATAGCATCTTCGCGTGAGCGTATTCCCCAATCCCGCCATGGTGCTATGACTTTCAAATGCGGCGCAAAGACTTTATATGTCAGCTCGAACCTAACCTGGTCATTGCCCTTTCCGGTGCAGCCGTGGGCAAGCGCGTCGGCGCCTTCCTGTTCCGCGACTTTTGCCTGATATTTTGCTATCAGCGGCCTGGCAATGGAGGTTCCCAGCAAATATTCTCTTTCATAAATCGCATTGGCTCTAATTATTTTGAAAAGGAAATTCTCGACGAACTCCTTTCTAAGATCCAGCAAATAAAATTTATCTGCGCCGGTCTTTTTCGCTTTTTGTTCCAAGCCGTCAAGTTCATCATTGCCTTGCCCGATGTTAGCAGCGAAGGCGACTACCTGGCATGCATAAGTTTCTTTCAGGTATGGTATGATTATCGAGGTGTCTAGGCCCCCGGAATAGGCGAGCACTACTTTTTTTACAATGGACAACGTCATTCTCCTGCTTTGGAATTAGAATTTACTAAACGGCGGCGTTATTTAGTATAAAGCATGAAAAAAAATTAAGAATTTTTTATTTCTGAAACGCTTGACAAAAACCCCTGATTCCATTAAACTATTAGCAATTAAACGCAATGGAGGAATATATGCGAAAACTGACGGGTTCTATCCTGAGCCTCATAGTTGCGTCGATAGTACTTGCTGGCTGCACGAAGTATGCTGACCAAACCCAAATGCAGCAACTCAATAGTTTGAAGAGCGAGATTTCTTCACTCCAGCAGCAAGTTCAAACGACACAACAGCAAAAAGCTGATCTTCAGAAGCAGCTTGCAGACAAACAAGACCAAATCAAAAAGCTACAAGACAACGAACAGTTCTTGCAGCAGAAATTGCAGCAAACAAATCCAGACACAACGACGTCTAAGTGAAAAGGAGCCATAGATGAAAAGATTATCAATTTTGGCAATGGTCGCGATGATTTTCGCGATCTCCTCTGTGGCATCCGCACAAGAGGAGAAGATGAAGTACGACGAATGGCAGCAGCAGATAACATCGCTGACTGCGCAGCGTGATTCATTGAAAGATGTTGTAAACCAGCTTAACACCGACGTTGCTGACTTAAAGAATCAGTTGGCAAGTCTTGATCAGCAATATCAGGCTGAGTTGCAGAAGTATTATGGAATGCTTCACACAACAGCGGCTGACATGCAGGCATACGGCCAAGCGGTTGATGCTTTGAGCAGCGAAGTAAGTGACTACATGAAAATGTCGGATCAAGACCTTTGCGCGCACAAAGACGACGTAGCGAAGCTGGGACCGCAGATTGATTCTGTGAAGGCATCGAGGCTTGCGCTTGCGGCAGAGTTCTATTCGAAGATACAGGACATCACGAACAATTATGCTCAGTTGAAAGACAGAGTTGCGAGCTGCTCGGGGATAGCGAAGACCTATACGGTCGGCACTTGGGCTCGGAACCGTGACTGCCTCTGGAATATCTCCAAGAAAGAGACAATCTATAATGACCCATGGAAATGGCCGAAGATTTACGTGGCCAATCGCGACCAGATTAAGAACCCTGATCTTATTTATCCGCGAGAAGTCTTGAACATCCCGGAGAACGGTCCCTTAAGTAGCGATGAAAAGGCGGCTGCGAGAGCTTACTATGCAAAGAAAGCTCATATGGGAAAGTAGTTGCAGTGCTGAAGATGCTTCTTCGCAGTAATCTTCAAGAAGGTATTTCTGCACGTTAGTTTTGAATAGTTTTCAAGCGCTCCTCCGACAATATCTCTCATGTGGAAGGAGCGCTTTTTATTTTCGGGGGCGGGGGAATTTCACCGGCAAATCATGATCGAGGAGAAGTGGTAGGGACAATGACTTATATTCTCGAGTTCAGGAAATCTTCCAGGTATAGATGGATATAGTAGAGAAACGTATTAAGATTGCGGGTGTGGATGCTGTTTCCCTTTTAGGCATCAACGATTCAAATCTCCAGATAATCTCCGATAGGTTCGACACGGACATAGTTGTCCGCGGCGACAGCATTCTCATCAAAGGCGAAGAGGAAGAAACGAATCGTGTCGAAAAAGTTTTCAAAGAGTTAATGTATGTGCTTGGCCGCACGGGCATCCTGAAGACGGACGACGTTGTTACGGTTGTAGAACTTGTTTCGGGGGAGAATCCGAAATTAGAAGAAGTACGACAAAGTGCGGGAGAATTTAAAGAGGTTGTTGTACTATCTGCGAAGAACGATCTCATAAAGCCAAAAACCCCCGGACAGGGCCAGCTTGTGAGAGCAGTTCAAAAGAGCGATGTCGTTTTTGCAATCGGGCCAGCTGGAACAGGTAAGACATATTTGGCGGTCGCCATGGCTGTCGCAGCGTTGAGGAACAGAGATGTCCAGAAAATCGTGCTGACTCGTCCTGCGGTGGAAGCAGGAGAAAGTCTCGGGTTTTTACCCGGTGATTTGAAGGAAAAAGTTATACCGTACCTTCGTCCGCTTTACGACGCTCTTGATGACATGCTTCCTCAAGATAAATTGAAGCTTTATGTCGAAAAAAATGTAATTGAGATTGCTCCTCTCGCATACATGCGAGGGAGAACTTTGGGCAATGCGTTTGTAATTCTTGATGAAGCGCAGAACGCTTCCGGCATGCAGATGAAAATGTTTTTAACGCGGTTGGGCGTGAATTCCAAAGCAATTGTTACCGGCGATATTACACAGATAGACTTGCCGCAGAAAAGCCTGAGCGGACTCGTGGAAATACAAAAAGTACTCAAAGGTGTCCAGGGAGTCAGCTTTGTGTATCTCGAAAAGGCGGACGTTGTTAGACATAAACTCGTCAAAGATATTATCGACGCCTACGAAAAATACAATAACTGGGATGGCAAAGATTAACTGCTTCCGGTTAATCTCATCTCAGGGAAATCTCTCCTGCATTACAATTAAGAGAAGCAATTAGTAAATTAACTTGAAATGATGATCAAAAAAGTATTGGCGATCCTTCTCTTGTTGATGGGGGAAGCCTTTGCGGGTAATCGCGTTCTTATTGTTTATGAAGGGAAAGATAACTCCGGCAATCCGGCAAAAGGAGATGGACTTCAACTGTACCAGCTTCTTGGCCACTTCGATTTGCAGAAAAGTATCGTTGCTGCTGATGACTATAAGACCGGCGAGAGCAACAAATACGATTATCTTTTCTTCATTGGTTTCACGAACGACTGCACCCCGCCGGATAAATTTCTCGATGACGCTTACAATTTCAAGGGAACATTGATATGGCTGGGAAATGGAATTATTGCAATGAATGCCCGCCACAATTTGCAGGATAGGTACGGATTTGTGCCTGAACGCCTTGATTCAACAACTGGTTTTGAATCAGTTGTTACCGTAAAAAGAAATTTCAAATTCACGAAAGGCGATCATTATCTCACAATTATTTCCATCACACAGCGCAGCAACGTCGAGATATTAGCAAATGCGATAGCACCGAACCATATCTCTTCACCATATGCAATCCATTCCGATAACTTGTATCTATTCGGCGACTCTCCATTCTCATATATAGGACCAACGGATCGTTATCTGTTTTTTGCCGAAAAATTGCACGACATATTGAACCAGGAACACGACGAATTTCACGCGGCGCTCATCCGCATAGAGGATGTTCATCCACTTGAGGACCCGAACAGCATCAGGAAAATCTCTGATTTGCTCTACAGCGAGGGTGTGCCGTTTCTGATTGCCGTTGTACCCTTTTACGTGGATCCATCTAACAACATCCGGGTCGCGCTTTCTGACAAGCCTGATATGGTTGATGCGCTGAGATATGCAGAGGAGCATGGTGCGACAATAGTGATGCACGGCGATACTCACCAGTACCATGGCGTTACAGCAAGCGATTACGAATTTTGGGACGAGACCGGCAACCGGCCGATACGGGACGACAACGCGGCGTACGTGCAGCAGAAATTAGAAACGGGCATCGAAGAGTTAATGCGGAACGGTATCTATCCGCTCGCGTGGGAAACTCCGCACTACGGCGCATCCGACCTCGATTATGCTGAAATCGGCAAAGTGTTTTCTACGGTTGTGGAACAGAGAATTCTAATGAATGATTTGGACTACAGTCAGTTTTTTCCATACGTTATCAAGCGGGATTTGTACGGCGAAAAAATTCTTCCCGAGAATCTCGGATACGTCCCGCTCGGTACTCCAAAAGAAGAAGAGCAAGGAGTTCAGGATATTCTCAATGCCGCGAAAGAAAACCTTTACGTGAGAGACGGTTATGCCACGGCATTCATTCATCCGTTTATGCCGCTCAATCTCCTCAAAGAGATAGTGGATGGTATTCGCGATTTGGGGTATACATACGTTGATTTGAGAGACAGCGATAATACCGTTACGCTGCCCGATAGGGTCATCGCGTCCGGGAAAGCTTCTCTTCGATTTTCAATTGAAGATCAGTATTTAAAGGAAATCTATTTGAATGAAAAGGGCGAACGGGCAAGCTTTGACATCACCTCAAGCCGTGTTACGGGCGAAATTTCAAGAGACATAGATCTTAAACCCGGCTGGATTTATGCTGCGGAACCTGCAGAGTACCATGAAAAGGAATTGAGCTTTTTCGACAGGATCGGAATTATCATTCACGATTTCTTTAAGAATTTGTTTCCCGAAAAAAAAGCGATAACTCCTGCAGTTGCCGCAATAGTCTGGGATTCAACCGCGACGGGAGGCGCCTTGCACGACGAAGAAAGCTTTGTGACGGCGCTGAGCAGTGTCGGCATACCGGTCGATACACTCTCCTTCAATGATCTCACCGGTACGACAAACTACAACCTTTTGATTGTGCCATATTCATCTGCGGAGCTATTATCGGATTCCCTGTACGATGTAATTGAAAAGTTCGTATCTAACGGCGGGAAGCTAATAACGGACTCGAAAAATCCCGTCGCCGAAGATCTTGGTATTAACTTCAGCAAAAACGTGAGCAGAGTCGAAAAAGTTCGGGATGCACTTTTTCCAGAAGAGCTATTAAGCTGGGGAATGTCCGAGACGGTGCATCGGATCGATGTGCAGGAGAGCGATGAGATTGCTTGCACGAACGACATTAACGATGCGCCGATAGCTGTCGTGAGGAAATACGGTAAAGGAGAATTTATTTCTATCAGCGCTCGCTTTGATCCGGTTACCGACGGCGGCTATTCACGTTTTCCTTATTTGATAGATTGGATCAAAAGCTATTTTGATTTATACCCGATATTGCGGCGCGACCACCTTGAGATGTATTTCGATCCCGGCTTACGCCGCACGACGAGCATCGAGACACTCGTGAAGCAATGGGCAAGCAGAGGCATTCGTGTTGTCGATGTCGCGGGGTGGCATGAATATCAAAAGTTTATGTACGACTACGACAGGCTGATACGGCTATGCCATGCTTATGGTATCGTCGTTTATGTCTGGATAGAGCCGCCGCAAATCAGCCAGAAGTTTTACAACGATCATCCGCAGTGGCGTGAAAAAAACTATAAAGGGGAAGACGTTCAGACCCGATTGGCGTTATCCGCTTGCTCTGGCGGACACCGCTTGTCTTCATGCGGCTTCGGATTGGATATATAAATTCTTGACTTCGCATGATTGGGACGGAGTAAATGTTGCTGAAATGTATTTCGGCGGCGAAGGAGCGCCTGGAAATCCCCAGCTCCTCACGCCTTTTGACCTGAGCGCACGCGGAACGTTCAAGAAAGAATATGGCTTTGATCCTGTCCAGTTGTTTCAACCGAGTTCGCCGCATTATTATAAAATTTCGCCTCAGGATTGGAAGAACTTCGTCGACTTCCGCGTCTCGCTCGTAACGGAGTTGACTTCTCACTTCCTTTCGATTGCGACTGGCGCGTTTAAAGATAAGCCGGGCGTGCAAATCATCCTGACAATTGAGGATCAGAAAACATTCCCTGATTTGAGAACAAGCATCGGGGTTGATGTCGATCAAATCTTACAGCTGAGGAAAAAATATGACTTCGCATTGCAGGTCGAAGACCCGCAAGCAAACTGGAACACCGATCCGCGAAGGTATATTGGAATAGGGGACACTTACAGGCGTCTCTTAGGACCGGATTCATCGCAATTGATGATCGATCTCAACATTTATTCGCTGCGCGATTCGAATTACGTGGGCATATTTCCGAGCCTGATTCCGACCGGAACTGAGTCGTATCTGCTTGTCAATTCTGCGGCGAAAGCTGCGCCGCGAATGACAATCTACGATGAGGCGACGGTATTGCCTCAGGATCTCGCCGATTTTCCTTATGCTATCACTCCGCAGGCGAACATGGAAATGACCAACGGCGGGTACGAAATCGATGCGCCATATTCTACATCGATAAGACTGAGCGCTGATGTGAAGTACATCCAGATCGATGGCGAGACGGTATTTCCGTACCAGCCCGGATATTTTTCCATTCCGGCGGGAAAGCATTTGCTGGAAATAGTCAGCGCTGACGTTAACCCGTTTCAGAACGAGATGCTGGATTCTCATATCGAAGCAGCTTCATGCAACATTTTGAGTGAGCGGAGTTTCGAGCGAGGAGTGGAGTTTAGTTACGATTCTCCGACCCGCTGCGCAGTTTCTTTCGGAAAGGTCCCGTTTGCAGTCTTCGTTGACGATCACGAAATCACCTTCAACGTTGCGAAGGAAGAGCAGCATTACGGAATTATATTGCCTCCGGGCCAGCATAAAGTCCTTGTGGTTTTGGAAAACGCCGTCTCGTACGGAATAGACCTGACAAGTTTGTGGTCGTCTTCTTTGATCGCGATTTTCGGCTCCATCGCAGGCGGAATACTCGTCGTGCTGTATTTTATTCTCAAGCTGCGCAGAAAGAGAATCCCGGTTCGTGTATAATTTTGCTACTACTTTATTAGGCGGTTTCTTTGTCCTCTCGGTAATTCTAATCTGGTTTATGATAGCGTACCAGCTTATACTTACAATAGCCGGATTTTTTCACAATTGGAGCTCTTCAAAGGAGAAACTCGCGATAGATGCGATGGCACATCTGGCAAAACCGAAGGTCTGTGTCTTAATCCCTGCGCACAATGAAGAGAAGGTGATCAGCAGGACAGTCGAAGCGATGTTGAGATTCGATTACCCGGCAGATAAATTTGAAATACTTGTTATTAATGACGGCTCTTCGGATAAGACAGGAGAAATTGTCGAAGGACTTGCGAAGCTGGACCGGCGGGTGCGATGCTACAATGTCCCGAAGGGCGAAGGAGGGAAAGGGAAATCACGCGCGTTGAATTTAGGAATGAAGCAGACCGATGCGGAAATCATCGCCGTCTATGATGCGGACAACCAGCCTTTGCCGGATGCGCTGAAATATTTAGTCGCCGAGCTGCTTTTGCATCCGGATCTCGGCGCCGTGCTTGGAAATTTCAGAACGATCAACAAAGACAGAACATGGCTCACGCGTTTCATCAGTATCGAGACGCTGAGTTTTCAATCGATACTTCAGGCGGGCAGATGGAAAATGTTCAAAGTCTCGACTCTGCCGGGAACAAACTTCGTGATATGGAAACATTTGCTGGATGAATTGAACGGCTGGGACGAGGATGCAATAACCGAAGATTCGGAGCTGAGCATCAGGATTTACATGAAAGGGTACAAGATAAAGTACATACCGTTTGCCGTTACTCTTGAACAGGAGCCTGAAACAATCTCGGTTTGGGCGAAGCAAAGGACGAGATGGGTGCGCGGGAATAATTATGTAGTGACCAAGTTTCTTAAGGAGATACCACAGTTCAAGAATAAATTCCTTGCCTTCGAAGTGCTCTATCTCCTTTCGCTTTATTATTTCTTCCTGTTCGCAATCGGCGTCAGCGACCTGATCTTTATCCTCAGTGTATCACAGGTGATCGCGATACCGCTCCCTGGACCTTATACGACCGTCTGGATACTCGCTGTCGTATTATTTATTTTCGAAATCGTTCTCGTGCTTTCTTATGAAGGTCTTGACACGTTCAAGAATTTTCTTCTCGTCTTCTTGATGTATTTTACTTACTGCCAGTTTTGGATTTACGTGGTCGGGAGAGCGATCTATCTCGATTATATAAAACGGGAAAAAAGGACGTGGTCGAAGACGGTACGGTTTGAATTGGAAGAAGGTGCCATCCCGCATAATGGCACGCCGGTAAAGAGTAAGGAACGATCCGTACAAGTTCATAACTGAGAAGTAGGAGTTACTTGCCTATGCAGTTCGGACAAATTCCATAGAAATCCATCTTGACATTTTCAACTTTATATCCCCGCGGCAGCTTAAATTTAGGCGAGGAAACTCTCATTTCTTCTATATCGAAAAGTCCCTTGCACGATCTGCAAATAAAATGAAAATGTTCGTCTATGTTTGCGTCGAACCTTAGCTGCCCGTCGCAGAGGACTTCGTTTATTTCTTTCGATTCGACAAGAAGATTCAAATTCCTATAAACGGTCGCAAGACTTATATTCGGCATTTCTTTTCGTACTTCATGGAACACCCAATCGGCAGAAGGGTGAGCCTTGGTGGAGCGAACTATGTCAAGGACTTTATCCCGCTGCCTGCTTCGTTTTCTCTGGTGTATATCGTTTAACACTTTTAGTACCTTCTATATAAAAACGTCGTGTTATTCCCAAATATTCTCTGATGCACCGGCGGTCAAATCCTCGATAAGTGCGTGCAGCATCTCCTCGGGCACCTCAACGTCGGTGTTGTAGCTCTTATGTTTGATAACTACCCGAATTGGAACGGACCGCTTTATGAACGCTGTAACTTCGTCTGGCGATAATTTAAATCGCACATATTGTACTGCGCTTATCCTGTCGTCAGTTGCATGTCCTTCCTCGAAGATAGCCGGGATGTTTCGATCTCCTATCTGAAGGAAAACGGAATTTCTGTTTAAGCCCACAAGTGAATCGAGCACAGGCTTTATCTGATCCTGTTCATCGACCTCCACGAAAAGTGTCCCGCTCAGCTCATTCTCCCGGGGGATAAGCTCATTATATGTCTCGATCTCCGACTTTATCTTTTCATCGTCAACCATCCTCTCGATGCGCATCATTTCTTCTATCTGGAAAGTTACGGTGTGTCTGTTTTCGAACGTCAAAGTTATTTTATCACCCGCTTCCAGCCTGCGCCTATTTTTCATTTCGATTATTTTCTTCCTAAAATCATTCCTGACTTTTTCGTAATCGGCTATGTCTTTTAGATCATCGACTTCGATTTTCTTCATTCTGTGTCCCTCTTTATCCTTTGGCTTCCCATCTCCATAACCTCTGCACTTTATTCGTGTTTCACTCTTTAATCATCTTTTCGGGTTTTCTTCAAGTCCGTATGCATCGCGCAGAATTTGAATGGGATGGCGCGCCTTCTTGCCGGACCCTTTTTCAATTTGAAGCTGTGCCAGCGGGCAGTCACTTGCTGCCGATTTTCCATCGGTAAACTTTTCAAAGAGCGGCCTGCCGACTTCAAGCGAGAGCTTGAAATATTCTTTCTTTAAACTCCACGTACCATCATGGCCGGAGCATTTAGCTACGACTTCAACCTTTGTATCCGGAACGAGCTCAAGCACATCGCGCGACTTGTATCCGATGTTTTGCGCTTTTAAATGACATGGAAGATGGTAAACGACGTCTCCCTGAGAATGTTTAAAGTCTTTGGAGAGCTTGTTTTCTTTGTTAAGCTTTGCCAGGTATTCCATCATATCATAAGTGTGCGAAGCAATGAGTTTAACGTCGGGGTTGCCGTCTAAGAGCAGGGGATATTCCTGCTTCATCATATAGCTGCAGCTCGGTCCGGGCGTAACGACGTCGTATCCTCTCTTCACATAATCGATGAGCCTCGACACGTTGTATTCCGCGTTCTTCTTTGCGCCGTCAATATCACCGCCATCCAGGAATGGCATTCCGCAGCATTTTTGTTTTGGCACTTCGACATCGACGCCGTTCTTTTCAAGAACCTGTATCGCCGCTTTGCCGGTGTCCGTGTCGTTGTAATTCACGGAGCAAGTGTGAAAGAAAACCACTCTTGATGACTCGGGATTTTTTGACTCCTGTATTTTGGCTTTCGATTTGTGTTTATCGTACCATGATGAAAAAGTTTTGCTCGAATATTTCGGCAGGTTTCTTTCCCGGTGTATACCGATGGTTTTCTCCATCAAAATTCTGAACGGTTTAATTCTCATCGACAGGTTGACAAGCGCCGCGGATTTAGTGGAGATCGATCCGATAAAGTCTGTTCGACTAAGAATTTTGTCCTGCAACTTGATGCCGTTCCTTTTTGCCTCAATTGCTTTTCCTCTCAGCATGAGCCGCGGGAAATCCAGCATATAATTATGAGGCGGAGTGTATGGGCATTTAGGGAAGCATAACTTGCAATCGTAGCACAGCTCGACAACGTTTTCAATATCCCTGTTTTCTATATTGTTCATTTCGCCGTCGAGTTCGTCGATGCGTTTGAAGAGGACATCAAAGGAAGGGCAGAGATTAAAGCACAGCCTGCACCCGTTGCATATATTGAATATGCGGTCGGTTTCTTTCGTGAAAGATTCGGGGTTGTAGAAATCCGATGAAGTAAAATTGAATGCCATTTAGCGCCTCAAAAGATTGCAGATAGAATGCGTAATCCTTGCGAAGGTTTTAGAACCTTCGCAAGGCTAGCGGTTTTACTTTCCAAGGGAGTCGAGAGCCTTTGTGAATCTGCCTGCGTGCGACTTTTCGGCGCGTGCAAGTGTCTCGAACCAGGTTGCAATCTCATCGAAGCCTTCTTCTCTGGCCGTCTTTGCGAAACCGGGATACATTTCTGTGTATTCATATGTCTCGCCCGTGACTGCAGATTGCAAATTCATTTTCGTGTCGCCAACCGGGACATTCGTCACAGGATCTCCGACTTCTTTCAAGAAATCAAAATGTCCGAACGCGTGTCCGGTCTCACCTTCTGCGGTGTCGCGGAATACTCCTGCGACATCGGGATAACCTTCTATATCTGCGTGGCGTGCGAAATACAAATAACGTCGGTTTGCTTGTGATTCGCCGGCGAATCCTTCTCTGAGATTATTAAATGTCTTTGAACCCTTGAGTGGCTTTGCCATTATTTTTCCTCCTTTTTGTTAATTATAATAATAAGAATCGTTCCTAATGTATCGCCAGGGAATCTGAATGTCAAGGGGAAAAAGTGGCGATTATGCACATTACAAACCAATGAAGCCACGAATTACACTAATTATTGGTTTCGTGGGAATTCACACTAATTAAAATTCTAATCCGTGGAATTAGTGGCGATTTTTTTTCGGTTTGTCAAATATATAATCAGCAAGAAAGTAGTTTATCCCATTCGCAAAAGAGTGAAGCCGTTCCAACGCAGGCCATGAGCGTCAGGTTCAAAATTCACTAGTTTTTCAATTCGTGAGATTCTCTGCTCAAGGCTGATAACCCTACGGCTCGGTACCGATATATTTAGTGGTTTGTCAAGTGGATAATCGCACTGAAACATTAAGTTCAGAAAGAAAGTGGGAGATATCCTCTCGATGCATCACAGTGACATCGTTATCAGGAGAGAAATTTTGGACGTTCGTTCTGAATTGAACCGTAGGTTCGAAAAGTATATTTTTAGCATGTGCCGATGCGCTTGCCGCGATAAGCAATACGCGCGCTACAACATGGGCGAGAATACTGCTTCACTTTCAATGACGTTCTGTCAAGACATTCCGACTTCCGGCTGGCGCATTATAGAACACAAAACGATCGGTTAAACGGGATACTACGGTTGCACGATTTCATGGACCGGTGGCAAAGCGGCGTCTCATTGAGTTTGAAGCCAATTAAGGTCGCGATTTTGCAGGATCTTTAACCCATTAAGGTTGAAAAATTTCATTATAATAGGATAATTGAATGAAAAAAGACTTTCTTACTATCAATGATTGGTCACCACAGGAACTAAGGAAATTTCTCGAACTGTCGGCGAAGATGAAATCTAACCCGGAAAAATACAAGAATTCTCTCAAAGGGAAATCCGTTGCCCTCATATTTGAAAAGCAATCCCTGAGGACACATGTGACCTTTGATGTTGGAATAGACCAGCTTGGCGGTCATTCCGTCTACCTCACTCAATCGGACATAAACTTAGGCAAGCGGGAGAGCGTTTATGACGTGTCGAAGAATCTTGAAAGATGGATGTCCGCGGTCGTGGTACGAACTTACGCTCACCAGAGCTGCGTTGACATGGCAAGATACATGAGAATTCCCGTAGTCAATGCCTTGACAGATTACGAGCATCCCTGTCAGGCTATCGGAGATTTCATGACCGCAACCGAATATCTCGGCAATTTGAGGAAGAAAAAATTTGCCTTTATCGGCGACGGGAATAATGTCTGTAACTCGCTCATGTTGATGGCTTCAAAATTGGGAATGAACTTCGCAGCTGCGACGCCGCAGGGTTACGAACCGAAGGATGAAGTCGTTAAGCTTTCGAAGAAAGCCGCCAGAGAAAGCGGCTCTGATTTGGAAATTGTGCGTGAACCCGAATCTGCAATTCGCAATGCAGATATAGTTTATACGGATGTCCGGGTTAGCATGGGACAAGAAAGCGAAAAAGAGGAGAGACAAAAAGCATTCCAGGGCTATCAGATCAACAGAGAGCTGATGAAGCTTGCTAAGAAGTCGGCAATATTCATGCACTGTTTGCCCGCGCATCGCGGCGAAGAAGTGACCGACGATATCATCGACTCGAAGCAATCCGTAGTCTGGGACGAATCGGAGAATAGGCTCCATTCGCAAAAGGCGATAGTTTATACCCTGGTTGCGGGGAGTAAGCAGCATATAGCCGGGAAAACGTATTAATGGGAATGTGAATTACAGGCTCACTTGCTAACGTTCAATTTGAGCCATAATTTGTTATATGGTTTATGAATTAACAAATATTTTGGGAGCATAATTGTTGGTCACACTTTGCAAATCGAAAATTCATCGCGCGCGCGTTACTCAGGCCGAGCTTTATTATGAGGGAAGCTTGACGGTCGATACCGAGTTGCTTGGAGCGTCTGGAATTTTGCCGTATGAAAAGGTTCAGGTTGTTAATGTTAATAACGGAGAACGATTCGAGACTTACACGATTCCGGGGAAGGCGAATTCCGGAATAATCTGTTTAAATGGTCCTGCTGCACGGATTGGTACTGTGGGTGATGAAGTGATAATCATCGCTTACGCCGAATTTGATGAACTGGAAGCGAAAAATTATGTGCCGCAAGTTGTCCTGGTTGACGACAAGAACAGAATTAGGAAGATTATTAAAGGACACTTAGACGGCCCGGAAAGTTTGAAAAAGAAGGAAAATGGGTAGAGAAAAATTCGTAACTCTAATACTTGCCGCCGGCAAGGGAAAGAGAATGAAAGATCCGAGTTTACCGAAGGTGATGTATAAAGTAAATGGCAAACCGATGATTCATTATGTTGTTGATCTGGCAAAGCGGATCGGAAGCCTATCGGTAATCGCCGTCGTCGGAAACAGACGAGAGATAGTGATGGAATATCTCCGCGAAGCATTTGGGGATGAAGTCGTTTTCGCAATTCAAGAAGAGCAGCTTGGAACCGGTCATGCTGTGTTGCAAACGGAGCAGATACTTTCAGACTTTGACGGCGAAGTATTTGTCCTTTCGGGTGATGTTCCTCTCTTGACTGAAAAAACACTGTACAGGCTTATTGATGCTCATTATAATAGTAACGCTGTTGCGACTGTCTTGACGGCGAGAATAGACGACCCGACAGGTTACGGAAGAATTGTACGGTTGCCGGATGGTTCCGTTGATTGTATTGTCGAGGAAAAAGATGCATCGCCGGAACAGAAAAGGATCAATGAGATCAATTCAGGGATTTACCTTTTTCATCGGAAAGCGCTATTCGAGGCGTTGCATTATATAAAATCGGACAATTCACAGCACGAATATTATTTGACGGACGTTCCTTGGCTATTTTGTCAGTCATAGCATGAAGGTTGGGGCTTTGGCCGCCGACAATTTTGATGAAACGCGGGGAGTCAACACGCCGGAACAACTCCATGAGCTTGAGAAAATCCTTCAGATGAGCGCGTAGGTGTTGGGAGGTTGACTTGTCGAGTATAGACCAAAAGAAATTGATTGAAGCCTTAAAGTACAAAACTTCCAAAATGGCTCCGAAGGACAAGTACGATTATGAAATGTACGTCAAGCGCGACAAAGATGACGAGGACCTCGATTCACTCTCGATGAAAAGGCTCCGGGATATGTTCGAGAAATACAGCGGAAAGCAGTGATATACTGCCGCACGGAAACTTTTTGGGAGTTTTTTGAGCTCGGCAAAATGGATGATTAGAGAATTCCTTTTTTCGTTTTAACCATTTCTAACATTTTTTCAAGCGCCACCCACCAAATTCCTCCGTTTTTCGATGCTGCCTGTGACAGCCATCACATTGAGGCAAAAAACGTTTGGCGGATTCCAGTTTTTCCATTATTTTTATCGTACAGAGAATTGTTCACGGATGAGAGGATATGACCGGAATTATCAGAATCATGGTAATTCTCTAATTATACAAATACAAACTCCGAATAGAACAGTATAGAACGTTGATTTCTTAAACAAATTTAGGAGGAACAATGATAAGACCACACGTTCGCGGTCTTGCCATTCGATTTATCATTTTTATCCTAATAGGAGCTGCAATTATTTTGACGCAGAAATCTAATGCTGCCCGGTATTCATATGACAGCACTGTCGTTCCTGAGGCTTCGATTCCCAAGCTTGATCGCCAGACTTATGTTTTTTTGACTGAGTATGGGAAACAGCTTCAGCAGTATTGCGACACTTACGGAGTCGATTGGCGGTTGGCGTTAGCTATTCTAAGGCAGGAATCGGCATTTGACCCGGAAGCAACTTCTGACAAAGGAGCGACAGGCTTGATGCAATTAATGCCCCAGACGGGTTTGCAATTGGCGACCCTTAATAATATCGATAGTGATGCCATTTCCGACCCTGTTGAAAATATCCGGTTGGGAGTAATTCACCTGCGTGATATGCTCCGTCAGTTTTCGAATTCTGATGGTGACAACAGAATAGAGCTCGCCGCAGCCGCGTACAATTGCGGTCTGGCAAGAATACAGGATGCGCAAACCGTCGCGGAATTCTTGGGCGATGAGCCGCAGACGTGGACTTCTGTGCGATCATGCCTTCCACTCCTATCGGCAAGATACGAACCATTGCAGAAGCATATATGGGCAGCGGGAATGCCTGCCGCCGGGACTTTTGGAGGATACGAGCAGACTTTGGGTTATGTTGATAATGTGATGCACTATTATAATATTTATCGAAATGCCTTGCATGATTAATGAAGAATAGCTCTTTTTCTGACGCCCGTCCAATCGTCTTGTGGACGGGCTTTTTTTGTCTAGTCCTGTCAATAGCGTCCGTTAGTGCTTTTGCACAGGCTCCGAAGTGGGACGTAAATATTTTTAGAAGCATAAATGATTCGCGTTCTAGATTCCTTGACGCAACTGTCGGTGTAAACGATTACGCGGTTCTCCCAATCGCGATTGCGACTCCGATTGTTTTTGGCGGAATAGGTCTGGCTGAAAAGGATGGATATACTTTTGACACGGGTGTTATGGTTGGGGTGTCGGAGGTTTCGGCTTACGTGGTATACTACGTTCTAAAGAACGTAATTATCAAACGTGAGCGTCCTTACGAGGCGCTTTCCGATGTTCACACGATGCATCTTGACACAGCTGATAAATACTCCATGCCGTCTGGCCACGCAACCGCAGCATTCGCAATCGCGACAGCTTTGACTCTCCGTTATCCGAGACCTTACGTCTATATCCCCGCTTATGCATGGGCTGTATTTGTCGGGTACGGAAGGATTTACCTGGGCTTGCATTATCCGAGCGATGTATTAGCCGGTGCGCTTTTGGGAAGCGCTTCTGCCGCTGCAATTCACTTACTGGGGCCACAGTTGACAAAATGGCGCGAGGAAATTTTAGGTGATGATATCGGCGTGCAATTGACCGCGTTTCCAGTCCCGGCTTTTGTCAATTTGAAAATCAGCTTTTGAAAATCATGTGCCGCTTGATTTTCTTTCGCGATCATAAGCCTACACTCACCGCCGGCGTGGGAATCCACAATGTTTTTAGTGATGAAAATGATTCTTGCTTCTTAACTTCTTTGCATCAGAGGAAAGTTATTTAAGATAATGATTAACTCGATTCCGCGGGAAATTAAAATAATTCTAGGCTACATTTTGATTTGCCTTATCTGGGGTACAACATGGCTTGCGATCAAGTTTGCGATATTCACTTTGCCACCGTTCTTCAGTGCGGGTATTAGATTTGCAATTGCCTCTCTGCTCATTCTTATCATACTGAAAATACGGCGATACAAGTTCCATATTGATCTTAGACAGACGATTTTCCTCGTGATGGTGGGCCTTGGCTCGTTCAGCGTTCCCTACGGGTTGGTCTATTGGGCTGAAGGAAGGATAACTTCCGGCTTGACGGCAACGACTTTTGCCGTAATGCCATTCTTCGCCGCAATTCTATCGAGAATATTTCTGAAAACCGACGACCTTTCTTTCTGGAAAGTCTGTGGAATTATACTTGGCTTCTCCGGCTTGCTTGTAATATTTTGGAGAGACCTGAGTCTCGGTTCCACAGACGCCGCCGAAGGAATCCTCGCAGTTGTTGCGAGTGCGATCACGAATGCCGCGGTTGCAGTCGGTGTGAAAAAGTACGGCCGAGACATTGACCCCGTTTTCATCAATCTAATCCCGATGGTATTAGGCGCTGTTACGCTTTTGCTGACAAGTGTCTTTGTCGAGAACTGGTCGAATCTGAAGTTCGATGTGTCCACGATCGTCGCGATTCTTTATCTGGCGGTCTTCGGCTCGGTCGTCGCGTTCACACTTTACTTCTATGTTCTAAAGCATATCAGCGTCGTCCTTCTTTCGATGACATCGTTTATAACGCCCGTTCTTGCGCTGACTGCGGGCGCAGTTGTACTCGGAGAGAAATTACCATCCGGGATACTTCTTGGTGCAGCGCTGATTTTAGCAGGAATACTGGTCTTGAATTTGTCGGGCGAAAGGCGAAACGAGCTTGAGGAGGTTACAAGCGACGGAAATGAAGTCTCCATGAAATGAAAATCGATCACAGTGCCCTTTGTGCTTTACTGTTCGGTCTTTGCCTAAGCTCGATTTGTTCGGCCCGGGCGTCAGAGCACGTTCATAATGTGAACTATTCGAATCGCCATTCTTATGACGTGGTTGAATATAAACTTTACATGGACTGGTATAATGTTCTTTCCGGGTTATCGAATTCATATTCCGGAATTATGCAGATCAAATTCTGCCCGGATCTCAGCAGCCCACTAGATGAAATAAACATCGACAACGATACAACGTACTTGCGCGTAGATTCCGCCTTTGCGGATGGCGAAATGCTCCGGTTCAGTAATGCCGACACAGAGTTGAATATAATATTGGATAAAGATTATGCTGCTGGAGACACAGGATTTGTGACGTTGTATTATCATGTTGTGGATCAACCCGCAAATTCACAGAAAGGGTTTTATTATTATTCTAAGGGCGAACAGCCAACATCGGGGTACACCGTTCCGCACACCGTCGCTTACACGATGAGCGAGCCGAGCGATGCGCATGACTGGATGCCTTGTTACGATGATCCGTCTGACAAAGCTCTATCTCAAATTTCTGTCCGTGTTCCGAACGGTTACATTGCCGCATCGAACGGAACGCTCGACACTACCGTCGATAACCACGATGGCAGCACGACATTCAATTGGAGTGAAAATTATCCGATTGCCACGTACCTCATGTGCGCGACAGCTGCAAAATTTGCCGTGGTGAAACGAAGTTATACGAAAGGTGACAGTATGGTCATCCCGATTGAATACTACATCTATCCTGAAGATTCAGTAGGTGCGGTTTCGAACTCCGATTGCAATATTGATACTGTTGCCTCGATGATAAAGTTTTACGAGTCGCTTTACGGCACGTTTCCATTTGACAAATACGGCATGACCGGTATCGAGCCGTTCGGTTACGGCGGTATGGAACATCAAACGATCACAACATTAAAACGCAGCTATGAATTCAGCCGCAGCGTTGTGGCCCACGAGCTTGCGCATCAATGGTGGGGCGACATGGTTACACTCGGGACATGGAACGATATTTGGCTAAACGAAAGTTTTGCAACTTACTCGGAGGCAATGCAGCTCCAGCATTTGAGCGAGTCGAGTTTTGAGAGCGAGATGCAATATTATGAAGCGCAATATTTTCTTGAATATGATAAAGTGCAGTATGCTATTTACGCGCCGCCTCCAGGTTATCTTTTCGGTCTCGCTGAATATTATAAGGGTGCATGGGTGCTCAATATGCTGAGAAATATTGTCGGTGATTCAACATTTTTCGCCATATTCAGAACGTATCGTTCCGACTTCCAATTCGGCAACGCGGTTACAACTGACTTTGAAAGTGTTGTCAGCAAGATCACCCATTCGGACATGAGCTGGTTCTTCAATGAATGGATTTTTCAACCGGGATTTCCAGTATATTCTTACACGCACGCGAAAGAGGGAAGTTCGCTTGTATTTTATCTGAAACAAGTACAGACCAACGAGCCAATCTTTAAAATGCCGGTTAAGTTCGCGGCGTATTTCCAGGGAAAAGAGACTATATCAAGTTTTGTCGATTCAGCGGCGACTCAAACCTTTACTGTTCCCTTTCCGTCCCAACCCGATTCAGTTATCTTCGACCCTGATGACGAAATCCTCAAACAGGTAACAACGTGGGGCGACTCAACGGCATCGTACTTCTCGTTGTCTTTGACGGATTTTCCGAACCCTTTCAATTCCACCACCCGGATTTCATACACGCTACCGGCGGCAAGCAAGGTCAACCTTGAGATATTCGACGTAATTGGCAGGGAAATAAGGATCTATAATGAAGGTTATCAACAAGCAAATGCGTACGAAGTCACATTCGATGCCCATGATCTTGCGAGCGGGGTTTACATCTGCAGGCTGGCGACCGATTTCGGAAACAAAGTAATAAAGCTTTTGTTGGAGAAATGATTGAGAAAAGTTTGAAAACGTTATCCTTAATTAATTTGGCATACATTACTATTCCCGCCGACAAATTTGTTTTTTCCTTTCATATCTTATACTTTATGCACTTGGAAAACCATCGTAGATGAAACAAGAATACATAGAAGTCCCCAAAGATTCAGGCAAGATAGATTTCAAGAAAGTTAAAGTTGTAGTCATAACCACCGTCATGCTGTCGTTCATTTCGTACTGGCGAGCGGCGGCTGTGGTTGTCTCCGATATCGGTTCAAGTGCGTTTTATGCATTAGGGATCGCAGAGAAGGCAGTTGGTCCGTCTGCACCATGGTTCATTCTTTTTGTCATGCTGTTCGCCTACGGCATCCGGGCGGTTTACATAGAATCTTCAAGCATGTTTGTGCGTGGCGGAAGCTACCGTGTCGTTCGGAGAACTCTCGGCGGCAAGTTCGCAAAGATAGCAGTTTCGGCTCTTGTTTTTGATTATCTAATTACAGCACCGATCAGCGCCGTCTCCGCAGGTCAATATCTTGAAGGTTTGGTGAACTCGCTGCTGCGTTCTTCCGGCTCAAGCTATCAAGTCCCTGCAAACTGGATCGCTGTCGGTGCGGCGGTCCTTGTCGAATTATATTTTTGGAGGAACAATCTTGTCGGGATCGAAGAGTCGAGTGAAAAGGCGCTCAGGATCTTTCAAGTCTCTTCCGTTCTTGCCGTCATGCTTTTCGTGTGGTCGATAGTCACGATAATTGTTCGCGGTGCGCATCTCCCGTCTTTTACAGTTCAGCTTTCACCGGAAGCATTGGGATGGTTGAAGGGAGTTGATTGGTTGAGGACTATAGGCCTCGTTGGCGTTGTCGTAGGAATGGGGCACTCCATACTTGCCGTCAGCGGCGAGGAAACGCTTGCTCAGGTATATCGGGAGATTGAATCGCCCAAACTCGAAAACTTGAAAAAGACCGCACTGATAATGTTCGTGTTTAGCTTCGTGTTTACAGGACTTAATTCTTTGTTCGGCGCGATGTTAATTCCCCATGAGGATTTGATCGGAAAATATAATAGCAACGCCCTGAGCGGCCAGGCGATGAATCTTGTAGGACCGCGCGTCGTGCTGCTTGGACTTCAGATTTTTGTGGTCGTGGTCGGCTTTCTCATTCTCGCCGGCGCTGTAAATACTGCATTGATAGGAGCGAATAGCGTTCTCAATCGAGTTGCGGAAGACGGCGTGCTGCATGAATGGTTTCGCAAACCTCACAAACGATTCGGGACTTCCTATAGAATTATCAACCTTCTTGCAATTACTCAATTGGTCGTAATTGTTGCGAGCAGAGGAGACGTTTATCTTCTCGGCGAAGCTTATGCATTCGGTGTGGTATGGACTTTTGTCATGACGACCTTTTCCATACTCGTGCTTCGTTATAAAGATAAATCTGCGCGTGAGTGGAAGGTGCCTCCGAATATCATGGTCGGTGGGCTGGAGATCCCGATCGGGCTTGTTGTAATTTTTTTGATATTGTTCGGACTCGGTTTCACGAACCTTTTCACCAAGCCGATAGCGACCGAAGGGGGCGTCACCTTCACCGTAATACTATTCGGCCTGTTTGCCTTTTCAGAACGCGCAAATAAAAAAATCGCTGCTTCGCGCGGCGCGGATTTAGAAAAATTTAATGTCTTTGCGCAGGGCAATCTCACCGCAGAGGCGATAGGATGCAGACATCTGAGACGGAAGTTAGTCGCGGTGCGCGCGCCCAATCGTCTCCAGCATTTGCAAAGATGTCTCGAAGAAAACGATCCGGACGAATCCGATATCGTGGTGATGACGGCAAAAGTTATTCCGGGCCAGAGCACAGTCGTTGCTCAAACCATTGACCTTCCCGAGCAAAAATTATTCAGTGAAGTAATCATGATGGCGGAAAAACAAGGCAAGACGATTTTTCCGATTGTCGTTCCTACCAACAATGCCGCTTATGCCGTGGCGCACACAACCGCTCAAATCGGCGCGGAAGAAGTTTTTCTAGGAAGTTCCGAGCGTTATCCCGCTGAATATCAGATGCAGCAATTCGCATTGTACTGGGGTATGGTCGAGGCGGATGAGAACCACCATGTGGCGATTCGCACGGTCAGTCCGACCGATGAAATGAAACTTGAGATCTAGATTTCAAGTTTCCTGTCTAACACGGCCGCAATTTCCGCAAGCAAATACCGTATTTCCGAGTTAAGTGGTTTGCTTTTCTCGGATTCTTTTGTAATATTTTTCAATCGTCTTGCGCCATCTCCCGTCAAGATTTTATGAAGCGTCGGGATGGCGCAGAGCGGTGACCGCATTACAGATAAAAGAAAAACTAAGCGGCACAAAAACAATCATATGCTGAAGATTACGAGCAGTTCACGAGGTCCCGGTTGATATCAGCTTCCATGGGGATTTGATTAAAGTTTACAATCAGCACAAAATCAACTTAGTCCCTGCAATGATGGAGACGTAATGTCTCATTTCCGTCATAGGAGAAAAACTTTTTGAATGAGAAAGAAAAAATACGAAAAGAAATTTTAAAGCTTCGCAAAGAGTTGACTGAAGAGGAAGCACTTCAGAAGAGCAAGCTCGTGCTGACCCAATTGGAAAACTTACCGGAGTATAGGAATGCAGGCCTGGTCCACACGTATGTTTCTTCGAAGCCGAATGAAGTCGATACGATCATGCTGATCGCCAGGTCATTTTCGCGCGGCAAGCGCATCGCGATACCGGTGATTACGGACAAGAAAGAGAGAAAGTTAGGCACGTCGGAGCTCATGAATCTCGGTGATTTGACGGATGGTCCTTTCGAGATTAAAGAGCCGAAAGTTTTTTCTCCTGTACCACCCGAAGAAATTGATATATATATAGTCCCGGCCATTGCGGTTGACAGGATCGGAAACAGGATAGGGTGGGGATTTGGATACTACGATGGTCTTTTGCGAACACAGCAGAGGCCCATCGTGGCGCTCGCCTACAAATTTCAGATTGTCGACGAAATTGAACCTTCCGATACGGATGTCAGGGTAGGCTACATAGTTACTGAAGATGAAATAATACGGACGAGTCCGCGAAAGTAAGTCGATGGAATCAAATGAACAAAAAATGTCTCTGGAAAATGGAACAAGTCAGGCGGAAGGATTCTCGCCCGGAGCGTCCACTTCAGGGCGGAATTGGCCGCGCAAATTATACAAGTCTCGTTCAAATAAGATAATTGATGGTGTCTGCAGTGGAATTGCAGAATACTTAAGGGTTGACGCCACAGCGGCACGACTTCTTTTAGTTGCATTTACAATCCTTAGCATTGGAACCGGAGTCGTCTTCTATATTATCGCCATGATAATAATACCGACGCGACCTCTGTCGCTCGAGATGGCAGCGGGTGACCACACGAAGATACCGTCAGCTTCGATGGAGAGATCGGCGGCTGGCGCCACTGCCACCCTTATAATCGGAATTATTGTCATAATAATAGGAATCACCCTCCTCTTTGATTATTACAATGTGTTCTCCATTACTTCAATGTGGAACGCCTTCGGGAAGTTAGCTTTGCCGATCATTTTTATTTTGATTGGCGGCGCACTTCTACTCGGAAGAGAACACGGAGAAGTGCAATCACCGGAGGGCCATGGCGATGCGAACATGCCGATCGAGAAGAAGAAACTTTCCCGTTCCAGTTGTGATAAGAAGATTGCGGGTGTGTGCAGCGGATTCGCAGAGTATTTTGGCGTGGACTCGACACTCGCGCGGCTTGTATTCGTGTCGCTGGCATTTGCATCGTTCGGATCGGCGTTGATTCTTTACGTCGCTTGCGCTTTAGTTATTCCCAAGGAGGTAGATTCATGACCGAAGCCGTCAACAAAAGAAACCATCTTGCAAGTTTCCTTCTTGGTATCTTGTTGCTTATTTTCGGCGTGCTCCTTCTGATGGGCCGCGCGGGAGTCATTGACTTGAATTTCAACCGCGTAGTCGCCTTCCTGATTCTTGTGGTAGGCGGATTTGAGGCGATCACGGCTTTTGGATTTTCAAATCGTCGTCGGCTGTTCTTTGGCTCGGCGCTGTTCCTGATGGGGATGCTCGTTGCGCTAATATCTTACAATTTCATCCCGGATGCCTGGGATCAAATTTGGCCTTCCGTACTTCTTATTCCCGGCCTGGCTTTTCTAATGCTCTATTTCTCTCATCCTAAAGAATACTACCTGTTGATTGTCGCGGTCTTGTTTGTTGCAGTCGGGTTTGCCGGTCTATTATTCGTCAAAGGGAATTTTAACTTTGGCGGAAGTATTATAGACATGTTTCGCTTTCTTGTACCGGCCGCGATTGTAGTTGCAGGATGTTATGTTATATGGAAGAAGTTATTCAAATCGGGATACTAAGAACCGAGCACGTACATCCGTGAACTACACGCGAAGCAAATCCTAAATTATCCGTATAGCTTCAAAAAAAGATTCGAACTCTACTCCCATGTTTTGTCAATCGGGCTGACTGATTAAATCTTACGTGATTGATCCAGTTTGGAGCTTGGTGCTTAAGGCTCGAAATGTTATCTTTTGCTAAAGTAAAATTTGCGTTGTTTTTCTGAAAGCTGATGTCGGGTTGCTTTTTTCGAAATTGCATTTCAGCCTCCAACAGAATAAATTTCAACAGAAAACTAAATTAAGGTGAAAAGTTGTACGCACTTTTGGTCGTTTTAGAAATAATAATTGCCATCCTTCTGATGGCAGTAGTGTTGATGCAATCCAGCAAAGGTGGCGGGCTTGCGGGAAGTTTCGGCGGTGCCAGTGCAGGCTTCGGCAACATGTTCGGAGTACGCAAGACCGCAGACATTATGTCGAGGATGACTACAATTCTCGGCACTTCCTTTATCGTGCTGGCGCTTTTTATAAATTTGTTCTTCCTTCCGAACAAAGCCACGAAGGAGCAAAAAAGCTTCCTTCAAACTCAAGGTCGTCAACAAAATCTGCCCGCGCAGCAGGTTCCGCAAGTCCCATTGGGGTCGCCTCTCCAGCAAGCGGGATCTCCGACGAGCCAGCCGCAAAAATAGATATGATTGCACGCGATGCCTGATAGTTCTATCATTCTGCTCGTCGATGATGAAGAAGAGAATTTAGAGTTGTTCTCAACAATACTTGAGGACGTGGGATACCATGTGGTTAGTGCAACGAGTGTCGCAAACGCGCTCGAACTCTTGAATACTTATAAGCCCGACCTGATCATAAGCGATATTTACATGCCGGAAATCGGCGGCTTTGAATTCTATGAGATGGTACAGAAGGTATCGGAACTCAGGTCGGTCCCGTTTATTTTTCTCAGCGCTCTGGCAGATCGCCAACACGTTAACGAGGGAAAAGAACTTGGTGTCGATGATTACCTGACGAAGCCGATAGATATCGACGAGCTTGTTACCACGGTCAGGGGAAAATTGAAACGGGCGGCTGTTCGTCGGGATGCGATGCAGGATGAATTTGAAACTCTAAGAGGACAAATACTTTCCACGCTTTCGCACGAGTTGAACACACCGCTTACTTACATAATTGGCTTCTCGGAAATTATCAGCAGCAGCGCGTCACAAATACCGACGGGCGAGTTGAAAGAATTTGCGGACTTGATTCGACAGGGTGGCGGCAGATTGAAAAATCTTGTCGATGATTTTCTGGAAGCAATTCAGATCGATTCCGGACGCACTGCAGAATTCTATCAGAAGGATAAACGGCGGTTCGGACTTGCCAACTTGCTTAGGAATTCTTGTGAAGAATTTTCTAAAATAGCGCAAGAAAAAAATATCGGATTCGAAACTGAAATAGGTAACGATTTACAAGTTATGGCGTCCGAGTCACTTATTCGGGATATTATCGATAAGCTGTTGTCGAACGCCGTTAAATTTACTCAAAAGGGAAAAGTGTGCCTGAATGCCGCCGTCGATGGCGAATGTGTAAGGTTGGATATTTCGGATACGGGAGTCGGCATTTCACAACAAGACCTGCCGAGAATATTTGACAAGTTTTATCAAGTGAACAAAGATAAACAGCAGCAGCAAGGTGCGGGACTCGGACTTTACATTGCCAAAAATCTTGCGGCGATAAATAACTGTGAGTTAAATATTTCCTCATCCGAAGGCTTCGGAACTAAAGTCGTACTCACCATTCCCGACCGGTAAGCATGGTGCGGTCGGATGTCCTGCTCGCGGGGAAAATCGCCGCTCTATTTATTTTCATAGCAGAATTTTCCAATTCTCGCGCATCAGCGAGTGCACAAATTCTGGATACTGCTTCTATCAAAACGACTGCATTTGACTCGGCGGCGACCTACGTTATCGATAAAATACTCGTCGATGGCAACAAGACTACAAAATCATACATTATCTTGAGAGAGCTCCCATTCATTCCAGGCGACACTGTTAATTTGGCGGATATAGATTATGCCCGCGATAGAATTTACAACACGAGTCTGTTTACAAAAGTCCTCATTCGACCCGAGCCTGTTACCGAAAACCGGATAAATCTTCTCATCTATGTCGAAGAAAGATGGTACATTTGGCCGTATCCGGTCCTTGGGTTTCGTGACCGGGATTTGAATTACTTTTACGCCGGCGCGGGCGTCGCAGATTTAAACTTCATGGGCCGGGGCGAAAGATTAGCGGCCCTGTTCGGGCTGGGTTATGATCCGTTCTGTGCCGCGAGTTACATGGACCCCGCAATCGGTGAGCACAAGGATTACATTCTGTCCATCGGGGCTAGTTATGCTCACGGAAGAAATGTCGGCATCCAATCGGAATATTCGAGCGGAGAATTCGATGACACTTTTGGGGATGTTTATGTTTCGGCGGGAAAACGGATCGGCATTTTTTCGGTAGTTTATTTGCAGGCATCGTACAACTACGTTGTGCGAAATACTTCGGACTCTACCAGCGCAGTTCTCTCGCCGACCGGCAGAGATATTTTTGCGTCGTTGAGGCTGGAATATTCTTACGACTCGCGTGACTTAAAGAGTTATGCAACTCAAGGCGCGTATGTAGATTTGTCATTGGAAAAAAATGGACTCGGAGAAAGCCAAGTTGACTTCAGCAGAATGGATTTTGACGCCAGAAAGTATTTTCCGATTTCCGGGTGGCTTTCGCTTGCAGGGAGACTCCATGGCGACCTTGCAGAAGGCGAGCAGATTCCTCCGTACAATCATGCATTCATCGGCTATTACGAAAGGATACGCGGGATGTACAACACAATTTCCGAGGGAGAAAGCGTGTTAGGCGGAAATATCGAGCTCCGTGTTCCAATCATAAAACAATTGTACATCGATATCCCTGACGTTCCCTTGAGGCAATTCATTTCAAACCGTATCGCGCTTTATTGGGATTTCTTCGGGGATATCGGCGAGACATCGAATAAGTATCTTGACATGGATTGGAATAGGGCGTTGTACGGTTATGGCGGCGGCTTAAGTCTGCTGTTGCCGTACGATATAACCTTGCAGTTCGACTACGCACGCAGCAGTGACAGACACACGGAATTCATCTTCGATTTTGGTGAAGCTATTTGATGGAGCAGTTCATTTTTCAAATAGAGAATCGAGCAAGCAATTCCGACCACGTTGATATGATTACAATAACAGGCGATGAACATTTCCATCTTGCGCGGGTGCTGCGCGTCAGGGTTACCGAGAAAGTTCTTGCTACCGACGGCAATGGAACGACGTGTCTTTGTATTGTCAGGCAAATCGAAAAGGATAAGTTGACTTGCGAAGTAATTGAGGAGTATCATGACTTGAATGCATCGCTGCGCGAGTTTTGCATAGGATTAGCAGTTTTGAAACCCGTCTCAAAATTGGAATTTGCGATTGAAAAGTGCACGGAACTTGGTACAGCTCGACTCATGTTATTTAATGCAGAGCGGAGTAAAGTCGTAAATATCCGTTCAGATCGGCTGAACAGCGTTGTCATATCCGCTGTTAAACAGTCACTTCAGAGTAGAATCCCTGAATTGGCAATTGAAAAAAACTTGGAAGATGTCGCATCCAAGAGCTTTGTGTACCAAGAAAAGCTTGTGCTCCATGAAAAAGCAGGCGACACGATTAATGACCATTTGTCGCGATTAACAAAGACAGCCTCGGTTATAGCGATGATCGGGCCGGAGGGTGGATTCTCGGAGAACGAGATAGAGTTTTTAGCCGGAGAAGGTTTCAAAAGTTTATCCATTGGGAAATCGCGGCTAAGGTCCGAAACAGCCGCAGTCAAAATTGCTTCACTGCTCGCAGTATATTGAGTCGAAGGTTCAGGACAATGGAATATCCGTATACCGGGTATGTGGTAAGATTAATCTACTTTCGGTTTTTGAATAATTAATTATGCAAGAAGAGATCATTCAGATTCAGCACGATATTCAGGACGCCAAGGATGCTCCCCTTCATCGCGACATTCGCGAGCTTGGTGCGATTCTGGGCAAAGTCTTGATTGAACAAGAGGGGAAAGAGTTCTTCGATCTCGAAGAACAACTTCGCCTGCTTACAAAATCTCTCCGGTCGAATTATTCCGTTGAGACGAAATGCGAGATTGATGCACTTATTGATTCGCTCGATCTGGACAAAGCGGGCAAGATCGTACGTGCATTTCTTTATTATTTTCTTTTGAGTAACACTGCAGATGAAGTTCACCGCATCAGGCGGCAGCGAGCGCATGCGGTTTCCGGCGGCACGCCGCAACGCGGTTCGATGGAAGAAGCCGTAAGCGAGCTGTCAAAATCAGGCCACTCTTTCGATTTCGTAATGAGAATTTTGAAGATGACGAAGGTCGTTCCCGTTTTCACGGCGCATCCGACCGAAGCGACGCGCCAAACGGTTTTGCGAAAAATTCTGAACATGAGCGAACTTCTTCTGCGGCGCGAGACAACGACTCTGACTCCGGATGAATTAGCCGATTTGCGCAAGGAGCTTCATGCCGAAATCACAATGCTCTGGCAGACGAATGAGATTCGGATGAATAAAGTGAGTGTACACGATGAAATAAGACGCGGCTTATTCTTTTTCGGAGAAATACTTTATGACGCAATACCGGTTTTGTACGAAAGACTCAATAGAACTCTGAAGAATGTGTTCGATGTCGAAGTAGTTTCTCCGGTAATCTTGAAATTCGGATCATGGATCGGAGGAGATAGGGACGGCCATCCGTTTGTTACCGCAGAAGTTACGAAGTCCGCATTTCAGCTGCAAAAGCGGCAAATAATCTCTCTTTACATGAAGGACATGGATATTCTTTACGACACGATGAGCACCTCGACGCGCCTGGTCAATGCTTCGCGAGAGATGATAGACTCGGTGGAAATTGATAAAGTCAGTCTTTCGGAACAGATGACCGAAGGAGACTTGAAAGATCAGTCCGAGATTTATCGCGTGAAAGTTTTCCTGATCTATCATAAGCTAAAAAATACGCTTGAGGAAAAAGGGCATCGTTACCGGGACTCAGAAGAGCTTATTCATGATCTCGAAGTGATGTACCATAGTCTTCTGGCGAACAAGGGAGAAATAATCGCGGAATCCAGGGTACTTCCGCTGCTTTACAAAGCCAGGACTTTCGGTTTTCACCTCGCATCGTTAGACATTCGTCAAAACTCCACCGTCCTCTTAAGCGCCGTCTCAGAATTGCTCAGAACGTCTGAAGTCGAGCAGAATTTTTCGGGTCTGAACGAGATAGACCGGGTAAGAATTCTGACACGTGAAATTTTGAATGTCAGACCTATTGTGAGTCCGAATTTGTCTTTGAGCTCGGAAGCAACGGAGGTGTCGTCGGAATTTGAGTCCATGGTGTACGGAAAGAATTTTGCCGGAGAAGATGCCTGCAGCGACTACATCATCAGCATGAGCTCGTCCGTCAGTGATGTCCTGACAGCGATGCTATTTGCAAAGGAAGCCGGGCTTGTAAAAGCGCGTGATGGGAAAGTTGGTCAATCCCGCCTTGACATTCTGCCGCTGTTCGAAACTATCGAGGACTTGAGGCGGGCGCATGTCGTTGTGACGGATCTTCTGAAAAATGACGCATACATGCAGCATCTCAGACTGCGCGGAATGGTACAAAAAATAATGATCGGCTATTCGGACAGCAACAAGGACGGGGGAATTGTAACTTCTAACTATGAACTTATAAAGGCTCAGATAAACCTGAAGAATGTATGTGATGAATTCGGCGTCAAACTCGTTCTGTTCCATGGTAGAGGCGGGAGCGTGTCGCGCGGCGGCGGCCCGCTGAATCAGGCGATACTTTCGCAGCCGCTCGGCACAATTGAAGGGGAAATAAAAATTACGGAGCAGGGCGAGATGATATTCGTGAAATATGCGATGCCTGAGATCGCCCTCCGGAATATTGAGCTTACAACTTCGGCGGTTCTTCTTTCGACTGCAAAATACAAATCCGGTGCGAAAGATTTCCATAACCGATATTTATCCGTTTTTGAAGTCATTTCGGAAACTGCTATGCGGCACTATCGGGAGCTTGTTGACCGTAAGGATTTCCTCGAATATTTCCGAAGCGTTACCCCGATCGACGTTATCGAGAGGATCGAAATCGGTTCAAGGCCGCCGGTACGAAATCATGGTACGGACATGAAGGATCTGCGTGCGATTCCGTGGGTTTTCTCATGGACGCAAAACAGGCAGTTAATTTCAGGCTGGTACGGGTTCGGGTATGCGCTCGTGAATGCTGTCGAGAGTGGGATTGTCAGCTGGAAAGATTTAAGCGAGATGTATGATCAGTGGGAATTCTTCAAGGCGTTGACGGACAATATCGAAATGGTACTCATGAAGGCGGACATGGTAATAGGAAGAGAATACCTGCGCTTGTGCAAAAACAGGGAACTATCCGAAAAACTTTTTAGGATGATAAAGGAAGAATACGACAGAACTTGCAGAGCGGTTTTGAATATTACGGGCGAAGAAAATCTTCTCGATTCCAATCCCTCGCTTCAGCGTTCGCTTCGGCTGAGGAATCCTTACATCGATCCGATAAGTTTGGTGCAAATAAAATTTTTACAGATGTACCGAGATGAGAAAAATGCTTCCCCGCATGGAGCTGATGGGTCAGAAAGCGGAAAGCGGCAGGAGATACTGGATTTGCTGAGATCGACAGTGAACGGGATCGCGGCAGGTGTGAGAAACACGGGGTAAAATCTTAAGAGTCGAAAGTCAAAAGGCTGAGTCGGGGGAATTAGCTTGTAGAGGGGGCGAATTATCAAGAGGCGCTTGTTTCTTCCTTCCAAACCGCAAATAACGAGTTCCCAATTTAGTGCAAAGAGAGTTTTTATTTTTTGCAAAGTACCTCTTGATTTTTATTCCATGGCTTGTTAATCTTTGATGACAGAAGTCAGAGGGCAAAGGTCTCTCAGAGTGCAAATATTCATTATCCGGGATTCAGCCGGAAAGAGCTGCGTCCATGACGCACGTTTTTGTTGAAGTTGTTTAAATAGTTAACTCAACATAAATAGGAGGTTGTGGGATGAAGGCTGGTCTAGCGGTTATTGCAATTATCATTCTATTCAGTGGCACAGTGCATGCCCAGGGAATTCACATACACGAAAATGCCGTGATTTCGGTTGGAGCGGCGAAGAAAGTGCAGGACCAAAGTACGGCACATAAAATAACGTTCTACTTTGAGTGGGCGACGTATAATATTGCATCTCCTGAAAGCGCTCGCGTCGAGATTACGAAGGGAAGTTGTTTTGACACCAGTTGTTCTGTAGTGAGCCTTCTTGGGCAATGGTACCCGGCCGACGACACAGTTAGTGGTTACGGCGGTGCTATCACCATGGAGTTTAATCCTCCATCGGCAGGTGTTTACACGTTTTTGCCCGCGATCTTCAAAAATAATACGGCACAGACCCTCACTTTCTGCAGTTTGTCGTATGATGATTCCTTATTCATGAATGGGACATGGGGATTATTTACCGCGGACACGGCCGCCGGACCTATCAACGTGTGGTATCCAGTATATTGGGATCGTCCGTCGATGGGAGACAATATTTACTTTGAAACACCATACAGTTCGGGATTCCAGCTTACCTTGAGTCCTTCGCCTTCAGAGATACAACAGGTGTACGACAGCAATGGGGTATCCTATGGTCAGACGGCGCTGATTGATTTAGCGAACACCTACGATTGTACAGGAACGGCATGGTATCCGTACTATCCTATGACCTTGAGAATTGTATCAGGAGGTCAATACGCATCTATTCACACTTTTGATTCGGAGACGATGCAGGATATAAAATTAGGCTCAGTTGTGAATGTGTCAAGCGCAGACAGTATCGGAAACGTTGGGCCTTACTTCAGTGGCGGCAATTTCTATCTTGTTGCCGACGGTGTCCTGCCTGACTCCCTTGCCGAGTGGGTGGTGGTCGAGGCGCAGAGCGGTGGGCTGACAAGCATAGATTCGATAGGGGTTTTTCCCCCGCCAGTTGCGGTCACATTCGGTCCGTCCGAGATATCGCCTGGCGACACGGCAAATATTATCGTAATGGAACGTAATCCGGACGGCACTTTGGCAGATTTTCCACCGGGACAACAATTTGAAGTTCAAATAGACAGCGGACAGAACTACGGGACAATTCTGTCGTCAGGTGACACGGCTGGATATTTTGCATCTATACCTCAGCCATTTCAATTTGTTGCAGCCGATAGTATAAACGCAGATTCTGTGATGGTAAGCGTGCAGGTCGAACCTGCTGCAACCATTGCCTGCTCGACAACGCCGGGCGGAAAAGGATCGGGTACAAAGACTACTGTTATGTCGGCAGCATCTGGTGTAAAGAACAAATCAGTGATCACGAATGTGAAAAGCCCTCCCGTAGAATCCGTAGCAGCAGCGGCAACTAAAGGAAGCCGCAAAACGGTCTCGTTTGTTCAAGGTCAATACGGCATCGGATGGGTGGAAATAAAGAAACCAACACTAACGATGGTGAACCATGCTCCATGGTCGATCTGGCCGTATCTTCCGCCTGTTCACGTAGTGCTTATAGACTCAACTGGAGCTGTGGACTCGGTCGTGACAGAAGTTTATCCGCCAGATTACAACTACAAGCGCGGTTTCACAATTTCAGTTACCGATGCGGAAGGGATGCCTGTGCCTAATGCAGCGGTGGCGATAAGGCACGACTTCCAGCAAAGCTCCGGCGGTCACGTGCATGGGCATAACGGCACTAACTCCTTAACCCCTCCACAGAAGTTGCAAGGGATATTTTATGGCCAGGGCAAAAGCGATTCCTTGCTTGAACTAACTACCGATGCAAACGGGATAGCCATTATCGATTCACTCGTGGCTTCACAAGTCTCGGGCACGTATCTTATCACGGCATATTTGGTATTCGATCCTTCGGTTAAGGACACTGTAAATTTGAATGTCCAAGTTCCTGAACTTGCCCATTTCGGCGACTGGATAATCGTCCCAACCGGGGAAACGCAGCCGTGGACCTTTTACCAATCAGATAATGGAAACTCTAATCATCCGAACAACAATTACTGCACCATTGCGATGGGAGACAGTCTGGCTCTTGGGATTTTTGATTTTTACGAGTGGTCGTCATCGGATGACGCTGGGAATGGCGGCGTTCCGATAACCTTGAGTCTAAATGACATGAGTTTGCCGTGGGGAGGTTTGTTCGATATTCATGATACATGGCAGCCCGATCACCAATGGCACCGTGTCGGCCGGAGTGTTGACATAAACAATCCCGGCAGAATTTTCCAATACCCTGATCCTAGCGATTCTACGCGTCCTATCATGACTGATCTGGGAAGACAGCTTGAGCGATATATGAAGCTTCATCAAGGATACAGAGTTAATGAAGGTAGGTCAGTTCATTATGAATTTTATAATGCATATTTAGGAGGATATTAATGCGACATCTTAACTTAGCTTTGGTTTTTTCCATCCTTATGCTTGGTGGAGAAGTACTTGCTCAGAACAGCATAAAAGCGTGGATTATTCAAGATGGTCTAAGTGCAGATTACCCTACTCTGTACAAAGTGGTGCTGACATCCGAGGTATCCTACGATGTAACCGGCGGGTTTTACTTCTACGGTTATACTCTTACAAATGACCCTGCTAATGGCGGTGACATTTGGATGTTTGAAATTGACATTAGACGGCATCCGGGTTCAGTTATTTATGATACTGTGGGACTAAAGTTTGCAAACAAGTTTGAGCAAGGTCAATTTAGACGCTACTATCCACCAGCGTTGAATGCCGTCGAATCTATCGGCTTTCCGCAACTGCCGAATCGGAATTGGACGGTTGAAATCGCACACAATTCAGTTGCAAACTTCGGCACTGGCTCTCAATTGTTGAAACCCGACTCTTCAATCGGCGTGTTTGCGATGATGAGCAAAGCTCTGCCGGGAATAAGGGCACTTACGGTTTATTCATATTTCGATGTTGGCAAGTACACGCCGGATATTGATGCAGACACAACAGCAGCTTTGGATTCGATTTACGTTGCGGTTTACAAGTACATAAAGTCGATGGCAAGAAATGTGAACTACCGAGGCTGGACAATCGGCCCAACTGCACCGCCAATGGATTTCTCTGCCTCATCCTGGATCGACACCCTCATATCCTACAAGCATCAATGCTTGGCACAGGGCTGGCTCACTGACAACAAGACCTGCGAGCCGGATTGTGATAACATAATGAATGGCAGAGACTGGTACATGCAAGGAGACTTCCAGCAATATGACAAATGGCAGCCAGATAATAGCTGGGACTTCGACCGCGACTGGAATAATGGAACTGTTGAAGTATTAGACGCAAGATTGAATAAAGCACAAGCTGAACTTTCAAAGAAGGATTCTGTAGATGCAAGACAGGATTTGGAGATGTTTGTGATGGAAGTGGAGATGCTGAATGACGTGAGCGCGAAGTTAGTGAGCAGAAGACAGACTCCAGTTATGACAAGCGAAGTTTACGCACTCTTGAAATACAATGCGGAGTATTTGATTGATAGATTACCCGATAGAAGGCAGAGACACTAAAAGATAGAAACAAGAAATATGAAGCAAAGACAACCCTTTTTTAGATTTCTTTTTTAGCCTTGAGAAGGTTAAGATCAAGAGGTGGAATCCGGGTATTATGATACGACAAATCAGATAAGGAGGATCTTGTAAGTGAAGAAAATTGGAATTTTATTTTTATTGGCTGCAGCAAGTGCATTTGCTCAGACGCCGAAAGTTGTCACCACAAACGTCGGCGGGCAGACATGGATAATCCCATTTGCCTCGACAGATAACACAATTTCACTGAGCGTTCAAAACAATTCGAGCACGGCGGCTAAGAATGTCTCCGTGACGTTCAACGAAGTTCCTTCTTGGGTGGAGTTCAAATCTAAATCTGCAGTCATTAAGGCAATTGCTGCCGACAGTGCGGGTGATGCTGAATTTATGTTCGATGTCGATAGAAAAGCTCCTGTTGGTAAAGACACGACACTGACTGCAACGATAACTAATGCTGACGGCCAAGCGTGGACTAAGCACATAAAGATTACAGTTGGAGCGCCGACAACTTATAAGCTTTACAATAACTATCCAAATCCGTTTAACCCGTCAACTAAGATAGCTTTCGAGCTTCCGAAGAATTCTCACGTAAAGCTCGTTATCTATGATATAGTTGGACGAGAAGTCGCGCAGGTTGCAGATGCGGATTATCCTGCTGGTTACACCGAGCTGACATGGAACGGCACAAATAACCATGGAACGATCGTTTCATCAGGGGTTTACTTTTACAGAATTAGTGCCGAACATTTAGATGATCCCACTTCGCGGGAATGGAACAAGGTGATGAAGATGTTGATGATCAAATGATCTCAATGTACGTTCAGCAATCCCGCCTACTTGGCGGGGATGATGCTGAGGCAAACTGAAGATCAAAGTAAACAAGACCCTGTCAAGATTCATTTTTATACTTGACAAGGTCTTGTATTGACATTGCTATTTTGCGCCTGTGTCCTTATCTAACGGTTCGACTTTATCGACCGCCAGCATTTCCATTCCGCCCTTTTCAAAGACGGTACCGGTTGCTTTCACCTGTTTGGCTACGTACGGTACGAGAAGCGAATTGGCGGGTTTATGCGCAGCCGTCATGCAAAGATAAACGTGACCACTCTTGTCAAGTATTCCGACAGGCAGGCCGCTGTTGATGCATTCCTTTGCGCACTCTGCGTGACCTTCGCCGTGCAAGCCTTTAGACATGTAGCAAGCCATGTCAATGACTTCACCTTTTACGGTTGTCATTTTTGCGCTCTTGTCCATCTTCATGTCCATGTTCATGCCCTTCATGTCTTGCGCACGGCTGGTTACCGCTGTGGCGAGAACTGCAGCGAACACAAACGCTCCTGCCTGGCACCATGACGCCAGCTTCCACTTATTCTTCATAGTATCCTCCTCATATTGGTTTTTATTTCTGTGCTTTATCGTAGCGCGTTGAAGCTTCATTCCAGTTTATATTCTTCATAAATGCGGCGATGTAATCCGCACGTTTCAATCCATAGTCCAGCATGTAGGCGTGCTCGAATACATCGAGCACAACTATAGGAACACAACCCGCAAGGTGACCCATGTCGTGTTCGTTGATCCAGTCGTTGTAAAGCGATCCATTGGAGCCGTCTAAATAGAGTAAAGTCCAGCCTATTCCTCTCATGCTGCCGGCTGCTCTGAAGTCGGCTTCCCAGTTTGCATAACTCCCGAACTGCTTTTCGATTGCACCGTAAAGTGCGAGTTTGCTTCCGAGCTGTTCTTTGCCCCCGAGGTTGTCGAAATAATATTCATGAAGCCGCATGCCGTTGAATTCCCACCCGAAGCGCCTTTTCAATTCGGCATATTCGGGTGTCGCTGTTTTTCCGTCTTTCAGCATTTGCGAAAGAATATCGGCCAGCTTGTTCGTGTTTGTGACGTACCCTTGATAAAGTGTGAAGTGGTTTTCGAGCATCTGCTTCGAGAAACCGTCCATCCCAATTAGATGGGTGTAATTCTTTGCTTGATAAGCCATCTATTGCTCCTTTTTTTGTGAAAAGATGTACCATGATGTTAAGAAAGATTTGAGACAGCTTTTAGCTTATGTCCCTACTTAAAATAAAATATAAAAGCTGTCTCAAGGAACTCGAAGTAAAACATTAAGCCGGAAAGTGGACCGCAAAGCTCCGCCCAACGGTAAATGACTTGTGATCGCTCTGCCGGTTGTGCCACTTTGTGGGCTTAACAGTTAGGTATGTACCTTGCCATTAATATTCGGTTTCAGTTGAAAGCCTCTGATGTTTCAAGCATCGAACGAATGTCCACAGCCGCACGTGTGTGTAGCATTCGGATTTTCGAATGTGAATCCTTTCCCGTTAAGGCCGTCTTGATAATCAAGAACAATCCCGGCAAGATAAGGAAAACTTCGTTCGTCGATGAACACTCTCACACCGTTCGCATCGAAAACCTTGTCGGCCTCGGTCGATTTCTCGTCGAAGCCCAGGGCATAAGTGAATCCGCTGCAGCCGCCGCCTTTGACTCCCATCCTCAAGCCCGCAGTCGCGGGTATATTATTCTCTTCCATCACTTTCCTTATCTCGGCAGCCGCTTTATCTGAAATGGTGATGTCACGCTGGGCTGTTAGTACCTCAGCCATTTTCTCCTCCTACATTTTATTCGAAAAAAAATCTACTTAAGAAGCGGTTTCCCGGGCGCCTTCGTACGAAAGTCCGCATAATTCAAAGTCCAAGTATCAGAAGACACCGGTCTCAATATGCCATCGGAAACCAACTGTCTAATTAACGCATTAGTTATGCCTTCGAGTTCCGCATCAGACACTTTAAAATGACTGGAAATCAGGTAGTATTTTACCGCATATCTAATATCAAGATAGAAAACATTGGAAAGATGAAATATTGGAAACTTTGAATGGAAATATTGCAAGAACTGTTCCTTGTTTCCTTCGATAAAATCGATCTCTGTCATCGAACCGCCTCAATTTCTAAAATATAAATTTGTCGGACATTAAATTCAACAGAATGGTACAGTAAAAAAAGCAAAAACGCCGCTCGGATGATATGCTTTCAACGCTGCCAAATTGCATATTACGCCATATCTGATTAAATTTTTAAAGAAAAAATTGGAGAATATTTAAATGGCAATTAATGTAGGTATTAACGGTTTCGGACGAATTGGAAGAAACGTACTTAGAGCTGCATACAAGAACAAAGATATTAACATCGTAGCAGTAAATGATATCACGGATGCAAAAACTCTTGAGCATCTTCTGAAGTATGATTCGATATTTGGAATTTTTGCGGGGAATCTCACGGTGAAAGAAAGTGAGATTATTGTTGACGGGAAATCCGTAAAAGTTCTTTCCGAGAAGGATCATCATAATTTGCATTGGAAAGATCTTGGAGTCGACGTCGTCGTCGAATCCACAGGGCTGAAACAATTCACGGCCGGGGATGAAGCAAAGACGCATCTTGCTAATGGCGCGAAGAAGGTAATCATCTCCGCACCTGCAAAAGTGTTTGACCTGACGGTTGTTCTCGGTGTCAACGATCATCTGTATGATCCGAAGAAGCATCACGTCATTTCAAATGCGAGCTGTACCACGAATTGTCTTGCACCTGTTGTGAAAGTGTTGCGAGATTCATTCGGAGTTAAGAAGGGGTTTATGACAACGATTCACTCTTACACAAACGATCAGCGAATCCTTGATCTTCCGCATTCAGACTTGCGCCGTGCCCGTGCAGCAGCGCTTTCGATGATCCCGACTTCAACAGGAGCCGCGAAGGCGATCGGTCTCGTCATGCCGGACTTAAAGGGGAAATTAGACGGATTCTCGATGAGAGTCCCAACGCCGGATGTCAGTGTTGTCGATGTTGTCATCGAAGCTGATAAAGCGACCACGAAGGAAGAAGTCAATAAAGCATTGAAGGCTGCTTCGGAGTCAGGTCCGCTCAAAGGATATCTCGGATACAGTGAAGAGCCGCTTGTCTCCATCGATTACAAAGGCGATCCACGTTCTTCAATTGTCGATGCGTTGAGCACCATGGTCATCGACAATATGATAAAAGTTGTGTCGTGGTACGACAACGAGTGGGGCTATTCGAATCGCGTAGTCGATCTGGTGAAAAAAGTCGGATTAATGCTCAATTAAAGCAAACCGCGATTTATTTTTAATGCAGGCCGACCGGTCGGCCGGCCTGCACTCTTACGAAAGGGTAGTTTGAACTTTTTTCTCATTGCCGTTCTGGTTTTCTCTTTCAATTCAAGCGTTTTTCGAAATGATTACACCGCTCAGGAAGTGTTCGAGAAATGCAAAGCGCGCGCGATACAAATCGACGACAGTCTGAAAAATATCGATATCCAGTTCACGCAGAAAATCGAGCTCCAATCCCGCGGCGGCGGCGACGAGAATCTTGTTTTCAAGATCACAGTCAAGCACGGAAAATTTGAACGCCTGATCGTGTCGAGCACGGTTCCGAACGGCGATAGGTTCGACGGCGGATATGAGGCATTTGACAAAATGTTCTTTCTGGCAGAGTACTTTGCCGAAGAAGGAAAGGCCATGACCTCATGTGAATTTGGGAAGCCGGATCGCAGCGGTTGCTACGGTGTCAACTTTGCGCTCTCAAAAGTTTCGGACCAGGGTGACCCGGTAAATACGGTTTCCGTTTCGTTGACAACCGATGATTTCACTCCGGTTTACATTAAAGAGCGCATAAATGGCTTGCCTTTAGGTGCGGAGTTCGACGATGATATTAATATCGCTTACGATAAGAATCTCCAAATTTGTTATCCTGAAGAAATAGTTATGCGAGTTTATGCTCATCTTTTTTTTCTGAAGGGGGAAGTCGCCGTTGTGAAGATTAAAAATGTGGATTTGCAAAAGATTTAAATAAAGATGCTTGACCCGCGAACCGACACGATCCGGGGCAAGCTTGCGTACCAACAAAAGGAGCGAGAATTAACATGGCTTTTAATAAGAAAACAATCGACGGCATTGTTGTGAAAGGCAAAAAGGTATTAGTGAGAGTCGATTTCAATGTGCCGCTCGATGAGAACAAAAACATAACCGATGACAAACGAATTGTAGAGTCTTTGCCGACCATAAAGAAAATTTTGAAAGATGGCGGCACACCTATTTTGATGAGCCACCTCGGCAGGCCCAAAGGCAAGCCGAAGCCGGAGTATTCATTGACGCCTGTCGCAAAAAAATTGGGCGAGCTGCTTTCTTGCAAAGTGATAATGACAGCCGATTGTATCGGCCCCGAAGCGAAGAAAGCGGTTGCGCTGGCGAAACCGGGAGATGTCGTCCTTCTTGAAAACCTGCGCTTCCATGCCGAAGAGGAAGCGAACGACGAGAGTTTTGCAAAGGAACTGGCTTCGCTTGGCGATGTTTATGTCAACGATGCATTCGGCAGCGCGCACCGCGCCCACGCCTCCACGGAAGGAATTACCCGCTTTCTGAAACCGGCCGTGGGTGGTTACCTCATGGAAAAGGAATTGCGATATCTTTCACAGGCGGTCGGCAATCCAAATCGACCTTACGTCGCGATAATCGGCGGAGCGAAGATTTCCGGTAAGATAGATGTTATAAATAATCTTCTCGGAAAAGTTGACGCGCTTATCATAGGCGGCGGGATGATGTTCACCTTTCTCAAGGCGATCGGCAAAGAGATCGGCAATTCGATGTTAGAAGCGGATAAAGTTGAACTTGCAAAAGGATTAATTCAAAATAAGAAACTTCTGCTGCCTATAGATTGCGTTGCAGCGGAAAAATTCGAGAACACCGCCGCGAAAAAGGTTGTGAGCGTTGATGCCATACCGCCAGGATGGATTGGAATGGATATTGGACCAAAGAGTATCGATCTGTTTAAGAATACGATCGTGAGTGCAAAAACAGTAGTATGGAATGGGCCGATGGGTGTTTTCGAAATGGAAAGCTTCGCCGCAGGCACTAAAGCAATTGCGGACGCATTAGTCGAAGCGACTAAGCGCGGTGCGACCACAATTGTCGGAGGCGGAGACTCCGCTGCAGCGATTGCGAAGTTCGGCTTCGAGAGCAAAGTCTCTCACGTTTCAACCGGAGGCGGAGCTTCATTGGAATTCCTCGAAGGAAAAGATCTGCCCGGTGTCGCGGCGCTCGATAATAAATGATTGAGTTGAAACGGTTGGAGGCGTGAGATTGTTCAGTAAGGTGAAGGAATTATGAGTTATTATCAAAACCGTTCAGGTTATTACACGCCTCCATCGAGCTTCAGGTTTTTCCCGAAAGGGATGAAATTTCTTCTTATTTCCACCACGGGAGTTTTTCTATTTCAGCTTTTCCTGCAGCTCGGTCTTCGGGTCGGCGATGTCTACCTTTACAACGTTTTCTTCCGGCTGTTCGCACTATTTCCACTCGGACAAGGCTTTCTCGTCTGGCAGCTTGTCACATATCTTTTTCTGCACGGCGGGTTCTTCCACATTTTATTTAATATGTTGGCGTTGTGGTTTTTCGGAGTCGAGCTGGAAAATGTCTGGGGGACACGGAGATTTTTGTCGTATTATTTCCTTTGCGGGATCGGGGCGGGGTTTTCGAATATATTTTTGACCCCGCTTTTCACAACTCCGGCCCCGACCATCGGCGCATCCGGCGCGATTTACGGAGTTTTGCTCGCGTTCGGAATGCTGTTCCCCGAAGAGCTGGTGTATCTATATTTCCTTTTCCCGATCAAAGCGAAGTATTTCGTCGCGATTTTCATCGGGATTGAATTGTTCTACGGAGTCACAGGTACACAAGACGGTGTCGCTCACTTTGCACACTTAGGCGGTGCACTGGTCGGATTCGTTTATCTAGTGGCTTACCGCAGATCCATTCCCACGTTCGGAAGAATTTCCGGTTTTTTTACAGAGAGCAAAAAAAATATTCAACGGCGATTTTCTTCAACAAGAAGTTACGCCGATAAGAACGTGATTACAGATGCCGATTTCGAAGATCTCAAAAAAGGCAATCAATCCGAATCCGGGAATACTCACTTCGAAAGCGGTCGGGACGACGTAAACCAAGACAAATTGGATGAGATCCTCGACAAAATAAGCGCATCGGGGTACGATTCGCTGACCGAAGAGGAGAAGAAAGTCTTGTTCAATGCAAGCAAGAAAATGAATTGATGGATGGATAGTGAGAATCTATAAGCTAAAGGTTGAAATAGCAAAGGCATCCTTGTGTTTCAACGTTCGTTTGTGACTATTAAATTAATATAGAGGATACAATGATAGAGTTGCCGATAATATCAGATAGATCAGATACGATTACACAACCTGAATTGAAATTTCCACCAAGAAGGTCTCGCCGGGTTTACATCGGCAATGTTCCGGTCGGTGGTGGAGCGCCGATCTCGGTACAAACGATGACGAAATCAAAGACTTCCGATATAGACGCGACTGTGAAACAAATAAACGAAGCTGTGGATGCTGGTTGCGACATAGTTCGTGTTACGGTGAACGACAAAGAGGCCGCCGCCACAATTGGAGAAATAGTTAATCAATCTCCGATACCCGTCGTTGCCGACATTCATTTTAACCACGTCTTCGCGTTGAAATCGTTGGAAGGCGGAGTCGCAAAAGTGCGGCTTAATCCGGGGAACATCGGAAGTGTCGAAAGGATACGACAGGTGCTGGCGCTTGCAAAGGAGAGAAAGGTGCCGATCAGGATCGGGGTGAACTCCGGCTCGCTTGAAAAAGACATTTTGGAGAAACATGGATATCCAACGGCCGAGGCACTTTACGAGAGCGCAATGCGCCATGCTGGAATTTGCGAGGAAAACGATTTTCACGACGTGATCATTTCCGTGAAATCTACCGATGTGAGATTAATGATCGAAGCTTATCGATTGATTGCCCATCGGACAGATTATCCGTTGCATTTAGGCGTTACTGAGGCGGGGCCGACTCGCGTGGGCACGATTAAATCTTCGATCGGGATAGGAACGCTGCTGGCAGAAGGAATCGGCGATACTATTCGAGTTTCGTTGACGGACGATCCGGCAAAAGAAGTCGAGGTTGGAAAGGAAATATTGCGATCTCTTGGACTTGCGACCAGGAACATTGAGCTGATCGCCTGTCCGACTTGCGGCAGGCTTGAAGTAGATTTGTTTTCGATTACCCGCCAGCTCGAAGATCGTCTGGCGGGGATGAAGAAGCCGGTTAAAATTGCAATACTCGGCTGCGTTGTGAACGGACCCGGCGAAGCAAGCGAGGCGGATATCGGGGTGGCATGTGGAAAAGGGGTCGGAATATTATATCGCAAAGGTGAAGTCGTCCGACGCGTTAAGGAAGAAGAAATTGTCGATGCCGTGGTCGAAGAAGTTTCAAAATTTCAACCGGAAAAAGATTAATGAATTCAACGCGATATTCACGAATCAAAAAATGAATATGCTGATTCGAATAGAAGAATCGTTCATCATTGGACGATCATCTTCCGGTTCGATATGTCTGGCTTTTGCAATAATGAAAAAAATATTTCCAGCTGCTCGCAATCCGCTGCTGATTCACTTCGTGGTGGGGCCCTGCCACGTTAGGACTTCGTGAATTGGATTGTATATTCTGCAAGATATCTGAAGGTAAATCTCAAGCTACTTTTGTCGCCGCCGATGACGACCTATTTGCAATCAAAGATGCGCATCCGGTGGCGCCGATTCATATTTTGATTGTTCCGAGAAAGCATATTCCAAGTTTGATAGAGCTTGTCGGAGATTCCGTGCAAAGGAATAGTATAACAGATAATTCCGCACTGATTTCCAAAATGGTCTCCACTGCCGTCAGAGTTGCAGAAGAAGCCTCTTTATCAAAACGTGGATTCAGGCTCGTATGGAATTGCCGTGCGGAAGGCGGTCAAACTGTCGACCACGTTCATCTTCATTTGCTCGGCGGCAGGCAAATGAAGTGGCCGCCGGGGTGAGTCGATATGAATCGGACAGTTTTCATCGTCTGGTTTTTGCAGCTTATTTTCATGGCAGTCGCCTTTTATGTCTTGTTGAAAAGCGAAGCTCCGCCCGCGGTGAAAGCGGTATTTACAGCGCTTCCTATTTCGATCTGGGCTTTCGGCGGCTTTGCCGTATACCGTGAATATCGTGAGCAGGAAAATGAACGACGAAAGGAAAAAGAGATAGTTGAAGAAGCAAAACAGATTCTGAATTCAAAGGGTCGCTTTAAAGATACGGAAAGGCGCGGTTGAGATTTATTTATGATGGTACAGAGGGGTTGGCCAACAATACTGAGCGACGAGCGGAGAAGAATCAAACTAAAATAGGTGGTCACATTGAATGTTTTTAATTTTATTTCCGAGTACTGGCAGTTTGTCGTCTTATATGGATTAGCCTGTGCTGTCCTTTCTGCGGTGATTGCCCAAGAAAAGCAGAGGGACCAGGGGAATTGGTTTATCCTGGGTCTCGTCCTTGGAGTCATCGGGATTATCGCAATTCTCACAGCTAAAAAGCTCCCCGATGAACTTGCTGCCAAGAATAATTTGCTGCTTGGCACGGATCATTATTTGCGAAGCGGCTGGAGGGTTCTTCTCTTCCTCCTGTCGATCGTCTTGCTCAATTATCTTTCGGCCCTCCTCGCAAAACTGTCGCGTGTTGTCCCTGATCAGTCTTTTCCATTTCTCTTTTACATCGTCGTTCTCGTGTCAACTTTTCTAATTTTGCGATTTATCGATAAACGCCGTTTAAGTTCGGTTGGATTTCCTTATCATGGGAGAATTTGGAAAGAGATCCTGCTCGGATTCTTTATCGGAGCTTTGATGATTGGAATTGTCGTGATAGTCGAATTGCTTGTAGGTTCATTGAAGTTGAGTCTGAGACCGAATGCCAATCCGATTCTCTTGCTGAGAAACTTCGGGCTAAGTTTCATATTCTTTGGCTATTTTGCGATGGGAGAGGAATTGCTTTTTAGAGGTTATCCCTTTCAAGCGCTGATTGAAGGACTCGGATCGGTCGGCGCAATTATTTTAATGTCGATTGTCTTCGGTTTGCTGCATTCGGTGAACCCGGACGCAAATCTGTTTTCAACGATCAATACAGTGCTTGCCGGTGTATGGCTCAGCGTCGCTTACCTCAAGACGAGAACATTGTATTTCCCGTTCGGGCTGCACTTCTCGTGGAATTTTGTCCAGAGTTTTGTGCTGTCAGTTCCGGTCAGCGGACTTCTTACAAATCGTACCATCTTTGTCCCGACAGATTACGGTCCTGATTGGCTGACCGGCGGTCGTTATGGCCCGGAAGCAGGGATAGGAACTACTATTATCGTGGCCGGTGCAATTGTCTATTTTCTATTGGAAAAGCGCATCAAGCCGGCCTTTGATTATGTCGCTTTAAAGGGACGGAATGCCATGGCACAGCATTAGTGCTTACACTAATGCTGTATTCTTAATACACTAGAATGGAACTTTGATTTACTGACCAGAGCTTGAGGCAAGCTTAACTTTAAGCCAGAAATCGATCTGCTTCGGCGGCTGACCGCCGTTTTCGCCGCCAAAATGTCTGCCTCGCCCACCACCTCCGCCCCGCATTCCACCATATCCTCCCATTCCCCCTTCACCAGGAATGCCTTCACCACCGCCTTCTCCTCCGGAACCTTCGCCTTCACCTTCACCATGTCTTTCCATTCCCTCTCCTTGGCTTCGCGCCTTAAATTTTCCGGTAACAAATTCAACTCCGACACTCGTGCTTTTCGGATTGATCGCGTAAGGATGGTCGGGCGAAGTGTGAAGTGGAACTTTCATCTCATATATGAGTCCCTCGCGGTTGTGGCTCATCTGCAATTCTATACCCTTCACATCGGCAATTGTCAATCGAACAGGCCCGTTTTCATTCACGCCTAAGATCTCGAGTTCGTTTGGCATCATGTCGACAAAGCTGGACGTTTGATTTGTATCTTCGTCGGGATTGTCGGCGCTGCTTGTCGAAGATCCCTCGGAAGATGAAGGTTGGCTCATTTCTCCCCCTTCGCCTCTTCCTAACGGGAAATGAATTCCAAAATTCTGAGAAGTCCCTCCCGATCGGTCGAACCAAACGGTAAGTCCAGACCCGAGGACTTGAAATGTTTGCATCCTATTTGTGGTTTTAAGTATGATGTACAAATAATTGCTGTCGTTGTGCACCCCCGCCGTCAATTCCGCATCAGGGATGTAGAACATGGTGTCGTCCCAGTCATTGTCTTTTCCGTCTATTACAATTTTATTTTCGTTCCAGTCGCTCTTGACTAGAAGCGAGCTTGTACACCCGTTGAAACTTAACGACGCGAAGACAATAACGATAGGAAGGTACTTCAAATGCCGCATAGAAAATCTCCTTTTGGTCTGTATCGTTGAATTCTGCAACTTCTCCCTAATTTGACGAATAGTGACACGAAAGGTTTATCGAATCATCCGGCAAGATCCAGACTTGCTTCTTATTTATGTACCATCTAAAATTACATAATAAGTATCTTGGTCAAAATACCCGGACGATAGATATTGTGCAACATTAAAAAGGGGAGATATTATGAAGCGCAGTCATGTAATTATCATTCTCAGTCTGGCAGTTTCAAGCATCGTGATTAGCTCTGGGTGCAGTCACGTGACGGGACCTATCAATGGCAATACCGGCCAGACAACTATTAGTGCAAATGAAAAACAAGTCGAGTCTGCGACGAATGTATTTGCAACGAACCTTTTCGGACAGGTTGCGACTCAGGAACAGGGGAAAAACTTTTTCATCTCACCTCTCAGTGTTTCTATGGCGCTGGCAATGACTCTGAACGGTGGCGGAACAAACAGCCAGACCTATTCTGCGATGCAGCAAACTCTCGGGCTCAACGGACTGACCAATGATGAAATTAACCAATCGTACCAGAGCTTGATCGCCATGTTCAGTACTCTCGATCAGAATGTGACTTTCAACATTGCCAATTCGATATGGTACAGGAACACCTTCCCGGTGCTCAGCACTTTTTTGACGACTGACTCGATTTATTACGACGCCGAGGTAAGACCGCTTGATTTTAGCAACCCCGATGCGGCGAATACGATCAACTCGTGGGTGAGCGACAAAACGAACGGTAAGATTCAAAGCATAATTAACCCGCCAATTGATGCCAACACCGTGATGTACCTGATAAACGCCCTCTACTTCAACGGGACATGGAAGTACGATTTCGCTGATACTTCAAGCTCGCGTGTAAACACGTTTCAATTAGCCGGCGGGGCCACGGAATCCGATTCAATGATGATCGTTCATGATACTTTGAACTATTATGCCGATTCGATCTTCCAGGCTGTAGAGCTTCCTTATGGGAAGGGTAACTACAGTATGGTGGTTCTATTGCCGAATACTATTTCTTCATCAGCGAATGCTTCTGCTTTGAATCAAAATGAGATCAGCAGCATAATTGGCGGCCTTAAGCCGCAAGATGTCGAGTTGACCATGCCGAAATTCAAGGTGCAATATTCCACGAGTTTAAAAAACGTGCTTACGCAGATGGGGATGGGAATAGCATTCTCTCCCGGTGCGGATTTCACGAGGATAAACTCTGGAGGGGAACTAGTAATATCGGATGTATTGCACAAGACGTATATTGCTGTCAATGAAAAGGGAACCGAAGCCGCAGCGGTGACGGTTGTGATTATGAATCTTGCACTTGACGGGGGTGGTCACAGCGGGCCGTACATGGTTAATGTCAATCGGCCCTTCATTTACCTCATCAAAGAGAACCACGATAACACTATTATGTTCATGGGCGTGGTAGTCGATCCGGCAGCGGTAAGCGCAAACTGACCGAGTTTATACAACCTTGTCAAGGGCTATATTGACCCTGACAAGGTTGCCCGTCATCGGACTTTTCTCTTCCTCGGCATTTAGCTAAATTTGTGTGTACTGAAAACGAAGCTAATGACGCGGAAAACTGTCCCTATAAGAACAAAATCACAACGCGGAACTATTTCGACTGAAAAGAGAGCTCGGAAAGTGTTGGCACTTCTGAAGAAAGAGTACCCCGAAGTGAAAAGCGCGTTGAATTTTAGCAAGCCGTTCGAGCTTCTCATCGCTACGATATTATCCGCGCAATGCACGGATGCACGTGTGAACATGGTTACGCCGGGACTTTTTAGAAGACACCCGTCGCCGAAAAGTCTTGCTGAGGCTGACTTGGGCCAAATTGAGGAAGAAATAAAATCGACAGGATTTTACAGGCAAAAGGCAAAGTCGATTGTCAATTGCAGCAAATCGATAATGGAAAAATTCGGCGGGGAAGTTCCGCGTACTATGGAACAGCTGCTGTCGCTCGACGGCGTCGGCAGGAAGACGGCCAATGTCGTTCTCGGAAATGCGTTCGGAGTTCCCGGGATCGCAGTCGATACACATGTGAAAAGGCTTGCGCATCGACTCGGCTTCACCAAAGAAAACGATCCGGCTAAAATTGAATTTGATTTAATGGAAATGTTTCCAAAGAAAGAATGGACAAATCTTTGCCATCTTTTGATGTCACACGGCAGGAAAGCTTGTGTTGCGCGGCTTCCCAAATGTGATGTGTGCGTTGTCGATAAATTGTGCCCATCTGCATTTACTTTTATGAAGAAGGAAGGTATGAAGTTTGAAGATTAGAGTTGCTCACAGTCCCGATTCCGACGATGCATTTATGTTTTATGCGCTCGCAAATAAAAGGTTTGATACGGGCGGAATTGAATTTGAGAACGTCCTTAGCGACATCGAGACGCTTAACCACAAAGCCATGGTGGGTGAATATGAAGTAAGTGCGGTTTCAATTCATGCTTACCCTTACATCTCCGGCAGGTACCAGATGTTGAGCAGCGGCGCGAGTATGGGAGATGGCTACGGCCCTATGGTTGTCAGCACGAAGCCTTATAAAGTTGAAGATATAAATAATCTTAAAGTCGCAATCCCGGGAAAACTGACTTCCGCTTTTCTTGCGCTGAGTATCTTTGCGGGCTCTTTCGAATATGAAGTCGTTCCGTTTGATAAAATAATCGACAAAGTTTTATCCGGCGAGTTCGAAGCCGGATTGATTATCCATGAAGGGCAGCTCACTTATGAAAAAGAGGGGCTTCGCAAGATAATTGATCTTGGCGTATGGTTTAAAGAAAAATTCGGTCTGCCCCTCCCGCTCGGCGGGAATGTCATTAGGCGCGATTTGCCTCTCGAAGTAAAGAAGGGTATTGCTTACTATCTGAAGAAAAGCATCGCTTATTCACTAAATCACCGGGACGAGGCCTTGAAGTACGCGATAGGGTTTGCCCGCGGCATGAACACGGGCCTTGCCGATAAGTTTGTCGGAATGTATGTGAACGATTGGACGCTCGATTACGGGAAGAAGGGTAAAGAAGCGATTCAGATGTTTTTGGATTTGGCGTTTGAGCGGTCGCTGCTTCCGCAGAGGTGCGTCGCTGAATTTATTGAATCCCCCGAATCGTTGTAGCTGACGAATTGGAAGTGAAAAGTTGAACGAGACAGCAAGAGAATCTCTTAACCCGGGGCATTCCGGCGAAGCGGATGTCCAACTTTCAAAGGGGGCGCGTTGGGCGCTTTTCGTCATAGTTGTCGGCGGCATATTCTACCTTGGCGGCTCAACAGCGCGAGGGATAATAGAGAACGATCTCGTCGAGCTCGGCACTCTTAAATTCCGTCAAGACATTCCGTTCGATGCCGAAAAAGAGGTATATAACCTTCTCGCAAGAATTTCATTGCTCGTCGTTTTCGGATATTTCCTTGCCTTCATGGGATTCTGGATATTCATCTTCAAATCGAAATTAAAGATGAAGGAACATCCGAATGTCTTGATGGCCGTGATCTTATTTGTGATTTTTATCCCGATTGAATTATATACTTCATATCTTGATCTGAAATTCTTCCTTGCATACGTGGACTTTCAGTTGCAATTGTTTTTAGGATCGGATCCTGGCCCGCTTCGGGATGAAATGAGGAAGTTATTCGTGGAACGAGTGAGCGGCCTCGGAGGACTGTCTGTGATCGCACTTCTATCATACTACAGTGCGATCGGAGCCCTGATCTTCCGGCCTATTAAAACAAATAAACCAGAAAAGATGTTGCAAAATGCCGAAGCTGAAGACCGAAGCGTTAATAGCTGAGCTTGAGGAAGCCGCATCTCAATTGGGGCTTAAGGTGATTTATGAAAAAGGAGATTTTAGCGGCGGCTATTGCATTCTCAAAGAAGAGAAGCTGATCGTGATCAATAAGAAATTCGATCCGAAGCACCGCGCAATCACGCTTGCAAAAAGTCTGCGTGAAGTGGGAATTGAAAATCTCTTTTTGAAGCCGGCAGTGCGCGAATACATCGAAGAACAAACGGAGACTCGAAATGAAACTTCTCGTAGCTAACGGGCCTAATCTTAATTTGACAGGTTTGCGTGAGCCGCAGATTTACGGACATGATACGCTTGCGATGATCAACTCGCAGCTCAAAGAAAAATTTTCGGAGATCGACTTTGAGTTTTTTCAGTCGAACAGCGAAGGTGATCTGATCGACAAAATTCAAACTGCCGGCAAAGACGATTTCGACGGCGTCGTGTTGAATGCCGGTGCACTTTCACATTATAGCATCGCTTTGAGAGATGCGATTGCGTCGATAAAAACACCCGTCGTCGAAGTCCATCTTTCGCAAGTGTTTGCCCGAGAGGAATTCAGGAGGAAGAGCGCAATTTCCGAAGTGTGCAAAGGGACGGTGACCGGGTTCGGGAAGTTCTCCTATTTTGCTGCTGTGTTTGCACTTCGCGAGATTCTCACGAGTTGAGCCCTTCGGCGTGAAGGAATGATCAAAGCCGTAATTTTCGATCTCGACAATACGCTCGTTGATTTCATGAGGATGAAAGGAGAGGCGATCGACGCTGCAGTGCGTGCCATGCTCGATGCCGGCCTGGAATTGTCTTACGATGAAGTAAAGAATCGAATCAACGCAATCTACAAGGAAAAAGGGATAGAATTTCAATATGTATTCGATTCGCTCCTGTCCGGAATTTTCGACAAAGTAGATTACAAAATTCTATCTGCCGGTGTGGTAGCTTACCGGCGTGCACGCGAAGCGGCGCTCGTTCCATATCCGCATGTAAGTATGACACTTTATGAGTTATTGAAGATGGGGATGAAGCTTGCCGTGGTATCGGATGCCCCGGCGAGGGAGGCATGGCTGCGTTTGACCTATCTTAACATGCACAACATCTTCGATGCAGTGGTAACATTTGAAGACACAAACAAACGTAAGCCTCACCCGGCACCGTTCACTCTCGCTTTGCGCAAGCTCGATGTTAAAGCGAATGAAGCGTTGATGGTTGGCGATTGGGCAGAGCGCGACATCATGGGCGCAAAAAAAGTCGGAATGAAGACCGTATTCGCTCGTTACGGGGACACTTTCAATACTGAAATTTCGGGCAGCGATTACGAAGCCAATGACATTCAGGAACTGATTGATTTCATAAAAAAAGAAAACTCAAATGGTTGAAGGAGTGGGGATCGACATAATTGAAGTCAGCAAGATTCAAAAAAGTATCCAAGACTATGGCCCCCTTTTTACGGGGAGAATTTTCACGGAAGAGGAAGTCAAATATTGCTCCGAAAAGCCTAATCCGTTCCAGCATTACGCAGCACGGTTCGCTGCAAAGGAAGCCTTCAGCAAGGCAACAGGCACAGGGTGGAACAGCGACTTTTCATGGCAGGAGGTCGAAGTTATAAATGAAAAGAGCGGCAAACCGTGGTTGCAGCTTAGCGGGCTTTCTTTAAAAAAATTCGGCGGGAAAAAGATTTTCCTGTCGCTGTCTCATTCAGGAGATTATGTCACGGCAGTTGTCGTTATCGAAAGCTGACTTAAACCGATATCCTGCTTTTTACGTCTCATTATTGGACTGAATTGGAAATTCTGAAGAAAGACGCTCTCGGTGAGGATTTAGCCAGCCTTCGGCGGCGGAAGATACGACCTGCTGATTTGTTCAATGGTGCTGGCTTGACGTGTATGGATCGAATATACTAAATGTTTTTAGGGCTGGATAAACAGAATTCTTTTTCCGAAGGGTCCATTCCGGCGAATGCATAGTCTGAACGATTTGGAGCTCGTCGAACAAGTTAAGTCTGGAAACGACAGGGCCTTCGGCGAGATCGTAAGTCGTTACGAGAAGAAAGTGTTCTTTGTTATCAAAAGAATGTTGAATGATGACGATGAAGCTGCCGACGCAGCACAGGAAGTTTTCATAAAACTGCATGAATCCTTGAAAAGGTTTCGCGGCGAGTCAAACCTTTACACTTACATTTACCGAATTGCCACGAACGTAGCCATCAGTTATTTGAGAAAAAGAAAAGTAAGAGCTATTGTAAGATTGGATGAGACTATAACGAACATATTGACTAGCGGCAATGAGCCGCAGCACGAAGCCGATCAGGGCGAGCTAAAGAAACTTGTTGCGCAAGCCGTGGCTGCGCTGCCCAGTCAACAGCGGCAGGTTTTTATCTTACGATTTTACGAAGAACTTTCGTATGAAGAAATAGCACAGGTGATGCACAGATCTCTCGGCGCATTGAAAGCGAACTATTTTCATGCGGTGAAGAAGATAGGGGAGTATTTGAAACATGAAATGCGTTGATGTTGTCGTAAATTTGCCGGATTACATTCTCGATAAGGTCGAGCCTAACCTTCTGAAGTGCATGGGGGCACATTTCGATATTTGCGAGAAATGCAGATCTGAGCTTGAAGAGATGCGCGATTCTATTGCGATTCTCGGCACAGTGGCACAAGAAGAATATGAGGATGCGTTTTGGCAGGAGCTGCGTGGCGTTATCATGGAGAAGATATCATCAATTCGACCCGTAAGATGGAGAACTCCTGCATTCGCAGGCGGCCTAGCTGCATTTGTCCTCGTGGTCGGATTCGGAGTTTATGAATATGCTCTCAAGCCTGTCACTGCACCGAATGAGCGTGCTGAATCGGTTGCGGCACTCGCTTACTCTATTCCTGCCTACGATATTGCCGAACTTCCGAATCTGAACATGAATTACGTTGACGCTGCCGCTCCTCAAGTTGCCGATGTTGATGAGATAAATTCCGTCGATGATTCTACTCAGCAAGCTGTCGTCAAATCCATGTGGGCAGTATCGCTGGCGGATTCAGTTGCCGCGATAGATTATTCCGATTATCCTGGAAACGTTATTTCGAATTGAGGGAATGGTTATGAGAAAAGTTGGGATTCTGTTTTTAATTTTCGTTCTACCGGTGTCATGGGCACTCGCTCAGCAGATGCCGCCTCCGCCAACGGAATCAGGTGCGGAAAATCCGGAAATCAGAAAGCAGCTCGAACAAATAAAGATTTGGCAAATGACAAAAGAGCTGGACCTTCCGACAAGCAAAGCGGAAAAGTTTTTCCCGTTGTACAATGATTATAATTCGGAATTGAAAGACATTGCCGCGCAGCGGAGAACGGCAGTCCGTTCACTTGATTCAACGATAAAAAAGGAAGCGGCGGAATCAGAAGTGAAACAGCAAGTTCAACTGGTGCTGAAGCTGGATGAACAGATAGCTTCCGCTCATGTGAAGTTTATGCAATCGCTGGAAGGAGTTCTCTCGCCGTTGGAAATCGGGAAATACATAGTTTTTGAACAGAAGTTTGATAGGGAAATTCGGGAGAGGATTAGGATGATTATGCAGCAAAGAATGAGAACCGGCGGGCGCTATTGAAAGACATTTAGGGCCACAATTCAATCTTTGAAGAACACGGCGGTTCACACTGCCGAAGGTGTGTTTCGGTGTGTCTTTCCGGAGTAAATGGATTATCTTCGCCGCTATCACTTTATAATTCCCTGCACGTGTTTTAAATTTCCCCAACACAAAAATAGTCGACATTTGAAATCTAAAGTTCTTTTGCACACCGCCGTCCTGTTGGATGTAATTGCTGCGCTGATAATATTTGAGAACAGGGCTGTGGACGATTATTTGTCTCACGGAATAATCAGCGCACAGAATCTGCCGCTCGCGGTGGTGGTCATGATGGTTATTTTCCTCGCGGAGGTTTCTTCCTTAAAGAGAATTTCTAACTTCCAATTATTGCTGTTTTTACTTTGTGCCGCACTCCTGCTTTTCTGTTCATTTTATCTTCCCCCGGTCAGCGAATCTGCAACAGGAGAACCGTCGGTATTGGCGTACGGGGCTTTGATGGCAGAGCTTTCCATAGTCATAATGGCTGCATTTTCAAAATCTCCGACATTCGGCAAGACGCTTGCTCTCTTTATATTCTCATCTGCGGTATGTGGTCTTGTCGGATTTGCTTATACATTTTCAAATGAAGAAACATTTCACGAAAATTCTAAAGCTGACGCGGCAGTCGTGCTCGGCGCGTCGGTTTGGGGGAAACATAAGCCGAGCCCCATCCTGCGCGGCAGGCTTGATGAGGCGCTTGACATTTTCAAGTCGGGGCGCGTAAAAAAAGTGGTAGTCACTGGAGGGACCAGACGATTCGGCACCGTGGAATCGGAGGTTCAGGCCTGGTACCTTGAAGAACAAGGAATACCCGATTCCGACGTCATTGCAGAAGAAAATACCTTTTGCACTTCCGAGCAGGCAATATATGTCAAGGAAGTCTTGATGGATTCGCTTGGCATGAAAAAGCTCGTGCTTGTGAGTGACGATTGGCACTTGCCGCGGGCGTTGTTGATGTGCCGGTGGGAGGGCGCTGAAGTTATGGGAATGGCGAGCGGCTATAAGATGTTATTGCCCAAAGAATTATATTTTCGAGCGCGCGAATCAGCGGCAATACTGGCCTTTTTACTCTTCGGATCTTGAACGGTATTCAATCTTTTAGATATGGATTTTGTGCGGTGAAAGCAAAGGTTCTTTCGAAAACAGAGAAGGCAGAGAGGCACGAATGCGGCATTTGCCGAACAGGAACCGGATTCATTATTAGAGCGGATCATGCCGCAAACTATATCATCTCTGCATTTTGGTTTCGAACTTGCCGGCCCAAAATCATAATCCCGTCAACCGTTCGGTGCGAACCATGATATCACAACGCCGGCTTGCACGTGAACGAGTTCTGCAGGCGCTCTACGCGTTCGATTTATCCAACACTTCCCCGGAATTTTTGAGCGCCGATATTTTCAAAGACATCGAAAATGACGCCTCGATGGAATTCGCCAAAAAATTATACCGTGACACGCTCGATAATATGAAAAACATCGACTTAATTCTTCAGGGACATCTTGAACATTGGGATATTTCAAGAGTAAACCCGATCGATCGATGCCTCCTCAGAATGGGAATCGCGGAAGTCCTTTATGCACAGGAAATCCCGACAAAGGTTACGATCAACGAGATAATCGAAATGGCAAAACGGTACAGCACTGAAGAGAGTCCGAAATTCGTGAATGGAATTCTTGATGCTGCGTCGAAGCAATTATCCAGCGAAAGCAAAGTCAAAAAAACGGGCAGGGGTTTGATAAATACTTCAAGCAAGAAAAAGTCATGACGGAAGGGAACTATTCCCGTCTAACTATTTTTTCCTGGACGCTTTTCGATTATGCCCGCACGTCTTTTTCGGTGATGATAAAAACGGTCGGCTTTGCACTTTACTTCCGGGAAATAGTCGCCGCGGGAACGATGCGAGGCGATTTCTATTGGGGACTTGCCGACAGCATTTCGATGATCATTGCAGCTGGACTTTCACCTGTGTTAGGAGCCGCGAGCGATTATTCGCATCGCCGAAAAAGGTTTCTCATCGCATTTTCAGCGTTGTGTGTCGTCGGGACCGCATTTTTGTACTGGATAAAAAGAGGGATGATTCTTCCCGGTATGCTTATCTTCATTGCAGCGAATGTCGGCTTTCAAGGAGGCTACACTTTCTATGACGCATTTCTTCCGGAAATTGCGCCCAGGCATATTTACGGCCACGTATCGGGGTACGGGTTCGGAATGGGATATTTGGGCGCGCTCTCAATCCTGGCAATCGCATTCCCGTTCATAAAAGGAGGTTTTAATCCGTCGAACTTAGATAGCTTCAGAGAGAGTTTCTTGATAGCCGGGGCGTTCTTCGCAGTTTTCTCCGTTCCGGCGTTCATCGTCCTTCGAGATCATACCGGACTGTACCATCATAAGCTGCCGTACTTTCGATTGGGATTTCGGCGAGCCGTCAGCACTTTCAAGCGGCTTGGTCAATACAAATCGCTTTCTAAATTTCTTCTGGCATTTTTTCTGTATATCGACGGAGTAAACACGGTAATTTTCTTCGCAGCGCTTTATGCCCGCGGTTCCCTCGGATTTACACCGGTCGAAGTTATAATATTTTTTATCGTGGCACAAACAACTGCAGTCCTCGGTTCGGTAATATTCGGAATTTTGACCGATCACTGGGGACCAAAAATGAGTATCACGATCACGCTTTTCATCTGGATCGGTGTGGTGCTCTCTGCATTCTTCATCCAAACAAAGGAACAGTTTTACGTTGTCGGATTATTTGCGGGAGTCGCTATTGGCTCCTCACAGTCTTCCAGCAGAACTCTGATGGCTTTTCTCACGCCGCCGGCACATGCCGCGGAGTTTTTCGGCTTTTACGATGGAATCGCGGGTAATGCCTCGGCAATTATGGGGCCGTTGACTTTCGGGGCAATCTCAAGTTTCAGCGGCAGTCAACGAATCGCTGTTCTATCAGTGCTGATATTTTTTGTCGGTGGTCTTATATTGCTTCAGCAAGTTAAAGTTCAGTGGCGGAAACGAGAAAATGAATTTGAGAGCTAATGTTAATTTGCTCAACGAATAAATTGAAGTTATCGAAATGCTACTGCGTTTTTTTTTGTTAACCATAATGACGATGAGTTCCGTAATCGATTCGCAAAAATATGTCGCTATTGAAGTTGAAAACGCTGATTCGATGGTTGCAGAAAATGGGAAGCCGTTTTCATTTTCCATAAGAGTGAAACCGGCGAGCGGCATTCATGTGAATGCTCAACCGCCCTTATACGTAAAGTCTCTTGCCGATGGCGTGACGATGAATTTCAAACCCGTCCAGTCATTAGGTGGACAAACGGCGGCTGGCGAGTATCTCGATTTATCGAAGCCTCTCCGGGTCGAATGCAATATCATGGACATGGCTATCGGGCGGCACAAAATAGATTTTGTCATAAGCTACACTTACTGTTCCGAGGAGGGAAAATGGTGCCGCTTCGGAAATGACACGACCGCGATCAGTGTAAGAGTTGAAAAGTAATTGAAGTCAGTTTATTTCATCTCCGACATTCATCTCGGCGCACCTTCACTTACACAAGAATTTGAAGTCAAGAGAAGACGCGAGCTCTTGGATATCTTTGAAATAATCGCGAATACGGGAAGCCGGTTGATCATCGTCGGTGACCTCTTCGATTTCTGGTATGAATACAAATTTGTTGTTCCGAAAGACTATTTCTGGTTGTATGCCAAGTTCAAGGACATGATAGCTAAGGGCGTTGCTATGGACTACGTTGCCGGGAATCACGATTTTTTCCTGGGCGAATTCTTCTCGAAATCCGTTGGAGTTAAGGTGTACCAGGATGGCTTTTCGGAAAACATAAACGGCAAGAAGTTTTTGATTGTACACGGCGATGGATTGGCGGTAAAGGATTTCGGTTATAAATTACTGAAGAAGATTTTGCGAATTAGATTTACAAGGTCGGTTATCCGGTGGATTCATCCCGATGTCGGGTTTTCTCTTGCAAAGGCATTTTCTAAAAAAAGCCGCGAATATACGACGAATAGAGATTTCGGTGAGATGGACGGCATGATACTTTTTGCAAAGGAAAAGCTCGAAGATGGTTATGATTTCGTCGTAATGGGACACAACCATGTCCCGAAGCTCGAACATTTCGGAAAGGGTGTTTATATAAATCTCGGCGATTGGCTGAATAATTTTACTTACGGCGTTTTCGACGGCGAAGCAATGCAATTAATGAAATGGGAATTTGAAAAATGAAGTGGCGTTATTCAAAAGAGGAAATGGAGCGTTATTTTAACGATCCGGCGTATAGAAAATCAGCAGGCCGGGGGAGATTCCTTTTCTCCAGAGAAAAGCGCGGTCTTAGTCTCGCGATAATTCTTGCTCTCGTATTGTTGGTCGCCGGTTACGTCATTTATGTCATCAGCGGCTTGCCCTCGCTCGAAGAGCTTGAGAATCCGAAAGCGGTATCTGGCAACGCGCGTTTTGTCTTCCGACGGACAAATATTAGATCAGTTTTTCATGAAAAATCGCGCGCTTGCCGATATGAACGAAGTTCCACATTATGTTGTCGATGCTTTGATTTCTACGGAAGACAAAAAGTTTTATTCGCATTGGGGAATCGATCCTGTAAGAATTTTGAGTGCCATGGCGATCGACATGATCCATTTACGCGCGAAGGAAGGTGCGAGCACAATTACGCAGCAGCTCGCGAGGAATCTTTATTTGTCGCAGGAAGTTACGCTGACGAGGAAGATTCGTGAGGCAATAACCGCCGTCCAGATCGAGCGCACTTACACGAAACAAGAAATTCTCGCGATGTATCTCAATGATGTTTACTTCGGGAGGGGGGCATACGGGATCGAGTCTGCTGCACAGCTCTATTTCGATGAATCTTCGTCCGATCTTACGTTGCCCGAGGCCGCAATGCTGGTCGGAATGTTGAGGTCGCCAGCTCTTTATGATCCGCTCGACCATCCCATTCGTGCCGAGAGAATTCGCAATGTAGTTCTGAAAAATATGCTCGATGACGATAAAATTTCCGAGGCTGAATACCAGTCGGCGAAAAAGGCGCCTCTCGACATAAAGTATCATGGCCCGTTGACTGGACTTGCTCCGGCGTTTGTGGAGATGGTACGGCAGGAGCTTGAGAAAAAGGCGGAGAAATACGGCTTCGATATTTACCGTGACGGTTTGACGGTTTACACGACTCTCGATTCACGAATGCAGCAATATGCCGACAGCGCAGTCAACCGGCACCTGGCTGATTACCAGAAGCTCTTTCATTCGAGGTGGAATTGGAAGGAAAACCAGTCGACATTGTGGATCGCCGTCAACAAAGCCATTAAGGACTTGCCTGAATATCGTGATGCAGCTAACGATTCCGACCGGAGGGCAATTTATAAAGCGCTGAATTCAAATGAGGCATTTGTCGATTCGGTTAGAAATGCAGAGGAAACTATCCAGGTCGGATTTGTTTGTATCGATCCGAGGACCGGCAATATAAAGGCGCTCGTCGGCGGATCGAACTATAAACAGTTTCGTTACGGGTTGAATCACGTAACCCAAATCGAACGCCAGCCGGGTTCTGCGTTCAAGCCGTTTGTCTATACTGTCGCGGTCGATAATGGTTATGCTCCATCGTACAAGCTTCTCAACCAGCCAGTTACGATTGTTATGGCTGACGGAACTCGATGGACCCCGCGAAATGCCGACGGTGAATTCGGGGGGGAAATGACGCTGCGCGATGCGATAAAAAACTCGGTGAATGTTGTGGCGGTAAGAGCTGTCCAAGAGATCGCGCCTATAAACCAGGTTGTTGAATACGCTCACAGAATGGGAATTACTACGTACATTCCTCCATACGCATCGGTTGCGATGGGAACGGCTGTCGTAGTGCCCATTCAACTTGTTTCCGCTTACGGTGTTTTCGCCGATGACGGAATCCTGACGAAGCCGATTTCGATTTTGCGCATCGAAGACAAGAATGGGAATGTAATTGAAGAAGACCACACTCAATCTACAGAAGTTCTCAGCAAACAGACTGCCTATCTGATGACCGATATGCTGCGGGGAGTAGTAAATGGTGGTACAGGTGAGAGAGTGAGGAACTACTTCTATCTGGATTGTGCGGGCAAGACAGGCACCACTCAAGATTTTGGAGATGCTTGGTATATCGGATATACGCCTCAGTTGGTTGCAGGAATTTGGGTTGGATTCGACGATGACAGGGTCCACTTTACAGATTGGGACGGACAAGGCGGAAGAGCCGCCGCACCGATTTGGGGAATGTTCATGAGAGATGTCTACCACGACAGGGAAATAGGCCTGCCGATCTCATCTTTTGTCCAGCCTGACGGCGTCGTCACAGCAACGATTTGTGCGCAGACAGGGAAACTCGCGACCGAGTTTTGTCCGCAAAAAGTGACTGAGATTTTCAATTCAAAATATTTGCCGCCTGTTTGTGACGTCCACACTTCACCGAATAAACTATTGAATCCCCAACCCGCCGGGAAGATCGGATATTAGAGAGTCAAAGGCCATTTTTCAAAAGTCGGACATAAAAACCACGGACACAAAGTGGAACAGGGAACTAAATACGAATAGCGATCGTTTTCGGGACACAAAAAGCATTGCTCCTCGCATTATCCTTTTCGACCTTTGACTTTTGAATATTGGGTTACATCATTCCACGGTAAGCTCCGCCGTCGAATTGAATCGTCGCGCCCGTAACATAGCTGTTTCTCTCCGAGCATAAAAACGCGGCAAAGTCGCCGAACTCCTCCGGAGTTCCCAGCCTTCCCATCGGAATTTCCTTAACGATATTTTGCAGAGCCTCCTCCTTTGTTATGCCCTTCTTCGATGCTGTTTCTTCCAGGAGGTAATCGATTCTCTTTGTTGCGACATAATATGGGGCAATGTTGTTGATGAGCACATTGACGCGTGAGAGATCACGTGAGATCGTCTTCATAAGTCCTACTACCGCAGCCCTGATCGAATTTGAGAGGAGCAGATTTTCAGCCGGCTGCATTACGGTGATAGAAGAAATATTTAAGATTCGTCCCCATTTTTGTTTTTGCATGATTGGAACGGCCTTCCTGATGAGTCGAACTGCGCTCATTAAACTCAAGTCAACGGCTTTCAACCATTGCTCGTCGTTGAAGTCGTTAAAACCTCCGGCAGGCGGTCCACCTGCGTTTGAAACGAGAATATGAACGGCGCCGAAATGCGTGACTGCCTCATCGAAGAGCCGGTCGATGTCTTCGGATTGTGTAAGGTCGCATTGTACGGCAAGCGGTGTTTTCCCGGTTTTAGACTTTATTTCATCGGCCGCGTCATGGATGTTCTGCTTATGTCTGCCGTTAATAATTACATTTGCCCCTTCTGCTGCAAGCGCAACTGCTGTAGCTTTTCCTAACCCCTTTGTGGAGGCAGCTACTATCGCAATCTTATCTTTCAGTCCTAGGTCCATAAAAATATCCTCATAAAATTGATTCTTCGTAATATGATTGCGTATTAGGGCACAATCAAGCTAAATTAATCAATGAAGAAAGGATCGTCGAATGATAGTTTCAAACTGTAGGGGATTTATAATCCATAATGCAAGGTACCGGGAGCATGTCGATGGATAAGAAGGAAATCATCCACGCTCTAGAAGAAATTTCTTCTCTCCTTGAACTGAAGGGCGAGGACAAATTCAAAACCGCCGCATATTCTCGCGCTGCGCGTTCCATCACACAATCTACTGCCGACGTGGTGGGACTTATTCGAAAAGGTGAAGCGAAAAAAATTCCGGGAATCGGCGAAGCACTTTCAAAGAAATTGACCGAGCTAGTCGAAACAGGCAAGATTTCCTATCTGGAGGAGCTGCGAAATTCCTTTCCGCCGGAATTGACAGGGCTGTTTAAGATTCAAGGACTTGGCCCGAATAAGGTCCGCGCGCTTTATGAGCAGTTGGACATTAAGTCTATTTCAGAGCTTGAGTATGCGTGCAATGAAAATCGTCTCGTTACTTTGAGCAATTTCGGGAAGAAAACTCAGGATAAAATTCTCGCTGCTATTCAGCAATTGAAAGTGAACAGTGAGTACCATCTTCTCGACATTGTCCATGAAACGGCTAATGAAATTGCCGAAATTCTTGAAAAACATTCAGGGGTGGAGAAATACGAATTCACGGGCAGTTACCGGCGGAGGAGGGAAATTATCCGCGATATAGACTGTGTAATAAAATTTAAATCCGGAGAGCGGGATAAATTATTCGCGTCTTTGCAGAAACTAAAAGGCGTCAGGAGAGTCAAAGACATTCAAAACGATCTCGTCTCGGTGGTTTGGCAAAACGGCATCTCAGTTGAGTTCATAATCGTTAACAAAGCGGAGTATCCATTCGCAGTTTTGCATTCCACCGGCAGTAAGGAATTCTACTCGCAGTTGAAGGAATATGCATCATCGCATGGCTACATTCTCGGGGTGAGAGAGTTTAAGAAAGGCAAGGACAAAATTCAATTTGAGTCCGAAGAAGATATTTTCACCGAGCTGGGACTGCAGTTCATCCCCCCTGAACTTCGTGAGTCTGATGACGCCGTGAAAGCTGCCTCCAAGGGTGAAATACCCAAACTCGTGGAACCGGGAGATATATTGGGCCTGTTCCATGTTCATACGAACTGGAGCGATGGCGCCGATTCTCTTGAAGATATGGTCAAAACAGCTCGCAAACTCGGCTTGCAATATTTCGGACTTAGCGATCATAGCAAGGTTGCGATTTACGCGAACGGGTTAGACGAAAGGAGATTGAAGGAGCAAGCTGATGCCGTTGACAAACTGAATAAAGAGACGAAAGAGTTTTTCATTTTCAAAGGAAGCGAAGTGGATATTTTGTCTGACGGCAAACTCGATTTTGCGGATAGCGTATTAAAGAGATTGGATTTCGCCGTTGGATCAGTTCACAGTAAGCTCGGCATGAAAAAAGACGAAGCGACTAAGCGGCTGACGACGGCGCTGAAAAATCCTTACCTTACTTTTCTTGGGCACATGACCGGAAGACTGCTCCTTGGAAGAAGCGGGTATGAAATCGATGTGGACGAGATCGTTAAGACTGCCGTGCGGAATAAGAAAATCATCGAAATAAATGCCAATCCTCATCGGCTCGACATCGATTGGCGGTCCATTCGAAAGGCGAAAGCAGCCGGGGTCAAATTCTCCATCAATCCTGACGCTCACTCGAAAGCCGGGCTGTCGGATTTTCTTTACGGCGTTTTCATAGCAAGGAAAGGGTGGCTTACGAAAGAAGATCTATTGAACACGATGAACGTCGAGCAGATCAAAAAATTTCTTAAGAATGCCAAAGGTTAGATTCATTTCTTCACTTCACTCAGAACTGGCTCATGTCCCTGCCGAAGGAAGTATCTCTCTTAACAAAGAAGTAGAAATAAGAAAGGGCGAGACACTTTTTAAAGCTGCCCGCGTGAACGGTATTCCAATCGGAAGTTCTTGCCGAGGAGATTGTGTCTGTGGCTGGTGCAAAGTTGAGATAGTCTTAGGCATGGAGAATCTTTCGCAGCCGAAAGAATGTGAAAAGAAACTTATGAAATCTGGGGGTTACGAGGAAAATGAAAGAGCTGCGTGCGGCGCGAGGGTCCTCGGCGATGTGACCGTAACGACGGGATACTGGTGAAGAGAATTTTTAATTGTGAATTTTGGATGCTCGGAAACGAGATGATTAGATTTGCCGGCAATTTCATGAATTGAAATGCCCGGTATAATATGCGAAGAAGAGGTTTTCAAGAAAATCAGTATATGCATGGAAGTTCATCAGGAGCTCGGGACCGGAAGGAATTCGCTTGTGTATAAAGGAGTTATTTTTTAAAAATTTGAGTAGCTCACGTTTTGCATTGGCTATTTATAAAACACTGTTTAATTTGAATTATCAAATTTAAATGAGATACATACGACACATTTTCGTTTGCACGAATAAAAGAAGCGACGACGATCCGAAAGGTTCTTGCTCGCAAAAGGGAGGCGAGAGTATCCGCGAGCTGTTCAAAAAAGAATTGCACACGCGCGGATTGAAAGCGACAGTTCGCGCAAACAAATCCGGCTGCCTGGATGTCTGCGAACATGGAGCAAATGTCGTGATTTATCCTGAAGGCGTTTGGTATTGTCATGTGGAGGAAAAGGACGTTGCCGAAATAATCGAGCGGCATATTATCGGCGGTGAAGTCGTTGAAAGATTGCTGTTGAAAGATAGTAGATTCGCTCCCGATCGTTTGAAATATTCAACGCTCGAAAAAGAAAAGTGAAATTTTTAGATTTGGATGCCGATGATCTGTAATATTACATTTTTGCGTCGTTGTGGTAATAAAAATGTGAAGTGCAAAGGTTTAGTCTGTCGGGGCGGTGGGATTCGAACCCACGACCTCTTGGTCCCGAACCAAGCGCTCTAACCGGACTGAGCCACGCCCCGTGGCTGCATCAATATAATTCAAAGATTGGGTAAGAAAAAATGGAATTGAAAAGCACATCAAAATTTTTTCTGACATTTGACTTTTGAGTTTCGATATTAGATGTATCTGAAAGTCAAAGTCCATCCCAATTCGAAAGAGAACAAAATTTCCCGGAAGGCTGAAGACAGCTTCGAGGTATATGTTTGTGCGAAACCTGTTGACGGAAAGGCGAACGAGGCGGTAATGAATATTCTTGCCGATTTCCTAAAAGTGCCGCGAAGAAAAGTACGTCTGGTCAGAGGCTCGCTTTCGCATAATAAGATTGTTGAGTTAATGAAATGATCGGAATCTCTTTTTCCCACTCGCAGTTCATCGGTACGAATTGAACCTGCATGGAGAAACTGCCCGGGCCTTTCGCTTCGGGATCGAGTCATTCTTAATTCCTGTCAACGGCTTCCTCCTGCCGAACAGCCGGAGCTATTTCCTTCCAGCCTGGCAGGGATAAGGTCTTAATTGAATAATGGCTGGACGTCACTGCGGCATAATAGCGTCAGCGCCTGTTTCGTGCGCACTTGTGCCCTGGAAATTTAATTTAAATAAAGCTATCTGTAATATAATGACGAAGAAGAAATTTACGCTCCATGCTCGCATAAGCACGGATAATGGTCAGGCAATAAAGGAAGTCTTAGGAAAACTTGTTCCGAAAGAGTCGATCACTTTAACGGATGACGGGTTTGTTGTTGAGGCGGCGATGTACGGAGAAAGTGCGCGTGAACTCAACAAGGGATTACTATCCGCCCTTAGACGGGCAGAGCGCAAGACTCGACTGCGGTCCGAATGGACCTCGGGTGGTATGACGGAACGTTTCTTCGATTATGTGCCCAAGGGCACGAGCAAAGCTTGATCACTCATTCGAAATCTCATTCGAAGCCGATATAAAGAATTGATCGAAAGAGCAGGCTAAAAGAAAGTTTGCAGTTTTAGATAGTAAGCCTGCGGGTAATACCAATATTCGGTCAGACTTTTTCCGTAGGCGTAAAGTGATCCGATGGTGAGAGAAGTGTTGTCGCTTGCGGAGTAGTCGATCGTACCCGCGAGGTAGCCGCTCCCGTCGTTGAAGTTGGAATTCGAAGCTAACAGTACGGTGATCAGCGGTGTAAGCTGGTAAGAAGCGCTCACGGCTAAATAATCCCGGGCAAGGTTAAGAATCGCTCCATTATATAACCCGGTGAAGTCATAGTCGGACCGGTCAAGCGTACCCTGGCCGTTGTGATAGTATTCGAACAGGCCGTAGAGTTTGTCATTGAATTGGTAATCCATTCCGAGTATCCATCTTACATAATAGCCGTTCGCCTTTGCCGGATCCTGCAAGACGAGCGCTTCTCCTCTTATTCCCGCGGTCCATGCATTTCCGGCGAAGTCGCCGCCCGTGATGGCACGCTTATCGGCAGAGCCTGCGAGTACGGCAAGATCGTAACCGAGCACGTTTGTTCTGAACCTTACGGCATAGTTGGAGGAATCGAAATGGTATTCTGCGTTATAAACGAATTGTATATCTGTCAGCTGGCCGAGATAAAATTTCATGGAGGCTGCGTCGGCGCCGTCTTTCTCGATCTTGCCGAAGTTCGCGGGATTGATCGGGTTGAAAATATCCGTCGGGTTCCAGACTCGCCCCGACCCCCAGCTTATTCGCTGTCTCCCGATAATAAGCGAGCCGAATGAAAACTCTTGATCGAAATACAGGCGATCTATGTAGTGAGAGAGCATGAGATGATTTTCGTCTACAGGCTCCCATCTCAAGGTGATGACCTGCCGCATCGGAGTCGTGGAGATAAGACCGAAGGCAATATTCTGCGAGTAATATAAACCGTCCACTTCATATTCGAGTCCGATTTTCGTGTTATCGCCGATATGAAGCATCGGCCGAAGCCGCAGCCTGGCAAGATCGGAGAATTCTGAATTTGAGGAGTTCACTAATTGCGCCAAGGTAGGCTGAATGTTTTCGTATATCGGCATCTCCATGACGTACCCGGAAAAGTCGAGAGTTGTTTGAGCGGCCGCAGGGAGTGAGGGGATTATTGAAAGCAGCAATGAACATGCAAAGAAAAAAATAGAACTCGCATTACGCATCTTTACTTGGAACAACATAGCGAGGCTTTGATGAAAATCAGTGAAAATCTGTCTCATCCATGCAATCCGCGTGCTACACTTTAACCCTGTCCGTAACGATCCGACCGTCTTTCAATATGAGCAGTCGATGCGCTCGTTCGATGACCTGAGGATCGTGAGATGAAAAGACGAAAGTTATTCGCTCCTCGCGATTCAACTTCTCCATCAGTTCGAGAAGCTTGATCGCAGTTTCGGAATCAAGATTTGCAGTCGGCTCGTCTGCAAGAACAAGTCTCGGGTCATTCGAGATTGCTCTCGCGACCGCGACTCTTTGCTGCTGTCCGCCGCTCATTTTGTTCGGGCGCTTGTGCGCCAGCTCCGCAATGCCAAGTTCTTCCAGCAAAGCGAGGCCTCTTCGTTTTCGCTCATGAGCATCGATGCCGCGGAGCATCATGGTGAACTCGACATTCTCAAGCGCACTAAGAACCGGGTTGAGATTGTATGCCTGAAAGACGAAGCCGATCTTTCTCAGCCGGATGTCCGCAAGTTCGCGGCGGGTCTTTGAAGCAACGTCTTCACCATCGAGGAATATTGTACCTTCAGTCGGCTTGTCGAGCGTGCCGATGATGTTGAGAAGAGTTGTCTTGCCCGAACCCGACGGACCGGCTATGACGGAAAAGTCACCCGGTGAAACAGTGAGGTTTATTCCTCGAAGTGCATCAACGGGCACGCCGTTATCTTGATAAATTTTTCTTACATTCTCAACGCGAACGATTTCAGGATTCATGTTCTTAGTATCCATATTTTATTTTCCAATTGCATAGTTGTTATAAACCGGCAAAACGCGAACCGCACTTCTGCCTACTATCTCGACAACCAAGTGTTCCATTAATCCACTAATCCATTACTCCACGATTCAACTTGACCTTATCGCCTCAACCGGCTGAAGTTTTACTGCTCTCAATGCCGGATAGATAGCATCTACGACAGTTGCCGCGGGAATAATTAATACTGTGTTGATAAGAGAGGATATCGTCAGGATAGGGTAGATGGTTGTGCCGATTCCGAGCGACTTCAAGCTCTCTGAAAACATCGCCAGATTCCAACCCGAATATGAGAGCGGGATGAAGACGGCGAAAGCGGCGACGAGCCCGACAGCTGTACCGGCTATGCCGAGATACGCTGACTCGGTCAGAATCATGATGAAAATCTTTTTGTTCGACATTCCGATTGCCATATCGATTCCGAACTCGTGTGTGCGCTCCATGACAGCCATGAGCATCGTGTTGACGATCCCGAATATCAAGGCGATGGCGATGATCGCATAAAAGATATAGATAGTTTCGTCGTAAAGCTGTATTTGCATTACGAGGAGCGGGAGCATTTGCTCGTAAGTCAAAACCTCATAGGTGCTTGTTAATTCAGATATCAGCCGCTGTGCAATTGAGTGGGTCAGTTTAGTATCGATTGGGTTCACCAAGAATTCGGAAATGTGGTTTTGTGCGCCAAGCATTTGTTGACCGGTTTGCAGCGGAATGTAAAGGTGAGACTGGTCGAATCCGGCATCGAAAGTTTCAAATATCCCGACTACCCGGCAAGCTTCCGAGCCGACGCTTCCATCGAGCCGTGAAGCCATGATAACTACCTTATCGCCAAGTCCAACTTTCAGCTTTTCCGCTGTCGAAGTGCTGATGATTATCTCGTCAGGCTTGCCGGATAGATAATTACCCTTTACTAGGTATTTATGTATCGTGGTCACTTTTTTCTCGGATTCCGGAATCACTCCGACGATCGATATGCCCGACGAATTGTTTGCGCTGCTGACTAATCCGAATGTTCGCAATCTCTCTGACACGTTGCATGATGAACTTTCTTTTGCCAATGCCGCCTTGACTTCATCCGGATCAGCGATTGAATTTTTTAGCGTTGGATTCGCCTGATAACCCTTCTTATGGATCTGAATATAGCCGGCGTCGGCTCCGATTTGGTTCGTAAGCATTTGCTGCATCATGCCGACAGATAAACCATCAGTGAGAATCATCGCCATCACGCCGATCATTATAGAGATAATCAGTATGAGTGACCTTCGTTTGTTCCTCAATATGTTTCGCCATGCTATCCTCGAAATCAAGTGTATCTGATTCCTTTCAGAGGCTCCAATTTCAGAACTCGCAAGAGCGGGTATACCGCAGCCACGATGGAAATTCCAAGTATCGTTAGAGTCGAGTCTAGGAAAATCTTAAACGACAGGGAAGAAACGAGCATGGGTGCGAAACCGTATTCCCTGTAAAGCTGTGCCACGTCGCCGCCGAGTATGATTGGGTGCTGCACAAAATACGAATTGACAGCGACGCCGATTCCGTTACCGATTACGAATCCGATGATGAGCATGAAGAAAATTTCCAGCGCCACGGCAATGACAAGTTTTCGTTGTGACATGCCGAGCGACAGCATCACACCGTACTCTCTGAACCTTTCTGTGATCGACATCAAAACCGTGTTCAATATTCCAAACCCAACCACGAAGAGAAGTATTATTATGTAGAGTGCGCCGCCTGAATTGTCGAGCTGGATAGTTTGATTTAATTGCGGCAGCAATTTCTGCCATGGAAGCGCTACCAGTCCCATTGGCTTTAAAAGTACGTTAAGGCGGTCGGAGGTTCTGTCAACGTCATCCTCGTTCTTAACCGAGATTGCAACAGCATTTATTCTCCCTTCCATATTGAGAAAGTACTGCATTTCCGAAATGTCCATGAATGCGCCCGTCCGGTCGAACTCATCGGACCCTGTCTTGAAGGTGCCGACGATCCTTACAAACATGTTTCCAAGCACGCCGTCGAAGTCCTGTGCCAGTACGACGACTGAATCGCCAGCTTTGGCGTCGAGGTTCTCCAACAGCTTATATCCTACCACAATCTCCGGTGCGGTTTCATTTTTGTGACCGGAGTCCATTGATAAGAAACGTCCGCTGTTTACTTTCTTCTGAAAATCCGTGACGAGCGATTCTGTCTTTGGTGCAATGCCCATCAGCATCACGCCGAGCGACTGGTTGCGATAGCTCAAGAGCGCGTCCGTTTGAATTCTCGGCGAGCTTCCATCGATTTGCGTAGTCGTTTTGATCGCATCCATGATCTTCGGAGTCAAGCCGAAATTCTTTTGCGGCGTCGGATTTTTGTTATAGCCGATCTTCTGGATCTGGAGATAACCGGTGGAAACACGTACTGCCGTTTTGATTGTCTCCGCGTACGTACCATACTGAATGCCGCGCTGGACGATCGAAAGGGCAATCGCAAATATCACGGCAGCCATGGCGATCATTGAACGCCGCCAGTTGCGCCACAAACTTCTCCAGGCTAATTGAATGAGCAACATGCGATTTTATAATTCATAGTTCAGCGTTTTCAACTTATGCAGCTCTTATCGCCTCGACAGGTTGAAGCCGGATTGCTTTTGCCGCGGGATAGACTGCCCCGAACACCGTCACGAGCGGAATGATCAAAAGCACTTTGATGTAGGTGGAAGCGTCAAGGATGGGGAAAATCTTAGACCCGGCTCCAAATGATCTGAGACTTGCCGAGAAGACGGACAGATCCCATCCGGTGTGAGCTAGGTGCAGGCAGAATGCAAAAGAAATTCCAATGCCCATGATTGTCCCGCTGACCCCAAGAAGGAATGCCTCGATGAGAATCATACGGAATATTTTCTTGTTAGACATGCCGATTGCCATGGAGACACCTAATTCGTGCGTCCGTTCCATGACCGCCATGAGCATGACGTTGATGATCCCGAAGATCAGCGCAATTCCGATGATCACATACACGATGTAAAATATCTGGTTATATAATCCTATCTGCATCACAAAAAGCGGAAGCATTTCTTCGTAGCTCATGATCTCGTACTGGCCGGATGAGCCCGCTGCGGCGTGAATCTGTTTTCGCAGGCTGCTGAGAACAGCCGGCATTTGCTCGCGATGCGCCGGATTAATCACAAATTCAGAAACCATGTCATGGACACTCAGCATCTGTCGCAGCGTTTGAATTGAGACGTAGACATGCGACTGATCGAAGCCAGAATTGAAAGTTTCGTAGATTCCGCATACGCGGCAAGCTTCTGAACCGACGCTCCCATCCAATTGCGATGCCATGATGACAACCTTGTCGCCGACCTCGACCTTCAGTTTTTGTGCAATTGAAGTGCTGATGAGAATTTGGTCCGGCTCATCTGTCAAATACTTTCCTGTGACAACGTACTCCGACATGGTGGTTATTCGCTTTTCCTCTTGAGGAATAACGCCGACTATCGAAACGCCGGATGAGTTGTAAGCGCTGCTGACGAGCCCGAAGGTTCGCAAGCGCTCGGAATAATTGACCGATGCAGAGTCGCGGATGAGCAGGTATCTTATGTTTTCCGGTGCAACCATCGAATTGTCGATGCCCGGCTCGGCCTGATAACCTGTCTTATGAATTTGTATGTAGCCGACGTTGGTACCGATCTGGTTCGTGAGCATCTGTTCCATCATGCCGCCGACGAATGCTTGCGTCAGAACCATTGCGATGACGCCGACCACTATGGAAATTATTAGTATTAGCGACCTGCGTTTATTCCTGAGTATGTTGCGCCACGCTATTCTCAAAATCATCAGGTGTACCGTATCCCTTTCAACGGTTCGAGTCTCAATACTCGCCAGAGCGGATAAAATGTTGAGATGATACAGATGATAAGGATAGCCGAAGATGCCTCAACGAAAATGCCGGCCGAAACAGAAGATGTTATTGCTGCAACGTTGAATCCGTATTCCTGATAGAGCTTAGCTAGATCTCCACCGATGACGATCGGGTGAGCGATAAAGTAATAATTAACTCCGGCTCCCATCAAATCTCCGAATACGACGCCGATTACAAGCATGAATATCATCTCGATCGCGACGGTAACTGCTAATTTTTCCTGCGACATTCCCAACGAAAGCATGACCCCGTACTCTCTGAATCTTTCGGTTATGGACATCAGAACGGCATTTAAAATGCCGAATCCCACGACCGATAGGAGGATGACAACGAATAGAAGGTCTCCCTGGCGCTTAAATTCCATGGTCTGATTTATCTGGGGTAAAAGAGCCTGCCATGGCACCGCAATAAGGCCAATCGGCTTTAGAGTGGAATTGAGTTCAGATGTCGCTTCGTCAACGTCGTCCATGCTGCCGACGGAAATTGCGACGGCATTCACCCTGTTGCTCATGGAAAGAAAACTTTGCAGATCCGTTATGTTCATGAACGCGCCCATCCGATCCATTTCGCCTGCGCCGGTTTTGAACGTGCCGACAATCCTCGCGAACATATTGTCCAGCACGCCGTCAGCTCCTTGGGCGAGCACGACTACGGAATCGCCGATATTTGCCTTCATGTTCTGGAGAAGCCTGAAGCCGACCACAATTTCCGTCGCTCCATCTTGCGGTGACCTGTTCATCGCAAGAAAATGTCCGGCTGAAACTTTATTTGGAAAGTCAGTGACCAGCCCTTCGGTAGACGGAGAAATCCCCATAATCATCGTGCCGACTGAATGGTCCTTATAGCTCAAGAGGCCGTCTGCTTGGATCCGCATTGAGCTTCCGTTGATGATTTTGTTTTTTGCGATAGCTTGCTTAACCTGCGGAGTTACCACAAAGCTTTTTTGCAATGTTGGATTATCGATATATCCTGGCCTCTGTATTTCGATGAACCCTGTGGAAAGCCGGGCAGCGGACTTAATTGCGTCATTGAGGGCTCCATAGTCGAATCCAAGCCGCACGATTGTGAGAGTACCGGCGAAAGCGATTGCAGAGATGGCAAGCAAGGAGCGTCGACGGTTTCGCCGGAGACTTCTCCAGGCGATGCTTAGGAGGAGCATCTTATTCTATCGTTCCAATCCCTTCAGTGAGAAGACGCTCGAAGGAATTCTTTCATCGAATGATGCCTTATCCATTTTCATTTCCGTCGAATGAGTTTTGTCGGCATTAAACATTGTCCATACGGTCGGAATCATTCTTCCACCCATCGTCTTGAAATCACTCATTGCCATCGTTCGTATCAGCGATCCTTTTTCGTCGAAATATTCGACCTGCGAAGGCAGATCGTCTTCTTTTCGAACCCAGTAAATGATCTTTCCCCACACAACGGGAGCGTTGGGTTTTGGAATCAATTGGAATTTCCAGCATTGGACTTCGTCGATCTTATCGCTGCCGATAATGGTTATATCGTAATCGTTGATTAGATTCTCTCCGTGTACCATGTCGTTGTAAGTGAAGTCCGAGCCGTTCCAGGACTGAAGCATCATGGACGGCGGAATTCTAATTGTGGTCTCGGTTGCTCTGAGATACATCCATATATCGTTCCCGAGTTTAAGAGTGCGGTTGTCCGCTTCACGAGCTGGAGCTAAAATTTTAACGAGAGCCTTTTCGTTGCCACTTGACCAGCTCTCCATTTTTATCGTTCGAGGTTTATAGTCCGGAGTCGTAACTGTCATTTCCATTATGGAGTAGCTGGAGGTTTTTCCTTTTATTGCGTCTTCGGCCTTTTGGACGATTTGCCTAGCATCCTGGGCACACGAATTACCGGCAAGCAGCATAAACAGGGAAATCATTTGAATGGATCGAGCGTGAATTGAATCAAAGAGTTTCATTTCTTCACCTTAATTGCATCTAAAATCAGATTGATTCCTACTCGTGTTTGTTCTCCGACATCGGTATCCATGACGCCCATGAAAAAAAGAAGCGATGTACCTTCAATGGTCGCCAAAATTGCATTGGCAGCTTCAGCGGGATTAACCCGGCGGAACTCCCCGTTTTTGATGCCGTCTTGAATGATGTTCTTCAACATCTCAAAATAGACATCGAACTCTTTCTTTGCCAGCTTCTTAATCGTCTTGTTACGGAATGCGAATACATAAAGCTCCTGGATGATGGGTCGGAAACGAAATACTCTGGTTATTTCGGAAACCGCGACATCTGTGAACATGTTCATGCGGTCCGTCGCACTGGCAGTCAATTCCATTATATCTTTAGTTCCAAGAACACCTTCGAAGAAAGACTTGAAGACTGCCTGAATTAACTCATCCTTGTTCCTGAAATACCAGTATAATAATCCCTTGCTGGTCTTTGATTCTCGGACAATCTGATCCATGCTTGTTTCTTTGAGCCCGGTTCGAGCAAATGCTGAAATTGCTCCGTGAATGATTTGCTCTCTCCTCCTGGCTATGTTTTGTTCGTTTATTTTTCTTGTCATTTTATAAACCGACCGGTCAGTTTAGGAATAATATAAACACCTCCTTTCAAGTTGTCAAGAGTTCTTCGGTGAAAATTGAATTAAGTTACCGTTAATTTTTGTAAACTGGATTTTTCGCTTCTTTCTACTATCTTTTAAACAATTGAAATTTCATTGAATAAAGTTATTATTTTGCTGGACATCGTTCTGATTGCGATAATCGGATATTTCACCCGGTACATGTCAATAGATTATCAGACATTTTACGGACGGGCGCACATGCCGTTTATATTATGGACGATCGATACGGTTGACTTATTCATACATGAAGGCGGACATTTCTTCTTTTGGTTTTTCGGGAGGATGATATACTTCATGGGCGGCTCGTTGATGCAGATTGTATTGCCGTTGCTTACGATTTACGTCCTCCTTAAAACGAGTCTGCGGAGTCTTATCGGAACTCTCTATTGGCTGGGTCATAACATGATAAATGTTTCCGTCTATATAGGTGATGCACCTTACAAAAGGCTTCGTCTAATTTCCGACAGCGCAATCCATGATTGGAACTGGATATTTACCCATGCCGGCATGATGGATTCCGCCGGGGCGATTTCTACGATAGTTCTTGTGCTCGGCATTATGTCTTGCTGCGGAGCGATAATTACCGCGATATATTTTCTGGTTGCTGATATAAGATTGGCAGTGACAAACGCGGCGCACTCAAATTAGTATTCACTATTGCTAAAAGATCATTGGCGTCTGAAATATGTCTGAAACAATATTAACTACATCGGGGCTCAGCAAGAAATTCGGCGACCGCTGGGCAGTTAAGGATGTAAACTTGGAGGTGCATTACGGAGACGTTTTCGGATTTCTTGGGCCGAACGGAGCGGGCAAAAGCACAACAATCAGGATGATTCTGACTCTCCTTTCACCGACTGCCGGAAGCGTTAAGATTTTCGGGAAAGAAGTGAGGGGAAATAGAAAATTTGTTCTTTCGAAAGTTTGTGGTATCGTGGAGAAGCCGGACTTTTATCTTTACCTTTCGGCATACAGGAACATCGAAGTCCTCGGCTCACTCACTCGCAAAGTGACCAAAGATGAAATCTTAAATGCTCTAGAAATAGTCGGGTTGCGGTCGAGGGCTTTCGACAAAGTCAAAACGTTTTCTCATGGGATGAAGCAGAGGCTCGGGATTGCTCAGGCTATTCTTACCGGACCTGATCTTATAATTCTCGACGAGCCGACTTCCGGGCTCGACCCGCAGGGGATGAAAGAGGTGCGTGAGCTCGTCCTCACACTTTCAAGGGAACATGGTACGACGATTTTTCTTTCGTCACATTTGCTTACTGAAGTCGAGGCTGTGGCAAGCAGGATGGCAGTTCTTAATCACGGCGAACTTATTGCGCAGGGAAAAGTATCGGAACTTTTGAATGGCGACTCATCTTATTACTCTTTGCAAGCTTCACCGCAGGAGATGGCTGTCGATATTTTGAAGAAGACGGCGTGGGTTGAGATAATCTCTGTCGCAAACGGAATTGATATTCGTATCGAATCTGGCAGAGCAGCTGAGTTGAATAAACTTCTCGTCACAAATGGTATCGACGTTTCATCGTTTGCGGCAAAGCGGACTCTTGAAGATTATTTTTTGAAGATTACAGAAGGAGCGTCGGAAGTGTGAAACTCTTTGTTCTCGAAGTGCAGAAGACATTCCGGCGCTGGCGAACCTACATCGGCTTTGCTGCGGTAGCAAGTGCGGTAGTTCTCCTGGAAATAATTATCAGGTTGAACGAAGTCACGATGGCGCGGACATTTTCCGGAAACTTAGGCGCGGATTTTCTCGTATCAGGAAATATCGTAAATGTCTGGACAATCACAACGTTCGTTATGAATTCACTCTACGTTCATGTCCCATTCCTTATTGCGCTTGTTGCGGGCGATATGGTCTCTTCGGAAGGGGCGGCGGGAACTATCAGATTCCTGCTAATCAGGCCGCCGTCGCGTTCAAGAATTATTTTTTCAAAGTATCTCACGATGCTTTTTTACACCGCAGCGCTGGTGATTTTTCTCGCCGTGCTCTGCATAGGAATCGGTTATGCATTTTTCGGGAGCGGCGATGTAATCCGGATTCAGCCCGGAATTCCACATATTGTTATCCTGCCTCAGCAAATTGCAGCTTCCAGAACGCTCCTCGCTTTCGTCGCGGCAATTCTCTCGATGTCGGTGGTCGGGTCGCTCGCGTTTCTTTTTCTCGACACTTGTCGATAATTCCATCGGCCCCATCATCGGTTCGATAGCGGTCGTGATAATCTTTTTCATCGTCGGAAATTTACCGTTCGATTCACTCGAGGCTCTCCGCCCGTATTTGTTCACGACGTATATGAATATCTGGCAGCTTTTTCTCGACGAGCCAATAAAATGGACTGAAGTCGGCAAATATTCTCTTGCTTTGCTGGGTCATGACGGATTGTTCTTTGGTATTTCGTACTTCGTGTTCATGAGAAAGGATATAATAAGTTAATGAATCATTATGAAAGGCAATTGCCGCAAAGAGCGCAAACGTTTGCCAACCTCTTGCCCCAATTGCTCAAATGCTTGAGTGTCTTCGCGTTCCCGGTTTTCACATTTTTTGTCCTGGGTTTTGGTGGAAGCGACGGCCAGAAATATCTCCAGAACGTCGCAGACAATTTATCAGGAATAAAAGATTATACGGTCGATGTCAGAGTTCACCTTGACATTGAAAATGTCCAAGCCCAGGACATGGAAGCAAAAATATATTATAAAGAACCTGACAAAGTGAAAATAGACTCGAAGGGGATTTTTGTCCTGCCTAAAGAAGTCGGAGTCTTTAATCCACGTAAGTTTAACCCGGATAGCTTTGATGTCAGCGTGCTGGACACTTTGACTTATGAAGGTGATCCCGCCGTTCGCGTTCTGCTGGTTCCGAAAAGCGGCGTGCACCGACAAAACGTCGCATTGATTATAGACAAAAGAAATTGGTTAATCAGAGAGATATCATCTGCGCTTCCTCGAGGCGGTGAGGCAAAGGCAGATATCTCTTATGGAATTTTCGGAAAATTCCAGCTGCCGACGAAGGTCGAGGTCAATTTCGATGTGTCAAATGCCGGTTCATCTCAAAATGGTTTTGGTGAGGAGCGCCGATTTCAAAATGGAATGAGAGGCAAAGTGGAGATTTACTACTCTGACTATAGTGTAAATTCCGGATTGAGCGACAGTCTTTTTGAAGCGAAAGCGGAGCATTATTAATCCTGATAAAATATAGATAACGATTGTTTAACTTAAAGGGGACTTGATGAAAAGCGCACACCTATTTTTCGCTATGGCCCTCGTTATTGTTCTGCGACTTGCCGCTTGCTCTACTTCGCGTTCTCCGTCGATAGAGACCATGAACAGGGCTGAAACAGTACAGCAAACGCTTCAGCGGTATGCCGATCTGGTCTTGCACATGAACAATGATGGCATTGCAGACCTTTTTGCCGAGCAGGGCGAATTAGTCAACCCTGGTGAGCCGCTGATTCGCGGTCGTGAATTGATTCGTAAATTTCTTAAATCCTTCACCGAATACAAGGTTCTTGAGGAAAACTTTCAAGCCGCTTCAACCGAGGTTTCCGGCTCAACCGCGACTCAGGTGGTTCGCTACAATCAGAAGGTCGTCATTTCGAGCGGCAAGACCCTGGTAGTTTCGGGGCGCTTTAAGATCAAGTGGATCGCCGAGGAAGGGAAGTGGCTTATTCTAAAGGAAGAAAACCTGCCCGATCGCTGAGTGTTCTCTTCACCCCCATTATGAGAAATTCAAATCTGAGGACAAGATATTTCAAACGTAGATTGGACCGTCACCATAGGGTAAGAAGTTAATTTGATTTGAGAGGCAGTGTTTTCGAAGAATCCGAGTGTTCCCCAGGAGAATCGAAAAAGCAGGTCTTTATTTCTTTGGGGTAACTTTTGAGGTTAACAACGCGGAATTGTAATTTGCTTTTGAAGGTAAGTCACGATCTGCACAACAGTCTAATCTTGATAAACTTTCTCACCTCAAGTATATTTCGTTCACACTAAAGAGAGGAATGATGTGTCCACAGGATATGATGGAGAGCTTATCCGAAGGATCGTTTCGATAATTCAACCTGTTGCATGTACGGTGTCTTCGAAACATGTTCAGGAGGGTGAGGGCATAGTTTGAAGGTCTGTTTTTTTAATAACACCGGTCGGAAGTTCTCCCGAAGGGATACGTCCGAGAATGAGTAAAGGCGCTTCGATTACACCACTGATGCTCCAGTATCGAAAAGTTAAGGACCGTTATCCCGATGCGATAGTTCTCTTCAGAATGGGTGATTTTTATGAAACCTTCGAAGAAGATGCTAGGATTGCAAGTTCGGTTCTCTCGCTCACACTCACGAGACGGGCGAACGGTGGAGCGTCGGAGGTCCCGCTCGCAGGTTTTCCGCATCACGCAATAAATCAATACTTGCCGAAGCTCGTGAAGGCGGGCTACCGCGTCGCCGTCTGCGAGCAGCTTGAGGATCCAAAACTTGCAAAGGGTTTGGTAAAGCGCGACATCGTCGATGTCGTTACTCCTGGCGTCAATTTTTCTGCGGAGCCCGCAAAAGTAAATAGTTATTTTGCCTCGGTAATCTCAAATGAGCGCGAGTTCGGTATGGCTTTCTGTGATGCGACAACGGGCGAGTTCAATTTCGTTCAGGCGGGAATTGACGAGCTGGATACCTACTTGACAAGAGTCGAGCCGCTCGAAATTGTCCTTCCACGAAACGTTTCCGATAGAATTGAACCGGCAGTTAGAACCACACTGAGGAAATCTATAATAACACGGAGAGACGATTATATCTTCAATTTCGATTACGCACATGATAAGCTGGTGCATCATTTCAATATCCAGAATCTGAAAGGGTTCGGAATAGAATCGAAAACTCTCGCGATTCAGGCGTCGGGTGCAGCACTCGATTATCTCGCGGAGACTCAAAACGGGAATTTGTCGCACATCGTCGGAATGTCCGAATTTAGCCTGTCATGTTTTCTAGCAATCAATCGGACGAGCCTTAAGCATCTTGAGGTTGTCGAGGGCGGATTCTGAAGAAAATGGGACTCTCCTTTCGGTATTTGATTCGACACAGACGGCAATGGGAGCAAGGCTGCTCAGAAAAATTTTGCTTCAACCGCTGAAAAGCGTCGAACAGATTAACGCGAGGCTCGATGCTGTTGAAGAGCTGGTTGGTAATTCGGAAACGTGCGGCAAATTGTCCGGACTTCTTTCTGGATTTGGCGACCTCGAAAGGTTAGTGGCAAGGATTTCGACTAAACGAGCCTCGCCGCGCGAACTCGGCGCGCTTCGTACCATGTTAAAGAGGCTTCCTGTAATCAAGGAAGCGGCTGACATGCTCACTTCTAAACTTTGGCGAGAAATTGAAGCAGGGATTAATCTTGAAGTTTCGCTGTTAATGCGGTTGTCGGATGCGATTGCCGACGACCCACCTGCTCAAATTTCCGAAGGCGGCGTCATTAGAAAAGGTTATAATGCGGAGCTGGACGAACTTCGTGGACTTGCTTTTAACGCGAAAGATTGGATTGCCCGTATGCAGACCACTGAGCGTAACCGGACCGGCATTCAAAACCTCAAGGTCGATTACAATTCTGTGTTCGGTTATTACATCGAAATTACGAAATCGAATCTCCCGCGCGTCCCGGACGATTACATCCGCAAGCAGACACTTGTAAATGCCGAGCGCTTCGTGACCCAGGACCTTAAAGAGTATGAAGAAAAGGTTCTTCACGCTGAAGAAAAAATTCAAAAGCTGGAGTCGGAGCTCTTCGAGGAATTGAGAGACGAGGTGGCATCGCATTCTCCTTCTCTTCTGGCGACTTCGAAGGTCATGGCGCTTGCCGATGTTATGATATCTTTATCAAGCGTTGCGAAAGAGAATAACTACACACGTCCTACAGTTGACGAATCCTTCGATATAGAAATCGATGCAGGAAGACATCCGGTTGTCGAGAAAGTTTTGCCGAGCGGCGAAATTTTCATTTCCAACGATCTGAAATTGCTGGAAGGAAAAGAGCAGATTGCGCTCATCACGGGGCCTAATATGGCTGGCAAATCCGTCTTCATCCGGCAAATTGCTCTTATAGTTTTGATGGCGCAGGCAGGCTCGTTTGTCCCTGCAAAGAGAGCAAGGATCGGAATTGTTGACAAAATTTTCACAAGAATCGGCGCTTCGGATAACATCAGTGCCGGCGAGAGCACTTTCATGGTCGAGATGCAGGAAGCGGCGAATATTTTGAACAATGCGACGCATCGAAGCCTTATTCTTCTCGATGAGATCGGAAGAGGAACAAGCACTTTTGATGGGGTATCGATTGCATGGTCGATTGTCGAATACCTGCATCAGAATCCTGCGCGGAATGCGCGAACACTTTTTGCCACACATTATCATGAGTTGAACGAGCTTTCCGAGCTCTATCCGAGAGTTAAGAATTTAAAAGCGGATGTGCGCGAGTACGACGGCAAAGTTATATTTCTTCATAGGATTACCGAAGGAAGCGCCGACCACAGCTACGGAATTCACGTCGCTGAAATGGCTGGCCTGCCGAAAAGTGTTACTGCTCGTGCGCAAGAAATTTTGAAGAACCTGGAATCATTCGAATTGTCCGCAACCGAATCGGCGTCTTTGTCGAATTCGGGTGTTCAGCCGATGGCCGGTGCGCCTCCACCACAAAAGATGCCGAGGCCGCGAAAGGTAATATCAAAAAATAGAGAAGGCGGACTTCAGATCGACATGTTCCAGCTTGGCGATGAAGAACTTCGGGAAAAGATCAAGAATGTCAACGTGAATAATCTTACTCCGGTTGAAGCGCTGAACAAAATTGTGGAAATAAAAAAGATAATTGAAAAGGAGAAGTAAATGGAAGCAACGGGCCATGTTGTGTCTGTTCATGGAGCCACTGTAAAAGGCGAGACGGCGGCCGCCGAAAGTTTCAGTGTCGGATCATACATTTCAATTCCGTTACATGAAGAAAAAATACTTGGCGTGGTAACTTCCCTGGAGTTGACCTCCAGCGCAACAATCATGTTCTCTGCTAATCTGTTTGGGAAGTCGATAGGTGGGAAATTCGAACGAGGGACGGAAGACCTTCCATGGCCTGGCGCGACAATCGAGATACCATCGGAAGCCGAGCTTGACGTGATTTTCAATACTTATCGGAGATACGACTTTGCCCTCGGTGAAATTTCTCTTATGGCAGAGAAAAAGAACTTTATTCATCCGGATAAATTTTTCAGCAGGCATATCGCAGTGGTCGGTGCGACGGGTTCGGGAAAGTCGTGTGCCGTGGCGTCCATCTTGCAGAAAGTTGCGAAGCTGCCGGGTACTAGAATAATTCTACTGGATCTACACGACGAATACGGAGAGGTGTTCGGCGATCTTGCCGAGCGAGTGAATGTCGGGGAATTCGAATTGCCTTACTGGGCTATGAACTTCGATGAGCTTGCCGATACTTTCGTTGACCCGGACGACCCGTTTGCACGCACCGAAATTGTTGCCATGTCAGAAATTGTCCTGAGTGGAAAAAGAGGCAAGAATCTCGCATACAAAGATTTCATCACTGTTGATTCGCCGGTATATTTTGATTTAGCTGACATAAAAGTGAAAATGCAGGCGCTCGACACGGAACGACTGCCAAACGGTAAGGAAGGCCCGTTCTATGGAAACTTCACGAGATTCCTTTTCAAATTCGATACAAGGCTCAACGATAAGCGGTATGAATTCTTGTACAAGCCGAAGAAATTCAAAACCACGGAAACATTTTCTCAATTTCTCGAATTATTATTTGGATTGAATTCGGGTAAATCGATCATGGTATTGAACCTGAGCGTAGTTCCGCAGGAGATCATCAATGCCCTCGTCTCTTTGCTTGCCCGACTTGTCTTCGACTTTAACATGTGGAATCCGTATCGGGCTAATCTTCCGATACTCTTAGTGCTTGAAGAAGCGCATAACTATCTCAACATGCGCGTCGCATCATTGACAGCGCGCCGCACGATCGAGCGACTAGTGAAAGAAGGAAGAAAGTATGGAGTGAGCTGCATGATTGTGAGTCAAAGACCGATAGATGTTGCCGAATCGATCCTATCGCAGTGCAGCAATTTTGTGGTCCTGCGGCTTTCAAACCCGGATGACCAGGCTTATATCGCAAAACTTATTCCGGAATCTATGGAAGATTTGTTGGACATAATTCCAGCATTGAGGCAGGGTGAAGGTCTTCTGTTGGGAGACGCGTGCATCCTGCCGATGCGGACAAAGATAGATGCACCTGATCCTTTTCCAAGAAGCAAGGATGTTGAGTTTTACACGAAGTGGAGCATCCTCCCGCCGGCAGTCGATGTCTCGGCTGTGGTGGAACGGTGGAGGAGGGAAAACTACTGATGAATCAGAGACAGCTTTTTCATGCGATCGAGAAAACGGCATCGAAGGATTATCGCAATGATGAAGAACTGCTGTTGAGTGTAGTGCATGAGATTATCGGCTCTGACGAGATGAGGATAAAAGGCGGAAGAATCTGGCGCCTCCTTCCGAGAAAAAATGCCTACGCGATAATAAAACAGATAGGCAAAGTCAAACCCATGCCCGATCATTTTGCTCTGAAAGTCGCGGATTATCCGGATTTTGTCAAGATCGGCAGCCAGAAAACGGTGCTCAATTCTGAACAGAACCAGGACCTTCGCAACAGAGGCATCGAGACGTATTCTGCGACAGGCGTCGGTGAAAAAATAAAAGTTAAGGGTGTTCCACTTTACCAGTATATATTGGCATTTAACACAGAAGGCCAAAACCCCGAGTTGTTCGACACTCTCAATGTCGTCGGGAGCGCAGTTACAGCGGTCATCCGTGAACGAAACGCGCTCGCGCGAACAAAGCAGCTCGAACAAGACATTGATAAAGCACGCGAAATCCAGCGAAGCATTCTGCCAGAGCATGAGCAAAAATACGGTTCGTTTCAGATGTTCGGCATCTCGATTCCTGAACGAGTCGTAGGTGGAGATTTTTTCGATTATCTGCCGGCAGGTGAAGAGGGCGAGCGGCTTGGAGTTGCCGTCGGCGATGCTGCGAGCAAAGGGTTGAGCGCGGCGGTCGAGGCATTGTATGTCTCAGGTGCGCTGAAGATGGGAGTCGAGCTCCAAACCAACATGGCCTCACTTGTGAAGAAGATTAATAATCTCGTCAACTGGACATTTTCCGACTCACGTTTCGTCACTCTTTTCTACGGTGAGTTCACCGATGGCACAAGCGGACTCTTTCTTTTCGTGAATGCGGGCCACAATCCGCCGATTTTCTTCAAGAAATCCAAGAACGAATTTTCGCAACTTGAATCTACCGGCCCGGCTCTCGGAATTGCTCCAAATGCGCATTATCGTGTCGGCAATTTGAACTTTGAAAAAGGAGACCTGCTTATTCTTTATACCGACGGGATAACGGAAGCGAGCGACACAAACTTTTCTCTTTACGGTGACGAAAGGTTGAAGCGAAAAATAACCGAACTTGTGGATTGCGAGCCGCGAAAGATTTGTTATGGATTAATGGAAGATGTGCAGAGATTTTCCGCGTCATCCGCGTATGCTGATGACAAGACTTTAGTTGTAATCAAAAGAATAGCATAGATCGATGTCTGAAGAAAAAATAAGACTTGAGGATGGTGCAGTCAAGAATTTGGCTCGCCCGCCGCAGGTGAAGCTTGTAAAAGCGTTCGCAAATTCCTTCAAGAATGTAATTGCGGCAGCGCGAACTTGTTATTCTTCGAAAGGAATTATCGAAGACGAATCGGTCGATGTCGAGAAGTACCACGATCTCGCTTTGAGCATATATGAAGCTGGGCATCATACCACTTTCCAGCACGCGACGTTTCAGTTCCAGTTATCAAACGTTTCCCGGCAATTCATCTGGTCCTTTCTCCATTCGCATCCGTTTTATAATTCAGAGCAGGTCAGTCAGAGATATGTTGAGGTGAAGGATGGAAACTATTTTGTCCCCCCACTGAGCGGCGATGCTCTTGATATTTTTAACGATACCGCTGCCGTTCAGGTCGAAGCTTACAGAAAACTCGTTGAGCTATTGGTAAAACCTGCGGGGGATGAATATTATAAGAGATTCCCCGGCAGGAAAGACGACCGCCGATTTGCAGGGGAAATCAAGAAGAAGGCACAGGAAATAGCGAGGTATGTTCTTCCGGTTGCAACTTTCTCTTATCTTTATCACACGGTTAGCGGCGTTACTCTACTAAGATACGCGAAAATGTGCAAATCGGGTGATGCCTCTTTCGAGCAGCAGCTTATCGTGAGTATGATGGTACGGGAACTTCTAAACTTCGATCCAAATTATAAGGTTGTTTTGGAGGAGCCGCTTCCTGAACGTTATTTTCCCGAAAATATTTTCCATCGAAACGGATCCGAGTCGCATTTCATCGAAGAATTTGACCGCGACATTGAAGGTCACACTTCTAAGCTGGTCGATTTTAAAGTGAATTCGGAAAGGATCATAGCCGATTCGGTTCGTGAAGTTCTCGGCAAGAGCTTGTCCGAACTTTCAGATGATGAAGCCATCTCGCTTGCGATCGACCCGGCCAAAAACAAAATCTTCGGTGAGCCGCTTGTCCTCACAACACATGATAAGCTTTCACGGGCACTGTATCACGCCTCATACACTTTCAAGAAAAAGTTGAGCCATACCGCCGATTCCCAGGACCAACGGCATCGAATGACCCCTGCATCGCGCCCGGTTATTAGCGAGCATATGCGAACCGAACCGGACTACATTATCCCGGAGTTAGCTCGGATAGACGGGGCCGCAGAAAAGCTCTACAAGCAGACCATGAATATGACGTGGGACGCTATAAATGAACTCTTGTCCATGAATGTAAAGAAAGAATATGCGGCGTACCTTCTTCCCAACGCTTTTCCAATTCGATTCACCGAGTCGGCGGATTTGCTGAACCTCCATCATAAAATCGAGATGCGGCTCTGCTACAACGCGCAGGAGGAAATATGGAGAGCTTCATTAGATGAAGCTGAACAAATAAAAAACGTTCATCCTCGTCTCGGAAAATTTTTGCTGCCGCCTTGCACGATCCGGTTGATAGCCGGAACAACGCCTTTTTGTCCGGAAGGGACGCGATATTGCGGAGTACCGGTGTGGAAGCTCGATGTTTCCGAGTATTCAAGAACGATATAGATTAGATGGTTTTTACAATTTATCAGGCGGCAATCTTCCTGGTAATGCTTGCTATCTCGTTGGGTACGATCTACTACGGTAGGCAAGGGCACTACAGCAATTTAGTCGGGTGGAAATACTTACCGACGGGTCTGGTGATGATAACGATGGGAATGGCGATGGGCAATATGAAATTTCTCATTCCTGATTTCTTAATCGTTCCGTACAATCTTATCCAATATTTCGGCTTCTATTTTGTCGGTATCTTCCTGATTGGGTACGCGATGAAGATGCTCATACCCGGTATTACGGAATTCATGGATACTCTTGCTGAAAAAAAATATCTGGAACAAAGCAGGATCTTTACGAAACATCTTCTCAAGCTTCAGGAAAGCAGCATGGCGCTTGCTTCGCCCGGAAGCGTCAGGGACGTTTTGCAGCGAGTTGTATCTAGCGCACATGAAGTAACCGGCGCTTATTTTTGTTCTCTTTTTCTTTTTAACCCGCGTTCCGATACGATGAATTTAAGCTACTATTCCGGAAGCGGACGGGAAACTATCGAAAAGCTTGTAGAAATGTACAATATAGATTTGCGGAATATCGAGCTTCCCGAGAACAAACTGGAATTCCTGCGGAAACTTGCCGCAAACCGCAAACCTTACATAGGCATTGACAGCGGAGAGCTTTTTGGTTTTTATGTCGGCGATAAAAATGTTCCTGAAATTATATCGCGATGGGAAGTGAAAGAGTTCGTCTTAATTCCGCTGAGTATTGACAACACCCCTGAAGGTTTGCTCTGCGCTCTTTTCTCTCACGAAGATTATTCCAATGTTTTGCTTGAGCTATTTGCGAATCAAAGCTCCCTGGCAATACGGAACGCTCGACTGTTCGATGAGATGCAGAAAAACACAATTGCACTCGAAGTCCAGCGGCGCAAAGCAGAAAACGCAAACCGTTCTAAGACGGAATTCCTCGCTAACATGAGCCATGAGTTGAGGACTCCTCTGAACGCCATAATCGGGTTCAGCGAAGTTCTTGATACCGATTTGCATGATATGCCTCCTGGCATGGTACATCAATTTAGCAATAACATAAATAGCAGCGGGAGGCATTTGCTTGAGCTTGTCAATGATCTTCTCGATTTATCGCGGCCTCGAGATCGGCAGGCTCAAACTGGAGAAGTCACGATTTCCACTATATGATGAGCTGGTACAAGCCGTGAGAATCGTGGAGCCAATGGCCGCAGAAAAGAGAATACTGATCGGCACTCATATTGACGAATCGATCGGGGAAATTTATGCCGATCCGCAAAAGTTGCGGCAGATAGCGATCAATTTGTTGTCGAATGCAGTAAAGTTCAGTCATTCGGACGGCGAAATAGATTTGACCGTTTCGCAGGACGATACTTCGATCCACTTTTGTGTCCAAGACTTCGGCATGGGAATTAAGGAGGAGGACATCGAAAGACTCTTCAAGCCGTTTGAACAATTAACTCAAAACCCTTACGCAAAGAAATACAGAGGCGTCGGACTGGGGCTTGCATTGACAAAGCGTCTTGTAGAATTGCATGGCGGAAGAGTTTGGGCTGAAAGTGAGATAGGCAAAGGCTCGAAATTTTTCTTCACCATACCGCAATGAAAGGTTATAAATCAGTTATAGGCGGCGAGTTAAGAAGTTAAAAAGCAATACGAATAATAGTTGGGAAGTCAGGGTGTAAAACTGAGTTAAGTGTCCGTGCCTTTCTCCACCCCCGTTTTATCGAATTCCGGATAAAGTTTTTGCATGCACTCGGGGCAAAGTCCGTGGGAAAACCTTGCTTCTGAGTGGGTTTGTATGTACTTCTCCAAATGTTCCCAATATCCTTTGTCGCCGCGTATTTTTTTGCAATTAGAGCAGATTGGGATTAACCCACCGAGTGTTTTGATATGTGCCAACGCTTCTTGAATTCTATCACTGAGTTCTTTTTCTCTCTTTAGTAATTGCCAGACACGCAGGCGGTAAGCTCCGAATGCCGCTCCGCCCACGAGTACAACAATTAATACAAAGAACCAGTATGTCTGATAAAAATGAGGCTTGAGCCTGAAGAAAAAATCTGCGCCTTTGACGTTCCACACTCCATCGTTGTTGCATGCTATGACTTGAAATTCATAATCACCGGGGGAAAGATTTGTGTAGAAAGCTTCGCGTCTAGTGCCAGCATCTACCCAGCCGCGATCGTAACCTTCAAGCCTGTATTTGAACATGACCCTCTGAGGAACTTTAAAGCTCAACGCAACATAGTGGAACTCCAGCTTGTCTGTCCCGGCGGAAAGAGTTGTGTATTCGTCCGTAGGTATCGCACGTTGGTCCGCAATGACATTTTCGATTAGCACCGGAGGGGAGAGCTTATTTCTCGAAGAATCTTTGGGATCAATCATCACCGCTCCATTCTTTGTCGAAAACCAAATGTGCCCTTCATAATCATACAAACCGGCAGGCTGCCATGCGCTAAAAAATGAGTTCGTCTTTATACCGTCCGCTGATCCATATTCAATCGAATGGATCTTCTGCACTTTGCCCGCGGCAAAGTCTTCGAGCTCCTGCCGTTTGACGTACCCAATCCCCTTTCCCGAGGTCATCCAAATGCCGCCCCGATTATCTCCCAACACAAAACTAATCTCATTTGAAAAAAGTCCGATCCCTGTATTGAAGACGGTGAACTTACCGTCTTTGAGTAAAATGAGTCCGCCCGGCATTGAGCTGATCCATAACCCTCCCTTGCCGTCGTCGTAAAACGAAGATGTCCAGTTGCCAGCCCCTTCCTCTGGTCGCATAAATGTCGATAATGTCCCATCTTGTATTTTTGCTATTGAATTGCCTCTGCCGATCCACAGGGTGCCGTTTTTCTGATAGAAAAAACATACAATGTAATCATCCTTTGGATATTCTTTTCCATTTTTTAACAAGTAAGGTATGGCATGCCCATCAACTAATCTGAAAAGTCCCGCGTGATCCGCATAGAAAATTATGCTCTTGTCGTCTTCCGTAATTGCGGAAATCCACTTTGTCGATACCCCGGACTTTGAGCCAAACTGCTTCAGTTTACCATTCTTGAAATTCAACAACCCCCCGCCCGCGTTAATCCAAATGCTCCCATCTCGCGCCGCGAATGCCGGCCCGCCTGGAATATTTAGCTTGTTGTACTTAGTAAACTTACCGTCCTTCAGCCGAGTCATTACAGTTGATTGGTCACTCATGATGTAAATGCTGCTGTCACTTGATTGAATCATAATTGACACGTGGTTGTCTGCCAAACCGTCTTCCGTCGTGTACGTAGTAATATTTGGGTCCTCGAATTGGTTCAGCCCATTTCCAGTGCCGACCCAAAGACTGTGTTCATGATCTTCTGCAAATGATAAAACCTCGTTGTCAGTTAAGCCGTCTGATTTCGTGAAATTAGTCCACACCCCGTCAACGAAACGCTCAATTCCTTTCTCTGTTCCAACCCAAAGCTGGCCATCCCGATCTTGAAATATCGCCAGGATACGATCATTGACAAGATCGTTCGCTGTTGAGTAAGTTGTCGCCTTTCCGTCTTTGAACCGTGCCAATCCACCGTACGTCCCGACCCACATATTCCCTTCTCGATCTCCGAGAACGTTCAACACAGAGGGGTAGGGCAACCCATTTCTCAATGCGGTAACGGTCGGTTTTGTCGAGCCATTATCGTCAAAGATTCGAATTCCATCTACAGTACCAACCCAAATTCTATTTTGCGGGTCTTCCGCGATACCGTTGATGAAATTCTGGTCTAAGAAAAGCTGTTGGAATTTCCCGTCCTTGAACAAAAAGAGACCGATGTTTGTAGCCACGAAAAGGTGCCCGGCTCGAGATTCAAAGATCTTTCGAATGCCTGTATTGAAAAAACCATTCTTCGAATCATAACAGAATATTTTTCCGGCTTTTAGAACTCTGAGCCCGGCGGACGCCGTCCCGATCCATAGACTGCCGTCATGTATTTCGCAGAATGTAGTAATTGTTTGGCTGGCTTTGGCATCTTGGGGTTCGGTGCTTACTTCGGTGAAACTGACGCCGTCAAAGCGAAATAACCCTGCCGAGGTGCCAAGCCAGAGATATCCATCGCGAGTTTGAAGGATTGCATTTACTCCGTTTGCAGGGAGCCCACTTTGAAACGTCCAGGTATTCTGCACATACTGAGCGATCGACCTGTGGCGGTCAAGAGCAAAGGCAGACGATACACCCTCAAACGAAACCAGCAACAACAGTCCAAAGGACCAAATATGTTTGTTCACAAATCTCACACTCTCAATTACATCCTTAGCGTTGGCCTCTATCCAACTCTGATAAGTATATCGGCTTCTTTATGTAAAACATCAATTCTCAAATTAATTTTTGTCTTTTGCGGAGACTTAAGGGAATTTGATCAAGTTCAGGCTTTAGATACTTCATTTCAAGCTACCAATTCCGAAGTCAAGAGCCCTGCAATAATAAGTGCGCCTCCTATTGCGCCGATATATCCGAGAAATTCTCCGAACGCAAAAAACGCGATAACATTTGCGAGAACCGGCTCCATAGAGAAAATTATGGCCGCTCTAACGGGAGTTGTGTCACGCTGATATTTTGTTTGCAAGTAAGTAGCGAAAACCGTCGCGAAAATCGATGTATAAAGAAGTGCCCAAATGAGCCCGCTCGTAAAATGGACTTCCATCGTTTCAAGAAATGGTGCTACTGAGACTGACAGGAGACTCGTGACAGAAAGCTGGAGAAGCGTCAACTTGGAAACGTCGTGCTTCTTTGAGAAAATGTCTAAATATACGATATATATGGCGTAAGAGATCGCACAGAAAAATGTGAGCAAGTCGCCGATGTTGAAGCTTTGCCCGCCCGGCGAAGTTAAAAGGAAAAGCCCGATGGCGACGAGTCCAACCCCGATCCAATTTCCTCTTGAAGGCAGTTTTTTTTCGATAATCGCTTGAGCAATTGGCGTGAAGGCAACGAGGAGGCCGGTGATGAAAGCAGACTTTGACGAGGTGGTATATTTCAAGCCGATTGTCTGAAAAGCGAATCCGATCATCAATAAAACTCCAAGTGATACTCCGTCGATTAATGTCGATTTGTCCATCGAGAAATATTTTTTTCTGTAGATGAGCGGGAAGATCAGCGAGGCGATTCCAAATCTTATGGCAAGAAACGTCAGCGGAGATGAGCTCGCGAGTGCGAATTTAACGACCGCAAAAGTTCCGCCCCAGATTAGAGTTATCGAAAGAAGAATTAGCTCGGCTTTACGGGAACGGGACATACTTCGAAATGACGCGTATCAATTCCTGCTTATAGATGATGGCGATTGCGGAGGCGACATAAAAGATTATATTGATGACCATCGGCTTGTCGGTGAAGAGAGCGTTGATCGGACTTTCGCCGAGTCCCATTTTATGTATGAGGTAAAGGTACCTGAAAATTCCATAGACCACGAATATCGTTGTGAATATAAGTGCTTCGGTCTTGAATGCCATTACCGTTCGTTCGGAGACTGTGTATAGCGCATAAGTTATAATCACACTTGCGGATGAAATCGACAAAATTTGATCGATCAAGCTTAAATCGTAATTGATCAAAACTTTTCTCGAAGATTCGTCTTTGCTTTGACTAAGATGGACGAATTCACCTCTTCTTTTGGCTACGCCGAGAAAAATTGAGATGAAGAGAGTTGTCATAATTAACCAGCTGGAAATCTTGACGTCTATGGCATAGCCGCCCGCAATGATTCTGAGAATAAATCCGGCGGCTATCACGAATAAATCGATCAGCACTATTCGCTTAAGTGCAAATGAGTAAAGCAAATTCAATATTATGTACGCTGCAATCGGAATTATAACTGTAAAGCGGACGCTGCCAATCTTGATGACCGCGAAAGAAATGATTAATAAAAGAACCGCGAGGCTCCAGCCTTCTACTACCGTAACTGCACCCGCGGCGATCGGGCGGTCTTTTTTGATGGGGTGTAGCTTGTCTAATTCTCTATCGGCTATGTCGTTAACGATATATACAGATGATGCGGCAAAACAGAAGGAAGCGAACGTTAGAAGCGATCCGGCAAATAGATGGAAGTCGAAGAGATTTTTTGAGAATATAAGTGGAACAAATACAAATACGTTTTTGACCCACTGATTGGGTCTGATCAATCGAAAGTAGCTCAAAACTCTTTTCATCTGGTTGAAATATGCAAATAGCTTTTATGCTCTAATTTACTCAAAAATTGTGGTATGATACAACAAGAAATGCTGCCTTTGATTTTTCAGGGGGGCAAAATATATTCATGCCATGTTTGTCACGTTCCTCGCTATGTTTCTCATAGCGATCTTCGCAGGATTTTTCGGGGCGCTTGTCGGAATCGGCGGCGGCATAGTAATCGTCCCTGTATTATCGATTTTATTCCATCTTCCCATCCATACGGCGATAGCCGCAAGCATCGTTTCGGTAATCGCCACTTCCATTGCTGGCGCGCGTTCTTATGTCGATCAGCAGATCACGAACGTGCGTTTGGGGATGTTCCTGGAAATTTCCACTACGCTAGGCGCTCTCGTCGGGGCATTTATCGGCGTGATGGTGCACGGGTGGATTCTTGCCGTGACATTTTCGACGTTGATTTTTTATATGGCGATAGTTTCGTTCAAGACGCGCGAGACAGAGGATAAAATGATTCAGGCCGGGAGTTACGGCGGTGTGGATTCCTCGGATAGAATTTCTCGTTCGCTTAAGTTGACCGGCTATTACCATGATGCTGCAATGCAAAAGGAAGTGGATTACCGGGCAACGAATACTATCCAGGGGAGCTTAGTTTCATCGCTTGCCGGTCTCGGCTCCGGAATGTTGGGAATCGGCGGTGGAGTTATTAAAGTTGCAGCAATGAATTCGATCATGGGAATTCCAATGAAGGTCGCTGTTGCTACGAGCAAGTTCATGATCGGCGTTACCGCAGCAATTAGTGCGGTTGTCTATTTCATCGCAGGCGGCATAGACTTTTATGTAGTTGCACCTGTAGCGCTCGGAACGATGCTGGGAGCAACTTTCGGCAGCGCTGTCATGAATAAGCTGCAAAGCCGTGTGATAAAAACAGTTTTCTTTGTTCTCATGATTTACCTTGGTTATCAAATGCTTGCTAAAGGGTTGTCGTCGGGTTTCAACATTAATCTCCCGGGTTTGCTATGAGCGATATTTTTCACCCTCAAAAAGCAAATGTCCCGGTCGCGGAACGGGTTCCTCAACCTGATAAAATGGAAGTCCGGTTTATAAACAAGGTCGTTGCCAACATCCTGGCGATAGGCATATACACTACCGTCGGTTTCTATCTGATCGGATTAATCCTCCTTTTTGCGAAAGGAGATTCTGTACCGGACGTCTCCTCGCAGTATTTCCACTCTCTTCGAACTCTTTTGTCCGGAATTCTCTCCTTGAACCCACGATCGTTTCTCTATCTCGGAACGGTTAGTCTCATTCTTACGCCTGTAAGCAGAGTCCTGATTTCTATTTTTGCGTTTTGGATGGAGAAAGATAGGAAGTTCGTTTTCGTAACTGCCATGGTGTTTCTTGTTATCATAGCAAGTATAGTAGTGGGAAGTATTTTTAAGATAAGTGTCGGCTGAGTCGAGTAGGTTTATTTGAAAATATCCGAAACTTATTTGGCCTTCGAATGCCGGATTTGCATGCGGACTAATTAAGCGAAGGGAAGTGAGGATAAAATTCTCTTTTTATTTTCTTGGAGACGTTTAGCTTGCCGTCGCAGTCGAGTTTTTTCGGCGGGTTTCGTCGACACTTTTGTGGATGCCTGCCTAAATTGATTTTCATTGGCATAAGTGCTAAAATGTTGAGTAAATAAGACTTATAGATAAGTGTTGCTCAGGATTTGATGAAGAAATCGACAAAAGTTTTTCTCTGGCTGATAGGAATTATCCTCGCTTGCAGCGTCCTTGTGATTGTTGTCATGTCTGGCGAGACGTTCCGAACAAAGCGAGTACAATCTTTCAGGTTCAAGTGCAAAAATCGCGGTAGTTGATTTGAGCGGAACTATCCTTTCATCCCAAGAAATTGTTTCGACTCTGCAGACTCTTGCAGAGAACAGCAGCGTTAAAGTCATCTTGCTTCGAGTTGACAGTCCAGGCGGTGGAGTCGCAGCGAGCCAGGAGATTTATGAAGAAGTAAAATCGATACGAGATTCCGTGAAGCCGGTCGTTGTTTCTATGGGGGCTCTTGCAGCAAGCGGCGGTTATTATGTCAGCTGCGGCGCAACAAGGATCGTAGCGAATCCAGGGACGATAACCGGGAGCATCGGAGTTATTGCGACATTCCCGAATTTTAATAAATTGATGGATAAAATCGGTCTGCAGATGAATGTGATTAAGAGCGGCAAGTACAAAGACTCCGGCTCCCCATTCAGACCGGAAACGAAAGAAGACGAAGACATTTTTCAGGGTGTTGTCGATAATACCTATCAGCAATTCCTCGATGTCGTGTCCAAAGAAAGAAAACTTTCAATTGAGAATTTAAAGAAGTTTGCGGACGGGCGTATCTTCACCGGCGAGCAAGCTTTGAAGCTGGGGTTAATAGATACGCTTGGCTCTTTTGAGGATGCAATCAAGATAGCGGCAAAACTTGGCGGAATAAAGGGAACGCCGGTTGTAATCGAAGCTAGAAAGCATAGAACACTTGCAGATATGATTTTCGGCGATGTTTTTTCCAACATTCATCTCTTCGAAAAAGATTTCGTCGAACAACCGATCTTACAATACAAACTGAATTAATTGATAGCACCGTGCTTATAGTTGAGATTTAACTTCTATGAGCCATGAACCATGAGCTATGTGAGTTGAGAAGGAGAAGTAATGAGCGTTACTAAAGCCGACATCGTTGAGGAGATCGCTTTGCAAACGGGTCTCACGAAAATAGAAACGCAAGCTGTTGTAGAAGGCTTTCTTGCGTCGGTACGAAATGCTCTTTCTGAGGGAAAGACAATTGAGATTAGAGGGTTCGGCAGTTTTAAGATACGCCAGAGAAAAGGACGCATGGCGCGAAATCCAAAAACGGGCCAGGCGTACCCGGTTAAAGAACAGTTCGTCCCTTACTTTAAGGTCTCGAAAGAATTTAGAGCTTTCGTAGACGAGCATCTCCCGCGCACGGATTCTGCAAATGAAACGGATGCATCCGACGGACGGAATCTTCGAGAGGATGAAAATGGAAACGTCGAAGAGGCAGCGCAAAAATGACGACCACATTTTGCCCTCATTGTGGTACGGAAATGTCAAGTGACTTTAGCTTTTGTCCGAGGTGCGGCACAAAGATACAACCTGCAAGCACCGGCGGGCATTCCACGGCTGGCGATTCCGATTCTGAAATTCGAACTTCGAGAGTTGAAATGGTTACATGTCCGACATGCGGTTTCCAGAATTCAGCGGACGCGAAGTCGTGTGAATCATGCGGCACGTTTCTCAAGAGAACGGCCAGTCGTCAGTCGGCAGAGAGCAGTGAACGACCATTTTCGATTGTAAACGAACAGGCTCATGCGCAAAATCCGGGTGCCACCACGCAAATTCCAGATCCGGGCTCGATGTCGTCAAGTCGGAATCGTTCCGGCAAATCCAGAATTAAGAAGTCAATGGCGAGCCATCAGAATCCGGATGGCAAGCAATTCCATCTTCAGTCGTACCAGCTTATATCTATCGCCGCTGCATTGCTGCTCGGCGGCATATTGGTTTATGGGCTGATGAGTTCGAAACCTGTTGCTACTCAGCAAAATGATTCCGGCGGAGCCGCACAGCAGCAATCTTCGGGCGGTGAGCCTAATGCCGACGTGTTGCACGAAATTGATCGCCTGCGACAGGTAGTCGACAAGAACCCTTCGGATCTTGTCTCAACACTCAGGCTATCGAACATGCTTCAGGATAACAGCATGTACGATCAAGCAGCGATTTATTACAATCGGTACCTCGATAAGGTTCCCGACAATGTTGATGCGCGGGTTGATTATGGAGTTACATTGTATGAAGGCGGACATACTCAAGAGGCGATGGCTCAATTGAACCAGGCGATTAAAATGGATCCGAAACACCAGAAGGCTTATTTCAATCTCGGCATAGTTTATTTGAACGCCGGTGAAATTGATAAATCAAATGATGCATTAAAAAAATGTGTGCAACTCGATCCGCAAAGCGATGTCGGAAAGCAAGCAGAGCAGATCATGGAACAGCACGCGAATATTAAAAACTAGGAGGTACGATGCCAAGTGGTAAAAAGCGGAAACGTCATAAAATGTCGACACACAAACGAAAGAAACGTCTTCGCAAGATGCGTCATAAGAAAAAGATTAGGTAATTAATTCATTATGGTCCGCCCGTACACGTGCGTACGGACGGACTGATCAACACGGAAATTGATCCGTAATGAGAACATTTGACCAGATGGTTTTGCAAAAGTTGGTACTTTACGGCACCCGCTCTGCTTTATCGGAATCCGGGACAGTATAGAAGTGTATGCCTATTCTGAAGAGCGATAGACCAAAATTGGCGGTGAATTGCACGGCAATTTAGAGTTATAGGTGCAGAATGCGGCCAGAAAAGAGGCAACATACTGGTACACAGCCTGGGTGAACGCAGGTAAATCTAAATTTTGATGAAAGAACAATAATATGAAATCAAAGCTAATTCCTAATCGGATTTATTTAACAGAAAGAGAAATCCCCCACAAGTGGTACAATGTCGCGGCAGATTTAAAGGAGAAACCTCTTCCCCCGCTCGATCCGCAGACCAACCTGCCGATTGGGCCGGACAAACTTAGTGCAATTTTTCCCCAGAGCCTTATCGAGCAGGAGGTTTCCGAAAAGCGATTCACGAAAATCCCGGAAGAGGTCTTGAAAGTATACTTGAAGTGGAGACCGACGCCTCTCGTCAGGGCGCGGGGGCTGGAAGAACTGCTTGAGACTCCGGCGCATATTTATTACAAAAATGAATCGGTCAGCCCGGCGGGAAGCCACAAGCCAAATACTGCAACCGCACAGGCATACTACAACAAGCTTGAAGGCGTGAAGCGTCTTTCAACAGAGACGGGCGCTGGGCAGTGGGGAAGTGCGCTGGCCATGGCGTGTAATTATTTCCAGCTTGGTTGCAAAGTCTTCATGGTAAAGTCTTCCTACGATCAAAAGCCTTACCGACGCATAATGATGCAGGTATGGGGTGCTCAAGTTACTGCGAGTCCGAGTCTGGAGACAAATTCCGGGAAGGAGCTATTAGAAAAAGATCCTGACTCTTCGGGAAGTTTGGGAATGGCGATAAGCGAGGCTGTAGAAGTTGCAGCAAGTGATTCTGATACCAAGTATTCTTTAGGAAGCGTTCTCAACCACGTACTTCTTCATCAGACAATCATAGGTGAAGAGACGATGAAGCAATTGGAAAAAGCCGGAGAATATCCGGACACGATAATCGGATGTGTCGGCGGCGGATCGAACTTTGGTGGATTTGCATTTCCATTCGTGAGAGAGATTTTGGAAAGCAAGCCGCGGGCGAGGAAAATGCGAGTTATAGCCGTTGAGCCTTCTGCCTGCCCAACATTGACCCGAGGAGTTTTCACATACGATTACGGAGACACCGCCGGATTGACGCCCCTTCTTTCAATGCACACACTCGGCCATAATTTCGTTCCTCCTGCAATTCATGCGGGTGGTCTGAGATACCATGGAGTATCACCTCTTATATCTGCTCTGGTGAACCAGAAAATAATTCAAGCGGTTGCGTATTCACAAAATGAAGTATTCGACGCCGCTTTGAAGTTTGCGAAAAGCGAAGGAATCATCCCCGCACCTGAATCCTCTCATGCGATTCGAGCGGCAATCGATGAAGCGCTTCGGGCTAAGTCCGAGCGAAAAGAGGAAGTGATTGCGTTCAATTTATCCGGTCACGGTCATTTCGACATGAGTGCCTACGATGCTTACTTGCAAGGCAAATTAGAGGACAGCACACTCGACGAAGATGATCTCCAGAAATCATTGGGTCAACTCAGACGCGAGGAGATGCTTAGCAAGAGTTGATGGTTAGCTCGCGGCTTATTGCCTTCAGTTGATAGGCAGTCGCCGTGATTAAAGGATTGCGCGACTTTTTTTGTTGTCTTCTTGATTTTTACCGAAGGCGTTGATAACTTGAAACTCGAACAAAAATAATACGAGGTGTATCATGGCACAGAATGAGAATGGTTTGACAAAGGGTCTGCTGCTGGGCTTTCTTGCCGGAAGTGTTATCGGGGCGGTGACCGCGCTTCTGTTCGCGCCGAAATCTGGAAATGAACTCCGAAAAGATATAAAGAGGAAAACGGACGAGCTGAAAGAGTCCGCACAAAATCAGCTGCTACAAACCCGGACAATGGCGGAAGATCTGATCAACGAAGGTAAGAAACGTTCGGGGGAGTTATTCGGCGAAGCCAGACAGCGTGCCGGTACGCTTCTATCAAACGCTGAAAAGGTTATTGATCAAACAAAAGGCGAAGGCGGAAAATTGAAGGCGGCAATTAAGGCTGGAGCCGACGCCTTCAAGGAAGAGCGAAGTAAAAACAGTTAGGGGGATGTCGTGATGGCATTTTTTTTTGTAATTGCATCAATAGCGCTGCTTGCAATCGCAGCAGCGAGCATCTACTCAATCGTCCTGATGAAAGATGCTAAGCAAGTTCTCAACCAGCTTGAGAGTTCCGTAAGAGAAATCTCGGAGAAGTCCGGTCCGCTTCTGGAGAACACGGGAGTAATCACCGGTAAAATCAGAGAGATTACGGAGAGTATTGATGGCGAAGTCGTTAATGTCAAGGGGGCTGTGGATTCGCTCGTTGGCGTCGTTGAAAGCATTGTCGATCTGGAGCGAAAAGTGAAATCAAAGATTGAAGATCCAGTATTGGACGCCGCAGGATTTATTGCCGGAATCGTAAAAGGGATAAAGGCTTTTCTGCGCGTTCTTAAAAATTAATTTGAGCCGAACGAAAATCGCATCCCGTGATGTTCGGTTTCCTGAACTTCCTGTTCGTGAAAAGGAGATTATTATATGAAGGAGTATCTTCCATCCAATATCAGAAACATTGCATTAATCGGTCACGGCGGAGCTGGCAAGACCACATTTGCTGAAGCTGCTCTTTACGCATCAGGTGTCACCAGTCGAATGGGTACCGTGGCAGAAGGGAATACGGTCTCCGATTACAACCATGATGAGATAGAAAGAAAAATCTCCATCAGCACCTCGCTGCTCCATGTTGAATGGCGCGAGTTGAAATTCAATTTGATTGATCCGCCTGGTTACCCGGATTTTATGGGCGAGGTGAAAGCTACCCTGCGGGTGTCCGATACGGCATTGGTCTTCGTAAAATCGGTGGAAGGGATCGAGGTCGGGACGGAAATAGATTGGGGATTCGCGAAGGAATACAAGAACGCCGTAATTTTCGTTATCAATAAGATAGACGCTGAACATTCCAACTTTGACAGAACTCTCCAGCAAATTCGTGATAAACTGAGCCATGATGCGGCTGTCGTGCAATTCCCGGCAAGTGAAGGGATCAGCGCCGACAGCGTGGTCGATGTCTTGAAGATGAAACTCTTGAAATTTGATCGTAGCGCCGGCGGCGCCACAAAAGGCATGTTCGTTGAAAATGGAATTCCCGCCGCGTTAAAGGCATCGGCTGAAAAATACCGAGAGGAATTAATCGAACAGCTTTCGGAAACGGACGAGAATCTGTTGAATACCTTTCTGGAAAATGGCGGATTAACGGATGAACAAATATTGTCCGGCTTGAAGAAAGCGATAGTTGATAGAAAGATATTTCCCGTATTTGCCGCCGCCGGCCAGCAGCTCATCGGCGTAACTTCAATTCTTGATTTTGTCGCAGAGTATGCTCCATCTCCCGATGTCGCCCCGAAAAGTGTCGGATACAAAGTCGGAAATTCAAATGAAGAGGTGAAAGTCGAGTGCAATCCCGGCGGCGAAACCGCAATGTTCACATTTAAAACAATTTCTGAGCGAAACATCGGTGAGCTTTCGCTCTTCAGGGTTTATTCGGGAATAGTCATGCCCGGAATGGATCTTATGAATCAGGCGAATGGCAAAAGCGAACGACTCGGAACTTTATATTTGTTGAACGGAAAAGATCGGAAGGAGATTTCGAAAGTTCATGCGGGCGATATCGCTGCCGTGGTAAAGCTTAAAGATACACATACTAACAACACGCTGAGCAGTAAGAATTTTCCACTCACCCTGAAAAAAATAGATTTTCCCGAGCCGATCATGCGCGTGGCGATCGTCTCGAAGAATCGGCATGATGAGGATAAAGTTGCATCAGGATTGCATGCGCTTCACGAAGAAGACCCCACATTTCTCGTCGAAGTTGATCCTGAACTAAGTCAAACGGTCTTAAGCGGACAAGGCGAGATACACTTGCAGGTTGTGACCAAGCGCCTCAAAGAGCGATATGGCGTGGATGTCGAAATGGTGGAGCCCGATATACCCTACCGGGAAACGATAAGAGGCTCTATCGCGGATTCCGAGTATAAGCATAAAAAGCAATCGGGTGGACGCGGACAATACGGACATGTGCATTTGAAACTTGAGCCCATGGTGCGCGGCGGCGGATTTGAATTCGTTGACGCCGTGGTCGGCGGTGTTGTTCCAGGAAGATTCATTCCGGCAGTCGAGAAAGGCGTCATAGATACAATGACTCAAGGTGTAATTTCCGGACACAAAGTGGTCGATGTCAAAGTGACTTTGTTCGACGGCACATATCACACCGTCGATTCAGACGAAGTCTCCTTCAAGATTGCGGGGTCAATGGCATTCAGGAAAGGTTTTAAAGAGGCAAAACCGATCTTGCTGGAACCGATTTACGAGCTTGAAGTTTTAGTGCCCGACGAGCATATGGGGGACATCATGGGTGACATTTCCGGCAGACGGGGAAAAATTCTCGGAATGGAAGCCGAGGGAAGCAATCAAAAAATCCGCGCGCAAGTTCCTCTGAAAGAATTGTATAAATATGCCAACGTGGTACGGAGCATGACGCAGGGGCGAGGCGTCTTCAGGCAGAAGTTCTCGCACTATGAAGAGGTTCCGAAGGAGATCGCCGAAAAGGTTGTTGCTGAAGCTCAAAAGGATAAAGTGGAACAGGAATAAATTTCAACTCAATTTTGTCAATTTAGAATCAGGAATCATGGATAGGTTGTGGTCGCCGTGGCGGTCTAAATATATCGAATCAATTTCAGAAAAGGACGCTGGGCTGCAGAAGAAATGCATCTTTTGTGACAAATTTTCCGAAAATAACGACGAGAAAAACCTTGTCGTTTTCCGTGGAAACCTTTCCGCCATTATAATGAATATCTATCCGTACAACAGCGGTCATTTAATGATCGTGCCGTTCGCTCACAAGGGGAGTTTCGAAGATTTAAGTATTGAAGAAAGCACGGATGTCATGGGCCGTGTCAAGGTGGCCATCAAGCTGCTGCGAATGACGTTCTCATCCGGATGGATTCAACTTCGGCGCGAATCTTGGAAAGGTGAGCGGGGCAGGGATCGCCGAACATGTCCATTTCCACGTCGTACCACGATGGAGCGGCGATACGAACTTCATGACGGTTCTCGGCGATACAAAAGTTATTTCCGAGGATCTCCACGACACTTTTAAAAAACTGACTGATGCACTCGTCTTAATAAAGCCTTAGAGATATAGTATAGGGCTAAGAAATTCTTCTCATCAGGCTAAAATTTCTATATCCTGGCGAAATCTTGCTTTCATAAGGACTATCGACAGGTCATAGCCACCGCACACTTTTCTGACAATTCAGCACCCGGTCCGACGAGTTCGCACTGTCTCGGAACCTGTCATTGGTCGTCACGGTCAAAAGCGCTAAATTATACGCAGCCTAATTCTTTATTACACTCAGGATGGTACAATTCAAATTGAAGGAATAATGTCAAAGAGAATCTTGTTCATATTCGGCACACGCCCCGAAGCTATCAAAATGGCGCCTCTGATATTGGAATTAGGCAAAAACAGAAACTTCGAATCGAAAATATGCGTCACGGCCCAGCACCGGCAGATGCTGGATCAGGTGTTGAAGTTATTTGAAATAGAGCCGGATTACGATCTCGACATCATGACGGACAATCAGAGTTTGTTCGACATTACTTCCAGGATAATATCCAAGCTTCAGCAGGTTCTTGCCGATATAAAGCCGGAACTGGTCGTTGTCCAGGGCGATACGACGACAACTTTTACGGGAGCGCTGGCGGCGTTTTACACGAAGACGAACGTCGCCCATCTCGAAGCCGGATTGAGAACTGGCAGCAAGTTTGCACCGTTCCCTGAGGAAATCAACAGGAGAATAACAAGTTCAATAGCCGATATCCATCTTGCCCCGACGCCATGGGCTAGGGACAACTTGCTGAGGGAAAATATATCAGCGGGACATATTTTCGTAACCGGAAATACGGTGATAGATGCGCTGTTCCATGTCGTTGAAATGCTGAAACACTCCGATTCGAAATTTGATCCTTTGTTCGACGCAATTGACTTTTCAAGGAAGACTGTGCTTATCACCGGACACAGGAGAGAAAATTTCGGGGAAGGCTTTAAAAATATTTGCGAGTCGATAGATGAGCTTGCAGGAGATTTCCCGGACGTAAACTTCGTCTACCCTGTTCATTACAATCCGAATGTCCGCGAACCTGTGAACAAAATTTTGCGCGGCATTAAAAATGTCCATCTCATCGAGCCGTTGGACTATGAGCCGTTCATCTACGCGATGGAGAAATCGTATTTGGTTCTGACTGATTCCGGCGGAGTGCAGGAAGAAGCGCCTTCTTTAGGAAAACCGGTACTTGTCATGCGTGAAACTACTGAGCGGCCGGAGGCGGTTGACGCAGGGACAGTGAAGCTCGTCGGGACAGAGAAGGATAAAATTGTTAACGGTGTTTCCACTTTGCTTACAGACTCGAGTGAGTATCTTAAGATGAGTCGTGCTCACAACCCTTATGGAGACGGCAATGCGTCGAAGAGGATAGTAAAAATATTTGAAGATTATTTTGAAAAAGGATTGATTGAAAAAAGTGGGAAATAAGTTTTCAATGGTGATCTTTGACATTGATGGTACGCTTGCCGACACGCATCAGCTGATTTTTGACAGTTTTAATTTTGTGTTACGAAAATACAAATCGATTGAGCTGACCCCGCAGGAGATTATGTCCTATTTCGGTCCACCTGAAGAAGTATGCATACGGAATATGATCGGTGAAGCTAACTTTTTTCCCGCATGGCATGATTATCTTTATTATTATGAAATTCACATCGACGAAAGTGTCGTTTTCTCCGGCGTTCCGGAGCTTTTGAACGGATTGAAAGAATCCGGCAGTAGTCTTGGCATCTTCACCGGTAAAGGGGCCGATACGACCGATATGACGCTTAAACATCACGGGTTGAAAGACTTGTTCGACGTTGTTGTTACAGGCTCCAACGTGACGAATCATAAGCCGCATCCGGAAGGGATCGAGCTTGCGTTGCGCAGGTTCAACGTCGAACCGAACGAAGCAGTTTTGATAGGCGACTCGCTTGCGGATTACAAAGCTGCGGCCTCGTCAGGGGCCCATTTTATCGCTGTGGTGTATGATGGACTTTTGAAAAATCATTTTGACGGACTTGATTGTACGGTAGCCAACTCGGTGGGTGAACTCCGCGGGTTGCTTTTGCCCGATCATATTCGATCATATCGGTTATGAATTTCTCGCAGTTCGATAGATATGCCCGCTATCTTATCGGAGCGTCGATTGTGATTGCTCTCCTCACATATTGGCGTTTTTATGGTGTGGAATTATCTTCTGTTTATGGTTACGTGGCTCAACAGGATGTGGTACATACGGAGACGTTCGGGAATATCTCGGATATTCATTCAGTCGTCTGGGATTTCTTCGGCTTGATAAACAAGCTGGTCGTGCCGCATTCGATTGCTCTTGTAAAAGTATTCGGACTGGTCTTTGTTGTCTTAAGCTTGATTTTAATTCCTAATGTTCTTGACTATATGACCGGTCAGCGTTTCTGGGGTTTTTTGTGCGTTTTCTTAGTGGCACTATCTCCGTTTTCCGTGGTTGCCGCTGCTTCCGGTGGACCGGCAGCGGTTGCTGCCGTGATAACCGTTCTCTTTCTCGCGGCACTCTACAGAAATGAATATGTGCTCGCGGGAATTTTGTCTGCAATCGCCATGGCAGCAAACTTGCCCGGATTAGTTATGTTCTTAATTACAATTCTCGATTTGCTCCAAAATCTGGCAGAGAGGAAAACGGTTGTTCGGCACGTCATTTTTTCGAGCGCGGGTTTTCTTGGAGTCGGATTGATTCTTTTCATCTTCTCCACATATTCGGCATCAGTCAGGGTTTACTCCGTGCCGATTGCTGCAAGCGATCTTACGTGGAAGTTTATAGGTTTTTCGCCGTTATGTGCCGTCAATGTTTTGAATGTTGCGGGCGTTGTCTACCTGATCGCGAGGAAGCGTTATGATTTTTACAAAACACATTTCCCTGCCTTGATGTTGTGGGTTACGTGTTGCACGCTGTGTGCAGCACTCCCATCGACTACGAATTTCCTAACGGCCATGGTGGCGTCATCCATTCTTTCGATGTTTTTCCTTCAAGGCTTCGCATCTATTATGCCTGAGCCTGAGACGCCTTCAGCGCGGTGGAATCTAAAGCTGGTCCCTTCCGTAACGATTGTCTTCGTCTTTGCTGCGATTGTCCTGTTCAGCGAATCATACGGGAATAATAAATTTGTAAGGGATATCATTATCCCTGATGGCGCTGAAAGGACGGAAGCCGTCAACAAAGTTGCAGAGGCCATTGCGGCAGCCGGCGGAGATTTCCAAATAGCAAGTAATTTTTCTGCCGCCGAATTGTCCGTCAAGCTGGGCAAAAAAGTGCTCGACGTTCACGAGAATATTCCGCCAATATCCGGCTTGATCCTTCCGGGAGAAAACATGGGCGTTTCGGACGGAAAGATGATTTATGTTGCGCAATTACCGTCCATGGTTGATACGTCGTTTGAAGGATGCAAGACGTTGTTGAAAGTCAATTACTCGGAGGACGGGGAAGTGCATCTTGTTCAAGTATTAGAATGTGAGAAAAATAATGAGTGAAAAAGTGAATATTGGAGTTATCGGGGTCGGTCATCTTGGTCAAAATCATGCCCGGTTGCTCAAACAAGTGGCTGATGCAAACTTCGTTGGCGTTTACGATATTGATAACTTGAGATCGCAAAACATTTCGATGGAATTGAACGTAAAGTCATTCATTTCGCCGGAAGAGATGATGCGTGAGGTCGATGCGGTTTCGATTGTTGCTCCGACAAGCTTCCATCACGAGATAGCGATCAAGTGCATGAATTCCGGCAAACATTGCTTCATAGAAAAGCCTGTTACTTCAACTGTCGGTGAAGCGGAAAATATTTGCAAATTAGCGAGGGAGAAAAAACTAAAAGTCCAGGTTGGACATATCGAGAGATTCAACCCGGCTGTGCTGGCTCTCTCGCAGATGAAATTAGAACCGATGTTTGTCGAGTCTCACCGGCTAGCTCAATTCAAGCCGCGCGGCATAGATGTCGCCGTCGTCCTAGATTTGATGGTACACGATATCGATTTGATCTTGCATTTTGTAAAAAGCCCCGTCACCAGCATTGACGCCAGCGGCGTCGGGGTTATCTCGGATACGGTCGATATAGCAAACGCGCGAATCAAATTCAAAAGTGGTACAGTGGCAAATCTGACATCAAGCAGAATTTCGCAGAGGCAAATGAGGAAGATGCGGCTGTTCCAGCGAGATGCTTATATTTCATTAGACTTCGCCGATGGCACAGCCGAGGTTTATCGCGCGATAAAACCCGGTCAATCCGCACCGGTCGGAATAAATATCGGTACAATCGGGGTCGGTGAATCAGCCCGGGGAATAATTTACGAGCAGCCGGAGACGCCGCAAGTTAATTCGCTGAAGCTGGAGCTTGAACTTTTTGTCAAAAGCATAATCGATGACACACCTACCGCAGTAAGTTCGGAAGAAGGATTGGAAGTTTTGAAAGTCGCCGATGCGATTATCAGGCAAATAGACGAATCGAAGGAAATTCTGCATCTGTGATTCCAATGTGGCATGACCGCCGGCAGAAAGACGAACCGCAGAGCCCCGACAGGGGGATTCTGTATGCGGTACGTCCCGAAACGCTCAACAGCAAGTCGCAGAACGAGCAATGTGCATAAAAACGGATTGTGCCCAGTCGGCTCCGTATTGAAGAATATTTCATGAAATGACACAAAAGAAGATTTTTAGAATAGACGATCCCATTCTCATTGGAATTGGAGAGCTTGCCGGCAAATTAGGGATACAAGCCTTTGTCGTCGGCGGGTACGTCCGGGATTTAATTTTAGGAATTAGGAACAAAGACATAGACGTTATGGTGATAGGCGACCCGATTTCATTTGCAAGGGAAGTTGAGCGGAACCTCAATGGAACTGCACTGGTTGTGTTTGAGAAATTTCGAACGGCACAAATGACAATCACGGATGCAAAGCTGGAAATAGTCGGCGCGCGGAAAGAAAGCTATGAAGTGGGCTCACGCAAGCCGCTTGTGCAAGAAGCGACTCTCGAAGAAGATCTATCTCGCCGGGACTTTACTATTAACGCCATGGCGATAAGCCTCAATAAATCGCCTGCGGCAAATCCACAATCTGGAATCTTGATCGACCCTTTCGACGGTACCGGTGCGCTTTCGAAGAAAATGATCGACACGCCGCTAGAACCGGCCGATACATTCAATGACGACCCGTTGAGAATACTTCGCGCAATTCGATTCGCATGTCGATTCAATTTTGCGCTCTCTTCTCGCATTCAGGATGCGATAGTGAAGATAAAGGATAGACTTGCAATTGTATCACAGGAGAGAATTACCGACGAATTCATTAAAATATTGAGGGCATCTCGTCCGTCTTTAGGATTGAAACTAATGCAGGATACCGGCGTAATGAGGATTGTGTTCAAAGAGATCAGCGAGATGCCCGGAGTCGAACAGAGACAGGATCATCATCACAAAGACGTGTTTCTCCATACCATGAGCGTCGTGGATAATCTCGCCCGAGTTTCAGACAACGTTTGGCTTCGGTTTACCGGGCTGGTCCATGATATTGCCAAACCGGAGACTAAAAAGTTTATCGAGGGCATCGGTTGGACATTCCATGGCCACGATGAAATCGGCGCGCGAAAGATGAAGAAGATCTTCCAGCGTATGAAACTGCCGGCGGATAAACTTTCGTATGTTGAAAAGCTTGTCCGTCTTCACCTTCGTCCGATGTCGCTTGCGGTCGATGGAGTAACTGATTCGGCGGTGAGAAGACTTCTTTTCGATGCTGGAAATGATTTCGACGATTTGATGAAACTGTGCCGCGCAGATATAACTAGTAAGAACAAAGGGCTGATCCAGGAATATTTGCGCAATTACGATTCGGTCGAGCAGCGCGCGAAGATGGTTGAAGAAAAAGACAGGGTTCGGAACTGGAAGCCCCCGGTAGATGGGAATGAAATAATGAACCTTTTCAACATAAAACCCGGTAAAGAAATCGGGCTGTTAAAGAAGGCCGTGGAGAATGCTGTCCTTGATGGATTGATACCGAACTACCATGATGCTGCCGTGGAATTTCTTAAATCGAATCATGTAAAATTACTTTCCGGAAACTGAAACAAATTAGTCGGTTATTCGTCTATTTAACGGAGGCACGTTTTTAAGCCGAGATATTTCAAATTCTTAGGAGTTATCAGATGATAAGGAAAATAGTAACTGTCACTGTGGTTTTTGTTCTCACTTCATTCGCATTCGGACAGGAAGGCAAAGCAGGCGAACAGTTGTCGCTCCAAGATTGCATTAAGATTGCTTTGGAAAGAAATACGAGCGTCTTGCAATCGCAATATCAAGCGGAAAGTCAGAACGCGAAGGTTCTCAGCGCCTACGGTGGTCTGTTGCCGACATTGAGTGCAAGCGGAGAATTTACATATAATAAGAGTACAAATTTGACTTACAACGGTGTCGTTCTTCCTTCTGCGAACAACCTGATCACGCGTGAATATTCCGCAGGTGTCTCCGCAAATTATACGTTGTTTGATGGACTCGCAAATTACGCAACAATAAATTCGGCAGTATCTTCCGGTCATGCTGCTGATCTTAGTTATGAGCGCTCGAAGCAGACCGCCGTCTACCAGACCACGCAGAATTATCTCGCGGTATTCAATGCGAGGGACCAGTTGAAAATAAGTGAAGATAATTTGAAACGAGATCAACAGCAGTTGGAGACAATAAAGGAACAAAACACAGTCGGCTCGTCCTCCTTGGCGGACGTTTATCAGCAGCAGGCAGTTGTAAGTGCCGATGAATATTCACTTGTACAGGCACAGAACACGTATGATCAGGCCCAGGCTTCTCTCAAATTCTTTCTCGGCGTTCCGGTGACTGACTCTATAGTATTCGCGGATTCTACCGTTAAGACCGAGATAGATACGACGGAATTTCTGAGGGTAGACCAGCAATTCAGTCAGTCCGCTCAGGTTCTTGATAAGGCGCTTGAAGCGCGTTCTGATTATCAATCAGCGATTGAAAATCTTGACGCCTCTAAATCTTCTCTAGGCGTTTCAAGAGCTGAGTATTCACCTACGATAAGCGCGTTTGGTCAATACGGAATTAACGGTGCACAGCTTAATCAAATTAACCAGAACAACAGCCTAAATGGCGGGCTCAGTATTTCGCTCCCGATATTCAACGGCTTTCAAACTCAATCGAATATTCAGGTCGCGGGCGTCAATGTAAAATCGGCAGAGCAAACCCTTGATGCGACTCGCAGGCAGGTGCAGCTCGATGTTTATCAGGCGCTACTGAATCTCAATGCATCGGAGAAACAATACGAAGCTGGGGTGAATCAGGTCGCTTCCGGAAAAATAAATCTCGAAACTGCACAAGAAAAATTTAGAATCGGCGGAGCTACGTTATTGGACGTACTAACTGCAAATGCGCAATATACGCAGGCATTGTCTAATCAGGTTATCGCCGCTTATGCTTATATCCAGGCAAAACAGCAAATAGAATTTGCAATAGGAACAATAAATTATTAAGGGTGAAAGGTCAAGAGGAAAAGAGGCACACAAATGGCAACGAATAAAAAGAAAAAAAGAATTTTCATATTTTCAGGTGCTGGTCTGTTATTGCTGATTCTTGTTTTCGCACTAATTATTGGCGCAAAGAAAGAACCAGTTATAGCGGTTCAGACAGAAAAGGTTGTTCGCCGAACAATCACGCAAGTTGTAACCGCTTCTGGTGATGTTGAGCCGAAAGTGCTTGTGAAAATAAGCCCGGAAGTCAGCGGTGAGATAGTGCAGCTTCCTGTTGTCGAAGGTCAGCAAGTGTCGAAAGGACAGGTAATCGTGAAGATACGTCCCGATACTTATATCGCTCAGGTACAACAGAGTCAAGCTTATCTACAGTCTCAGATCGGCCAGGAGGATTTGGCAAAAGCTAACCTCGATAATTCCACATCTATATACAAACGTGATCAGGAGCTCTATCAGAAACATTTGATGAGCGACCAGGACCTTGAAGCGGCGAAGACTCAATTCGATGTTAGCAAAGCGACGTACGAATCGGCGAAAGCAAACGTTGCTTCGGCCCAAGCGCAGCTCGATCAGGCTCAGGATGCTCTGAGTAAAACCACTATCCACTCACCTATGGACGGAGTTGTCAGCGTGCTGAATTCTAAACTCGGCGAGCGCGTTGTTGGAACAAGCATGATGGCCGGCACGGAGATCATGGACATTGCCGACATGAACAGCATGGAAGGCCAAGTCAACGTGGATGAAAACGATGTGGTGCTCGTTTCGGTCGGTGATACGGCACTACTTTCTGTCGATGCATTTCCAAATAAGAAATCAAAAGGAGTGGTTTATCAGATTGCATCTTCCGGGACAACGACAGGCGCCGGTACTCAGGATCAGGTGACTAATTTTTTGGTGAAGATAAGACTTATCGATAGAGACCCGGATTTGAAACCGGACATGTCGGTTACTGCCGACATACAAACAGCAACCCATCATGATGTTCTGTCGGTTCCGATTCAGAGTGTTACGGTTAGGATGCCGAAAGCGGTGGAGACTAAGCCGGCCGAGATACTCCAACGCAAGTAACAACAAACAAAACGTCAAGCGGGAAACTACCAACGAAGTCGTGTTTGTTATCAATAATGGTGTTGCCAAGACGGTAACTGTAAAACGCGGAATAGCCGATGACAATTTTGTTGAGATTACTTCCGGTGTCAATGCCGGCGAAGAAGTTGTGAGCGGAAGCTTTGTTGCAATCAGCCGGGAACTTAACGACGGCTCGAAAGTCAGAGTGGAGAATAACAAATCGATAGCAATGCAGGCGAATGGAGGATAATGATGGCAGACATGAATCGTGATCCAGCTGCTACCGGGAATGTCATTGAGCTTATCAAGGTAAATAAGGTTTATGAGATGGGTGCGGAAGTACAGGTTCAGGCGCTCAAGGATATCAACCTCGCGATTCAGAAAGGCGAGTACGTCGCGATAATGGGACCTTCCGGCTCCGGTAAGACGACGCTGATGAATATCATCGGCTGCCTCGATACGCCGACCGGCGGGAAGTATTTATTTGACGGCGTAAATGTGAGCGATATGGATGACAACGAGCTTGCTAAAATTCGCAACCAGGGAATCGGTTTTGTGTTTCAGACTTTCAATCTTATTCCCCGTTCCGATGCGCTGCACAACGTTGAGCTTCCTCTGATTTACAGCGGCGTGCCGGCATCCGACAGAAAAGACCGTGCGAAGAAAACACTGGAAATGGTCGGGCTCGGCGACCGCATTCACCATAAGCCTAACGAACTTTCAGGCGGACAGCGCCAGCGTGTAGCCATTGCGCGAGCGCTCATAAATAATCCATCGATTATTCTTGCCGATGAGCCGACGGGAAATTTAGACTCAAAGACCGGGGATGAGATCATGGCGTTCCTCGAAGAACTGCATAATAAAGGTAATACGATAATTCTTGTAACACACGAAGAGTATATCGCCGAACATTCCAAGAGAATAATTAGAATCAGAGACGGCATGATAGAAAGCGATCTGCCGCTCGAGAAGAATGGAAAAGTCCATGCCGCACAAGCGGCTGAGAAATCGGAGATCCCTTCCGCGGGAATGCAAGCATGACTTTTGCATCAGAGTTCAGAGAGGGACTTAAACTTTCCGCAGCTGCGTTGATGGCAAATAAGGCAAGGGCCGTATTGACAATGCTCGGCATAATCATAGGCATCGTTTCGGTGACCCTTATGAGCGCTGCCATCAAAGGTCTCGACGATGCGTTTGTTAACAGTATATCTGCCATTGGAGCCGATGTGCTTTACGTACAAAAGTGGCCATGGATGGATAATGGTGACCAGTGGTGGAAATACCGCAGCCGGAAAGACATTAAGCCGGAGTATGCTGAAAGAATCACCCAGGAAGCGACGCTTGCCGCCGCTGTTGCACCGACGGTTGGGAGAATGGGCACGATAAAATATGGGGACAAAACGGCTACGAATGTTCAAGTCGTTGGAACAACGGCGGATTATGCCTATGTAACTCAGATGAGTTGTGATGAAGGAAGATTTTTCACGGAGCAAGAATCACGAGGCGACAGACCACTGGCTATAATAGGTTCGGACGTGGCCGATCAACTTTTTGCTCGATCGGATCCAGTGGGGCAGACCATTAAAATAAATGGCCTCTCATTTCGCATCATCGGCGTAAGGAGCAAGCTTGGCAGTCTCATGGGGATGTTCAGTTTAGACAACAACGTGATAATTCCGCTTGGCCAGTTTGAAAATATTTTCGGAACACATTTCTACGCCACGATAGACGTGCGTGCTGTAAGCAAGTCTCAATTGGACAATGCCGTGGAAGAACTTCGCGGTATAATGAGAAAGATCAGAGGCCTTTCACCGGGGCAGGAAGATGACTTTTCAATCAATCAACAAGACATGTTGACTCAGGCCTTTGACAAAATCGGTCTCTACATAGCTGCGGCCGGGATTTTTGTGACAGCACTATCCCTTTTCGTTGGAGGGATAGGGATAATGAACATTATGTTCGTGAGCGTAACTGAGCGGACTAAAGAAATCGGGATTAGAAAAGCTCTTGGAGCAAGAAGGCAGACCATACTTGTGCAGTTCTTGATCGAAGCTGTGCTGATCTGTTTAGGAGGCGGATTGATCGGCCTTGCATTGTCATATCCTTTGAGCATGATTGTCAACAAATTTTTGCCGACATCGATGCCTCTCTCCATCGCCATCACGGGCATCGTGATTTCATTGTTGGTTGGAGTCATCTCGGGCGTCGTCCCCGCGCTGAGAGCATCGAAATTAGATCCGGTGGATGCATTAAGGTATGAATAAGGCGAACTCGTAAATTGCAAATCAGGAATTATGAATAAAAGTTTTATCTTTTCAGAATGGGCGGAAAGTTTCTTCATGGCTCTTTCCGCTATTCGAGCAAACAAACTGCGTTCCGCTCTCACGCTGCTTGGAATCGTGATCGGCGTATTTTCCATCATTGCAGTTAATACTGCTATGAGGGTCTTGCAAGATTTCGTCGTGAGCCAATTGAACTCTCTGGGCTCGAACGTATTTGTTATTCAGAAGTATCCGGCATTTCAAGCGGGAGGTCCTGCTGCACAGGCGAAGTATAGGAACCGTAAGGATCTGACTTATGAAGAAGCGATTGAATTAAGAGAACGTGCAACACTTGCTAAGAGTGTAGGTGTCGAAGGCGACGTTGGTGGAAAGATAGTTGCGTACCAGGGCAAAAAAACAAATCCGAATGTCTCAGTTGAAGGGGTTACTCCCGACATTTTTCCTTCACAAAACTGGGATATATCGGAGGGTAGAGCAATTATGCAAAGCGACATCGAGACGGAACGTTTCGCATGCGTACTCGATCCGAATTTGGCGAAGAATCTTTTTCCCCATTCCGATCCACTAGGTGCTCAGGTTCAGGTGGACGGAATCTGGTACACGGTTGTAGGTGTGATCAAGGATAACGGTAATATTATGGGCGAAAGCTCTTACCTGGTGATTCCGATCACGACTTTCTTTGCGCGATACGGCGAGCAGCAAAGGAGTCTGGATATTTACGTTCAGTCCCTGAGCCAGCAAGACTTGACTGCGGCCCAAGAACAGGCTGAGGGCCTTCTAAGGGCAATAAGGGATGTGCCGCCCGGGAAAGATGACGATTTCGAGATTGTGTCGAATGAGTCTTTGGTTGGACAATTTGATCAGATAACTTTCTACGTAAGGATAGGCGCGATTGTCATAAGTGCTATTGCCTTGCTTGCTGCAGGTGTCGGTATCATGAACATCATGCTGGTTGGAGTCACCGAGCGAACGAGAGAAATTGGCGTAAGGAAATCCGTCGGCGCCACGAAACGAAATATACTGATTCAATTTTTGTTGGAGGCGATAGTGTTATGCGAGGTTGGGGGAGTAGTAGGCATTCTCCTCGGCCTGATAGGAGGGAACCTGGCGGCAGTTGCCTTGCACTTGCATGCAGCATTCCCGGTTGATTGGGCGATAATCGGACTGGTGGTCTGCTCGCTCGTTGGAGTCACGTTCGGAGTTTACCCGGCGTACAAAGCTGCGAGCGTGGACCCGATCGAATCACTGCGATACGAATAGCAATGATTAAATCCCGCCTTGCAGGATTGAATCGTTGAGATACGAGTAGGTTAGACAGCACTTTTTGGCTGGGAAAGTTGTGCAACAATTAACATAAATATACCAAACATCATGGACGCGTCAGCCACGTTGAAAATGCCCGTGTGTATTGTATCTGTACCTAATATTATGAAATCCACGACACGTCCTTGATTAAGCAATCGATCGATCGAATTTCCAAAAGCACCCGCTATCATAGACGAGAATGCAATAAGCGTCGGCATCTTTATTTTGGGGGCCGATAACAACAAAGCTATAAGGCCAATGAAAGTCGTGATCGTAAGCATGATGGTTATCGATTTGCGAATCGCAATCGTTAATCCTGAGCCAATACCCAAGAAACCGCCTTCGTTTTCTGCAAATTGAAGCTGAACTAAACCACCAAGATATTGAATAGAGTTGGAAAGCTGTAAATCATGCTTGGCGATAGATTTGGTCTTCTGATCGCAGCCAATCAACATCGATATCAGCAACAGGGCTACGAAGTATTTTGGAATTTTCAGCATTATCTTTTGAACCGCTTAAATATAATTAGCCTGCCGTAAATTACTGCAACTTTGCGACGGTAAGAATACAGGTGCCCATGATGCCTGATGTGCCCATCTTCATTCGTCAGGTTGTTTGAGCGGCATGGCTGCGCTATCTGCGAGCTTTACCGGTAATTGATTCAATGATTATTTTATAAACTTTTGTTCGCTCTATGTTAGCCTTAATGTATTCATGTCCCTCATCATAGAATGACGAAGAATACTTCTCTATCATGGCTTCGAGTGCCGATTGCTTCTCGCTGCCCGTAACTTTCTCGGCTTCACCTGATACGATTGCGCTTTCGTATTTCATCCCAAATTCATCCGGCAAGACTTTAGTCGCACCGATAGAGCAAAATGAAACAGAATTATTCCGTGACAAGGTATCTAATTTTCTTCCTTCGCCGGCACAATGAAAATATATCGCATCGTTCATCACGCAATAATTTAATGGTACGCCATAAGGCTCACCGTCAGGAGATGCAATTGATAGAATTCCGTACTCCGCCTTTTGTAATATGGTCATTGCTTCCTGTTGAGATATAGCTCTATCTTCTCTACGCATAAGAAAGTCTCCTAATTAAAATTATCCCGCGACACGTCCCGCACAGGATTTCCGATAATTGGCGGCGGCGATCGCTAAAGCAAGAATGTCGCGCGCGATCCTTTTACGCATTTCGAGAAAATATAAATGGAGGTTTTCGAAGAAACAACCGTTGCGGACAAACCTCAAGATTGGATTCGTAAGTTGTGCCGGGCACATTGTAAGGTGTCCCTGCATTGGGATGGTTCGGCTCCCATGGCTAAAACAACTGCTGTTCATTTTTACCTTGTCAACGTAAAAGGAAACCTTGACAAGGTTTATCAAGGCTTATCGTGAATTCCGTCATAATTTCCCTACGCCTTCATCCTCAAGCCTTTTTCTTCGTACGAGAAGATCCAGCCGACAATTCTCCCGGGCTCGATTGATTCGAAGTTGTTCCAGTATTCTTTGGTATAAATGAACCGAGAGCTGGTCTCGCCTGCGGGAATCGGCTCAATCGATTTCTTTATTTCATCAAATCTGCTCTTCCACAATGACATGTTCTTTACGCGCAAATCGACCCAGCCATCATGCGACCATGCGTCTATTGTTTTCTGGTTTGCGGGCAGAACATCTTCTCCTCTGAATGGGGGAACCTTCAGCTCATCACCGCGCAAAAGGCTGATTCCATCCGGCAGTAAAATCGGAATCCCGATTGAGATGATTTCCGAGCGAAGCTTCTTGTCCTTTCTTATCATTTCCCACAACTCATTCGACATTTCATCGGCAGATGCTTTTGAAACCCGCTCGAAATCCCCAAAACGCTTCGAAAGCAGATAACTTTCATAGAGAAGTTTAGAAAGTCGAGGCGGTCCCAAAAGCTCGAATGCAACGCTGTCAACTTTGTGCGTCTCTTCGAGCTCGCGCATTTTATTGAATGCAGAATGGAACATATAGCCGGCTCTGTAAGTCGGCGCCAGCGTCGCGTTGTCAAGAGCATTGATGATATCGTGTCCGGTGTTGCCGCCTTTTATTTCGAAGATCACGTCTTCGGCAATTTCTTCCGGCGTGACGTATTCCATCTGGCCGGGAGTAGTTATCGCTTCGAATTCGCCGCGCGAGAAGAGTCCGTTCTCACCGGTGTCAACGAAGACCGATCGCAGCGGCTCGTCGGTTCGAATTGCCTTGCTTGAATTCTTCAGCTCGAATTTCGCATCGATCCTGTACGGTTCGTCGGGCAGGCAATCCTGGAGCATGATGGGCTTGCCTCGTTTCATTATCTCGCCGAATGCAATTCGTTTCCATGCGATCGCCGCCGTCGGTTTTATCTCTTTCGTTATCGGCGCGTCGGGAGTTCGTCCCATTAGGAACATCAAAAGCGTGTGCGCGCCCGCGACAGCCGATTTGGAGAGCAAAACGCTGCTTGGCTTTTCTTCACTATGAGTGTACGGGATGTTCAGTCCCATGCCGCCGGTTCCGCTGGTACCGATCTTCATGTAAATTTTTGTGCCGGCATCGTGCATTGACCGATAGAGAATCTGGATATGCCTGATTAACTGCGGAGTGTAAAGCGTGCAGAGAAGTTTTTCGATGGAATCATATAGCAGGGACAACTCATGATTCGTCCCTACTTTCGCCTTGTCAAGCTCCTTAAGAAGGGATCGGCTCGATTGGAATAGATCCTGGTATGCGATAGCGGTCGCGGAGTTGATGCAGTCAATGATCACTTCGGGTCTGTAATCAATGAGCAGGTTATAGATTGTACTCGACTTAAGAATTTCTTCAGATAATTCTCCAAGGGTATCGTTTATGAGAACCCGGCGCCGCTCGGAATTTTCAAGGACCTCTTCCCGCGGAAGATCTTTGAATTCATCCCGCAAAAAAATATTTCCATGGAATGGCACAAAAAAATCGTTATCATGGTCTAGAAATTCTTTCCTGAGCTGTGCCACCCCCTCGAGCGATTCCGATTTCAACAGAGAAGAGACGATGATCTTGTCCGGTTTTTCCGGCACAAGCCTTCGGCAGATCGCAGAGCCTACCAGGCCCCAACCGCCGAGAACAAGGACTGTCTTTCCGTTAATTTCCATTATGCGCCCTTTCTTTATGTAGCCATAAAATAATCGTCGGAAGCTGGCCGAGCAAGCAAGCAAACTGCGAATAACCGGGTGGCGGACCATTGGAATTTTAAGAGAAACGAAGGCGAAAGCGCCTTAAAACCAATTGGGATAGACCAAAAGCTATTTTCTCAATTGACTTTATGTCCAGCATGATTTAAACTTAGCCTTTACAGAAACTAAAAGGAGGTATCTGTGGCTTCAAAAAGAGGAACATTGGCATTTCTTGTCCCTGCATTTGTTTGGATTTTGCTGTCGGCTTCTATGGCATATTCAAGCGGCTACCAGCTCAATGAGCACGGTTCACAAGCAGTTGCAATGGGTGGAGCGTTTGTAGCGCGTGCGTGGGACCCTTCCGCCATTTATTTCAATCCGGCTGGATTGAGCTATATCAAGGGTTTTAACATTATGCTTGGTGGTACACTCATTCTTCCGAGCACAACTTTCACCGGCCCTTACCCGAATAACACGGAAACAAAGATGAATTCACTTACTTTCTTCCCGCCGAATGCTTATGTGAGTTATAATTTTGACAACGGCCTGGCTGCCGGAATCGGGGTCTTTACGCCCGAAGGACTCGGAACAAGCTGGCCTCAAGACTGGGTCGGAAGATTCATCATTACAAAAATCGATCTTCAATCGTTCGATATTAATCCGACAGTTTCATATTCTCTCGATGATATTATTTCGTTCGGCGTCGGCTTCGATTACGCGCTTGGAAGCGTGGAGCTTGAAAAGTATAATTGGACACCTTTCAGCGATTCGACAGGAATTACGCCTTTCATTCATATGCAGGGAGATGCAAAAGGCGCCGGCTACAATTTCGGAATAATGATGAAGCCATACGAGAACATTTCGCTGGGATTTTCATACCGCAGTAAAATAAACTACAAGGTTGATGATGGAACAGCGACGTTCTCGCAGGATGGAAGCTTAGCGAGCCTGCTGCCCGGCGGCGCTGTCTCAACGGCACTCCCGTTCCCCACGACATGGTACATCGGGATTGCTTACACAGCGGATAATTTTTCCATCGAGGCCGATTATCAATATGTCGGCTGGAACGCTTACGACAGCCTTACCATAAATTTCGCAAAAGAAACTGAGCTTCAACAAAACACGTCCATCGTCGGCGACTACACTAATAGCTATATTTTGCGGGTCGGCGGCGATTATAAGTTGAACGAGATGTGGGATTTGCGCGCCGGCGTGTACTATGATAAGAATCCGATACCTGATGAATACGAGGCGCCGATACTTCCGGATGCCGATAGAATCGGGCTAAATGTGGGTGTCGGCGTGAACATAACAAACAACATTTCTGTAGATGCCTCATACCTGTTTATCCCGTTCAAACAGAGGACGATTACGAATTCCGCCTTCGGATTTAACGGTACATATAACACGACTGCCAATCTTCTCGGCATCGACATCAGCTATAAACTGTGAGAAAGTTAAAATGAGACCAAGAATTTCAGTATTAAAATATGGATTAGCGGGTTTAATTACGTTAATCATTTTTGCAATAGCTGTTTCATCATGTGGGGATTTTAAGAAATCCAGCGTGGTGGCTCCGCCTTCAAATGGGACTCTAGATTTTACAAGCTTTGTCTCACTCGGCAATTCCCTCACTGCCGGCTATCAAAGTGGAGCATTATTTGAGTCGGCACAAATATGGAGCTATCCTGCCGATATCGCGAAGCAAGCAGGCGCCGCCGATTTCGTGCAGCCGCTGATGGCGGATCCTGGCACAGGATCTCTGATGTCGGTAACAAGCTTATCAGGTCCCGACGTTCATACTGCAAGTACGATGATAATTCCACCGATCAATGAATCCTACACACTCCCGTACAATAATTTGGGAATTCCCGGAGCCATCCTGTATGATTTGACCGATACGACGGATTTCAATACGAAGAGCGTCGCTCGCAATAATCCTTTTTTCAGCTTGATCTTGCGCAGCAAGGTTTTCGGATCCAGTGCGGTGGAACAAGCGCTCGCACTTCATCCTACTTTCATGACAGTGTGGATAGGTGCGAATGACGTTCTCGGCTATGCGACCTCAGGCGGAACGGGTGCATTACCGACGGATCAGTCATTGTGGGCAGGGATGTACACTCAAACAATGAGTGCACTCTTAGCCGGAGCGCCCAACGCGAAATTTGCTGTAGCAAATATTCCGGATATAACGGCAATTCCGTTTTTTACTACTGTGCCCGACAGCATTCCATATCTTGGCAAGAATGTCGGCGCTTTCATCGTGGAAAGACATCATGCCGACGGTTCTCTTCATGTGGAACCGATCAACGCGAAAACAGATTACATCTTGCTATCAGCTATTGATTTGATTGATGCGGGTGTCGGGGTTCCAGCTTCGCTGGGAGGGACGAACGCACCATTGCCGGATTCCCTCGTTCTCGATTCGCTTGAGGTGGCAAATGTTGAAGAGGCGATAAGTTCATACAATTCCACAATTGCAGCATTTGTAAACTTACCGACAAATCAAAGTCGCGTCGTCATGGTGGACGCGTACTCTGCCCTAAACACCTTCGCACAATATGGATATGTAGCTCAGGGTGTTGTCCTGACAAAAAGTTATATATCCGGTGGATTCTTCGGTCTCGACGGCATTCATCCGACTTCGCAAGGTTACGCTTATGTAGCGAATCTTTTTATCCAGGCGATTAACTCGCATTTCGGATCCAATATCCCGATAGTTCCGATTTCTTCTGTGCCCGGTTCTATCATGTTCGGCAATAGTTCGATGAGTAATCTTGGGCTGCCGAATATCCATTATTCGGACTTGAAGACAACGCTGCAACTCATCCATAGGAGAGACTTACCTTAATTTATTGTGCGAGCAAAAACATTGAGTAATGCCCCGTTTTTTACGGGGCTTTTTTTTTGTAAATTATTACAGAAATCATCAAATCAAAAATTACGACTTGGTCGCATTACCAATTTGCTGGAAATTGTTCAATCAAATAGAAGAAGTTGCCGGAACTTTTTTTAGGATCCTTAAATGAATATTGAAGTCACCTTACAAGTTGCACGAGAAATGGGCTTGAATGCCGATGAATTTGAGAAGATAAAGGAAATACTCGGACGCACTCCAACTTACACCGAACTGGGAATCTATTCGGTAATGTGGTCGGAGCACGCGAGCTATAAAAACTCGATTTTGCAATTGAAGAAACTTCCGCGATCCGGCAAAAATCTGCTCGTGAGCGCCGGCGAAGAGAACGCCGGGCTCGTTGACATCGGGGATAATCTAGCGGTTGCATTCAAGATAGAAAGTCATAACCATCCGAGCGCCGTCGAGCCGTACCAGGGTGCTGCAACCGGAGTCGGCGGAATTTTGCGCGACATTTTCACAATGGGTGCCCGTCCCGTCGCCGCGCTCGATTCGCTGCGTTTCGGCAATCCGGATAATCCACGCGTGAAGTATCTTCTTGAAAATGTGGTCAAAGGAATTGGCGATTATGGTAACGCCTTCGGGGTGCCGACTGTGGCGGGAGAAGTTTATTTCGACGAATGCTATGACGAGAATCCTCTCATAAATGCCATGGCGGTAGGTGTCGTCAGGCACGACCGTATCGCGAAAGCGGCAGCAAAAGTGGTTGGTAATCTTGTAATGATTGTCGGCTCGTCGACGGGCCGTGACGGGATTCATGGAGCTACGTTTGCCTCGGAAGATATTTCTGAAGCTTCGGAAGCAAAACGGCCGTCTGTGCAAGTCGGGGATCCGTTTACGGAGAAGCTTCTGCTCGAAGCGACTCTGGAAGCGATCGAAGCCGGCCTCGTTGTCGGACTACAAGACATGGGTGCGGCGGGAATTGCTTGTTCGACTTCCGAAATGAGCGCGAAGGGGAGCACCGGGATGGATGTGGATTTGGACCTTGTGCCGCTCCGCGAATCCGACATGTCCGCATATGAGATCATGCTCTCTGAATCTCAGGAGCGGATGTTGGTCATCGTGAATCCTGAAAATGAAGCGGCAATAAAAAAGATTTTTACAAAGTGGGACTTGAACGCGGAGGTAGTCGGCAAGGTGACAGGCGACGGGATTCTTCGGATACGACGTTTCGGAAAAATTGAAGCTGAAGTTCCATCCAAGACCCTCGCACTCGGCGAAGGCGCTCCGGTTTATGTGCGGGAAAGCCGTAAGCCGGATTACATCGATGAATTCTCACGATTTGATCCGCTAACGCTGCTTGAGCCGACTGACTATAATGAAGTTTTGAAAAGGCTTTTGTCCTCTCCGAATATTGCGAGCAAGAAATATGTCTATGAGCAATACGACTTCATGGTTGGTGCCAACACTGTAGTATTACCGGGCGAGGGAGACGCTGCCGTGATCAGGCTCGAAAGATGGGCGGCAAGCGAAGCTGGGAAAAAGAAAGGACTCGTAATTAAGACGGATTGCAACGGCAGATATGTTTACCTCGATCCGTGTCTCGGCGCGGAACATGCGGTTGTCGAAGCGGCGAGGAATGTCGCGTGTGCTGGTGGAAAGCCGATCGCGATTACGAACTGTTTGAACTTCGGAAATCCGTACAAGCCTGATGTTTACTACCAATTTGAACAAGCAGTTCAGGGAATCACGAAGGCTTGCACGGAATTAGAGACGCCGGTTACCGGAGGAAATGTGAGCTTCTATAATGAGAGTCCCAATCGAACGGTTTATCCGACCCCGGTGATCGGGATGCTGGGAATCATCGATGATGCGTCGAAGGCCGGCCGTTCCACTTTCAGAAATGATGGCGACTTAATTGCCGTCGTGGGTCAGGAAAAAAGCGAGATGGGCGGCAGCGAATACTTGAAAGTGGTCCATGATATCGCCGCCGGGAAGGTCCCGCCGATAGACTATAATTACGAAAAGAATCTCCATGAATTTCTGCGCGAGGCTCTTCAAGCTGATTTATTAATGTCCGCCCATGATATTTCGGAGGGAGGGCTTGCGACAGCATTGGCCGAGAGTTGCATCATGGATGTTGAATCGAATCATGGGGCTAAAATTGCCCTGGCTTTCCACAATCGTAAGGACTTCAGCCTGTTTAGCGAAGGCGGCGGCAGGGTGCTTATATCGTTTCGCCCTAAAAAGAGCGATAAAGTCATTTCTGCGGCAAGATCAAAAGGTTTGCCTATTGAGAAAATAGGAGCGGTTGGAGGAAAAGTACTCGAGTTGAATGACATTATCAGCATTGATGTACAGGAACTCAGTTCAATTTATTACAACCTTCTTCCATCAAAATTTGCCGTTTCGCTTGCAGTATGATCGGTCCAGTTAATATTTATTAGTGCAGCTTCTTCGAGTGAGAATTACCAGGTTGAAAGATTTAATCCGTGATGTCGTGAAGATCGATCAGACTGTCTTCTCCTATGTTAAAACATCTTTGCGCAACTTCGGCTCCAACCATTTTTTTTTATATGCATCATCATTCTCGTATCAGGTTGTGCAACGTCTTGTGCCTGCCGTGCTCCCGGTAATCTTGCTCCCCGCCATTTTCTTGTCCCAGAAGCTGCTGAATCAACTTGATATGATTTTCGTTCTGCTCCCGTGTTTTCTTTGCGCGGCGAGCGTTTTTATATTCGGAGTCGAGCTGTGCAATGTGAACTCGATGATAAGGGCTCTAATAAGTGTACTATGAGAAAAAGTATTTTTGATTTAATTTGAGATTATAATGGCACAAAAAGCATTTCATTTTTCCGAAGAGCGTAAGAAAATTTACGAGCTTGGATATAATTTAAGATGGTCATTCGACTGTCCGACACAACAATTGTTTGCCAAGCTGAGCCCGCGCGTCTGGGATCGTTCTAATCATAACCCGATTGCCGTTCTTAATGAGATCAGTGAGGAGGAGTTGCGTTCAAGATTGCGCGATAAAAATCTTCACGATGAGCTTGATGGCTGCTATCAATCTTTGCAGAACTACTTGAAGTCCGTCAATAGACCGGCCGCGGCATATCGGCCATTTGAAAATCAGCCGGTCGCTTACTTCAGTGCTGAGATCGGGATTCACGAAAGCCTTTCGATTTATTCCGGAGGGCTCGGTATTCTTTCGGGAGATCACACGAAGAGCGCGAGCGACATAGGATTAAACTTTGTCGGCATTACTCTTTTTTACCGACAGGGATATTTTATACAAAGGGTAAACAGCGAAGGCATACAGCTCGAAGAATATGATCAAAAGGATTACCACTGTCTCCCCGTTGTCCCGGTCACCGACGAAGGCGGAAACCTTGTGAAAGTTCAAGTCCAAATCGGGCGCAGTTTAGTGTCGGTTGCGGCGTACAAAGTTGTCGTCGGTCGATCCATTCTCTATCTGCTTGAGACAAATTTGCCGGAGAACGAGGAACACTATCGTGACCTTACTTCGAGAGTCTACGGTGGAGACAGCACTACGAGAATTTCTCAGGAAATAATTCTAGGAATCGGCGGAGCGAAATTTTTGAAAGAACTTGAATACGAGCCGGCGGTTTATCATATGAACGAAGGTCACTCAGCATTTTTGACGCTCGAACTTTTGCATGAGCAGCTGTTGGCAGGGAAATCGGTGAGCCGGGCCGTGGAAGAAGTGAAAAAGAAGTGCGTTTTTACCACCCATACTCCGGTCGCTGCCGGCCATGATAGATTCACACAGGACTTGATTAATTTTAGCCTTAGCGGTTTTGTTTCCTCTCTCGGAATTCCCTTGGATGAGTTTATGAAATTCGGAAGAGTAATTCCGGATGACAACAACGAAACTTTCTGCATGACCGTGCTTGCGCTGAAGATGAGCAGAGCCGCAAACGCGGTGAGCGAATTAAACGGGAAAATCAGCCGACAAATGTGGACAAGACTTTACCCGGGGAAGAAAGCAGAGCAGGTACCCATAGGCCATGTAACAAACGGCATTCACAGTCTAACCTGGCTCTCCATGGAGGCGCATGAATTCTATGACTCACATATCGGAACAAACTGGATCAGCAAGCTTGAACGTCGTTCCGAATGGGGTGCATCGATAAGCAGGATTCAAGATGAGGAAATATGGGCTTTGCGATACGCGCTGAGGAGAAGATTAATCGAATTTGTAAGAGACAGGATGAGGAAACAGCAGGTAAGGTTCGGCAATTCATCGGACTGGGTAGAAAAAGTCCTATCCCCGGATGCGCTGACCATCGGGTTCTCCAGGAGATTTGCCACTTACAAACGTGCGCCGCTGCTGTTTACAGACTTTGAAAGAGCTGCCCAGCTCCTTGGCGACAACAAAAGGCAGGTGCAGATAATTTTCAGCGGGAAGGCGCATCCGCGAGACGATGCCGGCAAGGCATTCATTCAACAAATCATCCACCTCAGCCGGGAGCCGCGTTTTGCGGGGAAAATTGCATTCGTGGAAGATTACGACATGGGAGTCGCAAGACAGCTTGTGGCGGGATGCGATGTTTGGCTGAATAATCCGAGGCGTCCGCTCGAAGCAAGCGGCACGAGCGGAGAGAAGATAATCCTGAACGGCGGTCTCAACTGTTCCATCATGGATGGATGGTGGCGCGAAGCATATAACGGCAAGAATGGTTTTGCGATCGGGGAAGACAAGGATTCGCAGGTTTCCGTGGACGAACAAGATCGGGTAGATTCGCTGAATTTGTACGAGACGATTGAGAATAAAGTTGTTCCGGCATTCTACGACCGTGATGCTTCGGGAATTCCGCTTAAATGGATTAAGATGGTCAAAGAATCTATAAAAACAATTGCACCGGTTTATAATACAAACCGGATGGTAAAGGAATACGTAAGCAAGTATTATCAAAAAAAATGAAAGTGAGGACTCATAATGAATAAACTTGAAGAGCTTTGTGTAAATACGATTCGATTTTTGGCGGTCGATAGCGTGCAAAAGGCAAACTCCGGTCATCCGGGAATGCCAATGGGCGCTGCACCGATCGGCTACACAATTTGGACAAAATACTTGAAGCACAATCCACGAAATCCCAAGTGGTTTGACCGCGATCGTTTTGTCTTATCGGCAGGCCACGGTTCGATGCTGCTTTATTCACTTTTGCACTTGACGGGCTATGACGTTTCGCTGGATGACTTGAAGCAATTCAGACAATTTGGAAGCAAAACCCCCGGACATCCCGAGTATGGAATTACTCCCGGCGTCGAGACGACAACTGGTCCTCTCGGACAAGGCCTGGGAAATGCGATTGGGATGGCAATCGCCGAAACTTTTCTCGCGGCGAATTTCAATCGTGACGGCTTTAACATTGTGGATCATCATACCTATGTTATTGCAGGTGATGGTGACCTCATGGAAGGCGTAACAAGCGAGGCGAGTTCTCTTGCGGGCCACCTTAAGTTGGGGAAGCTGATCCTTTTTTATGACGACAACCATATTACTATCGAAGGTAAAACCGATCTCGCGTTTAGTGAAAATGTTCTGGCGAGATACACAGCGTATGGCTGGCACACGCAGCGCATTGAAGATGGAAATGATCTGGAAGGAATTGCGAAAGCACTTGAGGCAGCTAAGGGCGTAAACGATATGCCGTCCATCATTGCCGTGAGAACGCACATCGGCTACGGCTCGCCGAATAAGCAGGATTCCGCCGATGCACACGGCTCGGCACTCGGGGATAAAGAAGTCGAGCTGACAAAGAAGAATTTAGGCTGGCCTCTTGAGCCGAAATTTTTGATTCCTGACGAAGCGCTTTCTGTCTTCAGAAAATCCGTTGACAACGGGAAAAAAGCTGAAGAGAAATGGAACGATATTTTTGACGGATATGAAAAGAAATATCCCGACCTTGCCAGGGAGTTTCGATCATGGATGTCCGGAGATGTTCCGGTTGAAGTCTTAAAGGCTTTACCGAAGTTCGATCCTGCTGCCGGAGGAGTTGCAACCCGTTCAGCGTCCGGAAAGGTGATCAATTCTTTTGGGCCGAAGGTCAGGAATTTTCTTGGAGGAGCCGCAGACCTTTCCCCATCCACGGATACGTTGATGAAAGACACGACTTCTTTCTCGGCGGCGGATCGCTGCGGCCGCAATTTCCATTTCGGAATTCGCGAGCATGGCATGGGAGCGATTCTGAACGGCATGGCAGTCCATGGCGGGCTTATTCCGTTCGGCGCAACATTTCTCGTCTTTGCCGATTACATGCGCCCTCCGATTCGTCTCGCCGCAATCTCCCACTTCCGAACGATTTATGTTTTTACTCACGACAGCGTCGGCCTCGGCGAAGATGGACCAACTCACCAGCCGATTGAACATTTCATGGCGTTGAGGGCGATTCCGAATTTAATCTTCTTACGCCCTGCGGATGCAAACGAAACCACAGAGGCATGGAAATTCATCCTCGGGTACAAGAAAGGTCCGGCAGCACTCGCTTTGACAAGACAAAAACTTCCCGTGATTGACCGGATAAAGTATTCGAGCGAAACAGGTTTACAGCGGGGCGGGTATGTGCTCGCAGAATCTGGGAGCCCGGAAGCTATCATCATGGCAACAGGAAGCGAAGTCAGCGTCGCAATGAAGGCTTATGAAGAGCTTGCATCTAAAGGCAGAAAAGTGAGGCTTGTCAGCATGCCGAGCTGCGAGCTTTTCGACATGCAGGATGAAAAATACCGCGACTCGGTTTTGCCGGCAGCCATCTGGCGGCGGGTTTCCATCGAGGCGGGAATTACGAAAGGCTGGAGCCGATATGTAGGTGATAAAGGTATCTCGATCGGCATCGATCACTTCGGTGCCTCTGCGCCCGGCGACATTGTCTTAAAAGAATACGGCATTACCGCCGAAGCAGTTGTGACGGCGGTTGAAAAATTATTCAAGTAATAGTTAACCATAACCTTGTCAAGGTTTCCCTTAAGCAGTCACTTCGCCTTTTTGACCTTGACAAGGTTTTCCAGAGAAACAGGGGACAAAATGTCGATCAGGTATCGATTCGAAGTTGACAAATGTCAGGAATCATTTTCCGAAAGCATAAAGCAGATCGCGGAACGAGATTCCTCCATGAAGCGGGCTTGAAAACATTCTCGCCAGACTGCAGACATCGTTGCGCGACAGGCTGCGAATTCTGGTGACGATTGGATTCGGACCGAGGTTCCTGTATTCAACAGGAGTTTATTCCGCGCTCAGGCAATCGGAGATTATCTATCGCTGAAGTCGAAGGAGAAACCTGTCATATCGGTCGAGTTGGGTCGAGACCCTGCAGTCCAACTTGAAGAACTGTTCAAGAAATAATCTAAGGGGGAGCACTCTCCTGAAGAGGCATGTTGTTTTCGAAGGGTGATTTGATATTTCGTGGAGCGGGGATTAGATTTAGAGAAAATAATTCAAGCGAAAGACAAATGAACGACATGGCGCCGACGGCGCCACAAGTTATGTCGCATAGCATGGAACTAGAATAGGGAAGACGAGTTAAGGTCGTAGTGATGGGACGTTATGCGACAGAAGCAGCAAACATAAATAGTCATTAGCTCTCCCATGAAGAAATCAATTGAAGCCAAAATTCAGGAAATGGTTGATCGAGAGACCAAGGCTTGGGACTCGAAAGATGCTGAGACGCTTGTTAGTATTTTTCACCGCGATATGGTTTGGCCATGGCCGAAGGATGAAAAGGCTCATGATCCTGCTGATTGGGTTTGCCCGATGGGGCGATATAATCGAGAGCGCTGGAAAAACATCTGGCAGGAGCTTTTCGATACACATGAGCTCATTCACAACCGCCGAATAACCGTCAAGATCACTGTAACTGATGAGCATGATGGTGCCATTGCTGTGGTGGATGTGGATACGCTCTGGCGGAATTGTAAAGCCGGTGAGGACCTGCACTGGAAGGGACGAGCTTGCAAGGTCTATACGAAGGTCGGCGCAGAATGGAAGTTGATTTCACATTTCGGGTTGCTCACTTATCGCAAGTAGTGCGACGGTTGTGATCATCGCTCATAACCGGAAACTTGGAACATTTAAAAAAAGGAAATAGAATGGGAATTACATTTCAAGTAAGTCTGTATCCATTGATGCAAAAGGATATTCGGCCAGCAATAAACGGCTTCATCTCAAAATTGAAGTCTGATGGGATGGACGCTGTGGTTCATGAAACATCCACGATAGGAACCGGAAATATCGATAAAGTATTCGGCGCTTTGAAGAACGCTTATATAGAGGCATGCAAGTCGGGAGACACTATCATGGTTCTGACTGCTGCGAACGGGTGCCCGACAAAAGAAGAATTGAACGCGCTTAACAAGGAATAAAAATTTTCGTTTTCGGTGGACAACCTCTTTAAAAATAAATTTCGGGTTGATTCGACGCGACTAAGAGGATGGGATTATTCTTCTTGTGGATATTATTTTGTGACGGTTTGCGTGAAGCATAGGGAAGGTATGTTTGGCCGCGTCAAGAATGGAAGGATGATGCTATCGGAAATCGGTATGATAGCAGAGAAATGCTGGATTGAGATTCCGTGCCATTTCCCATTTATAGAATTAGATGAACACGTAATTATGCCTGACCACGTCCATGGCATTATAATAATAAACAAAAACGATAATGTGGGGACGCAAGATGTAAAGACGCAAGATGTGGGGACGCAAAATGTGGGGACGCAAGCTGTAGAGACGCAAGATACTTGCGTCTCTACTACAGAACGTGCCGAAACCAAATCGTTTCAGCCCGCAATCGAAAAATTTGGGGTCCGTTGTTCGCGGTTTTAAAATTGGTGTTAAGAAATGGGCTGTCGCAAATGACATATCGTTTGAATGGCAGCCGCGTTTTTATGACAGAATTATTCGGAGCGATAAGGAATTGTACAATGTTCGGAATTATATTTTGAACAATCCTTTGAAATAGGAAGAAGAGTGCCGATACGTATTGTAGCAGTATTGTGGCAGCAGCAGAGATGCAATGTTTTGAGTCTCTAATAAATTGCGTTTGTGTATATTAAAGCGGGAGAAATAATTGTCTATCCAAAAAACAGCCATCCAACAAACGCCGAAAGTTTTGTTGCACGACCATCTTGATGGCGGGCTGGGTCCCGGAACGGTGATCGAGTTAGCAAAGGATCAGAAGTACGATAAGCTTCCGACGAACGATCCGGGTGAGCTTGCCGAATGGTTTCAGCGCGGTGCGAACAGGGGAAGTTTGCCGCTGTACCTGGAAGGATTTGCTCATACTTGCGGAGTCATGCAGAGATCTGATGCACTTGAGCGAGTCTCTTATGAAATGATGGAGGACATGGAAAAGGACGGCGTCGTCTATGTCGAAACAAGAGTTGTGCCGGTATTTCACACCGACAAAGGCTTGCATTGGGAGGAAGTTGTCGGCTCGGTACTTCGCGGGCTTGAGCGCGACTACATTGACCAAAGAATTTCAACTTGCCGAAGAAGTGTTCCATCTTAGTTTTGCCGAGATGGAAAAGCTCACAATCACCGCTATGAAAAGCGCGTTCCGGCCGTATGACGAAAGGATAAAATACATCTGCGATTCGATTAAACCGGGTCTTAAGAAGTTGAGGGAGAAATACAACATTTAATTTCCACGAACTGCGTTGCCGGAAGCGGATAATGCCATGAAGCTTTATTTCAGCGTTACCGGTCATGGCCATCCGCTCGTAATTCTTCATGGCTTGTTCGGGTCGAGCGATAACTGGTTCACTCTTTCGAAGGTCATTGGGGATCGGTTTAAAGTGTACGCTGTCGATCTCCGGAACCATGGCCGGTCTCCTCACAGCGGCGAATTCAATTACCGCGTTATGGCTGATGATGTCAACGACCTCTTGATTGATGAAGGCATGGGCTCTGTTTACGTTCTCGGTCACTCGATGGGGGGCAAGACGGCAATGCAGTTTGCTTTGATGTATCCTGATAAAGTTGGAAAGCTGGTCGTTGTTGACATTGCTCCCAAAGCTTATCCGCCCAAACATGATGCGATTTTCCATGCATTGTTTTCCCTGAAGTTAGAACAGTACAAGACCCGGCAAGAACTTGACACCGAATTGTCGCGGTACATTGACGATTATCCAGTGCGACAGCTTTTATTGAAAAATGTCGTTCGCGATGATGAAGGAAGCTTCAAGTGGAAAATAGACATTCCCGCAATTCGCGCAAACTATGACAGAATTAACGAAGCCGTTGGCGGAATGCTGCCGTTTAAAAAACCGGCTCTTTTCATTAAAGGGTCAAAATCATCTTATGTTCTCGAAGCCGACATTCCTCTCATCAGGTCCATTTTTCCGTCTGCTGAGTTGGTCTCTATTGAAAACGCAGGTCATTGGGTTCACGCGGAAGCGCCGCAGAAATTTACTGAGGTCGTTCTGGAATTTTTGGCGCGAAAATAGCGTTATGGAGAGCGTAAATTTTGGCCACAAGTTAGATTCAATTGAAGACCAAAAGCAATGCTCGCCGGGTTTCGGTCCGGAACGATTAATCCCGGGCAAGTTGAAACTCTTTTTATTAAATCTTAATTTATTTCAAGAAAAAATTGGAGAAAAGAATGTCAGTCGAAATTGGAAAGAAGGCCCCCGACTTTAGGCTTTATGATACCGATAGGAAAGAAAGAAGTCTCTCGGAATTTGCAGGAAAGAAGGTTGTGCTCGCATTTTATCCAGGCGCCTTTACAGGCGTTTGCACGAAAGAACTCTGCAATTTTCGCGATTCGCTAGCCAGATTTAACAGATTGAACGCCCAGGTGATCGGAATCAGCGTAGATCCGCCGTTTTCCAATAAAGCGTTCGCGGATCAGAACAAGTTGACTTTTCCAATTCTTTCGGATTTCAATCGTTACGTTGTCAAGGCTTACGATGCGTACCACGACAACTTTGCCGCCTTGAACGGCTACACCGCAGCAAAACGCTCTGTCTTCGTTCTCGATAAAGACGGTATTGTGAGATATAAGTGGATTTCTGAAGTTCCGACAGTTGAGCCGGATTACGACGAAGTGTTTAAGGCGGTGGAGTCGCTGAAATAAATATCAGTGCGGCTGTACCATCTCAGGTTGACCGAGCATTTTTCTCAAGCATTAGAAAGGTAGGAGGATCATTTAAATGGTGAAGGATATGAAAACTTCCGCAACGAAGACAAATGGCGCTTTGAAACCTGGAGACAGGGCGCCGGATTTTTCTCTAAAGAACGACGGCGGCGAGCCGGTGAAACTTTCAAGTTTCAAAGGCAAGAAGGTCGTACTATACTTTTATCCGAAGGATGACACCCCGGGATGCACGGCGGAAGCTTGTTCATTCAGGGATGGAATATCTGAAATCCAGAAGAAAGGCGCGATTATTTTCGGAGTCAGCACCGATTCGGTGGAATCTCATAAAAAATTCAAAGAGAAATATCATTTGAACTTTCCACTTCTGAGCGATGCCGACAAAAAGGTAGTCGATGCTTACGCAGTATGGAAGGAGAAGAACATGTATGGAAAAAAGTATATGGGAATCGAGCGGACGACGTTCGTGATCGATGAGAACGGCAAGATTAAGAAAATATTTCCGAAAGTGAAAGTCGAAGGACATTACGACGAAGTATTAGCGGAGCTTTGAGCCCGAAGGTGAACATAATAACGGATTATCTCGGGAAATCGAAATCCGTCAGAATTCATATAATCAGTGCCCTATACAATTGCATTGAGCAAAGGAAAATTAAATGAGCGAAGTAAAAGTTGAGCTGGAACTGGAAGATTTAATTCGGGAAATGTTGATCAAATTGGATGAAGACCCGGAGCGAGAAGGTTTGAAGAAGACGCCGTACCGTGTTGCACGCGCGTACGAGTTTCTCACGAAGGGCTACAACCAGGACATAGATTCTGTTATGAACAACGCTATATTCGAGGAGAAATACAGTTCGATGGTCTTAGTGAAAGATATAGACTTCTTCAGCCTGTGTGAGCATCACATGCTGCCTTTTTTTGGAAAAGCTCACGTGGCGTACATCCCTGACGGCAAGATAGTCGGCTTAAGCAAAATGCCGAGGATTGTAGAGGTGTTCGCGAGGCGGCTCCAGGTTCAGGAACGCATGACACAGCAAATAGCCGACACGTTATACGAGTTTCTGTCGCCGCGCGGTGTTGGCGTCATCATCGAGGCGCAGCACCTTTGCATGATGATGCGCGGTGTGGAAAAACAAAATTCGTTTGCGACGACGAGCGCATTGTTGGGGGAATTCCGCGAGGACGTGAAGACGAGGGATGAATTTCTCAATTTGATAAGCCGCAGGTAAACGATACTTTAAATTCAAGATCTTAATTTACAGTCAAGATCAAGATTTAAAGGGCTGTTAGTATTCTGTAATTGGATTTCGCGCCGGGGGTAGCTAAATTTTTGATTCTCATTCGATCTATTACTTTTGTTAAAGTTCAAACAAGATTTCAGAATTGACGAACTCAACGTATGCTGGTTTAATACCCCGCATTAAAAAGAACTTCAAGTCGCTTCGACATTATAACTACCGGTTATACTGGATTTCCCAGCTGATTTCAGTGACGGGTACGTGGATGCAAAATGTCGCACTCGCATGGCTGGTCATTACTCTCACCGGCTCTGCCGTCGTGCTCGGCACTGCAACCGCACTCCAGTTTCTTCCGATCCTTTTCTTGTCGCTCTTCGCAGGAGTATTGATCGACCGGCTGCCGAAAAGAAAAATAATAATCGCAACGCAATCGGTCTCGGCTGTGCAGGCGTTCATCCTTTGGGGATTAGTGGCATTTAAGGCAATTACTCTTTGGGAAATTTATGGACTATCACTTCTGATCGGACTTGCGAATGCGTTCGACCAGCCCGGGCGGCAGGCGTTTGTGGCCGAGATGGTTCCTGACGAAGACGTTCGGGAATGCAATTGCTCTGAATTCGCTCCTCTTCAATGCAGCAAGGACCATCGGGCCCGCGATCGCGGGCGTTGTAATTGCAATCGTCGGTGTGGCGCCGAGCTTTCTGATTAACGGCCTGAGTTACGTCTCAATAATCATCGCTCTTATAATGATGAAGAATTCGCAGCTAAGAACATTCATGGCTAAAGTGAATGTCACGATGAAAGAAGGAATTAGAGAAGGAGTGTCATTCGCAATTAATGTGCCTGCCATCGCATCGGTCTTAATCGTGTTGATTTTCGTCGGGACTTTCGGATATAATTTTAGCACGGTGCTTCCCTTGCTCACAAAGTTTGTCATGAACGGCGGTCCCCAGATGTTCGGAGCCTTGACTTCCGCACTCGGCATCGGTTCAATGGCAGGGGCGCTCTTCATTGCAGGAAGACAAAAGCCGACAAGAAAATTCATCTACACTTGTGCGACTGCGTTCGGCTTCGTGGATATCGCTATTTCATTTTCGCGAAATTTTATTTTAACTATCATACTTCTTGTTTTACTCGGAATGGCGAGCATTGCTTACATTGCTTCGACAAACACTTCCCTGCAAATGCAAAGCCCGATGCACTTAAGAGGGAGAATAATGGGGTTGTACATCGTAATTTTTGCAGGCAGCACTCCGATCGGTGCGCTGTTCACAGGATTTGCTGCTGAGCTGCTCGGAACTGCGACGATGGTATTGACTGAAGGGTTATTGTGCCTGGCAGGAGTCGGAGCCGGGATTGTTTATATCAGGAGAAAGGCTGCCGGGATGAAGACAAAGGAAGTCCCGGAAAAGGCCGAGACTTCCTGATACTCAAATCATTTTGACGAATCAGCAGCTGATTTACCCATCATCATCTTCATCATTTCCATCCTGTTTTGCATAGATCCGCCTTGTTCCATTATGCCATCTCCAGTCGTACCCATATTATCCATCATCGGGTAATCGAACATTTCCGCATCGTCCCAAAATGGGTCTTCATCCAGGAACATATCTTCATCCGTCATCGGTCCGAGATTCATACCGAGAAAGTCGGAATTATCATCCCAGATTTGCCCTTCGCCTGACATTTGGCGGCCGTTGATCATCGGTCCTTCACCGACTCGCGGGTTTCTCCATCGCATCATTCCATTGGAGCCGTTTCTGCCGTTACCTCGCATTCTCATCATCATTCTTCTTGCGGCCATTCTCGGATGCTGGAGCACTTTTTTCCAAATTTTCTGCTGCTCAGGCGTCAAGACTTTATTCACCGCGAACCATCCGTGGAGAAGATTCTTATGAAGCTGGATTTGTAATTTTGCGATGTCGTCGATTTTGGCGGCGATCGCATCCTCGTCCGGAGAATCCGCGGATGTCAATTGTTCGTAGTCTAAACGATCGTGCGCAATCTGGGCGCGAAGATCGATTTGTTTTTGCATCACTTCGAATTTGACCTTTTGAATGCTCGCTTTCTGCTCATCCGTGAGTTTGAGCTTGTTGTGCATCATTGCCGGATGTTTTCCCCACATTGCGTCATTCGATGGCTGCGCAGGCTGAGCTATCGCCCCACCCACTGTAAGCAACATACAGATCCCTGCGGCTAATATTTTAAATTTCATATTCTTCTACTCCTTTTTATGAATTTACTAATTTGACACGATATTTGTTCCTTAGGTTTAAGCAATTTTAGCTTGAAGAGCTTTTACCATTTCTTTATATTCGATGAGTGAGAGTAATTCTGAGAGGGCGACTTGCAATAAAAAGTCATGATGATATCGGCGCTAACATGGGAATCGTTGTACAGAACGACACAGTCGTCGATTTGGGCAAATTCAATGATGTAGTGCGTCGGGAAGGCAGCACACCTGTCCGTGATTTTGATGGAATAATTTTGCCGGGGCTAATAAATGCACACACCCATCTTGAGTTGTCCTCATTCCGTAATTTTCCACACGAAGATTTTGTCGATTGGGTTCAGAAGCTTATGGATGCGCGAATGTCTCTTCTGGGAGAAGATTTGCATCATGAATGTCTCAATGCGAAGCGCAAGGCTGAAGAACATGGAACGGCATATTTTGTAAATGTGGGAAACGACTACGATCTAAATATTTCTTTAGGCAATAATCAACTTTTTCAGTTTGAACAAATCGGAATAAATGATTCGAATTCTGAAGCAATATTTGAGAGGTCGCTTCCTTTTATGGACCGGCAGAACGGCATCAAGACCGCACTTGCGATCCACGCACCTTATTCCGTATCGCCCGGATTGATGAAGAAAATAAAGGCGTACAATAACGCCCGGGGCGCAATCACATCAATACATCTCGCAGAAATTCCTGACGAAGTTGAATTCTTGCGGACTGGAAAAGGGCGGATAGTCGATTTGTTGAATGCACGCGTGAAAAATTGGAGATTCGATGCGCCGAATTTGTCGCCAGTAGAATATGTCGATTCGCTCGGCATCCTGGACGAGCGGACGCTTTGCGTGCATTGTGTTTATGTCGATGAAAACGATATAAAGCTGCTTGCGCAGCGCGGGAGTGCGGTAGCGTTTTGTGTGCGGAGCAATCGGGAGCTTTCCGACAGCGTGCCGGATTTAGGAAAATTCTTGAAGCATCGCATCAGAATTTTATTGGGAACGGACAGCCGGGCAAGTTCGCCGGATATTGAAATGTTTTCGGAGGCTGCCGCATTTTATAATGAGTACCATGACGCGGTCGGAGCGGCAGATGTGTTTAGAATGGCAACTTCGGACGCGGCTGGCTTTCTCGGACTTGGAGACCGTTATGGAAAGATAGAGCGGGGTGCGTCCGCTTCCCTCGTGTATGTTCCTTACGATGGGAAAGCCGGAGATGCATTTGAATATCTGATAGCCGAAGGTAAAGGAAAAGCGAAGGCTATATGCTATTGAGAGCGAACGAATCAACTCCGGCAAAACCCTATCGAGCTGCTGAAAGACTTGTGATAGCTTTTCTTTTACTCGCATTTGCAGGCTTCATGCTTTATAAATTGGTTTTTATGACGACCAGCGTGTCGTTTGAAAGTTATCCGAAGAGAATCTTTATTTATAGTTCTTCGCCCGTCACGGTTAAGGTGATTGCACTGAACAGACTCGGATTTGGAATACCATTTAAGCGCCTCAACGGCAAATTTGTGGTTAAGGAAGGGAGAGAAATAATAGAAATTGTCGGAAACAAGAGAGATGAGCTTGTTTTTAGGACAACAGGCACCGGCGGAAGATTGGTAGTTTTGTATTACACGCCCACGGTTCCTTACCCTGTGGAAATTATCTTGAATATTGGGACCGCAGCTCTGGCTGGCAAAAATGTCGGTGAATTTTTATTTTGCGCAACTTGTTGCTGCAGAGAACATCGGTCGAATACGAATTAGTATTCAGGGCGAAGGCTTATATGGAATGTTAGAATTCAAACTGACGAACAAGGATCTGCACACAAAAGCGCGCGCAGGTTCAATGCAGACGGACCATGGCACTGTCAAAACGCCTGTCTTCATGCCTGTCGGAACGCGCGGCAGCGTTAAGGCAGTCGAACAGCGAGAGCTGCTCGATATAAATGCCCAGATAATTCTCGGGAACACATACCACCTTTTTCAGAGACCGGGCGTCGAGGTTTTGCAGAAGTTCGGCGGGTTGCATTCGTTTATGTCATGGCCGCGGCCCATTTTGACCGACAGCGGCGGATTCCAGATACTAAGTCTTTCGGGGCTTCGCAAGCTTTCGCCTGAAGGCGTGGAGTTCCGTTCTCACATTGACGGCGCATATTATTTCTTTACGCCGGAAAAAATCATCGAAGTCCAGCGACAGATCGGTGCAAACATCATCATGGCCCTCGACGAGTGCGCGCCGTATCCGTCGGATAAAGAATACGTGTCCAGGAGCATCGATCTTACGCACAATTGGGCGATGCGGTGCAAAGAGAAGTTTGAAAACTCGAAGCCGCTTTATAATTATAGTCAGCACCTCTTCGGAATCGTTCAAGGTGGTACATTCCTCGATATGCGCGAAAAAAGTGCGAGGGAGATCGTTGCTGCGGATTTCGACGGCTATGCAATCGGCGGTTTAGCTGTCGGCGAACCGGCAGAGGAGATGTATGGTATTGTTGACTTCGTGACAGATCGTTTGCCCCATGACAGGCCTCGATATCTTATGGGCGTCGGCACACCGGAGAATTTGCTCGAAGCCGTCGCGCGGGGCGTTGACATGTTCGATTGCGTCATGCCGACCCGCAATGGCAGAAATGGCCAGGTTTTTACGGCAGATGGAACGATTAACATCAAAAATGCGGTTTATAAGCTTGATGAATCTCCCTTGTGCGCCGAGTGCGATTGTTATGCATGCAAAAATTTCTCAAGAGCATACATTCGCCATCTTTTCAATGTCGGTGAAATTCTCGGCCTTCAACTTGTTTCATTACATAATTTGAGGTTTTTTGTTAATTTAATGGAACAAATGCGGCTCGCGATAACTGAGGGCCGTTTTGCGGAATTCAAATCGGATACCGTTACTAAACTTGAAAATAAGACCAAGGAGGAATTTTGAATAACGTATTTTTAGCATTCATGGCTCCACAAGGCGGAGACGGAAGCGGCAGCATGGTCAGTACGCTTGTAATGTTTGCGGCGATCATTGCGATTTTTTATTTCATGATTATTCGGCCGCAGGGCAAGCGACAGAAAGATCGTCAGAGGATGTTGGAAGCGATGAGGAAAGGCGACAAGGTGGTCACGAGCGGCGGCATGCACGGCAAGATTGTTGCCATGGAAGATAAAACCGTGCTGCTTGAAATTTCGGATAACATAAAAGTTAAAGTTGAAAAGTCGGCAGTGACGACGATATTGCCGGAATAAAAACAAAATGTTCAAGTTTGACGACATCGAGAATGCAATTGAAGATATCCGCCGGGGAAAAATCGTAATAGTGGTGGATGACGAACAGCGTGAAAACGAGGGAGATTTTGTCTTTGCTGCCGATAAGGTTTCGTCTCACGCCGTTAACTTTCTTACGAAACATGCCCGCGGAATAATTTGCGCTGCATTACTGCCGGAGCGCGTGCACGAGCTGCGTCTCGATATGATGGTCGAAGAAAATACTTCACCCCACCAGACTGCATTCACGGTGAGCGTAGATGTGTTGAAAGGAACGACTACCGGAGTATCGGCGTCGGACCGTGCGGCGACAATTCGAGCGCTTGTGAATCCGGGGACGCAGCCGTCCGACCTCGGAAGACCCGGACACATCTTTCCGCTTCGTGCCATGGAAGAAGGCGTGCTGCGCCGTACCGGGCACACGGAAGCTGCAATCGACCTGGCCCGGCTCGCTTCGCTCTATCCGGCCGGAGTCTTGTGTGAAATAATGAACGATGACGGCACCATGGCACGGGTGCCCGAGCTGATGAAGATCGCGAATGAATTCGGCCTGCACATTATTACCATTCGGGATTTGATTTCGTACAGGATGAAGCGCGAGAAGCTGGTAAAGAAAATCGTCGTGACTAAATTGCCGACACAATATGGAAATTTCGATTTGCATCTTTACGAGAGCATAATCGACAAGAAAGAACACCTGGCGCTTGTTAAAGGAAAGATCGATGGAACTAATCCTGTCCTTGTCCGCGTGCATTCGGAATGTTTGACCGGGGATGTCTTCAGTTCGCAGAGATGCGATTGCGGCGAGCAGCTTCACCGCGCCATGGGCATGGTTGAGAAGGAAGGCGCCGGCGTAGTGCTTTATATGCGCCAGGAAGGGCGCGGCATCGGGCTTGTGAACAAAATCAAAGCCTACAAACTTCAAGACGACGGGATCGATACTGTCGAAGCGAACGAGAAGCTCGGCTTCAAGGCGGACCTTCGCGATTATGGGATCGGGGCTCAAATATTGGTGGACCTCGGCGTGAAGAGGATGCGCTTGATGACAAATAATCCGAAGAAGATCGTTGGGCTTGAAGGGTATGGCCTGGAAGTAGTGGAGCGGATACCGATCGAAATCGAGCCGAACGAGGTAAATCAGAAGTACCTTGAAACCAAACGCGACAAATTAGGTCATTTAATTCTCGACTGTGAGTGAGCGGCAGGTGAAAATGCTTGCCCGGATGGATCCCTTCAGTGCAACTGTTGTTTTCATCTATTTAATTTAAAATTGAGAGTTAATTTATTATCTTCTGATGCGGAGGCTAATTAGCCCAAGGCTGAAATTAAAGTCCGTCCCGTTATCATGTGGGCGGGCTTTTGCATTTGTATGAAAAAGACTTAGGAGATTCGATGTCAAATAATTTTGTCTATTTGACAAGAGAAAAATTGGTTGAGCTTGAGGCGCAGCTCAAAGAGATGAAGACGGCAGGCAGGACGGAAGCCGCGCGCAAAATTGCAGAGGCAAGAGGCCACGGCGATCTTTCCGAAAACTCCGAGTACGATGCCGCAAAAGAGGAAATGGCAATGTTGGAGCTGCGCATCGCCCAGCTTGAATCGACTCTCACGAGAACGCGCGTGATGGATCCGAGCGAAGTCAGGACGGATAAAGTCTATATTTTCTGCAAGGTGCAGCTCCTCGACATGCTTTCGAATAAAAAGATCGAGTACCAGCTTGTCTCAACTGAGGAAGCGGATATCGTGAAAGGGAAAATCTCCACAGACTCGCCCATCGGGAAAAGTTTGCTCGGCAAAACTGTCGGTGAAGTTGTCAGCGTGAAAGTACCCGCGGGCATGAAGCAATACAAGGTTCTTCATATCGGCAAATAGAACGTTCCCGATCCGAAGGTAAGTCCCTTTTGGGGAGGATAATTTTGATTTTGAGGATGATGGGGGTAAATTTGGATGGAAAAGGGAGGCGTTGAGAAAGATTATTAAGAAAAAAAACACACGTAGGTGTGTTTTTGCGGTAGTTATGCGAAATTCGGCTTAAGGTAATCGGAAACATGATAAAGAAGCTCATGATAATTTTATCGCTCTGCCTGCCAATCTCTGCCTCCGGACAATCCTTGGCAGACAGCCTTGCTCAGTTAGCAACACGGCAGTTGCATCTCGAGCCCGTCAATCGTATTTCCGAATATTCACGATTTGATTTCAGCACGGTTTGGGTATTTGGAGTTAAATACTTCTACGATGGTTTCGTCGGCGATTCGATGCAGCGCATTAGGCTGAAGTTCTGCGCTATAAAGAAAATCCGACCCCAACACTATTCGGTATCTGGCTTCGTTCACTATGAGAGTCACACATGGTCTTTCCGCGGAGCTATCGATGTGCATGACATCCGCAGATTCAATTACATCGGAGAAGTGTGCGATGATGACTACCCTGCTTCAAAGATATATGCGGCGGGTGTCCTGCTGGGCAAATTTTCATTCCGTCTATCGAATTCATCCCCGCTCGTCGGCACTTGCTGCGCTGCTTGGTTCATGGACTCCACGAGCCATGTACGCGCCGACGACCGAGGTTGGGATTGCTCTGACGGATTTGTCAACAACCGATTTGCGGGCACCTTTGTCCAAGGCCATCCACGTATGAAAATGAATGTGGCGCTCGGAGACTACCGTATTCCATTCTCTAGAGACCTAGATATTGGGGTCGGAGAGTTCTATCCAAATCCGAAGTATGCTACCAAGGGTTGGCAGTCATTTATAAATGCATATGGTGACACTGTCTTCATACCCGCGCTTGATTCAGTCTATTGGCCGTGTTCTGATAAGGACAGCCGAACTTCGCATAACAAGCGCCTATAGAAAAGAATGTCAAGAGAAAAGACTACTCCAATAGGAAATAAATTTGCTTAGTTTCCTTGCATTCGGTCTCACAGTTTCCTGAGTCGGGTGCTATTCGACTGACCATGGCTTGTTGTGTGCTGCAGTGATCCCCGAAAGGATCCTTCGAACTTTTCTTTACATGAACATTTATAAATAGCGTTTTGCTAATGCGCCTATCTGAGCTCTCTTTGTAAGCCGCAGGGCTCACTGGGCTAAGGTAAATTTGAGCAAAAACGTGAGGGGGCTAACCGAGAAGGTGGCGTATTTTCAACTGATGTTGCAATCGCATGCTTGTTAATGAGCTCTCCCTCATGAACTCCAAGTCCGCTTTATTAACAAAGAACATTCATGGATGACGGCTAACTCTCAGGATGTCATCTAATTTTTTAATTCCCTTTGTTCTTCCTCCATCTGTATGGTTGGTACTTTTCGTTGCTCTTAAGTATGCCGAGCGAGAGCCGGGCAATATATCGAGCTACGGCAACCCTTGCATTGTATTCGGCTATTCCTTTGGAAAGAAGATAGTCATAATATTCTCTGATCGGCCCATTTCCATTGATCACAGTCATGGCTGCACCGTTGTATAAGCCTTTAAGCATTCTGTTGTAGTGCGGCTTGCGTGTACCGTACTTCTTTCTTCCGCTGGTTTTCTCAACTCTGACCAGACCGCAGTAGGCAAGGTACTTACCCATGGTTGGGAACCTCTTTGGCTCAATGACTGTGGCGAGTATCTTAACTGCTCTTATCGGGCCAATGCCATCTAAGGTAGTCAGAGCTTTGAGAAGAGTATTGGTCTTGCAGAGGTTCTCGAACTTGTCTTCATAATCAGCTTTTGTTTCTTCATAGAAAGATATGTCACGCTCGATAAAGCCGCTAATGAAAGCAGTCGTGTCATCTAATTTATTTTTCTTTGAGCCGAGTCCACGGATTAACGCATACCTCTGATTCTGTGAGCGGACGCCGTGTTTGACCATGTCGTCATAGGCGCTGACCAGCCGTCTTAGCTGGTAAAGCCTGTCGTCATGGGCATGAAATACTTCCGTGAGCAATCCATTTCTGAGGAGATCACACAGCTTTATGGCGTCGATCTTATCGTTCTTCGGACCGTCGGATAATAGCTTGTTCTTGAAGGGATCGCAGACAAGGACGCGGTCAACTTCATCTCTGAGTTCCAGATACAGCCAGTGTGCGCCCATCGATTCCTCGAATGTTACAATGGTCTTGCCTGGCAGCCCTTTAAGAAACTTCTTGAGCTCGAAGATGTCCGTGGGTACATCTGCCGTCCTCATCTGTATCTTATCCCTTCTCGTTACCGCGATTGCCATGTTATTTATCGACCAGTCCACAGCGACGTAGTTGTCGTACCTTGCCAGCTCGGCGAGGTTGCTTCTTCGATGATCTTCTCTTAATTTTACTAAGTGCATTATGGTCTCCTTTCGTGTTTTGAGATGTCAATATTATCCCGGGCTTTCCGGGACTACACCAGGATACGACTGTGAGACCATCTTTTCTAATTTACCGGGAAGAAGACTCTCAATTATTATATACCATGGTGTTCGCTTCATTGCTCTCGCCCGTTGTCTGGATGCTTCGCAACATTTGTGGCGGGCGAGAGCAATGACTTTTTCTTGCAGGACGTTAGGCGACATTTGCGCTCAATTGTTCAACAAATGATGAGTCGTTCAATATGAAGCTTGAATCATTGACAATTATTTGCTTTCTTCTATCGGTTATTGCGTTTGTCGGTTGCCAACATCAGCCGAATTCGAGTGACTACCTTGGTCTCCGTAAACACCTCCTTGAGAACGGTATGTACAAAGAGTTCGTAGGTTTCCAAATCCTGCCCAGAGATGAAGATGAATATTTGGTTGATCTGTCAAATCCCAAGGTGGGGCTAGCTGCAACCCTCGTGAGCGATGACAGCGTGGAGTTGTATCCCGGTGATGAGCGTTACCTTCTAGACTCCCTTTATAAGTATTACCCAACAACCGCACGGGAGCGAGAGGTATCCATTTTGAAGAAGGTCGCCAAGCTAATGTCCTTCATGCAAAGGGAATCTATATGGGGCGTCAGAGGTTCTTTTGGAAGGGATACAACACGTTGCACGGTTGAATTCTTCTTGACCCCCCACAAGACTCTGCGGTATGACAGCAAATCTCTGGACCAAACACAGCGGCATTTCATTGATAGCACGTGCGTCGCGACATGGATCGATTCCTCGTGGGTTTATTTCGAGGATAAGCCAGAACGGAAATGATAAGTGCTTATTCCATCGCGCAAACGTCGCCTAACAACGGGAATCAACGACGCTCGATTATTGTATATTATGGTTCTCGCTCCACGCCGCACACATTATATCAAGAAGGAGCGCGGCGCGGCGTGATTCCCGTAAACGTTAGGACGCCATTCGCGAAGCTCATTAATGCGGTGCAATTCGGCGCACGTCCTGTGCGCCTCACTTTTGTTAAACAACAAGGAGTCTGAAATGTCCGGTCTCAAGATTACCATAGGGGGCAAAACACTTACACCAGACACAATCCATGATATAGCCGATAAAATGGCATACGATATAGCCGTGAACCACGTAAAGACCATGGTCGGTAGTATGAAATGCCCAATACACGGACGCGAGGCGACCATTGTCGTCACTGGCAAGTCCTCAAGCGCTATCAACTTTGACGCCTCTTGTTGTTGCCCTGAGTTTTTGCAGACCGTGAAGGAGAGGCTTGGTCGAAAGTAGTTCTCGGAGGCTCCTTTGCTGGATACTTGTATGTAATCGGAACCTTAAAGGTGAACCGGAGGACGACCGGAACCTCGACGAACGATTTCTCGCAAATGTATTTCGGCTTCATAGTACAACCACTCTCCTCGAATCTTCGTTCGCGTTTCGACTTCCTGTCTCAACGCGAATGGCATCAATGGAACGAGCTTCGCGAATGAGCGGGCGTCCAAGGCTCCATATAATAATCTGGTTGACAAAAATTCATTGGAGGTTTCCAGAATGAGACTATTTTCAATTCTATACTTTCTGACCATATCATTTATTTGCGCTCTTAACCTTCAGGGGCAGACCATGCGTGCTGATTCCACCTCAAAGACTGCGCAATCAGATACCGTGGAATCTGTGTATCGAAAGACTTACACATTCCAAGAGGCATCTGACTTCGTTAAAAAGGGAGCCTATCATGAGGCTATGTGGTTCTATATCAATCTCTATCTTTCTTCCCCAGACGAGACGAAGGACGCTGTTATGACATTGAAGCCCATCATTAAGGACATCGAGAAGGTCGTGAGAGCGTCATATACCATGTATGCTCCCTTTGATCCAGACGCATCAGAATTTTCCAATGGCGCGCTGATCTTGGACAGAGATAAAATGAGAAGCAAAGGGAAGGCTGCGGACGAATTGATAAAGATATTATCTGAGGAATGAACACTGCAATTGAAAATAGTCTTCAAAACGTCATGCTACTACGCACGGCGCCTAACACTTTATAAAAGGTCCGAGTCAAGAGACAAAATTCCCCCTTCATCGCTTTAATAGCGATGGCGATAGTTCATTCACAATTTGACGGCAGAGATCGTAAGTTGCACAGGCCGCCGAGAAGGCATCGCAGCTGGGGACTCTATTACTTCGGGACTGGTCCCAAACACTTTATCGGGCTTATGCTGCCATGGATTGTATAATGGCAGACTATTCCAGATGTTTAATCGGCGACGTGCCCGTATCCCAATCAACCGATGGGAGAAATAGGAGCATCTCCAGTTAGGCGCACGGGCTTGCGGGCACGAGGCCAGTCACGAAGCTTATCGATCTTGATGCCTTTAAAAGTTTTAAATTCTTCTTGTTTAGCTAGGACATAATAAGCACACTTAGCGAGTTCTTTAGCAACGACAGTACGAGCGATAGTTTTGTTGGAACGATGTTCGACACGTTGTGCAAACTGTTTTATCTCAGGATAAAACATCATGGCTTTGATCGCGACCTCTGTGAAGGCATACTTGAGATATTCGTTTCCATCTTTGGAACCGGAACGGTGACTGTATTTACCTCCTGAGTCTTTTGCTCCAGGAGCGAGGCGACAGTACGACGAGTAATGTTTAGCATCAGCAAAGCGATGGATGTCACCAGTCTCCATGGCGATGATAGAGCCGGAGATGTCCCCGATGCCCGGTATGGACATGAGCAGCTGGACAGTAGGAGTTTTCCTGAGACGAGATTCGAAGTATTTCTCGAGTTCTTTTCTATGGTTGGTAGTTTGTAGACATTGCTGGTGATAGAAAGAGAGCGTCATTCGGTACTCTTCAGGAAGAGATAAGCTTTCGAGGAACTGAGCAAAGGCTGGTTTATAAGGAGAGACAGGTACAGGAGCGATGTTAAATTGAGCGAGGATGCTTGCGACTCGTTGGATGATATTGGTACGTTTGTGTTCCATGACCATTCGTTGACGAAGGAGATCGCGAAGGGGTCGATATTCGATAGGGAGCTGGTGAGCTTCCGGAACAAAGCCCATACGAAGGAGTTGAGCGAGAGTGTGAGCATCGACGGCGTCGGTTTTGACTTTTGCATATGAGATGGCTTTTAAATACTTTGCATGAGCGAGAATAATATCGATACCGGCAGAATGAAGAAGGTCGCAGAACCAGTACCAGCCGGTAGTAGATTCTACGACGGCACGATGCGGCTCGGGCCATTGGTGAAAATAGGTGAGAATAGCTTGAGGGTCTGTTTTTATTTTAGTTCTTGCGATAACGGTTCCACCGTCATTGACGGTGCAGAGAGCGATAATTCTTCGATGAAGATCGATACCGGTGTACAACATGGCTTTCTCCTTTGGGTTTGTGAGTTGTTTTATGGTTTTCATTTGACAACTAATCATAACTATTTCTCTCGACTCAAAGGAGACCTTTTTGTAAATATCAACGAGAAAAGAGACGCTCATCATGGTGTATAATGTCGAGTTCGCTTCACGCCGCGCATGTTATAGCCGACAAGGAGCACGCCGCGACTCTTTTCTCGTGCACGTTATACAACTTCGTGGAGAAACGCTCTAAGGTATATACCCGTCGGCGGCTGCAATCACTTCTCTGCTTTCGGCGTTCACGAAATCATGAAGCGCTTGCTCGATCTCAGAAAATGTTTCTATTCTCACCAGCCTCGATCTTAGCACCGATCCGTTTCTAATGCTGTGAAAGTATCCGTGATAATGTTTTCTGAATTCCAATACTGCGCGGTGCTCGCCCTTCAATTCGATTTCCTTCGTTAGATGACGCAGGGAAATTTCGATTCTCTCCTCGAATGTTTCAGCGCGAGGTAATGTGCCATGTTTTATCAGATGTTTGATCTCTCTGAAAATCCATGGGTTGGTCACGGCGCCTCGTGCGACCATAACTCCATCGCAGCCTGTGTATTTAAACATGTCAACTGCATCCTGTGCCGCCTTAATGCCGCCGTTTCCAATGATCGGGATGTCAGCCTTCTCTTTGACCGAACGAATCCAGTCCCAATTTGCTTCTCCGTCATGGCGCTGGTCTCGCGTCCGGGCATGGATCGTCAGCGCGGACAGTCCCTCAGCCGCACAAATTTTCGCAACCTCGAAAATCGTGATCGAGTTTGAATCCCAGCCGAGACGGGTCTTCAATGTAACCGGAAGGGACACCGCGTTTTTGACGGCGTGAATTATCTCCTGCATTTGCTTCAGGTCTTTCAAGAGACCTGCGCCCGCACCGCGCGTGGCGACTTTCGGAACCCAGCATCCGGCGTTTATATCGATGAAATCCGGCATTGCGTCTTCTGCAATTCGTGCGGCTTCAGCCATGACGATTGGGTTGCCGCCGAAGATTTGAATTCCGACGGGCCGTTCTTTCTCGTTCGTCAAAAGCTTGCCGGTGCTTTTTCTCGCCGAACGAATCAATCCCTCAGAACTAATGAACTCGGTGTAAACGATATCCGCCCCGAATTCCTTGCAGATCGAGCGAAAACCCACGTCGGTTACGTCTTCCATAGGAGCGAGCGCCACCGGTTTTTCTAATTCGTATTTACCGAATTTGATTTTCATGCTTCAATTTGATGTAAAAGATTAGACTGGTCAAGGTCAGAAAAAACGTTGACAGAGCTCGCCTTTCATGGTACAATCTTGTTCAGAGGATACTCGATTATTCCTTCTGCGCCGTTTCTCTTCAACTCCGGCACAATTATCCGCACGACCCTTTCTTCGATAATCGTCTCAATAGCCACCCATTCGTCGTCGGAAAGCGGAGAGACCGTAGGCCTTCGCAGTGCCGGTATTATCCCGATTATGCGGGGCAAATCCGATTTTCTTATGTTCATTTTCAAGCCTACTTTTCCTTCAGCGGCGATTGCCGCCTTCAACAAGAGCGCAAGGGTGTTGATCTTCTCTTTTTTCCAATGATCAGCATAAGATTCTTTGTTAACGATGAGGCGCGTTGAAGATTCGAGAACGGTTTCAATGATTCTAAGATGGTTTGCTCTCAGCGAGCTGCCGGTTTCGGTAACCTCGACGATTGCATCGGCAAGCTCCGGAACTTTCACTTCCGTCGCGCCCCAGGAGAATTCCACCGATGCTTCTACGTTATGTTTTTTCAGATACTGCTTCGTAATGTTTACGACTTCGGTTGAAACGCGTTTGCCCTTTAAATCATAAACTGTTTTGAAGGGTGAATCTTCCTGCACGGCGAGCACCCACTTTACCGGCTTCATACTTTGTTTCGCATAAACAAGTTCTGCAACTTCGACCACGTCGCTGTTTGTTTCGACGATCCAATCTTTCCCGGTTATTCCCGCGTCGAAGGTACCGATCTCGACATACCGTGCCATCTCCTGCGCGCGCACGAGCATCGGTTTGATTTCTTCGTCTTCGATATTCGGCAGGTAACTTCTCGATGAGACCGAAATGTTGTAGCCGGCTTTTTGGAATAACGAGAAAGTCGCTTCCTGCAGACTTCCTTTCGGCAAACCAAGTCTTAAGATTTTATCATTCGACATTTATTCTCCAATTTACTAACCCTGTTGAGGTTATGAGCAAAGCGTTATAAATTCTGATTTCTTTACCCTGTCTATTCGACGAGCCTTGACAAGGTTTTTAAACGGCACGTATTACTTTCTTATCACGAATTCGACGCTGTCCGGCCGCATCGCTATGAGTTGAAATGTCGCCGGCAATTCGACGTTAGGCTGGATATGTGACGATATTGAATTCGCAAGGTCGTTGAAATCGACTGTAACTCGAAAAGAGTCGGGCGTCAAGTCGGACATCGCGTTGATGCCGCCGCGAATTGTCAAATCGACAGCCGGGGGAAGAAGCAAGACCTTACTGGAATCTTTGTTATTCAAAATGCGAACCGGAATGTTCATGTAAGTGTTCTCCGCGATTTGCTGTATGTCGATATTGACATTGACCTCTCTGGTGCTGAGTTGCACAAGCCCGTTCAAAGAGTCCGGGAGCAATAATTTTGTATTAATGGCGTTGATCACGTTGTTGAATTTCTTCGGCTCAGTCTGCCACGAATCTATTTTGTTCAATAAGTTTCTTGCGCCGGAGATTGTAATTGAGTCCGGATCAACTTCCGGTAGACCGACTGCCATGAAGCCGCTACGCGGGCTGACCTCGACTCTTGTCAACACCACAGGGACGAGCTTTGAGATAATCTTATCAAGCATTATTACGACGGTATCCGGCGTAAAGCTTACGACTTCAGCGGAAGAGCCAAGGTCGAGAGAATAGCCAAGCTCACGGCTTGTTAGCACCGTACGCCTTTGGTCGAGATTGGACGCATCGATATTGATGCTGGAATTTGTCGAAAGATACGACGAGGCAATTTGCCAGCCGGTTCCATGGACTCTAACGAGAATTGTTCGCGGGACGGCGCTTGCGAGTGCCATGTCGTCCGGAAGATTGCTGACCCTGAGGGGCTTACGGACCGCCACCGAGTATTCGTTGTTCATTGAGACCGAGAGCCATGTGAGCACCGAAAGTATCACTGAGGCTACGATTACGTGAGTCTTCTTTTCCATCAGAATAAATCAGATCTCACTAATTAGTTGAATTGAAGAACAATAATTCGAGAAAGCTTGAAACTCGGAGAGTTGAGCTGAAATCCGCACCGCGCTCTCACCCGCAATGGATTCGCATGTAGACTTTTTCACGTGAAAATTTAAACCCGCCGATGCAAAATTCCAAGGGAAAGGGTAGTGTCCTAATTTGATTTCCGTTTCAGAATAAGAACGTTTAAACCGCAAAGTGCCGCCTTGCGGCATCCCGCATTCCATATACTATCGATGATGAGCGGGAAACGCCACGATGCGCAAAGATTATTATTAACAAAATACTTGGCGAGTCTTTGCGGACTTGGCGGTTAAGATAACCCTGTTGGGATATTGCAGAAAGTTGAAATTAGGACACTACCAGGGAAAGAAGCCTGACCATCTTCAACGAATTTGATTGTTGTCTCAGCTCAGTGTAATTCCAGGAGTCCGGCAAACGCTTACCAGTACAGCACTTTATTATTCCATTCTCTTCATTTTGTAGTTAAATTGAAACGAGTACATGATGAACGAGATGTTAAAGAAGAAATTGAGGGAGATTTTCGGTAAAGAAAATTTGCTCGATTCCATGGAAGATAGAATTACCTACTCTTATGATGGGACACCTCTATTGAGTTCGCCTCCCGATGCCATTGTAATTCCATCGTCTGTCGAACAGATCAGCAAACTGATGCGCCTGGCAAACGAAGAAAATTTTGCGGTCGTGCCGCGCGGATCGGGAAGCGGCTTAAGCGGCGGATCGATACCGTCTGAGAATTCTGTCGTCCTTTTGATGACCCGGTGGAATAAAATTATCGAGCTTGACAAAAATAATTTGACGGCATGGGTCGAGCCCGGTGTGATCACCGGAAAATTTCAATCGGTCGTCGAGTCCCAGGGGTTGTTTTATCCGCCCGATCCCGGCAGCTCGCAGATTTGCACGCTTGGCGGAAATGTCGCGGAAAATGCCGGAGGCCTTCGCGGACTAAAATATGGCGTCACAAAAAATTATGTCCTGGGAATGGAGGTTGTCCTGCCTAACGGCGATATCATGCGCATTGGCGGAAAGAATACGAAGGACGTCGCGGGTTATAATTTGAAGGATGTTTTGATCGGATCAGAGGGGACGCTTGGCATATTCACGAAAATATTGTTCAAGCTGATTCCAATGCCTCAAACTAACAAGACTATTCTTGCCTTTTATGACTCGATGAGCAAGGCGGCGGAAACGGTTTCAGGCATTACTGCAAAGAGGATAGTGCCCGCGATGTTGGAATTTTTGGACAATTCGACAATTCGTGCCGTAGAAGATTTTGCGCGTCTTGGTCTTGACAAGAATACGGGCGCGCTCCTTCTGATCGAGGTTGACGGCAATCGTTCTGCAGTCGATGAAGATGCTGCAGCAATCGAGGCAATCTGCAGACGTTCGGGCGCAGGCGATGTCAAAATTGCAAAAGATGGAATGGAAAGTGTGAAATTGAAAGCTGCCCGCAAGACTGCTTTTGCCGCACTCGCGCGAATTCGCCCTACCACGATACTCGAAGATGTCACTGTGCCGCGAAGTGAGCTTGCTGCCATGGTTGAGTTCATAAACGATGCTGCGAAAAGGCATAATATCCGGATCGGCACATTCGGTCACGCCGGCGACGGCAATTTGCATCCGACGGGACTCACCGATGAGCGCGACAAAAATGAAATCGAGAGAGTCGAAAAAGCATTCGATGAAATATTCAGAAAGGCGGTCGATCTCGGCGGTACGATAACCGGCGAACACGGCGTCGGATTGGCGAAGAAAAGATTTTTCGAGGAACTTTATGATACACCGTTCATTATGTTTATGAGGCAAACTAAAGAAATGCTTGATCCGAATTATGTCCTCAATCCGGGTAAGATTATTTCCGTTAAGCCGCGATGTGAGGGAGCGCTGCCGAAAAGCCGCGAGCAGATCGAGAAAATCACGGCTAAGATGGACAATCCCTCGGAAGCATACTTTTAAGATTGATGAAGTTGATCTCGCTATTATTTCTTCAGGAAGGTTAAATACCGTTGTCCAATGGATAACTCTTACAAAAGAGGAAGATACGAATGGCATAGAGAAAAAAAGGCGTTAAAAAAGTTTCGGGGCGAAGCATCAGAAAACAAATATGGATTAGCTCCGGCATTTGGACATGGGACGTGTTTTATTTGTTTTAGCGAAGCGAAGAAATTTTCAGCCGTTTTTTCTCCGGCCTTGATTTTTTCCTTGGTTCTTTCTTTTGTATCAAGGCAAAAGAAAGAACATCTCTTGCAAGATGCATACAGAACGGCACTCCATTTTTGCAAGCGGATTGTAATTGTCTTTGAATGTGTGCAGCGAGCTTACTAGTGACAAATTCAGTTTGGTTTTATGCTGCTAACGGTAAGATGCAAATTTCCGATGATCTTCTGACACAGTGCATGCACTGCGGACTTTGCCTATCCGTCTGCCCGACTTACGCATTAACGGGTTTGGAAAAGAATTCACCGCGTGGAAGAATTCGGTTGATGAAAAATGTCGTGTCGAATACCTTGGTCGCCGCAGATGGCTCGTCTGCCATCACCGATGCTTTCATGGAGGAGATGTACTTCTGTCTCGATTGCCAGGCATGTCAGACTGCTTGTCCTGCTGGCGTGAAATATGGCGAGCTTGTCGAATCTGCGCGTGCGATGGTGGAGAATAAGAAGCTTTTCAAGCTGAAGCTCTTCATTTTGAGAAATGTCGTCGAGAGAAGAAAATCCCTGATTGTTCTCGCCGCGGTTATAAGATTTTACCAAAATAGTTTTATTGAAAGAACGATATCGGCGGCTTTGAAAAGATTCTTGCCTGCATTGCATGGCCGAGCTGAATTGATGCCGAGCATCTCAAAGACGTTCGCCTTCGGAACGATTCCCGAAATGAATGAGCCGGCTGGAGCGGTGCGAGGAACCGTTGCAGTACTGACAGGCTGTGTGATGGATATTTTTTATGCGGATGTGAATCGCGATACGGTAGATGTCCTACTGGCAAACGGTTGGCGCGTCGTAATTCCACAGGATCAGGTTTGCTGCGGCTCGCTTGGTGGGCACAACGGCGACGCAGAATACTCGAAACGACTCGCGAAGAAGAATATCGACTCCTTCGAGAAATCAAGCGCGGATTATTATGTGATAAGCTCGTCGGGTTGTTGTGCATTCATGAAACGGTACGGCAGCTTGCTTTCGGATGACCCGGAATATTCTGAAAGAGCGCGCGCGTTCAGCACAAAGGTCAAAGATTTTTCGGAATTCCTTTATCTGACCGGGTACAAGAAGCCGGAATGCAAGGCAACTCAGCCGACAGTGTACCATGAACCCTGTCATTTGGTTCATACGCAGGGAATCAGTGAAGAGCCGCGTGCGATTGTGAGCGAAGTTTCCGGAAATAACTTTCGTGAATTAGAAGAGGCGACATGGTGTTGCGGAAGCGCAGGCATCTATAATGTCTTGCGCTTCGAAGACGCCTCGAAGCTTCTTGATAGGAAAATCGAAAACATAAAGAAAAGCGGCGCGCATCTTGTCGTAACCGGTAACCCCGGCTGTCTGGCTCAAATCAGCTCAGGGATCAAAAATGAAGGATTGGATATCGAGGTTCTGCATCCTGCAACGATTCTAAACAGACTATATAAGCTGGATGCGGCGAAATGATTCCACTCAAAGATAAAAATCAGTCTTACACTTTTCCCTTCGTCAACTATTTGCTTATCGCAGCGAACGTTTTGGTTTTTTTCTACGAACTCTCGCTTGGGAAACAGCTTGACGGCTTCATCATCAAGTATGGTTTGATATCGCACAGGTATTTTTATGCCGTCGCACATCATACTCATTTAATGACGAGATACATCCCGTTTTTCTCCTCCATGTTCCTTCACGGAGGTTGGCTTCACATTATAGGGAACATGTGGTTCCTGTTTATTTTCGGAGATAACGTGGAAGATAGATTGGGACATGGGAATTATCTGGTATTCTATTTACTGAGTGGCCTTGCCGCTGCAATACTTCAGCTGCTTTCGAGCGTCGGATCTTCTGTGCCTACGATAGGAGCGAGCGGAGCGATTTCAGGAGTCCTCGGTGCGTACCTCGTGATGTTCCCTCGAGCAAAAATTGTGACGCTTTTGCCGATTTTCTTCTTCTTTGGCATTTTCGATATTCCGGCGTTCGTATTTATCGGATTTTGGTTCCTCTTGCAGTTTGTGGGCGGTTTGCAGACTCTCGGCGTCGACACGACCGGCGGCATCGCATGGTGGGCTCATGTGGGCGGTTTCGTCGCAGGAATTTTGATGGTCCCGGTCTTCAAGAAGAAAAGATTTCTGACATAGTGCATGGAAATTATCTTCCTGACGCTTTCGGCCGTCGCGGTTCCATGACGTGAATAAACTTTAATCTCGTTTTAATCCTTCTCTTCTTGCCAATCCAACATGTGTTGTTTAATATTGATGTGAAGAGAGAGGCAATACCGCGTCCCGTATAAAGCAAGGCCGCCCGGCAGGCCCACCAGCCCTGTCCGCCGGACTTTAAGCCCAAAAAAGCGGCATTGGCACAGCTTATGCCGGGGTCAGCACAACATGGCTCACGAAATCGCAGTTGCTGAACAATTTCGTCCCTCGTACGTGATTAAGACATCTCCGTGTTGAACGATGGTGAAAAGAATTTTGTTGGCATATTATTGGAGGGATTTGATAAGGTGGGAATTAACTAATTTGTCGGTTATAAATGAATAAGGAGAGAGAATGGAAATAGGCTTAATCGGGCTTGGTAAGATGGGTGCAAACATGGCTGAGCGGCTTTTGAAGGGAGGGCATAGAGTTGTCGGATATGACCACGACCCGCAGGCAGTTAAGAGAATTGTCGACCAAGGAAATAGCGGCGCGAGTTCGCTAGACGATCTTGTCGGAAAATTGAAGCCTCCCAAAATTATTTGGTTGATGGTTCCCGCCGGCAAACCGGTCGATGACACGATTGATTTACTGATTCCGAAGTTGAAGAAGGGCGATATAATCATCGACGGCGGCAATTCATATTACAAAGATTCTATCCGTCGTTCCATCAAGCTTGCAGAGCATGGCATTAAAATGATAGATGCCGGTGTGAGCGGCGGAGTCTGGGGACTGAAGGAAGGCTACAGCACCATGGTCGGCGGCGACAAAAATACCGTGGATTACGTGAAGCCGATTTTCGAGACTCTCGCGCCTGCCAGGAATAAAGGCTGGGGACATGTCGGACCGAATGGTGCAGGCCACTTCGTCAAGATGGTGCACAACGGAATCGAATACGGCCTGATGGAAGCTTACGCCGAAGGTTTCGAGCTGATGAAGAAGAAGAACGATTTTAGTCTTGACCTCCATCAAATTGCAGAGATCTGGAGATACGGAAGCGTCGTCAGAAGCTGGCTTCTCGATCTGACGGCATCGGCTTTGGAGGAAGATCAGCAGTTGACGAAGATCGCTCCGTACGTTGCCGACTCAGGAGAAGGAAGGTGGACTGCGCTGGAAGCGATCGACCTTGGAGTCTCGCTCCCGATCATCGCCCAGTCGCTTTACGAACGCTTTGCAAGCCAGGATAACGAAGGATACGGGAACCGGCTCCTCGCTATGATGCGTCACGAATTCGGCGGGCACGCCGTGAAAGGAGAAAAAGAATAAAATGAACAGTGGAAAGGTACCCCCATATTTGTTCATAATAATCGGCGGAACCGGCGATCTTGCGAGAAGGAAACTTCTTCCGGCGATTTGCAGGTTGTGGGGAAAGAATCTGTCAGAATTTTATTTGATCGGAGCGGGAAGCGGGAAAAAACATAACGACGCGACCTACCGAGATTTCGTTGCACGATCGCTCGAAGAGGAAGAAGTTGACACGAGCCACATCGATTCGCTCGATTGGCTTTATTACCAATCCGTAGGCGGTGGTTCTTTGGAGGAGTACAGGGCTTTTGGTGACCGCGTGTTGCAATTGGAAAAAGAGCTCAATCTCACCGGCAATAGGGTGTTTTATCTCGCAGTTCCGCCTTCCGTCTTTCCGAATGCGATAAAGAATATCGGCGAAATCGGTTTGAATAAAAGCGGCGGGGGTATAAAATTGGTAGTAGAAAAACCTTTCGGGCGTGATCTGCAATCAGCGCAGGAGTTGAATCAGCTTGTACACCAATATTTCGACGAGTCACAAGTCTATCGCATTGACCATTACCTTGGAAAGGAAACTGTCCAGAACCTCCTTGCTTTTCGTTTCAGCAATGCAATGTTCGAATCTCTCTGGTCACGCGACAGGATTGAGAGAGTCGAGATAACGGTTACCGAAACACTCGGCCTCGAACACCGCGCAGGTTACTACGACAAAGTGGGCGCCTTGCGTGACATGATACAAAACCATTTGACACAGCTCATGACGCTTGTTGCCATGGAAGTACCGACAGCACTGGAAGCCGATGCTGTGCGCTACGAGAAAGTTAAAGTCCTTCGCGCTGTCTCGCCGATCTCTTCGAGCGACGTGGTCCGCGGCCAGTACACACGGGGCGCTGTCGCGGGAAATGAGGTTATCGGATACTGTGAGGAAGATGGAATCAATTGCAGTGATTCGCAGACCGAAACCTACGCCGCTGTCAAGCTAAATATCTCAAACTGGCGATGGCAGGGAGTTCCTTTTGTGCTGCGGACGGGGAAAAGGATATTTAAAGAAGCGACGGAAATCGCGATAACTTTCAGCCGTCCTCCGGTTTCCATATTCAGACAATTTTCTATCAAGGATATTCAACCGAACAAACTGATCATTACGCTTCAGCCGAATGAAGGTTTTGATTTGTACTTCAAGGTTAAGGAGCCGGGCGATCAATATAAGCTTTCCACTCAGAGACTGCATTTCGAATATTCTGAAATATTTGGAAGAATACCTGATGCTTATGAAACTCTCCTGCTTGATGTGCTGAAGGGCGATCAAACGTTGTTTGTCCGTGCGGATGAAGTCGAAGCAGCATGGGAGCTTTACACTCCGCTCTTATCGAATCACTTCGAAGTTTACAAGTACGCTTCCGGGACATGGGGACCGGTTGAAGCCGAACGATTGCTTGACGGCGAAAAATGGTGCACGATTTGATCGGTAAAATAAGAAAATTCCGTGACATCGCCGGGCTTAGTTCAGCCGCTGCTCAAGACATCAGCGATATCATTAATGAAGCTGTTTCATTGAAAGGCGTATTTTATCTCGCACTTTCCGGGGGGGATACCCCTCGCACATTGTACCACATCTTTGGGACAACTTTCAGCAAGTTAATCCCGTGGGAATCGGTTCATATATTCTTCTGCGATGAGCGATATGTGCCTCATGAGGACGGGCAGAGCAATTATAAAATGGTAAAGGAAGAATTGCTCGACGCAATTTCGATTCCACAAAAGAATATTCATCCCGTTCCGACTAATCGCTTGAATCCCGCTGAAGCGGCTCAAGATTACGAGAAGGAGCTGAAGAAATATTTTTCACCAGACGGGACAAGCTTTGATCTCGCCCTTCTCGGAATGGGAAAGGAAGGACATACCGCTTCGCTATTTCCCGCCTCACAGGCACTTGATGAAAAGAAAAAATGGGCTGCCGCGGTCGAAGCGCCGGCGACTCCTTCAAGAAGAGTAACTCTGACATTTCCTATTTTGAATCGTGCCGCTGAAGTTTATTTTATCATCTCCGGCTCAGGCAAAGCGCAAGCACTGACCGAAGTAATTACAAAGGATTCTGATTTCCACATTCGTCCTGCCGCGGGAGTCATGCCCACAAGCGGAAAGTTAGTTTGGTGGATTGATCAGAGCACCGTGGCCACCTGAAGCCGCTCCATTTTCTCAAATTTCAGGCATTTGACGAAAATGCGTCCATTTCCGACACTCTGATTTCTCGCCTTGGGGCGTGCAGTTTCCATATTAAGAACACTCATCAAATTTTTAGCAGAAAAGCCGTACCACAAAAATTTTATAACTTCCTCAAAATCAATAAGTTAGAGGCTTGACTTTTGACTTGCTTTTTGTTATTATTTTACCAATTCAGCGGAGGTTTATTGGCAAAAAAAGATAGAAGACCGATCGTCTCGAAAGGGAGTTCAAAAATTTTGTACTCTCTTCCTCAGGACGATATATTGCTTGCTGAGTTTCGCTCGGAAGTGGGGGTTGACGGCAAGAAGGTGTTCAAAATCAAATCTCGACCGAAGATTGCACTTGAGTTGCAGGCGTTCATTTTTGCGTTCCTTGAAACGTATCAAATTCCGACTCACTTCTTCAGCCAGAACGGCGGCGAACTATTTGTAAAGCGGCTAAACATAATTCCTGTAGAAGTGACCGTCAGAAATTTTGCTTCGCAATCGTTTGCAAGACGCTTCAAACATTTCAAGCCGAAGCAGCAGCTTGAATTTCCCATCTTTGAATATCTTTTGAGAGACGAAGCCGGAGAATTTTTGGTGACAGATACTCATATGTATGCGCTGCAGTTATTGACACCTGATGAGTTCCGTACAATAAATCGGCTCGCAAGCAAGATCGATGCTGTAATGAAAAGTTTTTTAGAAAGGCGCGGACTGACACTTATCGATATTACAATGAAGTTTGGCAGGTACAAAGGGGTGATAATGCTTGGCGACGAGATTTCTCCTGAGAATATAACTGCGATAGACAATGCAACGGGTGAAGAAATTTCCGTTGCGTCAGCACGCGATTCGCGTGAAGCTTCAAAATATTATCAGTTCGTTTACGACCGGATTTTTCCGGCCGCTCCGCGTGCCGCGGCATCTTCGGCAAAGCACAAGGCCTAGTCCGGATGAATCTCCTCGGAGTGGCTATGTTCCCAAAATTGGCTCGCTACGGTGCAGATGTGGCGGGGGTCATTTTGATCGTATGTGTCGTGTTGGTGCTCATCTCTTTTTTTTCGATAGGTATTTTTCTCAAACTCTTTTTCGATATCGTCGCATTCGTTGTCGGAGGGTTCACGGTCTTTTTTTTTCGGGACCCGGATCGCACTCCCGAAATTTTGCGCGACAATGTGATCGTCTCACCGGCCGATGGCAAGGTGGTTTTCGCCGGCCAGGTCGATGAGCCTGAATTTCTGAAAGCCCCTGCGAAGTTGGTCAGCATATTTATGTCGCCGGCGAATGTGCATGTCAATCGAATTCCGATGAATGGCACGGTAAGGTTTTTGAAATACGTCAAGGGCCAATACATAGTGGCATTTAATGAAAAGGCAAGCGACAGAAACGAGCGGATGCTGATAGGAATCGAGAATAACGGCAATAGAATTTTGTTCAAGCAGATAGCAGGATTTGTTGCGCGTAGAATTGTTTGCGAACTCTCGGAGAACCAAGCCGTCAAAGTTGGCGAAAGATTTGGTATGATCAAATTTGGTTCTCGCGTTGATGTGCTTCTTCCGCTAAATTGTGATGTGGCAGTAAAATTGAACGATAAGGCTCTCGCAGGGAATACAGTAATAGGGATGCTGCGGAATGAATAGAAAAAGAAACCTTCATATCTCGCGCGCGGTTATACCGAGCTTCTTTACAATCATGAACATGTTTTCCGGATTCATGTCTGTTTTGTCTTCTGCCGACAGAGATTATGTATCCGCGGCCTGGCTCATTCTGCTTGCTGCGATATTCGATTCACTTGACGGCGTGATGGCACGGTTGACAAGAAGTTCAAGTGAGTTTGGTGTCGAGTTAGATTCGCTCTCGGATCTTGTATCCTTCGGCGTTGCGCCGGCGTTCATGATCTACAGGCTGGGGCTTCATACTCTCGGACCGATAGGAACACTTTCGAGCGCCATGCTGATGGTATTTGGCGGGCTTCGTCTTGCGAGGTTCAACGTTCAGCTCGTCGGTTTTGACAAGGATTACTTCAGAGGTTTGCCGATTCCATCGAGTGCAATACTGATCAGTTCCTTTGTTCTGCTGTATTTCGACAGGACATTCGGGATACTCAATCGGGACGCGGCGCCATTTCTGCCGTTCATCGCAATAGCACTTTCTCTATTGATGGTGAGCACTGTGCGATACGACACAATCCCAAAATTCAGCAAAAGAGCGCTCAGACAGCATCCTCTGAAGATTTCTGTGTTCATGCTCGGAGTTGTCGTTGTCATCGCGACATTAGGCAAGGCGTTGTTCTGGTTATTCGTAATTTATATACTCGGCGGATTGATACGCTGGATAGTGGAACATATTAAGACACTTCTATTTCAGCGGAGACACGACGAAGAAGAGGAAGATGTCGAGCTCAGCAGTTTTGATATTTGATTTCAAAGCAGTGCTATATGTGCACAATTAAAGGGTGTTTGGCCGGGGAAAATGCTGATTTCTTGCGCATGCACCGGTTTATTGTTTGGTTTTCGATTACACTAAGTCGTAGGAGTGAAATTGTTTAAGGCAATAGTAAAAGTTACGCTGAAAAAGAAGATACTGGATACTCAGGGGAAAGCAATAGAAAGCAGCTTGCACAATCTCGGGTTTTCAAAACTGGGTGGAGTCAGGACGGGGAAGAATATTGAAATGTCTATAGACGAAACGGACCTCGACCGCGCAAAATATTTGGTGCAATCAGCATGCAAAAAGCTTCTGGCGAATCCGGTGACTGAAGATTACGAATGCGGAATTTTTGATAACTCAGGAAACATGATCGCATCAGTGGATTCCACCGTCCAAGTGGTTCAGCCAAAGACAGAGCCCCGACCCGTCGGTTCAACGACCGACCAGTTTGCGAAATCGGCAGGTTGATCATGGCACACAAAATAGGCGTCGTCGTTTTTCCTGGATCAAATTGCGATAGGGACGCTTTCAATGCGTTCGGCAGCGTTTTGAATCAAGAAGTCGAATTTCTTTGGCATAAAGACACAAGCCTTGATGGGGTCAATGTCGTGGTACTGCCCGGTGGATTTTCTTACGGAGACTATCTTCGTTCCGGGGCAATTGCAAGATTTTCGCCGATCATGAACGAGGTCGTGAAGTTCGCGGAACGAGGCGGACTCGTCATGGGAATTTGCAACGGTTTTCAGATTCTTGTCGAGTCGGGATTGCTGCCCGGGGCATTGCTTCGGAATGCAAATTTGAAATTCATATGCAGGCAAGTTTACTTGAGAGCCGAAACCACAAAAACTCCTTTCACTTCGGCTTTAAAGAGGGGACAGGTTCTAAAGGTTCCCATTGCGCACGGCGATGGAAATTATTATGCCGATGACGCCACGTTGAAAATGTTGGAAGACGATGACCGGATCGTGTTTCGCTATTCGACAAGCAACGGCGAAATAACGAGAGAGTCGAATCCGAACGGTTCGATATTCAATATTGCCGGCATAGTAAACAAGAACCGGAATGTACTCGGGATGATGCCGCACCCGGAGCGCGCGAGTGAGCAGATCCTTGGCAGCGCAAGCGGAGTTATGGTTCTAAAATCGGTTTTAGAAGATTTAAATTGATAGAAAGCAGAGGCTACGATGTTTGAGGATTTGAGTTTCGGTAAAATACTTTTGATCGTCTTGGTGCTGGTAATATTCTTTGGGGCCAAGAGGATTCCTGATATTGCGCAAAGCCTGGGCAAGGGAGTTAAAGAATTCAAGAAGGCCTTTAAGGATAACGAAGAAGATTCAGGGAATAAGAACCAGGAAAAGAAGAGTTGAATGGTATTGGCTTAAGTGCCTGAAACCCTTTAGAAGTCTCTAATCGAAGAACAGACATCCCCTTGACTCTCCCATTTTAAAGGGTAGGCTCAAGGGGATTTGAATAAAGACGCGGAAATTTTAAATTGATGCAGTTGTTTCGCATTAGTATATCGATTTGCGTAATGGATTATTATAAATGTTGTGTAAAAATAAAAATTTGAAGAAGTCCTGCAAAATAGGATTTTGGAGTTCGAAAGATGTTTGAAGATTTGAGTATCGGAAAAATCCTCTTGATTGTGCTTGTTATTCTACTTTTCTTCGGCCCTAAGAAGATCCCCGATATTGCACAATCACTCGGCAAAGGAATAAGAGAATTTAAAAAAGCGATGCGCGATGTGACGGATGAGATGCAAAAACCTGTGAACGAAGAGCCGAAAGCTCAAGCTGGGCCACCGAAGATGATTCAAACTTCCTCGCCGCAAAACGGCAAGACAGATTCATCCGCAGGATCCCAGCCGCAGCCGGGACAATCAACACCCGAGATAAAGTCTTAAAAGATATTGTCTGACACATATGTGAATTTTCGGAATCGTCTCCTCGCCGGAGAAGTCACGTGCAAAAAAAACATTGAATCGTTTCTTGAGCGTGCAAAATCCAAATCAGGCCTGAACATATTTCTGCAGCTTTACGATGAATCGCTGGAATCCGCGGAGCGAGTGGATGCAAAGGTGAACGCCGGAACTGCCGGCAAGCTTGCCGGGATGGTCCTCGGTGTGAAAGACGTAATAGCTATCAAAGACAAACGACTTACATGCGGATCGAAGATTCTCGAGAATTTCGTCTCACTTTATGATGCCAGCGTGATTGAGCGATTGCGAAATGAAGACGTTATCATCATCGGAAAAACGAACATGGATGAGTTTGCAATGGGTTCCTCGACTGAATTCAGTGCCTACGGGCCCGTGTTAAATCCGGTCGACACGTCGAGAGTTCCAGGAGGGTCGAGCGGTGGAAGTGCATCCGCTGTGGCCGCGGAACTGTGCCATGTTGCGCTCGGCACCGATACGGGCGGGTCTATAAGGCAGCCGGCGTCGTTCTGCGGTGTCGTCGGATTGAAACCCACTTACGGTAGAGTGTCACGCTACGGGCTTGTCGCATTTGCCTCTTCATTCGACGTGATCGGTCCTTTTGCCAATTGCGTTCATGACCTGTCACTTATCTTGGAAGTCCTTGCGGGGCACGATGAGCGAGACTCGACTTCTGCGGAAAAGCCCGTACCGGTATATACCGCTCTTCTGGACAGAGATGTCAAGAATTTTAAAGTGGGGATCGCAAAGGAAGCCCTGAGTGCAGGTGTTGACGATGAAGTTAAATCGGCGATCGAGAGACAAATTGACGGCCTTCGTTCCGCCGGGGTCGAGATAAAGGAGATTTCACTTCCCCATCTTGATTACACAATTGCGACTTACTATATCCTTGCAACTGCGGAAGCGTCGTCGAACCTTGAAAGGTATGATGGTGCGAGATATGGGCATAGAGCGAAAGATGTGGACGAGCTTGAAGAAATGTACGACCGCTCCCGCACCGAAGGATTCGGTCCGGAGGTAAAAAGAAGGATCATGCTGGGCACATTCGTGCTGTCTGCCGGTTATTACGATGCGTATTATCGCAAAGCTCAGAAAGTGCGGCGGCTCATCAAACAAGATTTCGACGAAGTGTTCAAAAATGTTGACGCGGTCATAACTCCGACGGCACCGACGACTGCATTCAAAATCGGCGAGAAAACTTCCGATCCTCTTCAAATGTATCTCTCCGACATTTTTACTGTATCTGCAAATCTGGCGGGTATCCCGGGTATCTCGGTGCCGATTGGAAAGGACTCCAAGTCGCTGCCGATCGGCTTGCAATTGATGGGGAGACAATTCGAGGAAGAAACAATTCTAACGTTGGCGAATTTTATTGAACAATCTATTGAAGGCTAAGAGGATATCAAGATGAGCATCCTCGTTGATAAATCCACGCGGCTTGTCGTGCAGGGAATTACCGGCAGTGAAGGCTCTTTCCATGCCGCTCAGATGATTGAATACGGTACAAAAGTGGTCGCGGGTGTGACTCCGGGTAAAGGTGGTACGAAGCACATAGGGGTTCCTGTGTTCAATACTGTCGAAGAAGCTGTTGCGAAAGAGGGAGCCAATACGTCCGTTATTTTTGTTCCGGCCGCGTTTGCTCCCGATGCAATTGTAGAAGCGGCAGACGCAGGCGTCGGATTGATCGTATGCATTACCGAAGGGATTCCCATTCGTGACATGATCGGAGTTTATGATTATCTGAGAAAGAAGAGCGTTCGGATGGTCGGTCCGAATTGTCCCGGTGTCATTTCTCCGGGAAAAGCAAAAGTTGGGATAATGCCCGGGTTCATTCATAGGCGGGGAAATGTCGGACTAATTTCACGCAGTGGCACACTGACTTACGAAGCAGTCGCGCAGATTACTGCAAAAGGCTTCGGGCAATCCACATGTGTTGGGATCGGGGGCGATCCGGTCATCGGTACAAAATTCATAGATGCTCTGAAGCTTTTTAAAGACGATGATCAGACTGAAGCGGTTGTACTAATCGGCGAAATCGGCGGGTCGTCCGAAGAGGAAGCTGCTGAATATATAAAAAGAGATTTCGACAAGCCGGTCCTCGGCTTTATTGCCGGACGCACTGCTCCGCCTGGAAGGAGAATGGGACATGCAGGCGCAATCATTTCGGGCGGACACGGAACCGCAGTCGAGAAAATGGCTGCGATGAAGAAAGCCGGGATTATCGTCGTAGAAAGCCCGGCTTTGATTGGCGAAGCAGTTGCAAAGGTACTGGGAACGAAATCGAAGAAGAAGAGAAGTGTTGTGGTCCCGAAAATACGAAGCAAAGGAAAGAAACCGAAATCGGCGCGCCCTTACATTAATAAGAATACAAAGAAGTAATAAATCAAAAATCAGGAAACAAAATTAAAAAATGAGGAATGAGAATCGATAAAATGGACCGCACACTTGCAATATTGAAACCCGACTGTGTCAAAAGAAATATTATCGGGGAAGTTATTGATAGAATACAGAAAGAACACTTTAAAATCATCGGCATGAAGATGATACGACTGACGAAGGAAACGGCCGGGGAATTTTATGCGGTCCACAGGCATCGCCCGTTTTATAACGACCTTGTCCAGTTTATGACATCCGGCCCATGCATTCCGATGGTATTGGAAAAGAAGAACGCATTCGAAGAATTCAGGAAGGTTATCGGTGCCACTGATCCGAAGGAAGCAGCACCCGGTACCGTCCGTCGAGAGTTTGCCAAAAGCGGAAAAGAAAATGTTGTCCACGGCTCCGATTCAAATGAAAATGCCGTGAGGGAGATTTCGTTTTTCTTTTCCGAGCGCGAGTTAGTCGAACTGCGCTGAAGTTGCCCCTCAAGAAGTTAAATAGGCTCAGCGCAAAAGTACTTTATAAAAATCCGTACTGGGAATACAAAGTGGACCTTTACAAGCTGCCGGATGAAAAGGTTGGTGAGTACCATTATGTGCATAGCCGCGGTTCGGCGATGATTGTGCCAGTAGATTCTCGACGGCAAATTAGTTCTTGTCAAACAATTCCGATATTTGTGGCAGAGGGAAAGCATCGAGTTTCCTTCGGGTGGAGTAAAAGGGGACGACGCTTTCATGACTGCGAAAGAAGAACTTGCGGAGGAGGCTTCTCTTGAAGCGAGAGACCTGGAATTGATCGGGGAATACAATCCGTTCAACGGTGCCACCGATGAAATCGCTGAGGTCTTCATGGCGACCGGCTTGAGTCACGCTAAAAAGGAAAAAGACGAATCTGAAGAATTTGAGGTGATGGGAATGACTCTCTCCGATTTTCAGGCCGCGATAAACACAAATGAAATCTGGGATGGAATGACGCTTGCAGCATGGGCGCTCGCAAAACCGCGCGTTCTTGACTACCTTTCAAGAATCTATAAGAAATAGGTACAAAGACTTAACGATGCAAAGGCATAAAGAATTCGTGCGACCTTTCTGCGCCTCTGCCGTTGTTTTCTTAGCCCTTATTACTCTATGCCAGCCCGCGTTTTCTCAAGAGGTCTCCCATCGAGATCTCAGAACGACTAGCGACACGACTCGACTTACGACAGTTCCGAAGGACTCACTTAGACATGTTACAGCGGTACACGACACCACAAAGTTCGGAAGGCTGGTAAATCCCGTATTCAAGTCCGGCGCCGTGACGTATGAGCCAACCTGCACTATCTCCGATTCGGAAATCCTGTGGAGCGATTATACATACTCCGGAGAGGTCTTAAAGAAGATTCCCGGCTCATTCTTAGCCGACATGGCACAGCCCGGGGCTCCGTCCGAATTGTATTTTGACGGGCTCGGAAGTGATTACACAAAATACCTGTTAGACGGGGTCGAGTTGAATGATCCGACGACTTCCTCGATAAATCTGTACCATGTCCCTATGGAATTTGTCAACAATGTCGAATACATCGACGCGCTGCGCGCGCCGATTTACCAATTTAACGCGACAGGCGGACTGATAGACTTCCAAAGTCCTTTATACAGCGAATCACAGCCCTATTCAAAAATCAGACATATTGAGGGGCCGTATAATTATCTTATAACCGACGGCGTATTCTCGCAAAATGTCGGATTCAAATCTAATATAGACTTCGGGTTCGAACGCCAGACGACAGACCAGAGATTTCAAAATTCCCTTTATGACGGTGTCAACATTCGCGCGAAGTACCGGTACAGTATTGATTCGACCCAACAAATCATGGCGACAGAGTTATACTATAGAACCAAAGGAGGAGCCAACGGCGGCTCTTTGCCGTATGACGTAAACTCTCTCATATTCGACCAAGGACAAGATCCTATTCGAAGCTATACTGCCGATTTGACTTACCTTCAACACCATCTCCAGGTTGCATACTCCAAATCCGACCCTAACGATTCTTCCCGGTTCTACACCCTATCGGCTTTTTTTGATTACTATAATTTTCAATATGGAGAGTTGGCAAACCAAAATGCAGACACTTCGTTTTACCTAACGAATATCAGCCAAAGGATCGGCGCGAATTTAAGGGGAAGTGAAAGATTTTTGGATGGCACCTTAAATTTCGGCGCCGAGGCGGTCAGGGAAGAAAATCCATACAACTCTTACACGTTAATTCAATCGACAAATCGGATCTCCGGCTACGCCGATGAAGAAATATATCTTTTTGATTTTTTGAAAACGGGTATTTTTGGAAGGGGAGATATGGTGGCAGGCGAATTCTATCCCGCTTACGGCGCGTCGTTCGGAATTGGGAATGAAATGTTCGAGCTTGAAGCCGGGGGCAATGTGTCTGACCATGTCCCCTCCATGTCCGAGAAGTATTTTGTGACGCAAAATTTTATAGGCAATCCGAATCTGGGTGCCGAAACGGATAGGACTTTGCAAATTACCGCAAAGATAAGATTGGGAGATGACCTTGACTTTTCGTTTAAACCCTATATTAAACTCATCGACAACCCGATTTATTTTGAGACAAGATATAACGGGAAGCCGGAATATCCGCAGATAGCGGATACCAATTTGAGCACAGAAAAAATTTACGGGCTGGATGCTAGTATGGAAATAACTTTGTGGAAATTTGGAGCCGATGGCAATTTCAATTTCGTTAATGAAAATATCGACGGCAGCCAGGCTCGCACATTGCCTGAATATTTTGCTTCCGGAGAGCTATACTTCCACGATATTCTATTTACAGGACATCTGAATCTGAGATTTGGTGTAAGGGGGCAGGTAGAAAGCAGCTTTGAGGGAAGCGAGTTTTATCCTGCGGCGCTGGTTTACTATCCGGCATCGCTGAATTCCCTTGGTCCGTTCGGCAGCTCTGACTTCTTCTTGCAATGTAAGGTCGGCGACGCCGTCATTTATTTTACACTCTTCAATCTGACAAATCAGGAGTATGCAATGGCCCCAATTTATCCGGCGTTAGGAACGAGTTTTTCTTTCGGAATTAACTGGGAATTTCTGAATTAGAAATCCTTCTGATTGCAAGGGAATGCTAGAAAAGATCGATGCGCCGCTGATTGTGGTGAAATATTATATTCTATTTGAACTCAACGCAAGACAATCTCATCGCGATTTACCGTCGAGTGCGTTTCTCACGTGCACCGCAAGATCGTTGACGGAGTAGGGTTTTCCAACCACATCGTTGACACCCATCGACACCAGATCATCAACCTTTTCCCCAACGCTTAGCCCGGTAGCAAGCAGCACCGGAATATCATGGCTTATGCCTTTCAACACCGGATAAACTTCAGTTCCCGTCATCTCAGGCATTAACATATCTAATATTACAAGATCCACTTTTGAGTGAAGCTGTTTGAAGATCTTAATGCCTGTTGAGGCACCTTCCGCGGTCAATACCTTGTATCCGATTCCTTCAAGCAGTTCTTTGGTCAGATTTAACAATGTCACTTCATCGTCTATGATGAGGATAGTTTCGGTTCCGTGAGGGATATCATTCGCTGCCTCAGGTGTCTCGTCGAACGGAGTTTTGTCTGTCCTCGGGAAATAAACCTTGAATGTTGTCCCGCGTCCCGGCTCGCTGTAAACGTTGATGAAGCCCTTGTGATTCCTGACTATACCATAGACTATGGACAATCCGAGTCCGGTTCCTTTTCCAATCGACTTTGTCGTAAAAAACGGCTCGAATATCCTTCGTTGAGTTTCGCGATCCATTCCGATTCCTGTATCTGAGACCGCCATGCAAGCAAATTTACCCGGCCGTGCGTCGGGTATTTGCCTGACTTTTTGCAGGTTGAATTCAACATTGGAAGTTTCGATTCTCAATCTTCCGCCGTTTGGCATCGCATCGCGGGAATTGATGCTAAGGTTTATAATTGCGCTTTCGATTTGACCTACGTCGGCTTCGATCGTATACAGCATAGGCTCTAAAGCGGATTCGATCTTGATATTCTTGCCTATACTTCTGATAAGAATTTTCATCACGTTATTGACGATGTCGTTCAGTCTTGCCGGTTTTGTATCGTTCCGGTGCTGGCGGGAAAATGTGAGAAGCTGTGAAGTGAGTTCGGCGGCCCGCTGCGCCGTTGAATCGAGTATCTCGATATACTTTTTCAGATTCGGTTCGGTTTGAGCGTATCGTTTCTTTATAAGCCCGATCACACCGTAAATCGATCCGAGCAGATTATTAAAGTCATGCGCAATGCCGCTCGCAAGCTGACCGATGCTTTCCATCTTCTGCGATTGGATTAGTTGTTCTTCCAACGTTTTCGTGTCCGTGACATCGACTACTGCAGCCTGAATTGCTGGTCTTCCTGTATAAGTAATTCCGGCGGCCCATCCGTCGAGCCTCTTAATCTTTCCCGTTGCTGTCAACACCCGAATAGCGAATCGAACATCTTTGTTCGGTAAAACTGCAGCCTCTGAAAATTTTTCGAAGAGCTGATCGTAATCATTGGGATGGACAAAACTGTTCAATGCATTACCGATGATGGATTCAATTGAAGTCTCAAACAAATTGCCTATGGTCGGATTTGCATAGACGATGAGGTCATTTTGAATTACCAGCACCCCGAGCAGAGAGTGCTCAACCAGGCTGCGATATTTCTCCTCGGATTCATGGAGCGCAAACCTGACTGCTTGTTCTTCCGTGATGTCTCTTCCGATTGCGAGAATTCCTGTCGCCTTTTCACCTGTGCGCAATGTTGTCATGCTAAGTTCGACGATTCTTTCTTCGTCAAATCTCGTGAAGAGTTTTAATGTGTATCGGAGACGCTGACCGGGTGAATTGAACTGATCCTTGATAATCTTCATTACGTCGTCTTTGGTATCGGGATGTACGATTTCAGAAATATTCTTTCCCCAAATATCACCCGCCTTATAATTTGTAAGCTCAAAAAATTTCTTATTTGCAAATACAAATTCGCCTCGATTGTTGAACACGAGGACCATATCGTTTGCCTGTTCTACAAGGTTTCGATAGCGATTCTCCGACGCGCGCAATTGTTCCTGGAGGCGCCGCTTTTCCGTAATGTCGCGCTGGATTCCCCACATTCGTTGTAGCTTTTCTTCGAGCACCTCGCCGATGTACGAATTTTCAAAATAATGGATGTCGCCGTGCTGGTCGTTCTCGATCGTTTCAATATTCGTTATGGAAAAATCTTGCTCGACAAATTTCACCTTCGAGGCAATATACACGTTCATGTCTGCGATAAATTCGAGGGAATGTCTTCCTAAGAGTTGGGCAGGACTTTGAAATCCGTACATCTGTGCCAGTGCCTGATTACACTCTGCAATTATTCCCCTTTCAGCAATCTGTTTTGCGATTTCATTTTTTTCCTGGGTAAGACATATCGGTTCTGTAAATTCGATTCTCCAGATTCCTTCGGAACTATTCTTGATAAAGGTTTCGTACCGCTGTCTTTGCAGTTCGGGTTCCATTTCTCCAATCAAGTGAGGAACAAAGGCATTTCCAGGCTTTGCCTTGAAACGCAATATTTCTTGGGATGAGTTGCTTTTAGGCGGCCGCTTTTTCATCTATTATATGTGGGTCGTTGCCTCAACATGCAAAGAAATTTATCGTTGCGCGTGGTAAGATGCAAACCTGAGAAAGTGGAGTTCTTATTCCTGGGATAGATAGGCTCGCGGGAAGAAACTTTACAAAGGCGGTAACCAATTTCCAAGCAAGATACCTAATGAAAAAAGAATTCCGAACTGCAAATGCAAATCTGAGGACGCTTTCATCGCCGGCATCATTTCAGCCGGATTTCTACCGCGATGGAAGGTTCTAATCGATTGAATTGCCTTGGGAATACTTGCAAATGAGATCAAAACCCATGGTGATGCCAGCCGGGCAATTACCAGTAACACGGTCGAAGCAAAACTCAGCGCAAACACTGCTGTCAACATATTGATGCCATTGCCCTGCCCGTATCTGACGGCTAATGTTTTTCGTCCTTTATTTTTGTCCCGGTCAAAGTCACGAATGTTATTGGCGAGAAGGATTGCCGCGACCAGCAACGCGATCGGAATAGACAGCAGAAAGGAATTCATAGTCAAGGTTCCGGATTGGACGAAGAATGCGATCATCACGATCACCGGTCCCATAAATACTCCCGCTGCCAATTCCCCGAAGATCGTATACGCTAACGGGAAGGGTCCACCTGAGTAAAAATATCCGACGGCCATACTCGCGGAACCGGCAGCGGCCACCCACCAGCTGGTGCGCAAACATATGTAAACGCCGAGAACAACAGAAATTCCGAATGATGCCGCCGCGATGTTCAGAACGGATTTCGCCTTTAACTCCTCTTTTACTATGACTCCGCCGATTCCGACCGATTCGATTGTGTCGAGGCCTCTCTTATAGTCGAAGTATTCGTTAAACATATTCACCCCCGACTGGATGAGAACAGAAGCAAAGATCATTGCCGCAAAGAGCTGGGGATCTATTTTACCGTGCATGGTAGCCATCGCACTCCCGATCAAAACAGGCATGATAGCGGCGGTGAGTGTGTGAGGCCTCAAAAGGCGCCACAACTTATTCGCCGAAATTTTTCTATCCACCTGTGATTCTATGCGGCTTCGAGTAGAATTCATGCAGACGCCTCTTGCATCAGAACAACGGCCTGTGTCTGAATTTAGTCCCAATTTTTTCATCGACAAACTTCTTTGTCGCTTCCATATCGATGCCATCGACTCCTACCGCGGTCATGTAAACATCCGGGATGAATTGTTTCGCGGACTTAGCAAAGTCGACCATGGCATTCCATTGGCCGTCATTCTCGATCCCCATCAGCTTCCGGTATTCGTCGGGATCGATTGAGTTAAGGCTGATTGAAACGGCATCCACGAGTCCCTGCAATTCCGGCAGGATATTCCTATGGTTGATTACGTTTCCATGGCCGTCAGTGTCGAGCCGGGTTCTGCCGCCGTTGTCTTTCACGTATCGCGCAACCTGCTTCACGACTTCCAGCCGGATCGTAGGCTCGCCGTACCCGCAAAAAACAATTTCTTCAAACACTTTCGGATCGCCGATTTCTCTTATCAACTCTTCTGCCGCCGGTTCTTTTTCGATGTGAAGGTTGTATCCCTTTACCATAGCTTCCCCTTTGCGGTCGCAAAAGACACAATCGGAATCGCAGCGTAACGTCAAATTCAGATAAAGGGAATCTTTTATTCGGTAGGCAATTTTTGGCTGCGGCATCTCTCCAACTCCGAAAAGCTTGTATGCATTGTAAGAAGTTATGCGATGGATGTCATCCCTGTTGAGGTCTTGTAAATCCGCGACCTTCTGTGCAATGAATGAAACATAAGCCGGTTCATTCGTCTCACCGCGATGCGGAACGGGAGCAAGATACGGCGAATCCGTTTCGACGAGAATATGCTCGGGCTGAATCCTCCTTATCACGCTTTGCAATTCCGTTTCATCGTTCTTTTTACCGAACGTTGCCATCCCGCTTATGCCGAGGTAGAATCCAAGCTCGATAGCCCGGCGTGCCATCTCATAAGTCGAATTGAAACTGTGCAATACCCCGCGCGGCTGCGCAATTATCTGGTACTCGAATCGCTTCGGCAAAGTCCAGCCTGCGCTCGATTGCCTTTCAAGAATTTTTATAAGGTCAAGATCGGACTCCCGGTTGTGAACCGAGACGGGAAGGTTCGCTGATTTTGCAATTTCGATTTGTTCTTCGAAAATCGTTCTCTGGACATCGGGCGGAGAGAAATCATAATGGTAGTCAAGCCCGATTTCCCCGATGGCAACGACTTTTTTGTTGTAAGAAAGGTCCGCAATTCTCTTCAGCGAAGTATCATCGGCTTTCGAGGCATCATGCGGATGAACACCGACAGCCGCAAAGACATTTTCGAATCTATCCGCAAGATCAATCGCTTTTTCACTTGATGGTACATCCCAGCCGGGAACTATGACAAACTCGACGCCGGCAGCTGCGGCTTTGTCCAGGACTTCGCCGGCATTCACGAATTTCCCGTGATTTAAATGAGAATGCGTATCGACCAGATAACTCATCTTAAATTATTTTTACTTGTGAACTTCGAATTTATAATTTCGTGCAATAATTTCGCTAATGAAAAGTTTAGATTCATGGCATAAAGCGAACCAAAAACGCAGCCCAATAATCAAACAAAAACTTCTCGGTCGAGTGCTAAGTGGCCGGATTGGTGATTTCATAAGCTTTTGAATTTTGATTTTCGCTTCTGTTTTTGAGCCGGGGTGTTTTCCGGGCGGGCGTGTGGCATGTTGTCGCAGGAAAATGTGGAATATTTATCCTGCGACAGGTTAATTCACTCTAAATTTAAGGTTTTTGCGGGCACGGCATTTGACGCAAAAGGGTGTGGATGTAAAGCCCTCACTCGAAAATGGATCTACTGGATCAGCAAAGCGGTCCCACGGAGAGAAAAGGAGTCGAAAGATGCGCTTTCCAAAAAAGGTGGAACGAAGAACTCATGATTGAAATTCGTATGCATGGTCGTGGCGGTCAGGGCGCAGTCATCGCGGCGAAGATTCTTGCATCCGCAATTTTCAAGGAGGGAAAATTCGCGCAGTCATTTCCTTCATTCGGAGTCGAAAGAAGGGGCGCGCCGGTTCTCGCGTTCACGAGAATCGATGAGAAACCTGTCCGGCTGCGAACCGCAATATATGAGCCCGACCATCTTCTAGTTCTCAACGTCGCGCTGATCAAATCGACGAATGTTTTTTCAGGGTTGAAGAATGGTGGAACGGTCATCGTGAACTCGCCGGGCGCGGCAAGCCTTTTTGATTTTCCCGAAGAATATTTTGCTGCCGCAGTGGACGCGGCCGGAATTGCAGCGAGGCATAATCTCGGGACGAGGAGCATGCCGATTGTCAATACTTCGATACTTGGAGCTTTTGCAAAGTTTACCGGGCTGGTCGGCATTGATGCCGTAGTGGAGGCTATCCGCGAAGGTGTTCCGATCAAGCGCGATGAAAATGCCTCAGCAGCGCTGGAAGCCTACGAAGCAGTTGAAGCAATGAGCCGGGTTGACATAAAATGTCCGCCGCAGGCGGAGCCGCATTTGGCACAACAGATTAATAGTGAGCAAAGTGGCACGATATAAATTCACAGATGTAGAGGAGATGCCGCCGATGGCATTCTCGCTCGACTCAACACGCCAAATATCGACGGGAAGCTGGCGGCACGTGAGGCCCGTTTACAAAAATAGGACATCGCCATGTGAAGCGGGTTGCCCGGCGGGAGAAAAAATACCCGCATATTTCGATTTGGTGCGTGAGAAGAAATATGAAGAGGCATGGCACAAAATACTGGAAGATAATCCAATCCCGGGCGTCACCGGGCGAGTCTGCTACCACCCCTGCGAAAATGGGTGCAACAGAGCTGCTTACGATGAACCTGCCGCGATTCACTCGATAGAAAGGTTCGTTGCCGATAAAAACTTTCATAATAAAAATATCCAGGCGATTACCGACGTATCTAAAAGTGAGAAGGTCGCGGTTGTAGGTTCCGGCCCTGCCGGTCTTTCGTGTGCGTACCAGCTTGCAAGAAAAGGCTATCGCGCGGTCATTTATGAGGCGGAGCGTCAGGCAGGAGGAATGCTTCGTTATGGAATCCCTCGCTACCGGCTGCCGGAAAAAGTCCTTGACAAAGAAATTGCCGACATCGTTAGCATTGGTGTTGACATCCGGACCGACTCAAGGATAGGTAGCAACGTCCTATGGAACGAACTTGAAAAATATGACGCTGTCTTTGTAGCCGTCGGCGCGATGCGAAGCAAAAAATTGGAAGTCGAAGGCGGAGACCTGAAGGGAGTTTACAACGGGGTTGAATTTCTATATCGACTAAATACAGGGGATATTCCAAAAATTGGCCGCAACGTTTTGGTCATAGGCGGGGGCAATACAGCTGTCGATGCGGCAAGAAGTGCGCTCCGTCTCGCGAAAAAAGCTGGAGCACGCTGCAGTGTAACTTTGCTTTATAGGCGAACGCGCGCCGAGATGCCTGCAGTGCCGGAGGAAGTTGGAGAAGCTGAAAAAGAGGGTGTAAAGTTTCAATTGCTTGTCGCGCCGGTTCGAATTACCGGCAATCGTGGAAGAATTTCCGGAATCGAGCTGATGCGAATGCAGCTTGGCGAGCCGGATGAGAGCGGCAGAAGAAAACCGGTCCCGGTGAAAGGCTCCAACTTTACGATTCATGCAGACACAATGATTTCTTCGATCGGCGAAGAGCCGGATTTGTCTTTCCTGCCGTATTCATTTTTGAGAAAAGGCATTAGAATATTTATTGACGAAGACCATGCAACCGGCGTACCCGGAATCTTTGCGGGCGGAGATGCGGCGACAAATCCTAACGGAACTGTTGTGAATGCGATCATGGCAGGGAAGAAAGCCGCAACATCAATAGATGAATATTTAGGATGGCGGACGAGAACAAACGGCTTGAGCCATGATGTCGTCAGGGCCGATGAGATAAACACTTTTTATTTTCCGCATGGGAAAAAAGCCGCCGCTCCCAGAATTGCATTGGATAAAAGTAGATCGTCATTTCGTGAAGTCAACAAAACCTTGAGCGAAGAGCGTGCAATTGAAGAAGCAGATAGGTGCTTCGATTGTGGAACATGTACACATTGCGACGTTTGTCTGACGTTCTGTCCCGACGTTGCGATTCAGAAGGATGAATCTGGAGAGTATATGATCGATTACGAGCATTGCAAAGGCTGTGGAATTTGTGTCAGCGAATGCCCGCGCGGAGCAATGCAATTGATTCCGGAAGGATCTCATTTTGAAGGAGAACAGGGCGAGAAATGGGCGTAAACGAAAAACGGGGGCTGGCTCATCCCTCGATCGCCAAAGTGCTTGTCATCGAGGGAACGCATGCTGCGTCTCACGCGGTGAGATTATCGCGCGTTCAAGTGATCGCGGCCTATCCGATAACTCCGCAGACCGGAGTCGTGGAGAAGCTCTCCGAGATCGTCAGCCGCGGCGAGTTAAACGCAAAATTCATAAAAGTGGAATCCGAACATTCGGCAATGGCATGTTGTATCGGTGCCTCAATAAGCGGTGCAAGAGCATTTACGGCAACATCGTCGCAGGGACTTGCACTCATGCATGAGCTTCTCCACTGGGCTTCCGGAAGCAGGCTTCCGATTGTGATGGTTAATGTCAATCGTGCCATGGCCCCGCCATGGTCAATCTACGTCGACCATAATGACAGCCTTTCGCAGCGCGACACCGGATGGCTTCAGTTTTATGCAGAGAGTAACCAGGAAGTTCTAGACACGGTTTTGCAGGCGTATAAAATTGCCGAAACGGTCTCGCTCCCGGTTATGATAAATCTTGACGCGTTTGTCTTGAGCCACACGTCGGAGCCGGTCGCAATTCCTAAACAGGAAATTGTAGATGAATTTCTCCCGGCAAGAAAATCTTTCTTCAAAGTCGATCCTAGTGATCCGCACGCATTCGGTGCTTTGATGGGACCGGATGCCTACATGGAGATGCGCTACAAATTATTTCAGGCGATGGAGGATTCGCGAGAAGTCATTCGCAGAGTTGATGCCGAATATTCGGACAAATTCGGACGTGCTTACGGCGGCCTGGTCGAAGAATATTGCACGGACGGTGCGGAAGTTGTTCTCCTGACATCTGCAACCGCGGCGAGTACCGCGCGTATTGCCGTTGACGAAATGCGAAGGCTCGGATTGCCAGTCGGGCTTGCCAAATTGCGCACGTTTCGGCCGTTTCCTGTCGAGGAAATTCGTTCGATCGCCCGGCGGGTCGGCAAAATAGGAGTACTGGATAGGAATATTTCATTCGGCGCCACCGGAATGATTTATCAAGAGGCAAAGGCAGTTCTTTATAATTCTCCCGATAGGCCGAAGCTGTTCGGGTTTATTGCCGGGCTTGGCGGGCGCGACATAACTGTCGAAACTATCAGAGGGGTTTTCTCGTATGTCATGAACCATGATGCACCGGAAAGCGAAACGAACTGGGTCGGCTTGAATTCCGGAGATGGTCCTGATGTGTGCCGGATTTCGGATTCAGAGAGCGCCTCTGAGAAACGCCAGCCTGAGGCTGAGCGGAATTGAAGAGAGAGGCCATGGCACAAATAAAATATGATTTGCCGTCCGAAGAGATTCTTTCGCCGGGTCATTACGCGTGTCCTGGCTGCGGCGGAACTCTGGCGATGCGTTTTGTGCTGAAGGCGCTCGGCAGGGAAACAATCCTGGTGATTCCTGCCTCTTGCTGGTCGGTAATCGACGGGCCTGTTCCGTATTCTGCAGCGGGTGTACCGGTATTTCACACGGCATTTGAAACTGCAGCATCCGTTTCAAGCGGAGTGAAAGCAGGCCTTGAAATGCAGGGCGACCATGAAACGACAGTCGTCGCTTTTGCAGGAGACGGCGGCACGTTCGACATCGGGCTTCAAGCGCTCTCCGGCGCTGCCGAGCGCAATGATGATTTTATCTTCGTTTGTTACGACAACGAGGCGTACATGAACACCGGCAACCAGCGAAGTTCGGCGACGCCGCTCGGCGCATCGACCACTACGACACCGTCTAATTCGCCGAAGTCGGAACGTAAAAAGAATATGATTGAAATTCTTGCCGCTCACCGGATTCCCTACATCGCAACGGCAAGCGTCGGTTATCCGGACGATATGGTTGCGAAGCTTAAAAGAGCGAAAGGTATTCACGGCACAAGATTCATTCACGTTTTTTCGCCATGTCCGCCGGGATGGAAATTCGAGCCGGAAGACTCGATTAAGATTTCCCGGATGGCAGTGGAAAGCAAGATTTTCCCTTTAATAGAGATTTTCGACGGAGTCGATTACAGGTTAACTCATGAACCGGCCGGAACGCATGTCGGTGATTATCTGAAAGTGCAGGGGAGATTTCGACATCTAAAGAATGAGCAAATCGAAATCATTCAAAGAAACATAGACGATGATTGGGAGACATTGAGATCCAAATTCCCCGTTAAGAGCGGGCGAAGATACGACCGAAAATCAAAGCTAGAGATCAAAAACTAAAAGAGAATTCCCGTCTAAATATTTTGTACAGGTGGGAGAGCGACTTTTTCACTCTTGAAATATTTTAGTTCTCGGGAGCTCCTTCGTTTATCCACGTTATTATTCCCTGAACCTGATTTTGATTCATGAGTGATGACATCAGCGGGTCGTGTTGGAACTTGCCATTTACATATTCTCCAAGCAAACTCCCATTAGCATCTCCCTTTTCCACTATTCCTGACACTGAATAGCAAATGTTGTCATACGTCGTGAAGCTTACCGTTGCAGGTGTACCTGGAGCATTGTCATCGTGGCAGCCGGGGAAAGCACATTTCTCGTCCATGAAGGGCTGAACTTGCTTACTGTAGCTGACGTTTGAGGGCGGGAACACTATAGGAGCATTTCCCGTCAAATCATTCTTGCAAGCTGATAATGCAAGGGATAAAAGGGCGATTAATGCAGCTAAAATTACAAAAACTTTTTTCATGTCGAAATTTAATAAACCATTGATTCGAATCAATGACATCCGTTTGTGCCATCCCCGCCGATTGAATCCTCGACTTTCAAATAAAAACATCGTGATTTTAATTAGGCACATGAGAGCACTGGTGTTTTTCATCGCATTCACTTTTTACTCGGCCGTCTCGAACGTTGACTCGAGACCTGTCGATCCTGCCCCGATCGTTTACGTGATGCCAAGAAAACGTCTCAACCTTCCAAGACGCCGCTGCTCGAATCTCGCGAACATCGGAATTCAAAATTAACTCCCGCTTTCAAACTTTAATAGCTAATGGCTTTCATGACTTTTGCTTTTTGACCTTCGACATTTTGCGGCGCTTGTTCGATTTCCGGCTGGTTATTAAATTGCAGTACGGCGATGGAGTTCGCCGAAGAATTATCGCAAAGTTTAGCGGTTGATGACTCCTACTAAATCAAAAGTAGGAGTTTTTATTTTATGACATCGGCTGTGAATGTGCAAAGAACCCACCGCGGAAGCGAAAAGAAGACGGCATTTCTTGAGCTGATCGAAAACCTTCGTCAGCAGTTATCAGCATCCTTCCCCGATCTCCTGTCGAGGCTTGAGAGCATAGCAGCAAAAATATCCGATGAAAAGTTCAATCTCGTCGTAGTCGGCCAGTTCAAGCGGGGAAAATCAACGCTCATAAATGCACTCGTGGGCGAAAATATACTTCCGACCGCCGTCGTGCCGCTCACCTCAATTGTAACTATCTTACATCATGGCACAAGCGAGAAAATAACCGTTACTTTTACCGATGGACACACGGAAACCATCGAGCGCGCCAGGCTGCCGGAATACGTTACCGAAAGACTAAATCCCGAAAATGTGAAGAACGTCGGGGAAGTCGATATCACGCTGCCGTGTGACTTTCTAAGAAACGGTGTCTATCTTGTCGATACGCCCGGTGTTGGATCCATTTACGCCCACAACACAGATGCGGCAACCCGGTTCCTGCCTGAGTCCGACGCGACGATTTTTCTAATGACTGCCGACCAGCCGCTCAGTATTGGCGAAGTCGAATTTCTTCGTAACGTTCGCGAGCATGTCACTAAGATATTTTTTGTATTGAATAAAGTGGATCTGCTCTCAGAGGCAGAACGAAGGGAAGCGGCAGAGTTCGTAAACGAATCGCTGGCGAATGAAATGGAAGTGACACAGAATAGCATTAAACTTTTTCTTGTAAGCTCGAAATCTGCGCTGCTTGCAAGGAAGAATGCCGGCGAGGAATTAGAAGAGAAAAGCAATCCTGTTCTCGAACGCTTCAATCGGGAATTCCAATCGCTCGAAAATGCTTTGACCGGTTTTCTATCAAGAGAAAAAACCGGTGTCATGATGGATGTGGCATCAAGGCGTGCTCGAAGGATCGTCGTCGAGGCGTCTACACTCGCGCGGCTTCGATTGAAAGCATATTCGGAATCAATGGAGAGCCTCCGGAAGAAGATAGACGAGTTCAGGCAGTTCAAGAAAGAAATTCAAAAGAGGCAGGAAGATATTTCCGGGGTCATTTATACAGCCTATAACATCACGACGATGATAAATGAAGACACCGCGATCTTTGAGAAGAGAACCCAGCCCGAGGTTGAAAGACGTTTTGAGGAGATCGCCGCAAGAGACAAACATTTGAGCTCCACCAGGTTTGTTAAGGCGCTTAACAAAGCGATCGTGCAGCTTGTAACTGAATTTGTGGACAAATGGCGTTACGATGAGGAAGCAAAAGTAAAAGGTAAATTCAACGCGGGAGTAGAGGAGTTGTTCAACAGGATGAACTCTCTTATAGACGATGTGTACCAGCACGCTGCGGAGCTGTTTAGCGTCGAATTCCAGAGAGTGGAGAGTTATCCGCTTTTCACCGACGAGACCGAATTTTATTATTTCATTTTAGAAGACATAAAACCGTCTCTCGAAGAACTTTCCGATGCGATTGTGAAGATGCTTCCGGGAGGGCTTGCCAAACATCTGATCCACAGAAAAGAGCTGGACACTCTCAGGGTCGAATTCGACAGGCAATGCGGAAGGGCGCGTTACGATTTTATAAGGCGGATCGACAAGAGCATGATGAAGGTCGGCAACACCTTGAGCGATATTGTAAACGAGCATCTCGAAAAAATCGAGAAAATAATTGCAGATGCCATGGCGATTCGGGAGAAAACCACATCCGAGGCCTCGGTGAAAATTGCGGAGTACGAAGGGAAGCTTTCCAAACTTGCTGAGCTTGAGAAAAAACTTGCGGAATTATAGATGTCACAGTCAAGGCAAGGAATGTTTTCATAAGAAAGTGAACGAAAATGTTTAAGAGTTTTTTGGTTTTTATCGGCGGCGGGATAGGTGCCGTCTTCAGATATTTGTTGGCGGGTTGGGTGTACAAAGTAATCGGCAGCGACTTTCCGTACGGAACTCTTGCAGTAAATGTACTCGGATGTTTTGTCATCGGGTTGTTCTTGACGATGTCAGAAGGTAGATTTCTTGTAAGCCCTTCGGTAAGAGTATTCGTTGCTGTCGGGATAATCGGAGGATTCACCACTTTCTCGACATTCAATTTTGAAACGTTCGAACTTTTGAAGAATGGCGCGTTTGCTTTGGGGCTGCTGAATATTGGTGCTTCGATAATCATCGGCCTATGTGCGGTATGGGCCGGGGCGATCATCGGTAGAGTAATTTAATGGAGCCAAAAATGAAATTAGAAGGGACAGGGAAGCTTCTCCGTATTTTTATTGGTGAAGACGATCATCTGAACAGAAAACCGCTCTATCAGATATTTGTCGAGCGTGCACGCGCATCCGGGATGGCTGGTGCGACAGTGGTTCGCGGAGTGGAAAGCTTCGGCGCCGGCAGCATGATTCATACGGCAAAGCTGCTCGAGCTCAGCGAGGACCTGCCGTTAGTGATCGAAATTGTCGATACCGAAGCTAAGGTCGATAAATTTCTGCCGGAAGTGGAAGAGCTTTTCGAAAAAGCAGGATGCGGTGGAATGATCACGGAAGAGAAGGTGAATGTGATCCATTATACTCACGGCAAAACCGGTAATGCGTTCCAATTGTGAGGTGGCATTGGGCCTTTCGTGCAGACCCATGATGAAAGCAAGTCAAAGTCAATCGCGGAAATTGAAGCAATGATTAGCGATAAACCAGATGTTAGGCGCACCGCTTTAAGATTTGTGATCATGATCGGAGTGGTGAGTCTCTTTGCGGACTGCGCGTACGAAGGGGCACGCAGCGTCACCGGTCCGTTTCTCGCCGTCCTGGGTGCGAACGCAACCCTCGTGGGAATCATCGGCGGGCTTGGCGAACTGCTCGGTTACGGGCTGCGTCTTGTCTCCGGTAAAATCAGCGAGCACACAGGCAAGTTCTGGTTTATTACATTAATGGGTTATGTCATCCAGATGTGTGCTGTTCCGTTATTGGCACTTGCTCCGACTTGGCAAATAGCCGGTTTGCTGATTATCATGGAACGGGTGGGTAAAGCTACACGCAATCCGCCGCGGGATGTGATGCTCTCTCATGCCGGGAAACAGCTTGGCGGTTTCGGATGGGTGTTCGGGCTGCATGAGGGAATGGATCAGGCAGGTGCACTTATCGGCCCTATCGTGGTCGCACTTGTACTTGCCGCCCGTGGAAGCTATAAGATTGCGTTCGCCGTCCTGCTTGTGCCGGCAATCATCACACTTGTCCTCATCTTTACAGCTCGATTTTTGTACCCAAAGCCGGAAGATTTGTCCCAGGAAGAAGCAAATCTGCCAAACGTCCGGAGCGCCGGTTTGCCGCGCACATTCTGGGTTTATCTAATCGGAGCGGCTTTGGTCGCGGCAGGATTCGCGGATTTTTCTTTGATTGCATTCCACTTTCAAAAGACTTCCACCGTCCCGAGCGCATGGATCCCTATTTTCTACTCGGTCGCCATGGCGGTGAGCGGGGGCGGATCGCTTCTTTTCGGACGCCTGTTTGACCGGGTCGGTCTCTGGATTTTAGTCCCGTTGACTGTTATTTCCGCAGCGTCGGCGCCTCTTGTGTTCTTCGGCGGGTTCCCGCTGGCTCTCGCAGGCTCTGCTCTATGGGGACTTGGAATGGGTGTTCACGAATCAATTATACCTGCGGCGGTTGCGACCATGGTGCCTCGCGAACGAAGGCCTTCTGCGTACGGACTATTCACCGCCGCGTATGGAGTTTCCTGGTTTATCGGAAGCGTGGCGCTGGGAATGTTATATGATTTATGGATTCCAGCGGTAGTAATTTTCTCCGTCGCAGTCCAGCTGATTGCGATCCCGGTCTTTTTGAGTTTGAGGAAGGGAGTATCTCATCAGGCTGCTATTTGATGTATCGGAATTTATTGAATGAATTTGGTTTTCTATGCGAATTCGCTTATGACAGAAAAAGTCCGACCCCACAATAATAGCATGCCTGCGGCATTTATCTTTGGTGAGGCATTGATAGGAGTAGGAAAAGAATTGACCGGTTTAACGTAACCGCACAATCTTATTTGAAGCGTTCGATCTTGGAACAATGAATCTTTTAACCCGGAGGTGGAAATGGAATCGCGCAAATTAAGGTTATTTCAGATTATTCTCGTGTTGGTAATGACTCTTCAGCTTTCTGTCATTGCTTATTCTCAGGAATCCGCAAGAACAGCCACCGGCATTCACGGTGTGGTACAATGCGATGGCAGACCCGTCGTTGGCGCGACGGTTCGACTGCTCGAGCTTGACCGCGCGAGTTACTCCGATGCGAAAGGCGAGTTCTCTTTTCCGGATTTGCCGAACGGGACTTATACTGTCTTCGTTCGCTGCATCGGATACACGTCCGGGACTAAGAAAGTTGAAGTCGAGAACAATGTATCTGAAGCGTCCTTCGCGCTTCACGAGTCCGCAATTCAATCTGAAGAAGTAGTCGTATCTGCTTCGCCGTACGCGCGCGAGGCAGACGAACTATACCAGCCCGCCGAATCGATGTCGATGCTGGAGCTTCATGAAAATCCCGGCGCAAGCTTCGCGGAAGAAATATCCGACCTTCCCGGCGTTGACGTTCGCTACAACGGCTCCGCTCCGGCGCGCCCGATGATCCGCGGGCTCTCGGATAATGAAGTCCTGGTCCTGGAAGACGGGCTCCGAAGCGGCGACGTTTCAACCTACGACCCGGCACATTCGGTTCCGATTTTACCGATCAGCATTTCACAGATCGACGTGGTACGCGGGCCTGCATCCGTCATGTACGGTCCGAATGCAATCGGCGGACTGATCAACGTCATAACGAACACGATCCCGACTCCATCGACGAAGCCGTTTTCCGGTACAGTTTCTTTGACAGGTGATGGAGTAAGCGATGAATACACCGGATCATTCGATGGAGTTTACAGCGACGGCGGCCAGGCGTTCGGCATATCTGCGGGCGGGCTCCATTCGCAGGACATAAGCATACCGGCGGGGAATTATTCCGATGGGGTACAGACTTTCAACCTCGACAAGATGCCGCAATCTTTCGACCAAAGCCAGAGGGAAGCGGCGGGTTATTCATATCAAGGCGATTTCGGAATGGTCGGCGTCGGGTATGAACATTACCAGATGAGATACGGCGTCCCGGGCACGCCGCCGAATCCGGATTGGATGGACGATCCGCCGACGACATCGCTCATCGCCCAGAACAAAAACATGGTCGAGATGAGGAGCCTCTTCGCGGTTGACGGAGATTTTTTAAGAGAGGTGAAGCTGAGCGCGAATTACGTGGATTACAACCATGAAGAGTACCCGACGCAGGATTCGGCCGGAATAGTTTCCAACCCCGAGGCAAACCATTTCAATAAGCGTTCGGTGAATGCATCTCTGCAGCTCCAGCACGAACGCTTCGGACAGCTTCAGGGTACAATCGGTGTCTGGACGAACTTCGAGAATCTTTCCATCGAAGGCCAGCAGCCCCTGGGCCCGAATTCCACGACTGCGGATATCGCGGCTTATGTCTTCGAAGAATATTTACTCAGCGCGGACACCCGTTTGCAGGGAGCGGTTCGCTATGATGACAGCCGCATCCACACATTGCCGTATGGGGCTTCGCTGGATTCCGTCTTTCAAGTTCTAAACGTGACGAAGCTGTCCAATGCAGTTACCGCTTCATTAGGGATGATTCAAAATATCACGCCCGATCTCATTGCTTCGTTGAGCATCGGACGTTCATTCCGTGCCCCGACGGTGCAGGAGCTTTTCGCGAACGGAGCGGACGCCGCGAGCAACACGTACTCGATCGGCGACCCCGACCTCTCTCCTGAAACATGCCTCGGCGTGGATGCATCGTTGAAAGGGCACTATACCGATTTTATGTTCGAGGTATCGCCTTATATCAATTTCATCAATAACTATATCTACGCTTACCTGAGAGGCGACACGATCGATGCGCTGCCGGTCAGACAGTTTTCAGCCGCTGACGCGCGCCTGATGGGTTTCGAAGCGACCATGATGGTGCAGCCTGTTAGGAATGTCGCGGTGCAGGCAAGTGCGGATTATGTGAATGCGCAGGACACTAAAAATAACATACCGCTGCCCTTTATCCCGCCGCTTCACGGGCTGCTGAAACTAATCTATCAATATGTTCCTTCCGCAGGAAGCGCTCTTTACTCGGGGACGGTCGAATGGCGTTTAGCTGCAAGCCAGACGCGGCTGGGAACGGGCGACACATATACCGCAGGTTACGGAGTCGTCGATATCGGCGCGGACACGCGATTCAGCGGCGGCGATTTGGTACACGACATCGGCATACACTGCGACAACCTCTTCAATCAGGTTTATCGCGACAACTTATCTGTAATCAAGGACTTCATACCACAGCCCGGGCGCGGCATTCGTCTGACCTGCGACATGGTGTTCTAACTTGTAGGCTGAGCCAATTTGCCTGCTCGGAGAAGTCCTCATTGATGCTGATTCTCTATGAGTTGCCTGGGAGGGCTTGACAAGGGCGGAGCAGGCAGGTTATATTCATACATGATGATTGTCGAAAACCCCGCTTCCGGGGGAAATAGCAGATCATCTGAGCCCGAGGCTTAATATCCTTAGACTGAGTATGCAACAGGGGGAACTCGCGGGAGTGCTAATCTTCCTTCTTGAGACAAACGCTGGTTGAAATTATCCCCTCGTTCTTTCACAACACGATAATTAGCTGAAATGGCTCATCACTGTTTCACAAAAGGAGGATCAAATGAAGAACATTTTACGACATGTCCGCTGCAGCGGATTCCTATTAGTAGTGTCTTGTCTATTTACAAACATGAATTCATTGCATGCCCAATGGACGCAGGGCAATGGACCCTACGGAGGTGACGTTCTTAGCTTTGCCGTCTCAGGCACAAATCTCTTTGCCGGGACTGAGGGCAGCGGCGTCTTCCTATCGACCAACAACGGCACGAGCTGGAGTGCGGTCAATAAAGGTTTGACGAACACTTTTGTCAATGCTCTTACCGTCTCCGGCGCGAATCTCTTTGCCGGGACTGAGGGCAGCGGTGTTTTCCTATCGACCAACAACGGAACGAGCTGGACGGCGGACACTGCAGGCCTAACGAGCACTATTGTCCTTTCTCTTACCGTCTCCGGCGCGAATCTCTTTGCCGGGACCATAGGTGGTGTCTTCCTATCGACCAACAACGGCACGAGCTGGAGCGCGGTCAACACAGGCTTGCCGGGCCTTGAAATCACGGCCCTTACGTTTTCAGGCACGAATCTCTTTGCGGCGACTCTTGGCGATGGCGTTTATCTTTCCACCAACAGCGGCGCAAGCTGGACTCCGGACACTTCAGGATTGCCGAACAAAGGCGCGGACGAAGCTGTCTATTCTCTAACCGTCTCCGGCACGAACCTCTTTGCGGCGACTCTTGGCGGTGTCTTCCTATCGACTAACAACGGAACGAGCTGGACGAAGGTCAATAACGGTTTGACGAATAACGTTGTCAACGCTTTTACATTCTCCGGCGCGGATCTCTTCGCCGGGACTTCCGGCGGCGTCTATCTATCGACCAACAACGGCACAAGTTGGAGTGCGGTGCCTACAGGTTTGACGAACGGCTATATCAATGCTCTTGCCGTCATAGGTACGAGTCTCTTTGCCGCAACGCAAGGCGGTGGTATCTTCCTATCAACCAACAACGGAACGAGCTGGGCTGCTGTCAACACAGGCTTGGCGAACATTTATGTCAACGCTCTTGCAGTCTCCGGCACGAATCTCTTTGTGGGGACTTCTTACAGCGGCGTCTTCCTATCGACTGACAACGGCACAACCTGGACTGCGGACACTGCAGGCCTGGCGAACAAAGACGTCAAAGCTCTTGCGTTCTCCGGCACGAATCTCTTTGCCGGGACTGAGGGCAGCGGTGTCTTCCTATCGACCAACAACGGAACGAGCTGGACGGCAGACACTGCAGGCTTGACGAACTATTACATCCATGCTCTTGCGGTCATGGGCCCGGATCTCTTTGCCGGGAACGTTGTCGGAGTCTATCTATCGACCAACAACGGCACGAGCTGGAGCACGGCGAGTACAGGCTTGCCGAGCAGTGAAATCACAGCTCTTACGTTCTCCGGCGCGAATCTCTTTGCCGGGAGTAATGACGACGGCGTCTTTCTATCGACCAACAACGGCACAAGCTGGACTGCAGACACATCAGGCTTGAGGAACAAGGAAGTCTATGCTCTTGCCGTCTCCCCCGCCTCCGGCGGAGCAGGCTCCACGAATCTCTTTGCCGGGACTTATGGCGGCGGCGTCTTTCTATCGACCAACAATGGCACGAACTGGACGGCAGACACCTCAGGCCTGACGAACACTTTTGTCTATACTCTTTCGGTCTCCGGTATGAATCTCTTTGCCGGGACTGGCGGGGGCGGCGTCTTCCTATCAACCAACAACGGCACGAGCTGGAATGCGGTCAATGCAGGCTTGTCGAATCTTGATGTCAATTCTTTTGCCGTCATGGGCACAAATCTCTTTGCGGGGACCAGCAGCGGTGTCTGGAAACGATCGCTGTCCGAGATTATTCCAAGTGTTGTATTGAGTCAACCCGCCATTGCATTCGGTTCAGTTCCGGCTCACCTTACAAAGATAGATACTCTTAGAATAGCGAACAGTTCTGCGACTCCACTGATAATCGATACGGTTTACACAAACACAAAATGGTTCACAGTGGCGTCCACTCAAGAGACGGTTACCAAAGCGGATACAATCAGGCTGCAGGTCATTTTTACTCCGGACACGTCAAAGGCATATTTAGATACGCTTTACATTGTAAGTAACGCCACGGTTTCGCTGACGAAAGTACCATTGAGTGGGAGTGGAACGATAACGGCAGTTTTTCAAAACGGAAATCTCCCGAAGAGCTACGGGCTTTCACAGAATTATCCAAACCCGTTCAACCCTTCTACAATGATCAGTTATCAATTACCGCTGAACAGTTACGTAACGCTGAAAGTTTACGACGTACTTGGCAGGGAAGTGGCTACTCCTATAAATGAAAAACAAAGTGCAGGATACTACAAGACGGCGTTCAACGCAGAGAGACTACCGAGTGGAGTGTACTTCTACCGTCTGCAGGCAGGCACATTTACGCAAACAAGGAAGTTAGTTGTGATCAAATAATCTGGAGAGGTGACTAACAACAAAAGATGTGAGACATGACGAGTTTCGAATTGGAACTGTTCGTTCATCAATTGAAATAGCCCAATACTATTTCGCAAAAGGAGCCACAAATGAAAAATATTTTACAGCATGTCCGCTGCGGCGGATTCTTGTTTGTAGTGTTTTGTTTACTCACTGGTGCGAATTCATTGCGCGCTCAATGGGTTCAAACAAATGGCCCTTACGGCGGTGACGTCACTGCTCTTGCTGTCTCACCGAACGGGGCAGGCGAGACGAATGTGTTTGCTGGAACCTGGGGAGCGGGCATTTTCCGATCTACCAATAGCGGTACAATCTGGACCAGCGCGAGCGCGGGCTTGGCCAATACTTCCTTGAATGTCCTTGTCGATTCCGGCAAGAATCTCTTTGCCGGCACTCAGAGCGGCATATATCTCTCCACCAACAATGGTACAAGCTGGACTCAGATTGGCTTGACAAGCTATGGAGTTTATTCTCTCGTCGATTCCGGCAAGAACATCTTTGCAGGCACATACGGCTACGGCATCTTCCTATCGACTAACAACGGGACAACGTGGACTGCAGACACTTCTGGGTTGACGAACAAATACGTCATTGCTTTTGCGGATTCCGGCAAGAATCTCTTTGCCGGGACCTATGGCGGCGGCGTCTATCTTTCCACGAACGATGGCACAAGCTGGACTGCAGACACTGCCGGGTTGACTAACAAATACGTCATTAGTCTTGCCGATTCAGGGAAGAATCTCTTTGCAGGGACCTATGGCGGCGGCGTCTTTCTATCGACAAACAACGGCACAAGCTGGACCGGGGTCAATACGGGCTTGTCGTACACGTATGTCCGTGCACTATTGGTCTCCGGCAAGAATCTATTTGCCGGGACACAGGGCGGCGTCTATCTGTTGACGAACAACGGGACAAGCTGGACCGGGGTGAATACGGGCTTGACAAATAATAATGTTTATTCTCTTGCCGATTCCGGTAATAATCTCTTTGCAGGGACCTATAGCGGCGGCGTCTATCTTTCCACAAATAACGGCACAAGCTGGACCGAGGTCACTACGGGCATAACGAACACTCAAGTCAATGCTCTTACATTCTCACTCGCCCCGCCCGGGGCGGGCTCCACAGATCTCTTCGCAGGGATTTATGGCAGCGGCGTCTATCTGTCAACGAACAACGGCACAAGCTGGACTCAGTCCACCGCAGGCTTGACGACCAATTATGTCTACGCTCTTGCTGCCCTTCCGAACGGGGCTGAAGGTACGAATCTCTTCGCCGGGACCAATGACGGAGCCGCCTTATCCACAGACGATGGTACAACTTGGTGGAGTTCAGACATGTACTATCCTGTTTCTTCTTTTGCTTTCTCCCCGGCTTCCGGCGGGGCATCGTCCGCAAATCTCATTGCCGGGTCCTATGGGTACGGCGTCTTTCTATCGACCAATGGCGGCGCAACATGGATTGCAGACACTGCAGGATTGAGCAATAAGAATGTCGATGCTCTTGCCTTTTCCCCCAACGGCGCAGGCGGCGAGAATCTCTTCGCCGGCACTTACGGCGGCGGCGTCTTCCTGTCAAGCAACAACGGCACAAGCTGGACTGCAGACACTGCAGGCTTCACTAACAAATATGTCGAAAGTCTTGCAGATTGCCCCAATGGGGCAGGGGGCGCATATCTCTTTGCCGGGACTTCCGGCGGCGGGGTATTCCTCTCGACAGATAATGGCACAAAATGGATGGCTGCCAATTCAGGATTGACGAATCTGTATGTCTTATCGTTTGCCGTTTACGGCACAAATGTCTTTGCTGGTACGGATGCCGGCGTCTTCCTATCAACCAACAACGGTACAATATGGACTGCAGACACAGCAGGCCTGACAAACACCGATATCTCTGCTCTTACGGTCTCCGGCACCAACCTCTTTGCAAGCACTAATGTTAGTGGCGTCTGGAGAAGGCCACTGTCTCAAATGATACCGACTCTTGTGGTGAGTCAATCTGCCGTTGCCTTCGGCTCAGTTGTGACTCACTTTGTAAAGACAGACACTCTTAAAGCGACGAACGGTTCGTCGTTTCCATTGATAATCGACTCAGTTTACACGAGCACAAAATGGTTCTCAGTGAAATCCGTGCATGACACGCTTCGAGCAGGGGATACGCTGAAGCTGCTAATCTCATTTACCCCGGACTCGTCAAAGGCGTATTCGGACACTCTTCACATGCTGAGCAACTCCATCGCTTCGTCGACACCATTGAGCGGCAGTGGAATTATAACTGCCGTTTCCCAAAATGTAGGTACCCCGAAGAGTTATGCGATATCACAGAACTATCCGAACCCGTTCAACCCTTCTACAATGATCAGTTATCAATTACCAATGAACAGTTACGTAACGCTGAAAGTTTACGACGTGCTTGGAAGAGAGGTGGCTACTCTTATTAATGGGAAACAAAGTGCAGGATATTACAAGACTACGTTCAATGCGGAGAGATTGCCGAGTGGAGTATATTTCTACCGACTGCAAGCCGGATCATTCACGCAAACGAAGAAGTTAGTTGTGATCAAATAATCTGGAGAGGTGACTAACAACAAAAGATGTGAGACATGACGAGGTTCGGAATGACAATATTCCTTCGTTTGCTGACGCAGCTCATTATTGTTTCACATAAGGAGGAACAAATGAAAAACATTTTACAGTATGTCCGCTGCGACGGATTCTTGTTTGTGGTATTTTGTCTATTCACCAGCACGAATTCATTGCAAGCTCAATGGATCCAAACAGGTCCTTACGGCGGCGATGTCAATTCTTTTTTCGTTTCCGGCACGAACATCTATGCCGGAGCTTTTGGCAACGGCGTCTTCCTATCGACGAACAACGGTACAAACTGGAGTGCGTTGCCCGGTACAGGGTTGACAAGCTTGAATGTCATGGGAGTTGTTCTCTCAGGCACGAATCTGTTTGCCGGCGTCAATCGTGCTGGGATGTTTCTCTCGACCGACAACAGCACAAGCTGGACTGCGGTCAATAACGGGCTGACGAGCAACATTATCGATGTTCTTGCCCTATCAGGAGCCAATCTGTTTGTCGGAACCTATGGCGGCTACGGCGGCGGCGTTTTTGTGTTGACGAACAACGGCACAAGCTGGACTGGAAGCTTGTCCCCGATGATTATAAATGCTTTTGCATTCTCCGGCATAAATGCCTTTGCCGGGACTAATGCCGGCGTGTTTCTCTCAACTAACACTTTATAAAAGGTCCGAGTCAAGAGACAAAATTCCCCCTTCATCGCTTTAATAGCGATGGCGATAGTTCATTAACAATTTGACGGCAGAGATCGTAAGTTGCACGGGCCGCCGAGAAGGCATCGCAGCTGGGGACTCTATTACTTCGGGACTGGTCCCAAACACTTTATCGGGCTTATGCTGCCATGGATTGTATAATGGCAGACTATCCCAGATGTTTAATCGGCGACGTGCCCGTATCCCAATCAACCGATGGGAGAAATAGGAGCATCTCCAGTTAGGCGCACGGGCTTGCGGGCACGAGGCCAGTCACGAAGCTTATCGATCTTGATGCCTTTAAAAGTTTTAAATTCTTCTTGTTTAGCTAGGACATAATAAGCACACTTAGCGAGTTCTTTAGCAACGACAGTACGAGCGATAGTTTTGTTGGAACGATGTTCGACACGTTGTGCAAACTGTTTTATCTCAGGATAAAACATCATGGCTTTAATCGCGACCTCTGTGAAAGCATACTTGAGATATTCGTTTCCATCTTTGGAACCGGAACGGTGACTGTATTTACCTCCTGAGTCTTTTGCTCCAGGAGCGAGGCGACAGTACGACGAGTAATGTTTAGCATCAGCAAAGCGATGGATGTCACCAGTCTCCATGGCGATGATAGAGCCGGAGATGTCCCCGATGCCCGGTATGGACATGAGCAGCTGGACAGTAGGAGTTTTCCTGAGACGAGATTCGAAGTATTTCTCGAGTTCTTTTCTATGGTTGGTAGTTTGTAGACATTGCTGGTGATAGAAAGAGAGCGTCATACGGTACTCTTCAGGAAGAGATAAGCTTTCGAGGAACTGAGCAAAGGCTGGTTTATAAGGAGAGACAGGTACAGGAGCGATGTTAAATTGAGCGAGGATGCTTGCGACTCGTTGGATGATATTGGTACGTTTGTGTTCCATGACCATTCGTTGACGAAGGAGATCGCGAAGGGGTCGATATTCGATAGGGAGCTGGTGAGCTTCCGGAACAAAGCCCATACGAAGGAGTTGAGCGAGAGTGTGAGCATCGACGGCGTCGGTTTTGACTTTTGCATATGAGATGGCTTTTAAATACTTTGCATGAGCGAGAATAATATCGATACCGGCAGAATGAAGAAGGTCGCAGAACCAGTACCAGCCGGTAGTAGATTCTACGACGGCACGATGCGGCTCAGGCCATTGGTGAAAATAGGTGAGAATAGCTTGAGGGTCTGTTTTTATTTTAGTTCTTGCGATAACGGTTCCACCGTCATTGACGGTGCAGAGAGCGATAATTCTTCGATGAAGATCGATACCGGTGTACAACATGGCTTTCTCCTTTGGGTTTGTGAGTTGTTTTATGGTTTTCATTTGACAACTAATCATAACTATTTCTCTCGACTCAAAGGAGACCTTTTTGTAAATATCAACGGGACAAGCTGGACAGCAGATACCGCCGGCTTGACCAACAAGAATGTCGGTGCCCTTGTCTTCTCCGGAAAAAACCTATTCGCAGGGACTGCCGGAGGAGGAGTCTTTCTTTCAACAAACAATGGCACAAGCTGGACTGCGGTCAATTCGGGCTTGCCAAATGTTACCGTCAAGGCTCTTGCTGCATCGGGCCCGAACCTCTTTGCCGGGACTTCAGGTGACGGCGTTTATCTATCGACAAATAATGGCACAAGCTGGACATCAGTCAATACAGGCTTGACAAATACAACAGTGGGCTCTCTCGCCTTTTCCGGCACGAGTCTCTTTGCCGGAACAAATGGCGGCGGTGTCTTTCTCTCCACCAACAACGGCACAGGCTGGACTCAAGTCGGCGTGCCGGACGTTTCTATTAGTAGTACCATCGCCTCCGGCCCAGACCTCTTTGCCGGTGCCGATTACAACGGCGTCTTCCTATCGACGAACGACGGCGTGAACTGGACTCAGGTCAATTCAGGATTTCCAACAACCTGTGTTCCCGATGCTTTTGCAATCTCCGACACGAATCTCTTTGCCGCGGGCTATGGTGCCGGTGTCTATCTCTCGACGAATAACGGTACAAGCTGGAAAGCTGTTAACACAGGGTTGACGAACAAAAATGTCTACTCCCTTGACGCCTCAGGCGCGAATATCTTTGCCGGGACTAATGGCGGTGGTGTCTTTTTGTCCACTAATAACGGCACAGGCTGGACTGCGGTAAATTCAGGATTGCCATCAAACGCTTTTGTGGGCGCTTTTGCCGTCTCGGGCCTGAATATCTTTGCCGGCACAAGTGACAGCGTTTTTCTTTCGACCAACAGTGGTGCAAACTGGACAGGGATCAATTCAGGATTGCCCGCGGGGACTGTTGTAGAAGCTTTTGCCGTCTCCACCGGTAATATCTTTCTCGGCACTTTTGGCGGCGTTTTTCTATCGACCAACAACGGTGCAAGCTGGACTGCCGCCGGATTGACAAAAGATACAATTAGTGCTTTTGCGGTTTCTCCCGCCTCCGGCGGGGCAGGCTCCACGAACCTCTTTGCCGCGACTGGCGGAGGCGTTTTTCTTTCCACCAATAACGGCAAAAGCTGGACTAACGTTAACTCCGGGCTGATCGACCAGAATGTAATTTCTCTTGTTGTCAAAGGCACAAACCTCTTTGCAGCGACAGTTTCCAGCGGCATCTGGAGGCGGCCGCTTTCTGAGATGACAACGGCTGTTAAGGAAAATGGCTCCGAAACACCCGAGAAATATTCTCTTTACCAGAATTATCCGAACCCGTTCAACCCTTCTACAATGATCAGTTATCAATTGCCAGTGAACAGTTACGTAACGCTGAAAGTTTACGACGTACTTGGCAGAGAGGTGGCTACCCTTATCAATGAAAAACAAAGTGCAGGATATTACAAGAGCACGTTCAATGCAGAGAGATTGCCGAGCGGGGTGTACTTCTACAGGCTTCAGGCAGGAAATTACACTAAGACGATGAAGCTTTTGCTTCTGAAATGAGCGGCTGCTACAGATAACGATACTGATCTCGCTTTATTGGGAAGCGATGAGTAATTAGGTCCGTCAGTCCATGATGCAGCGGGCTGACGAGACCGTGCGTCTCCATGAGCCATATACAAGAAACTTGACAAGCGGGTAGTGCCCTAATTTCAATTCTCCACGAATTCCAGAGACACTTTTTAACCGCAATGATCGCCAAGAGTCGCTAAGTATGTTTTTCTGATGACAATCTTTGTGCACCTTCGTGACCTTTGCGGTTTATTTGATCGCTCTACGAAATACAAATCAAATTAGGACACCACCCGGTTTGTCCTTTGCGGTTTAACCGCAGCTTTACAAAAGAGAACCAAACCGATCCACTATCTTTTGTTTGCATTTGCCATATCCATCTCGTAAATTAACATCGTGGCTGCACAGTATGTATCAGGGAACGGCGGCAGCGAGGCATGGCTTCGCTTCCTCTTCAAGAGCTAGATGCAATGACATTCCGAAGTGCCACAATGTCATCGATGCGGCGGTGTTCAATTCAAAGGGAGATGCACCAAACGCGATGAGACATGCACCGGAGAAAATGGGAGATGCACCGAATGCGATGCGACGTGCACCGGACAAAATGAAAGCTGCGCCTGACGCGATGGAAGATGCACCAAACAGAATGGGAGCCGCGCCGAACGCGATGGAACATGCACCATACAGAATGGGAGCTGCACCGAACACAATGGGAGCCGCACCAGATGGAAAGGAGGGTTAATCAGGCAAAAAACAACGTGCTTAAATCGGAATGTGTCGATTTAGGCATATTTTAAGGGAAAATAGGTCAATGAAGAGGTAGGTCTCACTCCGCCGCCGCGTCGATGCGGGGACGGCTAAAATCAAACTAAAATGAACCGAAGTAAATTCTTTTTAAGAAGGAGTCAAAAATGGCAAAACGACTATCGAACGCAATTGCCGCATACCTGAAAAGGTGCGGAACGATCATCAAAAATTCACTTTCGGACGAAGAAATCCAGGCGGCAGTAGGTAATTATGGCTACACTACCGACAAGCTGAACCAGGGGCAGGCGCTGTTGGACGCCGCAAACGATTCGGTTGACACGCGGGAAAAAACCAAAGGTGCGGAAGAGGAAGAGACGGATCAAGCGAAGTCGCTGAGAAAGACAGCGGAGACGGCTTACGAATCGCTTGCAAAAATCGCGCGCACGGAATTCAGGGGTCAGAAAGAGCAATTGGTGAAATTAGGATTGAATGGCGAAATGCCGCGAACCATTGCGGGGTTCATTGAATCGGGCAAGACGCTCTTCAACAACGCATTGGCGGATGACGAGATCAAGACCGCGCTTGCGAAGTATAATTACAGCGTTGCAACGCTGACATCCGAAAAGCAGAAGATACTCGATTTCGAGAGCGAGTATGACGCCGAAGTCAAGGCGAAAGGCACGGCGAAACAATCGACGTCGGGCAAGAAGGATGCGGTCGGTGAATTGAAGACGTGGATGAGCCAGTACATCAACATAGCGAAGATAGCGCTGGCGAATAACAAAGGGGCGCTGACGAAGCTTGGAATAGCCGCCCGCACCACGAAGACGAAGGCGCAGCGCAGCGCGCCGAAAAAGGCTGCCGCAACGAAAGCAGCAAAGAAGGTGAAGAAGTGATATGATGGTATGGGCGGGTTTTAAACCCGCCCGTACAAAAGAAAAATATCATGAAATAGGATCCGCACATTCACCATCGCCGTTCGATTCGATTGAAGGGGTACGATTATTCACAGCAAGGTGGATATTTTGTAACGATTGATGCATTCAAACACGAATGTATCTTTGGTGAAATTATCGACATGGAAATGCGATTAAACGAATTTGGCTTAATTGTACAAGATGCGTGGGTTGATTTGCCTAATCATTATCCGAACGTTGAATTAGATGAATTTGTCGTGATGCCGAATCATGTACATGGAATAATTATCATTATGGATGATGATGAATCAACCATGGTAGGGGCAGGTTTGAAACCTGCCCCTACAAATGCGTTATCATATAAACATTATCCATTATCGGAAATTGTTCGAGCATTCAAAACATTTTCCGCACGCCGCATTAATGAAATACGTGGTGCAGGCGGCGTCTCCGTTTGGCAGCGCAATTACTATGAACATATAATTCGGAACGACGATGAATTGAATCGCACACGCAAATACATCATAGACAATCCGTCAAGATGGGCATCTAAAGAAGAAGTGACCTAACATGTTACGCGATTTGAATTTCATGGATGGAAGGGATAAATTTGAGAGTGAGGGAAAGCATGAAGTCAGGTCTACGATCGAGTAGAGGAGAGGCGTTCATTAAGGACAAAAACATACTTAGGTGCGTTTTTCCAGTAGTTATACGCAATTCGCTAATTGTTCAACGAGGAAAAGATGAGTAGCCGAATACTGAAGCTAGCTTTATTCACACTCGCTTTCTTGGTTGCTTCATCCGCTACGCGGGCGCAGGTTCGAACATATTATCACGCCTTCTCCAATACCGACAGTGATCCTGTGCTCACCCAATGGGATATTGCTCTAACTCCTGAAACTCGATACTACGTTGTCGAGAAGGTCGACAGCAAGCACCGCGTCCAATCTATCAGGTTCACGGACCACGGCCACACGTGCAACTGTGGAGAGGCTGATTTTACGCCCTACGTCACGTTCGCCTATCAAAGGAACCAAGTCATTGAGACCCATTATGATTCCGATGATTCCCTGTTCGTGAGCCTTGAAGCGGGACCGCCCACGGTAGTGGTTTACACTCTTGACTCAGACACAAACATAGTAAAAGTCGTTTCACACTACAACGATAGGGTCTACATGGATTATCGTAATTATTTCTCGCACGACAACATCGCTGCCTCTGTAAAGCAGTTTCAGGCCCATTGGGATGCAAACACCAAATATATTGACTTTTATATCTTCTCAAAGGCTAAGCTGAACGGAAAAATGCCAACTGTTGGTAACTACGATTGGCAACACGAGGCATGGGGTTCCTATCCCCCAAGCTCTGACAGTCTACTAAATGGCCATTAGCGAACTTCGCGTAAAAAACGCAAGGAAGGCGCTCAATTATCGTCCCGCTCATCGTTATGTATGTGGTATACAGGATGCCGCGACGCGGCGTATATCATGGTGCTCGCTTCATCCAGCTTTGCCGCTTCGTGGATGCCAAGCAATATTTATAGCGACAAGCGGGACGAACTCTTTTGGGCAGGACGTTAGGCGTCATGCCAGCACACTCAGCAAAACTGGTAGGCATTCATGAGTAGTTATATCAAATAGTATTCTCGTGGCGCGAGGATTTTTGAATGGGATGGCCAGTAGTTAAAGAAATATTCGGGTGGTGTCAGAGTTGCGCAGTTTGACGGCAAATACATAAAGGCATATGCTGATGGAACCAGACAGTACGAATGGGACGGCAAGTACTTGAAGCGGTACCATGACGGAAAGAGAGTTCTGGAGTGGGATGGCAAGTACATGAAGAAATACTCCAGTGGTGCACGCCTGTATGAATTTGATGGACAGTATGTCAAGGATTGCTCGCGAGGCACACGGCTTTATGTTATAGAAGGAAATCTCCCGATCGCCGTAATCATGATGATCATGGAGTGCGAGTAGTGGCACGAGCGCCCAACAACGGCAATCACGACTCTGGATTACCATCCGGCTCATAATTGTATATGTGGTACGCGGGATGCCGCAAGGCGGCATATATCATGGTGCTCGCTTCATGCCGCACACATCATATGAAGAAGGAGCGTGCGACGACGTGATTCCCGTGGAAGTTAGCTACAATTGCTGACAAAAATAAAGGAGAAATAATGAAGAGGTTAAGTATAGTTTTTCTAACGCTGTTTGTTGGTATCGCATTTGGCCAGGAAGCAACACAAGATAGTTCAGATTATAATACAGGACTCGTTTACGGCAGCGACCATGCGTTTTTCCTAACCGCGCCACATGGCTGGGTGCTCGACAATTCAAGCGGTGTCCCCGATGGGCTCTATGCTGTCTTTTATCCACGAGGCGGCAGCTGGCGGGAGTCCGAAGCTGTCATGTATGCTAACACGTCCAGCAAATCAACCGAGGGCAACGAGACAGTGGACAAAGTCATGGCGTATGACATGCAACAATTTAAGACTGAGCATCCTGGAATTGAAATCACCGACTCCGAAACGTTGCTGACCAAGGATGGGAAAAAGGCGTTTGTGAGGATATTTGACTACTCGCAACACGAAGCCGTTGCTTATATTGACGAAGAAACGATTGTTTCCATGATTGTCTTAAGCGCACGCACAGAGGAGGCTTTCCAAAGCGCGTTTCCCGCGTTCAAGGAACTTGTGGCATCATACTCGTTTGTCGCTAAGGAAGTTAATATTGAAAAGTAAGCTGTGCCATTATCGGAGGCGGACATGGCGCGAACATAATAGGAGAAGGAGCGCGGGACGACTCTGTCCGGCAGGACGTTATGCGAAATTTTTGGCTAGGGCACAATGGGATATTTGAAAGTAATCTTGTTTACTCTGCTCCTTCTTCAACAGGGAGGCAGACATGAGTTTAAGCTCAAACGTTCTGCAGTGATTCGGCTTAGCACCGATGTGGTTCTCCATATGCAGGCTTCGTGGTTCGACTCGACAAAGCATTCGATAAAGTATTGTGTGGTTGGTCCTCCAAAGGATCGGTGGAAAGGTGTCTGTTTGATTGATGGACGCCCTTACTTTGGCACAGATTGGGAAACCCCTTTGACAGTTTTAGACAAGGCGTTCGTAGTAGTTGGAGGCGATACCGTCAATCTTGATGTTTCTTGTATGTTTGATCCCTGGTTTGATTCTGTTGACAGCAAATTCTTCTCACTTGAGCAAGTTGAGGGCGGCTTTGTTGTCACAGGCCACTTTTCTGATGGCGCTGGAAGCTACGAAGCAAAATGGCTCGTCAGCCAAGGAGCCTCCGTGAGGATGGAACTAAAGAAAGAGGAATGTTAGAATGACATTCAGCCAAAAACTTAACATAACAACGGCAATCACGATGCTCGATTATTATCCCGCTCATCATTATATATGTGGCACGCGGGATGCCGCAAGGCGGCATATATCATGGTACTCGCTTCACGGCGCGAAACGCGCCACGGCTTCTTTGTGGTGGACTGCCGACACGCAACGAAACAGAACCTTGTAGTTTGAAGGACATAATATGGAGGTATTTATGAGGCGTACCATCGTTATCCTAAGTCTATTTCTATTATGGGCTGGCTGCACGAAGGTTAACCCCGTATCGCCAATTACTGACACTCTTAAATCCAATGGCTTGCAGTTCACATTTGCTATCCCGCGAACCTCATATGGAATCCATGACACTTTGGTCGCAACGACGACGGTATATAACCCAGGAGAAGATACCGTGGAGTATTTTGTTTTTGACTGCGATCCAGTAGGTTCGTGGCAGGTTCAAGACGACACTGGCAAGACCAGATTGTCGTACCAAAGAGGAGGAACCTGCGAACACGGGAGTGACCATACGATTGTTCCGCATCAATCACAACAGATTGGGCCATGCACTTTCATCATCCCAATAGCAGACCTTGGAGACGCACAGACAGCTCCAGGTCCGTATGTGCTGACTGCGAATGAGTACTGTGGAATATTTTCGCTGAAGTTCGAAGTAAATTGAGCTCTGGTCATGGCAAATGTGCAGACCAAGGTCCCAACAACGGGTTGCGCGTCGGCTAACATGCGAAAGAAAGACGCTCCACATTATTGTCCCGCTCATCATTATAGTTGTGGTACGCGGGATGCCGCAAGGCGGCATATATCATGGTGCTCGCTTCATCGCGCGCGCATAATATCAAGAAGGAGCATGGCACGACCTTGTTCCATCATGCGTTAACCGACATGCGCCGCCGCCGTACTCGGTACTTAGAAATTCGATCAAGCGGCGCCTGGGCTTTTTATATAACATCATATAAGGACGTCTATGAGAAAAGTCGTTTTTGCCATAAACATAACCGCTGACGGGTATTGCAATCACACAGACATGATCGCCGACGACGAGATCCTCGAGTATTTCACCACGCTGCTACGCGACATGGATGTTCTTCTCTTTGGACGGAAGACGTATGAATTAATGGTGCCCTATGGGCCCGATGTCGCCAGGAACCAATCGGGCACGCAAGCAAACTATGAGTTCGCTCGCCTGTTCGATTCGCTCGAACAAGGTCGTATTCTCCACCGCATTGAAACAAGCTGGGAGCAGCAATACAAGAATCGTGCGCGCAAACATTGCGGAATAGGTGCTCGGGCTGAAGCAGCAGCCCGGGAAAGACATTTCCGCAGGTAGTTTGAGCATTGCGTCGCAACTTTCACAGCGCGGTTTGATTGACGAGTATCATTTCGTGATTCATCCGGTCGTTGCCGGAAAAGGACCGCGGTTATTCGAAACCGTGAAGCCGCAGGATAGGATTGCGCTCGACTTTGTCGGTTTGAAAGCCTTCCAATCCGGTGTCGTTGCCCTTCACTATAAAAAGCACTCGTGACGATGACCGTTGCGCGAACCTCGGGGGCATTCTTGCGGGACTTTTTCCGATTTTGTCGTTAAAGCTATCCCTATTCCCGCCGTCTTGCATTGCATTTGACAGCCTGAGCATCTAAATTTATAAGGTCTTAAGGAGGTAGTTTTGGTTTCACTTATTATTGTGGTGCTCTTGAGTTTCTTAGTCGGTTCGATTCCGACAAGTATCATCCTTACCAAAGTCGTAAGAGGTATTGACATACGGAATTATGGGAGCGGAAACGCGGGCGGCACGAATGTAATTCGTGTGCTCGGTTGGGGGCCGGGAGTATTTGTGATTTTGTTTGACGCGTTGAAGGGTTTTCTTGCGGCTGTTGTACTTTCCCGGTTATTTTTCGGCAATTTTCCGCTCACCAATGGAACGCCATTTTCAGATTTCACAGTGGTCCAAATCATCGCAGGAATAAGTGCGATTCTCGGTCATACATGGACGGTCTTCGCCGGCTTCAAAGGTGGGAAGGGAATCGCCACGGCAGCCGGCATGTTGATAGGAATTGCGCCGATAGAGGTCGCGATCGCCGCGGGCGTTTTTGCAATAGTCGTCGCAAGTTCAAAGTATGTTTCACTCGGTTCGGTTAGTGCGGCAATCGCCTTCCCGCTCGCGATGTTCGTTAGGGCAAATGTGTTTGAAGTCGTGACGAGATATTACCACTCGATGATTTTTTTCAGCATTGCGATTTCAATTTTCTTGATATACAATCATCGCTCAAATATAGCTCGTCTTTTGCATGGACAAGAGCATCGGCTCGGGGAATTAGAATTTTTCCACAAATCAAAGACGCGCACTATCTCAGGTAAATGAATGTCACCGTGCTTGGCGCCGGCGGTTGGGGAACGGCGCTCTCAATTCTTCTTCTTGATAATGGGGCAAGCGTTAAACTTTGGGCGTACAATGAAGATTTTGCCCGTGAGATTTCGGAGACGAGGGAAAATCGCACTTATCTTCGCGGAGTTACAATCCCTCGTGAGATTGAAATAACTTTCGACATCGAAGCTGCTTCTGCTTCTGCTGACATCGTTGTCGCTTCCATTCCCTCTCAATTTCTCCGCGATCAACTGAAGAAAATTTCTGTCCTCGATTTTCGGAAAAAACTATTTGTCAATACAGCGAAGGGGATCGAAGCCGCGACACTTTGCACGATGTCGGACGTGGTCCAATCATCTTTAGCAAAATGCCCGTTAGAAAATTATGTGGTTCTCTCCGGGCCGAGTCATGCGGAAGAAGTAAGCCGGAGAATGCCGACGGCTATCGTTGCCGCGTCGCACCACAGAAAGAGCGCGGAGCTTGTCCAGAAGCTTTTCATGAATTCTTATTTCAGAGTTTATTTGAATAGGGATGTGAAAGGCGTCGAACTTTGCGGGGCGCTGAAGAACGTCATTGCATTAGCCGCGGGGATGAGCGATGGTGCCGGCTACGGCGACAACACAAAAGCCGCATTGATGACACGCGGCATGGTGGAGATAACAAGACTCGGAGAAACTCTCGGTTCGCATCATAAAACATTTTCCGGTCTTGCGGGCATGGGAGATTTGATCGTCACTTGCATGAGCCGGTACAGCAGGAATAGATTCGTCGGCGAGCAAGTCGCAGGCGGTAGGAAGTTGGATGAAGTTTTGGACGAAATCAAAATGGTAGCCGAGGGAGTTCCGACGGCGAAGGCGGCGAACCAGCTTGCAAAGAAATTCGGCGTCGAGATGCCTATCATGGAACAGGTGTATGAAGTTCTCTTCAACGGAAAGGATCCGCGGAAGGCCGTTCGTGACTTGATGACAAGACCCGGCAAAGACGAGTACTAGATAGCAATATGTGACCGCGTGACAAAGCAATAAACGGATATAAGGACGACGGAAAGTAATGAAAATAGCATATTTCGATACATTTGCGGGCATAGCCGGCGACATGGTACTCGGAGCATTCATATCTGCAGGTGTGGATGCGCAGCAATTGAAAGATGAGCTCGCAAAATTAGGAATCGGGAACTGGGAATTAAAAATCGGGAAAGTTGTTCGGAGCGGAATTACTGCTGCGAAGGTTGACGTGCAGGTTTCCGGCGAAATAGAAAATGTAACCGACCTTGGCGCAGATGTCCATCAACATTCTACCGCGCAAGATACTTCTCATGAGAAGCAGGGTAAATCTCATGGTCATCATCATGGTCACGGAGAAGACATTGTTCAAGGGAGCAGGAATTATCTCGAAATAAAACACCTTATTGAAAATTCAGGCTTGTCGGATTACGTGAAGTTGAAGTCGCTTGCCATTTTTCTCAAACTTGCAGAAGCCGAATCTAAAGTTCACGACACGACCATCGACAAAATCCACTTCCATGAGGTCGGTGCGGTCGATTCGATAATCGATATAGTCGGGACTGCGGTTTGTCTTGAGCTCAGCAGAGTCGAAGATGTGTTTACTTCTCCGGTTCGCGTCGGCTCGAACGGATATATAGAAGCGAAGCACGGCATCCTGCCTGTTCCAGCTCCCGCTGCACTCGAGATATTGAAAGAATATCCGGTTGTGTTCAACGATCTTCCTTACGAATTGACTACTCCGACCGGAGCAGCAATTGTAGCTGCACTTTCCAAAGGCGTTCTTAAGAACAGACCCATAAAGATTGAAAAAATCGGATATGGAGCCGGCACAAGAGATTTAGGCCGCCTGCCGAATTTGTTGCGAGTCGTAATCGGGGAATTGAAATCGGATCATGAGGAAGACCATACTGTCCTGGTTGAGACCAACATGGACGACATAAACCCGCAGCTGATCCCGCACGTAATTGAAAAAGTGATTTCTGCCGGAGCGACAGATGCGTTCGTCGTGCCGGTCATTATGAAGAAAGGAAGGCCAGGGTTTCTTCTTTCGGTTTTGACCGGCGAATCTTCGCTTGAGAAAATTTCAGATGAAATTTTCTCGCAGACGACTACGCTCGGGCTACGGATCCAAAATATAAGGCGGATCAAAGTTCACAGGGAAACTAAGATTGCAAAGACCAGCTTCGGAGATATAAAAGTCAAAGAGAGCAGCGTCAACGGTAGAATAAGGGTGGCGGCTGAATTTGAGGAATGCAAACGCGTTGCAGAATCATTGTCGCTTCCTCTTTCCGAAGTGATGCAAAAGCTGAATGCGGAGTTGAATCGCGAGTGAAAGCCGAAAATGCGGGGCATGCAACGTGGCTTCGACGACAGAATGCATCTGCGACACTTGCTGTGTGCGCGAGCGTTACTTATAATAAATAGATAGTTACAGTCTCTTTGCAATCTTAGCGGGGACAAATGTCTCCATTCTTTACTAAAAATTAGCAGCTGAGGAACTCTTCGTGATCGTAAGTGGGAAAAAACTCTGCGATGTGGCATTTCCAATCCCCGTCCACCGGCAATTCACGTATGAAATTCCGGGCGATCTAAGCGAAGGCGTAAAGATCGGTGCACGAGTTACTGCGCCTTTCAGAAGAAGATTCGTCACCGGCGTAGTCGTCGGTTTGCCTCTCAAAACCGAAATTAAAGAGCTGAAGTCCATCCATGACGTAATCGATGATGAGCCGATCTTTTCTGATGAGATACTGCGGTTGACAAATTGGATATCCGATTATTATTTAAGCTCGTGGGGTGAGGCGCTCCGGGCTGCCAGTCCGACGGGTACATCCGTCGAAAGCAGGCAAGTCGTGAAATTGATCAAAGATGGTACAGAAGAGAAGAATTTGATTCGCTTGAAGATTATTCAATTGCTCAAAGCGAATGAAGAATTGACGGTAAAGCAGCTCGCGAAAAAAGTCGGCTTCGGCGGCATAAGATATCACGTCGGGAAGTTGCAGGCGGGCGGTATGGTGGAAATATCGGAAGAAATTAACGAGCCCCGGGTCTCGATCAGGTACGAGAGTTATGTCCAATTCACGGAAAAATATAACACGCCCGAAAAGATATCGTCCGTGTTAATAGAACTCGATAAGAGGGCACCCAAGCAATCAGAAATCGTGTTGAAGCTGGGTCAGCTTTTGAAAGTTTCGGAAGGTGGCGTAAGCGTAGTCGAGCTTCTCGCTCAAACGAGATCTAAAATGAGCTCATTAACGGCCCTGGCCGAAAAGGGAATAGTTGAGCTCTACGATAAGGAAAGTTATAGGGAACCCGAGTACAGCTATCACGAAGCGGGCAAAAAATTCGATTTGACGGCGCATCAGATCGAGGCGGTCGATAAAATTAAGGATGCATTGTCGTCGAAAAAATATTCGACCTTTCTGCTGCACGGGGTTACAGGAAGCGGGAAAACCCAGGTATATATCGAAGCCATCGACTTCGCGCTTCAAGAGAATAAGAACGCAATCGTTCTTGTGCCCGAGATCTCTTTGACGCCTCAAATTGTGGATCGTTTCAGGAGGCGATTCGGAGAGAACGTCGCCGTTATGCACAGCAGGATGTCCCTCGGAGAAAGGTACGACTCATGGCGTCGTATTCATAGAGGTGAGGCAAGAGTCGTCATCGGGGCACGAAGCGCGGTGTTTGCCCCGGTAAAGGACTTAGGATTGATAGTGGTTGATGAGGAGCATGAATCAAACTACAAACAAAGCGACGCTGTCCCACGATACAATGCAAGAGACGTAGCAGTGATGCGCTGCTCGATTGAAAAAGCGACAGCAGTTCTCGGCAGCGCGACTCCGTCTGTAGAATCGTATTATAACGCCACGGCCGGAAAATATACGCTTCTTAACCTGCCGGAAAGAATCGATAATGCAAAAATGCCGAAGATTGAAATTATAGACATGAAGAAGAAGCGGAAAGAAAAATTGGTGTTCGGCAGTCTCAGTGATGAGCTGAAATCAAGAATTGACGACCGCCTCGCAAAGAGAGAAGGAATTATCATACTCAGGAACAGGAGAGGATTCTCTACGTACCTTCAGTGCAGCGAGTGCGGCACGACCGAGATGTGCCCGAACTGTGATGTTGCTCTTACGTTTCACAAAAAGAAAAGGCATTTGCGGTGTCATTATTGCGGCTTTGTCAAAGAACCGCCGGTGCGGTGCGCTAAATGTGAAAGCGAAAAACTTTACTATGGTGGCACGGGCACGCAGAAAGTTGAGGAAGAATTGAGCAAATACTTCCCGGAGGCGAGGATAATTCGCATGGACCTCGATACAACAACGGCACGCGGGGCGCACGACAAGATCCTGTCGGAATTCGGAACCGGAGAAGCCGATATGCTCGTCGGAACGCAGCTGGTCGCGAAAGGACTTGATTTCGCGCGCGTGACTTTAGTCGGAGTCGTATCGGCGGACTCGACTATGCTCATGCCGGACTTTAGGTCGAACGAACGAACGTTCCAGCTTTTGACGCAAGTTTCAGGCAGAGCAGGCAGACGGGAGAAGCAGGGCGACGTTGTCATTCAAGTTTCAAACAGCGATGAAGAAATTCTGAAGTTCGTAGCTGCTCACGACTATTTAAGTTTTTATAATAAAGAAATTGAAGAACGCAGGCAGTTGAACTACCCTCCCTTTTCACGAATGGTTGTCCTGGAATTTCGAGGAGTGCATTTCAAGGATACGGCAGCTGCCGCAGAAAGAGCTGCGATGAGAATAAAGAGGAGACTTCCTGTAATAGCCGTGCTCGGCCCGGCACCGGCAATCATCGGAAGACTCCTGGGCAGATTTAGATTTCAGATTGTAATCAAAATGAGCAAACAGCTCGACAAAGCCGGTGAAAGGCTTGAATCAGTCCTCGATGAAATCGATTTAGATCTGAAACGAGTTTACGGAAATTCGGTGAGCTTCTTCCCGGATGTTGATCCGGCCACGACGATGTAGAAGAAATATTCGGGTACTCGAATAGAAAATTTTACCTCTGTGTACCGATGGCGCCGCTGGGAGAGGTTTTATTATGGAAGTTTATTGTGCGCCTTAAGCACACTATGATGAATGCATCTCGGATAAGTACTGCTTTTGCCTCTAATGAAAATGTCTCAGCAGCAGATAAATAAACGGCGCTGAGAATAAGAGACTGTCGAATCTATCAAGCACACCACCATGGCCTGGTATTAAGCTGGAGGAATCTTTTGCACCTGCGTCCCTTTTGAAAAGTGATTCGACGAAATCGCCGGCCTGTCCGAATATACCGATGATGGCTCCTGTTCCAAGCATGAGTCTCAGGCTGAGTTCGGGCAAGACTAAATACTTTGCCGCAGCCGAAGTCGCTATTGCAAAAACAAATCCGGCAAAAGCGCCTTCCCAGCTTTTATTCGGGCTGACGAATTTGCTCATCTTGTGCCTACCGATCGCTTTCCCGACGAAATAGGCGGCAGAGTCGCAAATCCAGATGGAGGCGAGAACAGCTATTAAGAAAACTCCTGCATCTTTACCATCGGGAAAAACTCGTCCGAGTCCGAGGCGCTGTCTGATCGCGGTCAGTATTGCTCCGAAGAGCCCGATGTAAACGATTCCCGTCAGTGTTGTGCCGACGTTCTCGAAGACGCTGCTCACTTTGTCAGTCCTCTTCCTGGATAATTCAGATAACAATACAAAAGCTATTATCACTACCAAGAAATCGAAAGCGTTGTTCAGGCCGGATGAATACACAATTGCATTAAGAACTCCCGAGAGAGTAATTCCGAGATATGCGGAAGCTTCGATGTTTTTTGTCTTAGCGAGCAAATAGAATTCATTAGTGGATATTACTATTACTGCGGTCGTGAAAAGGAAAAAATATGGTCCGCCAAAATAGCAGGCACCTGCAATCAGCGGAATCGCAACGACTGCAACAAGGATCCGGATGGTAAGATTTGACATTAGGTTTCATTCTCCTCTTCTTCGTCAAGCCCCAATAGTTTTAGAATTTCCGCGGCTGCGTTATCATCTTTAAACGGCACCCATACTTCGACGATACTCGGCCGCTGGACGGCATCAGTCGTGTCGGGATTTAATTTCGTAAAAACTTGTGTCTCGATTTCTTTCTGCCTCGAGATTTGCGTAAAGCATCGCCGCCTCGTACTCAAAATCGAATCTGTGTACGATCGTCCATGCATCCAGATATTCTCTATGAGTCGGATCACTGCAGAGAATCTTCTTACCGGAATTCTCCGCACATTCTTCGCAAACCGCTTTCCCGCAGACGGCACAGAATCCGATTGCGCGATTTTCAATGTGAAGATCGCAGACTGTCCCTTCTTCATTTGCCTTTTTTAGATTTAGGGCACCACATGCCGGGCAATAGAGAAAAGTCTCAGTATCGAGCGCCTCTCCGCAGTTGCTGCAGATTCCGGGTGACGATATGTCGTTTTCGCTCACGCCTGTTTTATCTCCTGCTCGGGTCTTTTAGACAATCGGCGGTGGTATTCGGTCATGAGTTTAATGGTCGCAAGGAAGATTATGGCAAACGCGATCGACCACCCGGCTATGTATCCGAGGCTTAACTTCGCGTTGTCGGACGGAGTGAGCATGCTATCTTTTCCTAATCCATAATAGACCAATGTGGAGACCAAATTGTTCGTGAAGTGCGCCGCCACAGGGACGAAAATGCTTTGCGTAAGGGATACGAGGTAAGTCAAATAAATGCCGAGGATACAAAGTGGAACAAGAGTAAAGGGGTCGAGATGGTACACTCCGAAAATTATGCCGGTAAATATTATTGCCTGCGTTTTCGACATACGGATCTCGAAGTTCCCATGCACGAGTCCCCGGAATAAAGCCTCCTCGCATATCGCCGGCGTTACTGCAACGACCAGCACGACAAGAAGGAATTCTGATGATGAATGCGCGGTGATCAAAACCTTATATGTTTCCTCGATCGCTTTCTGCAGCTGTTCCATGATTTGCCTCAGCTGCGGCGGAAGGGGAATAAGCCCCTGGATGTATAGATAGATTTCAAGAAGCTGTTGCAAAGAGACGACGCCGATTACCGCAAGGATAATATAAAACAAATCTGTCCTCCGGATATGCAGAAGCTCCTTCCATTCTTTCACCTGAATTTTTGCGAGTAAGATAGTGGGCAGCAGAATGAATAAGATTTCTGCAAACATCATCGCAAGCCTGAAGACGGAAGTCTGATTGGACGCAGGAACAGCGCCGAACAACAAAACGGTGATTCCACCTGCAACAAACTGGTACAAGAAAAAGATTATTAAGAGCGAGACCAATGCAAACGAAACGGGTTTGAATCTCGTCGGCTGCTTATTTTGCGGCCCGTCAAACGTTCCGTTCGTAGAAGTTGACCTGCGCGGCGTATCCTTCGAAGAATCGTCAGGTCGTGTGTCTTGTTCTTCCGGCATATTTAGCTCCTATCGCGGCACAGCTATTTGAGACGCAGACTTCGCATCGATGATCGATTTATTATCGTGTCTTTTGCTTTCCGTCTGGTTATATGACATTTTTGCTTCTATTGCACAAACATCAATTCTAAGCATCTAATATTTCGCCGTGAGCGTTCCCGCCAAACCGCTGTATTTTGAAAGCTCCGCTACAACTGAACCGATCACGACTTGAGTCTGCACTTTCACCGGGACTTTTAATGAATCGTCGGTTATCCATACGACGATCTTGCCCGTGTTTCTGAATAATCCACCCTTTACGATGATCGGCTCAATTATTTGGCAATGGAATTTACCTGCTTTTGTTTTCACGTCTTCCCGTCCGAGATACTTCACATCCAAAGGATAAACCTTACTCTCATAAAAATTAGAGAAGTGAATTTCCTGTCCGATTTTAAATTTATCATAGTCGAGCGTTCTTGCATAGAAAAAAGTGCTGACAATATCCTGTGTGTAAGGTTGAATCGCATAAGGGCCGCCCTCACTTGTTTTGGCTGTATGGTTTATCTGATCGAACCATGCGGTAAAGTCTTTTTTGTACGCGCCTTCTCTAGTGTGCTGCTCAAATTTCCAGGGGAAAAGCCCGCGGGCGTCCACCAAGGAGCAATAATAATCCCTGACTTTGAAGAATATATCGAAAAATTTTGCGGAACGCATTGAGAATTCAACCTTGTAGCATTTCCGGTCGCCGTAATATATGTATGATGGGACGGCGATGGTTGCACTTCCGGCCACAATCGGTCCATAATAAATATCATAGCTGAGATTCTCGCCGGCAGTAAAAGCAGGGTTGTTAAGAATGCGCAAGTCGTTATCTCGGCTGATAGCCGTCGGCTGAAAGACGAAAATAACGAGAATGAATAACGGAAGAAACGCCTGAAGCTTCATTATGAATTTACCGGCATGAGCTCGCGCGCCGATCGAAGCACTTCATCAACCGTTATTAAGGTCAAATTATCGGAGCCGTCTTTGGGTGTCAAGATTATCTTTTTATCGGTGAGCGGCGCCCACCTTACAGGAGTCATCGGTCTTTTGTTCGGATAAATCCCGATCACGGGTGTCCCAACTGCTGCGGCAAGATGAATAGGGCCGGTTGAGCTTGAAATGAATGCTTCTGCTTCCGAAAGAAGAGCGATGAATTCGAGCAAAGAGAATTTTCCTGCCGTGTTGATCACTCCCGGGATCCCTTTTGATATGCTCTCGCAAAGTGAATGTTCCTCAACGGTGCCGCTCACAAGAACCTTTGTCTGCAAATTGTCAGGAAGGCGCGTTACTAAGTCCCGAAATCTGTCGGCGCTCCAATCGAAAGCCGAGCCGCTGCTGCCGGGGTGTACCACTATAAATTTATTCAGATTGTTCTCACGGAGGAAATTTTTTACATGATCGAGGGCAGCGACATCTAATTTTAAAGTAATGTCGAAAGATTTTTCTTTACACCCTAAAACTTCGGCGAGCGCGGTATTATATTCAGCTTCGTTCTTTACGGAGTATTTCCTGTGCTCGCTGACCTTCTTGTTGAAGAGGAATGAATACCACCGGTGATTGGTGCCGACTCTTATCGGAATACCCGCGAGGAAGGCTGCGGCTGAAAGCCGGAATCGCGGAAAAAGGAATAGTATCGCGTCGGGCTGGAAAATCTTGAATCTCATCATCGTCGATATTATCGAGTCACCTGCCTTGTAGGTAATTACGTCGTTGACGTACGGCGAAGAACGAGCCACATCGGCAGTGTAATCGCTTACGAATGCCATGATTTCGGATTCCGGCAAACACTTTTTCAGGGAGGCAAAAACCGGGAGCGAAAGAACGACATCGCCGATATGGTCGGTTCGTGAGACAATGATCCGTCGGATTGGCTCGGGGGAATTCAGTCTTAATTTTCGCAACATGCGAGGTAATATAACGTCAATGATTCCTAAGTTTCAATTTGAATAAAGACCTATTCTTTGCCTGAGCTAAAGGCGTGTCAATCTCCGGCGGAAATGCCTTTTACTTGATATTCAGAATGTTTATAATTCCCAAAAGTGAGGAGGTCCAATTATCCCGCTAACTGAAGTTATAGGTTCAATAATTCAGATGCCGGCGAACGGCATACCTGCATAAGTTGACCGCAAGAGGTTAGTGGTACTCGGCTATGAGCTATGAATTGTTAGATGAAGCGCAACCGGCATCATCGGAAGAAAACACTCTTAAGGTAAAAGATCTGTTGCGGCTTGTGAAAGGGGCTCTCGAGCGAAATTTTCCGGCAGTGGTGGTCGAGGGGGAGATTTCTAATTTCAAGAGACATATGCCGTCGGGTCATCTCTATTTCACGCTGAAGGACGACCAGGCACAGGTTCGCGTTGTAATGTGGCGATCCGATGCGGCGCGGGTTCGATTCAATATCAGCGATGGGATGAATGTCCTTGTAAAGGGAAAAATTTCCATCTATGAGCCGCGCGGAGATTTTCAGTTGTATGCGGCAAATATTTTGCCCGTGGGAGAAGGATCGCTGCAGCTTGCGTTTGAACAATTGAAAAAGAAATTGGATGATGAAGGACTTTTTAGCGAAGAGCATAAGAAGCCGCTCCCCGAATTTCCAAAAAGGATTGGCGCGGTTACTTCTCTAGAAGGCGCCGCTGTTCGTGACATCATCAGTATCATAAATAGAAGATTCCCGGCTGTGGAGCTTATCATTTATCCGGTCAAAGTTCAGGGAGACGGGGCCGCAGAAGAGATAGCAGAGGCGATAAAAGGTTTCAATAAAGTGCCTAACATCGATGTTATGATTGTCGGAAGAGGAGGCGGAAGCTTGGAAGATCTCTGGGCTTTTAACGAAGAGATCGTGGCACGCGCTATTTACGAAAGTAAAATCCCAGTTATCAGTGCCGTCGGTCATCAAGTGGATTTTACGATTGCGGACTTTGTTGCAGATGTTCGCGCCGCAACACCGAGCGCTGCAGCAGAGTTGGTCGTGCCGGATAAGCTTGAAATTCTTGATACGGTGCGGGGATTATTTCGGGAAATGACAAAATCTGTCGAACAAGGGTTGAATGAACTGAAGTTGAAACTTGATACTTTGACAAATCATTATGCGCTTCAGCAGCCGGCTTCACTTGTTGAGCAGAAGTTGCAGTTTGTCGATGACCTGACAAGGAGGGCGCAAAATGAGATGGCGCATTTTTTTGAAACAAAATCGCAGAGGCTGTCGTCCGTAGCTTCGCATTTGAACGCTCTGAGTCCGCGTGGAGTGCTGAGACGCGGCTATGCCTTCATCGAAAGTTCGCGCGGTTTTGTAGGGTCGGTCACCAAAATTCAAGTCGGAGAAACTGCAATAATACATTTACATGATGGAACACTCGATTCAAATATAATTGGGAAACATGAGCAAATCGAAGAACCCGCTCGCTGGGAACAATAAATCCGGTAAAAGCGAAGCAGGCGCCTTGCCCCAATTTGAGGAAGCATTAAGAAGGCTTGAAGAGATTGTCGAAACTCTTGAAGCTGGGAACTCTCCGTTGGATGGCTCTATCAAGCTCTACGAAGAAGGGATGACGCTTGCAAAGTCTTGCATGACGCAGTTGAATGAAGCTAAATTGAAGTTAAAGAAAATTCAAAAGAATTCCGGCGGCGCGCTGGAGGAGACAGATCTTGAATTATGAGCAGAATGTAAATGGAGTATAAATATCTTTATTCTATAAATTCTCCCTCGGATATTCGCAAGTTAAGCGTGAGTGAGCTAAAAGTTCTCGGACAGGAAATTCGCGAGTTCCTCATAGATACGATCTCGAAGGTTGGCGGTCATCTGGGCTCGAGTCTCGGCTCTGTGGAATTGACGCTGGCACTGCATTATGTATTCAACACGCCTGAGGATAAACTTGTGTGGGATGTGGGACACCAGGGATACATTCACAAAATTATCACCGGCAGGAGAGATAATTTTCAGACGATTAGACAGTACCATGGTATAAGCGGATTCCTGAAACGTTCGGAAAGTCCTTATGACGTTTTCGGAGCGGGACATGCGAGCACTTCAGTCTCAGCCGCGCTCGGAGTTGCTACGGCTCGTGACTTCATGAAAGAGAAATTCAAGGTCATCGCAGTTATCGGAGACGGGGCAATGACCGGAGGTATGGCGTACGAGGCCATGAACAACGCGGGGCTCCTGAAAAAAAATCTTATAGTCGTGTTAAACGACAACCGGATGTCGATCGCTCCGAATGTTTGGGCAATATCGAATTATTTCAGCAGCATCGCCGCCACGGGAGCCTATAACAAATTTAAAAGCAACGTCTGGGAAATTGCAGGCAGGTTGGATTCCGTGGGTGATAGGATGAGGAGAGTTGCCGGCAGGCTGGAAACCGGGATGAAGGCAGTTGTGACTCCGGGCATGCTCTTCGAAGCTCTCGGCTTTAGATACTTCGGGCCGTTCAACGGTCATAACGTAGTTCAGCTTATCAGGACCTTCCGCGAAGTGAAGGATTTAAAAGGGCCGCTCTTGGTGCATGTAACTACGGAAAAGGGGAAAGGATATTTGCCCGCCGAAGAGGACAGGCAGAAGCTTCATGCAGTGGTGGCGTTCGATAAGGTTACCGGGACACAGTTTAAAAAAGATGGTCCACCGGCACTCACGAAAGTATTCGGCGAGGCGCTTGTTGAGATTGCGAAGAAGAATGGCAAAGTTGTAGGTGTGACCGCGGCAATGCCGGACGGAACCGGCTTGAATGTTCTTCAGAAGGAACTTCCCGAAAGGGTTTTTGATGTCGGCATCGCCGAACAGCATGCCGTGACGTTTTGCGCCGGTATGGCAACGGAGGGTTATATCCCTGTAGCCGCGATATATTCGACCTTTTTGCAGCGCGCATTAGATCAAATAATCCACGACGTCGCGCTTCAGCATCTCCACGTCGTGTTCGTGCTTGACCGCGGGGGACTGGTGGGCGCAGATGGTCCGACCCACCATGGAGCATTTGACCTGACCTATCTGCGCCTTGTTCCCGGAATGGTCGTCATGGCTCCAAAAGATGAGGGTGAGCTGCGCGATATGCTGCTGACCGCCGTGAATTATAAAGACGGACCGGTCGCAATACGCTATCCTCGCGGCAATGCTCTCGGCCTCCCGAAAAAAGAGATGCAGAATATACCGATCGGCAGGGGAGAACGCTTAAGGAGCGGGAGAGACGTTGCGATCTTAGCCGTCGGTATAATGGTGCAGCATGCAATGAAAGCAGTGGAGATTTTAGATAAAGAGGGGATAGACGCTGAAGTCGTCAACATGCGCTTCGTCAAGCCGGTTGATGCGGAGCTTATGGAAGAGGTCGCGGAAAAGTTTGATCACATCGTAACCGTCGAAGACAACACATTGAAAGGCGGTTTCGGCAGTGCGGTTTTGGAATGCCTGCAAGAAATCGGGAAGCCGCGTCGTGTTCTTAATCTCGGTTTGCCCGACGCCTTTGTGGAACATGGAACACCGCAGCAGCTATATGAGCTCGTCGGGCTGCATCCGGAGGGAATTGCCGGGAAGGTCGTAAATTTTCTCAAAATTGAAAGGGCTTCATCGAAGGAAACAATATCGGTGAGCAAATAACTGTGTCAGAGATCAGATTAGGGGTTATAGGCGCGGGAGCAATTGCGCAGGTTATTCATCTACCGTTATTGAACAAAATGGCCGGCGTGAAAGTCACCGCGCTCTCTGAGTTGGACAAACAGCGGCTGCAGATTCTCGGCAAGCAGCACGGCATCCAGAAGTTATACCCAGCGTATGAAGACCTGCTGAATGACCCCGAGATAGATGCGGTAGATATCTGTACTTCTACAGACACCCACTTCGAGATCGCGCTAGCCGCTTTGAATGCGGGGAAAAACGTGTTGGTGGAGAAATCGCCGACGGTCAATCACAATCAATGCGAAACTCTTTCTAAAATCGCTAGTGAAAAGGGAAAGGTCGTGTTGGTGGCAATGAACAACCGCTTCAGGAGCGACTTTATGATGCTTAAAAGTTATCTAAGCGATGGGCAGCTCGGCGAAGTTTTTTACATCAACGCAGCATGGCACAAGAGAGAGCCGAGCACAAAAATGCACGTGGCTTCAAGGTCGCAGACAAGGCGCGGCGTCATGCTCGATCTCGGGATCGTCCTGGTTGATCTTGCTTTGTGGCTTCTGAATTTTCCTGTTGTGAGCGCGGTTAACGCAGCATTTTTCAGCCGCAGGTTCAAGAAAATTGAGGACACCGCACTTGTCACGATGAGAACACATGGTGGAGCCATGATTCGATTAGACGCGAGCTGGGGGCTCCAACAACCCGACGAAAGCTTCCACTTTGAGATTTACGGAACAAACGGGACCGCAACGTTGAGTCCGTTGGTTCTTCATCATCGCGTGAAAGATGAGCTTGAAAGCCTGACGCCGGTACATAATTCGAAATTTGAGAATATTTTTAAGAGAAGCTACGAGGCTGAACTCACCAACTTTATTAAATCGTTGGCCGGGGTCAAATCTGACGTGCCCACAATTGCGCAGATGTGCCATGTTATGAAGATAGTCGATGTATCTTATGCGTCGGCGAAACGAGAAAATGCCGTGAAGGTGTAATGTCTCTTGTCATTCTTCTCACCGATTTTGGGGCAGGAGATTATTTTGTCGGAACGATGAAGGGCGTTATCTCGCAGATAAATCCTCTTTTGAAGGTTGTCGACCTCACGCATGAGATAGAGCCGCAAAATGTCCGACAAGCCGCCTTTGTTTTGTGGGCTTCACGAAGATTTTTCCCTGAAGATTCCATTTTTGTAAACGTCGTCGATCCGGGAGTCGGGAGCGGACGAAAAATAATCTGCGGGAGAATCGAGGATCGGATTTTTCTTGCCCCTGATAATGGGTTGCTGGATTATGTAGCTGCGGAAGCGGCCGGAACCGAATTTTACGAGGTGACAAATGAAAAATTCTTCCTTTCACGAGCCAGCACAACCTTCCACGGGCGAGACATATTTGCTCCAGTGGCGGCGTATTTGTCAAGGGGCACAAAACTGAATGAACTCGGCGACAGGTTCAATTATCCGCACGTGAGTTCGTTTTGCAGGAAGATTGTCGATGGTAAAAACGTCGGTGAGATCGTGTACCATGACCATTTTGGGAATATTTACACAAGTCTTCTATGGGATGACTCACTGCTCAGGGGAGACGCAAGTCTCAGGATCAACTCGAAGGTCATTGCACAATTCTATAAATCTTATTCTCAAGCAAAGACAAAAGGTCCTGTCTGTATTAATGGGAGCAGCGGACTAATTGAAATTGCCGTCAACCTTGGCAATGCTTCAAAATTTTTGAAGTCGAAGATCGGGCAGAAGATAACTCTCAATTTGAAATAAATGTTTACGAACGAAGACCTGATGCTGCGATGCATTCGACTTGCAAGAAATGGGAAAGGAAATGTGAGTCCGAATCCGATGGTGGGATGCGTGATAGTGAAGGATAATTCGATAATCGGTGAAGGGTATCATGAGAATTTCGGCGGGGCACATGCAGAAGTGAATGCAATTCGTTCCGCTACCGAAAGTGTCGCGGGGGCGAATGTTTATGTGAATCTTGAGCCGTGCAGTTTTTATGGAAAAACGCCGCCGTGCACCGATCTGCTTATTGAAAAGCAGGTGGGGAAAATTTATGTGGCGATGCTCGATCCAAATCCTCTTGTGAATGGAAAAGGTGCTAAGAAGTTAAAAGAAGCTGGAATCGAAGTGGAGATCGGCTTGGCATCACAGCCCGCTGAAAAGTTGAACGAAGCGTTCATAAAATTTATGACAAAAAAGCTTCCGCTTGTTACTCTGAAGATTGCTCAATCGATTGACGGGAGGATCGCCTTAAAAAATGGGAAGTCTAAATACATAACCTCAAAGGAGTCGCTGCGAAAAGTTCATGAGCTGCGTGCGGAACATGATGCTGTGCTCGTCGGAGCAGGGACGATTAAAATCGATGATCCGAAATTGACTGTCCGCTTGGTCAAAGGAAGGTCTCCGGTTCGGATAATCTTGGACGGAAATTTGTCTTCTCCGGTTACTTCAAGAATTTTCACGGACAGGAAGGCAAAGACAATTCTATTCTGCTCATCAAGATTGGAGGAGCATTCTAGGACCGCGAGAAAGAAGATTAACGCGCTCAAGCGGCAGGGAGTCGAGGTAATTCCTTTAAAAGGTGAAATAAACGGCACGTTTTCCCCGGCTGTCGTTCTGAACCGGATTGGTGAGATGGGGATTGCTTCGGTTTTGGTCGAGGGAGGAGCGGATGTCTTTTCTCAATTTATAAAATCAAGAATGGCCGACAAACTTTGGCTGTTCGTTGCGCCAAAAATTCTTGGCCGCGGTGCAAGCTTTAGCGATGGAATCCAAATTAATGATTTGTCCAAGGCTTTTGTTCTGAAAGATATCGAGATTTCTCAAGTCGGGGTTGATCATTCAATCATGGGATATTTCTAAATGTCTCTCGATGCAAGAATCTTTTCCATGGTCATGGATAAAATGTTACAAGACACGGAAAACTCGCACTATCTCCAAACGGGTTTTGCCAAGGTCTCTCTCTTGAGAAAGGGTCACTTGAAGGGTTAAAAATGTTTACAGGAATCATTGAAGAGGTTGGCGATGTAAATGAAGTGAAGGGCTCCACGAACGGCGGGAGAAAAATATTTATCGGATGCCGAAAGGTTATTGCCGATTTGAAAATAGGCGACAGCCTTGCAGTGAACGGAGTTTGCCTCACAATTGTTGAGAGAAATAGAACTCAAGTTGGAGTCGAAGCAGTAGAAGAAACAATTAAGAAGACGATGATAGGTAATCTAATGCGGGGTAGTCTTGTCAATCTGGAGAGAGCGGCTCGCTTAAACGATAGGGTGGGCGGCCATCTTGTTCAGGGACACGTCGATGCAACAGGAAAGGTGGCGTCGATTGAGAGATTGCCTATGAGCCGGATGTTCCGGTTCCGAATTCCGCGGGCGTTGATGAAATATTTGATTCCGGTGGGAAGCGTTTCTATCAACGGGGTCAGCCTGACAGTTGCGGAGAAACTGTCTGACTCGTTCAAGGTTGCTATCATTCCGCATACTTTCGACAATACTACTTTCGGTCATTTGAGAGTCGGAGAATCCGTCAACATTGAGATCGACATGATTGCAAAATACGTGGAGAGTCTCTTAAAGAGGTAAGATGGCACGAAGTATCTTTTATCGTATCGTTGATGACGGGAGGAATTTTGTCTCCTCGGAAGAGTGGGATGCAATCCGCGGCTTGCAGCATTGGTATAACTCGGAGTTTTTCTGGACAGGTGGGAAGCTCAATCTGCGTCGGTTCATCGTTTTTCCGAATTACGACCGTGTCGGAAATGAAACGGCAAAAATAAATCGAGAGTTTTCCAGGCTTGAAAAAGCAGGTTATTCTGAAGAAGAGATCGTCGATAGATTGGAAGCGAACGGCTTGATCATAGTAAAGCGCGGAGGTTATGAGGACGGGATGATCGGAAGCGGTTTTACGAGAGTTGCGGACAACGAGTTCAACGCGTTTCTCGTTCTTGATTTCCTGCTGAAAGTCTCCCGCATCGCAGCGACGGCGATGCTTGAAGTTTACGACGAAGGAAATTTCGTGAAGACGCACAGCATCCGGCTGGAGAATGGCGATGGGACTCTGATAGAAAAATCTGTCGATGTCGAAATCTTAGAAGAGGTGAAAAAGACTCACAGGGTTTTTGCTGTAGTAAATCCCGATAAGTACGACGGGCACTCAGAGTTCACGAATAGTGTTAATAATTTCAATGAACTTCAGGCCGATGAACGCGCGAGAGTAGTTGAAAATTGGAATTGGCTCGGTTACGAAAGCAAAACGAATTTCGATTTCAACGGCGATGACTTTTTCGGATTCGACTTGAACCAGAAACTTGGTCATTTACATTTCACATAAATTAGAGGAGGAAATATGAAAACTAAATTGGTTGTATCCGCGATGGCGCTTCTATTTTTTGCGATAAGTGCAAGCGCGCAAATAACAATGAAAGAGGGAGACAGGGCTCCAAATTTTGCCCTGAAAGGAAATGATGGGAGGATGCATAAGCTCAGCGATTTCGAGGGAAAATATGTGGTTTTGTACTTCTACCCAAAAGATGAAACTCAAGGTTGCACGACCGAAGCCTGCAATTTCAGAGACGACATTTCTTCAATCACCAAAGAAGGAGCGAAAGTGATCGGGGTGAGTGTCCAGGATGTTCAATCGCACAAGGACTTCGTCAAGAAATACGGCCTAAACTTTTTGCTGCTCGCCGATATAGACAAAAAAGTCGTAAACGAATACGGTGTGTATAATTCTAAGTGGGGAATGGCGGATAGGGTCACATTCATAATCAATCCGAAAGGGAGGATTGTTAAGATATTTCCGAAAGTTGACCCACAGACTTCTGCCAAAGAAGTCCTTGTTGAGTTGAAGGCAATCAAGAATAGAGGCTGAAATAGGATAGAGCGATTCCCTGCCCGATGAAATGGCTTAAGGCCATGATTCTGATCTCCGCCGTAGTGGACAAGAACAAGGAAAATGATTGCGTCCGATAAAATTCCAGAAGATGAACGATGAGAGCGTACTCATTAAGTGGGACGACGACGCAGAATTCACCTTATCGACAAAATATTTGCGCGACCGGTGTCCGTGTGCGGCGTGTACGGGCGAATCGATCCTTTGGCGTGAGTACAAACCTTCTTCTTTACAGATTCTTACGCCGGGAAAATATGGTCTCAAGTCTGCGGAGGTCGTCGGCAACTACGCAATTGGATTAACATGGGATGATGGCCATAATACGGGTCTTTATGCTTTCGATTACTTGAAGAGGATTTGCGAAGAGCAGAAGAATCTGGCGGGGTCTTAAAAGTCAAATTATACAGTAGGGGTTTAGTTGGTTAAACCCCTACTGAATCTTAAAAAGTTATTTCTCAGGGATTTCAAGAGCGAGGTATGCATTCACTTTGTTCGAGGTAACTACGCGAAAGAGCAGTGCATCGCCGGGCTTATGCGCGTTGACGATTTTTTCCATCTCGCCGGCAGAATCTATCGGTTTATTGTCAACGCCTGTAATCAGGTCTCCTTGCTTTATGCCGCGATCGTCAGCTTCGCTGCCGGAAGAAACGCCGGTCACAAGCACGCCCTGTTTGGCATCGTACTTTTCGAGCGTTGCGTTGTCCGCGTTTTGAACAGATAGCCCGAGTGATTGCAGTGTTGTTGCAGTGCTCCCTGACTCATTGTCATTGGAAGCGAATTCCTCGCCGTTTCGTTCCTTCAGAGTGACGGTCTTCTTTTCGGCCTTGCCATCCCGTAAGATTTCGACATCAACTTTGTCGCCGGGACTTTTGGATGCAACAAGAGTCTGAAGCTGGTTGGCATGTTCAATTGGTTCTCCGCCAAACTTCAAAATGACATCGCCGGCCTTGATACCGGCTTCTTCGGCAGGTGAATTGTCCTGAACCGCTTGTACCAGCACGCCGTCAGCGTCTTTCATTCCAAGAGCCTTTGCCATCGTTTGATCGATATCTTGAATTTGAACCCCGATGTAGGGTCGAATTACTTTGCCATGATCGATTAAATCCAATGCGACCTTATGTGCGAGGTCTATCGGAACCGCAAAGCCATATCCTTCATAAGTTCCGGTGTTTGTAGCGATGGCGGTATTGATCCCAACTACTTGACCGTGGAGATCAACAAGCGGGCCGCCGCTGTTTCCCGGATTAATAACCGCGTCTGTCTGGATAAAGTCCTCGATGCCGTATCGACTCCGAATTATGTTTATATTTCGCCCGAGCGCGCTGATAATCCCCTGCGTTACGGTGTAGTCGAGTCCCAGCGGATTTCCGATTGCGACTACCCATTCTCCGACATGGACGCTGTCCGAATTTCCCAATGAAACCACGGGAAGATCGCTCCCGTTAATTTTTATCACTGCGATATCTGTCGTCGGATCGCGGCCGATTAGTTTTGCATCGAACGTCCTTTTGTCTAAGAGCGTCACTTTGATTCCATCATGGTCTGCATCCTGGACAACATGGTTGTTTGTGATAATGTATCCATCGGGGCTCACTATGACCCCCGAACCGAGCGCGTGTTCCGGGCTTGGCTCTGGCGAAGGCATATTGAAATTATGAAAAGGGAAATCCGGCCCGAAAAAGAATTTGAACATATTGTCGGGAGGATTCTGCCCGTTCGGGACGTTCACCGCCTTCGGCGTCGATGTTACTTGTATCTGCACTACAGCCGGCGTTACGGCATGTGCCACAGTAATAAAAGCGTTGCTCAGCTGTTCTACCGCGGGAGGCAGTTGGGTTATCGGTGGATCTGCCGCGCCTAACTTTACATCCTTTATCGAGCCGCCGAACTTTCCGAATGATAGACCCATTGTCAATGCAAAGATAAATGCTATCACTCCGAGAGCTCCGAACCCGTATGCGAGTTTTCGTTTAATTATTTCAGCCATTTCTTTCTCTCCTTTATTATCTGTCAATAATATTGCGGCAAAAAGGTGAAGCCACAATTAAAACGGGATGAAAAGATTTTCACGGCGATTAGCAACCTATTGCCGAAAGCGAACCTTGTCAAGCTTCTCGACAATAGCTCTCTGAATGCTGGGAGCTATGCATCGTTTATAAATAAGCCTTGACAAGGTTAACAGCGTTTGTCAACAGAACCCCTGGATAGATGGCCGATTGAAAGTCGTAACCAGCAGCGGAAGCGCTCGCGCCCATTGAGTTAAATTCTTGCGTGGTGTCCTAATTCCAACCTTCTGCAACACCCCAAAAGGACTTTCTTAACCGCAAGACCGCAAAGATTCGCCAAGTGTTCCTTCAATGATAAGCTTTGCGCATCGTGGCGTTTCCCGCTCACCATCGATAGTCTATGGAATGTGGGATGCCGAAAGGCGGCACATTGCGGTTTAAACGTTTTTGTTCTGAAACGTAAATCAAATTAGGACACTACCCATCTTTGAAGCTTCTTAAAAGGTTGGAGTTTTATTTGGAACGTTGTTTAATATAATTCTCCGTAGATATCTTGATTTTCTAATTGTTTACTGCCTGCACTTGACATTTTGACGGCCGAATTCCAAATTGATTACGCAGTACTGGCAAGAGATGAAGGTTGTTTGTGGTGTGGGACGACACAGCCGTTTCAAAAGCAATGTGCCGGATCATGACACAATTATGCCTTCCGAAGACAATTCCGTCAAGAAATCAGGAGGATAGCGTGAAATTTATAACAGCACTATTTTTCGTCGCGCTTGCGAGCGCAAATGCATGGGGACAGATTGCCGCGTGGGATTTGACTTCTGCCGTGACGAATGCCACGACCACAGACAACAACCTGACCGCAAGTGCGATCAGTGTGGTTCCCGCGACCACGATTGGTTATCAGACCAGCCCCGGTGACATTTATTGTGGATCGTGGTCAACGTCCACAACGTTTTCTGCGACCGGTAAATACTGGCAGTTTTCTATCACACCCAACCCCGGTTATGAAGCAACAATTTCGTCTTTGACTTTCAAGGCAGGCTGTACATCAACGGGTCCGCAGAAAGTACAGGTGCAATATAGTCTGGACGGTTTTGCAACCTCGGGGACAGTGGCTCTTGGGGAAACCCCCAACACAAATACATCTTCATTGACCCAGTTTGCTCTTACTGCATTGCCGTCCGCAACAGCAAGCACCATAACTTTCAGGATATGGGGGTATGGAGCTTCAAGCACCGGTAATTTTCGATTGAACAATATAGTGATCATTGGCAGCGTGGCTTCGATTGCTGCGAGCGGCAGCGGAATCGGATCCGCCCAAATATCACCTGCCATGGTAACGGCGAAGCAAACATCCGATTTCTCAATTAAGATCGCGAGCGACCAACAAGACACCATCGCCAACATTATCGTCATAGTCCCGGCGGATTTCACATGGTCAATGAATGCTTCCGGCGTTTCCCTCACCGGAAATTCCTTTTCAAATGCGAACTTCGGTGTCAACCAGGATACAATAAACATTACGGGCGCGGCCGTTACCGCAACGGACACAGGGCAGGTGTTGATTCGTTCCGTGACGGGGCCCGATTCATCCATGACCGGAAACTTTATCGTCGAGACTGCGATCGATGCAATCCTGCCGTCGCCGGTGAATTCCCAGCTCGCAGTAACGGTCATTAAAGTGGTGCGGATCATCGATCTGCATATTAATGATTCCCTGGGAGTCCCTATCGCACCGTACCAGGTTGGAGCTGTCGTGACAGTGACTGGATTAATCACCGCTGATTTCAGTGTCCTGCCGCAGACAAATCTTTTTATCCAGGACGCAACCGCCGGAGTAAACATTTTCAGCTACACGCATTCTTATGATTATCAGGTGGGCGACTCCGTAATATTTACCGGCACAATAGACCAGTTTCGCGGCACAATTGAGATTGTTCCCGATTCGTCGAAAACGATCATCTATTCCCACGGCAATCCTTTACCGGAACCGCTGCTTCTCACCTGTGCGGATGTAAACCAGTCTTTCAATGACGATTACACGGAGCCGAACGAGGGACGCCTCGTCAGAGTTAATAATGTGACGTATAATTCCACAAATACGACCATCACAGATGTTACCGGCACTACCGGCGGTTATGTCCCGACTAACCTGACATTTCCCACAGGTACATTCGACATGATCGGGATTTTAAAACAATATAAACCCGGTACTACTTCTACAATGACGCCCCCGTACATTTCTAACTATGAAGTTGACGCCAGAAGTCAATCCGACATTATTACAGGCGGAGGACCTGCCTTCGTCTCCGGGCCGGCAGAAAACAGTATTCAGCCGAATTCTGTCACGATTTCATTCAAGACGGCTTCACCATCCCACGGAGTCGTCAGATACGGTGCGTCCGCCGCATACAAAGATTCGGTTGTATTTACATCCGCCGATACTACCCAGGAAATAACATTGAGCGGTTTATGGCCCGCAACGGTGTACCATTATCAGGTTGCAGCCACGGACACGTCCGGCACAAACCAAACCGGCGACGCGATCTTCAGCACTGCCTCTCCTTCGGGCACGACAGGTACCATGGACGTTTACTTCAACAAATCCGTCGATACCTCCGTTTCCAGCGGCGAGAACGCTCAGACGGTGGACATAGTCAACAAATTCCTCGCGAGAGTAAATGCCGCCAAATATTCGATCGACCTTGCACTGTACAGCTTCAGCGGAACCGTCGGAAGCGATATCGCGAATGCCTTACTCAGCGCGAAGAGCCGCGGCGTGAAAATCAGAATGATCGTCGAAAACGACAATGCCGGCACAGTTCCGATGACCACGATGAAAAGCAATGTTCCGTTCATCACCGACACTTACGATCCGATCGACGCGGGAAACGGATTGATGCACAACAAGTTTGCGATATTCGATTTCCGTGACACAAGCTCTTTCACCGACGATTGGGTCTGGACAGGATCATGGAACGCCACCGATCCGGGCGACAACGATGACGCGCAGAATTCAATCGAGATACAGGATAAGGCGCTCGCGAACGCTTACACGATGGAGTTCAACGAAATGTGGGGAAGCTCGACCGATACACCGGATTCAACTCGATCCCGTTTCGGCGCCGACAAAACGGATATTACGCCGCACAAGTTTAATATCAATGGAACGCCTGTCGAACTTTACTTCAGCCCGTCGGACCAAACGACGCTTCACATATATCAAACGCTTGCCACTGCTACAAGCTCAATCAATATCTGCATGTTTACATTTACTCGCAGCGATCTGGCACAGGAGCTCGTTTCAAAAAACGCGGCAGGCGATAAAGTCAGAGTCGTAATGGACAACAACACCGACAGCGGGAATCAGTTTAGCTTTTTGCAGACGAACGGAATCGACGTTCACTTGAAGGGAAGCGCCCTCGGAACGGGGCTTCTTCATCACAAATATGCGGTAATCGATGCCGACAATTCGAGGGCTGACGAAATCGTCATTACCGGCTCGCATAATTGGTCAACTTCTGCAGAAACCGTGAACGACGAAAACACGCTCATCATCCACAGTGCCCGCATCGCTAATCTTTATTTGCAAGAGTTCAAGGCAAGGTATATCGAAGCCGGCGGAAGCGACACCATAACGATTCTTGGCGTGAAACAAATCGGGAATAACGTGCCGAAATCATTCGGGTTGAGTCAGAATTATCCGAACCCTTTCAACCCGTCAACTGTCATCGACTATCAGTTGTCGATTGCCAGCCATGTTACCTTGAAAATCTACGATGTACTCGGAAGAGAGGTAAAGATGCTGGTGAATGACAAACAAAATGCGGGATATTACAGAGTTACTCTTGATGCGTCGAAACTTGCCAGCGGAGTTTATTTCTGCCGCATCATGGCCGATGGGAACAACGGTGAAAGATTTATATCGGTGAAGAAGCTCTTGTTGATGAAATGAGCCGGCGAAGTTAGGCTGTCTGAAAGGTTAAGGAATTCGTGACCATTATGCTCGTATTTTCTTTTGTCCTGGTGTGCCGGACAAAGACGGTGATTTGAAGTTCATGGCTTAAAGAAATAGATTATTCCCGTGAGATGGGCTTCTAAACATTGCCTCTTGTTCATGATTCATTTTATCCCACGGGATGAAGGTGAAGCGAACGGCGGTGAAAAAGCAGAATCCCGCAAAAGTGGGCGTCACATGTTGGAGATGACAGAAACACGCAATATGGAGGAGTTCAAATTTTTAGTTGCAATTGCGCTTTATGGTTTTTACTGAAGGAGATACAAATGAAACACATTCTCAGGTTTCTTTTGGCGGCGACTTTATCAACCGCTTACTTAGATCCCCTGCTTGCACAATGGGTGCAAACAAGTGGAACACATGGACAGGTCAATTGCCTTGCTATCAACGGCAGTAATATATTTGCAGGAGGTAACGGCGTCTTTCTTTCGACTAATAGCGGCACAAGCTGGACAGCCGTCGATTCCGGCCTGGCACCCTACACCGTCGTTGTTGCTCTTGCCGTCAGCGGCAATGATATTTTTGCAGGCACTAATGGCAACGGCGTTTATCTTTCGACCAACAACGGCACAAGCTGGATCGTTAGCGATTCCGGCTTGACCGACGGATATGTTTTTGCTCTTGCCATCAGCGGCGACAATATTTTTGCAGGCACTGATGTTCCGCGCCCTGATACCGGCGGCGTTTATCTTTCAACCAACAGCGGCACAAGCTGGACAGCCGTCGATTCCGGATTGGCAAGTGAGTACCTTTGGGATTTTGCCATCAGCGGCAGTAATATCTTTGCAGGCACTTGGAGCGGCGGCATCTTTGTTTCGACCAATAGCGGCAAGATCTGGACAGCCGCGGATTCTGGCTTGACCGACAGTATTATTACTGCTCTCGCCATCAGCGGCGGTAATATTTTTGCTGGCACTCCTATCGGTGTTTTTCTTTCGACCAATAACGGCACCATCTGGACTGCTGCCAAATCCGGCTTGCCCGACGGCGGTGTTTCTGATTTTGCCACCAGCGGCAACAATATATTTGCAAGCACTCCTGTCGGTGTTTTTCTTTCGACTAACAGCGGTACGAGCTGGATAGCCTTCAATTCCGGCCTAACCGAGGACTATTATGGCGCTCATGGCGGTCTTGTCGTCAGCGATAGTAATATTTTTGTAGCGGATAGTTCGGGGGTGTGGCGACGGCCGCTGTCCGAAATCGCAACCGCAGTGCGGGATACGCCTCGTTCAGAATTGCCAAGTGCTTTTTCACTGGAACAGAACTACCCTAATCCGTTCAATCCCACCACCTTTATCGGTTATCTGCTACCGACGAACAGCCTCGTGACCTTGAAAGTTTACGATGTCCTCGGAAGAGAAGTGAAAGTACTTGTTAGTGAACGTGAGATCGCGGGGACGCATTCCGTTTCCTTCAGTGCCGGGAACCCCTGCCGAGCGGAGTATATTTCTACAGACTTGAAGCAGGGACGTACCATGATACCAAGAAGCTTCTACTTTTGAAATGAGACGCGCGACTGCAACTAACACACAGCGAAAAGACGCTTCTTACTTGTAGATTTCGTGGCTTTTTTTTCGCACGTGACTTGTGGTAACTCAAACGTCAAAATTGAGTAGGTTGACAAATAATGTCTATTTGATCAGCTTTCTGTGCTCGACCGCGATACATTTGTTCATGACCACCTTCATGCCATGGTCTGTCGCGTACTGAGCCGCAGTTTCGTTTATCACTCCTAATTGCATCCAAAGGACCTTTGCCTTTGCTGCAACTGCGTCATTAGCGACCTCATCGACGAACTCGCTTCTTCTGAAAACATCGACGAGATCAATCGGCTTCCCGATGCTGCATACTGTCGGATAGCATTTTTTGCCGAGGACTTCGTCGTATTTCGGATTGACTGGAATAACTTCAAATCCGCACTCGAGAAGATACCGCATTATCCCGTTGCTGTCTCTATTCGGATCCTGTGAAGCTCCGACAACCGCTATAGTCTTTGAGTTTTTGAGTATTTCAGCAATCTGTTTATCGTCTGCAATTATCATTTATTCCTTAAAGCAAACATTTACATTGCGAGCGGCGAGCGCATCATCCAAACGGTGAATAGGCGTTGTCGCCGGTGCAGAGCGGACGGTGTCAGGTGAAGTTTTTGTCTCCTCGTTAATTTTCAGCAGAGCGTCCGCAAATTCGTCGAGAGTCTCTTTGGCCTCCGTTTCTGTCGGTTCGATCATCAATGCTTCGTGAACGATGAGCGGAAAGTAAATCGTGGGCGCATGAAAGCCGTAATCGAGAAGCCTCTTTGCGATATCGATAGTCTTTACGCCGCGGTCTTTCTGCTTGTCCGCAGAGAGGACAAACTCGTGCATCGGCGTCGCCTTGTAGGGAAGAACGAATGAATTGCGGAGTCTGCTGAGAAGATAATTTGCGTTGATGACCGCATTGATGCTGTTGTTTCTCAATCCATCGGGTCCATGCGAGAGAATGTAAGTGTAAGCACGGACAAGCATTCCGAAATTGCCGAAGAAAGAATGGATCTTTCCAATGCTGTTTGGTTTATTGAAGTTCAAGATAAAATCGTTGCCATGTTTTTCAATTACCGGCACCGGAAGGAAATCTTGTAGTTTATCATTTACCGCAACAGGGCCGGAGCCGGGCCCGCCGCCGCCGTGCGGTGTGGAGAAAGTCTTGTGCAAATTTATGTGGACAACATCGAAGCCCATATCGCCGGGCCGAACGAGTCCGACGATTGCATTCAGGTTTGCGCCATCCATGTACATGAGCCCGCCGGCATCATGCACCATAAACAGATACTTCACGATGTCTTTCTCGAAGATGCCGAGAGTATTCGGATTCGTCAGCATCATCCCTGCGACTTCATCATCGAGATGCGCCTGTAAATCTTCGAGATCGACGGTACCGTTTTCGTTGGACTTTACGCTGACGGCTTTATACCCGCTGATTGCCACGCTCGCCGGATTTGTGCCATGAGCCGAATCGGGCACAAGAATCTTGCTGCGTACCTTGCCTCTCGATTCGTGATATTTTCTATGAGCATGATGCCCGTCAGTTCACCCTGCGCGCCGGCAGCAGGCTGGAGCGAAACCACGGACATGCCGGCGATTTCGCGCAGCATCTCCGAAAGATTGTACATAATCTCAAGTGCGCCCTGAACGGCTTCCTGCGGCTCAAGCGGATGGATGTCGGCATTTCCAGGCATAGCCGAAGTCTTCTCGTTGACTTTCGGGTTGTATTTCATGGTACAAGAGCCGAGCGGGTAAAATCCTTTGTCGATATGATAGTTCATCGTGGACAGGCGAACAAAGTGGCGTACCACTTCATTCTCGCTCACCTCCGGCAAATCGGCGGGAGCAGAACGCAGAAAATTTTCCTGAATTTCCGAATTGAGAGGTACGTCGAGCTTCGGAAGAGTGTAACCTTTTCGTCCCTTGTGCGTTAGTTCGAATATAAGTTTTTCAGACATTTAGCGTTTTCTTTCTCGTTTGATCAAATTAAAATTGAAGGCAGAATTAAACAAGATAAGGTAAAAAGAGGAGGTTTATGGATTCTAAATTTTCCAATCCGCGGGTTTTTAACTTTGACCTAATAAACTTGAGTTTCAAAGAGTCCTTACCTAAATTAAAAAGAATAAAAAGGAGTTGATCATGTCGCGAGGAGCGATAATCGCATTATCAATCGTGGGCGTTATTATCCTTATAGCTATTGGCGTGTTCGCCTGGGTATTCGGGACTTATAACAATCTTGTATCCAATGACGAAAATGTCAAGCAAGCCTGGGGACAGGTGGAAACACAATATCAGCGGAGATACGATTTGATCCCGAATCTCGTTGAAACTGTCAAAGGCTATGCGAAGCATGAGTCGGAAGTTTTTGAAAACGTTGCAGCCGCGCGATCGAAGCGTGGGCAAATTGACTATTACACCTGAAGTGCTGAATAACCCGCAAGCATTTCAGAGATTCCAGCAGGCTCAGGATGCACTGAGCGGAGCCTTGACTCATCTTCTTGCAGTCTCTGAGAATTATCCGAATCTGAAGGCGGATCAAAATTTTCTAGCTCTGCAATCGCAGCTTGAGGGAACCGAAAATCGAATAGCTGTCGGAAGGGAACGGTTCAATTTGGCAGTCCAGGGGTATAACGTTCTTGTAAGGAGAGTACCGTCTTCGATCATCGCATCATTCACAGGTTTTCATGAGCGGCCATATTTCCAGGCACAAGAAGGTGCCAGCGCTGCTCCGAAAGTACAGTTTTAGATGCTCACTATATTTCCATTGACGCGATTTTCCAAACCTGCGAATGCTGGGACCCTATACAAGATGTTGTTCCTTGCCGGTTTCCTATCCTTCGCATTTGGCGCGCACACCGCTTTTTCATTTCAGCAATATAATCCTGAGAATGTCCCATCGCTCACGCAGTATGTCACCGATCAAGCAGGCGTTCTCAGTCCCGAGGAGCAAGGAACGTTAGATGCGCGCCTCAAGGCTTATCAAGATTCGACGTTAAACCAGATTGTTGTCCTCGTGGTGGATTCCGTTCCCGGCGCCGATGTCTTTTCGTATTCAATGTCGGTGGCCGAAAAAAATAAGGTCGGCAAAAAAGGGAAGGACAACGGCATAGTTTTTCTTGTTGACATCGGAGACCATAAGACATGGTTTCAGGTCGGGTATGGACTGGAAGGAGTCGTAACAGATGCATACGCGAGTTATATCTCTGACCAGATTGTCGTGCCTGAATTTAAGTCGGGGGATTATTATGATGGTATAGATAAAGGTATCACCGCTCTCACGGCATTGATTGCTGGAACCTTTCACGCCGACGTTAGTGATCGAGGTAACTCCAACCCGTTAAGAGGAGTCAATCCATTATTTTTCCTTTTCCTGATTGCGCCAGTTTTTCGAATGCTGTTCTGGAGCAGGCGATATTCGGCATCTTCTCGTGGAGCTAGAAGGAGCGGCTGGTTCTTTCCGCCGATGGGAGGTTTTGGAGGGGGCGGGTTTGGCGGCTTCGGAGGCGGCGGTGGCGGCGGATTCAGCGGCGGCGGTGGATCGTTTGGTGGTGGTGGAGCAGGTGGAAGCTGGTAAATATGAAGCCGTTGATGTGGACAAAGCGAAAGACAAGAATGAATTTACAATTACGATCTCAGATTGACAGTTTAGTCATATGTTAATAATAATGGATAAAAATGCGACGGATGAACAAATCGAGCAAGTCAAGGATAAAGTACGCTCGATGGGCTGGACACCGCACGAGATTCCCGGCTCGCTCCGAATCGCGATCGGAATTACCGGCAATAAAGGAATTGTTGACCAAAGTATCTTCTCGAATTTGCCCGCAGTTGTCGAGTGCATTCCGGTAAGCCAGCCGTATAAGCTTGTCAGCCGCGATGTGAAACCGGAAGATACGGTAATTCGTTTGAAGAACGTCGATATTGGCGGAGAAGAATTGGTTATGATGGCCGGTCCATGTTCCGTCGAAAGTAAGTCACAAATCATGGAGACGGCAGAATTTGTGAAGTCTCAAGGTGCCAAAATCCTGCGGGGGGGCGCTTACAAGCCGAGGACTTCTCCGTATTCATTCCAGGGTTTGAAAGAAGAAGGACTAAAATATCTCCGCGAAGCGGCTGATAAATTCAACCTGGGCGTCGTGACCGAGGTCAAAGATACGGAAACTGTTCAGATCGTCGGCGAATACTCGGATATGCTTCAGATCGGTGCGCGGAACATGCACAACTTTTCATTACTCGAGGCGGTTGGACGAACCAGGAAACCGGTTCTTCTCAAGCGCGGTTTGGCGGCGACGATAGAAGAATGGCTGATGGCTGCAGAGTATATAGCGTCCCAGGGAAATTACAACATCGTGTTGTGCGAGCGAGGAATCAGGACCTTTGAGACTTACACCAGGAGCACACTCGATTTGAACGCCGTCCCGATGGTCAAACATTTGTCGCACCTTCCCGTGATAGTCGATCCGAGCCATGGTACGGGAAGCTGGGAGCTTGTCACCCCGATGGCATTGGCGGCAGTTGCCGCAGGGGCTGATGGACTATTAGTAGAAGTGCATCCGCACCCGGAGAATGCGTTGTCGGACGGCAGGCAGTCGCTTCGACCGGATAGGTTTGCGGAGCTGACGGAAAAGCTCAGGAAGATCGCTCCGGTTTTTAACAGGAGTTTCTCTTTATGATTCGACACAAAATTCTGACAAAAATCGAGCTTCACCAGCTCAGCGGGCAAATCGCCGAGATCGAGAAGAAAACGAGCGCCGAGATTCGCATAGTGGTACGGCATAGAAAGCACTGGAGTGAACGAAAGCTGACGGCGCGCCAGGTAGCAGAACTCGAGTTCGGGACACTCGGAATTAACAAAACGAAACTCGGCACGGGAATTCTTGTCTTCATTCTTCTTAACGAGAGAAAATTCGAATTGCTTGCCGACCGCGGAATCATCTCCGTCCTTCCCGAAGAATTTTGGACAAATATTGCAGGAAAATTGACGGAACATTTTTCTAAGAGTAATTTCTACCACGGCCTAAAGACATCGCTTGCAGAAGTCGGCGAGGTGTTGGAAAGCAAATTGCCGCCGGTGGCCGGAGAGCAGGAGGAGCTTCCGAACGATGTTTTAGAGGAATAGTTTTGACTGTTTCGCTTATAGTTTCGAACATCGTTGACGCCGAAAATGGGTACGGCGCAAAGAGACCGTAACTATTTGAAGGTAGGCTTGCCAAGGCACGGCGGTCTCAGCCGTTAAATCTGAATAATCGGGAATGCATAGCGTAAAAAATAATCGGAGCACATTTTGCCAAAGTTCACATTAGCAATCGGACAAATCAGGCCGAAGCTTGGGGATATCAAATGTAATCTTGAACACCACTTTGAAATTGTGCAGCAAGCCGCGAAGAATGGAGCACGCTTGGTGCTTTTCCCTGAGTTGAGTTTAACCGGATATTCCGTTCGCGATTTGAATGCGGAAATTGCGCTGGAACTCGGCGATAATTTGTTCGATCCGCTGAAGTTACTCAGCAAGGAAATCTCTATTGCTGTTGGCGCGATAATTAAGGATGCGAGCGGCGCGATAAGAAATAGCTTAATCTATTTTGAAGATGGAACGATCAAGCACGTTCATCACAAGGTTTATTTGCCCACTTACGGAATTTTTGAAGAGCAAAGATATTTTCTGCCCGGAAGGGAAGTGATGGCATTCGACACAAAATTTGGCAGACTTGGACTCTTGATCTGTGAAGACCTCTGGCACATTTCACTTCCTTACATTTTAGCCGTTCAAGGAGCGATGCTCATTCTTGCATCAGCGGCAAGCCCCACGAGACTTTCCGGTGGTTCGGAAGAATATTCCGGATACGTTGCCAACAGCGAGCAGCATAAGAGTTTTGCTCGCTTGCTCAGCGTCTATCTTGCCTTCGCAAACCGCGTCGGTTTTGAGGATGGAGTAAACTTTTGGGGCGGCTCGGAAGTTGTGTCCCCGCATGGTGAAATAATCTCGAAAGTAAAATTATTCGATGAGGACATTATTTATTCAGAGATCGATTTATCGGAGGTTCAGAGGGCACGGCTTTTTGCCCGGCATTTTCTCGACGAGAATCCGGAGCTGCTTGCCGCACATTTGAAAGCGCTCGGTTACTGACCACACCCGGCAAAAAATTGGACGTAGGAAGCCGGGTAGATAAGAGTTTTTAAAAGAGGATGTCTTCGAGAGGGTCGGCTAAAGGTATGGAAAACAAGCTCCATGATGAGATCATTGAAGAGAAAAAATTGCAAGTTTTGCCCCTCGTTCAATAATTGCGGCTCTCTGCTTTCCGATCTCCTTGATTTTTATCCCTTTTGCTTGACGATCACCAAATTCTTCTGAATTGCATACTTTATCAGGCCGACAGTTTCATGTATTCCTAATTTTTTCATAATGTTCGAGCGGTGGCTTGTTATGGTTGTAACGCTCAGTGATAATTTGTTGGCAATTTGCTTGCTCGTCATTCCGTCTGCTATCAAGCGGAGGATTTCAATTTCACGCTTCGTCAGCTTATCTCCTCCCCCGTTGAGCGACATCGGCTCCTTGTTTCTCGTCCTTCTAACAATGCCTTCCAGCAAAACCTTTGAAACGCTCGGGCTGAAGAAAGTCGCGCCGCCTGCGACCGCCCGCACGCCGTCGAATATCTCTCTCTTCTCCGCATTCTTCACGACATATCCATCGGCGCCCGCCACGATCATTTCCTGAATATACTCTTCGTTATCATGGATCGTAAGTATGAGAACTTTCGTCGCCGGATAGCTCTTCTTTATCATGCTGGTAGCTTCGATGCCGTTAACGTTCGGCATCGAGATATCGAGAATCGCCACGTCGGGTTTGTGTTTTTCCACAAGTTTTACGGCTTCCGCGCCATCGGCAGCTTCGCCCAGGATAACAAATTCCGGGTCGCTCTTGAATAATGCCCGGAGTCCATCGCGTACTATGCCATGGTCATCGGCAAAAATTACTCTAATCTTTTCAGTTTTCATTTGATACACCAATTGGAACCTTCACGCTAACCGTTGTCCCTTTTCCAACCGCTGATTCGAGGCGGAAAGTGCCGCCGAGAAGCTCCGTGCGTTCCCGCATGTTGATAAGTCCAAAATGTTTTTCGGATCCGGCTTTACCATAGAAGTGCGCAGGATCGAAACCCGTTCCACGGTTGACAACTGTCAGCACGAGATATCCACCCTCCTCTGTTATTTTGAAATATGCGTTCTTGACTTTTGAATGCTTAACACTATTAGTTATCGCCTCCTGCGCGATCCGGTACAAAGCGATTTCAGTATCGGGGTCATATCGTTGGTGCGGCGTAATGTTCGTTTCCAATTCAACTTTTACACCCTGCAGTTTTTCAAATTCGGCACAAAACGTTTTAAGCGCGGTGACGAGCCCGAAGTGATCGAGGGCAGACGGACGCAAGTTATACGACATTCTTCTAACATCCGCAATTAGATTGTTGATTTCCTTCTTTACCGAGCGGAGTGGCGCGACATTGATCTTCTTAAGTTCCCCTACAGCATCCTCAAAAACATTCAAGCTTAGATTAAGCGCAGTCAGTCGTTGGCAGATGTCATCGTGCAGCTCTCTTGAAATTCTGTGGCGTTCTTCCTCCTGTGCCTGTTGCGCCAACAAAGCGAATTTCTTTAAGTCTTCGGTGCGTTGCTTGGCGGTCCTGTTAAGCTCTTCCTGTAATTTTTTGCGTTCGGTAACGTCCCACAAATGACATTGAATTATCCTGGAACCTTTCACTTCATAAGTCACCCAGACAAATTCGACTTTTACTTTTTGATTTTCGGCGGTGGTTAACTCAATCTCAACGTACCGTGCCGAATTCTTCTCCACGACTTCTTCGAATGCCAACTTGGATTCGGGGATGTCTTTCACCGCTTCGATCTCCCACAACTTCTTGCCGAGAAGCTCCGTCCTTGAATATCCGAGGAAATCGAGGGTAAAAGAATTGACATCGGCAATTACTCCGGTTCGACGCATCCAGCAGAAGCACCCCCTCTTTTGAGGTCTCGAAAAGTCTTCGATACTTTTCCTCCGATGATTTGATTTCTTGCTGTGCGAGCTCCCGGCTTGTGGCATCGCGAATAACGATCACGATATGCGTGACAGCTGAATTTGTATTACGATAAGGATAAAAATATAAATCGAGAAACTTTCGTCCAAATGCCGGCAGTTCCAGCCAACCTTCAAACCGGATTTCAATTCCGGTGAAGCACGTATCGATATGTGCTTTGAATGTCTCAGAGAATATATTTTCGCCAATGACTTCGGAAATAAAATTGCCGACGACATCTTCACGGTTATGCGATAGGGCAGCGCAAAATGCCTCGTTGACACCTTCGCATTTGTAGTCTGCATTGATTAGAACCATTAATTCCTTTGAAGCGTTGGCGATGAATTCGTATTTACGCCGAATGTCTTCCAGGCTTCTTCGAACGGTAATATCCCTTGAATTGATAATTATGCCTTTGATAAAAGGATCGTCAAGCAGGTTCTTGCCTATGGATTCAAAGATTGACCACTTCCTGCTTTTATGCCTGATACGATATTCGACTTTCGACAGGTATCGTGTGACAGTTTTGCTTCTGCTTATAATTTCAAGGACTGAATCGACGTCATCCGGATGGATAAACTGAAACACGTTCTTACCTACAAGTTCGTCCTGCGCATATCCGAGGATTTTTTCGACGGATGGACTCGTGTATTTCACATAACCATTGGCATCTAATAGTGCCACAATATCCTGGGTGTTCTCCAGCAGCGATTTGTAATAACGTTCGCTTTCTTTCATTGCCTCTTCTACGCGTTGTCGTTCGGCAATTTCAAATTTTAAGCTCGTCACGGCTTCCAAAAATCCCCTGAAAGTCATTTCGAACGGCGAGAGGAACTCGGATAGAAATGCTGCCGCGGATGTAATTAACGCCGCCGCATCATCGGGTTTCGCCCCGCTGAGCGATTTGAGCAAGACATCGGCGTGGAGTTTTGCGACATCCAATATGGGCTGACCATTGTCCAACGCTTCTCGCCCGAGTTCGTAAGCACGATGGAGAGCAAACTCGCCGCCGTTAGAGAAATAATCTTGTATTGCACTGCTGTATTCGGTAACGAATCCTTCGCTCAGTGTAGAGATCGATTCCCTCATAGCTTAGAATTCCTGGTTAGCCGGTCAAGTTTGCAGTACGGTATCCCATCGGCAGCTTCCATTTGGTATGTATTCATAAAAGTCATATTTTTTTATCAGTTCTCTTTATTATCTCTTAACTTAATCATGCTTCGAGTTGGCTATCCTGCCGTTCCATTTAATCAATCGTTTCGCTATCCTCTCAGGCTTTTCTCCTTGATACCGGATTTCGATCATCATGGTCTCCATTATATCTTGCCACGACAACCAGGGCATCGTCGGAACCTTTTGAAAAATGTGTGCAGATATATTTTGCCATTTTTTGGGGGGAGAAAGCCTCTTGTGGTTGTGGCCCCGGATTTTCGGCGCCGGCGTCTTGATTCGCTGTTTCCGATTTTGTCAAATCTTCAGCTGTCACGCTGCGACTTTGAGCATTTGTCGAAGGCCCCGAAGGATTTAGTGCGGAACGAATATTGGACACTATCGCTTCATTTTTGTCATTGCGGATTCCGTCTGTCGATAGTATTAATACATCGTTTCTTGAAATCAATAATGCGGACGCGGAAATTGGGGGGAGCCGGAAGCCGACGACGCCGGGATGCATAAAAATACTTTCGTACCCGGGAACGGCGCGGGCGTTCGCACGTATGAGTGTTCCTTCCACATTTCCTATGCTAAGCCATGTCAGAGTGCCATCGGCCGAGTTAATTGAGACCAGCGCCATAACAACTCCACGGGTCCGGTTGAGCTTTTCGTGGCAGCGTCTTGCGATTGTGACTACCGGCTCATCCGCATGATTTTCTATGACTTTTATGGCTAATCCTGAAGCTGTTGCGGCCTCTGTGCCATGGCCTAATCCATCCAATACTCCGATCAATGCCCCCATCGAAGTTTCCTTAACTATGTACCTGTCCCCGGATTCCAATTGACCCGGGATAATCGCAGATTCCGCTCCGTACTCCAGTATCGAAAGGGTCCCGGCTTCAGCCATTTCTTTTTATCCACTTCTTCATGGTTACAGTTGTACCTTTGCCTAACGACGATATTACCTGGAATTCATCCATCAGGCGCCGTGTGCCGGGAAGTCCGAGCCCAAGACCTTTGGCGGTGGAATATCCGTCCTGCATAGCTAACGATATGTCGCGGATGCCTGGACCTTTGTCTTCAGCTATTATTGTAATGCATCGTCTCTCTCCTTGGTCCGAAGTCCCTAAAATTATCTCCCCGGTTTTCGCGAAGATTAGAATATTTCTCGCTACCTCGGAAATCGCCGTTGCGATGATCGTGAGATCTGTGCTTGAAAACCCTGCTGCTTTTCCTATAGCCCGGCCCCGTTCTCTCGCGACGACGATATCGACATCGGACCCGATGCGGATATGCGTTTCGTTTTCCATGCCTTCTCTTTTTACAGCAGCCTCGCTTTTGGGGTCTGATTTAAAGTTTTCTAACCGGGGGACATCACTTCCCATGTGCAGCATCTCTCTTGCGCATACGCTGGTTCAAGAGAACTAGGCCTTCTTCCAAATCAAGTGCCGTGGAGATTCCTTTGAGGGTCAATCCCAACTGTACCATAGCAAAAGCAACCTCCGGCTGAATTCCACAGATAACGGTCTCTGCGCCTCTAAGCTTCACCATGTGTGCTATAGAGCGAAGAGTGCGAGTTGCAAATGAATCCATGACATCGAGAGCGGTAACATCTATTATCACTCCCTTAGATCGAAATTTCCCCACCTGCTCCACCAAAGCATCTTGCAATCTTATAAGATCGGCGTCGGATAAAGCGGCTTGAATGCTGGCGATCAAGTAACCGCCTTGTTTCAGTATTGGAACTTCCATTTACTGTCTCCTCAAGCCTCCTCGATGGCGGTCGGCGATTCGCCAATAATTATCACTTTGTATCCTAAGAGCTTCTCTGCTTCTTCAATTCCACCTTGCAAGTCGCCGACCGTGTTCATCTTTGTCAGATCAACACCGATGGTAACTAAAGTCTGAGCAATTTCAGGCGACAAACCGGTTACGATGACTGTCGCGCCGAGAAGACGAGACGCTTCGACCGTTTGCACAATGTGGTTCGCAACATTAGAGTCCATGGCGGCCACGCCCGTAATATCAATAACAACGACTTTAGCTCGATTTGTTCGGATACCTCTAAGAAGCTGTTCGGTAAGCTGACGGGCACGCTGTGGATCAATAACGCCGATTATGGGCAGGATAAGCAACCGTTCACGCACCTGCAGCACTGGCGTCGATAATTCACGAATAGCTTCCTGCTGCTGCCTGATCGTGCGTTGTTTTTCCTGCACGAAACCTACCGCGACCGTGTTTGCGATTTTGTTCGCGGCCGGTTCGTACGCGTCTAGTATCCGGTTTAATTTGCTGAAGTCATGCTGATATTTCGCGAACAGCGAGCGTGCAAGAACGTCGCGAAGGAGAAGCACAATCCCTATGACTTCATGCGTCTCGACTCCTCTCGGTATAATGCGTTCCGACAGATTTCGAGCATAACCCTGAAGCGCCTCGAATGTGCCGGACTCCAAAGCTTCCACGTAGTTGTCGTAGATAGTAGTGGCTTCAGCGAAAATCTCATCCTGGCTCATCGCCGTCAGCAAGTTTGCTTGCGTAATTCGGCGTGCCCACTCCTGTCTCAATTGTGTCCTGTTTTGTCGTAAGTGCGAAACCAATTGCCGAAGTAATTCGCTCCATGACTCTTCCAACCCGCTTTGCTCTATTTCCTGTACCGGCTCATTCTTCGCCATTTCTCGTACTCCTTGGTTTGTGAAAGTAAAATTGTTCGTGCAACATTTCCCATGATCGTGTCGCACGAATTAGTCCTGCCTTAGTTGAGGTATTGCCCTCTATTTTTAGGATACAAATTGCTCGTCTAAATTAACAGCCCTATTTAAGGCTTAACGAACTGTGTAAGATTTTACTTGATCGGATAAAGAATGTCAATTAGAAATACTGTGTAATTTTGTGTAATCATATAGTATGCATTCCTAATTACTTTCAAGTAGTCATTTAATATGATAAAGTTGACCAATTTGAGTCGAAAGTTTCCATGTCATGAACGACGACGTAATCTCAATGCTTCGGATTTCGCTGGAATGCGCGACAATCCGAGGATGAGCAATGAATGGAATATATGCGATCGTTATCGCGAACGCAACACCGTTTCCTGCAATCCAGATAAATTGTCCTTGGGTGAGGGTGTTAAGAATTAACGTACTTGGTAAGCCGTACTATTAGAATATGACGAAATGCGAATTGTGTTGGAATGGATGAGGCGTCATTCACGATTTCGACGACATTTCAGGAAGCGGTATCCGGCAAATTACCCGCGACGACTTGGTGCTCGCTTGCGATTGTTGATACCTCCGGGATCGTGCTGACAGCAAGGCAGCTTTGGTCAACGTCCTTATGGATTGGATTGTCATGCTGAAGTGGGTGATCGGCTTTATTCAGTGGCCGGGTTTAAAAAGTGAGAGGCCCAAAATCCGTCACAAACAAGTTTGCGGGGGTTCGTAATCTCATTTTAATGATAAAGCAAAAATCTCTTTCTTGAGATTTCAAACTTGCGCGTGTTTTCCCGCCACGACGAAATAATTTTTGCCGGCGCTTTTCCAGCCTTGAGCATGAGTCTCACTTGGGGCATGCCTGCGAGTTTGTCAAAGTAGGCTTTTATTATCTTCAGGGAATCCGGATAAAGGCGGTTGATCGCCCATACGAGGTTTATTCCCATTTCGACCGGACGAAACTCATCTCTGTCTGTCACCAGGATATTTACGCCGTGGCAGATTATGTTTTCCCACTTGGGTCGGGGTGCCGATGGGAGCGTGTGAGGGGTGAAGTCGACTGCTTCGAACTTCACACCGTTTAGATGTTGCGAATTGAGCAACCGTGCAAGTTTTTTCCCGTCCATGAAAGGTGCTCCGATGTATTCGAACGGCTTATCGGTCCCGCGTCCTTCCGACACATTCGTCGCTTCGATCAGCACAGAACCCGGATAAACTTCAACCGAACGCATGTCGGGAAGATTTGGAGACGGCATCACCCATCTAAGTCCAGTTTGATCGTACCACATTTTTCTGTGATAATTCTCCATCCTGATTACGGTCAGATCGGCTCTCTTTTCTCCCCCTATGTGAACGGGATCATCCGCAAGACAGCCGCAATCGTTTATCATGGTTGCCAATTCGCCCGGCGTCATTCCGTAGACACTCGGGATAGGTTGAATTCCAATAAATGATTTCAGCGAGTCAATTAGAACCGGGCCATCAACCATATCCGGCCGAAGCATGTCTGGCCTATCAAGAACAATGTACTTGATGTTGTTCTCTGCAGCGGCCTCAAGAGTCAAATTGAGTGTACTGATAAATGTGTAAAAGCGAACGCCGACGTTCCTGAATATCATAGATTAGAAAGTCGATCCCCTTCAGCATCTCGCGGGTCGGTTTCTCAGTTTTTCCATAGAGTGAATAAATACGTATCCCTGTTTCCTCATCGACGCTGTCGTTGACTGTGGCTCCCGCCGCAGTTATACCTCTTATCCCATGTTCCGGGCTGAAGAGAGCAACGACCTTCACGCCGGAAATCTTAGACAGAACATCGACAATATGGCGGCCATCCGGGAGAACTCCGGTTTGGTTTGTGATGATTCCGACAGTTCTTCCCTTGATCATTCCGAGATACTTTTCGACAAAGACCTCGTCGCCGGTCTTGACGTTGTTTTGCGGCAAAGGCACATTGGCACCCGGCTGAACGGTGAAAGCTGGTACTGCAAAAAGAAATGGCAAAAGAAAAGCTAAAAGGAATGACTCAAGTCTCAATATAAACTTATTCGATCCGAAAAGTTTATAGCGAATCAGCATGCGGCACACACCGTTTTTTCATATTGTTTGTTTCTGATTCGCCATAATTTGTATTACGCATATCGTGTTTTTCCTTCGCGGGAATCAATTAAGAAATTCAGATTCATTTTGTTCGGTGCATTTGAAATTACACATCTTAATTCTCAAAACGAAATTGATTTTCACGCATTCGAGACATATTTTTGAGAACGATGAGCCAGTCACTATTTCTCGGCTTCGACGGCGGAGCCACGAAGACCGAAGGAGTCGCACTAAATTCAGAGAGAAAGATTGTAGCTGAAGGAGTCGGAAAACCTGCCAACTTTCAAATCATCGGAGTTGAGCAGGCTTCCATAAATATTATTGAAATAATTGAACTGATTCTCAAGAAGGTGAATGCCGATCTCGCTTGCATAAAATCAATGTGCATCGGGTTAGCAGGAGCAGGAAGGAAAGCCGACGCAGAAAAAATGCGTCGCGGCATTCTTGATCTTCTTGAGAAGAAAAAGTATCCGATTCCTCGAGTGCAGGTCGAGAGCGATGCAATTGCAGCTCTCGAAGGAGCTTTCGGGGGCAAACCGGGAATGATTTTGATTGGAGGAACAGGTTCGGTAATGTTTGCAAAAGAAAGCGGTGGGGAAGTGCACAGAGTTGGCGGATGGGGGAGATATATCGGGGATGAGGGAAGCGGCTACGCGCTTGGTCGATCATGCCTGGCCGCAGTTGCAAAAGATTTCGACGGCCGTGGGAATAAAACCATAATGACCTCGCTTTTGAAACAGAAGAAAGGTATCGACAATCCGCAATCGTTAATAGAAGAAGTATATCAAAATAGTTTCGACATTTCCTCCGCCGCACAGATTGTCATCGAGGCTGCCGAGAGAGGAGACGGAGTAGCTCTCGGAATTGTAGCGGTTAATGCAGACGAGCTGGTCCAGCATGTCTGTGCGATGTTAGACAAACTCAAGCCCGTGACTGATCTGCCTGCGGCTCAAATGACGACGCTGCCGCTTGTTCTTATTGGAAGCGTCCTTTCGCGAGAGAATATCCTTTCCCAAAGTTTTCGGAGAAAAATGACGGAGAGATTTCCCGATATACGATTCCAGAGTCCTCAGTTTTCGCCTGCGGTCGGCGCTGCGCATTTAGCTATTCAAATATCCTGTACGGTCGATAAGATTTGAAAATCTGCAAAATGAAATTATTGCTGATGTTGATTCCGGTTTTATGCTTATCGTCATTTACTATGAGCCATCAAGAGAATTCCAGCCATGGAATTAACCTACGGCAATCGAGCCTGGAATTTGCCGCCCCGCAAGAAGCAGGATTTGAACCGGAAAAGTTGGCGCGGCTCGATTCAATCGTTGAATTCTGGATTGCCGACAGCGCATTCCCGTGCGCACAACTTTTGGTGGCTAAAGACGAAAAGATTGTATTCGACAAGGCGTTCGGGAGATATGATTACTCGCCGCTTTCGACAAATGTTGATTTAAGCACGATGTTTGATCTCGCATCATTGACGAAAGTTTGTGCCACTACGCTCGCTGCAATGAAACTGTACGGCGAGGGGAAGCTGGACATTGATGCGCCGGTCGTTGAATATATTCCGCAATTCGGACAAAACGGGAAAACGCACATTACCGTGCGCAATCTCCTGGAGCACGACAGCGGCCTCCCGGCGGACCCCCCGAAATGTCTATGGAACACCTCCGCCATTCCGGTGGAACAACTGGATAGGCTTTTGAAAACTCCACAATGTTTTGTAGCCGCAGATTTGTTCGGAATCAATTTCGATGCTGCGCATAACGCAATGTGGGATTCTATCTATGCAACTCCACTTGTGTATCCTACCGGAACAAGAATGGTTTACAGCGATATTAATTTTCTTATAGTACAAAAAATCATAGAACAAATTACAGGCATGCCCCTTGAAAAATATGTCGCGGATGATTTTTATTGTCCGCTCGGAATGACGCACACAATGTTCACTCCGCCGCCATTGCTCGCGCAGACATGCGCCCCAACTGAATACGACTCTGCCGCAGGCGGCTTGATTCAAGGAGTGGTAAACGATGAAAATTGTCGCGCGCTCGGCGGAGTTGCCGGACATGCAGGATTGTTCTCAACGGCTAACGATCTCGCTATTTATTTACAAATGCTTCTCAACCATGGCGTTTATGACGGGCGGCAATATCTACAGGACTCCGTCATCGCGTTGTTTACTCGGAAGCAATCGGGCCTAAGCACACGCGGGCTTGGTTGGGATACAAAATCTGCGGACACGCTGTATTCAAGTGCAGGTCATTGTTTCTCACCGGACTCGTACGGTCACACCGGTTTTACTGGCACTTCAATTTGGGTAGACCCGGAGCGAGACTTATTTGTCGTCCTGCTCACGAACCGAGTTTGTCCCACTCGCAAGAATGAGAAAATTAAGGATGCGCGGCCAAGCATTCACGACGCTGTCATAGAGGCGCTTGATAATAAGGGCAATTGAATTATCTGGGCCCTCGCGGAATACAGGGCCGGTAACATGTTTTCTATAGAGGACTTATGAAACAAATACTTGTGGCTTCAATCTTGTTTTTCTTAATCATCTCATCAATTTCCATTGGACTTGCCGGATGTTCAAAAACTCCTCCAAATGCCTATTTGGGTGAGCAATTAGTAGTAGGCGGCACTGCATTTCAGTTGGATCATATCGATACCGTGGAGAGCCTCACATTTGGCCGCGCGCCCTTTGGTCGTTCCAAGGTTTACCTCAATGATTCATCTCAAATATTTGTCGAAGTGGCACTCGCCATAACAAATTTGAAGGACAGCTCAGAGCATATCGATAAGCGTACAATCAGTTTCATAGGCGGAGACGGCAAGGAGTATTCCAGTTTAGACGAGTTGATGGAATCCGTTCTTGACGCCGACGACTCTACGGAGATCTCTCACATATTTTTTGTTAAGCGCAGTGTGGTGCGCGGAGGCGCGATTAAGGTTCGAGATCCATTCTCCGGTTTGAGCGGCACAATCTATCTCAAGAAAAGATGAAACCTGTGGAAGGCGAAGCGCGGATGCAAATAAGCCGTGCCGCAACACCAAGGACTCACAACACCGTGAGCTGAGTTCAAAGGCGATTAAGCGTGAAGGTCTAATGGAATTGGCTAATAAGAAATGGATGTAAATTCGGGTGATGGTAGGATATTTTGGGTGCAGTTCAACCGAGTACGCTAGTCATGCGCGTGATTAACACTCTCAAATTGCCACCCGCTCCTCGGAATACTCGTAATGTATTGGTACATATTTGCCCATCATGGCAGCAAAAGAATAGAATTCTGATAGGAAGTACTGCCGCGCTGCGCTTCAGATTTCGATTCGTGGCCTCCTTTCCGAACTAACCAGACTCAAATGCCATGATCGACATCCTTGAGTTCTTCACGCTTGCATAGTATTAGTCATTTTGCATCTTGCGAGTACTGCGTGAATGCGAGCGACAAACTCTTGCACTTTGAAAGGCTTGGCGATGTAATCGTCTGCTCCAAGTTCGAGACCCTTAACAATCTCTGACTCGTTGGATAGTGCCGTAAGAATTATCACGGGAATCGATTTTAGATCGACATCGGTCTTCAAAATCTTCAATGCTTCCAAGCCGTTCATCACGGGCATCATTACATCAAGTACTATAAGGTTGGGCGGACTAGTTCTGGCTGCTTGCAGCCCTAGCTCCCCGTTTTCCGCCAGGGCAACGGCGTATCCCGAATGAGTCAATTTGAACTTTAATAGTGCAGCAATTTCCGGATTGTCGTCAACTACAAGAACTGTTTCCATGCTAAAGCAGACCTCCATTTATGATATTCAATTTTTTCACTTCTGAAACTCTCATCTATGTGTATATTATCGTCTTAATTGTCTTTGATATTTCTTCGGCTCAGCTTCGTGTATTCTCCAGTATCGTAATGCGAAAGTGATGCCGAGAATAATGTCTTATGGCATGAGAAAGCGGCTGGCGTGAGTCATTGATATAGGGTTACTTGCACGTGTGGTGTGAAAGTTCATCCCAAAGATCCGGAGAGCGACAGGTAATTTTTTCCGTTTGCAAAGTTCAAATGACATGCGGCAACCGTTTTGGTCAACAGCATCGGGCTGCAGAACTATATTCCGTGTTGACTCCAGTGCCAAGCTGCCATAGTAAACAGTATGGCGCTTGGTTCGAACAATATCATGGAATTGGTATCGCTCGAATAGCTCAGTCAATTCAGGTGCGTCCACATATGAACAAGCATATATTCTTAATAGGGAGCGCCTTTATGCTCTTGGAAAAACTGTCACGGTAAAGAAGGATACGGCCAATAGCGGGCCGGAAACGTGCATAGCGTTCTTGTTGGGTTATCATTATGAAAACGATCCGGGAATTTTGGACGAGATTTCAATCGATATGGCAAACTCATAAGGAGTGACATCTTCAATCGACTATGCCAATAGTAATGCCGGCAAAGAGAATATATCTGTGCCCAATCGATTCAGCCGTGCATACGAGTTTTCAGATGGCTTGCGTTGTGAAGATAGTGTCAAGATCTTGAGGGGATTAAGCGGATCTATTTTTAACAGTGATTCAAATAATGTTATCGAATTCGTTGGCAGCTTTTCCTGGAATGACAGTCTTTATATGCACGCGCAACGTTAAGTTTGTTTCTTCAAGAGTCTCGGTCTATATTTCAGCGACACATGAAGCAAAGCGGCACTTGACATCCATACTGCCGGGATGTTCTGCGGAAACACGGCAGGACAATTATAGCTAGGGCGGTTTTGAGTTTCTTATTTTCTCTAGCGAGGTAAATAATAAACGCGAAAGGAGAATCACGCTATGCAGTGGTATTTGACAGTTGTTAGAGACAATTACGGGAATTTCGCGGGCCGAGCACAACGGAAGGAATACTGGATGTTCCTTCTGTTTAATCTGATTTTTGGAATAGTTGCATTGATCATCGATAATATTCTGGGCACAACGTTCAAGTTCGGCGAGGGATATTATGCAGCAAGCTTGCCTTATGGTTGGATATACCTGCTCTACAATTTGGCCGTTTTTATTCCAGCTCTTGCAGTGGGCGTCAGAAGACTGCATGATGTTGGCAAAAGCGGATGGTGGCTTTTTATCGTGCTGATTCCATTCATCGGTGCCATCTGGCTTCTTGTTATCGTCTGCACAGACGGGATCCCGGCGAGAACATTTATGGAGCGTCACCTAAGGTTCCCCCAACCGTCCAATGGGGCACACCGAGTTGACTCCAAACGCCATGGCGCATAAAGCGAAGGAAATGGAGCCCGGCTAGCGCCGCAATAATCCGGATACTGTCATTAGAGCCATCCGGCAGGCATCTATCAAGCGTACGGGTAACCAACGATCAAAATCAAAATTGTTAAAGCTGTAATTCGCCGCCCATGCGCGAATGGCGGATATCCATATTTTGAGATGCGGTCAGCCCTTGCAGGTTTTAGCCCGGGTTTCTATATTTTATGCGCTGATCCTTGAGTTCAGACTTTATCGGCTTGGTAAAGTTGAGGAATGCACAAGCATCGTGAGCGAAGAGTGCTTTCCGGGGATCGGCTTATGTCTGGTTAGAGCGCCTGCCTGTTCTCAACTTATTGTTAGTTCACAATTCGGAGAGAAGCTGCATCCTTTTGGAACGGTAAGTCCAAGCCATTCCGTAGTATAAATTGAAGTTAGAGCCGGAGGGAATAATAAAGAAATGAAATTCCACTTTATATTTTATGGCCAGGAAAGGGTGGTTTCATCGAGTTGTATGACACGGAAAGAATTATTTGATTTAGTAATGACAGAGTACCCTGGGGCACAAATTGTGGAGGTCGAAGAAATGCGACCGGCGACAAGCACAAAACTTCATCAAAATCTGACCCGAAGAGAATCATACGAATTTTGTCAAGTCGTGTATTGCGATCCAATAACGGTTGCTTGATAAATATGGCAAATGATTTTTTTCTCAAGCCATAAGCCATTTCGTAATCGTTTCATCAATGTCTATCGCGAGGTGGGGGGACCGGCTAAACTAATTGGAGCGAATTCTCGCGAATTGAATAAATAGTGTTATTACTGGCTTCATCGGTTTGTTAGAGGGATGAACTTCAATTATTTCTCTGACGAACGACACTGTATGCAACTGTGTGCAGGTTTAACCAAAAGCCAAACATTGGTCGATTGAGCAAGTAGAGAATCTGCATTGGCCATCTCACCGTGGTAAATGGGATGCCTCTTTTTTCTTAACCTTATACGATCGTCAGCTTAGTCTGAGTCATAGCATGCGAACAATTAAATTCGGATAAGATTACAAGCACTATTACTTCTATTGGTCGTCCCGCGAATCAATGTAGAGCATCGAGATTCACCTATCGTAAATTCCTGTCTCCGTTTGCATTTCGTATCGTGGAATGTCTATCAATCGCACAAGGATCAAGGGAGTGAAATATTCCTTGTAACTACACATTTAATGTTACTTCCTTGTATCATCCGTCTCGATGACGATAATGCAATCGAGATTTTGAGTCGGTTTTGGGGTTTAATTGTGGCACAAATACTGAAGGAAAGGTTGGGACCTATTGAATCGGTTCGGCGGCATTTTCTGCGAATCATTGATGCATTTCTCGAAGGGTTTATTCCGCCTGACTTCTTCTTTAGATCTAATTTTGAAATTTGACGGGCCGGGCAAGACTCGCTTCAACAGAAGCCCGACTCGATTGAGTCATAAAATTCGCGGTTGACAAATGGAGAACGACATGAACAGCGAACGAAATGCGAGCGCCGCAGTACTCGTAGACTGGCAGGTCAAAGTGTCGCGAGACATTGAGGTGACCGAGTTAAGGCCTCTGGGCCTGGATATGTCGAGGACGCGTCTTAAACCGGTTTTTTTAGATACGGGTGAACTCTTCATAGTTATTCCTGCCGTATCCGAGGAAGAAACGAAAGAGAAAGCCAAGAACATTGCCCGGCATATCGTCTCTGAAGGAGCGTGGGGGATGGATATGTGGGATATCCCCAGTTTCTTGACCATGATTGAAAAATGGTTGTGACGCGGCGAGAGCAAGAGTTGAATCGATTTCGCGCGGCCGGCTTTATCAATCAGTTAATCAACTATTTTGCAATAGAGTTGTGGGAGCGTCTGTTGTGGTATCATGGATACCATCTGACTGTTGGTGATATTTCGTGATGATTCTGTCCCACATGAGAACATAATAAATATTGGATAACTATAAAGTGCTGATCAAAAGACAACGGCGGACTAAGAGTCATTCGGAGAGAATGTCAACACAAGATTATTTCAAGCTTATGGTCGAGTCTTCCCTCACACCAATGTATCTGATTCAGGACGGACTTTTTCGTTATGTCAATTCCTCATTTTGCAGGTTTTCCGGTTATGAGGCAGAGGAGGTCGTGGACAGACTCGGCGCTGCTGACTTAGCCGTGCCGGAAGACCGGGAACTCGTAGCCAAGAAGTATCCGCGACCGGATTGAAGGGAGGATTCCGGAGATAAGGTACTCGTTCCGCGCGTTGAAAAAGGGCGGGGCGGGAGCGCTCATCGAGGTCAAAGCTTCTACAATTATGTACAAAGGGCATCCGGCAATCATCGGCTCGGTCCTTGATGTTACGAAACGTGTCCTTGCCGAAAACTCGCTCAGGGAATCCGAAGACAGGTACCGCCATTTTTTCAATGAGGATGTCTCCGCGCATTATGTCACGACGCCGGACGGCGCGCTTCTCTCATGCAACGAGGCATTTATCAAATTATTCGGGTTTTCCTCGATTGAAGATGTGATGAGAACTAATGTGAGTTCCCTTTTTATTGATCCCCGCAATCGAGGCAAGTTCATCGATCTCGTCAAGGAGCGGAAGCGGCTGGAAAAAATTGAAGCGGAATATGTCAGGAAGGACGGGAAAAAGGTCTTTGTGACCGAGACTGCAGAAGGAGAATTCGACCCCGATGGTAGCCTAATGAATATCCATGGGTATTTGGTAGACGAGACCAACAAGAGACAGCTTGAAGCGCAGCTTTTCGAGGCACAGAAGATGGAGAGCATCGGCACCCTCGTGTCTGGAATTGCCCATGATCTGAACAATGTCCTCGCAATTATTCTCGGTCATACCTGCCTCATCGACCCTGAAAATGTAGCACCTGAGAGAATGAAGAGAAGCAGAGAGGCAATATCGAAAGCTACGAAGCGTGGCGCAAATACTATAAGACAGCTCCTCACCTTTGCTCATAAAGTTGAAATCGTGACGGAGTCGATGAGCGTCAATGAAGTAATTGAGGAAATGCTTGAGTTCCTCAAGGAGACCTTCCCGGAAAAGATTGTCTTTTCGTCCCGGCTAGAGCCCAAACTTTCTACGATTCACGCCGATCCCAATCAGATCCAGCAGGTCCTCATCAACCTCTGCGTAAACGCAAGAGACGCAATGCCGGAAGGGGGTACTCTCTCAATTTCAACTTCCAAGGTCAAAGGGAAAGTCCTAAACAGACGCTTTTCAGAAGTTGAATCGGGCGACTATGTTCTGATCAACGTTGCCGACACAGGAACCGGCATCGAAAATAAGTACATCAGTAGGATTTTCGAACCTTTCTTCACGACCAAGAAAGATGGGCGTGGCACAGGCTTGGGCTTGTCAGTAGTTTATGGAATCATGAAGGGGCATCACGGTTTTGTAGAAGTTCAGAGCGAGGTGGGAAAGGGGACAGTCTTTTCACTCTATCTTCCCATTCCGCTCCAGGTGATCACAACGCCTTCTTCGACACCAAAGGAAAGCATCGAACGGGGACATGGTGAGACGATATTTGTGGTCGAAGATGAAGAATCGATACAAGACTTCATGAAAGCGGCGCTCGAAGACAACAGCTACAGGGTGCTATTGGCGAAAGACGGATTTGAGGCAGTAGGAGTCTTTGGAGAGCATCTCGGCGAGGTAAGCCTTGTTATTATAGACATGGGCTTACCGAAGATGAACGGAGTCAAGGTACTATCTGAGATCAAGATGATAATGCCGGACGTGAAAATCATCTTCACAAGCGGTTATATAGAGCCGGACATAAAAGCCGATATATTTGAGGCGGGAATCAAGGAATTTCTGCCGAAGCCGTTTTCGGCCGATGATCTCCTGGGAAAGGTCCAACGTGTGTTAAACGTGTAAGCTCGCTCTCCTCTACACAAACGGCTACTTCGCTTTAAACGGTGAGGCGGCCGTTTGCTGTTTTCTTCACAGATTTTTTCATGTCGGTCCCGTATTCATCCGGCTCCGCCTATCTAATTCTTCGTCCGACAAATTCTCTTGTAAATGCGTAAAGTTATGTCGACCAACCTATATAGTACGAGAGTTCCGATTTGTGCTTCCGTAAACGACCTGTGGTATACCTTAATTAATAGGCGCCAAAAATGTGGTTGGTGTTATGGTGAACGTGAAACAAGAGTGCTCCTAAGGATTTGAGTTATATTGCTTCTTGCTCCTGAAAACGCACTTGTTCAGATTCTTGTGTCTAAATGCGGCAAGGTGGTCCAGATTCTACCGAGGGATTCGCTTTTAGAGAGATCTGTCCCGAGTCCATTGCATCGATTTATTTGTTCAATCCGTTCTATCGCGAATCGAAAATGGCCTCCCATTTCCCCTTGCATCCTACTTTAACACTCCCTAATTTTCTTTTGCTCGTTTTGCAGCGTTTATTCTTCAACAAAATCAAAGGAGTAAATATGAAACCAATCAGAAGGAAGTCTCAAATCAAAGGTCCTGTGCATGGAAATAAGAGCTTCGTGACTTTCGGGGAAAGCATGGTTCTCGTTTTGTCGGCATTATTGGCCGCGGGATGTTCTTCATTAATGCTCAAGCCGGCAAACTTTTCGTGGCCAATTGAGGACGAATTGAAAGTCGACTCCCTGGGAATGATACAGGAAAGTCGGTATAGCATTGCCTTCAATGTTAAGCCTTTGCTGTATGAGGAAACTAAAGACTCGGTTAACGTAAACGGTCATATAATCAATACCATCCGCGATTCTCGTGGATTTTATTTTCTAACCGGCCCGCAGTTCAAGAACGTCTATGTGTTCCGACAGGCTGATGGTTGTCTTAAGCTTGACAAAAAAATCTCAGTTTCAAAAGAAGGGCTGTCGTCGCCCGCATTTAATCAACGTTCCTCTTATATCGAATTGATCAATGGCAGTGACAAACCGATCATGTTGACGGAGGACGGGATCCAGGAGGAGACGAAATGAAGCATCTCATGAGTGTTTTTTGTGTTTTGGCCTTGGCCTTAGCGGTCACCCCGCAAATTGGGAAAGCCCAGGAAAATTCTGACTTTGGAACGGTTAAGTCATTCGAATCGAAATACAACGTTATAAAGGAATTGATTAAGCAGGCAACGACGGTTCAGGAATGCGCGTCGTTGGGTGCTGATATTGATGATTTGGAGAAAGAATTTGTCGCAGATACCGTGCTGCTGAATAATGCACTTTATCCCGATAAGTATGATAAGTGGCTCAGCGACCTTCGGGTCGAACTACGCCTTTCACAGGATAAGTTGGGCATCATCGAATCAGATGTCACACGAATTGTGGAGTTAGAAGAGCAAGTTCGCGATTTGTCCGGAAGAGTTGACAGCATTGCAAACGAGAACAATAAGCTGATTGCGTCGTTAAACGTCATGTTGACCGCATTGGCGAAGAATACAAAAACGATCGATTCACTTAAGAATATCGTTGCACGACTTCGACAAGGTTTGAGAGCGCGTGATGCCCGCGATATTGGCTATGACAGACAGCTTGTTTGTGCAGTATAACGCGAATGTTGCCGGTCTGCCCGAGCAGCAAAAGAAAATGCTTGTTGGAAGGGTCGAGCATTATAACGTAGTAACCAACATCAAAGGAGCTGCTCAACAGAATATCCAATTCCTGGAATCAACTCAATTAGGAAGCAAGGATATCCTCAGCATGGTTAAGGATCAGCGCCGCTTCGATTCATATTGGAAAGGTCTGGGGCCGAAGCTTTCAGTTTTATACCTGGGGGCGAAAGAGAGAACAAATGAAGTTGCCTCAGTCGATACCGTAATTTCAGAATGGGGATCTAAGGTTGATTCCGCGTTATGGGCAAGCTTAAATAACGAATTAACAGACAAACAAATATCTGTCGAACCTTTTCACAATGCGGATGAGTTTGTCTCAAGCCTCAGCGATTATTTCGATCAGCAAGGCGGTGACTTGAAAGCTTCAAACGCAGAAAAAAATGATCGGCTTAACCATTTCCTCAACGAAGTTTGGAATCCGAGCATTGGCTCGCAAGTTTTGCCCGCTCTCGTTCACAATGGGTTGATCTCGAAGGATCAACAAACCCAATTGCAAACCAAACTCGAGTCTTGGGAGAAATCGGCAAAACCTTCCTATACGCTGCTCATTGCAGTGACAATTATCGTAGTTGTTTTAGTCGTCATACTTGTACTGTATTTGAGGCGTAAGAAACCTGAAGAACCAGAACCTAATCCAAAAGCATAAATCACATTGTCTCGATGAGAAACGGCGGACTATTATCCGCCGTTTTTTTACCGCTCAATTTGGAAATCATTTATGATGACAGATCGGACAGCAAATCATCTTCCTAATAGAATAAGCGCCTCAATTATTGGTCACCTGCCGAAATTCATTTATCGCGAAATAGTGTGCTTTTAGGGGAACTCTTATATCCATCTATTAATCCCGTGACTTTTCGGAAAACTTTGAATGTAATTGAAGATCACTCGCAGAATATCGACCTGAGCACAAAGAAAATCGAGAATTCCTTTTCGAAAAATTTTGGAGACTCTTCCGGCCGACTCGTCATAATAAGTCTTCCCGGCGGGATAAATTTCATCGGCGAACTCCAGGATTATAACGATGGAAATTAAAGGGATTTTTCGTGATGAATATCAACGTCACAAGGGGAAGGAGCCGAAGTTCTACGAGTGCAGCCATGTTTGACGGACGAAGATAATAGGATGAAAAGGGAAATTCAAACGCGGACACATAGAAGACAAAACATTCTCACAGGCGAATGGGTACTTGTCTCGCCCGGTCGATTGAAGAGACCATGGCAGGGAAGAATTGAAAAGACTTCTTCGCCGGTTTTGCCGAAGCGCGATTCAAAATGCTATTTGTGTCCCGGTGGTGAGCGTGCAAATCGTAAAAAGAACCCTGACTATGAAAGCACGTTCGTGTTCGATAACGATTTCGGTGCGTTAACGCACAACACACAGAGATTTACCCTCGATGATAATGGCCTAATTCGGGCCGAAAGTGAGAAGGGATTTTGTCGTGTTTTATGCTTTTCTCCGCGCCATGATTTGACTCTCGCGGAATTGAGCGTAAAAGAAATTAAAGAAGTTGTCGAAGTGTGGAAAGACGAATACATCCGTCTCGGGAAAAGAAGAGATGTGAATTACGTTCAGATATTTGAAAATAAAGGTGAGTTGATGGGGTGCAGTAATCCGCACCCGCATTGTCAAATCTGGGCGGAAGAATCGATTCCGGTGGAGCCGGCAAAAGAAGCACGGCACCTGGAAGAATATAAGAATCGTTCAGGCAACTGTTTGATTTGCGATTACGCCTCGTTGGAATTGAAAGAGAAGGATAGAGTAGTTCTTGAGACTGAACAGTTTATTGTCCTGGTCCCCTTCTGGGCAGTGTGGCCATTTGAGGTAATGGTCCTTTCTAAGAATCACGTATCGAGCCTTGCCAGTATGACGAAAGTGGAACGGGTAAATCTTGCAACTGCACTCAAGGGTATACTGGTCCGTTATGACAATTTATTTGAAGTGCCGTTTCCTTACTCCTCAGGAATTCATCAAGCACCGACTGACGGGAAAATTCATGATGAGTGGCATTTTCACATGCATTTTTACCCGCCGCTTTTGAGGTCGGCTTCAGTCAAGAAATTTATGGTCGGGTTTGAAATGCTTGCGAACCCTCAGCGTGACATTACTCCGGAGACAGCCGCAAAAAGACTTCGTGAAATGTCGGACGTGCATTATAAACATCAGAAGTGAACTGAATTTCCGATTTATCGCTTCCCTCATAACGTTTTGAATTCGTACACTGTTAAAGATTTGGAACCCGGAACAAGACTCGTGTTCTTGATTTTCTATTGCTTCACGACTATATTTTTGAACTTAACGCGGGAATAGCTCAGTTGGTAGAGCGCAACCTTGCCAAGGTTGATGTCGCGGGTTCGAGTCCCGTTTCCCGCTCAGTAAATCGTGTTTAGATGACTTATGTCACGATGAGCGTGTGAGATTAATTCAGCCTCAGGCTGAGCAGCCTAAGGCTCAAAGGTGGCGACGTACCCAAGTGGTAAGGGAGAGGTCTGCAAAACCTTTATGCGGCGGTTCGAATCCGCCCGTCGCCTCACCGGTGCCCCATCCTCTTGCCCTAACGGGTTCTGCCGAAGGTGCCCCTTCGGGAAGTTGAACCATGATAACTATCTTGGAGATTACTTGTTATGAAAACCGTTCTGGTCGTCGATGATGAAAAAGACATTGTCCAGCTGATTCGTTACAATCTTGAGCGCGAAGGCTTTAAAGTCGAATCGGCTTCGGATGGCAACGATGCCCTGAAAAAAGCGAACGAAGTAAAGCCGGATGTGATTTTACTCGATATCATGCTTCCGGGAAAGGACGGCTATGAAGTGATCAAGTCCTTGAATCAAAACGAGAAAACCGCAGGAATACCCGTTATTTTTCTGACTGCTAAGAGCGCTGAGTTCGACGAAGTGCTTGGCCTTGAACTTGGCGCGGACGACTATATCGTCAAACCAATAAGCCCGCGCAAACTCGTTTCCCGGATTCGCGCCGTGTTGAGGAGAGCGGAAGGAGTGAAGACCGAAGAAGGAAAGAATATCGACTATGGAAAGGTTGTGATCGACAGGGAAAGATACATGGTTAAAATAAGCGGCGAGCAGATATTCTTCCCGCGAAAGGAATTTGAAATTCTCTATTATCTCGCCTCTCACGAGGGGAAAGTAATCTCGCGTGAAACCCTCTTGAGCAGAATATGGGGGACCGATGTTTATGTCGGTGATCGAACTGTCGATGTGCATATCAGAAAGATCAGGGAGAAACTTGGCGATCAAGCGGAGATGATTGAGACGATTAAAGGTGTTGGGTACAAGTTTAAAGCAGAATGATTAATTTTTTTTCGTCTTTTAAATTAAAGGTAATAGCCGCTTTTTTACTGGGGATATTAGTCTATGTCGTCCTTTTACTTATAGAGGATGGCTTTTCGCTGAGTGTCTCGTTCGGCGAAGAACACCTTGTGATCATGGCGGTTCTCAGCACGTTCCTCTTCTATATATTCGAAGAAATCTTTTTTGCTTACAGCAAGCGGCAGGCAGGGATTTTCAGCACCATACTCGATGCACTTCAGCGCATCAGCGCGGGCGACTTATCCGTCCAGCTTCCCGAAAGCGGTTCGGGTGAACTAAAAAGAGTCAGCGAGCTGACTAACCAAATAGTCGGAAATCTTAAAAAGGACATCGCAAAATTTGAAAAACTGGAAAGAGTGAGGAGCGAATTCCTGGCAAATGTTTCCCATGAACTTCGCACGCCAATCTTCAGCATCCAGGGGTTCATTGAAACGCTTATCGACGGCGCTATCGACGATCCTAAGGTCAACAGGGATTTTCTGCAAAAAGCCTATGAACATTCGGACCGCCTGAATAATCTTTTGAATGATTTGATAGAGATCTCGCGAATAGAGAGCGGCGAGATGAGAATGAGCTTCAGGTATTTCGACATATCTGAATTTTTCAAAATCATCATAGAGGAAATGAGACCTAAGGCGGAAAAAAAATCTTTGAAGATTATCTGCGATCTAAATTCATCCGCACAGAATTCCGGGGAACATGAGGTGCTTGTGCTCGGTGACAAGGAAAGATTGAGACAAGTTTTTTATAATTTGATAGACAATTCTATAAAATACACCGACAGCGGTGGAAAAATTTATGTAGGGTTTACCGATTTGCCGAATCAAGTGCGAGTCTTTGTGAGAGACAGTGGATGTGGGATAGGCGACGGGCACGTTGCAAGGATCTTCGAAAGGTTTTATAGAGTTGATAAAGATAGAAGTCGGGCCGTTGGCGGAACAGGACTGGGGCTTGCGATTGTTAAACATATCGTCGAGGCGCATAAAAGCAAAGTTGAAGTCAGAAGCGAACTCGGAAAGGGTTCGGAATTTAGTTTCGTTTTGAAAAAGTAGTATTGGCACATGAAATACAAAACTTACCGTAGTACAAAGGAGGAAGCAGATGCACAGACATTTTGAAGATTTGCTCGAAGAGTTGAGGTCTAATTTGATTAAGATGGGAAGCCTTGTCGATGAACAACTAGATATGGCTTTCAAGGCATTAGACGATGGAGATCTGAAGGAGACAGAGAAAGTTTATGAAAGCGAAAAGAAAGTGAACGAATTTGACAACCTGCTGGACAAGCAGGTAGACGAGATCATGGCACTAGAACAACCTGTCGCAGGCGACTTGCGTTTAGTGGTCTCCGCAATTAAGATGAATCATGAACTTGAGAGAATCGGCGACGTGGCGGTTAACATTGCTCAGCGTGTGAGACCACTTTTGAATCATCGTGATATTGTCAGCATGACCAGGGTACTTGAAATGGGTAATGTTGCTCGCAAGATGGTACATGACAGCATTGACGCTTTTATACATGGCGACGTGGAGTTAGCGCGAGCGATATGCAAGGAGGACGATGTGGTTGACGAGATGAACCGAACCAAATTTCAGTTTGTGATTGAAGAAATGGAGAAGAACCCGAACTTGATCGAACCGGGCGCTCACTTGATCGTCGCATTGAAGCACATCGAGCGAATTGCCGATCACGCAACAAATATTGCGGAGGATGTCGTGTTTCTTGTGGATGCTAAAATAATAAAACACCACGCAGCAGATAACGGCTAATATATTTCAAGATACCGGCGATTGCTTGTTGCTATTGATATTTGGGTTTCATAACTTAAAGCAAATCGTGCAAAGAAATAATGTTGTTTAAGAAGACCCAAAACATCAAGCCTGCAATGCCTGCCGCTGCTGACGGCTCGAAGCAGGAAATCGCGGCTCATTTGCGGGCGGCTGATAAAAGTATAAGAGAAGGAAATCTCGCCGCAGCAAGAGAGGAGCTCGATGCCGTCAGGGCGCTGGAACCGAATAACGTTTATGCGTTGGCGCTGGAGGAGCACAGGCAAGCTCTTGAAAATGCCTCAAGAAGGCAATCGGAGGAACAAGAAACTGAGAAAGTGGAAGAAGCATCACCGGTAGAAGAAGCCGTCCACGAAGAGAAGCCCCTGCCGCTGCCGGAACCACGAATAGATGAAGAATCCTTGAGAGCTGAGATTGAAAAGAGGCTTGAGGGTGAATATAGAAAGAAGTTCACAGATGAGATAAGGAAAGCGGAGCAACGAATATCCGAAGCTCTCAAGAAAGAGCGTGAGTGGCAGGAGGCTGAACGTGCATCATTGATAGCCAATCTCGAAAAAGAAAAGGAGAAATATAGAAAAGAGCTAGAAAAGGAATCAAAGCGCCAATTTGAAACCGAGGTTGGCAAAATGGAAGCGAGTTTCCGGCAACAACTAGCTGCCGAGCGGAAGAAGGCAGAAGAGGAAACCCGTGCCGAGATGAGCGCATTGTACGAAAGGTCGATGCTCGAATTGAAAGAGGCTGCCGTAAGGGAAAAACATGGGCTGTTAGAAAAAGAACGAACTGCCATCGAAGAAAGCAAGAAAAAGATGGAAGAAGAGTTCCAGAAGCAGCTTGCCGAAGAGATGGCGAAGGTAAAAGCTTCGACGATTGCCGAACAGGAAAAAGAGCGGGAAAAACTTATAGATGGTGCAAGAACAAGACTTCAAAAAGAATTTGAAGAGAAGCTAGAGGCGGATAAAAAGCGAATTGAAGGACAGATAGGCTCGCAACAAACCGATCTTGAGAAACTGTACGAGGAACGATACAAAAAGCTGCAAGCCGAGAACCAGAATGAGCTCAGCAAGCGTCTTTCGGAAATAAACAACAACGAAAAGAGCGAGCTTGAGCGCAGGCGCAGTGAAATGAGGGAGCAGTTCGAAGCTGAATATAAAGCAAAGCTTGCGGCTGAACTTGCAGGTCAGCGGGCAAAGATTGAAGAGCAGGTTGAAAAAGAACTCAAGGAACGCCATGCCAAAGTTGAAGTAGATAGAAAAAGAGTCGTGGAAGAAGAGCAGGTGAAGCTCGCGGAAGCCCGCTCGGCAATTAACGTGGACATGGAGAAGGAACTTGATAGAAGAGTTGCAGAAGTAAAGAATTCCATGGCGGCAGTGTATGAAGAGAAATTGAAATTACTGGGAGTTAAGCTGCCGGATACACGTGAAGAAAAGCTTCGAATGTACATGACGCGTTTGAGAGAAGCCTGGGCATCACCCCCTGTGACTTCCGAGACAGCGCGTGAGCTCATGCAGATGCGGGACATTTTCGGGTTGTCTTTCGATGATCATATTCAGTGCGAGGGCGAGATTAGACTTCAGGTTTACGTCACCGAGGTGGAAAAGGAGATTCGGAGAGGACAGATAAGGGCGAACGATGAGAGAAGTCTTGAAAGCTTAAAACAAAAATTCCAGATAACGCCTGAAGAATCAGTTAAGCTTGAGCACAATATTCTCGCCGCATTCCAGCGTGCGGTGACGAAAGCCGTACTCCTGGTAGTTGATGATGAGGTCGGTTTCCTGGAAAGTGTAAAGGCCGTTCTCGAAGGATTCGGGTACAGTGTCCTGACGACGCAAAGCCCGAGCGATGCTATGAAAGTTCTCGATACTACTAATGTCGACATGATTATTTCCGACGTAATGTTCTCCGGCACAGAAGGGGACGGCTTCTCGTTCTATGAGAAGGTGCAGAAGGTCCAGCATTTGAAGAAAGTGCCGTTCATTTTAATGAGCGGACTGCACGAGAGCTTTTTCATTCGAACAGGAGTTCAGCTTGGCGTTGACACTTACCTGACAAAGCCTATCGATCCTGATATGCTTGCGGCAGTTATCGAGGGGAAGCTAAAGAAATACAGATCTCTTCGAGACAGCGACTAAGCCTGCGTTATCTCTGCTTCATAAGGACTCTCAATTCAGTTGGAATCTTCACGACCATAGAATGGGAATAGCTATCGCTCGATCTTGCCCGGCCGGCGGCACCGGCTAGTGGTGCAATCGGAATAGTCACCGGGGCGAACAGCGGGTAAGTCAAAAACAATCTCCAAACTCTAACACCTGCCGGCCTGATTAGCTCTTCTAAATTACACTTTTCCGACAATCAAGGCTATCAATCCGAAGATCATAATCATCTTGTATCCGAAGCTGGCTTCTGAGAAACTCTTTCTTGAGATGAGCAAATAAGTTATATAAATGCCGATCGGAAAAATTGTAAGCCCGCAGACGGCTAGAAATTGTGTCGGCAGTATTCTTAAACCGAAAGAGCCATAGACCATGATAAGAAGGATCACTGTTAAGAAGATTGAAAGGTATGCCGAGGTGTTTGTGCCGTACTTCGTCGCGATCGTTCGAACGCCTATTTCGCCGTCACCTTTGACGTCTTCAGCGTCCTTTATTATTTCCCGAATTAAATTTGTCAGGAAGGCGAAGACCGCCGCCGGGTAGACATCCTTGAAATCATTAACCGATGCGCCGCCGTAAATGAAGGCGAGTCCGGTCATCAATGCGACTGTAAAATTGCCGAAAAACACCGAGCGCTTCAGTCTGTAGCTGTACAATAAAACCGAGACGGACGCAACGGCCGCGATCGACAAGGCGTAAGCATTTATTGCAGCGCTGACGATCAATCCCGCTGAGGTGACAACGAAATAAAATGCTAATGCATTACCGACGGTAAGTTTTCCCGAAGCAAGCGGACGATTGGGTCTGTTTATTCTGTCGATGTCCATATCGAACAAATCGTTGATCGCATTTCCGCCTGCGGTTATCAAAGCTGCTGCTATCGCTGCTGCAAAAATCTTCCAATTCTGCGCAATGTTAACTCCACAGAGTATCCCGGCGCATTCTATACTTATGAATGTTATGATAGCATTTCCGATCCGGGCTAATTTCAGATAATCTCTCATGCGCTGCCTAGATATTTAAGACAGGGATTATCACGAACAGAATAATCCTTATAAACAAATCGGCGGGTATCTGCGTTTTCGGCGTCATTCGTGTGCCATTTTATCAAAATTGATTTACGATTCCAAAATGTATTTTTCCTTGGATGAAAGAATCACCTTTTCCGAGTGCGTAGCTTGCTTTCAATATTCCGATGCCGGTCTCCACCTGTGCCCCGACTCCATAACCATAAACGGAAAACGAACTTTCCGGGGTGTTCGCTATGGGATCGCTTTGCTCGTAGATGTATCCCGCGTCAACGAATCCGAAAAAAAACGATTCCCGCCCTGTTGAGAAACGATATTCGATGTTTGTCCATGCCGCTTTTGTCGCGAGAAACTGGTTCTCTATATATCCGCGGATGGTGTTTGTCCCGCCAAGCCGGTACATATCGCTCTGGTCAAGCTCTGTGCCTGTCACTTGTTCACCGTGAAAGCCGATTGCAAATATCTGTTTCGGGAAAAGCTCATGAAAGAAAGAGAAGTCGATGCTCAGGTGCTGCGTAAAACTCGTCAGTTGCACATCTGAGGTTATGAGCTGTGCCGGGCCATAAATTTTCTTTTGGCCGAACGATACCTGAGTTTGATACAGAACACCATGGCGTGGACTATAAAGATCATCACGCGTGTCAAGAGTTATACCGAGGCCGAAATCGAGCACATTGCTCTGGAAGACCGAATAGCTGCTGTCCGCAATTTGCAGCGGCGTTGTTGAGATCGTACTTAAAGACGCATTGGCGTTAAAATTGTCGCTGAATATGAATGTTCCTACGACGCCAAGATTTCTTGTGACAGAAGTCGAGTCCTGCTCGCGCTGGGAGAAATCCAATTCCGCGTTTATCGGGTAACCGAAGATATACGGCTCCGAGTATCCTATTTCTAATTCTTGCGTCAGCTTTGTTTCCTGGTGCCACATTGCGCGAAATTTGCGTCCCGTTCCGAAAAGGTTTGTCATAGAAACATCGACCAATCCGGTGAGGTATCCCTGCTGACCAAGCTGCGCAGGCATATATCCGATCACCCCGTCGAAAGTATTTGTATTTCCTTCGATCACTTTTACAATCACTCCCGTTGTGTCGCCGCTTTCAAATAATTCAGGATCGCTGACATTCTGAAAGAAACCTAGCTTCTGCAGGCGCTGTTTAGCATCGATCATTTCGTCTTCGTTGTAATAGCTTCCCGGCGGAATTCTTAGGGCGCGCAGTATAACGTAATCTTTCGTCTCCGTATTTCCCTCGATTCGTATGGCGTCGATCCGCATTCGGTCTCCCTCGTTTATACTCAACGCAATTCCAAGAGAATCGATCACATGCGGAATATTCCGACCGCCGGGCGGAAGGCGGTATATAAAAATACTATCAATGGAAACTTTCGCCAGCGGAAAGCCTGCGGCGTTGTACTTCGCGAGAATGTCGTCAATGTCTTTCTCGAGGTCATCCTGGTCGAACGGCTGTCCGTACCGCGTGGCGAGTTCACGCGTTAGTTCATCACGGCTGAAGAACTTATTTCCGTGGACAAGCAATTTACCGACAAGCAAGCGCGGCCCTTCCGAAAGATAAATGGTCAATCCGGCTATTGACGAGTCGGCAGACGGTATAACTTGGGACGAATCGATTTTGAAAAGTAAATATCCTTCCGAGTAATACATGCTTTGAATTTTAAATAGACCTGTATTGATTCGTGCTGTATCTGATGAGAAGAAGATTGATGAATCAGCACGGAAACTTTCAGAGAGGCTGACACTTGAAAATACGCTTGCTCCAATAAATTTTATTTCGTCGATTTTAATTCCCGCGGATTTTTCCTCGCTTCCATGTGAGTGAGCTTCGGCTCGACGGGGGACATTCGATTGCGCATTTATGTTTGTGGTCAGAACTAAAGATAAACACAGCAAGATGATTGCCGAATATCCTTGTCGGGTGACTGACGCATTCTTCATTTAGCAAAAAATTAAGAAGCGAGGGCAATAAGAAACAGAAATCAAAGTTTGTTGCTGCTTTAACGGTTGTTCCGGCGCGATGGTTTGATTAATCAAACCCCTACCTGTGAAAATCCTGTATCGCCTTAACGCTCAATTCGCCGGTTTGAAGAGACCTGATCGCTTTTACTGCCGCGGATGCGGCCGAAAGTGTCGTTGCAAAAGAAACGCGGTGTTCGATTGCAGCCCAGCCGATCGCATATTCGTCATACCTTGCTTCTTCCCCGAACGGCGTATTCACGATGAACTGTATCTTTCCGTTCTTAATATGATCGACGATGTTCGGCCTCCCTTCGCTGACCTTGAAGACTCTTTCGTTCACGATGCCGTTCTTTGTGAAAAACCTGGAAGTCCCTTCGGTTGCGATTATTTTGAAACCTAAATTAAAAAACTCCTTTGCAATGTCTGTAGTTTGCTTATTCTTATCGTTATCATTTACGCTGAAGAAAACAGTCCCGGATTCCGGCAGGGGATTACCTGCTGCGGCTTGCGATTTCGCGTAAGCCGCTCCGAAGTTCGAATCGATCCCCATCACTTCGCCTGTAGAACGCATTTCCGGTCCGAGAAAAACTTTTACACGAGAGAACCGGTTGAAAGGAAAAACTGCTTCTTTGATCGCGATGTGCTTGAAGACGCCGTTTGCCCGAGAAACATCAATATCTTTTAATTTCTTTCCGAGCATCACCTTTGTGGCAACTTTAGCGAGCGGGAGACCGATGCTTTTGCTCACAAACGGTACGGTGCGGCTCGCTCTCGGGTTGACTTCAATTATATAAACGACATCGTCCTTCATCGCGAACTGGATATTCATCAGTCCGACCACTTTCAACCCATTTGCCAGCATGGATGTGTAATCTCTAATTTCTTTCATGCATTTTTCCGTAATCATATAAGGCGGGATGACCGCGGCGCTGTCACCCGAATGAATCCCGGCTTCTTCGATGTGCTCCATGATGGCGCCGATGACAACTTCGTCTCCATCGGCAACGGCGTCGACGTCGAACTCGAATGCATCTTCTAAAAACCTGTCTATCAATACCGGTTTGTCCGGTGAGATATCTGCCGCGGTTTGCATATAATGTTTGAGTGATTCTTCGTTATAGCAGATCTCCATGGCGCGCCCCCCGAGGACGTAAGACGGCCGCACGAGCACTGGATATTTGATATACGAGGCGACATCCACAGCTTCGGCTACCGAATATGCGGTGCCGAACTCGGGATGGGGAATTTTCAATCTCCGCAGAAGCTCGCCGAACCGTTTCCTGTCTTCGGCGATATCGATTCCCTCGGAGCTTGTGCCCAGCAATTTGACGCCGGCCTCTTCAAGAGACTTGGCAAGCTTGAGTGGAGTTTGACCTCCGAAACTGACTATGACGCCGATCGGCTTTTCCGCTTCGATGACGTTCATTACGTCTTCAAACGTCAGCGGTTCGAAGTAAAGTTTGTCGGCAGTGTCGTAATCGGTGGAGACCGTTTCTGGATTACAGTTGATCATTATGGCTTCGTAGCCTTCTTCGCGGACGGCTAGCACGCCATGGACGCAGCAATAATCGAACTCAATTCCCTGGCCGATTCGGTTCGGTCCGCTGCCCAAGATTATGACTTTCTCTTTGCTGCTCCGGACAGATTCGGTTTCATCTTGATAAGTTGAAAAGTGGTATGGCGTCTCCGCTTCAAATTCCGCGGCGCAAGTATCGACCGTCTTGAAAACAGGTATCACATCCAGCTTTTCCCGCAGCGCCCTGATTTTGCTTTCTGTTGATCCGAATATTTCTGATAGTTGTTTGTCGGAAAAGCCGAGCTGTTTTGACTTGAGAAGTGTTTCTCTGTTTAAAGATTTCCTCTTCATTACCATTTAATTTGCTTCACCGCTGAGGCGCGAACGCACAGAGAAAAACAAAATCGATGGTTTTAGCTTCTGTGATTCCGCAGCCAGAATCTTTATTGTCTTCGTTTCACTCCACATAGAAATCTTCGCGAAGCGTATTTTCGAAAGCCACTATTTCCCTGACGTTATTCAAAAACCAGGGGTCAATCTTTGTAAGTTCAAAGATTTCTTCGACTGAAAAGCCGGCTTGGAGAGCGTACCGCAAATAAAAAATATTGTCCGGTTTGAATTGCTTGAGCTTGTTTGCTATCGCTTTCTTCGAGTCCTGCAGCTTCGCATCCTTCAATGCTGTTGCTGGCGAGTTTAAATAATTCGAAAAATCATATTTGTCTTTTCCGTCACTTCCCAATCCGAAACGTCCTTGCTCCAACGACCGCATGGTTTTCTGCAATGCTTCTTTGAACGTGCTGCCGATGGCCATCGCCTCGCCGACAGACTTCATTTGAACGCCGAGCGTGTCGTCGGCGCCTTTGAACTTTTCGAAATCCCACCGCGGAATTTTCACGACGACGTAATCGATTGAAGGCTCGAAGGAAGCCGGAGTCTTCTTCGTGATGTCGTTCGGAATTTCATCGAGCGTGTAGCCTACAGCGAGCATCGCGGCAATTTTGGCGATCGGGAACCCGGTTGCTTTCGATGCAAGCGCGCTGGATCGCGAAACTCTCGGATTCATCTCAATGACAACCATTCTTCCGTCTGCCGGATTTACTGCAAACTGGATGTTCGAACCGCCCGTTTCAACGCCAACTGCGCGGATTACTTTCTTCGCCCAATCGCGCATTTTTTGGTACTCACGGTCGGTCAAAGTCTGTGCAGGGGCGACGGTTATCGAGTCGCCGGTGTGCACACCCATCGGGTCGAAATTTTCTATCGAACAAACGATGACGACGTTGTCGTTCTTATCGCGCATTACCTCAAGTTCAAATTCTTTCCACCCGATGACGGATTCTTCGACGAGTATCTCGCTTATCGGGCTGACGGACAGGCCATGGCGTGCGATTTCCCTGAATTCTTCGATGTTGTACGCGACTCCGCCTCCCATTCCCCCGAGCGTAAACGACGGACGTATGATTGCGGGGAAACCGACATTTCCGATGATATTCATTGCCTGTTCCATGGTGCGGACAAATCCGCCGAGCGGCACTTCCAGTCCAACCGAAGTAACGGTGTCTTTGAAAAGTTCTCTGTCCTCGGCCTTATTTATCGCGGCGAGATTTGCGCCGATCATTTCGACGCCGTTTTTCTCGAGCACGCCGGACTCCGCAAGGTTGACGGCAATGTTCAAAGCGGTTTGTCCGCCCATAGTCGGAAGGAGGACATCGGGTTTTTCAATCTCTATAATTTTCTTGACAAATTCGGGAGTGAGCGGCTCGATGTAAGTTACATCGGCGAGCTCGGGATCGGTCATGATTGTCGCGGGATTGCTGTTGACTAAAATGACTTTGTAGCCGAGTTTACGGAGAACTTTACAAGCTTGTGTGCCGGAATAGTCGAACTCGCAAGCCTGGCCGATCACGATGGGCCCGCTTCCGATGATGAGGATGGATTTTATATCTTCGCGCTTAGGCAATACTGCTCATTTGTTTTTGTGGCAAAATTTAATTATTGGTGGAAGTTTAATCAAGGAAATTGGAATGGAGTTTTGAAAATCCCGCATCAACAAGTAGAACCGCGTGCCCCGGGCAAGTTCTTAAAATAACTTCTATTTGTTTTTGCAAAGCAGGGTATTTAAACTATCCGGCAAGACTGAGAACCCCATTGCAGGTTTCTGATTATCATAAACAAAATGACGGCTGGGTAAAATGAATCACTCAAGTGCAGACGAAATCGTCAAACTTTTAAAAAGTCTTTCGAACGCTGAAAATGTTGCCGGCATGGAACGCTTCGGTATCAACACGAAAAACACTCTCGGCGTTTCTATTCCCGACCTTCGAAAAATTGCCAGGGGTTTAAAAGGCGATCACAGCCTTGCTCTGGATTTGTGGAGCACAAGAATACATGAGGCAAGGATTCTTGCAAGTCTAATCGACGATCCTGAATTAGTCTCTGAATCGCAAATGGAATTGTGGGCAAAGGAATTCGATTCCTGGGATGTATGCGATCAGGTTTGCAGCAATCTATTCGACAAGACTCCGTTTGCGATGAAGAAGGCCGAACAATGGAGCAAGAGGGAAGAAGAATTTGTAAAAAGAGCGGCCTTTGTTTTGATGGCAGCTCTCGCCGTCCACGCAAAGAACGCCGTTGACGAAAAGTTCCTGAAGTTTCTTCCGATAATAAAAAGACAGGCGACCGATGAAAGAAACTTCGTGAGAAAGGCTGTCAACTGGGCGCTGCGTGGAATAGGTAAGCGAAATATTAAGTTGAATAAGGCCGCTATAAAAATGGCAAAAGAGATTCAGGGGATGGATTCGAAAGCTGCAAAATGGATTGCTTCGGACGCGCTGCGAGAACTGAAGGCTGAAAAAGTGTTGAAAAGGTTAAAGGCTCGATAATATCATTACTGCAAAGGCGCAAAGGTAATGAGTCCTTCTACTTTTGACCTGGCCCTTCCGCGGTGAAAAAAACGATAAAACAGGAAAGGATGTTTGATGCCTGAGCTGAGGCAAAATGTACTGACGAGAGAATGGGTGATCATCAGTCCGGAAAGGGCGAAGAGGCCGGACGAATTCGCGCGGAAGAAGAACGGCGAACGAGTTTTACCCGAGCATATGCCGGAGTGTCCGTTCTGCGTCGGGAACGAACATCTCACTTTTGATGAATTATTTAGAATGCCGGAGAATGACGGCTGGAAAGTAAGAGTCGTGTCCAATAAGTACCCGGCTCTCACAAGCAAAGGAGAGCGGGTGAGAAGAGTTGACGGCATTTACCGCTCGATGACGGCAGTCGGCTTTCACGAGGTGATCGTGGAACACCGGCGGCACAATACGACAATTGCATTGATGACCGACGAGGAAGTTGCGGATATCCTGAATGTTTATCGGCAAAGATACAGAGAAGTCAAGAAGGACAGCCGGGTCGAAGCGATTATTTTGTTCAAGAACCATGGCGAGGGAGCAGGGACATCCGTTTCGCACCCGCACTCACAACTTGTAGCGACGCCGATCGTTCCCAATCAAATCAGGTCGAGGATCGACGAAGCAGTCAGGTATTTCGATGATATCGGCGAGTGCGTTGGCTGTAGAATCGTGCAGGATGAATTGCTCGCAAAAGAGAGGCTGATCTATCAGAGCGAGAACTTCGTGGCGTTCATTCCTTATGCTGCTCTTTCCCCGTTTCACACCTGGATATTTCCGTTGAAGCACAAATCATCGTTTGATGAAATATCCGACGCCGAAATCAAAGACCTTGCAAAATGTTTGAGGACCGTCCTCGCAAAACTTTATCACGGCCTAAATGATCCCGACTTTAACTATTCGATCCGTTCCATCCCGACACGCGAGCTGCGTACGGAATATTTTCACTGGTACTTTACGATAGTGCCGCGCGTGTCGAAGACTGCCGGATTTGAAATCGGGAGCGGGATGTATGTGAACACGGCACTGCCGGAACAGAGCGCGGAGTTTTTGAGAAAGGTGAAAATACCGGGATAAATTGATGTGCAAGGCGGAGGCGGCGTTCCAGTTTGCACTTTGTTAGTGAGACGGATAAATTTCGCTGAAGATGTTTAGCGGAGGAAAAAACCGTTCAAAGCTTCAACCGACAAGAATGTACCGCGTACTATTCGACCGCAGTATCTTTCACGAAGAAAAATTTGAGCTACTGAAGACAAGCCTACTTACCGACAGATTAAACAAAATAACGTTAGAGTATATCTCACATCGACTTTTATAGAAGAGACCTTGGCCCGTTTGTTAGATAACACGAGTGAGTTCGTTTCTCATTGGAGTTTTATAATATCGTCACATGGAGCAAAGTGGTTTAAATCAGGCGACCAGATCGTACTGACCTGCCCCCCAAAAAGTGATCCAAAATAGACTTAGTAAAAAGGTATATTATGGATCAAAGGAGAAACGACAATGGGAAAGCCGCGACACACGGTAGAAACAATTGTAGCAAAGCTGCGAGAAGCAGAAGTCATGATGGCAAAAGGCCAAACGCTGGCTGAGGTAGTCCGACAACTGGGGATCAGCGATGCAACATATTACAAGTGGAGGAAGGAATACGGTGGACTTCAGGTGGATCAAGCAAAGCGGTACAAGGAGCTCGAGCAGGAGAACCAGCGTCTCCGGAAGGTGGTAGCAGATCTGACAATAGATAACTCAATACTGAAGGAAGCCGCACGGGGAAACTACTGAGCCCGGTGAAGAAACGCCGGGCGGTGGAAGAAGTTATGGAGATAGTACAAGTGTCCGAACGCAGAGCCTGCAAGGTAGTGGAACAACCAAGGTCAACACAAAGAGTGGTGGCAAGGCTGGATGCAGCCACAGAACGGCTTACAGAACGAATGGTGGAGCTCGCCAGCGAGTATGGACGATATGGATACAGGCGAATAACAGTTCTCTTGAGAACAGAAGGATGGCATGTGAACCACAAGCGAGTGGAAAGGCTATGGCGCCAGAAAGGGCTAAAAGTGCCACAAAAACAGCCAAAGCGGAGACGACTGTGGTTCAACGACGGATCGTGCAAAAGACTCCGTCCAGAACACAAGAACCATGTCTGGAGCTATGATTTTGTTGCGGAGAGAACCAGTGACGGGAGAGCGCTACGAATACTGAACATAATCGACGAGTACACGAGAACATGTCTTACCAGTCGAGTGGAGAGAAAGATCAAAGCCAATGACGTGATCGATACATTGTCTGATATATTCATCGCCTATGGTACGCCACAGTTCATACGCTCGGACAACGGACCTGAGTTCGTCGCTGAGCTTCTACGGAGATGGCTCCATCACCTGGGTGTCACCACAGCTTTCATCGAGCCCGGCAGTCCATGGGAGAACGGTTACATCGAATCGTTCAATGGGAAGTTCAGAGATGAGTTACTTAATCGAGAGGTGTTTGACACAATCATGGAAGCAAAAGTCGTCATCGAAAAGTGGAGAATCCACTACAACACTGTCAGACCTCATAGCTCTCTCGGCTACAGGCCCCCAGCTCCAGAAGCTTATTATCCGTCTCAGGTTGCCAATGTCTGATCGGATGACTAACTTAGCATTGGTACATCAATTGGGGGCAGGTCAGTACAAATTGAGCTTAGCAACATTATTGATGGCGAGCCTTACTATCTCGTGCCGAAAGGATTAGTTCGTTTTCTTCGGCGAAATACAACCGCCTTTATAGCAGGGATGCTCTCAGAAGGTGAATTGAAAAATGTGGCTGAAGAAATCGACAAGAACAATCAACAGCGCCAGGAATTTCGAAAATTAAGGATTGAATCAAGGGACGAAGTTAGACATGGGGATCATGATTTTAACGATTATGTTGAGAGAACTGGCGAATTCTTTATTGAGAAAAGTCTGACTCGAAACCATGCGGATTCGCAAAAGTCACTAGATACATGGTGAAAGCATAGGAACCAATGCAAATTTACCGGACAATTCCTTAGAGCGTGGTCTTCGGCAGTCTTTCTCCCCCTTTCGAACCATAATTATCAAGGTAGATAAGAATGACTCGACTGATGCGGAGCAGCTTGCGTATATGACATGGGCTGACATTATGGTGTCAGACGACACTCGATTCATGAAAGAAGCATTTCAACTACTATTTAGTGGAACAAGTAAAAGACTCTTGAACCTTACCGATTTCCTTAGATATTTGGCTGACCCCAGTAAGAAGCAAGATACAATCTGATGGATTGCCATCTCGATTATCCTTATCCCACCATTTCAATTGACTACAGAACAAGCCTCAGTTTTTTATTCCAACACCATCGCCGCCGGGTCTTCGACTAATTCCTTCACCCTGACTAAGAATTGTACCGACTCGCTTCCATCAACTATGCGGTGATTGTATGTCAGCGCGACATACATCATGGGTCTCACGACCACCTGACCGTTCTCTACAACAGGTCTATCCGTTATTTTGTGTAAACCTAAAATTCCAACCTGCGGTGGATTCAGGATCGGCGTACTCATAAGCGAGCCAAAAACTCCGCCGTTCGTTATGGTGAATGTTCCGCCGCGCAAATCTTCGAGAGTGAGTGTACCATTTTTAGATTTCTCCGAGAAGTTTTTGATTCCCGCTTCGATCTCCGCGAATGACATACCGTCGGCATTTCGCAGCACCGGTACCACAAGTCCTTCTTCAGCGGCGATGGCAACCCCGATGTCATAGTAACGTTTATAGACAATTTCATCGCCATCGATCTCCGCGTTCAGTCGAGGAAATTCTTTCAACGACGCAATCGAAGCCTTGACGAAGAACGAGACAATCCCAAGTCCGATGCCGTACCTTTCATTAAATTGATCCTTGTACTTCCTTCTCAGCTCCATCACGCGGCTCATATCGATCTCGTTGAACGTTGTGAGCATCGCGGTGGTCTGCTGTGCTTCGAGCATTCTGCGGGCAATCGTTTTTCTGCGGAGCGACATTCGAACGCGTTCTTCAGTTCGGAGGCTGGAGGCAGGATACGGGACACTAGACTTCGTAGCCCGATTTTCGGCTTCAGGCATGCGGTCTCCGTTTTGCGGTTTCGCCAAACGATCTGTTCCGGATGGATCCCTTTGGGCCAGAAAGGATTCGACATCGTGCTTTGTAATTCTGCCGCCGGTTCCCGAGGCGGCAACATCTGAAATTTTAAGCCCACGTCCTTCCGCTACGCGCTTCGCAACCGGCGTTGCTCGTTCTAATTCTTTCACTTCAAGTTTCTGATTTATTGCCGATTCAATATTGTTTACCTGCTTAGATTCAATTCTGACGGATTTCTCCTTTTCAAGTTTTCTTGCTTCCTCAGCTTCCTGCTTCTCATTCTCCACGGCTGCTTCCGCCTCAATCTCCCCGATCACGTCGCCGATGTGCACGGTGTCTTCTTCGTGCGCCATTATCTTCGTCAACACTCCGGAGCTTTGTGCTGTAATATCCACGTTAACTTTTTCAGTTTCTAATTCGATAAGCACCTCGCCGTTTTCGATTTTGTCGCCTTCGTTCTTGAGCCAATGTGCGATACGTGCCTCGACGACTGATTCACCTAATGATGGAACAACGATAAGGTTTTTCATTTTATTTCTTATTTCTCAAAGGTTAAAAAATTCAAAATCCAAATAATGTTGCATCTGAAATGTCAAAAATCCGCGAACCGTTTTGATTCAGAGGTTAATTCTTTAATCATTTTAGTTTGTTCAGAATTTAGAAATTCGGATTTAGGATCTCCACCATTTGATGGTTGGCTGCCTTAGTTTCACTTTTGAATACCTTATCAATTATTTCTGCCTGATGCGAAATATGAAGCGCCGTCGAACCTTCTGCGGGGCTCGCATTCGGTTTTCTGCTGATGTGATCTACTTTGATATGATTTCCGAACAGTTCTTCCAGCAGCGTCCGGACAAAGTTCCAGGCTCCCATGTTCTCGGGCTCTTCCTGCACCCACACAATTTCTCTGATCTTTGCGTAGCTGTTCGCGGCAGCTTTGAGCTCATCGGCAGGGAAGGGGTACAACTGCTCGATGCGGATAATTGGGGATGATTCGTCAGACTTCCGGTACCTGCTGTCTATCAGGTCAACGAAGATTTTTCCGCTACACAGGACCAACCTTTCTGCAGTTTCCGCAAGTGAAGCCGACTTCGGATCGTTGATCACTGGCTGCCATTTTCCCTCGAAGAGTTCGCGAGGAGAAGACGCAGTTCGCGGATGGCGAAGCAAGCCTTTCGGCGTCATGACAACCAGCGGGAGAGGATCGGTTTCTAACAGCAGCGCCTGTCTTCTCAGCAGGTGAAAATATTGTGCCGCGGTGGTACAGTTGGCGATTCTAATGTTTGTTCCTGCCGCGAGGTCCAGAAAGCGTTCGAGCCGTCCGCTGGAATGATCGGGACCCTGTCCCTCGTAAGCATGAGGAAGTAGCAGAACGAGCGACGGAGTTTGTCCCCATTTTGCCCGCGCAGATGTTATGAACTCATCAACCTTTGTCTGAGCATTATTTATGAAGTCTCCGTACTGGGCTTCCCAGATCACCAGCGTTTCAGGCTCCTGAACATTGTATCCATATTCAAAGCCGATCACCGCACTCTCGGTCAGCGGGCTATTGTAAATTTCGAACGAGGCATTTGCGGAAGCAAGGGACTGGAGCGGCGTAAACGTCTGCCCTGTTTTTACATCATGGTACGTGGTGTGCCTGTGGCTGAATGTCCCTCTTTCGGAATCCTGGCCGGTGAAACGAATAGGTGTTCCATCTTCCAGGATGGAAGCCAGCGCGAAGATCTCGGCAGTCGCCCAATCGACGCTCGGTGCATCGGCGTTTTCGAAGACATGCTTCCTCTTCTCCACGATGCGTTCAAGTTTGGCGTGGATTGAAAAACCTTCCGGAAATGACAACAGATTTTCGTTGAGCTTCTTGAGCCGTTCGAGGCCGACTTTTGTCCTGACATTTTTTGCCGCTCCTGCCGGCGGCTTGGCGGGGCGCGGCTCTATTAGCGCTTTTTCGGGTTCAAGCGACGATAGCGCCGACCGCAATTTCTCAAGGTCATCTTCGACCAATTTATCCGCTTCGGCCGCGGAAATAATCTTTCTTTCTTCGAGAGTCTTTGCCCATTTCTGTCTGACCGTCGGAATGTTTTGAATTCGTTCATACATAAGGGGCTGTGTAAATGTCGGCTCGTCGCTTTCGTTGTGACCATGGCGCCGGTAACCGACGAGATCGATCAGGAAGTCTTTGTGGAATTGTTCCCTGTAACCGGAAGAAATCCTTATCGACTCGATACATGCCTCCGGATCGTCCGCGTTGACGTGAATGATTGGAATTTCAAATCCTTTCGCAAGATCGCTTGCGTATCGTGTGCTTCGTGTCTCGCCGGGAGTGGCAGTGTAGCCGAGCTGGTTGTTCGTGATGATATGAATTGTACCGCCCGTTGAATAACCGTCCAGTCGCGAGAGGTTTAAGGTTTCCGCAACGATGCCCTGCCCGGGAAAAGATGCATCACCGTGAATAAGAACCGGGAGTGTAAATTTCGGATTAAATTTCGGTTTTCCGGCATGTTGTGAATCGATCCCTGCCGCACGCGCCATTCCTTCTACCACCGGATCGACCGCTTCAAGATGACTCGGATTCGATGCGAGAAAAATCTCCATTGCTTCAGGCGATCCGTCTTTCTGAATTCGCAAGGCGCCGCGATGGTATTTTACGTCGCCTGTCCAATCTAAATCTGCACGGGAATTTTTATGTCGGGCGGGATCTTTGAACTCGGCGAAGATAGCCTCTAATGGAACGCGGAGAATATGTGTTAAAACGTTTAACCGGCCGCGATGTGCCATGCCGATGATTATTGATTTGATACTGGAATTCGTCGAAAGAGTAACAAGCTCGTCCAGCATTGGAACCAGCATGTCAATACCTTCGATCGAAAACCTGAACTTGCCGGGGAATGACCGCTGCAAAAACTGTTCAAATGTTTCCGTCTTAGTCAATCTTGCAAGCAAGAATTTTTCATCGATGGGCATCGATGGCGGAGCAAACGTTTTTGTTTCGATTGCATCGCGCAGCCAGTTCCTTTCTTCAGTTGCGTGAACATGTTCGAAGTCGAAGCCGATTGTTGAAGTATAGATCTTCGCCAGGATTTTGATTGCCTCGAGAGCATTCTTGGCTTTTGAGGTGAACGATCCTCCAATCAAATCCGCAGGAAGACTCAGCAGTTTTTCATCTTCCAAATCATCGAAGTCGGTTCGGAGCGATGCACCCTGCGGCGGTTGAAGCCCAAGCGGATCCAGCTGAGCCGCGAGATGGCCGAATTGTCGAATGTTCTGCGCGAACCTGACAATGGCGAGGCATGTTTTCCAATCCTCAGGGTCATTATGATCGCCATCTTTCGGTTCCCAGTTCTCAAAAAAAATTCTCGTGGTGGTATCGACGGAAAGTGGATCATTGCTGAATTTATCGTAGAGTTCCAGAACGTATCCCGCATTCGGTCCGTGGAATTCTTTCAACGTATCCATATTTACCTAAGCTTCCGTATGATGAATAAATAGCTTCTCTATGTAGAAACGTTCACAATCTTGAAAAAAATCCCGCTATGATATGTCTTGGGTCGTGGGAATTCATACGCTTAAGATACAGATAAGAACGACTGAAAGATTGGATTCTTGGGTGACGCATTCTTCCAACGCACGCCAATGCACAACAACTCTTAAAGCAAAAAACTGCACTTGAGTGAAGAGCTGGTTTCATACTTTACGAATCTCTACACAATTTCATCTACATTTCATCGTTTCCCCTTAAATTGTGTCGTCAAAAATTTATCATAATTTATGAAGTTCAAACAATTGCTCAATTTGCCATTGGTGATGAGCGCTATTATTTTGTGCGTAGCCAGTTCTTTTGCGCAGACAAAGTTCTCGACGCTCGACGATTATCTCAAAGCTGCGTTGAAAATGAGTCTCGAAATTTCTTCGTCGAGATTTGAAAGAAGCTCCGCCGTTTATGAAAGTCGTGCGGTGCAGCAGGGTTATCTTCCGCAGATTGGAATTAATTCGCAACTGGTTATTGCGCCGACCGCCGGATACGATCCAACCGTGACAAACGGCGGACAATTCGGTGCTCAGCTTGGCGCAAGCTACATCCTATACAATGGCGGGTTGAAGGATATCCAAATGCAAAAGGGCGACCTGGGAATTCTTCAGGGTTCGACAAACCTGAAAAAGATTCGGGCGGACGTTCTTTACAATACTTCGATTGCATTTGCCATGGCAGTGAAAGAAAAACGGGAACTAGGCGTCCTTGAGCTGGATGCCGCGCTATTAGGCGATTATCTGACGCTTGTGAAAGAGCTTCACGCGGGCGGACAGGCAAGCGAAAGCGATGTGTTGAATACATCAGTTCAATTGAAGAACGCCGTGATTGAAGAAGACGCGATGAGAAGTTCGTACAAAAATGCGCTGCTCGACCTGTCACAGGCATCCGGTGTTCCAGTAGAAGAAGCGGCCGGCGTTGACACTTCAATTGGAATTGTCAATGTGGATACGACGTTCCATTATGCATCGAGTGTCGATCTTGCCTCAGCCGACCTTGAAAAGCGGAATGCGGACTTTGATGCAGAAATCGTACGGACTCAAGCGAAACCTGCTTTATCGCTTGAAGCGGATGCCGGCGCTTTGACTTCTCTGCCTAATTTACAGCAAGGTCTTTCAAATGTATTCGGAGCGGAAGTCGGAATTAGTCTTACTTTACCTGTGATCACTTACGGGTATTACGATAACCAGTACGCAGCCGCACATTTAAGAGCGGAGAGTATATCGGAGCGAAATAATTTCCTGAGGAAATCATTAGTGGCACAGTTTGCTCAGGCGCGCAACGATTACTTGCAAGCAGAGAATGAGCTTGAATCGCTGGGCTCGAATCTATCTACAGCTCACGACAATTTTGTGCTTACGAAAGCGAAATATGCGGGCGGCAGCGGCTCAAGCCTGGAAGTGCTCAACGCAATTCAGTTGATTAATCAAATCGAGATGTCGATGGAAGAAACGAGAAACACAATTCTGGTCAGCGCATTCAAGATGCAAAGATTGGATTACGACGGAGAGATTTCAAATGGAGAATAAGTCAACCTGGAAAATACTTCTCCTGCTCGTGCTTTCAATCTCAATTCTATCATGTTCAAAAGAGAGCAGTGATGACGCAGACGTCAAGCCGCGGGCAATCGTTAAAGTGGCGTTTGCTTATTTAGGCAATATAGACAACGTGGTGAATGCGAACGGTTCGTTTGAAGTTATACGTGACGAAAAAATAAAATCGAGTATCGCAGGGAAAGTGGAAAAAGTATTTGTGCTCGAAGGAGACTTTGTTCAAAAGGGACAGGTAGTTGCCACGGTAGTCTCTCAAGAATCCTTTGCGGCCATCTCAGGCGCCACGCAGCTTTTGAACCAAGCGACGACAGAGGCAGAGAAGACGCAGGCTGAGGAAGCGCTCGATCTCGCAAGAACGACGGCAACGTCTGCAAAGATACTTGCGCCATTTGCGGGGGCAGTGACACACAGGTTTGTCACCGAAGGTGAGCTTGTTTCGCAGGGAACAGACCTTGTGGAAATTATAGACCCGTCTACGGAATTCTTCGTGGCCGATATTTCGATTAATTATATTTCATCAATAAAAGCCGGCCAGTCTGCCGTCGTAACTATCCCGGGAATGGATGTACCACCATCACGCGGTGTCGTTCAGGCGATCAATCCCGCGACAGATCCAAACAGTCAGAGCGTCCAAGTGAGAATCGGTCTCCGTTCGATTCCGGCCAAGGTTGCCGCCGGCACTTTCGGAAATGTGCAGATCAATATAGGCGAACGGAATTCGGTGGTTCTTGTCCCAAAGCAGGCAGTTTACCATGACGATGAGCTTGACAGGTATTTTGTCTGGCGAATACAAGGTGATTCACTTGCTATCATGACGCCGGTCAATGTCGGGCTGTCGGATTCGACAAGATTTCAAATTACTTCCGGTATCAAATCGGGTGATGTGGTCGCGACCGTTGGAGGATATGGACTTCCTGATTCAACCGATGTCAGCGTATCTACGAATTAACGACATGCTTTTCAAATGAATTTATACAAAATCATTTCGTCGCACAGAAAGGCCGTATTCTTTCTCGCCGCTATATTCAGCATTGGCGGAATCGTCTCATTATTTCAAATGCCGATTTCGCTGTTCCCCGATATCGATTTTCCACGCATTGTGATGATCGCCGACAACGGCGAAGAACCTGCTGACCGCATGATGATTGAAGTCACACGTCCGTTAGAGGAAGCGGCGCGCGCAGTTCCCGGAGTAACTCGCGTAAATTCTGCGACGAGCAGAGGCTCATCTGAAATTGACGTCAACTTTGAATGGGGAACGAATATCATCCAGGCACTTCAGCTCCTTCAAGGAACAGTATCGAGCATTCGGAACGAACTTCCCCCGACTGTTTCGATCGACATTGAAAGAATGAACGCCGCCGTATTTCCGATCGAAGGGTTCAGTCTCACCTCCGACTCGCTCGATCAGGTTCAGCTCCGCGACCTTGCCTACTATGTTATCCGTCCGGCATTGATGCGAATCAATGGGATTGCCGATGTGGCTGTGGTCGGCGGAAGACAGCGTGAGTTCCTTGTGAAGATCGATCCGCAGAAGCTCCAGAGCTACGGACTGAATGTGAACGATGTCTCATCCGCAATCGACAAAACGAATTTTGTCGGAGCAACCGGCCTCGTTGAGAGAAATTATCAGATTTATTTGACGCTTGTTGACGGCCTGTACAAAGGTCTCGATGACATAAGAAATACGGTCGTGGACTTCAGAAACGGCATGCCTATCACGGTTGGCGTTGTCGCCTCCGTCGAACCTTCCGAGAAGATAGAATACGTACGCGTCACTGCAGACGAGAAACCGGCCGTGCTTATCAACATTGTGCGCCAGCCTGCGGGCAACACGGTTGAAATAGGCCAACAGGTGCGCGCTCAGCTTGCATCCATGAAAGATGTAATTCCTCCCGGTGTCAGGATGAAATATTTTTATGATCAGGGAGATTTCATAAGCAGCTCGATTGGAAGTGCAAGAGATTCCATAATAATCGGGCTCATACTTGCCATCTTCGTGATATTCATATTCCTGAGAAGTTTTCGTATAGGGATCTGTTGCAGTAATCACCGTGCCAGCCGTGTATGCATCCACGATACTTTTTCTTTATGTCATTGGCAGCACGCTGAACATAATGACCCTGGGCGGCATCGCGGCAGCTGTCGGGCTGGTCATCGACGATAACGTCGTGATGATCGAGAATATTTTCAGAAACATGAGGTATGAAAGGGAAAATGCACGTCAGGCTGTTGCGGAATCGATGAGAGAAATATTGCCGGCAGTTATCGGATCGAGCTTTAGTTCCATCATAGTCTTTGCTCCCTTTGCGTTTCTATATGGCGTCACCGGAGCTTTCTTCAAGCCGCTGGCGATCACCATGGCTGCCTCGCTTGCTATATCAATGATCTATTCCCTGACATTAGTGCCGCTGCTGGCCGAAAAGTTTATGACGGAAAATGATGTCGCATCGGAAGTAAATCGGGAAGGAAAATCCCAGCACAGGATTTCAAAAGCGTACGATGCCATGCTCCATATGCTTCTAAAGAAAAGCTATCTCGGCCCTGTTTTCGCGATTGTCGTGCTTGGTGGCACATTCCTTTTGTACAGCAATATTGGGAGCGATTTTATGCCGCGGATGGATGAAGGGTCGTTCGTTTTGGATTATAATTCCCCGCCGGGCACTTCTCTTGATGAAACAAATCGTATGCTGATGCAAGTGGAAAAAATAATCATGTCCGTCCCGGAAGTCGACTCGTACTCCCGGCGCACTGGTACGCAATTAGGCTTCTTCATAACCGAACCGAACAATGGAGATTTCCTGATAAAGCTGAAAAAGGACAGGAAGCGTTCCGTCTTTCAGATTATCGATGAGCTCCGGCAGAAGATAGAAACCGAGGTGCCCGCACTCGCAATCGATTTTGGACAAGCGATGCAAGATTTGATCGGCGATCTCACTAATTCGCCGGCTCCGGTTGAGATAAAGATATTTGGACCGAACCAAAGTATAATTGAAGAAAAAGCGAAAGAAGTTGCAGACTTGATTCGATATGTGCCGGGAGTTGTCAACGTGTTCGACGGCATTGTCATCAGCGGGCCCTCAATAGTTATCCATCCTGATCCCGTGCTTGCTGCAAGAGCCGGATTCACCATGGCAGAGATTCAATCCCAGCTACGAACTATCATGGAGGGGAGCGCGGATACCTATGTGCTTAATGGCGAGAAGTTGATCGGGGTGAGAGTCCGATATCCCGACCGATACCACGGCGTTTTGCAGGATATACAGGACGTAAGACTGAAATCGCCGAATGGATTTTATGTGCCGCTTAGCAACATTTCTTCGGTAGAAATTCTGAAGGGACAAAGCGAAGTTGATCGCGAAGACTTAAAGTTGATGCTGCCGGTCAGCGCGAGAATTTCAGGGAGAGATTTGGGAAGCACGATAAATGACATTAAGAAAGTTCTCCAGGCGAATCTTGTACTTCCACAGGGAGTTACTTATTCTTTCGGCGGGCTTTATCAGAGCCAGCAGGAATCCTTCAGGAGTCTTCTCTTCGTGTTGATCGCAGCGTTTCTTTTGGTAATTGCTTTGATGATTATCGAGTTCGATAGTTTCTCGGCGCCAATCGCACTCTTCTTGACCAATTCAACTTCTCTGTTCGGCGTCCTTCTCGCTCTCGTAATAACCGGAATTACGCTCAACATTTCGAGTTTCGTTGGAATGATAATGATGGTCGGCATTGTTCAGGAGAATGGCGTATTCATCGTGCACATGTTCCAAGAGATCGGGAAGGAGAAAGGCTACACCATCGAGACCATGGTCGAAGCGACGACAGTTAGGGCGAGGCCGATTTTAATGACAACATTCGCTGCTGTTTTTGCGCTGATGCCGCTTGCACTTGGCATCGGTGCTGGGGCGCAGATGCAGCAGCCTCTCGCAGTGGCGGTTATCGGAGGATTTTTGCTTTCCAGTTTCCTGTTGCTTTTTGAATTGCCGACGTTGTATGTTTTTCTGAAGAGAATGAAATGAGAATTCTTCTTGTCGAGGACGACAAAAGTTTGCAGCGAACACTGGTCAAACTTTTTAAGACTCAGAACTTTGCGGTAGATGCGACAGCTTATGGGAAGCAAGCTGTCTTTCTTGCGAAGACGAACGATTTCGATGTGATCGTGCTCGACTTGCTGCTCCCTGATATCGACGGCTTTGAAGTGTGCAAGCAAATCCGTGATGAGAAACTTCCGACGCCGATCCTCATGCTGACTGCGCTTGATGAAGTGGAGAATAGGATAAAAGGTCTCGATACCGGCGCCGACGATTATCTGCCAAAGCCGTTCCATGCCGGCGAATTGCTCGCCCGGATTCGCGCTCTGTCGAGGAGAACCATCGAAGACAAAACCTCCGTGATTAAAGTCCATGATATTGAACTGGATACCGCTGCACGTAAGGCATTTAGGAAGGGCGAAGATCTCAAGTTGTCGGGAAAGGAACTTGCCTTATTAGAGTATCTCGTCGTAAACCGGAACAAAATCGCGACTCGCGCTGAAATTGCGGAACACGTTTGGGATATAAACTTTGATCCTCACAGCAACGTCATAGATTCTTTCGTGAAATTGCTGAGAAAGAAAATCGAACGTGGACCGAAAAATAAAATAATAAGGACCGTCAGGGGAATCGGTTACACGATCTCGGACGACGAATGAAACTTCCGATACGATTCAGGGTTGCGTTATACGTGACTGCCACTTTTACAGTCGTCATAGTGGTACTCAGTTTTGTCCTGATCGAACTTTATGAAAAGTATTCCAATCGTTCGTTTGATGTGACACTTCAAGCCGCAGCGAGCAGCGTCGCAAACCGTCTTATTAAGGAGAATATGAATGCTGACGTTTCGGGCATTACCGAGGATATTGGAGAGACGATTTTATCCTTCGAGAATAGGATAGGCGTCATAAAAGTTGCGGTCTTCGATCCGTCATGGCGGGAAGTCTTTTCATATAACGATAACGATTCTATGTCGAATAAAATAAAATTCAAAGAAAGCACTGAAAGGAATATAAGGAAGAAATTCAAAACGGTTAAAGTGGACGACCGGAAATTTCGGTGTGCGTTCGCGAATTTTGAAGTTGAAGACAAATTACAGGGAACGGTTATTGCGTTTTCTTCGCTTTCTTCCGCGGAAGAATCTATCTATAGAATTCGTACCATTATCTTTATCCTTGGGCCGATTACAATTCTTCTCGTCGGAATCGGCTCGGTCTTGATTGCGCGGCGTGCTCTGCGTCCATTGGAAAAGATCGCTTCAAGTATCGATGGGATACAAGTGGAAAAGCCGCTGACAAAATTAGATGTTCCGCAAACGGGCGACGAGATCAAGAAAGTTGCCGAGTCTTTCAATGCCATGATACAGCGGATTTCAAGCCTAATCGATACGCAAAGGAATTTTCTGCTGGATGCTTCCCACGAATTGAAGACTCCACTCACGGTGATTCAAGCTGAAATAGAAATGCTTTCGATGAAGACAGGACTGAGCGCGGGGGAGCGGGAAAATCTTCAGCAGCTATTATCTGAAGTCGAGTACGCATCAAAACTCGCGGTGGATCTTATCTATCTTTCGCAACTGGAATCTTACACGAATGCTGAATTGCTTCCGGTCGATCTCACGGATGTGCTCGAAGAAGTCGTCTTGCACCATCAAACAATCGCAAAGAAGAGACATGTAAATCTTCGATTAAAACATGATGGAGATATCGAGATTATGGCTGACGCAGTATCTTCTCAAGCGAGCCATATCCAATATAATTGATAATGCGATCAAGTTTAGCCGGGCCGGCGGAGAAGTTTGGGTAACCGGAAAACACGACGAAGGTAAATTGAATGCTATTGTAACGATCGATGATAGGGGCGAAGGAATAAGCAGAGATGAATTACGAAGAGTCTTCGATAGGTTTTACCGGACAAAGCGCGCCAGAAGCGGCGATGAAAAGGGAAGCGGGCTGGGTCTTTCCATAGCAAAGCGAATAATTGCACAGCATAATGGCATAATTGCAATTGAAAGCGAACCAGACGTCGGAACCACGGTTAGCATTGAAATCCCGGAAGTGCCAGCAGCCGGCAGATAAGAATTATTGAGCGCGTATGTATCTATTGAATGGGTTGACTATACTTGCCGCATGGCATCATCCTAAGAAGCCTCCTATTTTTTTCGTTTCGTTGCAAAAAAAAGATAGCTTCCGTAACTTCTTCAGATAAAATCTTCAGAGGAGAAAGAGATGGCTTACCAACCAAAACCACCTGAAGGATGGTTTAAGACAAATCTGGGTTATTATAAACATGGCGGAAGCTGGGCCTGGATGCTTCATCGAATTACCGGACTTGGCTTAACCGCATACATCTATCTTCACATCTATGCGCTCACGACTCTCACGCAAGGCGAAAAGGCTTTCGATGATGAGATGAAGCTTTTCACAACTCCCGTTTTTAAAGTCTTAGAGTGGCTTCTTTTCTCGCTTGTTTTGTTCCACGCATTTAACGGCGTGAGAATCATCCTTGTCGATTGGGCTAACGGAGCGAGATACCACAAAACAATCCTGACGCTTGTCTATGGACTCGGAATTGTTTTGTTCATAGGAATGGGAGTGCTGATGTTTATGACGCCTCTTAAGACCATGGTCGCATCGGTTAAATAATAGAATCGTAGACAAGGATTGAAAGGGTATTGAGGTAAACATGTATAAGCATATTGGTTCACGAGGAAGCGGCGCACCAAGCTGGGTGCTCCAGAGAATCACCGGGCTTCTTCTTGTGGTTGTAGTGATCGGACACTATTTCGTCATGCACGCCGACCCGGCAAGCGGACACACTTATGCGGCGGTATTGGAAAGAATGCATCATCCATTTTGGAAAATGTTTGATCTGACCTTCATTACTGTCGGATTGTGGCACGGTCTGAACGGAACGTGGGGGATTTTCAGAGATTATAAAATGAGACCTGCGGTGAGTCTGACAATTTATGGGGTTATCATCCTGTCGGGAATTGCGTTCTGGGTTCTCGGCGTCAACACAATTCTCTCTTTTTAAAATGAAAAGGAATCCATGATGATAAAACATCAATTTGATGTCATAATTGTTGGAGCAGGTGGTGCGGGACTTCGCGCAGCGCTGGAAATTCCGGAAGGATTCAGTTGCGCCGTTATATCAAAGGTGTTCCCGACAAGATCACATACGGGAGCAGCGCAAGGTGGAATCGGAGCGGCGCTCGGCAACGAGGAAGAGGACAGCTGGGAATGGCACATGTTCGATACGGTGAAAGGAAGCGATTACCTCGGCGACCAGGATGCAATCGAAATCATGACGAAAGATGCCATTCGCGCCATCATAGAACTTGAACACATGGGCGTTCCTTTCTCCCGGACAGCCGAAGGGAAAATTGCACAGCGCAGGTTCGGTGGGCATACCAAACCTGAGAATCCATCCGACCCCGATTCGAAACGTGTCGCCGTAAAGAGATCATGTTATTCTGCCGACAGAACCGGGCATGTTATGCTGCACACGCTTTACGAAAACTGCCTCAAGCAGAAAGTGAATTTTTTCTCGGAATTTTTTGTGACCGATTTGATTATGAGCGGGAAGAGCTGTGCCGGAGTGGTCGCTATGGATATCGCGACAAGCGAAATCCATGTCTTCCACGGAAAAGTTGTCATGCTTGCAACGGGCGGCTATGGGAGGGTTTATCGGATTACTTCCAATGCGCACGTAGGGACGGGCGATGGCTTTGCATTAGTCTATAATAATGGACTTCCTCTTCAGGACATGGAGTTCGTTCAGTTTCATCCGACCGGTCTCTGGAAGCTCGGGATTCTCATTTCTGAAGCAGCCCGCGGAGAAGGCGGGATCTTACTGAACAAGCAGGGCGAACGCTTCATGGAACGATACGCTCCGACCGTAAAAGACCTTGCGCCGAGAGATATGGTGTCTCGTGCAATCCTCACGGAAATTCGTGAAGGCAGAGGAATCGAGGGAAGCGACGGCACGTATTATGTCAACCTTGATGTGTCCCATCTCCCGAAGGAAGTGCTCGAAGATAAACTACCGGAGATTACGGGCTTTGCAAGGACATACCTTGGCGTTGAACCTACCAAAGAGCCGATCCCGGTTCAGCCGACGTGCCACTATGCCATGGGTGGAATCCCTACGACAGCCGATGCTGAAGTCACGAAAGACAAGAAAAATGCGATAGTACCCGGGCTTTACGCGGCGGGTGAGGCCGCATGCGTTTCAGTGCATGGAGCGAATCGTTTAGGGACAAATTCACTTCTTGACTTGATAGTGTTTGGTCGGAGAGGCGGGAAGGCAATAGCGAAGTTTGTCAAGAACGCTGAGTTCGCCCCTCTTCCGGATGATGCAGCGGATAGAACTGTTTCGATCGTCGATAGAATCATGAATTCGAAAGGCAAAGAAAAAGTCGGTGCTCTTCGAATGGAGCTTCAGGAGAAGATGATGGAGAAAGTCGGAATCTTTCGGAACGAAAAGGATTTGAAGGAAATGACTTCTGAAATAAATAGTTTGCGCGATCGTTATCAGGAAATTTCGATCGATGACAGGGGGAAAGTCTTTAATACTGACCTCATGGAAGCGATTGAACTCGGAAATTTGCTCAGCACAGCCGAGCCTATTATTCATGGTGCGTTGACGCGGCAGGAATCGAGAGGTGCTCATTCCCGCGAAGACTTTCCGAAGAGAGACGACAAGAAGTGGCTAAAGCACACTCTCGTCTACAAATCAGGAAAGATTGCGGCACCGAAGATCGATTTTAAGCCCGTATCCATAACTCGCTTCCAGCCGAAAGAGCGAAAGTACTGAAAGGTTAAAGGCAATTAAGATGAAAGTGACTTTGCGAATACAAAGATATAATCCGGAAAGAGATTCGGAGCCGTACTTCCAGGATTTCGCACTGGAAGCCGGCGACGACAAGGAAAGGATCCTGGATTTGCTTCACCAGGCGAAATGGGAATACGATGGTACAATAACCTTTCGCCGCTCATGTGCCCACGGCGTCTGCGGTTCGGACGCAATCAGAATAAACGGAAGGAATAGGCTTGCGTGTTCCACTTTACTAAAAGATGTAAATATTAGTAAACCCATCGTCATCGAGCCGATTCCGTCTCTGCCGATTATCAAAGACCTGGTCGTAGATATGACTGACTTTTACAAGAAATATGAAGCGGTTAAGCCATATCTGGTTACGAAGACGCCGCCGCCGGAGCATGAAAGACCGCAGAGTAATGATGATGCAGAAAAGCTTTTTGAGTCGGCGAAATGCATCCTTTGCGCCTGTTGCACGACTTCGTGCCCATCGTCATGGTCGGACGAAAACTACATCGGACCTGCGGCTCTGCTCAAAGCATATAGATTTGTTTTCGACACGCGAGACGAGGCAGCAGACGAACGGCTCGATGTCATCGACACGCCGGACGGCATATGGAGATGTCACACAATTTTCAATTGCGTCGAGGCTTGTCCTAAAGATATCAATATAACCTGGCACATATCGCAATTGAAGAAGAGGCTTGCCGAAAGAGAAATGTGACTATAGAAGCTCGAGAATCATGAAAATTATTCCAGGTCGTTTGTTAGAAGGTTTGAACACTAAGCTGTCGTATGCTGATTGCTGATGGCTGTAAGAGTATTTGTTACCGGCGGAACATTCGACAAAGAGTATAACGAGCTTGAGGGCAAGCTCTATTTTAAAGACTCGCATGTTCCGGAAATGCTGAACCTGGGACGCTGCAAAGTTTCGGTTGACATCAGGACTCTAATGATGATCGACAGCTTAGAGATGTCCGACGAAGACAGGCGGATTATTCTCGAGAACTGCCAGAAATGCGACGATGAAAGAATCATCGTTACTCACGGAACTGACACCATGGAACAGACCGCAAAGCTGCTGGGCGATTTTATAAAGGACAAAACTATCGTGTTGACCGGTGCAATGATACCATACAAATTCGGCAGCTCCGATGGATTGTTCAACCTCGGAAGTGCGCTTGCTTTCGTGGAAACTCTACCGCATGGAGTTTACATCGCGATGAACGGTAGATATTTTTTTTGGAATAATGTCAGGAAGAACAGGAAAACGGGCGAATTCGAAGAAGTCGCTTGAGGCAATGATCGATCACCGGTCATCAATTATCAATTCCCAGATGCTTATCATTTAATTGCTATTATTGTTTTACAAAGGATGGAAAATGACAAAATCCAGAGAACAAGAACTAACTCGCTGCCCTTGGCCGACCGACGATTCGATGATGATCGAATACCACGATAAGGAATGGGGAGTTCCGATCCATGACGACAGGAAAATATTTGAGTTCCTGGTTCTCGAAGGAATGCAGGCAGGATTAAGTTGGTCAACGATTTTGCATAAACGCGAGAATTTTCGAAAAGCATTCGACAATTTTGATGTCGAAAAGATCGCGAAGTATGACAGTCGCAAGATTAGGAGGCTTTTATCGGATGCGGGAATAATTCGCAATCGACTCAAGTTGCAAGCCGCGGTTAACAATGCGCGTCAATTCATAAAAGTTCAGGAAGAGTTCGGAAGTTTTGATAAATATGTCTGGCAATTCGTGGATGGGCACCCGATAGTGAACGCAAGAGAAACGCTAAAACATTTGCCCGCGCGCACAAATGAATCTGACAAGATGAGCAAGGCTTTAAAAGAACGAGGATTCAAATTTGTCGGCACAACGATTTGCTATGCTCACATGCAAGCCGCAGGAATGGTGAATGATCACATGGTAAATTGCTTTAGATATGCGGATTTGAAATGACCGGAGAACACAGAAAGTCTTTGCAATTTGAGATGGAGCAATCATGGAAAAACAGTTAAAGTATTTCGTTATCGCGTTTACAGCACTAACATCCACATGTGCTGCGCAGGACAGCTTGCGACTCGGCCACTATAACACCGTCCACGAAAGTTCTTCTGCGATAATCATTATGCCGTCACCTGATACAGCCGGCGGAAAACCTCTAATGCAGTGCTTCAAGGAAAGAAAGACTACTCGTTCATTTGATTCGAGGGCATTGCCGCAGCAGGTGTTGTCAAACTTGTTGTGGGCGGCATTCGGGGTGAATCGTGCTGATGGGAGACGTACCGCTCCTTCGGCAATGAACCGTCAAGAGATAGATGTTTATGTAGCGATGCAAAATGGGTTGTATCTTTACGATGCACCATCACATTCGCTAGACATGGTGACTAAAGAAGACATTCGAGCGAAAACGGGAACACAGAGTTTTGTGACTGATGCGCCGCTTGATATAATCTATGTCGCCGATCTTTCGAAGGAGGAACACGCAACCTTGGATGAGCAGAATCTTTTCTGCGCTGCCGACTGTGGTTTTATAGCGGAGAACGTTTACCTTTATTGTACCTCTGAAGAACTCGCCTGCGTAGTCCGGGCATCTATCGATAAATACGGGCTTTCAAAAGCAATGAATTTGAGGCCGGATCAGAAAATCATTTTGTCGCAGACCGTCGGGTATCCTAAGTAAGCAGGGTGCAACCATGGCCGATAAAAAAGCGGCGACAATCTTTACAATTGCCACCGCTTCCGAAAGATTCTTATATCGCTTGTCAGTTCACTTCGATTTCAGCGCCGTGCCACCAACTGCCTTTGCGTTCATCATGGCTCGCAGTTGGGCAATTCGCTGAGCTATGCTTTGTTCTTCCGGGAATATCGTTTGAGCTTTTTCTAAAAGATCGATCGACTTCTGATAATCCTTTTCCATCCCATATAGGTTCAAAAGTATTATGTAAGGATTGTAATAGCCTTGCACATCGCGAGGGTTTTCTTCAATTGCAGCGCGCGCATCACGTTCGACGATAGCGGCATATTTATGGAACTGCATCATCGCTCCAGCCGAATAGTAGAGCCGCGCTACATCGCTGAGAGTTCTATAATCCATCGGGATGACCTCGACTGGAATTCTTGATTCCATGGTGTCGAGAGATGCAACAGCCTTTGAGCTATCGGCTTGCATTTCATCGTTTGAAGCGATGCGCATGTAACCGTACCTGTAATTCAACATTAACTTCCGCACATTATCGTCATAGTAGATGTCAGGGTTATTTAAATTTGTGAGGAAAAATCCATATTGAGGCTTCGTGGAAAATGTCGAAGGCGGTTCCACGAAACATTTCTCCATAATAGGCATATTAAGAGCGTAATCCTCACCTTGGTTTCCTAGTTCAGCTGGAGTTAGCTCAAGTGCCAGTCCTTGCATTTGAAGATACGGGGTGAGACCGATAAAATTATCAGGGGCTACGGTAACGGCGAACATAATCGGACGCTTCCATGCATTTGTCTCGACTATGTTTCTCATGATGATGTCCTGTACCCTGATTGCCTGCACATCGCCGGCTTGCAGCGTCGGCCTCATCGTGTATTGTATATATCCTTTATTTGTGATGCTCGTGTCGGTGACTCCGAATTGCCGGTACACATCCTTCGGAACCGGAATCCTAAAGGTCGTGGTTTTCCACTCGACCGGGCCGATATTTTGTATCTCGTCATCCGACAAGCTTATTGGAACTTTCATCGCTCCGTGAGGAGTCTCGTTTTTCATCTGAAGAATGTACCAGTCTGTGTTTATGAGACTAAGATTAACGATTCTAACGTCCTGGCGAACTCCCATCGCTTCCTGTAAAAACCATAACGGGAAAGTATCATTGTCGCCGTTTGTAAATAAGATCGCGTCGGCCTTGCATGACTGCAGGATATTATACGAGTTGTCCAGCGGCCCAAAATTACCGTTCCTGTCATGGACATACAAATTTTGCGCGAACATATTCAATGGGGAAATCGCAAACAATACGGCCACACTTCCACCGACAAGTAAGTTCCGATTCTTATTTTCTTTCAATTTATCGGATATCGTGTCGATGATTCCGGAAGCACCGATACCGACCCACATAGCAAATACAAAGAATGAGCCGACGAAAAAGTAATCACGCTCTCTCGGCTGCGGGTCGGCCATGTTGAAATAAACTGCAAGGGCAATTCCCATTACAATGAACATCGTCAAGAAAGCGAGGCCGGATTTCCAATCTCTCTTGAAATGATACCATAGTCCAAACAAGGCAATCAGGAAAGGTATCGCATAATACCTTGTTGGGAAGCCTGTGCGGCCATCATACCAGCCTTTCGGTGAGTTAAACAACGCAACCGGCGCATCCTGGACGTTCCTGCCCTTCCGATGAAGTTGAATCCGAGGTAGCGCAAGTACATGTGGCCAAGTTGGTAATCGAAAAAGTATGCCAAATCCGAAGAATACTTCTGATAATTTGCCTGGTACTGCGGTTCGGAGCTCCATCTCCGGGGCCAAAGCGCCGGCTGTTCGCCATACTGCTCGCGGTTGAGGTAAGTCACAAGCCTTGCGAGAGTGCTTGGATTGTTTTCATTGATGGGCGGGTGAGCGTTTGCGCGAATGTATATCATCGTGTAGGTCGAATAACCGAGCACCATAAGAAGTCCTGCCATTAACGAAGTGGCATATATCCATCTCTTTGCTTTCTCGGCCCTGAAAACACCGTAAATCGCCGCAACGATAATGCCCGGAGTTATAAGTTGAACTATGAAACTGTGACTGATGTCGAACGGCCCTGATTTTATGTCGCCGTTTAAGGTCTCGACGAGCCACTTTACTATTCCGGGATAAATAATTGAAAACGATAACCCGGTGATTATTGCAAACCACACAAACGTTTTCAACTCAAACTCGTAATACTTAAAGTAGATGAAAAGGGCGATAGTGAAAAATCCCAGAATGCTCAATTGATGAATCCCGATTGAAAGTCCCATCACGTACGCGGCGAGCAGCAAATATCTTTGACTACCGGGCTCCTCTGCTTTCTCGTACCAAACCATGCCGAGCCAGATGACACACGATACGAAGAACATGCTGCAGCCGAATAAACATGATTCAACAGCGTTGAACCAGACGGTGTCGGCAACCGAATAACTGAATGCCCCTATTGTGGCACAGCCGAACACAACGATAGCCGAATGAAGATCGCTTGGAAATCCTTTCCACCTTGAGATTACTTTCACCCCTACAAGATAAAGGAACATGACAGTGAGCGCACTCGCCAATGCAGACACGAGATTTATACGAAGCGCAGGGTCGCTGACAAACGGAGTCATCATGGCGATCCTGCCGAGAAGCGTGAAGAGCGGCGCGCCTGGCGGATGCGGTACTTCGAGTGCCGGGGAGGTCGCGGCGTATTCTCCGCAGTCCCAGAATGCGACGGAGGATTGCGCAGACATTCGGTACATAAAAAGCGTAACTATAAAAATTCCAAGAGCAATGTAGCGATTCGATTGCTTGAAGTTCATTTTGTGTCCAGTGTTTTTGTTTGGTTATTGGTGTACATTTTACGCTTAAATGGCTGAAAAAACAAGATGAACATTGCGCTTGCCTGAAAAAGAAACATAATTTTTCAAAAAACTTGCAGGAAATGGACAAAATTGATATAATGAATTGTAATTAGGAATTGGACCTTGATAAACTTCTCTGATAAATATTCCGCCAAAAGTATGTCTTTATGACGCAGTGAGAAACATTCCTGCGATCATCCACCAGATTTTTTGATGGAATAAATTAACCCGTTCATGATGCGCGGACGGGAGGGGGCATAGACGCTTAACGCCCGTTCCATCGATTCGTGTACGGCATGGCATGTGGCATGCCCGCATTTTCAGATAAAATTTTTTGACTAAAGAGTTTAGCTTCCATGTTACACAATTTTTTTTTAAAAGGAGATTATTTAAGACAATGAACGTAAGTCAACTTGCGAATTCGATTGCTGAGTCGCCGACACTGAAGTTGAATGAGGAAGCAAGGTTATTGAAAGAGAAAGGCGAAGCAGTTATTCACCTCGGAGGCGGCGAGCCGAAAAACAAAGCCCCGATCTCTGCAATACTCAGTGCAGCGACAAAGCTTAATACCGGAGATATAAAATATACTCCAACTGACGGCGTGCCATCTTTGAAGAAAGCAATCATCAAATATACAGAAGAAAACTACGAAAGAGTCGTAGCTCCGGAAAATGTCATCGTTTCATCGGGCGCAAAACAGTCCATATACAACCTTCTCTACTCTCTGCTGAATCCACAGGATGAAGTGATTATACTCGCTCCATACTGGGTGAGTTATCCGGAGATGGTGAAAATGGTATATGCCGTTCCGGTTATAGTGACTCCTGAAGACGGCGGCTTCTATCCGAGGATGGAAGATATCATGAAAGCTGTCAGCACTTACACGAGAGCCATAATTGTCAACAGCCCCAATAACCCTTCAGGAGTGATGTACTCCGACCAGTTTATCGGTGAGCTTGTCGAATATTGTGAGAAGAAAGGCATATACATTATAATGGACGATATCTATCACAAGCTCGTGTTCGACGGCAAAAGGGTCACCCCCGCCTATAACCATACCAAGAAGGATATCGAGTCAACGTACATAATCGTTGTGAACGGCGTGTCCAAACTTTACGGCATGACGGGATTCCGCATAGGCTGGACAGTTGCAAACAGGAAATTAGTCAGGATAATGACAAATGTTCAAAGCCAGATAACTTCATGTACGGCAGTTCTTCTGCAAGCGGCGGCTGAAGGTGCATTGACCGGTTTGCAGAGTGCGGTTGAAAGCCTTCGCTTGACATTGGAAAACAACCGGAATGTCATGATGCAGGAGCTAAATTCTTTCAACGGCGTGAAAACGACGAAGCCGGACGGAACGTATTATTGTCTGCCGGATTTCAGCGCCTACGAAAGAAACTCGGTTAAGCTGTGCGAACTTCTTCTCAAGAAAGCATTGGTCGTTACTGTGCCAGGAAAGGAGTTCGGCATGGAAGGCCATTTGAGATTGACCTATGCCGGGTCGATTAAGGATATTACGGGAGGCATCGAGCGAATAAGATGGGCGCTTGATCCGACAGCGCCGAAGGAAATATACATTGGAGAAAGAAAACTTGTGAGGGACTGGTTATGAACAATCTTTTGGATATAAAATCTCCCGCTGAGAAAGAAGCTAAAGCCCTGAAGAGTGATTACGGGCTTGATAACCATGGCATAGGAAATCTCAGGATGTCGTACTGGAATTTGCCGACCGAGGCACTTTACGAGGAGATTGCTTTTAGAAGCGAAGCAAAGATCACGCAGCATGGACCGGTTGTGGCAAATACGGGAAAGCATACTGCACGTTCTGCGAGCGACAAGTACATTGTAAAGGAGCCATCGACTGACGACAAAATCTGGTGGGGACAATACAATAAGCCGTTCAGCTCAGAAAAGTTTGACGCACTTTATAACCGCATGTTGGGCTTCCTCCAGGGAAGAGATTTGTTCGTTCAGGACTGTTATGCAGGTGCGGATTCTGAATACCAGATGCCGATACGAATTATCACGGAGAAAGCATGGCACGCACTTTTTGCGAGGGATATTTTTATCCACCCCGCCACGAATGATGAATACCGGAAACATGTTCCCGACTTCACGATAATAGCTGTGCCATCATTCAAAGCGATCCCGCAAATCGACGGGACTTCGACTGAGACATTTATCGTCCTGGATTTTGCGCGTCGTGTCTGCATTATCGGAAACACCGCTTATGCTGGCGAGATAAAGAAGTCGGTATTCACGATTATGAATTACCTAATGCCGCTTCAAGGCGTGATGTCGATGCACAGTTCGGCAAACATCGGCAAGGACGGAAGCTCCGCTATCTTTTTCGGACTTTCAGGCACGGGGAAGACTACTCTTTCAGCAGATCCGAAGCGGAGGTTGATCGGGGACGATGAACACGGCTGGAGCGACGAAGGAGTCTTCAATTTTGAAGGCGGATGCTACGCAAAAGTGATCCGGCTATCCGAATCGGCAGAACCGCAAATCTACGCGACCACAAAGATGTTCGGTACGGTCCTTGAAAACGTCGTGTTCGATCCGGTTACGCGACTTATCGATCTCGACGATGAATCGATGACCGAGAATACCCGCGCATGTTATCCGCTCGAGTACATTGAAAATGCCGTCATGGAGAAAAAAGGCGGACATCCGAAAAATATTATCTTTCTGACGTGCGACGCTTCAGGCGTAATGCCGCCGATCGCGAAATTGAGTCCCGATCAGGCAATTTATCAATTCATTTCGGGGTACACTTCGAAAATTGCGGGGACGGAAGTCGGACTCGGCAAAGAGCCGGAGCTTACCTTCAGCACGTGCTTCGGGGCACCTTTCATGGTACACCATCCGTATTTTTATGCCGACATCTTGAAGCGCAAGATTATCCATCACAACGTGAGTTGTTGGATTGTCAACACGGGTTGGATTGGCGGAGCGTTCGGAGTTGGCAAGAGAATCAGCATCGGCTATACTCGCGCGCTCTTGAACGCCGCGCTGGACGGGGAATTGCTCAAGGTCAAATTCACTGCCGACCCGGTGTTCGGTTTCCAGGTGCCCGTGACTTGCGATGGAGTGCCGGCAAACATTCTTGATCCGTCAGGTTCGTGGCCAAGTAAGACCGAATACATGAGCAAGTATAAACAACTCGCCTCGCGTTTCACGGAAAACTTTAAGAAGTACGAAGAAGGTTGTCCGCCTGAGGTGATTAAAGCAGGCCCGAAGGTCTGAACCGGCATTTTGAAGGCAAAGTCCGTCCTGATTCAGGACGGACTTTTTTTATTTCGGATTGCCGGTCGTGACACTTACAAATACGTGCAAGTTTTACCCGAAACAATTCAATAGGTTGCAACAATCTCTCGCTTTTTGTAAATTTCCAAGCAATTTTTGAAGCATAGGTCAATGTATGTTTGAACAAATTTCGGAAAAATTCGAATCGATTTTCCACCGCCTGAGCGGACAGGCGCGCATCTCGGATGAAAATGTTTCCGACGCGGTGCGTGAGGTGCGCCGTGCACTTCTTGAGGGCAACGTCAATTACAAGGTCGCCCGGCAGTTCACCGAAGAAGTCCAGAAGAAAGCCATCGGAAAAAATGTCGTAAAAAGCTTGAATCCCGGCCAGGTCTTTATCAAGATTGTTTACGATGAGCTTGCCCAGCTGCTTGGTGGTACGACGAGTGATCTCGATCTCACTGACGTCATTCCGAATGTCATAATGATTGCAGGACTTCAAGGCTCAGGCAAGACGACGTTCGCGGCGAAGCTTGCATTGCATCTAAAGTCGAAAGGGCGTTACCCCCTTCTTGTTGCATGCGATGTTCATCGACCGGCGGCTTTTGATCAATTAGAAACACTCGGGCAGCAGATTAGCGTGCCGGTTTATCTCGACCGTAATGCATCGGCGGTTGATATCGCCAGGGATTCAATCGACTATGCAAGAAAAAATGCGCGCGACATTGCCATCATAGATACTGCAGGGAGACTGCATGTCGATGAGGAGATGATGCAAGAGGCGGAGAGTGTAAGGTCGGCAGTAACTCCGCATCAGATTTTGTTTGTCGTTGACTCGATGACCGGACAGGACGCAGTAAATACGGCATTCGAATTCAATCGCAGGCTTGATTTTAACGGTGTCGTTCTGACGAAATTGGACGGTGACTCTCGCGGTGGTGCTGCGCTGTCCATCAAATCTGTAGTTCAAAAGCCGATCAAATTCGTCAGCCTCGGTGAAAAACTTGACCAGCTTGAAGTTTTCCATCCCGACAGAATGGCATCACGCATTCTCGGAATGGGGGATGTCGTTACATTGGTCGAAAAAGTTCAAGAGCAGGTTGATGATAAAAAAGCGGCGAGGCTCGAACAACGGCTTCGAAAGAGCGAATTCGACTTAGAGGATTTTCGCGACCAGTTGAGACACATAAAGAAAATGGGCCCGTTGAAAGATGTGTTATCCATGATACCCGGCATTTCCAGCTCGATAAGAAATGTCGATATTGATGAAAAAGCGCTCGTAAGAATCGAAGCGATTATCAATTCTATGACAATCGAAGAGAGAGGTAAACCGCATGTAATTGACGGCAGGCGGCGCAAGCGGATCGCTGCAGGTAGTGGTACAACGGTCCAAGACATTAATAAACTTTTGAAACAATTTGCGGAAATGCAAAAAATGTTTAAGACGCTTTCGAAGGGAAGATTCGGCAAGGCAGCTTTGGCAAACATGCGTTTTCCGGTTTAAAACTAGGAGGAATATTTGGCGGTAAGTTTAAGATTACGAAGAACAGGACGAAAGAATCAGCCATCGTATAAAGTTGTCGCGGCAGATTCACACGCGGCTCGCGACGGACGGTTCATTGAATCAGTCGGGACTTACAACCCGTTGAGAAACCCAGCGGAGATTAAGATCAATGAAGAAAAAGCATTCAAATGGCTGAAGCGCGGCGCTATGCCCAGCGACACGGTACGAAGCCTGCTTCGTAAATCGGGTTTATGGTACAAGTGGTATTTGTTGAAAAAGGGTTTGGATGAATCTACTATAGCTCAAAAGCTGAGCGAATGGCAGGCCGGACAAGAAGCAAAGTTGACGCGCGATGCGGAGCGCAAACAGAGGCATAAAGCAGCAAAAAAAGCGAAGAAGGTCAGCAAAACTGCCTCTACGCCAGAGCCAGCGGCAGCTTCCCAGCCAGCGGGAGCAATCCCGCCAGTTGAGACGGCAGCATAAAGTGGCACAAATGCCGTCCGGATAATGAGCGGCTGGACGCGTGTCGCATTCTGGAGTTCTTCTTCGGCGCATCTGGAAGAGTTTGGTTTTATTACGTGTGAAGCGCGGCGAGAGACTTTGATCACCAAATAATTCGTCCGCGTTTCTTGGTTATCTGGCTCAGATGAAAATGGAGGTCCGCAATGCATGACTTTGTTGAATATGTAATCAAGAAGCTGGTGGACAAACCTGACAGTGTTCAATTAGCTCAAGAGGAGAAGGAAGCCAACAAGGTTGTCTTTCAGCTGAAGGTCGATCAGGAAGATGTCGGCAAGGTGATAGGCAAGAAAGGAAGAACAGCCAACGCAGTTCGAACTCTATTAAGCGCCATCGCCGCCCGCGAAGGTAAACGCGCAATCCTGGAAATAATCGACAAACAGTAAAGCGCCCCGGGTCCGTTCGCATATTTCCCCTGAATTGGATTTAAAGCCAGATTCGGGAGACACCGTAAAATAAATCAGTATTGACAAAATGAGAATCGACGTTATCACTGCATTTCCGAAAATATTTTTGAGCCCTCTAAATGAGAGTATGTTGAAGAAGGCGCAGGACCGCGGTGTCGTCGAGATCATGGTACATGACCTTCGCGAATATGCACATGACAAGCACAGGACTGTCGATGACTCGCCATACGGCGGCGGCGCAGGCATGGTGCTGAAGCCGGAACCTATTTTTGAATCTGTCGAGAAGCTTTTGTCGGAGAGAGATTATGATGATGTGGTCCTTCTGGCTGCTGACGGCGAAAAATTTGTTCAATCGACAGCGAACAATTTGTCATTGAAACAAAATTTGATTTTTATTTGCGGGCATTACAAAGGCGTTGATGAGCGAATTAAAGAGCGTCTCGTTACAAGAGAAATTTCGATTGGAGATTACGTTTTAACTGGCGGAGAAATGGCGGCGCTTGTGGTTATTGATTCCGTCGTCAGAATTCTGCCCGGCGCGCTCGGAGACAGCGAAAGCGCATTGAGCGATTCGTTTCAGAGCGGGCTCTTGGATTCGCCCCAGTTTACAAGGCCGGCGGAATACCGAGGCATGAAGGTGCCGGATGTTTTATTAGGCGGCGACCATGAAGAGGTAAGAAAGTGGCGCGAAGAAATAAGTCTTGCAAGGACGTCGCAGCGAAGGCCCGATCTGCTTGAAAAAAATTTTATCGAGCCTAAGTCTGATAAGCCTTAGGATTAATGATCTTAGAAAACGGAGAATAAAAAATGAATAAAATATCTTTGGTTGAGGCGGCGCATTTGAAGACAGATTTGCCGCAGTTTCGGTCCGGTGATACGATTAACGTGCATTTTAAAGTTGTCGAAGGCGATAAAGAACGCATCCAGGACTTTGAAGGAATCGTCATCAGCCGGCGCGGAGGCGGATTGAAGGAAACTTTTACCGTCCGCAAAATTTCGAATGGAGTTGGGGTTGAAAGAATCTTCCCGATTCATTCGCCTCGGATTGCAAATATTGAGGTCATGCGTGGAGGCAAAGTTCGGCGTGCAAAGCTTTTCTACCTGAGGGAATTGGCAAGCAAAGCCGTTCGCCAGAAGACCACTTAATCCAGCGGAGGTTGAATGCTCCAGTCGACGAAAGATTTCGGAAAATACAAAGAGTCACGACCATGGCCCGGGCGAACAGAAAGGGATGCTTTATTGTCGGAACAGGCGAATCTGTTCGGCGACCTTGAAGGCATTTATAAAAAAGTGAAGGCGCGAGAGCGGCTCGATCGTGAAGACGGGCTTAAGCTTTACAACACAAATAATCTTCTTGCATTAGGCTGTCTATCCAACATGGTACGCGAGCGAATCAACGGCATCAACACGTACTTCGTGAAGAATTACGTTCTTAATTACACGAACATCTGCGAGCTCGACTGTAAGTTCTGTTCCTTTTATCGTAAGGAAGGACAGGAGGGTGCTTACATGATGAGCCTCGAAGAGATCTTCGGCAAAATCGAAGAAGAAAAAGAGAATATAACCGAGATGCACATAGTCGGCGGACTACACAACGGACTGCCGTACGATTATTATATCGAAATGCTTCGTGGAATAAAAAAGATAAATCCGAGAATTCACATTAAAGCATTCACTGCGGTCGAAATAGAATTTTTCGCCAGATTATTTGGGCTTACAATTGAAAAAGTCCTTTCGGATTTGAAAGAAGCGGGACTCGATGCGATGCCCGGCGGCGGAGCAGAAATTTTTAGCGAGCGAGTACGTGAAAAAATGTTCGCGGATAAAATAGGTGCCGACGAATGGATAAGTGTTATCAAAACCGCTCACAGGCTGGGAATCCCGTCGAACGCCACGATGCTTTACGGTCACATGGAAAGAATCGAGGAGAGAGTCGATCACCTGATTCGTTTACGCGAAGTTCAGGATGAAACGAAAGGCTTCTTTGCGTTTATCCCTCTTGCTTACCATCCGCATGTCGAAGATTCGACCCAGTGGGCCACCGGCGTTGACAATTTGAAGAGCATTGCCGTAAGCAGACTTATGCTCGATAATTTCCCGCACATAAAGGCATACTGGATACTCGATGGGGCCTAAAGTGGCACAGATCAGCCTGGGATTCGGTGCAGATGATCTTGATGGTACAGTTCGTGACGAGAGAGTGTTCCATATGGCCGGTGCGTCAACTGAGAATGCATTGACAAAGCGTCAACTTGTAAAATTGATTAAAGACGCCGGAACGTCTTCCGGTCGAACGCGACGCGTTGTACAACACAATAGAAATATTCGCGTGAACAACCGATGAAAAGTGCCGGACACCACGCTCCGAGCGACAAAAAAGCGCCAAGAAAAGAACCCCAGCGCTCCCAATGCGAAGGACTATCGCTCATATTTTGTTAGTTGCAACTTTGAATTTTTCCCGCTCACATATTTGTGTGCGCATGAGGGATGGTGCAGGACGCTTAATTGAAAATTTGAACTTGAGGCTCAGGTAAGATGTCCGATTCCCCTGTCGTCAAAAAGAACCTGGGTGCAGTGAGTTTTTTGAATTCCAGGCCGCTCATCTACGGAATAGAGAGGAATCTTTTCCCGCATGACTTCCAGTTAACAAAGGGAATTCCGTCAGCACTTGCCGTCGAATTGAACGCCGGCAAACTTGACGTCGCCCTAATACCGAGCATCGCTTACGCAAAAAACAGTCCGGAACTCTGCATCGTACCGGAGTGCGGGATCATCGCCCACGACGCAGTAAACAGCATTCGTTTGTACTTTAATAAGAATTTGAAAAGCATTCGCTCGGTGGCAGTCGATATCAGCTCGATGACGTCCGTAGTTTTGACTAAGATTATTCTGGCAGAGAAATTCGAAGTGAAACCGGATTTGATTGCGGCAAGGCCGGATGTCGATAAAATGCTCGCATCCGCCGACGCAGCGCTCGTGATAGGCGATTCTGCGCTTTTTCAAACCGGGTTGGCGGATCGAAATTACCTTGATCTTGCCGAAGAATGGAACGATATGACCGGGCTTCCGTTTGTCTTTGCAGTTTGGGCTGGAAAGGAAAAGACTCTTACGCAGGACGACGTCCAATCTATTATTTTCTCAAAAAATCTCGGCCTGGACAATATCGACACATTGTGCCATGAAGCGGCTGCTGAGTATAATACGAATTTCGAATTGGTGAAATCTTACCTGACGGAAAATATTCAATTTGATCTTGGTGAGAATGAAATTGCGGGGATGAGACATTTTTTTGAGCTTGCGTACTATCATGGGGCGCTTGAATATCTGCCTCTTTTGAATTTTTTCCCGCTTGTCCCGTCGAGCGGATCCCGGTGAGTGTAATGTACTACCCCGAAGTATAAATAACGCTTTGACAGCCCATGATCGTAGACAATAATTGAGCTCGAATGCTGCTGCGGACACGGAGTGCGGCAATGACGATAGATTTGCTATGCCCGGATTAACCGACTGTAACGAAATGCTGATAAATCGTAGAGCTTCATGTGAAAAGGAGGTTTAATCAATGAGGTGGGTGTTTTTGGTTTTAACTATGACCATGTTCTGCTCTCAAGCCAAGGCTCAAGAAAACGACACAACATATTCACAGCAAGGCGGGGTGATTGATTCGTTGAGGACGGAACTTAAGAAGCTTGAGAACGCTTATCAAATGCTCAAAACGCGGACAGATTCGACGCAGCAATTAACAGAAGCGGACCGGGAAGAGCTTGATAAACTCTCAGATTCCCTTCGCAGGATCGGCGAAGAGATTCGTGCATATTCGGACGACGCTGCAAGGCTTGGCGATGAGGCTGCAAAGATTTACGACGTTGAAAATGCGATCACCAAGAATGGCGATTACACTCTTGGAGAGGCTGAAGTATCGGACGACAACTTAAAAGTTCTGAACGGCGATGCATTCATTTACGGAACGATAAACGGCACTCTCGTCGTGGTGAACGGCAATGCTTATGTGCGCCATGGTGCAAAAATTGGCGGCGACATTATTGTCGTAAACGGCATTGCACAAGTGAGTGATTACGCCTCGGTTGAAGGAAATGTTATCGAGCGTGAAGGAAGCGATCTTGAGGAACGGAATTTGTTTACTCAAAGGCTGAAGCTGGCGGAACATCCAGATATCTGGCAAAACCGCGATTTTATTTTTGACAAACTTGCGGCGGACTACAACAGGGTTGACGGCCTATTCTTGGGGCTCGGCACGGATAAAGATTATTTCTGGGGCGGCGAGGATGAAATTTCACCTTATGGATTCGCCGGGTATGCTTTTAGCCTTCATAAATGGAGATACCAGCTAGGGTTGGATAAATGGTTCGGCAACGAAGACAGATTTGAGCTTGGAGTCGAGGCACATTCGCTTACCGATTCCAAAGACTCCTGGGTAATCGGGCCGAAGGAAGATTTCGTTTACTCAATTCTTGCCCGCGAAGACTTCATGGATTATTATTCAAGGCAGGGAGCGTCATTCCACGTTGCACAATATTACGAAATGAATTCGCGGATTACTCTGAGCTACGATGTCGATAAATATTCATCACTTACGAATAATACGAACTGGTCTATCTTCGGCGGCGACAAAGTGTTCCGCGATAATCCGGCAATAACGGACGGATGGATGCGGAGCTTAGCGGTTGACGTGGAACACAGAAATTATACGGGTGATAAGATAAAACAGGGATGGCTCGGCGATTTGCACTGCGAATCAACTCTAAGCGGTGCTTTCGATTTCAGAATTTTGACAGCGGATGTGGTACGTTACCAGTCGTTGGTGAGCGGTGTGCAATTGAATTTGAGATTCAGAGCAGGCACTTCGAGCGGAGAGCTGCCGCTTCAGAAGTCGTACCAGCTTGGCGGATTTAATACTCTGAATGCGTTTCCATTATATGCGTTTCCAGGCGATTCGCTCGGGAACAGGATGTTGTTGTTCAACTTCGAGTTTTTGTTCAATCAGGATTTGTTCGAACGGACGCATGTTCCATTGCTGGACGATGTCGCTCTAATCCTTTTCGGCGATGTCGGGCAGGTCAAAGATGCCGGAGCTTCACCGGGACTTGCAGGCGGGTGGGGAGTAATTACTTCGAAAGATTTCAAATCCGATTTTGGTGTGGGCATCGGCAACGATGACGGCGCCTTCAAAATTTTCGTTGCATGGAGAACAGATGTTGCAGCGTCACCTACTTTCGGAATCAGACTTGCGGGGCCGTTCTAATTAGCCCATGACCGATAGCTCATAGCTGATGAATCCCGGCAATGAGTTTGCAGTTGCGCGACGCAACGTATAAATTTATAGGTGATGTTTCGCGGCGAAGAAAGAAAAAGACGCAATGCGTATATCATACCTGATTTGGGTGGCGATACGCAATGCGGTTATTCAGTAGTTATGTGAAAGTCGCAGGAGGAATCATGAAATCAAAATTCGTTTCTCTCACCTATTTCATTTTTGCATCTTTGTTTGTGATGAGTGGGTGCAAACAAGCTACTCAAGCATCTGACCAAAGCAGACCATTGTTTGCAATCGATTTACAGGATGGATTTCAGCATGACACAGTGAGAGTTTCATTAGACAACCAAGTCGTATATGACGATACGGCGACGACTTCGTTGGCACTCAGTCTTGCTTACCGAATGACTCCGTCAATCTCGGCGGGGACTCACCGAATCGACGTGTGGGTACCGAGCTTTTCGGTCCAAGCAGACACTACTGTGGACATCCAAGATACATTAGTCCTAGGCATCAATCTTAACAGAAGGATGGGCACCCTATCATTCACAATTTATCGTTTTTTGTTGATGTACAGGTGATCTTGCTGCGGCCTTCGCATAACAAGCGCCTATAGAAAAGAATGTCAAGAGAAAAGACTACTCCAATAGGAAATAAATTTGCTTAGTTTCCTTGCATTCGGTCTCACAGTTTCCTGAGTCGGGTGCTATTCGACTGACCATGGCTTGTTGTGTGCTGCAGTGATCCCCGAAAGGATCCTTCGAACTTTTCTTTACATGAACATTTATAAATAGCGTTTTGCTAATGCGCCTATCTGAGCTCTCTTTGTAAGCCGCAGGGCTCACTGGGCTAAGGTAAATTTGAGCAAAAACGTGAGGGGGCTAACCGAGAAGGTGGCGTATTTTCAACTGATGTTGCAATCGCATGCTCGTTAATGAGCTCTCCCTCATGAACTCCAAGTCCGCTTTATTAACAAAGAACATTCATGGATGACGGCTAACTCTCAGGATGTCATCTAATTTTTTAATTCCCTTTGTTCTTCCTCCATCTGTATGGTTGGTACTTTTCGTTGCTCTTAAGTATGCCGAGCGAGAGCCGGGCAATATATCGAGCTACGGCAACCCTTGCATTGTATTCGGCTATTCCTTTGGAAAGAAGATAGTCATAATATTCTCTGATCGGCCCATTTCCATTGATCACAGTCATGGCTGCACCGTTGTATAAGCCTTTAAGCATTCTGTTGTAGTGCGGCTTGCGTGTACCGTACTTCTTTCTTCCGCTGGTTTTCTCAACTCTGACCAGACCGCAGTAGGCAAGGTACTTACCCATGGTTGGGAACCTCTTTTGGCTCAATGACTGTGGCGAGTATCTTAACTGCTCTTATCGGGCCAATGCCATCTAAGGTAGTCAGAGCTTTGAGAAGAGTATTGGTCTTGCAGAGGTTCTCGAACTTGTCTTCATAATCAGCTTTTGTTTCTTCATAGAAAGATATGTCACGCTCGATAAAGCCGCTAATGAAAGCAGTCGTGTCATCTAATTTATTTTTCTTTGAGCCGAGTCCACGGATTAACGCATACCTCTGATTCTGTGAGCGGACGCCGTGTTTGACCATGTCGTCATAGGCGCTGACCAGCCGTCTTAGCTGGTAAAGCCTGTCGTCATGGGCATGAAATACTTCCGTGAGCAATCCATTTCTGAGGAGATCACACAGCTTTATGGCGTCGATCTTATCGTTCTTCGGACCGTCGGATAATAGCTTGTTCTTGAAGGGATCGCAGACAAGGACGCGGTCAACTTCATCTCTGAGTTCCAGATACAGCCAGTGTGCGCCCATCGATTCCTCGAATGTTACAATGGTCTTGCCTGGCAGCCCTTTAAGAAACTTCTTGAGCTCGAAGATGTCCGTGGGTACATCTGCCGTCCTCATCTGTATCTTATCCCTTCTCGTTACCGCGATTGCCATGTTATTTATCGACCAGTCCACAGCGACGTAGTTGTCGTACCTTGCCAGCTCGGCGAGGTTGCTTCTTCGATGATCTTCTCTTAATTTTACTAAGTGCATTATGGTCTCCTTTCGTGTTTTGAGATGTCAATATTATCCCGGGCTTTCCGGGACTACACCAGGATACGACTGTGAGACCATCTTTTCTAATTTACCGAGAAGAAGACGCTCGTCATTTTTATATGTCGAGCTCGCTTCATTGCTCTCGCCCTTTATCTCGACGCTACGCGATATTTGTAGCGGGCGAGAGCAACGACTTCTTCCTGCGGGACGTTATGTCCCTGCAGTCCCGTCCATGACACATGGACGGACCGGTGACTATGTTCGATAGAAAAATTATAGAATTACGCCCGGGATACCACAACCGCTGTCCCATAACACAATACTTCACTTACTCCGCTCATCAGTTCTGTCGCGTCATATCTGACTCCGATTACTGCGTTTGCTCCAAGCTCCTCCGCATGCTGTACCATCATTTCAAAAGCTTCGCCGCGTGTCTTCTCGCAAAGCTCGCTGAATAAAGTGATGTTGCCGCCGAATAAAGTCTGAAGCGATCCTCCGACCGTGCCTAATAGAGACCGCGACCTTACCACTATTCCGCGAACGACTCCTAACTGCTTTACAACATTATAACCGTCGAGCTCAAAAGTAGTCGTGGTTAATGAATGGTCCATTGTATCCTCCTTTTCTGTTGAATATGAAATTTGCGAATTAAAAGCCGCAATTCAAAACTACGGCTCAAGGCTTAAAGTGGAGCATTTGTCGCCCGGCAGCTGACTGCTGAAAGCTGATAGCTATTTTTTGTGACCTTTGACTTATAAATTTGATTGAATCATTTGAGACATAAAATGGAACATCTAAAGTCGAAGACCCCGCTTAAGAGAATTGCCGGGATACTTTGCGCATGTGCTATATTCGCGTCGTGTTCAGCACCCAAGATGAAAGTAGATCTTGTGCTTATAAACGGCGAATTCTGCACGTTTGATTTGCAGATACCGGATGCTCAGGCTGTTGCGGTAAATGACGGGCGAATCGTCGCGGTTGGAACGAGCGGCGAAGTTGCTTCCCGTTTCGAAGGGAAAGCTACAGTTGACCTGAACGGCGCATTCGTCATGCCTGGATTAACGGACGGGCACGGACACATATCGGATTTAGGATTCAGTTTGACGACGCTCGATTTAAGGGGCGCAAAATCTCCTGGAGAAGTCGGTAAAATTTTGAATGCCATCGTTTCAACGGCAGCGGCTGAAGGTGGTACATGGATCCGTGGGCGAGGCTGGAATCAGGACAAGTGGCCAAAGAAAGCTTTCCCGACGCATGATATTATCGACAAGGTTCCCGCAAATGTTTACGTCCTCTTTGTGCGAGCCGATGGACATGCAATCTGGGTAAATGAGAATGTCATGGACCTCGCAGGAATCACGCGTGCCACGAAGAATCCGGAAGGCGGAAGAATCGTCAGAGACAAGAAAGGCGAACCAACAGGGGTGTTCCTTGACGCTGCCATAGATTTGATTGCGTCGAAAATTCCTCCGCCGACGGACCCGGAAATCGAGCATGCTGTTCTACTTGCCGCAGATACTTGCGCGCGCTACGGCTTGACTGAAGTACAAGATGCCGGAGTTGATGCACAAACTTTGAGAGTTTACCAGAAACTTGCAGACGAAGGTAAACTTCGGATTCGAATTTATGCGGAGTATCTTGGCACAGATTCGACTTTGCCGGCGGTGTTGAAAAAAGGCCCAATGATATACGACGAGGGCCTTCTAACGATGCGCTCTATCATAGTTTATATGGACGGTGCACTCGGTGCAGGGAGTGCGGCTCTTGTGCAGCCTTATACAGACGACCCTGGGAATTATGGCTTGACTGAAATGAGCGAAAAGGATCTCGAAAATCTGACGATCGCATCCATTTCAAACGGTTTTCAAGTTTGCACTCATGCCATGGGTGATCGCGCAAACGACATCGTGTTGAACGCTTATGACAGCGCCATGAAAATCGCCGATGTTAAAGATCCCGGTTGAGGATTGAGCACGCGCAGGTTCTACTGAAGGATGATTTGCGTCGCTTCAAAAAGTTGGAAGTGATTCCATCAATGCAGCCGGAGCATTGCACTTCGGACATGTACTGGGCTGAAGCACGGCTTGGTCCCAAGCGGATTAAAGGTTACTGCGCCTGGCAGTCTCTTCTTAGTGACGGGAACATAATTGCCGGAGGCTCTGATTTTCCTTTTGAGAGTCCGGTACCGCGGCTTGGAATTTATGCGGCTATAACAAGACAGGATCTAAGTGGAATGCCGCGCAACTTTGAAGATGCAGAAAAATATTTTGATCTTACGCCGGACGCGATAATGGATAGTTTGGATTTCGATGGCGGATTCTTCCCGGTGCAGAAAATGTCGCTTATGGAAGCCATGAAAGCATTTACAATTTGGCCCGCATACGGAGCATTTCAGGAGCGCGATAAGGGCACAATATCGGTAGGGAAGTACGCGGACTTCACCATATTCAAAATAGACTTTAGAAGAATTTCGCCGCATGAAATTCCCGATGATGATATATTAGGGACTATCGTCGCTGGAAAACTCGTGTTTGCGAGCCCACAGTGGAAAACCGGAGAGAAGGAGAAAGAGTGAATCGTGGAAAGGGAGAAACGATAAATGAGTGAAAGAATAAACAGTTACAGGGGACTCCACGTTTATCAAAACGCCATGGATTCAGCGATGGAAATCTTTGAGCTAACAAAGTATTTTCCAATTGAGGAAAAATATTCCATGGTTGATCAAATCCGTCGTTGTTCCAGATCGGTATGTGCAAATCTCAGTGAGGCTTGGAGGAAGCGGCGTTGCAAGGCGGCATTTATCTCAAAATTAAGCGACCCGGAAACTGAAGCGAGAGAAGTTCACGGGTGGATCGAGTTGGCTCTCAGGTGCAAGTACATCGATGATGGGACGAGCAGAAGGCTTGATTCGGCTTATGATCTGATAATCGGTAAAATCGTGAGAATGATTGATGAAACCCATAAGTGGCTAATCCGTAAGAAATGATTCGCCTTTTCCCTTTCCCCGTTTCGTCGCTTCTCCGATTCTTTTATTTATTGGCGTGGTCCTTTTTGCAAAATTCAAAATGAAGGTGATTTAAAGATAAAGAAGGAGAAACTCATGGATTTGAAAATCGTGAATATCGAGAAACCGGAGGATGTAAATTTTATCCTCGGTCAATCTCATTTTATTAAGACAGTTGAAGATTTACATGAAGCAATTGTTCAGACGGTACCGCAAATGAAATTCGGAATTGCCTTTTGTGAGTCGTCCGGTCCGGCGCTGATTCGTTTTTCGGGCAACGACGATGAGCTGGTAGGGCTTGCGAAAAAAAACGCACTAAAGCTTTCCGCCGGACATGCCTTCGTAGTATTTATGCGCGATGGGTTTCCGGTCAATGTTTTGAATACGATTAAAAATATTCCTGAGATCGTGAACATTTATTGTGCAACAGGAAATCCGGCTCAGGTTATCTTGGCCGAAAATGAACTGGGCGTAGGAATCCTTGGCGTGATTGATGGCGTAAAATCCAAAGGTGTTGAAACCGATGCCGACAAAAAAGCGCGGTATGATTTTCTAAGGAAAATAGGTTACAAGCTTTGAATTGGCTCACGGTTCATGGCTCATAGATTGCAATTGACTGTCGTCCCGGAGCAATCAGTTTTGAGTTAGTTTGGTCGAACTTCTTTTCAGAATTGCCGTCTATAATCGTAATTAACGTTGGAGTCTATGAAGAATTACATCTTTTTGTACCTGATTCTGCCGACGATTGTGTTTGCGCAAGCGGATACGTTGTCATTGGAACAATGCGTTCAGATTGCATTAAAGCATAACCCTTCGATTCGTGTTGCAGAAGGCGGGGTGGAATCATCTGAATCAGATTTGGAGCTGTCCAGATCATCCCTTATGCCCCAGATTTCAGCGCAGGCAGCTATAACGCGAAATGGTGGCACATTTATTCTTGGAAAAAATGTTTTAGCAGGTTTTTATGATAACTACACCACCGGGTTTCAAGCTCAACAATTGATTTTTGATTTTGGAAAGACGATTACGAAGGTGTCCGGATCGGCCGACCTTGTCAATGCGTCGGCGCAGGATTTGAAATCGGCGAACGAAGATGTCATAGTCAACACTTACATTGCATATTTTAATTACCTTGCGGATGAACGCGTTCGCGTGGTTGATTCGGAGACTGTGCAGCAAGCCGAAGATCATCTCAAGCAGGCACAGGCTTTCTTTAAAGCTGGTACAGCGCCCCAGTACGACGTAGTCAACGCGGAAGTAACCGTGGCAAATGCAAATGTTAACTTGATCCAGGCTAACAACAATTTAAAGATTGCTCGCGTGCAGCTGGAAAATGCAATCAGTCAGAAGTTACCGGATAATTTTGCGCTGTCAGACATTTTGGAAGTCTCGTATGCGGGCATCGACATGCAAACCGCAATCAATACAGCGCTGGAAAATCGGCCTGAGCTTCTTTCCAGCGAGGCCCAGGTTCAGGCGAGCAAACAGTTTTTAGCTTCAGCCTGGACTGCTAATCTGCCGAACATTTCAGCTTCGGGCGGATACAATTGGCGCAATCTGACTCCAGAACCTCTGTACAGCGGATGGAACGTCGGAATTACTTTGTCTCTTCCTATTTTTCAAGGTTTTGCACTGGACGCAGGTGTAGACCAGGCCAAGGCAAACCTTAAATCGGCAGAAGCATCTAATGATTTAGTCGTTCAGTCATTATACTTGAGTGTTCAACAACAAGAATTCGCGGTGCAGGAAGCGATCCAAACAATTCAGGCATCAAAAAAATTAGTTGAGCAAGCTGACGAAGCATTGCGGCTTGCGGTTGGCGAATACAATGCAGGCACAGGAACTGCACTCGAGACCACTGATGCTCAAGTCGCTCAGGCGAATGCCCATATTACTTATATCCAATCGCTTTACAATTATAATGTTGCGTATGCAGAGCTCGAGCGGGCGATGGGAACTATAAAATAAAAGTGAGAATTACGAAATGAAAAAGAAGACAATTATAACAGCAGCAGTCGTCGTACTTGCAATAATCGGAGGAGTTGCACTCTTTGTTTCAAACGGTAAATCGGAAGATGCAAAATGGCTGACTCTGAAAGTGACGCGCGGAGACCTCGATGTTGTGGTTACAGCGACGGGCACACTCGCCGCCGATACAACTCTTCAAGTCGGCACGCAAGTATCGGGAACGATTGCCCAGCTATTTGCTGACTGGAATTCGGTCGTGAAAAAAGGACAGGTGATGGCGAAGTTGGATACAACATTTCTCTGGGCAAGTGTTGAGGTTTCAGAATCAAACCTGCAAAAGGCTAAAGTCGAAGCCGATCAGGCAAAGGTTAACTTCGATAGAGTGAAGCAATTATTTGACCGTAATCTCGATTCCCAATCAGATTACGATACGGCGTTGGCAACGTACGAGAGTGCAGAAGCGGATGTAAGTGGCGCCCAGACAGCGCTTGATCAGGCGCATATAAATCTTGGTTATGCCACGATTAGAGCTCCAATAAACGGCATCGTGGTTTCAAGAAACGTTGATGTAGGACAGACGGTTGCATCGGGGTTCAATACGCCCCTTCTTTTCACTGTGGCGAATAATTTACACCGGATACAAGTGCAGGCTTCTGTTGATGAAGGCGATATAGGGAATGTGAAAGTTGGTCAGGACGTTACATTCACGGTTGATGCTTATCCGACTGATGTTTTTCATGGGAAGGTTTCACAAATAAGATTGCAATCTACATTAGTACAAAACGTGGTCGAATATACGGTGATTATAGAATGTCCAAATCCAGGATTGAAATTAATGCCGGGAATGACGGCGAATATAACGATTAATGTTGCGGAAGCGAAAGAACGTCCTGAAGGTCCCTACAACAGCTTTGCGCTTCACACCGCCGCGCGAATATCTGGATCAATTGATGAGCCAGCTTCCGGATTCAATTAAGCAAAAGATTCAGCAGCGAAAGAATCAAAATGCCGGCAGCAATGCCACTGAAGGATTCGGCGAAGGTGTGAATAGCGGAGCAGGTGGGGGAACATACGCCCAAAATCGAGCGTTGACTCCGGGAAGTCATTTCAGAGTGTGGGTGGTCTACGGTAAGCAAATAAAACCTGCCAGCGTTTTGATTGGCTTATCAGATGGAACCAATACTCAGGTGCAAGGCGATCTTAAAGAAGGTGACGAGGTAGCTGTTGGGACACTGACCCAAGTCGCGGCGCAGCAAAGTAATCCGTTTGCAGGCGGCGGGAGGAGATACTAAGATTATGTCCGAGGCTATAATCTCTGTAAAGCACTTAGTCAAGATTTATAAAATGGGCGACTTTGAAGTCCATGCGCTCCGCGGGATTAATCTCGACATCAACAGGAGTGAATTTGTTGCGATCATGGGTGCAAGCGGATCAGGGAAATCAACTTTTATGAATATCTTGGGATGTCTCGACACGCCTACGAGCGGGGAGTATTTCCTGGATGGTATCGAAGTTGCGAAGATGGACCGTGATGAGCTTGCGCGTCTCAGAAATCGAAAGCTGGGATTTGTTTTTCAATCATATAATCTTCTACCGAGAACCACAGCCCTGGAAAATGTAGAGCTGCCGCTATTGTATTGTAATTCAGTCTCTTCGGGTCAACGAAAAGAGAAGGCAATGGAAGCTCTCAACGCAGTCGGGCTATCGGAACGAGCGCATCACTATTCAAACCAATTATCCGGAGGACAGCAGCAGCGAGTGGCGATCGCACGGTCACTTGTCAATGATCCTGTGGTTATTCTTGCAGATGAGCCGACGGGAAATTTAGACACACGAACGAGCGTTGAAGTTATGGAGATTTTTCAGAAACTTAATGAACGAGGAATCACCGTAGTTCTTGTGACGCACGAAATGGACATTGCCCAGTATTCGCTGAGAAATGTCGTGTTCAAAGACGGAAAAATAAGCCGGCTTGTCAATGTGGAAGAGAGAAAAATTGCTTCTGAAGAACTGCCAAAGATTCCTGCGCTGGAGGAAGAGTTAGAGTAATGAAAATTCTGAATATATTGAAAATCGCTTATCGTTCACTTGGCAGGAATAAACTCCGATCATTCCTGACAATGTTAGGAATTATTATAGGTGTTGCGGCTGTGATCGCAATGCTTGCAATTGGGCAAGGGGCAAGCAATGCAGTTAAAGCACAGATTGCTGCTCTGGGTACAAATATGATGATCCTATTTCCCGGCGCATCGAACCAAGGCGGTGTTAGGACGCAGGCTGCGACATTTACCCGGTTCACTGAAGAAGATGCGCTCGCGATCACCAAACAGTGTCCCGCAGTTCAATTCGTAACGCCCGTTGTGAGAACTGTTCAACAGGTTATTGCGAATAATCAAAATTGGCGATCGGCTATCTGGGGGGGGTATCCTGATTACTTTGATATAAGAGCATGGCCTCTCCAGAGCGGTGCTTATTTTACGGAATCAGATGAGCGGGGCGAAACAAAAGTTTGCGTTGTCGGCCAGACCATTGTGACGAACCTATTCGGAGCAGATGTGGCTCCTATCGGGGAAACAATTCAGATCGGAAATCTTCCTTTCAGGATAGTAGGAGTCTTAGCGGCAAAAGGTCAGGATGCAAGCGGCAACGATCAGGACGACATTATAATAGCCCCATTTTCAACTGTGCTGCATAAACTTGTCGGCGGAATTTATGCGAATGTCATCTTTGCCTCAGCAATATCATCCGATGCTATTGACGAGGCAAGCAATGAGATCACGCAGCTCATTAGAGACAGGCACAAGCTTACTGCTTGGGAAGGAAATGATTTTACGGTAAGAACGCAAACAGAGATAGCGAGTACTGCCGACGCTACGACGGAGACCATGACGGTTTTGCTCGCGAGCATCGCGGGAATATCTCTTTTAGTCGGCGGTATCGGCATTATGAACATCATGCTTGTCTCGGTAACGGAAAGGACGAGAGAAATCGGGATCAGGATGGCAGTCGGAGCAAGGGGTAACGATGTCTTGACACAGTTTTTGATCGAGGCATTGAGCTTGAGTTTCGCGGGCGGAATCATCGGTATAGTGTTAGGTGTTCTGACTTCGCAATTTGTTTCTAATCTTCAGAAATGGCCGATAGTAATTTCGCCGCAATCCATCGGCTTAGCCTTCATTTTTGCTGCCGCCATTGGAATCTTTTTTGGGTGGTATCCAGCTCGCAAAGCGGCGAATCTGAATCCAATTGAGGCACTTAGATACGAATAATTTTCCTTGGGCTATGCCCTTTTCGGGCAAATCTTTTATCTAGGAACTTCTGCAGAATAAGCCCTGCGATCTAACCAACTTGCAAAGGCTGCTAATCGCAATTCTTACATCTTGTAGAATGATGGATCCCCGTGTCGCACTATATTCGTTCATCATATTGGTACACGCTTCTTCTGCTTTCAGAAGAAATTCAAAGGAAGTACGCGATGATACGACTGTTATTCGTTCTTAAGTTTCGTATTCGTTAAACGATAGTCTTTCGAAAACCTCAAATAGCGGTTAAACGAGGATGATTCCTTCCAATCTAAGCAGGTACTCTTTCATTTTTATCCCACCTGCATAGCCAACTAATTTGAGATTCGATCCGATTACCCGATGGCAGGGAATTACGATTGGCAGCGGATTTTTACCTATTGAGGTACCGACGGCTCTGTACCCTCTGGTGTGAACTCGTTTTGCGATTTGCTTGTAAGTGGAAATTGTGCCGTAGGGTATCTTTGAAATTTCCGTCCATATCCGTTGTTGGAAAGCGGTGCCGATAAGATCAACGTCCATATCAAATTTAGTCCGTTTGCCGATCAGGTACTCATTGAGCTGTCGGATCGCAATTGAGTTTCTTTTTCGGTCATCGACTATTTCGTCAGGCGAAAAATTCTCATTTATCCAACTGAAGAAACTTGACTTGCCGTCCTTTGGTAGAGCTATCTTGCAAAGACCTTTTTCGGTTGATGCGATGTAGGTAATGCCTATTGGTGCCTCAAAAGAAGCGCAAAACACCTTGTGTGCCATGCCATTTTCAGATTGCTGATGAAAATTCAGTGCACCCAGCATAGCTTCTCTTCTCCTCGTGTTCACCGAGGATCTTATCATGTACGGCGGCACCTTTACTCGAAGCTGAGACACGTAATAGACCTTTTGCCTTTTGTTATAAATGAAAAATATTCAGGCACGACCTCGGTGCCCGAAAATGGATATCTCTTCAGAACATATCCCGTTCCATCTTTTGCGAACGCAATGGTTTTATTAGATACCATGTCGCAGGAAATGAACCAGAAGATTATATCCAATATAAGAACTAAAAGCTAACATAATATAACCGGAAATTCTAGAAAGAATTGTCAATGTTTCTGCCTTGAAAGAGTCTCTCTTCAGAAATATTGCTTTCAAGAGTGAATAGTACCAGGACGCGGTTCCAAAGCCTACCCCAAGCGCAAGAAGTGCATCATCTCCGACTCCGTTGACGATTGCGCCTGATGATTGTATCATTCCGCTCAAAGTGATCCAGAAAGCGACGAGAGTCGGATTTGACACATACATGAAAACCCCCACCAGAAAAGCGCTGTGGAATCTCCCGTTTTTCGTCACAACATTGTCGTATTTGAAATTCTCGATCTTCGTGGTGACATCTCTTATGCCGAGGTAGAGGAGCAAGAAAAAGCCGATGACCTGAAAGATCACGTTCACTTCGATTTTGTGAACGATGGCTGAAAGCCCGAGCATTGTGGCACCGCAATAAAAGAAGTCCATCGCCGATGCACCAAGTCCCACGGCAAAAGCATTTTTGAAGCCTTGCTTGAAGCCCTTTGAAACTACGGCCACATTGATTGGTCCAATCGGAATGGATATTACGATTCCGATGAGGATTCCCGTTAGAAAAGCAAGCATTGCGATGTATATACTCAGTAAATCTTTGTCATTTATTCTCTTTCCCGCAAATAAGGCTACCCAAGTTAAAGAACGAAAAAAGAAAAAACAAATTATGATCCTAATTCAAGAGTCCAAATTGAATCGTCTCCTTATTGATCGTGAAGCGCCGCCTGTGATTTTGCACGTCGCCTTCTCTCACTCGGCTATGTGCGTTCAGTTAGGTAAGTGATTTCTGCTCACGGGATGTCGCCAAGGTAGACTAGTCATCATTATTTTGCCGGATCGGTGGAACTGCAAAAATTTCCGGTGGCGACGAGAGAGCTTGCGCGAGGCGGACAACTGTATTTTGAACCTTGATTTTCAGATCACGGTTATTTATGCTTTTAACTGCTTTGAAATTCAAAATGGAGGATTCCCGAATGTCATTCAGGCAAATTTTTACTTTAGCGGTTTTTGGAATTATGATCGCAGGATGCGCTGCGAATATGAATGTCAACGACAAAGTCATAGCCACAGTAGGTGACAAGAAGATTACCTACGGTGAATTTCAGAAGGAGTACGCACAAAACAATTTTGCAAACTCCGATTCGAGCGACTCACTAAAGAACAAGGAGAAATTTTTGAGTCTTCTTGTCGATTATGACCTTAAACTTCTTGACGCGGAAAAGGAACATGTTGCAGACGATCCGGCAGTAAAAGTAGAGATGCAAGGCTACGAGGGACAATTAGCGGTGAGCTATGTGCTGGAACATGAGTTCACGGATCCGATGGTCGAGAAAATATATGAGCGGCAAAAGTATGAAGTCAGGGCTGACCAGGTGTTTGTTCGTTTCATTCCCGATTCTGCTCATCCGGCGGGCGATACGCTGAAAGCTTATAACGCCGCCGTCGATGTGATAAAGGATTTGAACGCGGGAGCTCCAATTGATTCGCTGATTAAAATATATCAAGGTGGTGACACATATTACGTCACTGCAGGCAGTGTTCTTCAGTATCCGGGCGGTGAACAATTCGAGGATATGTTGTATTCCTTGAATCCGGGAGAGGTAGGACAGACAGCGATTCGGACGCCTTACGGCTACGTTGTCGTAAAATTAATAGAAAAAAGACCGCGCGTTGAAAGTGTCCGCGCAAGCCATATCCTCATTTCCATTGAGGGGAAGAATCCGGCGGACACTTTGAAGGCTTATAATAAAGCAATTGCCGTAATGGACTCAATAAAGAACGGCGTAGACTTTGCCAAACTTGCCGAAGATAATTCCGTGGACAAATATTCTGCTGCGAAGGGTGGAGACCTCGGATATTTCTCGCGCGGGATGATGGTCAGGGAATTCGATGAAGCTGCATTCAACATGAATGTCGGACAGGTCGCTGGCCCGGTTCGCACGAGGTTTGGTTACCATATCATAAAATTGACGGCTATAAAACCCCTTCCTTCATTTGCAGATGCCAAGGATAAGATTCGGGAAAATTATTTAAAAGGCGGCTACAAAATAGGCCTTGCTCACTTTATTGACGGGGTTGAGGCCGAATCCAATTATAAAAAGGATGAAAATACTATCAAATTCCTGTACGATAAAGTGGACACCGCGAAGCAGTTTGAGAAATTGGATTTTGATTCCTTACTAACGCCGGAAGAAAAGCAAAAGGTCGCTTTCACATTTGACAAATCTTCCGAATCCATTGATACTGTTTTGTCATTTGAAGAATCGGATGAAAGTTTCAAGCCGATGCTGGCGAATTGGAGTAACATCAATTCTCTCGTTGATGAAGCTGCCAAACAAATGATACTCACTGATTACTCTTTGTCAAAAGCGCAGACATACGCCGAGTTCGATTCTCTCATCAAGGAATATGAGAATGGAATATTGCTTTATCATATCGAGCAGCAGATGGTTTGGGACAAGGTCGCCGCGACTGACAGTGCGCTTAAGCCATATTACATCAAAAATGTTGACAAATATTATTGGCCCAAGCGAGTTGACTTGAGCGAGATACAGGTCGGCAGCGACAGTCTTGCGGAATTCATTTATGATTCGTTGAAAAATGGCGGTGACTTCGATTCACTCGCTACAAAATACACCATGCGTCCAGACATGGCAAAGCAAGATGGTCACTGGGGATTGTTCGCCGATTCCGCAAATGCTCTCGCAACCATGGCGATGACTATGAAAGAAGGCGAGATCAGCAAGCCTGCAAAATTTGAAAGCGGGTATTCCATAATCCGCGTCAACAAATTTGTTCCGCAGCAGCCGAAGACATTCGAGGAAGCACGCGGAGAAGTCTCTTCTGATTATCAAGATAGTGAGTCGAAGGAAATTCAAAGCGAGTGGCTCGAAAAACTGAAGGAAGAGTTCGGCGTTTCAATAGACGACAAGACTTTTCATGAATTGCTGGCAAAGAGCTGATTATTTGAAGAACTTGCTGCCGATGGCATTGATATTTCTTTCTATCGGGTGCTCGCGGCAGCAAGAGTCGGGGCGACTGCTTGCATCGGTGAACAGTTCCGGGCTTCATATGAATGATGTCGCGGTGCATGTCGACACTAGCTCGGCGTACGCGGTCAGGAATTATGTCTCCAATTGGGTCAGCCAGGAATTATTGTTCGACGAGGCAAAGAAGGAAGGTTTGGACGGTGACGCCGAATTCAAAGAAAGAGTCAAGGAATTTTCCAGGCAGCTTGCAATTACGATGCTGCTCAATAAAAAAATATATAATGCACCGGCTAATATAGCGCCGACGGAAATTTCAGATTACTATGCCACTCATCGCGAAGAACTGCGCGCGGATGAGGATGTAGCTTGCCTCAACATTGCGGCTTTCGACAAACGGAGCATCGCCGTAGCCTTTAGGAACGCTCTTGTGTCAGGGACGAAGTGGGACGAAGTATTCAACGACATCCCCGCCTATTCCGTAATCGATGTTAAGGATTCCGTGTATTTTGCGCACTTAGGGATAAATCCGGCAATATGGAACGTGGTACAGTCGCTTAACGGCGGAAACATCTCATTCCCAATTCAAGTTGACAGCCTGAGCTATATCGTCCAGGTAGACCGGAAGATCGGGATCGGGGATTATCTTCCGCTCGATTACGCCACTCCCATGGTCAAAGAAAAATTGACTATCGAGAAGAGACGACAGTCTTATCTGCATCTTTTGGATTCGCTTCGCTCTGTCGGAAATTTTCAGGTGGATCCGAGTGTTGCTATTAGAGATACAAGCATCCAGGAGTAACGATTATTGAAGGTATCAAGTTGTTGATTTTAGGTTTCAATTGGTGATTGTGAATTCAAAAATGAAAGTTCGAATGCCAAGACTATTGATCTTAAGTCTTACGTTTGTTGCTATGGTGGGGACCGTGCAGGCGCAAAATAAACCGGTTCTCGACGAAGTCGTTGCAGTAGTTGGCAATGAGATCATTTTGAAAAGCGAACTGGACTATCAGGTGCAACTTCTCGCCTACCAGAACAGACTTGATGCGAACGACGCTTCGCTTCGAAGCAGGGTCCTCGAAGGTCTTATCGATGACAAGCTGATTCTTGCGCAGGCAATTCTTGACAGTGTGACAGTGACAGACGATGAAGTGAACAGGGAGCTTGATTCACGAATTCAAAATTTGGTCAAACAGCTCGGAAGCCAACAGAAGGTAGAAGAAGTTTATGGGATGTCGTTGAATAAAATACGCAGCGAGTTTAAGGACGAGATGCGGAAGCAACTGACAATCCAGAAACTAAAAGAGCAAAAGTTCGGGGACATGAAAGTCTCAGCAGTTGATATCCGAAATTTTTACGAAACTTATAAAGACAGTATCCCCGAAATCCCTGAACAGGTGACATTGAGTCATATTTTCATGATACCAAAGCCGAGTGAGAAAGCTCACGCAGAAGCGGATTCGGATGCTAAGATGATTCTCGATTCGCTGAAGGATGGCGCCGATTTTGCAAGACTCGCAAAGGAATATTCTCAAGATCCCGGCAGCGCATCATCTGGCGGAGACCTGGGCTGGGCAAAACGCGGACAGTTTGTCCCGGAATTTGAGCACGCTGTTTACGATTTGAAGCCCGGTGAGATATCGGATATCGTGGAGACGCAGTTTGGCTTACATATCATCCAGTTGTTGGAACGGCGTGGAGATTTAGTTCATGCGAGGCATATCTTAATTAAGATTCCTCATTTAGAATCCGATGATGATTCCGTAATTGTTTTTCTGGATTCGCTTCGAGCACGCGCCATGAAAGGCGAAAGTTTTCCGACGCTTGCGCGCGAATATTCACAGGATCAAGATACGCGCGACCTTGGCGGCGATTTGGGAACAGTGACACTGGACCAGCTCAAAGACAATCCGGCATTTCTTGACACGGTGCGCAACATGAAAGTCGGCGAGATTAGCGAGCCTATTAAAGTGATCTTCGGAAAATCATACGGTTATAACATTGTCTACTTACGCGACCGGATTCCTGCTCACAAAGTCAATCTTGACCAGGATTACGACAGACTAAGCAACATGGCACTGACGATGAAGCAGAACGAAGCTTATCTTAAGTGGATCGATCAACTCAAGAAGCAAATCTACTGTAAGATTCTAAGTTGACATTCTTTCCCCGCGGACGGTATCTCCGTGAAAGTCCATTTACCCGCGAGCTTAAACCTGACCTGCCGACCCTACAGAAGCGAGCAGCAGGAGTGCCTTCGGGGAAAACCTCGTGAGATCGTGTTTCATAGTAAATAGTTTTAGAGTATGTTCATGAGCGGTAAAAATATATTTCAAAGGCGATTAATCCAGGATCGGGAAATGGTGAGGGTCAATGTCGAGTACAAACAGTTCAAACTTGACAACGGCTTGACCGTTATTCTTCGCAAGGACAGCTGCGCTCCGGTTGTCGCAGTAGATGTTTGTTATCATGTCGGATCGAAGAACGAGAAGAACGGAAAGACCGGCTTCGCCCACCTCTTTGAACATCTAATGTTTGAAGGCTCTGAGCACGTGAAGAAGGGAGATTTTGATAAATACATTTCACTCGCAGGGGGGTATAATAATGCATACACAACGGAAGATGTGACAAATTATTATGACGTTCTTCCATCGAGCCAGCTGCCGCTAGCGCTCTGGCTCGAGAGCGATCGGATGTTGAAGTTCAGTGTGACCGATAAAGCGCTTTCCACGCAGAGAGAAGTTGTGAAGGAAGAAAAGCGATGGAGAGTTGACAACCGCCCTTACGGCGATGCGTCCGAGAAAATGCAGGGGCTCGTTTTTCCGGCAAGCCGTTATCACTGGCCAGTGATAGGATCTATGGAAGACTTGAACGCCGCAACCATGGAAGACGTACGCGATTTTTATGACCAGTATTACAGGCCTAACAATGCCGCTCTTGTCATAAGCGGCGACATAGATTTGCGAGATGCAGAGAAATTGGTGCTGAAGTATTTTTCAGATATTCAAATAAGCAAGAACCCGATTCAGTCAGTTCCATTTGAGGAGAAGTCAACAGGCAAAGAAATTGTCGAGACTATGAGCGGTGATGTTCCGTCGCCTGCGGTTTTTGTCGCGTACAGGGTTCCGCAAGACGGTTCGCAGGAATATTATGCGCTTAACCAGATAGCAAAGATCCTTTCGGACGGAAATAGCTCGAGGCTTTATAAAAGACTGGTATATGAAACGCAGGCAGTGTCCGATTTTGACATTTCTATCGAAGGCATGGAAAAGGCAGGCGTTTTTATGTTTTCTGCATTTGTTACACCCGGCCATTCGGAAAAAGAAGTGCTCGCGATTTTCGACGAAGACATGGACAGACTGAGGAGTGCCGTGGTGAGTGATTACGAATTCGCGAAGGCGCAGAATGCGACCTTATCGGCCTACGTCGGGAGGCTTTCCATAAATAGCGGAGTCGCCGATGCCCTGGCGCACTATCACACGTTCTTTAACGATGCAGGAATGATTAATTCGGAAGTTGACCGCGAGCTTTCCGTGACGCCGGAGATAATGAACGATGTTGCACGGCGTTTTTTGAAAGAAGACCAGAGAATAGTTTTGCGTTATTATCCGATAAAACAATAATATAATGGTACAATATAAAACCGGGATTTTAGACCGATCAAAACCGCCGAAAGCGGGCACACAGAATAGAATGTCATTTCCGAAATACGCTGAAAGAAAGTATGGGAACGGCTTTAAGGCATTCGTCGTAGAAAATCACGAGCTTCCGATTGTGACAATAGGTCTTGTAATTAAGAGCGGAGCAACGTTCGATGGTGCTCTGCCGGGCATTGCAAGCATGACAAGCGAGTTGATCACGAAGGGCACGAAAAAGCGTTCGGCGACAAAAATTGCCGAGGAGATAGATTTTGTCGGCGGATCGCTCTCGACAAATGCATCATGGGACGCCAGCCAGGTATTCGTGTCGGTTTTGAAGAACCACCTTGAAGCGGCATTCGACGTTTTGCACGATGTCGTGACTAATCCGACTTTTCCGCAAGAGGAAATTGATCGTGTCAAAACGCAGCGATTAGCTTCAATTCTACAGCTGAAAGCGGATGCGGGATATTTAGCCGACACACGTTTTGCCGCAATTGTCTTTGGCGAACATCCATACGGAAGACCGCATAGCGGTACCGAAGAATCGATCAACGCAATGTCACGTAACGATTTTACGGCTTTTCATAATAATTTTTACGTGCCGGAAAATTGTTTCATCGTGTTCGCCGGGGACATTACTTCCAGGGAAGCCGAGAAATATTTGAGAAAATATTTCTCAAAATGGAAGGGAAAGAAGAAAGATATGCCAGTCCCGCCGGTGGCGCTCGACAATCACGAACGAAAGATTGTAATCGTTGATAAGGAGACAGCGGTTCAGTCCGCATTAAGAATCGGAGGAGTCGGAATTGCCAGAAATAATCCCGATTATATAAAAGTCATGGTCATGAATACTCTGTTGGGAGGCTATTTCAGCTCGCGGATAAATCAGAATCTGAGAGAATCTCATGGCTATACTTACGGTGGCAGAAGTGGATTCGATGCAAGGACGCTCCCCGGGTTATTCGAAGTGTCGGCGGATGTTAGGAATGAAGTAACGGGCGAAACTATCGATGAAGTGCTGAAAGAGTTAAGAAGGATACGCGACACCGTACCGTCAAAGGAAGAGATGGGAATGGTAAAGAATTATTTGGTCGGACTTTTCCCGATTCAGCTGGAAACGCCACAGCAAGTTGCAGGCAGAGTAATCGCCATTGAGTTGTACCACCTTCCGAAAAATTATTATAATAAGTACCGGGAAAACATCCGGAAACTGACCGGAAGAGATATACGGACGGCAGCGAGAAGTTACATTCAGCCGGAGAAATTATCGGTAGTTCTTAGCGGTAACTCGAAAGAAATCAGAGACAAATTAGGTAAATTTGGCAAAGTTGAAATTGTGGATTCAGAAGGAAATAGAAAATCTTAGATCGTTAGTTGTGGATTAAAGCCTAAAATGAATCAAGCAATGTTGAAAACAGAAAAAATGTCCGATGTAGAAGGGATCGCGCGCCTCAATAGAAGTTTTTCGGAGCTGCGAAATGAAATCGCGAAAGTTATCGTCGGGCAGGATGAAATCGTTGAGCAAATTATTGTGACCATGCTTTCACGGGGACACAGCTTGCTCATCGGCGTTCCGGGATTGGCAAAGACGCTTCTTGTCAAGACCCTTGCAGACGCTTTGAATCTAAAATTCAGCAGGATCCAGTTTACTCCCGATTTGATGCCTAGCGACATAACAGGTACGGAAATAATTGAGGAGAATGTTACAACAGGTGAACGTGGATTCAGGTTTGTGAAAGGTCCGCTTTTCGGGAACATTATTCTTGCTGATGAGATAAATCGGACGCCTCCGAAGACTCAAAGCGCCCTTCTTGAAGCGATGCAAGAATATCGCATTACCGCTGCGGGACAAACTTTTCAGCTTGAGCCGCCTTTTTTTGTACTCGCAACTCAAAATCCGATTGAACAAGAAGGTACATATCCGCTGCCTGAGGCTCAGCTCGACAGGTTCATGTTTAACCTTTGGCTCGACTATCCTTCTGCATACGAAGAAATAAAGATAGTCCGATCGACAACGGGAGATTACACCCCTTTGGTCAGAAAAGTTGTCGCAGGTGCCGACATAATTTATTTTCAGGAGCTTGTCAGGCGCGTACCGGTTTCCGATTCGGTAATAAAATTTGCGGTAGAGCTTTCCAACAGAACGCGTCCGCAAAATTCGTCGGCTCCCGATTTTATCAAGCAGTTTGTGAATTATGGTGCGGGCCCGCGCGCTTCGCAGTATTTGATCCTTGCGGCAAAGTCGCATGCGGCGCTCGACAACAGGCTTAGCCCGGATATCGACGACATAAAGAAAATTGCTCTTCCCGTCTTGAGACACAGGATTTTGACCAACTTCAACGCGGAATCTGAAAACGTAACAACTCCGGAGATAGTTAGACGACTTCTTGAGGCATAAGGCGTGAAGTATTCGCTCGCCTTTTATTTTCGCTTGTCGGTGTTGTTAATGCTCGCGCCATCGGGACTAATCGCACAAAATAGATTATGGGTTTTCTTCAAAGATAAGCCAAACGCAGGTGCGTACGCTCGTTTATCGAATGAAGAATCATCTGAACAATATTTGGTCAATAGCGGCGTGCTTACTAAGCGGGCAATCGAGCGGCGACTCAAAGTCCTGCCTCGCTCGGCACTTGTGACGAGCTCGGATTTTCCGGTTTACTATCCCTATTTAGATAGTTTAAAATCAATCGGCTTGACAATTACCGGAACGAGCAGGTGGTTCAATGCAGCAGTCGTAGTTGACGACTCACTTCGGCTAAAGGCGATTCACCGGTTTCCATTCGTTGCCGAAACGGAAAAGGTCGTTGTTTACACCTTTCCAATCAAACCGTTAATTCCGGTCGAGTCGGCTTGTAGAATCCCGATGAAAGTCTCTTCGCAGCCGGGGGATTCAAGTTTCTACGGACCTTCTTATGCACAATTTGAGCTTAGCGGGATTCCGCAGGTGCATTCGCTGGGAATAATCGGCAGCGGAGTTTTGATCGGGATGCTCGATACGGGGTTTCGATATGAAAACAATGATGCATTTAAAAATATAAATATTGTCGGTGAACACGATTTTATCCAAAACGACTCCATAACCAAAAATCAGACCGGCGATACGCCAGACCAGGACAGCCATGGCACGTCGACATTATCGGTGCTAGGTGGCTATTCACCCGGAAACATCGTCGGCGCTGCTTACGGCGCAAGTTTCATGCTTGCAAAGACCGAACTTATCTATCCCGATCCGGGGGATGTCGATTACAAGTCGGAAGAGGATAACTGGGTCGAAGGAATCGAGTGGATGGAAGCGCGTGGAGCCGATGTCGTTTCATCATCCCTTGGCTACAATATCTTTGTCGATTCGTTAACTGGCGCTCTCGATTCTGCCGAATCTTATTTTTGGTCGCGCGGCGACTTTAACGGCAAAACAGCGCTTGCGAGTGTTGCGGCAACCAGAGCTGCAGAGCTTGGTGTGGTGGTGGTTGACGCCATGGGTAATGAGGACAATGGAGATGGAACGGTTGGGAATATGGACATACCTGCGGATGCGGACAGCATCATTTCCGTCGGTGCAGTGGATCAAGGCGGATACCTTGCCTATTTCAGCTCTACCGGTCCGACGAACGACGGCAGGATTAAACCGGATCTTGTGGCAGACGGAGAGGACGACTATGTTGCAGTCGTTCCGGGCCCTGACACTTATGCGTTCGAAAGCGGGACATCATTCTCCACGCCCATCACTGCGGGCGTCGCAGCACTTATACTATCTGCGCGGCCGGACTTGACGCCGATGCAGGTTATCACCCTGTTAAAGTCCACCGCGGTCAGAGTCAGTGACCCGAATTTTCCAACGAGGACATCATCGTATCCGAACAATTTCTACGGCTGGGGCATTGTGAATGCGTGGAATGCAATCAAAGCCCTTGGTATTGCGGGGACTCCCGTTTTCAGTAATTTCCTGCTCTACAATAACTATCCGAACCCTTTCAATTCGGAGACGCATATAAACTTTGCCTTGAAGAATGATTATCATGTCGGTATAGATGTGTACGACGTACTTGGGAGAAAAGTAAGAAATATTTTCAACGGTGAGCTTCCGTCCGGCTATCAGGAATTCGCGTGGAACGGGATCTCCGATAAAGGCCATGATGTCGCCAGCGGAATTTATTTCATAAGAGTTGATGTCGCGGGCTCGGTTAAAGTCCTTAAATCGCTTTATTTGAAATGAATTTCTCGATTCGTTTCGATCTCCCTTTTTACATCCTGACGTTGTTCGCAGTTGCGTCCGCAGGTATCTCGTACATTATGTACCACAACGTCGTCAGCATTTCTAATTCCAGCAAAGCGACATTAAGCACACTGCGTGCAATATCGATATTTCTTCTTTTGCTGGCGGTTTCGAATCTCGTCACGGATTTTGTCCGGTTAACCAGCAAGAAACGGGATGTCTTCGTGCTCGTCGACGACTCGAAAAGTATGTCCTTAAATGATGGTACATTTGACCGCCCACAAATTACAAAAGATGCCTTACATTCTATCGAAGAGCTTTCGCCACATTTCGATATGGTGCCGATAATCTTCGGTGGCCGCGTCATGCAGGCCTCGAATAATTTCGACTCGTTGAAATTCAATCAGCCAGCAACGAACATTGAATCGGCGCTTGTCGATGTTTCGAATAACTCCCAGCAGATCCCTGGACAAGCGGCTTTTGCCATATTGCTGACCGACGGCGATTATAACACAGGCGGAAATCCGGTTGACATTGCACGCGGTCTGTCGATTCCGGTTTACTCGGTTGGCATTGGAGATTCCACGCAGTCGAAGGATATTGTTGTGAGGTCATTGATACCGTCGCCTTCGATTTACGCAGGCAAGAAAAGCCTGGTCAAGGCAATTATTAGCTCGTTCGGTTTCGGGGGGAAAACCGTGACTGCCCAATTGACAGACGACGAGACGGAAATAAATTCACAAAACGTCACGCTTCCCGACAATGGGGATGTTGAAGTGTCTTTTGATTACACGCCGAGCGAAGCCGGCACGCATGTTCTGAGAGTCCATGTTGCGCCTCAAAAGGGAGAGGCAAACTACAGGAATAATTCGGCAACGGCAACCGTGGAAGTTTTGAAAGGTAAATACTCGATTCTTTTAGTTGCGGGCGAGCCAGCCGTTGACGTTGCCTTCATTCGCCGGAATATTGAATCGAGCGGCGATTTTGATTTGAGCGTACTGGTACAGAAGGACGCTAATGGTTTTTATTCGCCGATCAGTGGACCTGCGAACGGAACTTCAATATCCGCTGATAATCCGTCGGAAATTCTGTCGAAGAAGTACGATGCGGTTTTGCTTTATGATTTTCCGAATTTGCATTCCGCTGAAACACTTCCAATGGTCTCGGATATTTTGAACTCATCCGAAGTGCCGTTTGCATATTTTGCGGGAAGAGATTTTTCATCCGTGCAGGTGAGCAAACTGCCGAGGCTTCCGTTTTCCGTGCAGCATTTCAGATCGGAATTCTCAGGACTGCAAAATACTCAAAACCCGGAAAATTCAGGAGTCCAGGAAATCGAGGTTGGAATTTCAACCGTGGGAGCGGAGACAATCCCCGCAAGTTTGCAGCCGATTAATTCTCTTTTAAGCTCGAACTCGGATTTGATACCGCCATTGTATTATCAAAGAGTCGAAAGCATGCCTGCTAATGCAGCGGTGCCGCTCGCTGTTCCGGTTTTGAATGGTGTGAGGTTGGGTGATCCGATTCTTTATGTGAGCCAGACCGGAAGAAGCGCAGCATTCCTCGCGTACGGGTTATGGAGAACGCAGCTCATGAGCTCACTCAGCGGACTTAATAGTGATTTTCTGCAAGATTTTTTGACCACTCTTATAAGGACGTTGATCAGCAGCGACAAGCAAAAACTCCTGACAGTCAACGCAGACAAGAAGGTTTACGATCCCTCCGAAACAATAAATATGAGTGCGCTGCTTGTGGATCAATCCGGTTCGCCTATCAGCGATGCGACTGTAGATGTGAATATAAAGTCGGAGATGCCGCACGCGGGGAAAGAAGCAACTCGGCGGATCATGGGCGATATCCAGCTCGATCAAACCGGCGCCGGAAGCTACGCAGGCAGCGTTAGCGGTCTCGGGGAAGGAAAGTATTCTTATTTTGCGCATGCAAGCTCCGGTTCGGGATTTTTGGGCTCCGATAGTGGTACGATTATTGTCGAGCCGTTGAACACTGAGTTTGTACAAACTTCAATGAATGCTCAACTTCTAAGACAGATATCGTCCGTTACCGGCGGTGAGTTCATGACGCCATCGGAATTTATGCATGGCGCGTTGCACATAAACCCGGAATGGAAAGAGCCGGTTCGGTTGTCGAATGTGAGCAAGTTTGAGCTTCTGTCTTCACTCCCTATCCTTGCCGTTGTCATTGTGCTGCTCACGGTTGAATGGGTGCTGAGGAAGATTGTTGGATTGCCGTAGGGGATCGTCTGACTTTGTACCGACAGTGGTTATCGATGCATATTCTTGATCCCGAAATACGCAAAATAACGGGTGATAATTCTCCGACCTAAATTCTCAGCAAGCTCGGGTTTTCTATCTCTTATTCACTTAACCTTTTCTTAACACTAACTTAATATCTAAGTCAATGCCTCTGGGTACTTTAATGGCATGGCTGTAGAAATAGAAAACATTTTTTTGCCGGAGCCGGCCATAAAAGTGGAAAAGAAATCAATTGTCCATGCGGACCTTGTTTTCAAGGCGTTTGTGGGTTTTTTTGCGGTCACTGTAATTGTACTTCTTGTCTGGCTCGGCATCCAGCTCTATATGTCATCACGGCTTGCCTTCAGTTCTCTCGGCTTCTGGACGTTTATCAAAGGAACCACGTGGGATCCGGTCAGCGGAGTCTTCGGCGCGCTTCCTTTCATCTACGGAACCATTTTGACGGCGACCTTGTCGCTCCTAATCGCGACCCCTCTCGGTATCGGTACTGCAATTTTCCTTGCAGAGCTTTCCCCAAAATGGCTGAAAGGATTTCTCCAGCCGCTCGTTGAGCTTCTTGCCGGCATCCCGAGCGTGATATACGGCTTGTGGGGCATCTTTGTGCTGGCTCCACTGATGGCAACTACGGTTGAGCCGTTCCTTGCAAACAAATTCGGTTTCCTCTCTATTTTCCAGGGCTATGCGCTCGGTGTCGGCTTCCTCACTGCTTCAATTATTTTAGCAGTAATGATTGTGCCGTTCATAATATCAGTATCGACGGAAGTTCTAAGCACAGTTCCTATGGCGTTGAAAGAAGGGATGTACGCCCTCGGAGCGACAAGATGGGAGACGATGAAAAAAGTTGCGCTTCCTTTCGCAAAGAGCGGGATATTCGGGTCGATTATATTGGCGCTCGCAAGGGCGCTTGGGGAGACCATGGCTGTTACCATGGTGATCGGGAACACCCCGGAAATCAGCAAGTCGTTGTTCTCCCCCGGATACACAATGGCTGCGGTTATCGCGAATGAATTCACCGAGGCGACGACCGACTCATATTTGTCGGCATTGGTTGCAGTCGCATTTATCCTTTTACTCATAACCATGATAGTTAATGCAGCAGCGAGGTGGTTGATTTGGCGATCAACAAGAATGAAATAAATCACACTATTTTTTCAGGCGCTGGATATTCCTATTGGCGCAGGAAAATTATGAGCGGATTTTTCACGGTTCTTTTTTCTTCGAGCATTTTGATAGTCCTTCTACCGCTTCTTTTCATAGTCGGATATCTGTTTTTCAAAGGCGCTTCGTCGCTCAATCTGAGTTTTTTTATTCACAGGCCTGCTCCAGTCGGCGAAACGGGCGGAGGAATGGGCAATGCAATCATCGGCTCCCTTTATGTAGTCGGACTCGCCTCGTTAATCGGAATTCCGGTGGGACTCTTCGGCGGAGTATTCGTCGGCGAATTCCCGCATAGCAGATTGTCGAACGTCGTACGCTTTGTCGCGGACGTATTGAATGGGACGCCATCGATTGTTATCGGAGTATTCGCCTATACGGTCGTCGTGCTCCCTATGAAGAGCTTTTCCGCTTTGGCAGGAGGATTTGCGCTCGGCGTGATGATGATACCCACTGTCCTTCGTACCACAGATGAGATTCTTCAGACCGTTCCGAATTCAATTCGTGAGGCGTCGCTGGCGCTCGGTGTTCCATACTGGAGGACTGTCCTTTCAGTCGTTCTGCGAAGTGCGAAAAGTGGAATCGTTACCGGCATTCTGCTTGCCGGAGCGAGGGTCCTCGGCGAAACGGCTCCGCTGCTTTTCACCAGCTTCAACAATGCGTTTTTCAGCAATAGTCTCGTTCAACCGATTTCAACTCTGCCCGTGCAGATTTTCGATTATGCAATTTCACCCTACGAAGATTGGCATAGGCAGGCATGGGCGGGCGCACTCCTGCTTGTCGTCGGCATACTTGTTGTCAATCTTCTTGTACGGGCTTTTTCCAGACAGAAATATGAACAGGTATCATGACAAATTTTGCAGATAATGTCCGAATAAATCCCGAAAGAAATGTTGCTACGGGGACAGGCATAGTGACACAAGAATTAATGGCATACTTCGGAAACGTCCAGGTCCTGAAGGGAATAAATATTTCGATGCAGAGAAATCTTGTAACTGCGTTCATCGGGCCATCCGGGTGCGGCAAAACGACTTTTCTCCGAACGTTGAACCGTATGCATGAGCTCGCTAAAAATGCATCAATAAAAGGTCGGGTGTTGGTTGATGGTACGGATATTTACGCGGCGAACGTCGATCCGGTTCTCGTGAGAAGGAAAATCGGGATGGTGTTTCAAAAGCCAAATCCGTTTCCGACGATGTCGGTTTACGATAACGTCGTAGCCGGATTGAAGCTTACCGGCAGGCATTCGCGAAAGAATCTCGACGAGATTGTCGAGAAAACTTTAGTTCAATCTGCACTCTGGGATGAAGTAAAGGACTCGCTTCGTAAATCGGGCGCAAGCCTTTCCGGTGGTCAGCAGCAGAGACTTTGTATAGCGAGAACGCTTGCGGTCAATCCGGAAGTGATCCTGATGGACGAGCCCGCGAGTGCTCTCGATCCCCTCTCGACCGCGAAAATTGAAGAGCTCATTTTTCAGCTGAAGGATAGCTACACGATCATCATCGTCACCCACAACATGCAGCAGGCCGCGAGGGTGAGCGACTTTACTGCGTTCTTTTATCTGGGGGAACTAATCGAATTCAGCGGAACCAGCGATATGTTCACACGTCCGAAAAAGAAACAAACGGAAGATTATATTACCGGAAGATTCGGATAGGAAGCAGCCGCAAAGTGACGGGCGCATGATGGCGCGAAGAGAGCCTCCCCTTCATTTTGCGCATAGATCCACTTTCTGATTTAAAATTATAGCCTCGCCTTTATTACAAAACCTCTCTTACATCATCCGTTGAAAATGCTTTTCAATTAGTTCTATTTACTGCTAAATTCTTCAAGACAGTAATATGGATTGGAAAGCCGGCTGGTTTGTCGATCCTATTCTGCAAGGAAAATCCAAATAAAAAGGGATATCATGATGACAACGATATTGATCTCGCTAGTTATACTTTTGCAAGCATCTCTTCTTTGTGCGCAATCCGACCAGAATATCTTTATGCCGCTTGACTTGCCGGCGCCGAACGGCATTCGTACCGCGGACGGCAGACCGGGTCCCGATTACTGGCAGCAGCGCGCCGACTATAAAATTCAAACGTCGCTCGACACCGTCGAAAGCAGAATAACCGGCAGTGAAACTATAACTTATACGAACAATTCGCCGGATTCTCTTGACCATCTCTGGCTTCAATTAGATCAGAATCTGTTTAAGGAAGAAAGCCGCGGGAATTTCGAGTATGATTCTCCGGGAATCAGATGGAGAGGCGCATTCAAGAATGGCGGCGATGAGCTGAGCAGCGTGGTCGTGGTACAGGGCGGCGAGAAAGAGCAAGCCCACTTTATCGTCGATGACACGAGAATGAGGATCGATCTCAGCAAGCCTCTTCCCGGTCATGGCGGAAAAGTCGAATTGGAAATCGGCTGGTCTTTTATCGTGCCGAAATACGGCTCCGATCGAATGGGAAGATTCGAATCACAGGACGGAACAATTTATGAGATTGCACAGTGGTATCCGCGGATGTATGTTTATGACGATGTGAACGGGTGGAACCCGATGCCCTATCTCGGCGAAGGTGAATTTTATCTCGAGTACGGCAATTTTGATGTTGAAATAACCGTACCGCGTAATTATATCGTGGCTGCAACCGGCACACTTCAAAATCCCCGGCAGGTTTTGACGAAAACCGAACGCAGCCGGCTTGACGAAGCGCGTAAATCGGATTCCACGATCCATGTTATTTCCGAAGATGAAATCGCCCAACCGGGCACCCGCCCGGCAGAAGATTCCTCACGCGGCAGCGGCAATGGAAATCTCACCTGGATATTTCACGCCGAGAACGTTCGGGATTTCTCATGGGCCGCATCGCAGGCATTCATCTGGGATGCTTCACACTGGAATAATATCTTGTTGATGGCTGTTTACCCGAAAGAGGGAATCTCTGCGGATACGACTCATGGACCTGGTTGGGAAAAAGATGTGGAATTCATGCGCCATACTTTCAAGTTCTACTCTGAAAAGTACTATCATTTTCCTTATCCCGTCGCAACAAACGTTGCCGGCGTTGTCGGCGGGATGGAATACCCTATGATTGTTTTTTGCTCGGTTCACCTAAGAGGACAACAGTTATATTATGTCACCGATCATGAGTTCGGCCACGGCTGGTTTCCGATGACAGTCGGCAGCGACGAACGCCGCTACGCATGGCAAGACGAAGGGATCAACACATTCATTAATTACTATTCCAACATCGATTATTACGGCGACAAATCATTTCAGCTGCGAGTGGAAAATGCGGACAGCATCGCCAGGCGCATGGATTCTCCGCTTAACAGTCAGCCTATCATGACATTTGCAGATCATATAATACCTCGGAATCTTGGATTTTTGGAATATTATAAGACGGGTTTCGGTTTGCACTTGTTGAGAGATTATATTTTGGGTCCGCAGAAATTCGATATCGGCTTCAAAGCTTACATACAAAGGTGGGCGTTCAAGCATCCGCAGCCGGCGGACTTTTTCAGAACGATCCAGGATTATTCCGGCGAAGATTTAAGCTGGTTCTGGCGCGGCTGGTTCTACTCGACCGATGTTCTCGATCAGGCGATAGACTCCGTCGTGTCCGACTCGACGAAAACTGTCGTTTACCTTTCGAATAACCGTGGACTCGCAATGCCGTGCCAGGTGAAGGTAACCTTTGTGGACGGCGCAGTAGACACCTTCGACCTGCCGATTGAAGCGTGGTATGATGGCGACAATTATGTGCTGCCTGTCTATGATACGAGAAAAGTAGAGAGGGTCGAAATCGATCCGAACCATATTCTGCCGGATGTCGATAGGGAGAATAATATTTGGGAATTAAAAGCCGGCGAAATGAAGTAGAGCATTTTCAAGCTGATCGTTGCTGAGATTCGCGAGGTGACCCGCTTCTCTCCCGGTGGCAGCTGCTTCTCGGGGCGAGATGTTGTTTCTAAATATTATCAAAATATCACTTATTAATTACGTTGTCCCGCCTCATGCGGGACTCTTTTTATGGTCAGCTTCAGAGGTTTTGCCGTTTGGCTTCTCTGGGGAAGAATGCCGCAGGTGCTCAATTTTTTACGTTTGATGTTCATATAACTCATTGAAATTGAATAACTAACGCTTGTTGACGCGTGGCATTTTAATTGCAGGACTTATAGCAGATAGTCTTAATTCCCAATACCATCATATTGTATTTTGAAAGGAAATATTTTTAAAATGGCTGAAGAAAATAAATCGGGGAAAGTTGACAAACAGTCGGCTCTCCCAGGTAATATTGTAACGATCGACGGTAACGAAGCGGCAGCCTATGTCGCTCATAAACTCAACGAAGTAATTGCAATTTATCCGATTACCCCATCGTCTCCCATGGGCGAATTGTCGGATGAGTGGTCGGCACAAAACAGGCCGAACTTGTGGGGTACGATCCCCCTTGTTGCAGAGCTGCAAAGCGAAGGCGGCGCGTCGGGAGCGGTTCATGGTTCACTTCAAGCCGGTGCACTGACGACAACATTCACGGCGTCACAGGGCTTGCTTTTGATGATTCCCAACATGTTCAAGATTGCGGGCGAGTTGACATCGACCGTATTTCATATTGCGGCGCGGTCAGTCGCCGCACATGCACTCTCCATATTCGGCGACCACAGTGATGTGATGGCTGCAAGGGCAACCGGCTTCGCCATGCTGGCGTCGAATTCCGTTCAGGAGGTAAACGACTTTGCTTTGATAGCTCAGGCAGCAACTCTCGAATCGCGCGTACCATTCCTGCACTTCTTCGACGGGTTCAGAACATCTCACGAAGTTTTGAAAATGCAGCAGTTGACAGACGATCAGATGCGGGAGTTGATCAGCGATGACCTTATTCGCAAGCACCGCGAACGCGCACTTTCGCCGGACCATCCGGTCCTTCGCGGCTCTGCGCAAAATCCTGACGTATTTTTCCAGGCGCGCGAAACGGTAAACCGTTTTTACGCAAACTGCCCTGCGATCGTGCAGAAGGTGATGTACAGATTTGCCGAGGTTGTCGGACGGGAGTACAAGTTGTTCCAGTATGTCGGCTCACCGGATGCCGAACGAGTAATTATAATAATGGGCTCCGGCGCGGAGACTGCACACGAAACCGTCGAGTATTTGACCGCAAAAGGAGAGAAGGTCGGAATTATAAAGGTAAGATTATTCAGGCCATTCTCAATCGAGGCATTCGTAGATGCGTTGCCTAAGACGACCAAGAAAATTGCAGTTCTCGACCGCACGAAGGAACCGGGCGCAACCGGTGAACCGTTATATACCGACGTCGTAACCGCATTGGCTGAAGCAAGTTCATCGGGAGAATCGACGCTGACGTCGCTTCCCAAAATCATCGGCGGCAGATACGGTTTGTCGTCAAAGGAATTTACTCCTGCCATGGTAAAAGCTGTTTTCGACGAGATGAACAAAGCCAAACCGAAAAATCATTTCACGGTCGGTATTATGGACGATGTCACGAACACGAGTCTGGATTATGACGCTTCGTTCGACATCGAGCCTGCCGAAGTTGTCCGCGGAGTATTTTACGGGCTCGGCGCCGACGGAACCGTAGGCGCTAACAAAAACACTATCAAGATCATAGGTACGGAAACCGATTTCAACGCCCAGGGATATTTCGTTTACGATTCCAAGAAATCAGGCTCGACTACCGTCTCTCATCTTCGGTTCGGGCCAAAGCCGATCCATTCCACTTATTTGATAAGCAACGCTAACTTTGTAGCCTGTCACCAATGGTTTTTCCTTGAGAAGTTCGATGTACTCGAGAAAGCCGCACCGGGCGGAGTCTTTCTTTTGAACAGCATCTACGGGCCTGACAGGGTCTGGGATAGACTTCCGAGATATATTCAGAAACAAATAATCGAGAAACATCTGAAATTCTATGTGATCGACGCATATAAAGTGGCACGCGAGACAAACATGGGAAGCAGGATCAACACCATAATGCAGACCTGCTTCTTTGCGATATCCGGGGTGCTGCCGCGAGAACAGGCGATCGAGCAAATCAAAAAGTCGATAAAGAAAACCTACGGCAGAAAAGGCGACCAGGTAGTGCTGCAAAATTTCAAAGCCGTTGACGGAACTCTTGCGAATTTGTTTGAAGTCAAAGTCCCGAACAAGGTGACCAGTACAATTGAAATGCCGCCTGTGGTTTCTGATCGCGCGCCGGAATATGTCAAGAAAGTCACCGCCCTCATGATTGAAGGAAAAGGCGATAACCTTCCGGTGAGCATGATGCCGATTGATGGTACTTTTCCGACCGCAACTTCGCAGTGGGAGAAGCGAAACATCGCGCTGGAAATTCCAGTGCTGGAAACGGAAATTTGTATTCAATGCAATAAGTGCGTCGTAATTTGTCCTCATGCGAGCATCCGCGCCAAAGTGTATTTGCCATCCGAATTATTGAATGCACCTGCGACGTTCAAGGCGGTCGACTTCAAGAGCGCCGAACATAAAGGTATGAAATATTCCTTGCAGGTAGCTCCCGAAGATTGCACTGGTTGTGGATTGTGCGTCGAGTTCTGTCCTGCAAAGAGCAAAAAGGATCCGAATGTTAAAGCTATCAACATGAAGCCGCAGCCGCCTCTTCGTGAAGCCGAGAAGGTGAACTATGAGTTCTTCCTGAATATTCCAGAAGTTGATCGCAGAGACATAAGATTTGATAACGTGAAAGACTCTCAATTCCTGCAGCCCCTTTTTGAATATTCAGGTGCGTGCTCCGGCTGCGGTGAAACGCCTTATGTGAAACTTGTCACTCAACTGTTCGGAGATCGCTCATTGATCGCGAATGCGACAGGGTGCTCGTCTATCTACGGCGGAAATCTTCCGACCGCTCCTTACACGGTCAACCGGGATGGTCGTGGACCAGCCTGGTCGAATTCGCTCTTCGAAGACAATGCGGAATTCGGTTTCGGGATGAGACTTGCAATTGACAAGCAAACCGAAATCGCAAAAGAGCTTGTTCAGAAACTCACGTCTCAAATTGGCGAGCAATTGGCGAAAGAGTTGCTTGAAGCCAAGCAATCCGATGAGGCGGGGATTTACGAACAGCGAGAAAGAGTAGAACTTCTAAAAGAGAAGCTTGCATCGATTGATTCTCCGGAAGCAAAAAGCCTGAAGATCGTTGCCGACAATTTGGTGAAGCGAAGCGTTTGGATTTTCGGCGGAGACGGCTGGGCGTATGACATCGGGTATGGCGGACTTGATCATGTCATCGCCTCCGGTAAAAACGTGAACATACTTGTTCTGGATACGGAAGTTTATTCAAATACGGGCGGACAAATGTCAAAGTCAACGTCGCGCGGGGCGGTCGCTAAGTTTGCAGCCGCAGGAAAGCCTGCGCGGAAGAAAGACCTTTCGCTGATGGCGATGATGTATGGCAACGTCTATGTAGCGCGTGTCGCGATGGGAGCTAATGACGCACAGACTGTCCGCGCATTTCTTGAAGCGGAATCGTATGATGGACCCTCGATAATTATCGCCTATGCTCATTGCATCGAGCACGGGATCGAAATGTCGATGGGTTCACACGATCAAAAGGTAGCAGTTGAGACGGGTTACTGGCCGCTATTCAGATTCGATCCGAGACTGATCGGAGACAGCAAGAATCCATTCAGGCTCGACTCGAAACCTCCGAAAGGCTCTGTGAAAGAATTCACTTCGCTCGAGAACCGGTTCAACAGCTTGAAGAAGACCAACCCGGAGAGAGCCGAATTCCTGATGAAGCTTGCCCAGGAAGACGTGAACGAGAGATGGAAGATGTACGAACAGCTTTCGAAGGAATACGAGCCGCAAAAGGCAGGGAACGTCGCAGGCGACGCGCAGAAGGCTTCTGCACCGGCATCGTTGAATTAAGTAGTTAAAGATAGTGTGAGCATGGGAGATGCTCACGCGATTCTCAATCTCGTCCCGGCTCGATGATGGCGAGTCGCGGGCGGTTCAGCCAAATAAAGGGCATCCTGGCACAACCGGGGCGCCCTTTTTTATTTGTGCACTTGACCATGGCCCGCAATGATCACGGGAATTGAGAATGCCCGCCTCGAATTCCCCATTGCCTCCGACGTTGTGCGTCGAAGTATGTTTCCTGACCGTTGTCTGTGCCTGAGGGTATGAATGCATACGAAGTCCCGTCACAATAAATTTGAATGCGGGCGTGACACGGAGCGATCATTGGACGGACCGTGGGCAATCCGAATAGAGACAACTCCGTTGATTTTTTTGCAGCGAGGTGCTACTTTATTAAGTGAGGTGCTTCGTAATGGCAGCCGGCATGGATAAATGGGCAGGTCAAGGAAAAACTCAAAAAAGCACCGCAAATCAATTTCAACAACAATTTCTTTGAAAGGGAGTTTATGGTCAGGCGAATTATTTATCTCGTTGTTTGCTTCATTCTCTTATCTTCAACAGCATTCTCGCAGTCGCGCGGGCTTGGCGTCGGCTTCATGTTCGGCATGCCGACGGGATTGGCAGTGAAGGCATGGACGACTTCGACGCAGGCGATCCAGTTAGGCATAGGCTGGCGTAACAGCCTGACTAACACGGGCACGTATATTACGGGAGAGTATCTCTGGCACGACATGCACTTCATCAAATCGCGTACGCTTTTCCCGATCTTCTACGGCCTCGGCGGCGTAATCGGCGTCAATACACCGACGAGATATGGAGCACGAGGCATTCTCGGCATCGCATTTATACCCCGCCACAGTCACATCGATATCTTTCTGCAGGTGGCACCGGTCGTTTACTTTTCCCCTGCTGAATTCGACATCGACGGCGGACTTGGGATCAGATATTTCTTCTAAGGATTTTCGATCCACGATTTCACAAATCGATTTCTTGTCGAAGATGTCGAGCAGTATTAATGTAGGTCCGATGCCAATTGTGGAAGTTACGGTCCGGGGCTCGACCAGCATAATTAAAAGATCAGCTTCGAATTAGTGCAGAGCAGCCAGGCCGAAGTTTAAAACAAGCGGCTTTTTTTTCGTGGCCAGGAAGAAATTCAAAAAGGATGGCTGCTTCTTATCTGAAACTTTTCTTCAAGACGATCTATTAACTAGCTGTCTTCTTTCTCACTGCAGAGTATAAACATACCTTCGTCTGCAAGTGACGATGCGATATCATTGGCCAGTAATCCGATTTTCCATTTGTCAATCTCGTCTAACCGGACCGTCTTAAGCGTCTTATTCTCGTGGAGGATATTGAGGCAGTCGGCCAGCGGCCCTTCGGCGACAAGCGTGAAATCATTCTCTCTACGGCGGGCGATCATTGAGTAGACTGTGAAGGGCACATCCTCATTCAGGCAAAAGGTCGCCTCCACGTCGCGTTCATTATAAGCACGGAAGGTCACCCTGTATTCACCTTCTCCAACCATCACAATATTCTGAACGACTCCCCGGTAGTTTTCCATTTTCTCATCCTTTCTTAAATCAAAGAGCTTTAGCCGGGAGCATCATGCCTGCTCGACCGCTTTTGCCAAATTGGATCTTTTACCGGCATTCCAGGTTGACACTTCATTATCTTCCAGTTAAGATCAGCTACTCTTTCTTCGGAAGAGTAATGGCATGTCTTTAGGGATAACTTGAGATTTGCCTGTTTCTGAGAAAGCGCTGCCGCGAATTATACCGGCAGACGGAGAATGGAAAAATGAACAGGGTGGGCTTGTTTTCAGAAAATTCGCGAACCGGCACGGATCGTGAAAAAGTCTAACGCATCACCGGGCATTGTAAACAACAGAGCCCAGGGAGATGAGGCTCTGCTGCTTACTTTGCCTTTCTTGGTTCTTATCACTTGTTCGCGACGGTAGTTTCCCCGCGGTTGTAAGCGAGGAACTTTGCTTCGAGCTGATCCGCGATCTGTTTGAAAAGTTGATCGTGATCATATGCATATCTGAACGGCGTAACTTGTATATCGCCACTGTGCGAAAAATACATGTTCACCAGATATGCTTTGTACGCTATCGAAGGGTCGCTGCTTTCTCGTTCCACTTTACTCACCGTGTTCAGAAGCCGGGAGTAATCCATGTCCGGATAACGATCCTTGCATTGAACGAGCGTATATAGGGTCGATGTAACGATCCCCGGTACGTCGTTCTTGTGTAGATCCATGTCGAACATCTTGAACGAGACCTTCTGTATGAAAGCCTTTTTATCAAAGTGGCTCTCCTGTGCCATGGCGCTTAATGAAACAGCAAAAAGAATAAATACTATCGCTGTCAAGCGCTTAAGATATGTCTTCATTACTCCTCCAAAGTTTTTATTATGCGATTGATTTTATAAACGTCAAATCTAATGCCAATCTGGAAACATAAGAAATTGATCGATGGAAGCAAATTATTATGTCTGGATCGTCCCGTGAGGAGTGCCACAAAATGGCGGGATTTCTTTTGTTTGACCTCGTAATCTCTTTAATTGTTGGAAGTTGTGCGGAAAGCCGCTTAGTGGCGGGCTGCAGAAGTGTGGCAGGGGCTTCGTTAATTATTTCAAAGAAAATTGTTCTCGAACAAGCAGCTTGCTATTGCCTTAGAAGTAAAGGTTCTACAATTTGTCTTCACGGGTTCGCCGGAGCCTGTTGTTCAGCGCACGCCGTGAGATGCCGAGCAGCTCCGCTGCAATAGTCTGGTTTCCATCGGCTCTTCTCAATGCCTCCTCGATCAGAGAATCCTCCGCCTCCTTGAGCGTCGGAAATTTCCCCGGAATAGAAAGAAGGTCGGATTGCTGACCACTCCGTGCCGTGAACGATATGGCGTTTGCTGAAATCCGTTCCTGTGAGTGTTCCGATAGTTTCGACCTGATTGATTCAAGCGACAAAACGCCTGCCTTGTGCACGCTTACTGCATCGAAAATCATTCCTTCTAACTCACGAACATTCCCGGGGAATGTATAGTTGCCGAGCAATGTGTAAAGTTCTTTGGGTGGTGTGGGTCTTTTTTTCTTAAGCATGTCCGCGGCTTTGGTAATAAAGTGATCGATCAAATAGGGCAGGTCGATTTTCCGATCGCGCAAAGGCGGTATCGAGATATGATGCGATCTAAGCCTGAAATAGAGATCCTGTCGAAAATTGTCGCTTGATTGCATGGCCTTGATGTCGCGATGCGTTGCAACAACGATCCTCGCATCGGATAATTTTGCAACGTCGGAACCTAGCGGATAATAACTTCCATCTTGCAAGAGCCGGAGCAATTTTACCTGCGAGGGTGCACTCAGGTCGCCGATTTCGTCGAGAAACAAAGTGCCGTTATTCGCTCTTTCGATGAGACCCTTTCGTTCCTCATCGGCACCGGTGAATGCGCCCTTCTTATGGCCGAATAGAGTGTCCGAGAAGAAATCATCGTCAACTCCCGCGACATTGACGGAAACAAGCTCCCCCGTTCTTCCGCTTGCCTCGTGGACCGCCTGAGCGAACAGCTCCTTGCCGGTTCCAGTTTCGCCGGTGATCAGGACGGGCAGGCTTGTCTTCGCGATTGCCTCGATATACCGAAAGATCGATTGAAGTGATGGGCTTTTTGTTACTATCGCACTGAATGCCTGCGGACGCTCTACATTATCCGTGAGCAGCAATTGTTTCAGCATCTCGTTCTCAGTCCGGATTTCCGTGAGCTCAAGGCCGCGTTTCACGGTGGAGACAAGCTTCGTTTCGTCGATTGGCTTCACTATATAGTCGAATGCCCCCTGCTTAATGCTGCGAACCGCGCTATCGACATCGTTGACGGCGGTAATCATAACCACAGGAGTCTCAGGGTAATTGTTCGCGATCTGATCGAGAAGCTCCAAGCCTGAAACAAACTGCATATTGATATCGAGCGCTATCAATGAATATAATTTCTTCTTCAGGAGGTCTAATACTTTGCGACTGTCGCTGCAAGTCTCGACATTGCCAATGCCATTAGAGGACAATGTCAATTCTGCGCTAAGAAGGAAATTTTCTTCATCGTTGACGAACAGGACGGGATTAGAAGGGAAGGCTTTTGGACTCACAGCATCCTCTTACTTGCCCTCGACCGGTTCGAGTGACATTTCTGCCGGGTTGCCTGCAGCGGCTGAAGCGTGCTGCGCAGAAGCTGAAGACTTCTTTTCGCAGGCTGGGAAAGACGCTCGTGCCATCGTTCCCTGGCCCTGCTTGCTGTTCAAGATGAGCGTGCCGCCATGGCTTTTGACGATGTTGTTGGAAACCGAGAGGCCGAGCCCCGTGCCTCCAGTGTCTCTCTTTGTGGTGAAGAAAGGATCCATGATATGCTTCAGATCGTCCGGTTTGATGCCGATTCCCTCGTCTTCGACCTTTATTCTGACTTTCTTCCTCTGCGCATTATAATAGGTAGATATCTTTATCCCGGCAGACTGGTCCTTCAGCGACTGGCAGGCGTTGCTGATTAGATTGATGACGACCTGTTCAAGCTGCTGCGCGTTTCCACGAACCAGGGGAAGGTTCTTCCCGTAATCGACTTTGAAATTGTTTGTCGATTTCTTTATCAGGTTTCCTGTGATGAGAATTGCCACCTCAACTACCTTGTTAATCTCTACAGGCTCATTTAAAGTGTTGCCGTCGGCTCTCGCATACTCCGTAAGATTTTTCGTGATATTTTGGATCCTTTCGGAGCCTTTGAGCACTCCGTCGAGAGATTGCGCGATCTTGTCTTTTGAAGTGTGGTACGACATTCCCGCAATGCTGAAATCACCATTTTGAGCCTGGTATGCATCCAGGATGGGAACGACATCTTTCCAGATTCTGGAAAAGAGCTGCATGTTCAGCAGGATAAATGTGTTGGGATTGTTTATTTCGTGAGCGATGCCGGAAACCAGGATTCCGAGCGAAGCTAGTTTATCTGCCTGAATCAGCTGTCTGGCCCGGAGAGCTTCGGCCGCTTCGGCTTTTTTCAAGTTTGTAATATCGTTGATCAAACCATCATAGGCCACAGGGCTTCCATCGCCGTTCTTCGTCACTGCGATTTTGTTCCGTATCCATCGTACCGTACCGTCTCTGTGAATGATGCGGTGTTCAAGGGGGGCAACTTCCTTTCCGGCAAGGGCCAGGCTAGCCTGTTCCAATACTTTTGCGCGGTCCTTGTGATGCACCATCCTGTACCATAGATCGGGGTCCTTCTTAAAATCGATCGGAGTATAACCGGTCACCGACACGCACCCGGGACCATGGATTGTATCCACAGCGGTGCCATCCCGTATCGTTACCGTATAAATGTAATCGGTCAGGTAGTTGATTAATTTTTCGTATCTTCGTTCAATATCCATTTGTACTTCACCCAGTCTATTTCGACGTATCCGTTTGATTCTCCGGAAGGAGCCTTCCGAGAATAATTCTTATTAAATTAATATAGTAATCAAGACTGATTCTTGGTAGTGCCTCGGATCGAATTCTACTTCAGAATCGAAGAAAATAAACAGCGGACTCCGCGGACTCGTGCAAGATTCGAAGTTAAAGGAAGATAAATATTCTCTCCTTCCCGTCTCGTTAAATGAGGCGAAGGGACGTAACTCACGCTTTTTTCGCCTGCGGGTACTGCATGTTGACTTGGCTCACGGAAAATGTTAGTTTATTCAACCAAATGCTCTGCCGAGCGGGAAAACACGACATCGCCTGACGGATTGTGTGATGTGTGCAATTTGGCAGTGGAATCCGCTCTCGTGCCTGCTCAATACCAGTCATTTATAATTGGAGGAAGGACAGGCAACAAGCACCATGGCGCCTAATGACGAAGACCATGTAATGGAGAGTCGGCTATTGCAATCGGGATCGGCCATCAGTATTTTACCGGGCGCGTTGACAGTAAAAACGAATAGATTAATATCGAATGGAGAGCGACAACACGATGAAGAATTTCAATTACAGGCTATTAGCTGCGGTATTCTTCCTTTCTATTTCCTTCACCGCATGTTCTTTATTTGCGCAAACAAAACCGTGGGTGACGGCATATTATACAGGGTGGGAAACCGGAACTATACCGGCGAATTCCCCCGCTATCGTTTGGTCCGGCGTTACGGTCATCGCGCATTTTGCTCTGTGGCCGAACTCCGATGGGAGCATCGATTACGCGGGCAACGGACTTACGACATCTGCCTCTTCCGCAATTATATCGGCTGCGCACAGCCATAATGTGAAAGTGGTTGTCACGGTCGGTGGTGCCAACAGTGAATCTCTTTTCATGAGCGCGACCAGTTCATCCACGTTGTCCACTTTCGTTTCTAATATTGTCAATATTGTTAAGTCGCGGGGGTACGATGGAGTTGATATCGATTGGGAAGGCATTAATCAACCCGATGTGACAAACTTCACCAACTTCACAAAGGCGTTAAGACAGGCATTGCCATCACCTCAATATTTGCTGTTTACCACGTCCAGCACCGGCAGCCCGTACACCACATTGTTTAACACACTCCAGTCATATTTCGATCAGATCAATATCATGACATACGATTTGGCAGGCAACTGGCAGGGATGGGTAAGCTGGTACAACGGGTCGGTAGGAATTTATGGAACGGCGAGCACAGACGGCGCCGAGGCTTCAGCGTGCTGCGATGTAGCGGTTGACGAATTCATTAAAGCCGGGGTTGCATCGAACAAAATAGGAATAGGCTCCGAGTGGGGCGGCACAATTTGGACGGGAGTAACGGGTCCGAACCAAAGTGTTTCCAACGGAGTTTCGGTGTCATATGATCAAGATTACACTTACATAAAGAGCCATTACTCAACGGCAACCTATCATTGGGATGCCGATGCACAGGCATCCTACCTGAGCACGAGCAATACGTTTATTTCATACGACGATACTGCCGATATAAACGCTAAATTCGGATTGATCAAGAAAGATAATTTAGGCGGGCTGATCGTGTGGACGCTTGGAATGGGGTACACACATGGAAGCAGCACCTATCCTTTAATGCAGGTACTGGCGGAAAATCTAGGTGTGGTGGCTTCTGTGTTCATCACCGCTGCACCGGCGACATTTTCGCTTTCGCAAAATTATCCGAATCCCTTTAATCCCTCGACGACGATCTACTACGATCTTGCGGCTAACAGCTTTGTAACGCTGAAAGTTTACGACTTGCTTGGAAGGGAAGTGGCAACGCTTGTTGATGGACAGCAGGATGCCGGAGCGCACAAGTCGGTATTTGATGGTACGAGGCTCGCGAGCGGAGTATATTTTTACAGGCTGCAGGTCCAGCAGGCATCTGGTGTGAACGGCGGTGCCTTTACTCAAACGAAGAAGTTGGTATTGATCAAATAATAAACAGTGTCCTGATTTGATTTCCGTTTCAAAATAAAAACGTATGAAGAGCAAAGCGCCGCCTTTCGGCATCCCAGATTTTATACTATCGATGGCGAGCGGGCAGCGCCACGATTGGCAAATATAATTCATAATCACCATTAGGACACTTTGCGGGGCTTTGCGACCTTTGCGGTTGGATAAGATGCTTCGGATTTTGTAAGGAAATCGAAAACGAGACACCGCCAACGATGCGGCTATCCCGCTTCTTATACACGATTCTCTTTGAGCGTGTCCGGCGTGCCGAAGATACACGTCCCCGATAATCACCATTAAGTATTTTCCGGAGGTCGGGAAGGTTGCGGAAAGGATCGATGTGTCTCCGATCGTGGATTTGTTCGGGTGAGGGCTCCTTCGTTACCACTTCCGCTTCTGATTGATTGCCCTTTTCCCAGGACGGCACGCCTTTTAGTCCGCGTCAACTCCGCCAGCCTGTCCGCCGTATTCTTGGCGGAAGGCGCCTGAGCCTCCGGCTCAAATAGTAAAATAGCTGATTATGGTTACTACGCTTACGCGTGGTAAGCTTCGATCATGGCGCTCTACATCATGTTACATTCTCGCCGTTGTCAGCGAGACACTTCATGCACAGCGCCGGTAACGCCGTTCCTACGCTGAACGTAGGAACGAGAAGACTACGCTCATACGCATTATCTTTTCATCCATGGCCGCCCAGAAAGATCAAAGTGTAATCAAACTTTTAATGCGGTTCCCGGCAGCAATTGTGTTATATTATACTATAAGGAGACGCATGAAAGTAAAAACGGGTGGTAAATTGACGGTTCGGATCGCCTCATCAATTCCCAAAACGCTGCAATCGCGGGATTCAGCCGACCGACTGATCAGAACAGCCATTGGAGTGTGGAGGGCCAGGCCTGAGGCAAGCAGGAGAAAACCGACTACTCTGATCCTCGATTTCGACGGCATCGAAGAATTGTCGGAATCTGCTGCAGCTATTCTGACAGATTTCCGCCGGGAATCGGCGGAGGATAAGAACCCCGCTATTGAGTTTTCGAACATGTCGGTCTCCGTCAATAAGACATTCGAAACCGTCGGGAAGCCTTTTAGACGCTTTCAGAAAAGAGTTAAGACAGAAGGAAAAAAGAAGAATAGCTTCGTCATAGAGATATAAACCTGCAACTAAAAACGGGAATTCCTGACGGGACAAGACGCTTTCGCATGGAATCACGCCGTAGATAATTAGATACAAACGCCGCACATCAACTCACCCCGCTCCTGTTCTCATCATCAAACTTACGTTTTGTAACTCCGCCTACATGAGACTTGACTCCGTGCGCCGCTTTCTCGTACGCCGTGAATCTTTCTGAGCTAGCGCTCCTGTCAATGATGTTCGATCTCCTGTTCCACCTTCCCGAATGGAGTTCACGAAAAATAAATTAGAATCCTCTTTCGTCTGCCGAAGGTCCGTAAATGGAGGGGACTGGGATATTGTTCAAGCGCATGTAGACAGTCAGTTGCCCGCGATGATGGACAAGATGGTTGATAGATTGTCCGACACTTTCATCCTTCGGGGAACTCATTAGCACCTGTCCATTATTCTTCAGATAAAAAAGCTCACGAAGTTTTTCGTCTGTTGTGTTTTGCAGAGCGCCTTTGGCTCCATTGACATTTTTATCGAAATAGCTCACCAATTCTTCGGTGGTTTTCGGTTGAAAGTGGTCCCATGTCGCGAAGTCGATCACGGACACCTCAATCGTGTATTTTACCCATTTTGGCATATCCGCCACCAAAAGAGCGAGATAACCCATCTGCATCGACTTCTCATGCGGCTTCCAGCCGGATAAGTTCATCGGAATTCTTTCAAGGCATTTACGGCTTGCTGGCGCTTCTGCTTCTAATTCCTTCAAAAACCACTTAGCTAAGATGTTTTCACCATTCAAGGTACCCTCCCCTTTCCGAATCATAACGGAATCCATACGGGTAAAGTTCTTAAAAAGAAAATGGGGGCTTGTCATACTTGATGCTATGTGTTATAATTTGTGAGATAAGTAGATTGCCTGTATGCAGAACATTATAAAAAAGTTATTTCACGCTCCGCTGGGAGCAGCGTGTGTTTTCACGGTTTTTCTTCTTTTCGCCGAAGTGTCCGCGATCTCATCCGTGGCATTTGCTCTCGATCGTCAAAGATCCATCGCTCAATATGTACTTAATACCTGGACATTCCAAAGTGGGCTTCCTGCAGACGTGGTAAACGCTATCCTTCAAACGCGCGACGGATACCTTTGGCTCGGCACATCGGCTGGATTATTCCGTTTTGACGGTGTGAATTTTACTGAGGTAAGTACGGATCCGGAAGATAGCAGGGTCCATGAAACCATCACTGAATTGTGCGAGACTCATGACGGCAGCTTGTGGATCGGGACGGCATCCGGCGGGCTGAGAGTATTCAAAGATGCGAGAATGTTGCGCTATGATGCGAACAATGGGTTCTTTAACACGACCGTTCGCGGGATTTTTGAAACTCGTGCTGATCACTTGATTGTCGCTCTTAACATCGGTCTATTCATATTCAAAGACGGGAAATTCGAGAAGATAAACCTGGACCAGAATTTTATCAACGGAATCGCTGAAGATCCACAAAACAGGATCTGGGTCGGCACTTTAGACGGGGTTAGGATTTTTGACGATGATGGGACGACAAATCCTGCTGTTATTAATTTGAGAGAAGGGTTGCCGTACCCTACTGTCCTCAGCGTGTATGGAGACAGGGAAGGGAACATGTGGGTCGGGACATACGGCGGTTTGGCAGAATTCCGCGACGGAAAGGCGGTGGCAATGTATTCGTCGGGGAACGGCCTTTCCAGTGACCGCGTCCTTGATATGATGGAAGACCGGGATGGTAATCTCTGGGTTGGAACTGAGATAGGAGTTGATCGCTTTACAAATGGTGTCTGGACCAATTTCACCAACGCAGGAGGGCTTACTGACAATGAAGTCCTGTCATTTGCCGAAGATCGTGAGCACAGCCTTTGGGTAGGCACAGCAGACGGATTGAACCAATTTGAGAATCCGAATATTATAAATCTTACAACGACCGATGGTTTGGCAGATAATCATGTGTTGACCATCATTCAAGCGCGTGACAGTTCTATTTATTTCCTGAGTGATCAGTTCAACAGTGATGGCTGAATTAAGAGCGGGGAAGTTCGCTAAATACGACAAATTGGTTATTCCCGGCGGCGGACCTGTTTTCGCGTCGCGAGACGGCAGTATCTGGACCGGCCAGACCGGTTTATTAATCAACTTCAAAAATGGTGAGCTCAAGAAATATGACGAGAAAGCAGGAATACCGCAGAAGTGGATATCCGCCATTACAGAAGATGACAAGAGCTTGATATTCTACGCGGACCACGCAGGACTTTTCAGATTAGTTAATGGGCACACAGTACCTTATTTGTTTAAAGATGGCAAGCAATATCCCGCCGATGCCTACGTCGTATGTTTTTTTCGTCAGAGAAACGGTACATTGTGGATAGGCAAGGGGAACGGTCTGTTGAGAATTCAAGATGGGATATTATCAAACTTTACCGAAAGGAATGAGGTTGCCATCGACTGGATTTCTTCCTTCTACGAGGATCAACAAGGAGACCTGTGGATCAGTTCAATGCCCGGCGGACTTATCCTCTTCAAGAACGGGAAGTTCACTTTTTACAATACTAAAATCGGCCTTTTCTCCGATGAAATCGATTGCGTTTTAGGAGATGACTACGGCGGGATATGGATGAGTAGCGGAAGAGGCATCGGATACGTTAAACGGCAGGAGCTCGAAGATTTTGCTGCTGGTAAAGTAAACAGGATACACACGATAGTTTATGGATCTACGGACGGGGCGAAGGCCAGCCCATCATTTAACCGGGGACATCCTTCCGGCATGAAGGCTTATGATGGACGCATTTGGTTTGCTACGGAGAAAGGAGCCATGATGATTGATCCCGCAGGGTTTACGACAAATAAGCTTGCTCCCCCCGTGCTAATCTCGAGCGTTGTCGCCGACGGGAGTGTGATTCCAGCGAACGAATTCGCGACTTTTCCCGCGGGCACGGACAAATTGGAATTCCATTATGATGGTCTAAGTTTCAAAGTCCCCCTGAGAGTCTTGTTCAAGTACAAGCTTGAGGGCTATGACCATGAATGGGTAGATGCCGGCACGAGGAGAGCGGCTTATTACACGAACCTCCCTCCCGGGAATTACAATTTCCGGGTTATAGCATGCAACAACGATGGGGTTTGGAACATGACCGGGGCAAGTTTTAGCTTTGATCTCAAACCCCACATTTACGGAACGTACTGGTTCTATGTTTTCGTTTTTGTTGTGGTGGGCGGAATCGTGTTCGGAGTTTATCGCCTGCGAGTTTGGCAGTTATTGAAGCTGGAGAAAGACCTTAATGCTCGCATCCAGGAAGCGCTGGCAAACATCAAAACCCTGGGAGGGCTGATTCCGATTTGTTCCAAGTGTAAAAAGATCCGTAATGACAAAGGCTATTGGGAACATCTGGAGAAATATATACAGACTCACTCGGAGGCGCAATTCTCTCACGGATCTGTCCGGATTGCGCAAAGGAATTGTACCCGGATAGTTCGATAGGTCAGAAGAATAAATAGGTAACCTGGCCGCTACCGGGGGAATCTAGTTCAGCGTCTTAAGCGCCACTTCGATTATGTTTTCATCTCTCTGCATCTCGATCAACATTTCCCCGGATGGCGCGCCATCGAGAAGCAGCGTGCAGCAGGCAGCTTTCGATGTCTCGAAAATTATGTTAGTCATTTCCTCGACATTGACTCCGCCGCTGCGAAGCTTGTCCAAAATACCGGCGAGGACTCCGACACGGTTGTAATGCCGTATCACGAGAGACTTAGTGGCCGATGAGCGTGCCCGGACGTTTACAGTATTGACCGGTACACCCGTTTCTTGATATGATTTGACGACCCGTACCACTTCATCCGCGATGGCTTCTGATGATTGATCTGTAGATGCTCCTATGTGCGGCGTTGCTACGATCATGGCTGCAAGTTCTTTATCTGCAAATTGAGCTTCACCGCCGGCAGGTTCGTTCTCGAACACATCCATTCCGACGCGGAGATTCTTCGATTTGATTGCATCCTTGAGAGCTTGCGTGTCAACAATTTCTCCTCTCGATGTGTTTATAAGGATCGCGCCGCTCTTCATGGAATCGAGAAAAGATCTGCCGATTAAATGATGAGTATCCTCTTTATAGGCAACATGGATACTTACGGCATCCGACTGCTGCGCGAGCGTTTGTAAGTCGGAAACGTGAGTAATGCCGAACAATTCCGCGGTTTCGTCAGTCAAGCTTCTCGAGTACGCGATCACTTTCATTTCGAGACCGAGGGCGCGCTTCGTTACAGCTTTGCCTATAGCTCCGAACCCGATAATTCCGAGTGTCCGGCCCTTGAGTCCTCGCCCTTTGCCGTATGACCTCTTATTCCAGGAACCTTTTCGCAAGTCGCAAGTTGCATTCGTGATCTGCCGATCCGCGTCGACTAGGAATCCAATCGCAAGCTCCGCGACCGCCTCCGTGTTTTTCCGGGGACAGTTCGAGACGTAGATGCCTCGCATATTGGCAGCGGCGAGGTCTATTGTGTTTACCCCCGCGCCCGCTCGTATGATGAGGGAAAGATTAGGCGCCGATTCGATTGTTCTTGATATTACTTTTGTAGATCGAACTATGAGAATGTCCGAATTACCAATAGCTTGCGGGAGGTCGTTTGCGGTTAATTCTGCGTTCACTGAAACTTCCATTCCGAGTTTCTTCAACGCCGGGGCAGTTTTATCGGAGAGTTTGTCCGCGATAAGAATTTTCATCTTGTGCTCGCTTCACGATTTGTTTAACTCGTGCGCCTGGAGGGACTCGAACCCCCAACCAATAGATCCGAAGTCTATTGCTCTATCCAATTGAGCTACAGGCGCAATGTGTCAGTGATCCTTCGAGGAGTTAATTTATTATCACCCGCGCGCAATTCCAAATTGAAAACTTACGTCGATCACCTAAAAACAATTTGCAATTATTGACATAATATGTTATACTTTCGACAGATGAAGGACTTTGAGTTTAAGAAACTTTATTACTCCATCTCCGAAGTGAGCCGCATAACGGGGCTAGAGCAGCATGTCTTGCGGTATTGGGAGTCTCAATTTCCCGGCTTAAATCCGGCAAAGAACAGAGCGGGCAATCGGATTTATACTAATAAAGACATCAGCCTGATATTTGAGATTAAGCGGCTTGTACGTGATGAAGGTTTTACTATTGACGGTGCAAAAAAAGTTTTGAGCGCCAAAGCAAACGGAAGCTCAGGACAGGTTTTTGATATCGAGACTGAGAAGGAGAGAGGTTCGCCGCAAGATTTGAGACAAACCTTACTTGAAGCGCGCGCATTTCTGGATGACCTTGTTCAGAAACTTTCCGACAAGAATTGAAATAGATTTCATTATTTGTCTCTCTTACGTTTACCTACATTGCTTGAATCATTTAAGAAGATTAATTTTAAGAGATCGGAACGTGGCGCAGCCCGGTAGCGCACTTGCTTGGGGTGCAAGGGGTCGCGGGTTCAAATCCCGCCGTTCCGACTCAACTTGTTATAGTAATATGAAGTACATAGTTCACGTTGTACGAGATCTCAAACACGGAAGCTGCTATGTTGGCCCGACGAAGTACCGCGCAAAAAGTCTGCCGGAACATAATGGCGGGCATGATAGGTCGACTGAATTCCATGAGTCATACGAAGCTCTTCATGCGTATGAATTGGATTCTCGAACTTTCCCCATAAGAAGAGAGTCGTGTCTCAAGTCTGCGAGAGTATGGCTTGATGTGAGAGCTTTTGAAGGAGTCGGCGCCCGTTCCCATAATGGATCACTTCGTGATAAATCCCCACATCCTGAGAACGCCGAAGCCGGAATCGGGGAGACTAATGAATTGAGATGCCGTGTATCAGACCCGCGTTCGGGATATCCGATATGCAAGGTTTGAAGCATCTCCAGAAGATTTTTGAATCTCACCGGACTAACGATTCGCTTAAGGATTTTTACCTGGCAGATCCGATTTCCTTCCCGAAAAGGTTCAAGAGTGAAAACGATATTGAAGTGGCCGCATTCATCGCTGCAATGTTTGCCGTCGGACCGCGATACGCAATAATACGCGCGCTAGAAAGAATATTTGCTGAACTTCGGGAATCGCCTTACAACGCCGTCAAGAATCTTGATGATGCTCGTCTTCTTGAAAAGATGCACGGCCATGTCCAGTTTGCGTACAAAAACATAACAGCCAAAGACGTCGTGCAGATATTGTTCGTGCTGAATTCGTTAATCAAGCATCGTGGTACAATCAAGACTGCCATAAAACAGAGTACAGACGGTGGACCGGCCGCAAATCGTGACGCATACCATATTTTGACCGCATTGCTCGAAGAACTAAAAGCGTTCGAGATACCGTCGCGGCTCGGGGGTGTATTGACTCCACGCGCAAGCGCGTTGCTGGCAAGCCCGAAACAGGGAAGCGCTTGCAAAAGGATGAATATGTTCTTGCGGTGGATGACGCGCAGAGACGAAATTGATTTTGGTCTTTATGATTGGCTCGGTACGGACAAACTCGTTGTGCCGCTCGACGTAAATGTTTCAAGAGCCGCAAGGAAGCTGAAGCTGACGGAAAGAAAGACCGACAACTGGAAAACAGCCGTAGAGATTACAGAAAATCTCAAACAACTCGATCCGATTGATCCCGTCAAATATGATGTGCCGTTATTTCTTTACGGCATTGAATTGAGAAAAAAAGAAGCCAAAAAGTGAAGAATAAAAAGTGAATGTGGGCGTGAAGTTTTTAAATTGCGGACTGCGTATTGCAAGCCTGGCGTTCTTTGTTTTCTGTTTGTCAACCTCTCTTTCTGCACAGCCCAAAGTCATGGTGCTAAGCTCGGGTGACACAACAGCCTATATCGGGGGATTTGTGGATCTGAACCACGTCTACGTGTCGCTGGAGGATCTATCGCAAGATCTGGGGCTCGATATCTTCATCTTGCAATCCACAGGAAAGTTAGATGTTTATTCCGGAAACGGGAGCATCCTGTTTACGCCGGAGAATAATTTTATAGTTGTTACGACGGGCGGTAAGTCGCAAATTTTTCAGCTGCCGCTGCCGGTTCTCTCCGCGAACGGGAAATTATATATGCCCGCCAATTTTGTCTGCACTTATTTGTCTCTCATCCTTCATGGTACGTTTAAGTTCGATGATGTAAAGGGAGAATTCAGTTTTGCGGCTGCGCATGCCGGACCGACGCTGATAACAGGTATTGATGCCGAGGAAAAGGCGAACGGAGCGATTGTGCAAATAGCGATGCAGAACCTCCCGATCGCATACGAAGCAGCAATAGGACAGGATAACATCTTATATCTCACCATCATGCCGGCATCGGGAGACGTGCGGAAATTAAGTTTGCTTCCCCCGACGGATATTTATTCGAGTGTTTTGGCGATTCAAAACCCGAATTCTGTTCAGCTTAGTTTCAAATTGAAAAACAAGTATCTTTCACAGCAGGTCTTTATCGACAGCTCGGCAAGTGCCGTTGACGTTGCGCTCTATTCTCAAGCCGATGTCAATAAGATTGCCGTCGATGAGATCAAGAAGAAACTTGAGGATGAGAAAAAGAATTGGAAGCTGGATGTCGTCGTGATTGACCCGGGCCATGGTGGAAAAGATCCTGGTGCGATCGGCTTCAGGGGAACCATGGAGAAAACCGTTACGCTGGCGATAGCCAGGGATTTGAAGAAGGCGATAAACGAGAGGCTGCCGAACGTTAGAGTAGTCATGACCCGGGATGACGACGAGTTTGTTGAATTGGATAAGCGCGGCGAAATAGCGAATGCGGCGGATGGAAAGCTTTTTATCAGCCTGCACTGCAATTCCATGCCACATAAGCCGAATTCGATGAACGGTCTTGAAACTTATTTTCTTCGCCCGGGCAGAACGGACGAAGCGATTAGAATTGCAGCTCAGGAAAATGCCGCTGCGAAATATGAGAACGATTATGAAAAGAAGTATGAAGCTTACGATGAGGACAATATGATTTTGACGACCATGGCACATGGGGCTTTCGTGAAGTATTCCGAGCAGCTGGCGCAGCTGATCGAAGATAATGTTTCATCGACGGCTTCGGTCGCGGACAACGGCGTCAGCCAGGCAGGCTTTTATGTCCTCGTCGGCGCGTCGATGCCGGCGGTCCTTGTCGAAACGGGGTACTTGTCGAATCCAAGAGAGGAAAAATATTTGAGAAGCAAGAAAGGACAGGAAGCGATGGCAAGAGGGATAGCAAATGCCGTCGCAAAGTTTAAGGATGAATATGAAAAGAATTTCGCACAAAACTGAATCGAAAACCGTCGAGGAAATAGGAAAGGAAGTTCAGGATTTCCTGAAACGGAACCCGATGTCGACCTTCAAAAAGCGGCAGCTTGCGAAAGTGCTGGGATATACTTCCGAACATGAATACGCAAGATTCAAACAAGCTCTCCGCCAGCTTGAAGAGAAAGGCAACGTTCAGCAAAGCGGGAGAAGAAAATTCGGGTCTGCACAGATTATGGATACTGCAACCGGATTTCTTAACCTCGGCAGGGATAATAATATTTTTTTCATCCCTGATGGACCCGCGCGCGGCAGCGACAGCAAAGTTCGATACGTGGTTTCATCGAACGGGATGGGAGATGCCAAATCCGGCGACAGGGTCAACGTCAAAGTGGTCGGCGGAAAAGGTAAGGTGGTCGTTGTCAAGGTTATCGATGTACTGGAACGGGACGAAAAGAATGTTGTCGGGACCGTAGAGAGGGTGGGGAGTGCGTTTAAGTTGTTGTTGCGCGACAAAAATCTTCCGCAGTCCATCGATGTTTCGAGGAAGAAGCTGAACGGTGCAAAAGAAGGCGAAAAAGTCCTGGCAAAGCTGTCGGTCGATAAGTATTCCGGCTATTCTGCGGAAGTCCTTTCCGTCTTCGGGAATGCCGGTGATCCGAATGTTGAGATAGTAAGCATCGCCGCACAGTTTGATCTTCGCAAGGATTTTCCCGCCGACGTGCTCAGAGAGGCCAAATCTTTTTGTGAAGAAATTTCCAGTGAGGAAATTGCGCACAGGCTTGATCTGCGGAACGAGCTCGTGTTTACAATTGATCCGGAAGATGCCAGGGACTTTGACGATGCGGTGTCGATGAAGAAAATTTCAGACGATGTTTATGAGTTAGGTGTGCACATCGCCGACGTGAGCCATTATGTCCGGCCCGGGAGTTCTCTGGATTCGGAAGCCTACAAACGCGGTACGAGCGTTTATCTGACGAGCGGCGTGATTCCCATGCTGCCTCATGAGCTTTCTGATGGAATTTGCAGCCTGAATGCTAATGTCGATCGGCTGACATACTCGGTGATTATGAATATTACTCCGGCCGGGAAAGTCTTAAAATATAAGTTTGCAAAGTCGGTGATTCGGAGCAAGAGAAGATTCACATATGAAGAAGTTCAAAAAATCATCGACACGCACGACGGTGACTTTGTTGAAACGATTACCGAAATGAACACGCTTGCTCAAACGCTGACGAAGCTTCGGAGCCGCGCCGGCAGCATTGATTTCGATTTACCGGAGGCGAAGTTTGTCTTTGACGAACTCGGAAGACCGGTGGAGATAATCAAGAAATTACGTCTGGAGAGCCACCGCCTCGTCGAAGAGTTTATGCTTTTGGCAAACAAGACTGTTGCGGAACACATCGGCAAGCACGGCGTCAAGGCAAAGCCGTTTCTTTACCGCGTCCATGATGCGCCGGATCCCGATAGGATCAGAGAATTAGCCGTATTCGTTTCACATTTCGGGTACAACTTGAATTACGACGGTGCGGTAAGCCAGAAGCTGCTTCAGAAGTTGCTTCGTTCGGTTGAAGGCAAGCCGGCAGAATATCTCATAAATGATGTGATGCTTCGCTCCATGGCAAAAGCTATTTATTCGGAAAAAAACATCGGCCATTATGGTCTTGCCTTCAAATATTATACGCAATTTACCTCTCCGATCAGGCGGTACCCGGTATCTTGTGGTCCATGTACTCTTGAACGCGTACGAAAACAAGAATGCTGTGAATACCCCTCCGGCGGAGCCTCAGGAAATTCAAGAGATTAAGAAGATGCTTCCGGAAATTTGTAAATCTTCCAGCGAATCGGAACGCAGAGCCGCGGAAGCTGAGCGCGAATCGGTAAAGGTAAAACAAGTTCAATACATGCTGGAACATGTCGGCGATGATTTTGATGGTACGATATCCGGGATTACCAGCTTCGGCATGTTCGTAGAAATCGATGATTTGTTGATCGAAGGTCTCGTTCATGTAAGGGAGATGGACGATTATTATACCTTTGTTCCCGGTCAATTTCAGCTGAAGGGAAGACGGAGCGGCAATGTGTACCAGCTTGGCGATCGAGTTCACGTGAAAGCCTGGCGTGTGAACATGGAACGGCACGAGATTGATTTTGTGCTTTGTTAAATTGCATTGCGTGCGAGGGAATGTCTAATCCTGCTGATATGGATGAAAGAGCCAGGAAACGGGTCGAAGAATTAATCCTGGAAGAAATATCGAGCGTTTGCTATAGCCCCGCGTGGCATCGGAAGTTTGAAGATAGAGCCGGATTCTTAAAGAAGAAATTGCCTCAAAACTTCCTCAGAAGAATAGAGCATTTCGACACGGCGATTTAGAGACAAAATTTTCCCCGAAATATCCGAACGACAAGGTGAAATACACCGAAGAAAAAGGCAGTTTCATTTTGTCAGTTAGTAAAGAGGCAAAAGAGTATTACGAATCACAAAATCAGCGCAATAAATAATACCCGGCCACGATATTTTTCTTTGCATACAACCGACGCCATTTGAACAACGGATTTTGAAAAGTATATTTCATAAAGGAGTCTACTTTAAATGAATGACTTTGGAAATATGCAGAAGATGCTTTCTGAATTGCAAAAAAATATAGACAAAGCGATGAGCGAGCTTGAGAACATGAGCGTCGTTGGAGATGCAGGTGGAGGAATGGTTAAGGTAACTGCAAACGGAAAAAGGGAAATATTGAAGGTAGAGATAGAGCGCGACCTGTTAAAATCTCAGGACAAAGAAATGCTCGAGGACCTTGTCGCCGCTGCCGTCAACAATGCCTTGGAAAAAGCGGAGAAGTTGGCCACCGACCATCTTGGTGCAAGTGCCGGCGGTCTGCTCACAATGCTCCCCGGCTTCAAATTTGGCGGAATTTCTTAAATGATTTACACGTCCCGGACGATCGAGATTCTGATCGGCGAGTTGAGCAAGCTTCCGGGCATCGGAAGGAAGACCGCACAACGGCTTGCTCTTCATTTACTGAAAATAAGCAATGAGGATGCGAATCGTCTTGCGACCGCGATCATCGAGGTGAAACGCAAAATTCGATATTGCTCGGTTTGCTGGAACATAACTGAGAAAGATCCATGTTTGATTTGCTCCGATGTGAATCGCGACCATACCGAGATATGTGTCGTCGAGGATCCGAGCGATGTTCTCGCGCTTGAGAAGACGAACGAATTCCACGGAGTTTATCACGTATTGGGAGGCGCCTTAAGCCCGCTTGAAGGCATCAGTGCCGAGCAGCTGAAAGTGAAAGAACTGCTGAACCGGCTCAACGACGGGGTCGGCGAAATTATATTGGCAATGAACCCGGATGTCGAAGGCGAGGCGACTACGATTTATCTCGGCAACTTGTTGAAGCCGCTTGGAATCAAAGTGACAAGAATAGCGCGCGGAGTTCCGGTTGGCGGCGATCTGGAATTTGCAGACGAAGCGACTCTCGTTAGAGCGTTGGAAGGGCGGATTTTAGTCGTCTGATGAAGCCGCACAGGATTTTATTGGTGGTGCTTGTCTTGTTTACAGGATGCGATCTATTCGAAACGAGACAGCCGCAGCCCCCGCAGCAAGGTCAATCAGGGATTCTCCCCCCGACAACGCCGGACATCGTAATTCAAAATCTGACGAGTGCAATCCAAGGCAAAAACGTGGAGGGTTATATTTCATGCCTGTCGGACAACAAGTTTTCGTTTATGCCGCCGTCGGATGTCGGCAGCCACTATCAATCTGTTTTTGCGAATTGGAATCAAAACAGTGAGGAGATATATTTTGATAATCTTGTCGCAAATTCGTCTGACATGGCAGAGCCATCCTTAAATCTGTATGACGTTGTTTCCACTCAGCTTGCGGGTGATTCGGCACAGTACAGCGCGAATTATACTCTCACATGGCCAAACAAGTTGTCGAACTATCCACAACAGGTGCAGGGAAATCTGCAACTCTGGCTCGGAGTCGATGAAGATGGGAACTGGTCTATTTATCGCTGGATCGATTCCTCTCTTCGCGTCGACAGCTTGACGTGGAGCGACATGAAAGCGCGGTTTTATCTCGAATGAAGTGGCTGTCGCTGGTACTGGCGTTTTTTTTCTTGAGCTGCGAGAATATTTTTGCGCCGAAATTGGCGACACAGGAAATCACGGTGGGCGGAATTTTATCCGACCAAACAACGATTGATGGAGTTTTCCAGAATTTTGTTTACGCATACACATTTATGGACACGAGCGTTTACACAAAACTAATTGCCCCGAATTTCACTTTCACTTATTGGGACTACGACAATAATGTCCCTGTTGCGTGGGGAAGAGACGACGAGATGAGGTCAACATACAACATGTTCGAGCTTGTGAATCGTCTTACACTATCATGGAATAGCATTTCTTCCTCGACTCAAGATTCGCTCCACGCAACCGTGACGCGGGCGTACACGCTTGAGGTGGCTTTTAACCCTGCCGATATTACCGATGTGGATGGGACCGCCTATTTTGAAATGGAAAGATCGTCTTCATCTGCACCATGGCAGATCTCATTGTGGCAGGATATAACAAACCCATGAACAAATGAAAAAAATACTAGTATCATTTCAGGGCGAGAAAGGAGCTTACAGCGAAATTGCCGCGAAGCATTTCTTCCGTAAGAAAAATATTGAGCTTGTCCCATATAACACTTTCGCGGATGCGATCCATGCTGTGGCTAGCGGAAAAGCGGATCGAGGCGTTGTGCCGGTCGAGAATACGCTTGGCGGCGGTATTCGCGAAGTGTTCAATTTGCTCGATGAAGAGCCGGTGTTCGGACTCGGAGAGATAAAGCTTAAAATTTCCCACTCGCTTCTCGCAATTCGTGGTGCAAAGTTGTCTTCGGTGAGAAAGGTCTATTCGCATCCGCAAGCACTCCTGCAATGTAGAAAGTTCATCCGTGACATGAAATTGGCTCGCGTGGAATATTATGACACCGCAGGAGCGGCGAAATATATCGCCGGCACTAATGACACAAGCATCGCAGCGATAGCGAGCGAAGCCGCGGCTGAAGATTACGGGCTTGTCGTTTTGAAAAAGCACCTGGAAAGCGATGGTCACAATTTTACCAGGTTCATGATAATTTCGAGAAAGTATATTGTCCCGCCAGACGCGGACAAAACTTCAGTGGTTTTTGGCCTGAGAAATCAACCCGGTGTACTGCACAAAGTGCTAAGCGTCTTCGCAATACGCGACATCAACCTTATGTCTATCGACTCGATACCAATTGTCCGAAAACCGTGGGATTACGAGTTCTTTGTCGACTTTGAAGGAGGCATCAACGACGAAAAGCAAGCTAATGCGATCGGACACCTGCATGAAATTTGTCCCCACGTGAAAGTTGTCGGCAGTTATAAATCCGGAAAGACGGTGTTGTGAGAAGGTTCTGGTTTGTATTGAGAGAAGCGTTCCACGGGTTAGAGCGAGCGAAGCTCAGTGCATTTTTTTCGATTCTCATGGTCGCACTCGCATTCACTTTATTGGGCAGCTTTTACATCACATCGATGCAGGCTGAAAAATTTCTGAATTACCTGAAAGCAAAGGTGGAGATCGAAGCATTCCTATCTGATTCATTGTCGTCAGGCCAACTTCAGGAGGTTAAGGGCAGTCTGTTGGCGACCCGCGGCGTAAACAGCGTTCAATTCGTGAGCAAAGACGATGCGGCGGACATTTTCAAGAAAGAATTCGGGCAGGACATAAAATCAGTTCTCGACTTCAATCCGTTGCCCGCTTCGTTCCGGATATTCATGGATGATGGGAGTAAGAACTCTCGCGATGTGGGGAGGGTAGCGGCCACTGTTGCAAAAATCCCGGGAGTGGAGTCGGTAAAGTACAGAAAAATTCTGGTCACACTTATCGATAAAAGGGTCAGACTCTTTTATGGAATTGTCAGCGGCTTTGGCGGTGCGCTGATCCTCCTTTCGGTATTCCTCGTTTACAATTCCATGCGTTTGGCTATCTCGCACAGGAAAAGAACCATAGATGCGATGAAGTTGGTCGGCGCTTCACGGAGTTTTGTGAGAATGCCGTTCCTGCTTGGCGGAATGATACAAGGTTTCACCGGCGGATTGGCAGCGGCGTCTGTAATATATGGATTGATGAGAGCTGCGGTCGTCTTGATTCAGGAAAATATCATGGCTGAAACCTTACCTCCACCCGAATTCTACGCGGCAATAATCGGCATTGCAACATTGTTGGGACTGTTTTCAACCCTGTTTGCGACAAGGAGATACATTAAGGAGAGCCTTGCGTGAATTCTGGTGCCTATGTATAAACTTATAATTCACGGAGGGAAGAAGCTTTCCGGCAGAGTCGATATCAGCGGTGCAAAGAACGCTTCTCTTGCTCTCATGCCGGCAGCGCTGCTCGCACCGGGAACCTATAGGATCGACAATACGCCTGATCTTAAGGACGTTACAACCATGGCACAACTCATGGAAACGCTGGGCGCGACAATATCTTTGAACAAGAACGTTCAAACTATCGATACGACGGGAATAAATAAATATGAGGCGCCGTACGAACTGGTAAAAAAGATGCGCGCATCGATTTACGTCTTAGGCCCGCTTCTCGGCAGGTATGGATACGCGAAAGTGTCGATGCCGGGCGGCTGCGCCTGGGGCCCGCGTCCCGTCAATTTGCATATTGAAGGAATGGAGAAGCTCGGCGCGGATGTGGTGCTCGATTCCGGCTACATTGTCGCGAGAGCGAAGAAATTAAAGGGTGCACGAATAAATTTCGATGTGCCGAGTGTCGGCGCAACCGCAAACATTATGATGGCTGCTGTTCTTGCGAAAGGGATGACGACGATCAGCAATGCCGCGCTTGAGCCTGAAGTTACCGCGCTCGGTGAGTTCCTGAAGGCGATGGGGGCGCGGATCGACGGCCTGGGTGGCCCGACCGTCGTCATCGAGGGTGTGGATGAGCTTCATTCCACAGATTTCAAGAATATTCCTGACAGAATAGAAGCGGGGACGTTCTTAATCGCGGGTGCCATGGCCGGCGGAAGAATTACGGCGGCAAATTGTGACCCTTCGCATTTGTCGTCGCTTCTCTCTAAACTCGAGCAAACGAGATGCGTAATTGCCTGCGAGGGAAATTCGGTGACGATCGAAGCGGCAAAACAAATCTTTCCGGTTGACGTTTCTACTGCTCCGTACCCCGGATTTCCGACCGATCTGCAAGCGCAGTGGATAGCCTTGATGTCGCGCTCGACGGGTTCTTCGGTAATAACTGAAACAATTTACTTTGACAGGTTCAAGCACGTACCGGAGCTGGTACGGCTCGGTGCGGATGTCGAAGTAAAAGAGAATGTCGCAATTGTGAAAGGGGTTAAGTCACTCAAGGGTGCAAAAGTGATGTCGACCGATCTGCGAGCGAGCGCATCTTTAATTCTTGCGGGACTCGTTGCAGAAGGCGCCACGGAAGTGCTGCGTGTCTATCACATGGATCGCGGCTATGAACATATCGAGAAAAAATTGAGAGGACTCGGTGCAGACATTGAACGCGTTGACAGCGACGAGTTTTAGAGGCTCGACATTTTGCGTCTCTATTATTCTCGTCCTTGCTGCATTCGTTTTGTCGGGATGCAGCGCTGGTAATCAAACCGAATCAAACCCTTACCAGTGTTTTTATGACTATGCGACTTCAAAAGCGAGCCAGCCGGATTTCGAAGCGAAATTGTTCTGGTCGCCGGATTCATCTTTGCAAGATGGATCCTGGATTGGTAAGCGTCTTGACGTTTATGTGAGTGTTAAAAAGTCGAGTTTGAATTACCTGAAGCAAGACAGCTCTTTCAGCGCGTCGTATGTTTGCACGATTCGTCTGACAAAAAATGGCGAGAATTCGGTAACGAAAGAAATCGACAGAACGATCCGGCAATATTCTTACCCCAATTTGAAGGCTAACTCATACGACGCTTTCCTGCAATCGGTTCCGGTGACAAGCGGCGATTACCGTGTCGAGATCAGCGTGGGTGATGAAGAGGCAAGATGGAAAGCCGTGAAGGTTTATGAGGTCGATATTCCTGCCACGTCGAATGTGAATTCTGTCATGAGTGATATTTTGCTTCTTGCGAGGTATGACACCGTCGGCGGTGTACGAAAGATAAAGCCGTTCATCCTCTCTAATGCTGGTTTATTACCGGATACAATAAGCTTTTTTACGCTGGTAGCATCGAAGAAATTATCCGTGGACTCAGTTTCCTTCTTGCTGTATAGCTTGCACAAACGTGTAAACAACCTGATAAATATGAATTTACAGACGTACATAAATCAGCAAATGATAAATGATCCGTGCAGTTATGAAACAGACACTATATTGGTTTACGAATATTCAACCGCCGTTAGATTGAGCCAGGGATACACGTTTATTTTTGGCGCCATCCCAAAGCCGCCCATTGGGAATTATTTATTAAAAGTATTCGCGCGTCCGGAGGCGATCTCAGAATCCGATACGGGCGACACATCGATTTCAAAACTGTATTTCCATGTTTATAATCAAGATTTTCCCGACGTAACTGATGATGTCATGGAGATGGTAAACTCTCTAAATTATATTTGCTTCCCCGGCGACATTGAAAAAATCGTGAAAGTGAAAACCGATTCCGCAATCAAAGCAAATCTTCTTAGTTTCTGGAAAGATCATGGTGGATACGATAAAATGGCGCGGTATTATCGGAAAGTGGGCGAGGCGAACGAGTTTTTTACATTCAATTGCCTTGAAGGGTGGAGGACTCCAATGGGCATGTTCTATATCGTGTGCGGTCCTCCTGACAATATCGAATGTGAAGGCATGTGGGATGAAAGGTGGACATATATTCAGCAGTCAACGCAAGGCTCGATGACGATAGCCTTCCGGCTCGCGAAGGAAACTGAAAACATGGATGACAGATTCTACGGGGTGGAGAATATCTATTCGACTGCCGACCTATGGGACTATTATGTCGATGAGTGGCGGTTTTGACATATAGAGCGGCAATAAGCTAGCGCCCAGGGTGAATGATAGGACGCAAGTGAAGATTCTTGTCAGCCGGCTGCAGTTCATTGGCGATATTGTTCTGACTACTCCTGTCGTTGAAGTACTTCGCGAAAAATTCCCACACGCCGTGATAGACTACCTGGGAAGTAAAGACGGTGTAACTCTATTGCAGAACAATCCCAATTTAAATGAAGTTATCCCGTATGACCTTGCAGCGAACGAGGTAATAGAGCAACTCCGGATTGTCTCAAAGTTGCGAAAAAAGAAGTATGACGTTGCAATCGATCTTTTCGGTAATCCGAGAAGCGCAATAGCGATATTTTTGTCGGGGGTGAAAATGAGAATCGGGGGCAGCTTCGGCTGGCGTGCCAAGACATATACTCACCCAATCGTTATAACTGAAAGATTGACGGCGGTAGATTTTCATTTGAGATATCTTAAGCCGCTTGGAATTAACGCAAGTTACAGGAAGCCAAAGATTTTTCTTGATGCGGATGAAAAAGACATTGCGATAAAGTATTTGGCATCCGGCGGCATTGATAATTCAAAATTGAAAATTGGTATTCATATTGGTGCAACCTGGCCGGCAAAGGTATGGCTCCCCGAATATTTTGCGCGCCTTGCGGAATTATCCGTTGAGAAACTGGATGCACAGGTTATAGTTACATATGGGCCGAAGGATATTCGGTATTTGGAGAGATTTTCATCGGAGGCTCGCATGAAACTTACGACGATTGTGCCGCAAGGATTAAGGCGGCTTGCATCGATTATTTCTCAATGTGACGTTTATGTTTCGAACGATGCAGCGCCGATGCACATTTCGGCCGCAGTCGGAACTCCGACAATCGGAATATTCGGGCCGGGTGAGCCGGACATTTGGTTTCCGTACGCAAAAGAACCCGGGTATGTTGCCTTGCATAAAGACGTTCAATGCTGTCACCGGGATTTTTGTGAGATGAAAAATGAGAACTACATGCAATGTATGAGGAGTGTAAAGCCCGATGAAGTCTTTGAAACTATTGAAGAAGTATTGAGAGTAGAAAGAAGAGCAACGCAATGACAAAAACAGAAGAAAACGCTTTGGAAGAATTCATAGAGGTGGTAAGAAGACTGCGAAGGGAATGTCCCTGGGATAAAATCCAGACGAATCGGTCGATCCGGCATTACACAATCGAAGAAGTTTATGAGCTTGCCGAAGCCATCGATCAAGAAAACTGGCCCGAAGTCAAAAGTGAGCTCGGTGATATACTTTTAAACGTGTTTCTTCATACCCAGATAGCGGAAGACGAAGGAAAGTTTACTCTACACGACATGGTGAAGGCTGAGACAAAAAAGATGGTGGTACGCCACCCGCATGTTTTTGGAAATGTGGAGGCGGATACGCCTGAGCAAGTAAAAATAAACTGGGAAAAAATAAAGACTGACGCCGGGAGAAAATCTATTTTCGATGGGATTCCAAAAGCTTTTCCCGCTCTTGCACGCGCCTTCAAAATTCAAGACAGAGCGGCCAAAGTCGGATTTGATTGGGAAAAACAGGAAGAAGTCTGGCAGAAAGTCGAAGAGGAGATTCAAGAATTAAAGATGGCGCTCCAAAATCAGGAGCGGAAACACATCGAGGAGGAATTCGGAGACTTACTCTTTTCGCTCGTAAATTATGCGCGCCACATCGGTGTGCATCCGGAGAGTGCCGTGCGAGGTGCCACAGAGAAATTCCAAAAGAGATTTCTTTACGTCGAAAATGAATTGTCAAAGAAAAACATTTCTCTCCATGATGCAACCCTCGATGAGATGAATGAGCTGTGGGAAGAGAGCAAAGGAGAGGAACAATGAATTAGCATCTTACAAAGGTTTTTGAGTCGTGCGAGGTCGAAACGAAGGAGCAATAGAATAACAGATAAAACAAACAGGGCGGTCCGACACATAGCAGTGCATAATGTCAGCGTTTTTTTCTCTTGCTTTTGGGTTTTAATTTTTTAACTTTCTTAATCTTTATGAATGGTATCTCCATCAATTTACCTCCCGGATTTTCCTGGATGATAAAATCACAAACGCTTCTGATCGCTTCCTTCTGACCGGGCCAAACGAGGAGCGAAATTGCTTCCTCTTTTAACAGCCAGCGAAAAGTTTTGTGCTCTTCAGAGAGCCTTATTTCTGATCCATTATCCACTTCAGCTGCAAAGACCGGGCTTACATTTACCGAATCATCAGAGAAGAAATAGAAAGTATTTGTAAGCGGGGTGTTAAAAAGCTTTTTCGGCTCGCCCCCTATTTCTTCCCGCACTTCGCGAGCTGCTGCTTCATAAGCTTTCTCACCGTGTTCGATTCCGCCGCTCACGATTTGCCATAATCCCGGGTATATCTCTTCGTTATCAGCCCGCTGGAGCACGAGAAACTCCGGTTCGGCATTTCGTCGAAAGACCACGACTTCGACAATCTTAAAATTTATCGTTGGCACGGAAAATCAGTAAGTGGCATAGGGCAGGTAGAAAGCCGAATTCATTGTTTTGGTAATTTCACTAAATATGTGCATTTGGAATACGTCTTGCTCATGCCTCACTGCTCAAGTTTCTTCTTCAGCCTTCTAACATGCCCATAGACAAAATAACCTAAAACTGCGACAAGGCATACCACGACCACTATATCCATGATCTGGCCGTAGTGCCGGATTGTCTCCCAATGACTTCTCAGCCTGAAACCCGCGTAAGCGAGGAATGAATTCCAGAGCCCCGCTCCGATTGCGGTATATAGCAGGAACTTACCGAATTTCATCTCGCCCGCGCCGGCCGGAATCGAAATTAGATGTCTCACTACCGGTATGAACCTGCTGAAGAAGATTGTCTTGTCGCCGTACTTGTTGAAAAACGTTTCAGTAATGTCAAGGTCATGCATGTCCAAAAGCAAATACTTTCCGAAGCGAGCGACGAAAGGTCTGCCGCCATAAAGGCCGGCGTAGTACGATATTACTGAGCCGGTGATGCTTCCGAGGAGGCTGAAAAGTATTACTTTGTGGAAAGAAAATGTTCCTTCGAAAATAAGGAACCCGGCAAACGGCATGACCGCTTCGCTCGGCAGGGGAGCTACCATGCTCTCAAGTGCCATGAGAACAACAAGTCCAGTGTACCCGGAAACTCCGATCCAGCTTACGATGTGATTAATAAGCAGTTCAGTCATAACATTACATGGAATTTAGCTGAAAACGGGCACATTTACTAATCGATCTCAAATCGGCCGTGGAATATGCAGGAGTGACCCCGCCGTATGTGGTCTGCAATGGTGCACGCGCCGCACTACGAAGGCACTCTGGCTTATTTCGTGAAGAAGCAAAAACCTTTGTTGCGGGATTTCTTTGCAATAAAGGAAATTAATACAAAGCAATCGCAGGATTCATTGAGCGCGGAGATCATGGCTCATAAATTATCTTTTGTGCCGCTAAAGATACTGTACTAAACTTCGTTTTGAATCTTTGAAATCATGGTCGGTCATTCCGTATATATTGTGATCGAGATAACGCTCTTGGACTTTTTCGTTTTCTCGAAGAACTCCTTCCAGCTTGAATCCTAATTTCCTGATCACTTTATTGCTTGGCCCGTTATCGGTGGCTGCCTGGATGTAAATTCTATGCAGCCTCAGTTTTTCAAAAAGATAATTCATCAAAATCGCCGTTGCCGTTGTTGCGAGATTCTTACCTGTCATTTCATGTCTGACCCAGTAGCCGATGCTGGTGCGTTGATTCATCCAGTCGATTTGATGGGTGCTCACCAATCCGGCAATTTTATCTTCAAACGTTATGGAGAGATGTATTGCGGATCTCATTTGCATTTCATAAACCCATTGTTCCACGATATGTCTTTCATCCTCGCCAGAACGGACATATTCTACCCACGGAAGCCATTTCTCGAGGTGTTCGCGTGACTCTTCGATGATTCCGTACAGCTCGCTCGCATTTTCCAAATGAACTGAACGAAGTAAAATTCGAGAGTTTCTTAAAGTTAGTGAACCAAAGTCGTCCATGATGAATTAAGATAGGCTTATGGGACTCATTTTACAAAGTCAGAACTCAAAAAAGCTGTAATATGTTGACTTTCTTTGCCTCGAAAGAATCGTAAAAAACGGTATGCGAGCCGATACGTCAATCGCGGCAAGGGCTCACAAATGATGACTGATTTTACAAGTTGCACTCCATCCTCGCAACTTCTATATTCTTCTTAGCATGATCGAAAGGATTCACTTCGGAAGGTTAAGTTTGCGTTGTCTTTTGCGCAGGTTGACTGAATCCTTTGCCTCGATTTCGCGCGAATGCAAAAAGTCCCAGGAGGCTGTCTAATGTTATATAAATATGTCTCGATTGCGTATGCGGCAACAAATCTGCTCCTTGCCCTCATAATTTATTTTAAGGCAACTAAGAGCCTGATTGTGAAGTTCTACTTGTTCCTCGTCGTCAGCCTTGTCGGTTTTGGAGCGTGCGGCTTTTGGGCGACATTCAACCTTTCCTTCCTCGCTAATAACATAGTTGCGGCGGTTGGATCGTTCCTATTCGCGTTGTTTCCGTTCTTCTTCCTTCATTTTATGATTATCATGGTACGCAGAGAGGAGCTTCTTCAATCTCCGCTTACGATCGGGTTTATTTATTTTGCCGGGCTCTTCAGCTATACTTTAGAGCTCCTCGGCCTGATCCCGAAGCCGGTAAGCGCCGGGACCGGGCTTTCTATAATCGGATACGTCTTTCTCATAACGTGGATGTCGGTGATATTCAGCATCGGCATTGCACTGCTTTTTACTTTCCTGAAAGGATTTAGCGACAAGGGCATGAAATCGAACCTCATCGTTTTCGGGTTCGCACTGCTTCTTTTGGTTTTGCCGGGTCCTTTCACAGAATCTATTCTGGTAACATTCTTTCCGAAGAATATGGATTTTTATATTTTTTCTTCTCTGCTGTCGCTTGTTTTGGCCTTGTACTTTGTGTTTCGACACAAGATAATTGTCAACACGTTGTATGATGCAATGCGTTCCGCATTGACTTTCATGAGTGATGTACTTTTCAGAACGGACGATGAACTCAACATTCAACTCGTCCGTGGTGGGTTATCGGATGTTTTAGAATACGGAGAAAACGATCTAATTGGGAGAAATTTGCTCGAGCTGACCCAGCAAGGTGAAGCGCTGCGGCTGTACAAGGAAAAGGCAATTCAAGGAAAGGAGGAGGAAGTAGTAGTTGACGTGGATTTTCTCACTAAGACAGGTCAAACCGTCCCGATGAATCTGTCGATGACGGTTGTCATTGAGACAGGGCAAATTGTGGGATTCGTCGGTGTCGGCAGGGACATCACTGAAAAGAAGCGATCGGAATTGCTTCAGACCGTATTGTACCGGCTGTCCGAGATCGCGCGCGCTTCTGACAGCCTCAGCGAGTTTTGCAAGGCGATCCACGAAGTGATCAATCAATTGATACCGTCTAAGAGTTTCTACATCGCCTTGCGGGATGAAATGAATCATTCGTTGACTTGCCCTTATTATGTCAATGAAGTTTATGAATCTGTTGAATCACACCCTGGATTGGAAGCGTTCAATGAACAAGTGATGATTAGCGGGAGTCCATCTATCTTGACCATCGATGAAACGCGGCAGTTAGAGACTCAGAACATCCCGTTTCTAACCCCGTCGGATAGAAAAATGCCCATCGATTGGCTTGGTGTACCATTAAAGACAGTTTCAGGAACGATTGGTGTGCTGGGCATTCAGAATTTTTCCGCTTCACAAAGATTTAGCGATGCCGACAAGAACATCCTTTTGCTTTTGTCGGGACAGGTTGCCGCTGCAATAGAACGGAAACAATCGGATGAAAAGATAAAGGAACAAGCGGCGCTTCTGAACAAATCACAGGACGCAATTGTTGTCGAAGCCTTAGATGGTACAATAACTTTTTGGAACGAAGGTGCGGCAAAGGTATACGGCTGGAGCAGTGAAGAGGTGGTAGGCAAAAAAGTGAAGGGTATTGCCGGTGCCAATATTCCCACCGAGACAGAAGAGGCACGTGAAATTGTGTTGAAGACCGGCGAGTGGGCTGGAAAAATAGAGGGGCATGACCGCCAGGGCATTGAAATAACGATGGACTGCCGGTGGAAGCTTTTGAAGGACGACGAGGGTAATGCGAAAGCGATCATGAAGATTTGCACCGATGTAACGGAGAAAACGAAGTTGGAAGCTCAGTTCTTGAGGTCTCAGCGAATTGAAAGCATCGGAACTCTTGCCGGAGGAATCGCTCATGACTTGAACAATGTTTTGGCACCGATCATGATGTCGGCAAAAGCTCTGAGGCGCAGGCTGAAAGACGATCAGAGTGAAAAGATTCTTGAGGCCATCGAATCGAGTGCAAAACGCGGAGCCGAGATGGTGCGCCAAGTATTGATGTTCGGCAGAGGAGTAAAAGGCGAACGCGTCGTCATCCAGCCCAGACACATGATCAGGGAAATGATCAACATGACGAGCGAAACTTTTCCGAAGTCGATTCGCATCGAACATTTCATGCAGAAAGATTTGTGGACAATCATCGGAGATGCAACCCAGTATCCATCAGATTCTATTGAATCTTTGCGTGAATGCGAGAGACGCAATGCCAGATGGTGGCACACTGATGCTGAGTGCCGAGAATGTCACTCTCGACGAAGAGTATGCGAGAAAGAATTTAGAAGCAAAGCCGGGAAAATATGTTGCCATAACCGTTTCCGACACGGGTATGGGAATTCCGCCGAGCTTGCTCGACAAAATATTCGAGCCGTTTTTTACTACCAAGGAGTCTGGAAAAGGCACCGGTCTCGGTTTATCGACAGCTCTTGCGCTTCTCAAGGCGCATGGCGGGTTTGTGAATGTTTACAGCGAGGTCAACAAAGGGACTACATTTAAAATCTATTTTCCGGCAACTGAGCTTGCTGAAGCTGAAGCGGCTATGGATTTCGATTACGACCGATTTGTTGGTCATGGAGAAACGATATTGGTCGTGGATGATGAATTGTCCATAAGGGAAATCGCCAGGGCTACGCTCGAAGCCTATGGCTATCAGGTCCTTACCGCCGCAGATGGCGCAGAAGCAATTGCAGTGTTCGTCAGGAACATGGACGATGTCAAAGCAATTGTAATAGATAACATGATGCCTGTGCTCGATGGGAAGTCGGCGTCAGCTGCGCTCAAGCGAATGGAAACCGACGTCAAAATTATTGCTACCAGCGGTTTGCAGGAAGAAGTCGTCAGTCAATTTGCAGAACAAGCCGACGCGTTTATAGGCAAACCGTTCACAGGAGAAAAACTTCTTAAAACGATATACGAAGTGTTGAACGAAGATTAATTTCTGTAGTGACTTATATCCGGTTTCGAGAGGTGCCTGATGAAGACTTTCCGCGAGAATTCATTCAAAGCTTCTTATTCTCTCAAGTTTTGGAAATGAAGTCTTAACAAGGTTACCGCGGCAGCGTTAAATTGAGTCACCACCTTAATTTCGGATTCTCAGTTTTAAATAGTAAATTATTTGAAATTGGAGATGTCTGTTGAGTGGTTTCGAAAAGGAGAGACTGAAAAGTCTTTTTAGTAGTTTCGACAAGAAGCGCATCGCTGTTGTCGGCGACTTGATGGTCGACAAGTACGTTTGGGGAAGCGTCGCACGAATCTCGCCAGAGGCACCTGTTCCCGTTTTGGAGATTGAAAACGAATCAATACGACTCGGCGGTGCGGCGAATGTTGCCAACAATATTGAGTCGCTTGGGGCGTACCCGGTACTATTCGGCGTCGTCGGAGATGACGAGGCGGGTGTTGATCTAAAGAATATTTTGAAAGAGATGGGTCTGCCTGATTACGGCATCATCACCGACACTCAGAGACCTACAACCATAAAAACTAGAGTGATAGCGCACGGCCAACATGTTGTCAGGCTGGATTATGAACTGAGAAAGGAGATCGACGCAAAGATCGTCAAACGTGTATCCGATATTCTGAACTCGATGTCGGAGGAAGTGGACGCAGTTTTGTTGGAAGATTATAATAAAGGTATGATCACCAAAGAATTGTTAGACGTGATTATAGAATTTGCACGGAGGAATGACACGGTTGTGAGTGCAGATCCAAAGCAGAACAATTTCTTCGAGTATAAGCACGTCACGGTTTTTAAGCCCAATAGAAAAGAGGCTGAAAATGCACTCGGCGTTTCCGCCGGATCTGACGAGCAGGCGCTCGCGGCTGCGAAGGAATTATTAAGACGCCTAGACTGCGAGAATGTCCTTCTGACGCGGGGTGAGAAGGGCATGACGCTTTTTGGATGCGACGGGAGTTACGCTCACATTCCGACAAAAGCAAGAAGAGTTGCAGACGTTTCCGGTGCAGGTGATACGGTGATTTCAACTTTGACAGTCGCTCTCGCGTCCGGGGCAACGGTAAAAGAAGCTGCCGCAATAGCGAATCATGCCGGCGGAATTGTTTGCGGAGAAGTTGGCGTCGTTACGGTCGATAAAGAAAAATTGTTCAACGCCGTCTTAGGTGATTCGAAATCTTTGGAGTTTTAATGTCGAATATTTTTTCTCGCGATGATCTCGCACGAATAATCGGTGAGCTGCGAAACGCCGGAAAGAAAATCGTATTTACAAACGGCGTGTTCGATATACTCCACAAGGGACATGTGGATTATCTCAATCGTGCAAAGTCGCTCGGTGACGCACTGGTCGTGGCGGTGAATTCGGATTCGAGTGTGAAACGCGTTAAAGGCGAAAGAAGGCCGATTGTCGGCGAGAACGATCGTGCCTTTGTCGTCGCAAACTTGAAGAGCGTAGATTACGTGTGCTTGTTCGGCGAGGATACACCGTATGAAACCATAAAACTTATCCAGCCGGATGTGCTCGTAAAAGGCGCTGATTGGAAAATCGATGACGTGGTCGGCAAAGACATAGTTGAAGCGCGCGGCGGCGAAGTCGTGACCATTGAATACTCAAATGGAAAGTTGACGACAAATATCATAAACAAAATTCTCTCCGAAGGTTCTCCGGGAGAGAATTAATGCGATGGCGGCGCTGATCATGCGCAAACGAATTTTTTTGTCTATATTTGTCTTCCTCATTTGTTTGCCCCTTCTTATATTCGTGCTCTCCTACACGCGCTACTTCAACGAACAGGTCCGCAGCTTACTAATTTCGATTGTTGACGACCAAACCAACGCTCGTCTTTACATCGGCGAAATACATGGCAGCGTGTTAAGTTCCTTCAAAATCGATGGAGCGGCTTTGATGTATAGGGATGAGCCGATTGCACTTGCCGATACGATCGAAATTTCCCATGTACCGCTTTCTCTAATAACAAAGACCGCTGAGGTACTCAGCATTAACCTGGTCAATCCGCAATTCTATCTCACCAGATTTAAAGATGGTACGTATAATGTAGACCACATTTCCAAGCAGCATTCGAAGCCCGGGGGAAAATTTGATTGGACTATCTTGGTAGGATCGCTTAGAATTCGCGGCGGCCGTTTCTCATTATTTGATTCGACGAATTCCTCTTCAGCAAATGTTTCCCGTGGAGGAGATAGGTTTGATGCTTCTAATTTTGCATTAAGCAACATTAGCCTTTCGGCATCTGCAAAGATATCCGCCGAGAAATTGACGGCAGGGATAAAGAACATTTCTTTGAATGTCGAGCCGTCCGGTTTCAGAATTGATTCTCTGCGGTTTGACTTTTCGACTTCAAATGCAGGAACAGAAATTTCAAGTTTTAATCTGAAGTCGAATTCTGCACAGATCAGCGCCGACATTGATTTGGCCGGACAAAACTTGCTTAATTCGCTTAACATAAATATCCTTCGTCAAAAACATCTCACGGCAAGCGTCGAAGCGCACGGTGTCGGTATTGAACAGGTGGAAAAGTTCGTCAATCTTCCGCTGAGACCGGAATCCGTTTTCAGCCTGAGGTGCTTTGCAAGCGGCAGCCTCGACACTCTGAAAGTGAAACAATTCTTTCTGACAACGGATAGTTCGAACATTCCTGTGTCGGCTGCTTTCTATAACGTCGGTACCTCTTCCATGACCATGAAAGCTCAAACAACGAATGCTGTAATCAACACGGAAGAGTTGTCGTCGCTGTTGAAAGACGTTGACCTACCTGATTTTGGTGATTCCGTCATTGTTAACGCGGATGCTGAGGGTCAGCCTCGCGACTTCAACTTAAGAGTTCAAATTGAGAGCGGCGGTGCGGGGATGCTCGGGAGTTCTCGTATATATGCCGGGTCCTATGACGGCAAATTGAGCTTCCATGGCATTGACGTTGGCCAACTTTTCAAAGTCAATCATCTCGAAACGCAATTGAGAGGAAATGCGGTTTTTTCATTAAAGCCTTCTACGAGCAAAATTCCCGACTGCAGGCTTTCCGTTGAGGTTGATTCTTCTGATTATGATAACATTGCAATTCAAAATGGTACCGTCGAATTAGCTTCCACCCATGGCAGGCTTAACGCCGATTTAAACTTGTCTACTTCGGAAGGCAACATAGGCGGTACTGCCGCCCTTAATGCAGCGACGAAAGCTTATGATGCGGAAATGTCGTTTACCGAGTTAGATATAGCACCCTTTGTCCGGGTTCCCACGCTGGAAGGAAAGTTTTCAGGAGGCGTCACACTCTCTGGCAGCGGATTCAGCATCGATTCGATCGACGCCCAGGCTTCCGTACTGATAAACCATGGAACGCTTGGAGATTTTCCAATCGACAATTCGACTTTTGCAATAGCGTTAAATACGAAGGCTGCCGAGAGGAATTTGAAAATCCGTTCGCCATTTATCGATGCTAAGCTAAGCGGAAACTTCGTCCCGGACAAATTGCCGTCGCAATTGTCCCGTATATTCTCTGCCCTCGCTGACAATTTCAGCAGTCGCATTACCGGCAGGTTGGACAGCTCGCACACGATTTCTACCGTCGCGCGTGCGGCGAAGGCGACGGCAGCTGCTGGCGCGGGCAGTCTCGACGCATCGGCAGATGTGGAAGTAAAAGACTCGCGATTTCTCGGTGAACTTCTTGGGGTTCCGGAATTTTATGGAGACCAGAGCGCGCACGTAAAGTTGACGTCCGATGGAAAGGTCTTTTCGATGGAAGGTGGGGCGAAGATAGATACTTTAGACTATGCAAAGGATTCTGTTCGCTTGAACGCGTCCGGCGTAAATTTTGAATTCCATCTGAAAACGGACGACCAGCTTTCCGTCTGGGATTCGGGTAGTTGGTCGGTGAACGGCAGCATTGGTGGTGTTGGGATAAATGGGACGCGGATCGCTTCGAAAGTTTTGAAAGTTGATTATTTAGCCGGGGATTCTTCTCAAGAAGATTCACTTTCGATTTCAGCGCTTGGGCAGATTGATACGCTTCTTAGTTTTTATATAGATGCTTCTGCAAAAGTGGCACAGGATTCTATAGACATCACGGCAAATACCTTGCTCGGGAAGCTTTACGGGATTTCCTTGACCAGCCAAGCCCCAGTTCATGTCGTCTATTCACCGAAAGCTTTCAGAATTTCTCCTTCAACTTTTTCAGCAGGTTTTAGCGATGACTCGACAAACATCTTTTCTAAAGTTTACTGCGACGGGACGTACTCGATAGGGGACGGAGTCGATTTGCATTTCAAATTCAGCCGCGCCCGACTTACAATGCTGCAGGAGCTGGCACGATTGGACACCAATTCTCTCAAATTGAACGGAGAAGTCGATGGCGACGCAAATCTATCGGAGGCCGGAACAGGATTGATGGCGTCGATCAATTTCAACGGAAGGAATATTACTTATAACGGTTCCGCGGCAAAACTGATAGATGGAAACGTAAAGATAAGCAATGACTATGCTGAATTGTCCGCTCAGCTGTCGAAAGAAAATGATTCCACGCGATTCGCGCTCCGTGTCGGCGGGATCGTACCACTTTCAAGTCATTCAACGAAAAATCTTGACCTTAATGTCACGGCAGATTCGCTGGATATTTCATTCTTGACACCTTTCTTAGCAGGGGTTGACGACCTGGGTGGATTCGCAACTTGCAATATGGACGTCTCCGGAACGTACTCGTCGCCTGAGTTCAAGGGGAATTTGCAAATTGCCGATGGTGAACTTTTGCTTGCAGCGAACAGCATACCTTATACTTTCGCCGGCACAATTATCGGACAAGGTGATGACAGACTTGTCCTTTCCCCGCTTAAAGTGAAGAGCGCGGCGGGACGGACGGCACAAACAATGATAGCTACAGGTTCATTGAGAATCGACGACAACACGATCGAAAGTTTTGACGTTAATCTTGACGGTACGCTCTCGGCGTTAAATTCGACATCGAGAGCGAGCGAACAAGGAATCTATGGTACGGCAATCGTGGGATCCGGAGAAGGCGGCCTCATGTTAAGGGGAAGTCTTGCGAGGCCTCTGCTTGAAGGTTCCGTGAGAATTCAAAGTGCCGATCTTACATTATTGCCGCTCCAAAAGAAGAGCGGGAATATTACGCAGCAAATTATCTATCACTTTGCAGCTGATACAAGCGGACAATCGAATAGCCACTATGCGGAAAGGGAACCTGCCGCCACTGAACAGCCGGCATCTTCAGGAAGCATCATCGACAGCCTGAGATATGATTTAAATGTCGAGACCAAAGACAATGTGGGGCTTATGATGATATTCAATCCTAACACCGATGAAAAACTATATGCCTTGTTGGGCGGCCGTCTTCATCTTTCCAACCTGTCGGGTGCGATGGTGTTAACCGGTGATGTGACCATACAGAATAATTCCTACTATAATTTTTACAAGCAATTTGCCGCATCGGGAAAGTTGATATTTACCGGGGATCCGCTCAATCCAACCTTGGATATAACCGCGCAATATCAGGGAGACCACTATGCCGACACCTCAGGCTCTAAACCGCAGGTCGTCGTGGTCCAGATTAAAATGACAGGGACATTCAACGCACCTAAGCCCGATATCTCGATGACTGAGGACAACAGTCCGTTCCTGGGCGACCCGCAGACAAATGCCGTTTCGTTCATTCTGACCGGCCAGTTCGAGGATGAATTGAGTCCCTCTGCAAAGCAGACCGCGGCGAACAGCGTTTGGTCGCAAGCAGTAACGGGGGCGTTGGGGAGCTACGGCTCTTCCTTTCTTTCCGGAATTTTGACGAACATGTTTGCCGAGCAATTCTCTTTTATACAAAGCGTGGGATTGCAGTATAATCCCAACTCGAATTTTACGGATCCAAACTTACAAATTAAATCTCGAATTGGCGGGGGAACGTTTACGCTGCAATCGCCGCTGGTCACTTCCGACATCACTAATACGGGATTCAGTTTGACTTACCCGATGCCTTTCCTCAGCAATTTTGTTGCGGAGGCATCGAGAAGCGTTGCGGTCACAAATCGAGCTCTGAATCAGCGCGAGGCAATCGACATGCTGCGGTTCTATTTTGAATTGAGCTTCTAATCCACTTATGACATATTACTCTCAAATGGAAAAACTTCCGGTCCGCCAACGCGCAAAGACGTTAGCTTCGTATCGTGCTTTTGTCGTGGTGGAAAATCCCTTCCGTAAAGTTAAGGGTGTTTGACGAGCGCGTCTACTTTACACTAAGTTTCGTCTCGCTTAACGCTTCTTCGTATAATTTCTCGTATAGTGGAACAATCGAGTCGGAATTGAACTTCTCCACTGCGCGTTTCCTCGAATTCCGGCTAAACAGGTCCCATTTCCTTTCGTCGCCCAGGAGCTCTATTGCATACTTTGCCATTCGCTGAACATCGCCGATTTCGGCTACGTATCCGGTCTCACCGTGAACGACCAGTTCCGGCAAGCCGCCTGTACTGGATGAGACCACCGGCACGCTGCATGACATCGCCTCGAGTGCAGAAAGGCCGAAGCTTTCGGACTGACTAGGCATCAGCATAAGGTCGGACGCCGATAGGATTTCGGAGAGGAGGGTTTGTTTGCCGAGGAAGCGCACATCTTCAAAAATTCCAAGCTCACGAGCAAGTCGTTCGGACTCAGACCTGTCCGGTCCATCACCTACGAGCACCAGTTTGCTCGGGACGGCTTGTTTGACGATATTGAAAATCCTGATTACATCGGGGACGCGTTTAACCTGTCTGAAGTTAGAAACATGGACGAGGATTTTTTCTTTGTTGGGTGCTATTTTCAATCTGAATTGGCAATCCTTCTTTCGCTGAAATCTCGTCGTATCGACAAAATTCGGTATAACTTGAATTTCTTTATCGATATTATACATTGTATTTGTTTTCATCTGGAGAAACCTGGAAACAGAGGTAACGTAATCGCTCTGCTCGATTGAAAACTTCACGAGCGGCAAAAAGCTTGGTTCGAGGCCTACCAGAGTGACATCTGTACCATGAAGTGTCGTGATCACTTTTATGTCCTTCGTCGGCGCGAGGATCTGTTTTGCGATGAATGCGCTGGTCGCATGCGGGATGGCGTAGTGGACGTGAAGGATATCGAGATCATGATATTTCGCGACATCTATCATCTTGCTGGCGAGAGCATCAGTGTAGAGCGGGAAATCAAAAAGCGGGTACTGTGACATCTCCACTTCGTGGTAAAACACGTCGCCGGTCATATCGTCCAACCGCGCCGGAAGTGCGTAGCTGATAAAATGGATCGGTGTCCTCTTGTGGCAAGAGCTTTGCCAAGTTCGGTGGCAACGACCCCGCTTCCACCGTATGTCGGATAACAAGTGATTCCTATTTTCACGAGATTTTCTCCTCAAGAAAAATTAGCCTTGTTGACTCTTATAAACAATGAGGCTTGATCGATCTTAGAAAGTACGATACAAGCCCAAGTAGTATGAAAAATGCTTGTAGGCCGTGATACCGTTGCCGGCATCACACGACCAGAGTATTTGAGTGTCCTTGACTACGGGAATTCCTCCGCCGATATGTATTCCCGTATTGTCCGGCGTATAAACTGACGATGGTGTTTGGTGGAAAAGCTCGGCGCCGAGGAAGAAATCGTCAGAGAAATTGTACTGGACCATAATTCCTGAGAAATCCCAGTCCTTGTTGCCCACTCCCGGATTAATCCAATAACCTGTGCCGCCGTAAATTGTCCAATTGCTGATATCTTTTTGCAGCCATAGCGGAAGATAAAATTGAGCTTTGCCGTTGCCGAGCCCTTTGGAAGAATTGCCTGTCGGTATTTCTACGAGAGGAAATACTCCGATATCGGGCGCGATTTTCGATTGTTCCACGAAGCGGTACTTTGCTCCAATCTCCGTGTCACCGTACCCGGCGTATGAAGTCTCTCCTTTTGGCGCATCAAAGGCCAGTGGAAAGACGATATGAAATTGCGTGTTCGGGAAAACTCCGTAATTGAATTCGACTGCCGGCCCGATCCCTGATGTACCGGTCGCATCGGTAGTTCCGGTCGAAAAGAGATACAGTTCTCCATGCAAATATGGAACGGGGATCGGGTCGTCGGTGCGGAATGGAGGCCCCGCGAGAATCTTGCCCACGCATAAGAAAAGCAGCGCGAGTATTACCCGTAGAGATTGATTCATCATGAATACGACGTTGATTATTGTTAAGTTTAATTTATGAACGATATTATCAACTCTATTGTTCCATCTCTGCAGAAGAGGCAGAATTGGGCATTGTGCCGCATTGGTGGGCGCAGATTATCCAAAGGAGAGATGACATAGATATCAGAATCTGCGTTTATCTGATGAAAACATTATTTGACCTTATTCAGCCATTCGGCATTGTATTTGAGGAGTTTATAGATATGGTTTTTGTTAATAAATCTGATTACGAGTGACAGAGAGAATAAAATATCTGAACATTCTTGTCTTGCTGGCGTTTCTCGTTGGGCAGGTTCAGTATGCCTATGCTTCGTTCTTTTGTACCATGAAGGATGCACCGGTCAGTGTGTCTTCTATGATTATGAACACAGATGAAGAGGATTCTCAGCCTTGCGGCGAGTGCTCATGCCGTGTTCATGCCGGGCCTGGTCAGCAGGTTGTTGAGGCGAACTGCATGCTAATGCACATCATTGAAAAAACCACGATAGATAATTTCAGAGTCTCAGACAGGTCTGTATCAACTGTTAGCCGTGCGTGGACGCTCTGCGGCAATCAATTGCCGGCTGGCAATCGTAAGCTTTTTACCAAAAGCTACCAAGGATTCAATCCTACCAATTCACCACCTTTAGACTTACCCACATTTAATAGTACCCTCCGTATCTAAGACAATTCGCCTTTAGTAATTCATTTAACTCCAAACCAAAAGGTGAAATATGTCTTTCTTCGATCGTCAATTTTCAATTATCAAATATCGATACTTTCTTGCTGCCGCTCTCCTGGGTGCATCGTCTGCATGTGCCCAGACGCAGTTAGATAGTCTGGTCGCGATTGCAATTCGGAATAACCCGGAAATCCAGGCGGCCCGCTATGAATCGATGGCTGCAGAAGCCAGAATAAGCCCGGCAAGCACGCTGCCAGACCCGCAGTTGAAAATAGCCGCAATGAACGTCCCGACTAATTTCAGTTTGACTTCCGATATGATGACGATGGTTCCGCAGTTCTCGGTCATGCAGATGTTTCCATGGTTCGGAATGCTTGGCGCAGCGGGTGACGTGCAGAGATATGGGTTTGAAGCTTCATCGGACAGACTTGCCGGCGTTACGCTGCAAGTGGTTTCGGAATTGAAAAAAGCCTACGGCGACATTTACAGCACTGAAAAGTCGATTCAATATTTACAATACAAGAAACAACTTCTGCAAAGCGTGGTTAAAGTTTCGGAGCAGTTGTTTGCCGTAGGACAGGTTCCACAGCAGGATGTCTTCCGCACAACCGCAGAGCTCACTATGGTGCAATCGGACATCATCACGATGCAAAGCATGCTTTCAGATTTGAATTCAAAATTAGGTGCGCTCGTCGGACAGGATGCCCCTTACAGCATTCAGGTCGATACGCTGCCGCTTCCTTTACTGGACTCGCTCTCATCGCTTGAGGCTCAGCTTGGCATGAACAATCCTGAGTTGAAGCAAATTCAAAATGTCGAATCAGCGGCGCAGGCGAAGACTGTGTTCGCGAGGAAGGATGCAGTGCCGGACCTGAGCGTCGGAGTTTCCTATGGCTACCGTGGCGCATTGATGCCGGACGGCACTAAGGCTTTGAACATGATGAACTTCGAGGTCGGATTGAGTCTGCCGGTTTTTTTCGGATCGCGACAGCAGAAGATGATCGATGAAGCGGACTTCATGGATCGAGCTGCTGAAGAACAACACGGAACGGTAGAGCTTAGTCTATACAGCCAGCTTCGTTCAACTTACGCCGGTGCTGAAGCCCAATCAATGCTGATCCCGCTCTATTCCAAGGAATTGATTCCGCAGTACGAAGCAACCTACAACTCTTCACTCTCTTCATATTCAGTCGGCAAGACGACTTTTGCAATGTTGATCGATAACCTGACCATGTTAATAAGCACGAGGATAGAGTTAGTAAAGATTGAATCGGCATATTTCTCGGCTGTTGCTGAGATTTCGACGTTGGTCGGTGAGGGAGCGGAAAATTATCTCCGAATGGATTCCTTCGGGAGAGGTGGCAAATGAGGGAAATAATGGAACGCTGGAATAATGGAATATTGGAGTTCCGCAGGGACGAAATATTTGTAGAACAGAATAAGAACACGAGACAGGAACCCTGTAGGGGAGACATATTGGGAAAGAAAACAGCTAAAAGAATTTTGAAAATCAGAGAGATGAAAATGAGAAAGACAATTTTGCTATTAGTCCCCATTGTGTTGACCGGGTTAATTGTAGCGGGATGCGGCGACACGTCGAAAAACGCAAACGCGAAAGGCGACTCTACATCAGTCGCGGCCAATAAGGGAGAGAGGAAAGTCCTTTACTGGTACGATCCGATGAATCCGGCAATCCATTTTGACCACCCCGGCAAATCCCCGACGATGGATATGGACCTTGTGCCGATGTATGCCGACCAGGCCGAGACTAACCCGAACGTCATAAGAATCGATCCCGCTATGGTACAGAGCATCGGTGTCGTTACGGCGCCTGTCGAACGAAGGAGGCTCACGAGAACCATCAACACTTACGGCGTCGTTATGCCCGACGAGAAGACCATCAGCGATATAAACACTCGTGTCAGCGGGTGGATAGAGCAGCTCTATTTCGACTACACGGGGATGGATGTGAAGAAAGGTCAGCCGATGGCGGTGATATATAGTCCTGACCTGATTGCTGCTGAACAGGAATTCTTGCAATCGGTCAGTTTTGCCGGAGTAGATACTCAAAATGCTGCATCTTCACTTGTACAGAGTGCCCGCGGGCGCCTGAAGTTTTTCGGAATGGATGAAAAGGAGATCGATGATCTGCAATCGGCGGGCAAAGTGATCGACCGGGTGGTGATACATTCTCCTGCCGACGGAGTAATACTCGATAAGAATGTATTCGAGGGACAGAAGGTTTCTTCCGGCCAAACTCTTTTCACCGTTGCAGATCTGCATCACATCTGGATACTCGCCGACGTGTTCAAGATCGACATGCCATTTTTGAGACCGGGCTCACCCGCGTCAGTTAATTACAACAGCGGGGAATCATACTCCGGCAGGGTGGATTTCGTTTATCCGGAAATTGACGCCATGGCACGAAGCGTAAAGGTAAGAATACCGCTGAACAATCCCGGAATGATGATGAAGGTGGGACAGTATGTAAATGTTGCAATTCATTCGCCTATAAGCTACGATGCGCTCGCCGTCCCATCAGAAGCAGTGATCAACACCGGTCTCAGGCAGGTTGTCGCCGTAGCACTCGGCGGGGGCAAGTTTGAAATACGCGATGTGAAATTGGGCGCGTACGCTGACGGTTATTATGAAGTCACCGACGGTCTCAGGGCCGGCGAAACTGTAGTGACATCCGGACAGTTCCTGATCGACTCCGACGCAAACCTGCGGTCGGCCGGGCTGTCGTTGAAGCCAGGCTCTCCAGATACTTCGAATTCCAATTCTGCCGGAGCCAGCATGGAAGATATGCCTGGCATGAAAATGAATGTTCAGAAGAAGCAGGAAAACAGACGTCAGAAGCCAGAAAAGATGGATCCGAATATGCCTGGAATGAATATGTCCCACGATACAACCAGGCAGGAGGGCTGAAAATGCTTGCAAAAATAATTGAATGGTCGATAAAAAACCGGTTCATAGTTATTATTTTGACGCTATTTGTGCTGGCAGCGGGATTCTATGCATTGTCTACGAGTCCGGTCGATGCAATCCCCGACCTGAGCGACGTTCAAGTAATTGTCTATACCGAATATCCCGGGCAGTCGCCCACAGTCGTACAGGATCAGGTTACCTATCCGCTGACGTCCTCCATGATCTCGCTTCCTGACGCTAAAGTGGTACGCGGCTATTCATACTTCGGATTTTCTCTGGTGTATATAATCTTCAAAGACGGCACAGACCTGTATTGGGCTCGCAGCCGGGTGCTTGAGTATCTTAATTTCGCGGCCAAGCTTTTACCTCAGGGAGTGACTCCGCAGCTCGGCCCTGACGCTACGCCGGTCGGATGGGTTTATGAATATGCGCTCAAGTCAAACAAGAGGAGCCTCGGCGACCTGAGATCGATACAGGATTACTATTTGAAATACGGATTATCGACAGTGCCGGGAGTTTCCGAAGTCGCGAGCGTCGGCGGATTCGTGAAAGAGTGGAGAGCTACTCTGGACCCCAGGAAACTTCTTGCGTATCATATTTCGCCGATGCAGGTGATGGATGCAATCAAAGAGAGCAACAGCGATGTTGGCGGCGAAGTAATTGATCATGCTGGCTACGAGTTGATGATAAGGGGTCTCGGATATATCAAGACCGTTGACGACATGAAGAGCATTCCGCTCGGAGTTTCACGCGGCCAAAACTTCTATCCGCTGGAAGCAGCGAAGGGCATGGAGCAAAGCCCATCTGGCAACTCCATGTCAGGAGGATCTTCGTCTGCCGTCTCCCCGTCCCGTTCCCAAAGGGAGAGTGGGAATGATGCTGGACTTTCCAGTAACGGCTTTTCCACTGGTACGCCTATTTTGCTCGGAGACGTTGCCGATGTGGAAATCGTAGCTGCGGCACGGCGCGGAGTGACGGATCTGAATGGTGAAGGTGATGTAGTCGGCGGAATCATCGAAATGCGTTACGGCGAGAATGCACTTAACGTAATCAAAGCAGTCAATCAGAAACTTGCCGAATTAAAGCAGGGACTTCCGCCGGACGTGGAAATCGTTCCTGTGTATGATCGTTCAGAACTTATTACGCGGGCAATAAACACGCTGCAGAACAAGCTTATCGAAGAATCGATAATTGTCGCGCTCGTGTGTCTCCTCTTCCTGTTCCACTTTAGAAGCGGATTCGTGGCAATTCTGACTTTGCCGACGGCGATACTCATGGCGTTCATCGTGATGAGATTGCAGGGGCTCAATGCAAATATTATGTCGCTTGGAGGTATTGCTGTCGCTATCGGTGTCATGGTCGATTCGGCAATCGTCATGATCGAGAATGCGCACAGGCACATAGAAGTCGATGGAGGCAAATCCGATAGATGGAAGCTGATAACGGAATCGTCCAAGGAAGTCGGTCCTGCATTGTTCTATTCACTTCTTGTCATAACTGTTTCATTCATTCCGGTGTTCGCCCTGACTGGTCAATCGGGACGGCTCTTCAAGCCGTTGGCATTTACGAAGACATATTCCATGGCAGCTGCGGCTCTGGTGGGCATTACGATCGTCCCGATATTGATGGGCTATCTGATTCGCGGAAAAATTCCTGCAGAGGAGAGGAATCCTATCAACAGGATAATGATCGGGTTATACACGCCTGTTTTGAATTTCGTATTGAAGTTTAAATGGTGGATGCTCGCGGCGGCGCTGGTAATTCTGGGAGCGACTGTTTATCCGTATCTGAAATTAGGTTCGGAATTCATGCCGCCGCTCTGGGAGGGAAGCTTCCTATACATGCCGTCAACTTATCCCGGCATTTCCTTAACACAGGCACGCCAGACTCTTCAGATGACAGACAAGATCATAAAGAAATTTCCGGAAGTTGAGACTGTCTTCGGGAAGTCCGGGAGGGCAAACACGCCGCTCGATCCCGCGGGCTTCGATATGTTCGAGACAACGGTAACCCTGAAGCCTGAATCGCAGTGGCCCAAAGGCATGACGCATCAGAAGCTCCAGGATGATTTGAATGATGCTTTGCGAGTCCCGGGACTTTCGAATGTCTGGACTATGCCGATCAAGAACCGTGTTGACATGACGAGCACGGGAATAAAGAGCCAGATCGGGATAAAGGTCATGGGTCCGGACCTCTTCCAGCTTCAGGACATCGGTGAGAAAATAGAGGCGCTTCTGAAAAAAATGCCCGAGACAGCCGACGCTTACGCAGAGAGAGCCGGCAGCGGCAACTACATCGACTTTACAATCGATAGGACTGAAGCCGCAAGGTACGGATTATCGGTCGGCGACATCGAAGGCGTCATCCGCACCGCGATAGGAGGGATGACAGTCGGACAGATAGTCGATGGCATTGAAAGATTTCCTATCTCCATCCGGTACGCACGCGAGATGAGAGATAATCCCGAGCAGCTGCAGCGCGTTCTCGTTCCTGCTCCGACCGGTGCCATGATACCTCTTGGAGAGGTGACCACGATGAATATTCATCAGGGCCCGATGTTTGTGCGTACAGAAGGCGCAGTACCGACGCTTTACGTGTACGTTGACTCGAAGTCCTCCGATGTCGGCGGCTACGTGAGCAAGGCGAAGGTGGACATCGAAGAGCACATCAAGCTGCCTACGGGTTACTTCATAACATGGAGCGGACAGTTCGAGTTTATGGAGGAGGCGGACAAAACGCTATCGTATGTGATCCCTGCAACGATTCTGCTCGTCTTCCTGATCATTTATCTGAATACAAGATCGGCTATAAAGACTGCGATAGTCATGCTGGCTCTGCCGTTTTCTCTTGTCGGCGCGGTGTGGTATCTGTTCATCCTCGGCTACAACATGAGCGTTGCAACGTGGGTCGGCATGATCGCCCTTGCCGGGCTCAGCGCCGAGACTGGAGTTGTAATGCTTCTCTATCTCGATATCGCATTTGATAAGATGGTGGCGGAAGGTCGAATGCTTACATTCTCGGACTTGAAGGAAGCTATCCATGAAGGTGCAGTGAGAAGAGTGCGTCCGAAGATGATGACGGCATTTGCCATACTTGCGGGTTTGATTCCGATAATGTGGAGCACCGGCGCAGGAGCGGATGTCATGAAGAGGATTGTCGCTCCGATGGTCGGCGGAGTAATTACGAGTGTGCTCATGGAATTTACCATCTATCCGGTGATTTATTATTTGTGGAGAAAGAAAGAATTCAATAAGGAAATCGCCGAATGAGCTGGATGTTGTATTACAGTTATTTGTCTTTTCACACTTGAAGTGAGAATAAACATTTTGCGCAATTGCCTCTTCGAGCTAAGATTTCTAAAATGATGTGGCACATTCCCGGAATTCAATCAATCAGGGAGGTGCGACAACGGTTTAGTCAATGCCGCACCTTGCGCTCTTAAATAGGAGAAATATTATAGGAGTAGCCTATGGAAAGTATCAGATTCCCTGTGTGGCTCGTTCCATCTTCCGCATATTTTTGCACATTGGTTAAACCGTAGAGTCCGCGCAGGTCCAATGAAACGCTTGCTCTGCCCGTTAAGGGAAGAATAACACCTACGCCTCCGGCAATACCGACGTTGACTACATGGAGACTGCTTGTCACGTCGCTGCTTGCATCGAAGGATTCCGGCGGCACCGGAAACCCCTCAATGAACGCGGGTGTTCCATTCTGGTCGCTATAGATGAAGCTTGTCCCGCTTGTCTTCTCGGTCGCGTTTAACAGAAACCCGACATATGGTCCGGCATTTACATCGAGCGCAATTCCACCAAGCCCGAAGGTGTATTTAGCGAGCACAGGAATCTCGACGTAGTTGAGGATCGACGTGTTCCTGAAATTCGCGTAGTAATAGCCGCCGGAAGGTAACGGCGGAAGTTCTGATGAGGTTATGGGCTGGAGTCCGTTTCTCTGTCCGCCTTGTCCATCGAAAATGACCTGCGGCTCGATGGAGAATTTGTCCGAGACCGCAAACTCGGCGGTGATTCCGAAGTTCGGGGCGAGTCGTGACGCGTAGCCCTGGCTGATCGCGTTGTTGCCTCCGCTGATATCCGGCACGCTTAATCCGCCCTGAATTCCGATCTGCACCTGCGCCTGAGATGTTTGCAGCATTAAGAGGAATATTGACGTGAACAAGCTGTACGAGATTAATCTTTTCACAGATAACTCCTTTATCTTCTATTATTGATTTCGACGGAGAGCTGTACATCGCTCCGTGTTGATGAATGTTCTTCTCGCATGCAATCGAACCTGACAATTTACTGTGTACATGCCTATTCAACAACTGCCAGTCAATTCTCAAAATCGGAAGACGGTGTTCGGGCGAGATAGACTTTTTCAACGACAAAGCATCAGCGATTCGGAATAAACTCGCTCCCCTTTAGCCTGCGGCGTTGTATCAATTCCCTATGCCTCCGCGCCTCAGTGGTGAGATTTCTGATAACAAAACGAATTCAAACACGGAGACACGGAGTGAAAATTTCCTTTTAGGCAGCCACAGGGAACACAGAATTCGGCTACTTAATTTCTTGAGAGCAATAAACCGAACGTAGAGAAAGCGAGTAAGCCATAGGGGCTGGTGATCAGGAGCGGGACGTGTTCGAATAGTGAACTATAATGCCTTCATGGTCTAATGTCAGGAGGGTGATGAGAACTTTTGCGTCTGTCTGGCTCATGACGTTCGAGTAATCCCCTCCAACGAGTTTTGCGGTAAAGCTCATGGGGTCATCAAGGAGAAGAGGGGCCGAGCCGGATATATATGCCGCGAACTTATATTTTTCCGGGGATGTATTTGAAGCATCCGCCATACAAAGGACCACGACGAGCTTAGCTTCAGGCTCGGAATTCAGGTCAATGCCGGCATAGTTTCCGATGTGATCGAGCCGGACGGCGACAGAGTTTCCCGAGATGGAGAAGTTCGCAACACTTATCTCGAAGCCCATCGAGGGAGTCAATACTGCAAGGTCAGGGATAGCGCCCGACTTGCAAACTTCGAGGTTAGTATGCTGAATGAAATTGAAGGGAGATTTTCCGCGGGGCGCAGCTTGCCTCCACAGGTTGTTCAATTCTGGAATGTGATAAATTGCCCGAGAAAGTCTTGTGAGGCTTCCGAAGCGCTGTCTCCTGCCGACCGATATTGGGTCTCTGCCCGGAATAAAGCTCTTTGTCTTTTGAACCACGATCGTCTTCCCATTTACCTGACGGAATGCGATGTTGCCTATAGTTCCACTTAACTTTCCGATCAGGAAGTTATCCAAACGAGCCATTTTCATTAACCTTCAAGTTTTGAATATCCAGCCATAAACGGGCTTCGAAGCCCAAAAAGCCGCCGGAACACGGATAGGGTGCCCGGGCAGTCGTACCGGAGCGTAAAGCCTCCGTCACCGAGGGATGAGTGCAAGTAGAGCGCAAGTATAGCGCAAGTACTACCCGCCATCACCGAAGGATAATAGGGGCATCATCGAGAAACAAGGGGGAAAAAGGCATTGGAAACTGAGAAGTTAGGAAGTTCAGAAAATGGCTGCGATCTTCAATAAATTTGTCATGTAGTTGTTTGTGAGGCTCAGATGGTGCGAGCAAGGGTGGCGAAGTAAGAAGTCAGCGGTGAATGAAGAATTAGCGGTGAATAGCAAGCATCAAGACTGCTGCTGCCACTCTTGAACGCGGGATGAATTCAAGTGAGCTGCGACTCTATATTTTAATCGTGGAACGCTTGACAAAGCGAGCTGCGTAAATTAAATTGAACTATGATGGTTGTGGAAAGTGGGACATCATTGGAGGCAGGGAAACCTACCAAGTTGCCGAGGGCACAAGCAGGGACGCTGTTCGAGGTTCTCAGGCAGGAAATGCGGTTGAGGAATTACTCATACAGGACCGTCAAGTCGTATCGCAGCCATCTGAGAGCATTTGTGAAATATTTCTCTCCCCGGCATCCCCGTGAGTTATCAAATGTTGATATCCGAAATTATCTGCTCAATTTAGTAGAAGTGAAAAGGATTTCTGCAGATTCACTGAATCAGGTTCTCAATGCTATTCGATTCTTATACGTTGAGCTATACAAGCAGCCTTTGGTTCTAGGCGATATTCACAGACCCAGGCGGCACAGGAAGCTGCCAGTGGTGCTGAGTCTGGAGGAAGTCCGGAGGATTCTTAGTGTAATAAAGAATCTTAAGCATCGTTGTTTATTGATGGTAACATATTCTGGCGGCCTGAGGGTCGGCGAGGTTGTTCGCCTGAGGGTGGAAGACATCGATGGAAAAAGGAAGCTGGTTCACGTTCATTTCGCTAAGGGACAGAAGGAGCGATACACGCTTCTTGGCGATGCGACACTGAATGAGCTGAGGGAATATTGGAGGGAATGTCACCCTGCAAAATGGTTATTCCCCAGTACGCGCGAGTGCGGATATCTTAGTGAGCAATCTGCGGAAAACGTTTTTAAAGAAGCTGCCGCGAAGGCAGGCATAGTAAAGAGGGTTTCGATACATACGCTCAGGCATAGCTTTGCCACTCATCTGCTTGAAAGTGGAGTGGACCTACGATATATTCAGGAGTTGCTCGGTCACGCAAGTAGTAAAACGACTGAGATTTACACGCACGTCAGTAGCAGGGCAATTGAGCAGATTGTGAACCCTATTGATAAGTTATGTTTGACCAAGAAGCATAAAAACCAAGTTTGATTATACTACCGAAATGGAAGTAAAAACCAAATATGATTTCACAATAGTTATCTGAAATGTTTTTGCGCCCAAACTCTTCAACTGCATCGCCAGCGCGCCAAAATATTTCCGAGTGTAGTTCATGAAATTTAATTTTGTCAAGGAGTTGATTGAAGCCATCCCAAGGCATTTAGCATCAGCCCTATTAGGCGCAATTGGATTAGCAATATTAGGATTGTGGTCAATCTTCCAAACGGCTTTGGTACGATACCTTCTGCCTCTCCAATCCAGTACCATCTCAGGAATGGGATGGACAATAGCATTGTTATCATCTCTACTGATAGTAGGTATAACATATATCTTATATCTCCACAGTACGTCTAAGCCGAAAACCTTCTATGCTTGCGGCGTACTTTGGGATGGACAATTCAACCCACTTTGTCCTTCTTGCGGAAAACCTCTGGGCAACTATGCTTTTTATCTCACGAGGAACCGCAAATCTCGTCCAGGATGCAAATGCTTCAGTTGCGACATCGTAGTAAGGTTCTCGGATGAAGAAAAGATTTTTATGACTCTTGAAGAGGCGAAGGAGAGAGCGAGACTTCTTTTTAGTGATAACAAAAATTAGCCCTAAGAATCTTGACGCGCTGGCAACAGGGCGCAAAAACACATGCAGATAACAAGCAGAAAGAAGACGCTCATCATGGAACATATTTCGTGTTCGCTTCATTCCGATTTGTCGCCAGTATCGGAGCTTCGCGCATCCATAGCGCCAAATCGAAACGACTTCTTTCTGCATGACGTTAGGCGCAAGCTCGCGGCAGAACATTCTATGATATTGCAGAGGAAGTAGCAAATGCCGGTTCCTGATTTTCAATCTTTCTTTAAACCACTGCTTGACATCGCTTCGGATGGAAGCGAACACTCGGTCCGTGATGCCCGCGATCAGATTGCTCAAATGATGGGGATTAGCGATGCAGATCGCGCGGAGAAACTGGCAAGCGGCATTCAGACAAAATTCGACAATCGAATCGGTTGGGCAAAAAGCTATTTCGTGCAAGCGCGTGTCCTTGAAACAACGAGGCGTGGCTATTTCAGGATAACGGATCGCGGGCGTGAACTTCACCGCGAAGGACTTCAACGTATTGACGTTGCTGTTCTCAATCGATTTCCTGAGTTCGTAGAGTTTCATACCGCTGAGCGCGCGCCGACTGAAGGAAACGGGACTGAGGTACTGCACGTCGTATCTACTCCTGAGGAAACACTTCAGGAAGCTTATCATGGAATCAGAAGCCAACTTGCCAGCGATCTCATAGAACGCGTGAAAGCTAATTCGCCACAGTTTTTTGAACGTCTCGTGGTTGAACTTATGGTCGCCATGGGATACGGCGGCTCCATAGAGGACGCAGGCCAGGCCATTGGTGGCATAGGAGATGAAGGAGTTGATGGTATAATCAAAGAAGATCGTCTCGGGCTGGACGTAATATACATCCAAGCCAAACGTTGGGAGGGAACAGTTGGTCGCCCTGAGATCCAACAGTTTGTCGGCGCGCTGCACGGCAAGCGAGCCAAGAAGGGGGTCTTCATTACGACAGGCCACTTCTCTGATGACGCAAGAATCTACGTCGAGACAATCGACCCCAAAGTGATCCTTATTGATTATAAGGCTCTTGCGAATTACATGATCGATTTCAACCTTGGTGTCACGCCCGCTTCGATCTATGAAATTAAAAGAATTGACTCCGATTTCTTCGCGGAGGAATGATGAGCCGCGAGCCAGCGCATAACAAGCGCCTATAGAAAAGAATGTCAAGAGAAAAGACTACTCCAATAGGAAATAAATTTGCTTAGTTTCCTTGCATTCGGTCTCACAGTTTCCTGAGTCGGGTGCTATTCGACTGACCATGGCTTGTTGTGTGCTGCAGTGATCCCCGAAAGGATCCTTCGAACTTTTCTTTACATGAACATTTATAAATAGCGTTTTGCTAATGCGCCTATCTGAGCTCTCTTTGTAAGCCGCAGGGCTCACTGGGCTAAGGTAAATTTGAGCAAAAACGTGAGGGGGCTAACCGAGAAGGTGGCGTATTTTCAACTGATGTTGCAATCGCATGCTTGTTAATGAGCTCTCCCTCATGAACTCCAAGTCCGCTTTATTAACAAAGAACATTCATGGATGACGGCTAACTCTCAGGATGTCATCTAATTTTTTAATTCCCTTTGTTCTTCCTCCATCTGTATGGTTGGTACTTTTCGTTGCTCTTAAGTATGCCGAGCGAGAGCCGGGCAATATATCGAGCTACGGCAACCCTTGCATTGTATTCGGCTATTCCTTTGGAAAGAAGATAGTCATAATATTCTCTGATCGGCCCATTTCCATTGATCACAGTCATGGCTGCACCGTTGTATAAGCCTTTAAGCATTCTGTTGTAGTGCGGCTTGCGTGTACCGTACTTCTTTCTTCCGCTGGTTTTCTCAACTCTGACCAGACCGCAGTAGGCAAGGTACTTACCCATGGTTGGGAACCTCTTTGGCTCAATGACTGTGGCGAGTATCTTAACTGCTCTTATCGGGCCAATGCCATCTAAGGTAGTCAGAGCTTTGAGAAGAGTATTGGTCTTGCAGAGGTTCTCGAACTTGTCTTCATAATCAGCTTTTGTTTCTTCATAGAAAGATATGTCACGCTCGATAAAGCCGCTAATGAAAGCAGTCGTGTCATCTAATTTATTTTTCTTTGAGCCGAGTCCACGGATTAACGCATACCTCTGATTCTGTGAGCGGACGCCGTGTTTGACCATGTCGTCATAGGCGCTGACCAGCCGTCTTAGCTGGTAAAGCCTGTCGTCATGGGCATGAAATACTTCCGTGAGCAATCCATTTCTGAGGAGATCACACAGCTTTATGGCGTCGATCTTATCGTTCTTCGGACCGTCGGATAATAGCTTGTTCTTGAAGGGATCGCAGACAAGGACGCGGTCAACTTCATCTCTGAGTTCCAGATACAGCCAGTGTGCGCCCATCGATTCCTCGAATGTTACAATGGTCTTGCCTGGCAGCCCTTTAAGAAACTTCTTGAGCTCGAAGATGTCCGTGGGTACATCTGCCGTCCTCATCTGTATCTTATCCCTTCTCGTTACCGCGATTGCCATGTTATTTATCGACCAGTCCACAGCGACGTAGTTGTCGTACCTTGCCAGCTCGGCGAGGTTGCTTCTTCGATGATCTTCTCTTAATTTTACTAAGTGCATTATGGTCTCCTTTCGTGTTTTGAGATGTCAATATTATCCCGGGCTTTCCGGGACTACACCAGGATACGACTGTGAGACCATCTTTTCTAATTTACCGAGAAAAAGACGCTCCACATTATATATGCAAGGTGGTCGCTTCATTGCTCTCGCCCGTTGTCTCGATGCTTCGCAACATTTATGGCGGGCGAGAGCAACGACTTTTTCTTGCAGGACGTTATACGCAACGCCATCAATGACTATTAATGAGATGCGACCATGAACGATAGTTTGCAACGATCATATAGAGTAGCCTTCTGGCTAGCGATTTTCACCATAGTTTACAACCTTGCCGAAGGTCTTGTTGCAGTTTTCTTCGGCCACAAGGATGGAAGCCTTACTCTTTTCGGCTTTGGTGTCGATAGCTTCATCGAGGTAATCTCAGGGTTCGGCATTGCTCACATGGTTTTGCGTATCCGACGCGATCCAGGCGACAGCAAAGACAGATTCGAGAGGACCGCTCTGACGATCACTGGTATCTCTTTCTATGTTCTCGTTCTTGGGCTCCTGGCAACAAGCATTTATGATTTGATTACTGGCGAGAAACCTGAGACCACCTTTGTTGGCGTGGTGCTTTCATTAATTTCAATCGCGGTTATGCTTGCACTCATGTACTCAAAACTCTCGGTCGGGAAAGCGTTGAAGTCCGATCCTATAATCGCGGACGCGCATTGCACAAAGGTGTGTGTATATATGTCGGTCGTCTTGCTGGTTGCCAGTGTCGCCTACGAACTGACAAAAGTTGCTTATGTGGATATTCTCGGTTCGTTCGCGCTAGCTTATTTCTCATTCAATGAAGGACGCGAATCCCTTGAGAAGGCGAGGAACGGCAAGGTGTATGTGTGCGAAAACGATTGATGGCGCTGCGTATAACACGCGGGACAAAGACGCTCGTCATTTGTATATGCGACGTTCTCGCTTCATGGCACGCACATTATGTAAGGAAGGAGCGTGCCACGACTTTGTCCCGCAGGACGTTATACGCAACGCCAATAATATTCAAAGGTACGACGCATGAAACCATACGCTAAGATTCTGTCGCTTGCCTTCCTGCTTGGTGCCATAACAAGCAGCGATGCAATGACTCAACCATACAGACATATGCGCGGTAGAATAGATACCACCGTCTATCGGTACATCGATGTTACTGGTGATACGATTCCTGAGATTGTGAGCCTCCATTTGAAGGCGCTGAACTTCAAGGCACCGTTCGACTGGACACTTCAAATTTGGTCGCGGGACAAAGACCTGCTGTACTCGTTTAGCGAGCATGACTCCGCCACCGATTACTTGCTTCAGCTGGAATCCGGACTTGATTCCGATTCCACGTTCAACGCGAACGATTGGAATAAGTACCAGCAGACCAAGTACGATTTTTTCTTCAAGAAGTTCGCTGGCCTGACTGTCAGTTACAACCTCAGGTATGGTGTGCCAGAGTATAGATATAAGCGCTCTTATGACGGCTCAATTTACACTGTCGCACAAAAATATTTGATCGGTAGTTGCCACATGAGTGCAAAGGATGCAAGGCTTGCGATAGACAACGCTGTCAAGCGACTCAAGAGGAAGGAAATTCCAGTTGTGATTCACGATGTTGGCGTTGACACTGTGCTCCCAATGGCATACTTCCCTGAGTGCAAGAAACTTGTACCGATATATTCTGATTGAACAATGGCGCGGCGTATAACAACGGCAATCACGATGCTCGATTATTGTATATCATGGAACTCGCTTCATCGCGCGCACATTCCAAGAAGAAGGAGCGCGCGACGACGTGATTGCCGTGGACGTTATCTGCAATAGCGCGTTCACGAGTTTCCAAAACTAACTAAAGGTGGTGGCCATGCCAAAGAATTTGTGGAAGTTCTACTGTATGGAAAATGATTTTCCTGGCCTGTGGTTAAGGTGGCTAAAGAACCAATGTGTTGCAGTCGGATGGCCCCCTGCATCGGGCTATCATCTCAGAGGTGACACAAAACAAGGTAGCGGCTGGCAATCCTGCCGCAAGCTCCTGACGAAGATTAATATCGGAGACTTGATAGTCGCATCCATGGCAGGCAGTCGCGTCGGTAGGTTAGGAGAGGTAACTGGATTGGCGGTCGAGGATTCTGAGTGGAAGCGTTTGATTCCGATTAGCGACAAACACCCGAGCGGTGAAATGGGCCGTCGCGTACTGGTACGTTGGTACCTCGATGTCGGACCAATGGATTTTGACCTTGTCGTAAAACTTCCCGAAGCGAGCCGCTTCAAGGGAAGGAACTTGAGGGCAACGCTCGCGAAAGTTACTTCGCCTTCCGTCGAGACAATCATAAATTGCATGAATGACCCGACTAACTGGGTTGGCCTATCGAGCAGGTTTGCTTCCGAAGCCGCGCTCTCAGACTACATTGCCACCTATCCACATCGTCTTGAAGACGGTTTGGCCCCGCATCCTGATTACAAGCGAAGAGAGATTTCACTTCCCGACAAGACACGACTTGACGTTCTGCTAATCGACAAACGCGACACGCCTGTCATCGTGGAATGCAAACAACATTCTCCAAGCATTGAGGATATCCAACAGTTGGAACGCTACATGGCTGAGGTCGGGCGGATAATAAAACGCCAGCCACGAGGCATTCTTGTCCATGGCGGCACTCGAAAGTTGAGCCAAGACGTGTCGCGTTATCTTAAGAATCGGAAAGTCGAGACCGTTTCCTACGCTCTGGACATCGACTTCAGAAATTCAGAATGAACGCGCTACAGCAGATAACAACCAGAAAAAAGACGCTCATCATGGAACATATTTCGTGTTCGCTTCATTCCGATTTGTCGCCAGCATCGGAGCTTCGCGCATGTATAGCGCCAAATCGAAACGACTTCTTTCTGCATCACGTTAGCTGCAATTCAACAAATATTTTCCTTGAAGTAAAATGAAGGTAGTCTTTCAAAGTGGAATAAATATGATTCCTTCTTTATTTAATGAGGGGGATAATAAATGTGTCTTGTCCACTCCATTAAAGAAAAGATTGAATTATAAATTTAATTCTCTATCTCTATTATCAAAGGTATAAAACCAACGAAACAAAACGGAGGCGAAGAACTATGTTACGATGTACCCCATTTCTTTTATTTGATGGTAATTGTGCCGAAGCCATGACTTTTTATCACCAGTCTCTTGGCGGCGACCTAACGCTTACAAAGCTTGGCGATTATCCTACGAAAGATCAGTTTCCAAAAGAGAAGCATAACAGAATCATTAACGCTCATCTGAAAAGCGGTGCTATAGAAATCTCTGCTTCGGACTGGATGGCATCCCCGACATGGGAGCCAAAGGAGGGCACGAATGTTGGTATATTTATGATAGATGGAACTTCGGAGGAGATAAAAGTAATCTTCGATAGACTTGTAGAAATAGCCGATAAGGATAAGGGGCTTTTCGTAGAGTTACGCGATATGCCGTTTGGAACCTATGGGCAATTTATCGATAAATACGGCGTTCCTTGGAAATTCAAGGGAGATAAAAAAAATAAACTTTACAAAAAAATACATCTCTTTCATGTTTCAAAACGACAAGAATCAAATTTATAATTAATGAAGAAGGCTTATCTGATCAATGAGAACGAAAAATATTTTTTTGAACTGCAACTAACAAACAAGAAAAAGATGCTCCACATTATATATGCAAGGTGGTCGCTTCATTGCTCTCGCCCGTTGTCTCGATGCTCCGCAACTTTTATAGCGGGCGAGAGCAACGACTTTTTGCCGCAGGACGTTATGTGCAATGCCTACTGAGCTATGAAACCTGATATTAAAGCAGAAAAAACGCTGCTAACAACTGATGCGGGCGGAAAGCATTTCCGGATTAAGACCGGTTATAAAGCTCCCATCGAAATACTGAAGGGACAATATAACGAAGCCCTGTTTGAAGTGGTCGATGACACGACGATTTCACCCGGAGAATCTGGGGTCGTATATCTGACTTTCATGTGTCCCGACCTAGAGGCGGCAGTGACATCGAACGTTGCACACAGTCTTAGTGTGTGCTATTGGGTCGCTGGCCCGCGCATTAGACAAAGCCTGCTGCCTCCGAACTGTTTCAAGCACGAGAACACATATCCACTCAGTGTGTTGCTATTTGTAAAGGGACGAAAGAAGTGCCTGATTGTCAGCATGGGCAATATTCCGAAAGGGTGTTACTGTTGGATTGACGAAAGACATGGAAAAAGATGATCTCTAGTTTCCGTTCATCAATGGCGAGTAAGATCTTTTGCATCGTTTATTTCAATGCGCAATAAAATTGAGTTCTTGACGTCTTTATAAGAAATAGATTTAGGTCAGAATAAGCGATTATGGTTACTGCAGTAACTAACGCGCGCATCTTTAACGGAGAACGCGTCATTCAGGACAAGTGGATCTTGATTGACGGAGCATTTATTCAAGAGATTGGCGGACCGGTCCCAAGAGGGACAACAATCATCGACGCCCAAGGGGCAACCCTGATGCCAGGCCTGATCGACTCCCATGTGCATACAGACATGGATGGCCTGCATGACGCACTGTTGTTTGGTGTCACTACAGAGCTGGAGATGAATGGTCGCTGGTCGGCTAAACAGCGCAAAGCAATATCTCAACGAAACGATGTCGCAGATCTGCGTTCCTCTGGAATGGTCGTCACTTCTAAAGGAGGTCACCCGACTCAATACATGAGTTCGAGCCGCAACTTGCTTATACGTTACTTTTTCCATTATCCATCTGTCTCGACCCCTGATGAGGCAGTCAAATTCGTAGCCAGGCAAGTTGCCAGGGGAGCCGACTACATCAAAGTCTTTATTGAGGATGGAACATGTGTCGGTTTCCCCGGGCTTCCGGTACTAAATGACGAAACTCTCTTTGCGGCCGTGAATGAAGCCCATAGATTTGATAAGATGGCTATTGCTCATGTGACGACCCTCGAAGGAGCTCAGCGAGCCATGGCGGCCGGAGTCGATGGATTGGCGCATTTATTCTTTGATCGCCAGCCTACCCCCGAATTTGTGGCTGCAATTGCATCCTCCGGCGCGTTTGTTATCCCCACCCTTGTGGCGATCTCTTCTGCCGTTGGGAATAACGCAGGCGCGCTAGCCGCCGACAAACGAGTAAGTTCCAGACTGAGCAAGAAGTGGCTCGACTCCCTCTCCAGAAGCATGAATGTCTACCCTCAAGGAAAACTAAAGGATGCTTTCGACAGCGTTATGTATCTCTATAAGGCGGGTGTTGACATTCTGGCGGGCTGCGACGTATCGGAGCCTTTACCAATCCTTGGCGGACTCGCCCACGGTGCCAGCTTGCACCACGAACTACAGATGCTTGTCTCTGCGGGACTAAAGCCTATCGAGGCGCTCCGGGCAGCCACGTCTATTCCCGCACGCCGATTCGGACTTACGGATCGTGGTCGAATTGAGCCCGGGTTGCGCGCTGACCTGCTTTTGGTCGATGGCGACCCGACAGCAAATATCAACAATACCCTTTCTATCATTGTTGTATGGCGTAACGGCATTAAACTCGACTTGTGATAACTATTAACAGCTGCCGTATCCATGCCGCATAGGTTAAAGACGCGCGTGGTACTTTACTAACAGGAGATATGTTGTCACGAAGTGTTGTCTTCGGCGAAGGCAGATAATAGAGAAGAAGGGAGATAAATGATTGGCAGGAAATCCTACTTCGTGGTTTAGAGCGCATCTGTACAGACTCCGCCACTCTGTTATCATGGTGTGCCGAAACATTGTGGCGCACGCAGGTGTTATTTATCTTTGCATCTGATGGGACGAGGCAACCGTACGTGAATAGAATAAAGTTATCGAGATCAATGACCGAAGCGAAATTTGAGAATGGGTATTGGTATGTAGATGAGTTGAAAGATTTCGCAAAAGAAATCGGGATCCCATCTTATTCAAAACTAAGGAAAGATGAAATTGAAGGACTTATTAAGCACTTTTTGCGGACGGGCAAAATAAAAGATCCTAACAGGAAGATTTCTTCAAGCAAAGAGATGAAAGATACTGATTTGGGATTAAAGACCAGCCGTACTATTGTCAATTATACAAGCGACAAAGAAACAAAAGAATTTATTCTTAGGGAAGCGTTAAAGATCGATCCAATTTTGAAGAAAAAATCAGGTGCGCGATACTGGCTAAATCGCTGGCGAGAAGAGCAGATGGACAAAGGGGTGAAGATAACTTATGGAGACCTGGTGAAGAAATATGTGAAGTTGAACCGGTCGGACGATAGCTTTCCGCAAATACCTTCCACAAAGTTTAATAATTTCATCTCAGATTTTTTGAAGGGGCAAAAGGACTCGAACAGGGAAGAAGGAATTGAAGTGTGAGAAGAATTAAAGAAAATTGACATACCGAAGAACTATAAGGCGTGGAAGAAGTATCGGCAAGCAAAAAAGGTATGATGGTCTCTGACGAGTCACATAGGTGTAGCAGCGGGTATTGGCTTATTTTGATATTGCTGGAATGGATCGATTAAAGGCCCTGGTGAATGCGGTTAAAACCTCAACCCGACCCTCTCCTTGACAAGGCGATGGAGAAATGTGCTTTAACCTATCGCATGAATTCAGTCAGAGCAATTACGCGTCAACCATGGTGCGAATTTTTACCACCTGCTATTCATTCTCCGGAAACTCTCGTCAAGTTCGGCTCTTGATGCTTTGATTGCACCTTCCGTCATTCCATAACCAATTTCCATCATATCATCTTTAAAACCTTTCATCACAGCGCCCACAAACTCCTCTGGAGTTAAACCCGCCTTGTAATTACCCCGCCTGGCTCTTCCTTCGGGATTTAGTTCGGTGTCAACTCCCGGCGGAACCACTTCAAAAACTTTGATGCCCGATTTTGATAACTGATGCCTGAGTGCCATGGAGAATGCATGAAGTGCGGCTTTGGTCGCGCTGTAAACCGGCATTCGAGCTGCTGGTATGAAGCCCAGTCCGGATGAAACATTGACGATAGCAGCTTCTTTCTTTCCCGTTAAGAATGGAATAAGCATCCCGGAAAGAATTATCGGAGCCTCTAAGTTGATCTCGATCTCATTCTCACCCGAGAGAAAGTCATCGATGCCATTTGTGAAGTCCACATCTCTTTGAATTCCGGCGTTGTTCACCAGCACGTTTAACTTCGGAAACATGTTTGTGATCCATTCCACGAGCGCCTTGCGATCAGCTTCCTTAGCTACATCGCATACTTTGACATGAAGCTTCGGATTTTTCTTCTGGGCTTCGAGAAGCCGTTCTTCACGGCGGCCGCAAACGATAACTTCGTTATTTGCCTCGAGAAAGGATTCTGTTAACGCATAGCCGATGCCGGTTGCGCCGCCTGTGATTAATACTGTATTACCTGATATATTCACTTGAAATAAACTCCATTACTTTTTAATCGGATACCCAACTGTCTGTCCAAAAAGCGCCCGCTGCCCGGCGCGCAGATTCAGTCTCTCAGTGAGCGCAGGCTTGTTGCAGTTATGGAACCATGCCGCCAGACCTTGTGAAGCGGCGAATAAATATACGTTGCCTGCAATGAGACCGGTATCGGCATAATAATATGACTTCTGAATTTCAGCGTCTTGCAGCCCGGGTTCCTGGTAACCGGATGTGTGGGAAAGTTTGTCGACATCCACGATGTAGATAAGCTGGACCGGAGCCTTCATCGCGAAACTCGCCTGGCCGGCTCCGATTGCTAAAGCACGCACGTCGTCCGCAAGAACCGGATCGAGCCTGCGTTGCAACGGATCGTATAAATAAGTGCCATCTTCCATGGCGACATAAAGATCGATCTCCTGCGAGTTGCTTGCCGATGCGGCGGTTCGTCCGGGAGTGTCGAAAGGACCCGTCTTCCGATTTACTCCACACGCTGCCCAGAGAAGATTTGATAGGACCTGCAAAGAAAGTTTCCTGTCGCTAATCTCGCGGGTAGTTTTTCTAAGCTGCAGGGCCTTTACTACGGTCGTGCCACGGCCCGGTGTTGGTTTAGGCAGCTCGAGCGGCAATAGATTCTGTGAGCCAGCCGGAGCTCCAATAATGGAAGCGGCTTGAGGTTTCTTCCTCTTTTTGTTTTTGATCATCGAATTCTCCTTTCTTCGGGATTTTCCACGAATGGAATAGCTTCTGTAAGCCCTAAGATAGTCATGGCAGCGATAATGTATTCCGCAAACATCCAGAGATTTACCGCGACGTTATCCAGCTATATTGCACTATGGACAAGCACTATATTAACAACAAATTGCTTATTCTTTCAAATGCAAACTTTACTTTGTTCACATTTATGTGTAAGATAATCCATCTAATTTCACATCAGATGTGTTGCCTTAAAATCAATCAACATTAAGGAGGAAAATTCAGGATGGTTAAAAAGATAGGCAAGCCGACCTTAATAAAAGCTGCCGGTAATAAGCCGAAGCAAATTGAAGAATATATAGGGAGAGTAAATTCAGGAACTAAAGAAGTTAGCATCGCCAGAATGATCAGCCCGCAAGGATGGATTGAGCCGGGGCAGAATCCGGAGTTCAATGAATATACAATTGTCCTGAAGGGGGTACTAAAATTGAAACTGGAAGATGAGGAAGTTGAAGTGAGAGCGGGCGAAGCGGTGGTTGTCGACAAGAATGAATGGGTTCAATACAGCACACCATACGAAGGCGGAGCGGAATATATGTCGGTTTGTTTGGCGGCGTTTTCTCCGGATATGGTACACAGAGATTCTGAATTCGAGGGATAATGGCTTAATCCGGAAGGAGTTGATCGTCGGATAACGAGTGCCGGTCCGGGGCACTAAAAGCGTGACATGTTTGTAGTTTTGAGTTGTCTAAAAGGAAAGGCGTCGAGCAGATTCGACGCCTCAAGGAGTAAGAACCCCGACGGGTATTGGAGTAATAAAGCATCCCTTTTATCGGAGTTTGGGACAAAAACTTAAATTGAAAAATCGAATCCTACATTAAATCCGCTGCCACGGAAATTTTGGTAGACAATGAAACTTGAAATAATTAGAGAGGCGCTTCCGGCGATCCAACCCGCTTCATTGTTATTTGTCCATATGTTTTTCAGGCAAACGTTTTCTGCCGAGATGCAGGCAGCCGAGAAGAGCATATCAAGTGGCTGATGCTGGAACGTGTACCTCATAACAGGATTGAGCTCGTAACCTCCGTGATTCAACGCCCACTTTGTATTTCCGAAATCCATGATCCGGCTCATGTCCAACGCGCTCAACAGAAGTGTGTATGAGACATCGACGGCACCATCATTATCTATCGCAACGGGAGAAATGCTTTCGATCAGGCTGGTCTGCGGGTATGCGGGCTTTGCGGCGCACATAAGAAGCAGTATGGCCGATACAAATAACGTGCTTTTCATTTCTGCCCTATCTTAAATTCTTCTCGAATCAACTTGACGGCTTCCGACATAGTGTCCGACTCTAATCAATCTCAAGCAGTTGCGTTCACAATATTGCCGACGTAAGACTGCTGATTAGAACTGTAAAGGGCAGAACCGGATGCAGATCCGCTGTTCATCCCGGGCGGCATCAAGTCTTGCAATAGAGTCGAGTAAGCATTTTGAGCGGACGACAAACTGCCTGACTGTAGCGCACTCTGAAGGCTTTGCAGATCGGTACTTACCTGGCTGTTAGCAGTCAATGGGCTGGTCGAACTGCTGCTGCTCTGCAAGTCCTGCAGGAATGCACTGAGCGCCGACTGTGCAGATGAAGTATTGCCGGCTTGAAGTGCGCTGCCGATAGAGCTTAGATCGGTCATCTGCTGTGACATGGCACTGTTGACCTGCCCTCCATGATGATGGTGGTGATGGTGAACGCTGCCTGAACCTGAAGCGCTTGTCTGTTGTGTCGCCTGCATATCCTGTTGCAAAGTCGCAAATGCACTTTGCGCGGAGGAGATATCTCCCGATTGAAGTGCGCTGCCAAGTGCCTGAAAGTCGCCGCTGATCTGGCTTGTACTTGAAAGAGGGCTCTGACCGCTGCTCAAGTTTTGAATACTGTTCTGGATTGAAGAATATGCGGACTCTGCGTCCGAGAGATCATCCGATTGAAGTGCTTGCTGCAGCTGCATAAACTGTTGCCCGATGCTGTTTTGGGAGGCGTTAGTTTGTCCGAGTTGGTAAGCGCTTGTTGCCGAGGAAATACTACTTATATTCATTTATTCTTGCCTTTCAAAATGTTATTTGGCTATCACCTGATTATATATGTCGGAGTTCAGCAGTGATTTCTTTAATGGTCGCATTACTTTGTCCGCGATCGCATTTTATTTCTCAACCTCGTGTGAAAGTCTTCAAAGTCCAGCAAGCAAAAAACTGCTCACGCCGGTTCTTCCTATCGAGTCCGACTCCAAGTGATTATCTGGGCAAATGTCCGGCAGAGATCCAGCAGAATTCCAAAGTTTGTTTGTAATCCGGGATTAAACTGCTCGCGAGGTCTAAGAGTCAAATAATTATGAAGTTGTGAAACAAGTTTTCCGAATAGGTGCTAATTAAATCCGAGGATTATAATGAGACAAATGAATGAAGTTCAATCGAAAATTAAATATGTCGCCGTTCTTTTGACGATAGTCGTAGTATCGTCCCTCTTTGTCAGCTCCGGGGCGAATGCGCAAAGGAGACGAGTGGCTGCGCAAAGAGAGAGAGCAAGCCGCGTCATTAACCTTCCGCGGAACCATTATACGGTGTTTGTAGGTAGAAGGAATTACTTCTACAGCGGCGGATACTTCTATCGTCGTGCGAGACGAGGATATGTTTCTGTTCTGCCGCCGATTGGGGCGAGGATAAGAGTTCTCCCTGTCGGTTTTGTAAGTTTTCGTATTGGGCCGCTTGCATATTATTACTGGGGCGGCGCGTACTACCAGTATATGCCGGATGAAAATGTTTATGTTGTGGTCAATAGACCGAATGGCGCACCAAATTCTTCCGCATCAAATACTTCCAGCGAGTCGCAAGACGAAGCCGTCTTAACGAATGGGACAACTCTGTCGGGTGTATTCATGGGAGCGAGTGCGGACTCAGTGCAATTTCAGGTGAATGGTGAAATCCGAAGTATTCCGATTACCGGAGTTTCGTCGATCACGTTTGCGCCCTCAGCATTTGACACCACAAGTGAGAAGTAGCTTCAGTTTTGCCTTCTGAAAGGCCGGAGATGCTTAATATTTCCGGCTCGCATTTATCAATGCGGTCGTGTCTTTAAGCGTCAGGGAGTGTCCGAAGTTAGGTATTGGAAGTGCGCCTGGAGGGATTCGAACCCCCAACCCCCAGATCCGTAGTCTGATGCTCTATCCAATTGAGCTACAGGCGCAACGAACGACCTCGTTAATAATTTAACGAAGCGAAGTAACAACCGCAAGGTTGCTCGGGATTGGGCACTGTCCAGGGCATGAGAAGCTGCACAGGAATTTGGCAAATCTTGATGGGGAGTATGCTCGTATTTGCACTACGGATCAAGTTATAGAAATGTCGGGGGCCTAACCAGCAACTCAAACTGACAGAATGAGCGTGAGTGCAATACGCCATGATGTATAAGGTGATCAGGATGGGACTCGGTTCGGGAAGTGGTACGTTGTTCCTGTCCACAGCTTAGTTGGCAAACCGTTATACCGCTTGCGCTTTTGTAAAAGTTCCGTTATGTTTTATAGAACATAAGGAAACTTAAAGACTATGTGGCAAAAACTGATGATTTATATGGCAAGAAATGAGAAGATTAAATCATTTTTTCAATCAAGAAAAAGCCTTAGTCAACTTGCATCAAAGTTTGTTGTTGGAAAGGACGAAACAGAAGCCTTAAACAAGGATAAGGGCTTAATAAATGAAAATATTTATACGTCTTTGTTTTTCTTGGGAGAATATGTAAGTGATCTGAAAGTTGTGGACAAAACGATGGAATCGTTATTGAATATTTCAGAAATGTTATCGGGAAGCGGACTAGATATCCACATTTCAGTCAACCCGACATAAGTCGGACTTCAAATAGATAAAAATATTTGTTTCTCCAATCTTACGAAGCTTGCCGAAAAAATTAAAGAAAGTACGACAGTTAGACACGATAAGTCGAGCAAATGTTTATTAATGATTGATATGGAAGATGGATCTGTTTGTGAAGATACGATTACTTTTTATAACCAGCTAATAAAAAACGATCTGCCAATCGGGTTGACCTTACAAGCATATTTGCATCGAACAGGAAAAGATCTTCAAAAAACTATTAGTAATGGGGGGAGTGTAAGGCTTGTCAAAGGAGCATTTGCCGAAAATCGCAAGATTGCACTTACTTCGAAAAGAGAAATAAATCAGGCATTTTATAATCAATCAAGAATGATGTTGTCCCCTGAAGCCAAGAAAAGTGGTTTTTATCCTATATTTGGCACTCATGATGATCAAATGATCGACAAGATTAATGCAATTGCATTAGAAAACAATTGGGCAAAAGACGAATATGAGTTTGAGATGTTATATGGAGTAAGAGTCGACTATCAAAAAAAACTTGTGAAGAGGGGATATAAACTGAGAGTATATTTACCCTATGGAAAAAACTGGTGGGCATACGCTATGAGGCGTGTTGGTGAAAATCCTAAGAATATCAAATATTTATTAAGAAATTGGAATAAAGCATGGCAGGCAATTCAACGCCGCGATAATTTTCAAGAGGAGAAAAGCGAGGCTCAACCGCGCGCTGGTGCAAGTATGAATTTGACCTGCCCCCAGGAAGTGATCCATTGTCAGATAAGTAATTCAAAAGAAACTTTGCCACGCATCGATCGCCGGATCTACACCGGGAGCTTGAGTCTTAAAGAGTTCGAGCCATTGTCCGGGTCGAGGACGGGTGCAGAATCCGCTTTAAGAGTTGGGCTTCCTCGTGCCATGATACATTAAGACAACTCAACCAAGGCTCAACCAAATTTTTTAAAACCTGCAAATTTAGTGCGCCTGTAGGGATTCGAACCCCCAACCCTCAGATCCGTAGTCTGATGCTCTATCCAATTGAGCTACAGCCGGAATTTAATTAAATTAGCATTCGAAAAATGATTCTTACTTTGAACCGAATCTAATTTGTTGGATCAAAAAACTGAATGGAGTCAAGATGGCAGAAAAATCTGCAGTAGTAAGACAAATCAAGGGCCTGACGTTTGCAGGTTTGACCGAATCCGGTCATTGGGTTACAGTGGATGGTCCGCCGGAATTTGGCGGAAGCAATGCGGCGATTCGGCCGAAGGAGCTTATTTTAATTTCACTCGGCGCCTGTACGGGCAGCGACGTGGTGTCCATCTTGCAAAAGAAACGAGTAAAACTGGGCGGGCTTGAAGTGAGGATGAAAGCTCAAGTCGCTGAAGAACATCCGCAAGTTTACACGAAAATTCACATTGAATATGTTTTCTACGGCGAGAATCTGTCGAATACCGACCTTGAACATGCCATAAATCTCTCTCAAAATAAATATTGTCCGGTCAGCGCTATGCTCAAGAATTCCGTGGAGCTTACCAATTCTTTCGTTATCCTGCCATTCGATGATTACCACAATGTCAAATCGCATGCCTGAGAGGAATTAATTCAAAGCTGCGGCGTGAAACCGCCGCGGTCTTTTGCTTATATCATCTTCAACTTCTTGACAATCCGGATTGCTTCACTCGCGACAATTGCCGATGAAGGATCTTGCAGGTCGCGCCCAAAGCCTACGTTGCCGCATTTCGGAAGTCCGTTGACGCAATTGGTAAACTCTTCTAGGCTGAACAACTTTTTAATGTACCACTTCATATTTCCGAATTCTCTTTCACAATTTTTCATCTGGCTGCTTGCTTCAGCAAGGTATATTGCCGCGACGTTGCAAGCATGGTCCGGTGATTTATGTGCCGAATGATTTCCGAATGAGTCCAGGAACTTTGAAACCAGGATTTTGCACACGAGTGAGCGCTGATCTTCGTCAAGCGGAGAATAGCGCAATATCAGAGGCACGACCATTTCAGAAGTTACCTCGTTCTTTCCTTCCGACTTCTTATAACTTCCATCAATATTGAAAAATGTATTGAAATATGTTGCACTTATTTTTTCGGCAGTCTCGCGATAAGCCGGCTGTGTCGCCGGCTGACCTGATTCGATCGGCTGGGACAGTTTCGTGTTGTTGACAACTCTCAATAAATTATACCACAGTGCATTTAGAGAGGCGTTCATAGCTATTTCGGACAATTCTCCCTGCGATGGGCTGTCAACTTTCAGCAATGGACAATCAGCAGGCGCGTTGCTGTCCGAAGGTGGACATAGCAACGTGTCTGTGTTTTGGGTTATGACTTTAATCGCCCCTTCCATAATCGGCAGGTAACGTATCATGATATTTCTATTTGCAGCTCTCGCGGCGTAACGATCAAGCGCCAATGCAAAATAAAGCGGAACTTGAGGGTCATCATAATTGATATGCAGTGTCTCTTCGTCAATTTTCGATGGAAAGGCGCCGTTCATTTCATTTACTGTCAAGTCGTAAAAGAAATCACGCTCGTGACTCGTTTCGCCTGAAGTCTCTCCCGATTCATACCGTTCAGTTATTTCATCTGTAGGGTGCTGCTTCCCGCGAGCGGCATCTGCGACATAAGATATTCCCGCCAATGACAACAGTGTTTCGCGAAGGGCGATACTTCCGTACGGATAACCTTCCATGATCGCCTCGCTTCGGATCGCTTTGCTGCTAACAATATGGTTTGCAGCGATGTCGGCTAAGTGAAAATATTTCTTTGGTAAACGGCTGGCTGAGCGAATCCGATCGATGAGCTCGATATGACGGTTTTCGATTTCCCCGTAATCAAATTCGCCAAGGTCACGAGTTGACGCTGCGAGCGTTAGGCCCTTGCCGGGTTCCATCTCCGTTTCCCAATAGCCTATATTATACAAGTCTTCGCGGTCGTCTTTGTAAAGATCGGTATCATGGCTGTAAATGAAATTAAAATACCAGCGCGATTCAGGAGTTGTGCTGTAGTATCTGCGAAAGCTTCAAGTAAAGTTTCGGCAAATTCATTTCAGCAATTATACGAACACCATCCGGCAGCTCGTTCACTAAAAATCCATCGCCCGCCTTTCTCAGAGAATCCTTCGATCGGAAGCTGAGCAATGGAAGAAAACGCAGGGTCAACCTCTTTTTGGAGTGGTTGTCGTAATGCAAGAACACCGAGCTTGATTTTTTCGGCATCAAAAGTCTCTTGCTCAAACGGCATCCTTCGAGGTCGAATGTTACCTGGGGAAAGTAGTCAAATGTGAACTCATTCAGCAGCTTGTAACCCTGTGGGAATGTTGTACCGGGGTATTGATTTGAACCGAGGAAATATGACTTGCCCTCTATTATCACTTCCTCGTCTATCTTGTTAAGAAGTGTCAGCCGTTTGAGCGGTGGATTTACCGATACGGTTAGAAGCGAATGTTGTCTTCTCGTGTTCATGAATGAAATTGTGCTGCATGAAAATCCGCCGTCGCCGTCTGTCATAAGCCATTCTTTGGTTGAAGAAAAAGTCAGGTCCCGGAGCTGCTTCTGAGTGTAAGTAATCATTGAGATAATATAAAGATTTTTTTCTCAATCCACACAGCGGGACGCGTCGGATGCGACATGGCGTAGTGGACATTGACTGCAGGCGCAGGCGTGAGCCGTCCCAAGCGAAACTTCCCAAAGGCAAAGGTGCTTGAAGTAAACTACGAGACAAGCTTGATTAACTCATTGTAAATCTATAAATTCCAAAAATGAAAATGACAGAGAGAATCATTTTTTTTGCATTCCTTGCCCTAATGCCATCCCTATCGCTGTGCCAGGTCGCCGGAGGCAGGGTTGAAGAACAACAGGACTATTCGTTCGCCGTAGGCTTATACCGGGACGGCCAGTACGGAATGGCACTCCGCCAATTCGATTCGTTCAAAAAGAACCATCCAAACTCTCAACGACTTGACGAAATAACCTTTCTGTCAGGCGAGTGTCTCATTCAAATGAAGATGTATGACAGTGCGCTCATAGATTACCAGAAGGTTATGGAGAATTATCCAGGTTCAAATTGCTATACACGTTCCGAGCTCCGAACAGGCGAGGTATTCGTGCATCTCGAGGAGTTCGATAAAGCCGAAAAACTTTTGAAACGTGTGTTGTCTGGCAAATCTCAGGGGCCCTTTGGAATTGACGATGCTTTGAAAGGTGAGGCATCATATAAATTAGGTCAAATGTTTGCGGACAAAGAGGACTTCGGCAACGCGATAAAATATTTCCAGCTGTCTTATGAGGGCTACAACAATTCCGGTTTTGCCGATTACGCCATGTATGGAACCGCATGGTGCTACGGGAAAACTAACCAGTACGCGAAAGCCAAAGAAAGATTTCAAGAGATGATTTCGGATTATCCTGACTCGAAGCTGAAGGCAGACGCAGCGGAAAAAATCGGTGAGTGCGATTTCTTCCAGGGAGATTACCGGCAGGCTGTTCAACAATTTGCGAATTCGAGCAAACTTTCCGCGGAAGAAGAAGTTGATGAACCCGCATTGTATTATACGGGCAGGTGTTATGAAGCCGAAATTTCCCCGGACAGTGCCGTTTCGGTTTACACCGAATACGTGGGCAAATATCCTTCAGGCGATCATTCCGATGAAGTACGTGTCCTTCTTTCTAAAATTTTTATTGCACAAAAAAGTCATGGACGTGAAGCTCTACAGCTTCTAAGCACAGTAGGCTACAAGAGCCCGGCTTATTTCGACGCAAGATTGGAAACTGCTCATGCTTACGAAGTCATAGGTTCTCCGGATTCTGCCGAATTGACTCTCAGAGAGTTGACCACGCCTCCGAATTCTCGAAGTAAAATCTCAAGCGCATATTATGAATTAGGCAAATTATATTACAACGAGAAATCTTATCCCGTGAGCGTAAAATCCTTTTTGAACGCTTCGTCTGATACATCCTTGTACTCCGAAGCCATGAAAAATGCGGCGATCTCTGCTGCCGCGGCTGGGGATTACAAGAATGCCAAAGATTATTTCCTTGAGGCAATATTGAAGCTTCAAGGCGAGGAGCTGGTAACGGCGCATTTTGATTATGCTGCAGCGCTGTACGCAACTAAGGATTATGATGGTGCAGCGCAAATATACCTGGCGGCAGAAAAACTTTCTTCTTCAGATAAAGAAAAATCGGAAGCATTATACATGGCGGCAGAATCTTTTTATCTTGCCAAGAATTATTCTGCATCTTTAGCTAATTACAAAAAATATCTCCAGGATTATTATAATGGCGGTCACGCATCAGCTGCGCTCATTGGAATTGGGTATTCTTACTATTTTTCTAATGAATTCACGAACGCAGCTCATTCCTTCCAGCAATTTCTCGATTCATATCCTACCTCGCCGATGCGTTCAGACGCTTACCTCAGACTTGCCGACGCATATTATTACAACAAAGATTATGAAAAAGCTCTTGCTGTTTATCAGAATGCAGCCACAAGATTTCAGGGCGATACGCTGGCGGCTTATGCCGTCTATCAAGTTGGTGAGTCTGATTTTTGGCTGGGAAGATTTGATGCCGCGGCTTCCGCATTCAGATCACTGCTAAAAAGTTATCCTGCCTCGTTGGTTGCCCCGGACGCCCAATTTGCGATTGGCTGGGTTTATTTTTCTCAGAAGGAATATCCGAAAGCGATTTTAGAATTTGAGAATACTGTTTCGAATTATCCGAACAGTTCCGCAGCTGCCAGGGCTTTATACAGTCAAGGCGACGCATATTACAATCTTCAGGATTATAACAATGCACTCGCGAGTTACCAGACGCTCCTCGCAAAATATCCGACAAGCGACTATGTCGATGACGCGATTGTAGGGATGCAATATTGTTTGACGGTTTTAGGACGGACAAAAGAAGCTGAAACGGTGATAGATGCCTTTGTGCGAGATCACCCACAGCTCGAGCACATAGACAGAATTTATTATAAGAAAGCAGAGTACGCTTTGAATCAAAAACAATATGCAGAAGCTGAACGTGACTTGAAAGAATTCGTTGCAAAATTTCCGGGAAGTGAAATTTTAGGCAAGGCTCTGTACAATCTTGCACTCGCGGAAATGGAGCTGGGTAAAGAAAAAGCTGCGACGGTAGTACTGTCCGATCTAATCGACAAGCAGCCGTGGGATGAGTACACCGATGCCGGCAGAATAAAGCTTGCGGAAATTTACCGCGGAGAAAAAGAATACGGGGTAGCCCAGAAACTTCTTGAGAATGCTGCAGCGTCGGGAGGCGTCTATAGTGTGAACGCGCAGACGGATCTTGGAAAGCTTTACCTCGCGGAAGGCGATACACTAAAGGCTGAAGCAAGCCTTTCGAAGGCGGTGTTCGGAGAGACCGATTCTTCTGTGTCAGAAGGCCGGCAGACGCCGGCTGAAAATAATGAAGACAGAGATGAAGCGAGGGTTTTATTAAGCGGCATATATTTCGACCGGGGGCGAAGTAAAGATGCAATTTCTCTGGCAAACGAGGTGGCGAAGACGCGAGACGATGCTGTCGGAGCGGAAGCCCAGCTAAAGGTTGCGGAATATTATTGCGATGATGACGACAGCTCGGATGCGGTGCTCTCTTTTCTTCGTGTGAAATATGTTTTTGCAAGTTTTAGCGACATAGTTGCAAACTCGCAGCTTGAGCTTGCCGATTGCCTGGCAAAGTCGGGGAACAGGAGCGAAGCCCGAATTATTCTCCGCAATTTTGTTAAAGGAAGACCGGACGACTCATTTACAAACTTGGCGAGAAAACAAATGAAGGAACTTGGTGCGGATTGAATTTACCGGACTGATGACGAGGATGATGCGTCAGCGACCATGGTGTCACGCCGGATCCACTTATAGAGTATTTAAGCGACAGATTTCCACGGAAGGATTCAAATGGAATGAATTGGCCCCTGTCATGAAGAGACCTTTACTTGAAAGGAATAACCCTTCATTCTAAGCCGGGTGCTATTTTTTTAGTATAAACATTTTTGGAGAATACGATCTATGAATAAAACTGCGGTTTATTATGGCACACTTGTCACAATAATTGTTCTTGCGCTGATTGTTTCCGCTAATTTAAATAAGGCGCCGGACATGAAGCCTAAATTTGCGGACGATGTGACAAACCAGATTTTAAGTCCCGATTCGACCAATTCTTTTGGCGACAACTTAAAAGTCCTCCACGGCATCCATTCGCGCGAACAGCTGATGAATGTGATGCGCGGTTTCACCGAGGCTCTCGGCGTCAAATGCGAATTTTGTCACAACACCGACAACTTTGCAAGCGACGAGAAGATCCAGAAGAGAACCGCACGGGTGATGATTAAGATGGCCGCTAACATAGACGAAAATTATTTAGTCGGTCCTCAAATCGAGAAAGTCACCTGCTTCACCTGCCATCGTGGATCAAGTGTTCCCAAGCTTGTTGCGGCAAAGTGAATTCTACCATTGCTGAAATATTATCGATAATACTTTCTTTCGCATCTATAGCGAGTGCGCAGGGAATGGAGTCCCCGCCGCTGACGAGCTTCAAGCCGGATACTTCGCTTCCGAAAGTGAATGTCCCGGAATTTGTGATAACCGGAAAGGCGCAGATTGTTCTGCCCGAGCCGGAGAAGCAATCGGTTGAGATTGACTCAACTTATTTTCAAGGGCAGAATCTTCAGGGAATCGGAATCGCTGTGCCCGCAAATTCTCTAAGCATTCAAGGCGTAGGGAATATCTCACCGAGTCTCTATGCGCAGGCTTCAATCGGAAGTTACACGACGACGAATTATTTACTCTCCGGCAGCGGCGATGCGAATGGCTACTTTTTGCACGGAAGCCTGGCGGGTGATTATACCTCAGGGTTCGTGGACAATACTATGAGGCGGGATATGTCTGTTGCGGGAGGCTTCTCGAAGGCTTTTCGTTTGTCCGAAGCTTTTGAGCCAACAACGTCAATGGATGTCGCATACTCGCGCGGAAGTTATTCATTGTATGGTGGACCTCTGCCGGGTTTGGTCAGAGCAACCAATAAGTTCGCTGCCGGAATCGTTTCAGATTTCGATCTCGGTGAATTACCGCTTTCGACGGGACTCAGCTTCGAAAGATTTTCAATAAATGATCTTCTGGATGGAGTGCAAGCTGCAATAAAACTTCAGGCGGCTACGCAAATAGATTTGTCATCAGCCTCGATTGGGATCACCGGCTCGATCCGATTCGGGAGCCACACGATTAACGGCACGGCAAATGAGTTAAAAAATATTTTGCCTTTAATGACAATTTCACTTGACAATCCGTTTTACAATTTGAAGATTGGCGCTGATTACAACGACACTCTCGGGAACCTCGCGTATTCTATTGGGCTGGACTACTTTCAGTATGAAGACGATTCCTCAAATGGGATTGCGAAGCTCTATCCAGACCTTCGGGCGAATTACAACGTAAATGATGTAGTCTCTTTATTTTCCAGATTCTATGGCACGATCGACGAGCCGGAGCTTTCAAGTTTCATCACAGTGGATCGTTATATAGATGCATTGCTTGCGCTCAGGAACACTCAGAACTACGCGAACTTCACTCTCGGTGCAAGAGTTGCCGCGACTAACGAGCTGGCAATTATTCCGAAAATCAACCTAGAAGCTGCAAGGTTCTTTCCTATATATGTTTCGGATACTGCAGGTAATAATGAGCTTCTCTATTCGAACAAAGCGTCCGTTTTTACCGCTTCGATCACGGCAGAATATAAGAAAGATCGGTTCAGTGCCGACGCGACTCTGAATTCCCGAGCTGGTGCAGCGGATTCTTTAAGCTTCATTCCCAATCTTCCACTTTTCGATTTCAATGTCGATGCAGATTACCAGATCACAGCGCAATTGGCAGCCAGCGGGTCCCTTCTAATACTTTCAGGACGATATTCGGATATTGCTATGGAGAACAAACTGAGTGCAGCATGGATTCTTGGTGTTCGTTTGTCGTATAGCCTGACTGCCGGACAAATGCCGATTGAGATATTTGCAGAAGGGAATAATTTGCTCGACCAAAAATATTATTTCTGGCAGGGTTACCGGGAATTCCCATTGACTCTTTCCATCGGAATCAGCAAGAGAATCATGTGAAATATGCCGCTATTGAATGTTCCATCATACATATTGCATCAATGGAAAATATTTAGCATCTTAGACTTGATGAAGTTGAACCAATCGAGGAGGATCGTAATATGGGTAACCTGAACTTCCAGGACGAACACGATGGCAGTTCTCAACAAGCGGGGACTCCTGCCCGTGAGGCCGGGGGACAAAAATCGGAAGATCTAATTGTCGATGAGGCGACGGCAGGCACTAAATTTCTTTGGATCGCACTTGTTGTGATAGTTATTGCCGGCATAGGGGGCGGGCTATACTTGCTGAATAAATATGGCTATTTAAATTTCAGCAGCAAGCATCAGGCGGAGGCGGTTGTAAATGAATCAACCTCCGTTCCACCGGAAGACAAATCCGCAACGCCGGCAAACGCACAGGCCGCGCCGACCGGCAAGTTTGCGTTGCAGGTTTCGGCCTTCAGGACAGAAGCTCTTGCGGATAATTTCGCGGCGAAGTTGAGGACGAAGGGGATAGATGCGTATGTGTTCGCCGGAGACGCACCAAATGACGGGAAATGGTTTAAGGTTTGTGTCGGATCGTTCGATACAAAACTTCGTGCAATCGCTGCAACTGAAGAGATGAAGAGGAAGGTCGGAACAGATGTCTGGGTTGTACCAGCACAATGATGAGCATGGAAGTGTTGCCGGGTCATACTACTATCGCCAGCACGAAATAAGAAGAATCTATTCTCAAAGTCTTTTTCGAGGGCTATTCATCGCGTTGGGAGTTCATGCGGTTGTCATCTTTCTCCTTTTCTTATATGAACCGATCTACAAGAAGCCGCTTGACATTGAAAAACTTCTTCCACCTGTGAACACTAACTATGAAATGATTGAGGTGAGAATTGCGGGACAAAATGGGGCGGGTATGGATGTCAGGGGTGCCGGAGGAGGAGAGGGTACAATCAAGGAAAATGCGGGCGCCGCATTTGGAAACGTCAGATCCGCTCCCGCCTCAAATAAGAATACGATAAACTCTAAAGCCTCGATTGTCCCTCGTTCGCTTCAGGGGCCGGGGATGAATGATGTTGTTGGTATCAGCCGCAACCCTGCTTATCTCGACACAGTTAATGGATATAACGGATTGGCCAAAAATAGTAAAGGGTCGGGTGGGGGAGCAGACTCAGGAATCGGCAACAAAAACGGCAGCGGTGCTGGCTTTGCGGAAAAGCAGGGATTCGGTGGTGGATTTGGCGATAAGTATGTCCCGGGCAATCCTGCGAACAATTCCACAACAGGGTCTCCTTATCAGATTTCATGGAACGGGGTATCGAGAGCATTAATTGCCGGCGACAGACCGCAGTTCCCTGACGGAGTCCAGCATGGCGGCACAGTAAAAATAAGAATAACAGTTGACCCATCGGGAAATGTACTTGCAATGGTTCCCGTTCAAAAAGCCGATTCGCGCCTCGAAGAAGCTGCTATGGCGGCGATTCGCACGTGGAGATTCAGCAAGCTTGCCAGAAATTATCCTCAGGTTGAACAGCAAGCTACAGCGGTATTTGTATTCAAGCTCGAATAAGAATCTTTCTCTTGTCACCATTAACTCGCGGTAAAAATCCATTAAATGTCAGGTCAAGATTAGAAACTATCGCATCAAGACTTCGGGACTCTTTTGGACTCCCGCGGCACAAATCCAAATTGCCTGATCCGCTCGATCTTCTCATTGCGACTATCCTTTCTCAAAATACCAACGACGTAAACAGCCATAGAGCATTTAGCAATCTGAAAAGTGCTTTTCCGGACTTACGAACACTTGCGAATGTTCGCCCGGGAAAAATAGAACCGTTGATTAAGGTCGGGGGAATAGCAAACAGGAAAAGCAAAGTTATTATTCAAGTTATTAAAGAAATCCGCGAGAAGTATACGAGATTCGACAGGAGAAGTTTGCGAAAATTCGAAAGAGAGGAATTAATTGAACAGCTCCGGAGTTTGAATGGCGTTGGTTACAAAACCGCCTCGTGTGTAGTTCTATTTTCACTTGGAGGCGACGACGCGTTTCCGGTCGACACACATATTCACCGGATATTGAACAGGCTTGGCGTGATCAATGAGAAGACGCCCGACAAAACTTACCTTGCAGTCAGGAACCATGTACCTCGCGGTCGCGGGTATGAACTTCATCTCAACCTGATCAAATTCGGAAGAAAAACCTGCACTGCTCGGAAGCCGCGATGTTATGAATGTGGGTTATTCGATATTTGCAGATGGAAAGAGAAAACGAGCCAACATCTGGAAATGAAAAAGAAGTCTGGCAAAAGAGAAGTTGAGTTTATGCTGCTTGAGAGCGTATGAGGCTGCATTCGGCTTTGCATCAGTAAGCCATCTCTATAGGTGCTGTTGCCGCAGTTGTAATATTTGCGTTTCTCAAGTCAACTATATAATTTCTTTTGTGGTGCCCAAAACTAAAAATGATTCAGGCAAGGAAAATGGAAATATTCATTCTTTGTCGATAGGGAGGTCTTGCGCATTTGATACATAAAAAGGAACACGTGCGATGGCAATATGCAATTCTGCTGCTGTTTTTGCTTCAGCCGTCGGTTCTGCGAGCACAAGATAATAATAAGTGTAAGGAGGGATTACTGTCACTAGAACGGCCAGAAAACAATGGCGTCCTAAATATCAGGGAGTGCTCAGTTCGGATTGATGGGAGCAAAAAGGAGATCACCTTAATCGGAGGTGACGATAAAAAGATATCCCTAACGGTTGGATACCATACGATATTTGTGCATTCAAGAGATCCATACGACCCGCATTCTCCTGACTACACATGGCGATCTGAAAAGGCGAGATTCAAAATCAATGAAAACAGAATCACGGTCATAACGATTGAGCCAAAATCGAAAGACGCTACGTATTGCTGCGGCTGGCGCATAGAATTTGCCACTAAACATCGTACGCTGCCTACTGGCGAAAACTGAATTACAGATTGCCGTTTCACTAAACATTTTTCATTGAATTTGTTATTGCATTTTAATCGGCTTTTTATTAAGTAGAGCTATGAACCCGAGAGAACAAGCACGTGCACCGATGATAAGCGGAATAAATGTCATGGGGGAAAATGTAGACGTTGAGTACTCCACAAATCTGGTAAATATACTCCTTTTCTTTGATCCGGTGTCTAAAATTTCCCTCGAAAGTTTGGACATGGTTCAACTCATATTGCAGCGTTATGAGAATTTATCGGTGGGATTCTGGTACGTGATGGAGCCGAGGCTCTCCTGCATGTATCGAGGGAATATTGCGAGAGCCGCGTTGGAAAGATTGGGCTTGTCTGCAACCGCAATCTTCGACGCTAATGGCATGATCGTCCTGCGGACAGGGATCAAAGTAGTTCCGGCAGCGTTGGTGGTTGATTCAAATTCATTCATTAAATCTCAGTACGAAGGAGAGATAAGTTTTCGGGAAATCGAGCGTTCCATCCAAGCACGCCTTGCTCTATCAGGGTATAGGGAGGATCTGCCGACGGTTGGATGGATGGAATTCCCTATTTCTCATTTGCATGGTGGATCGGTTATGCGGCAGCTGGGTTATGCAACGGGCGACTATCTATTCACGAGTTTGGTCGTGCCCGAATCCGACCAGCAGTTTTCGCTTCCCGATTTTTGCCTGCCCGAGACAATTTATCCGTGCGGTGCATGGTTTGTCGGGAGAGATTTCATCGAGGGTAGAACCGGAAGTACCGTCTATATAAGCTGCTCGAAAGACGAATCGGTTCATATCTTTGCCGGGTCCGAAGAGAACGCAGCCGTGAAAATTCACACTTCTATCGAGCTGGATCAGCATGTTATTCTCGGAAAAGATGTTACGAGCGACGGCAGCTCAATCGGGATGGCTATCAATGAATTCCGTTCGTACGAAGTGCTTGCGGCTTCCGGCGACGCTGACGTCTTAATTAGTTTACAAGTGAACTCCGGTGCGGTGAAACTGTATTGCGTAGAGTATTGTCACAATCCGCTTGTTCATATCACTTATTGATTCCCCCGTGCTTTCGCAAGATTCTTCGATCTAATAACCCGTTATCCCAATTACAGAATTTTGCGAAACATTATGTCACGCCTGGATCTTTTCGAAAAGGTGGCTTCCGAGCCATAGCAAGATTCCCATTAGAACGACAAGCACCATGAAGTCATTCATTATTCCAAAGGTAGTCACCGAAGGCAGGAAAGTATATCTCAAACCGTCTACGCCATAACTGAGCGGATCAACTGCTGCGATAATATCGATCACCTTCCCTGCTCCTTGCAAAGGGAAAAGTGCGCCTGAAAGGAAGAAAATCGGCATGACAAGAAAGTTTATGATCAACTGGAAGCCCTGCATGTCTTCCATGCTGGACGCCAGGCCAATGCCGAGCGACGTAAAAATTAGTGCGACTAAAAAAACAATCAACGCGGCGGCAGGGAGCATAGGGATGCTGTGAGGTTTAAATCCTACGAAAAGGGTCAACACAAATACAATCAATCCCTGTATGGTGGCGACCGTGGCGCCGCCAAGAGTTTTTCCCAGCATGATACTGAGCCTTGAAACAGGAGCAACCATGGTCTCTTTCAAAAAGCCGAATTGTCTGTCCCATATTAAACTTATGCCGGAAAAAATTGCCGTGAAGAGCACGCTCATCAGAATAATGCCCGGCGCCAGAAATTGCATATAATTGCCCGCGCCGGCTTTTTTGTAAATCGCACCGAACCCGAACCCAAATGCCAGCAGAAAAAGAAGCGGTTGTCCGAGTGAACCGATGATTCTCGATTTAGATCTGAAATATTTTTTTATTTCTCTCAACCATAAGACATAAATTACGCTCATCTTCTTCTCCCTCCCCACATCTGTCCCATTCTTCTCATCCTATCCATGCCGCTGGCTTCCTCTTCTCTGATCCGTCGGCCGGTCAGGTTCAAGAAAGCATCCTCAAGAGAATCCGAGTTCGTTAGCTCTTTAAGCTGCTCGGCGGTTCCCACTGCGACAATCTTTCCGTGATCGATTATCGCGATTCGGTCGGCAACTCTGTCCGCCTCTTCCATGTAATGTGTCGTAAAAAAGACCGTCATGTTTTCGTTCTTGTTAATTTCTTTCACGTAGCTCCACATGTGATTCCTGGTCTGTGGGTCGAGACCTAATGTCGGCTCATCCAAGAAAAGGATTTTCGGATGATGCAGGAGTCCCCTTGCGATTTCCAGCCGGCGTTTCATGCCCCCGGAGAATGTTTTTACCATGCTGTCTCTTCTATCCCACAATTCAACAAAATGCAGCAAGTCTTCTATTCTCTTATCTCTTATTTCCCGCGGCACTTTATAACACACCGCATGAAACTGCATGTTTTCCAAAGCAGTCAAGTCGTCATCGAGGCTTGGATCTTGAAAAACTATGCCGAGTGATTTGCGAACTCCATCTTTATTTTGTGCCGTGTCATTCCCGTTCAAGATTATTGTTCCATCGGTGGGTTGCAATAACGTGGTCAGGATTTTTATGGTCGTGGACTTACCGGCGCCATTTGGTCCGAGAAATGCGAATATTTCGCCTCTCTTCACTTCGAAGGAAATATTGTCAACAGCAACGAAATCATCGAACTTCTTTACCAAGCCTGAAACGGTAATGATGTCTTCATTTTTTCCGTTGACCGGCTCTGTGACCATCTTAAAACTCAAATTGGACTCCTTTTAAATTGCGGCGATCTTTGAATTGCAGTCAAGGTTCTTTGCTTTTTATCTCTCTCCTTGGTATTAGAGACGAATAAACGGCAAGAATGTTTTAATCTGGTGTGTGTCTGTTTTGTCCTTGTTGACCGGTGTTGTCAAAGCGCCGGTCTTCCTTCACGATGTACGACTGGTTAGATTGAATTTGCACGCGCATCGTCTTAATTTTTCTTAATCAACACTAAAATAATTGGACAATTCATGGAAATAAATGTCATCAAAAAAATCAAAGAAAGAGCACATGCTTTAAAGAGGCATGTACTATTGCCTGATTCGCTCGACGAGCGTGCAATCCAGGCTGCGAGACGAATTACCGATGAAGTAATAGCGAATGTCAGCTTGGTCGGATTCGAAAAAGAGATCCTTAATAAGGCAAAAAGCATCAACGTGAAATTGGATGGTGTGCCCATAGTGGACATAGAATCTACAGGGGAGCTTGATGAGTATGTCAATGAATTTTATGAAATGAGAAAATCAAAAGGAGTTACGAAAGATAAGGCGCTGGAGACGATGAGGAATTCATTGTTCTATGGAGCGATGATGATTCGAAAAGGTCTCGCGGACGGGAGCGTTGCGGGCTCGACGGCGACGACCGCCGATGTTTTGCGCGCAGGAATACAGATTATCGGAATGAGAGAGGGGATATCCGTCGTATCCAGCTTCTTCTTGATTGTCTTTCCAAATAAGACATATTCGTTTGCAGATTGCGGTGTGGTACCTTATCCGACTGCCGAGCAGCTTGCCGACATCGCGATCATCACTGCCGAGAATCATAAAAAACTAGTCGGTGAGGAGCCGAAAGTTGCCATGCTTTCTTTCTCCACAAAGGGAAGTGCTAAACACGAGTCGGCTGATAAAGTCATTCAAGCGACGGAGATAGTCAAAAAGAAAGCTCCACAGCTTGTAGTTGACGGAGAACTGCAGCTCGACACTGCCGTTGTTCCGGAAGTTGCTAAAAGGAAGGCACCGGGAAGTCCAATTGTCGGCGATGCTAACGTGCTTATTTTCCCGAATCTCGATGCCGGCAACATCGGTTATAAACTCGCGGAACGGTTAGGTGGAGCGATTGCTCTCGGTCCGATTGTGCAGGGTTTGAAAAAGCCCGCGCTTGACCTGTCTCGCGGCTGCAGTGTTCAGGATATAGTAGATGTTGTTGCCGTCAATTGTGTCATGGGGTCATAAATACGAAATGCATGCGATTGCCGGAACTCGCAAAGGGACAAAAACCTTCACAAAGTTTGACATGCTTTTTTTCTCCATCTGCTTGTGCTAACTTTTTATTCGAATGAGGCAAATCGAAATCCGTCCACGTTTGTGATCAAATGGCGACAGAAATAACTATCGGCAAGATAAAAATCGGTAAGGGCAATACTCTTGTCATAATTGCTGGCCCGTGCGTTGTTGAAAGCCGCGAACTTGCATTCAAGGTGGCACGGGATGCAAAAAGGATAGCTGAGAAGCTCGAGATGCCGTTCATTTACAAATCGAGCTACAAGAAGGCGAATCGTACCAGTGCAAAAGCATTCGTCGGAATCGGCATGGATCAGGCATTGAAAATTCTTGATGAAGTGAAAAGGGAATTTGATCTGCCGATTCTGACGGATGTTCATTCGGAAGATGAGGTCGATGAAGCCGCTGAAGTTGCCGATGTTCTTCAAATTCCGGCATTCCTTTGCAGGCAAACCGAGCTTCTGCAAGCCGCGGGTAAAACTGGTAAAGTGGTGAACATAAAGAAGGGGCAATTCATGGCGCCGGAAGACATGCAGCTTCAGGCGGAAAAAATCGCCGCTGTTGGAAATCCCAATGTGATGTTGACAGAACGTGGCACAAGTTTCGGCTACCACAATCTTGTTGTGGACATGAGATCGCTGGTGATAATGCATGAGAGCGGCTTCCCTGTTATACTCGATGTCACGCATTCACTCCAACTCCCGGGCGGTGAGAAAGATAGGACAGGCGGTCAGCCACAATATATCTTCCCGATCGCGCGCGCCGGAGTTGCGGTCGGTGTCGACGGAATTTTTATCGAGACTCATCCGGAACCGTCAAAAGCGCTGAGCGACGCGTCTACTCAATTAGCTTTCCATCAATTTGGGGCGCTTCTCGAACAGGTGAAGAGAATTGATTTGCTGAAGCGCGAACTGCAAGATGTATCGCTGGGCTGACTGTAGATGACTAAACTTCAGTCTCTTCTTCCGAAATTAAAAAAAATAAAGGCGATCTTCCTTGATGTTGACGGGGTTCTTACGGACGGGACTATCATTTACGGAAACGGCGGAATCGAGCTCAAAGTGTTCGACTCTCAGGACGGCTTCGGCATCACGAATGCAATTCAAAACGGCATAAGAGTCGGAATAATAACCGGAAGGAAGTCGGACGCTGTAAAGGCACGCGCAGCCGAGCTCGGAATAGTAGATATTTACCAGGGTTCAATCGATAAAGTTACTCCGCTCGAAGAAATCAAGAGAGTGCATTCGCTCGACAAGTCGGAGATCGCTTACGTTGGGGATGATATTTTAGATCTGCCGATTCTATCGAAAGTCGGATTCAGCGTGGCGCCGGCGAATTGCGTGCGCGAGGTGAAGATGAGGGTTGACTATGTGACCAAGGCACGAGGTGGTCAGGGCGCAGTTCGTGAAGTGATCGATTTGATTCTAAAGGCACAAAAGAAATCATGAGTGTCTTTCACGTTCTTAATTATGAATTTTCAAGAATCGAATGTCAGCATGGATGCAATTAAAAGAGGAAAAGAGGTTGTCAGAATTGAGGCGGAAGCTGTCCGGGCACTGGAAGATAAAATCAATGGAGCATTTGCCGGCGCGGTCGATCTCATCGAAAAAGTAAACGGGCGTGTCGTCATCACCGGTATGGGGAAATCAGGCCTCATCGCGCGAAAGATTGTCGCCACGATGAACTCGACCGGAACGCCTGCAATCTACCTGCATCCGAGCGATGCGGTCCATGGCGACCTGGGAATGGTCAGGCCGGAAGATGTGGTTGTCTGCATTTCGAAAAGCGGCGACACCGAAGAACTCCTTCAACTCGTTCCGATGTTCAAGAGAATCGGAATCTCTGTCATTTCAATAATAGGGAACAAGAATTCCAAATTGGGCAGAGAGAGTGATTTTGTTCTCGATGCAAGTGTCGAGCAGGAAGCTTGTCCTTATGACCTTGCGCCGACTGCCTCTACGACTGCCGCGCTCGTCATCGGTGATGCCCTTGCACTTGCACTGCTCGACCGAAAGAGTTTCACTGAGGAAGAATTCGCGATGTTTCATCCGGGTGGAAACATCGGGAAAAGGCTCTTTCTGAAAGTTGAAGAGCTGATGGTCAAAGGTAAAGATATGCCGAAGGTTTTGAACACAGCGAGCCTCAGAGAGACGATTCTTGTAATGACGTCCGGAAGGCTGGGTGCTACATGCGTTGTAGATTCTGCCGGAAAACTTGCGGGGATCGTGACCGACGGTGATTTACGGCGGCTCCTTCAAAAGAATATTGACTTTTCGAAGATGACGGCGGGCGATGTGATGACAAGAAATCCGAAGGTGATCAGGCAAAATGGCTTGGCTGTTGCCGCGATGGAAGAGATGGAAAACTTTAATATTACTCAATTGATTGTGGTGGATGATGGCCATCATCCTGTCGGCATGCTTCATCTCCATGATCTCGTCAAAACAGGCCTTTCTCCGAAATCCGAATCATGAGACTTGGCCTTTCCAAAATCATTCTGGTACTGATGTTTGCCGTCGGCTATGAGGTCTTGTTCATAAGCTTTTTGGGGTGCGAAGAACAATTAAAGCCGACAGTTATGTCGGTTCATGGGAAATTACCGGACCAGGAAAGCTGGAATTCAATAATTCAATTCAGCGACAGCGGAGTGACGAAGGGCATCCTGAAAGCCGGACATGTTTGGGTCTTCAATAGCGAAAATATGACTTACCTGGGCGACAGCATTCGAGTGGACTTTTTCAATGACTCCGGGAATCATACAAGTTATCTAACTGCCGACAGCGGCATAGTGAATAATCAGACCAACGATCTCGAGGCGATTGGAAACGTTTACGCTCACAGCGATAGTGGAACATCCCTCTGGACACAGCAGCTGTTTTGGAACAGCAAGACTCAAAAAGTAACTTCAAACATTTTTGTGAGAATCGTTTCGCCAAAAGAGACATTGCAAGGTGTTGGATTCGAATCCGACCGCGACCTTCGCAATTACAGGATATTTAATGTCAGCGGCGAGGCAAAAGGCTCGCAATGAGTTTGTTTTGGCAGGCTGGAAAACATAATAAACCCGCAGCGAAGAGCCGGAAGAAACCGACCTTTTTGTGGCTCTTGATTTTTGCTTCATATCTTACGCTATTCGGTTCGGCAAACGCACAAGATCAGCCTATACGATTGATCCACGCCGACAGCTTGATAGGTTACACGAGCGGCGGGGACAATTACCGCGAGTTGATAGGGCATGTGGCAATGCAGCACGAGAATACACTTCTCGGCTGCGATCGCGCCGTTCAAAATCTCACGCAAGACATTTTCGATCTTTACGGGGATGTGAATGTTAAGGACGATACGCTGACATTGATTACCAGTCAAGCACGCTATTTTGGAAAGACAAAAACCGTATCGAGCGACAGCGCTGTATATCTTAACGACAGACGACGAACATTGACCGCCGATAGAGGAACTTACGATTCCGACACTAAAGTGGCACAGTTCTACGGTCACGTAGTTGTACGCGATTCGTCGTCCCAATTGACCTCCGACCAGCTGGTTTATTATCGCACCGAGGGGAAAACGATCGCAGATGTCAACGTGGAAATCAGGAGTCTCGACAACAATATCGAAGTCTATGGGTCTCATTTTGAAGATTACGATAAGAAGAGCTACAGCTTGATGACAGGAGAGCCGCTCCTCGTCAAAATCGACACGAGCTCCGACGGCAAGATCGATACGCTGATGATTACGTCAAAGACAATGGAGGCGTACCGCGACAGCACCAACGAGAGTTTCGTTGCAGACGACAGTGTCCAGGTCATTCGCGATTCACTATCGGCTCGCTGCGGCCATGGGACATATTATTCAAAGGACAGCATCGTGGTACTGCAGAAAAATCCCGTCGTTTGGTATGGTGACAACCAGCTTACCGGCGACAGTATTGCAGTTTACATTCGCGACAAAAAAATAGATCATGTAGACGTTGTCGGATCGGCGTTCGCTGTTTCCGAAAGCGATTCGATTTATTCGGACAGACTCAATCAAATAAAAGGGAAAAAGCTCACTATGTTTCTCCTCGATAGAAAGGTTGAGCGCATCGTTGTTGAAAATAATGCAACCAGTTTGTATTATCTCTACGACAAAAACAGACCGAATGGAATCAACAAAGTGAGCGGCGACCGCGTCGTCATGTATTTCAAGGATGGGAAGATCGACAGAATTGCCGTTATAAGCGGGGTGGAAGGCAACTATTATCCGGAAAAACTTGTCAGAGATAAAACATCTTCGTACAGCCTTGCCGGTTTTGAGTATTACAAAAACAGACCTCTCAAGGATCAATTTCCAATCCCCTCGGCGAGAATTCCATTAAAGGAAAAAGCGCGATTGAAGCCGGCGCAGCATGGAAATGATTGATCATTTTATGCAATCGGCAGCGAAGAAAAATGCCTCTCACGCAGAAGATGAGAATTCGGCCCTGAGTTCTGTGAATGGCGGCGCCAGCATCCTTAATTCCCGCAGTCTTTATAAGCGTTACAAAAAACGATATGTTGTAAACGAAGTCTCTGTCGAAGTGCGGCAGGGTGAGGTTGTCGGATTGCTCGGTCCTAACGGCGCAGGGAAGACGACGACTTTTTATATGATGGTCGGGATGATAAAGCCGAATTCCGGCAGAGTATTTATCGGCGATACTGAAATTACAAGTCTGCCGATGTATAAGCGGGCACGACTCGGGATCGGCTACTTGCCGCAGGAGGCTTCTATCTTCCGGAAGATGACGGTTGAAGACAATATCATGGCTGTTCTTGAATATATGAAGATGAATGGCGAGGAGAGAAAAGAAAGATGTGAGATGCTGCTCAACGAGCTGGGCGTCGCTTCCATCCGCAAAACGCTCGGCTACGCTCTCAGCGGCGGCGAACGGCGAAGGACGGAGATCGCGCGTGCGCTTGCCTCTCAGCCAAAGTTCATGCTTTTGGACGAGCCCTTTGCCGGAATAGACCCGCTCGCAGTGGAAGATATTATGAGGATCGTCGTCAATTTAAAGAAGCGCGGAATCGGGGTTTTAATAACGGATCATAATGTTCACGAAACGCTTTCGATCGTCAACAGGGCCTATCTTTTATTCGAGGGAAAGATTTTAAAGTCGGGCACATCGGAATTTCTTGCAAACGATCCTGAGACAAGGAAGCTTTATCTCGGAGAAAACTTCAAGCTGGATAGGTACTGAATCAACGCTGCCCGGCTTTAATCAAATTCTCTCATTTATTAAACAAATCAACGTCAATTTCATGAGCAGGAATATTATGAATTGGGCAAAATATTCCGGCGGTTCGCTTCATTTGTGCGGCCCGCGTTCCATCAAACTTCTAAATTATTGAATCGAAGTTCGTCAGCGTTATTGCCTCGGTTGTCCAAAAAGGTTCAGCATACCGGACGCCTGCTTGCCTGCCATGGTATCTCATTCTCCCGAGAAGATATTCCATGAATTCAGGAGTTGAACAGGGCGGTTTCCGGATCCTTGCTTGAAGGGTTGAAAAACTGTGACTTGTGAGCTTTGATCGCAGCCACTTTCGTGTCGAAGTCGTTCGAGATATCAACGTAAAGCGTCGGCACGAATGTTCTGTGTTGCATATAATAAAACGCCCGGTTGGGCCTGTGAGGCGAAAACTTTCCGGTCTTGAGCTTTATTAAGCCTGAGTAAAAAATCGCTTCGCTGACAAGCTGGTGAGCATGAACGTGGTCCGGGTGTCTCTCTTCGCGGTACGGTGCGAATACTATTTCGGGCTGAAACTTCCTTATGACTTCTATGACTTTCAAGAGATTTCGGCGATTGTTTTCGATGTTTGAATCGCCAATGCCGAGGTTAATGCGAATATCGGCGCCGAGAATTTTTGCTGCATCCTTTGCTTCGTTAGCTCGAATTGATGCGTTGCCCCGCGTTCCCATTTCGCCGCCAGTAAAGTCTACGATTCCAAATTGCTTCCCATTTCTGTAAAGCATGGACAAAGTTCCACCGCAGCTCATCTCCACATCGTCAGGATGGGCGCCGAAGGCAAGTGCAAAAAGTTTCATATTGTTTTTATCCTCTAAAAATGTCTTCAAGTTTAAATGTCGTGTGAGTTATAACGATTCCATCATGATTCAAAATTTAGTTCAAGCGGCCTAAAATTCAAAAGTTTCTTCAAAATTCCTTTGAGGGAAATGTGGCGGTAGGTTTCCCGGCCGTCAAACTCTTGTGAACGGCTGCGGAGCAAATTCAAATATGAATGCCCGCTTCGTGGTATACTGAGTTGGATTCTCGTCAATGTCGGTTTTGGAGTGACCGCAAACCGAGAAAAGTCGTCGACCCTGCAATGGAACGTTGCAGTGCAGGGTTTTATATTGACAAAGGTTATTTTTCCGTTGCCTCGCGGTCTTGTCATTTAAAGGAAAGATCTTGGGATTTTGCTGATGGCTCAAAAGAGGATACCACCGATCTGTTGTCGCGTGTTGGATTTCGGCTGATCGTCATTGAAAATTTGAGTTTGGTATCTTATATTTATGCAAAATGAACAGTCGGCGCGTAATCTTCCCGCCTACGGGATATTAATTTGTAAACTCCACGCATGAACGAACAACCCCAAAAACCAGTAAAGCGGTACGTTTTCGATGACATCAGTTCGGAGTATTATGCCGAGTACGAAGAGCCGCAGGTAGTCTCCAGAAAGGATTCATCTGCGCGGCATGATCAGGTTCTTGCCTCAGGTGCCGAAGCTGCGATTCGTCAGCCGCAGTCTAATGCCGCGTCGGAGCCTCAAAGGATATTTATCCCTAAGAAGGAGGGGCCGCGCTTCAACATCATCGACACATTTTATTTTAAATCGGAAGAGCAATCTCCGGCAGAACCGAGAGCCGAGTTCCATTCGATCCTCCATAAACTCCTGGAGTTAACGCAGGAAGTTCTGTTCGCCAACACGACGGTTTTGTTTTGGGTAAACAGGGAAAGGGAGTTTTTGGCAGTTGCGGACAAGATGACAAACTCCAGTACGTTCACTAAGGAACTGCGCCTGCCAATTGGTAATGATGTCATAAGCAGAATTGCGCTGAGCGGCAAGCCGGAAATCATCTCAGAAATAAATCCTGCCGCTGAAGTTGACGTTGTACCATATTATGAAGCGCCCGGCGGAGTGAAGAGTTTGATAGGCGTGCCGATATTTTATCGCGATGACGTGATCGCGGTTCTCGCCGCCGATAGTCTCACGGATGAAGGTTTCGGTAGAGAGACGGTTCCGCTGTTAGGCAATTTCACGCGCTTGTTCTCTGAAATACTGCGTGCCTTAACCGACAAGTACGATCTCGGGGTCATCAAGACAACCTTCAATTCATTAAAGTGGCTGACGAACGAATTAGTCTCGAAGAGCGATCTGACTGCCATATTAACGACTTTGGCAACCGCGGTATCAGACACCATCGATGCCGAATTTGTCGCGCTCGTTACTTCTGCAGGATCGTCCGGACAGGGCGATCTTCATTTCGGGGGGATGTCAGCTTCAGCGTGGGCAGTGTCGCGAGTCGTGAAACGTTCGGGGAGCGAATACGTGGAAGAAGGCTGCAAGGTCAGTGTCAATGATACGCTTGTAGGCAAAGCGATGCGTGAGAGCAGAGCGCTTTATATGGAAGACCTGTCGAGGATTGAGGACCATCGGTTTAACCAAAGTGAACCGTCCGGAAAAGGGTCTTTCATGGCTATCCCCATTTCAGGAATTAACTCGTGTTTCGGCGCAATCACCGTCGAAAGTTTTACAGCTGCAAAATTTTCTTCGCTTGAGGTGGATGGAATAAAGCAGCTTGTAAGTTTAGGTGCATTTGCGGCAGAAGTTAGTTCAGTTAACCAGCTTCTTGACAAATTTGTCGTGTTCGACAGAATAACCGGAACTTTGAACAAGAAATTCTTTCTCGAGAGGCTTGATGAAGAAATTGGAAGAGCTGGCGACCTCGGGATCCGAAGTGCCTTTGTATTAATGGGACTCGACAGAGTCGACGATATAAGAAACAGATTTTCGCTTGAAGGAGTCGATTATATACTTTCAGATGTGGCGGAGATGGTACGAGGATGGTTGAAGCCTTATGACGCGATTGGGAAAGTGTCGGCACATTCCTTCGGCATTCTTTTGGAAGGATTTTCACAACATGAAGCGCTGGCCTGGGGAGAAAAATTCAGGAAAAATTTAGCGACAAAAGTTTATGCTATAGGCAGCAGAAACTACATGGCAACAATCAGTGTTGCTGTTCTAAACGTCGAAGGGAAGAATGATTCATCTGAACTTCTAATAACCGCCCAGAAAGTCCTTCAGCGTGCTCACACAAGCGGCGGAAACGTCGTCAAAATTTTATAACTATGTAATAATTGGAGAAAATGAAATGGCAAAGACAACAAGTTTCGCGGAAAAAGCAGCCAAAGCGATTGCAGGGAAAAAAGGTTCGGAATGCCCGAAGTGCGGCGAGATTATGCAAAATATTCTCGTAATCTCGTCGGAGAAAAGCGATAAAGCAAGCTACAGGTACAACCGGCATTTTGTTAAAGTTTGCAAATGTAACGAAAAGCAGGTCTACGCGTAGAACATTCTGATTGTGCGTGAATGCGTCTCGAACCGTCAGCATTTGAGGGAGCACAGCGCAAGTTTTTTTTGTTAGTCAGTATATACGGGATAGTCGGTGTGAAGAGACGTACCCACAAAGGAAGTTTTCATAGGAAGATTTAATCGCAGTGAAAAATAAACGAGGAAAATAGATGATAAAAGTCGGTAAGCAATATCCCTCCCGCGAGAACCAAACGATCGATAAGTATTTACAGGAAATAGGCAAAGTAGATCTCCTGACGCCGGAGGAGGAAATAGAGCTTGCGATTAAAGTTAGAGATAACGATCAAAAATCTCTTGAAAAATTGATCAAAGCAAATTTGAGATTTGTGGTAAGCGTTGCTAAGCAATATCAGAACCAGGGGTTATCGCTTGGCGATTTGATTAACGAGGGCAACCTCGGCTTGATAAAAGCGGCAAAGCGTTTCGATCCGACGCGCGGATTTAAATTCATATCCTACGCGGTATGGTGGATCAGGCAATCGATTTTGCAGGCACTCGCGGAACAATCGAGAATTGTCCGTCTGCCTCTGAATCGCGTAGGTGCGCTTAATAAGATCGGAAAGAAGTTCAGCGAGTTGGAACAGGAATTCGAGCGCGAGCCGAGTCCATCCGAGATAGCCGAGCAGCTTGACATGAGCCTTTATGAAGTTGACAAGACTCTTCAGATATCCGGCAGACACCTTTCAGTTGACCAGCCGTTCGTTCAGGGAGAAGATAACAAACTTCTTGATGTGATGGCTGATGACAACCAGCTTCCGCCGGATTATATCTTAATGAAGGAATCGTTGCGAGCCGAAGTCGAGCATGCTCTGAAATCTTTGACCGACAGGGAAGCCGAGGTGATACGGTTGTATTTTGGAATCGAACGCGAACATCCATTGACGCTCGAAGAAATAGGAGAGAAATTCAATCTCACTCGCGAGCGAGTTCGACAGATCAAAGAGAAGGCAATCCGCCGACTGAGACACGCCACAAGAAGCAAGGCACTTAGAGCATATTTGGGTTAAAGGCTTAGATGATTATATCTATGCCCTCCGAGTTGTTAATGTTTTATTTTGAGCAGATGTGCCGGCTCTGTCTTATGAACCATGGCAGTTCCCCCGTCCATTGAAATTCTGATTATCTGTCGATGTGCAGTTGTGTCCCATGCCGTGGTAATATGTCAAGAGAGAATTAGGGGGATACCCTCTTGTTGCCTCACATATCACGGACAGGCTCTTTTACTACACGTAGATTTTCGCATGGTGCGCTGGAGTTAAAGCAAGATAATTGCAGGATTCGCGCGGTCTACTAAAAATGCCCCAAACTGCCCGTTTTGGGAGGTTTTCGGCGCCGAATATTTCATCTTTCTTGTACCATCATTTGCATTTTATACTGTGAAAGAGTTATCATGTACCTGCAAATAACAGTACACCGTTGTTTGCGCCATGCTGCGAAAGCGGCAGCCGCATTCCTGGAAAGTTATTGAGCGGCAGTGATGATTCGGTCATCTTTTTTATGGGTTGTAGCTGCACGTGGTAAGATTTCGGACAGCTTCCGGAATTTACCAGATGTAATTCCCCGTGTGTTGGCTCCGTTGCACGGATTCTACACGAGGCGCAGCATCGCATGCAGAGGTGAAGAAAGGAATTTTTTCACCGGCAATTCTGTATAAGCCAAGAACATCTGGCGCGACGGCTCGGGTACATTTTTAGAAACATTATCGAAAGGATCCAGCAATGGAGCAAGGAACCGTTAAATGGTTCAATGCAACCAAAGGGTACGGCTTCATCTCTCGCGAGGGCGGAGACGATGTGTTCGTCCATTTCAAAGCTATTATCGGAGACGGTTATAAGACTTTGAAAGAAGGCGATAAAGTTCAATTCGAAGTTGAGCAAGGCCCCAAAGGTTTGCAAGCGGCTAAAGTCAAAAAGATCTAAAACCGCTAAAGCTTCTCTCGAAGTAATTCCTTCGAAGGAATCCCGATTGACAGGTTGTCAGTCGGGATTTTTTTGTTTCTATGAGGTTGAGAAGAGATGGCAAACTTCAACTGAAGATCGACGGGTCATCGAGGTAACTTTTTTCCTGCTTCGCCGTAAATCTAGGAAAAGGAGCTCGAAAATGGAACGCAGGTTATTTCGTTCGAGAAAGAACAAGATCATTGCGGGAGTAGCTGGCGGACTTGGCGAGTATTTTGACATCGATCCGGTTTTCGTGAGGGTTATTTTTGTCGTGGCTACTCTCGCAGGCGCTTCAGGTTTACTGGCATACATCATTCTATGGATCGTGGTGCCGCAAGATAGAATCATGTTTCAACCAACAACTCAATCGGTGGAAGGAGAAGGCAACGTGGAACAGAAGAATACTAATTACAATTGCGGACATCGGAGACGACACGGCAGCGTTCTCGGCGGAATAGTCCTGCTGGTTCTTGGCGGACTTTTCCTGGCTGATAATTATCTGCCGCATTTTAGCTTTTCCGACACATGGCCGTTAGTTCTCATAGCGATCGGGATCGGATTGATCCTTAACTCTGTGCGAAAAGAAGAAGAAAAGGGAGAAAGCCATGAAAGTCAGTAGAATCTTTTCAGGCTTGTTGATAATACTTTTAGGCGTCGCATTGTTTCTATCGAACTTTGACGTCTTAACGATGAACTGGCATTTTATCTTGAGGCTTTGGCCGGTCCTCCTCGTGTTCGCGGGAATATCGGTGCTCGTGTCAAATTCCAAATGGAAGGCAGTGTTGTATGCCCTCACCGCTATACTCGTTCTCGTATTAGTTTTTTCTGCCGCCTCGGTCGGCTGGGGAAACTTCCATGATGTATTTCACAGCGGATCGAGGCATACTCACTCACAGCAGTTTACTGAAGAATTTGACAGGGGCGTCCGTCACGCTGTTTTGACTATAGATGCAGGTGCCGGATCGATAGCTATTAACGACACAACGAATGAATTATTGGACGCAAATGCTGAGTCCAATGTGGGCAGCTACACCCTGGATGCAGACAAGAACGGTAGCACTGAGAATTTAGATCTGTCGATGGAAAAGAACGATGAGCATTGGATATTCGGCGGCGATAAGAACAAAGTTGACATCGAGTTAAATCCGATTCCCGATTGGAAGTTCGTTACGAATGTCGGCGCCTGCTCGCTTAATCTTGACCTCAGCCCGTACGCTGTCAGCTCCGCCGACCTGAAAGCGGGAGCCTCTTCGATGAAAATCCGACTTGGCGACAAGTCCGATACGACGCGCCTCAGCATCAATGCCGGCGTTTCCTCGATAACGATCAATGTACCCAAAAACTCGGGGTGTCAGATTAGAGATGATACAAAGCTATCGAGCAGGTCGTTTAAGGATTTCGTGAAATTTGATGATGGCTCATACAGGACAGCAAACTTCGAGAGCTCAAATAAGAAAATATTCATTGACCTGCAAGCCGGCGTTTCTTCGATAAGAGTCGATCGGTATTAGTAAAGCAATTCCGCCGGAAATGAAGCAGCCAGGCCACAAAAACGGGTGGGAACGTTTTTTGCGTTTGTTCGTTTAATCCTTTGTCCCTATTTTTCACTAAAACCATGGAGATGCTCATGAAGAAAACTGTTGCTCTTTTTGCGGTTATGCTGTTTCTTTTGTCGAATTCGTTTGCGGCCGACGAGGCAAGGCTCCTAAGATTTCCGACTGTTTACAAGGATAAAGTTGCGTTTGTTTACGCGGGGGATATCTATGAGGTCTCTTCGCAAGGCGGGACAGCACGACGGCTCACTTCAGATCCGGGGCTTGAGTTGTTTCCTCGATTTAGTCCGGACGGCAAGTGGATCGCATTCACCGGACAATATGACGGCAATTTTAATGTTTATGTGATGCCCGGAGAAGGCGGGCAGCCGAGGCAATTGACTTTTCGCCAGGATGCAGAAGATGTCCCGGACAGGATGGGACCGAACGACGAAGTGATATCATGGACTCCTGACGGCAAAAGCATTTTATTCCTTTCGCGAAGCGAGGCATTCACATCATGGTTCGGAAAATTATTCACCGTCTCGATTGACGGCGGAATGCCTGTTGAATTTCCCGTTCCGAAAGGTGGATTGCTGAGTTTCTCGCCGGATGGGAATAAGTTCGCCTACAACCGAATCTTCAGAAACTTCAGGACGTGGAAGAGATATGACGGCGGGCTCGCACAGGACATTTATATCCATGACATGAAAACTATGGATGAAGAAAAGATCACCGACTGGAAAGGAACCGACACCGATCCTATGTGGTATAATAACACAATCTATTTCCTTTCGGACCGCGATACCAACCGCCGCGTGAATATTTGGGCGTACGATATAGACACGAAGCAGACGCGGCAGGTAACCACCTTCACCGATTATGATTGCAACTGGGCATCGCTCGGGCCGGACGCCATTGTCTTCCAAAACGGCGGTTATCTTTATGTACTCGATTTGCCGGGTGAGAAAGTCCGCAAGCTTGATATTTCGATTCCGAATGACGAAGCGCTTGGAATGCCGAAGTGGGTGGATGCAAGCAAGGACATCAGCAACTTTGATATCTCACCCGACGGTGAACGAGCCGTCTTTGAAGCACGGGGGGACATTTTTACTCTGCCGAAGGAGAGCGGCAATACGCGCGATATAACGAACACATCCGGCGTGGACGAAAGAGATCCGGTATGGTCACCGGACGGAAAATATGTCGCATATATCTCCGATGAAACCGGAGAAGGCGAAATTTATCTGCGCGAGGATAAGCCTAATTCAGATGAGATCAAAATAACGAGTGAAAACAAGGCTTATTTATACCAGCCGGTTTGGTCGCCGGACAGCAAAAAGTTGTTATTTTCAGATGCGAGTTTGAATCTGTGGTATGTTGATATTTCGAATAGGGAAAAAGTTTTAATAGATAGAGATTCCGTCTGGGAATTCACCGACTATTCATGGTCTCCCGACAGCCGTTATGTGACTTATGCAAAGCATCACAAGAATGATTTCACGTCGATCAATATTTATTCTCTGCAAGATAAAGAGATTCATGAGGTAACTGACGGCTTTACGAACGACTACAATCCGATTTTCGATTCGGCAGGGAAGTACTTAATATTTTTATCCGACCGAAAATATAACGGCGTGATCGGAAACTTCGATATGGAATTCACGGATACCAAGTTGACCGGTATTTACATCTCTACTTTGCAAGCGGACAGCGTATCGCCGTTTGCGCCGAAGAGTGATGAAGTGAAAGTGACGGCACCCATGCCGGAGAAGTCCGGGACAGACAAACAAAAGCAAGAGGCAAAGAGTAAGAAGCCCGTCGAAATAAATATTGATTTCGAAAACCTTGGCGCCCGTGCGGTCGAGGTTCCAATTGCGGCAAATAATCTCGCTGGATTGAGCGAAGCGGCGGACAAAATATTTTACCTTACTCAACCGACATCAGGATTATCAGGCAATGCGTCCGGGGAAAAGCCTGCGCTGCATTGTTACGATCTCGATCTGAGGAAGGATACGGAGATGCTTTCGCCGGTAGATGGATATGATTTATCGTCGGACGGTGAGAAAATAATTTATAAAAGCGATAAGACTTATGGAATAATCGATGCAAAGGCTGACCAACACAAAGTTGGTGACGGTGAATTGAGTCTTTCGAACATGAAAAAGCTTGTGAATTTCCACGATGAATGGACTGAAATGTTCGATCAAGTGTGGCGACTTGAACGCCAATTCTTCTATTCGCCGGAAATGAACGGAGTGGATTGGGAAGCGATCAAGAAAAAATATGAAGTTCTTTTGCCTTACGTTAACAACAGGTACGATCTGACTTACATTATCGGTGAATTGATCGGCGAGCTTGGAAATTCACACACATACGCCGGCGGGGGATATTATCCCAAAAAGGCAAAAGTTGAGACCGGATTGTTAGGAGCCGATTACGCCCTCGATGAGCCAAGCGGCTATTACAGGATAAAGAAGATCCTGGTTGGACTCAACACCGACCCGGATGAACGATCGCCCTTGACGATGCCGGGATTGAGTGCCCATGTAGGAGATTATATTTTATCGATCAATAATTCTCCCGCAAAATTTCCTGTCAGCATCGACAGCCTTCTTGAGAACACAGTAGGCTCAACGGTGAAGCTGCTTATCAATTCCAAACCAGATACGAGTGGCGCATGGACTGTCGAAGTTGATCCGATGGCGAGCGAGTTAAATCTGCGCTATAATGACATGATCGTTCGCAATCGCGAACTCGTCGATAGTCTTTCCGGCGGGAAAATCGGGTACGTATATCTTCCGGACATGGAAGCCGACGGGTTAAACGCCTTTGTCGAGCAGTTCTATCCGCAGGTGCGCAAAGATGGATTGATAATAGACGAACGATACAACGGCGGCGGCTTCGTGGACCAATTGCTTCTCGAAAGGCTCAGAAGAATTCTTGTCGGAATGGAAATGGCGCGTCATGGTGAACCCGGCACAACGCCTGCGCCGGTCTTTTACGGCTATATGGCGTGTCTGATAAATGAGTACTCTGCATCCGACGGCGATATTTTCCCGTATTATTTCCGGAAATATAATCTCGGACCCCTGATCGGAAAAAGAACGTGGGGCGGCGTAAGAGGTATTCGCGGCTATCGTCCGCTTATCGATGGCGGCTATGTCACGACACCTGAATTTTCCGTCTACGGCTTGCACAGTGAATGGGTAATGGAGAACCATGGCGTTGAGCCCGACATCGAAGTTGACCAAACTCCGAGACTTGTCATGGAAGGAAAAGATCCTCAGATAGACGCGGCTGTGAAGTATTTGTTGGATCAGATAAAGAAGGCTCCGAAACAGGTTCCGCCGATTCCGCCTTACATGCCAGCGTATCCACCGGAACATTAATAGTTGGCGCAAACGTACTGAGCCGCGCACGCGCGCGGCTCCAGCGCGGCACTATTGTGCCTGCGTAAGATCTCGTATCGCGCACCGTGGGAGACATGAGAAAACTTCGTAACGATCTCAAAAGGCTTTTTGTTGGGTGGGGAAAGTATTACGCGATCCCTGCCCATTGGAATATACGACAATGGATTTCCTTAGTTGGCGTACTGGCCGCAGTAGTCGTATCGGCATATTTCGATGAGCCAATTCGCTATATATTTCTGAGGATTCACGGTCCAAATCTGGATTCGGTATTCAAGTTTGCCCACTGGTTCGGCACCGGCTATCCGACGCTGTATTTCTTCCTTGGACTTTACGCTGGTGGGTTAGCGTTTAATTCAGAAAAAGTCCGGCTGGGAGGGCTGATGGTACTGCAGTCGTATCTCTATTCGGGTGCAATCACCATTTCACTGAAGTCAATTGTCGGAAGGTGGAGACCGGCGGCGGGACATGGTCATTTGACATTCTCGCCATGGACAACCACTCCGAATGCGCACCTATCATTTCCATCAGGCGACGTAGCGGTCGTGTTCTCTCTCGCGATCGTCATGACAGCACTTTCAAAGAATTTGATCTGGAAAGCTCTCTGGATTATTATTGCCGTATTGACCTCGCTGTCGAGAATCTATTACGACGCACATTGGTTCTCGGATGTTATATTCTCAGCCGTGAACGCGATTGCTGCCGGGGTTTGGGTCGCAAAAAGCTATAGAGCTGAAGTCGGAGAATTGAGGTAAGAACCTGTGCGTTGCATTTGCAGCGCGAGGCTGCAAGATGAATGCAATCAAACCGGCACACGTGAATGCAACTTCAGTTTCCCGGACATGTGCATCTTTAAAGTTATACATTGAAATACCGATAATGAATCAGGAGACGGAGAGAGTATCATATTCGCAAAAGTCTCATAAAACTAAAGGTTCACTTATCGTATGGCGACTGTACTAATTGTTGAAGACCAGGATGAGATTCAGGCTCTCCTGAAGTTCAAGCTGAGAAGCTCGGGATATGACGTCATTCTCGCGGATAACGGGAAAAAGGCAATTGAGGTTGCACAGAGCAAAATGCCGGATCTAATTGTGCTTGATATGATGATGCCGGTAATGGACGGCATCGAGACTCTTTTGAAATTGAAGGAAGATGCAAGGCTAAAGCCAATCCCGGTAATAATTGTCTCGGCAAAATCGACGGAACAGGATATAGTCAGAGCGCTGGAGTCGGGAGCGGACGATTACATAACCAAACCGTTCAGTCCGCAGGTGTTCATTTCCAAAGTCAAGGTGGTATTGGCCAGATGCCAGCGGCGTCGTTGAGGAAGCAGCTTCCCCGAATATTTGCATCCGGGCGATACGGAATTTTAGTGTGAAGGGAGGCACCACAGCCTTCCTAACAAACGTGAGACGGCCGATAACATTCGCCGGAATGGTGCAACAGTTTCGTTCGACTTCAGTACACAACTTTGATTTCCCTCACGGCGTCAAGATTCTATTTCTAATATTTCACGGCACTTTATTTTGGGCGCCAGTCGAAATGTACGGTAAAAATAATATTATGAAGTTGAGCATGGAGGGTTTAGTTTCCCTGGTAGAGAAAGAGACGGGCTAACTTAATCTTATCATCGTGGCTTCTCTGCGAAAGATCGCAGACATCATCATTTCCAGATACCGCACCTATGACTCCGCCAATTATGAAACCTGCCGGAGCAAATATTATTGCACCGCCCAATCCGCCAAGCCCGGGCCCTAAATCTATTTGTTGACCGGCCGGCTTCTGGTAACTGGCATAACCTATAATGAATCCAGTGACGGCGCCTGCGGCTGTTCCAATCCCTGCCCCAGCCCAGAAGTGCGATCCTCTATGCCTCATAAGAAGAGCTATTGAGTCGACAGGTATCGACGAGCCAAGTGCTCCGCATGTAAAGTAAATCAGACTATCCGTCAATGAGTCTGACTCACAGCCGTTAAGAGTGTCCCGAGCCATGGTGATTAAAGTGAAGTGATTTTGCTGACCTGCGCCTGAACTAGACAAAATGAGCACGAAGGCTGTTCCCGCAAATACGTTGGAAGAGAATTTCATTACGCCCTTTTCAATTATTGCTCTAGAATGTATGCCTTAAAGAGAGTTATGCCGAATTTGTCGGCAAGTTACGTTTCAGATTATCGATAAGGCATTATTGCTTCCTCTCCGCACCCTGTGCTTCTTTTATTCCGAGATTATGTGCCATGAACGCCAGTACGTCTGCTGCCTGTGCAATGCGCTTGTCGGTCGGCATGTAGTTATGGCTCGTCTTCGTCTCAACCCGAATCAAAACGGGGTTGTCACAAGCCTGATCGTGCTGCATCTCCGCGATGAACTTGTAAGAGTGGCTCGGCACTACTCTGTCATCGTGATCTGCCGTCGTGACGATTGTCGGCGGATAACAGATGCCGGCCTTTACGTTCTGAGCGGGCGAATATTTTATCAGCCACTGGAACGCTGCAGAATCGTCGGATGAGCCGTACTCGGGAACCCATCCTACTCCGGCCGAGAATTTCTGATAACGCAGCATATCCATAACACCTGCTCCGGCGTACACCGCTCCATAAAGATCGGGCCGTTGAGTCTCGCAGGCACCGACGAGAAGGCCGCCGTTCGAGTAGCCTTCGATGCCGAGCTTAGGGGTTGACGTGTATTTTTCCTTTATCAAATACTCCGCCGCAGCAATGAAGTCGTCGAACACATTCTGCTTCTTACCGAGCATGCCGGCGCGATGCCATGCCTCGCCGTATTCCTCACCACCACGAAGATTTGCCACGGCATAAATTCCTCCCATTTCGAGCCACGCAATTGTAGTGGGACTGAACGATGGCGTGATGCTTATATTGAACCCGCCGTAACCGTACAGAAGGGTAGGATTCTCTCCGTTCAGCTTGGTGCCTTTTTTCATCGTGATGAACATGGGAATCCGTGTCCCGTCCTTTGATTTATAAAAGACCTGCTTCGTCTCGAATCCTTTCGGGTCAAAACCCACGTTTGGGGGTTGGAATTCGGAGTTCTTTCCTGTCATTAAATTGTAATGGAACACCGTTGTCGGATACAAGAATGATGTAAACGAGTAGAACAAATCAGGCGAATCATTTCTGCCGTTAAGTCCTGCGACCGCGCCGATTCCGGGGAGCTTCACGTTCCCTTCGTGTTTTCCGTCGAGAGAGTAGATTTCCAGTTCGCTCTTTGCGTCAACGAGATAATCGACAACGACATGCCCGCCGGCTAACAATGCGTCTTCAATCACGTCCTTCGATTCCGGCACGACAGTCTTCCAGTTTGATGTGTCATGGTTGTTTATGTCGAAAGATATGATGCGTCTGTTCGGAGCTTCAAGCGTGGTCTGCAAATAAACTGTAGTGCCGACATTTCCCAGGGGAGAATATTCGGCATCGTCATTCTCGAATAGTGGAACAACTGGAGATGAAAGGTCGGGGTGATTCGGATCTTTTAGATCGACATATAGGACCTTGTTTTTGGGTTCGGTCCCTTTTTCGAGGAAGATGAAAAGATAGCGGCCGTCGTCTGTCACGTCGCCGTCTATATACCAGCCAGGATAGTCTTTCAGGTCATAGTAAAGCTTGTCCTGGGTCTGCGGCGTGCCGAGCCTGTGATAGAACAATTCCTGCCCGACAGCCTCTGACATCAGAGCTTCTCCCTTCTTGGGCTCAGGGAAACGCGAATAGAAGAAACCTTTGTTATCGTTTGTCCAGGCGATGCCCGAGAATTTCACCCACCGCACGGTGTCGTCCAGGTTTTTCCCGGCCGGTATGTTCCGCACGTGCAGTTCTTCCCAGTCTGCACCACCTTGTGAAAGTCCGAAGCACAAATACTTAGCGTTTCGTGAAGCCGCGTAACTGAGCAGGGCGATGGAACCGTCCGGCGAAAGCTTGTTCGGATCGAGAACCATCTTAGGCTCGCCATTTAGCGACTTCTGGACATAAACCGGGCTTTGGTTTTGCAATCCGGTGTTCTTGCTGTAGAAGAGACGCCCATCATGTTGAGATGGAACGCCGACCTTTTCGTAATTCCACAGCTTTGTGATTTTCCTATTGATCCACTTTCGGATGGGAATCTTATCTAAATATTCGAACGTCAATTTGTTTTCGGTTTCGACCCACGATTCAACTTCGGGGCTTTCCTGGTCCTCCATCCACCGATACGGCGCCGGGACTTTCGTACCGAAGTAATCGTTTACTACTGTGTCTCTCCTGGTTTGTGGATATTTCAAGGATTGTCCTTTCTGAGCCGGAAGCTCACCTGCCTCTGATGGAAATGAAACTGGCACAGCAATGATAATCATAAGAATGAGTAAATTGAAAATAGCCGACAATGATCGATATGATAAAAACATTTGCAGGTTGCGTAATACGGCAGTCATTGTTACTCCTCTCTGTTGTAAAGTATTCATAATATCGTATGAGTAAATATCGATTGCAAGCAGCGGGCGAGAAAATATTTGAAGTCGTCTGTATGTAGTATAAAACAGAAAAAAGACATGATTAGCCTGTTGCCAAACGCTGTTAAACGTTGTCAAGGCTTATTTATAATCGATGAAAAGCTTCCAGGATTCAGAGAACTATTGTCGAGAACCTTGACAAGGCTTGCTTTCGGCAACATCTTCATGATGGATTTCAAAGGCTTTCGGACGAAATAGGATTCACCCGACTGATTTGACAATGTCAACGAAAATCAGATCGTCTGCTCGTCGAGGTACCATTTATGAAGCGGACTCAAGTTTGAAACAGGTCTCCGGTAAGTTCGCGGATATGGCGAACGATGTCGCCGGCCTGAGTGAGTCGTTCAATCGCGTCGTCAACAAAACAGATTCGGTTCTTGCGAATGTGAATCTTGCCGTACAGAATTTCGACACAACCTCTTCAACAGTAAAACGTATGGTAAGTCAAATCGACACCGGCGGCGGCCTGGTCGCTTCTCTCTTGCACGATCATTCAATTTACGACACTACACGTGAGGTTGTGTCCACAACCCTGTCCGCGGTACAGCAAGGACAGATAGGTCTGCAGAGGTTTGCCGAGGACATGGAGGCAATCCGCCATAATTGGTTGTTCAGCGGCTATTTTAAGGATAAGGCAGAAGATGAATACACCAGGAAAGAAAACGAGATCAAGCAGTTGGAAGTCGAAATAAAGGACCGGGCGGAGTACCTTGATAAGATGGAGAAGCAGATAAGAGAACTCCAGTAGAAGCTCGATAAGTCGGGAGGCGGGTGACAGTTCCAGCTGGGCTTAGTGTTCCGTCACAAGATCACAAGGGTGTGATCGAGTGCCATGAGTCGAACTCCTAGCGCCCGATGATTTGGCCTCATTTCTCGTTTTTGGGTTCGTCTTTCATGTCTGGCTTGCCAACGAGGTTTGCTGTCGGAAAAATCCTGAACGCCGGAGGAGAATACGTTTTAGGCAGGTACGTATCCGGAATCTTCATTCCATTCCCGTCACGGATGGCTGAGTAATGCGGCGACAGAATTTCTACTCCAGCCTCGTTGAATTTATCCTGGATATTCTGGTGAAGCTCCGAGTACGTTCCGGCCATAATATTGGGTTGATCGGTATAGGCATTCAATTCATAGCTCACATAAGAATCATCGAGGCTTGTCTGATAGACAAACGGTTTAGGATCTTTCAGTATGTGCTCGGTCGCTCCGGCTGCCTCAATAAGCAATTCGTGGACTTTGACCCATGGTGCATCGTAACCAATCGTAACACCCGTGTGCAGGATTAATCCTCTTTCGCTTGCCGAGGAGCTGAAATTGATAATGTGACTTCCTAAAACCATCGCATTGGGGACCGTAACGTCCACGTTCTTGATTGTGCGGACTCGCGTCACAAGAAGAGTCTTCTCCACGACATCTCCGACTGTGTCGGCAATTTTGACCCGGTCACCAACTTTAAACGGACGCATGTAGGTAATCACGGTGCCTGCCACGATATTACCAATGGCGCTTGTCGAACCTAATGAAAATAAAACCCCCAGGAAAACCGATATTCCCTGGAACACCGGCGAAGAAGAGCCCGGCAGATACGGGAAAATGATGACGGCTGCAAACGCAATCATTAGAAATCGAACAATCTTGTAAGTCGGTACAGCCCATTCCCGGTAAAATCCCGGCAGCTTAAATGTCTCCTTCTCCATCTCGTCAAAAATGAGTTTCACGAACTTGATAGCATACCTGGTGACATATACGATAACCATGATGAAAAAAAGATGCGGGAGATACTTGACAACGGAGATAAATACATTTATGAGCGGGTTGACGACATAGCCGATGAGCGTCGCCGCCCATGTTTGTGTGAACTCAAAAAAGCTGAAGAAAATGGAGATGTATAAATACCCGAGCGCGACGATAGAGACCCAGCGAAGGAGCTTGGCTCCCCATTGAAGCATTGCCGCGATCCGATCGACCGAAAGGACTTCGACAGTCTTCAGCTTCACCGGTTGGATAAGATTTCCTTTCCATGCTTCGATCTTCCTGGAAAGTGTTCTGAAGAAAGAGAACACAGCCCTAAACGCGACGAATGCGATTGTCGTCGTCAATATACCGAGGAAAATGTTGACAAGCACAGGCTTTACGTTTAATGTCCTCGTCCATGGAATAAGAGAGAGGCTGCTTGTTATGAGAAAATAAATAACACCAAGAGTGATTACCAGCCGGAGCCCTTTCAGCAGGGCGATAAAGAAGGAGGTTATGCTACTCGCGCTCAGCAGCTCGTATGATCGTATCTTCAAAGGTCGAACAACAGTGCCTTCCCATCGCTCAACCCTATTGTAAAGCCGGGGCAGGAGCTTTCTCGTTGCCCATAAAAGCATAAACGCTCCTGCCAATATAACCAGGATAAGACCCATGCCGACAAGTATGCTCTTCGCGCTGTATCTTGCCTTCGCTTCTTCGAGAGAATGCTGCAATATGCTGCGATAACTTTCGCTGAGCAAATCCCTTGTTTTACTTAGCGGTACAGCGTCCTCATTTGTCACCGCCATTATCGTCAAATCGCCGAGCGTGATAACTGAATATCCCTGCTTATCTACAACCTGGATTCCTGAAGGATCCAATTCTTTCTTAAGAACGTCCTCAAGGCTTTGCGTTATAGCAGCTGCCCGCTGTTGAGGAGAGAATGGACCCAGCTGTCCGTAAAGGGAAAACAGGGTATCACCCTGGAAGACAACCGACGCTCCTTGCGGGGCGGTCATTGCCGTGTCAGATTGAGCCTGCGCCCTGCATGTGGCAAATCCCAGGAGAGATAACATGAATATAAGACATGGTACAACGATATGCCTGGTCACCATTGATGTTCCCTTTCTTGCTTACTATCAAGATGAAAATCACCGGCACTATTATTCTTCTTGCCGCGTGCCAACGTGGATACGGTCAACCTTTGCTTTCCGATTACGCCGGCCACCGACATGGCAGTGAGTCGGTGTTCGGGGCAGGGCGGATATTCATATAGTGAGACTGTTGTCAAACGTCGTTAACCTTGCCAAGGCTTATTTATAAACGATGAAAAGCTTCCAGGATTCAGATACTTATCGTTGAGAAACTTCAAAGGGTTCGCCTTCGTCAACAGGTTGATAGTGAAAGAACGCCCAGGAGAAACCCGATAAGATTTGGAACCATGTTCCATCTCCATGTTTGGTGAAAGACTCACGTCGTTAAGAATCGGGCGGCTCCGCGATTGACACTTTCCCTGCGAGATTCCGGTAAACAAACACAAAGTAGCCGACCACAAGAATCATCCCGATCACCCACCATACCAATCCAATTTGCTGACCGTACAAGCTCGCAGAGGCATTGTCTGCATTGAGCGAGTATGCCGGGCTGACTGTGGACATAATCAATGATGGAAAAAGAGCCGCAGCCGAAGCAGACAGCATTCCGACAAGGAAAGTGACGGATCCGAGAAATGGTATCAGGTCGTTCGATCTTTTGAGGGCGATGGGAATATAAAGGAACCCTCCCAGCGATAACAAAACTAAAAGCAGCGGCCACCCTTTCTCAACGAGCGGCGCAAAAAATCCCGGGTGAACAAATTGAGTCAATGCAAATGTGATGACTCCCAAAACAATCACGATCCACCATAGCTTTTGCGCAAGCCTGACGCTTCTCTCGCGGACGGCACCGTCGGTCTTCCAGACAAGGAAGAGTGAGCCATGCATGGCCAGTATGGCCAGGCAGAAAACTCCTGCCGTAACAGTGTAATAGTCGAGTATGCCGATCGATGGGTGAAGGAGCATATTGGTGAAAAGCGGAATCGCGAAGTATCCTGAGCTGTCGAGCGGAACCCCGCGGGTGAGATTTCCAAACGCCGCACCGAATATTATGACAATGAGTATAGAGGCAAACTGAAGCATTGTATCCCAGAAGTCATGCCACAACCTGAACGGCTCATGCGAACGAAGCTCGATCCCGAGACCACGAAGGATGAGGAGCCAGAGAAGAATTATGAGCGGCATGTAGAACCCGCTGAATCCTGCGGCGTATGCTTTCGGAAATGCGAAGAAGAGTGTCCCACCGGCTGCGAGAAGCCACACTTCGTTTCCATCCCACACCGGCCCGATCGCGCTCAGAACCTGCCGCCGCTCTGCGTCTGTCTTTGCCACAATTCCGAAAATAATACCGGCGCCGAAATCAAACCCGTCAAGGATTATGTACACAATTAACATTAACGCAAGAAGCGTATACCATAATGCGTGCATTGTCTCAAGCCCTTCCTTCCGAATATCCCGGACCTCGTGCAATCTCCCGACCGACGAGATACAAAAAAGCGACTCCTACGACAAAATAAAGTCCGAGGAATCCTATTGTCGTGAAGACCACATCGCCCGGGTTCACCATGGGCGAAGCGCCTGCAGTTGTTCTCAAAAGATTGTACACGATCCATGGCTGCCGGCCGAGCTCCGCCGTGAGCCATCCTGCCGTCGTAGCTATGTATGGAAAGGGGAAGGCGAGCATCAGGATCCACAGGACACTTCTCGACTTCTCCAGACGATCCCGCCACAACAGAAAAGTGCCTAAGGCCATGAGCGCGAGAATGAGCGTCCCGAGTCCAACCATGATATGATAGCTGTAGTAGAGGAGCGGTATATTGTCCGGCCAATCCTTCTGTGGAAATGCAGCGAGTCCCTGCACCGTGGCTCCGAACGAACCGTATGCAAGGAAGCTCAGCACTCCCGGAACGACCACTGGATTTTCAAGCTTCTGCTCATCCACGTTCGGCTGCCCTATGATGGCGAGCGGAGCCATTGTCCCGCTCTGGAATACGCCTTCCAGTGCTGCGAGTGCAACCGGCTGGTAATCTGCGACAAGTTTGCCGTTCTGATCGCCGGTCGGGAATATCTGGAATATGCTTGCGATAAGGGCGGTTATTACACCGACTCGCAGAAACAGGCGCGAATCTTCATGGTACTTTCCGATCAGCTGCCAGAGGGCGCCGACCGATGCCACGACGGTGGCGGCTGTTACTAACGATGCGCTCATATTATGTGCGTATTCCCAGACAGCCCATGGATTGAGAACGAATTTCCAGAAGCTTGCCAGTTGAAGAGAGCCATCCGCTCCGACCGCGTAACCCACGGGATGCTGCATGAAGGCGTTCGTTGCTATTATGAAGTAACCTGAGAGCCAGCTTCCTGCGCACAGCCCGACGGCTACTGCAAAATGTCCTCGCCTGCCAAGCTTCTTCTCGCCATACAGGAACAGTCCGAGTAATGATGACTCAAGGAAAAAGGCAAAGACTCCTTCCATGGCAAGAGTCTGCCCGATGACTCCGCCGGCAAAGTTGGAGAATGCCGCCCAGTTCGTTCCAAACTGAAACTCGAGCGGTATTCCGGTAACGACTCCGACCGCAAAATTGATCGCGAATATACGCGCCCAAAACTTGGCTGCGCTGTTCCAGCTTTCATTATTTGTTCGAAGATGGCGCCACTTCATAAAGACTATTATGAGTGCCAGGCCCATCGTAAGCTGGGGAAAGAGATAATGATAGGTAACTGTAAAAGCAAATTGCAGACGATCCCATAACATCAGTTGAGTCCTTTGGTTTTCGAGAGAATATAACCTGTCGGTATTTACTCTTCAACGAGATTAATGGGTGACTATATGTTATCAGCCAGCTGCCGAAAGCAAACCCTGTCAAGGTTCTTGACGATAGCTCTCTGCATCATGGAAGCTTGTCACCGTTTGTAAATAAGCCTTGACAAGGTTAACGGCGTTTGGCACCAAGCTCATATTTGATAAAGCAAGAAAAGAGATCGCCACGGAGCCATAGGCTCGTGGCGGTCTATTAATTCTCTGTCCATCCGTGTCTAAGTGGTGAGATCTCTTGAAGGAAAACTAATCCAAACAAAAAGACGCAGAGACGAGCGCATTTGGCGCCATGGCGCAGACTCGTATGAAGTAATCGAGCGCCACGCGGAGCGAAACATCCTTTTTGGACAGCCACGGGGAAACCGCACTCCACCGCTTAAGCTGTGGAAGGTAAGCGAATGGATGTGAAGAGCGTGAACAAGAAATGGGCTTTGGTGATTAGGCGCGTGGTGGTACGATGTCGGAGTATGAAACTGCATTCGCGGGGGGGCACTTTCGGCGAGATAACTGCTTCAAGATCAGGAGCGGGACGTGTTCGAATAGTGAACTATAATGCCTTCATGGTCTAATGTCAGGAGGGTGATGAGAACTTTTGCGTCTGTCTGGCTCATGACGTTCGAGTAATCCCCTCCAACGAGTTTTGCGGTAAAGCTCATGGGGTCATCAAGGAGAAGAGGGGCCGAGCCGGATATATATGCCGCGAACTTATATTTTTCCGGGGATGTATTTGAAGCATCCGCCATACAAAGGACCACGACGAGCTTAGCTTCAGGCTCGGAATTCAGGTCAATGCCGGCATAGTTTCCGATGTGATCGAGCCGGACGGCGACAGAGTTTCCCGAGATGGAGAAGTTCGCAACACTTATCTCGAAGCCCATCGAGGGAGTCAATACTGCAAGGTCAGGGATAGCGCCCGACTTGCAAACTTCGAGGTTAGTATGCTGAATGAAATTGAAGGGAGATTTTCCGCGGGGCGCAGCTTGCCTCCACAGGTTGTTCAATTCTGGAATGTGATAAATTGCCCGAGAAAGTCTTGTGAGGCTTCCGAAGCGCTGTCTCCTGCCGACCGATATTGGGTCTCTGCCCGGAATAAAGCTCTTTGTCTTTTGAACCACGATCGTCTTCCCATTTACCTGACGGAATGCGATGTTGCCTATAGTTCCACTTAACTTTCCGATCAGGAAGTTATCCAAACGAGCCATTTTCATTAACCTTCAAGTTTTGAATATCCAGCCATAAACGGGCTTCGAAGCCCAAAAAGCCGCCGGAACACGGATAGGGTGCCCGGGCAGTCGTACCGGAGCGTAAAGCCTCCGTCACCGAGGGATGAGTGCAAGTAGAGCGCAAGTATAGCGCAAGTACTACCCGCCATCACCGAAGGATAATAGGGGCATCATCGAGAAACAAGGGGGAAAAAGGCATTGGAAACTGAGAAGTTAGGAAGTTCAGAAAATGGCTGCGATCTTCAATAAATTTGTCATGTAGTTGTTTGTGAGGCTCAGATGGTGCGAGCAAGGGTGGCGAAGTAAGAAGTCAGCGGTGAATGAAGAATTAGCAGTGAATAGCAAGCATCAAGACTGCTGCTGCCACTCTTGAACGCGGGATGAATTCAAGTGAGCTGCGACTCTATATTTTAATCGTGGAACGCTTGACAAAGCGAGCTGCGTAAATTAAATTGAACTATGATGGTTGTGGAAAGTGGGACATCATTGGAGGCGAAAGCTTCCGGGCAATCGGTCGGGTTGTTGGAAGTTCTCAGAAGGGAGTTGAAGCTGAGGAACTACAGTCACAAAACGTTCACATCATACCGCAGTTGTCTGCGCTCATTGATCAAGTATTTCTCACCTCGACATCCAAGAGAACTATCGAATGAGGACATCAGGAAGTATTTGCTTCATTTGATTGAGGAAAAGCATTATTCTGCCGGCTCGATCAATCAGGCATTCAATGCAATCAGGTTTTTATATGTTGAGCTTTATAAAAGGCCTTTGGTGATTGCGGGCGTGCCGCGAGCCCTGAAAGATGAAAAACTGCCCACCGTCTTAAGTCAGGACGAGATAATAAAGATTCTTAACGTGGTCAGGAATGTGAAGCACAAAGCAATTTTGATGTTGATTTATTCCGGCGGGTTGAGGGTAGGAGAATCCGTTAAATTGAAACTATCCGATGTAGATGGGAAACGAATGATGATTCACGTGCAAGGTGCAAAGGGAAGAAAAGATAGATATACGCTTCTCTCCGAGGTCGCTCTGGTGCAACTGCGCGAATATTACAAGGAATACCATCCGCGCGAATATCTGTTCGAAGGGGCGCATGGAAGGAAGCATCTTTCGGAGAGGAGTGCTGAGAATGTTTTTAAAGGGGCTATTGAAAGGGCTGGTATTAGAAAGGCAGTAAGCATTCACAGTCTCCGGCATTCTTTTGCGACGCATTTGTTGGAAGCTGGAGTGGATATCAAATACATACAGGAGTTGTTGGGTCACAGCAGAGTCAAAACGACAGAAGTCTATACACATGTAAGTCAGAAATCGCTCGGGAAGATAGTCAGTCCATTAGATCAATGTTTACAGATAAAAAACAGAAACACGCAATAGTGCGGCTTCCGCGCTCTGGAAGCCAGAAACACGCAATGCCGCATGTTGCAGGTTGATATTTACAAAAAGGTCTCCTTTGAGTCGAGAGAAATAGTTATGATTAGTTGTCAAATGAAAACCATAAAACAACTCACAAACCCAAAGGAGAAAGCCATGTTGTACACCGGTATCGATCTTCATCGAAGAATTATCGCTCTCTGCACCGTCAATGACGGTGGAACCGTTATCGCAAGAACTAAAATAAAAACAGACCCTCAAGCTATTCTCACCTATTTTCACCAATGGCCCGAGCCGCATCGTGCCGTCGTAGAATCTACTACCGGCTGGTACTGGTTCTGCGACCTTCTTCATTCTGCCGGTATCGATATTATTCTCGCTCATGCAAAGTATTTAAAAGCCATCTCATATGCAAAAGTCAAAACCGACGCCGTCGATGCTCACACTCTCGCTCAACTCCTTCGTATGGGCTTTGTTCCGGAAGCTCACCAGCTCCCTATCGAATATCGACCCCTTCGCGATCTCCTTCGTCAACGAATGGTCATGGAACACAAACGTACCAATATCATCCAACGAGTCGCAAGCATCCTCGCTCAATTTAACATCGCTCCTGTACCTGTCTCTCCTTATAAACCAGCCTTTGCTCAGTTCCTCGAAAGCTTATCTCTTCCCGAAGAGTACCGTATGACGCTCTCTTTCTATCACCAGCAATGTCTACAAACTACCAACCATAGAAAAGAACTCGAGAAATACTTCGAATCTCGTCTCAGGAAAACTCCTACTGTCCAGCTGCTCATGTCCATACCGGGCATCGGGGACATCTCCGGCTCTATCATCGCCATGGAGACTGGTGACATCCATCGCTTTGCTGATGCTAAACATTACTCGTCGTACTGTCGCCTCGCTCCTGGAGCAAAAGACTCAGGAGGTAAATACAGTCACCGTTCCGGTTCCAAAGATGGAAACGAATATCTCAAGTATGCTTTCACAGAGGTCGCGATTAAAGCCATGATGTTTTATCCTGAGATAAAACAGTTTGCACAACGTGTCGAACATCGTTCCAACAAAACTATCGCTCGTACTGTCGTTGCTAAAGAACTCGCTAAGTGTGCTTATTATGTCCTAGCTAAACAAGAAGAATTTAAAACATTTAAAGGCATCAAGATCGATAAGCTTCGTGACTGGCCTCGTGCCCGCAAGCCCGTGCGCCTAACTGGAGATGCTCCTATTTCTCCCATCGGTTGATTGGGATACGGGCACGTCGCCGATTAAACATCTGGGATAGTCTGCCATTATACAATCCATGGCAGCATAAGCCCGATAAAGTGTTTGGGACCAGTTCCGAAGTAATAGAGTCCTCAGCTGCGATGCCTTCTCGGCGGCCTGTGCAACTTACGATCTCTGCCGTCAAATTGTGAATGAACCATCGCCATCGCTATTAAAGCGATGAAGGGAGAATTTTGTCTCTTGACTCGGACCTTTTATAAAGAGTTAGCCGCCATTTGCACAATTGAAGAGGCGTAGAATGAAGTATTTCATTATAATTTTAGCCCTGATATTAACTTTACCTCAGGTCTCCATTGAGCAAAGTTCGGCCACAAAGCGCAAAAGGATTGCATCACAAAAGGAAGAAAAGCCTTCACCTCGCCAACTCGACTTCATGCAAAGGCTCCAATACGATATGAGGCATCCATTCGATTGTGTGACTTTTGTAGTAAAGGCTTACGGTGACAACCATCAAGCGGCACTTCAGGAACGCGTAAACGAAGGACTAACTAATCCGAGAAATCTAGTGGACATAATCCGATACGCAAAGCTTGGCGAAACCGAGAGGATGGCCTACGAAATGCATGTCTTCCCATCGTTAACGAAGGTGGAGAGAGAGCATTTTCTCTCGTTGAGTAACAAGGACCTAGAAGCAGCCGCAAACAAATATGCAAAATGGATGAAGCATGAAATACAACTCCAGAAACAAGCTCAAAAAGAGTGGGAATCACAACCTGAATATTAGGTTTGCAGGCCAAGTTTCTTGCGCACTAACTCATTAATCATCAATAGAAGAAAGGAGAACCATGGTATTCGAAATCTTGAAAGGTCACATAACCAGCCTGAACTCAGACTGGTCTCCCGACGAACTTGAGTTTGAATCTTACATTGTCCCAAAATCTTCCGAAGACCCACTTCTAGAAGCCAGCGTATTCGGTGAACCGCTTCTTTTCTTACAGGAGCAGGTACGCACAAAGGCAGGGAAACGAGCCGATATCCTCGCTTTAGACAGGGCAGGCAATTCGGTAATCATTGAACTCAAACGAGATACTGGTGCTCTTGGTGTTGAGACACAAGCTTTACAGTACCTCGCTGATTTCTCCATCCACAAAGGAAAAGATTTTATCCAACATTTCTCGAAACTTGAAGGCACTCAGGCGGAAGAGAGGATACGAGGCTTTCTTGGCGACAGTGTTCCCCTCGACCAGATCAACAGCCGAAGCCGAATCATCCTCGTTGCCCGCTCTTTTGATCCATCCATTTTCTCAATGGGAGAATGGCTATCAGAGAATGGTGTCCCATTTCGTTGCATTGCATATACGCCTTTTGAAATCGAGGGCAGGGAGTTCCTTACCTTTTCGACAGAATTTGACCGCACCCCGATTCCGATTTTCCCGCTTCTGTTCCAAAGCAGAGCAAGGGCCGTCGCCTTTTTCTGGCATAATATTGGCGCTGCCGAAGACGAATGGTGGAGATTCCTAGTTAGCGAAAAGGTTATTCCCGCCAGTTTCAGCAACCAACCTGGAGATGAAGGTGAGCGACTTCTTCGCAGTTATATCCCTGGTGACACTATTATTGCCTACGCTAATCGCTACGGCGCCGTTGGATGGGGAACCATTGATAAGGAAGGTGGTTATGAACTTGTACCGCTTGGCTCCAAGGCTGATAAGCGAAATGGTCAGTTTCGTCACAGACGCAGTATAACGTGGAAGTCTGTTGCAAGTAAATTGAGCGATGGTATTGCACCAGACAAGGTCTACAAGGATTTCGGGATTTATCATCCTGTTCCAACATCCGTTTCTATTGCTGACGATGACGCCAAAAGATTGATCACGGCTCTTAATGAAAAGTTTAAGTGAATATCACGGCATGGTGCAAACGGCGGCTAACACTTTATAAAAGGTCCGAGTCAAGAGACAAAATTCTCCCTTCATCGCTTTAATAGCGATGGCGATGGTTCATTCACAATTTGACGGCAGAGATCGTAAGTTGCACAGGCCGCCGAGAAGGCATCGCAGCTGAGGACTCTATTACTTCGGAACTGGTCCCAAACACTTTATCGGGCTTATGCTGCCATGGATTGTATAATGGCAGACTATCCCAGATGTTTAATCGGCGACGTGCCCGTATCCCAATCAACCGATGGGAGAAATAGGAGCATCTCCAGTTAGGCGCACGGGCTTGCGGGCACGAGGCCAGTCACGAAGCTTATCGATCTTGATGCCTTTAAATGTTTTAAATTCTTCTTGTTTAGCTAGGACATAATAAGCACACTTAGCGAGTTCTTTAGCAACGACAGTACGAGCGATAGTTTTGTTGGAACGATGTTCGACACGTTGTGCAAACTGTTTTATCTCAGGATAAAACATCATGGCTTTAATCGCGACCTCTGTGAAAGCATACTTGAGATATTCGTTTCCATCTTTGGAACCGGAACGGTGACTGTATTTACCTCCTGAGTCTTTTGCTCCAGGAGCGAGGCGACAGTACGACGAGTAATGTTTAGCATCAGCAAAGCGATGGATGTCACCAGTCTCCATGGCGATGATAGAGCCGGAGATGTCCCCGATGCCCGGTATGGACATGAGCAGCTGGACAGTAGGAGTTTTCCTGAGACGAGATTCGAAGTATTTCTCGAGTTCTTTTCTATGGTTGGTAGTTTGTAGACATTGCTGGTGATAGAAAGAGAGCGTCATACGGTACTCTTCGGGAAGAGATAAGCTTTCGAGGAACTGAGCAAAGGCTGGTTTATAAGGAGAGACAGGTACAGGAGCGATGTTAAATTGAGCGAGGATGCTTGCGACTCGTTGGATGATATTGGTACGTTTGTGTTCCATGACCATTCGTTGACGAAGGAGATCGCGAAGGGGTCGATATTCGATAGGGAGCTGGTGAGCTTCCGGAACAAAGCCCATACGAAGGAGTTGAGCGAGAGTGTGAGCATCGACGGCGTCGGTTTTGACTTTTGCATATGAGATGGCTTTTAAATACTTTGCATGAGCGAGAATAATATCGATACCGGCAGAATGAAGAAGGTCGCAGAACCAGTACCAGCCGGTAGTAGATTCTACGACGGCACGATGCGGCTCGGGCCATTGGTGAAAATAGGTGAGAATAGCTTGAGGGTCTGTTTTTATTTTAGTTCTTGCGATAACGGTTCCACCGTCATTGACGGTGCAGAGAGCGATAATTCTTCGATGAAGATCGATACCGGTGTACAACATGGCTTTCTCCTTTGGGTTTGTGAGTTGTTTTATGGTTTTCATTTGACAACTAATCATAACTATTTCTCTCGACTCAAAGGAGACCTTTTTGTAAATATCAACCGCAAAAAAGACGCCGTCCATTTATTATTTCGAGACGGCTTCATGGCACGCTCATTTGAATCTTGGGGCGTGCCACTACTTTTTTCCACGGTACGTTATACGTCACGCGCGCTGAGGTAAGAATATGATAATTGGTCTCATTTCATTATTGGTGATTTCAGGCTCATACCTCCAAAAACCCGATTCGGCAGAAGGCTGGATTGAGGTTAATCGCGTTCTCGTGGTCAGGAATGATACCGTTCCCGCGGATCCTTTCGCGGACTCGATCAGAGTCGCGGAGGAGCAATTTGTCGAGCAAGGCAAGCCGATAATCGACAGCGGCGGATGTGTCCTTCCCGACGAAACGCTTCCAGATTTCTCAGTAGTCGATAGTAGCGGCGGCACTGTTCCTGTGGCGGATTATCTGAAAGACTCAGGCTACTTCTCGCGGGTACTTCTGTATTTTGACATCAAGATAACGTGGACAGGAGAGATATTGTACCTGGCCCTTCGGAAATACCGTGGAGCAGTTAATCCGCGGTTCGACTTTCTTCGTTTTGCTAAAGAACTCAGGGCGACTCCACCAAAGAAATTTGGGTTTCCCTACACCTATTCAGGTTCAATCGTGTTTCCAATACGTTGGAACCGCAACGAGATTCAAGGAGATCATAAATAAGATGGAGTTGAGCGTGCGCGCGACGTATAACACTTTATAAAAGGTCCGAGTCAAGAGACAAAATTCCCCCTTCATCGCTTTAATAGCGATGGCGATAGTTCATTAACAATTTGACGGCAGAGATCGTAAGTTGCACGGGCCGCCGAGAAGGCATCGCAGCTGGGGACTCTATTACTTCGGGACTGGTCCCAAACACTTTATCGGGCTTATGCTGCCATGGATTGTATAATGGCAGACTATCCCAGATGTTTAATCGGCAACGTGCCCGTATCCCAATCAACCGATGGGAGAAATAGGAGCATCTCCAGTTAGGCGCACGGGCTTGCGGGCACGAGGCCAGTCACGAAGCTTATCGATCTTGATGCCTTTAAAAGTTTTAAATTCTTCTTGTTTAGCTAGGACATAATAAGCACACTTAGCGAGTTCTTTAGCAACGACAGTACGAGCGATAGTTTTGTTGGAACGATGTTCGACACGTTGTGCAAACTGTTTTATCTCAGGATAAAACATCATGGCTTTAATCGCGACCTCTGTGAAAGCATACTTGAGATATTCGTTTCCATCTTTGGAACCGGAACGGTGACTGTATTTACCTCCTGAGTCTTTTGCTCCAGGAGCGAGGCGACAGTACGACGAGTAATGTTTAGCATCAGCAAAGCGATGGATGTCACCAGTCTCCATGGCGATGATAGAGCCGGAGATGTCCCCGATGCCCGGTATGGACATGAGCAGCTGGACAGTAGGAGTTTTCCTGAGACGAGATTCGAAGTATTTCTCGAGTTCTTTTCTATGGTTGGTAGTTTGTAGACATTGCTGGTGATAGAAAGAGAGCGTCATACGGTACTCTTCAGGAAGAGATAAGCTTTCGAGGAACTGAGCAAAGGCTGGTTTATAAGGAGAGACAGGTACAGGAGCGATGTTAAATTGAGCGAGGATGCTTGCGACTCGTTGGATGATATTGGTACGTTTGTGTTCCATGACCATTCGTTGACGAAGGAGATCGCGAAGGGGTCGATATTCGATAGGGAGCTGGTGAGCTTCCGGAACAAAGCCCATACGAAGGAGTTGAGCGAGAGTGTGAGCATCGACGGCGTCGGTTTTGACTTTTGCATATGAGATGGCTTTTAAATACTTTGCATGAGCGAGAATAATATCGATACCGGCAGAATGAAGAAGGTCGCAGAACCAGTACCAGCCGGTAGTAGATTCTACGACGGCACGATGCGGCTCAGGCCATTGGTGAAAATAGGTGAGAATAGCTTGAGGGTCTGTTTTTATTTTAGTTCTTGCGATAACGGTTCCACCGTCATTGACGGTGCAGAGAGCGATAATTCTTCGATGAAGATCGATACCGGTGTACAACATGGCTTTCTCCTTTGGGTTTGTGAGTTGTTTTATGGTTTTCATTTGACAACTAATCATAACTATTTCTCTCGACTCAAAGGAGACCTTTTTGTAAATATCAACCAGAAAGAAGACGCTCAGTTATTGTATATGATGGAACTCGCTTCATGGCACGCACATTATAAAAAGAAGGAGCGTGCCACGAGTGTGGCCGGCGGGAACGTCAGCTGCCACTTAGTGAATTGATGGGACAGTTGTAAAATGACCATGAAGGTTTTCATACGAACCAGTATCGATGACTTCATCGCAAAAAGTAATGGTGACCTCGGATGGCTGGCCGAGTTTGCGGGCTATCATCTCTCTCAAAGGAAAATCTATCAACAATGGACTTTCCGGTCAAGCAAGGTCAGTTCATAAAACAAGATTTAGCTTGAGCCGGCGGCAAATCCTTGACCATCGGTGAATTCACGAACCCGCGTGCACCCTGTCAACCACAAGGACAACTGAGGGATTGTTTTTGACGCCCATGGTACTGCTATTTAGATGTTCTGTAGCGCCGGATCAGATTGGTAGTCGAGCTATCGTGTTCGAGCTGCTGCTCAGTGCCACCCTCAAGTTCGGGGATGATGCGCACAGCAAGCGCTTTGCCAAGTTCGACTCCCCACTGGTCGAATGAGTCAATGCCCCAGATTGCGCCTTGAGTGAATACGGTGTGTTCATAAAGCGCAACAAGCTTTCCGAGGGTCGTAGGAGTCAGCCGCTCAAGGAGGATTGTGCTCGATGGTCGGTTGCCATCGAAGGTCCGGTGGGGCACGAGCCATGGCGCTGTTCCCCCGGCCTGAACCTCGCGCGGCGTTTTTCCAAATGCCAGTGCCTCTGACTGCGCAAACACGTTAGCCATAAGCAAATCGTGGTGGCGGCCTAAAGGGTTAAGCGGCTGAATAAACGCGATGAAATCACACGGAATTATCTTGGTTCCTTGATGAATCAGTTGGTAAAAGGAGTGCTGTCCGTTGGTGCCGGGTTCCCCCCAGTAGATTGGGCCGGTTTGGTATTCGACTTCGGTCCCATCGAGGGTCACGTGCTTGCCGTTGCTCTCCATTGCCAGCTGCTGAAGGTAAGCAGGGAAGCGCTTCAGGTACTGCTCGTATGGAAGAACTGCCACGGTTTGCGCGCCGAAAAAATTATTGTACCAGATGCCTAACAGTCCCATTAGTACGGGTAGGTTTCGTTCAAAAGGGGCATTGCGGAAATGTTCGTCCATCTGGTGGAAACCGTCGAGCAGGGCGCGGAAATTTTCCGGGCCGATAGCGATCATCGTGGAGAGACCGATCGCCGAGTCCATGGAGTACCGCCCGCCGACCCAATCCCAGAACTCGAACATGTTGGCCGTGTCGATGCCGAACTTATCAACTTCTTCGGCATTGGTCGAGACGGCGACGAAATGCTTCGCGACGGCGGCAGGGTTTTTCACTTTCTTGAGTGCCCAGTCGCGGGCAGAGTGAGCATTAGTCATCGTCTCAAGAGTTGTGAAGGTCTTCGAAGAGATGATGAACAATGTTTCCTCCGCATCGAGGTCGCGCGTTGCTTCGGCAAAATCGGTGCCGTCGATGTTGGAGATGAATCGAAACGATAGGTCGCGCTGGGTGTAATGACGTAGTGCCTCGTACACCATCACCGGGCCCAGGTCAGATCCGCCAATGCCAATATTAATTATATTCCGTATCGGTTTGCCTGTATGGCCTTTCCATTGTCCGCTGCGTACCCGGTTGGAGAACTCTGCCGTTTTGTCGAGCACGGCATGGACGCGAGGCACTACATCTTGGCCGTTCACCACGATGGATTGCCCTTTAGGGGTGCGCAGGGCTACGTGTAGGACAGCCCGGTTCTCCGTAATATTAATCCTGTCTCCTCTAAACATGGCGTCGATGCGCGCCCGCAGGTTGGACTCCTCTGCCAATTGCAAAAGGAGCCTCAGTGTTTCGTCTGTGATGCGGTGTTTCGAATAATCAAAGTAGATGCCGGCAGCCTCGACTGTCATGCGTTCACCGCGCCTTGGATCGTCTGCGAAGAGCTTCCGAAGATGTATCTTCTGGACTTTTGCGTAATGGGCTCCGAGTGCCTGCCATGCCGGAAGCTCGGTGGGCAGTTGGATATTTGCCGGCATGTTTATTTCCTCTCCATCGCGTCAGTGTATTCGCCGCGGCGTGCAGCCCGGTTGCATTTAGCTCGATGAACGAGAGCTTGCTGTGCCGCAGGCACATTGGCTTCGGCACCTCGCCAAATCTCCAGAGCTGGCTGCTGGATTGCACGGGCAAACGAAAACGCTAATGCCCAGGGTAGTTGCGACTTGAATCTAGCGTTCATGGCATTCAGTCGCGCCGAGGCCAGCTCTGCGGATTGGCCGCCCGACAGGAACGCGATACCCGGAACGGCAGCGGGGACGGCGCGCAAAAGGCATCTCACCGTCGCGTCGGCAACCTCATTCACTGGTTCTTGCTTTGAGCATGCCAATCCTGGAACGACCATGTTCGGTTTCAGGATCATACCTTCGAGTATTACCCGTTGCGTGTAAAGCTGGATGAAAACGGTTCTCAGAACACCCTCGGTTACCTCGCCGCAAACTTCCATGGTATGTTCTCCATCCATGAGCACTTCCGGTTCGACTACGGGAACCAGTCCAGCTTCCTGGCACAACGCGGCATAGCGGGCCAGTGCCTGAGCGTTGGCCTCGATGCAAGCCCGGCTGGGAATGGCATTGCCTATAGCAATCACTGCGCGCCACTTGGCGAAGCGAGCACCCATTTTGAAGTATTCATTAAGGCGGTCGCGCAATCCGTCCAAACCTTCTGTTATTTTTTCAGCTGAATGGCCGGCCATATCTTTCGCGCCGGTGTCCACTTTGATGCCAGGAATAATTCCGGCACCGTTGATGACCTTGACAAAGGGGGTGCCATCTTTTTTCTTCTGGCGGATCGTTTCGTCGTACAGAATCGCACCGCTGATGCACTCGCCAAGACCTGGTGCTGTTACGATCAACTCCCGGTAGGCCCGTCGAGCCTCTTCAGTCTGCGGAATCCCCAACTTGGCAAATCGTTTATTGCAAGTCGGATTACTTTCGTCCATTGCCAGCAGGCCCTTGTCGTGGGCGACCAGCATTCTTGCCGTGTTCATAAGCTCTTGTGTGTTCATCTTTGTTACCTCCATATTTCATTTTACAACCGTGCCGTGACGGGTCAGTCCTCGTGATTTAATTGCTGAACCGACTCTGTGCATCTTCTATTCTTACCGCTGATTTCAGCAACCAGCTCCTGGTGACCTTCAATATTGTGGTCCGTTTTAATCTGTATCTGCATCATGAGGGTGTTGCCTAAAACGAACCTTGTCAAGGTTCTCAATGGTAGTTCACGAAATCTTGAAGGTTTTTCGTTATTTACAACAAGCCTTGACAAGGTTGACATCGTTTGGCTACGCGCTCATTATGTTATCGGTTGCAATTTTTTTGACTCAGCCCAGCAAGTGAGTTCCCGACCTCAACCAATCTGCAGCGCATAAGGATTGAACAGTCGCTTTTCCAAACGTCATTCATTCCCGACTCCATTTCCAGTTCCGAATCTCAGGCAGATCCTCGCCGTGCTTATCGATATATTGTTTATGTTCGATCAGTTTATCTTTCAGCTGCTGTTTCAGGTAAATGCCCTTGTCTCCGGTTTGCGGAAGGCGATCGACAACATCCATCACGAGGTGGAAGCGGTCGACTTCGTTCAGTACCGTCATGTCGAAAGGGGTGGTGATGGTACCTTCCTCTTTGTAACCCCGGACATGGATGTTGTGGTGGTTCGTGCGGCGATAAGTCAACCGGTGGATCAGCCACGGGTAAGCATGGAAGGCAAAGATGACGGGCTTATCCTTTGTGAAAAGCTCGTCGAAGTCTATGTCGGAGAGTCCATGCGGGTGCTCGGTTTGGGGTTCCAGCTTGAACAAATCGACGACGTTGACCACCCGGATTTTAAGGTCGGGGAGGTGCTCGCGCATAATCGAGACGGCGGCGAGCGTTTCGAGTGTGGGGACATCTCCGCAGCAGGCCATGACCACGTCGGGTGATGCGCCCTGGTCGTTGCTCGCCCACTGCCAGATGCCGATGCCTTCAGTGCAATGCACCACAGCCTGTTCCATCGTCAGCCACTGTGGAGACGGATGTTTGCCGGCAATCACAACGTTGACATAGTGCCTGCTGCGGAGGCAATGGTCAATCACGGACAGCAGGCAGTTAGCGTCCGGCGGAAGGTAAACGCGTACCACCTCGGCTTTCTTGTTCACGACGTGATCGATGAACCCCGGATCCTGATGAGTAAAGCCGTTATGATCCTGGCGCCAGACATGTGAAGCCAGAATGTAGTTTAACGAGGATATTTTACGACGCCATGGCAGGTGCGCAGTAACCTTAAGCCACTTTGCATGCTGGTTGAACATCGAATCCACGATGTGTATAAACGCTTCGTAGCAGTTGAAGAGTCCGTGGCGGCCGGTGAGCAGGTAGCCTTCAAGCCAGCCCTCGCACTGGTGCTCGCTGAGCATTTCCATCACGCGCCCATCAGGTGCAAGGAACTCATCGTTCGGCGCGGTCGCGCCTTCCCACTGGCGCTTGGTTACTTCGAAAACTGCCTCCAGACGATTGGAGATTGTCTCGTCCGGACCGAAGACACGGAAATTGCGCTGTCGATCGTTGACCTTTGCCACATCTCTCACGAAACGTCCGAGGACGTGCGTATCTCCCTCACCCGGCGAGCCGGGCAAAGGGACAGCTTGCGCGTAGTCGTGGAAGTCCGGCATCCTGAGATCGCGAAGTAGTATGCCGCCGTTGGCGTGAGGGTTCGCGCTCATGCGTCGTTCGCCCTTGGGCGCAAGTTCTGCCAATTCGTCTTTCAAGTGCCCCTGTTCATCGAAGAGCTCCTCGGGCCTGTAGCTACTGAGCCAATCTTCCAGCATCTTAAGATGTTCTGGGTGCGTTGCAGGATCAGAGAGAGGCACCTGATGCGCGCGGAAGGTGCCTTCAATCTGTTGACCATCGATTATCTTCGGTCCCGTCCAGCCTTTGGGTGAGTCGAGGACGATCATCGGCCAGCGCGGACGTCCAACATTGCCATGGAGGCGAGCGTCTTGCTGTATTTTCTTGATCTGCTCCACCACGGTGTCGAGTGTCGAGGCCATGACCTCATGCATCCTCTCAGGCTCATGTCCCTCGACGAAATATGGCGTCCAACCGTAGCCGCGGAGCAGCTGTTCCAGTTCTTCGCGGGTGATGCGGGCGAGGACGGTCGGGTTGGAGATTTTGTAGCCATTGAGATGAAGTATCGGGAGCACTGCGCCATCCGTGGCCGGGTTGAGAAACTTGTTGGAATGCCATGCCGTGGCGAGCGGGCCTGTCTCAGCTTCGCCGTCTCCAACGACACAGGCAACGATCAGATCAGGATTATCGAATGCGGCCCCGAACGAATGGCTGAGAGAATAACCCAGTTCGCCGCCTTCGTGGATGGAGCCGGGAGTCTCAGGCGATGCGTGACTGGGAATCCCCCCGGGAAATGAAAATTGAAGGAAGAGCTTTCGAAGCCCGGCCTCGTCCTGGCTGATGTCGGGATAGATTTCGCTGTAGGTGCCTTCGAGGTAAGTGTTGCCGACAACGGCGGGACCACCATGGCCCGGCCCGGAGACGTAAATCATATCAAGATCGTATTTGTTTATCACACGGTTCAAATGTACATAGATGAAGTTTTGGCCCGGCGTCGTACCCCAATGTCCAAGCAGCATGTGCTTCACGTCCGCCAGGGTCAGCGGCCGCTTAAGCAGGGGATTGTCGTAAAGATAAATCTGGCCGACGGAAATGTAGTTTGCGGCACGCCAGTAGGCATCCATCTTATGAAGCGCTTCCGGGGTGAGTGTTTTTGTCTTCATGGCTTAATCTTCCTCCTTTGAGCCAAAACCGAGAATATAGCATACCGTCTTGGCAATCATTTGTTCTTCGTCTGTGTGAATGACTCGTACCGTGACTCGGCCGGTTGCCGCTGAGATTACGCTATCGTTTGCCGCGTTCTGTTTCTGTTCGAGTTCGATCCCAAGGAATTCCATCCCCTCACAGATCCTGGCACGAATAGCAGGCGCATTCTCTCCGATGCCGCCGGCAAACACCAGTGTATCCAGTCCGCCCAACGCCGCGGCGAACGCGCCTATCCATTTCTTTGCCTGGTAACAAAACAAGGCAACCGCTTCAGCCGCCCGCACGTCATCGACTTCATGGTCGAGCAAATCACGCATATCGAAAGTTGTCTCCGATACGCCGAGCAGCCCCGAATGAAAATTTACCATTTCGTTGAATTGCTTCGCGCTCATTTTGTCAGTACGTGACAGATACCACAGCAATCCCGGATCGAGGTCGCCCGAGCGGGTGCTCATCGGTATCCCGGCTGTCGGTGTGAAGCTCATGCTTGTGTCCACGGGTTTGCCTTTTCGCACAGCAGCTAAGCTCGCCCCGTTGCCAAGGTGTGCCAGGATGACCCGGCCTTGTGCCGCTTCCGATCCAGCGAGGCGGTCCAGTTCTCCCATAAGGAACGCGTACGACAAACCGTGGAACCCATACCGTCGCACACCTTCCGCTTCATACCGGCGCGGAATCGGCAGGATTTGAGCTACGCGCGGAAGGTCATGGTGAAAAGCCGTATCAAAACAAGCCACCTGCGGCAGCTCAGGAAACCGGTGATGAAAGGCTTCGGTCAACTGAATTTCCTCCGGCAGATGTTCGGGGTCGAACGGACTGAGATCGTGTAACTCCGCGACCATTTCGGCAGTGATTCGCTCGGGCTCACGGTACTTCGGGCCGCCGTGCACCACGCGATGCCCTACGGCAGTTAACGAGCTGCGACCGATTCGTTCTTCGATCCAATCCATCAGAGCATCGACCGCCACTGTATGATCCGGGGCCATTACAGAACGCGAAAAGTTATCGCCCTTGTCCACGCCTTTCACATGCAAAGCAGCACCCGGCATTCCTATCCGATCAATTGCTCCCTCCAGAATCCGTCGGAGTGAGTTGCCGGCCTCGAACAGCGCGAACTTGATGCTCGACGAGCCCCCATTGATTGTCAGGACGAGTGGTTTATCTTGCTTCATGGAGAATTGCTTTATCAATTGTTAACCCGAACGATGCGAGTTTCGCGCGCGTGGACTCGTAATCCGAATGCAAAATACTTCGGATTCCCAGGCTCTCGGCAACCTGGACGAACATGGGCGTGTTTTCAATATACAGTACCTGTTGTGCCGGCACCTGAGCAATGTCCAATGCAAGCCGGTAGATGTCGGCATCCGGCTTGCGGAAGTGGACGAAGCAGGAGGAAATAAAGAAATCCACGAACTCATCCAGCTTGAACTTTCGAATCCGATAAGAATTAAGTTCGCGGGCTTCGTTGTTAACAACAGCAACTCTCAGCTTGCGCTGCGCCTTGATGTGACGGATCAAATCGATCATTTCGGGATGAGGTTGTGACTGCGCGAATATGAAGCGCCGGAACTCAGCCCTGGTAAACGTTCGCTTTTTATAAAAAACCACCAGGCCCAAATATTCGTCCATGGTAAGCTCTCCTTCTTCGTGGGTTTCAAAGATCAAATGATGCCTGTCCTCCATCTCTGCCAACTCCAGTTTGAAGCTCTTCGCTGCCCGTTTGCGGGCATTGTGGTCCCAACCGTCGGTAAGCAGCACCCCGCCTACGTCAAGAAAAAGTGTCGTTACAGGAATTATTTTTTTCATTTAGTCTCCATCATTCCTTTTTGCCGTTATCGACAGTCCTGATATTCGGTCAGCGCGTCCTTACAGTCGTTGACGTAGGTCCTGGCGTTTCTTCAAGTTTTTCAGGAACCCGTCTTTCCGCATTTTCCGGAATAATTTTGTCCTTATGCCGCATCATTTCTTTTGGGCCATGCGTTGTAAGAGATCCTTGATCTTATCCAACTCTTGGCCATAGTTTGTCCAGTCGTCATTTTTTAGATAAGCCAGTGCCTTATTGTAATGGTTCAGTGCCTCTTGTGCCATATTAGACAGTGGTCCTGTCGGCAGTCCGGTGAGGGCTTCTTGTGTTTGCGCGGGAGGAATGGTGTCTAAAGAAAAGACGGCTCGCAGGGCATCATCCAGATTTTCGCGCATTTGCAATTGATCTCCAACGGCAACGATGACACGTTTCAATTCCGGCATCTTGCTTTGTTCCGACTGGAGGTAAACAGGCTCCACATACAAGAAAGAATGTTCAATCGGGATAACAACCAAATTACCTCGAATCACACTCGACCCCATTTGTCCCCAGAGAGTCAGCTCGGAAGAGATGTCGGGTTTTTGATTTATCCGGGCGTTAATTTGCATAGGGCCGTAAATCAACTTTTCCTTGGAGAGACTGTACTCCAGCAACTGGCCGTAATTACTGCTGTCACACCGCGCGCACAGCCAGGACACCATGTTGTTCTTGTTCGATGGTGTGAAGGGGACCATCAAAATAAACTCCTCCGATTTGGTGTCCGGTAACCTCATGATGATGTAATAAGGGAGCATTGGCTGCTCATTTTGATTGTAAACTTCCGTCGGCAGACTCCACAAATCTTCCTGGTTATAGAAAACCTGTGGGTTGGTCATGTGGAATGTCTTATACATTTCTCCCTGGATCTGGAATAGATCCATGGGGTAGCGTATATGCTCCTTCAGAAAAGCAGGCATCTCGCTGAAAGGCTTGAACAAAGTGGGAAAGATTTTCTCATAGGTCTGGATCAGCGGATCTGAAGGGTCAATGACATAATAGGAAACGTCTCCGTTATATGCATCAATGACTACCTTTACAGAATTCCGAATGTAATTGAATCCCGTGCCGTATTCCGATTGGGAATAAGGCTCTGAGTAAGGAAACATGCTCGACGTGGTATATGCGTCATGGATCCAGTACAATTTACCATCTTTGCCCACTACCAGGTAAGGATCGGAGTCATACGTCAGAAAAGGTGCAATCGTATTATCACGGTCAGTGATGATTCGATGGAACATGATGCGACTCTCATTTGTAAGGTAATCGGTAAGCAGGATGTTTATGTCAGAAAACTTCCAGGCGTAAATCAGCCTTCGAAAAAAGCTTGAAAGCTGGACACCACCCGTTCCTTGATATGAGGTATACACATCCTGATCGCCGCTTGGGTAATCAAACTCTTTGGTTTTGGTGTTGACAAGGACATACTGATCGGTTTGCTCACCATAGTAGATTTCCGGGCGCGTAATAGGTAAGACGTCTGAACTGGGAGGGATGTTTTGTACAATGAGATTGGGCATGCCGTCTTCTGTAATCTCATTGACAGGGCTCATGACCAGGCCGTAACCGTGCGTGTATTTCAGATGGATGTTGAGCCAGGTGCTTGCCCGGTCAGGAAGCTCGGATGCAGGTAATTCTCTGGCTGCAAGCGCGACCTCCGTATAGCTCCCGTTGAAATGATACCGATCCACATCCACATTTTTGAAATTATAATAAAGCCGGATCTCTTGCAATTGTCTGTAGGTTTCGAGCAACGGCCGGGCATCCCAGAGCCTGATGTTATGGATTGTGGCGTCATTCTCCTTTATATCGTCATATGTCATGGTTTGCCCAACCGGGAATGGTTTTTCTTCGACCTTATCCAACCCAAACGCCAGACGGGTAAAGTTTATGTTATCGAGAATATAAGGTGTCTCCTTTGTCAGCTCGGTGGGCTTAACCGAATATTGTTCAATCAGGGCGGGATAAATCCAGGAAAAAACTATGAGAACCGCAAAATAGACCCCGATTGAATATAGGAGGAATTTCCATTTGTTTGAGTAAGGCATCATGAAAAACAGAATCGCCACAATCAAGGCTGTGGTCAATACGGCCCAGTAGGCAGGAATCTGCGCATGGACATCGGCGTAGGAAGCGCCGTATGCGACACCTGAACTCGAATACATCAATCCGTAAAGTTTCAGTCTGAAGACGAAGGCGATTCCCAGAAAAAAAAGCCCGCCCAGAATCGCCAAATGAGACCTGGCTTTCTGGTTGATATAAAAGCGATTTTCCTGAACGCCGATAGCCTGGTCCATGAAATAGGAGATCGCAACCCCTATGGAAACAATGACTACACTAAACAAATACCACCCCTCGAAAAAATTATAGAGGGGCAGGCGGAAGACATAGAAGCCCGCATCCTTTGAAAAGATCGGTTCGGCAACTCCAAATTTGGAGGCATGCAGAAATTGCAAAAATGTCTCCCATGCACCGGATGCCCTGCGAACCCATGATTAATGAAAAAAACAGGATAACCGCCGCCCACGAATATTTGGCGTACTTATTACTGAAAGCGATATCAAAAGGCCTAACGGGTTGTTCAGCGGAAAGCACTTTCAAGAATCGGGTTTGGCTTCCGCGTCTCCTTGCGATTGTAATGTTTCCCCAGGCAAAAATTCCAAATGTGAGGAAGAAAACAAAAAACAACAGGATCTTTGTCCACAGGATCGTGGTAAATACTCCGCCGTAACCCATATTCTGAAACCACAGCCAGTCGCCGTAATATCCCACAAAAACGGAGAGCAGCACGAAAACGGCTATAACGAGAAAGATCGATAAGATAATTATTGATTTTGACTTCATGATAAGTCTCCTTTTAGATTTGATTCGTCGGACCACTGACGGTTGATCCCGAAAAATGCAATAGAAAAACAAGCCATGATTTTCACGAATTTATTTTGTTTGCTATCATTTTCACGAATCCAACATATCTAACATTCGTGAAGATTCCATTCCTAGATTTATAATTGGTGTAATCCGTGGCTAACGAAAGATTCGGGTTAATAGGCTTCACAAGAAAACACTCAAGAATACTTTAACCGGAGCTTTTGGGCTTCGCATTCTTCTTCGGTCTTGTTGCCTTTTCCAACGGGGCACTTTTAATAATTTTATGAACTTGTCGATCAATTCGCAAACCTCCGTTTGAAATTTGATCATCGCTGCCACAGAAGTTGGGCGGCCTCCAGCGGTATCGAGACGCCATCGTACCATGGTATCACTCGCGCCGTATAATCTGCCGCCGGGCGTGCGGCAGACACAGAAGTGCTGTAGACGTAGCCGCCAGATGAGCCAGCTAATTCGCGAATGCGGCTCATCTCTTCCCGGGCAGGAACTTCATCATTGATACCATCGGCATAAAGCTCGACCCTTAAGGCGTTCGGGTCAACGCCGGAAAGATAGACCTGAACATCGAAGACATGTTTGCCGTCGTGAGTCTCGACTTTCACCTCGCCGAAGTGGACCATGTTCCATCTCTTTGCGAGACCATTTTTCCAATTCACGATCTTCATGCCGCCTTCACCTTTATTGGCGGCACGCTCACGGAAAGCCGACGCAGCCGGAAGATAATGCTGGTCGGTATATTCGCGGACCGTGCGGTTGGCCGAGAATTGCGGCGTCAATTGTGCCATGCTTTCCCGCATCCGCCTAACCCATGCAGCTGGTATCCCGTTCTTGTCACGAGTGTAAAATTCCGGAATTACTTTCTGCTCGAGAAGATCATAAAGCGCGTTGGCCTCGACAGCATCCCAGGCTGGATCATCGCCATGCTCGCGGCCGTCACCCAATGCCCACCCAACTTCAGGTGTGTAGGCTTCCGCCCACCAGCCGTCCAATTCCGAAAGATTGATACCGCCGTTGACGAGTACTTTCATGCCGCTCGTTCCGCTGGCCTCCCATGGCCGCCGCGGAGTATTAATCCATACGTCCACGCCTTGAACCAGATGTTCTGTCAGCAACATATCGTAGTCGCTCAGGAAGATGACGTGGGGGAGTGCCTCCGGCCGACGGATGAAATTTATCCATTCACGAATCAAATCCTGACCCGCCTGATCTGCCGGATGTGCCTTGCCTGCAATAATAAGCTGCACCGGGCGCTCAGGATTTGTCAATAGGCGGAGCAGTCGTTCCGGGTCATGGAGCAGCAGGTTCGGTCTTTTGTAAGTTGCGAAGCGTCGTGCAAAGCCAAGCGTCAGAGTGTTGGGATCAAATAAATGTTTTGCATGTTCTATTGTGTCTGCCGATGCACCGGAGGAGGTCAGTTGTCTGGAAAATCGCTCGCGGGCGTAATTAACGAGGGAATTGGTGGAGGCGGTGCGAAATTTCCAGAGGCTGTCGTCTGAAACGCGGCTAATGTCGTGCGCCATGGTCTTCATTGTTCCCAGCCATCGATCTTTTCCGCAGGCTCCCGTCCAGAGGTCGTCCGCCGCTTCTGAGTCCCAACTCGGCATATGAACTCCATTGGTTACATGTCCGACGGGCACATCGTCCGCCGGCCAGCGTGGGAAGAGAGGCCCAAAGAGCTGCCGGCTGACTTTCCCGTGCAGGCGGCTCACACCATTCACCGCCCCGCTGCCGCGGATTGCAAGATATGCCATGTTGAAACTCTCCGATGGGTCATTCTGGTTCTGGCGGCCCAACGCCAATAGATCGTTGAGTGTGATACCGAGTTTCTGCCCGGCATAGCCTCCAAGGTAGTGTTCGATGAGAGCGGGAGCGAAACGATCAAAGCCGGCTGCCACGGCTGTGTGAGTAGTAAAAAGATTTCCTGCACGTGTGACGGCCAAAGCAACCTCGAAAGGCTGGCCGCTCTCTTCCATAAAACTTCTGGCGCGCTCCAGGATAGCAAAGGCGGCATGACCCTCGTTTAAATGACAGACTTCCGGCTGGATGCCGAGGGAGTGAAGCAGTCGCCACCCGCCAATTCCGAGAAGCAGTTCCTGTTTGAGGCGCATTTCCGGTCCGCCGCCGTACAGCTCGCTTGTAATCCCGCGATGAGGCGGGAAGTTTGCCGCGTCATTGCTGTCTAGAAGATAAAGCTTCACCCTGCCGACCTGTACTTGCCAGGCGCGAAGCCAGACCGAGTAACCCGGCAAGGCGATCTCTAAACGCAGCCACTCACCGTTCGCCTGGCGCAAAGGCGTGATCGGCAGCTGGCCCGGATCGTTGTAAGGGTATAGTGCCTCCTGTGCCCCGTCCCTGTCGATTACCTGTCGAAAATAACCTTGCTGGTACAGCAGTCCAACACCAATCACCGGGACACCGAGATCGCTGGCAGCTTTGAGCTGATCGCCGGCGACATTGCCAAGCCCGCCTGAGTAGATAGGCAAAGCCTCGCTCAGCATGAACTCCATGCTGAAATAGGCGATACAAGTTAATAGGGTTTTGGGGTGGTTTTGCTGGAACCACGCAGGTGTCGTCACGTCCCGCCGCTTAGTCTGCAACAGATCGTCAACCTTTTTCCGAAAATTGTGGTCGGCCAGCACGTGCTCCATCTTGTCTCGCGAGACTGTCTGCAGGACAACCCATGGGTTGTGAGTGATTTCCCAGAGTTGCGGTTCAAGCTGACTCCACACTTCATCAGTGCCATGGTTCCACGACCATCGCATATCCAGGGCAAGCTCTGCCAGAGAGTCGAATCCCTCGATTTCCGCCGGCAAAATCTTGTATACCGATTGACTAAGACGTGTTTGTTTACTCATCGTAGGTCCTTCAATACTAAATGGACGGAGTCCGCAACTGCTATGAAGTGGTCTCTAAAACATTGTCAACAGTTGCCTGCGCTTCATCCAGGATGCGATGCAGATGATCGTTACCTATGAAGCTCTCCGCGTAAATCTTGTATATGTTCTCTGTCCCAGACGGACGCGCCGCGAACCATCCGTTTTCGGTCGCCACCTTTAGCCCTTCGATGGGGGCACCGTTTCCCGGTGCGTTGGTGAGTATTGCCTGGATTTTTTCGCCTGCGAGGTCGGTGATCTTAACCTGACGGGGTGAAAGTTTCGCTAAAAGCTCCTTTTGTTCCGGAGTAGCTGACGCCTCTACGCGTTTGTAAACTGGCTCACCGAATTCGCCTGCGAGCTGCATGTAGATTTCGCCGGGATCGCGTCCCATCCGGGCAGTGATCTCCGCCGCGAGTAACGCCGGAACGATTCCGTCTTTATCGGTAGTCCAAACGGTGCCATCCAGACGCGTGAAAGAAGCTCCCGCACTTTCCTCGCCGCCAAATCCAAGCGAGCCGTCAAAAAGCCCATCGACGAACCACTTGAATCCAACCGGCACTTCGTAGAGCTTACGACCAAGATTCGCGGTGACGCGATCAATCATCTGGCTGCTCACCACCGTTTTGCCAACGGCCGTTTCCTTGTGCCACTTTGGCCTGTGTTGGAAAAGATAGAAGATGGCAACGGAAAGGTAATGGTTGGGTGGCAGTAGTCCGGCGCTTCGGGTGACGATTCCGTGCCGGTCATGGTCGGTATCGCAGGCAAAGGCGATATCGTAGCGATCTTTCAGCCCGATCAATCTCTGCATTGCATAGGGCGACGACGGATCCATGCGAATCTGACCGTCCCAATCAACCGTCATGAAACTGAAGGTAGGATCAACTGTCTCGTTAACGACAGTGAGATCGAAACCATATCGTTCGGCAATCAGCTTCCAGTAATGCACTCCGGCGCCGCCGAGCGGATCGACCGCCATGTTAACCTTAGCTCCACGAATGGAGTCCATATCGATCACATTGGCAAGATCACCAATGTAAGCACTGCGATAGTCGTGCCGGTGCGTAGTTGGAGCGTGAATAGCTTTCTCGAAAACGATTCTTTTCAAACCTCGTAGATCATTCTCGAGAAATTCATTTGCCTTTGTCTCGATCCATGTCGTGACGTTGGATTCTGCTGGCCCGCCGTTTGGGGGATTGTATTTGAACCCGCCGTCATACGGCGGATTGTGTGACGGAGTGATAACGATGCCGTCTGCGAGTCCTGTCTTGCGCCCGCGGTTGTATGTAAGAATCGCATGAGATACGACAGGCGTCGGCGTATATTCATCTCCCTCTGCAACCATGACGTCCACTCCGTTGGCAGCCAGCACCTCAAGCGCGGTCGTGTACGCAGGAATTGAAAGCGCGTGGGTGTCGATTCCCAAAAACAGAGGGCCATCAATTTTCTGTCGATTGCGGTAGAGGCAAATAGCCTGACTAATGGCGAGAATATGTCTCTCGTTGAATGCTCTGTCGAAGGATGACCCACGATGTCCGGACGTGCCGAACGCGACGCGTTGGGCAGGGATCGACGGATCCGGAATATCGGCATAATAGGCCGTGACAAGTTTAGGCACGTTAACGAGCATCGATTGTTCGGCGGGTCTTCCGGCGAGAGGACTTACTTTCATGGCTTTCTCATCAGGTGTACTTTTCGTTTAGTATTGCCCGGGCCTTATCTTCGTCAGTTTTATCAACCGAAAGTCGAACGCCTTCGGTGTTCTGCAATGAGGGGAAAGCGCCGCCAATATCCTCCTTTATGATGAATGCTTTGACGCCTTCCGATTCAAGATGTCCCTTTGCAATTTCAGCGTCGATTTCATTTCTGAATTGTCCAACGACTACCTGATCGTGATCCATTTATTCGCCTCGTTGTTTTTAGATACCTATATTAGCCAACTCACTTGCTATGTAATTTACATTTTCAACCAATCGTGGATGCGAAGCTTCAAAACCTTTGACCGATGCCGATAAACCATCAATCGCCAATTTTAGAAGCGTCGGATTCTTTTGCTGCCTCAGGGCTTCGTGCGTTGAGCGTTCGATAAACCCGGCGACACTCTCGGCATGTTCTTCCTGAACCTTCGATAGCTTCTCAATCTCGGGTTTCAACTTTGCCAGCAAATCCAGAAGCTGCGTCTTGCTTATTGGCGTGAGAGATTTGTTTGTGTTGACCATTTTTTCAATCTTGCTGATCGTGTCCTCAACCATGGCTTATCTCCGTAGGTTTATTATTGATAACCGGAACATTCCTTTTATAATTATAAGGTACAGAAATCTGCCGGCAAAGTTTAGGCTACTACTGTTCCGTTGACGCCGTTCCATAAGTCTAAAGAAGCCCACTCAATGGGATGTGAAAGCTTCTTCTAAATCACGTGACCTCTTCAATGAGCTTGCTATTGAGAAACAATAGCAGGTCGCGAAATATTCCTCAGTCTCCGTTCGTCCATGATTTTATAGACCCGCAGCTTTGCCCAGTCTTCAATCAATATCCAGGCTAAACAGTAAGCCCAGATGTATCCGACCCAGCTCCATGGAATTGCCGTTACGAATACTCCGAATCCCACGATCGAGGCTGCTAGTGCCTGCGTAAACAATATGGCTCCGAAAAGAATCGGTGCCGGAAAAGGTTTTGAGAAGAACGGCTTTTTGCTTCTCGCCACAAAAAGGGTAAGATGTCCCGCAACAACAAGCTTAAGAAATATGAGTGATTGAAGCTGGGCGACACCGACTCCGAACACAACCTTTACTATGTAAAGAAGACCGAAAGTTTCAATAACACCAAGCGTACCTAGCACCGTTGCTGTCGTAAGTACGCGGCTCATATCCCAACGAACGGGCTTGGGGTCAAGCCAGGTGTTGTCATAAGCGATTGTCAGGATTGGAAGATCGTTCAGTATTGCCAAAAGAATAATCATGAGAGCCGTGATAGGATAGAAATTGAACACGAGCATAGCCGTTACCATGAAGAGCATTATTCTTATCGTCTCGGTGATTCGGTAGATGGCGTAACTGTTCATCCTTTCAAATATGCGGCGGGCAGATTCAACTGCGGTAACTATCACCGACAGGCCTGGCGCCGTGAGCACCAAGGCCGCGGCCACTCGAGCTGCGTCTGTTGCTCCGCTCACCGCGATGCCAACGTCAGCTTGCTTGAGCGCCGGTGCGTCGTTGACCCCGTCACCTGTCATTCCTACTATATGGCCTCTGTGCTGGATCGCCTTCACAATGTCGAACTTATGCTCGGGAAAAACCTGTGCAAAACCTTCTGCAGCTTCCACAGCTTTTTCCGACTCCGCTGAAATTTCACCACCCGACTTCATGCCCTTAAAGAACATGTCCGCCGGCTCGATGCGGGTGCCCAGGCCAAGTTGAGCGGATATTTCTTTAGCGATAGCCACGTTATCGCCGGTCACCATCTTTACTTCAATCCCGTGTTCGCGCGCTCGTTTAATTGTGTCGGCAGAATCTTCTCTCGGTGGATCGAAGAGGGGCAGGAGCCCAAGAAAATTCCAGCTCTTACCGTCGCTCGATCGAGCGACGCCGAGAGTCCGGTAACCTTTGTGTGCCAGCTCTTCCACTCGTGTCTCGACCGATTGGACAATATCCTTATCGCCTTCGCACATATCTAATATGACTTGTGGAGCGCCCTTTGTAACCTTAAACGATTTGCCGTCCGGGCCCTTCACATCGGCTTCGGTGCGCTTGTGCACAGGGTCAAATGGGAGGAAGTGAGTCTGCTGATATTTGTCAACACCCCAGTCCGGTTTGAGACCTGCGATCACCGCCAGATCTATCGGGTCACGGTTTTCTTCTTTTGACGCAAGCGATCCTGTGACGATAAGGTCTTCCACTGTTGCTTTACCGAAAACCGCCGGTTCTCCTAACTTTAATTTGTTCTGAGTCAGGGTGCCCGTTTTGTCGGAGCAAAGAACATCGATGCCGGCCATCTCTTCAATCGATTCGAGCCGGGATACGATGGCTTTCATTTTTGATAACGCGACTGCACCGATCGCCATGGTTATCGAGAGAACTGCCGGCATTGCCACAGGAATAGATGCCACCATAAGGATAAGAGCGAACTCCAGTATGTGCAAAACCGGATCACCGCGGATTATCTGCACAACAAAGAGAATTACCACCAAAGCAAGACTCAACCGGATGAGATAATTTCCGATATTAAGGACAGCTTTCTGAAAGTGTGAGGGTGTTCTTGCGGTTGAAACTAGTTTGGCTGTTCTGCCGAAATAGGTTTTAGAGCCCGTCTCGACGACCAAAGCGACCATCTCTCCTTGTTTCGCGACAGAGCCGGAATAGGCAGCATCCCCGGGTTTCTTGGTTACAGGGAGCGATTCGCCGGTCAGTGCAGATTGGTTGACGCTCAGGTATTCCCCCTCCAAAAGTTTTATATCGGCAGGAATAATGTCTCCGAGGCGTACCCTGATAACATCCCCTGGGACTAAAGTCATGGCGTCTACCTCTGCCCAGTTTCCGCCACGCTTCACGCGGGCTTTTATGGCCAATTGTTTCTTGAGTGCTTCTATCGCGTTTGCAGCCTGATGTTCCTGCCAGAAGCCGACGACGGCATTAAATGCGAGCAGCACCATAATAATAATAAAATCGGTCCAATGGCGGACGAGTGCCGACAAAACGGCAGCTATTTCAATCATCCATGGTATCGATCCCCAGAAGTAGGAGAGAAACTTGAGTAATGCGCTCTCCTTCTTCTCTTCAATCGCGTTTGGGCCGTACTTGGCAAGGCGCTTTTGCGCTTCCGATCCGCTGAGTCCTTCTGCGGAGCAATCCAGCCTTTTCAGGAGTTCCGCGGGCGATAACTCTAGAGAGTCTTGATTTGATGAGTCTGAGTTAGTTTGTTGGGTGTATTTTTTGGTGCTGTCTGCATTCTTCATATACGACCTCAAAAAATGAAATTTTCTACTTGCGAGTATCGGGACGCCGGCGCAAATATCGTGGTTTTTCCTTCTGGCGAAGCTACCTATCGCTGGCCAACCACGCTGCCGGTTTTTTATTCTATGGGTTCGATGTTTATTGGGCAGTCATGTTAATTAATTTAGGCGCATCCTTAGCTCAATCAGTTTAATTTAGTGACGATTCAATTTAAGAACAGCAAGTAGTTTCTCATCATCTGTTCCACTGAAACCTCACTCTGTTAATTTTTCGGTGACGTGTTCTGCGCCTGGAATGGCGGCTGAACGTAAATCAGTGCTTTTCAAAAATTTGTCAAAGAATCTGGTTGTGCTCCTGGACTCTCTTTCTTTGCTCTGATCGCGCGATAGCGTGCCATGACCGCATTACGACGGTGACAAAAGCAATGATGTAAATTGCGTTTCGCATAATTGTTCCTTTCTCAATAATGTCCCTCTAATAATTCGGTCGCATGGTATGAAAGATTAATTCCGACGACCGTCGCCGGCTCTTTCGTCGCCTTCTCGAATTGCAACTCGTTGTTCCGTATCCGTGCCGACCGGGCCTTTATTGGAAAGCCTGGCGTTATGATCATACCGGAAAGACTCCATTGTCCGAGTGATCCTGCTTTGTTCTCCCCAATTACTCCAGTGAACTCCGCGGACGTGCATGACTCGAAGTCTGTACGGAATTTGCTCCATCAACCCGGAAAAGAAGTTGACCGATTCGATCTGCTCAAATATGGTTTCGACTGCTTTTCTTTCCCGCGCACTGCCGATCGTCCCCGCGACTTTGTTAAATGTCATGTAAAGCCGGGGGAGATGTTCACTGAAAAGCTGAAGCAGTGTGTGGACGGTGCCCAACGTAATCGTGGTGTTCCAAAGACAACCCTTTGCGAGTAAATTTTCGGCGAATTGCGTGCTGGGTTTTTGCCAGAACCGCCTCACACGGGTAAAACTTTCTTCTTCCTTCCAAATCACCGGCAGGTCGGGTTCAATCCACCCATACCCGGTTTCAGGATAATCGGCCTCAACTCCTAAAATTACGAGATCGTCCCAGTACCTGTACCGGAAATCAAATGCATCGCGGAGCTGTTCAACAAACTTATCTTCCTCGAGAACAAAATGATCAGCCGGTAATAAAGCCACAACACCATCAGGGTCGTTCCGGGCAATTCTAATAAGCGAATACAGGATACTTGGGGCAGTCTCTTTGTTGGTCGGCAAAAGGATCACATTGCGAGATGGAACACCGTTTAGCTGATTTGCCGCATACTTGATATGCTCCCTTCTAATTAAACTTAGAATTCGCTCGGATGGGATTAACGAATTGATTCGATCAAATGTGTGCCTGAACATCGACCTCGTTCCGGTAAAGGCACAGAATTGTTTAGGTTGAGAGACTCCGAATAGCACCCGCGTGAATTCCTGCAGGCGCTTCCCATCTCCCCCCGCAAGTATTATCCCCCATGTATGGTCTAACTCTGCGCTCATCGCTCTCCCTCCTCCCTATTAAATAGGGCTGATTTTAAAATCGCATTGTCACTTACTCTTTCTCAAAATGGTTACACCTGTGTTGGCGCAACATCGTTTGGCTTGATCATGTCGCACTCGTAACGGTTCATTGGGATTATGATTGATTTGATTTCAGAGCGGACGCCATGGGGCCACATTTTCTCGGCATTCGCTTTTATTTGCGGAATAATAAATAGCTCCAGCTGGAGAAGTTTACGTACCCTTTCACAATGCGTTACTCGTTTGGAAGCGGTCCGATTTGGCCGGGGAATTGCGTTGGGAGCTAAATCAATCTCGCGGATTTCTTTTATTACAAACGTTTTCATGCTTTTGTGATCACATGTGCTTTGCAGAACCATTTGCAATGCGTCAGATAGATACAGGTTTGGCTGAAACCTTAATGCTCGAATATAATGCAGGTGCATCTTCGAGTCAAGTATTTTGGTCATTCTCTGCAATAGCTTTGAGCTTGTTTTTGACTGCTCGTTGTTGCGCTTGCAATCCAACGAGTTCATTTGCAGAAGCCTCCGGTTTTTCAGAGATTTCCTTATGAGCCGGCTGGGTTGAGTCATGAAATGGACGAATAGTTGATTGTCTCAACTTAATCGCGAGCATTGCCTGAATGCGTCAACTCTTTCTGACGATAAATGATTGAACACATTTGACGAACCGATTATATTCTCTTAAAAATTTTGTATCGCAGCCATTACAAATTGGGAGACACGATATGGAAAACGATATAGCAGTCCTTGTAAAAAAACTTTTCAGCGATGACGGTATAGAGAGACGAAAGGCACGGCACGACCTGGTGAAAATCGGAATGCCAGCAATCAGCTTTCTCGTCGGGCTGCAATATGTGCCGCAACAACACGTGAGATGGGAAGCAATAAAAACAATAAGCCAGGTCGCCGATCCTGAAGCAATTCCTGTTCTGGTGAATGCTTTAGAAAACAGCAACTTGGATGTTCGATGGCTGGCTGCTGAGGGATTAATAGAAATTGGTGAAGCATCGCTTGCAGCGCTTTTGCTGGCACTTGAGGAACATGGAGACTCCGTGACATTAAAAGTCGGGGCACACCACGTCCTGAAGGGGCTTGAAGAAAAAGGACTTTTCACGGACCATTACGGAATAATCGGCATGCTTGAGGATCCTCTCAAGTATGAGATGATACGTCCAACCGCCACAAAAATCCGCTTGCAGCATTGAATTGGATCCGAATATGTTTATGGATTGCACATCTTGCTTTTGGAAGTGATGGCCTCTATATGGTAGAGGTAGAGCTAAATCCGGAAGAAGAAAGCTATCATGGCAATGGAGAGCCAGATTACGACGCGAACAGGGACAATCGAGATCCGGCAAGCGTCGATTTCAAGGTCGGCGCGACAGGTGGAACCAAGCGTGACCACGCGTTTGCCCGCTCGGGGATTTACGGCAGTCTTTTTTTTAGGAGGATTTTCCGGGCACGTTTATGGTGCCGGAGGTTTGCTCACGAGCGAATAGTCTGCGGCGACTTTAATATGAACCTGCGCTTCAGTTTTAGAAAGACTCAGTGTTCGTTTCGTTGATAGGACAGAGTCGCAGATGTTTTGTCTGACCATGGCTTTCGGAGAGGCCGGGGAGGCGCGTTAAGCTTGAATATATGGTGGAGGCAGCTTACCTTTGAAGGAGTGATGATGGCTCAGTCAAAGGCAGATTTACTCTCGGCGCGATGGTACAAGATCACAGCGTGGAAAGTGAATAAGTCCTGCGATCGGAAGGAATAAATTTAGAAAGAGAATGGGCTGCACGAAAAATCGAAAGACCGTGTTGCGGTCCCCTTTTCAGATGCGCGCGTCGTCGAAGGGCTACCGATAATGGAGTCGGAAATCTAAAGACGACTGGGCTTCGAATATTATGTGGAATTCGGCAGGGCAAACATAGAGTAGGTGGTATTTATAATAGTTAAGCCTCACGGCGACTGGAGAAAATTATGATCATCAAGGCAAGCGAAGTTAAGCCGATAGGTTCGAGCTATACTCTTTCAATTCGTTGTCCGGGTTGCGGTTTTCAAGGCACGTTCGAGCATGTCGGAATCAGCGACCTAAGAGTCCCCCCGTACGACGTCGGAATCCGGCGCTGCCCAAACGACTCGTGCAGGACACTTGTCTATCACATTCACAAAATTCAGGATGGAGTGCTCGTGGCCACATTTCCGCCAATGCGAATCGACTTCGATAGGAGCAGCATACCCGAAAATGTACTTGCGGCTCTGGAAGAAGCGATTGCGTGCCATGCAAATTATTGCTTCGTCGCTTCAGCCATCATGGTTCGGAAGGCGCTCAATCTGCTTTGCGTGGAAAGAGGTGCGACAGGCCCAAACCTGAAGGAACGTATCGCATCCCTCGGCGGCAAAGTTCTCATTCCCAAAGAAATGCTCGACGGGATGGAAAGTCTTCGATTGTTGGGCAGAGATGCCGCCCAGGTTGAATCGAGCATCCTGGATGATGTCGGCAAAGAAGAAGCGGAAGTTTCGATTGAATTTGCCAAACAAATAATTAAAGCGGCGTACCAGTCGGCTAATCTCCTGGCAAAAATAAATTCACTCAAAAAGACACCCTAATCCCCGCACTTCCACCGGCGCAGGGAACCGGCTCAAAAATAATTCGGGGTACGCGCCCATGGAATCATGGAAACGAGTTCGAAACATGAGCGTGTCTTCATTCGTCCGTGGATCATGGACCGGCTTGCTAATAAAATACGAGGCCTGACGCGCGTGGCTATGAAAGTTCATCTTCTGCATACTTTTTTGTCCAATCTAAAAATAGAGATCGTTATGCAGCGTGTTTGATTCGAGGGGCGGATACAGTGTGAGTTGGAATCTGGAGGTCGAGTAGGGTCGAGGAGTGTTGCGGGGTTGGATTTGATGCACAGGATCAGTGGAACCTGAAACTAGCGCGATCTGATGTTCACTTTGGCGCCGCTACTCACGCCTGTTCAGCTTGAGGATTCAATGAGGGGCGAAATCACGTTTATATTGAGCGTGAAAAGTAAACAAGGGGAAACAATTTCATAATATTAGAGAAACCATTTTATTACCTTCCGCTATTAGCTTTACAACGAACTTCTATCTGTTAAGCAATATCATGTAAAAGTCGTTTTCGGGGGGCAAATTAGGCACTTTCTATAGCTTGCAACATTGTAAACCCGGCGTCTTCGGCATGGCGGCACAAGAGCCGCATTGCGTAACAGACCATGGGGGTAAATATGCACCTACTTCAGCTGTAAAAGCTTATCAAGGACCAATGCCGGGTCCTGTTGAAACGACTAAATTTTGAATGAAACTAAGGAGAATAAAATGAAACATTTTTTGACGGCTTCTGCAATTCTTTTCCTGCTACTTACGATAACGCCAGCTCTGTTTGCCCAGGCCACCCATCAAGGGCACTTTCGCTGGCGGAACGATAACGGAAGTGAAACTGCCGCAACCTGGCGGGAGTCTCAGGACACGAACGATACGCAGTTGGGTCGCACTAATATCCGGCTACGCATCGAAATGTATTCAATCGATGGTGCAACTTCAGGATCCGCATCGTTTTACTATAGTACCGACAACGTGAACTTCACCGAAATAACTCAAGACAGTTCCGTCAATGCTTGGGCTCTTTCCAAATCGACCTTCTTCGACAATGGCGATGTGACCACCGAGCAGTTGACAGCCAGCAGCACAGGCGGATTCGGCGGGGGGGCCATGATTCAAAGCACCACCTCGTTTACATATGCGATACCTAGTGGGATGTCGACAGAGATTGAATACTGCTTTAAGCCTACATCCCACGTACAAATCGGAACGTATTATTTCAAAATAGGGGGCTTAAATGTTTATGATAGGATTCCAGCTCTCAATTATACTAATATACAGACAAGCGTTTGGGAGCCAGGCGGTATTTATGGAACTCATGCTACTCTATATGGTTTAGGATTTCCTGCTGACTCCAGCGCGATATTTCGGTTTCTCTGGGGAAGAAACTCTGGTGTTTATACCGACAGCGCGGCATCGCAGTGGTCCTATCTGAACTCTTGGCAGGAACTCGCTTCTTCCCTCAGCGGACTCACGCCCGGGACAGTATATTACTACCGTGTATCAGGGACAACCTCCTCGCCATCCAATTACACCGTGAGCGGCGAACTAAGTTTCATGACGCCGTATGCCACAGCAGGGAAAGCGCTGAAGCTTAACAGCACCGAAGGAACGTACGTTGCCATAAACGATGCAAACCGCTGGCTGGGGGATATCGCAGCCGGAGGCAAATACACGATTGAGGCGTGGATTAAGCCGCAGTCATTCTCAGCATTTGCCGGCATAGTATCAAAGTATAATTCGCCGGGATCTAATGGATTTACTCTCCGGCTCGGAGGAACTTCGCCATACACAGGAATTAATTTTGATCAAATGGAGACTGCGACCGGCGTGTTAACTGCGAATACGTGGTATCATATTGCCGCTGTGAACAATAATGGTACGAGAACTCTTTATGTCAACGGCATTCAGGTCCCTCTTACGGGCACGCCGCTCACTGTGCAGAACAACTCTGATTCGGTCACGATTGGGGTGGACTATCTCCCGAACCCCCGCAAGTACGACGGGATTATAGATGAGGTAAGGATATTTGCTTCTGCACTCGATTCGACACAGATCAGGAAAGACATGCACCGCGAACTCGACAGTGATGTGAGTAAAGCCGCTTGCTCATGGCAGTTTGACGAGGGATCCGGTACAACGGTGCAGGACAACACCGGCAACCTCGCCGGTGTTCTTAGAAACTTTTCGTTTAATGGAACGGATGGCTGGGTGACATCGACCGCGCCTTTCGGTTTTGGGACAAGCGTGGACTCAACGATTTCTACAAGCGCAACTACAAATCTTGGTACCGTTTCTTTGATTGTTCTTGACCTTGGCAACAATTTGGAAGAACTGACCGGAACCGGGGTATTAGCTCCGCCGGATTCCTTGCCCGCCGATACGGGAGGATTCTTGAGCGACCGTTACTGGATCCTCGCCACCAACCAACCGTCCCTGGCAGGCGGGACTTATCCAACATTTACGGTTCCTGCACAATTCACCGCCAACGGTTCTGCAAACAAGCATATATTCCGTCTTTACCAGAGGGCAGCGAATGCAGACACGGCATGGTCACGAGTGGCCGACAGCGCCATGACTGTCTCGGATACATCTATAGCATTTTCGGTGGTCTATAAGTTAGGCGGGTTCGGTCAGTTCATGCTCGGTACATCAGAATTAACCCCGTTGTCGCCAACTCCTGCCACCCCGCTCGGAACGGCAGGAGAACCGAGGAGAACAACCTTTAGCTGGAAATCTTCCGCTAATGCAAGATCATACCATTTGCAGGTTGCGTCGAATAATTCTCTAGATAATACCGGCGCCTTCGTCGCGGCAAACGTCGCGTTTGACACAACTACATCGGACACAAGCAAGAAACTGTTCAACTCCTCTCGCAGGCGACAAGTTGTACTACTGGCACGTGAGCGCAGAAAATACTGGCGGAACAAGCTCATATTCAACAGTTCAATCGTTTGCGACAGGGACAGGCATTGATGCGGTTGAAAATGCCGGCGGCCTGCCGAAGGCTTATGCACTCTATCAGAACTATCCGAACCCGTTCAATCCATCGACCACGATACGATTCGATCTGAAAGAATCTTCTCGCGTTACGCTTGAGATTTACAACGTGCTTGGACAGAAAGTAGCTGAGGCGAACTATGGAAGTATGAACGCTGGGCAGTATCAGAAGTCCATCAACATGGAGAGACTTTCCAGCGGATTATATCTTTACAGGATTGAAGCAACCGGCGCCGATGGGGCAAAATTCATAGCAGAAAGGAAGCTTTTGCTCCTGAAATAAGAGCAATTTCAGATAACAATATGGATCATGCGCTCTTGGCGAGGCATGAGTAATCTGTTCCGTCGGTCCATGGTGCAATGGACTGACGGAACCAGTCTTGCGAACCAAAACCATTGTTCCGAGAGAAAGCAGGAATATCATTCATGTCGTGGTGCGGCAACATACACCGGCCATGTCTCGGATGGGGATACAGCAGATTCATTTTAAAGAATGGCGATTCTTGGGGGACATTCGGCAGCGGGCTGATTTGAGCTTTCGACAAAATCCCACGAGCACTTCCTTAACCGCCAAACTCGCGGCGTAAGGCAAAGATAACTATTTTAATTGAAGGAGTTGGCGGCTCTTTGCGCTGTCTGGTCAATTCGATCCTGGCCTAAGGTAAATTCCAAATTGAGATACAACCGAACATCCAAGAAAGTTGAAAAGCACGGAATGGATGGGTTATATTAAAAGATGAAGATTGTTAATAGCCCCTTCTGGCGGAAAATATCGGATCAGCTGGGCCAGAAGCCTATCGGCCTCAGGCCGATCATGCAACGGGGGACTCGCGGGAGCGTCTATCTGCTATGAGCCTTTAGCATAGAGGAACCATTTCTTCTTTTATAACCTGTCATAAAAACTGTCAGCTGCAAAAGCCCGTTATTATTTTGCGAATGGAGAATCAAATGAAAGATATTTTTCGACCACTATTTATAGCGTTTTGTGTGATGACCGGGGTGAGTTCATCATACGGTCAATGGGTTCAGACGAATGGGCCCAACGGCGGTGAAATTCAATGCTTTGCGGTGAACGGATCAAATCTATTCGCCGGGACATCTAACGCCGGAGTGTTTCTATCGACTGACGACGGTGCCACATGGAGTTCGGTAAATGCAGGTTTATCTAACTCTGATATTACGGCTCTTGCCGAATCTGGTGATACAGACCTCTTTGCGGGGACGTGGGGCGGCGGCGTTTATTACTCTACTAATAACGGAACAAGCTGGACGGCGGCAAATACCGGATTGACCAATGGCACCGTCTCTGCTCTTGCTATCGCATCCAATGGCGCGGGCGGTACGAATCTTTTTGCGGGGACATCGGGCGGTGGGATTTTTCTTTCTACCAACAACGGCGTAAGCTGGACACCGGTCGATTCAGGATTGACGGATACTAGCGTTGCCAAAGTCCGTGCTCTTGTCGTTACCACTGGCGCAGCGGGAACAGACTCTATTGATGTTTTTGCCGGAACTGATAACGGCGTATTTCTTTCAACAGACAATGGTACAAGCTGGACATTAATTAGAGACGGGTTGACAACCCACAATGTGTTGAGTCTTATTGGTTCGGGAACAATTGTTTATGCCGGGACTGAGGGCGGAGGCGTGTTTTTTTCATACAACGACGGTACTACATGGACCTGGACGGAAGCTGATTCAGGATTGACAAATATGAATGTGTCGTCTCTTTCTGCCATTAATGAGATAGTAGTATCCGATCTCGGAGCCATCCTGAACGTCGTGTACCTATATGCGGGAACGCCCACCGGTATATTTCTTTCCACAGATGAAGGCGTGAGCTGGACGCAGGTTGATTCGGGATTAATAAATACTAATGTGCTTGCCCTCGCCTCGTCGGCCTCCGGCAGACATCTTTTTGCAGGGACATTTGGCAGCGGCGTCTTTGTGTCGAGCGATAATGGCACAAGTTGGGCCCAAGCTAGTAACGGGTTAGCGAACAGCGATGTCAAATCTCTTGTCGCCTTTCCTTCATCCGGCGGGTCAGGTCCCGTAAGTCTTCTTGCGTCAACTTATTACGGGGGAGTCTCATTATCGACGGACGGCGGCACAAGCTGGACGGCTTCAAATTCCGGACTAACTAACACTGATGTTTTATCTCTTGCAGTTTTCTCAAACACCGCAGGCGGTACTAATCTCTTTGCCGGGACCGCGGGCGGCATCTTTATATCGACCAACGGGGGCACAAGTTGGGCAGCGGCTAATAATGGAATAACGTATCCTTACATCGACGCCATTGTAGAATCCGGCGGCGGTTCGGGCGCGAATCTGTTTGCGGGAAGCAATGGGGGCGGCGTCTTCCTGTCAACAAACAATGGTACAAGCTGGACAGCTGTCAACTCCGGGCTTACTGTCAGCAATGTTTTGTCCCTTGTGGTCGGCCCTAGGGGGGTAGGCGGAACAAATCTTTTTGCCGGGACCTACAACGGCGTATTTCTTTCAACCAATAATGGTTCAAGCTGGACGGCAGCCGATTCCGGGCTGGGAGAATTATATGTCAATACTCTTGCAGTCTCACCATACGGAGCAGGGAGCGCGTATATCTTTGCCGGCACACCGAACGGAATCTTTTATACCGCAAACAACGGGACGACCTGGATTGCGGTCGATTCAGGTTTGACGAGCTCTAATGTCCATTCTCTCGTCGTCTTCGGCGCAGATGTTTTCGCCGGGACAAACGGCGGCATATTTCTTACGACGAATAATGGCACAAATTGGACAGCCGCCAATACAGGGTTAACGGACATTTCTGTCTATGCCCTTGCCGTTTACGGTACGAAACTTTTTGCTGGGACAGTCATCGGCGGGGTCTGGACGAGACCTTTGTCAGAAATGATCACCGCAATGAAGAGAACGAGTAGCGGCCTTCCGTTGAAATATTCTCTTTCACAGAATTACCCTAATCCATTCAACCCATCCACGGTGATCGACTATGAAATACCAACCAACGACCTTGTAGTCTTGAAGGTTTATGATGTTCTCGGAAGGGAAATCGAAACGCTGATGAACGAACGTCAGAGTGCAGGCAGTCACTCTGTGATATTCAATGCCGCCAACTTGCCAAGCGGAGTTTATTTCTACCGCCTGCAAGCAGGAGGGTATAGTAATACAAAGAAACTCTTGCTGTTGAAATAGTATCAAATGAACTGGCAGCTTTCTCGAACCTATCAAAAATTCGTTTGTTTATTATGGCCAGGTTTCACTCCGCCCTGGCATATGATTATCAACTATCGAAAACTCCTTGCGCGATAGGCGAAACGTTTGTCAATCGCTTTTCACTGTTCGCTGCCTTCCCGCCGTTGATTCTTCCATTCGTGTCGCGTACCTTTTAATTGATTTCGAGAAGGAAGCGTGGTTTAGTGGAACGCGAGACGTGGACGAGCCCCCTAATTCTTAAGAAACGAGTTTTGAATCTATACCAAAATCAAATATAGAATTCTCTGAGACGGATTCATCGCCCACGTCTCAAGCATACGAGTCCGTCAAGAAATTAGTCGGAGACTTCGGGGCACACGAGCGGGATTACCTTTCTCCAGCTTATCAAGAATCTCACCTTTGTCAGGACTTAATTGACAAGTTCTTTACTGCACTTAGCTGGGACGTTACTCATGAGCGGCAGAAAAAACCACAGCGTCCGTTATCCCGAATTTATTTCGGGGTCTAAAAAGCGGAAGGATTGAATGCTGAACCATGCCTGCACTGGAGCGTTGCAGTCCGGGGTTCTATTCGAATAATAATTATCTTTACGGTGCTTCGCTAAATTGGCTGGCAAGAAAAAGCTTTTGGCATCCTGCCGAAAGCTTAAATCAGGAGACTGTCTAACATAATGGCTCGTTGTCTATCTCCATTTCATTTCTTAAATTATTAAAAAGGTAAACTGATGTTCGAACCACAGAAGCAAAAGGCATCCGATTTAAAAACGAGAATTGAAAATCTTCGGAGGTTTCTTTGACGTTGAAGGCAAGCGTGAAGAGGTAGAAAAACTCCATAAGAAGACTTTGGAGACAAGCTTTTGGGATGACAATAGAGCAGCCCAACAGGTGATGGGGCAGATCAACGATGCGAAAGCATGGGTCGATGAATGGGAAAAGGCATCTAAATTCGTGGAAGATGCGGATGCGTTTCTCGAGCTTGCGGAAGAATCGGGCGAAGAATCTCACACCCCGGATCTCGATAACGAGTTAAAGCAGGCGGAAAAACTTGTCTCGGTATCTTGAATTTAAGAAAATGCTTGGGAGCGAGGATGACGATAAAAACTCCATCCTGACGATTCACGCCGGCGCAGGCGGCACTGAAGCCCAGGATTGGTCCCAAATGCTGATGAGGATGTACACGCGATGGGGAGAGCGCAACGGCTTCAAAATGGATATCGCCGATATTCTCGAAGGCGAAGGCGCGGGAATAAAAAGCGTGACAATTGAAGTGATCGGGAAATATGCGTACGGCTATCTTAAGGCTGAAAACGGAGTTCATAGGCTTGTGAGAATTTCTCCTTTCGATTCGAACGCGCGCCGTCATACGAGTTTCGCTTCCGTTTTCGTTTACCCGGAGGTTGAAGCGGACGTCGAGATCGAAGTCGATCCTAAAGACATCACTTTCGAAACGTTTCGATCCGGCGGCCATGGCGGACAGAACGTCAACAAGGTTGAAACCGCCGTGAGATTGATTCACCGTCCGACGGGGATAATCGTTGCCTGTCAGCAGGAAAGATCGCAGTTTCAGAACCGAGAACATGCCATGAAGATGCTTCGCTCCCGATTGTACCAGCTTCGCAAAGAGGAAGAAGAAGCGAAAAGAGACGCAGTAGAAGGGACAAAGAAGAAAATCGAGTGGGGAAGTCAAATCAGGTCTTATGTTTTCCATCCGTATAACATGGTAAAAGATCATCGAACGGGAGTCGAAACCAGCGACGTGCATGGAGTGATGGACGGCGATCTCGATGATTTTATTCGGGGATACTTGATGGAGTTCGGCCTGGCGGGCGGCGAGGGCGCAAAATAAGTAATGTCTTATCCCTATTTCGTCGCAAGACGATTAATGAAGTCGCAATCGCACAACAAGTTCGTGTCGTTCCTGACATTTTTCGCGATCGCCGGCATTGCCATCGGTACCATGGCATTGCTCATAACGGTGTCGATTCTAAACGGATTCGAGAAAAAGATTGCGGACAACGTCTCGAGTTTTACTTCGAATATCGAGATCCAAGGATTCGAACGAGTTCCGCTGCCGGATTACCTGTCCGTGCTTGCCACAATTTCAGCCAGGCAGAATGTCAAGTCGGTCTCTCCATTTATAGAACATGAAGCAATGATCAGGGCGACCGGGCGGACGAACTTGCTCCCCGCTGCAGAGGCTTCTAACCTGACGGAAGGAGTTCTACTGAAGGGAATTCTTTCGCAGTATGACAACAGCAGCCTGCGAAATGACATAGTTTCGGGCAAATACGGCTTTTCAACGGAATCCGGAAAGGGAAACCGGGGCGCCGGACTGAATCCGCTGTTGATCGGCTCGAAACTCGCCCGCCGGCTCAATGCTTCTGTCGGGGACACCGCTTTTATCTTCGGCGTGGAGGGGCTTCCTTCGCCGTTGAATCCGCCTAGAGTGCTTCCGTTTATCGTGACGGGAATTTACGAAACCGGTGTGTCGGAATACGACGATATTTACGCGTACACGAATCTTGATGCCGCATCGTACCTTTTCGATATTCCGCCGGACAATGTCTCCGGTTACGATATCATGGTGCGCGATCTCGGACAGGTTGGAAATACCGCGGAGAATCTGCAGAGAATACTCGGCTACCCTTATTACCCGCGCACAATGTATCAAATGTATCGCAACCTTTTCGCGTGGATTGAGCTTCAGAAGAAACCGATTCCGATAATCATGGCGCTGATCATTATCGTGGCAACATTCAACGTGATAGGAACGCTTCTGATGATAGTGCTCGAGAAAATAAATGCAGTCGGCGTTTTGAAAACTCTGGGGGCGACACGGAAGGCGATAGCGCAAATATTCCTGATGCAGGGAGCCTTCATCGGGACGGCAGGAACTCTGGTCGGCTCCGCTCTTGCATATTGTCTTTTGGAAGTTCAGGCAAAATATGATCTCATTCATATTCCGGGAGACGTCTATTTCATGAACACTGTGCCTGTCGCGATTCACTTTTCGGACTTCCTTCTTATCGGGGGAATCGCGTTCGTACTTTCGGTGCTGGCTTCGTATTTGCCCGCAAGGGCGGCATCGGGCTTTGACCCGCTTGAATCGGTGAGATTCCAATGAAATTTACGCAAGGCTCGGCGTAATGTCTTACTCGTTCTTCATCGCATTTCGTTATCTAAAATCGAAGCGCAAAGCCGCTTCGGTTTCAATAATATCGATTATCTCCCTGGTCGGCGTTATAGTAGGCACCGCTTCGCTGATTATTGTCATTTCCGTTTTCAATGGATTCCAGGGAATAGTCACCAACATTCTCGTGAACTTTGATCCGCACATCCGCATCATGGCACAGTCCGGGGAATATCTCGGCTCGCCGGAAAAGGTTCTGGCGACGGTTCAAAACTTTGAAGAAGTGAAGTCGGCAACGATGTTCTTGAACAGCAAGGCCATGATCGTATCAGGAGGTGTCAATAGAGCGGTTGACATTACAGGAATCGTTCCGTCGGGAAATGAAGGAATATCAAGCTTGTCAAAATCTATCGTCCTCGGTCACTTTTTAGATCCCATTAATGAGAACGAGATACTTATCGGACTCTCGCTCGCGGATGCTCTCGATGCGGTCATAGGCGACACCATCGCTATCATCAGTCCTGCCGGTATCGAACGAAGCCTTACGCAGTTCTATCAACCGAAGGTTGTTAAGTTCGTCGTGGCAGGAATCTACCAATCTCAGAACAAAGACTATGATGGATACTATGCATTCATAAACCTTCCGGCTTCCCAATATTTATTTTCCGCACCGGGCGTAACCCCCACGCCGGCGATGGTGAATGGTATCGATGCACGCCTGTGGGATATCGGAAAGTCCGACGAAGTGAAGGCAAGGCTTGAGCGGATGCTTCCGCGGGCAAGAGTTGAAACGTGGTACGATCTCCACAAAGATTTATATCGGATGATGGCGCTCGAAAGAATCGTAGCTTACATAGTTCTCTCGCTGATTATCCTGGTCGCTGCGTTCAATATCTTAGGATCGCTGACCATGACGGTTATCGAGAAGCGCAGAGAAATCGGCGTGATGAAAGCGATGGGCGCGACCCAAAGCGGAATAATGAAGATCTATTTATTCGGAGGAACAATGGTCGGAATACTCGGGAGCATTATCGGGCTTCTTGTCGGGTATTTTGTCTGCGAGGCTCAAATTCATTTTCAGCTTTTCAAATTGGATACAAGTGTTTATATAATTCCGGCCCTGCCGGTTTCAATGCACCTCAGTGATTTTGTCACGGTCGGCTTGATAGCAGTCGTTATTTCCACCTTAGCTGCAATGTATCCGGCAAGGCGGGCTGCACAAGTTGAACCGGCAAACGCGGTGAGATGGGAGTAGGTGTTTTGTCTAAGCCGATCATAGATGCTTCACAGATTCAGAAAATTTATTTTATCGGAAAGAGTGAATTGTGCGTACTAAGAGATGTTAATCTCAGAATCGAGGCGGGCGAGATAATCGCGGTAATCGGGGCTTCCGGGGCCGGCAAGAGCACACTGCTTCACATTCTCGGAACGCTCGATAGGCCCACGAGCGGCACAGTATGCTATGATGGTGTAGACGTGTTTAAATTAACCGATGAGAAAATTGCCGGATTCAGGAGTCTCCAAATCGGCTTTGTGTTCCAGTTCCACCACCTGCTTCCTGAATTTACGGCGATTGAAAATGTCGCGATGCCGGCAATGATCGCCGGGAAGAAATTTTCCGAGGTGAAGGAAACAGCAGGCGAGCTTCTGGGTGAGGTCGGGCTTTCCGAACGCGCGGAGCATCGACCATCCGAGCTGTCCGGCGGGGAGCAGCAGAGAGTCGCGGTGGCGAGAGCGTTGATCAACAACCCGAAAGTCATACTTGCAGACGAGCCATCGGGCAATCTCGACTCGCGGAATGCCGAGGCGCTGCACGAATTAATGCTGGAGCTTTGCCGGAAGCGCCGGACTACTTTCGTGATTGCGACCCATAACGATCATTTGACAAGCCTTGCGCATCGAGTGGTGAAGATAGAAGACGGAGTTTTAGTTTAGCGTGAAGAGCTTTGTAATTGATTGTAGGACGAGCCATTGTTAAATTTTGTTAAGGGCACGTAGCTCAATTGGACAGAGCGTTGGCCTCCGGAGCCAAAGGTTGTGGGTTCGAGTCCCACCGTGCCCACGCTTTGGAATAATCTCTGGCTTTCGGCCTCTAGGCCATAGCGGGTTATGCGACCGACGGCCATGAAGCTCTTGAAGGCATTTCAATTGGCGCCGCCGTGAGGCATGCTCAATTGTTCAATAAAGACGATAAGGTAGCGCCAGAACTTTTCAGGTCGGTTCGTTATCTGAGATGGAATTCTTCAGAGAGCACAGGTTAATAAGCATGCTGCTGCCCTGCGTTTCACCGGAAAAGCATTCTGAGTATATTTTATCATGAGATTTTATCACGTGTTCCATGAAAAGAAAATGCGAATATCGGTCACAATTTTGTCAACACTATTTCTTGCGCTGGCGGGCGGCGCATTAAATGCGGCCTCCGCTCAACAATCGTCCATGGAAGTTAACGGCAAGTTTTTTCCGTATCTTTCCGAAAGTCGGCCTAAAGTGGCGCTTGTCCTCTCCGGCGGCGGGTCGAGAGGAATATCGCAGATCGGTGTACTAGAGGAATTCGAGAAGGCGCACATTCACATCGACATGATTATCGGTGCAAGTATGGGAAGCATCATTGGCGGACTTTATGCTTCCGGGTATTCGGCCGCAGATATGGATTCCATCGCGCGCACGCTTGATTGGAACCAGCTTCTCGCACTCTCTGATGCGGTGAACCGCAGCGAGCTTTTCTTGCAGCAAAAACAAGCGGAGGAGCAAAGTTTTCTCATGTTGAGGCTCAACGGCTTAACCCCTATCCTTCCATCATCCCTTGCAAGCGGACAGCGACTTACAACTCTGATAACTCGTTTGGTGCTCAATGCTCCTTATCGTGTCATCCATTCCTTCGACGATCTCAAAATTCCGTTCAGAGCAGTTGCGACGGATATGATATCGGGCAAACGCGTGATCATTTCGACGGGCGACCTCGCACAGGCAATCAGAGCGAGTTCCACCGTACCCGTCATATTCTCCCCTATCCATGCGGGTACACTTCAACTTGTTGAACGGCGGGCTCATCTCAAACGTTCCCGTCGATGTTGCAAAAGAGATGGGAGCAGATATTATAATTGCCGTGAATACAACGAGCCCGCTTCGCACGGCGATCAACATCGATAATATTTGGGACGCGGTCAACCAGATGACGAGTATTACGATGCAGCTTTCGAACAAGCTGCAGCTTGAGAAGGCCGACGTTGTTATTACACCTCACCTTGAAGACCACCTCGCTTCAGATTTTACAAATCTTGATTCCATCATTTACCAGGGAAGGATAGCTGCGGATCAGCAGATTGCGAGAATTGATTCTATCTACAAAGCCAAACAACTTGAGTTCGGATATGAGCAGAAAGATAACCGGCTTGAGCCTGATCAAATCGCGAGTGACGACTTGCTCGGCTACCTTCCCATCCAGACGGACGATTCCGTTTCCGCCGTGCATCCATATTATTCGGATTCATTTCTCTCCATATCCGACGTAAGATTCATCGGCGCGAGCCGCCTGCCGGATTCCGTTTTGATTCGACCTTTCGACGATTTGCTGGGCCACTATGTGACACCGATGCAGATTAACGAGGCGTGCGACCAGCTCGTATGGCTTTACAGGAAGTCGAATTTGGGAATGGCCCGAATAGAGGACGTGAGCTACGATTCCACCATGTCGGTTCTGAATATAAAAATTGACGAAGGAATGATTTCAAAAATCTCCCTTAGTGGGAATGAAGTGGCGAGATCGTTTTTGATTCGAAGAGATTTTCCCCTTTATGTGAACGGACTCTTTACTACAACAAGGGCAATTGAGGGAATAAATAATATTTACAGCACCGGGTTATTCGGACAAGTATTATTGTCAACCAGTTTCGATCCTTATCCGGAAGTGGCCGTGGACGTTTCTGAAAAAAGTTCACGATTGCTGAGGCTTGGATTGCGTGTGGACAACGAACGCAACGGACAGTTATCCGCTTCGTTATCCGATGAAGATCTTTTTGGCGATGGGATTCGAGGCGGATTTTCCTTTGACGGGGGATTGAGAAACAGACTCGGTGAATTCTTCTTCGGCACAACTCGAATATTGAATACCGACCTGACATATAATTTTAGTGCCTTCACCGGTTTTCAAGACGTTAACGTTTTTCAGTTGCTCAATTTGGATCCAGTCGGAGAATATCGTCTGATACGGACCGGATACGAGCTTTCCATCGGAACGCAAATAAGACGCTTTGGGATGGTCGATGCCGCTCTAAATTACGGATGGGACAGGATAAAGTCTTTGGAGAATTTTAGCGACACCCTCACGCTTTCGGCAAGAATTGCATCGCTCAAAGTCGGGTCGTCAATCGACACGCGCGATGAGTCGTCATTCCCGACATCCGGCATTCTAAGTAATGTCTATTTCGAGACATCGCTGAAAGGACTGAACAGCGAGATTCCGTTTACGAAAATATATTTTGATTATGAGAACTACCAAACTGCATTCTCTCTATTCACGTTTACGCAGCACTATATATATGGTTTCGGTGATAACACTTTGCCGCTCACGCGCCAGTTCAGTTTAGGAGGCGACGAATTATTTTACGGACTCCGCCAGGACGCTTTAGTAGGAAGGCAAATTTTCCTCGCGAGCGGCCAACTTCGGCTTAAGCTTCCGTTCAAGTTTTTCTTTGATACATATATTTCCGGAAGGTTTGACATCGGAGATATATGGGGGGAACAGAAAAACATAGTCTTAAAGAATCTGAAGCAGGGAATCGGCGGTTCGCTCGGGTTTGACACGCCGATAGGCCCTATTGACTTCAGTGCCGGGAAAGCATTCTATCCTAACGAGCCGCTTGTGTCAACACCATGGATGTTCTACTTCAGGATTGGAGTCGTAATACCGACAGTTTCGACTTATCAATGATCTTTATTAACTTTATTGCCAAAAATAAATATATCACATATTAGGAGAATAAGATGAGAATTAAATCGTTAGATGCACTTGAGATTTTAGATTCGCGGGGAAACCCGACAGTAGAAGTCGATATAATTTTGGAAGATCGCACGCAGGCAAGGGCGATGGTTCCAAGCGGGGCTTCGACGGGTGAAAAGGAATCGACCGAATTGAGAGACGGCGACAAAAAGCGTTACAACGGGAAGGGCGTGAAAAAGGCGGTTGACAACGTTGTGAAGAAGATCGCTCCGGAGCTGGCGAAGCGGGAATTCGGTTCGCAAAAAGAGCTTGACTACTTCATGATCGAACTTGACGGAACAGCGAACAAGTCCGCTCTCGGCGCAAACGCCTTATTGGGCGTGTCGATGGCTTACCTGCGGGCGTCCGCGGTCAGCGCCGGAGTTCCTTTGTACCGCTATATTGGCGGCGTGAATTCTAATTTACTTCCGGTGCCATGCATGAACATTATCAACGGCGGCAAACATGCCGACAATACGGTCGACTTTCAAGAGTTCATGATTGCTCCGCATAATGCTCCTTCATTCACAGAAGCGATTCGAATGGGCGAAGAAGTTTTTCACACATTGAAATCAGTGCTGCATTCGAAAGGATTAAGCACCGGAGTCGGTGACGAAGGCGGTTTCGCTCCGGATTTAAAAACCAACGACGAAGCCATCGATGTAATCCTCGAGGCGATCACGAAAGCCGGATACAACCCGGGCAAAGATGTGAGCATCTGCCTGGACCCCGCATCGAGCGAAATGTGGGACAACGGGAAATATCTTTTCTTCAAAAGTAATAAGATGCACAAATCCAGTGACGACATGATTAAACTTTGGGAAAGCTGGGTTAAACAATATCCGATCGTACTTTTGGAAGACGGACTTGCCGAAAATGACTGGGAAGGCTGGGTCAACCTGACAAACGCTATCGGCGACAAATTAGAGCTTGTCGGTGATGATTTATTCTGTACGAACAAATTGATACTGGCAAAAGGCATCGAGAAGAAGGCTGCGAATTCAATCCTGATAAAGTTGAATCAAATTGGTACTGTGACAGAAACTCTCGAGACCATTGAGCTTGCCTATGCCAATAGCTACAACGCCTTTGTATCCCATCGAAGCGGAGAAACCGTTGATACAATCATAGCTGATCTGACGGTTGCAGTCGGTGCCGGACACTTAAAGACCGGAAGTGGCTGCCGTGGGGAAAGAATTGAAAAGTTCAATCAGCTCATGAGAATTGAAAAGGAACTAGGCAAGGCAGCAAGGTTCGCCGGTAAGAGTACGTTCAAGAACGCATAGAATACTCTCTTCGTAGGTCGAGCACGCTGCTCGGCCTACTGCCGATCTTTTTAGAACTTATTGGGAAACTGCTAAGCGGCGGAATCTCTGCCGTTTCTTTATTTCAAGCCGCAGAAAGTTTGTCAAGTCCCGGATCGGGCTTACCCGTCACGAGGTCCCGACTCGGCGCGTTGCAATTTCGACTCAAGCCAGCTTGAAGTTGATAGCACAAAAGTTGCGCAAAGGGCTCCGGCAATAACATCGACACCGTAATGATAGCGCATGTAGACGGTGGCGAAAATGAGACCCATCCCCAACGGTATGATAATCATCGCGGATTTAGCACGGTACTTTATTGCCATTGCAATAGTTATGATGGTCATTTCCGTATGACCGCTCGGAAAGCAATCTCGCTGGGCAAGCGCGGCAGCTTTTGCAACGTTCGTAATTGATTCGCCCGAATTAATAATGCTCCGTAAATACGAGGTAAGGTACAACCCAGGCAGATCTTTGTTCAAGCTCGCGAAGTTATATAACGTAAACCTGGGACCGATTGCTGGCACAAGAAAATATCCTGCAAATGAAGTATAAAACCCGTACATCAAGACGAATAAGAAAAAGAGGAATCCCGTTTCGTTTTTGTTTTTCAGGAGATCGATTCCTAAGATAATCCATAATAAGTAGAAACTACTGTAGCAGATTTGCAAAAACTCGGTAAGTCCTCTACTTGAGATTTTGTCCAGAAGGGAGGTCGGATCGGTGCTGAAAATGAGCTTGTCAACTTTTATCAGGAGATAGTCCAAATCGTTAGGACTGATCGTATGTACCATCAAATATAACTCTTTGAAGGTTAGAAATATCAGGGGGAATGTGTACCATTGTGAAATAAAATTGATCAACGGTCCTTTTCTGCCGGCCCGGTAATTCATAAGCACGACGATTGCTATCGCGACAAGAATGTTTGCGGTCAGAATAATTAAACAGTATCGTACCTTATTATAAAATATGAGCGATGTGATTGCGATGGCTGCCAGCCCCAATACGTTAAGGCGATCTAATGGCCTTAATTTCTTCAAATCAAACATTTTTCTCCAAAATCAAAAACAGTCTGTAGATTTCTTCCGGTGTAAAAGTCTCGATACGATTTGTTCTGAACTTTTCGGGCAGAAGGTCGATCGATTCCTTTCCGTAAAAATGAGCGGCATAGTGCCGGAACATCTTTCTGCGCATTCCAAATGCTTTTTTTACGAAATCGACGAATTCATTCTCATCGATGAGCGGTTCTCGTTCTTTAAATACTATTTTTATCACTCTCGAATTCACTTTCGGCCTCGGCTGAAAACAAGTCGGTGCAACGGGAAAAAGCTTTCTGACCCCGGCGACAAGCTGCAGACGTATCGATATAGATCCGAATTCTTTTGTGCCGGTATGGGCCGAAAGTCTCTCCGCAACTTCTTCTTGAACCATTAGAATTGCGTAATCTATTTTTCTCCGCTCATCGACTAATCTTGAGACGATTTTGCTTGTGAGGTTGTACGGAATGTTTCCGACAACTTTTACCCGGCTTGCCTCTGACGGGATTACATACTTGAGAAAGTCATTGTGGATTATGTTAAGATTTGAAAACCCGAACAGTTGATGTTTTAGAGATATGCAGAGCTGATTATCCTTTTCTACGGCTATGATATTTGCATTTTTAGCTCCGAGCAGCGCGGTCAGAGCTCCCTTTCCGGGTCCGATTTCGATAACTGTGTCGTCTTCCAATATCGACATCGCTTCAACGATTTTACGTGCTATGTTTGGGTCGGATAGAAAGTTTTGCCCCAACGATTTTTTTGCACGATGCGGCGCTTGCCTCACGACACCGGCTTTATTATCCGCCCATCGGATTTGTCGTTCAGCGATCACTTCAATGAGAGCAAAGAATTGTTGGCGGATTCCGACCCGTTATAGCTGTTGGTAAGTTTTGTATTGAAACTGATGATCGTGAAGCGAGCATCGTTTGTCGTGCCGCCGGCTACCAAGTCTAAACCCAAAGAGCCGTCGATGGATGGAGCCAGGTCCGGATAAGAGCTTTTGAGGTATTGTGCTACTTTCACGCTAACAGGCGGATGAATTCTAAGCGCGAGCTTGTAGTCGAGTGTACCATCAAATCCATGCCATCCGTCTAACCTGAAATTAAAAGGCGTGCCGTTTGCTTCAAGGTCGTCGAAATAGACTCTTCCGTCGGTCAAATCAACGCTGAACGATGCATCGCTCAGCTTCAATTCGTCCATCCTGCTTTCTCCGAGAAAGGCATAAAGCTTGTCCAGCACCGAGTAATCTTTCATAGATATATTGGAAATTCTAAATTGTCCTCTTCCGCCGATGGTGGCTAAATCCACTTTACCGGAGTCGTCATAAGTACCATTCAATGTGAGGCTTCCTTTTCCAGCACCGCCTTCGATTTCGTCTTTTCCTAAATAACGACGAATTAAATTGCCGAAATCCGTAGTGGAAATCTTAGCCTTAAAGCTGAAATTAGTCTTGCCCTCCTGACCATAATCGGTCCAGCCGACCACCTCGAATGTCCCCATCGAAGAGGAGTAATTCAATTTATTCATCCTGACGAAGAATTCCTGAAGCTGCAAATTTCCGGAAACTCCAGATAGTGTATCTGTCGGCATGACGAATTTGTTCATATTGAATTTTAGCTGTACGTTTGCCCTCGGCAGCCAGATAAGAAATTGCCTGCCGATATTTAGATTCAAATGCGGCAGTAGTCCGACGGTGCTGAATGTCTTTGAAACGAGTTGCATCTTCGCGGACGGCATCAATGACTTTTCACCGAGAAATATGCTCGGATAGTCGGTCAGCGTGCCGGTTAGAACAATGTCGCTTGCCCCGAGGCGAAGCAGCATCTTATCAAATATGGCGCGGTTGTTCCTGAAAGAAATACTTCCGTCGCATTCGCCGTTATATAGAGTGTCTATGCCGATTGGAATTCGCACTAGAGCATCTGCAAAAGTTACAAGTCCGTTGGCATTTACTCTGCCGGATTTTGGATTGATATCGAGGTTGTATTTTGCACGAAGCGATCCAGAAAACTTGTCTACTTCCGGCAGACCGAGCGAGTGCGCCAGCTTATTGAGATTTATATTTGCCGACACTTTTGCATCTGCAGTCTTAGGCGGCGTAATATTAAATGCAACCGAGGCAAAGTTATCACCGAGTAAAGCGCCCGGCATTGAGAACATAAAATTAGAGGAGTCATTTCTCGAAAAATATTCCGCGTTCAAGGATTTTATCGAGAGAGTGTCGCCGGAATGCAACTCGGCACGGAAATTTTTCAATTGAAATAAAAAAGAAGTGGTCGTGATTTGATTGTGACCTGTGTATTCAAACCCAAGTGCGAGCTTGCCGTTTACCGAATTTTCGAACACCTCGTCTTGCAAAAAGCCCGGAAGCAAGTTGTAAACTCCTTGCGCCGATGAATCGGTATTGACCATGTAAGCGTTTACATCAGTTCGAGGATAAAAAGAAAGTGAAATATTTGATTTTAACTTGATGCCGAACACAGATGCTTTGGTCGATTGGATGTTCATCACGTCGTAACGTGTATCGTAATCGAGTTTGGCGTTGACGTTTATCGAATTGCCTTTAAAAAGATCGGAATTGCCTTTCCAGAACTCGAAGCTTTCTATGTTAAATTTTGAATTAAGTACCAGCTTATTCTCTTCGACAACTGTTTGTATCCTTGAAGTAAGGTCAACATTCAGGAACTTCACTGAAATATCCGATTTGTTGTTATAAAGAATTATATTCCCATTTGCGATTTCGAAATTTGAGAGAAGCAAGCTGGATAACGACTCCCTGATGTTTTTTTGTCCGCGATTTAAGGACTCGCTCAATAAATGATCGGTATTTAACCTCCCCTTCGCGTTCTGCTCGATGAAAATGGTCGGGGAGTAGAAAATTACGTTGTTGATCTCCAAACGATTTTTGAGGAGCGGTAGAATCTTTGCATCTATTACGACAGCCTTTGTGTCCAGCAGGTATGGGCTGTAGAATTTTTGATAGCTTGGATTTGAAACACGAAGCCCGGTTATCCTGATGCCGATAGTTGGGAAGAAAGAAAGTTCAACCTGTTCCGCTGAAACGTCGCGGTTAAGGATTTGACTTATCTTTGGAAGTACAAGAGCCGTCAAGCGGTCGTTGCTGAAAATCACTTTCGAGAAAATGACAGCGATCAGCAAAATCATTCCTACTGTTGCGGCGACAGCTTTGAATATGCTTGCATATCTCTTCATAGTGAAAATATAGGATTTGCGGCATCCATTATCAATTTGCTATGTTGTCTTGGTTTGATGACGCCGTATTTTGTCGGCTTAGAATAAACTTGAGTGCAAACGCCGTGCAGGCAAGCGGAGGTATTTGAGCTGGAGATTACGCATTCCTCGGCTTTTTTAAGGTTGGGTTATTTCGGTTGCCGTAAGATCGGTCGTTAAATCGTTCGCTTTGGAGACAGACAGGAAATTATATTAATTGGAAAGATTTTCCGCTGAAGTTATTTTAGTATGTGTTAATAGCATTTGAGGGAATCGACGGCAGCGGTAAGACTACTCAAGCCGAACTCCTTTCCAGGCGGCTCACCGAAGAAGATATTCCAAATGAAATATTGAGAGAGCCGGGCGGCACTGCACTCGGTGAAGGTGTGCGGGACCTTTTGTTGCATCGAGCCGACCTGAAGATAGAACCGTTGGCGGAGTTCTTGTTGTTTAGCGCGAGCAGGGCACAGCTTGTGAACGAACAAATTATTCCAACACTTGCAGCCGGAAAAGTAGTGATCCTTGATCGCTATTTCTATTCTTCAATTGCGTATCAAGGTTTCGGCAGAGCCATTCCGGTTGAACAAATAGAAATGATCAGCCGTCTTGCAACTAAGGACATAGTACCCGATGTTATATTCTTGGTGGAGTTGGACGTTAAGACGGCGCTCAAGAGGAGATTGCTTGCACACCGCTCGGTAGACCGAATGGAGGATAGTGAAATCAAATTCTTCGAAAAAGTAATTGAAGGGTTTGATTATTGCGCGAAAAACGAACCTGATAGATTTGTACTCGTCAATGGAAATAGCTCGATTGACGATATGTCGGGCAAGATTTTACTTGAGGTAAAGCGTAGAATAAGAAATTTGGCGGAGGAACGAAATGCATCGTAAGTCATTTTGGATTTTATTGGCTTTTATAATCGGAACAAGTCTCGGCTTCGTGGCGATGGGAGAAAGCAATTCATTTTTTGAAGTAAGACGCAGCATCGATTTGTTCGGGACGGTTTATAAGGACATCATCGATGAATATGTAGATCCGGTTGCGCCGGACCAATTTATGAGGAAGGGAATGGATGCCATGCTGTCTTCGCTCGACCCCTACACCGTTTATATGGATAAGGATAACAGCGGGGAAATAGATTTGCTTACTACGGGAAAATATGGAGGTATAGGCGTTTCGATCGGCACCGCTGGCGGAAAAGTTATTATCACGGGTGTGTTCGATGGCTACAGCGCACAGAGACAGGGCTTGAGAATTGGCGATCAAATCTTGAAGGTAGACACGGCCGAAGTCAGCAGTATAAATATAAACGAGGTAAGTAACATGGTACGCGGCGAACCTGGGTCGCAGCTAACACTGACGATCAAACGGGAGGCGGAAGAGAAACCGTTTGAGGTTGTTCTCGTACGCTCGGAGATAAGATTGAAATCCGTTTCTTACTACGGAATCGTTGATTCCAACATAGGCTTCATAAAATTAGATCAATTTTCGCGGGGTTCTGATGAAGAAGTCAAAGATGCGTTGACAGATTTGATGGCACGCACTAACCTCAATGGCCTGATACTCGACTTAAGAAATAATCCGGGTGGGCTGCTTGAGTCGGCAGTAAATATTGTGGAGTTGTTCGCACCGAAAGGAAGTCTCATCGTGATGACGAAGGGAAGAGATTCATCGTCTGATAAGAAATATATATCCGACCAGGACCCGATAGCTCCCAATTTGCCCATGGCGGTTCTTGTCAACGGCAATAGCGCAAGCGCAAGCGAGATTGTCGCCGGTGCATTGCAGGATTTGGATCGCGCAGTCGTCGTGGGGACAACCACTTTTGGAAAAGGCCTTGTTCAAACGATACTCCCGCTGGGATACGACGCTGAACTGAAGTTGACCACGGCGAGATATTACACGCCGAGCGGCAGGTGCATTCAAAAAATAGATTACGAGCGACGCCGCGATGGTGAAGACGCTATCACCCCTGATAGCTTGAGAGGAAAATTCAAGACACTTGATGGTCGACCGGTGTTTGCAGATGGAGGAATTTCCCCGGACAGTGTAGTTGCAGGCGAGGAAAATTCCGATTATGTCCAGCAGTTGATGCGCGGTGGATACTTTTTTAACTTTGCAACTCAGTTTCGATCCGAACACGACACTCTCCCGGCGGGTTTCACGGTCACGAAGAATGAGCTGAATCAGTTTCACGATTACTTAGAAAAGGGAAACTTCACATACGTTTCTCGTTTGGACCAAGCGGTCGATGATGCAGAGAACCTGGCTTCCGACTCCGACTACAATCCGTCCATTGACAAAGATATTACTGAAGTTTCAGGCAAGATACGCACGGAAGAACAAGGCCTCTTTGAAAAATATTCCAAAGAGGTATCGCAAGATTTGGCTTTGGAGATTGCAGGCAGGTTTGGAGGCGATGCGGCTGAAACAAAAGCGGCGCTCAATTACGATCAGGAGGCTAAGGTCGCCGAGTCGATTATTGAGGAACCAGAGGCATACGAAAGGATTCTTGGCCTAATCCATTGATTATCCGAGATATTTCCGTTAAACTTTTTTTTCAAAATTAAAAAAGGAAGTGCACCGTTATGCCTGAAGTTACCGTTTCTATCGCAAAATCAGCAGCCTCGCTTTCCAAAGGTCTGGATGGCATAGTTGCCGGTCAATCCTCAATATGTTTTATAGACGGACAAAAAGGCGAACTAGTCTATCGTGGAATTAATATCGATGAGCTTGCCACCGATGCTGCTTTCGAGGAAATTGTTTACTTACTGTGGCATGGTACGCTTCCAAATAAAGATCAACTTGCAAAACTGCAGAAAGAACTTTCAGCAAATCGAAGTTTGCCGGGCCCTGTGATAGAGTTTTTAAGATCTGTCCCTAAAGCGTCGGAACCTATGGATGTCCTTCGGACTGCAGTTTCGTTCCTCGGGATGCTCGACGAAGAAGCCAAGAATAACTCGTTGGAAGCAAACTGGAGGAAATCAGTCAGGCTGGTTGCAAAAATGCCGACCATCGTTGCTAATTTCCACACATTTCGCAATTCCGGTGACTACTTGAAACCGGATGCGTCCTTAAGTCATTCCGCTAATTTTCTTTACATGCTGAACGGAGTGCCGCCCGGTGATACATCGACGAAGACTATGGATTGCGCTCTTGTTCTTCAGGCGGACCATGAATTTAATGCTTCGACGTTTGCCGCAAGGGTTACAGTGGCCACTTTGTCCGACATTTATTCGGGTGTGACTTCGGCGGTCGGCACGCTAAAGGGTCCTCTGCACGGCGGCGCGAACGAATCCGTGATGAATATGCTTCTCGAAATCAAGGCGATAGATAATATTGAGCCGTATTTGAAACAACTTTTTGCAGAGAAAAAGAAAGTCCCCGGGTTCGGTCATCGAGTCTATAAGGTCCAGGACCCGCGTGCAAAGCACATGAAGAGATTCTCGAAACAGCTGTCCGAGACAATTGGTAATCTAAAATGGTACGAAATGTCCGATAAGATCGAGCAATCTGTTTGGAAAGAAAAGAGGCTGCTGCCAAACGTCGATTTCTATTCTGCATCGACCTACTACTATCTTGGAATCCCCGTTGATCTTTACACTCCGATTTTTGCGATAAGCAGGACTGCCGGATGGACAGCTCATATAATGGAACAGTATGCCGACAACCGCCTCATCAGGCCGGTGTCGCAATATGGCGGCGTACACGATGTCCATTTTATTCCTCTTGACAGGAGATAGTGTGCATCTTGTCTACGACTACTGGATTTGGTGCAAGATAGTGATGGAAGCACGTTCAATGACGAATTTTGGGCACAAAAGTATTTGCATATTTGAGCGGCAAGAGAAACGGCGCGCCTGGGCTCTGCGCAGGCCGGACTTGTAGAATAGACTTTAGTGGGTGGACCACACAAACTATGATGATTTCCAAGAACAAGGGTTGACAAAAGAGATGAGAATGAATAGGTCTCATCGGCGTCATCAGCCCGCTGGTATTTCTTGTGTTTGTTTTCGTGCCCTTAACGGTTAAAGCCTTCTTAGGGAGTTAAGCGTAATGAAAGTTGACCCTACGGGATCGTTCCGCCTGGAAAAAGATATATGTCCTTTCTGTCGGATCATCAGCGGCGAATTGAAAGCCGAGATACTTTATGAATCGTCGGAGAGTCTCGCATTCCTCGATATCAATCCTATTAATTTCGGTCACGCATTAGTCGTAACGAAAAAACATTTCAAGGATTTTTCAGAGCTTCCGTATGGAGTGCTTCATGACGTAGTGGATACCCTGCAGGCTGTTTCGAAAGCCATTGTCGAATCTGTCCGCCCGGCTGGATTCAATATTTTCAACAACAATGGTTTGGCAGCGGGCCAGACCGTGTTTCATTTCCATTTTCATGTGGCGCCGCGCTACAACGATGATGGTTTAATAGTGAAGCCGCAACTCAAGACTTACGAATCTCCCGGCCAGATGGCGGAATATGCCAGGAAGATTCGCGCGAAGATGTCGAACCAGACTGAGGATTATCAGGAGAACTAAGATGAATAATTCCTACGAAAGAATACAGCTTCCCACCAAAGGCGATAGAATTATTTCTGTGAATGGAAGACTGCAGGTACCCGACAATCCGATTATTCCTTTTATAGAAGGAGATGGTATAGGCGCGGATATTTGGCGCGCAAGCAAAATGGTTTTCGACGCAGCAGTTGAAAAGTCGTACGGCGGCAAAAGGAAGATTGAATGGCTTGAGATCTATGCAGGCGAGAAGGCTAACAGAGTTTACGGGAGGGAAGTTTGGCTGCCAGACGACACGCTCAAAGCCATTGGAGACTATATCGTTGCGATAAAAGGTCCTCTCACAACTCCCGTAGGCGGGGGTATTCGCTCACTTAACGTTGCACTCCGACAGATGCTCGATCTTTACGTGTGCCTGAGGCCCGTAAGATACTTCGAGGGTGTACCATCACCTGTAAAGCACCCGGAGAAGGTCAATATGGTGATTTTTCGCGAGAACACCGAAGACATTTACGCCGGTATCGAATACGCTGCCGGTACGCCGGATGCACAAAAGATATTGGACTTCTTCCGGAAAGAATTTCCCAAAGGATTCGACAAAATTCGTTTCAGCACGCAGGCGAAAGCGGAAGAATTCTGGAAAGCCGTCGGGGCAAAAGACTTCCCGACCGATGTGAAGGTCGGTATCGGTATTAAGCCGGTCAGTTACAGTGGGAGCGTGCGTTTGATTCATAGCGCGATCTCCTATGCGATTAAGAACCGTCGCAAGTCGGTTACTCTTGTTCATAAAGGCAACATTATGAAATTCACCGAAGGAGCGTTTCGGGATTGGGGTTACAAAGTTGCAAAGGAATACTTTGGTGCGGTTGAGATTGACAATGGACCATGGTGCAAGATCCCTGAAGGCAAACCGGGCGCCGGTCTCCTTATCAAAGACAGCATTGCCGATATCACATTGCAGCAAGTGCTGACACGGCCCGGAGACTTCGACGTTATTGCTACGCTTAATTTAAACGGCGATTATTTGAGTGACGCGCTCGCCGCGCAGGTCGGAGGCATAGGCATAGCGCCCGGCGCAAATATCAATTACATCACAGGTTTCGCAATATTTGAAGCGACGCACGGAACTGCACCGAAGTACACTGACCAGGATAAGGTTAATCCCGGCTCGTTGATACTGAGCGGGACTCTTATGCTTGAATATTTAGGCTGGAATGAGGCGGCGGACATGATCGTGAATGGAATTGAGAGGACAATAAAATCGAAAGTGGTCACTTACGATTTTGCGCGGCTGATGGAAAACACAAAGGAAGTCAAGACATCGGAATTTGGAAAAGCGATCATTCAAAACATGTAGTGCCCGATTCAAGAGATGCCGGGAAAAAGGAAAGCAAAAATATTTCCTCTTCATGGAACGCTGAAATGCGCGAATTCTGCGCTGTGCCATTCCCGCACTTAGGTTTTTGAAGCGTCAGTTTAATCAAAATAATCAAGTGGAGACAAAGTCTTGACTGTTTAAAATACATTTAGCATGTCTTAATGAGCCCGCCTGCTGCAGCTTTTTTGGGCTTCGTCTCGCCAGCGTTGGAGAAATAGACTGCGCTGATGGCGAAGCATCTCACCTTTTTTTATTATTGCGCTTGACAAAAAGCTTTTATTATTTTAACTTTATTGTGTAATAAGTTTAATTAATTAGCAACTACGTGAAAGAAATGCTGGCTTTGAACGATAAAAAGCTTGACCCGATAGACCATAGATTGTTGGAAATTCTTCAGAAGAATGCGAGAACAAAGCTCAATGAGATGGCACAACAGCTTGGCCTGACCATTCCCACGATATCCGAGCGGATCCAGAAACTTGAAGACAGGGGAATCATAAAGGGGTACACGGCGATTTTGGATGCGAAGCGTCTGGGCAAAGATATTACCGCTTTCATCACGGTGGCGATCGACTCGAGTAAGCATTACCAAATGTTCATGGAGCGCGCGAGGGAAACAGAAGAAATACTTGAATGCCATTCTGTCACAGGGGAGGGTTCCCACTTAATAAAGGTCCGCGCGGAGAATACTAACACCCTTGAAAAGCTTCTCTCTAGAATCCAATCGTGGCCGGGAGTGCTAAGCACGAAGACAAGTGTCGTACTTTCTACAATAAAAGAATCAACAATCCTAAAAACACAAAATAATTAATTCCAGGAGGAAACATGGCAAAAGACGTGAAGTCTGCTAACGAAATGGATAAACTTTTAAAGTTAATTAAAGACAGCGGAGTTGAGATTATCGATTTAAGATTTACCGACATACCGGGACAGTGGCAGCATTTTTCAATGCTACCGACAGAGCTGAAAGAAGATTCATTCGACGAGGGAATCGGATTCGATGGATCAAGCATCCGTGGGTTTCAGGCTATCAATGAAAGTGACATGGTTCTCATCCCCGATGCCGCTCGGTATTTCATCGATCCGTTCACAACTCACAAGACACTGAATATCGTTTGCAACGTGAAGGATCCCATCACAGGTGAATCATATCGCCGGGATCCGCGGTTCATTGCGCACAAAGCCGAAGCTTATGTCAAGTTGACAGGCCTGGCAGACACAGCGTTTTTCGGGCCGGAATATGAATTCTTCATATTCGACAATGTAAGATTCGCCCAGACAGTTAATACTGGCTTTTATGAAATAGATTCCGATGAAGGCATCTGGAACAGCGGACAAAGCAGCAAGCCAAATTTAGGCTATCGCCCGAAGACTAAGGAAGGATATTTCCCGGTTCCGCCTATAGACAGCTTGCAAGATGTAAGATCTGAGATGTTTCTTACGATGAAGCAGGTCGGAATCGAAGTGGAAGTTCACCATCACGAAGTTGCAACTGCCGGCCAGACAGAAATAGACATGCGGTTCGCTCCCTTGCTTACCATGGCCGACAACATGATGACATTCAAGTATATCACGAAGAATGTGGGGAAGAAACACAACAAGACAGTAACCTTCATGCCGAAGCCTTTGTTCGGAGATAACGGAACAGGCATGCACGTTCACCAGAGTTTATGGAAAAGCGGCAAGCCTTTGTTCTACGGCAACGGCTATGCAAACCTTAGTGAGATGGCATTGCACTACATCGGCGGACTGTTGAAACATGCATCCGCCCTATGCGCAATCACAAATCCGACGACGAACTCTTATCACAGGCTGGTACCGGGATTTGAAGCGCCGGTAAACCTGGCTTACAGCCAGCGCAACAGGTCGGCTTCGGTGAGAATCCCGATGTACTCAAAGAACCCGAAGGCAAAGAGATTGGAGTTCCGCGTTCCCGATCCGTCGGCGAATCCTTACCTTGCATTGCCGGCGATGCTAATGGCCGGACTGGACGGTATCATCAACAAGATCGATCCGGGTGAGCCTCTTGACAAGGACATATACGATTTGTCACCGGAAGAGCTTCGGAATGTCCCATCGACTCCCGGTTCGCTTGAGGAGTCGCTCAAAGCACTCGAGCGCGATCATGAATTCCTATTGCGCGGCGATGTGTTCACCGAAGATCTTGTCAACACGTGGATAAATTACAAGATGATGAACGAAGTTAAGCAGGTAGCCCTTCGGCCTCATCCGTATGAGTTCTTGCTGTACTATGACGTTTAAGTCGTAAGTAATTCTTTTTCGCCATGGTCGATTAGCCTTCGGCTGAGAATCAAATGAAAGCCCGTCCAAGCAGTATCTGGACGGGCTTTTTAGCATCGCGAGTGTTACATGAACGAAGCCGTCCTGCTGGAGGTTTAGAGGTCTATATGTTCGGTGATCGGCGACGTGAGAGTTCCGATGCTTTCCGAATAGCGAGCCAATTGTATATTTCATCACAGCGCCATGCTATGCGGCCCCAAAGAATCGCATGCTCCGCCGTAGTTCAGCGATACAACTCCGCCCGAGATATCTCTGCCGCGGTCGTAGCTTTGCTTGCGGATAGTGAGCTTTAGCCATCATAGCATCTATGACGATGCAAAAAAAGCAAGATTCACCGAAAAAGGTCATTTCAGGCATGATAGAATCGGTGATTCTCCTCGACCGCATCTGTTGCCTCAAACATTATTGCATTTTAGGTCGATTCAAAATAAATTCTGTACATGATTAGCCTTTCGGAGAAAGTCGCTTTGGTTACGGGCGGATCGGTTGGAAGCGAATTGGCGAGAGCTTTCTTATTAGCAGGAAGCAGTGTCGCATTCATATATAGAAGCAAAAGGAGAGAGTCCAGCATTGAGCGAGAGTTTGCTGAGTTCGGTACCTCCATCTTGACGGTCAATGCTGATTTGTCGATCTCTGCTGAGGCAAAGCGAGCCACTTCGTCGATTCATGAAAAACTTGGTAGAATCGACTTTCTGCTTAATTCTCTCGGCGGTTGGATGGGTGGGAAAAAACTGCACGAACATTCACCGTCCGACCTTGAAAAGATGTTTTCTATTGACGTGATCCCAACATTTAATATCATGTCAGCTGTCCTTCCGATCATGATGGAACAAAAGTTCGGAAAGATCGTAAACTTTATCTCGATGCAAGTGTTCGGGACCGGCGCAAACAATGCCGTTTATTCCGCATCAAAGTCGGCAGTATTTGCGTTAACGAAGGCGTCCGCTGAAGAGTACAAAAGCATCGGAATTTCCGTCTATGCCATGGCACCGTCAACTATCGACACCGAAAACAACAGGAAATCCATGCCGCTAGCCGATCCGGCTAAATGGGTTAAGATGCAGGAGATAGTCGATACTGCTTTATTTTTGTGCGGTGCCGGCGATTCATCGAGCGGAACAGTAATAAAATTTCTCACAAAGTGATCCCTTCGGGACAGGAAAGTACTTAATGACATTAAGAGAGACCATTGACGCGCACATCAAAGAAGCGATGTTGAAAAGAGAAGTGATTCGCCTCGGCACTCTGAGGATGGTAAAGGCGAAATTACTCGAAAAAGAAGTTGAGAAGCGGGTAACTCCGGAAGGGATGACCGCTGAAGATGAAATGCAGGTGCTTATGATCTCTGCAAAGATGCGCAAGGAGTCCATCGAAGAATTTGATAAAGCCGGCCGGAAGGATCTCGCAGACAAAGAGCGTGCTGAACTTGAAATTATTGAAAAGTATCTCCCGAAACAAATGAGCCGCGATGAAATTGTCAGATTGGTGAGCGAACTCGCAGCACAATTAGGAGTGCAATCTCAGAAAGACTTCGGCAAACTGATGGGCGCAGCCATGAAGGAATTGCGCGGCAAAGCTGACGGAAGAACCGTGCAGGAAGTCGTAAAAGAGAGATTGGGTTGATAAGCAGCATCGATATTATTTTGATAATTGCATTGTTGGCATCCGTGGTTCATGGCTTCTCGAAAGGGTTCGTGAACATTTTCCTCTCTCTCACGGCACTTTTGGCGGGAATAATCATCACGGCAAAATATTCGAGCTGGATAGCTGATGCGGTAGCAAACATCTTCGGCTTTAACAGAACCTTCAGCGGGCTGCTAGGGATTTTCTTATTGTTCTTGCTCTTATTCATCACAGCAAAGCTGATCGGGAAACTCTTCAAAAAAATCTCCGGCTTGAGCTTCTGGAATAAATTCTGCGGAGCCATTTTGGGTGGCTTTGAAGGAGGAATACTCTTAAGTTTGTTGCTTCTTTTCTTATCGCTTTTCGATATTCCTCAGCGGGGGCCATCGCTCCAAAAATCGTTCATGTATGAACCCGTGAAAGATTTTGCGGGCCTCGTCTATAAAGCTTTTATCACGAAAGCATCCTCCGAGAAATACCTTGATGACTTCTTCGGTTCATCTCAAAAAGAAAGTTCTTCCAACAGCAAATGATCGAACGGGATCCGGAGCTTGTTCGGTCATTTGATAAGCTAGAATTTCCGAAGCTGGTTTCCTTTCTAAAAACCCTTTGCCAAACGGAACTCGGTGAAAAATATTTCGACGATCTTCCACTATACTTTGATAAAGATTCTCTTCAAAAGGAATACCTGCTTGTGGATCAAGCCCATTCTTTGTCCGTAAAAAGTATATTTCCGGATTTGGCGGGAGCAAAAGACGTACGTTCCTCTCTTGTTCACGCCTCGAAAGGGGGAAGCGTTCTTCAAGCTAAAGAGCTCTTCGACATTGCACGCCTTCTGCATATCGTGGAAACGGCACGAAAAGGCTTGTTGAAACAAAAAGAATACTTCCACGAGATATCCGATATCTGCTTTAGACTTTATCCTGATTCCATTCTAGAATTCAATATCACGCGGGCGATTGACGAAGAAGGAAACGTTCGCGACGATGCAAGCAAGGAATTGCACAGAATAAGAACGAGTTTGAATCGCACACGTGGAAATCTCCGAAAGAAAATCATATCCATAGCGCATTCACTCTCTGAGATGGAATATTCGGAGGAAGACATTTTTACGCAGCGGGATGGACGCTTGGTCCTGCCGGTCAAAGCTGAATTCAAGAAGCAGATTCCAGGGTTGATCCATGGATCAAGCGGCACGGGCCAAACCGTCTTCATCGAACCGTCTGCTGCAGTCGATTTGAACAATGAAGTTATCTCGCTGCAATTCGACGAGCAAAGAGAAATCGAGAAGATACTTCGCGATCTCACCGCCGGAATTCGCGAGCTTGTGCCAAAGCTTCTTCAAGATGTGGATGTGATTGCGTACTTGGACAGCCTGTCAGCAAGGGCAAGCTATGCCATTCGGTTATCGGCCATCGTGCCCGCCGTCGCTGCCGTAAATGTTCCGCGACTTGTGAAAGCTCGCCACCCGCTGCTTGTGATAAAGTTAGGTCGCGACAGGGTAACGCCTATCGATATGTTCTTTGACGATACGACTCATGTCGTTGTCATAAGCGGTCCCAATTCCGGCGGCAAAACCGTAACTTTAAAAGCCGTCGGATTATTTGTTTTATGCAACCTTGCCGCGATTCCTCTCACGGCAGATCCGGGCACGGAGCTTCCCACTTATAACAAAATCTTCACCGAGATTGGTGACGAACAGTCTATAGATAACGATCTCAGCACCTTCACTTCTCGGATAAAGCATTTCGTCTCAATAATCGATAGCTCGGACGAGAAATCTTTAATCCTCGTGGATGAATTCGGCGAAGAAACCGAACCCGCAGAAGGGGCGGCGCTTGCATCCGCTATCTTAGAAGAATTGCGCGACAAGAACTCCATGTCTTTTGTTACGACGCACAATTCAGGCCTGAAAGTCTTCGCGAGCGACGCTGCAGGTATCTTGAATGCCGCCATGGAATTCGATCAAAAGAACTTGACTCCGACTTACAAGCTTGTTCTCGGCAGACCAGGATCAAGTTATGCGTTTGAAATTGCGCAGAGAACCGGTATCGGCGAGTACATCGTGGAACGGGCTAGAAAATATGTCGGCGAAGGAAGAGATAAGCTCGAGAACCTTCTCCTGAGGCTCGAGCAGCTTGAAAATGAATTGCGCGACAGAATCATAGAGATAAAAAAAGAGCAAGAACTTGCGGAGACGATGAGGCAGGAATACGAAAAGAAGGTTTTTTCTGTGAAGAAAGAAGCATCGGAAATAAAAAAGAATGCTGTCGATCAAGCCGAGGGAATTGTCGCTGAGTTGAACAAGAAAATCGAGAACATCATTCGCGAGATCCGTGAGTCGAACGCGGATAAGGAAGCAATAAAACGATCTCGCGTTCGCGTTGATGAGATGAAGCAACAGATTGCGAAAATGCGGGATTCCGAGAGGGCGGAACAAATGAAAAGTTTTGAGCTCGGCGATGCGGTTTCGATACGGGGCACACTTCTTGTGGGCGAAGTAGTAGAAAAGTCGAACGAGAAAGGTGAGCTTCTTGTTGAGGTGAACGGCTTAAAGATGCGAGTGCATGAAAGCGAGCTTCAGGCAACGACCAGAAGCAAAATTAGGAAAAGTCCGGCGACCGTCGAAGTGCAATCCGGCATTACCACAAAAGTAGATATTCGCGGGATGAGACCTTTTGAGATTCAAACGTCGGTGGAGAAGTTTTTGGACGAGGCGTATTTAGGCGGATTAAAGCAAGTTGAAATAGTCCATGGTACTGGGACAGGCTCCTTGAAGCGTGCGGTTGAGCAGCTTTTGAAGATTCATCCGTTCGTAAATTCATTTCGTGCAGGTGAAATCGGCGAAGGTGGACAGGGTGTTACTATCGTTGCATTGAGACAGGAGTAAGGAATGAATTCAATCCACGCTTTGCCATTTCACTGACAATACTTCGAAGAGACTCGTCGGTCCCCTTTTCGGAGTTAGGCAGGAGAATAACAAAGCAGGTGATGGCACAACGGCTTGAACTTGCATGCCGACCGGCAATTGAAGGATGAGAATCCCTGATGAAGAAGGCATTTAACCTTCCTTTTGAACTGAAGAAAAAGAAGTCGTACTTTTGAGGAACTTTTTTCTGGATTTAGTATTGTAACTATTGTGAATCCAATTTATATTTTTGACGAGGTTCTTAGAAGGAACGATTGCAGTGTTGGAGCTTACCTGTGCATACGGGTGGCGATGACGCCTGGCAAGGCATCGGCTTCGTCGGAATGAGTTTCCTGCTTCCAGCGACTCAAAACCTTTTAAGAAATTCTCCTGTCTTCATAATATTTAATTTGTTTGAATTCAATTGCCCGGCGCGCTTGTTTTCTTATCGCCTGGAGCAATAACAAGATAACTAATTGTATTACTCAACAAGCTGGAAAGTACTTGGAAATCCCATACCACCTCGTTTGTAAGTGTGCTTGTGCCGAATTAATTCGACGATGAGCAAGTGCCGATGAACAGGACCCTTCTTGAATACTCGCTGCGGGTTCGCGTTCCTATCTTGATATTTGTTGCACTGGCGTCGGTTACTGTCACGTTTTTTGTATCACGACCGACCAGAGAGGGAATAGGATACGCACCCAAGCAGCCTATCCCTTTTTCTCATAAGCTGCATGCTGGTACGATGAAGATCGACTGTGCGTACTGCCATATTGGCGTTTACAGGTCTAGATTTGCGGCAGTACCTCCGGCGAGCACATGCATGAACTGTCATACAATTGCAATGAAGACTAGCCCGGAAATAATAAAACTCACCAAATATTACGATGAAGACAAACCGATCCCGTGGAAGCGCGTGCACAGGCTTCCCGATTACGTTTATTTTAGCCACAGCTTCCATGTTAATGCCGGAATACACTGCCAGGATTGCCATGGTAACGTCCAGGACATGGAAGTTGTAAAACAGGTTTCGTCTTTTACGATGTCGGCGTGTTTGGATTGCCATCGACACGCACCGGAGCGGCTTGCATATATTCCGAATATCAAACCGGGGCCGACGTATTGCGTGGCATGCCACAGGTAAGCCGACAGGAATAATGGAGTGGTGGAATAATGGATAAAGTAAGATCGGAGTTTAAGATTGAAGGTTCAAGGCGTAAAATCCTGAAATGGTTGGGACTTGGAGCTATCGGTGCCACGGCCGTCAAAATGCTGCCGATGAAGAAGAGTGTCGCGAAAAAGTTGTTGAATTATGATGACCGAAAGATACAGATCTCAATTAACAAATCAGCCGTGAAAAGGAACACAAGGGTGAAGGGAAATGTCTGATTCTACCATGCCGGATTCCGAAAAGGGAAGGTTTTACTGGAAAAGCTTGAAGGAGCTGCATGACGATCCGAGTCTTGCGGAGGCCAAAGCGAACGAATTCATGTCGGGAGCCGCGGATGAGTTTAAGCTCTCGAATCTGTCCGATATGTCGCGAAGAAAATTCGTGGCGCTGCTGACGGCGTCCGCTGCGTTTGCTGCCTCAGGTTGCTCATCGTACGAAAACAAAGGCGAGGTAATCCCTTACAACAAGGAGCCGGTTGGCGTCATACCTGGCGTTCCGAATTATTATGCCTCGACATGCACCGGGTGCAAGCACGCTTGCGGAACGCTCATCACCACTCAGACTGGAAGACCCGTCAAGATAAACGGCAACGACGAGCATCCCGTCAACAAAGGCAAGCTCTGTCCGCGCGGACAGGCTTCGATCCTTGGACTGTACGACCCGGAAAGATTGCGCGAACCTTTAAGGAATACCGGCCATGGATTCGTTCCCGCCGCTTGGGCTGAATCCAACTCCGCCATAATCAACTCGCTTCGGGCGGCGTCTTCCACCGGGAAGGAGATTGCTGTTGTCTTGAAGACGCTTCTCTCTCCCACTGCTAAACAGGCACTTCAAGATTTCGCTCAAAAATATCCTACCACGAAGTTCTATTCTTATGAGGTTGTCACCGATGTGAATAGGAATTCCGCCTGGCAGAAGAGTTACGGAGGCGGGCAGTATCCGTTGATCAATTGGGACAAAGCAAAGTTTATCCTGGCTCTCGAAGCTGATTTCCTCGGCAAGGAAGGCAACATGGTCGAACAAATGCGCATGTACGCGTTGACGAGGAGTAACGAGAATTTGAAAAGCTTCAGCAGGCTTGTTGTCGTTGAAGCCGGGATGAGCATCACAGGTATGAATGCCGATAGTAGATTGAAACTTCGGCCGGAAAGGCAATTCGACCTGGTGATGTCTATCCTCAATGAGCTAATCGCCGTGAGAAGCATGTCGCGGTTCGCGCTCGACAAAGATCTGTCGGGTCAGCTCGGCAATTATTCACTTGCAGGTTTTGCAAAAGAGAATAATATCGACAAGTCTGTCCTCGACGCCATGGTTTCTTATATCATCAAAAGCAAGAATGCAGCGATCGTCTATGCAGGCGACAAGCTGCCGGAGCAGGTCCACATTGCGGTGAACCTGCTGAACGAGGTCATCGGCGGAGCCGCACTATACAGAACCGATCAGGCTCGTGTTCAACTTTTGCCGTACTCGAGCCAACAGGAGCTGGAGCAGCTGGTGAACCGGATGAACGCCGGTCAGGTCGGCGCAGTGATTCACTACGAGTCGAACCCGGTGTTCCACTTTGCTCCGGATCTCGGCTACCGGGAAGCGCTTGTCAAAGTTCCCGCATCTGTCACTCTTACAAAATGGGAAAACGAAACTTCCGTGTGGTCCTCGTGGGTACTCCCTATCAACCACGACCTTGAGTCATGGAACGACTTCAAGAACAGGACCGGCATTTATAGTCTCCAACAGCCGATCATTTATCCTCTTTATTCGACGCGGCAGAAGGAGGCAGTAATCCTTGCGTGGACTGCAGGAATCGAGGAGGCGTACCATGAAGACTTGTACCATGAGTACCTGATGAACCGCTGGCAGAAAGATGTGTACTCCTCTATCAAACCAGTCGTGGATTACAAGATGTTTTGGAACAGCGCCCTCGAAGACGGGGTGGTCACTTTTGAAGAGAAGCCGGAAACTTACGGATCGTTCGACGCGGCGGCATTCAAAGAGATCACTCCTCCGGCAAAAGCTGCCGGCTACACGGTAATACTTGAAGAAAGTTACGTGATTGGCGACGGCGAGTTCGCGAACAACGGATGGCTTCAGGAGCTTCCGCAGCCGGTGACGAAAGTGGTCTGGGACAACTACGCTTCAGTTTCGCCCGATACGGCGAAGGAACTCGGCGTTGATTATAATGACATAATAGAAGTGAAAATCGACAGCCGCGTTCAGAAGCTGCCGGTGTACATTCAGCCCGGAATGGCAGATAGAGTTGTTGCCGTGGACTTAGGTTACGGAAGGACGAAGGCGGGCACGGTGGGAAGCGATGTGGGTGTGGACGCAAATGTCCTTCTCAGTAAAGAGGCCGCAATTAGCCACTGGATTTACACCGGGGGAACAGTCACGAAAGCCGCCGGCAATTATCTCCTCGTCACTACCATGGAACACAACTTCATCGATGAAAATATTACGAGGGACATGGAGTTTACCCGCAACATAATCCATGAAGGCACGATAGAGGAGTACGAGCGGCACCCGGACTTTATCAAGGAAGAAACGGCTTTAGACAAGCCAACCACCATATACAAGAATTACCAGTACGAAGGCGTGAAGTGGGGAATGTCGATCGATCTCAATAAATGCACGGGCTGTAGTGCATGCGTTATTTCCTGCGAAGTCGAGAACAACACTCCCGTTGTCGGAAAGGACCAGGTCAAAGTCAGTCGCGAGATGGCGTGGATAAGAATCGACAGGTATTATTCCGGCACTCCGGCCGAGCCGAAAATAAGTCTGCAGCCGATGCTGTGCCAGCAATGCGACGACGCGCCGTGCGAAAACGTGTGCCCCGTTGCCGCGACATCGCACAGTCCCGACGGCTTGAACATGATGATTTACAACCGGTGCGTCGGTACACGCTACTGCTCTAACAATTGCCCGTATAAAGTCCGGAGGTTCAACTTCTTTAACTTCAGATATAAGTTCGATGGCGGTTACTATTCGAGGGAGCCTGTTGAAATGGTCAACAATCCCGAGGTAACGGTCAGGTCGCGCGGCGTGATGGAGAAGTGCACTTTCTGTGTCCAGAGGATTGTATACGGCAAGCAAGTGGCCGAGCAGAACGGCGTCCAGTTCACCGGGACAGGTGTTGTTACTGCCTGCCAGGAAGCATGTCCTGCCAGGGCCATCACGTTCGGAAATTACCTCGACCCATCCCAGGAAGTCGCGAAGCTTCGTGATCATCCGCTGGGTTACTATGTTCTCGAGGAACTGGACACGCGGCCAAATATCACCTATCTCGCCAAGTTGAGAAATATCTAAGAGGAGACGACACTTGTCATCATCGACTACCGAAGAGATAATCGATTATTCTGTGACGCCGCCGTTAGTAGAGGGTAGTCCGTCGCTTGCGGATATCAACGATTCGATCGCGCTGCCCACTGAGAAGCGTCCCGGACGAATGTACTTCATGGCACTCGCAACCACGTTAACGATGGTACTCATCGGGGCAATCGCTATCGGTTTCACCTTATATTGGGGCGTCGGCATGTGGGGAAACAACATCCCGGTAGCATGGGGTTTTGCCATTACTCAATTCGTATTCTGGATTGGAATCGGACATGCTGGCACGCTGATCTCTGCCGTTCTCTATTTGTTCAGGCAAAGATGGCGAACGGCGATAGCGCGATTCTCGGAGGCCATGACGATTTTCGCAGTCATGTGCGCGGGGCTATTTCCGTTGATGCATATGGGAAGGCCATGGTATTTCGTGTTTATGTTACCTATTCCTAATCAACACGGGATCTGGATCAACTGGAATTCACCACTGGTCTGGGATGTGTTTGCTGTCACGACTTATTTCACTGTCTCCTTAATGTTCTGGTACATTGGATTGATTCCCGATCTCGCAATGCTCAGAGACAGGACGACGAGCAAAATAAAGAAATCGATATATTCGATCCTCAGCCTCGGCTGGAGGCACTCCAACAGGCAGTGGGTTCATTATGAGAAAGTGTACGTAATTCTCGCCGGTCTGGCTACGCCGCTGGTCTTGTCCGTACACAGCATTGTGAGCTGGGACTTCGCCGTTGCAATACTTCCCGGCTGGCACACAACAATTTTTCCGCCGTATTTCGTTGCCGGCGCCATTTTCTCCGGATTTGCAATGGTGCTTACCGTGTTGATAATAGTGCGGAAGGTGTTCAACCTCGAACATATTATCACGATGGACCATTTGGACAAGATGGCGAAGATCACTTTGCTGGTAAGCATGATGGTAGCTTACGCCTATTTGATGGAACCGTTCATGGCATGGTACAGCGGGACCGCGTTTGATTGGTACACGATAATCTACCGCGCTACCGGGCATTATGCATTCGGTTTCTGGCTTATGACTGCGTGCAACGTATTTGTGCCCCAGCTTCTCTGGTTCAGAAAGATCAGGCGAAATCCTTTTGTGTTATTCATTATTTCATTGCTTATAAACCTCGGCATGTGGCTCGAAAGGTATATTATCATAGTGACTTCATTGGCAAGAGACTTCCTGCCGTCTTCGTGGCACACATTTGTTCCGACTCTGACAGATCTTGGAATAGTCATCGGAATCTTCGGTTTCTTTTTCACACTCATCCTCCTCTTCTCAAGGACGCTTCCGGTGATTTCAATATCCGAGGAGAAGGGCGTGACCGAGAACGCTCATCCTGAAGTCCATCTTGGGGTAGAAAATGAGTGAGAGAAGGTTATACGGATTAGGCGCGCTGTTCGATTCTCCCGCCAGGCTTATAACTGCGGCCCGTGCGGTGGCAGACCATGGATACCAACAATACGATTCTTACAGTTCCTACCCGATTCATGGTCTCGACAACGCGATGAAGTTGAAGCATTCAAAAATCGGAATAGTTACGCTGATCGCAGGTTTGACCGGAGCAGTTTTACTTGTCCTTTTTACATGGTGGACGAATTCAGTCGATTTTCCCGTTGTCATAGGAGGCAAACCCTACTTTGCATGGCCCGACTATGTCCCGCTCATGTTCGAACTCACGGTCCTCAGCGGTGCTGTCACCACGGTTGTTGTTTTGCTGGCCGTCTGGCTCGATTTGCCGCGGAACAGTCATCCGCTTCAGGATACAGAGTTCATGAAGAAAGTATCTGTAGATAAATTCGGGATATGCATCGAAGCTGATGATCCTAAGTTCAAAGAGAGTGAGACCAAGAGATTCCTGGAGAGTCTCGGGGCCGAGAGCGTGGACACAATTTATGATGAGCCTGTCGAGCACACCCTTAAGCAGAATGTGCTCGACCCGAAGTTCATCGGGGCTATCGTTGTGGTCGCCGTCGTTTCCTCTGCCTGCACATATCTTGGTTTTAATAAGATGATTCTGATTCGTCCATGGAGTTCCCTTAACGAACAATTTAAAGTGAACCCGGAATCGGAGAGCAGCTTCTATGGTGACAAATTTGCCATGAGGCAGCCGGTAGACGGAACTGTGGCCCGGGGTGAGCTCCCTGATCCCATCACTGTCAGTGATAATATTCCTGCGGCTGAGAAATATCTTGCAAACCCTGTGCAGCCTACGCCTCATGTGTTGATGGTGGGGGAACGGGACTTCAATATCTATTGCAGCCCGTGTCATGGCTACTATGCGGATGGAAACGGCAGGTTGCAGGGTCAGTTCCCAAGCCCGCCAAGTCTTCATACCGACTCGCTGAGGATCGCGCCCGACGGGTTGTTCTACAATGTAATCACGAACGGCTTCCAGGGGATCATGCCTTCTTATGCGAGACAGATTCCCCGGGAAGAAAGATGGGCGATAGTATGGTACATACGTGCCCTTCAGAAAACACAAAATCCCAATGGTCCGAAAGCACGATGAGTAAGAACGAACATATCGATATGAAAAAGTTGAAAAGTGTACCATCTTCATTTTCAAGTGTGGGATGGACCCTTCTGATCTTCGGAGTCGTTTTGATGGCTGTATCTTTCGCGATCGATCAGAAGCACGCGTCATTCTCTCTGATCATGACGCTGGCATATGTGGCGACAATTGGAACCGGAGCATTATTCTGGGTCGGCGTTGAGTATGTAAGCTCGGCAGTATGGAGCACGGCTCTTCGCAGGCCGTTCGAATTCATGGCTGGCGTTATACCTTTCCTTATCATTCTTGCCATCCCGCTCCTGTTCAATCTTCACACGATTTTCTACTGGACTCACAAGAGTCTCCTTGCGCTTGATCCGACAATGCTCATAAGGGCGCCATACCTCAACGTTCCTTTTTTCATTATCAGGACCGTCATTGTTTTGGCCGTTTGGTGGTTATTCTATTACCTGATGGTGCGAAATTCAAATCTGCAGGACACCACCGGTGACCAGAGGTTGACCAAGAAAAACGTGAAACTTTCTGCGGGGTACATGCCCGTATTTGCCCTTACGCTGACTCTCTTCTCGGTGGACTGGCTGATGAGTCTTGCCCCTGGCTGGTACTCGACGATTTTTGCAGTCTATGTATTCGCAGGGGCCGCAATCGGTGCCATGGCATTCGGCACACTCCTGATCGTATTGCTCAACGAGAAGAACCGGTTCCCTGTGAAGTTGACAGGGGACCACTATTATAATCTGGGCGCGCTCATGTTCGCCTTCATTAATTTCTGGGCATACATGGCGTTCAGCCAATTCATGCTACAATGGTATGGAAACCTGAAGGATGAGAACATCATGGTACATCCCGAGAATGCATGGGAGCTGGGCGGCAGTCTCGATAGTGCTTGTCCTTGGCGAGCTTCTCGTCCCATTCTTCCTGCTGGTCTCAAGATCGGCGAAGATGAACCCGCGCAGGCTGGTGTTTGTGTCGATCTGGCTATTGGCCGCGCACGCAGTTGACATCTACTGGTTGACGATGCCGGAGTACAATTCATCTGCTGCGGTATTCGGTCTGGGAGAGCTTGCATTCCTTGTGCTCTCTGCAGGCATAGTGATGTCCGTTTTCAGCTGGAAGGCGAGAAGCAACAATATGGTTCCGGTTGGCGATCCGAAGCTGGAACGCGGATTGGAGTTTCACCTATGAGCACAACGCATGGCCTTAAGAGTGTGGAGGAGGATTATGGAATATAGTAACCAGAATCCAGCTCAAGAGAAAAAGTCCTTTTTCGTCCGAAGGGTGTGGCTGTCGCCGATTTATTATGTCTATTTTGTGAGTGTCCTGGTTGCTTTAGGCATGCTATATATTCACAGGGAAAACATGGTTAACCGGAATTCAATCAGGCCTGATCTTGCAATAGATTCTACATTCTTCATGCCGATAAGCGGCACCCCGCCCGCGGCGCCTTCGAGCACACTCGGACCCATGGTGAATGTTTCATCACTTCTGACTCCCACAAAACCGCAGCTCGAGAATGGAGAGAAATTATTCAAAGTTAACTGTGCGTCATGTCATGGCCTTGATGGCGAGGGCGACGGCCCGGCCGCAGCCTCTTTGCATCCGAAACCCAGGGACTATCACGCAACAACGGGATGGGTGAATGGAAGGCTGCTCTCGGAAATGTTCAAGACGGTATCTGAAGGTGTTCCTGCAAGCGCCATGGTCTCATTTGCGGCGGCGCTGCCAGCAAGCGACAGACTCGATATCATCGACTACATCAGGGCGACTTTCGGAAACTTTCCGAAGGATACGCCTGCACAGCTGGAGCAAATGGTAAAGGCTTATCAGCTCGCAAGTCCCGGAGGAGATTCATCAGGCACTAAGCCCGGCCCGATTTCTATTGAGCAGGCTGTGCAGGAAATTGAGAAAAGCGGCACGCCTGAAGCCGGACAGATCGAAAATGCAGCAGCTTACATCGGGCGGGATACCACTCACGACGGAGCGAAAATTTTCAACGAAGTCGTAATCGACAGGGAGCGCGCGCTGACAGTGCTTGCTGCTTCCAAGGTATGGAGCAAAAACGAATCCGATTTTGTTACTTTGGTGACGGCGGATGCAGTACAGAATGGATTCGATCCGAAAGTTGCAGACTTGAGCGCTGAAGACTGGAACACAATTTTTGATTATTTGAAAGATTTATTTTCGAAGGAGAACATAGCGGAGAAAAATGGATAGTAACGGAGCGAAAAAAAGTTTTACGGCAAAGGCGCATAGTCGCGAAGTGATTCTATTACTATGGTCTCTGCGACTTAGCTTCCTATCGGTGACTGCTTTGTTCCTTTATCAAAATGCAATTGCTGAAGAACCAGGCTTGAACCCTGTTAAGGTAGGGATTGTTGAGAAACTGGGACAGAATATTCCGCTTGATTTGGTTTTCAAAGATGAAAACGGAATGGGCGTGTCGCTTGGCCAGGTCGCGGACGGCAAACCCTTGATTATCGACATGGCATATTATGAATGTCCCGGGATATGCGACGTGGTTATGGCCAATCTCAAGAATCTCATCGATGTAATGCACGAAATACCCGGGAAGGATTTCAACATTGCAACAGTCAGCTTCAGTCCTGCCGACAATCCGAAACTTGCGACGCGGAAGAAGAACCAATTTTGGGGTAAGCTGGATCCTCCAATACCCGCGCCCGCATGGCGGTTTCTCACCGGCGACAGTACCAGCATACACGAGTTGACGAATTCTCTGGGCTTTTATTTTATGAGAGATAAGTATGGCATGTTCACGCACCCGACCGCGCTGATTTTGGTGGATGCGAAAGGGAAAATAGTCAGATATATCCAGGGGACGACGTTTACGCTGGCAAACGTAGAGATGGCTTTGAGAGAAGCGAAGTCTGGCCCTGCTGAACAAATCATAGACTCGGGGCCGCAAGTTTGTTTCAGCCACAGTCCTTCAGGTCTTGTTCTTGCCGATAATGTGCTGAAGATAAGCGGGGTCGGGACACTGATTTTCCTTGCTGGATTCATGGTGTTTATCAAGACGAAGAAGAAATTCGGCAAAAACCAAACGGGGAGAAGTTGAAAAGCATAGACTTAATGACGAATGGTTCACGGAACGGAGTGGCTTTGTCATATCTCGACAAAACAACCGTCATCTTGCTGTTTGTAACGGCCATGGTACTCTCTCCGGTCTTCCTGGCTTCCGCCACGGCGGTTGGAGAGCAAGGCTCACAGATTACCGGAGTTGCCCTCGATGAGAAACTCGGAGAGAAAATTTCGATGAATCTGGCCTTCAAAGACGAGAACGGAGATGACATTTCGCTCGCGCAGATTTCAAACGGCAAACCTCTCATAATTGACATGGCTTATTACGAATGTCCGGGAATATGCGATGTGGTGTTGGCAGGACTCACGAGTGTTCTCGATCAGGTGACCGCAAATCCGGGGCAGGATTTCAATGTCGCGACGATCAGTTTCAATCCTGCGGACAACCCGGCAATTGCGCTTAAGAAGAAGGAGCAATTCTGGGGACAATTGCAGCGACCTTTCCCCGGCGACGCCTGGAGATTTCTCACGGGCGATAGTGCCAGTATATACGGCCTGACAAATTCATTGGGTTTTTATTTCAAGAAGGAGAAAGATGGAACATTCATCCATCCGACCGCATTGATCATCGTGGACAAGAGCGGAAAGATAATCAGGTACATTGAGGGGACAACGTATGTTCCGGTGGATCTGAAGATGGGGATAATGCAGGCACAAGCTGGAACACCCGAAAAGATAGTAAGTGCACTTCTATGCGTCTGCTTCAGTCATACCCCGGAGGGCGAACATCTTGTGTTCAACGTCCTGAGCGTTGTTGGAATCGGGACAGTGGTTTTTGCTGCCGGTCTTGTAGTGTTCTTAAGATCGACGAAGAAATTTGTTAAGAATAAAAGTGAGTTGAGTTAATGGCAGATAGTGACATTGCCGCGGGCGGAATAACACGTGGTGGCACGGGAAGCGGGAGGTCGCGCGGCTTCTTAGAGAACATCGGTAAACACAAAGGGATTCTGGCATGGATCCTTTCGACGGATCACAAGAGGATAGGCATACTCTATATGATCTCGATATTCTCCTTTTTTGCCGTCGGCGTGACGCTCGGTTTTCTGATGCGGCTCGAGATGCTTGTGCCGGGACCGGCAGGGAAGATATTCGATGCCCAGCAATATAACGCGATCTTTACGCTTCACGGCGTTATCATGATGTTCCTCTTTGTCATCCCAGGAATTCCGGCAAGCCTCGGGAATTTTTTCCTCCCGCTCCAGATCGGAGCGAAGGACGTTGCATTCCCAAGAATCAATCTTCTGTCGTGGTACCTTTATGTTACCGGTGCAGTAGTTATTCTCATGTCTATGTTCTGGCACGGCCTGCCGGACACAGGATGGACGTTTTACGTGCCCTACAGCGTCCGCACCGGAACTGACGTGACCATGGCGGTTTTCGGGGTATTCATTCTCGGTTTTTCATCGATACTTACCGGGCTTAATTTTCTTACTACGATCCATCGCCTCAGAGCCCCGGGAATGGGGTGGTTCAAGATGCCGCTTTTCGTGTGGGCGCTGTACGCTACGGCATGGATACAGGTGATAGCAACTCCGGTTCTTGCGATAACTCTTCTGCTCATCATTATCGAAAGAGTTTTCAGCGTCGGAATATTTAACCCGACTTTGGGCGGGGACCCGGTGTTGTACCAGCATCTATTCTGGATATATTCACATCCCGCGGTTTACATCATGATACTCCCGCCGATGGGAGTGGTGTCTGAGATAATCACCACATTTTCTCACAGAACCGTGTTCGGATATAAGATGATAGCCATGTCAAGCCTTGCAATCGCGTTCATCGGCTACCTCGTCTGGGGCCATCATATGTTCGTTGCGGGTGAAACCGAGACGGCACAATTTGTATTTTCATTTCTGACTTTTCTCGTCGCCGTGCCGAGCGCCATAAAAGTGTTCAACTGGATTGCAACAATGTACAAGGGCTCGATAGATTTGCAGCCGCCGTTTCTTTTCCTCATGGCGTTCATCATCCTCTTTTGCATCGGCGGTATGACAGGTCTCATTCTCGGTGCCCTTGCGACTGATGTTCATTTGACCGGCACTTATTTCGTGGTCGGACATTTTCATTACATAATATTCGGCGGCGCCATCTTCATTTTCTTCGGTGCGCTCCACTATTGGCTTCCGAAGATGTTCGGCAGGATGTATAACAAGAAGGTTGCCGACTGGGCTTTAGGGATTCTCTTCGTCGGTTTCAACATGCTGTACTTCCCGATGCTTATACTCGGATATGAAGGGATGCCGCGGAGATATTTTGCATACCTGCCAAAGTATGAGACGCTCCAGCATATCTCGATGGTCGGGTCATGGATATTAGTGATCGGCCTTGTTATGATGTTCTGGAACCTCCTTCATGGCGTGTTCAGAGGTGAAGAATGCGGCGCAAATCCGTGGGGCGGTACAACTTTAGAGTGGACGGTTTCCTCTCCGCCGCCGCAGGAAAACTTCGAGAAGATTCCCGTGGTTACCCACGAGCCCTATTATCACCCAGAGGCGGAGCCCGAAATTGAAACAGAACCGGTTCCGGTAGCCAAGTAGGATCAGGGAATACTGGAATGATGCAATAATGAATTTCTGGATTGATGGAGAATTGGACTAACGGAATGGAGACAGAGAATTGAGTGAGATAGGAGAACCGACCGCTCCGGCTGCAGGTCACGGCCACGAAGCGGAACACGGCCACAAGGATGCATTAGGAGCGCGGATGGGGATGTGGATATTTCTCCTCACCGAGCTGTTGTTGTTCACAGGGCTGTTTCTTGTCTACGCTGTGTATCGGTACTACTACACCGCGGACTTTCACCTGGCGGGCTTCGACACGCACATATTATACGGAACCGTCAATACGATGATTCTGATTACCAGCAGCCTTACCATGGTGCTGTCGATAGCTGCAATCCAGAGAGGGAAGAAGCGCCTGTGTACCACCTTTCTCAGCTCGACTATCGGTCTTGGTCTTATCTTCCTCATCGTAAAATACATCGAGTGGTCAACTGAGATAGCGGCCGGTATATATCCCGGTTCTCCGAGTCTTTTGAACAAGAGCAACGGGGTGATCCTGTTCTATGGCCTCTACTACACCATGACAGGGCTGCACGCGCTTCATGTGATTGCAGGAATGTCGGTTTTAGTGGTGATGCTGATATTTGTCCTGAGAAATAAAATTACCATGGAGGATTACTCGAAGCTTGAGAATGCGGGTTTATACTGGCATCTTGTCAACGTCATCTGGATTTTCCTATTTCCACTTTTCTATTTGATTAACTGAGGAACTCGATATGTCGTTATCAGAATCGGAACGAGGAATCCCGGTGCGTCCGGAAGAAAAACATGGGGAACCGATCAGCTACAGCATGTACATTCTGATCTGGGCGTCGCTGATGGCGTTGACCGCCGCAACTGCCGTGGTCGCAGGAATAGATCTCGCCGCGTTCACCCTCGTCGTCGCGCTTCTTATCGCGTTAGCGAAAGCATCCCTCGTCGTGAATTATTTCATGCACATTAAGTTTGAAGACCGCATCTTCAAAGTTTTCCTTGCTATTGCCGGATTCACGATCTTCGTGATATACGCATTGACTTTCTCTGACGTGTACTTTAGAAGATGAGGCAGAAATGACATCCTTTGTTGCGCTGACGCCTTCGTTACTTAATCATACACGTGCAGTCGACGATGTCGCGCGGTTCATAATCGGAGCGGACATTATTCTCTTTGTTATCATTGTGAGTGCAATGTTCCTGTTCGTTTTCAGGTACAATAAAAAGCGTCACCCGCGGGCAGTCAACGTTCACGGAAGCGTTGCACTCGAAACAATCTGGACGGTGCTGCCTGTAGCACTCGTGATGGTGATGTTTTACCTCGGCTGGTCGGCATATATTCAAACCAGGTTTGTCCCGAAGTCGGCGATGGAGGTTAGAGTTATAGCAAGACAATGGGAATGGAGTTTCGTGTACAACAATGGAAAGAAATCGGACACCCTTTTTCTTCCGGAGGGAAGACCGGTAAAATGCCTCCTGACCTCGGTGGACGTTATTCACGGTTTCTATGTGCCCGCTTTTCGAGAGAAGCAAGACGTTATACCGGGCAGAGTCAGATACGTCATGCTTTATCCCGAAGAACTCGGGAACTACGAGATTACCTGCAGCCAGTACTGCGGTCTGAACCATGCATTGATGATGACGAGATTGATAGTGGTGCCGCCGGACAAATTCGATCGTTGGTTGAACGGCGGAATTTCAAACGAGGAAGTTAGCGATGCCTCGACAGCGAGCCCATAGGACAAGACAGCAGGAAGATTGGAAATGGCGCAGAGTGGAATAATGGAACAGTGGAATGTTGGAAGAAAGCAATACTCGAATGATGGAAGTACTTCCGGCGCGGAGGAGACTGCGAAGCGGAAGGATCGTTGCGTGAGGATGCGGAGATGAGGACCATCAAATCTGCCGGTAAGATGGAAGTACGGCAGGAAGTTTCAGTGTCGCACTCGTCTGCCGTCGCGATTCACGGCGAGAGGCGCAGCCTGAGCATGACCGCGATTCTCAACGGTGTCATGGAGCTTGTCAAGATCCGCATAACATTCTTCGTTGGCATGTCGGCGGCGTTCGGTTATATTCTCGCGACGGGCAGCGTCTCTCTCGAGATGATACTGCCGGTGATGGGGATCTTCATTCTCTCGTGCGCATCTGCTGCGATGAACCACTACCAGGAAAGGGAAACAGACTCGTTGATGCACCGGACAAGCAAAAGGCCCTTGCCTGCGGGCTTGATGACTCCCGCTGTCGTTCTGATCATGGTTACCGTACTTGCCGCTGCCGGCTCTGTCCTTATAGCTCTGACCGGAACGGTAACCGCTCTGATTCTATCATGGCTGGCGTTCTTTTCATATAATGCGATTTACACTCCGTTGAAGAAGATTACCCCTTTTGCCGTCGTGCCGGGATCTTTTGTCGGTGCGTTTCCTGTCATGGCCGGCTGGGCCGCGGTGCGCGGCGATATTTTCGATCCCCTTATCATTTCAGTTGCGGCTTTCTTCTTTATCTGGCAGATACCTCATTTCTGGATCCTCATGGAAATGTACAGTGCCGATTACGAGAGGGCAGACTTTCCGACGCTTCGAATGTATTTCAGTGAGGGAACAATCTCTTTCTGGATCTATGTTTGGATGGCGGGTCTCGCAGCTTCTTCCGTATTATTTGTGACGAACGGTGTTGTCAGTAATCCTTTGCCTGAAATTGTCATCCTCCTTCTGGGAGCATGGCTCGTTCTCTCGACACTTTCGATCCTCTGGCGCCATGGAGATGGCCGTGTCCTGAAATCGGCATTCATGAAGATCAATGTTTATGTACTGGCGGTCACCGCAGTCGTAATGATCGATAAAATATTCAATTTGATTTAGGAGGTTTTAGCCAGCAAATGACAATATTAGAGTTGCAAGTTCGGAACTTAAATCCCGCAGGAGGGCGGTAAATGAATTTCTTAAGCAGACTTGTGTTCCCCGAGTCGGGCGAACGTTTGGAATTGCTCCGGTACCTTCTCGTGATCGTCGCACTCATTTTCGTGACCTACGCAAGTATCGTTCTCATTGCTTCGACGGTATCGGCGATTGCAGACAGTTGGGGGCGCAACAAGGGAGAAAAGTCATTTTCCAGATTTGCACGTGACCTCGCGGATTTAGCTGTCCCGAGCGGGGGAAGCATTTTTGCCATGGCGGTAATTCCTCTTATCACAGAGATATTGATCTATGGCCAGCTTCTTTACGGCATGAGCATCGGCATCACGACATACCTGACAGTCGCAGCGGTCTTCTTTTTTATTGGCCTTTATTTTCTATACACGTACAAGAAATCCTTTCATCTCGCATCGATTTACTCCACGTTCCATGACCTTGCGGCATCTCATGATGGTACGATAGCGTCGGAAGTGAGTGCTGATGTGCAATCGTACGAGAAATCGGCCGGGGCTGCAAGGCAGAAGGGTGGTCGGCGTGGCGTTGTCCTTTTGTGGATAGGGACCTGGATATTTGTTGGAACTACGAGACTCGCCCTCACTCCGGACAGATGGGCTGCCTCTTCTTTCCTGACGGTTCTCTTCTCCGGAGAAACATTCTGGAGTCTGGTTACATACGTGACAACGGCGGTCGCCATCACGAGCGCGGCGATCGTGTTCTTCTTCTTCAGATGGGAAAAGCGCATCTCATTTTCGGCTGAGCCATCTTACATGTCCTTCGTAAGGAAATACACACTCCCGGCAGGACTTGTTGCGGCAGCACTCGAGCCGGTCCTGATCTTTTTTGAGATACAAAATCTTCCCGAGGGCGGGGTTTCCGATATGACCTTCGCCATCGCATGTGTCGGCATGTTCGTAGCGCTGCTGATTATGCTGTTGTTCTACTCAATGTTGAAGGAGTCCGGTATCAATCTCGGCAGCTACGCATTTGTCGGCGCAATAATCTTGATTTTAGTGTGGGCCGGAAAAGATGAAATAGCCTTCCGTTATGCGACGGAGGGTCAGGATCAGCTGCTCGCCACAAGGTACGAGACGATGCTCGCATCGCTCAGTCCGAAGGCGCCTCCGCCGGTAAGAAGCGGCGAAGATATTTACAGCGCAATATGCAGCGCCTGCCACAGGTTCGATGTGAAGCTCGTCGGGCCCCCATATTTCCAAACGCTTCCTCACTTCGTCGGCAAGATGGACTCGCTCGAAGATTTCATTTCCAATCCGTACCAGGCTGTACCAGGATATCCGCCGATGCCGAAGCAGCCATTGAAACCCGAAGAGGTTAAGAACGTTGCGGAGTATATCATGAGTGTATATTTGAAGTCGCGTCCGCAGGATACGCTGAAGACAGCTCGCAAGAGGCCGGTTTAGATTTCATTTGCAGGATAACCGGACTACAATCCATGACGAGTTCACGCGTCAATTGCGCAGCATAGAAAATAAACTGAAGGCTATGCTTCATTTAGTAAGTTGTTGAAGCCGCATTGGCGCTTACTTGAGAAATAGGACAACTTCACGCGATAACGGAGCACTAAATGGCACTAATGACATGGAGCGATAAATTCAGCGTCAACATAAAAGAAATTGATGAACAGCATAAGAAATGGGTACAGATGTTGAACAGCCTGCACGATGCGATGAAAGTGGGCAAAGGAAGGGAACTGGTCGGTGAGACACTTGCCGGTTTAGTCGATTACACGAAGGTACATTTCGCGGCTGAAGAAAAACTTTTGCGGCGTTATAACTATCCTTTCTACGAGGGTCACAAGAGAATTCATGATGACATGGTAAAGGAAGTTGAATTGCTTCGATCAAAATATGATTCGGGAAATACAATGGTACTAAGCCTGGAGGTCATGCAGTTTTTGAAAAACTGGCTCAGCGAACATATTTTGAGCACGGACAAGAATTACGGCCCTTATCTGAATTCAAAGGGAGTCGTATAACCCGCCACTGCCTCATCAGCTGCATAAATGTCGACGACATATAATCAATTGCACAACTTGCAGATAAAATGAACTTCAACAGCACTCCATCTCTCAACCAGCTTTCGTGTGCCAAACCTTCCCGGGTTCCTAAAAATTGACGACTGGCAATTATTCAGAATCTGCAGCTAACGAAATGCAAAAACATCCTTGAATAAGACAAGAAAACACTTGCGTAGTTAAATAACTTCAGTTATATTTGTAGTCAAATAGCTACACAATGAATTTAAGACGAGACGTATTTCAAGCCATGGCAGACCCGACAAGAAGGGCAATACTTCTATTGGTCGCCTATCAATCGATGACGGCAGGTGCAATAGCTTCAAACTTTGACACGGCAAGACCGACAGTTTCAAAACACCTGCAAATCCTCATCGAGTGTAGTCTGCTTGAGCAAGAGCAAAACGGCAGGGAAATTTACTATCACTTAAATCCTGGGAAGATAAAGGAGATAGCAGACTTTATTGAGCCATTCCGCAAAATGTGGGATGATAGGTTTAAGAAATTGGAAACCATAATGGAAAAATACAAATCAAAAAAATAGAATGACATGGAACGAAAAACAAAGATCAATGCCGAAGACGGCAAACAGGATTTAGTGATTAGCAGGGAATTTGATTTGCCATTGGAATTACTGTTCAAAGCGTATGTGGAGCCCAAAATTGTTGAACAATGGATGGGAACGAAAGTGCTGAAACTCCAAAGCAAAAAACACGGCAGTTATCGATTTGAAACAAGAGATGCTAAGGGAAACGTGGCACTTCAGGTAAACGGTGTGATCCATGAACTAAGCCCGAACGAGAAAATCACACGGACATTTGAGATGGAGAATACGCCTTTCGGTGTTCAGCTTGAGTTCTACGAATTTGAGAGACTTACCGACAACACCAGCAAACTCAATATGCACGTCATATATGAATCGGTTGCACAAAGAGACCGGGTGATGAAGCTGCCCTTTGCGCAGGGCATAAATATGGCACATAACCGATTACAAGAGATAGTAAGCAAATTAAAATGAGAGGAGTTCGTCATGAAACAAACTAAGAGCACCACTTCGATCAACAAGAAATCCAAGGGATTCACGGACGAGGAGAAAGCCGCGATGAAGGCTCGCGCCCAGGAGCTGAAGGCGGAGACGCGGGCAAACAAGGACAGGGCTGAAGGAGAAAGCGCTGCACTTGCGGCGTTCGCCAAGATGAAGGAACCGGATCGTGCCATCGCCAAACGGCTCCATGCCATTATCAAAGCCAGCGCGCCGGCCCTGTTTGCCAAAACATGGTACGGGATGCCTGCCTACGCCAATGCAGACGGCAAGGTTGTCTGCTACTTCCGCGACCGGCTGAAGTTCAAAGAGCGGTATGCGATGTTCGGGTTCAACGATTCAGCGAAGCTCGACGAAGGTGCCATGTGGCCTGTCGCCTACGCTTTGCCTGATTTGACTTCCGCGGACGAGGCAAGGATCGCCGCGCTCGTGAAGAAAGCTGTGGGAGAAAATGGATGAACATTGTACTGTGGGTTCTTCAAATTCTGTTGGCACTTTGGAATATTGCAGGTGGAGGCTTCATAATAAATAATCATGAAAAAGCCGCCGGTGAATGGGCTTTGAGCGCATTGCCCAAACTTGTCTGGATATTCCTCGGCGTGCTGCAGATTCTGCTCGCGTTAGGTTTAATCCTGCCCGGATCGAAGTTGCGTAAACCAACTGCCATCGCAGCAGCCTGCCTGTCCGCACTTTCGCTATTGGGCATCGCGCTATACGCGAAATACGCCGGGTTTCCCGGTATTCTCTGGGGTGTGGTTCCCGCCACTTTGGCCGGGTTCGTGGCTTATAAGAGATGGCTAAACTTACCGCAGCCGAAGATACAACGATCAGCGAGCTCGTGAAGAAAGCAATGACCTGAGCATGAAAGAAAATACGAATCCTTCTCCGAAAGAGAAGTCCCCATCTCAACAGATAGATGATATAATCAAGGAGCCGGGCGACTGGCGGGGCAAGAAATTGTCAAAGCTGCGCGCTTTGATCAAGAAAGCCGACCCTGCCCTGATCGAAGAAGTGAAGTGGAAAAAACGATCCAAGCCATCCGGAGTGCCAGTTTGGTCTGACGAGGGAATAATATGCTTAGCAGATACGCTCAAGAACGCCGTGAGGCTGACGTTTCCCAAAGGTACTCGGATCAAGGACCCGAAAAAGCCCTTCAACACACGCCTGGACAGCAACACCGTTCGTGCCATAGACTTCCATGATGGCGACACCGCAGATGATGCCGCCCTGACGGCACTCATTCTCGACGCCGTGGCGTTGAACAGAAGGAAAAAGCATGAGCGATAAAGTGAATTCACGATTAAGACAATAAAGAACGTGTGAAGAATTTTCAAATGAATTTGAATTCACCTCGCGCTACATTCATCTTGAACACCTTGTGTGCCATGGAATCGATTCATTCACATGTTATAAAGGAGAACAATATATGCAAGTAGTCAATAAACTTATGATGCTTGCCGTGGCAGTCAGCGACATGCCGAAGGCAAAGACTTTTTACGCGGACAAACTCGGTTTGAAGGTCACGACGGACTACCGCCAGGACGATGAGCATTGGTGGGTTTCGCTCGCACTCCCTGAAGGCGGAGTCACCATTACCCTCACCACCTTTCACGGAAATGCGAAGCCCGGCATGATGACGCTGTGGTTCGCGGCTTCAGACCTTAACGCGGCACACAAGGAGCTTGGCCAAAGGGGAGTCAAAGTCAGCGAAATCGGCGACGACCTTCATGGCCCGGGGTCAGGTGTAAAATGGTTTAATTTCAAGGATCCTGACGGCAATCTGATCCACCTCGAACAATCCTGAGTCCACGAATACCTCTTTATCGAGAAGAGGTTATTACCTCGGATAATATAGGATAGCAGACATACCAAACGATTTAAAATAGCATACCATGACAAAGGGTGGAACGAACCCAAAGGTTATTCTCTTCTTTCTCAACCCGAACAATCCAAAACCCGGGAGTCCTTGGGGATAATTCTGGGCCTGAGGCTCATTTGCTTTCGGCGCAGCAGCTTTATTGTTGCATGAAGGAGGCGGTCTCCTCATTTATTTCATTGAATCATTAAAGCATTTTCTGTAAACTTTTTTAAGTTAGTCCAGTAAACAGCGGAGTGGTTCAAATGGTGGTATCGACAAATTCATTCTCGACAAGAAAAGATATCAGAGTTAAGGGCAGAACTTTTAGAATATTCCATATACCTGCTCTTGAAAGGAACAATCACGACATTAGTAAGCTGCCTTATTCCATCAGGATACTTCTGGAAAACCTGCTGAGGTTTGAAGACGGTAAGGTGGTCACAGCGTCCGATATCGATTCGCTCCTAAAATGGAACGGCGGGCTAAATACGGGTAAAGAAATTGCATTCATGCCTGCGCGAGTGCTGCTTCAAGACTTTACCGGAGTTCCGGCCGTAGTGGACATCGCGGCCATGAGAAGCGCTGTCGAAAGGGCAGGAGGCAACACGGAGAAGACAAATCCTTTAATACCGTCGGAGTTAGTCATCGATCATTCCGTTCAGGTCGATAAGTTTGGCACAGGGGATTCCTTTATGTTCAATGCCGAGATGGAGTTCAAGAGAAATGCCGAAAGATATACTTTGCTTCGTTGGGGTCAGAAAGCGTTCAAGAACTTTAAAGTAGTTCCGCCCGACACGGGAATAGTTCATCAGATTAATCTTGAATACCTCGCACGCGTCGTGGAGATAAGAGAGCAGAACGGAGAGGTCATGGCTTTTCCTGATTCGCTCGTCGGAACGGATTCACATACTACCATGGTTAATGGGCTCGGCGTTTTCGGGTGGGGAGTCGGCGGTATCGAGGCGGAGGCGGTAATGTTAGGACAGCCCTATTTTATGCTGACGCCGGACGTTGTCGGCGTGCGCTTAATGGGGGAATTGCCGGAAGGCTCCACAGCCACGGATCTGGTGTTGAGCTTGACGCAGATGCTTCGAAAGAAAGGCGTCGTCGGAAAAATAGTCGAATATTTCGGGGAAGGCATTTCCAGCTTAAGCCTGCCGGATCGTGCCACGATAGCAAATATGTCGCCGGAGTACGGAGCTACGATGGGATTCTTTCCTGTCGATGATGAGACTCTAAGTTATCTGAAGCTGACCGGGCGCAGCGATGAACATGTATCCATTGTTGAAAGCTACTGCAAAGAGCAGGGACTTTTCTGGAGCAGACAGGCGCCGGAGCCGGTTTACAGCGACCTTGTCGAATTGGACATGAGCAAGGTTGAATCATGCCTCGCAGGACCGAAAAGACCTCAAGACAGGGTTCTGCTGAAAGACGTAAAGGAGTCGTTCAGGAAATCACTTATGGCTTCTCCGGCAGAACGCGGCTTCGGATTAAAGCCGGAAGAGCTGTCGAAGAATGTAAGAGTGCGTCCGAACGGATCCATGAAGGACAAGAACGGGGCTTCTGCCGGAAGCGGGATCGCCGAATTTGAGCTGCATAATGGTACGGTCGCAATCGCTGCGATCACAAGCTGCACGAACACTTCCAATCCGAGCGTCTTGATTGCCGCGGGCCTGCTGGCAAAAAAGGCGGTTGAGAAGTACGGATTAAAATCAAAACCGTGGGTAAAGACCAGCCTTGCACCCGGTTCGCAGGTAGTCATGGATTACCTGAAAGAGGCAGGCTTGCTGCAGTCGCTGGATAAACTTAATTTCAATCTTGTGGGATTCGGCTGCACGACATGCATCGGGAACAGCGGGCCGCTCGATGAGAACATTTCGTCTGCCATTGAGAAAGAGAATCTTGTGGTTGCGTCTGTTCTCAGCGGAAACAGGAATTTCGAGGGCAGGATAAATCCTCAAACGAAAGCAAGCTATCTTGCATCGCCGCCGCTTGTAATCGCTTATGCGCTAGCGGGCAGAATCGACTTCGACCCGATGACGGAACCTATTGATTATGCTGAAGATGGCAAGGCGGTCTTCCTAAAGGATATATGGCCTAGACAATCGGAGGTTCGAGCTGCGATGGAGAGCTCCGTGAAGCCGGAAATGTATCGTTCACGCTATGAGCACGTGTTCGATGGGGATGAAAGGTGGAGAGGACTGAAGGTCCCGGATGGAAACAACTATCGCTGGGATGAAAGCTCCACTTACATTCAAGAGCCGCCGTTCTTCAAACACCTTGTGGTCGATCCGGGTAGACCCGGAGATATTATGGATGCAAGGGTACTCGCTCTGTTAGGCGACTCGGTGACCACCGATCATATTTCTCCTGCCGGATCGATTCCAAAAGACAGTCCCGCCGGCAAGTATCTGATGGACCATGGTGTGCAGCCCAAGGATTTCAATTCTTATGGCTCCCGGCGCGGAAACCACGAAGTGATGATGCGCGGCACTTTTGCAAATATAAGACTGAAGAATCTGCTGGTGCCCGGCACGGAAGGCGGATGGAGCATTTATTTGCCGGCCGGCGAAAATCAGCAGAATGCCGGCGAGCCTCCGGCTCGGATGTGGCTTTATGATGCTGCGATGAAATACCTGTCTAAACAAATTCCATTATTGGTAATCGCGGGCAAGGAATACGGCAGCGGCAGCTCGCGCGACTGGGCGGCTAAGGGAACGCTGCTGCTGGGCATCAAAGCCGTCATCGCCGAAAGCTATGAAAGAATTCACAGAAGCAATCTTGTCGGGCTTGGCGTGCTGCCGCTTCAGTTCAAGGAAGGAGAAAACGCTTCAACACTCGGTCTGACAGGAAGGGAAGTGTATTCGATTATGGGCATAAAGGACGATTTGACTCCGCACAAAGAACTTGCCGTTACAGCTGCAGCAGAAAACGGCAAGACAATAAAATTCAATGCCATGGCACGCTTGGACAGCATGGTCGATGTGGAGTATTATATGAACGGCGGCATTCTGAATACGGTCATAAGACAAATGCTGAAGGAGAATTGACCGCCGTACCGGGCGAAGCCGTCTGTTGTAGTGTCCTGGCTTAAGCTTTCGACAATATCCGAGAATCTTCTTCTTAACCGCCGCCATCCCGAAGCAGAGCAAAGAAAGCTTTCATCGATATAAAACGCAGGACTGCAGCGTTCCAGTGCATGCCTGGCGGGTCTTTGCGCCCCCCGCCGACTATCGGTGAAGTTGACTGGAATGCGGGATGGTGCAGCCGGCACTTAGAGGTAAATTCGATTGCTGCCTAAAGTCGAACCAAAATTATGGCGCAATCTGGTCTGCAAGGAACTTGACAAGGAGGGACGATGGAGGCTATATTAAGACGTGATGATTGTCGAAAAACCCGCCGCCGGGGAAAATAGCAGATCATCTGAGCCGGAGGCTTAATATCCTTAGGCTGAGTATGCAACAGGGGAAATCGCGGGAGTGTCAATCTCCATTTGAGCCACAGGCTTGGTAACATCCCCCGTTCTTTCAAAACACGATCATTGGTCGAAATAGCTGTTCGCTGTTTCACAAAAGGAGGAACAAATGAAAAGCATTTTACAACATGTCCGCTGCGGCGGATTCTTGATTATAATGTTTTGTCTATTTGCCGGCCCGAATTCATTGCAGGCCCAATGGGTTCAAACGAACGGTCCTTATGGCGGTGATGTCACTGCTCTTGCTATTTCCCCGAACGGGGCAGGCGGAACGAATCTCTTTGCCGGGACTTCGGGAGCCGGCATCTTCCGATCTACCAACAGCGGCACAAACTGGACCGGGGTCAATTCGGGTTTTGTGAACACTTACATCAATGTTGTTATCGATTCGGGCAAGAACGTATTTGCCGGCACTGAAAGCGGGGTATATCTCTCCACCAACAATGGCACAAGCTGGACTCAAGCCGGCTTGACAAACTATAACGTTTATTCTCTTGCCGATTCCGGCAAGAACATCTTTGCAGGCACATACGGCTACGGCATCTTCCTATCGACTAACAACGGGACAACGTGGACTGCAGACACTTCTGGGTTGACTAACAAATACGTCCTTTGTATTGCCGATTCAGGCAAGAATCTCTTTGCCGGGACACAGGGCGGTGGTATCTTCCTATCAACAAACAACGGCGCAAGCTGGACTGCAGACACTGCCGGTTTGACGAACAAATATATCTCTTCTTTTGCCGATTCAGGGAAGAATCTTTTTGCCGGGACACAGGGCGGCGGCGTCTTCCTATCGACAAACAACGGCACAAGCTGGACCGGAGTCAATATGGGTTTGTCGTACACATATATCCGTGCTATATTGGTCTCCGGCAAGAATCTATTTGCAGGTACCAATGGCGGCGTCTATCTGTTGAACGAACAACGGGGCAAGCTGGACCGGGGTCAATACAGGCTTGGCAATCAATAACGTTTATTCACTCGCCGATTCAGGTAATGATCTCTTTGCCGGGACCTTGGGCGGCGGTGTCTACCTATCGACAAACAACGGCACAAGCTGGACTCAGGTCACTGCAGGCATAACGAACACTGACATCGATGCTCTTGTGTCCACTCCTGCATTAGGCGTCGCAGGATCCACGGATCTCTTTGCAGGGATATATTATGGGGGCGTCTATCTTTCCACAAACAACGGGACAAGCTGGACTCAGTCCAATGCAGGATTGATGGACACTTATATCAACGCTCTTGCCGTCATTCCGAATGGGACTGATGGCACGAATTTCTTCGCCGGGACCAATGATGGTGTCTTCTTATCCACCGATTATGGTGCGTCCTGGTGGGGTTCGGATTTTTACTATGCGGTCTCTTCTTTTGCATTCCCTCCCACTGTCGGCGGAGCGGCGTCCGGAAATCTCTTTGCCGGAACCTATGGATACGGCGTCTTTCTATCCACAAACGGTGGTGCGACCTGGAGTGCAGATACTGCGGGATTGACCAATAAGGCGGTCTATGCCCTTGCCTCAGCCCCCAACGGCGCAGGCGGCGAGAATCTCTTCGCCGGCACTTACGGCGGCGGCGTTTTCCTCTCAACCAACAGCGGGACAAGCTGGTCTCCAGACACTGCCGGTTTGACAAATAAAAATGTCTCTTCGTTTGCAATCTCCCCCGCTTCCGGCGGGGCAGGAGGCACGAAGATATTTGCCGGGACGAATGGCGGCGGGGTATTCGTCTCGACCAATAATGGTACAAAATGGACGGCTGCCGATTCAGGATTGACGAATCCATATGTCTTATCGTTAGCCGTTTACGGCACAAATGTCTTTGCTGGTACGGATGCCGGCGTTTATCTTTCTACCAACGGCACAAGCTGGACTGCAGACACAGCAGGCTTGACAAACACCGTTATCTCTGCTCTTACGGTCTCCGGCACCAACCTCTTTGCAAGCACTAATGTTAGTGGCGTCTGGAGAAGGCCACTGTCTCAAATGATACCGACTCTTGTGGTGAGTCAATCTGCCGTTGCCTTCGGCTCAGTTGTGACTCACTTTGTAAAGACAGACACTCTTAAAGCGACGAACGGTTCGTCGTTTCCATTGATAATCGACTCAGTTTACACGAGCACAAAATGGTTCTCAGTGAAATCCGTGCATGACACGCTTCGAGCAGGGGATACGCTGAAGCTGCTAATCTCATTTACCCCGGACTCGTCAAAGGCGTATTCGGACACTCTTCACATAATGAGCAACTCCATCGCTTCGTCGACACCATTGAGCGGCAGTGGAATTATAACTGCCGTTTCCCAAAATGTAGGTACCCCGAAGAGTTATGCGATATCACAGAACTATCCGAACCCGTTCAACCCTTCTACAATGATCAGTTATCAATTACCAATGAACAGTTACGTAACGCTGAAAGTTTACGACGTGCTTGGAAGAGAGGTGGCTACTCTTATTAATGGGAAACAAAGTGCAGGATATTACAAGACTTCTTTCAACGCACAGAGGCTGACGAGCGGAGTGTACTTCTATCGTCTTCAAGCCGGAAATTACAGTAAGACGATGAAGCTTTTGCTACTGAAGTGAGCGGCTGCTTCTGACAACAGCATGGATTACGCTTCATCAATAAGCGATGAGTAACTAGGCCCGTCAGTCCGTGATGCAATGGGCTGACGAGACTGTGCGGTTCAGGAAGCCGCAATCAAGAAACTTGACAAGGATGCAAAAGGCAGATTATATTGAGACTTGATGATTGTCGAAATCCCCGCTTTCGGGGAGAATAGCAGATCATCTGAGCCAGAGGCTCGCCAGCCTCGGCTCGAGTATGCGCGGCAGGGGAATTCGCGGGAGCGCCAGTCCCCTTTTGAGCCATTGGCTCGCTCAAGTTATCGCCTCGTTCTTTCACAACACGATCATTCGTTGAAATAGCCCAATACTGTTTCACAAAAGGAGAAACAAATGAAAAACATTCTGCAGCATGTCCGCTGCGGTGGATTCTTGTTTGTGGTGCTTTCTCTATTCACCAGCACGAATTCATTGCAAGCTCAATGGACCCAAACAAATGGCCCCTATGGTGGTCAAATTCAATGTGTCGCGGTGAGTGGCAGCAATCTCTTTGCCGGGACTTATTATGGCGGCGTTTTCTTATCGACCAACAACGGCACAAGCTGGACTCAAACCGGACTGGCGAACAAAATAGTCAATGCTCTTGCCGTCTCCGATACAATTGTTTTTGCCGGGACTTCTGACGGCTACGTTTTCTTATCGACCAACAACGGTACAAACTGGACTCAAGCCAGCAGCGGCTTGCCAGCCAACGCTGTAACCGCTCTTTTAGTGTCAGACACAAATCTTTTTGCCGGGACTTATCTTGGCGGCGTCTATCTTTCCACCAACAACGGTACAAATTGGGCAGCAGTCAATTCTGGCTTTCCAGCAGGTAGGTTGCGAACGTCTGGATTTCTTGTCAAATCTTTTGCCATCTCCGGCAAGAATCTCTTCGCCGGGTTTGGCGGCGACGGCGTCTTTCTATCGACCAACAACGGTACAAGCTGGACTGCGGACACTGTAGGCTTGACGAGCAAGGATGTCTATTCTCTTGACACATCGGGCACGAACCTTTTTGCCGGGACATATGGGGGCGGTGTCTATCTATCGACTAACAACGGCACAAGTTGGACAGCGGTCAACTCAGGATTGGGGCCCCATTCTTATGTTTATTCCGTTGTCGACTCAGGCACGAAACTCTTTGCCGGGACTCAAGCCGGCGTTTACCTGTTGACTAACAGCGGCACGAATTGGACTCAGGTCAATTCAGGCTTGACGAGTGATGATGTCTTTTGCTTCGGGATCTCCAGCACCAAGCTGTTTGCCGGAACTGACGACGGGGTTTTCTTATCGACCAACAGCGGCACAAGCTGGGCACAAACCAGCAAAGGCTTGACAAGCAGCGAGGTTCTGGCAAATGCTGCCTTAGGCGCGAATCTCTATGCTGGAACTGCCGGCGACGGCGTCTTCCGTTCCACAAACAACGGGACAAGCTGGACTGCCGTTAACTCAGGCTTGTCAACCGCTAACTCTTATAGTTCTTTTGCCGTTTCCGGTACGAATCTCTTTGTAGGGACTAATGGTTCCGGTGTCTTCCTATCGACCAACAGCGGCACAACCTGGACTGCGGTAAATTCAGGCTTGACGAGCGAAGATGTTATCGCACTTGCCGCTTCCGGCTTGAATCTATTCGCCGGCACTGGCGGCGGCATCTTTTTATCGACGAATAGCGGCGCAACATGGACTGCAGTCGACCCAACTTTGATGGCGAGTAAAGATGTCTTCTCGCTTGCCGTCTCCGGCAGTAATGTATTTGCGGGAACTAATGACGGCGTCTTCTTCTTAATTAACGGCACAAGCTGGACTGTTGCCGACTCGGGATTGGCCGACACTAATGTCTATGCTCTTGCCATCTCAGGGACGAATCTCTTCGCCGGGACTTATGGCGAGGGTGTTTGTCTTTCCACTAACAATGGTAAAAGCTGGACTGCCGCCGACTCAGGCTTGAGTCCCGGCAGTTATTATGTCAATGCTTTTGCCGTATCGGGTACAAATGTCTTTGCCGGTACCGGCTACTACACACAGACTCCTGGCGGCGTTTTCTTATCGACGGACAATGGAAAAAGTTGGACCGTAGACACCACCGGATTGACGAACAAGTACGTCAATTCTCTGGCACTCTCCGGCACGAATCTCTTCGCTGGGACGTATGGCGGCGGCGTTTGGATTCAACCGCTGTCTCAGGTTTTTCCAACTGTTGCAGTGAATCCAACTGCCATAGCCTTCGGTTCGCTTTCCGCTAACCAGGGCTTGACAAAAACGGACACTATCAAAATAACGAACAGTTCTGCCGTTTCACTCGTCATCGATTCCGTTTACACAAGCACAAAATGGTTCACCGTGAAGTCCGTGCACGACACAGTTAGCCCATCGAAGTCTGTGAGTCTGCCTGTCTCATTCACGCCGGACACGGCAAAGGCGTATTCGGATACGCTTTATATCCTGAGCGATGCTATCGTCCCGCTGACAATAGTACCATTGAGTGGGAGTGGAACGATAACGGCAGTTTCGCAAAACGGAAACCTCCCGAAGAGCTTCGGGCTTTCGCAGAACTACCCTAATCCATTCAACCCATCCACGGTGATCGACTATCAAATGCCGGCAAATAGTTTTGTCACGCTGAAGATTTATGATGTGCTCGGAAGAGAAGTGAAAACACTGGTGGATGAACGCGAAAAAGCTGGAACTCATTCAATAGTTTTCGATGCGAACAATTTGCCGAGCGGAGTTTATTTCTACCGTCTGCAAGCAGGAAATTACAGTAATACGATGAAGCTACTGCTCCTGAAGTGATGAAGGATTCATGGTATTCGCTTATATTTCCGTTGACAATTAGCATGTCCGATTTCGTTAACTTATAACTATTGATTGAAGGATCCGTCGATGAAAGCATGCAGAATTGCAGAAATGCTCTTTTGTTTTTGGGCGGTCTCGATCATGGTATTACCTTGCGAGGCGCAGTATGTTCCATCCGACCCCATGCGATTCACAATTTGGAATCCCGGCCTCAATGCAGCAGGCGGAATCCCTAACCGTGCGATCATTTACACCACGATCCAGGCATCTGTTTACCACAACGGTACCTTAGACGCATCTGCGGACATTCAAGCCGCCCTGGACGACTGTCCCGCGAATGAAGTGGTCCAGCTCTCGGCCGGCACGTTCACTGTCAACAATTACTTGCTCATAAGTAAAAATATCACATTGAGAGGTTCGGGGCCCGGCGTTACCATATTGCAAAAGACAAATGGGGCGAAGCCGCAAGACGATCAAGCTGCCGACTCCCAGCCTATCATTATCATGGGGCCAGGGCGGTGGGTGGGCCCTGATGATAATACGTCCCAGGACTTAACTGCGGACGGAAACAAGGGGGATAGTACAGTGATCGTGGCAAACGCGGCCACATTTAAGCCGGGAGATTTCGTGCTTCTGGACGAATTGTCCGGAGCTTCCTGGCAAACTGATCGCCTCGGCCGCGGTCAAATCTGGGCTGCTCCGGACTACCGCGTCGCCTGGCAGGTCCACAATCCTGCACTTTCGGGGGACGATCCGGTACTAACTGGCGACACCACATACGATCCGCAGGGCGCAGGGGCCTGGTTTTGCCGGTTAAACCGTCCAACGAATGAAATAAAACAGATCGATCGTGTATCCGCCGACACTGTCTATTTCAACACTCCATTGCATATCAATTACAGAGCAGGATCGCTCCATGATGCGCAGTTGACCGGCTACACCAGGTCAGGAAATGGCGGCAATGGCGGTGTACCCATCACCTACGCAGGGGTTGAAGACCTCACCGCGATCGGGGGCTCGAACGGGGCCATCCGGTTCGAATGCGCAGCTTACTCTTGGGTGAAGGACGTTGAAGTGACTATATGGCTTGGAGAAGGTATTGCTATCGACAACGCCTTTCGCTGCGTAGTGAGGGATTCATACATCCATGACGGGGCCTGGAATTATCCGGGCGGCGGCGGCTACGCGATCAGCTTAGCAAACGGGTCTGCCGAGATATTGATTGAGAACAATATTTCCGTGAGAACAAACAAAGTCATGGTCGCCCGGTCCTCCGGGGCAGGTTCGGTCGTCGGCTACAACTACATGGATGATGGATACATCGCTTATAATCCATCATGGATAGAGATCGGCTTGAATGGATCGCACATGGTCGGGTCCCACCACATGCTCTTCGAGGGCAATTATGGGTTTAATTGGGATTCGGATAATACGCACGGAAATTCAATTTATCACACGGCTTTCCGCAATTGGTTGAGGGGAATGCGCCGCTCATTTACCAGCACTGTCGATAGCGTGACGATCAACGATACGACTAATGCCGGGCCGTTGCGCTGTATCGGCGCAATGGCATACAGTTCATGGATGACGTTCGTCGGCAATGTCCTTGGCGCTCAGGGACAGATGGGCGGTTGGCAGCTTGAATCTAATTTATTGGGAGGTCCTCCTGCCATTTGGATGTTGGGCTGGGACGGTTTGAACGACGGGATTCATGCGATTGCCAGCGATTCGGGTGTCGCTGCGACAGCAATTCGCGATGGAAATTGGGATTGGCTCCAGAGCAAACAATCATGGTACAACAGCTCCCCTGCCACGCTTCAAAACTCTCTTTACCTGACAAGCAAGCCGGCATTCTTCGGCTCCAATCCCTGGCCGTGGGTGGATCCGGCAACAGGCAGCGTCTCCACTCTCCCGGCAAAGGCTCGTTTCGACAGTCTTATGGGGATCACCGGCGTTACTTCTGTCTCAAATTCGGAATCGCCTTCTCGGTTCGCACTATCACAGAACTATCCGAACCCGTTCAATCCTTCTACAATGATCAGTTATCAATTACCAATGAACAGCTACGTAACGCTGAAAGTTTACGACGTGCTTGGAAGAGAGGTGGCTACCCTGGTCAACGGAAAACAAAGTGCAGGATATTACAAGACTGCATTCAACGCCGAGAGATTGCCGAGCGGAGTGTATTTCTACCGACTGCAAGCCGGAGATTACAGCAAGACGATGAAGCTTTTGCTCCTGAAATAAACCGGTCTTCCTGTCATAAAAATGCGTAGTGTCCTGAATTCAACTTTCTGCAATAGCCAAATGGACTTCTTTAACCGCGAAGGGCGCAGAGACTCTTCAATCATAATCCTTGCGCCCATGGCACTTCCCGTTCAACATCGATAGTATATAGAATGAGGGATGCCGCAATGCGGCCCTTCGCAGTCTATGCTTCCTCATTCTGAAACGGAAACCAAATCAGGACATGACCGGAAGTTTGCATCCGCCTTCTTTCGGACAGATGCGAATTGGGGCAAAGATCATCTAACCGCCTCGGCGCAGCCGCGAAGCGAGGCCGAAGGCAAGGATTATTTTCTCTTCGTAAACTTTAACCCGCTCAGATGCTCGACTGAATCGAGCGTTACGTGGTACCGGGACAAGGTGCCCGTCAATGTTTTCGTATTCGGGAAAACGAATGCCATGGTAGTACGCTTTCGTTTGACGTACACGATCTTCCAGCAATAGTCGGGCACTGCCACTTTATCCGGGCCGATCGTCCTGCCCGATGTTGCAACCGACCCGCACCATATTAGTGTGCTGTCATATTTTAGAGCGAGCGCCCGGCAGGAATCTTCCATGCGGCTCCAGATGCCGCTGTTTAGCCTGGCCGTCTGCGGGCACATGTTCGAGTAGTAAAAGCTCTCATGTTCGGCCGCAGTGTCGCATAAGTTGTCGGCGGCGTCGCAGCTGTGTCCCTGGTCATAGCCGCTCTTCGCATAGTCCTTCGCCAGATTGGTATAGCCCGGCAGTTTTGGGTCGGGTTTGAAATCGTTCGTTCGCTTCATAGGGTTGGAGCAATCGAGCATGTCTTTTGTAAGCCACCATTTAACGACGACCGGAATGCGCTGCGACTTGCTGAATACGGTCGTATAGACTTTGTGCTTGATGGTGACGTTTTGACCCGCGCAGACAGACGACATTACCGCAAGAACGACCAACACTTTTAAATATATCTTCATAGAATACCTCCTCCTGGAAAAATTAAATGTTCGGGACAGGAAAGTCAAGCTGGGGAGTGCCAATATGTACTTGAGTTTGAACCGACATTAAAGGTGATGTCGATCTCTGTCCCAAACGGATGGATACAGTGTAAGAAACAATCTGCCATTTCATTTCCGATAAAAGCCTTTCTCGAGTGTATCCCTTTGGGACGCGAATGACCATGGCATTTTACCGCACAGTCTCGATACACCATTAGAAAAGGAATCGTCGTCGGAAGAAATTTGCATCATTGATACGATTCTTAGATATCTCCCGGAGATCGGGAAGTTTGCCGAGAGGGTAGTTGTGAATGCGACTGTGGATTTGCTCAGATAATAAACTCAGCGGACGTTTAAGCTAATCTTTCCATCGCTCCCCATTGCGGCGGTAACGATTTTTGTGTCGCCCGGCTTGAGATCGACAGGGTCGGACGATGTGGACATACCGCCGTCTACCGTTGCCACGATGAACACATGACTGCCCGACTCGACGCTTGCTACGCACATGCCGCCGTTAGCTGAAGCGGGTCCGCAGGCGAGATTGTTCGCGTCGTCCACGTAAAGACAGAGGTCGTACTGGGTATTGTTCTGAAGCGTTACCTGTACCTGATCCATGTTAATCTGCGCTTTGCCGGAAATGAAGCTGAGAGCCATGATTGTTATGGACAAAAGTGCCGCCTTCTTCATCGAATCCTCCCAATCTTTCTTAGTTTGAATGTCCCCGGAACTCATTCGGGCCCCGGCTGCGAGTCGTCGAGCATTGCCCTAAACGACCACCCGCAATATATGAACTGCACGCCGATGGTTCAACAATGCAGTGGTGCATCAGTTTAACTCTCCTTCTGGAAAGGAAACCTTAAACCGCAAAGTGCCGCCTTGCGGCATGTCGCATTCCATATACCATCTATGATGAGCTGGAAACGCCACGATGCACAAAGATAATTCATAATAATAATTAGAACACTTAGGGGGCCTTTGCGGATGGAACTATCGTGAGCAAGACAGTTGAGATTCCTTTAGGGTCACAATTTGTGATCTCAAGTTGGCGCGGCAGGAGGTACCTTCCATTCGCTTTCATCGAGCAAGGAGTCGCCATGTTATCCTCTGTGTTGAACAGCGAGCGGGCAATTCTCGTGAACGTCCGGATCATTCGCGCGTTCGTTCGGCTCACAGAGATCCTCGCAACACATGAACACCCTGCGCGGAAATTAGAGGAGCTTGAGAATAAGTATGACGGACTGTCTGCCATGGTCTTTCAGGCAATACGCGAGCTGACACCGCCATCCGAACCCCCGCCAAAATGTCGAATCGGCTTCAGCGTGGAAGAGAAGAAAGTAAGGCATCCAACCCGCCGGAAGAGGAGTCTGACAGGAGAGACAACAAAGCGCATCACAAACTAATGAAGCCGCTGCTCGGAAGGCGCATGAGCCTCCTGCTCAGAACTACACCAATTATTCATTTCGAGGAGATTCATGCTAATCTAAATTATGGCTTGCGAAATTAGCGGCGATATTTCTTTCTCGGTTTGTCAAATATGTGATGAGCAAGATTTATCTTGACATTCATTCGAATTCCTTGTAAAATGCGCCATGGGCAAGAGGGACCACTTCGGCAGTTAGTCCTTTAAAAATGCTTGAATAAGTTCAAGGAGGTATGCAATGAAAACAGCTTTTACAGTCCTCATGCTAACGCTCTTTGCAGGAACGGGAGCCGCCCAGCAATTCAGTCTCGACGCTTATGAGCAATTCCTTTCGTCTCACCAGGACATGACGTCACAGCAGCTTCTCGGATTATATTCTGCAGGGCTTTTCAAGTCGAAAGCACAGACCGATTATAACTCAGCCGCGTACTTTGATAGCATCGATGTGAAGTACGCGCTGACAGCCGATGAGAAATCGCTGCTCGCGAAGAACGGTTTCGTTGCCACCGAGAGGGTGGACAACGCATATTTTGGCGGTTCGTTTGGCAACGCGTTTCTCGACGTTTATCAAAAAGACCTGCCTGTGTTTGTATCGACCGACGCGATTCTGCAAACAATCCACGCATCGTACGACGCAATCTTAATGAGCGTGGAGCAGCAATCTCTGATTCCCGAACTCGACAGCCTCCTTGCAGATTTGCACAACCAGCTTCCGTCGCTGGCAGCCGATTATTCCTCAGACTCATCCATGAAGTCCATGATAAACGACGTGGACGTTTACCTTACGGTTCCCCGTATGCTCCTCGGCACAATCACGGGGCCGAAGTTCAGCGGGAACGTCGGAACGGTGGATACGCTTCTCAGTCTGATTGCCGCCGAGCAGCCTGCCGATTATCCGATATTTTCTTCGACGCCGAGGGCGATCGACTTCAGCCAGTTTACTCCCCGCGGCCATTACACACTGACGCCGCAATTGACGCAGTACTTCCAGGCCATGATGTGGCTCGGAAGGATTGAGATATATCTTATCGCGCCCGTCTCATCATCGCCGCCGCCGCCGCAAACCGATGCGGATATCCAGCGGCAGACCATCGATGCGGTGCTGATAAAAGAGCTAGCCGATTCAAGTAATGCTTTTCCGCTTCTGAATGAAATGGACAGCATATTGAAGTTCTTCGTCGGCGATCAGGACAACGTGACCCTGCCGAACATTCAGTCCATTGTGCAAGAGATTAATCTTCAGAATGCAAGTGAACTGCTCGATACACTTCGCTGGCGAGCGTTCCAGGATACTCTCGCAAGCAAGCCGTTTGCTTCTCAGAGAATCCTTTCGCAGATACTCATGTCGGACCCCTATAGCCCGCAGAGGATCACGCCGGCATCTTCCTTCATGCTGCTTGGTCAGCGGTTCGTCATCGATTCTTACGTGATGGAAAATGTCGTTTATGACAAAATCATCTTCGACGGGCAGGCGGTCAAGAGAATGCTCCCATCGTCGCTCGATGTTCTATTCGCGGAAGGAAACGATGCCGCGGCACAGCTGCTTCAATCGGATCTGGATGCCTATCATTACTCCATGAATCTTGCCGCACTTCGTTACCTGATCGACTCCTACGGACAGGACTTCTGGCAGGAGTCCATGTACAATTCATGGTCGAACTCGATCCGTTCGCTCAATCCGCCAGCAGGCAGAGACTCACTCCCGGCTTTCATGCAGACCGCAGCATGGTGGCAGGAGAAAATGAACACACAGCTTGCGGCATGGGCACAGCTCAGGCACGACAACCTTCTTTACGCAAAGGAATCATATTCCGGGGGCATAATTTTATGTTCATTTCCTGAGAGCTATGTCGAGCCGATGCCGGGGTTCTACGATGCAGTCGAGTCTTACGCATCGATTGCCCAGCAGGAATTCCAGCAGGCTCCGATTCAAAACGGCGTGATAGCAAATTACTTTTCATACTTAAAGTCAATCGCCGATACGCTTGGGAATATCTCCCGGGAAGAGCTATCGGGGACGCCTCTGGAAGAATCGGAAAAGGCGTTCTTAGAAAACATGATGTTCACCGTTCATAGCAACGACTGTGGTTCACTTCCCTACGATGGCTGGTATCCAAGGCTGTTTTACGGCTGGATTTCCGGTACAGATTTGAACTCACCCGTGGAAACGAATATGGTTGTAGCCGATGTCCATACGGCCCCAACGGATTCTGAGGGCAATACTGTCGGCTGGGTGTTCCATGTCGGGACTGGACCGATCAATATGGCGGTCGTCGTCGCAACTCCTCCGGGAGGGGTTTCTACGGCTTTCGTGGGTCCGGTCATGAGCTATTATGAGCATCTCAGTGCAAACTACCAGCGGCTGACTGATGAGGAATGGCAGAAGATGTACAATGTTTCTCCGTCGCTCAGACCATCGTGGGTAAACATTTATCTTGCGGACACGAACGGTTCAGCCCGAAGCGCAGGTCTGTCACTGCTGACGGGTATTAATCCTGCCCCAGAGAAAACACTGCCGGCGACTCTGACGCTGTCTCAGAATTTCCCCAATCCGTTCAACCCATCGACCATCATAGCATTCTCGGTTCCGCAGTCCCTTTCGCGGGCACACGTCGAGGTTTCGGTTTACAATGCGCTCGGTCAATTGGTGAAGAAAATCTTCTCGGACAACCTCCCGGCCGGAAACTATACAGTTCGATGGGACGGGACCGGTTCGCGCGGAACGAGCGTGGCAAGCGGGGTCTATTTTTGCCGGGTGACGGCAGGCGCCATGGTTGCTACAAGGAAGATGGTCTTATTGAAGTGAAACAAAATCAAGACGGAGGATTAAAATGTCTGGCAGAAGAACCCCATTTCTATCGATTTGCATTTCGTGCCTGATCGCATCGAATGCACAATGCCAATGGATAAACCAATCACCCGATACATTACTTCGTGCTTATACCACAGCATTTGATCTTGACAACTAAACCGCATGGATTGGCGGGGATTACGGCTCAATTCTAAGAACTACTGACGGTGGGAGTACATGGGGCATCCAGTACTCGACCTCAAATCAATCCGATGACGTGGTTAAGATTGGATTTACCAATCAATCTACGGGCTTTTGTTTAGCATACATAAATTCTATAAACCCTAGAGGCGTATTGCTTACAACGAGCGATGGCGGAGCTGCGTGGAATGTTGATAGCTCAATCTATAAACTTGGCATCGACAGCTCGATGTCACCCATCCATTTATTCGTTACAGAATCCGATGATTCCGTTTTAGTCAGCCTGTATTATTATGGATATTATGGTGCATCGGCTGCCGTAGAAAACGCTGTTTATTCTTCTACAAATCTCGGCAAAACCTAGACACAATCCAAGATGCCGCCCATACCTGCCGGGACAATTTACAATGCAGCCTTCCCGTCTGTTTATAGCGAACTGATCCTCGCAAGAGGGGATTCAATATATACGACCACCGATGACGGCAACGGCTGGCGGCTGAGCAGCCTCAACATCGGCGCGAACAGTGGAATTCTCACCATAGGATTTCTTAATCCCGACACAGGGTATATAGCCGGTCCAACCGACGAAATGAACTTTTCTTCGCCGACAATGATAGGATGGACTTATGACGGAGGTGCAACATGGAGCGTAGATTCCACGAAGTCAATAGAAGGTTTTCTTAATGGGGCTGTTCTGTTCACCAGCCGTGAAAGAGGCTTTGCGACAAAGTGGAATACACCGGCGATCTTTGAAACATCAGACGGCGGAATAACTTGGTCTGCAGATACTCTGGCGAATAATATTCCACCTTCGGATATCAGCTCTGCTGATGGTAAGACAATTATCGTGACCGGAGCGGGGGGTGAGATAATAGTCTCGAAAGACAGCGGTGCAACATGGCAGGACTTGACCCCAGCAAAAAAAATCCAGTTCACCTTCGTGAAGTATATCTCAGGTGATCTTTTGACCGCGATTGGCGACGGTTATGAGTTATTCGTCTCCAATGATTCAGGAAAGACCTGGACCACGCGTCAGTTGCCGTCCGGCCTCAACGATGTGATCGCATTTGGAGATACTACAAATTGCTGGATAGGCGACGACAGCTCAAGGATTTATCACTCGACCGACCTTGGACTATCCTGGACTTTTCAGAACCCGCAAAACGTTCCCGCGCCGCCGTTATATGCAATCAGTTTCATGAACGACAGCATAGGCTGCGCAGTCGGTTTTGATGGATTCATCACTGCAAGTAGCAATGGCGGCTCGACCTGGGGAATAGAGCCGAGCGTCACATCGCATAACCTGTACGGGGTCTTCGTGGCTTCCCGCGCAAGAACATGGGCAGTAGGCGATTCGGGCACCATAATCACTACGTCCAACGGATTTAACAGCTGGTCTTCTCAAACAAGCCCGGTTAATGCTGCGCTCCGATCCGTATCCTTTTCCGATACTCTGGATGGATATATCCTCGGGGACAATGGGATAATTTTAAAGACGACCGATGGCGGAAAAAATTGGACCCTGGATCAATCGCCATCATCGTCGTTGAACGCAATGAAGTTCGTGAGTGCTAGTAGTGGCTGGGTCGGCGGGGATGGCGGCAAGATGTTCAATACCACGAATGGTGGGACTTCATGGTCGAGCCAGAACAGCGGCATCAGCGCCAACATCTTGAGTCTGGATTTCCTTAACAATTACAATGGAATTGCCATAGGAGAGGGAGGCATTGTCCTCATAACAAGGAACGGTGGATTGACTGCCGTTAGACCACCGAACGGATCACTGCCGGCGACTCTGACGCTGTCTCAGAATTTCCCCAATCCGTTCAACCCATCGACCATCATAGCATTCTCGGTTCCACAGTCCCTTTCGCGGGCGCACGTCGAGGTTTCGGTTTACAATGCGCTCGCTCAATTGGTGAAGAAAATCTTCTCGGACAACCTCCCGGCCGGGAATTATACAGCTCGGTGGGACGGGACCGATTCGCGCGGAACGAGCGTGGCAAGCGGTGTCTATTTTTGCCGGGTGACGGCAGGCGCCATGGTTGCCACGAGGAAGATGGTCTTATTAAAATAGCGGGCGGAAGTTCGCGAAAAGCTGACGACCGGGTGAGATGTCGCCGCCGGATGCTTTTACCGGCAACGGGATAAATCTACGGGCATATCCCTGACGGGATTGTGGAGAAATACGGGTCCTGCCCGCTCCGGCACCCCGGGATGAGATATTTCCGTACAAGCTATGTACGTCTCAGCTACAGTGTAATATTCAGGCAGGAGGATTTAATAGGGGGCGCCGATAACGATCACCGAAAGGAGAAAATGTTATGAGCAAGATCGTTCTAATGTTTGTGTTGTTACTGGCGGCAGGCTGTGCATACGGGCAGGATCCATGGTACGGATTGGACACCCTGACGCGCGGAAACTTTGACGACATAAATCCTCAAGTGGACCATGCCGGACTTGGAATCTTGTCTTTTGGACTTTCAAGCGGCCCGCTGACTGACCTGCCCCCAATTGATGTACCAATGCTAAGTTAGTCATCCGATCAGACATTGGCAACCTGAGACGGATAATAAGCTTCTGGAGCTGGGGGCCTGTAGCCGAGAGAGCTATGAGGTCTGACAGTGTTGTAGTGGATTCTCCACTTTTCGATGACGACTTTTGCTTCCATGATTGTGTCAAACACCTCTCGATTAAGTAACTCATCTCTGAACTTCCCATTGAACGATTCGATGTAACCGTTCTCCCATGGACTGCCGGGCTCGATGAAAGCTGTGGTGACACCCAGGTGATGGAGCCATCTCCGTAGAAGCTCAGCGACGAACTCAGGTCCGTTGTCCGAGCGTATGAACTGTGGCGTACCATAGGCGATGAATATATCAGACAATGTATCGATCACGTCATTGGCTTTGATCTTTCTCTCCACTCGACTGGTAAGACATGTTCTCGTGTACTCGTCGATTATGTTCAGTATTCGTAGCGCTCTCCCGTCACTGGTTCTCTCCGCAACAAAATCATAGCTCCAGACATGGTTCTTGTGTTCTGGACGGAGTCTTTTGCACGATCCGTCGTTGAACCACAGTCGTCTCCGCTTTGGCTGTTTTTGTGGCACTTTTAGCCCTTTCTGGCGCCATAGCCTTTCCACTCGCTTGTGGTTCACATGCCATCCTTCTGTTCTCAAGAGAACTGTTATTCGCCTGTATCCATATCGTCCATACTCGCTGGCGAGCTCCACCATTCGTTCTGTAAGCCGTTCTGTGGCTGCATCCAGCCTTGCCACCACTCTTTGTGTTGACCTTGGTTGTTCCACTACCTTGCAGGCTCTGCGTTCGGACACTTGTACTATCTCCATAACTTCTTCCACCGCCCGGCGTTTCTTCACCGGGCTCAGTAGTTTCCCCGTGCGGCTTCCTTCAGTATTGAGTTATCTATTGTCAGATCTGCTACCACCTTCCGGAGACGCTGGTTCTCCTGCTCGAGCTCCTTGTACCGCTTTGCTTGATCCACCTGAAGTCCACCGTATTCCTTCCTCCACTTGTAATATGTTGCATCGCTGATCCCCAGTTGTCGGACTACCTCAGCCAGCGTTTGGCCTTTTGCCATCATGACTTCTGCTTCTCGCAGCTTTGCTACAATTGTTTCTACCGTGTGTCGCGGCTTTCCCATTGTCGTTTCTCCTTTGATCCATAATATACCTTTTTACTAAGTCTATTTTGGATCACTTTTTGGGGGGCAGGTCAAAGTCTAAGCTCAACAGGTGTACGTCGCAAGATATGCTCCCCGTAAAGTCTCGGCCTGAGGCTGATGCACCTCTGGCGCAGAAGAAAGTCAGCGAGGATGATGCTAACGCATTTGCTGTCGAGCTTCTGATGAAGAAAGAATGGTACGAAGATTTTGTGAAGGACAGAGACCCCGGCATCGAAACGATCAGGCAGGCGGCGGAATACTTCGGAGTCTCGCTCAGCGCGGCGGCTATACGGTATTCGCAGGCAGGGAACTTCCCTGTGGCAGTAATAATGAGCCGGAGGAAGCATGGCGGACAGGTATCATGGTCGGCTGTGAGCGAATCTTTCCCGTACCAGTACATCCCGAAGGGCTATCCCGTTAACGGCTCATCGGAAGCTTCGAGTTTCTTCAAAGGAGATGAGATCGATACCGAACCACATGAGGTCTTTGCTGATTCATGGTTTCTGGATGACCGCAGCTTCCGTAAGAACCACTCGCTTCTCGAGCAGTGCCTGCCGATGCCGAATTACGATTCCGTATTGACGGTGGTGTGGGAACAATGAGCTAAGAATATCTGCGGCATTCGTATCTCTTATTCCTCCGAAGCAGTCGCTCCATGACATTAACAAAATGCGCCATTACCAATGAACCCCATGCTTGATAATTAATCGACAGTGTGTTAAATAATTACGCAGCACGAAACGCATGAAGTCATGTACTGAACCGGCGGGCGGTTTGCATGAGATTGTTCGAGCAGGCGTCGTCTCATTACAATCCTCCGCCTGAGTTTTCTTCGATGCGACTGGAGCCTGCGTCAATTACTCATTCATAATGAACTATCAACTACCGGAAAGGGCGCACCATCATGGATAATCAGGACAGTTTACAGCTTCTCTATATATTCGGAGGGATTCTCATATTCCTCATTTTCCTCTGGGGGGTACGCATCATAAGGCCGACGAGCCGCGGACTCGTGGAGAGGCTCGGAAAGTACAAGAAGTTTGCTAACCCCGGCTTCCACTGGGTCATCCCGATTATTGACAGGATGATAAAGATCAACGTGACCGAGACCATGGTCGGCGCAGAGCCGCAGGAGATTATTACCAACGACAATCTTAACGCGACCGTGGACGCCCAGATCTATTTCAAGATCAAGTCTGACGAGGAAAGCGTCAAGAGAAGCCAGTACAATGTGAATAGCATCCAGCTGCAGATTGTCAGCTTGACCAGGACGACTCTAAGAAATATACTCGGGACATTGACTCTGAAATCCGCAAACAGCGAGCGCGGTAGAATCAACAAGGAGCTGATCGAAATTCTCGTCAGGGAAACGGGCAATTGGGGAATCGAGATAGTGAGGGCAGAGCTTAAGGAAATCGATCCTCCGGAGGACGATCCAGGAAACGATGAACAAGATCGTGAAAGCGGAAAACGAAAAGATAGCGGCAATCGATTTTGCCACTGCCGCGGAGACGACAGCCGACGGCGAGAAGCGCGCCGCGATCAAGAAAGCGGAAGGAATCAAGCAATCTCAAATCCTCGAGGCCGAAGGCCAATCGGAAGCCATCAGGCTTGTCAACGAGGCCGCGAATCAATATTTTGTCGGGAACGCTCAATTGCTGAAGCGTCTCGAAACAGTGCAGGCTTCGCTCGAGAATAACACGAAGATTGTTGTCCCGGCTAATCAGGAGCTCGTGAACGTCATCGGCGACATGGCGGGCATCGTTCCAATAAAGAGGAGCGTCGATAACACGGGCGCGAAATGAGCCAGGCTGAAGACTCAGCTGCCGGCGATTCCTCGGGAGAGTTTTCCTGCTCGGCTTGTGGAAGAGAGGCCAAGGACGACTTCGACTTCTGTCCGTATTGTGGAGCGGTTTTCTCGGAGGGTGTCATGTGCGATAAGCACCCGAAGGCGGAGGCGGCCGGAGTCTGCATCGTTTGTGGGACGCCGTGCTGTGAAGACTGCGGCGCCATGGTCGATGACATGTTCCTCTGCGACCATCACAGCTCTTACGAAATTTACGAGGGAATGGTGAAGGTGTTTGGGACGAAGGTCGAAGCCGACGCGGAGCTTGCGAAATCCCGGCTCGACGAGGCGGGCTTGCATCCGGCTCTATTTCACCTGCGACGATCTATGGACGGAGGGCATGTCGAGTACGAGCTTTATGCCGATGCCGAAAGCTTCAACGCAAGTGAGATAAAAGTTATGGTCCCCTGCGCGGAGGTCGCCGGCGCGGAGAATGTTCTGAAGACGCCTGCAAACTCTTGACCACGGCTTGGAGTCTCTCACGAGATGAGACACTTCTTCAATGAGAAGTATAAGCTCAACAAGTGCACGTCGCAGGATATGCTCCCCGTGAAGGCCCGGAAAGTCAGCGAGGATAACGCCCACGCAATTGCCGTCGAGCTTCTGATGAAAGAAAAATGTAGCCACCTTTCCTGCAATCCCTCTCCTGACAAGGAGAGGGCAGGCCTGCACGCCGAAGGGCCTTTCTGTCCGCCGGCATGGTGAGGTCGCTGCCTGCTTACCAGACTCCTGCCTGGTAATGGTCATTTTGAGCAACTCCGCTGCTGTTCTTGAATCTGAGTTTCGGAAAGAGTAAATAAGAATTCGGTGAGTCCACACCGAGAAAGCGTGGATTTCGTCGGGGGAATTGCTAAGCCCGTAGGCCTTTGTCGGGAGCACAAGCAGGTTCCCCGATGCGTTGGTCGACTGCTTGTGCGCGTGAAGCCATTCCTAAAAGCAGTAAAAAAGGTATCTGTCGTCCTCGCAGATCAGAACAGAGGCAGAGGACAATTCTTATCTGTTCTTTACCAAAGCTTCATGCATAGTCCCCACGAAGCGGAGCTTCAATTTCAGTCTCCCTCCAAAGCAGTTCTTCGGACAAGCTGGAGCATGGGATAGAGAAGAAGAAACGACAAACCTAAACGAAAAATGCGATAAAGGAAATCGGAAGGTAATCCAATGTTCAAGATTATTCTGACTTTTGTATTGTCGATGCCGCTGACATTGTGTGCATATTCGCAGAGCTTGTCCTCGGGTGAAAAAGTAGGGCCAATGGATTCTGTAGAATATTCTGTTGTCGCTGCGGTAGTCAAAGCGGATCATTTGCCAAAGCATGTCCGGTGGTTCATGCTGTCCAATCAGACGACGACTTTTGAGTGCGATCCAGCCGCCAATACGGGTCTCAGCGTAGTGGGCTGCAGCGGCATGCGGGCTCCGGGTCAAACTCCGCAAGACGTTTACAATATGCTTGCCGGCACATTCGACGCTCTCACGCCGGAGATATTTCTCGATTTAATGTCCAAGGCGGAGACCAGCACGCTCGTGGATAAGACCCTGCCGTTGAAAGTCAGGCAAGTCATCTGGGGACCTACGTCTGCATCGAACGTCCCTAAAGACCTTGGCAGTCCGGACTTTGCGATCTACAATTCGCGAGTAGGCTTTAACAGTACGAAGACGCTTGCGCTTGTATATGTCGCGGCAACAAATTGGACTGATAGCTCAAAGACCTATGGCGAGTATGTCATGCTGAGCCGGCAAAAAGATGGCTGGGGAATTCTCGGAAGGTACAAGATGTGGAGTATGGAGTAAGAGACACAGGAAGGGGTCCGGGGCTCCCATCGCTTACCTGTAATATGCAATAGAGCGCGCGTCACACTTAACTCGTAAAGCTGCGTATCATAAACGTTCTCGCAAGCTGTAGCCGCCTTTCCCGCAATCCCTCTCCTTACAAGGAGAGGGCAGGGTGAGGTCGATTTTAGTCTGACTGCATGAACCTGCTCATTCGCTACAAGTCACCTATTTATCGTGCCGGAAAAGCGACGCACGGCTACTCGTCTTTTTACTCTTCGCCAGCAGAACTTCCGATCCAGAGCGAGTATTTGACAATCAGTCGTGAGAGAGCACTATTATTGTCCGGCAATGGGTCGTAATCGAGAATCTTGAACTTTGCTTTATAATTGCTTCCGGCTACTTGCCATGAGTAGCCCCGATCCACTTCCTGGTTGTCAACGCTGATAAGACCGTTGGAAATCGTGATCTCAGTTTGCTTCACGCTATCTGTCATATCCCGAAATTCAAATTGGACTCCGCTGCGAACCGGCGACTTATCCGAAGGCAACCAACTTGCATCTAAAACATTTTGGTACTCATCGTACAAATCCATCTTTGGTGTGAAAACCAAAACGGTATCACACACCGGAACCGAGTCGAGTACCTCGCTTGTCTCTTGTTCAAAGGTCGCAAAAGCCAGTTGTTCCATGCTAGTGTAAGCGGTATCCAGCCGCTTCCAGTGAGGCTTATACTTCTCATGTGATTGTAAAGTGTACACTGGCGAGAGGGAATCTGCGTAGGCCCAGAGGCTCCAGGCGGCTATCTTAACAAAATGCCCGAAGCGCCCCAGTTCCCTGATTTCTCCAAACTTTACGGAACCTATTGGAGAAGAGAGGGTGGAATCGGAATATACGGGAAATGGTCTCTGCACAGCCCGTTCATCCAGGTTGGTGGAATTCATGATATTAAATTGGTTCTCGCTGACCCACCCGATCACCGGCTTCTCAGGGCGCAACTCCACGAGTATATGACTGATCTTCATTTCGGGAGTGAAGCGGGCCTCGCTCCAGTAATACTTTCGCATGATTCCCGCTGTCCACGTTTCCGCTAGTACCATTGTGTCAGACGTTCAGAGCATTGTAACGTTCCTGCAAATGACCTCCATTCTCCCGAAATAGATCTCTATATAAGCCTAAGTTCATTTGCGTGGCAACAGATTCGACTTGCACCGAGATCCACTTGTTTGTTCTCAAGTCCCAACCGACTATTGCCTTGTCGGTTAACATCCAGAGAGTATTGCCAATAATCTGCTCGGCAAGGAAGTAAGAATCATTGAGCATCGGAATGGCTACTTGAGCCATGGTCATATTTCTCACATCGAGCACGATAAGACCCCGGTCGGGGTATGGACCATATTCCGAGCTCAACGTGGTACAAATGTAGAGCATGTCTCCATCATGTTCCAATAATCCGCCGGAGCAATCCGAGAGGAGGGAATCCCTGAAGACCCCCAATCTTTTGGTGGTTGTGTCGAACATCCCGATTCCGCCTACTCCAGTTGAGCCTTCGCCGTCGTAGAAATCGATCAAAAACCAGATGTCTTTGCCGATCTTGCATGATTCTCCAATCAGACCCCCCATTTCGTAATCGAGCTGAACGCTCCCCCTCCACTTCTGGTACGTGATGTACGAAGGGCTCGGAAAACCAGACTTGTTATCTGGAGCGCTGATCATAGATTTCTTCCAGTCTGAAGTCATATAGGTTGGATCCTCTTCGGAATAGACTTTGGTAGCCCTTGGGATATCGACTGCTCGGTCCCATTTAGAGGAGTCTAACAAAAACATCCCCACGGCTTCTTGATCAACGCTGAAGAGGATTCCTTCGTGTGTGCCATTATCGTCATACGTTACTCTGCCAATATTCATCGCGTATAAGTCCCGTGCCAGTCTGGATATGTAAGTCGTAAATTGCCCATTTGCATCATAAATGACCACGACAAGGTTTCGATTCCATATCCCGGCAAAATAGATCTTGTCGTGATGTGCGGTCATGAACGTGAGCTTAGGATACTTGTCAGAATACTCCGCCTCCCGTCCCGCATATACTAAAGATGTGCCTAACAGTATCAACATCAAGATGGTGGATTTTTTCATAGCAACCTCCATTCCCAAAAGGCGTCCAAATTTAGCAACTATTGTGTGTCAGAATCAACCGGTCATACCTGCGATTTCAATCGAGGCCGAGCCGGAGCCACCTCTCTCGTAACCCCTCTTCTTACGAAGGAGAGGGCAGGGTGAGGTCGATTTTATTCTGCCAACTCACTTATCGGCTTGTACCGGACAAGTTATCTCGCCGCTTCCAGTCCCGACATGCTTAGCCCGACGATGGCACTTGAGGAATCTGCCAACCATCTTTCTTATGAGCCCGGCGATCTCGATGCTATTTTAGAACCACCAGTTTCCTGACGCTCACAAAGGTCCCAGCCTCGAGCCGATAGAAGTAAACGCCGCTCGAAAGTTTGCTTCCGTCGAAGGTGACGTTGTATTCACCGGGATTCCTCGACCCGTTCACGAGAGTCTCAATTTCTCTTCCAAGCACATCATAAACCTTTAGAGTGACCAATGTTTTCGAAGCCACTTCATATTTGATAGTGGTCGAGGGGTTGAACGGATTGGGATAGTTGTTGGAAAGGGAAAAAGAGTACTGTTTTGCGGGTGTCAACACTTGAGTAAAGGTTCCCACGCTAATCGTATCACTAACGAAAACTACGCCCTTGTCCCATGTCCCCGATTCGATAATTCGAAATCTCAACCTGGACCCCGATGCCGCCGATGTGGTAAGATTTATGGAGTCGGCGTCGGCAGGATAGTTTGTCGCCCCGCTTATCCACGAGCTGCCGCCATCGGTGGAATAGTCTATGTCTACTGTGTCCACTCCGGATGAAATCCACCTAAGAGTTGCGGTACCTCCCGCCTGAACCGTGTCTTTGGAAGTCGGTGAAGTGATAAACATGAACGGGAATCGGTATGCCCTGTAGCTCACCACATCATTGTAGGGAAAAGCCATCTCAAGTGCGGTGGTTCCATCCGGTCTCACTTCCGTCAGGCTAGGGAAGGCTGCTCCACCCCATCCGATCAGCGTATTTCCGTCACTTAACCTTTGGTTGCTTCCCATGTAAGACGCATATGCATCCGGATTCCGTCTGAACTGCCAGACGAGAGTGGCGGTTTTATTTATTTCATCTAACTTGTACTCGACGGCTCTCGAGTATGGTGGATTACGCAGATTGCCGTTGTCCCATAACGTAATATCGCCGTTCGTCAGCCTTCTTATATTATGCTGATAAGAAAACACGGTAGGATCGTTCACGAATTTGAACTGATTGTTTTTCCCTCCGAGCCGCCAGATTATGTTTCCGGTCTGGATATCTATTTTCGTTATTTCGCAAAGATAGCGGGTTGAAAGGAGGAGGTTTCCATCCTGATCCATCGTAACTGCGTTGCAGTGGAACGGGTTGACATCGGTTACTGTCAAAGCCGTCTCAAACCCATCCGTGATATTGTAGTGATCGGTGGTTCGCCATTGGAAGATGACATTTCTGTTCCTGTCAAGTTCCTGAATCACGATTTCGCGCACTATCGCATTAGTGTCGCCGCCCGCTACGATCTTGCTCAAATCAATTTGCTCGTAATCGTTGGCGAGGAGAATGATATTTCCGCCCGGGAGCATCGTCATTGAATGGCCATCGTCGATATAACCGTTCCCGCACCGGACGCTGTCGATAATCTGAAACGATGTGTTCATTACGTACCATGTTGGATCTACCCATGGATTTGCGTACGTCAGCACTCCGGTAGGCTGCAGAGTGAAATCCCATGCTTCATCAGCCAGCATATCGCCTAAGTGCTTGTAATAAACAGGCTTCCCGGTATTATCGGCGATGATCAAGTAGTGGCCATAGCTTGAGTCGTTTGTGCTGCCGATTGTCGAGAGAAAAATGTACCCCGGGCTCGGGCTATCCGACGCCGTAACTGTCAACGGAGGAAAATTAGAGGGCAGGCTTTCAAATTCACTCTTGAGCTGATTCTTGCCGGCAATTCCCCTTGCGTAGTTCGCCCTGGATTGAGCTTGACCGGTGCTGCGTGTTCCTCTCATGAAGCGGGCTTCCAATTGCGAAACCAATGCTTTGTCGGCGTTCAGGTTTGTGTGAGAGACTGCAAACGAAAATGGATTGAGTGAGATGGTATCGCCGTTCATCGTGGACAGTTGTTGTGCCATGGACACGCTGACGGTCTCACCCAGCGTATAAGGTGTCGTTGGTAGAAACAAAATCGTTTTCCGGTCGTCCGACAAAATCACTCTGCCGTCGTGTCTTCCGCTGCTGGTACCCACGACATCGAACATGCCGCTTTGAATTGAATTTGCGTTCAGATAGTCGTCGCTGCGGATGATGATATTCGAACCGGGAGTGACATATTTGCTCCCCGGCAGCGGCGACACGTACACAATGTGAGAACCGATATTCGATCCGTACACATCTGATATTGACCGCCCATCGACTGTTAATGTCGCTCCCTGCGATGCTCTGCACACAAAAAAGCTCACAAGCAGCAATATATTGAATAAACTTCGCCAATTAGAAACTATCATGGTTCATTACCTCCCGTTGAATTCAAACTGACAAATGTCCAACGTTGTTAACACAAGCCAATCATGGAAGGTTCAGCCATGCACCCAATGAACCATCCGCTGAGGTCAGACAGACTAGATTTGACCTACCATTAATAGCTGATTCGATGCTTTCAGCAGTGAAACGAATGGGCCAATGAGCCGGTGGATGTGGATGCCGACGCGCGCACACTGCCTTTGAACAACGTTGCAGCACTCGAATGTACGACCTCAAAGCTAAGGAAACAAACCGGGACACACACAGAGTTACCGCCTGACCCCATCTCTGCCTGTAATGTCCTCTCCCAAAGGGAGAGGATTTAGGTGAAGTAGTAAAGAGTGGTTGGAGCTTGCCCCATGATGCTCTCATACGGAATCTTGTCCCGTGGTGCTATTTTATCAAGAGCATCTTCTTGACTTGAGAGAAGCTTCCGGCTTGGATCTTATACAGGTACATGCCCGAGGCGAGCCGCGAGCCGTCGAATGCCGTTTTGTATCTCCCCCTGTCGAGGTTGTGGTCGATAAGTGTTGCAACCTCCTGTGCCATGATGTTGTACACCTTCAGGGTAACGTGATTCCTTTCGGGGATCGTAAACTCGATTTGTGTGGTCGGGTTGAAAGGGTTGGGATAGTTTTGTACAAGAGAGAAAGTGGATGGCATTGCAAATTCATTGTCGTTCACAGCGGTGACACTGTTATCGAGAACGAAGTCATCGAAGAGAGCGTATGTACCCGCATGCAGCGTGCCCGAAGAGCCGTAGGCAGTTTCTATGTCGACGCTTGCGGAGTCGCCTGTGGTGTTGGGAAGCATGGCGATCCCCATTGCGAATGCAGTATATACGGATTTCGATCCTGTGATTTCTATAACATGAGAACCGGCTATACCAGCGATGCCTTTCGGGCCGAATATCCAAAGATAAATATCCAGCCCGTCGCCGCCGACAGGATAGAATTCGTACCATCCCTTGAGTGAAAAGAGGATCCCGAGACGACGATCGTATCCTGGCTCAGGTCTCCCGGTATTGCCGTACCGAACACAGATGCATTGGTGAGTTCCGCTGCGTATGAACCGCCGTGGGCTGTTGTCGATTTCGTAGTGGTGGTAGATGTCCATGATGCCGGCTGGCTGCCGTTCCATGTCTCGAAACCGGGGTTCTTCAGGAAATTCTGAGCGGACGCTGGTCCGGCAAATATAAGTAATGACGCGAGTAGGAAGAGATAAGGTTTATTCATAGTAGCCTCCATAAGTTGTTTTCGTTTAGTTTATCACACCAAAGCAGCTGCTTGTTATCGCGAATGCTAAAGGGAATTGAAACGACGCTCTTCAGTCAGCTTTAAATAAACGAAACGATTGTAATTACTATGTAGACGCATCGTTATGGAATCGTTAACTCCGGCAGCGGCTTGTGGAGCGGGTGTCAGTCGGACGATGGTGGTAAGCTGATTCATCGATTTTGCAAGGGGATCCACTTTTGGCAATCCCGGATCGGCTTATATCGATTCCTAATTCAAAAGCACCTCGCACTCAACGAATTGATTTAGTCACCGATTATCGATTATATTTTTACGCAGTCACAGTGACCCGCGCAATCATTTTAATAATGCGTAAGCGGGTAGCGCAAGCCGCGCAAGAATCTTTTTCTTTGGGATACTCATATTCCATAAAGCGGAAGGAATTTGGAGAGACGGGCCACAGGCACGTCAATAAGGAATCAATAAGGAAGCGGTATCTCAACATTTCTAAATCCTTAGGAGGAGCAATGGCTGAATCAAAAAAATACGATCTCGTAATTGTCGGAAGCGGGCCCGGTGGATACGTCGGCGCCATTAGAGCGGCACAGCTTGGATTAAAAGTCGGCTGCATTGAGCGCGATAAGTTAGGCGGGATTTGCCTCAATTGGGGCTGCATCCCTTCGAAGGCACTACTTAAGAGTGCAGAGGTGATGTGGGAATTTAAAGAGTCCAAAGAATACGGAATCAGCTACGATAATTTGAAGGTCGATTTCCAGAAGGTAATCAAGAAGAGCCGCGACGCCGCGAACAGGTTGTCGCAGGGTGTCGAATACCTTTTCAAGAAGAACAAGATCGAGAAGATCAGCGGGACCGGAAAATTCCTGACGCCGAATAAACTTTCCGTGGTCAACAACTACGGGAAGGAAACGGTACAGGTCGAAGGAAAGAATGTCATAATCTCCACCGGCGCGAGGCCGCGTGAGCTTCCGGGCATAAAAATCGATAAGAAAGAAGTAATTACCAGCACCGAAGCCATGATACTCGAAGCTATTCCAAAAGATATGATAATAATCGGCGCAGGTGCGATCGGAGCGGAATTCGCTTATTTCTATAATGCATTTGGCACGAAAGTCACTTTAATCGAAATGATGCCGAGCGTTCTTCCTGTTGAAGACGCGGAGGTTACGGCCCTTCTTGAGAGGGAGTTTAGAAAGCAGGGGATTGAGATTTTGACGGAAACAAAGGTCGAGTCGGCAGCCGCATCCGGGAATGGCGTATCGGTCAAGATAAATAATAAAAAGGGTGCTCAGGAATTAAAAGCAGAAGTCGCGCTTGTTGCGGTCGGCATCCAGGGGAATTCGGACAGCCTCGGATTGGAAACAATAGGGGTTGAAGTCGAGAAGTCGTGGATAAAAGTCGATAAGGCGAATTACAAGACAAACATTAACGGGGTGTACGCAATCGGCGATGTGATCGGCGCACCGTGGCTCGCTCATGTGGCATCGGCAGAAGGAATAAGATGTGTCGAAGGAATCGCCGGGGTCGAAACCGAGCCGCTCGATTATAACAGCATACCCGGCTGCACGTATTGTCATCCGCAGGTCGCAAGTATCGGATTTACGGAAGCCAAAGCAAAAGAGCATGGATATGAAACTAAGATCGGCAGATTTCCGTTCACAGCTAATGGAAAGGCAATTGCATCGAACGAAGCCGTCGGTTTCGTCAAATTGATCTTTGACGCTAAATACGGCGAGTTATTGGGCGCGCATATTATCGGACACGGCGCGACGGAGCTGATTGCCGAGTTGGGTGTGGCTAAGAAACTGGAAACCACGCCTTATGAAATTATGAGAACTGTCCACGCACATCCGACGTTGAGTGAAGCCGTCATGGAAGCTTCGGAGGACGCGCTCGGACATGCGATTGACATTTAGTTTCTTTGAGATGTATTTATTAACCGCAAGAAATGCACAAGCTCCGCAAAGTGGACAGTTGCTGAGATTGAAGAAGGAATCTCGATCATTTGAAAAATCATGGCGCGTCTTTGCGAGCATAGCGGTTAAAATCAATCGAGTATGAGGTTGGAGAAAATTTTACTCACAGACATCGGCAAAACCGAATATGGATCGGCATGGGAGCTCCAAAAGAGTCTTCACCGGGAGAGGGTCTCTCAAAACATTCCCGACACAATCCTGTTGACGGAACACCACAACACGTACACGATCGGAAAATCCGGAGGAGACGATCATCTACTCGCCTCGGAGGAAGAATTGCAGCTCGGAAATGTCAGCGTATTTAAAACCGATAGGGGCGGAGACATAACATACCATGGCCCCGGACAAATAGTATGCTACCCGATAATCGATCTCAACAATTATTACAGAGACGTTCATCGTTATCTTCGCGATCTTGAAGAAGTCGTCGTCCGGGTACTGGCGAACTACGGAATTGAAGGGCATAGAGAGCCGGAATACACGGGAGTGTGGGTGGGCAGCGAAAAGATTTGCGCGATCGGCGTCAAGATAAGCCGGTGGGTTACGATGCATGGCTTTGCGTTCAACGTCAACACTGATCTTTCATATTTCGGCAGGATCATTCCATGCGGAATATTTCATAAAGGGGTTACTTCACTCGCCCGGCTTATGGGGAGGACAATCGACGCAGAGGAGACCAAGAGAATCATTGCCGGGAAGTTCGGTGAAGTATTTCAGACTGCAGTAGAACGGATAAGCTTCGAAGAGTTTGTGGAACGATTTCATTTTCACCCGGAGTCAGGTCTGCACCTGGCGAAAGAGATGGAGAAAGAACATGCCACCAATTAAACCTCAGAATGGGTCCCTGAGCGAAGGAGAATCCAAACGAGCGGAGAAATACAATGGAAATGAAGTTCTTACGGCGGAGTCTTTTCCGCGCGCTGAATATTTGACCAGCCATTTCACTGGCGACCAGCTTATCAAAGGATACAGGCTGATGCTTTTGTCCCGGAGGCTCGACGAGAAGTCACTCGCATTATTGAAACAGGGCAAAGCCTTTTTCCATATAAGCGGCGCGGGCCACGAGGCAATTCAAGCCGCTTGTGCCATGAACCTGAGGCCCGGTTACGATTGGGCTTACCCGTATTACCGAGATCTTGCATTTTCTCTCGGGATCGGATTTACCCCGGAAGAGATTTTGCTCGCACAATTGCACAGGGCAGAAGATGTGATGACCGGCGGCCGCCAGATGCCCGGGCATTACGGGAAGCGCGAGCTTAATGTCCCGACGCAGTCGAGCCCGACTGGGACACAATTCCTTCAAGCGGTCGGCACTGCGCTCGGCTGTTTGCGAGATGGGAAAGATCAGGTCGTTTACGTTTCTGCCGGCGAAGGGGCGACGAGCGAAGGAGAATTCGCAGAGGCGCTCAACTGGTCGGCAAGAGAAAAGCTTCCGGTGGTTTTTTGCATCGAGGATAATCATTACGCGATCAGCGTCCCGGAATGGCAGCAGACGGCCGGTGGTTCCGTTTATGAAATCGTAAAGGGGTACGCCGACCTTGCACGCTATAAGGTTGACGGAACGAACTTCGTCGAAAGTTATATGGCGGCGGAGGACGCTGTGGAGCGTGCGCGGCGAGGTGATGGACCAAGCATAATTGTCGCGGACGTCGTAAGGCTTCTTTCCCATTCTTCTTCGGATGACGATAAGAAATACAGACCGAAGGATGAGATCGAAAAGGACCACGCGCGTGATCCGCTCCTCGTGATGGAAAATGTTCTGGTCGAAGAAAAAGTGATTACGCGGGCAGAAGTCGAATCCATGTACAAGGATATAAAAAAGCGCGTTGACGATGCAGCCGATTGGGCGGAATCGCGCCCGGTGCCTGATGTGAGCACGGTGCGCGATCACATTTATGCACCGTCGGAAAGCTATTCGAAATTTGAGTACGGAAGAGATGCCGGCTCAGGAAAACCGCTTGTGATGGTGGATGCCGTCAACCACGCTCTTCACGAGGAAATGGAGAAGAATCCCAGGATTCTGGTCTGGGGTGAAGACGTGGAAGATAGAAAAGGCGGAGTGTTTAGCGCTACTAAAGGCCTGTCGGCGAAGTTCGGGAGGGAACGCGTCTTTAATTCGCAGCTTGCAGAGGCGAGCATAATCGGAGCAGCATTCGGCGCGTCGGTGCGCGGGTTCAAGCCTGTTGTGGAGATCCAATTTGCAGATTACATCTTTCCCGCGATGATGCAGCTTAAGAATGAAGTGGCGATGATGAGGTACCGTTCCAATAATACATGGTCGTGTCCCATGGTGGTACGCGTGCCTGTCGGCGGCTATATACATGGCGGTCATTATCACAGCCAGAATATTGAAAGCATATTTGCTCATTGTCCGGGACTTTATATCGCATACCCATCGACTTCTGCCGACGCGAAAGGATTATTGAAAACTGCTATGCGTATGGACGACCCTGTATTGTTCCTTGAGCATAAAGGGCTTTATCGTCAAAGCTACTCGATGTCACCTGAACCGGGCGACGAGTATCTTGTTCCATTCGGGCGGGCAGCTGTCCGTAGAGAAGGAAAGGATATCTCGGTTATCACGTACGGGGCGCCGGTGTATTTTGCATTGACTGCCGCGAAGAAGCTTGCGGAAAAGGGAATCGAAGTGGAGGTAATCGACATTCGCACCATGGTGCCTCTCGACAAAGATGGCATTCTGCAAAGCGTCAGGAAAACAAACAAAGTCCTGGTGATGAGCGAAGATACGCGTACGAGCGGATTTGCCGCCGAGCTTTCAAGCATAATTGCCGAGGAAGCATTCGAAAGTCTTGATGCCCCGATCAGGAGGATTGCCGCTTTTGATTCGCCGATTCCCTACAGTCCGCAGCTTGAACAGGAGATTCTGCCGAACGAGCCGCAAGTGCTTAAAGTGCTTGAAGAGCTTGCCGCGTACTAGAAACCTACTTTAAGTCAATGAAAGGATTCTTGTTTGAGATTTGGCTGTCGGCGTTTGAGGCTTGCCTGACTTTGATCCTGCTATCCATGACAATAAAAACGAGAAACTATTATGCAAGTTGAAGTATTAATGCCTAAGATGGGTGAGAGCATCACCGAAGGAAAGATCGTAAAGTGGCACAAGAAGCCCGGGGACAAGATCCAGCGCGACGAGATTTTGCTTGAGATAAGTACTGATAAAGTGGACACTGAAATTCCTTCGTTGACGTCCGGAATCCTCGCCAGGATTCTGGCGGAAGAGCAGGAGACGGTCCAGGTCGGCGCTGTGGTCGCCTATATAGATACGGCGTCGAGCAATGAAGCGGAAACGTTGGCGGCGAACAAACTCGACGGAGACAATTCCATCCCGGGAAACGGGAGAGCGAAAGCGGCGGGGCAAAATGATGTCGGAGAAAAATTCTATTCGCCGTTGGTGAAGAATATTGCGAAATCAGAAGGAGTATCCGGCGAGGAATTGACGCTGATCCGCGGAAGCGGGTCGGCCGGGCGGGTTACGAAACACGATTTGATGAATTACATAGAAGCGAGAGAGCAAAAGGAAGAAGCACCGGGTCAAAAGTTCGGGACGAGGGGCTCAGAAACGATACCGATGGATAACATGCGGCAACTTATTATGGAGCACATGATTAAAAGCCGCGATACAGCGGTCCATGTCGCCGCGGTCAGCGAAGTCGATATGACGAAAATCGACGATTATATTTCGCGTCACGGTGAGGATTTCGAGAAACAGGAGGGGTTCAAGCTCACGTACATGCCCTTCATCGCGCACTCAAGCGTTAAAGCGCTGAAGGATTTCCCGATGATAAACAGCAGCATCGATGGGACCAACATCATTCGTTATGATTATGTGAACGTCGGAATTGCCGTTGCTATCGAACCTAATGGACTGCTGGTACCGGTCATCAAAGACGCCGACGAGAAGAATGTTCTCGGGCTGGCGAGGGCGATTCGCGACCTCGTAAAGCGGGCACGGACGAAGAGGCTCACCGGTGAAGACACCTTGGGTTCGACGTTCTCTATCACTAACTTCGGCGTGTTCGGAAACTTGATAGGAACGCCCATAATCAACCAGCCCAACGTCGCGATATTAGGTGTCGGCGTGATTAAGAAGAGGCCGGTCGTCATCAACGACGCAATCGCAATCAGGCAGATCGGGTTCCTGACTCTGTCTTTCGATCACAGATTGGTTGATGGCGCACTCGGAGGCAGATTTCTCGAGAAAATAGTTCACAATTTGGAGAACTTTGATTTGAAACAGGTGTTTTAGATTTTAAAGGGAAAGTTGAGAAAGCACGAAGAAAAACTTAACCGTTAAGATTGGACAACAAAAACGTTCAATATTTTAAGGGAAATTCCTTAAATTTTGATAATGAAGCAAAGTTATGATAGACATTGACGAGAGAATAATCTCCGGAAAGAAGCAGGGATTGGATGAGGATCGTCCGGCTGCCCCGCCGGCAAAAGCGAACTTGAGGAGACCGGAATGGATTCGCGCAAAGCTGCCTTATGGAGAAAACTATACGAGACTGTTAGGTTTGATGAGAGGGAAGCAGCTTCATACGGTATGTGAAGAGGCTCATTGTCCGAACTTAGGGGAGTGCTGGGGACGCGGGACAGCCACGTTCATGGTCCTTGGGGATATTTGCACGCGAAGCTGTGGATTTTGCGCCGTCAAAACGGGAAAGCCAACCGGGCTAGACACCGACGAGCCCCGGCGCGTTGCCGATGCGGTTGCATCCATGAAACTGCGCCATGTCGTAATAACTTCCGTAAATCGCGATGAGCTTCTCGACGGCGGCGCTTCGATCTTTGCGGAAACGATAAGGCAAATCAGGATCATTGAGCCGCGGTGCAGAATTGAAATCCTGATCCCCGACTTTAAAGGCGAAAGGCTCGCACTCGATATCGTGGTTGACGCGGCGCCTGATATTCTAAACCATAACGTGGAGACTGTGCCGAGACTTTACAATATCGTCAGACCGCAGGCAAAGTATGAGAGATCGCTGGAAGTTTTGAATTATTTCAAAGAACGTGGCCTGGCTACGAAAAGCGGCATGATGGTCGGCATCGGGGAAAGACCGGAAGAGGTTCTCGATGCTATGAAGGACTTGAGGAGGTCAAGAGTTCGACATACTCACGATCGGTCAATACCTGCAGCCTACGAAGGAGCACCTTCCTATCGACCGGTATATTACCCCCGACGAATTCATGATGTACAAACAGACCGGGCTCCAGATGGGATTCAAGTATGTCGAATCGGGGCCGTTAGTTCGAAGTTCATACCACGCCGACGAGCAAATTATATTTTAATTGTTACATGGAGACATAATTAGATGAGCGATTACGCAGTAGAAGCAAATAAATCAAAAGTATCGCCGGAATTGTCGGGAGAAGAATATCTGAGCCTGGGCAGGAATAAGTTAGTTGGAATGTTTCATACGATGGTTTTAATAAGGCGGTTCGAGGAATCGGCGGCGAAAATGTACAGTATGCAAAAGATCGGCGGATTTCTTCACCTGTATATCGGGCAGGAAGCTGTGGCGGTCGGAGCTATCGCAGCAATAAGAGATGACGATTATTTGATTACCGCATATCGCGACCATGGTCATGCGATTGCGCGCGGGACGGATCCGAAAGTGTTGATGGCGGAATTGTTCGGGAAATATACCGGTACAAGCAAAGGGAAGGGCGGCTCGATGCACTTTTTCGATGTCTCGAGGAACATGCTCGGGGGCCACGCGATTGTCGGAGCTCAAATCCCGCTGGGGACCGGAATTGCATTTAAGATCAAATACAGAAAAGAAGACCGCGTGTGCCTTACGTTCATGGGCGATGCGGCATTGAACCAGGGATCGTTTCATGAGTCCCTCAATCTTGCTGCGCTCTGGAAGCTGCCCGTGGTTTACATTATCGAGAATAATATGTATGGGATGGGAACGGCGGTGGACCGCGCATCGGCAGTCACCGAGCTGTACAAACGCGGCTGTTCGTATGGAATAGAAGGTATGGTCGCGGATGGGATGAATGTGTTTTCTGTATACGATGCGGTGAAGGAAGCGGCGAGAAAGGCGCGCGAGCTCAGCTTGCCGACGCTGCTTGAGGTCAGGACTTATCGTTACCGCGGACACTCGATGTCTGATCCGGATTCCATTTACAGAACAAAACGGGAAGTCGAAGAAGAAAAGCAGCGAGACCCGATCGAGCAGGTCAAGAGATTTTTGCTCGCCGAGAAGGTTGCGACACAAAAGGAAATGGACGATATAGATGCCGAGGCGAAGAAGGCTGTTGCCGATGCCATCGAGTTTGCAGAGAAAAGCCCGATCCCGCCGCGCGAATCTATGTACGACGATATATATGTTTAAGAAGCCAAAAGGCAAAGTTCAGAAGTCAAAACAAGAACGAATGTGAACCGGAAAATAGCTGCAAGTTTACAATGAGGAGATTAGATGCCCGAAATAACGTTTAGGGAAGCGCTGAACCAGGCAATATCCGAAGAAATGGAGAGGGACGATTCCGTATTTATCGTGGGAGAAGAAGTTGGTCAATACCAGGGCGCTTACAAAGTAACGCAAGGCCTGTTGCAAAAATACGGTTCGCAGAGAGTTCTCGACGCTCCGATTTCCGAATCCGGTTTCACGGGACTCGGAGTAGGCGCTGCCATGGTCGGGCTGAGGCCGATTGTGGAAGTTATGACATTCAATTTTTCCCTGGTAGCGTTCGATCAAATTGTAAACAACGCCGCAAAGATGCGTCATATGTCCGGCGGGCAGTTGAAGGTTCCCATAGTCATTCGGGGACCAAATGGACCGGCACACCAGCTTGCGGCAACGCATTCTCAAGCGCTGGAAAGCATGTACGCACACGTGCCCGGGCTTAAGGTCGTTTTGCCAGGCACACCGAAGGATGCAAAAGGACTGTTGAAATCCGCGATCAGGGACGACAATCCGGTGATATTCATGGAAAGTGAAGTGATGTACGGCTTGAAAGGGGAAGTTCCTGAAGGCGATTACACAATCCCGCTCGGCAAAACGGATCTGAAGCGCGAGGGAAAGGATGTTACGATCGTAGCATATGCGAAAATGGTTGGAGTTGCCTTGAGCGCCGCAGAAATTCTCGCAAAGGATGGAATCGAGGCAGAGATTTTAGACCCGATGACCTTGCGCCCGCTCGACGACGCGCCTATCGTCGAAAGCGTGAAGAAGACAAATCGCTGCGTCGTGGTTACAGAGTCATGGCCGTTCGCGAGCGTAGGAAGTGAAATCGCATTCAAGATTTCCACGAAGGCTTTTGACTATCTGGATGCACCCGTCGAGCTGGTCTCATCGGAAGATGTGCCGTTGCCGTATTCAAAGACTCTCGAGCATGACGTTCTTCCGTCTCCGGACAAGGTTGTCAGTGCGGTAATGAAAGTGCTTTATCAAGAAGCGGGCTTTTCGGGGCAACAAACGAGGCTTAAATAATGGCAATAAAAATTCAGATGCCCAAACTCAGCGATACCATGGATACGGGCAGGATATTAAAGTGGTTGAAAAAAGAAGGCGATAAAGTTTCACCGGGCGATGTCATCGCTGAGGTCGAAACGGATAAAGCCAACATGGACATGGAAGCGTACGATGAAGGGATTCTCCTGAAGATTGTTGCGAAGGAAGGCGACAAAGTCCCCATCGGAGGGTTGCTTGGTGTTCTGGGCGAATCAGGAGAAGATGTATCGGCGATAGTAAATGAACCATCTCAAGGTCAAATGAAAGAAGCCCCGGTACAGCAACCTACACAAACTTTATCACCGAAGGCCGTGGTGGCAGCATCTGTTGCATCACCATCATCGCGGGGAATGGAAGTGTCTTCGCAAAGAGCCGAGTCGGATAAGGGCAACGGCAGACTAAAAGCGTCGCCCCTTGCGAAGAGACTTGCCCGAGATCGCGGCATAGATTTGGAAACCATAACGGGAAGCGGAACATCGGGGCGAATAGTGAAAAGAGATGTCGAGGGCCTTCCACAAACGGCGGTGCCTTCCGGCGGCTTTACGGACATTCCATTATCCATGATGCGTGAAGCGATTGCGAAACGATTGACACAAAGTAACCTTGAAGCACCGCATTTCTTCCTCACGGTAGAAGTGAAAATGGAAAACGCGATCAGATTTCGCGAGTCGCTGAATAAATATGATGAGGAAAACAAAATCAGCTACAACGATATTATTGTTAAAGGCTGTGCTGCCGCTTTGATAGAGCATCCGCAGGTTAACGCGACTTTTCTCGGCTCGAATATAAGGATGTTCGGTGATGTTCACATCGGAATCGCGGTGGCGATTGAGGAAGGGCTGATAACGCCGGTTTTGCGAAATGCAGACAAAAAAGGGTTGAGACAGTATCTCTCGAGAAGCGAAAGAGCTGGCGTCGAGAGCGCGAGATAGGAAGTTAAAACCCGAAGAGTACTCGGGAAGCACATTTACAGTCAGCAATCTCGGAATGTTCAACGTTGACGATTTCACCGCGATAATAAATCCTCCCGAAGCCGCGATACTCGCAGTCGGCAGTATTGTCGAGAAGCCGGTAGTGGAAGATGGGGAAATAAAAATCGGGAAGCGCATGCGGATTACACTTTCGTCCGACCATCGTGTTGTTGATGGTGCGCTTGCCGCACAGTTCATGCAGGCATTGAAGAAGATTCTGGAAACTCCAGCCGCTTTAGCGTTATGACAGTAACTTTTGATTGTCGGCGATAAACTGCCGACGGAGTGTCGCGGTGAGCGGTTTGCAGGTGTATGGTTAATTGCCGGCTGCCAATTAACTCAAGCGGATTGAGTGCAAAAGCCGCGATAGTGGTGCAGCAGTTCCAGTTTATTAATCACAATTCGAAACTTCTATAATTAAGGATCAAATATGCTTTCATATTTTCAAGGGATAGTACTGGGTATTCTCCAGGGGGTTACGGAGCTCTTTCCGATATCGAGCCTCGGGCACAGTGTAATTTTGCCGAGAGTGGTCGGATGGCAAATAGATCAACGCAGCCCGTTCTTCCTCATGTTTCTGGTGGCGACACATTCGGCGACGGCGCTTGTCCTGTTGCTTTTTTTTCTCAAGGACTGGAAAAGAATTCTTTTCGGCTTATTCAGGTCGGTTAAAGAGAGGAAAATAAGCGGTGCCGACTCCGATTCACGGCTTGCATGGCTTATCATTATCGGGACAATACCGGCGGGTATTGTCGGCCTTTTACTCGAACATTTCATTCAGAGGCATCTGCTTTCGAGCACATTGGCTGCAGCCTTTCTCCTTCTGAACGGATTCTTGCTGCTTGGCGCCGACATGCTGAGAAGAAAGGCGCAGAAGACGGACTCGACGGACAGCGATGCAAGAATTGCTGCGATGTCATGGTGGCAAGGATTTAAAGTGGGCCTTATGCAAATCTTGGCTTTGATGCCGGGATTTTCACGCACCGGATCGACGATTGCAGGTTCGCTCATGGTCGGACTTTCACATGAAGACTCCGTGAGATATTCCTTCTTGCTTTCGACACCCATCATAGGTGCAGCCGCGGCACTGGAGCTTCCGAAGCTTTTCGCATCGGGGAACAGTGCTGCGATAGGTGTTTCATTAGTCGGAGGGCTTTCGGCGGCGCTGTTTTCTTATCTGTCGGTCAAGTTTCTTACGTCATATTTCAAAACTGGAAATCGCAAGCTGACGCCGTTCGCTTTGTATTGCGTGATTGCCGGCGCCGGATCTCTGATTTATCTCTTGCACTGAGGCGGAACCCGTTCAGATCGTGATCGCCGTTTTTTGCAGCGCGGATTCCGCGGACAGGAAATTGAAGTTTTAGACTGCAGAGATTATATTAACCACGGTATTTGCACAGCACGGCCTTTTAGGTCAGTTGGTTAGAGCGGCTGACTCATAATTGACAGGTCGGGGGTTCAAGTCCCTCAGTGCCCAGAAAATTCCGCGGAGAAGCCTTCCGCAGACTTTGACAGAAAATGTTTTGGGGGCGAATTCATCGCGGCATCTGCGGGAAGTTGCGGTGAAGGAGAATAATTTCGTTGCAAATATACTATGTTTTTTTTATAACAGTGTCTCAAAGAAAGATTGCACTATGAAAGAGTCCTGACTACATGAAGCATCAGAAGTCCAAAATGCAGACCGGTGATCATAGGCTGCTCAAGAATATTAACGAACGTTTGGTTCTTAATCTGGTACGGTTAAACAAAGTAATTTCAAGTTCCGATCTAGTCAAAATTACCGGCATGCAAGCTTCGACCGTATTCAATATTTTGAGAGACCTCACTGACAATTCACTCGTTTTGAACTTAGGGAAGGGAGACTCAACTGAAAAAGGTGGAAAGAAACCTTATCTCTGGGGATTAAACAATGAGGCTGCCTACGCGATCGGTATCGACATAGAGATCGGCCAGCTGACGATTGTAGTCCTCTCGTTTGGCTCCGATATAGTCTACAAAAAAATTTATAAGATAAGGAATTTTGGTAATCTCGAAGAGTTGGTACAGGAGGTGTCAAAGGTAGTGAAGGAAGTTATCAAAGAGTCTCATATTGAAGCAAAGAAAATTCTTGGAGTCGGCATTGCTGTCGCAGGAGTAGTGAACAGCAGTGTAGGCGTAATAGTGATGACGGATATTCTGCCGGGAACTAATTTGCCTCTCCTCGATGCACTGAATGCCGAATTTGCTTTCCGGATATTTGTCGAGAACAACGCAAACGCCTCTGTTGTAGGGGATAAGTGGATAGGCGTTGCCAAAGACAGCATAAACTGCATGAACGTGCTGGCTGAAGTGGACAAAGGGGTCGGTGCGCTGGGCATTGGATTCCTCGTAAAAGAGGAAGTGTATCGTGGATCATCATTCTCAGCTGGAGAGATCAATCCGTCGATGCCGGATTTGCACGATATGCTTCTTAATGTTCGTACGCATTTGATAGACGGGAAGATTTTAAAGGAATACGACAAATCGCCGGAAGAGATTGAAATAAATGTGATGATCGAGGCCGCGAAGAATGGCGATGAAGTGGCGATATCCTTTTTCGAACGGTTAGGATATCAGATCGGCAAGAACATAAGCCGCATCGTGGCTGCCTTCAATCCGGATACGCTGATCTTGTCGGGCGACATAGCTGAGGTTGGTGACATGGTTGTAAGGCCGGTGAAAGCCGTTATCGATATGGAGCTGCTAGCAGTCACTAGTGAAGCATTAAGGATTGTTACAAGCCTTCATGGTCATTACTCGGTCGCGATCGGAGCCGCCTGTCTTGTGCTCAGTGATTACTTTAAGGTGCCTAACGTGCGTTTGATAAACGGCAGTGAAAAATTAAAGGAAATTGAATCATAAACACTTCCATTCAGTGCGAAGGGATCCGCCTATTTCGGAATGCAACAGGAATGGCTGACAATGCGTTTCTGTCTGGTAGTATCTTTTTAGCAAGTATAAACTGCTGTGAATAGGAATTAATCCCCCCTCTTAGGACTCCAATCAGGAGCCAAATAGCTATAAATGGACGCTTTTGGGTTGAGACTTTGTCATTAAAGATATTTTTACGTTAGTGAATATTTTTATTGACAATGAACTAACCATTATTTAAATTAAGTCCATGAGCGAGACACCGAAGGAATCATACACTAATGAGGTTCGATATGATGCCTAAAATACAAGTTCCTATATTGCTTCTCTTAAGCCTTTTTAATCTTGCCTTCCTATCACCCGTGTTTTCTCAGACAACCGGCAGAATTACTGGTGAAGTCGTCAACACAACATCGAGAGAGCCTTTGCCGGGGGCAAATGTTTTTCTTCAAGGCACTGCCTTGGGAGCTTCGACTGACATGAAAGGAAAGTTTGAAATCGAAAGCGTTCCGCCGGGAACATATTCGATCCGTGTGACTTATATCGGATATGATACATGGACAACCATGGCAGAAATAAAAGCCGGGGGAAATTTAAATTTTGAGATTAAACTTCGTCCAGTCGCGCTGCAAAGCAAAGAGGTCCTGGTGACAGCCCAGGTGAGCGGGCAAAATCAAGCTATTAATCAGCAGTTATCATCTCAACAAATAGTGAATGTAGTTTCCGCTGCGAAGATACAATCGCTTCCCGACGCGAATGCCGCTGAATCACTTGGCAGGCTACCGGGCCTTTCTGTATTACGAAGCGGCGGAGAAGCGACCGAAGTGGTGATTCGTGGATTGGCACCGAAGTATAATGCAGTTGAAGTCAATGGAGTTAGGTTGAATGGCTCTGCTCAGAACGCGAGCGTAGATTTGAGCATGATTTCCTCAGACATGCTCGAAAGCATGGAAGTGAAGAAGACCGTGACGCCTGATATGGACGCCGACGTTATCGGCGGCGTGGTCAATTTGGAGTTGCGAGAAGCCCACGTGGAGGCTCCAGGTGTGCCGATATTCAACTTGACCGGACAAGGAGGTTACAACGCCCTCTCTGATGCCCCGAACAAATATAATAACTATAAATACGTCGCAAGTGCTGAAGATAGGTTATTCGATGATAACTTTGGAATTTTCGTACAAGCAGATGTGGAACGCAAAAATCTTACCTCCAACGAATTGGGAGCTGCCTATACCAATGACGGCGACCTACCTGACCGATACATAACGCAAGCTTTAAATCTGGAGAATATCCCGAGGGACAGGGAGCGCTACGATGGGGCACTTGTACTCGATTACAAGCTCCCGGCGGGTACCATAAAGTTTTCTAATTTCCTGAGCTCAGGAACCACCAATGCAATAGACCGCACGGATTTTTATGGACTTACTGGAGATGCAGGAACAAGTGCAGGAGGGTCATCGAACGACATTCAAAATTTTGTTCTCTCCGACACGAGCACGACACTAAGTGTTATTACAAATGCTCTGCATTTTCAATACCAATTACCTGTCTTTCACCTGAACGCGGAAGTTTCTCATTCATATACAGAGAGCAAGGATCCTAATGACTGGACCGTCACGTTCCAAGGAGGCTCTCCAGGTCTCGGCGCCCTCACCAACGAGACAAATTTGAATCCGGAAGCGATCCCGAAGGCTGCGAACTCCGATATCAATACGACATATCTCAATAATGTAACGAGCCAGAATAGTTTTACTAGGGCGCGTGCTATCGAAGGTTCGCTAGATTTGGAAACGAACACTAACATATCGAACGAAATCACTTCCGACATAAAATTTGGCGGAGATTTTCGTTATGTGACAAGGAACTACAACTACAGTACAACGGGTTCACAAGGCTTTTCAATTGCGAGCGCAGAGTATGTTGACAACTTAATCGCAAGTCATTTCCCATCATTGGCGAGTTATGCTAACACAAGTCAACTTCCGATGACTCCGTTCATTGATCCAAACTACAACTACGGAAAATTCCTCGGTGGAAGTTATACGATGACTAGCCCGCTGAATTATGGCATGCTTTCAAATCTTGTAAACTATTTGAACAAGAGTGCGACTTTGATTTCGGCACATGACCCCTTGAGTTACTTCAATGACCAGTTTAACTCTACCACTAACAATTACAATGGACATGAGGATCAAGACGCCGCATACGTCATGGCGACTATTAACATCGGCCCCGAGATCTCGTTGATCCCGGGAATTAGGTATCAGGATTTGCAAACTACTTACACCGGTGCTCAAGGCATTGAAAATACAAACTCTACACTTGGAGGGTCTTACCTTCATTATGACACAACACTTACTGAAAACCATGGTTACTGGCTGCCCGATATTGCGCTCCAGTACAAACCGACTTCATGGTTCGATGTGCGCCTGTCATACACGAACACTCTTGCATATCCTGATTTTCAGTCTATCATTCCGAGAATTGACGTAGCTTCCGGAAGCATAGAATGGAACAATTCCCAGCTATCACCCTCACGCTCAACAAACTACGACGTAAATTTTTCTTTTTATAGTAACTCGATCGGGCTTCTCACTATTGGTGCGTTCGCAAAACGAATCACCAATTTGATATTCCCGTACTCTTTCTATGCCCTGCCTTCGCAGGCACTTCAGTACTACCCGCAAGAGTTAGTGGCCGGATCTCCTGCACCAACAGGCAATATGCAGGTTAGCACATTTGTTAACGATAGTATTCCTGCGACTGACTACGGATTGGAATTCGATTGGGAAACACATTTCTGGTACTTGCCGCATCCGTTTGATGGCTTAGTTCTCGATGTAAACTACACTCATGTTTTCTCACAAGAAAAATACCCTTATGTCAATGAAGAAAAGGTAGGTCGTGCGTTGAACTATGTAGACACCTCATACACAGCTCCACTTCTTTATCAGCCTGACGACATCGCGAATGTATCAATCGGATATGATTTTGAAGGTTTCTCGATTCGCGTCTCGATGATTTATCAAAACAGCATTTTCTCTAACCCGGCATTCTATGATTATCTGCGAACGACAACTGCTGCATATACGCGGTGGGATATTTCAGCGAAACAGGATTTGCCGCTAAACATTCAACTTTATGGCGATCTCAGCAATCTTAACAGCGAAGATGACATTCAAGTAATACAGGCTTCGACGGGTGTTCCTCAATCAGAACAATCTTATGGCATGACAGCCGACCTTGGACTGCGGATAAAATTCTGATGTTTCTGAGCTACAAAGCGTATCTGTCGTCGAATTGCCGAAAATCGGAAGCCGCCTTTAGACTGGGACCTGCGAGAATGCCTCGGCTGCAATATGACGGTTATTATTTAACTAAACACTCACTTAAGTCCTTTGAAGTGGAGGTGGTCAGAAGGAAAGGAGATTGTTTCTCTGCAGGTGACGTGTCAACGATTCAAAAAATCATCAACGTAAAAATTAAAAACTGAGGAGATGTAAAATGAAGAAGCTTCTTATCGCAATGTCTCTAATTGCGGTGATGGTGCTTGTTATGGCACCAACACACTCGTACGCTCAAAGCGGTACACTCGTAGTCTATGCAAGCGGGCCGACGATCGACCAAATTATCGGGGCCGACACGCTTACAGGCGGCATTCAAAAGCACAGCGCGTATCAACTCGTTTCGGTTGATACGACATACTTGCTGGATGCCACGATAACGCTAAAATCAAGTGTGTCCATTGTCGGAGTACCCGGTCCTAATGGCCAGCTTCCTTGCATTCAGGCTGATGTTCTTACCGGTGGAGCAATACCGGGTATCTTTTTCACATTGACTGGAGCAGGAACGAGGGTATCGTTAGATAGTCTTTATCTGCTAGCTGTCGCCCCCAACAATTTGAACAACACAGAATCTGGACAGGGAGTTCAGGTTTCAGCCAACGACATAACTCTGTCGGTGAACAACTGTGTATTTGACAACATGTCACAGTTTGATTTTGCTTACAGCGCAAACGGAGATAATTTTTATATATTTAATTCAAAGTTCAGAAACGGCATCGATGTGGCGTCGGCGTATTATGTGCCGGAACTTCTTCGAAGCTTGAACGGGTCGGGCAGCTGGGACACTGACACGATCGACGTGAAGGACAACACTCTAATCGGCGTAGCCATGGGCCCGGTTGAGACAACCGGACTAACGACGTATATGAACTTCTCTCACAACGATGTAATCCTGACATCAAAGGGTCCTTTCTGGTCGGAAAGAGAAGCCAATTTGGTGTTCGACAACAATATTTTTTACAACACCTATGCTGTTGGAGAAACACCGACCGAATATTTCGGAGGATGGGACGAACTTGCGCCACCTCGCACTCCATCTGTATTCTACTTAGATGTTCTTGATTCACTCACGGCTGCAAAGCTACTCGGACACGCTTCGACAGGCGCAGGTGACCCTGCGGCTGAAGCATTGCGGAAAATTGAAGTAAAGGATAACGATGCTTTCTGGTCTTCAGGTCTTACAAGCTTTTGGACCTCTTGGAATGACACAGCTAAAGTATATGACCTGATTGATACGGTGAAAGGTTCGATGGGTCAGGATTCCGTCGTTACTATTTATGGTGACAGCCTTTACACGCCTGTGTTCATGAACTCTCAAACGGCCGCCATGTTCAGCAACACGACAGATTATCCACTATTAGTTCAAAGCGGGAATGTGAATACAGATCCTGGTTTTGGGCCCTCTATTAATGCTGCTCTAAGTCCAGCAAGTTCCGATACGGCTGATGGCGTTGGGCTTGTGGCATGGGTAACCGACGTCAGGAACGGAAAGGGAACAACTCAGTTTTACGCTTATCAGAGAACGGAGATTGCACAACCTGAACCTCAAAACTGGGTTCCGGCATGGCCGCTTCCGGAAGCAACTGACCTGAAATACTCCAGCACTGCCTTAACGAGCACGGATGGTAAACCGGTCGGCGATCCATACTGGTTCACAGGGGTGCCGACGGGGGTTAAGACTGCTCCGCAATCTGTTGCTAATACGTTCAGTTTGAGCAACAACTATCCTAACCCGTTCAACCCGACTACACAAATCAACTATTCCTTAGTGAAGAGCGGATATGTGACTGTAAGAGTTTATAACACTCTCGGTCAGGAAGTTGCCTCATTGTTTGCAGGCAACCAAACTGCCGGAAGCCATTTTGTAACATTCGATGGCAGCAGATTTGCCAGCGGCATCTATTTCTACCAGCTCCGTAGCGCGGGCAATTCAATAACGAAGAAGATGGTCCTTCTTAAGTAATTATTTCATATTCTCCTTCTGTGATGCCCGTCCGTTCGTGAATTAAGGACGGACGGGTTTTCTTTATTCAGTTATTTGGGTTCATTTAAAACAGGGAACGCTCTTTACTTTGACAATGGCTGACTTCAATGGAAAAATGATCGTCCGTTTGTCTTTACTGTTGCTTGTAATGATAAACTTAGCTGCGGCTCAGGAGAGAGTCGTCGGATATTATGCGTCATGGAACTCGGAAAATCTCCCCTTCAATAAGGTTGAGTATTCGAACCTCACACACATCATTGTGGCTTTTGGGACTCCTGATGCCGATGGCTCGATAAGCTTTGACAGCGGAATACCATTTCCTCAATTAGTCACCGCCGCCCATGCCTCGGGCGTCAAAGTGTTGATTTCTCTTGGCGGAGCGGGCAGTGGCGCGAGCTTTTCTTCTGCAACGGATGACTCGGTACTGCGCGCTTCCATTATCGATAATGTTGTGGGCTTTCTGCAAAAAAATGATTATGACGGCGTTGATATCGATTGGGAGACGCCAACGGATTCCGTCGAAACGGCGCAGTTAACTTCTCTTGTCGAGGAAATGCGAGCGAAATTCGCTATGACGGATTCAGACTGGCTGATAACCATGGCAATTCCGGCGACAAATTACGGCGGGCAGAATTTTGACATCCGCAGCCTCGTCGGGTTGGTCGATTGGTTTAACGTTATGTGTTACGATTTCGTAGGTTCATGGTCATCGTATACCGGCAATAACTCACCGCTTTATCAGGCACAAGATGATCCTAATCAGGCGGGTTCAGATTCGACAGCCATGGTGTATTGGATATCGAGAGAATCGCGACAAAGTATTATTCCGCAAAGTAAATTGGTCCTGGGAATCCCTTTCTACGCCGTCCAGTTTAACGCCGCGGGCTTGTATCAAAAATTGAGCAATGATAGCACGACAAATCCCTATTACCAGGACATCGTCAACGACCTTGCTTCGGGCTGGGTATATCATTGGGATGAAGTATCGGATGTCCCATATCTATCTAATAGTTCACAATCACAGTTTATAACATTTGAAGATACAAACTCCGTTAGATTGAAGGTGGGATACGCTTTGAGGCAGCAGCTCGGAGGAGTAATGATATGGGAACTTAGTCAAGATTTATATGATGGCACGCAGCCGTTGCTTGAGACAATCGGAGGCACTATGAAACGGCTCACATCCGTTGCTTCGAAGCCAGCGGTAGTCTCTAATTATCTACTATACGATTGTTATCCCAACCCGTTTAATCCTTCAACGATCATTGAATACCGGCTCCCCGTTGCAAGCCGGATTATTTTGGCTATTTATGATGTGCTTGGAAGACAAGTCAAAGTTCTGGCAGATGAAATCGAGAAATCTGGAAAATACGAAGTCAAATTTGATGCAGGCGGTCTTGCAAGCGGCGTATATTTCTATACTTTAACCGCGAGAAGTACCAATTCCGCCGGGATGGATTTTTCCCAAACAAAAAAACTGATGTTCCTCAAGTAGGAAGATAATGTTTCTGAGAGATAAGACGTTCCCAATAAAATGCATGACAGGCTGTAATAGCTATCGAAGGCGTGATGACTAAAAGCGCCGAGAGAAGAATTAGCCCCGCTTTCTGGGTGCCAACGCTCTATTTTGCCGAAGGATTGCCGTTCGTTGTAATAAACGTAGTGTCGGTCTTAATGTACAAGTCGATGAAGGTGCCTGACTCACAGATTGCCTTATTTACCACGCTTGTAATTTTCCCCTGGACGTTGAAACCATTGTGGGGTCCCCTGCTTGAGATGTTTAAGACGAAAAAATATTTTGTAGTTGCGACGCAATTTATCGGCGGAGTTGGATTCGGCTTACTTGCGCTCAGTTTGAGACTGCCAAGTTTCTTTCAGTATTCTTTGGCACTTTTAGCAATCATAGCGTTTAACGGAGCCACTCATGATATAGCCGCGGACGGAGTTTATATTAATGCTCTCACGGGTAAGGAACAGGCAGAATATGTAGGTTGGCAGGGAGCCTCTTATAATGTAGCGAGAGTATTATCTCAAGGTGCGTTTGTTTATGTTGCGGGACAACTTGAGATATCCGTTGGCGTCACTCGCGCATGGATGATCGTTATGGCGGTCTTCGGAGGAATTTTGATATTGTTAAGCCTGTACCATTCACGCATGCTTCCTGTTGGCGGCGAATCCGAGCGTGTCAAAACGGCACGGGAAGCATTCGGTACTTTCTGGGACGTCGTGAAAACGTTCTTTGCTAAAAAGTACATTGCATGGGGAATTAGTTTCATCATCCTGTACAGGTTTGCCGAGGGACAGGCTATGAAGATTGCACCACTATTCATGAGGGCGGACCGCGTGGTTGGCGGGCTTGGGCTTTCCACTTCTCAGATCGGGATCATTTACGGTTTCTTCCCGCCGGTTGCATTCATAGTCGGTTCGATACTTGCGGGATATTTTATTGCCAGGCGCGGTTTGCGGAAATCGCTCATTATCCTTTGTGCCTTCTTTAACATCCCGTTTGCTGTCTATGCATTCTTGGCTTTTGTAGAACCGACAAGTCTTTTTACGATCGGCATCGCCGTCGTGTTTGAATACTTCGGTTACGGTTTTGGTTTCGTAGGGCTGACTCTTTATATGATGCAGCAAATTGCGCCAGGAAAATACAAGATGTCACATTACGCGTTTGCGACCGGCGTAATGAATTTAGGACTGATGATTCCGTCAGCTCTCAGCGGGTTCATCAGCGACTTTTTAGGATACAGACATTTTTTCTTATGGGTCATGATTGCGACCATTCCGTCGTTTCTCGTAACGTGGCTTGTGCCGTTTAGAGAAACAGAAGCGGAACAGGCAGCAAGTGCGCCAACAGCGTAAACGAATGACCAAGTCGATTATTAACAACTTAAAATTGAATTTCAGACTTTCAGGGATTATTTAATGCGGTACGGCTACTTTGACGATAAAAACAGAGAATATGTAATTGAACGACCGGATATTCCGGTATCATGGACCAATTATTTAGGAGTAAAGAATCTTTGCACAGTAATTTCCCACAATGCAGGCGGCTATTCTTTTTATAAATCAACTGAGGACCACCGTGTCACTCGATTCAGGCAGAATGGCGTTCCGCTTGATAGACCCGGGCATTACGTGTACCTCCGCGATGATGACACGGGAGAATACTGGTCGTTATCGTGGCAGCCGGTCGGTAAAGACTTTGCGAAGGCAAAATATGTCTGTCGTCACGGGTTGTCTTATTCTAAGTTCCAATGCGATTACCGGAACATCCAGGCAGAACAGCTCCTTTTTATTCCGCTAGAAGATGATGTCGAACTTTGGGACGTGAAAATAAAAAATAATAGTAAGAAACGCCGGAAGATTAGTGTATACTCGTATCTTGAATTTTCGTTCCATCATGTCGAGATAGACAATCAAAATTTGCAGATGAGCCTTTATGCGAGCGGGTCAAATTACAAGAATGGAATCATCGAGTATGATTTTTATTATGAGCCGTGGACGCATCATTTTTTTGCTTCTAACTTTGAGTCCGACAGTTATGATTGTGTGCGAGACAAGTTCATAGGAAGGTATCGAACTGAGACCAATCCTGTGGCCGTGGAAGACGGCACATGCAGCAATAGCTCCGAATTAGGTGGTAACCATTGCGCCTCGCTCCATAAAAGATTGACCCTGAAACCCGGCGAGGAGACGAGATTAATTTTTATGTTAGGGGTCGGGTCACGCGATGAAAAAGGAGTGTTCATAAAACGAAAATACTCCGAAATGAGAAATGTCGATGCTGCTTTCCATTCGTTAAAAAAATACTGGGAGAAGAAAACTTCTGTATTCCAATGCAATACACCAAGTCCCGGGCTGAACACGATGATAAATACCTGGACATTGTATCAGGCGGAGACTTGTGTGGTTTGGTCCCGGTTTGCATCGTTTATCGAGGTCGGTGGACGGCTGGGGCTAGGCTACCGCGATACCTCACAGGATGTTATGGCGGTTCCACATACAAATCCTGAAAAAGTAAAGGAACGCATAATTGAATTATTGCACGGTCAGGTAAGCCGCGGCTACGGTCTGCACCTTTTCGATCCGGAAGTTTTCAAACCACACGAGGATGAACTGCCAGGCGTAAATCTCCCGACGGTTGTTCCGACCATGAGCGCCACTTCTATCATCCATGGAATGGAAGATGTTTGTTCGGATGATGCACTTTGGATCGTCGCATCCGTTTGTGAATACGTTATGGAAAGCGGCGATATCGATTTTTTCGATCAGGTTATTCCTTTCGCGGATAAAGGCGAGGCTACAGTTTACGAGCATCTCAAGCGTTCGCTGGATTTCACGGCGGAGCAGACGGCTTCAAACGGCATCGCTCTCGGACTCCGTGCCGATTGGAACGACTGCTTAAATTTAGGGGGCGGGCAGAGCGCCATGGTATCGTTCATGCATTATTGGGCGTTGAAGTATTTTGTGGATGCCGCGGTGCGCTTGAACCGAGATGACGATGTGAGGAAATACTTCGAAATGGCGAGGAAGGTGAGAGAAGCATGTGAGCGGGAGCTGTGGGACGGCGAATGGTACGCACGCGGTGTAACTCGCACTGGGAATAGGATTGGTGTGAATGCGAATGATGAGGGAAAGATTTTTTTGGAGAGCAACGGCTGGGCAGTCTTATCGGAGGCGGCCTCGCCGGCGCGCGCAAGAAGTGCGATGGACGCGGTCCATAAATACTTAGCGTCGCCTTACGGCATTCATCTCAATTGGCCTGCCTTCACGAAGCCGGATGATGACATCGGTTATGCGACCAGGGTTTATCCGGGCATAAAAGAGAACGGATCGATATTCAGCCACCCGAATCCGTGGGCGATCATCAGCGAATGCAAATTGGGCCGTGGTACTCATGCAATGAAACTGTATGATGCTCTGCTCCCGTACAATCAAAATGACATTATAGATATTCGGGAAGCCGAGCCGTATTCATATTGCCAGTTTGTCATGGGAAAGGACCATACGGCATACGGACGCGCGCGCCATCCATGGCTGACGGGAAGCGCAGGCTGGAATTACACGGCAGCCACAAAATACATCCTCGGTGTTCGTCCATCATACGATGGCTTGATAATCGATCCGTGTATCCCCGGAGACTGGAAAGAATTTGAAGTTCATCGCGAATGGCGTGGTGCGGTATACGAAATTAAGGTAAAAAACCCGGAAAGCGTTGAGAAGGGTGTGAAGTTCATCAAGGTGAACGGAAAAATCATTCGAGGACCAGTTCCGGTGCAGCAAGCCGGCTCAGTCAATGAAATTGAAGTAGTAATGGGTAAAAGTGATCGGAGGGGTAGATTCCCCGGAATGGGAATTAAGATAAAACGAAAGGCCATGGCAGAAAAACGGGAAAATGAATTACGCTGATTGTTCGACTTTGTGCTATGCAGTAATTGAGAAAACATCGACCCGATGCCTTACAATGATAGCTAAAAGAGCTTTTATATAATGCCCGGATCTATCAAAGCGGATGATGTTTATAATTGAGAAATGAGAATTGAAAAACGCAATCAGAGTCATATTGCTATTGATCATAATCGCGTCGTTTGAAGATGTGAGTACACGAACGAAGCAAATCGTTGCATATTACCCGGAATGGGGAGTGGAACACATGCCGCCGTATTATGTGAAACAAATTGAGAAGTCTGGAGCGGCCGATAAACTCACAGTTTTGATCTACGCCTTTTGTGAACCTGCTCCCGATTCTACCGGAGTTGTGGAGCCGGGATTTAAGAATGCTTATGAAGCGTACCAGCAAATATACTCTGCAGAGATGAGCATAGATGGTGTCGCTGATGATTCGACACAGCCGCTGCGAGGTCAGTTCAACCAATTGAAGAAGTTAAAATTGAGGCACCCCGGACTTAAAATCTTAATTTCAATCGGCGGATGGGAAGGCTCGGCCTATTTTTCCGATGCCCTTTTGACGCCGCAATCGAGAGAAGGATTTGCCGATGCGATAATCGACAGGTACATACTCGGGAATATCCCTCTCGTAAAAGGTACAGGTGGAAAAGGAGCTGGAGCAAATATTTTTGACGGGGTCGATATTGACTGGGAATATCCACTCAATGGCGGACTTGAGGGCAACCATCATGATTCGAACGATAACGAAAATCTCTCGGCGTTCTATGCCTTGATGCGAAAGAAATTGGACTCTGTGAATCCAGAATTGTTGCTGACGGCAGCCGTCCCCGCCTCGGAAGAGTATGCGGACAATTACGATATCCGGCAAGACCAAAAATATCTTAACTGGTACAATCTGATGACATACGACTTTGTGGGAGAGTGGAGCCCCGTAACAAATCATCACACCAATTTATTTATTTCCGGGGAAGATACGTCAAATGTCCGCCAGTCATTTGACAGTTCCGTCCGGTTCTTCGTTGACTCGTTAGGAGTGAACAACAGGAAAATTGTGCCGGGTGTGGCCTTTTACGGCCACGGCTGGAAAGGTGTTGACTCATCCAATAACGGATTATATCAGCTTGCAGATGGCGCCGCCCCAAGCGAGGAAAAAAGCGACACGCGAAACTATTCGTATTGGTCATTCCTGCGTTCAAAAGGTTTCGACTATCATTGGGATACGCTCGCCATGGCGCCTTTTCTGTACGGCAAGGAAGACAAAATGTTTTGGTCTTTTGACGATGCGAAGTCAATTGCGCTGAAATCTCGTTATGTAGATGCGTACCATCTTGGTGGAATTATGTGTTGGGAAATCAGCGGCGACGATTCATGCGGAACTCTTATTAACGCTATGTACTCAGGAGAGATGCCCGATGTGCATATCAATCACGCGCACCCCTCCAGGATTCATCCACCAATCGCTTTATATGTAAGGGATGAATCTCACGAGCTGACTGAAGGTTCCGATGTCATTATAAGCGCAGAAGTTAATGATCAAATTGGGCCGGTAGTGAAAGTGGAATTTTTTGTCGATGACAAATCGATCGGATACGACACGGAATCTCCGTTCGATTGGGTGTGGTTCAATGCCCATCACGGAAGGCACACGATCAAAGCGATAGCCATCGATAGATGCGGCAACAAGAGTGGTGCTGTGGCAAGAATTAAGATATCAAAAGAGAAGAGTTAGAATGCAAGATTTAAAGCAATTTCATCCAAATCTTAACGTCTACATCAGGTGTTCACGTTTGGGGACTAATGTTACTTATAAAAGTTTAATGCAATAACTGATAATTCAAAGAAAGCACGATGGACAGAGTTATTTCTAAAGTGGAGCAAGGAGCGCTCAGTTTATCTGGTCAGAAGCTTCGCTATTCTGCGGGTGAAAAAGTCGGAGTAATTGTCGTCGAGAATTTCCCCATGCTCGGGAAATTAACCGCTTTAAGATTCTTAGAATGGGTGCAGCAAAATGAAGGAGGCGTCGTTTCTCTCCCGACGGGCAAAACGCCAGAACATTTTATTAAGTGGGTCACACATTTCATCAGCAACTGGTCGAAAGCACATGTAAAAAAAGAATTAGAAGCGAGCGGCATTGATCCATCTGTGAGACCTGACATAGGATCGCTCCACTTTGTCCAGATTGACGAATTCTATCCGATAAACCCTGAACAAGAAAATAGTTTTTTCTTCTATGTAACTAAATTTTACCTGCAAGGCTTCGGCTTTAAACCGGAGAACACAATGCTGATAGACTGCAGCAAAATCGGCATGCCTCCCGGGAGAAAACTTGAAGAGGTATGGCCTGAAAACAAAGTCGATCTGACTTTGAGGTTCAGGCATGCCAGAACCTATCAAGAGCGGCTGCAACAAGGCGTTCTAGAAAACATAGATCAATGGTGCGCTGAGTACGAAGACAAAATTAGAGAGTTGGGCGGAATCGGATTCTTTCTTGGAGGTATTGGTCCAGACGGTCATATCGGGTTCAACATACGCGGCTCCGATTTAAACTCGACAACGCGATTGACTCCGACAAATTATGAGACACAGGCTGCTGCCGCGACCGACCTCGGCGGCATCGAGGTTGCCAGGAATAGGCACGTTATAACTATCGGACTCGGCACGATAAGCTACAATTCGGAATGCACGGCAATCGTGATGGCGGCAGGTGAAGCGAAGGCGCAAGTCGTGGCAGACGCAATTCAGCAGGCAAAACATGTGCGCTATCCCGCGACCATCTTGCAATCGTTGCCTAATGCCAGGTTTTACCTAACCAAAGGCGCGGCCAAACTTCTCGATGAGCGCAGGTATGACGCCCTCGCTAAAGAGAAGGAACTTCCCGACCATGAAGTGGAACAGATCGTTATAAACCTGGCTATTGAAAAGAAGAAGAAACTCCGTGATTTGAGTCAAGCCGATTTTGAAAGCAGCAAGTTTGCATTCGAGGTGTTGAGAAAGAGAAAAGAAGGAAGGGAAGAGATAGTCCGTAGAGTTGAGGATCAACTCATAGAAAGAATTGAAAGGGGAAGCAAGCCCGAACTTAATACGGTCTTTCTTCATACCGAGCCGCACCATGATGACGTAATGTTGGGTTACCTCGCTTATGTCGTACGGCGTGCAAGGGACGCTTCGAACGAGCATACCTTTTTGACACTTACGAGCGGGTTCAATGCTGTCACCAACGAACATATGCTGGACGAATTGAGAAATGTGAAGTTTTTCCTGGAGCATGGAATGTTCGATAAACTATTCACTGAAAATTATTTCGACTTAGATGAAGGCACGAAAAGGAATCGTGATGTCTGGCAGTATTTGGACGGCGTCGCTGAGAATAATGACCGGACGAAACGCGAAGGGGAAGCAAGACGGTTGCTGAGAAACCTTGCAGTCTTATTTGAGGATAGCAATCCCGAAGGTTTACTCCAGAGAATAGATGAGTTGATCGACTACTTTGAGACTCAATACCCTGGCAAAAAAGATCCACCGCATATTCAGCGATTGAAAGGAATGATGAGAGAATGGGAAGCTGAATGTCTGTGGGGTTACTTCGGCTTTAATTCTCCGTCGATCTTACATGCTCGGCTGGGTTTTTATAAGGGAGAGATTTTTACCGAGAACCCAAAGATTGACAGAGATGTGGTTCCGGTTTTCGAGATTCTTCAGCGCATTAAGCCCGACATTATCGGGGTCGCCCTGGATCCGGAAGCAAGTGGCCCTGACACACATTACAAGGTGCTCCAGGTTATGGCTGAAGCTGTTAAAATGTATGAGAAAGAATCCGGCAGGAACGACATAAAGGTGATTGGCTACCGAAATATATGGTACAGGTTCCATCCGTCGGAAGCGAACGTCTTTGTGCCCGTTTCTTTGAATATGTTTTCCGTTCTCAACACTTCTTTTGCAAATGCCTTCGCATCGCAGCGAGGCGCGTCTTTTCCGAGCTATGAGCTTGATGGTCCGTTTTCAGAACTTGCCCAGAAGATTCAGGTACAGCAGTATCAAATGTTGAAGACATGCCTGGGCCGTGAATATTTCAACGAGCATCACAGTCCGCTCATTCGTGCGACGCGCGGATTTGTATTCGTTAGAGAGATGACATTGCATGAATTCTATGAGACTTGCATGGCGTTGAGGAAAACGACGGAAAACCTGTAGTTAGTGATCTGATATAATGAGTCGTTTATTAACTTCAGCGACTTATTTTTGAAGGTTGGATTGCTGAGGCAGTGTACAAAAATGTTTTAGTCTGCAGTCCAGATAGAAGCTAAATCGCTTGTGCTTAAAAGTGCCATCGTGTTCTTTAATTTGAATATAGGAGAACCCATATTGGAGGTGGAACAAATAGAGAAGAGAAGAAATAGTTGATAGAAAAGAAAACGTTCTCGTTGCAAATTATTATCCGAAACTATGTTTCCATTGTAATTAACCGGCTCTGCGCCAAAGGCGCATTTGTCTATGGCGGAAAGGCCAAGTGGCTAGACTACGGTAGCAAACACGCAGCATAAGCTGGAGGCTCAAGAGCCTAAGGCTCAGACGAAGTCTTCCAATGGGAAAAGTAAATAGTAGTTATGGAAAGGGCAAGATAATATTTGCCGGTATCGATGTACACAAGGAAGATTGCGTGGTGACGGTGGTATGCGAAGGAGAAGAGCTGGATTACTCGCACGGATATCTGGAATAGGTACATTCAATCCGATGGCGACCCTAGTGGAACAACAGAACATTGAGAGGTCGAGAAGAGCTGACCAACTAGCGAGTTACCTTGGGCTAACGCCGAGCCAGCACTCAAGCGGAGAGAGCATAAGGATGGGACACATATCGTTAGAGGCACCAATGAAATGGTATCATTACGTTGCGGGATTTTTTGCGGGAGTATTTTTAACGAATGCGGTTCCACATTTTGTTAATGGAATTTCAGGAAGCGCTTTTCCGACGCCATTTTCTGATCCTCCAGGTAAGGGACATTCATCTCCTTTGACTAATGTTTTATGGGCACTATTTAATTTGCTTGCAGGATATTTACTCTTCAGGATCAGTAAATTAAATTCGAAAAGTAAATTAGGGTTGGCCATATTTTTCGCAGGAATGATACTTCTTAGTATTTCTCCAGTATTTCATTTATGGATAAAGCAAAATGAATGATTCGAAATCGAATTAAAAAACCGGTCCATGACACGCTATCAATGCCGTTTGGCGGACATCGCGTAGTTATAAAGCAATGCAATTAATGAGGTTTATATTGGCTTGAAACTATGTGCTTCGAAATGCCAAACAGCACTCATAGCACAACGTCATCCTTCATCACTTTGCCGCTCACATCGAGCTTCGCACATTTATGGCATTGAAGTAAGACGAACTTTTTTGCGCAATGCGTTTTCATTCTGAAACCGAAATCAAATTAGGACGCTAGCGAAAAAGGGGCGACTTGAACATCACAAATGAATTGGCTATTGTACTAAATGATGATAGTTTTCACCAGGGCTAGTGAAGTGGAACACGAATTCTATCCGATGCATAGCAAGTCAATGTTCAACTGATTCATGCGTTTTCAATCTACAGTTGACATAAGAAGAAAATGATTGATCCTATTTAGGTCGCCATAGCTGCGAACTAAGTCTGACGAAAGCACGCTATGGTAATTGGGTACCTATAGAACGTTCCGGCTGCATCTGTGCTCCTAAGCGACTATGCATCTTTTTCCGCGATGGCGAAAAGCTTTTCATCATCCGGGGCTAAAAATTGCGGCGGCGCCTCCGATATTAATGTTGTCCCGATGTTTTAAGATTTCGATGAAGATATATTGCTTGATGAAGTAAAAGAGTTGATTTAAAAATGATAGTGGGTCTGTTACGCGGCTTTTCACCTTTGAAAACTGCAACTTTCAAGAGAAATCACATAATGTCATTGAAACGTACGCCGTTGCAGCTGGGGAAAATTATAGCAATTAGGTCCGCATTTTTAGCTGTAATTGTAATATTTGGCTTTGCTGGTACAGCGACTTGCCAGAAAAATCTCAAGAAGGTATCGCTGATACCTATGTGGACCCCGCAGGCACAATTCGCCGGATATTATGTAGCATGCGAAAAAGGAATCTATGAGAACCATGGTCTTGATGTCACCATCATTCAAGGAGGCCCCGAAAGTCCGCCTGATCAATTGTTAAAAACGGGGAAAGCTGATTTCGCCGTCATGTGGCTCTCATCGGGTATCAGGGAGCGTTCATACGGCACACCGCTGGTAAATATTGCCCAGATGAACCAGCGTTCATCGCTTATGCTTGTGGCAAGGAAATCAAGCGGCATCAATTCCCCCCCGGATATGAACGGAAAGAAGGTCAGCATCTGGGAAGGAGACCTGTCAATTCAGCCGAAGGCGTTCATCAAGAAGTACAACCTGCACGTAACGATCATACCACAGGGATACAGCGTTAACTTATTTCTTCGCGGAGGAGTGGATGTCGTTTCCGCAATGTGGTATAACGAATATCATACCATTCTGAATTCCGGTATTGATACGGATGAGCTCACCACATTCTTCTACGATAAATACGGTTTGAATTTCCCTGAAGACGGTATCTATACCATGGAGACCACTTTCGAGAAAGACTCAGGCGAGTGCCGGGCGTTTGTGGATGCCTCTATCGAGGGCTGGAAGTATGCTTTCGCTCATGAAAAAGAGACCCTGGATATCATTTTGAAGTACATGAAAGAAGCCGGTCTCCCCGCGAACAGGGTACACCAGAAATGGATGCTGGAAAAAATAAAAGAGTTGATGATGCCGGACGGTGTTATGGACATTAAGGGAGCGCTCAACAAAGAAGATTATAAAAGGGTTTCCGCTGAGTTATTGAAATTCGGAGAGTTAAAACACATTCCAGATTTCGACCATTTTTACAAGCCGGCAATAGAGAAACGATGAAGCGCAGAAGCCTGGCATTCAAGCTCATTCTATTCTTTTCAGGGAGCTGTTCCCTGATAGGCATTGCCATGTTTACTTACAATTACGAATTCTCAAAGAAAGTGATCATGGCAAACGTCGAGCAGAACGCGCGCAACCTAACGCTTCGCACCGTCAACCGGATAGACGCGGTCATACTTTAAGTCCAGAAGGTTCCGGAAAGCACGAGGTGTTTTCTTGAGAGCGGATCTATCGACCAGCAGCAGATGCTGGCGATGTTGCGCATGGTAACACTTAAGAACAATGAAATTTACGGCTCGGCAATTTCGTTCGAGCCTTACGCGTTCAAAAAAGATGCGCAATACTATTTCTATCAAAAGCATGTTGTCTAATTGTCATCGCGAGCCCCGCCTGAAGCAGGATAAACTCCGCGAAGTGCCGTGTCTCGGCAACCCGCATACTTGAATAGAATTATTGAGCGGGACAATCTCATGCGCGAAAACATATCTAAAACGGAGATTGCTTCAGCACGACAGGCGCATGAGCCTCAGGCTCAGTCGCTTTGCTCCTCGCAATGACCCCATTAGTTTATTCGGCAAGACGCTCATTCAGGCAAAGTTGGTTGTCCTAAAAAGTGTAAATGGCACTTGAGTCTTTACTGCGATTGATATCCCCTAAACCTGTCACCGCCGAATTGATTCTGTGCAAATCCGCTATTATCTTTATCTGTAGGCGTATTTTAAAGTCTGAATGCTGTACCATTATATCATAAAAAAAAGTTGAAGATTATGCAGTGAAATGATAACAAAATGGTGGCAGTCGCAGAATAACTTGCGGTATTCGCACGGGCCCTTAGCTCAGTTGGTTAGAGCAGCTGACTCATAATCAGCGGGTCGGGGGTTCAAGTCCCTCAGGGCCCACGAAATTCCTCCGAAAACGCAGGATCTTGCGTATCTCTGCTATGCATCAAGGCTGTAGAAACAAAGGACGATGCGCTCAGGCAGAAAATCATGAACGATATTTTGAAGTACAACGAAGAGGACTTAAAGAAAATTTTAAAGGAGCTTTCCAGACGAAGACAGGTATTTCACTCTGAAATGGACTTCCAGCATGAACTCGCCTGGCTTTTTCACAAAGGGGGGTAACCATGTACGGCTCGAAGTCCCTTTACGAAGCAGCGGACGTAATAGATCTCACATCGATATAGTAATAATAAAGTCAGACAGGGCCGTCCTAGGTATAGAGCTAAAGTACAAAACAAAGAAAGACAAGTTCGTCGCTGATAATGAGGTGTTTGAGTTAAGAGACCACGCAGCAGTCCCTCTTGGGAGGTATGACTTTTGGAACGATGTTCGAACACTCGAGCACTTCAAGAAGCTGAAAGCCATATCGAGTGGCTTTGCCGTGTTCTTAACAAATGATTCAGCGTATTGGAATAAGGCAAAAGAATCAGGAATCTGTGCTCAGTTCTCAATGGACGAAAAAAGGCCAGCCAGCCGCCGTCTAGCTTGGACTCGACCGCCGAAACAAAGCAGCGTCGGTATCGAGCGAATGGATGCAATTCAACTCGACCGGCAATATTCGCTTCATTGGGAAGGATATGCCGTCTTGAAATCTACAAAGTTAAGATTCCTCGCAGTTGCTGTCTAACGTGCCATAATTTTGGGCATATATACAGAATCCTGCGGTCACTCTTTTTCCCGCCCGCCCACCCGACCAAGCTCACTTAATAGCTGTCCGCCCTCCGAGAAATGATCTCCCTCTCTCGCTTCGCATCGATTCACCCCGTCCATGATGTAAATGTGTAATGATACGCAATAATGCAATTGTATCAAAAACATTTGATTATTGAACGCAGGCCTGCGTTCATCCTTACGGCAGTCGGATCATCGTTAGTTTTCAAATTGGAAGCTTACATTCTCTTTCTATTTCACTCTCAGCCTTCATCATGGTCCTAACGTAGTCCAATAGCTGCACTTTAGTCATATCTCCAGCTTCGATTCCCTTGACGATATAATCGTAAAGAGTCTCTCCGATTATTTGCCACCGTTCATAAAGTGGATCAATGTATAATTTCATTGTTGAAAACTTCTCGTGTTCCGGGTCATATCCGTTGCCTCTTCTCATGCGCCATTTATCACCGTGCACGCCGTGATTTGTAATCGTAATTCTGTCGAGACGATCGTTAAATACGAATAAAATATCCCACTCTTCGAACCTCTTCGCTCTTGAATGGATTATCCTGATGTGATCTTCCCATTGAGGCTGGCTTCCAATAATGTTAAAGTGTGGATCAGAGGGGATTTCGGATGTTCCACGTGGAAGTCCCCTTAGGCAGACAATCCTTTCTCCATCTCGATGAGATTTATACATGATAAAGATCTCTAATATTGTTACCGTTTTATCCCAACAATTCATAGTCAAGACAACCTTTCACCCTGCAATTAACGCGTGCCAATTGGTGATGACAGGCAATCCGAAAGAACCAGCATGAACCTTTGGGTCTTCTTATGGATACGCAACGCAAAGCTCGATTCATTATCTATTTGAATCATGTCTGCCGGGTCTAAATGATGTAATCATCCCGAGGTGTAGCGGATCCGCTATATTAATCGTTCTCTGATTCAATTTCTGTCTCCGCGAGTCTAATTAGGATCCGGGCTTGAACTTTTTCTTCCTCGAGATCATTTTCATGACTTGCCACCATATTATATACGAATGATTAGTCGGCAAGTATCTCCACGCTTCATCCTGACATCATCATCGGGTCGCGTTCGAACTTCTTCCAGTCTTCCACTAGCCGCTCAAATAAATCGTTCACCCATGCTGGGTATTTCGCTTTTTGCTGACCGTAAGAGCGAATAATATAGTCGATGAGATTGTAGCAGATAGTATACTCCCCGCAGGCTATAAGCTTCTGTAAATCTCTAGGGTCGTCAAACCATAATGTGGTCGGCATATTTTCCACGTTATGAGTTATTGCTTGTATCTCTGCGGATGGTTTAAGCCAATCCACTCTAGGCTTTCTTGTCTCGTCAAGTTTGTAGATTAGGTTCGATACGCGTTTATCATCGTACTTTTTGTCATTATAGATGCGGGCAAAAACCAAACTGCGGATCCTCTTCATGAAGACGGTACTGGCAAGTGCAAACAACGAAGTTGCCCTCAGTGACGCCATCTCGATCACCTGATCGATCGTCAGGTGTTTGATATCCTTCCACGCCGCGAGTTTCAGTTTGGGTATGCGGTTCAGTACTTCTGTATTGACCTTATCACGCAGCCAATTGATTCCGAACGCCAGCGATCCGAGCACGATGGCAGGGAAGCCGTAGGCGAAAAAGGCAAGTATCCATTCGATTGAACGTTGGAGTGAAATCCAAAGACTGACCAGCGAGACAACGCTACTGATTAAGGAAAGAACCATCAGTGCCTGAAGTATTCTATTGAAGGTGTTCAGTGACAGTGAGCGCGTGCTTTTCTTTTGAGGGTATGTGTATATATCTCCATTCTTTTGGTCCGTATCTGATATGATGAACAGCGGGATCCCTTTCTTCCGTCTTTCAATAGCCAACAGTGCGGCATCGATCCCCTGATTATCATACACTCCGCCATCCAGAAGGGGGAGCGCTTTGACAAATTCTTCTGTCAGTGACGGAGGAATAACATTACCTGGCCAACGGAAGTCATACGGGAATGCCAGCGGCTCAAAGCCGCCGGGGAAACAGGAAGAAGCCGCAGCTATATCGGCCAAACGTATCTTCTGTGCATCTGCGAGTGAAATATTCACGTTGCCGTTGCCTATCTTAGCCTCGTCGTCCTGGCTCTTCAGGAACCGGAAGTCTACACCTGTTCTGAATTCAGTCGCATTGAAGATGATCTCTTGCAGATGGATGGCGGGCTCTTGCCACAAGAGTATGAACCGGTCGCCGGAAAACATTTTCTCGTCATACACATCTGCGATGGAAGTGATCAAGTTCCGGAATCCCTGCGCAGTGTCGGATCGCCGCCCGATATTCGCCAGGCTCAACTTTACCAGATTCACGGAGGAAAGAAAATCACGGAAGCCGAAATAAAACTCTTCAAAACTCTTTCCCTTTTTTAACGAGTAGGTATATGCGAGACCTGTAAGTGTTCCTCCAGAAACCGTCGAAAGGATTTCCACCTGTTGCAGTACTTGTATGCGGTGAAGATATGTTAGAACTCCTAAATGAAACGCTGCTGCTTTGTAGCCGCCGCCGGACAAGCAAAGTGCAATTCCGGCAGGTAGTTTCCTATTTTGCTGTACCACACAACCCTCCTATTGCCTATAATTATTATGACACGTATCTGTGCAACATTCCAATTGCAAGAAAGTGGAAGCGAAACGTTTGACTGATATAATTGTCCATGTGCCATCTTAGTTCATGCCTTGACAGAAAATAAGCGAAGATTCTTGAAGAAACAACCTTGACGGAAAGCTTTCAAATATTGATTAGAAGGCCTTAATGCAACAAAAAGGGTGTGTCGATGGCCTGTGCCCTAGTTATGCACAAATGATAGCTTAGTGATCAGGCATTCGAACCAATATATCTGTGGATCACTTTTTGGTGGGCAGGTCAATTGCGTTTCCGGATAGTTTCTATATATTCTTGAACACTTTGCGTTCCCATAATTTAGTAATCTCCCATTTCTGAGCTATAGGCTCATCAGCCTCAAGCTGAGGTTACCTGAATTATGAGGCGACGACCATTTCCTGAATCCCCCAAAGATACATTTTATATGAGTCAATGCGCTTAAACGGTTTTAATTTGGTTTTGCTTTCGTGGTAGACTAAATTTTTTGACAGATGAAACCCGTCTTGTTTCTTGATATTGATGGAGTTCTAAACCTTACAGGCAAGGAACTCACTGTTTTCAAAATCCAACTCTCGCCTCCGATAGGAAGATGGTGTCAGGTCGGTTTTTGCATGGACAATATCGAAAGCTTCAATAGGTTGATTGACAAAATCGGAGAATCTAACACTGACATTGTTATTAGTTCGACGTGGAGAAAAGTTTATTCCCTTGCAGAGTTGAGAGAAATCTTTAAACAAGTGGGAATAAAGGGGAACATTGTTGGTGTAACTCCGGACATGTTTGTTGACATGCGAACAAATGTTAGAGCGGATGAAATCAAGCGTTTTGTCGAAAAACATGGGATCTCAACTTTCGTTGTTATAGATGATGACGAAGACATGGCTGATGAGTTCATCAAGCAAAGACTCGTCATCACGAATCTGGTTGATAGGGTGCAAGGTGGATTTACAGATGCACATATTCCGCTTGTAATGGAGAAATTAAGAAATTGGTCGGATTCGAGTCTGAATCAGAGAGCTTAAATCTTATGTTTGCATTTCACATGGTGAGCTACTAACATAGCAACAGAGGCAAAACTTCGAATACCGCGTAGAGTTTCCTCAGACCCCTACCGTTCCCTATGCGGGAGTCCCGACAAATCGGGATTGCAAACGGTAGGGATTTTGTATGGGGATAATGGTTCAGACAATTCAAGGGAGAGACTTAAGTGAATAAATTGCTTCGATTTGCAATAGCGATAGTCGCTATAATAATCGTGGGCTGTGGAACCTATGAGGTAGTGGTCACACCAAAAACAGGATTCACGCAGACGTCATCAATAACTGTGGAATGCGATGTGCTGGATTGGAGAAATGTTCAGCCAGCCTTGGAAGAAGCACTACTGAATAATGGCTTTGATGTGATTTCGCCGGAAGTCGCACAAACTAAGCTGCAGTCCGAAAGCAGTCAAGAAAACCAGCTGTCAAACCCCGAATCACAACGAATACCACAATCAAGCTTTTCAGAGTCATCTACACAGGCGGTACGGGAATATCGGTCGGTGTATTTGCTCAAGTTCAGATATAATGTGAACGGTGATTACATGCCGGTGACTTTCGCGGCCTCCATTATTGACCTTAGAAGCGGCAAAGTGGTTGCCACTATAACAAAGACAAACGAGTGGCCATTGTCATCTAATGGTTTAGCCAACGACATCGTTAATGAGCTATCTAAGGAGTTGAATAAGTAATGCCTTGGTCACTTTGTTTAAAAAACTTTGATGTCCAAGTGGCGCCTTTGTCGCCATGGCGCTGCACCGCTCACTCCTATTCTTGGCCCTCATCCTTAGCATTAACTCCGCCAAAGGTACTGGAGCTTCACAAACAACTGTTAAGCACTGAGGTTTGACAGTTTAACGCCCCAGCTAGGGGGACTCTTCTCCGTATCAGTTTGTCAATGTTTAACCAGATCACTAACTCTTCATTGGTACATCAATTGGGGGCAGGTCACCGCCATTTCGGCTTGGGCTTAAATATAGCACGCATCGGGCATTTTCTAAAGGTCATTCTCATCCGGATGTATTCTATTTCTGTTCAAGGTACCAATTTGCTATCGTCTTTTACGTTCGTCTCGTACGATAATTCCCACATCTCTGCGTCAATTCTCGATTTCACTTGCATCCTTCTTTGGCGCATCTTACCTTTCTCTCGCGAGATTACAGTTTCCTGTTTTTCTACAAACTTAAAGGAGCGAGATATGATACCAAAAGGGGATAATTACAAGAGAGGGCATGTTGCGAGATATGTGGCATCCTTGTCTCTTAGTTTGTGTGCATTGTTAGCGGCTGGGTGTTCTTCAATGACGCTTGGGTCTGCAAACTTTTCGTGGCCTATCGAAAATGAGCTTAAGGTTGACGCAGGAGGTATGATACAAGAAGATCGTTACAGTATTTCTTTCAACGTAAAACCCATGCTTTACGAAGAAACAAATGACTCAATCAATGTTTCCGGTCGTTTGATCGATATCATTCGAGATGCACAAGGGTATTATTACCTTACAGGGCCGCAATTCAAGAACGTGTATGTGTTCGGACAGGCAGAGGGTTGTCTCGTACTCGAAAACAAAATTGAGGTTTCAGATAATGGACTTTCGTCCCCTGGATTTAATCAACGGATCTCCTACATCGAATTGGTAAGCAGCAGTGACCAACCGCTCATGCTTACAAGAGACGGAAGCAAGAAGGAGAATACCAAATGAGACATCTTTCGATTGCGTTAAGCATTCTTTGTGGCGCCATGCTTGCTTCTGTTTCCGTGAGTATGGCTCAAGTCAAGCTGGATTATTTGATCGTGAAGTCGTTCGAGTCAAAGTGCAGCAGCATAAAAGAGTCAATCAAACACGCCGGAACTGTTCAGGAATGCGCCAATGTTAGTGCGGATATTGATGCACTGGAAAAGGATTTCGCCGCTGATACGGTATTGCTTAATGGTGCACTGTACCCTGATAACTATTATAAATGGATCGGTGAGCTTCGTGTGGAACTTCACCTTTCTCAGGATAAGATGGGCATTATCGAATCTCAAGGTTTGCACGTTGCTGATTTGGCAGAACAGGTTCGGAGATTATCTGGGAGGATCGACAGCATCGCAAATGACGACAAGAGGTTGATTTCATCGATAGACGCAATTTCATCCGCATTGACAAGGGTCACAGCAGCACTTGATTCACAAACGAATACCGGCGGGAGACATCAACAAAAGGCTTCGACTCGTCAAAGCCGCAAGCCAAAATAGCGCAGGAATAACATTTTTGAAAAGGATTTGCTCGGCTCATTTGACGACTTTAGCTGAGGGGATCTTAATTTGCAGTTGTCATCGAAAAGTGGAGAATCCACTACAACACTGTCAGACCTCATAGCTCTCTCGGCTACAGGCCCCCAGCTCCAGAAGCTTGTTATCCGTCTCAGGTTGCCAATGTCTGATCGGATGACTAACTTAGCATTGGTACATCAATTGGGGGCAGGTCAGTCTCTCCTTTTGGTTTACAGTACTACAGATAGTATAGACGTTCGAATTGAGGATACGTAACCATGAAAGAGGGAAATGTTCATTGATGTCGGTCGGCAATCAGGCGGGTAACTTGTGGGCCGTGAGGGATTTTCAGCCAGAGGCTGATGCGCCTATGGCGCAGAACCCACGCCTATTCGATTTACTCGTGGGCAGTGAGGGATTTGAACCCCCGACCCCATGCGTGTAAAGCATGTGCTCTAAACCAGCTGAGCTAACTGCCCCTGAAGAATTTTGAGCGCGAGACGGGACTCTCCGCCTGAGGCGGATGCGCCTATGGCGCAGAACCCGCGATACTCGCTATTTCATCTCAAGTGCAAACACCGTTGAGCGCGAGACGGGACTCGAACCCGCGACGTCCAGCTTGGGAAGCTGGCATTCTACCACTGAATTACTCGCGCATAAAAGAACTCGCTTTACAACTATCATTAAACAGATCTCGGAAGCTGGCATTCGGACTTTATCCCGCACCAGCGGGAACTGAATTACTTGCGCAACGATTAAAAATACCAATTTGAAGATGTCTAAACAAGTTCCACAATTATGGCAGACAGATTTTACCAAGCAATGTTTTTGACTTGGCTCCAGTTACCTGCGGAAGATTTGTAGTGTTTCCGGAAATGGTTTCGTTGGCAAGAACGCCAAAACAAATTGCTTCTTTCGAGTCCGAAGAGAATCCGAGACTTTCCGATTTCTTAACTTCTGTCCCGGTAAAATACCTTTTTAACGAATCAATCATAAATTGGTTATGCGATCCACCTCCACTGACATAAAGTTCAGCTAGATTTTCTTTCCGTGTCAAATACCTTTTGAAGTTTTCATGGACTGCAGCAGGCGTAAATTCAGTAGCAGTCGCCACGAAATCCTCTTTCCGGCATTTGCTGAACTTTTCCATGATGTTTTTCACATAATCCTTGCCGTATCGTTCACGTCCGGTTGACTTTGGCGGGGCTCCTATCACGAATGCATCCGTCATGAGATAGTTTAATATTTCCTTTTGTATTACGCCTGAAGAAGCGATCGCTCCATTTTGATCGAGGCCTTTATTGTAAAGAATTTTCATTAACTGATCGACCAGCATATTCCCGGGGCCTGTGTCGAATGCGGAAACGTCATTTTCCCCGCACTCCCTGGGCAAAAAAGTGATGTTTGCAATTCCGCCGATGTTTAATAGTGCTCGCGAGACTTTGTCGGATCGAAATAAAAGATAATCGAAATATGGTACAAGGGGCGCACCCTGTCCGCCGAGTGCGACGTCTCCAACCCGGAAATCTCCCACCGTGGCTATTCCCGTCAACTTCGCGATCACGGATGGATCTCCGATCTGGAAAGTCGCCGACACTTTTTTTCCGAACATTTCCACCTTTTGAGGTAAATGGTGAATCGTTTGGCCGTGAGAGCCTATAAGGTCAATCTTATCTTTTGTGATATTCGCATGGTGGCACAATGAAGATACGGCGTCAGCGTAAAGCTGTGCGATCAGGAAGTCCAGCCTGGCAATGTCGGCTACGTCGCTTGTGCCGGTCTGCGAATTCTTCAGCAGAAATTCTTTGAAGCCGGCAGGGAAGGGAATAGTGACGAAATCAATCTGGCGAATCCTTGTATTTATGCCGTTTCCTTTAATCTCGATTAGAGCTGCATCGATGCCGTCGGCACTTGTGCCACTCATAAGTCCGACGACAAGGCGCGTCTCTTTTTCGAACAGCGAAATTAGAAGGCGGTTCATTTTTGTCATTCCTGCGTGATTTTGGCGGGAATCGCGATAGCATTATGTCTGACTTGTTTCGAGTATCCGATTGCAGCTGCAAAAATCTTATCTAAGTCTATTTTCTCTATGCATTCAAGATGGTACGGACAGGTTTTCTTCCAGCACGGCGAACAGAAAATATCTTCTTGAATAAACTTTGCGCCCCGATCGTAAAGGTCAATCTCGGTCCAGCAGCTGACGCCAAACCAGGCCAGCACATATTTCTTCAAGGCGATCGCAAGATGCATGCCGTAACTATCTCCTGTTATGACGATATCGGCGGCATTCTCGTAAATAATTCCCTTTCGAAGCCCCTCCGGCGTCGGCGTTCTGAATAGTTTTGTCATTAAGGCGGGGTTTCTCTCCAGCGCGCTCGAATAAATTTCTTCATTCCGGCTTGTGTCTTCGCGTCCTCCGAGGAGCAGCATTTTAATGTTCTCTTCTGTAGAAAACATATCTATCAGCTTCAGGTGCTGCTCGACCGTCATTTTCTTGTTTGGGTATAAATCGGAGCAGCCGGTATTGAAGCCGACAACGGTCTCTTCTTCAGCAATCCCTTTTGATCTCTTGTACCACGATGTCATCTCTTTCTCTTCGTCCGTCAATCTCAATACATACTCATCCCGTTGATAGGGAAGTCTGAACGTTTCGGCGAGAATATCCTGACCCGTGCGGTTGTTGATTCTGAATTTTAGATAATCATCTAATCCGAGCTTGTAATTGTAATCTGCTTCTATGTTTAAGGGGATGATTTGTCCATTGTGGTTCAAGCCGAATCCCAATTTTTCTTTTGCGTTGAGTTTCATTGTCAGTGCGGCAGAGCGCCGTGACTTGTCGGCGTTCAGGACCAAGTCAAATGTCATCTGTTCAAGGATGAGCCAGCTCTCAGCCTCCCAGAAAAGAATGTCATCTATGAAAGGGTTCTTGGAAAGCAGCGGTGAGGCGGATTTCAATGTTATCCACGCAATGTAGCTCTCCGGATACATCCGCTTTATGGGCTGCAGCTGTGCCGTTGTCATGAGCACGTCGCCCATGGCATCCAGATTTATTATCAGGATTTTAGTCCCAAACGGACTTTCCCGCCGAGCGCATTCCTCATAGCAAGCTTTATAGGGTATACACGGCTTGTACCCGGTGAATTTTTTGCAATCCGGTATTTCGATCTCTGAGGTCTTCATTTCCTTCCTTAATTTTTTATCATAATGCGGCAGCCGAGAACTAAAATGTCTCCACGAACCATATGGATTGAAATCCATATTGGGAAGATGAATGGCACGAACGAAGCAACTGGTGTGTGATTCATTAATTCTGCCTCCTTAGTGTTTAAACCGCAACTCGGTTGACGACAATGCAGGTGACGAATGTTCAACTTTAGAAATCAATTTTGCCAATTTCTCGAAGATCAATTCCACTTTGAGTTCCTTCATGCACGGGTTGCCGATGCCGGTGACGGGATCTACGATCGGGCATCTTGTCAAATTGCATTCGAGACAATCCAGTTCTTCATTTCGAACAATTTCCGAAATATTCCCATAAGGCCCTTGAAGGTGCGGGCTCGTCGGTCCGAAGATGGCAAGTGTTGGAACTCCCAGTGCAGCGGCGATATGCATCGGGCCGGAGTCGTTTGTTATTAAAAGCAGCGACTCTTTCATTATCGCCCCCATTTCGTGGAGCGAAGTCGGAGGCGCAAGGATGGCATTCGTGGACTCGGATATGTGTTGCGCCTCGTTTATCTCGGCAGATCCGTAAAGTACCACAGCGGGAAAACTGAGCTTCCCCTCGATCAAATCGCACAGCTCGATTGCCTTCTTCGCGGGCAATCGCTTTGTTTCCCATCCACCGCCGATGTTTATCGTTATGAATCTTCCGCACGAGAGATTATGCGATTTTAGAAAACCTTCGGCGAAACTCTTTGCCTTGTCGTTCAGATAGAAAGCGGGAGCTTGGAATTTTATCGGAATCCCGATCCTGCGAAGTGCATCAAGATTAAATTCGATGTTGTGAACTTGACCGCTTCTCGGGTGGACTAAAATATTATATGCAACCTTCCTCCATTTGAACGGGAATCCCACACGGTACCTTGCGCCGCTTAGCATCGTTATTATTGCAGTTCTCGGATTTGCGAAAAGATCGATAACAAGGTCGTACCTTCTTTGTCTCACAAGGGTTATAATTGATATTGGTGACTGCGTTCTGGTGTCAAACACGATTACGTTATCGACATAGGGATTGTCGATCATGACATCAGACGCAAATTTATCCAGAAGGAAATCTATCTGTGCACACGGAAATTCCTCACGCAAGTTCGGAAGGACAGGAGTCGATAGCAGAACATCTCCGATGGCTCGCGGTTTTATGACGAGAATCTTCTTCGTTTCCGATTTATCGAATTGGATATCTTTCATGATCTTGTCTGAAAATATAATCAATATGGATGGTCTTGAAAAATACGATAACCACGACTACATTTTTACAATGAGAGAGTTATCATTCGCGGTCGTTTTCCTGGCGGCAGGTCCGGTGTTCGGGCAGTCAACCTACGATTTTTTGAACCTGGATGTAAGTGCACATGAAGCCGCACTTGCCGGCAGCATGATGGCGCGAACGGACGACCCGACGGGTTTTTACTATAATCCCGCACTATCGGTGGAAGCCACAGACCGTGCCGTGACTTTCGGCTTTCTCAAACATGTGCTCGATATAAATGCGGGCTATCTCTTCTCGACTTTTCATTTTCCCCATGAAGGTTACTTCGGCGCTGGGATCAGCTATATCAATTATGGAAGTTTCACAGAGACTGACGAATTGGGAAATGAGTATGGCCAATTCAGTGCGGGCGAAGTCGCTTTAACGCTGAACTATTCAAATTATTTGGCTGAGAATTTCAGCTACGGATTCAATCTGAAGGGAATCTATTCCTCGATTGCATCATACTCTTCCTCAGCGGCTGCTTTCGATGCAGGCCTGTTTTATGATTTTCCGAGCAGCCTTTTTGGAATAGGATTTTCCGTCGTCAATGTCGGCACGCAATTGAGCAGGTATGGAAGCATACGCGAAGCATTGCCTTTTGATATGAGAATCGGAATCTCGAAGCAGCTCGAACATCTTCCACTTGTTTTAAACTTAGCATTTAGGGGATTGGGCGATCAAAACCTTACCACGACGGAAATGCTCCACGCGTTTGTTCTGGGAGGGGAGTTTCTGCTGTCGAATAATTTCCATGTGCTCGTAGGGTATGACAATCTTGAGCACGACCAGATGAAAGTCGGAATAAGCTCCGGTTTGGAAGGACTTTCTTTCGGAGTCGGACTGCATTTTTACGGTTATGGTTTCGACTATTCCTATTCTTCATGGGGCAAGATGGGTGCACTTAACCGGGTAAATTTAACGACATCATTTTAGTAGGATGACCAAGAACTCTAAATTTGTGTCGCGCATACTACTCTCCGGACTGGCAATTAAATTTTATGTCTGGATACTGGTCCTGGTTGGATTCTTCTCGTTGATGAACTGGGTCGTGATGCCATGGTACGTTAACGATGGTGGAACGGTGATTGTGCCCGACGTAAGCGGAATGACTGCCGACAAAGCAAAGGAAGTTTTAGACACTCTCGGCTTGCAGTTTGAGCTCGGCGGAACGCAGGAGAGTAAGCTCCCGCCAAACACTGTCTTGACGCAAAATCCTGAAGAGAGCACAGTCGTAAAGCACGGCAGGCGTGTTTATCTCATAGTGAGCGGCGGCGTAGAAAAAGTGAATGTTCCTGATCTGCACGGGCATACACAGCGTGAAGCACAGTTTATGCTGGAACGGGCCGGCTTCCGGCTCGGGAATGTTGGTTCGGATACGTCCGGCGATTTTCCGCCAAACGTCGTCGTATCGCAGTCGATTCCTCCAAATACATTGGTCGCAACGGGGACAGCAGTCTCGGTCGTGGTGTCTAATGGCACGCCAAACGCAGACCAGATTTCAGTGCCCGATTTTGTCGGGAAACCTCTGGCTGTGGTGCAGAAAGAAATTCTCAATAGCGGACTTGTGCTCGGCAAGATTTCTTTCCAGTCAAGCACGAAGCTGGTGCCGAATACCGTACTTGAGCAATATCCGAGAGCTGGGGAGATCGTGCCTAAAGGGAACAGAGTGGATTTGTTCGTTTCATCGACTATGAGCCAACATACAGGTCCGGAGAACTGATGCCGATAGTTGCGCCGTCGATTTTGGCTGCGGATTTCACGAAGCTTGAAGACCAAATCCACCTTGCAGAAAAGGGCGGAGCTGATTGGATACATGTCGACGTGATGGACGGACACTTCGTTCCGAATCTCACATTCGGTCCGATTTTCGTAGCAGCAGTCAGGAAAATGACGAAGCTTGACTTAGATGTGCACCTGATGATGGACGACCCGGATTTCTTTCTCGATGACTTTGCGAAAGCGGGAGCTAATCACATAGTCGTTCATTATGAAGCTGTGGTACACTTGAACCGGACAATCAACACCATAAGAGCGCTTGGCTTGAAGGCGGGTGTTGCTATCAATCCATCGACGCCCACAGACGCGCTTAAGGAAATCATCCATGATGTCGATGAAGTATTGGTGCTGTCGGTCAATCCGGGCTTTGGTGGACAGACATTTCTGGAAGCTTCTTATAGGAAGCTCGCCGAAATGACAGCGCTTATTCCAAAAGCCAGCACCGTGCTTCTCGAGGTTGATGGCGGAGTCGGGCCGGAGAATGCTTCCAGGCTAGTCAAAGCTGGCGCCGACGTTTTGATTGCGGGCACAGCAGTTTTTAAATCTGCCGACATTCCCGGTGCTGTAAAACAATTGAAGTCGGCGTAAGCCGATCTTTCCGCGGATGCACATCTGCTTATTTGAAGATGAATTCTATAAGAAGCTGCTGCCTCTTGTTCATTTCCGTCCCGTTTACGATTTAAAGTGCGGAGCGACATCGCTGAGAGAAAGGATTGCCCGATCCTTTCCGGGTCAGACTTCGATTTACCACGTTAGAGATTGTCTGAAAGATGTCTTGAAGGAAAAACATCCTGATTCCTTAATTAACGAAATTCCAAAAGATGCTGAGCGGGTTCTATTCATCAACGGCAGAATCCTTTTTGATGAAACCCTCGTCAAGAAATTTGCGTTCAAGGGAAGCGATATCGTTTATTCTCATGGGGATACTTTGGCTGCTGCATGGGTATCCTTAAAGAATCTTGATGCATTCAAGAATAACATTAAAAAGAAGATTGTAAGTGCGGCTGATTTTTCCGGATTGAGAAAACAGGAAATCTCTGATTTGAAGTTCATTAATTATCCCTGGGAACTGGTCCATCATAACGGGCCTCACTTGATACACGACTTCAGAATATTGACCGGCGGCAATCCTCAGATTCTCGGGAAAGTTTATGAAGGCGCCCATCTCTTGAATCCTTCGCAAATCCACATTGCAGAAGGGGCGAAGGTAAAACCCGGCGTGGTTCTCGACGCGGAGGCAGGCCCGATTTATATTTCTAAAAATGTCGTAATTATGCCAAATGCGGTGATCGAAGGTCCGGCTTTTATCGGAGAGAATTCTGTCATTAAAGCCGGAGCAAAAATTTACGAGAACACGTCGATCGGGGAGATGTGCAAGGTCGGCGGGGAAGTCGAAGAGTCGATCATTCATGCGTATTCCAACAAGCAGCACGAAGGTTTCATCGGGCATTCTTATCTGGGAGAGTGGGTTAACGTCGGCGCGGATTCGAACACCAGCGATCTGAAGAATGATTATGGAACTGTAAAAGTCTATAACGATGGTGCGATGGTTGACACAGGTTCGCAATTTGTCGGCTTGACGATGGGCGACCATTCAAAGTGCGGAATCAATTCTATGTTCAATACAGGATCAGTGGTCAGTGTGTGCTGCAACATTTTCGGTGCAGGAACTCCGTCGAAATACGTTCCCGCGTTTGCATGGGGCGGCGCTTCAGACGGGTTGGTGACTTACAAAATGGTAAAAGCGATCGAAGCCGCTAAGAGAATCATGGCACGACGGAAAATTGTGTTGAGCGACGTGGGTGAACAGCTTTTCAAGAAAGTTTTTGAAATGACGGGAGAAGAGCGGGCGGCTGCGGGCATTCGTGACAGCGCGGATTGAAAGACACTGCGGTTGTTTGTAGACTAAGTTGAAGGATGTCTGCAGTCCGCAGCTCAATACGTGTGGAGGATTACGATTATCCACAGCCCACGAGCATTCTGTTACCATCTACGCGAAGAATCGAAGTAAATGCAATTTATTGATCGCCTCTGCAAATCCTATGGTTGCTTTCTTTTCTGTTTCTGAATGAACGCACTCGTCAGAAGTGCGCCGAAAATTGTGAAGATGGAATACATTATCACGACGAAGAAGAAACTCACTAAAGTATTGAGGAGCAGCGGTCTCTTTGCCGCGGCAATTGCCTGGTTTATCATATCCATGATGTCGCCCGGTATTTGTACATTGCCGGGTAGTTTTTTAACGAGATTTTCCATCATTCTGAACCTAACGTCCGCTATGAAAGGACCGATAGTTATTTCCAGCACAGTCTCGAATCCCGCCGCAAATATTCCCGTCCAGAGTCCCAAATAGAATCCGTCGATACTCATTATCGGTTGATCCTGCGGCAAGTCCATGTTGAAAAAGATAACCGCTAAGACGCCGCCTACGAAAAGTCCGGCGCAGCAAAAGCAGTTTACCAGATTCAGGCCGGGAACAAAGTTTATTATTGACATGATAAGTCCGGCGAATAACGCCGGGCGGAAGTAAACCGAATTATTTTTCATTTGAAGAATGCCTCCTGTTTTTGCCGTCCAGCGCGTCCACTGCAGGCGGGCTGGCGAATTCTTTCGTGAGAGAAATCCAAATCGGAACAAGGAAGAATGACGTAGAAATCCCAAGTGCACCTCCCGTGATGGATCGTGACACGAAATTGTTCTGTGCAATGTTCAAATAGTTCACACTGAAATCGACAACTAGAGCGATCGTCGGAATTATAAGAAATATCAGTCCCGGGATTTCCACGTTATTCAAGGATTTGAACAGCGGGTATAATACTATTCCGAGAGTCACCCCGTAGTAAATCGCCGTGCATCTGGAGCAAACCGCAAGCTTGTATCCGAAAATATGGAAGCTTCGCTCGTCCATTTGGTGGCACACCGGCTGGAAAAATTTGTAGATCAAATTGGCGTTTATTCCCAGGTGAATTAAGATCGGAGGCAGGGTGAATAGCAAATCGTATATGACTGCCAGTACAAGTAAAAGAAGATAACTCTTTGTCGTTGTTTTCAAGCGAGCACCTGTGTTCCCGCGGCATGTCCGGAAATTATTTCTGAAGCGCCGTCGGCATCCGTGATGAATGCGCGTGCCGTACCGCCATTCAAAGCGAGAAGAGCGGCTTCGATCTTCGGCACCATGCCTCCATCTATAATGCCGGACTTCTTATAATCTAGAAAGATTCTCTCGTTTAATGAAGTGATCACCATGCTTTTGTCGAGAACTCCCGAAACATTCGAAAGGAAAATAACTATGTCGGCTTTGAGAGCCGATGCAATTGCGGCGGCCGCGTAATCTGCATTCACATTTAGAGAGGTTGTTGAATCCGCAGCGACACTAATTGGCGAAAGGACGACTGCAAATTCTTGAGTCAACTTTTCAAGTGTGGCAACGTTGACATCTTCGACCTCTCCGACGAAGCCGATGTCTTCGCCACCGCGTGTTATTCTCTTTGCGACGAGCAGTTTTCCGTCAACACCGCTCAGCCCAACGGCGCTGACTCCGCGTTGTTGAAGTGATCTTACAAGTCTCTTGTTAATTAGTCCGGAAAGCATCATCTCGACCGCATTAAGTCCTTGTAAATCTGTATACCTAAAGCCGTTAACGAACTTAGTTTCTATCCCTAACTTCATCAGAAGGTTGGTGATTTCCTTTCCGCCTCCGTGCACCAGCGCTAACTGGTGGCGCCTGTCGCGGATCATTGCCGAAAGCCTTGATACTTTGTCGAGGAAATTCGGGTCGTCGATCTCGTTGCCGCCGATCTTCAACACGATCTTCAAAGGAGGCTCTCGGATTCGTTCAATCCAAACATGACATTGAAGTTCTGCACGGCTTGCCCGGCTGCGCCTTTGCCTAAATTGTCGATTGAAGAGACGATAATCGCGTAAGGGGAATTCTCAACTCTCTTCACCGAAATGACGCATAAGTTTGTGTTCATAGTATGATGGAACGTAGCGACCGAATCGTTTTGCAGAACCTTTACGAATGTTTCGTCTTCATAATTCTTACTGAAAACATGGATCAGTTCATCCGTGGAAATGTCGGCGCTGAGCTTGACATAAATCGTGCTCAACATCCCTCTTGTTATCGGAACGAGATGAGGCGAGAAAATTAATTTTAGGTCCGCGTTTGCAACTTTCTTTAACTCCTGCTCGATTTCTCCGGTGTGTCTATGGATGTAGCCGATATTGTAGGGCGAGACATTTTCGTTCACCTCCGCAAAAAGATAACGCGTTTCCAGCTTGCGGCCTGCACCGGTGACCCCGGACTTCGCATCGATAATGATCGGCTCGGAAGGATCGTTGAGCTTGGTCTTTAGTAAAGGGTAAACGCCTAGAATTGCCGAGGTCGGATAACAACCTGGGTTAGCTACGAACTGTGCCTTGTAGATTGCCTCGCGGTTAATCTCAGTCAAGCCGTAAACAAAATTGTCAAGGAAATCCGGGCTCGTATGTTTTATGCTGTACCATCTTTCGTATTCCTGTGCGCTATCGAATCGGTAGTCTGCGCTGAGGTCGATTATCTTTACTTGTTTTGATGAGCCCGCTATGTTCTCGACGACGCTCTTTGCCGCGCCATGCGGAAGAGAAAGAAATACCGCATCAACTTCATTAATATCTACATCATCGTTTTTTACAATTATCACATCGTCCATCGTCGCATATATTTCGCTTAATCTTTTTCCTGCGGATGATTCCGCAGTGATGTACTTTATCTCGGCTTCCGTATGTTTCTTCAGAATCTTGTACAGCTCGAAGCCTGCGTACCCCGATGCGCCGAATATTGCAACGCGAATGCTTCGACTCCGATCGGGATTAATTTTACTTTTCATTTGACAACCCAAATTCTTTGTGAAGGACCTCCACGGCTTTCTTCATGTCTTTTTCGTTCACTACCACTGAAACTTTGATTTCACTTGTCGAGATCATCTGTATGTTTATTCCGGATAGCGCTAAGATTTTGAACATCGTTGCAGCCACGCCGGAATGCGTTCGCATCCCGACGCCAACCACAGATACTTTAGCGACTTTGTCGTCCCCGACAACATAAATTGCCTTCTTGCGGGTAATCAAATCCTGGAGTATCTCCATTGCCGATTTGTATTCGGTACGTGGCACAGTAAAACTCATGTCGGTATATCCTTCGGAGCCTGCGCTCTGGATTATCATATCGACATTAATTTCTGCCGCGGCAAGCGGTGCAAAAATACTGTGCGCAATCCCGGGCGTGTCTGAAACATGAATTACGGTTATCTTGGCCTGATTTTTGTCGTGTGAAATTCCTGTGACAACAACACTTTCCATGTCTTGCGATTCGCTTACAACCATGGTTCCCTCGCTATTATTAAAACTGCTTCTTACGTGAATCGGAATGCCGAATTTCATGCCGAAGAGTACCGACCTCGTCTGCAGGACCTTTGCTCCCGAACTGGCAAGCTCGAACATTTCCTCAAAGCTTATTCGTTTAAGTTTCCTGGCTGACGGAACGATATTAGGATCGGCTGTATAAACTCCGTCAACGTCGGTATAGATTTCGCAGACGAGTCCGTCCTTGACGCGCGGCTTCATCGCTGCGGCGATTGCGACAGCAGTCGTATCCGAACCGCCGCGGCCGAGCGTAGTTATGTCTCCCTGCTCATCGATCCCCTGGAAGCCGGCTACAATTGCGATCGATCCTTCTTTGAGGACGCTGCTTAGCTTTTGTGCATCGATTCTTTTGATGTGCGCTTTCGTGAAAGAAGAATCTGTCACGAGCCTCACTTGATGATTTTGGAGAGAACGAGCTTTGCAGCCCATCGAGATAAGTGTCATTGAAAGCAGGGCGGTGGAGACTTGCTCTCCTGTGGAAATCAGAACGTCCATTTCTCTCGGGTCCGGATTCTCAACCGCCGACTTGGCGAGATCGATCAGCCTGTTTGTCTCACCGGCCATGGCGCTCACAACAACCACGACATCGTTGCCCCGCGACTTAGCTTCAACGACTCGTTTTGCGACGTTGCGGATTCTCTCGATTGTACCCACCGAAGTCCCGCCGAATTTTTGAACAATTAGCATTTTAACGGAATTCTAAATTGTGAACTTCTAATTCTGAATCAACTTTATCACATCCTCCAAAGCCGGTTTCGCGCTTATCGGTGGTGGGACATCTCTCGATGCGGTATCCGGGTCTTTTAGTCCGTTTCCAGTTAGAGTGCAGACGACCACATCTTTCGTCGTAAAATAATCTTTCTCGTTGAGTTTCTTCAAGCCCGCGACTGAGGATGCCGAAGCCGGTTCGCAGAAAATCCCTTCGGTGGACGCAATTAGTTTTTGTGACGCAAGAATTTCTATGTCGGTTACGATGTTGATTTGTCCTTTCGACTCATCGAGAGCCTGAACTGCCTGCCTCCAGCTCGCCGGATTTCCGATTCGAATTGCGGTCGCGACGGTTTCGGGGTGTTCCACGATTCTTCCGTGCACGATTGGTGCCGCGCCTTCAGCCTGGAAGCCAAGCATTTTAGGCAATTCCGTATGATTCTTTGCCGACCATTCTTTGTAGCCTTTCCAGTAAGCGGTTATATTGCCTGCATTCCCAACCGGCAGTGAATGGTGTGTAGGAGACCTCCCGAGAGTCTCGATAATTTCGAAAGATGCTGTCTTCTGTCCTTCGATTCTAAAAGGATTGATTGAATTGACAATCACGACTTTCGTCTTTTCGCCGATCTCGCGGACAATCTTCAGTGCTTCATCAAAATTGCCGTCAATTTCGATAACTTTCGCTCCGTATATGAGTGCCTGAGCTAATTTGCCGATCGCGATTTTTCCTTTCGGTAAAATGACGAACGCTTTCAGCCTGGCCTTGGCGGCATAGGCTGCCGCGGATGCGGATGTGTTTCCGGTCGATGCGCAAATCACCGCCTCGGCTTTATCCTGGACTGCCTTAGTGATTGCCACGGTCATTCCGCGATCTTTGAAGGAGCCCGTTGGATTCGCTCCTTCAAACTTCAGAAAAATTTTACAAGGCGCGTTGAGCTCCTCCCTTAAATTATCGGCTTCGATCAACGGTGTGCTGCCTTCCAACAGTGTAACCGGCTGAACGTTTTCCGAAAATGGAAGATACTTGAGATATTTCTTTATTACTCCTGAATATGACATTTCTTAGTTTTCTATTTTCAATTTGCAAGTTATGACAACACGCGGATGACGCTGAGGAGACGAATTTCCATTCACAAGAATTATATAGAATAGACAGATCCCGGTAAGTTCATTATTCCCGCTTGATCCGTGTGCCATATTTACCATGTTAATACAATCTTTCCCTGATGTTTATTGTTCTCGATTATCGCCTGAGCCCCTCGCGCTATGGATTTCCACGATAATGACTTTGTTAATCCCGCTGTGCTCTCGGACGGAATGGCGCGCACATCAACCAACTAAGACTGAGCCGCCGTTGACGTTAAGAATTTCTCCTGTAATGTGACTAGCAAGTTCCGATGCGAGGAACAAAATGGGGCCGGCAATATCTTCGGCAACTGGGATTCTTCCCAGCGGGATGCCGCGGCGAACTTCTTCTCTATAATTCTTATCGTTCAAGGCTTCCGAGCTCATATCTGTATCAACCCATCCAGGTGCGACACTGTTTACCCGGATATTGAATGGCCCAAGTTCTGTAGATAAACTCTTTGTCAGCGAGATGATTCCACCTTTCGTCGCCGCATAATGAGAATGCAATGCTTCTCCGCGCTGGCCTGCGGTTGAAGAGAGATTTACAATTCTGCCCTCGCCTTGTTTCTTCATTATCGGAACCACGTATCGGCAGAAGAGAAATGCACCTTTCAAATTCAAGTCCATCGTTTCATCCCACACATTCTCGTCCATCTTATCTATTTCGCCGTAAGTCCAAATTCCGGCATTGTTCACGAGCACGTCAATTCTTCCGAACTCATTAAGAACGTCTTCCACAATTTTCCTTACTACTTCACTCTTACTATTGTCGCCTTTGAATGCTTTCGCTTTTCTTCCCAAGCTTTTTATCTCGTTTATTACTTCGCATGCGCGTTGATCGTTTCCACGGTATGTTATCGCTACGTTCGCTCCTGCCTTCGCAAACAATTTTGCCGTCGCAGCGCCTATTCCACGCGAACCTCCGGTAACCAGCACACCTTGATTGCTTAAATCTATCATTTCCTCTTCCAAATGTTTTTTACGGTTAATGTGTTTCAAAATAATTAAGAAGCGCTATTGATTCAATAATTTTGCGGTTTTTATTTCAAAAGATTTTACATGTCGTCAACGCCGCAAAAGAGTAAAAGCCGATTTACATTGTAAATCACTCGAATTGAGGTTAAATTCATTGAAAATGACATCAGATAAATTTCCAGCCACAAAAATTCCGCAAGATCGCCTTCAGTATCTAGTGCAGCAATTTGATGTCACAATGCGTCACGCGAGAAAATCGACGAGGCATGTTTATAAGAAAGGGATCGATCAGCTCCTGGTTTTTTCAAAGTTAAATACCTTTAGTTTTACGCCTGAGAATTTTGTCGAGTTCCGGCTTTGGCTTTTCAACAGGAAAGAGCTTTCCAGGAATACCGTGAATGTTTATCTGACCGCATGCCGGAGATTTTGTGATTTCCTTGTCGAGCTTGGGGTTTTGCAAAAGAACCCGGCATGGAGCGTACATGGAACGGCTCAGGAATTTAGAACTTTGAAAATAAAACTAACGGAAGTAGCGGGGGCAATCTCAAGAATCGATAGGACTACAGTTTTGGGAAAGCGGGACTTCGCTTTTTTGTCTGCAATCTTTGAGTGCGGCGCTTCAATTTCAGAATTGATCAATGCGGATATGGGCGATTTGAAAAGAGATGGGAACAAATCTCAACTTAGTGTGAAGCCGAGAGGAGCGCGCAGCAAATTTGAAATGATACATCTATCCGGGTCGGCAGGTGAGGCGATATCCGATTACGTCGACTCACGCGGCAGCGTCGAAGCGGACGAGCCCCTATTCGCCACCGTACGCGGCGGAAAAGCCTTGAAGGTTAGGATTTCCATGCGGGGAGCTCGATTTGCAATGCAACGGCGCCTTGCCCTCGGCCGTGAAAAAACAATCAGGCTGGATTCACTTCGAACTTACTGTGTGATCCGGCTAATGTCGAAAGGAAAAAGCTCGGATGAAATTCGTTCCATCATGCGCTACAAGAGCAACATGCCTTTCAGAAAAATTATGTATAACATGCCGCGAAGCGGCAACTCGAACTCTCAGAAGATTTGAAAATTAAGAAGGGTAAGAAAAAATAAGACAGAAATAGGATGAATTACAATTTCACTTCAATCGAAAAGAAATGGCAGAAATTTTGGGAAGAAAAAAAGATATATCATCTTGATCTGAACGACTCGGAAAATAAACTTTATTGCCTGGTAATGTTTCTCTATCCGAGCGCGGACAAGCTCCACATCGGCCATTGGTATAATTTTGGTCCGACCGACACATGGGCAAGGTACAAGCGGATTAGCGGCTTCAACGTGTTCGAGCCAATGGGGTACGATGCCTTCGGTCTACCGGCGGAAAACTATGCGATCAAAACCGGAGTACATCCTCAAGACAGTACTCAAAAAAACATTTCCGTGATCCGCGAACAGTTGAAGACCATGGGTGCAATGTACGATTTCGAGTATGAAGTTGATACTTCGAAGCCGGAATACTACAGATGGACGCAATGGGTCTTCCTGCAATTGTACAGAATGGGACTGGCATACCGGGCTAACGCGCCGGTTAACTGGTGCCCGAATGACCAGACTGTCCTTGCAAATGAACAGGTGGTTGAAGGAGTTTGCGAGAGATGCGGTACCCCGGTTGTGCGCAAGGCGATGACACAATGGTTTTTTAAAATAACGTCTTATGCGGATAAACTTCTGGAAGGATTGGAGCGAATAGATTGGCCTGAGCGGACGAAATTAATGCAGCGTAACTGGATCGGCAGGAGTGAGGGGGTGGAGATTCAGTTTAGAATTCGGGATTCCCAACATAAAATTGATGTCTTCACGACCCGCCCGGATACGTTGTTCGGAGCCACTTATGTAGTTCTCGCCCCGGAGCACAAACTTGTTCAAGAAATCACGAGGCCGGAATTCAAAGCGGAAGTGAATAAGTATGTCGAATTTGTCGCTCACGAGAACGAGATAGAGCGCACTTCGACTAAGAAAGAGAAAACCGGGGTTCCGACCGGAGCGTATGCGATCAATCCGATAAACGGCGAAAACATTCCGATATGGATTGCGGATTATGTGCTATCCACCTACGGAACCGGTGCCGTGATGGCTGTGCCCGCGCATGATGAGAGAGATTTTGAGTTCGCCTCAAAATATAATCTTCCGATTCGCATTGTGGTACAGCCTAAAATCGGAGACCCTGCTCACATGAACAGCAAACTGGGCGAACCTCTCGTCTCCGCATTTGTCGAAGAGGGAATAGGAACGAACAGCGGAAAGTTTACCGGAATGGAAAGCAACGCAGTGTGGGAAGGAATTGCGGATGAGCTGCAAAATCTCGGGACGGGCAAGAGGAAAATAAATTACAGGCTGCGAGACTGGCTTTTGTCTCGCCAACGTTATTGGGGAGCGCCGATCCCGATTATTCATTGCGAACTATGCGGTGAGGTTCCGGTTCCGGAAAAGGATTTGCCTGTGCTTCTTCCTTATGATGTCGAGTTTCGGCCGAGCGGCGAATCTCCGCTGGCGAGAAGCGAAGCGTTCGTCAATACAAAATGTCCGAAGTGCGGGAATTCTGCGAAACGCGACGTTGATACAATGGATACCTTTGTAGATTCTTCATGGTATTTTCTTCGTTATCTTTCGCCGCATCTCGATTCTGCTGCATTCGATAAGCAGCTGACGTCCAAGTGGCTTCCGGTTGACAAATATGTCGGCGGCGCAGAACACGCAGTGATGCACCTGCTTTATGCGCGTTTCATTACAAAAGCGCTGAAGGATGCGGGCTGGCTGACTTTCGATGAGCCGTTCCAGAGCCTTGTACATCAGGGTACAATCACCAATCAGGGTGCGAAAATGTCGAAGTCGCGCGGAAATGTTGTAAATCCAGATCAATTTGTTATAAAATATGGCACCGACACTTTCCGGATGTTCCTGATGTTCATGGGGCCATACAATGAAGGCGGTGATTGGAGCGACCGCGGAATTACCGGAGTGTTTCGTTTTCTCAATAAGGTTCATGAATTTTTCGCAGTTAGCACAGGATCGCCGGTCTCACGTAAGGAAGAGTTTTCTGCCGGCAATTTGAACGAATCTGAACGCACAGTTTACCGAAAGTTGAATCAATTGATAAAGAAAGTGACCGACGATATCGAACATTTCAGATTCAACACTGCGATTGCAGCCATGATGCAATTTATTAATGACTACTTGCAGATTCTGGCGACAGGTGGAGATGCAGTCGGTGATGCTTTGAAACATGTTGTGCTGAAGGATTTTAATATTCTTCTGGCTCCGTTTGCGCCGCACCTTGCCGAAGAGCTGAACGAAATGCGCGGCAATGGTAATTCAATTTTCCTTTCCGAAAAATGGTTAAGTTACGACCCTGCTGCTTTCGCCGAGGAACAAGTAACGCTGGTGGTACAGGTAAACGGAAAAATCCGCAGCAAGCTTGAAGTCCCAGTGGACTCCGATGATGAGCACGTTAGATCGCTCTCTATTGCCGAACCAAATGTAAAGAAATATTTAGACGGCAAACAAATAATAAAAACCATCGTTGTAAAAAATAAGCTGGTCAACTTCGTAATTAGGTGATGCAAAAGATTTCAGTGGCACTCATTTTCTTGTTCATTTCCATGCTCGACTTATACGCTATGAATGAAATGATTCTGGTAGTCGAAACCTTTAGGTTGCGTTCTCATCGACATTCATCAAAATACACGGGCAAATGAATCGAATCCGTGAAAAGTCCCACAGACTGCAACAAGAAAATTACGTAGGGTTTGTAGATGCAGCATTTAGCGCTTGCACAAGAGGACGCGTTACGGGTTTAACCAATATCTGCGTTTACGAAGAGTGCAAACAGGCGCTTATATCGGAAGCGAAATTTTCAAACTGCAAAATACTTGTCTATCTTTTCATGCCGGACCATTGTCATTTCGTTCTCGAAGGCGCAAGTGAGGAAGCCGATCTCCTTCATGCCGTTTACATGTTTAAACAGAAGACCGGTTATTGGTTTTCTAAGAATTTCAAAGCGATAGCATGGCAAAAGGACTTTTACGACCATATCCTGAGAAAAGATGAAGATGCGCAGAAGCATGTTAAGTATATTCTTGGCAATCCCGTCAGAAACGGAATCGTCGATGAATGGAAGGATTACGAGTTCAAAGGTTCAACCGTATTAAATTTAGGCGAGTGGATATGAAGACGGAAGCGGTGCTTTCTAATCACATGCGCGGGCTAAAGCTCGCGGCTACCCGTATATTTGAGTGCTTGTTCAGTCAGGGAGTATTGCAGAGGGACTAATAAAGTGATGCAAAAGATTTCTGCTATAATCATTGCCGGTCGCGAGGAGAACAATATTGCCGAATGCCTGGAGAGCGTCAGCTGGGCGGATGAAATAATTGTCGTCAATTCCGAGAGCAAAGACCGAACTGTCGAGATTGCAAAGCGATTTACCGACAAAGTTTTCGTCAGGAAGTGGGAAGGGTATGCATCGCAAAAAAATTTCTCTCTTCAACAAGCGGCTAACGAGTGGGTCCTAAGCTTGGACGCCGATGAGCGCGTTTCGCCCGAGCTCCGTGAAGAAATATCAAGCCTTGATTTATCGAAGGCAGACGGATTTTATATTCCGCGCCGGAATTATTTTCTGGATAAAGTCATTCGAAGCTGCGGCTGGTCGCCCGACTACCAGCTTCGTCTCTTCAGGAAGTCGAGAGCCGCATTGAGCGATCGGGAAGTCCATGAGAGCTTCGTTGTTGACGGGAATAAGGAATACTTGAAGAACGAGTTGATCCATTTTACTCATACGTCGATCACAACTACCCTCGAAAAAGTAAATGAGTATTCCACGCTTGAAGCGGTTGAGAAATCTAAGAGAATCCGCGTCAACGGCTTAACGATGTTTCTAAAACCGGGCTGGGAGTTTTTCCATCACTTTATACTCAGGCACGGGTTTACTGATGGGGTACACGGATTGATGGTCTCTTTTATTCACGCAATGACAAAGACTCAGGCGTACATGAAGATTTGGGAAATGCAAAATGGCAGAAACAGAAGATAAACCGCTTAAAATTTATTTCAGGCTCTTACGTTATGTGAGGCCTTACAAGAAATTCTTGGGTGCCTCTATGATGGCGACGGTGTTTTATTCTGTCTTTTCCGGAGCATCTATTTATCTCATCGTTCCGCTTCTGAATACGCTTTTCAGTCAGGGTTCGCCGCAAGTCATTCCTGTACCATCTTCGGCTGCTGCTTTAGAGAGGGCGCGCATCGCCGCGGAAAATTTTGTGAATCAATTCATCTTTGGTGGAACGAAATCGGGCGCACTACTAATAATATGCGTCGTTATTGTTGCAGCGTTCTTCTTAAGGGATTTTTTCGGTTATGCACAGTCGTATTTTATGGCCTTTGTCGAGCAGGGCTCTATGAGAGATATCAGGAACGATTTATATAAGAAGATACAAGAACTGTCCATCGGCTATTTTTCAAGCGAGCGAACCGGTTCTCTAATCTCACGAATTACCAATGACGTCTTCGTAATAAACGGCGGTGTAAGCGCAAGCTTTGTAACCTTGATAAGAGAACCCCTGCTGGTGGTGGTCTACCTTTCTATCGCGATCGTTCTGAGCTGGAAGCTTACGATTTTGGCTTTTCTGGTTACCCCGTTTATGCTCATCGTCATAGCCCGATTGGGCATGAAGCTTCATAAAGAAGGCGATCTGTCCCAGAAGTTGATAGCGGAGTTAACGTCGCTTTTGCAGGAGACGATAAGCGGAATAAAAGTGGTACATTCCTTCGGAATGGAAAAATATGAGATAGGTAAATTCGAAAATCATACGAAAAATTATTTTAAGTCCGTATTGAAGATGACCCACATTAGGAATTTGTCTTCACCGATAACCGAATTCCTTTCGATTCTTACCGCTGGAGTCATTATTTATTATGGAGGAATGCAGGTAATTCAGTCTCACACCCTTTTGCCGAGCGAGTTCATCACCTTTCTTGTCGTGATTTTCCAGATAACGCCTTCGGTCAAAGAATTGACAACCGTGAGCACACGCATATATGAATCTTCTGCGGCAGGGAAAAGGATTTTCGAGCTGCTCGATGAAAAAGGAAAGATCCCGGAATCAGCTGATGCCATTGCCGTCAGAGAATTCAAAGACGAAATAAAATTTCAAAATGTCTGGTTCAGGTATCCAGTGTCGAGGATCGGCCGAACGAGGAAAACGGAAAGCGGAAATGTTCTCAAAAGATGTCAGCTTTACGGCTTGCAAAGGAGAAATACTTGCGATAGTCGGTCCGTCAGGAGGAGGCAAGACCACTATCATCGATCTAATACCGAGATTCTATGACCCCACACAAGGCGCGATATATATTGACGGAATTGATTTACGTGAAGTAACCACTTTGAGCCTGAGGAGTTTGATCGGGATTGTTTCTCAAGAAACTATACTTTTCAACGACACAGTTCGAAACAATATTGCCTATGGATTAGACGACTGTCCGCCTGAAAAGATAATTCATGTCGCTCAGGCCGCTAACGCTCACGAGTTCATAACGCAGCTCTCACATGGTTATGACACAGTAATCGGAGAACGCGGAACCAAACTTTCCGGCGGGCAGCGGCAGCGAATATCGATAGCTCGGGCGCTTTTGAAAAATCCACCGATAATGATCTTTGATGAAGCGACTTCATCCCTCGACTCTGAATCGGAGATGCTTGTTCAAGAAGCGATAGAACGCCTAATGAAGAACAGAACTTCGATTGTCATTGCGCATAGATTGTCTACGATTAAAAATGCGGATAGAATAATTGTTGTTAGCGGGGGAGAAGTTGTTCAGCGTGGAAAACATCAGGAGCTAGTTCGCCAAAAAGGGGGAATCTACAAAAAGCTTTACGAGATGCAGTTTAGTGATTAATGCCTCGACACACGGTGGATGTGATCGGCGTAATCGATGCCGTTTTTCTCTTGATGACCCATCTCGTGTGTCACGAACGAAGTAAAGGCGGTTGGAATTAGATGACTGAGCTTGTCCGTGCCCTGAAGGTCAGGGATATAGTTCTCTTCAACATAGTTGCTATCGTGGGCACTCGCTGGATATCACTTGCTGCGGCGACAGGGCCGAGTTCACTCTCTTTATGGGTTCTCGCACTAATTTTGTTTTTCATTCCACAAAGTGTGGCAGTAATTCATCTCAGCAAAAAGTATCCGGTCGAGGGAGGAGTCTATGAATGGGCGAAAATTGAGTTTGGCGACTTCCATGGTTTTGTCGCCGGCTGGTGTTATTGGGCGAATAATCTGGTTTATTATCCGTCTCTTCTAATCTCGGTAGCCGCTATAGCTCCATTTATTTTGCCGACTGCTTCTATTATAGCGCCGGACAAGGTTTTTATAACGGCTGCCAGTCTTGTTATCTTGTGGATCGCAATTGGGTTTAATGTCGTTGGAGTAAAGATCGGAAAGTGGGTTCAGAATATAGGGGCGGTCGGCACATTCGGGCCGATTCTAATTATCGCAGCTTTGGCAGGCGTAATCATCTGTTTCGGCAAATCTCAGACTCACTTTACATTCACAAATATTGTTCCGACGAAAGTAGATTATGGTACACTGTCATTTTGGTCTTCGATGTGTTTTGCGCTTGCCGGGCTTGAGTTAGCCGCCGTGATGTCGGGCGAAATCGTCGAAGCCGAGAAAACGATTCCGAGAGCGGCGTATCTTTCCGGGTTCGGAATCGTTTTTGTTTACCTTATTGGAACCATATCTCTTTTGGTCGCACTTTCATCGAAAGACGTGAATCTTGTGACCGGTCTGGTTCAAGCGATTCAGGAGCTGGAGGTCAAAACGGGCATGAGATATTTGACAAATATCAGCGCGCTTCTACTTACGCTTGCTGGCATCGGAGGAGCCGGTGCATGGCTTGCGGGAAGCGCTAGAATATTGTTCGTAACAGGCATAGACAGTTACCTTCCGAAAAGCTTCGGAAAGATTCATACCAAATGGAAGACTCCTTACGTTGCGATAATATTCCAGGGAATTATTGCGACGATTTTTCTAATGATGAGTCTTATTGGCGCCTCGATGGAACAGGCATACCTTGTGCTAGTCGATGCGACGATAATAGTTTATTTCATTCCATATATTTATATTTTCCTGGCAGCAGTAAAAGATTTCCGAAGAGAGTCCATCCATGACGGTGGAAGAGGGATTTCGATAAAAGCCATAGCATCGGGAATCGGCGGGATAACAACTGTCAGCGCTATTGTCCTTGCTTTGTTTCCGCCGGATGCTGGCGGAAATCCGGCCATATTTCTGGCAAAGACTCTCATCGGTTCACTGGCATTTGTGGCAGTCGGCGTCGTAATTTTTTGGAGTGCAAAGAGGAGAAACACTTTCGATCACAAAGACAGGCAAGTTACACAGAGAAGTTCGTGATTATAGGATTATGACTTCAACATTTCTGCGACTTTGCCGGGTTCATTCTTTAATTCATGTTCAATCGAGATTCGGATTTTCTAATATTTAAAAGTGTTAAGCATTTAAAATGAAACTTAGAAATAAGCTCGCCAAAAGCGGAAGTCCTTATCTTCGTGAAGCGGCACATCAGCCGGTTCATTGGCAGATATACTCGGGTGAGGTGTTCAAAATGGCAAAGGAGCTGGACCGTCCGGTGCTTCTCGATATCGGGGCGGTGTGGTGTCATTGGTGTCATGTCATGGATAATGAATCCTATTCGGATTCAGATGTCGCAGAGATTATCAACAACCTTTTTATACCGGTAAAAGTCGACCGTGACCAAATGCCGGATGTCGATTCGCGTTACCAAATGGCAATTGGAGCGTTGAGCGGGGCAGGAGGCTGGCCGTTGACCGGCTTTTTGACTTCCGATGGAAAAGTATTTTATGGTGGCACATATTTTCCGAAGAACGACTTAAACGGCAGGCAGGGGTTGCTCACTCTTTTACCGCAGATTGCGAATGTGTATTCAAAAAGAAAAGACGACGTATTCAGAAGCGCAGAGGAAATTTTTCAGCAATTGAAAGAATATGATATTCATTCCGTGAGGCCGGGGGAGCTGAGCCTTGAGATTATTCGAAAAATTACTGACGATGCACGATCAAAATTCGACGATGGCTTCGGGGGATTCGGCAGCGCACCGAAGTTCTTCAACTCATCCGTTTTGCAGCTTCTTGCCGAGGAAGCTTCGAGACAAAATGATCTTGGTCTCAAGGAGATGGTTGAGTTTACTTTAGATTGCATCGCACGGGGTGGAGTTTACGATCAAATCGGCGGAGGTTTCCACAGATACTCTGTTCAACAGATACTGGCACGTTCCACATTTTGAGAAGATGTTGTATGACAACGCTCTCATGTTGAAGGCTTATTTGATGGCTCTGCAATTTGGACATAATGAAGCATATGCAAATGTCGCTTGCGAAACTGCCGATTGGGTAACCGGCACAATGAAATCCCCGGAAGGAGCTTTTTACGCTCATCAAGATGCCGATGTGGAGGCGCACGATGACGGAACATATTGGACATGGACAAGGAAGGAAATAGAAATCGCTCTCACGAAAGACGAGACAGAGGTTGTAGAGTTATACTTTGATATACGCGACATGCCAAATGACACTCATGGGTTCCCGGAACGAAACGTATTGAGAATTGCTGTCAACGAAGCACAGATTGCAAAGCAGACGGGCAGGCAGGTGAGTGAGATTACTATACTTCTCAACAATGCAAAGAAAAAGCTCAATGAATCGCGGAACCGGAGACATCCACCATGCGTCGATAAAACTATTTTGGCCGATAGGAACGGATTGGTCATAAGCGCGCTGGTGGAAGCTTCGCTCGCTCTAAAGGTGCGAAAATATTTCGAAGATGCGGAGAGTGCCGCCGATTTCATTCTGAGAAAAATGATCGATCCTGGCGGGAAAGTGGCCCACGCATTTTCCGGTAAGGTCCTGTACCAGGGTCTGCTGGACGATAACGTATATTTCGGAACAGCATTGCTCGACCTGTTCGATGTAACTAGGAACGATGTTCAAATCAATGCCGCGGAAAAAATTGCGCAAGTGCTTTTGGACGAGTTCGAAGATAGGGAAGCCGGCGGATTCTTTGACCGACAATCGACCGCAAGCGATGAAGGTCTGCTCGTGACAAAGAGAAAGCCGATTGATGATAATCCCACACCTTCTGGAAATTCCGGCGCTGCTATTTTCTTCGACAGGTTGTTCGGCATTACAGAAAACAAAAAATACTTCGATACCGCTGATAGAACTTTAAAAGCATTTGCAGGTTCAGCAGATAGGAATGGGATTTATGCAGCTAATTACGCACGCGCCGTTGGAATGCATTTAAGATTCGCAAAGAACGTCAGATAAAATCTGTAAGTCTCTGAATTACTTGACTGTCCTTCGTCCCCTTAATGAGAGGTTATAGTGCGTTGCCAGCATTTTCGTACTCAGAAGCATCGACAAAAAAATCCACGTCTCCTGCGCCGGCAATGGGATATAGACGGGCAAGAGTTTCATTTTTCGTGTGGAATTCGATTCTATCGTGTACCAGTGTCATCTTTGGGGTCACAATATCGGATTGAATATAGGAACTGAAGACGCGCACACTTTTGGGAGGATCGTTTCTGTGCGCGTCTAAATTTGCGCCAGCGCATGTTTAAAGTCAAGCAAGAGATCGTCCGCATCCTCGATACCTACGGAAATCCTCACCATTCCTTCTGAAACTCTTGCAGCTTTCAGTTCTTCCCGTGTCATCTTTATGTGGCTCGTAAGGACGGGTATACTGACGAGCGTCTCGACTCCGCCTAAGCTTGTGGCATTAAGCGCTATTTCAAGGTTGTCGCAGAATTTCTTTGCCGCTTCAAGGTTAGGAAGTTGAATGCACAGCATTCCACCGAATCCGCTCATCTGGCGTTTTGCGACCTTGTAGGTGTTTGAAGAAGGCAAACCCGGATAAAAGACCTCGGTTATTTTCCTCTGGCGCAGAAAAAATTCTGCAAGCCGTTGTGCCGTTCGATTCTGCTGGTCAACGCGGACCTTAAGAGTCTTCAAGCTGCGATCAAGCATATAAGCGTCAATCGGGTTAATGCATCCGCCGAAAGCCTTCATCGTCTCGCGAATCGTGTGAATGAATTCTTTCGTGGAAACCGCGGCTCCCGCCATGATATCGCTGTGCCCGCCGATGTATTTTGTCGCGCTGTGTACCACTATGTCAATTCCGAAGTCAATCGGGTTTTGATTTACCGGGGAGGCAAAGGTGTTGTCCATGATGGTTAAGGCGCCGGCTTTTTTCGCGGCTTTAACCGTCCTGGCGATTGAAACGCAGTCGGTGGTCGGATTTATCGGCGTCTCAAAATATACAAGCTTAACGTTCGCGACGTCTTTGCTTAAATTGTAAAGCTGATCTTCATCAACAAAGTTCACTTCGATGCCGAATCTGGGCGCAATGTCCCGAAGAAATCTGTACGCCATTCCGTAAAGCTGGCGCTGTGCCACAATTGCATCGTTCTTACCGACAAAGGACAGAACCGCGGTTGTGATCGCCGCCATTCCGCTTGAAAAAAGGATTGCATCTTCGGCATTTTCAAGGGACGCCAATTTTTCTTCAACATTTCTCACCGTGGGATTCGAATATCGAGTGTACATATAGAACTCTTCGTCATCTCCACTGATGTATTTGTCGTAGTCATCGCTTTTCGCGACAGCGAATGTCGTGCTTTGATAAATCGGATAATTTGCGCCGAGATACGTTTTGTCTTTCCTTCCGTGGATTGCCTGCGTCGATTTACTCGTTGTCAATGTTACCACTCCTTAAGTATCGCAATCATCTCTTTTACGGCTCTGTCGATGCCGACAAAAAGTGAATGTGAAATAAGCGAATGACCAATGCTGAATTCCTCTATCTCAGCTATCATCGCTACAGGTCTGAGATTGATATAATCTAAACCGTGTCCGGCATTTATCTTGAAACCGGACTTGGCGGCGAACCTTGCGGCCTTCTTGAGCCGATCGAGCTGCGCTGCTACGTCGCTCCCTCGTGCGTTTGCATATTCTCCCGTATGAAGTTCCACAAAGTCCGCTCCCGTCTTTTGTGCCGCTCTGATTTGGGCTTCTATCGGATTCACGAAAAGACTCACCATGATATCTTTCTTATGGAACCGCGTCGTCACTTCCCGAAAGCGGGAAACTTCCGATGCGACATCGAGCCCGCCCTCGGTCGTCAATTCCTGCCTGCGTTCGGGTACAAGAGTTACCAATTCGGGCACAACATCGAGAGCAATATCGATGATTTCTTCAGTGGCCGCCATCTCAAGGTCGAGTTTTGTCTTCAATGTCCTGCGAAGAAGATAGACGTCATTATCCTGGATATGCCTGCGATCTTCGCGGAGATGGCTGACAATTCCAGATGCGCCTGCAAGTTCGGCAATGAGTGCTGCAGTTACCGGGTCGGGCTGTTTTTCTCCTCGTGCCTGCCGCAATGTCGCAACATGGTCGATGTTCACGGATAATCTTTTCATTTCTGATTTCCTCTTTGTCGTAAAACCTCATAGCAGATAATTCCTGTGGCGACCGATACGTTTAAAGAGTCGATTCTCCCGATCTGCGGGATAGAAAAAGTCATGTCCGATTTGTCGCGTAAAATTCTTTTCACGCCACTGCCTTCATTTCCGACTATCACTGCAAGAGGAACGCGCGTGTCCATTTCGGAAACTGAGAGAGGAGCCTTCGCTGCACTTGTTGCAATCCAGTATCCGGATTTCTTCAGCAGCATGATAGTTTGATGTAAATTCGTTACTCTTGCGATCTTAAGATGGAACGCACCGCCTGCCGATGTCTTAATTACAGTCTCGTTTACGGGCGCTTGCTGCTCTTTTTGAATAATTACTCCATCGACTTTGAAAAAAGCAGCGGAGCGAAGTATCGCGCCGAAATTTTGCGGATCCTGGATGCGGTCTAAAATAAGCAGGAGAGGGAATTGGATGTGCGAAGCTGATTCGATGAGCGATTCGAGCTCCTCGAATCTTATTTTGCTGACCGTCGCAACGATGCCTTGCGCAGATTCGTCTCGCGACAGGTTTGAAGTTAATTCGCCGAATTGTTTTGAATCGACGCGAGCAATTGGAATTCCTTGCAGTTTGGCAAGCGTATATATTTCGTTTAGAATGCCGCCGTGAGAAGAGTAGAGGACGTAAATTTTTGAAATGTTTGCCCCGCCTTTCAATGCCTCCGCAACTGCGTTGCGCCCTATGACCTTTTCTTCAGTTAAGGAGATTTCCTTACTCAATCTCGGCGAGCTTTCTCAAGAACGCGGCCTCGTCCAGCTTAAATTCAAAAACTATTTTATCGTTTATAAATGTTACCGGAACTTTGTCCCCGAATCTATCAAACAGATCGGTGTTGGCTTCGAGCATAATTCTTTGCAGAAAGAATTTCTTCTCTTTTTTCAATCTTTCAAGAATGATTTCCGCTTCGTCGCAAAGTTTGCAACTCTCTTTTTTGTACAAAAGTACTTTTGTCATGCTCCTATATGCGGTTCGGCAGGATGGCCATTAAGCTGTGTTTTGTCTCGAATGGATCACATTCTTGTTTCGATAATAGATAATTCCGAACGCACCGACAAGAATAAGTATAACTGAAAATAACTGCGCCTCGCTCAAGCCAAAGAGCAACCGCGGATTCAGCCTGATGAACTCAACGAGAAATCTTTCAAAGCCGGCAAGCGCGAGATAAATCATGAAGAGCTTGCCGTCAGGCTTTATATTCTTTCTCATTTGCCAGAGGAACAGAAAGATTATTACGCAGGCTATGAATTCGTATATGGGCGTCGGATGAAGCGGAGTGTTGTCGGGTACGATTCCGCCAGGGAATTTGTCTGTTATTTGTGGAAAGTCCTTTAGCGCGATGGAAGGCGGCACAATTCCGTTAGAGTAGTTGACACCCCAGGGAAGATTCGTTGGGATTCCGTAGTCTCCGTCGCCCGAAAAATGACAACCTAATCTTGCTACTCCGTAGCCGAGAATAAGAGCCGGCGCAAACGCATCTGCAACCTTCGCAAAACTGTAATGTTTTCTCCTAATGGCGAATAGAATCACAATCGCAGCAAGAACGAACCCGCCGTACCATGTTAATCCGCCAGGAGAAATTGCCATGCCGATCGGGTCTTTCAAAAAATCGCCCCAGCTTTCCATCAACGAGAGTATTTTTGAACCTGCGATTCCAAAAATGATCGCCAGGAAAGTCAATTTATTGGCGAAATTCGGATCTAAGCCTTTCCGCTTAAAATCAAGAACGAGAAAATAGTTGGCGACTATGAAACCGATTGCCATCATCAAGCCGAAACTGTAAACATCGAAAGGCCCAATCTTGAACAAGATCGGCCTGACTGTATCACTCAACATTTTGCTCAGCATTCGAATGCTTTCACTGGACCCATTCGTCCTGGTCGGTAATTACGTCTATGAATTTTCCCTGCTTGGCCGCTCGAATAACTTTTATCTTCTTTTTGATGGACACTTTGAATTGGTTCATCTCTTTGCCTCTTCGGTGAATAAGAAGAGTGTAATCTCCCTGTTTGAGGTTTTCCATCTCGCACCTGCATACGGCCGGTCCTGGCCGGGGGAAATCGGACATCGGTGTCTTAAGGCCGACAATATTAAAGAATATTTTGTGGTCTTCAGTTTTCGTTTCCACGACAAGCTCATATACGAAGTTCTGGAATTCTTCCGCAGTTCTGAACAGGAATGCCGTGCCTGACTTCTTGGCGACCGGATCGTCAAAATGCTCGATCAGCAGGCGGAATTCCGGCGCTGAATTTTCTCGACGCACTTTTGGGGGTCTCTTCTTTGCCATTCTATTTCAAATGTCGAAGTAGCTGATCTCTTCTTCTTTAAAAAACTGAACTATCTCTGACGGATTTTCCGCAGACAGCAATTTCTTTCTGAATTCATCCTTGTTCATCAAACGGGAAATCCTGCTGAGGAGTTTGATGTGCGGTCCCACCATGTTGTCTCTGCCGACAAGGAGAAAAAGCAGCCGCACAGGTTCTCCATCGAGCGACTGGAAGTCGACCGGCTCGCTTGTGACGGCGAAGGCTGCAACAATATCGTTCACGGCGTCCGTCTTGCCGTGAGGAATTGCAAACCCCTTTCCGACTCCCGTTGACATTATTTTTTCACGTTCGAAAATTGCTTCGCGAACTTTCTCCAAATCTTTTATTTTCTTGGAACTTCTTAGCTGATCGATTAGTGAATTAAGAACTTCCTCCTTTGTCTTGCCGGGCAATTTCGTCGACACAAACTCGTCTTGAAGTATGTCGCTGATTTTCATCTCGTATATTTCTTTCTTTTCATTTTTAATTAAAAAGTCAAATTTGGTCGGTGAATAATCACAAATGTTATCATTCGCTTTTCATCGGGTCGGATCTTTTCCCGCCCGCCCAATCAGCCAGCCAACTAATAATCTTTGACTCAAAACTTTCCGCAATAGATTGGGCTAAATCTTTATTGATGGATTCCGCATTAATGTGAAATAACGGTCTTTCTTTGTCGGGAAGCAAATGAATCCATGTTCCATCATCATAGTGTACTTTGATACCGTCGATAGTTTCGCGCTCATCATTCTTGGTTGTTTCTATGAGCTTTCTCATGATACTTCCTTTTTCGCTCCACGGGCAGTCGAGATTCTTCTTGACCATGTAGAGCCTTGTGACAGCTTGATCGAGCGCCGAGAGTGTGAGTCCGGTCTTTGCTGTCATCTCAAGGATTTTTGCGACTGAGAACATTGCGTCGCTCGCGAAAAGAAACTTCGGAAAAATGAATCCGCCTTTTGTGCCGCCCACAAAATCGAATTTGCCTTCAAAGGCCGCGTTCATAAGCGACTGGTGAGTAGCTTTCGTTCTTGTAACTTTGAGCTTGTGTTCTGCCGCTATCAGGTCGATTTCACGGGAAGCTGAAAATGGAACGGCGATATGTTTTGCATGTGGTTCGGCAACTGCAAATAATTTAGTCACCAACGAGAGAAGCCTGTCTTCATCGATAAACTTACCCTGTTCGTTCGACGACAAATATTTTTTCCGCACCGGCGTCAAACATGAATCCGAAATCGTAGTTCAGAGATTTGACGATGTCTTCTAATCGTTTCAGATCGCTGTCCAGTTCTCTTTGCGTCCGCGTGAGTCTCTTCGGATCAAGGTACGCGTTCAAGGCAACCACGCGCGCACTCAATGAACCGACGATAGTCGGAAACAATATTGAAGCGACTCCGTGAGAATAATCGATGACAATATTGAATTTTCGGTTTTTTATTATCCCAACATCAACCGACTTGATGAAATCTTCGCGGTAGCTTTCATTGGTCCTCTCGGGGAAATAAATATCGCCAACCTGGTCATGCGGTGCGCGTTCGAATTCTTCACCGAAGAAAAGCCGTTCGACTGCCCTTGCTTTGCTCGTGGAGAGATCTCTGCCGTCAAAATCCAGAAAAATAATATCAGTTAAATCCGGATCGAAGGGACTCTTTCGTACATGAACGCCGCCGGCAGCTTTGCCGCTCTTCAACTCGTGGCGAACAATAGGTATTGGCTCGCTCCTCAAATCGTAAACATCAACGCCGGACGACATCAAGCCGACAATCAATGCTCGGTTGATCATCCTGCTCACGGTATCGGAATCACGGCTGCAAACAGCATGCTTGCCGGCTCCGAGCAGAGAACCGAATGCTGCGCCAAGCTTGGCTGCAAACTCCGGATTCATTTCTATGTTCGACGTACCGGTGACCCTCGCGTCCGTAAAAATTGCCGACAGCCATTTGTCTTCCCACACAAGACTTCTTGACAGAGTCGCGCCTGCATCAACAACTTTTTTCGGCCAAAGCTTGACATTAGGTCTGATATGGGCGCGCTTCCCGATAATGCAATCGTCGCTGATGAATACGTTTTCCTCAATCTCGACTTGTTCGCCCACGATGCTTCCACTTCCGATCACATCGCCTGCAATTTTCGACCGGCTTCCAACGTGCACATTGTCCCACAAAATGCTTCTGCTGATACTCGAATAGGGATCAACGGATGAATTATTTCCAATGATTGTGTCAACAAGATCTACATTATCACCGATCGTTACACCATTTCCAATCACCACTGTTCCTCTCGGTGAAAAATTTTGAGGCGGTTCGAAATCAAGCGGCGCGATCAATCTGGCGCCGTTAAACTCGGAAATTTTTCCCTCGATATTGAGTTTTACCCGGTTGTCGAGGCAGTCCAGCTGCGCATCGATATATTCATTCAAATTCCCCACGTCTCGCCAGTAACCTTCTGCTGCATAGCCGTACAAAGGCAATTTTTGCTTCAACATCTGCGGAAAGACATCCTTGCTGAAATCAACGTCTTCGTGGAAAGGGATCGTCTCAATTATGTCGGGCTCAATCACATAAATTCCCGTGTTTACAGTGTCGCTGAAAACTTCACCCCAGGTCGGCTTCTCCAGAAATCTCAAAATTCTTCCATTGTCGCCCGTAATTACGAGCCCGAATTGAAGCGGATCATTGACTCGTGTCAGCACAAGAGTAGCTTTTGAATTTTTCGCTTCGTGAAATTTTACAGCCTTCGTAAGATCAAAATCTGTTAGGACGTCTCCACTTATGACGAGAACACGCGAGCCTTTCAGAAGCTCAAAGGCATTGCGTACGCTTCCAGCTGTACCATAATCCGCGTCAGCTTTGACATATTCGATCGAGGCGCCTAAGTCGCTCCCGTCCTTCAAAAAGTTCTTTATGACATTAGGATGATAAAAGACCAGTACCACTATGTTCTGTAATCCCGTGTCTAACAAGCAGGTGAACGATGTGTTCGATCATCGGCTTGTTCATGATCGGGACCATCGGTTTCGGGATTTTGCTCGTGAGCGGACGAAGTCGCGTACCGAATCCGCCCGCCATTATCACGGCTTTTATCATTGATCCTGTTTGCTCCATGAAGAAAAAATCGGTGAAATATAAACCGATTGCGAAGGAAAATCAAGGACGCCGAAGCCGTGGAACGCAGCAACCGATCGTGTCTTGAAATGTTCCAGCATTTGGAAATGCAAAGCGGCTGTATTATCTTAATTCAGCCTTTAATTCCATCCAGTGAGGTGGGTAAGGTCACGTCAATAAGTTTTCTCGAATGAATATCTTCGGGACACCTCACCACATAAAGGCTCTTTTGCGCCGGAGTATTGCATCAGCTCCAGCCTAAGTTAAACTCAAACAGGAGTGTGCATGAGAGTCAAGTCAAAAATTGCGGACGCCCAGCAGATGGCGCGCTCGATTACCCGTCTTGCTCACGAAATAATCGAGCATAATAAAGGTGCCGCCAATTTATGTTTGATCGGCATAAGAACACGCGGAGATTTTCTTGCTAAAAGAATGGCAGAAAAGATTTCTCAAATCGAAAAAGTTGCAGTTCCGCTCGGAACGCTCGATATTACCCTTTATCGTGATGACGTACGTCAAAAGCTGAAATTGCCGGAACTGAAAAGGACGGAAGTCCCGTTCGACATCACGGATAAAAATGTAATTCTTGTGGACGATGTCCTTTTCACGGGAAGGACGATTCGATCTGCACTCGATGCGCTGATCGACATCGGAAGGCCCACGACGATACAACTTGCAGTACTTGTGGATCGCGGCCACCGGGAATTGCCGATAAGTGCCGACTATGTCGGAAAGAATCAGCCGACGGCGGTCCATGAATCGGTCATGGTACACATAGTTGAAGTTGACGGAACCGACGAGATATTATTGGTGGAGGAAGAAGATGACACAGGGAATTAAAAACTTGTTGGGTCTTCGTGACCTTTCACCGGATGAGATAGTTGAAATACTCGACACCGCACGAAGCTTTCGTGACGTTCTGGAGCGTCCCATAAAGAAGGTTCCGACTCTGCAGGGAACTACTGTTGTGAATTTATTTTTTGAAAGCTCCACGCGGACACGGATTTCGTTTGAACTTGCCGAGCGGCGGCTGAGCGCAGATGTCGTCAACTTTGCCGCAAGCGGAAGCAGCGTCTCTAAAGGTGAAACGCTGAAAGACACTGCACGAAATATCGAAGCTATGAAGACGGATGTGGTGGTTATCAGGCACTCCTCGACAGGTGCGGCGCATTTTCTATCGCGCCTTCTGAAATCACCGGTCATCAATGCCGGCGACGGGATAAATGAACATCCGACTCAAGCTCTCTTGGATATGTTGACTATTCGTGAGAAGTTCGGCGACCTGAAAGGACTCAACGTCTGCATCGTGGGCGACATCGATCATAGCAGAGTTGCACGCTCGAATATTTTTGGTCTGATAAAATTGGGCGCAAATGTCGCGGTTTGCGGTCCGAAAACTCTAATCCCGAATTACCTGGAACAATTCGGCGTCAAGACGTTTTACAATATCGACGACGCAATTCAATGGTCGGATGTCTTGAACGTGTTGAGAATTCAACTTGAAAGGGAAGCCGGCGAGAATTTCCCTTCGATAAGGGAATACAGACTCTATTGGGGGATAAACCGGTTACGGTTGGAGAAGTCGAAAAAATCAATTGTGATAATGCACCCCGGGCCGATCAATCGCGGAGTTGAGCTCGATGCTGATGTCGCAGACGGGAATACTTCTCTGATTCTCGAACAAGTGACTAACGGCGTTGCGGTCAGGATGGCAGTATTATTCTTAACAGGAGTTAAACCCTCATGAAAATCTTTCTTAAGAATGCAAGAGTTGTCGATCCGTTGGGCAAGCACGACGGCATGTTCGACATTTTCATTGTCGATGGATTCATACAAGAGATGGGCGGCTCACTTGGCGGCAACCCGATAAACTATGAGATAAATCTCAATGGAAAATTTGTCGTTCCCGGATTGTTCGATATGCACACCCACTTGAGAGAGCCTGGTCAAGAATATAAAGAAGATATCGCTTCCGGGATAGCCGCGGCTGCGAACGGAGGTTTCACAGGAATTGCTGCTATGCCGAACACCGATCCGGTGGTAGATTCTGCCGATGTCGTCAAATACGTTCTGGATAGAGCCGGGCAGTCGAGCCTGGTGAGTATCCATCAGATCGCTGCGATCACCGAAGCAAGAAAAGGGGAGCGACTGTCGGAGATGAAGGATCTCGCCGAAGCCGGCGCAATCGGGTTCAGCGATGATGGTACTGCCGTCGCAAACTCACAGATAATGCGGCTGGCTCTGGAATATTCTTCGATGCTGGACAAGCCGATTATCCAGCATTGCGAAGACCATAATCTCACAAAATCCGGGTCTGCCAATGAAAGTCCCGAAACGATCAAGTATGGTTTGAAGACTCAACATCACGTCGCAGAGGAACTTATTCTCGACCGTGACATAAGATTGCTCGAGGCGTTCGGAGGGAAGTATCATGCTGCGCACATATCGACGATGCAATCGGTTGAAATAGTTGCGGCTGCAAAAAAGCGCAGCCTTCCTGTGACTTGCGAGGTGACTCCTCATCATCTTTTCCTGGACGACAGTTTGCTTTCGACTTATGATTCGGATTATAAGGTTAATCCCCCGCTTCGAACCAAGGAGGACAACGAAGCGCTGGTTGCCGCGCTTAAAGATGGAACGATCGACGCAATAGCAAGCGACCATGCTCCTCATGCAATTCATGAAAAAGAAGTCGAGTTCGATGCAGCTCCGTTCGGAATGATCGGACTCGAGACAACCGTCGGGGCGGTGATGACAAGACTTTACCACGAAAAGGTCTTGACCATCGGGCGGATTGTAGACTTGCTCGCTGTGAATCCGCGGAAGATATTCGGATTGAACGTTCCCACATTTGAGCTCGGTGCGCGCGCGGAAGTTTCAATTATCGACCCCGATTATGAATGGATAGTAGATCCCGAAAAATTCAAATCCAAAAGCAGAAACACCGGTTTCAAAGGTTGCAAGTTCAAAGGAAGCGCGGTTGGAATCATAAACGGAGACAAGATTTACTTCTCGGAAAGGCTGAAGTAGGCGCAATCAAAAATCACACGAATGCCGCTTTCTTCGTCATGGATTCATGGAGGATTTGGATGTATTGTTTCTTCGGAATTTCAATTGCACCGAATGTTTGCAGGTGCGGAGTCATATACTGAGTGTCGAGAAGTGTGAAGCCATTTTCCGAAAGGCGTTTCACCAGATAGGCCAGCGCAATCTTTGATGCGCCGCTTTTGAGACTGAACATGGATTCTCCGAAAAAAGGCCGTGCCGAGCGAAACGCCGTAAAGCCCGCCCGCAAGTCCATCCTGGTCAATACTCTCCACGCTGTGTCCATATCCCAGGCGATGCAATTCTATGTAGCTCTCAATTATCTCTTCGCTGATCCATGTCTCCTTTCGGTCGGCGCAGCCTCTGATTACCGTTTCGAAGTTGTTGTCGATTTCGATCTCAAAAATACTCTTGTCGATCAAATGCTTGGTCGAACGGGGTATATTGTAATTGTCCAGTGGGATGATGGCCCGTGGATCCGGCGAGTACCATGATATGGTATTATTATCGTCCGCCATCGGGAAGTATCCCATTGAATACGCACCAAGCAAAATGTTGGGAGCGATCATAATACATCTATTTTATTTCCATTTTACCAAGGTTGATCCCCACGCCGCAAGCGGCGGAAAGCGTCATCGTGCCGTAATCCAGGTTTCAAATGAAGCAAAATAAGGGAGTGGCCGGTCTCCGGCATGAGAGTCAACCTTCGTCTTCACTTTACTTCCAGATACTTTTCATCCACATTCCATCCCTTGATACAGACCAGGGCGCCGGCGGGTTTCACAGCCGGTGAGTAGTCGATGAAGACGGTCTTTTCTTCGCCGGGCAGTACTGAAACATAGTTATCACTGTAGAAGACAGGCAAGATTCTGTTTTCTCCAGTGGAGTCAACCAGGGAAATGCGGTTGAAGAACGCGACCGGTTCGCCTGCCGGATTGTCTATTGTTACCTCTATTTTTCCATCGCTTACTTTTCTGGCGTAAGCCCTTACCTGCGCTATCACCATTTTCGGGAGCCCGCTGTAGTTGCCGGTTGAATCCGGCAGCCAGTAAAGGTTGTCGCTCAAAATATTGTGGGAAGTATCGAGGAGCCGTAAAGATAAAAATCCTCCCTGGGAAGAAAACAATTTGTCTGTAATGTTCATGACCGAAGTGCATTTTTGAACGGAGCTCGGGCTTACTTCGATAAACAATTGCGAGACCAGCGAATCATTTCCTGCCATGTCATATGCCATGGCCTGAAGCATGAGATCGTGGTAGGGATACACTGTTTGGTTCACGACCGACACCATCCCGTCAGCCGGGTTATACATCGCGTGCAACGGCTCGCCCGCATGATGCAAACCGTAGAGGCCTGCATTAGGATCGAGGTAGTAATCGTACATCTGGCCGCGTAAGGCAGTCCATGGATTTTGAGTCTTCCAGATAATTAAACCGGTGTACCAGTCCCACATATGAGCCAGATGGCCTTCCATAAGAGCCCTGTACTGGTTGTAATTCACCAATTGTGCCCTTTCGGCGAAGTACCTCACGTCTTTGGATTTTCCGTACGCGTCTACGTATTTCCCGTAACCCTCATATTTGTGAAATCTCCAGACTGAATCGATCCTCGCATAGTTGGAATCTGGTATCTCCATATCTAAGGCGGGAATAAAACGCTCGAGTGATTTGTAATCTCCCATTCCAACCGATCCGAGTTCGGAATTGAAAGGGAATGACCTATTCTCCCAGAAGAAAGCGGGCGGCTCGATGTGATACGGGCCGTCCCCCGTTTCGCCGACGGAATTGTACGACATGCTGTCAACATTCGAATACGAGAAGAAGTAACGGGTGCTATCCAATGCCGGCAGCAGCGAATCCTCCATGGCGACCAGGATGTCCATTGGCGGAGGAATCTCGTTGCCGCCGCAGTAGAAGGCAAGGGAAGGGTGGTTACGGAGCATCTTAATTTGATCGGCGGCCGATGCAAGGAACAATCCATGGTCGTTGGGGTACTCACGTCTTATCCATTGATCATCCTTCTTCATTGGGTCCATCCACTTGCCGTTGCAGTCTCCCGACATCCAAAAATCCTGGAAGACAAGGATTCCGTATCTGTCACACGCGTCATAGAATTCAGGTCTTTCGGTAATTCCCCCTCCCCATACACGAATCAGGTTCAGATTCATATCCCGATGAAACCGAACTTCTGCATCGTACCGTTGTGGTGAGAGCCGAAGCAGGGCATCAGAAGCGATCCAGTCGCCTCCTTTGATAAAGATTCTCTGCCCGTTTACATATACCTCCCGGCTTTGAGTATGCTCGTTCCATCGGGTTTGGATTTCTCGAAGCCCTATCGTGACTTCCTTTTGATCCAATAACTGGTCGTCGCTGTTTGTGAATTGGAATTCCAATTTGTATAGTGCCGGTTCGCCATACCCGTTGGGCCACCATAATTTCGGATTCTTGAATGTGTAATCCGGCAATTGTATTTCCGATGTGGAGTCGGGCGGCAGTATGACTTCTTTGCTTACCACGTTTTCTTCGAGAACATACTGTAATGTTCCGCGGACCTCTTTGCCTGTCGGGTTTTCAATGTCAACGCTCGCCTTGATTATCGCCGGCGCTTGCGGGTGACCAGGAAACCTTTTGCCCGGAACCAGCGTGATGACATGCGGATTCTTCAGTTCGATGTTATTCGTTTTTTCTATCGTCACTTTGTCCCAAATTCCCGTGTTCCGGTCGGGAACGGGTTGAATCCAATCCCAGCCTGCCACAAACTGGTTACAAACACTCCGCGCGATTGTACCATCTCCACCCTGGCCGCCGTTTGGATTTCCTGCCGGGCTGGGTGGATAGACCAAAACCGCCAGCCTGTTAATCCCGTTCTTTGAGAGAAAAGCAGTGACGTTGTAAGTTTGTCTCAAAAACATACCGTAATGCGTTTCCTTGTTCAATCTGTGGCCGTTTAAATAAGCATCATAACTATAATTGATACCACGGAAGTGGAGCCAAACCTGCTCACCGTTGACTGGAGCGCTTTCCTGAAAATTCTTTACAAACCAGTAGGTATAATAGCGGCTTCCTGTTTCATAAATGTCCGGGATCTTTCGATCGTTCATTCCGTAGAATGGGTCTGGAATTAAGCCGTCGTTCAGCATCGTGGTCAGCACAGTACCGGGCACAGTCGCGGGCGTCCAGCCTGATAACGGGTAACCGGGGGTAGATAGCTCTTCTCCTGTAGATCTAACATTCTCAATATTCGTACAAACCCAGCCGGAATTTAATTCGTACCGATTTCGGGCGAGCTCAAATTCGGTTTTTTGAATAGGCAAATATGATGGCGCGCAGCCGGGCATTGACGATAAAAGAATCAAAAGTGAAAATAGTACGGATATTTTTTTGCGCATTTTCTAATTCTCCTACGGTAAAGATCGAAATGTTTTTGTCAGAACCAGAGTAAGATACCATTCGTAAAGCTAAAATGCACAAGATAAGCAGTCAAACGCAGCAGGGTATCTCAAATACTTTAGTAAGATTATGGCGAGAAATTGCACGGTTGCAACACATAAGTCATCCTGTGATGAACAACGCCATAAGCGAGATTTTTTCGTTTCAAAGATATTTTGGCGGGAACAATTCGGTAACTTGTTTTTATTGCTTTCCTGGGATATATTTTAAGCGTAATTTCAAAATGCAAACGAGAAATGAAAAGCTGCTGACAAGAAAATTCTTAATGAGCAGTTTCAAGGTCAGAAGAAAAATATGAAGTGTTCCGGCGGTTGGCGGAACACTTTTTTTTGCTTTCTAATAATGAATCTTCAGGAAATAGTCGAGAAAATTTATGATAAGCTTCCGATTGATCTGGTCGCGGATCAGGATAACGTCGGCTTGATTGCAGGGAATTATGATGACGAATGCCAGAAGATGACGGTAGCATATGAATTGAATAACGGTGTTCTTGATGAGGTTCTGCAAAATCGTTCAAGCCTGGTCGTAACGTACCACACCGCGCTTTTCCGATCGACGAAATGCTTCACCTCGTCTCGCTCGAAACCCAATTTGCTATTTGAAGCTACTCGTGCCGGCATCGGCGTGTTGGCGGTCCATACGGCACTTGACGTTATGCGAGACGGGTTGAGCTTTGATCTGGCCGCGCGACTCGGCTTAAAGAATGTCCGATTCCTGTCGCCACTAACGAAAAAGCTTTACAAGATAGTTGTGTTCGTCCCGCAATCTCATTTGGACGAAGTCAGGAAGGCAATGTCTAAAGCGGGTGCCGGGAGGCTTGGAAATTATTCCGAATGTTCGTTCGTGTTGAATGGTAATGGAAGTTTTGTCCCGAATGAGGAAGCTTCACCTTACAAGGGGCAGCCGGGCAAATTTGAAAGTGTAGATGAAGCGAGACTTGAAATGGTTATCGAGAAATCTCTCGCAGGCGCCGTCGTGAACGAAATGCTCAGGGCGCATCCGTATGAAGAGCCTGCTTATGATATTTATGCGTTACTTAATAATTCTGTGAACTTCGGGTTCGGGGCAATTGGCGTGCTGGATGAGCCTATCCGGTTCAAGGCATTTATTGGTCGAGTTAAAGAAATAATCGGGGTGGATTTCGTAAGATCATCGCATTTGTCTGACGCAGAAATCAAAACAGTTGCGGTGTGTGCGGGATCCGGCGTTCCACTTTATGATGACGCTGTTAAAGCCGGCGCGGATGTTTTTATCACGGGCGATGTAAAACACCATGATTTTCGGGAGGCACGGTCTTGTTCGACGGCTCTCATCGACGCTACCCATCATGGGACAGAGAAATTCGCGGTGGAAGTTATGTCGAAAATAATGGATGAAATATTCCAAAATAAAATCAGTGTCGGTATGAGCAGATATTATCGTGAGAATTTTATTACTATTTAAAATATCCAGGAGTTAAAGTGGTTGTCAAAGATAAACTGAAGTCGCTTTACCAACTTCAACAGGTTGATCTTAAGCTAGACGGCTTATTGGAAGAGCGGGGGGATTTGCCGGCTGAAGTCGGTGAGCTTGAAAAGAAAATCAATGCATTAAAGGCGCAAATTAAAGAAAACGAAGATTATCTGAAAAAAGCTGTGGTTCGAAAAAAGGAAATCGACAAAGAGCTTGACGAAGTTAGAAAAAGAATAGACAAGTATACCGATATGCGCATCAAGGTCAAGACCAATCGCGAGTACGACGCACTCAGCAAGCAGATTGATAATTCAAAGGAAAAACTTCAAGCGCTTCACACAGAGCTGGAAGGAATCCAGACTAAAGAGACTGCATCCGCTCGCGATGTGGAGAAGCTGAAACAAGAATTTGAAGAAGAAGACGATGTTTACTCATCGAAGAAGGTTGAGCTGGAGGAGCTGGTGTCTCTGACGCATGATGAAGAGAAGCGCTATGTAAAGGAAAGGGATAAATTCGCGCAGAAAATTGATCGGCAAAGCATAGCTCGATACGAGATGATCAGGAAGGCAACAAGGGGGAAAGCAATTGTGCCTGTGGTTCGCCGTAATGCTTGTGGTGGATGTTATAACGTTTTGCCGCCTCAAAGACTTCTAGACTTGCGCCAGATGGAAAAGATGTTCACGTGCGATCATTGCGGAAGAATTTTGGTACCAAATGAAATTGTTGAGGAAACGGCTCGTGATGTATGAAGCTCGTTGCGAACATAGACGGGGCATCGTTTGGTAACCCGGGTCCGAGCGGCTTGGGCGTGTTAGTGCAGGACAGCGGTGGAAAAGTTTTGAAGGAATATTTTGAGCATCTCGGTTATGGTACTAATAACCGGGCGGAGTATTTGGCTTTGTTGAGAAGTGTGGAACTTGCAGAAAAGCTGGGCGCTGACGAACTTGAAGTGAAGTCCGACAGCCAGCTCGTGGTTTCACAGATGAATGGAGTATACAAAATAAAGCATCCCGATTTGAAGATATTGGTGAAGGATATTTTTGAAAAGATTCGGGTTTCAAGATTAAAATTCAGCATTGTGCACATTCCGAGAGAGTATAATAAGATAGCAGACAAACTGGCAAAAAAAGGAGCAGGGCTTGTTAAGGAGTGAGCCAGGCAGCCGTCTCGTCGCGCGATTCGCGCGGGGGGAAGGAAAGTCCGAACTCCACATGGCAGCAGGCTCCGGTGCTGCCCGATTTTATATCGGGGAGCAGTGGAGGCGGGGCGACCCGACGGAAAGTGCCACAGAAAATATACCGCCACGCGTACTGCGTGGTAAGGGTGAAAAGGTAGGGCAAGAGCCTACCGTACCCGGTGGCGACATCGGGGTGCACGGTAAACCCCCTGCGGAGCAAGACCAAATATGGGAGGAGTGCTCTTTTGCCGCGAGGCGGCCAGTCTCGTTTGACTCCCGGGTAGGTCGCTTAGATAAATGGCTGCCTCTTCCGCTGAATGCGGAAAAGACAGAATTCGGCTTATCGGCTCACTCCAAAAATTATTTAATTGTTTCTGCTGGTAGTTTCCGCGGACCGAACCATTATAATAAACGACTGCGTTCAGATGCACGCTTTCAGATCTGAGAATTCCAAAATGAATTATAAATGGAAACTGTCCGATCAAGCAGACGATGAAATTATTTCTTCGCTTTCCGGTCGGCTCAAAGTGAAACCTATCATTGCGCGGCTGCTCGTGCAGCGTGGGTTGGACTCGGTTGAGAAAGCAAATCTTTTCTTCTATTCGAACCTTGATGACCAGCTTGATCCGTTTTTGATGGACGGAATGCACAAAGCCGTAGATAGAGTCCTTGCCGCATTAGAGCGCAATGAAAAGATCATGGTCTACGGCGACTACGACGTTGACGGGACAACCGGTGCCGCACTGCTTTATTTGTTCTTTAGGAAGTTAGGTGCCGATGTAGAATTTTATATTCCGGACCGGTTGAAAGAAGGCTACGGTATCAGTATGAACGGAGTGGAATTTGCTGCGGTAAACGGCTTCACTCTATTGGTGAGCGTCGATTGTGGAGTGGCGGCAGGCAAAGAGATTGCTTATGCTTCCACGAGAGGAATCGAAACAATTATTTGCGACCATCATGAAGTCGAGAGATGCCCCGATGCGGTTGCCGTTCTTGATCCGATCAAGCCGGGATGCAATTACCCGTTCAAGTTTTTATCCGGCTGCGGTGTCGCGTACAAGTTTGCGAAGGCAATTTCAACGGAGCTTGATAAGCCGGAATTGCCGGATGAGTATCTTGACCTTGTTGCGATTGCGGCAGCTGCTGATGTCGTGCCGCTCATCGGAGAAAACAGAATTTTCGTCCAGGCCGGATTCAGTGCTATCGCAGGCGGCCCGCGTGCAGGCATAAAAGCGCTTCTCGAGAGCTCGCACGTTAACCACACAAGGCTCACGACCGGCCAAGTTTCGTTCACGATTGCCCCCCGGATAAACGCCGTCGGGAGATTGGGAGACGCAAAACGCGCAGTGGAGCTGCTAATTACCGAGAATGAAGACATGGCAGTCGAGTTTGCTCAAGTATTGGAAAGCGAAAACTTGCACCGGAAAATGTTGGACGAGCAAACGTTCATTGAAGCGAAGGAACTTGCGTTGACCATGCTGACGCGGGCCGAAGATCAGAAATTGGAGACGGGCTCACTTGTTCCGTCATCTGAGGAATGGAGCGGCCGGGATTCTCTGGTGCTTCACAAAGATTCATGGCATCCGGGCGTCGTCGGCATAGTTGCATCGAGAATCGTCGAAACATTTTACAAGCCGACAATCATGCTCGCAACGGTGGATGGCGTAGTCCGCGGGAGTGCCCGGAGTGTTGCCGGTTACGACATTTTCGCTGCCATTCGGGAGTGTTCCGATTTGCTGCTTCAGTTTGGCGGACACAAAGTCGCCGCCGGAATCGCGCTTGCACCGGAGAACCTTCATCAATTCGTGGACAGGTTCGAGGAAGTCGTAAAGAAAACAATTACTGAAGAAATGAAGATTCCGGTGATTTCGATAGATGCCGATCTGGAATTTGGAATTGTCGACGGCACTTTCGTAAAGACTCTTAAGATGTTCGAGCCGTTTGGCCCGCACAATTCAAAACCGGTTTTTCGAACTTCAGGCGTTCGTTTATCCGACTCACGCATCGTGGGCAGCTCTCATTTAAAAATGAAACTGCAATCCGACGGCATCACTTTCGATGCGATCAAATTCAGGAACGGTGACGCCACTTTAAAACAAGGTTCAATGTTAGATATCGCATATTCGGTGGATGAAAATCGATATGGCGGTAATGTATATTATCAATTACAACTAAAAGATTTTAAATTAAGCAGGGGCGAATTATGACTCGACTCTGCACTAATTTGTAGGAGGTAAAATTTATGTCCGGACACAATAAATGGGCGAAGATTAAGCACAAGAAAGCCGGAACCGACGCGCAGCGCGGAAAACTTTTCAGCCGGATTATCAAGGAAATAACAATTGCAGCGAGAAACGGGGGCGGCGATATCAACGGCAATCCTCGATTGCGGCTTGCGGTTCAGAACGCAAAGGACGCTAATATGCCCGCCGACAACATCAAAAGAGCAATACAACGTGGTACAGGCGAGCTGCCTGGAGTGGCATATGAAGAAATCACTTATGAAGGCTACGGGCCGGCGGGCGTCGCATTAATGATCGAATTGGTAACCGACAATAAGAACCGCACCGTCGCGGAACTGCGTCACATACTGGACCGCAACAACGGTAAACTTGCAGAAGCAGGATCCGTTGCATGGATGTTTCAGAAGAAAGGCAGCATCGAAGTGCCGAAGGCCGCATTTAAGGAAGACGATCTTCTCGGAATAATATTGGAGGCGGGTGCGGACGACATGCGAGCTGAAGATGATTATTATGATATTACAACTTCATCGGAAAGCTTTGATGCCGTGAAGAAAGCAATCGAAGACAAGGGTATCAAAATCTCCAACGCTTCTTTGCAAATGCTGCCCCAAAACACCGTTCGTGTTGAAGGCAAGGAAGCCGAGCAGGTCCTGAAACTGATGGAAGCTTTGGAAGATCACGAGGATGTGCAGAACGTATACGCAAATTTTGATATCGACGACAGCGTTCTCGCACAGCTCAATCTCAGCCAGAGCTGATGAGCTTCAAGCTCAAATGATTATTCTCGGCATTGATCCAGGTTCACGCAAGACCGGATATGCTGTTTTGAAAACCGAAAATAACAAATTTGCTATTCTGAAATACGGCACAATCATTCTAACGGATTTGGATTCGATGCCGGAAAAGCTGGTCAGGATTTTTTACGAGATCGATAAAATCTTCGATGAATTCTCTATCGGGTCGGTAGCAGTCGAAGCGGGATTCTACGGAAAGAACGCGCAAAGTGCGTACAAATTGGGTTACGCGCGCAGCGCCGCTGTGCTTGCCTCCGCTCTCAAAGGAGTTGAAGTCGTGGAATATTCCCCGCGGAAAGTCAAACAAGCTGTCACAGGAAACGGAAACGCTTCGAAGTCTCAAGTCAAATATATGGTTACGAACCTGACCCACTTCACAGGAGAAGAGCAGATGCGGGAAGATGAAGCAGACGCTTGTGCCGTTGCTATTTGTCACTCACAAAACAGCCGTCATGGCGCATCTAAATATCGAAACTGGAAAGACTTTGTTGAGAAGAACAAACATCTCGTCGCCCGGACTAATGTGAGAACCATAGCCAGATGATTTACAGGCTGACCGGGCATCTTCTGGAAAAAAATCCGACCCTGCTTGTCGTAGATGTCAATGGAATCGCTTATGAAGTCAGTGTTCCACTATCCACTTACGACGTGGTCGGAAAGGTGAAGGATGAAGTTGCGCTTTATACGGTGCTTGTCATCCGCGAAGACGATCTGCAGTTGTACGGGTTTGCGACACGGGACGAGCGCAATCTTTTCAAGCTGCTGATAAGCGTCAGCGGAATTGGCCCCCGTACGGCGTTAAGCCTGCTTTCGTCCGCGAATGTTTCCGATGTTTACAGTTTTATTGCCAGCTCGAATCATCAAGCTTTGATGGCAATTCCCGGTATTGGAAAGAAGACAGCTGAAAGGGTTGTGCTTGAACTTCGCGATAAGATACTTAAACTTGACGTGGACATCAGGGACGAATGCCTCGAAAGCAAGGAGGGAGTTCGCTCCGAAGCTGTCGATGCGCTGGTCGCACTCGGGTATTCAAGGCTCCAAAGTGAGCGGGCAATTAGAGAGGTTACAAAAATGGATTCAGCAGCTGCAAAGTCGGTTGAAGATTTGGTTCGCGCTGCCTTAAGGGAAGTGAAATAATTTTTTTGTAGATAGTCTCCCGACGGATAAGTTGGAAAGTATTTCTTCTCGAGAACCAGCAATTGTGTCCGATCACATTATGCGGATTCAGGCATAGTTTACCTTTGAAAGTTTTTTCTAACCGCCTTATATTCATAAATGAGAACCACGAGGGCTGAAGTTGACCTTTCAGCTATCCAACACAACATTAAGCAAATCAGTGGCAGAGTCGGTCACGACGTGCGAATACTTGGCGTCGTGAAAGCGAATGCTTATGGTCACGGGTTGGTTGAGGCGTCGAAAACGATGATCGAGGCTGGAGCAAGCTATGTTGGCGTTGCAATCACTGACGAAGCGATTCAATTGCGCCATCATGTAAATGTGCCTATACTCGTATTCTCACCGCCGGTTGAAGATTCCTTTGAACCATATCTCCGCTTCGATTTAGACGCGACTGTCGGCTCACTGGAGACGGCTTATGCATTGAATTCCGCGGCGAGAACGGCAGGCAAAAAAGCGAGAGTTCAAATAAAGGTCGATACCGGCATGGGACGAATTGGATTTTTTCCCAGGGACGCGCTCGAAGCGGTGAAGGCAGTCCTGAATCTCGATTCACTTTCTCTTGTCGGCATCTATTCTCATTTTGCCACTTCCGATGAATTTAACAAAGACTTCGCCCGCCGCCAATTGTCTGCATTCAGAAACGTCGTTGCCGGTGTCAAAGAATTAGATTCAGTGCGTAATAGGTCGGAACAAATCTTGTTTCATATTGCGAGCAGTGGCGCAATTTTAGATATGCCGGACACATATTTCGATATGGTTCGCCCCGGAATTATGTCATATGGCTACTATCCTTCTGTGGAAACTTCAGAGTCGTTAAACTTGAAACCTGCGATGTCGCTTAAGTTGACCATAATACAAATTAAGAATTTTCACGCCGGGATGAGCGTAAGTTACGGGCGAAAATATTTTACAGGACACGATACAAGAATTGCTGTCGTGCCGATAGGCTACGGTGACGGATATACAAGATTGTTGACCGGCAAAGCATCTGTTTTGATAAAGGGGAGAAAATACCCGGTGGTTGGCACGATTACAATGGATCATTTAATGGTTGACATCAGGAACGATTTTGAAATTCAGTCCACAGATGATGTTGTCCTCATCGGAAAAAGCGGTGATATCTCGATAAGCGCATGGGACGTTGCCTCAAGTTTGGGAACAATTCCATACGAAATACTGTGCATGATAAACAGCCGCGTTCCGAGAGTCTATTGCAATTCGAAGTCATCCCCTTTAAACCCTGTATATGGGACAGCCGGAATTCTCAATATAACTGATTAGGACTTTTATGAAAGTATTTGCGGTAATTATGGCTGGTGGTATAGGCTCACGTTTTTGGCCGAAGAGCCGTGAGACTACGCCGAAGCAATTTCAGAATGTGTTTGACGGCAAATCTCTTTACCAGCGCACATTGGACAGGGTGACACGTTTAATATTACCGGAAAATACTTTTGTGGTGACAAATCGCGCCCAGCAACCTTTAGCACTGGAACAGGCACCCGGGATTCCAAAGAAAAATATTATAGCGGAGCCTTTCGGGCGCAATACCGCTCCATGTATAGCTGTTGCGGCGTCTGCGATTTCTTCGATGACGGACAATGCTGTCATGGTTGTCCTCCCTTCGGACCACCTTATTCCTGAGGACGAAAATTTTATCTCGCAATTGAAGGATGCAATAAGACTTGCGGATATACATCGCGCTCTCGTTACAATAGGCATTGGACCTACCTATCCCGAAACAGGATTTGGTTATATACATTACGACGCACAAAGCCGCACCCAAGAATTGATGACGCCTCCTGCCGGAACGGGATCGCCGATCGGACCCGCATCCTCGCAGGCGGGGCCCCCGATGAGCGGCGCGGGCTATAAAGTGATATCATTTAAAGAAAAGCCGGACCATGATACGGCGGTCAAGTTCGTGCAAAGCGGCGATTATTTATGGAACAGCGGAATGTTTATCTGGCGTGTTGACGTTATTTTGGATGAGCTTACGAAAAATCTGGCTCATTTTTCAGATTTTCATTTGGCGCTTAAGAGCGAGTTTGGGAAAGCTGATTTTGAGAAAGTGATCGAAAAGTTTTATTTACAAGTAGATCCGATTTCTGTCGATTACGCAGTTATGGAAAAGGCGAGTAACGCGTTGACGATGCGCAGCAATTTTATATGGAGCGATGTCGGTTCATGGGACGAAATTTATAGAATGGAGAACAAGGATGCAGACGGCAATGCTTTCAAAGGAGAAGTCGTCAGCGTCCGAAGTAAAAACAATTTAGTATGGTCTGAAGACAAATTGATCTCGGTAGTCGAAGTCGAAGATTCTGATAGTTGTCGAAACAAAAGACGCACTGCTTATATCCAAAAGAGGCAAGTCGCAATCTGTCAAAGAAATCATTGAACTGTTGAAAAAGAGAAACAGGCAGGACTTAGTTTGAAGAAGGTCATTGCCATGGCACTGCTGGCGTCGGCGTCATATTTTGTCGGATGCTCGGCCGCGGCTCGTTTCACTGATAGCGGAACATTGACGCCTGACAATGCTCCAGCCGGTTCGTCGGCATACGGAAAGGGCCTATTGACGGTTGAAGGAATTGCCTCGTATTATTCCACTGGATTTAACGGCAAGAAGACTGCAGACGGGGAAGTGTTTGACAAGAACGCCATGACTGCTGCGCACAGGGAGTTTCCGTTCGGCACGAAATTACTGGTCACAAATTTGTCGAACGGGAAGAGTGTGCAGGTCACGGTGAACGATCGTGGCCCGGTGGATAAGTCGAGAATGTTAGACTTGTCGGAGGGAGCGGCAAGTGTGTTAGGAATGATCCAGGATGGAACAGTGAGAGTAAAGATCGAGGTCTTGATGTGGGGGAACAATCAAAGTGGAAAAAGTGACTGACAGTTCTTTAGGGACTTCGGAAAGCCCAGTATTGCGGAGCCGAAGCAGAAGCTAAAATCGTAATGGTCGCAAAGTCGAGCCAGGCCATGTTTTTGACAATGGATTTTTCTGCTTAATTAATTTGAGGGCAAAAACGCCACGACGCAGGCGCAGTAGGTGGATATTCGCGTTTTTTACCGCAGGAAATAGTCCAGTCCTTATCGTGCCAGATGTCCGAGCGGTCTAGATCCGTGTTTTTGGGGTACGACTCATTTTCAGAATCCGGAGAAACCCTGCGAAGGTTTTCCGTGAGAAGTCATTCAAATCACGCATATTCTCAAATTCTCTCGAGTAATCCTTTGCAAGGTTACCAAAATATCCTTAAAATGATTCATTACCTGTGCTTGAGAGGTTAGTAAGGAATTTTATCTGGCATCGTGGATTATTCATGCCATCGTTTGAATTTCCCTTCGCGCGAAGCTAAATTGTTTAAAAATCAATCGCAATGACAGGCAGAGAACTTCTCGATATCTTGGAAAATAGGATTTTGGTGTTTGACGGAGCGACAGGTACGAATCTTCAGATCCAGAACTTAACGTCTGCCGATTTCGGCGGTGAAAACCTGGCCGGCTGCAACGAGTACCTCAACATTGTCAAACCCGAAGCGCCTGAGAAAGTGCATCGTGGCTTTCTTGAAGCTGGCGCTGACATTATTGAAACGAATTCGTTTGGCGGTGCATCTATCGTGCTTGCAGAATACGGACTTGCCGATAAGTCGTACGAGATAAACAAACGCGCCGCAGAGATCGCGCGAAAGGTTGCAGACGAGTTTTCCAAAAAGAGTCAAAAGAGATATGTTGCCGGGTCAATGGGACCGACTACGAAGCTGCCTTCACTCGGGCATATAGAGTTTGATGCGATGCGTGATTCCTACAGATTGCAGGTAGAAGGACTGGTTAACGGCGGAGTCGATTTACTGATTATCGAGACCTGCCAGGATCTTCTTCAGACCAAAGCGGCGCTTGCTGCGATCCAGGAATTCTGCGAATATTCCGCGACGAGTATTGCAGTCATCGTTTCAATTACGATCGAGACGATGGGAACAATGCTGATGGGCACAGAAATATCTGCCGCGCTGACAGCTATTGAGCCGTACGAACTCGTCACGGTTTTTGGAATGAACTGCGCGACCGGCCCGAAAGAGATGGAAGAAAATGTCAGATATCTTTGTGAGAATTCTCCGAAGCCGGTTTTCGTAATGCCGAATGCGGGACTCCCGGAAAACCTCAACGGGCAAGCCTGCTATCATCTTACACCTGACGAGCTCGAATTCTGGACGAAGAGGTTTGTGAATGAGTTCGGCGTGAGTGTAATAGGCGGATGCTGCGGTACAACGCCGGAACATATATCGAGGCTCGCCAAGATTGCATCCGGGTCAGAGGTGAAGAAGCGAGATTTCAGCTACGTTCAGTCGGTAGCTTCCATCTATTCGAGCGTTCCACTGCATCTTGATCCGCCTCCTGTGATAGTGGGAGAGAGATGCAACGCGAATGGCTCGAAGAAATTCAAGGACCTTCTGCTCACCGAAGATTACGACAGCATGGTGCAGCTTGCTAAGGAACAAATGAAGGAAGGTGCGCATATACTCGATCTATGCGTGGCTTATGTCGGACGGGATGAAGTTCGCGACATGAAGGAAGTGATGCGGCGGTTCAATACTCAAGTAGCGCTGCCGTTGATGATAGATTCGACTGAATATAGAGTCATCGAAGAAGCATTGAAGATGTACGCGGGAAAGTCGATAGTCAATTCCATAAACCTCGAAGACGGCGAAGAACGCATGCGCCGTGTTTTGCCTCTGTGCAAAAAGTATGGAGCAGCGGTAGTTGCGTTGACAATCGACGAAACCGGAATGGCGAAGACGCGCGAAAAAAAATTTGAAATTGCAAAGAGAATCCACGACATGGCAATCGAAAAATACAAAATGCGAGAGGAAGATTTGATTTTCGACACGCTGACATTTACGCTCGGCTCAGGCGATGAAGAATTCCGAAAAGCCGGAATCGAGACTATCGAAGCGATTAGGATGATTAAGAATGAATTTCCGAAGTCATACACCATATTAGGCGTTTCCAATGCCTCGTTCGGGCTGAATGCTCATACGAGACACGTTTTGAATTCTGTCTTTCTGCATTACGCGATTGAAGCGGGGCTCGACTTATCAATTGTTAACGCGCAAAAGATCATGCCGCTGTACAAGATCGACGAGCACGGAAGAGAAGTCTGCCGGCAATTGATCTACGACGAGAGAAAATTTGAAATGGTTGAAAACTAATGGCAGAGCTTAAGTGCGTTTATGATCCGCTTGTCGAGCTGATGAATTATTATGCCGGTGCAAAAGTCCAGGCCAGGAGCGACAATGGAGAATCGCTATCTCTAGAAGACAAGCTGAAGAGGCGCATCGTTGACGGTGACAAAATCGGGATCGATAACGATCTAAAGCAAGCTATCGAGAAGTATGCTCCGCTTCAGATCATAAACGAGATATTGCTCGACGGGATGCGGGTTGTAGGAGATTTGTTCGGCAGCGGACAAATGCAGCTTCCGTTCGTCCTCCAATCTGCAGAAACGATGAAGACGGCGGTAAATTACCTCGAGCCGTTCATGGAGCACGTTGACGGAATGCAAAAAGGCACCATGGTGCTTGCCACGGTGAAGGGCGACGTCCACGACATCGGCAAGAACCTTGTCGATATAATTCTCACCAATAACGGCTACAAAGTCATTAATCTTGGAATCAAAGTCCCGGTGGAAAAAATAATCGAGGCCGCGGACGTGAACAATGCAGATGCCGTCGGAATGAGCGGGTTGCTCGTGAAGTCCACCGTCATAATGAAAGAGAACCTGGAACTAATGGAGCACCGCGGAATAAAAATTCCGGTCGTCCTCGGCGGCGCCGCTTTGACACGCAGATACGTCGAACAGGATTTAAGGGAAGTTTACAACGGTTACCTTTCTTACGCAAACGATGCTTTCGACGGCCTCCATTTTATGGAAGAAGTAAGATCCGGAAAAGTTGATGTTGCCGAATTGAAAGATGTTAAAGCTTCTTCGTCATCTTTGAACAAATCCCTTGAATTGAATCGAAAGAACAAAGAGACTGTTGCTGCAGAAAAGGCAGTCTTGGAAGAAGTGCTTCCGCGGAGCAAAGTGCGTCGTGACGTTGCTGTGCCAGCGCCGCCGTTTTACGGGAGCGCAGTGATCACGAGCATCAAGCTTGAAAAGATGTGGGAGTATCTGAACAAAGTCGCTCTGATTCGTGGGCAATGGCAATTCTCAAAAAAAGGCAAGTCGGAAGAAGAATATAATAGGCTGCTCGAGTCGGAAGTCTATCCTGCGCTGGAGGAACAGAAACTGATAATCAAAAGAGAAAGGCTTTTCGAACCTAAGGTGGTTTACGGGTATTTTCCGTGTCAGTCTTCTGGTAACGACCTCATTATTTACCGCCCGAATGATGATAGTGACGTTTACACAAAGTGGAGATTGAAACCGGGCGACCCTCAAGCGCAGGAACATTTGATTGAGTGGGTTCGATTTGAATTCCCGCGTCAAAAGGCCGATAGGTTCCTCTGTATTTCGGATTACTTCAAATCTATCGATTCGGGCACATTGGACGTCATTTCGGTGCAGGTCGTGACGATTGGCACGAAAGCAAGCGAATACACCAAGCTTTTATTTGAGGCTGGAAGTTATCAGAACTATCTTTATCTCCATGGATTGAGTGTCGAGAGTGCGGAAGCTTTGGCTGAGTACTGGCACAAGATTATCAGAACGGAGCTTGGCATCGAGGTTAATGACGCAAAGGAAAAGAAGCGGCTATTTTCCCAGGGCTATCAAGGTTCGCGCTTTTCGTTCGGTTATCCAGCCTGCCCGAATCTTGATGATCAGGCGAAGCTTTTCGAGCTGCTCCATCCATGGCGAATCGGAGTTACTCTTACCGAAGAATTTCAACTAGTGCCGGAACAGAGCACGACTGCGATAGTGGTTCACCATCCCGAAGCAAAATATTTTAACGTTAAGTAAGATACTTATGCTTAAGAATCTTTCAATAAAAAATTATGCCCTGATAGATGAGCTCGAGCTTGATTTTGGAACAGGCCTGAACATTATCACCGGAGAAACAGGTGCGGGTAAATCTATAATTATCGATGCCTTGAATTTGATTCTCGGTGAACGCGCGACTGTGGATGAGGTCCGGAGCGGGACAGAAAAGGCAATCGTCGAAGGAGTGTTTACAATATCGGGGAACAAGAAAGTTCAGGGACTCCTTTCGCAATGGCTTCCGGCGGAAGAAAATGGGGAATTCAAAAGCGAAGATGAAATAATCTTGCGAAGAGAAGTGAATCAAAAGGGGCAGGGCCGCGCATTTGTCAATGACACCCCGATTCCGATTTCGCAATTGAAACAGCTTGGTGATTTTCTCGTCGATTTGCACGGTCAGCACGAGCACCAGTCTCTGCTAAGACCTGAGACGCACATCGATTTGTTGGATGATTTCGGCGGGCTTGACAACCTGATAAGAGATTTCCGCGAGGTGTACCATGAATTAAGCGCGAGATTAGGCGAGCTCAAAGAACTCATTTCGAAACGCGACGGGCTGAAGGAGAGACGGGAGCTTTACGCATTTCAAATAAAAGAGATCGATTCCGTAAACCCGGAGGCAGGCGAGATTGACAGGCTTGAATCGGAGCTCAAAATTTTAGAGAATGCGGAGAAGCTTTATGAATCGACCACCAAGCTTTATGAGATTTTATACGACAGCGAAAGCTCAATACATGATCAACTTGTCGTGGTCAGGAACCAGCTTGAGGATCTATCGCAGATAGACAGGTCTTTCGAACCGGTCAAGGTCGAAAGCGATGGAGCAAAAGCCGTCGTCGATGAGATAACAAGGTTTGTACAGAGTTACAGTAGCAAGATAGATTTCAACCCCCAGCGGCTTGAAGAAATTCGAGAACGGCTCGGCACCTTAACGATGTTCAAAAAGAAATACGGCGGCTCGCTGGAGGCGGCAATCGAGTACAGAGAAAAGATAGGAAAAGAATTCGCACTGGCGGAGAATTTCGACGAAGAAATTCAAAAGCTGGAGACTAAAGTTGAGCTGGAGAGGGAAAAAGTCTCCGAAATTGCCGAACGCCTCTCGATGAAACGCAGGGAAGTTGCCGAACGAATCACTCGAAGCATAGTGGGCGTTCTTAATGAGATCGGAATTGAAAAGGCAAAATTTGAAATTGAAACAAGAAACAATGAATATAGAGCAGAAGGAGGAAGGCTCAAACCACTTGCGAAATTGGGAAACAATTTCTACGAAACGACTGACAAAGGGTTTGACGCAGTCGAGTTTTTCATTTCCACGAACGTAGGTGAAGAGCCACGGCCGCTGGCCAGGGTCGCCTCTGGCGGCGAGATTTCCAGAATAATGCTCGCATTGAAAACAATACTGGCAAAGAGCGACAGGCTGCCGCTGCTCGTTTTTGATGAAATTGATTCAGGCATAAGCGGGAGAATAGCCGCTAAAGTCGGCAGAAGTTTAAAAAATCTCTCCGGATTTCATCAAATAATTGCGATAACTCACCTTCCACAGATTGCAGGGATGGCGGACACGCATTTCAAGGTCGAAAAAGTCGTGAAAGGAAAACGAGCGGTCACCCGAGTGAGCAAGCTGACGGAAGAAGAGCGTGTTCTTGAAGTGGCGCGTTTGCTCAGCGGCGATGACGTTACTCAGGCCAGTATATCAGGGGCAAAAGAAATGATCGGGATAAAATGAGAACTGATATTTTTCTTTATAATACACTTACCCGACAAAAAGAAGAATTTATTCCGTTTGAAAAAGGTAAAGTAGGAATCTACGTTTGCGGGCCGACAGTTTATAATCATTCCCATATCGGTCATGCCAAGAGCTATGTCTCCTTCGACGTAATTACAAGGTTTCTCAAATTCTGCGGATACAAAGTGAAGTATGTTCAAAATATTACGGATGTCGGCCACCTGACCGATAATTCCGATGAAGGGGAGGACAAAATTGAAAGTGAGGCAAAGAGAGATCGAATGGACCCGATGGAAATAGTTGAAACCTTCATGCGAAGTTATTTTGAAGACATGGACAGGCTTGGGGTCGAGAGACCGAATATTTCCCCGAGAGCGACCGGCCATATCGTGGAACAGATTGAGCTGGCAAAAATGCTGATCGACAAAGGCTATGCTTACGAGGTCGGCGGCAATGTCTATTACGACGTTGCAAAATTTCCGGAATATGGAAAACTTTCCGGCAAGAAATTAGATGACCTCATTTCGGGAACGAGAGTGGAGCTAAGAACGGACAAGAGAAATCCTGCCGATTTTGCGTTGTGGAAGAAAGCTGAGGCGGGGCACATAATGAAATGGGGTTCGCCTTGGGGCGACGGGTTTCCAGGTTGGCATCTCGAGTGTTCCACGATGAGCATGAAATATCTCGGCGACACTTTCGATATCCATGGAGGTGGAATAGATAACCAGTTCCCGCACCACGAATGCGAGATTGCCCAGAGCGAAGCCGCAACCGGGAAGAAATTTGTACGATACTGGCTTCACAATAATCTGGTCACCGTGAACGGCGTGAAGATGAGCAAGTCGCTCGGAAATTTCATAACGTTGAAAGATGCATTCAACAAATACGATCCTGTCGTATTAAGGTTTTTTATTCTTCAGAGCCACTACAGAAGCCCTCTTGATTATTCCGACGAAGCTGTCGCTGCCGCCGCCAAAGGGCTTGAGCGAATGACAAACGTCGTTCGACAACTAAGAGAAGAAATGTCTCAAGCGAGAGAATTGACCGGTGAGATCGACAAATCGGAAATGATTAGCTTCGATAATCTTCCGGAAGAGCCGGTTAACGTCAGGCGATATTATGACGAGTGGCTTGCTGCGATGAGCGATGATTTCAACACGCCTCTTGCCATAGGCTCGCTGTTCGAAATGGTGAAGGACGTGAATTCATTCCTGGCTTCAGACCAAGCCAGTGGAAAGTTTGTCAGGATATTACTCTCGTTCATTGATCGACTGGCCGGCGACGTTCCTGGGCATTTTATCTCCGGAAGATCAAAAATCTTCGGACGGAGAATTGGAAGGAAAGCTCATTGAAACGCTGATCAAACTCCGAACGGATGCGAGGAGAAACAAAGATTTTAAGCTGGCAGACGCAGTCCGGATCGAGTTGCAGAAGATTGGCGTGACACTTGAGGATAAAAAAGACGGTGGCACTTCTTATAAAATTTCAGACAAAAATGTTTGAGGCTGGCACTGATAAAGCAATTGAACTTGCTTATATTTGCATTGATGTAAATAGTAATGTCGGCGGAGTTGCGCAGCTAAGGCTTTTGACGGACATCATGCGGCAGCTGGAATAGGTTTCACAATGCAAAATATTCTTATGAGTGGATCTTTTCAAATATGAGTGAGGAGGCGTAACCTCAATGAAAATTATTACCGGCGCATTCGTATTTACCTGCAATGAAGGAAGAGATATCGGCTCATTAAGTGTTGCAGTGCGCTCGAATCTTATCGTAGAGTTATCCCACGATCTTGACTCGATGAAGCGAAAATATCCGGAGGCGGATATAATCGATGCACATGGCAAGATCATGCTCCCGACTTTCTTTAATGCACATTTTCATCCCGAAGCAGTGGTATGCCGATCATTCGAACCGAGGATGCCCGTAGCTCAATGGAGAAGTGAACACCTTTTGAATGTTGAAGCTGCCCTTAATAACCAGGACGAAAGTTTTTATGAGAAGATGTACCATGTTGCGTTTTTCGGTGCTCTACAGCTTGGAGTAAGCGGAATCGCTTACGCTGTCAAAGGCGATGAAGGAGGTGCACGCGGGATGTATTCCGCAGTGAAGCTGGCAGGAGTTGATGTTGTGGCGTTTGCCGAAAGTGACTTGCAGGCCGCATTTTTACGACGGGTGATCGACAGGCACGTCAAAGCGGGGCTTGTAGTATCTTATCAGAAGGATCTTACTTTATTCGGACTGAGCGCCGTGGTGCGGAGCAATTCGGATATGCCCGGATGGATCATGGCACATGCCGATGAAGATGAAGAGGATATATCGCTTACGAAAGCTAATTTTAATTTGAACCTGATTCAATTGCTGAAGAAAAGCAACCTGCTGAACAGAATGACGATTCTGGTCGGCCTCAACGGGACGCCTTTAAATTCATTGAAGCTTGCTAAAACCGAGGGGGTGAAAATCGTAATAATTCCCACGAGGCTCAACGCGCTGAATTTTGGATCGATTAGAAATGTGTTCGATAAATTTGCAATCGGTTCCGATTGGGACACGCCAGGGCTTTTTCGCCAGATGAAAAAGCTTGTCGAGTTAGGAGTTGATCCTTACGATGCGTTGGCGAGTGGCACGAGATTCGGCGCGGAACTATTCAATTTAGGATCGAGACTCGGAAGCATTGAAACAGGCAAAGTTGCAAATCTAATTTTTATTGATGCGAAAAAGTTATCTGCTAGGCGAGTCGAAAACCTTCCGCGGACAGAAGCTGCTGCCGCGCTGATAGAAGACTATGAGGATTCCGACGTATCTGACGTGATGCTTGACGGCGAATTTGTTTACAGCAACAGGAATCTGCTTCTGTATCATGATTATGAGCTGCTTGAAGAAGAAAAGGAATTGATTGACACTGTGGGAAGAATTGTGGAGACTTCAATGCCTGTATCGTTGCCGGATTCTTCCGTGGAGAAAGTGAAACCGCGGAAGACTCCTGTGGTAAGGAGCGATGAGAGAGCTTCGGAGCTGGAATCAGATTCACAAAAGGCAGAGCTGCCCAAAAAGATCCCGAAAAGTTTTCGGTGAGGACGAATTTTAGATAAGGATCACATGATTCGGACCATGATTAACATGGTTCGCCTGATATCGAAAGGAAAAGCTGATGAAATTTAAAGCCATTATCACGTCGTTATTGATATCTTCCGCCGCATTTGCGGGAAATATTAACGGGAGTGCCGGAAGCGACGCGCAAGTCGAGTCATTATATTTGATCGACATGCCGACCGCGGGAATCTTGCATAACGGAATGATCGGCATGAACGTTCACTTTTACGAATCGAGCGGTGTGATGATGTCCATCGAAGCGGGCGCCTTCAACAGGCTCACCTTCGGATTGAGTTATGGCGGCACAAACATAATCGGCACCGGCCCGGTCGGCTGGAACAAATTTCCCGGAGTGAACATTCGCTTTCGCCTTCTAGATGAGACAACAGAATTTCCGGCCGTGACACTCGGATTCGACTCGCAGGGAAAAGATGCTTATGTTTCACAGTATGATCGCTATTTGTACAAATCTCCCGGTTTTTTTGCGGCGGGTTCAAAATATTTCAATATGCTCGGCTATCTCGGAATTCACGGAGGAATCAATTATTCTCTAGAAAATGGCGATGGAAACAAGAACGTGAATTTTTTTATCGGTGCCGATAAAACTATAGGCAGTGACATCTCCTTAATGCTGGAGTATAATTTTGGTCTAAATGACAACCTTTCCGACTCTCTTCGGCTGGCAAGCGCTGGACCCGGCTACTTTAATTCGGGTGTGAAGTGGAGTGTTGGAAATGGATTTACGGTTGAATTTGATTACAAGAACCTGTTCGATCTGAAGAAGACCGGCAGCGTTCGGACGATACGGATTGAATACGTCCAGGCGATGTAAGGCCGAAACTCTTTTTTTTCTTTTGACTATTGCTGCGCTTTGAGCCGGTTTGAATGTAACCGTTTGCATTATCTATTCGTCTATAAAAATGACATTAATTTATCCTAAGGTTGTGAAAGAACCTTGTTTTGAAGAAGTTTGTTATTGAAATTAAGTCGAGAAAGAGAGATCATCGAGACGTTGATGATAACTGGTAATTTTGTCGGGGAAAATGCTTTCGATCAATCCTTCGTTGAATCGGAAGAAATCGACGCAGGGGAAATTAAGCGCTCAGCAAAATCTTGCGTCAAAAAAGATAAGGTGAGTCTTATGAAATCAAAATTTTTTGTATTGGCCGTCTCCTTATTGACTGCTCTCGGTTTGTCCAGTTGCTACACCGAGTTTGCAACCACGGGAGATGACAATGGCTACGTTTATCCGAATAATTCGTCGGCCTATTATGACAGCACATACGCCGGTGGATCCTACGACACGACCGGGGCACCGATTATTAATAATTACTACGGTTATAGCAGTTCCGGTTACGACGGTTACGGTTATCCATGGTACGATTACGATAACTGTTACACACCGAGCCCCTGGTGGTGGCAAAGCGATTTATGGTTAGGTTTTGGCTCGGGTTGGAACTCGTGGTACTACGGCGGACTCGGCTGGGGCTCCCCATACTATGCGTATGGCGGCTATGGACTCGGTCCTTACTATTCGGCATACGGCTATAGTCCGTTCTATCCGTACGGAGGCGGCTATTATGGGCGTGGGTACGGTTATCTCAATCCGATAGGCAGACCGAGGACGAGCGGAGATACTCGTGAAGGAAGAGAAAGTTACGGCGGCGGTTCAACACCGGTCCCGTATAGTCCATCGGCTGGATCAGTTGGCGGTACACGAACCGCAGGTGCAAATTCCGGTGCATCGGCAAACGGACAATCCGGTTCGACTGAAGGTGCACGGACGCGCGGCAATGGGTCCGCGCAGCAGCAACCCGGTTCAAATACCAATTCCCAGCCGCAGTCCCAGCCTGGCACTCAGGATCAACCACGAGTTAGAGATGCAGGACCATCTGGTGGCGGAAACGGTAACAATAACAACTCCGGAGGCCGCCCGCGCGGTCGCAGTAGCGCCGCATATTCAAGGAGCATCTCCGGGTCTCATAGGGTCATGCTTTACAGGAATTATCGACAGTCAAATCGAATGATGAGGCTTCAGCAGCCACAGAGGCAAATGCAATATGCACAGAGTCCACGCTCATCCGGATCCAGATCGGCTCCAGTTACGTCTTCAGCGAGGAGCGGCGGTGGTAGATCATCATCCGGTGGCGGGAGAGGCAGACGTTAATTAGATTGTGAGTCGAAGGAGCCGGACCATTACCTATGCGCCCGGCGCCTTCGAACCTTTTTACCTTGCAATAGATTTTGAAATAATCTGTTCTTAAAAAGATAGCCGGTTATTTCGTTTTGCCCATTCATCAAATAACGGACGGGTTAAGCGGAATAGACGTTAAATAACGAAATGGGAAGAACATGAAAACCAAAATAGCAATTCTTTCGATATTTCTTCTTACCACCCTTAACGCTTACGCACAGTTTCCAGAAGATGCATTGCGGCTCGCCCAGCCCGGATACGGTGTCAGTGCGCAATCGATGTCGATGGGAAACGCGATGACGGGGCTTTCGGAGGGTTATGACGCGGCTTATTTCAACCCCGCTGGTTTGGCGCAATCGTATCAATCGGAATTTGAGATGGGCTTGAATTTTCTTGGGTATAATAATAACGCAAATTATCTGGGGTCACCAAGTTCGCTGTCAAGCTCACAGACGGATTTATCTAATTTAGGGGTAGTTTATCCGTTTCCGACCACGAAGGGGAGTTTCGTAATTGCGCTCGGCTACAATCGAGAAAATGATTTCAACACGGCGTTATCTTTCAACGCGTATAATCCTAACAGTTCTATTGTGCCGAGCTTGTACTATTATAATAATATACCTTATGATGTGAATTATGACATCCCGTACTACACTGGCCTTGAGGATTCCGCAACACAAAGAATAGCACTCAACAAGAATGTTCAGCAAAATGGTACAGTCTATGAATCTGGCGGATTGAATAATTACCTTATTGCAGGGGCCGTCGATATTGCTCAGGATTTTTCTATCGGGCTCACGTTGAATTTGCTAAGTGGCTCATATCACTACGCACGGCAGTTCACCGAGACAGACCCCAGCGGGTATTGGGCAAACATACAACTTTCCGATCTATCGGATGCAGTTGGCCTCCAAAGTTTTGTCTTGAATGACAATGTGGACCAGGACTTATCCGGATGGAATGCAAAAGTTGGGTTTCTCTATCGGCTGGCTGACGAAAGCGGGAAAGTTATTGCTCGGTTTGGAGGAACTATCGAATTCCCGACTTTTATGGCAGTCGATGAAAACTATTCCGATGAGGGAACATATGTTAATGCAGCCGGCGCATTAGTGGGGTTATCACCGTACACGACTCCAGGCGGGAGTAATAACTATGATGTTACCACGCCATTTGAATTTGGATTTGGTGCGTCAGGTGAAATATCGTTGTTGACTATCGCAGCGGATGTTCAATATGTTGACTGGACGCAATTACAATTCAGCACCTCATCTGGAACGACCCTTCCTTCGGATTTCATTAATTCTTTGAACTCACAGATCAAGCAGGAATTTCGGGCAACGGCAAGTTTGCGCGGCGGTGCTGAACTGGCTTTGATGAATCCGGATTATTCTCTGTTAGTCCCCTACATTAGAGCTGGTGTTGAGTATTTACCTTCTCCCTATGCCGGGGACGGTTCACCCCAGGCTCAAAAAATCGTGAGTGGCGGAGTCGGAATCAAAATCCAGAACAGTATAAATCTTGACGTGGCTTATCAATATGGGTGGTGGAATACAAGTGAGCAATTATATTTAGATCCAAACACGAATGTGAGCTACGAAACAGCGAGTAAGGTCACGAACACAAACTTCATGTTCACGTTCAAATACGATTTTTGAGGCATATCATGGCACAGAGAAGATATTTAGCCTTGCTAACTGCATTGGTTTTCGGTGTGACACTTTCATTACTAAGTACTCAGGCCGAGACGCAAATTATAAAGAACGGGATTTGTCCTGCAAATAATAGTTCATACGGTGAAAATCATGAGTCACTCTCTTTAATGAGTGGTCAGGCTTACGACCAGAGTGACGAAGTCAACTTATTTTCGAGTCGCTCTTTCTCCGCACCGCAATATTCGCCTGCACTAATTAATGCAACTGGCGTGGGGGCCGGAGTTACCGGGACAGTTCCCATCACCGGAGATTATATCTTGCGAGTTTCACTGTTGAATATCTATCCGTCGATGTCACCCGTACTTGGCTCAACGTCGCTGAACTCAGAAGGCGCTTTGATACCCATTGAATTCGGAATAAGAGTGCCATTCGTTAACTCTACGCTTGGCACATTGGGGTACACGCTGTATGGTGAGACATCCGCAGGTTTGCTGTTCGGGTGGGCTTTCCCGACCGATGGCTCTTTCTTAAGTTACTCGGTTCCAAATTCTCGGTTTTCAACGGGGGCTTCTGCTTACTTGGGAATCGGGAATACCTTGCGCATGGATAAATTCGTCGGGTTGTATTTGAACGGCGGCATGGGATACTTTGATTTGTTCTCGTCGTCGTTTATGCCGCGATCAAATTATTTTGTGCCTTCCGTTTCGGTGGGGTTTTACTTTAGCATCTGATATCGGACGATAAAACATTAGTCTCCGGCCTATCCGCAAAAGCAAGTCGCAGTTTTTAATCTCTCTCTTCACTAAATTGTCTGAGTGAAACGGTTTAAACTTGTACTCGCAGTTTTTTCTCTTACTCTAATAATTATCCTCGGCAGTATAATACTATTGTTGAGGAGCATAGGGACTTCCTCTTTGCCTCAGCAAGACGGTAAAGTGGTGCTTTCGGGCGTAGGCAACGGCACAAAAATCATACGCGACAGCTTGGGTGTCCCATATATCACGGCAGAATCGGATTCCGACGCATACTTTGCGCTCGGATTCGCACAAGCACAGGATAGACTTTTTCAAATGGAGATGTACAGAGATGCCGGTGAGGGAAAATTGAGCGAAGTGTTCGGCAGGAAAACCCTCCCAATAGACAGGCTATTCCGCACGCTTCAATTTCCGGAGATGGCGGATTCGATTTATCAATCTTCGTCTCTAACGAGCAAAGATATTCTTGGGTGGTATTGCAACGGAGTGAACGCCTTCCTGACAACAGCGAAGGCGCTCCCCGCGGAGTTCTCTATTCTGCAACTGACGCCTGTACCATGGAAACCGGAGGATTGTATCATTGTAGGACGGCTTATGGCGTGGGAATTGAACATTTCCTGGTGGACGAAGCCTGTCTTTGGAGAAGTGTTTGCCGATTTAGGCCCGCACAGAGCAGCCCTTCTTATTCCGTTGTTTTCTAATGAAGCGAAGCCGGTGATCAGAAAGCAAAAAATGGAAATCGGAAATCAGAGATCCCAGTTTTTGAATCCCGATTACGCGGCCGCTCTTGACAGTTTTCTCCACTCAAACTCGAGTGCGCTTGAATTCATCATTGGCGCAGAATCATCAGACGGCACTGGAAGCAACAATTGGACGATCTCTTCAGCTAAGACGAACACAGGCTCATCGATTCTGTGCAACGATCCACATCTTGCGCTTGGTTTACCTGCGAAATGGTATTTTGTTTCGCTGAGCTCGCCATCGCTTCATGTCATGGGAGTTACGCTTCCCGGGACGCCCGGAGTGGTAATAGGAAGGAATCAATACATATCGTGGGGAATGACGAATGTCATGGCCGACGACGAAGATTTCTATTCTATTCAGCCGGATTCTGCGGACTCCAGCTGCTATATGTACGATGGGAAATCATTGGCTTTCCGATTCATTTCAGACACCATCAATGTCAAAGGCGAGTCTCCGTACATCTTTGTTAGACGAATGACTGTCCAGGGTCCGGTCGTCAGCGATGTCATTTCAAAATCTTACGAATTGAGCGCGCTTGGCAGGGCCTCCAAAAGGCGGAACGGTATCATCTCACTTCGATGGAATGCATATTGGCCGAGCGATGAAACACGAGCCATCTTTCTCATCAATATCGCAAAGAACTTTCAAGATTTTGTAAACGCGCTGCGATCTTTCGGAACTCCAGCGCAAAATTTTGTTTATGCCGACAAGAAGGGAAATATAGGTTATAAAGCTGCGGGCAATATTCCGCTAAGAAATTATCCGATGCCATGTCTCCCGCAGGCAGGAACATCGAGCAAATCTGTATGGCAGAGTTTTATTCCTTTCGATGCGCTGCCGCAAAGTTATAACCCATCCTCTAATTTCATTGCGACCGCAAATAATCAAACTACTCCGGACGATTACCCGTATTATCTGACCAATCTGTATGAGCCTTCTTCGCGGATCGACAGGATCAATTCCTTTCTCTCCGGGCACGATACGATGAGTGTAGAATTATGCAGGGAACTACAGCTTGATTACCAATCGGAATTCTTATCCCTATTGAATGCGAAACTTCTTGCGGCGTGTGATAGCGAAAGATACTTTCCAAAGGAGTTGGTTTATCTGAAGAATTTCGACGGGGGAGTTGATGCGAAAAGCACGGCAGCAACAATTCTGAACGAAACTTTCATGGAGCTTGTGAAGGAAGTTTTTGAGCCGGTGCTCGGTGACTCGTTGTTTCAAGAATACATTTTGATCAGCAGTGTGCCGACAAGAATTCTTGAAACCATGTTAAATAATCCGATGCTTGTCGCTGAGCTTTATGATACCACTTCGCCAAGAGTGCATCCGCTTTCAGAAGGGCAGAGCGTCACAGCACAGAGTGTTTCAAGAATCGCCGGCGATAGTGTGATGAATATGAAGTTAGCTGAAAGTCTGGAATCAGCCCTGGAGAATTTACGAGGGCAATTCGGCTCTAATCCCATCAATTGGATGTGGGGAAAAATTCATAAGATTGAGCTGAAGCATTTGATGAGTTCGAATTCTTTAATAAGAGAGCTTTACGACTTAGGGCCATTTCCGCGAGGCGGTAATAATACGACAGTCAACAACGGCGAGTTTTCTCTCGATAAGCCTTACGATATGCTGGTCGGTCCCTCTATGCGGATGATAGTTGATATGAGCAAGTCAGGGATGTACTTCAGTCTGCCGGGCGGTGAATGCGGCCAGCTGTTGAGTGCGCATTATTCTGATTTCCTCGACGGTTACCTGCAAGGGAAAATAAGTTTCTTCCCGATGGATTTGCCGCGCGGCAGCGCTGCTCATGAATTGGAACTGATTCCACAGCAATGAAGATATCAGGCAATATGATAGCGACCCTTTCTTCGATGAAGGATGTCGTTGCTTTGACCGGTGCGGGTGTCTCCGCTGAAAGCGGCATTCCAACATTTAGAGGAGCTGAAGGCATATGGAGTAAGCTCAAACCTGAAGAGTTAGCGAACTTCGACGCATTTTTGAGAAATCCTGAACTTGTTTCCGAATGGTACAAGCACCGCAGGGAAGTTACGAGAGTTGCGCAGCCGAACGCAGCACATCTTGCGTTTGTTGAAATCGAGAGGATGTTTCCACACTTTACTCTCGTAACCCAGAATGTTGATAATCTCCACCGGCGAGCAGGATCACGAAATATTGTCGAGCTGCACGGAAATATAGAGAGGAATTTTTGTATTGCATGCAAGAAACGGTATGATGGTACCGATTTCGATAAGAATGGCTCGTTAAAATGCCGTGAGTGCGGGGGGATGATCAGACCGGATATTGTGTGGTTCGGGGAAACGCTTCCTGCGGATCAATGGCATATTGCCGAGAGCGCTTCAGAAAACGCTGACGTCATTTATGTTGTGGGTACGTCTGCCGTCGTTTACCCTGCGGCGCAATTGCCGATGATGGTCAAGAGAAATGGCGGGATGATCGTAGAAATAAATATAGAAAAGACCGAACTTTCAGAATTCGCGGATATGTCTTTTCAAGGGCTCGCATCCGAAGTTTTGACGGAGATAGTTCACAAAATGAAGGAGCACCGAAGGGTTGAAATATCAAATTAGAAAAACAAAGATAGTGTGCACACTCGGTCCGGCTTCCGATACGCCCACAGAAATAAGGAGCCTCGCAGATGCCGGTGCGGATGTTTTCCGTTTGAATTTCTCGCATGGAACAAAAGAGGAGCATGCTCGTCATATTGACATCATCCGCCAGCTTGAAGTTGAGAGCGGAAAGAGATTTGCTGTGGTCCAGGATCTTCAAGGTCCAAAAATTCGAGTCGGGGAGCTGAAAGAGACGATGGAGATTAAGAACGGTGAGGTGGTAACTCTTAGCGTAGGTAAAGATTTGGGCGGTCAAAAGATAATCCCTGTTACGTATGAAGGATTAATAAAAGATGTTGTCGTTGGCGATAAGATCCTTTTGGATGACGGACTTTTGGAGCTAAAGGTAAAATCGATCTCCGGTGAGACGATACTGTGCCTCGTTGTGAATGGCGGCCCGCTCAGCTCACATAAGGGAATTAATCTGCCGGGAGTCAATGTCAGCATCCCATCGTTGACAGAAAAAGATAGAGACGATTTGAAATTCGGCATCGGCAAAAAGGTCGATTATATCGCGCTTTCGTTTGTTCGTCACACTTCTGACGTCCTTGAACTGAGAAATTTGCTTGAAGAACTAGGTGGAACGCAAGGAATAATATCCAAGATCGAGAAGCCCGAGGCGATAGGCGAAATCGATTCGATCATCGAGGCGAGCGATGCGATCATGGTTGCCCGCGGCGATCTTGGCGTAGAAGTCCCGATTGAGCAAGTTCCAATACTTCAAAAGATCATCATTCGCAAATGCAACGAATATGGCAAGCCTGTGATTACTGCCACGCAGATGCTTGATTCGATGATCCGCGAGCCGCGTCCGACGAGAGCAGAGGCAACCGACGTTGCCAATGCAGTATTTGATGGTACGGACGCCGTGATGCTCAGCGGAGAGACTTCAGCAGGTAATTTTCCCGTGGAAACGGTAAGAACCATGGTCTCTATCGTGAACGCCGCGGAATCACAATTAAGCATGAATGAGAGGAAACTAGATTACAAAACCGTTCGCGACGATTTCACGGATGCAATTGCCGAGGCCGCATGTTCGCTTGCAAAATATGTCGATGCCTCGTTTATCGTTCCAATAACAAACACGGGAACGACTTCACGCGCGTTGGCAAAATACCGGCCGCAGGTCCCGATATATGCTTTAACAGAGAGCCTTGGTGTCGTCAGGAAATTGCTTCTTGTCTGGGGGGTGATTCCTATCGAGGTTGCATCTCTTTCAGATACGGATGCGATGTTGTCGCAAGTGAGCTCTCTATTGAAGGATAAATCTCTCGCGTTGACCGGGGATACATACGTTCTCACCGCCGGCACGCCGCTTCTTGCCCGTGGGACCACAAATACGCTGAGGATAGAAAAGGTCATTTAACCGAAGCGGCTTACTGACTGGCGACACTGACTTTCAGAAAGAAATGTGCGATTATGTAAGCGCTTCGGTCGCATTTGAGCTGCCAAGGTTCTTTGCAAAGGAAGGTTGAGATTGAGGCTCGGCGTAAAGCCAGCCATGCCGCACCAAGAGCCCGATGGCCTCAACGTTAATGACGAAAAGTGAGACGACAAAAGTTCTGCGCTGCATGTTTTCTCAGGGCTTATATTTCCAACAGGATGGAACCTTTTCATGGTTCAAATTCCCGATAGGAAAATAAACTGTTGGAGCGTCCTTAGATCTGCAATGACACTGGTTAAAAATAAAAATTAAACATTACCCGTGGCTCAACCCTCTTCTGCACTTGGTAAATGCCATTTTCCGGAACAAAAGTCCAGTAATAGTTGAGGCCTATTGTCATGAATGGGTAAGGCTTATAGCCGAAGAATATATAAAGCAATGAACGGCTGTCTAATTTGAATGCGTCTTTGAGTGTGTTATCGGTGCGTCTGTAGTAACCTGCGCTGAGTTGAATCATCGGGATCACGTCCGGGAAAACAGTCTCGATATGAAGCAAGCCGCCTTGTGGGTTATGGTCGATGCCACGATAGTCACCGGCAATTTCGAATTGTCCGAGAATGCCCACAGTGAGTTGTCCGTACCAGCCTTGAGATTTTTTCGTGTTATCGAGTTCCTGAGCCTTGCTATTTATGGAACCTGTTGTATCCGGTGTGTACCGTTCGAGCTCGTAAAATTGGTTGAAATATTCCGGAATGAACTCATTGCCAATCCACTGATGTTCAAGTCTTACCGAAGCATTCGCAATGCCAAGGCCACGAAAAGTCCCAAGGATGCCCACAGCATTTCCGTGACCGAAGTTGACGAACTGTGCATAATCATAATAAAAATCGGCATCGACGGACGTGGTACGGAGAACCGGTAGTCCGGCGTCAAAACCGTATTCAGACATTCTCCCTTTGGTCTCGTAAATTGGAGTAAACCCGTCCATGTTAGGTTTGGCAGGAGAGAGAACGACAGACGAGTTGTTGCTTTGATCGGTCACGTAAGTCGCTCCAAGTTCAGTTCCGCCGATTATCGGAATTTCGCCAAGTCCAGCGAACTTCAATGGTCTGACGTAAAATCTTCCGCCCATAAGACCCGGTGTTTGGAAATCGCCGTAGATTGCTTCAAACCCAAAATCTGTCAAATCGACGTCAAGCTCCGCTCCGACTCTTCTATCATCGAAGCTCGCACTGTTGTTGTAGTCATAAATGATAAAGCCATGACCAAGAGTTGCCATATCCATCTGTCCGACTTGAGCATATAGCGGGTCGTCCTTTTGGCCCCAGCTGACGTAGCGAATAACTTTCCGATAAGCACCATCCGACCAGTCTTCCTTTAGGATTTTACCATCTGTGGTGTTGATTCTTAGAGTCAAATCTAATCCGATGCCGATCTCTCCGAACTGCAAATCCGGAATTACGCCTATCATATAATATGGAACAGTCTGCCCGTTTTCTGTGATCCATGATATGCCGAGGCCGCCGGAAATTTGACTTTGGCCAGGAAGAAGTAGCAGGCGTGGATACTCTTGAGCGAATGAGGGGGGCAAGAATAATAGCAAAATTGAAATTGCCGGGAAAAGAGTTTCCAGGATTGACTTTTGGATCGCTATCAAAACAACATTTTACAAATTAGCAGAGCGCCAAGCATCCCCACGACATCGGCGATTAATCCCGCTGCGACAGCGTGGCGCGTCCGGTAAATGTTTGCGGCACCAAAATAAACAGCAATTACGTAAAATGTTGTTTCACTGCTTCCGTACATCGTCGAAACGAGAACTCCGATGAATGAATCGGGGCCGTATCTTTTCATTATGTCGCTCATAAGGCCGAGCGAACCGCTGCCGCTTAGCGGTCTCAACAACGCCATGGGCAAGACCTCCGGCGGCATTCCAATTAGGTGGCCGATTGGCGCAAGTATGCTGACCAAAATATCCATAGCGCCGCTTGCGCGAAAGATTCCGATCGCCACGAGCATCCCTACAAGATACGGAATGATTTTTATTGCAACTTCGAATCCGCCTTTTGCGCCCACAACAAATGATTCATAAACAGGAACCTTTTTCTTTGCTGCATAAAAAACAAAGCCCGCGACTATCAACGGAATTGCTGTAATCGATATAGCTTCTAGGATTTCTTTAATCAATTCGTTCCATCCTTAGAAGGTGCCTCCCCGGACGTATCGTCGAAGCGGTAAATCTTGAAGCGTTGAAGTATTTTTGCAGCAACAATACCTGCAATTGTCGCTAAGCCTGCGCCAAAAAAGGAAGTCATAAGAATAAGTGTTGGTTCTTTCGAACCGAGTGCGGCGCGCACTGCTATTGCTGTTGCGGGAATAAGTGTCAACCCTGCGGTATTTATGGCCAGGAAAGTCACCATGGCATTGGTCGCGGTGCCTTTCTTAGGATTTAGCTTATCGAGTTCTTCCATTGCTTTTAATCCGAGCGGCGTGGCTGCGTTGTTAAGTCCGAGAACATTTGCTGCAATATTCATTATCATCGCCGCGATTGCCGGATGATCAGGCGGGATATCCGGGAATATTCTTATCATAACGGGGCGCATCACTCGGGCTATTATTTTTATGAGCCCGCTGTCCTCGCCGAGCTTCATGATGCCGAGCCAGAATGCCATCACTCCGATCAAGCCGATCGCGATTTCGACCGCTGTACCACTGTAGCTTATAACAGCATCGAGTACCGCTTTCGTCTTGACAAGCGAAGTCGCGGGGAGTAATATAAAGAGATTGCTGCCATTCCTTTTGTCTACGTGAGCAGTGATTTGAACGGCATCGCCTGCGGTCTTTGCGATTGTCTTCCATAGCTGCGGAGCGGATTCGTCCAGTTTTATTTGAATCGAGTTATCGGTGAGGGAAGCGGGGAATTTCAAGGTGTCAAGTGGTTCTCGGCCGGAGGGTGGTGCGCCTTTGTCTTGGATGCCGGCGCCGTAAAACTTCTCGAAGTAATTCTCGCTGAACACGACTTCATTTCGCGCCGTGCTGTCATATTGAAGCTCGAATTCAATGCCGTTGCGATACCTGTTGGTCGCCGAGTCGTAAATATCATTTCCGGCAGCGGTAAGAACTCCGATTATTACCAATCCTATCCAGACGTAATTAAGCATTTTTGCGTCCAGTGGATCTTTCAGTGTCGAAATAAATTACGGAGTTAAGTCGACTATAAAAAAAGTCGTTTGCTGTGGAATTTCTCACCTATGGATTCCTGCGTATGAATACGGAATAAGTCGTTGAACCATGACAAATTAAATATAGAAGTCGAGTGCCGTGCTTTCAACAGGTCAGTTCATGATTCATCCTGTGAGCTATTACCAGGATGGAGTGGACTTATTTCGAATTGCTCACACGCCTTTCGAAACGAGATCTCCAACCTCGGAAGTGGAATAGCCCATTTTACCGGCACTCATACTTTTCATCTTCTTTGCAGTCACGTCCATCACGGACTTTTCGATCGCGGATGCAGCTTCCTTCTCGCCGAGATGTTCGAGCATCATAGAACCTGCACAAATCGAAGCAAGCGGGTTGATTACATTTTTACCTGTGTATTTTGGGGCAGACCCGCCAATAGGTTCGAACATGCTCACTCCTTTGGGATTGATGTTCCCGCCGGCAGCTATGCCCATTCCGCCCTGTGTGATGGCGCCAAGGTCTGTGATAATGTCGCCGAACATGTTATCCGTTACGATCACGTCAAACCACTCGGGGTTTTTCACCATCCACATGCAGGTAGCATCGACATGATAATACTCGCGTTTAATTTCCGGGTATTCCTTCTGGCCCATTTCATGGAACGCTCGTTCCCAGAGATCGAAGATGTATGTCAGGACGTTTGTCTTGCCGCAAAGCGCCAGCGTGTTTCTCTTGTTCCGCTTGCGGGTAAATTCAAAAGCATAACGCAGGCACCTGTCCACTTGAAAGCGGTTATACACGGCACTCTGGACTGCAACTTCGTTCGGCGTGCCTTTCATGTTTACCCCGCCTGTACCGGTGTAAATGCCTCCGCTGTTTTCGCGTACCACGACATAGTCGATTTGTTCCGGGCCCTTATCTTTAAGAGGTGTGTCAACGCCGGGATACAGCTTAACCGGTCGAAGGTTAATGTATTGGTCTAATTCGAACCTGAGACGAAGAAGAATTCCTTTTTCGAGAATGCCCGGTTTAACGCCGGGATGTCCTATGGCACCGAGAAAGATAGCATCGAACCGTCTCATCTCATCCACCGCAGAATCAGGAAGCACTTCGCCGGTTCTCAAATACCGGTCCCCTCCGAAATCATAATTGGTATAGTCTAATTTGAAGTTGAATTTTGCCGCTGCGGTGTCTAACACTTTGATGCCTTCACGGACAACTTCGGCGCCCGTTCCATCACCTGGAATCACGGCGATCTTATAAGTCCTTGCGTCCACTAAAATTCCTTTCGTTCGTTTTGTTAGGTTAATGTCTGCGAGATGAAACTAAAAAATCATTATCGATAAGCCGATCTTAAAATATCTTTCCGATGGAAAAACTGCAAGACATATACCTGAAGAATTCGTGAAAAATCTCAGGAATTAAGAACGGGAAGAGATTGAAATATCAGCTCCTTCAAAGATGCTTTTCGATCGAAAAACCGGTAAAGGCGCCTCTTCGATTCGCCTTTCTTCCTCAAGAAATGGTCGATCCTTGGGTCTTTATCATTCCGATTTTTCTGGCGTAAGAAAATAAACCGCCTGCGTTGATTATTTCGGCGGCGTCTCCAAGTGAACGGAGGGCAAAAGATTTTCCCGATGCAGAATTAGTGACGGTATTCTTTTCAAGGTCGACAACAACTTCATCGCCCGTTGTAAAATACCTGTAAATATTTTCCACGGATTCGAGAGGCATCACAAAGCCGCCGTCAACCGAATTCCTGTAAAAAATTCGTGCATAAGTTTGTGCCACAACAGCCTTTACTCCCGCGATTTGCAAAGCTAACGGCGCGTGCTCCCTCGAAGAGCCGCATCCGAAGTTCTTGCCGCCGATAATGATGCTGAATTTCGAGATGTGTGTGCCATCTTCCACAAATTTAATTCCACCGCGCGGCAGTCCTGATTTCTCCTCCGGTACTCCGCTCATGGCATATTTGCCATAGAGTTTTCGTTCCTCCGGCGAGTGAGTGTCGTAGACCAGGTGTTTGGCTGGAATAATTTGATCGGTATCGATGTTATCGCCGACCACATAGACTTTTCCAACAATTTTATTCGATTGCATTATTTCTCCAATAGATTCTAGGGGTTAGCATTCAGGATTTAGATAATACCTAATAACTAACTCCTAACTGGTGTTAAATAAATTTTCTCGGGTCTGTAATTTTTCCTGTGATGGACGAAGCCGCCGCCGTCAAAGGCGAGGCAAGGAACACTTGCGCTTTCTTCGACCCCATTCTTCCGGGAAAGTTCCGGTTTGTCGTAGAAATGCAAACTTCAACTCCGTTCAAACGTCCGAACGTATCATCGGGTCCGCCGAGGCACGCTCCACAACTTGCGTTTCCGATCCTGCAGCCCGCTTCTTCGAAGATGGCCTTTAGCGATTTACCGCCGATCGTTGTTTCATTTAGGCCGCGTGTTATGTCGGTTGTCGCCGGGACAATAAAAGTATCTACGACAGTTTTCTTTCCTGCTAAGATTCTGCCAGCCGCAAGAAAATCGGTCAGTTTGCCTCCGGTGCACGAGCCGATGTAAACTCTGTCAACCTTTACATCAGATAAATTCTCCGCCGCCTCAACATTCTCGGGGGAATGAGGCTTTGCGACAAGGGGGGTCATCTTACTTAACGTCATATCTCTTCTCTGCAATAAATTTTGAATCGCGGTCGTTTTGAACCGGGGTAAAAGCTTTCTTGCTTCTTGATTTGACGTACTCAGTAGTCTTTTCGTCAGCGGCAATGACGCCATTTTTTCCGCCGGCTTCGATAACCATGTTGCAAAGTGTCATCCGCTCTTCGATGTTCAGGCTGTAAACCGCCTCGCCGGCGAATTCCATGGTTTGGTATGATGCGCCATCTACGCCTATATCGCCGATAACTTTCAGAATCAAATCTTTCGCCATCAAGTAATCGGGCATTTTGCCATCGAAGACAAAACGCTGTGTCTCGGGGACTTTTAACCAAAGTTTCCCTGTGCCCATGATAAATGCGGCGTCGGTGTTGCCGATGCCGGTCGCAAATTCTCCGAACGCTCCGGCCGTGCAGGTGTGCGAGTCGGTTCCGAACAGAACTTCCCCCGGACGCGTGAATCCTTCTTCGGGAAGAGCAACATGGCACACGCCTTTGTAATCGGGCGTATCGACGTCGTAGAAGTTCTCTATTTGCTGATCTTTCACGAAATCCCTAAGAAAGATTATGTTCCTTTTAGCATGTTGGTCGGCAGTGAAAATATAATGATCGGGGATCACAACAACTTTGTCGCTGTCCCAGAGCTTTGCATTTTCACCGAACTCCTTTTTGAAGATTGAAATTGTCCCGGGCCCGGTAACGTCGTGCGTCATGAGTACGTCCACATCTACCCACACATTTTCTCCGGGTTTCACTTTATCTCTGCCAGAGTGATTTGCAAGAATTTTTTCCGTTATTGTCATTCCCATTTTATATGTATCCTGAGTTTTAAATTATGAATTCTGAATTAGACGGCATCAACCTGATTGTCCACCGGCTTTCCCGTTGGAATTTTTTTGTTCTTTGCTCCCATTGCACGGTTCGCGGCCTGCAAATATGCCTCAACACTGCCGGTAACGATGTCCGTGCTCGCAGCATGACCCGTGAAAATCACATTATTGAAAATAACCTTTACAAATACTTCTCCGACGGCATCGCCGCCCCATGTTACCGAAGTGATTGTGTAATCTACAAGTTGTCCGCTCATCTTCGTTATTCTTTCAATCGCATTGAACGCAGCGTCAACCGGTCCATCGCCTGTCGCCGAATCACAGTACGTTTCCTTTCCGTCTGTCAACTCGATAACTGCGGTCGACTTAACGCCGGTTCCGGTCATGACCTGCAGACTGGACAGGGAATAGCTCGACTCATCGCGCTCCGATTCATTATTCAGAATTGCTACGAGATCTTCGTCCAGGATTTCCTTCTTCTTGTCGGCGAGCGATGTAAATTCGGTGTATACGTTTTCCATTTCTTCAGGAGTTAATGTATATCCCAGTTCTTCGAATCTTTTCTTGAGCGCGTGTCTGCCTGAATGTTTGCCAAGTACCAGAGTCGAATGTTTAATGCCGACAGATTCCGGCGTCATTATCTCGTACGTCATTCTGCTTTTTATCATCCCATCCTGGTGAATGCCGGCTTCATGCGAAAATGCATTTGCTCCGACAATGGCTTTATTGCGCTGTACCATCATGCCGGTCAAAGTCGAAAGGAGTCTGCTCGATTTGAATATTTCCTCCGTTTTAACGTCGCATTGAAAGGGGAGAATATCGGGTCTTGTTCGGAGAGCCATCACGAATTCTTCGAGTGAGGCATTGCCTGCCCGCTCACCGATCCCGTTGATTGTACACTCAACCTGGCGTGCTCCATTCGCGACCGCTGCAACCGAATTTGCAACGCCCAACCCGAGATCGTTGTGACAGTGAACGCTCAAAATGGCTTTGTCGATGTTTTTTACCCTTTCGCGGACTGTCTTGATCAGATTTCCATATTCGAAAGGAATGGCGTAACCTACGGTGTCGGGGAGATTAATTACTCCGGCGCCTGCATTGATCACGGCTTCAATGAGCTCGCACAAATAATTTAAATCGCTGCGGCTCGCATCTTCGCAGCTGAACTCGATATCCTGCGTCAGTTTCTTTGCGTACGCGACGGCATTTACAGATTGCTCGAAGACTTCCTCTCTTGTTTTTTTCAATTTGTGCTTCAAATGAATATCACTCGTCGCGATGAACATGTGAATCCGCGGCTTCGAAGAATACTGTATTGCCTCGAATGCCCGGTCAATATCCAGCGGAATCGCGCGTGCAAGTGCAGCTATTATCGGACCTTTTATAGTTTTTGCGATTTCCTTGACCGCTTCAAAATCTCCTTCGGAAGAAATAGGGAATCCGGCTTCGATAATATCGACATTCAATGCCTCAAGTTGTCGTGCCATCTTTAATTTTTCTTTGGTGTTCATGCTGCAGCCCGGTGACTGTTCACCGTCGCGCAGTGTCGTATCGAAAATATAGATTTTGTCTTTCATCTTCTTCAGGACCTTCCTTCCTTTGTCAGGATAAGTTTGGTTTTACTGGAACATGCTGTTAATTGCGTCAGTGATATCGTTATTCGCTTTCAATTGCCGCAAATGTATTTCAATCTGGAGATAGTGTTCGTACTTTTGGCTTGCCAGCGAACGAAAAAGTTTCTTCGTCTCCGCATCGTCCGATGTTTCCGCGTGATCATTATACTCTTGAATCGTTTGCATTTCACTATTCAATACTTTCTCTAAAAATTCAGTTCGTGTGTGCGCTTTCATTTTTTCAATTGTCTCCATTTCAGTCCTGTTCCTTGCCACTATTTGTAGCTTGAATATATTGGGTGTCGCAATTCTGCATTTTTCTCTTTTTGTTTACTGTCTTTCAGCATTTTGAATATTATGGAATCGACAAGAGCCTTCCAGCTGGCTTCGATAATATTTTCCGAAACGCCGACGGTGTTCCAGTTTGAATCGTGGTCGCTTGTTTCGATCAAGACTCTCACTCTGGCGCTTGTGCCGTCGCTGCCGTTGACGACTCTAACCTTGTAATCCGACAATTTCGTTTCGGCGAGCTGAGGATAGAACTGCAGCAGCGCTTTTCGCAAAGCGTTGTCGAGCGCGTTGACCGGACCGTTGCCTTCTGCCGCTGTGTGTTCAATCTTGTCGCCGACTTTAAGTTTAATTACGGCCTCGGTATGTGACACGCCTTCGTTCGCTTTTTTCTCGATAATAATTCTCAGTGCTTCAAGCTCGAATGGGATATCGACTTCGCCTGTATCTTTTCGCATCAGGATTTCCAGCGAAGCATCGGCGTCTTCAAAAACATAGCCGTCGTTTTCGAGTGACTTAAGCTGGTTGACAATTGTCATTATTTGGTCGTTCTTGCCGGACAGGTCGATACCGAGCTCCTCCGCCTTGTAAAGTACGTTGCTTCTTCCGGAGAGGTCGCTGACGAGAACACGGCGCGAGTTTCCTACAATCTCAGGCTCTATGTGCTCGTATGTGTGTGCAGATTTCATCACAGCGTTCACGTGGACGCCGGCCTTGTGCGCGAAAGCGCTTTGACCGACGTATGGGAGATTCTTCCTCGGCTGCAAGTTTGCAACTTCACTTACAAATCTCGAAAGCTCCGCGAGAGTCTTCAGCTTCTCCGCCGTGACGATCTGGAATCCCATTTTTAGTTGCAGATTAGGTATGATGGAGCACAAGTTTGCATTTCCGCATCGCTCGCCAAAACCGTTGATTGTGCCCTGAACTTGAACGCATCCTGCGCGTATAGCGGCGAGCGAATTCGCAACGGCAAGCTCAGAATCGTTGTGAGCGTGGATTCCCACCGGCGTCTTTATAGCCTGAGATACGGTTTTCACAATTGACTCCACTTCGTGCGGCATCGTCCCACCGTTCGTGTCGCAAAGGACAATGAAATCGGCTCCGGCAGATTCGGCAGTACGAATTGTTTTTAATGCGTAATCGGCATTTGCGTTGAATCCATCAAAGAAATGTTCCGCGTCATAAATGACCTCTTTGCCATTGCCTTTGAGATACTTTAAGGTGTCAAAAATAATCTCGAGGTTTCGGTCAAGCGTCGTTCCAAGCGCGTCTATGACGTGCATGTCCCAGGATTTGCCGAAAATTGTTACGACCGGCGTTCCGGCCTTTACAAGCTGGACAACGCTTCCATCCGCGTCCGGTTGCGAAGATGCCTTACAAGTGCTGCCGAACGCCGCAAGTTTCGCGTGACGGAACTTCACGTTCTTTAATTGCTCGAAAAACTCCATGTCCTTCGGATTAGAGCCGGGCCAACCGCCTTCGATGTAATCAACGCCAAAAGCATCCAGATGATGCGCGATCTTTATCTTGTCCTCGACACTGAAAGAAACTTCTTCTCCCTGCGTGCCATCACGAAGCGTTGTGTCGTAAAGATAGATCTGCTGCATAGCAACCTCGATTTTTATTTTTGTTTATAGTATAAGCTCAATTATTTTTTCCAGTTTTGGGGGCGAAGTGAACGAACGGCAGCACCCGCGGTCCACATTTCCGAATCGTGAATTTCTTTCAATTCCTTATTCAATAATTCTCTGTAATTCGGACCACCGGTCGATTCCAGAACGCGTTTCGTTTCAGCGCCGCTAGCAACGGCTTCATAGAGTTGTTTAAATACCGGGGCAACAGCGGCTTTGAACCTTGGAAGCCAGTCGAGCGCTCCACGTTGAGCAGTCACGCTGCAATTTGCATACATCCAATCCATGCCGTTCTCATCGACTAAACGTATCAAACTCTGTGTCAACTCTTCAACCGTTTCGTTGAAGGCTTCACTTGGAGTGTGACCATGTTCTCTCAACACATCATATTGAGCCGACATAATCCCGGCAAGTGCTCCCATCAAAACACCGCGTTCGCCGGTGAGGTCGCTGTAAACTTCTTGTTTGAATGTGGTTGGGAATAGATAACCGGAGCCGATCGCAATTCCGATTGCTAACGTTCTCTCGGTTGCTTTTCCTGTTGCATCCTGGAAAATTGCATAGCTTGAATTGATACCCGCTCCTGCCAGGTAATTGCGGCGTACACTTGTTCCTGATCCTTTTGGAGCAACCATTATTACATCGACATCAGCCGGTGGAATAACTCCGGTTTGCTCTTTATAAGTAATGGAAAATCCATGCGAAAAATAGAGTGCTTTCCCCTTCGTAAGAAACGGTTTCAACTTCGGCCAGATTGCTCTTTGCGCGGAATCGGAAACCAGGTATTGGATGATTGTTCCTTTTTGCGCAGCTTCCTCGATCGAGAACAACGTTTTGCCAGGAACCCAGCCATCTTTAATGGCTCTATTCCAATCATCTTTAAACTCGTTAGCCTGCCCGACAATCACATTAAATCCGTTGTCTCGCATGTTCAAGGATTGTGCCGGACCCTGAACTCCATAGCCTATGACGGCAATGACTTCTTCTTTTAATACTTCTTTTGCTTTTGCCAACGGGAATTCTTCCCGCGTTACGATATCTTCAATCGTGCCGCCAAAATTGATTTTTGCCATTTCTTCTTTCTCCTTAGATAAAATATGTTTTATGATTCTGAAAATAGATGATGCAACTCTCTTACTCTGTCACATGTTACTCTGTCACTTTCTCTTTCATACCGCTCCTTCGAATTCTCGCTTCAATGCGACTTGTCCGGTTCTGGCAATTTCTTTTATGCCGAAAGGCTCCAGCATCTTTATCATTGCGTCCACCTTTTGCTCGCTTCCGGTAGCCTCAATCGTCATGGAACGGGGACTTATGTCTATTATCTTAGAACGAAATATTTCGGATATTTGCATGACCTCGGCCCGTGAATTTTTGTTCGCCGAAACCTTGATCAATACCAATTCTCTTTCCACAAATCCTTCGTAGGTAAGGTCGGCGACCTTTGTGACATCGATAAGTTTATTTAGCTGCTTGATAATTTGCTCGATAACGTCATCGTCGCCTTTCGAGACGATCGTGACGCGCGCGACGGAATCATCTTCGCTAGTACCGACCGATATGCTGTCGATGTTATATCCGCGCGCGCTAAATAAGCCGACGATTCTGTTCATAGCACCGAATTTATTTTCCACCAAGATAGAGATTGTGTGCTTCTTCACTTCACCGCCTCCGGTTGCCGTTCCGTCATTTTTAACTCCTTAACCGATTTTGGATAATCTACAATTTGTGCGACACTTGTGCCGGCGGGAATCATCGGGAAGACATTGTCCTCTTCCGTGGTCTTAAAATCTATCAGGACCGGCCGGTCGTTAATCTTCAGCGCTTCCTTCAAGATAGGAACAACTTCATCGGTCTTATCCGACACAAACCCTACCGCGCCGAAAGCTTCTGCGACTTTGGCAAAGTCCGGGTTGCTTCCCAGAGAGACGTGGCTGTATCGTTTCTTGTAAAAAAGGTCTTGCCATTGTCTGACCATTCCCAAATAACCGTTATCGAGTATCACGATCTTGATAGGCAGCTTATTTCCGACTGCCGTCGCAAGTTCCTGGATGTTCATCTGGATTCCGCCGTCGCCATTTATGCTGAACACCGGTCTATTCCCGCCGGCGGGATCAGCGACTTTCACGCCGAAGGATGCTCCTATCGAAGCCGGGAATGCAAAGCCCATGGTACCCAATCCGCCGGATGTAATATTTGTTCTTGGATTTTTGAATTTGTAAAATTGAGCCGTCCACATTTGATTTTGTCCGACGTCATACGCAACGATTGCCTCGCCATTGGTCAACTCGTAAATCTTTTCAATTACGTACTGCGCGCGAATCTGATCCCCGTTTTCGTAGCGAAGCGGATGTTCATTCGCCCATTCTTTTATTTGATCGAGCCATTCTCTCGTGTCCAGCGTGTGCACAAGAGGGATCAATCTTTCGAGAACATGGCGAACGTCGCCGACGATCGGTACGTTGACCTTCACGTTCTTGCTGATCGTTGATGGGTCGATGTCCATATGGATTTTCTTTGAGTTGGGGGAAAATGTTTTTGGATTGCCGGTAACGCGGTCGTCGAATCTTGAGCCGATTGCGATCAGGCAGTCGCATTGATCGACGGCGACATTAGAGTACCATGTTCCATGCATTCCTAACATTCCCATCGACAGCTCGTCGTCACCGGGGAAGGCGCCGAGTCCCATCAACGTCATGGCGACGGGTGCGTTCAATTTCTTTGCAAAGTTGTATAATTCCTTCGATGCGTTTGAATTGACGGTGCCTCCACCCACATACAGGACCGGCTTTTTCGAGGAGTTAATGATTTCGACCGCCTTATTGATTTGTCCAACATGAGCGAAATAGAACGGATGATACCCGCGTAGCTTTACTTCGTTCGGATAAACAAACGGTGCGCGGGACGCCATGACATCCTTGGGCATGTCGACGACGACCGGACCGGGTCGACCGGTCGCTGCAATGTGGAACGCGGCTTTTATTGTCCATGCAAGTTCGTGAACGTCTTTCACTAAGAAATTGTGTTTCGTGACGGAACGAGTGATGCCGATAATGTCCGCTTCCTGAAAAGCATCGTTGCCGATAAGATGAGTCGCTACTTGACCGGTGAAAACCACAATCGGAACGGAATCCATATAAGCATCGGCAATGCCGGTGACTGTGTTCGTTGCGCCGGGGCCGGAAGTAACAACTACGACGCCGACTTTGCCCGTCGCTTTCGCATATCCTTCTGCGGCGTGAACCGCGCCCTGTTCGTGACGTGTAAGAATATGTTTGATGTGGGACATGTCGTGCATTGCATCATAAACGCCGATCACTGCTCCGCCAGGATAGCCGAACATGTATTCGACATTTTCTTCAATCAGACATTTCACAAATATTTCCGCGCCTGTCAATTCATCGGTACTCATCTAAGTCTCCATTTTTTTGTTTTTGAATTTAGATAGGTCCTCATTTTGTCGTACAAAAATCTCGGACGAATCAATTATAAATTCTACTAAGCCTCAACAATGCCTCGGCATGGTTTTCAGCGTCAGGTCATTCCCGTTGCGGCGATGTAATTCTTGGTTAGTTTGCTTCTGGGGAATAACCTTCGGCTATTTAGCTAATAATGCCGAGGAGTATATTCCCCTCGCTAAGGAGGAGGGATACTAGAGAAACGAGGCTAAGAACATCAGAACTGACGTAATTGCTCAACGGCGACGAAGAATTTCTTTTCGCCGTGACAGAAGAGCCATATGTTGAATTACCGTCAGTCATATATTTCACATATAGTATAAGGAATTCTTCAAACGTTGTCAATAGTTTATCGGAAAAATTTTTAAAAACCTGAGAGGCTCACTCTGGCTGAAACAGCGATTTTTGGGCCCGTCTTATTCTCGTTCTGAGGTTGTAGTGCGCAGTGCCTTTGTCGTAGCGGAACAAGCCTGGTTTGAGCTAATGGGCGTGATTGTTGGATCTGGCAATATTGATTGCCACTTTTTAATGCTTTGAACTCTCCACTTCATTAATATCGGTTTCAGTTTCAAATAGCGCTGCTGTTAAAAGAGTATATAGTAAAAAGATGTTCGTTTTCCTGAGCAATAGATCGTACGGGTTTACGTTTATCATCCGCTCGGATGTGCTTTGAGCTGCATTGACGTTGAGCGCGTTCACGAAACACACTTGAAATATGCTGCGCTATTCTTGAGTTTGCTATTCATCGCAATCGTAATTTCTCCGAGTTCTTGTAAACTTATCGAACCCCCGTTCCTGAAATTGAAGAAGAAAACCGAAGTGATTACGTCGAGACCTATCCGATTGAGTGCCTCACCTCAGCCGATCTCGTGTGTTCCCGACAAGAGCATCTCCAAAAGGGATCTTGGAACGGAAATGACAGCGGGTGACTTTTCGGCATCTTTGTCTATTGAATTATCACTCGCCTAAAATCATAATTTGAAGGTTTTTAAATAGGTGTTATATTTATGTGAAATGAGAATGTCTTTTTCTACAGTGTTTAGCAGCCGATAATGTCGTTCTACTCACATCTATCGTTTTACGCTACCATCGCGGCTCTTTCATCCTAATTCAAGTATTTCATATACCATGGACGTAATGTGGCACCTGTAATTTATCCGGACTTCATAAACTACCTGATCTTAGCCGCTTATTCCTCGATCACGATCGTTGTCGGGTATCCTTCGAAGGAGCACATGAAGTCAGGCGAGGACTTCTTCCTTTTCAGCTGCTCGCTTCCGAGCAGGACAAAAGGTTTGGCAATTTTGCCCTCCAACCAAAGAGCGCTACAAGTTATGGGAGTGCTTTCACCGGTTGTGATGGTTATCTTAGATTTGATTTTCCGGTAAAAAGATGAAAAATGACAAATGTAACCTGCACGTACGAAAAGAGATCTTTCCAGTTTGGAAATTCCTCTTGGAAACGAGCTTAGCTTCTATGAAATACTTCTCGTCTCGTATGGTATCTTGTTCCTGCGTGAGACTTATGTCGAATCACGTAATATCGGTATATGCCTGAAATGTGCAGTGCTAATCCTGATCGGTGGCTTGGTATTCCTGATTATCGCACACTTCGGAATAAGCAGGTGAAAAAAGTAGAAAGCGAAAAGGCAAACTATTGAATCGATTCGCCATGGTTTTTAATTGTTCACATTTTTTTGAGGTTTAATTGGGCGCAGCAGTAGAGTTCACCACATTGACGGAAATGTTCACACGCCTCGTTGAGAAATATGCGGGACGCGGCCGGGATGTTTACCGGTATAAATTGGAAGGGCGATATGTAGGAGTCACTTACGATGAACTGTATGACAAGGTGGAGACTTTCGCACACGGGTTAAGTTCTCTCGGTTTAAAACGCGGTAGTAAGATTGCAATCCTTTCCGAGAACCGTCCGGAATGGCCCGTCAGCGATCTCGCTTCGCTTGCAATCGGGGCGATCGATGTGTCGATATTTCCGACACTGCCTGCGAAACAAATCGAGTACATACTTTTGGACGGGGACGTGTCTTTTATCATCGTATCCAATTCATTCCAGCTGGCTAAGGTGCTCCGGATTCGTGAGAATGTGAAGGCGCTGCGGCAAATTATCATGATGAACCCGAGGGAGAATCGCAGAGAAAAATCCGTCTTAGATTTTTCAGAGGTTTACGAACTTGGAAGAATTGCCCGCGAAAGAAATCGCGGCCAGTTTGGAAAATGGCTTGGACAAGTCAAGCAGGCGGATATCGCGACGATCATTTATACAAGCGGTACGACCGGTGAGCCTAAAGGTGTCGTACTTACACACAGTAACTTTGTATCCAATATAAATGGGGCTCTCGATCATATATCTATAAATGAGGACGACACGCTTCTCTCGTTTCTTCCAATTTCTCACAGCTTTGAAAGAATGGCAGGGTACTATACGGCACTTTCCGCCGGTGCGGTGGTTTCTTACGCTGAGAGCATTGAGAGCGTGGCACAGAATTTAATCGAAGTTAAGCCGACTATCGTAACCACGGTTCCAAGATTGTTCGAACGCATTTACGCTCAAGTCATCAAAAATGTCGAATCCGGATCAGCGACGAAAAAGAGGCTTTTCTATTGGGCGATAAATGTCGGTAGAGAGTATGCTAAGGCGAAAAAGAGAGGAATGATCGGGCCCTTCTTACGGGCACAATACTCGCTGGCCGGGCTGCTGGTCTATTCCAAGCTTAAGGAAAGGACCGGCGGTAGAGTAAAATATTTTGTCAGCGGCGGCGCAGCACTATCTCGAGATCTTGGCGAATTCTTCGAAGCTCTCGGAATGCTGATAATCGAAGGATATGGAATGACGGAATGTTCGCCTGTCATCAGCGCGAACCGGATCGATGATTACAAATTCGGAAGCGTCGGGAGACCCCTGAAGAACGTACAAGTCAAAATAGCAGATGATGGTGAGATAGTCACACGCGGTCCACACGTCATGGTTGGCTATTATCAAAATAAGGAAGCGACGAGCGAAGCCATAGACAAAGACGGATGGCTGCACACCGGCGACATCGGGCATTTTGATACCGATGGGTTCTTAGTAATTACCGACAGGAAGAAACATTTGTTTGTGAACTCCGGGGGAAAAAACATCGCACCGCAGCCGATTGAAAATTTACTTCAGCAAAGCAAATTTGTCGATCAGGTCGTTCTTATCGGTGACAAGAGGAGGTTCATTACCGCGCTGATCTTCCCGGATTTTGATTCCCTGACTGATTATGCAACGAAGAATCATATTATTTTTAATGACGAAAAAGAATTGGTTCACGAGGAGAAAATATATGACGCGATTCGCATAGACATGACCAAGCTGCAGAAAGATCTTGCAAAATATGAGCAGGTCAGACGATTCAAGTTACTTCCTGAACCGTTTACAATTGAAAGCGGAGAGTTGACGCCGACTTTGAAAATAAGAAGAAAAGTGGTCGAGCAGAAATATGCCGACGTGATCGAATCAATGTACATCTGATGGAACAGAAATGAACTTAAAAGACAAAGAGAAGGAATTTATTCTACAGACCTACAAGCGACTCCCTATCGAGGTTGACCGCGCTGACGGCGTCTATGTTTACGGAAAGGACGGCAAGAAATATCTAGACTTCTTCGGCGGGATCGCCGTCAACGCTCTCGGTTACAACAACACGCGCGTGAAATCCGCCATTATGAATCAAGTCAGCCGGTATATGCACATGTCCAATATATTCTACATGGATGTGCAGATTGAATTGGCGGAGACAATTTGCAGACTCTCAGGTTATTCGAAAATGTTCTTTACGAACTCAGGTACGGAAGCTGTCGAAGCGGCTATTAAACTATCACGAAGGTGGGGGAGCACGGGAAAAAAGACAAAACTTTTTGCCCTGACAAACTCATTCCACGGAAGGACAATGGGAGCGCTGTCTTTGACCGACAGGGCAAAGTACCGTCATGGGTACGAACCGTTTCTGCCTGAAGTAGATCATATAACATTCAATGAGGTAGATGAGCTTCGAAGAAAAGTCGACTCCGATACTGCGGCAGTTTTCGTGGAATTTGTCCAGGGAGAAGGCGGAATAAACATTCTCTCGAATGAATTCAGCGAGGAGCTGTTTTCTCTGAGAAGGAAGCATGACTTCATGATTGTCGCGGACGAAATTCAAGCAGGCATTTACCGGACGGGAAAACTCTTTGCCTTCGAACATTACGGAGTCCATCCCGATTTGGTCACTATGGCAAAGCCGCTCGGCGGCGGCCTTCCCCTCGGCGGGCTCCTTGTCGATTCCCAATTTGTGGATGTGCTCGACTATGGCGGCCATGGTACGACTTTCGGAGGCAATCCGGTATCATGTGCGGCCGGATTAGCGACACTGAAAGAGCTTTCCGAAAGAAATATTGAAGCCCACGTTACAAAAGTAGGCGAATATCTCAAGGAGAGACTAATCGAGTTTCAAGAGAAGTACGTCGATTTTGTTTCGGAAGTGCGTGGACGTGGACTGATGATTGGCGTCGAATGCAAGACAGATTGCGGGGATTTCGTGAACCGACTTTTATCGAATGGAGTACTGGTAAATTGCACCAATGGTAACGTCGTAAGACTATTGCCGCCTTTGGTTATTGAAGAGGAGCACGTCGATGTCTTCATGGCTGCAATTGAAAGAACATACCTTGAAACGAGATCGAAGTCGCCGGTAAAATTGGACGCGATTAGCAGATGATTTTTGCGCATTGTTCGATATGATTTCTAATTGCCGAGCGAAGGCTTGACTTGCAAAGCGAGTGCAGAGGTCTCCTTTCTCACTGATATTGGTTTTCTTTTATTGTTGATTCTGTTTCCGAGGCGCATGAGCTTTTAGGACAATAATTGCAGTACAATTGTAATGTGAGTGCTAAGTTATATCGTCATGGGACAATGGATCTGACCGGGACAAAGCGGAAAAAAAAAGGACATCGGTGAAACAATTGACACGTAATCGCCTTTGGCGCCATTCCGCACACTCTTGCAAATTAGTTGAGCCGGAAGTTCTTTCGGGTTTCCTGGTCACAATTGCCTATGGTTTACGACAGCGCAAATCATTGTTATCGCCGCTTGTCGTTGTTTTGCCGTTCGAACGAAGCGGGAATTGTCGGTGCAGGTGAATAGTAAACTCGACGGCTTGCTCACGAGTAGATGTCCTATATGCGACTCTCCTAACCGTGATTTCGCACTTAGGTGCACTTCTTGCGGTGCCATACTTCAGCAAAGCGTAAAAACACTCGATCTCTTCACGACGATCTACAATTTGTGGCGATACCCTGATTTTGCATTTCGCAAAATTATTCTCTCGGAACATAAGAACTATACGATACTAATGGCCGTCTTAGAAGCAATCGGCATAAGCTATCTTTTTATGTTTATCGTGAAAGCTGGTGACATTTATTCGATTGATCTTTGGCGGCTCGTCGAGTCGGGCGTTGGTCTGGCAGTTTCAGTTTTCCTGCCTTTTCTTTATGTGTTTTCAATTGTGGGTTACCTTGCGACACGGACGAAGCAGACAGGAGTCAGTCTAAAAGGATTTATCGCAGCTGCGATTTACGGACTGCATCCTGTAGCTTTCAGCGCAATTATCGTCTTGCCGGCGGAGGTCTCGGTGTTCGGGGCATATTTTTTCTCCAACAACCCGTCGCCGAAGGTGATAAATCCGCTGCCTTTTTATTTGCTAAGCTTTCTCGATATTGTATGCGCTGTTGCGGCGTTCATATTTATAATCAAGCTGACGAAGGTGTTGTTCGAGAAAAGAAAATTTGTAGCCGTATTTGCGGGAATATTCTTTATATTTTTATATGCGGCGATCGAGATTGCGAAGAAAATCTTGGTGAGCCACTGAAGATTTGCTTGCGGCGCGCCGTTGACGGAAGAAGATTTATCGTAAATTGTGAAACAAAAACAACTATCAGGAGTGGAACATGGAATATCTGAACTCCATGGCTAATGTTAAAAACGGATTGATCGTCTCATGCCAGTTTGATGCTGAAGATCCCTTCAACAAACCCGAATATGTTTCGTTATTCGCTTTGTCTTCTCAAATGGGCGGGGCTGCGGGAATAAGAACTGAAGGCAAGGAGAATATCAAAGCCGTTAAATCTAAGGTGAGTTTACCCATGATCGGATTGATCCAATCCGCGTACCCCGATGGCTCAGTCTTGATAACTTCGGATTTTAACGAAGTAAACGAAATAATCGAGTCCGGAGCGGATATCGTCGCGCTTGACGCGACGGAACGAGTCCGCCCGAACGGCCTCACGGGTTTTGAATTTCTGAAACGTGTGAGAGTAGCGCATCCCGGTACACTTCTTCTTGCAGATGTCTCCACGTTTGAAGAAGGCGTCCAGGCGGCAGAGCTTGGAGCGGACATTGTTTCGACAACACTTTCCGGATACACTCCCTCAACTGTTCAGAAGGGAAGGGAAGGTGTGGACTTCGATCTTATAGAACGGCTATCCGATTCGCTCGTAATACCGGTTGTTGCAGAGGGAAGGATACTCCTTCCGGCGGAAGCATCTCATGCTCTCGAACTTGGCGCTTATGCAGTCGTCGTCGGGGCGGCAATCACGAGACCGACCGTTATTACTCAAATGTTTGTGCATGAGATTCAAAACATGCCGCAAAAGAACGGTAAAGAAAGCTGAGATAGGTACAAAACACGTGCGCTTCCGAAGCCGTGCCGTTCTGTATTTTGCATTTTTCAAATGAAGCTGCGCCACGGTCTTTATTTCCTCTTCCTCTCCATATACACGGCGGCTGTATCTTTATGGCTTCATGTCTATCCCGGGAATTTTGCAAGCGTTATAGCATTTTTGTGCTTCAGCGCAGTTATTACCTCGGCTTTGCTTATAAGCTGGGCAGCCGAAGCAGCGGAGTTCAGCATAAGCCAGGGATTAGCGGTCGCTATCGTGGCACTCCTTCAAGTTGTTCCCGAGTTTATGATCGAAGCGGTCATAGCATGGCACAAAGATATCAACTTGATGTTGGCCAACATGACGGGCTCTAACAGGCTTCTTATGGGAGTAGGCTGGCCGTTAATTTTTATTACGTCCGATGTCTACTCGAGAATTAGAAACAAGAAAGGCATCACCTCGATCCAGCTAAGGCCAGAAAACATCGTCGAGGTCGCAGCATTATTCATTGCATCCCTTTACTTTGTGATAGTGCTGCTTAAACGGAGCTTGCAAGTCTATGATGGAATTTTTCTCGGCGCCCTTTTCATCGGATATATGTATATCCTCAGAATATTGCCGGAAGAAGAAGAGGAGAAGAAAGAAGACCTATTGCCGATGCCGCGTTATCTGGTTTCGCTCGCGGGGAGAAAACGGGAATATTTGTTAATTCTCCTTTTCTTAATTGGTGGAGTGACTATGTGGGCTGTTGCCCACCCGTTTCTATTAAGTATGAAAGAAGTTGCGGCAGGGGCAGGGATAAGTGCATTCGTCTTTGTGCAATGGGTCGCACCGTTTCTCTCAGAGTTTCCGGAGAAAGTGACGGCGTTCTACTGGGCAAGAACGATTCGTCTGGCGCCGATGGCACTGCTCAATATGATCAGCAGCAAAGTAAATCAGTGGACTCTGCTTGTCTCCATGATACCGGTCGTATATTCCTTTTCAATGGGAAAAGTATCGACCATACCTTTGGATGTTCACCATCGCGAGGAGATACTTCTTTCGATGATGATGACTTTCTACGGCTGTGCGGCCCTTGCAAAGTTGAGATTCACAAGGGGGAACGCGATTATCATGTTTGTACTGTGGCTTGCTCAATTCATTTACCCGGGAAATTTCACCTTTATGCCCAAGATTCCGATGGTAGGAGATAATTCAAGGGTGATAGTTTCGATATTATTCGGGATGCTGGCCGTTTATGAGATTCTTCGGCATTGGAAGGAATTCCAGGTCATGCGCGGCGTAAAGGAAACCATGCGACTCGCAGCCATAAGAAATCAGAGATTAAGTTAATGGGAACGAGGAATCACAAATTGTCTGTTAGTGAGAGAGTTATAAAATTCATAGTCAACCCGGTATCCGGCAATGGAAGGACAAGAAAGATTTTGCCTGATATCTTAGAGTTTGCAAAGAAGATTGGTTTGAATTTCGATGTTCAGCTGACAAAAGCGCCTGAACATGCGACGGAATTGGCAAATGACGTGTCGGATGAATTCGATGTAATGGTTGCGGTTGGAGGAGATGGAACGGTGAATGAAGTTGCGGCGGGTGCCATCAAGGCGAAAAAAATCATCGGGGTCATTCCGACTGGCACGGGCAATGATTTTGTGCGTTCACTGGGCAGGCTTAGAAGCCTTCAGGATTATGTCCGTAGGATCGTAGGGGGAAGAATAAAGTCCATCGAACGTCGGCTCGCTTCAAGTCGATGCTAAGACGCTTCTTTTTGTTAATGGTGTTGGGGTCGGATTTGATGCCGAAGTTGCCCGCGAGACTTCGAAAGTGCACCGGCTTAGAGGGTTCTCCAGATACCTATACGCGGTAATAAGGACGCTCTCGAAATACAAATCTTCTTTCATGAAAATCGAACTCGTCGGAGATCCCGCTTCCGGAAATAGCTATGTAATCGAGGAAAAGATTTTCTTGGTCGCAATCGGAAACGGCATCTCTGTCGGAGGCGGTTTCCTTTTAACGCCTCATGCCTTACTTGATGACGGGCTTCTCGACGCATGTATCGTTTCGGATGTCTCCGTACCTAGAGTTTTACAGGTGATGCCGAAAGTGATTAGAGGCAAGCATGAAAGATATCCCGAAGTCTCAATGGTGAAGGCAAAGGAAATCAGGATACAAAGTGAAATTCCCGTTGCCATTCATAGAGACGGGGAGGTCTCATTCGCAAAGGTAAATGACTTCGCGGTACATATCATCCCGGGAAGCCTGAAAATAATGGCTTAGAGAAACCGGAAGGCAAAAGGCAGGAAATTCTTCTCGCCTGAGTTTCTTGAATGTGCAGCTTCACCGAACTTAGGTGAGCGCGTTCGGCGCCATACCACATAAACTTGCAATAGATGGAGCGGCAGATGCTCTGCTTAACAGGATACGGGTGTTGAGCGCGAAATTGAATCCCGGCGAACATGGAAGGTAATATTTATCTAAGAAGTCGGGCTTCCGTTGCAGGAATTTCGCCTGAATATTGTTTCTTCGAGAATCGCCGCTTATATTTTGTCGAGGCGTGAGGCAAGATGGCACAGGTGGGAAGGATCACTAAACGATTTCAGACATAATGCGAGAAGGTACCGTTGATTCACAAATAACATTCTTACAGGTAATAATGCCGTCGCTTAAATCGGATGATGATTAGTAATTCACATTTAGCGAGGCGGAGCGAATCCGTGTATTATTCAAGAAAAAGAAGAAGCGCAACGGCGGTTATTGATAACAACAAAGCCGCAATATGCTTGAGAAAGATAAATTCAGTATAATGTTTTTGACTCAAAGGAATGGATTATGAAAATATCAAAAGCCGTAATAACTGCGGCCGGCAAGGGGCAGCGGAATCTGCCTCTCCAGACATTGATCGACCGTGACGGTGAACAGAAATCTGTCCTCAGGGTTATTATCGAGGAAGTCGTGCGGTCAGGAATCAAAGATATTTGCATAATTATTCATCCGGACGATGAAGGAGTGTTTCGTTCCGTGGCCGGTGATCATGCACGGCATTTATCATTTGTTTACCAGAAGGAACCTCGAGGATACGGTCACGCCGTATGGTGTGCAAAGGATTTTACGCATGGAGAGCCATTTCTTCATCTCATCGGCGACCACCTATATGTGAGCAGAGTGAAGAAGGGATGCGCCCAAAGGGTTGTGGAAATAGCGGAATCGGAATCGTGTGCCGTCTCCGCAGTTAAAGCCACACGCGAAGGACTACTCCAGAATTTCGGTGCTGTCAGCGGCAAGCGGCTTCAAAGCAGAAACGATCTTTATATGATTGAGAACGTCATCGAAAAACCCACACCGACAAAAGCAGAACAGCAGCTAATTGTCCCCGGACTTCGTGCCGGTTACTATCTGTGCTTCTTCGGCATTCATGTCTTGACACCGACGGTGATGGACATATTAGATCGTGATTTGAAGAATAGGGAGGCAAATGTTCTTCCTTCGATATCTGATGCCCTTAAGGAATTGGCGCGAAAGGAAAAGTATCTCGCTTTGGAGATGAATGACGATCGATATAATGTAGGAGTCAAATACGGATTACTGAATGCGCAGCTTGCACTTGCTCTAAATGGAAATGACCGTGAGGAAGTACTCTCTTTGCTTATGGAAATGCTGCTGCAGCGTGAGCGTAATAGCGGTGAAGGGAGCGGGGAATGAGCGTACTGACCTCTCTTATCACGGCAGAGAGCCAGGATACTCGCAATCAGGCGCTAAGTTCATTCTGTGCTCCTGCTTCGTTGGAACAGTTGCTTGATGAATGTGATGCCCTGGAGAACTTCCGTCACACAAGTTCCAGTCTTTACGAACAAGTCCGGGCGTTGTTCTTCCTCTATGCAATTCATCGTTTTCACATCCCGTCGAAGAAGGGGTTTGCGACTCGCGGACTTATTCCCTTCGATGGGTATGAGGATCTGTTACATCGGCGGTTTGAAGAATCAATTCAACGATTTCTTGCTGCACAGCACACCAACGGTCCCCATGACGGTATCTCCAGCGCTCTGGCCGCAGCATATAGAAGTCTCGGCTTTCAGTCACTGGCAAATCAGGTACGTACAAGTGTGCGTTCTGTATGCGGAAATCAATGGATGTTCCGTGCAGGGCATCCCTCAGATCATCCTCTGCGCATTGTGCCGGACTTGCTCCATGAAACAAAAGGACTTTTCCCTGTACTTCATGAACAAACTCCCGTTCGCATGGACTTATCTCACAGCGGATGGAGCGACATCTTCTTTTTGGGAATGGACTTTCCGGAAGGTGCGCGGGTTCTCAATGTTTCGATCGATCTTTCCGTTCGGGATCGCATCGATCGGCAGGCGCCGAGGCCTCCGGTAGAGTCATTCTTCAGAATTATAGATAGTCCGGTCATTCGTTTAGTCAGCACCGATCTTGGAACCTCGACGGAAGTAACTTCATTTGCGCAGCTTTTTGATTATGCGGCAGACTATCTGGGCTTGCTGAAAGCTGCAGTTATAGCCTCGGGCATAGTTCCTCCCGGCATGGAAGGCGCGCACCAGTCTCTGTCCGACCTCTTGTCGCTGATTGCCAAACCAGGATTTGGAATCGAAATCGTAAGCCAGGTTAATGAAATACCCAAAGGGTCCCGTCTCGCAGTGTCGACAACTCTTCTTGGATCCATTATCGCTTTATGCATGCGGGCTACCGGGCAAACTTCGTCGTTGACAGGGTCATTAACGGAAGACGAGCGTCGCATCGTCGCGGCCCGCGCCATTCTCGGTGAGTGGCTCGGCGGTTCAGGAGGCGGATGGCAGGATTCAGGAGGAATCTGGCCGGGTATAAAACTTATCGAGGGAGTGGCCAGCAAGGAGGGAGATTTAGAGTATGGAGTAAGTCGCGGATGCTTGCTTCCAAGGCACACAATTCTCGGGCAAAGCGATGTCTCGCTCAATACTCGCGATCAGCTGCGGGAAAGTTTGGTCCTTGTCCACGGTGGCATGGCACAGGATGTCGGCCCGATTTTGGAAATGGTGACGGAGCGATATTTGCTTCGTTCCGATATTGAATGGAAGGGTCGAAAACAGGCTCTTACCCTATTCGAGCAAATTGTGAATGATCTCAAGGCGGGGGATATTCGATCGCTCGGCAAATTAACCCATGAAAATTTTCTCGGCCCGATGCAGACGATTATTCCATGGGCGACAAATCTCTACACTGAATCCATCATCGCCCGCATCGAGAAAGAATTTGACAAAGATTTCTGGGGCTTCTGGATGCTCGGAGGAATGTCCGGCGGTGGAATGGGATTTATGTTTCTTCCGTCTCGGAAACAAGAAGCACAGGAACGTTTGAAGAGCATTATGGACTCTGAAAAGAAGCGGCTCGAACATGGAATCCCATTTGCGATGGAGCCTGTCGTGTACGATTTTGCTATCAACGAGCATGGAACCTGTGCCGGACTTTTGGTTGGCGAGAATACGATCATGCCCCCGCTATACTACGCACTCACTGTCCCGTCGCTGCTGCGAAAAGACCCGCGTGCCATTTCTCGTGATCAGCGAAACGAGCTCGAACATTTTTCATCGCTGAGCAAAACTCATCCCGCTCTGGACGGGATGTTGCTGCAGATATTTGACCGGATACTACCTGAAGGAAATGTGCAGACGACTGATCAGAGCACTTTGGATGATTTACTTGATCGATACGGTTTTGACAGAATCCAGCATGAACAGATAAAAACAGACCTGCGGAACGCGCGCGTCGGATTAGCCCAAAACCGGCTTCCTGCAAATACAACAATCACAGAGGTAACCGAAGGAGACGTTGGCATCATTTCCGAGGAATCCTTATCGAGGTATTCATCGATCGGGTCGGAAGCTTTAAAATCCGGAGCCGTGGCGGTGCTCACGCTGGCTGCCGGGGCAGGAAGCAGGTGGACAAAGGGTGCTGGAACGGTAAAAGCGCTCAATCCATTTTGCCGGATCGGTGGAGAACACCGCACATTTATTGAAACGCACCTGGCAAAGAGTCGGCGGACAATGAACCGGTATGCTGTCAAGATCCCGCACGTCATTTCAACCGGATATCTTACACACGAATCTATCAAGCAGTGGCTGAAGAACGAGAAGAACTATGGATACGAAGGCGAGGTCATTCTTTCACCGGGAAGCATTATCGGGTTGCGTCTAATCCCCACTCTTCGGGACCTCCGGTTCGCATGGCAGGAAATGCCCCAGCAGCTTCTCGATGAGCAGGCGCAAAAGGTTCTGGATAGTCTCCACACGTCGTTGATGGATTGGGCACAACGAAGCGGTGAAGCAAGCGACTATACGGATAATCTACCGCTTCAATGCCTTAATCCTGTGGGGCACTGGTACGAGGTGCCGAATCTTTTTCGGAATGGGACTCTATCGAAATTGCTGAACTCAAATCCCCGGCTTCAACACATTATGGTGCATAATGTTGATACCATGGGCGCCTATCTTGACCCGGCGATTCTGGGCTGGCACATTGAAGCGAAAGCCGGGATGACGGTAGAAGTCATCACACGAAGGTTGGAGGATCGGGGCGGAGGACTGGCAAACATTAATGGGCGGCTGCGGTTGATCGAAGGGCTTGCACTTCCCCGTGAAGAGTACGAGTTCATTCTCTCATATTATAATTCTGCAACGTACTGGATCGATCTGGACCAGATGCTCCATGTCTTCAGCTTAAGCCGCCAGGACCTGGACGATCAGGAGAAAGTGACGAAAGCCGTGCGGGGGATTGCCTCGCGCATGCCGACATACATCACACTCAAAAATGTCAAGAAACGTTGGGGGAAAGGTCAGGAAGATATTTATCCAACACTGCAATATGAAAAACTCTGGGGCGACATGACGACTCTGACGGAGCTTCGCTGTTCTTATATCGCAGTTTCGCGGCAGCGCGGACAACAGTTAAAAGAACCCGCACAATTGGACGGCTGGCTGAGAGACGGGTCTGCAGACTATGTACAGTCACTCTGTGAATGGGAAGAGAAGAAAAAATAGTTTTGCTGCGCCTTTCGTATTTTCTGTTCCCACTATCCACTTCCTTGGGAACAAGAACACTGGCTTTGTCACGCCACCTCACAAGCTGCGTATCAATTCTTGAAAATCTCTCTGGAATATTGTTTCTTCGAAAACCTAAATTTATATTTTATCGAGGCGCAAAAGAAGATAATGCAAAACTTTTCATTCACAGCCTCTCATCCCAGTGCTGAAAGAGTGTTTTATGAATTAGCGGCAGGTCATTTTAATAAGGAGGGAATAAAGGAGACCATGGACTACATTTCTCAACTAAATGAACAAAAGGAAATCCTTGATAACCTTTTCGATAAAAAAGAAATCTTCAATAAGAGATATAGAAAAGGCGGTTGGAGGGGAAAGGAAGTTTTGATTCATATAAAAGATTCCGAGACTGTCCATTATGACAGGCTCAGAAGAATTATATCAGAAAACAACCCGATTCTATGGTTCTTTGAGCAGGACTTATGGCAAAAAAATCTCAACTATATGAAACAAGACATTGCGCTTGCAAAAAGAATCTTTATGCTGACGAGAGAGTCGATTATTGAAGCTGTCGAAATGCACTTAGAAAAGTTTGGCACTAAAGATGGCGTTCATTCCAGGCGCGGTATCATGAGTATGAAAGAACAAGTTGAAGATATCATTTGGCATACGGGCCACCATATAAAGCAATTAGAGAAAATTACACCCACTGCCTAACACTCTAATCAAACGTGCTTGCAAGCCCGTGGTGGCTTTTAATTGTCAGGTTCTCATCCCAAATATATAAAATTGACCACCACTATGGTGCCTCGGACGATGGACTTTTTAGAACAGCCGATTTCGGGATTACTAACCAGGTGATTACAAATATTTATGATCCAACTTCAAAGCAGTCGGTCCTTTCGCAAGCATTTTACGCTGTTGCAACAAACGGCGATTCGGTCTGGCTCGGCTCATCAGATCGCGCTGCAATGGGAATCGATAACGGAAACGGAAGAGCAACACGCAACAAAGTCGATCCTCCACTGAATCAGGAAGTTCGAGTGAAGCTGTTGAAGGATAAACCCTTCATAGGAGATAACTCCGTTGGCAAATACTATCTCTATTCAGTAGTGAATACTGAAACCGGCGAAGAATTGGCTTTCTTTGCTCCAGACTATATTCACAATATCATTTCGGAGAAGCGATTGGTCAAAGACTCGGAATTTATTCTGAAGAAAGTACCCTTCCAAAATGGCAGTAAGATTTCTTCCAATCTGGAGTTATCGCTGGTGAGTGCGGCATCGCCTCAATCACATACCGATAATCTGAAAGTCATAATGAGGCAGTGTTTAGCTGAGGCAATCGAAATTCCACACAGCTTTACCGATGTGCCTTTTCAGAAAGATGATGTAAGGGCGATTTGTTCGAGTTTGTTTATTGCGAGAACCAGATAAGGTTAGAAAGCGGCTAAAATGGCCGCTTTTTTTGTCGTTTGAAATTTGCATAAATAAGTAGTAAAGTTCTGGTGGTAATATTTGAAAGTTATCAGTGCGATATTTTAGCCGCCAACCGTTCGGCCACAATTGCACTAAATAAAAAAACGAAAGGACGTTAAGATGAAGTATCGATCAGTTATCGAAAAAGCAAAAAAGGATATAATAATTTTACAACTGTTATTCGTTCTTGTATTTCTTGTACAAATAAAAGGCTACGCCAATGGCGGTGTTATGAACGGCAGCGGCACAAGTGGCAGTCCATATTTAGTTCAAGATTATGCCGACCTAAGAGCTATAGGTACTGGCAGTTATACTCTCTCAGCGATTTACCGTCTTGCCAACGATATTGACGCTTCAGCTTCAGATACTGCAAACGGTGGAACCGGATTTTCGCCCATAGGCAGCCTCTCGCCTTCATATCTGCCATTTATCGGAACGTTCCATGGCGGTGGGCATGTGATAAAAAATCTTTATATCAATAATCCTGTAAGCAATTATATCGGGCTTTTCGGATATTCAGGGGCAATAATCGATAGTTTGGGAGTAACAAAGGGAATTTTTATTGGCGGCAGTTATGTCGGCGGAGTTGCTGGGTACAATTTCGGATCAATAATCAATTGCTATGCGACTGGCAGAGATAGCAGCAGCGATGTATGTGTCGGCGGTATTGCGGGAACAAATAATAATTATGGAACGATTTCTCAATGTTACTCGACCGCAAGCATATCCGGTTTTAATAAAGTCGGCGGTATTGTAGGAGAGAACGATAATACAATAACCAATTGCTACGAAACCGGTAATGTGAATGGCAGCACGTGGGTCGGCGGTATCGCGGGGTATAATAGCGATACGATCAGTTACTGTTATGAAATTGGATACATTTATAATAATAATAACAATGCCTTGGCTGGTGGTGTAGTGGGATATAATCCCGGCAGCATTACACTGTGTTACTGGAATACGCAAACTTCAGGAGATACTTCAGGATGTTCAGGAATTCCCAATAGCGCAAGTTCTGGAACCGGCCTGACGACAGCACAGATGAAACAATCATCCTCCTTCAGCGGATGGAATTTTACGACGATATGGTTTATTGGTCCAACCATCAACAACGGTTTTCCGTATCTTGGTTCGAATATACCGACATCGGTTGAAAAAGGAATAAATAGTTTTGCACCTAAAACATTTTCTCTTCTACAAAATTTTCCCAATCCGTTTAACCCATCGACAACAATTTCCTTTACTATTCCATCACGATCATTTGTCTCTTTGAAAGTGTTTGATATAGTTGGAAGGGAAGTTGCAATCATTTTATCAGAAGAAATGCCAGAAGGAAGTTATGCGAAACAATGGAATGCAGAAAAAATGTCAAGTGGGATTTATTTTTGTCGTATGCAAGCGGGTTCATTCACAGCAACGAAGAAACTTATTTTGCTAAAATGAACTGGTAATTTGAAAGTTTTCAGTGCGACAGCTTGTTGCCATTCATTAGGTGGTAGCAGAAAGCATAAAACATAAATGGAGAACATGATGTTGAGGCATTCAATGACATATGCTTCCTGTTAAAAATCTATTTTCGTAAATGGTGAAAGAAATTTGATTGGATACAAATGAAAAAAATAAATCATGTAAATGTCAAAAAGATGAATTTTAATCAATTATTTAAACAAATTTCTCCGGAAGATATATGCGACAATGTATTTACATTGATAGTAGGGAAAGTTTTTCCAGTTATTACTGCGGGCAAGGAAGATCATTATAATTCCATGATAGCCAGTGGTGGTGGTTTAGGGATGCTTTTTAGAAAACCCACCACTTGGTGTATTCTACAAACAACCCGTTATACGCTTGAAATGATTCTAAAAGAGCAAACATATACGATGTCTTTCTTCCCGCATGAGTATAAGGAACAAATACTCTTTTTGGGAAGTAAGTCAGGAAGAAATGTGTGCAATTTGAAGGTTAGCGTCAGACGTTGGCGGCAATTCTATGGCGACAGTGCGAACATTGGAATAACTGCAGATATTGGATACTTGTGCCATGACAGATAACAAGAACTTTTTGGGGAAACACAAGGCAACAATAATTTACAGCATCAGCCTGGCTTTCCTGCTGTTCCTTCTCAAATGGCTTGAACTTCGCTTTATCATTTTTGACTACTCTTTTGAAATTTATATTGGACTTATTGCCGTCATTTTTACAGCATTGGGAATATGGCTTGCACTAAAACTTTCAAAACCCAAAATCGAAACCTTAGTGGTGGAAAAAGAAGTGTATGTAACACGGAATGAAAATTTTGTTCTCAATACTTCCCTTATTTCACAACTGGAACTCAGCAAACGGGAGCTGGAAATTCTTAACTTAATGGCACAAGGACACAGCAACAAAGAAATAGCCGCAAAAATTTTTGTCTCAGTAAGCACGATTAAGACACATAACCAACATCTTTTCGTAAAATTGGATGTGAAAAGGCGGACACAGGCAGTCGAAAAAGCAAAAAGGTTAAATCTCATCCCCTAAACACTCCTACTTTGGTATGAAAATAAGCGAAACAGAAGAAAAATAGCCGAAAGTATGAGAGATAAAAGTTGTGCAACAGCCATATTTACACCAACGAGAATGAATATCGTGGCCATTCCATCTGACCATTAAAAAGGAAATTATATACCGATGAAAAAGAATATTGTCATCTTCGGACTTATTGCGGGCATTGTGGTTTCAATCCTGATGCTGTTTACTGTCAACTACATAAGCCATTGTGAAGGCAACATTGATTATACCAGAAGTCTGCTCATCGGGTATGCTTCTATGCTCATCGCCTTTTCACTTGTCTTTATAGGCATTCGCAATTACAGGGATAAATACAATGATGGAGTTATCAGTTTCGGAAAGGCATTTGAAATAGGGATTATGATTGTCTTAGTTGCTTCAACCATATATGTTGCCGCATGGCTTATTGACTACTTTTATTTCATTCCCGATTTTATGGAAAAATATTCAGCGCACATGCTTGACAAACTGAAAGCAAGTGGCGCAAGCCAGATTGAAATAGAGAAGCAAACAAGTGATATTGCAAACTTTGCTGCCAGGTATAATAATCCATTCTTCAATGCAATGATGACTTACATAGAAATTTTACCTGTCGGTTTGGTCGTTACGCTGATAAGCTCACTTATCTTGAAAAGGAAATCGGCTAAACGAGAAAAATAGTGAAATTAATTATAAACAATAAAGAAAGATAGGAAAATGAAAAAAGTCACTGGTATCGGCGGCATCTTCTTCAAGGCGAAAGACGCTCCATCATTGCAGGCTTGGTACAAGCAGCACCTGGGAATCGATGTCCAAGCCTGGGGCGGAGCTGCCTTCGATTGGACCGACGCCGAGGGCAAGCCGGTTGCAGGCACAACTGCCTGGTTAATCGATCCTCAAGAAAGTAATCACTTTGCTCCGAGCTCTGCTTCCTTCATGGTCAACTACCGGGTGGAAGACCTCCACGCCCTGGTCAAGGTCTTGAAGGAAGAAGGCTGCAATGTGATCGAGAAGATTGACGAATCCGATTACGGCAAGTTTGCCTGGGTCATTGACCCGGAGGGAAACAAGGTCGAGCTATGGCAGCCGCCTGATGGCCAATGAGCAGGCTCGTTAGTCACGGCTGCGAACTGCGGCCTAGCAATCGCTCAATCTTATCCCGCATAAAAGCATTGCGGGACAGGCTCCATGGGTGCGGGTGCAATTTACCGCGCGAGAAGGTTTATGAATAACACAAATGATATTATATTACGCGCGACGGTTGTGGTAATGGAACGTTCTCGTCTCCGCAGCTCGGCCGCCATGTCAGGCAACAATAACCAGCAGTTGCCATAACAAAAACACATTAGTAAGATGAAAACGGAATAGTTTAAAACACGGAACTATAAATTCGCTAACATGAAATGGACTATTTTCTTACTAAGCTTCATGAGTGCTTTTGCATTGCAAGATCAAGCTCAGATTTTAAAAGATACCGACGGAAATACATACAAATCTGTCAAGATAGGTAAACAAATTTGGATGGCTGAAGACTTGAAAGTCACACATTACCGAAATGGAGAGCCAATATCTAATGTCATCGACAGTATTCAGTGGGGTAATCTTTCGTCTGGAGCGTATTGTCACTATGCCAATGATTCAAGTAAAACAACTCTTTACAATTGGTATTCCGTAAGGGACAGCCGAAATATTGCTCCTCAAGGTTGGTATGTTCCCACAGATACAGAGTGGACAATCTTGATAACATATCTTGGAGGCGAAAGCGTTGGGGGAAATAAATTTGAATTATCTGGCTTTGTTGCTACCGGCAGCCGTAATGCAAATGGAGGATTTGAATATCCCGATTATGGCGATTGGTGGTCATATACAGAAAGTGGAACAACAAATGGCCAGCATAGGGGTCACCCCAATGGCTCTGCTGCAATTTATAACGTCAACTTCAATAAGAGATACGGTTTTGCTGTTCGATGCATAAAGGACATTAGCATATTGATAGAGACAAGTGATAAAAAATAGTTGCGACATTTGTGCTGCCTAACCAGTCGCTCAAGCTGATACCGAACAAGAACATTTCGGGACAGGCTCCATGAGCGTGGTTGCATATATCCGCGCAAATAAGTTTATGAACACTATAAAAATTATTGGTCATCACGGGACAGTTGAGGTAATGGAAAGTTTTAGTTGCCATCCGTTAGATGCCGTTACAAGTCGGTTCTGTCGCAGCCTTTTCGCGTCCCTTCGCGACCGGCTTGAACTCCTCCAACGATGTCTATCATAGTTCGTAAATGGAAATGCAAATTTCCCACTTTTTAATTCAAATAAAAATTTTCATCTCTTCGTTAAATATGAATGGTGGTAAAGGATTTTCTTTTTATCTGAGTGCATGGAACAAGACGAGCATGGTTTTGTGTTATTGAATATGTATGTCATCCAGAAGACAATTTCTAAATAGGCTGCTGACGAGCGGCGCGGCAATGCTTACTGCTTATTTCATTTACCCGGTAATCAGATTCTTGATTCCACCGCCGGTAACGTCAAACGAAGAGTCGAAAGTGCTCGTGGCAACGACCGACGAACTAAAGCTGAATTCGGCTAAGTATTTTAGATTCTTGGATAAACCGGCGGTACTTGTCCGGTTGCCGGATGGAAATTACGAATCCATGTCGGCGAAATGCACTCATTTGGGCTGCACAGTTGCTTTTGAAATGTCCGAAGATATTTTCTATTGCAACTGTCACGGCAGCGAGTTCAATATAAATGGAAAAGTCATAAGAGGTCCCGCCCTATTGCCGCTCCAGCAGTATGCCGTGTCGATATCCGGAAATGATATTTATGTTTCGACACAAAAACAGCAGGCATGAGTCACAATGGGAAAAAAATCATCCCCCCAGATTTCAATTGGAATGCGGATAATTCGGTTTCTTGATGAGCGAGTCGATTTGACTCCTATTCGAACCTGGGCGCGTCACAAAACAGTTCCGCAGCATAAACATTCTTTCTGGTATTATTTCGGCGGACTGGCGCTTTTCATAATCACGCTTCAGGTCATCACGGGCGTTCTACTTGCATTTTATTACTCGCCTATCCCCGCAAATGCGAACGAATCGGTTCGTTACATCATGGAGCGCGTGCATTATGGCTGGCTGATCAGATCGATACATTTTTGGGGAGCGAATTTTCTAATTGCTGTACTATTCGTGCACATGTTTTCAACTTATTTCATGAAAGCATACCGAAAGCCGCGTGAAATCATGTGGGTGCTTGGGGTATTGATTTTTATCCTGGTATTGACATTTTCGTTCACGGGTTATCTCCTTCCCTGGACTACACTTTCTTGTTTTGCGACGAAAGTCGGCGTCAATACTCCGATGGTCATCCCTGTAGTCGGAACTTTCATCTCGAGGATCATGGAAGGCGGGGAGGATGTCGGCGCCGCAACTCTTACCAGGATGTTTACGCTTCACACAATAATTCTCCCAATTGCTGCAATAGTTCTCATAACTCTCCATTTGTTTTTGAGCCAGGCGCTCGGAACAAGCGTTCCACGCTCGGTAGGAAACGCCACAGAAGAGTCAAGGTTCTTCCCGACTTTTTTAATGCGAGACGCCGCAGTTTGGGCAGGAGGATTTGCGATTCTTATTGCCTTCGTGACCATCTTTCCTGCAGATTTAGGCAGCAAAGTGAATCCCGATCTGCCTGCGCCGGCTGGAATAAAACCGGAATGGTATTTCCTGCCGGTGTTTGAAACCCTCAAAACGGTGCCGGAGCTGGCGGCTGTGGGAATTATTATGCTCGGCGGATTAGTCTGGATGCTGGTTCCCTTTCTCGACAGAAAATCATCGAAAGGAGAACGGAGCACCTTCTTTACATTATTTGGTATTGCCGTCCTGGTCTATTTAGTCGCCATGACATCGGCAGCGTACATAACGACGCCGGCAGGTTGATATTGTTACTGTTATTTCAAATAGAAGATGCTTTGTCTGCAAAGATTCCATCGTTTACGGATAGATTCAATTTCACTCTTCCGTTGATCGTTATCTTATTTATAATCATGTTCTTTCTTCTTATAAAATCAAACGAATCCGAGAAAAGCTAATTGACGATGACTCATAATTCACGGTTCATAAAATGTTTCTATCCGTTATCGTCCGTGATATAGGAACCAACCTATCCTTGAAAAATCATCGAAGGTGTCATATATTTCCATCTAAAAATGTCCATGAAGGAACAATGTATCCGATTGAGCAATGCAACTTTCTATGCGTACCATGGTGTGCTTACAAATGAACAGGCTTCGGGTGGAAAGTTCGAGGTCGATGTCGATATGTTCGGCGATTTTTCGAAACCCGCTCAAAGCGATCGCCTGAAAGACGCTGTCGATTATGAAAAAGTCTATAGCTTTATTAAGGCACTTGTTGTCGAGAAGCGATTTTATCTTATAGAGTCGCTCGGAAACCAGATAGCGGAAAGCATACTCGCAAACTTTGCTGAGCTGAATCGAGTGGTTGTGAGAGTCAGGAAACACACCCCGCAGGTAGGTGGTGTTGTAGACTTCGTAGAATTTGAATCGGAGAAGCGCAGGGCAAATGACGATTTCGTCGAGCGAAGTTGAAGTTTATCTCTCACTTGGTTCAAACCTCGGCGATAGGCTTGGATTTTTAAGACGGGGAATTGATTCGATTTCTAAGTTTCCTGACGTGAAAGCTCGAAGAATTTCCGATGTTTATGAGACTGAGCCTGTCGGTTATGTCCATCAGCCGGAGTTTCTTAATCTTGCCGCTTGCTTTTCAACTTTTGAGCAGCCCAAAGAATTTCTCAAGTTGCTCAAGGAAATCGAGATTAAAATTGGACGGGTCCACCGCGAAAGATGGCATGAGCGCGAAATCGATATCGACGTAATTTTTTTTGGAGACAGGATTATAAATTCTAAAGATCTGATCATACCGCATCCGAGAATGCATTTGAGAAAATTTGTATTGCAGCCTTTGAACGAAATTGCTCCGAACTTTGTGCATCCGTTGAAGCAAAAAGAGGTAAACCAGCTTCTGACCGAGTGCCCGGACACCTCCCGCGTTAGGCGCGTAAAAGAATTCCGGGCGCCGTTATCTTAATCATGGATTTATAAATATCAATTATGAGCGATCAATCATCGGTTTTAAGATACCCTGCTAACGGATCTGTTGCCGCCAACCATATCACTGAATTTAGACATATCGCAGTTGAAGGCGTAATCGGCGCGGGGAAAACGAGTCTGGCTCTCAAGCTTGCAAGATATCTCAACGCGAAAACAGTTCTTGAGCATTTTGAAGAAAACCCGTTTCTCGAAAAATTCTACGATGATATTCAGCGTTATGCTTTTCAGACACAGATGTTTTTTCTTTTGAGCAGGTACAAACAACAGCAAGAGCTTGCCCAGCTTGACCTCTTCGAGCAAACAATAATAACCGACTATATGTTTGAAAAAGATAAGATATTTGCTTACCTGAACCTGCAGGATGACGAATTGAGGCTATACGAGACTTTAGTCGGGCTGCTCGAAAAGACCGTTGCAAAGCCGGATATCATCGTTTACTTGCAGTGCAATGTGGACCATCTAATTTCAAACATAAGAAAGCGTGGACGGAAATTTGAACGCAACTTATCCAGAGAATATATCCAAAGTTTGAACGAGGCGTATAATTACTTTTTCTTTAGGTATAAATCGTCACCGCTCTTAATCGTGAATGCGGACCAAATTGATTTTGTTAATGATGAAAGAGATTTCAGGAAACTTGCCGGTGAAATATTGAAGCCGAGAAAAATTGCCGAATACTATAACCCGATATTAAAATGACAGTTGAATTCGTTGCCTGGATAATTTTCTTCTTTTTTGTTTACCGAATCATCAGGACATTGATCCGGGTATCTGTAAATAAAGGGATAAGAGATTACGAGGCGCGAAAAGAATCGGAGCGCCGTAAAGAAAAAGAAATCAAAATCGATTCCGAGAAAATTGAAGATGCAAAGTTTAAAGATCTTTGAGGAAGCATAGGCAAACTGGTACAGAGAAGCAACCGTGCAGAGTTAAGCTCCTATAGAGTTCGATTTTGAGAATCATGTCCGGCAGGAAATATATGTAATGCCCGAAAGCATAAATCGGAAACTTGAAGCAATTGGAAAGCGTATCACCCGCCGGCTTCTTGCCGCTCTCGCGTCAAGACATCGCAGAACATGGTTCGGCATCGGAGAAAACAAGGACACAAAAAGAATTATTGTGGTGAGACAGCACAACCAGTTTGGCGATGTGCTGTGCACGATTCCCCTGCTTCGAGCGCTGCACAAGAAATTCGACCCGGAAGAGCTTGCCGTTGTAGTTTCTCCGCAGAATATCGATGCTATTAGAGGCTGCAAATACGTCACAAACATCATCAACTATGATAAGCTTTCCTTCTATAGGCGACCTTCGCAGTTCATAGCTTTTTGCAAACAATTGCGCAGGAGTTATGATATCCTGCTGGTGCCTTCGAACGTTTCCATGTCGTTAACCAACGACGTCATGGCTTTCTTTATAAAAGCGAAGACAAAGATTGGTCCTAAATCTCTGGAAGGCAGATCGAATAAAACAAGCTCGGTCTATGACTTAGCCTTAGATTTGAAATGGGACAAGGCAATCATGCATCAGACTTTGCGGAATATGAAAGTCGCTTCTCCACTTGAAATCATTCCGGAAAGCAAAGATGGGGAATTGGAGTCCGAAGTTGACGAAAATGCTTTAGATGCGGTAAATAGTTTTCTGCGAGCCTTCGGGGATGATTCGCCGCGTAAAATTGCCTTACATGCAGGGGCAGGGAAAGTCTGCAATCGCTGGGGTGCCGTGAATTTCGTCAAACTTTCCGAACTGCTTCACGATAGCCTGAACGCCGAGCTTTACTTTACCGAAGGTTCATTCGATCATGAGATCATGGAACAAATCACGAGTACGATAAAAGTTCCTTTTGTCCGTGTCAGGAATAAAACCATACCGTTCGTTGCAGCTCTTCTCAAGAGAATGGATATCGTCATCACGAACGATACCGGCATCATGCATCTTGCAGCCGCAGTCGGAACACGAACTCTGTCTTTGTTCGGTCCCACAGATCCTCTGCAATGGGCGCCGCTCGGAAAACAACACAGGTTTATTCTTGGCAGCGGAGGAGACATGAAGACAATCGATGTATCCAAAACGTTCGATGTGGCGAAAAAGCTTCTCCAGATAAATTAGGGACGAGATGGATATATTTTATAAGATAAAAGACTGGTTACTCGAACGATTTTCGAAAATTGAATTTTCGCAGGAACCGATACATCTACTTCTTGCAGTCATTACAGGAATATTTGCAGGTTTAGGCGCGATCCTGTTTTACAAAATGATCCAGGTTGTAGAACAGCTTTTGTTTCATACTCCGGCCGGGCTGTTCGGACTTTCGAACCTGGTATATCTTCAAGGGTGGGAAAGATATCTTATAATTCCCATCATACCGGCCATTGGCGGTCTTCTTGTCGGGTGGATCACCGTGAAGTTTGCATCAGGTGCAAAAGGTGAAGGTGTTCCGATGGTGATTGAGAATGTCGCTAAAAAAGGAGGCGTTCTCAGCCCGATCGTTGGAGCCACACAACTTGTCACCAGTGCGTTATCAATTGGCAGCGGAGGTGCTGGAGGACGAGAGGGGCCTTCCATAGCTATAGGCGGAACCGTCGGCTCGATTGTGGGCCAAGTTTTCAGGTTAAATGAAGAACAAATGAAATCGCTCGTCGGGTGCGGTGCTGCTGCAGGATTGGCGGCGGTGTTCAACGCTCCAATTGGCGGGGCCCTCTTTGCGATGGAGGTGGTTATTGGAAGCCTAAACATGCAAAGTTTTTCACCGATCATAATCAGTTCTGTGTTTGGAACGTTTATTTCGCGTAGCATTCTTGGCAATAAGCCGATCTTTGTGATACCGACGTTTACATTAAGAAGCGGTTACGAGCTTTTTTTCTATGTAATACTTGGAATTTTTGCGGGCTTCATAGGCATATTCTTTGTCAAACTTTTTTACGCAACGGAAGAAATTTTTGATAGCGAGAAATTTCCCGTTCACAATCGTATATGGAAACCGGCAGTTGGCGGATTGCTTGTGGGAATAATCGGAATATATTTTCCGGAAGTCTTTGGGTATACTTATCAAGGCGTCGATGCCTCGTTATACAGCAGAGATTCGTTCATGATTCTTGCTGCACTGCTTCTATTCAAGCCGATAGCTACATCTTTTACGCTTGGAAGCGGCGGATCCGGAGGTACATTGGCGCCATCCCTTTTTATTGGGGCCATGGCAGGTGGCGCATTCGGCAACATTGTCAGCATAGTCGCCCCTGCGATAAGCGCACCGCCGGGAGCCTACGCGCTGGTTGGCATGGCGGCAGTTACGAGTGCAACCGTTCAGGCGCCACTGGCATCCGCAATACTAGTCTTTGAAATGACCGATAAGTACGAAACGATCCTGCCCATTCTGATCGCAGTGGTAGCAGCGACTTATATCTCGAGAAAGTTCATGAGCGGCTCGATCTACACTATCAGGCTGAAGCTGCGAGGCGAATTTCTCGATGTTTACGGCAGGGATATCAATATCTTGCGCACGCTGCAGGTGAAAGAAGTGATGAGACCTCAGCTTGTGGCTGCTTCCGAATCGACGAGGCTCTCCGACCTGATCGACATGATTCCGGAAAGCAATACAACGGTTTTTCCCATAATAAGACATGATGGAACACTTTCAGGCACGATTTCTTACGGTGAGATCAGGCAGGTGTTGAATGACAATGACGTCAAAGAATTGCTAAATATACTGGTCGTCAAAGATATTATGAACCCCACAAAACTAAGTGTGCTTGAAGAGGAGAACCTGTCAACTGCGATGAAGCTGATGCTGGATGCGGGTGTCCCTTCCGTACCCGTCGTTAGGCAGGGTAACCAACTGGCAGGTATGTTATACTTAAACGATACCACGCAGGCGTACGAGAAGAAACTGCTGCTCAGTGAATTGAAGAATTAATGTTGTCCAATGCTGAAATAAGAGAGCTCTCCGACTTGAAAGAGCGGACAGTCAGGCAGGAGCAGTGCAGGTTTCTCATTGAGGGCAAACGGTCAATTGCTGAAGCGCTGGCCGCGGAAGCAGACATAAGAACGATAATCGTGAATTTATCGCGTAATTCCTCAAAGTTTTCGGATATCCTCGGGATAGCCGCGGAAAGGGGAATTCGAATCGAAGAAGTGCCCGAAACTAAGTTCAGAAGACTTGTATCCACCGAAACAAGTCAGGGAATAATTGCCGTCGCAACCATGCGTAAATTTACTCGTGGAAATCTATATTCTCAAATTCGAGCTAAGAGAAATTCGGTCATACTAATACTCGACCGTGTTTCCGACCCCGGCAACCTTGGAACGATACTAAGATCAGCCGAATGGTTCGGAGTTGATGCGGTGCTCATTACTCAAGGCAGCGTCGATGTTTATAATCCCAAAGTGGTACGATCCGCTATGGCTGCTATCGAAGGATTAAATATATTAGAGGGGGCTGCTGTCCAGGATGAAATACCAGCGTTGAAGGATCATGGATTTGCAATAGTCGCTTCGAGTCAGATTGGGAAAATGACCTATTTCGAATACGCTTTTCCTCCGAAATTGTGCCTGATTTTCGGATCCGAAGCTGCGGGGATTGACAAAAGAATATTCGATCTGTGCGACGAATCAGTCATGATTCCTCGCATAGGGAAGATGGAGTCGTTGAACGTCGGTGTCGCCTTTTCGATTGTCATCGCGGAGCTAATACGGCAGAGATCTGCTCCAAGAGGCATCTCAGTGTAACCTATTAATATTAGTACCCGCTACGAAAGTTAAAAGTTCAGTTTGACTATCCAAGTATGAACCAGCCGGCATCGATCATGCCAGGCCGTCCGCTTTGACCCGATGTTGCGGGATGTATGCGCAATGTGACCATGATTGCGTTGAAGCTGCTTGCATTGTTAAAAATGAAATTGCCCGACTCTGGATGTCCTCAAAAAGAAAAAAAAGGTGCACAATTCTTAATGAATTGTGCACCTCGCAGATGCTTGCTGATGGTTATCTACTTAATAAGCATAAGTTTTCTAACTGCATGGAAATTTTGTCCCGTCGAGATGGAAGTACATCTCATCACAGAGAAGTAAACTCCCGAACTGAGGCTGGACGCGTTCCACACTATATTATGATAGCCCGCGGTTACCGTCGTACCTTGTACCAGGGTTGCTACCTTTTGTCCGAGGACATTGTATATCACGATGTCCACTTTACTGTCTGTGGGCACAGCAAACTGGATTGTTGTTGACGGATTGAATGGGTTCGGATAGTTCTGTGCGAGTTCATATTGTGTGGCTACTTTCACTCCGTCACCCGAAACTTGGACCTGGCCATTCTGCGTCTGGCTCACCATCCGATGCATTTTAGGATCGACGACTGTCTGGGTCTTGATGACAATCGCCGAAGATGTTCCGGACTTGGCGCTGCTATTAACAGAATACTGCAGCAAAAGTGCCGTGCCATTTTGTGAAATCGGAGCAATTACGAGAGAAAAGTCTGTCGCGGCCATTCTCAAGGTCCCACTGATATCGCTCTTTGCAGCTACGTACCAATTTGATTTTTGCGGCATAGATTGACCCATTTTGAATTGACCGGTGTAGGTGAACATTTTTGGATCTAACTGCATGCTTGCGTTAAAACCACCTATGACCATATCACCAGGATTGATATTTAACGGTATCCAAAATGTGTCCCCGGGAGCGACCATAAGACTTGAGTTCGTGCTGAACAGGATAGAGCTGGAGGCAGCCGTCTTATTCCCTTGGTTTTTCATCGGGCTCTTCACGGTATTCATCATTGTATTGACATCTTGAGAAGCGCCATAGCTAAAATCGACGTCACCACGTAATACGCCGTAGAAATCTTTATTCGTTTGCTGATTTACCAGCGTACTGGTGATGGAATTTTTGTCTGCTGTCCACCATGCTGATAGCGAATCATTTGCATGTTCGACGCTCACAAGATTGGTTGAATCTACAAATATCCAATTAGATAAACCGATTCCTTTCAGATATGTCGAGTCAACTGATATATTCACGATCATCTCTGCGTCGGTTGAATTGACAACAGAATCTCCATTGACATCGGCTGCGATTTTTGCCTCGAGTGCTCAGAGGATTGACAAAGTCCTTGAAGGCAAGCTGTGCATCAACGATATCAATTGAGCTCCAGCCTGTGTTCGTATACACGCTTGCGGAAGCGTAGACAACGATGCTGTCATGCGGCGGTCTATTAACTAGATTGAATTGTCCGTTGACCACGCCGAAGATGGCATCATTGCTCGGGTTGGTTATATCGTTGTAGACAATCAGGCTGTCTCCGGAAATATTGTAGCTGGCTGCGATAGTATCTTCGTGCATGTAGCGAAGTTTTCCAGAGACACTTGAATAGATCTTCAGAGCGCCGTTGGTCGAGCTGGACACGTCTAACGAGGCTGCGCCATTCCCGGAAGCGGCAAGGACTCCATTCTTTATAAGGAGCGAATCTACACCTCCAATAATACTCTCACTGTTCTTCACAGTGAAATATAATCGAGCCAGTGTATCATTTGTGACTCCATAGGTATTCTGAGCCATGAATGCTGCTAACCTCACATAGGTCGGGCTGTCCACGTCAGTGTAAACCCAGTGGCTGTTTTGGAAACGAGTCTCATACTGTAAGGAATCAAAACTTACGTAGGAGGAGTCAAAATTCATCTGCAAATCGAACGACTTAATTGAATCACCTGCCACATAATCTTTGGCACTCACAAAGACAGTTACTTGACTCCCAGGACTTCCAAATGCCGTGGGAATAGAGAATACTGCGCCGGCTTTTCCTATAGTAAAGATCCCTGATTCTCCGACAGCGCCTGATTGCGTGCTGACCTTTATGATACAGTACATTGATGAACTTTTTCCGGCGATGAAGTCATACAGTACGCTGTCTATGGCTGTGGTGTCCGCTGGACTAACAGCCATCGTATTAATCCACGTCTTTCCAGAGTCGATGGAGCATTCCACACTGACAATACCGGAACCAGATGGGTTATCCCATGCAACGTAATGCTGACCTGCTGATAGGACAGCACCGGTATCCGGGGAAGTGACAAATATATCATGCTCAGCCACTTTAAAGACTCCGGACTCGCCTACATCGTTTTGCGATGATGTCATCTTCAAAACGCAATTACTTCGAGCCGGACCATTAGGTATGGTGTATTGCACGCTGTCGACTGAACCGTTTTCCCCGGAAAGGCTTGCTGAATTGCCAAACGTAGCTCCACCATCACTGGAAAAGGTGATAGAAGCTGGAGTCGCGCCAAATGATTCCCAAACGACATAATTCGTCAGAGATGCCAGAGAATCACCTGCTGCCGGCTTCATTATGATGATTGGCCGGTCGTTGGCCCAAACATCAAAATAGTTGGACATTGACCCTCGCAACGCAAAGCTGTAGGAAATTGTTTCATTCGATCCGGTAGAGTTGCTGAAAGACAATACTTGCTTTAACAGGCCTGTTCCTTGTGTGCTGGCAACCGCAATAGGTGAGGAGGACTTGAATCCAAAATACTCGCCGTATCTTGTGTCATACATCGCTGATAAAGTCATGCTATCCGGGCCAAACAATGCGGCTGTTGAAGGATAAGTTAATGACGTTTTGGTTGCAGTCGAATTATTCACGAACACAACGTTGTCATTGATGTCATTGACGTTGCCGCCGGGCATCCAAGCCGTTGAAACATTCACTGACTTCGAATTTTCAAGAGTCATCGAGACGTTAGCGGTAATGCCGTCGGCACCACTGGAAACGGTTACAACCTTTGAACCGGACTTTCCATACTTGGCCGCGTCTTGATAGGTGAAAATATTTGTATCAGCATTAGCTGAAGTATACCATGATATGATTGTGTCGCGTTGAAGACCATTGCCGGCTAATCCAAACGAATTGGCCTTATTATAGACAGTATCCAATATCTGATTCCCTGACCCCGGGAAATATCTAACGCCTGTGATAGCACTCAACGTATCGTGGTTAAATGTAATCATTGCGTTTGCATCAGACATCCTGTAAACCGGCGCACCAATTTTGAAATACGAATACGGATATGTCCATGGAGTCCATATACCATTGACTTTTGCTCTTACTTTCCAGTAATATTCCGTGTTTAATGCCAACACGGTATCGGCCACGGTATAGGTTGTATCCGTTGACGTGCTTCCGACGTTCGCAAACTTGTCAGAGCCGGCTGGGGACAGTTGGCTGTTTGCGAGGGTTGTATCCGCAGTAGATGATGTAAAATACAGCTGATACTCGGCAGTATTTGTCACCTGGCTCCACTTAAATGTGGGTTGTGTTGTGGTTATGAGAACTGAAGTTGTTTTTGCGGGTACCAGCAGAGACGGCTGGGCATACAATAGCCCGCACCCGAACAACAAAAGGAAGATAATTGTGAATTTTTGCATAACGTACCTCCATGTAGTTATTAATTAATAAATAGGGCGTTCCTTGCCCATTGATGAGCTCTTATATGAAGCTCTTACGAATAGTTATCGGATGTTCTCGGGAAAACTACAGGCGTTTGGCATTCAGTTTTGATTGTTCCGGCGTACCATTTTAAACTTTTCGTCTCAAACACTATGGCGCAAAAGATGCGCAAGATTAGCCAGATGAGTAATAATAGCCTTCCATCTTAGTATCCTGTTCGATAGTGTTTTCAAAAGGGGCAAAACATTGGCATGTGTATTGCCCAAATTCATACGTTTAGTTACCAAGGAAAATTCCGACATAATTAGAGAGAATGAGAACAAGGGATCCGCAAATCAGATCAATGGAAAATGAATTGCCTTCCGCAGCCGGTGTCATAAACGGAAATTCAAGTACAATAATAATCTTACGTGAGAAAGCATTGCTAAAGCAGGCAGAGAAGCTATTTGAACGGCTGGAACTCTCGGAGACCAGCACACTTTGTTTCGTGGAGAAGTGGTAACACATTGATGATGGATGTGAGCAAGGTATCCGAAGACCTCCTGCATGAAGATGATAATTTGGAAGAAGCAACGATGGATATAGATGTTCTGACGCAAAAGACCCGACCACAGCTCCAGGCGAGCAAAACGAAGAGCGCATTGAATTATAAGTCCTACCAGGATTTGAGTCTGGCGATAAGAAATAACTTTGTCAAAATCCCAAGGGATGTCGATTTGGTGATCGGTGTACCACGATCGGGAATGTTACCGGCAACAATGATCGCGGAAATATTAAACAAGCCCGTTGTTGCGCTGGACTCGTACATCGAAGGCAAACTGTGCGATATCGGCGATTACCGCAGACCAATGAAATTGGTCACGAATATTTCGGAGGTAAGAAAAGTCCTTATCGTTGATGACAGCATCAATACCGGTAATTCGATCAAGAAGGCTAAGGAAAGAATTCGAAACAGCGATAAGGTTAATATCGATACCGTTTACTGCGCGGTCTATTATCTTCAGGAAAGTGCTGCCAATATTGACATCGGATTTGAAGAATGTCCAATGCCGCGTGTATTCCAGTGGAATATACTCAATTCATGGGTGTTGCCCCATGCATGTGTGGACATCGATGGAGTCGTATGTGTAGATCCAACAGAAGATGAAAACGACGACGGTGAGAGGTATGAGAGTTTTCTGCGCGATGCCATGCCGTTATTCCTAACGGAGTTCAAAATAGGTTCTTTTGTCACGAGCCGACTTGAAAAGTATAGAAGCCTGACAGAGGAATGGTTGCAAAAACACAATCTTAAATATGGCGAGTTAATTATGCTGGACTTGCCGTCCAAAGAGGAGAGATTAAAACGAAATGCACATGCTACTTTCAAAGCGGAAGTTTATCGGAACAGAAGGGAAGACCTGTTTATTGAAAGCAGTCTGTCGCAGGCGTTACAAATATCTAAGCTAACAAGAAAAAACGTGTTTTGCACTGAAAACATGCAGATGATCACTTCTGAAGATAAACCTTTGCAAAATTCAGTAATCCCTCAAAAGTACGAAGAATTATTAGCCGGTGCGGAGGCTGCTATTCAATCGCGAAATTTGCAGAAGGCTCAGTCCGCGCTTGAGACTATTCTTGCTGGTAAACCGAAAGATGTGGCAGCACTCAACGACTTAGCGGTCGTCAGGATTCTCACCCAAGATTTTTCATCTGCAGCGCAAACGATCGGAGCAGTACTTGACATTGATCCGGACAACAAAGTCGCAAGAGGGAATTTAAAGATATTGAAGAATATGCTAACACAAGAACTAACTGCTCTCAAGGGGGTTCAGCGTAATTCCGCCGACTGCCAGCAAAATACACAGTCGCAATCTCCGCCAGCGATTTCTAATGAGCAAATCGACGATGATTACGTGCTGGAACGATTTCCACTTGTCTCAATAATAATTCCCACTTACAACAGGCCCGACGGTCTTCGTGAAACCCTTGCCAGTATAAGCAAACAAACATATAAGAATCTTGAAGTGATTGTTGTCAATGACGCGGGGAAAAATGTCAGAGGAATAGCTGACGAGTTTTCTGCTACATTGAAAGTAAAATACTTCGATCACGAAACGAATAGGCGATCCGGAGCGGCCAGGAACACCGGCATCAAAGCGGCGACCGGAGAATACATATGCTACATCGATGACGACGACGTTTTTTATCCTGATCACGTCGAGATCCTGGTAAAACGACTTGAGCAGAAGAATTGCGCCATTGGATATACTGACGCGCACAGGGCGAACCAGATAAAGCAGGCCGGAAAATATGTGACGCTTGGAGTTGACGTGGCGTATTCTCAAGATTTCTCTCGCGAAGGAATGTTCGTCGCAAACTTCATCCCCATATTGTGCGTGATGCATAAGCGATCTATTCTGGATGAAGTTGGCGTCTTTGACGAGTCGCTTACGTCGCATATCGATTGGGATCTGTGGGTCAGGATGGCCATGAAGTATGACTTCCTGCATATAAAGAAGGTAACGTGCAGATTCACATGGCGACACGATGGGAGCACCATGACGAGTTGCGGGCAGGAAGATCTCAGAAAGACGGCGGCAATCATTTATCTAAAGCATGCTGACTATTACGCGAAGATTCCCGGCCTTGTCGAACGACAGAGGAAACAGCTGACAGATTGGATCGGCGATCTGAGACAACAGGCACAGACGCTGACTGCCGAAGGGAATGTTGAAGGCGCGATCTCGTTGCTCGGAAGAATCGTCAAACTGAAGAGCGAAGTCATCAAGATTGCGCCTCACCTCAATTTGAATCTCGAAGACGATGACAGGCTACAAGTACAATTACTTCTCCAGTTGGCAATGAAGGCAATGACTGACGAGATGATCGGGAAGGCGAGAGAAGCGTGCGAAGCAATCCTTCTGCTCGATAAGAATAACGTTCAAGCATCGGACATGCTTGATGTGCTGACGACTAATAAAGATAGTGGCGACAGCGTCATTTCGAATACGAAAAGAATCTCCGGAGAGCACAGGAAATCAGTTTCCGATAATCGTGTGTCGATTATCATACCGGTCTTCAACAAAGTACAGTTTACACAAAAATGTGTCGAGACGTTGTACAAGAACACAGATTGCATGTACCTCGAAATTATAATTGTGGATAATGGTTCGACCGATGGAACAGAACAATATTTATCAACACTAAAAGGAAGAATTAAGATAATCAGGAACGAGGAAAACCTGGGATTTGCCAAGGCATGTAATCAGGGTGCTCGCGCGTCTTCAGGAAAATATCTGGTATTTCTTAATAACGACACTGAGCCTCAACCGGGATGGCTTGAGGAAATGTTGAAAACTGCCAATGGCGAAGAGAATGTCGGGATCGTCGGAAGCAAGCTGATTTACCCGGACGGCACAATCCAGCATGCCGGCGTCGTAATCAATAAGAATAAACTCCCCTACCATATTTACAGGAAATATCCATCTAATTTTGTTTTCGCTAACCGGCAAAGAGACTATCAGGTAGTTACAGCAGCCTGCATGCTTATCAGGCGAGACTTATTATTCGATGTCGGCTGCTTCGATGAGAGATACCTTAATGGTTACGAAGATGTCGATCTTTGTTTTAAGGTCGGCACCCAGGGGAAAAGAGTCGTTTACAATCCCAAGAGTGTTGTGATCCACTACGAGAGCCAATCCGAAGGGAGACAGAACAAAATGGGAGTCAATGAGCGTCTCCTGTTAGATACGTGGGCGAATGTAATACAACAGGATGACCACTTGGTCTTTCTACAGAATGGAGAGGAATTAACGAAACGAGGATTTGCACAAGGAGCAAAGATGTATTTCGATCACGCAAGTTCATTGTGCCCCAGCCAATCGGAAATCATCAACAGCAGGAATCCAATAGTAGGTGAATTATATGCCAGGGCTCAAACAATGATTGGTGACGGAAAATACGACGAAGCTAAGGAAATTCTCATGAAGGCACTCGTGATTGAACCGCTCCATCCTGCCTGCCTGAACGACCTAGCCGTTCTACACTCGCTAGGAAAAGAGCCAAATGCTGCGATCGAGGTGCTGAATTGCCTGTTAGAAACCGACCCGGAGAACGTGGTGGCAGGAAGGAACCTTGCCAGGCTTTATTTGCAAACCGGCAAAATAGAGAACGCGCTTAGATCATATCTTGCTGTTCTGAAAATAACGACTGAAGATAATGATACACTTCTTGCCGTTGCCAAGGTATGCATTTCCCTTGACAGGCTCGAGGATGCAAAGTTTTTCTTCAATAAAGTGTTGATGACATCGAAGGACGCCGTGCTCAAAAGACGGGTCATGTCTCAGATTTCCGAACTTGAAAATCGACAATGTGATGAAAAGGCAGCGTCTATGCCGATCAAAGATATCATGCCTGGGTCTGCTGCAGGTGAGGTCCTGTCAAATTGTCCCGACGCGCCGCAGCAGGCTCTTGCAGATACCGGGGTTACGGTTTCAAATCCTTTGGTCTCAATAATACTCTTGGTCTACAACAAGCTGGAATTTTCCAGGAGATGCATTCAATCTATTTTCGCGAACGTCAAGTACAAAAACTATGAGATCGTGGTCACAGACAACGGATCTTCAGATGGTACACAGGAGTTCATGACCGATCTTGTGAAACGTTTTGAAAAAATAAAATATGTTCGGAATCAGAGCAACCTCGGGTTTGTAGGTGGAAACAACAACGGGGTGGCAGCAGCGAGCGGCAAGTACATTATTCTCCTAAACAACGATACAATCGTGAACGAGGGCTGGCTTGAATCGTTAGTTGACCTGGCTGTCAAGACCCCTGACTGTGGAGTCGTAGGATCAAAACTCATCTATCCCGATGGGAGGCTTCAGGAGGCAGGCGGAATTATATTCTCAGACGGCAACGGCTGGAATTACGGTCGATGGATGAATCCAGATGATCCTAAGTACAATTTCGTCAGGGAAGTCGATTATGTATCCGGTGCGTCGTTGATGGTGAGGAGAGATCTATGGGAAGAAATCGGCGGTTTCGATGTGCGATATTCACCCGCGTATTACGAGGATACCGATCTTTGTTTTGCCATAAGAAATCTCGGATATAGGGTCTACTACCAACCGCGAAGCTCTGTCTTCCACTATGAGGGTGTGACTTCGGGCACAAATCTGAACGAAGGGTTCAAGAAGTTTCAGGTAATAAATAGGCCGAAGTTTGCAGAAAAGTGGAGAGCTGAGCTAATGGATCAATACCCAAACGATCCGCGGAATGTTGAAAAAGCATCTTCAAGGGGAACAGTGAAGAGAGTTTTAATAACCAGTCCTTCATTTCCTATGTTCGATCGGGCAGCGGGTTCACTCTACCTCTTTAACATTATGAAGATTCTCAGGAGGATGAAATTCTCCGTGACATTTATTGCCGCAAACCCGGTTTTGTATGAAAGTTATCAACCCTTTCTTCGGAAGTTGGGAATAGAGACATATCCAGGGGACCAGGATGCGATGAATTGCTTCGGTTACAAAGGCTCATGTCCGAAGATCGACTACGAAAGACTGTTCCGTGAGCGAGAATTCGACTTTGCGCTGATCGACTTCTGGTACCAGGCCGAATACTATCTTCCTCTGATTAAAAAATACTCGCCATCCACGACCGTCATCATCGATACCGAAGACGTTCACTTTGTGCGGGAGACGAGAGAAGCCGAGGTCAAAGACGATCCTGAGATGAAGATACGCGCGGCTGTGAACAAGAGGCGTGAATTGGCGATCTACAGGAAAGCTGACAGCCTCTGGGTAGTGACGGATGAAGATAAGCGGGCTTTGGCTCACGAGATCCATGACGTGCCCATTGACATCCTGCCTCTTATACACGAATTACCGGAAGCTAATCACGGTTTCGAGAATAGGCAGGGATTGCTGTTCGTCGGCAATTTCAATCATACACCGAATATCGACGCGGTCCAATTCTTTGTGAAAGATGTCCTTCCGAAGGTGGCAAAATTCATTCCAGAAGTTATTCTATATATAGTGGGAAATGATCCGCGGAATGAAACTGCAAAGCTTGCCGGGGAGAACGTTAAGGCGGTCGGATATGTCGAGGACCTATCCGTGTACTACGATAAGTGTAAGGTTGTAGTTGCTCCCTTGAGATATGGAGCAGGCTTGAAAGGCAAGATCGTCGAATCGCTGTCTTACGGTGTGCCTGTGGTCACGACTTCTATCGGAGCTGAAGGAACAGGATTGCAAGATGGCGAAGATATTATGGTTTCCGATGACCCTGATGAGATGGCAAAGAGAATTGCGGCTCTTTACTCGAATAAAGAAACATGGGAGCGGCTGTCGGAGAACGGGCGAATTCAAATGCAGTCCAGGTGGTCAGTCGAGGCCGGGCAAAAGCGGTTGGAAGATATACTTTTGAACCGGACGCTCGAGACCCGCGGCTCTGAAGGTAAGCTCACCTCGATTGTCATCCTCACATACAACCAGCTCGAGTACACGAAGCTGACGATAGACAGCATTCGCAAGTACACCAAGGTGCCTTATGAGATCATTGTCGTGGACAACGCGTCGTCGGACGGGACAGTTAGGTACCTTAAAGCACAAAAAGATATCCGGACCATTTTCAATAGGGAAAACGTTGGGTTCCCTGCGGGCTGCAACCAGGGAATGGAGTTAGCAAAAGGCGATTACATTGTTCTCGTGAACAACGACGTTATAGTGCCGAACGATTGGTTAGAAGGACTTATAGAATGCGCGGAGAGCAACGCTTCAATCGGCGTCGTCGGACCCATGAGCAACAAGATAAGCGGATTCCAGATGGAAAGGAATGTGAAGTATAAGAAAATAAATCAGATGCACGAGTTCGCAGCGAGTTACCGGCGCAAATACCGTAAGGTTTGGATAGAAGCTCAAAGGGTAGCTGGGTTCTGCATGCTCATCAAGCGAACGGTTCTTGACAAAATCGGAGGGCTTGATGTTGCTTTCGGCATGGGCAATTGTGAGGACGATGACTTCTGCGTGCGCTCAAGTCTTGCCGGGTTCAAGATAGTGATAGCCGGAGACGTTTTCATACACCATTTCGGGAGCAGGAGTTTTGGAAAAGACGGATTGGAGAAGTACAAAGAGTTCATCAAGGTGAACGAGGATATCTTCAAGGAAAAGTGGGGAGTCACCCCGCTGGAATGGTGGAGAGAGAGAAAGAACATTACAAAGGTCTCGTCGCTATATGTACCCCTAAATATAGGCGAAGCGGTCCCAGTACTGTCGGAAGGAACCTTTGGCGGCAAGTAGACATCTGTACCACTAGGTGCGCATCGTTAAGCTATTCCTTCCTTGCCCGTTCTCTGTTGATTGCCGCCCGTGGAATTTGAAAACGTTCGGTTAAACGCGAAATCTCCCTCTTTAACTGCGCACGACAATAAATAAGTTAGGTGGCTCACTCCATCATAGCATGACGAGCCTGACGACTAAATGCTGTCGTGCACGTACTCACCATCTTCGTCCGCCCTCATTCAAAAATAAGGGGGATATCTGCATTGTTGATGAGTTCATGGCATGAGGCGAAGTTTGCCGGAGAGCTTCACCGGCGGTAACTATGAGGGCAAGTTGCACGCATCGAGCGGATACGTTTCTAAAGTTGCGCTGCCATACTTGAATTTATCCCGGTCAACGATTATAATTGTGGCGGTTGAAGTGTCTCGAGGACAATATATTCCAGGCATGGTGTGTCCTTATCGGAAGCGGCTATGGATGGTGGTACAGCAATATAATTTGGCTGATGAAACCCCGGCATCTAAGTTCATGTTGTAGCCGGGTACTTGTAATTGCAAGATGTATCGGTGCTCTAATGTGCTGCTGACTTTACATTGGAAGGCAGCCGAGCGTTAGGCCGCCTTATGGCAGACACTTGTGTTTGGAGTCAAATAGTCAAAAACGAACAGGGAGGTCATTAGCGTGCCGGATCCATCTCATAGCGATCCCGAATCAATTCAGAAGCAAGTTGTCTTTTCGTTCTTCGAGAAAAACAACGAGTGGCAGGGTGAGGCTTACGATGCGCTTGATGACTATCAATCGCGGCTTCTGCGGCGAAGAAGAGATTATGCCGTGAAGATGCTGAAGGAAATCCCGACTTCACAGCACGGGAAAGCACTCGATATCGGCTGCGGGTCGGGCGCCTACCTCGAAAGACTCCTCGAAATGGGATATGAAGTCACAGGCATCGATATTTCGGAGGGGATGCTTGATGCGTCAAGGCGGAGATTGGGGATTAACAGTGACAAATCTGATCTTGTTCATCTCATGCTTGGCGATATCGAATCCCTTCCGCTTCCGGATGCGGAGTTTGATGTTGTAATTTGTATCGGTGTAGTAGGCTATCTCTTTATGGATGACCGGGCTCTGTCCGAGATTCGCCGCGTTTTGAAAACCGGCGGGTACTTGCTCCTTTATTTGTCTAATATTTGTTCTTTGTCCAACATAGACTTCCTATTCCGCCGAAGGCTGAAATCTTTCTTTAGATCGAATCCCGCGCTGGAGAGCTCGATTGCCTTGCCTGATTATGCCGTCGAAATGAAATGGGCGAAAGAGCACAAGAATTATTTTTACAAGGCGTACAATCCATGGAAGTACGAACGTGTGATGGCTGGTCTGAAATTTAAGCCGATCGATGCGATGACGTTTGGCTTTGAATTCCGGCTCCTTCGAAGATACTCATATTCTTCCAGCTAGATGGCTCGATAGGCTCGAACTATTGATCGAGAAGCTGATTCAAAGATTCGACATTCCGTACCTGTCATATTCAGGATGGATGTACCTGGGTGCCTTCACGAGGATGTGACTTCAATTTAGGCAGATTTGAGCGCTGCCTAGAGGAGATGCGAGGAAGAGGAGTTCGCAAGAGATCAAGCCGGGTTCAACCTAAGCTTCCGGGCTACCGGCATCAGCTCCGCAATTTTAAAACAACTCCCAGAACTTAAGAAGACCGCAAATGAGATTGTCGTCTGTCAACTGGGGGATTGTTTGAGCGAAGCTTTCTTCCTCACGATTGACATCCGATAAAAAGTCGGTCATGCATAAAGGGGCAAGGCGCGATCCGAATGCCTATAAGTCAAGAGGAGCTTCGAGCATATGAAATCAAATCCAATATCCTCTAGTGAGTTGCCGTCTTACATCTATTTCTCAGCCTTCCAAAACTTCGCGGACTTTTTTTGCGAGACCTTTTGGAGTAAAAGGTTTTTGAACAAAGTCAACGCCTTCATCCAGCACGCCTTCGTGGGCGATAATGTCGGCAGTATAACCCGACATGAAAATGGCTTTCATACTAGGTTTTATAGCCTGTATTCTATTCCGCAGCTCCTTTCCATTCATCACAGGCATGACGACGTTGGTCAAGAGCAAATGTATTTCACCGGGATACGATTCACAAAGCCGGATTCCTTCTCCAGGGCTCAATGCAGTCAGTACTTTATAGCCATATTCCTGGAGGCATTTCTTGGCGATCTCGAGTAAGTCGGCCTGGTCCTCGACAATCAAAATTGTTTCAGTTCCATTGATTGGCTCTTCCTCTTGAATTCTTTCAAGACTTTCGACATCGCCCTCCGCGCGCGGCAGGTAAATTCTAAACGTCGAGCCCATTCCTAATTCACTATAAACATTTATGTTTCCGCCGTTTTGCTTCACTATCCCGTATATCGTCGAGAGTCCAAGCCCCGAGCCCTGTCCCTTGGCCTTCGTTGTAAAAAAAGGCTCGAAAGATCTGTTCCTGGTTTCTTCGCTCATGCCTGTGCCTGAATCGGTAAAACTTATAAGGACGTACTCGCCCGGAGAGAAGTCTAAATTGTTCCGAACGTATGCTTCGTCGATGGTAATTTCCGAAGTCTCGATGGTTATTGTACCAACACCCTCTAAAGCGTCTCTCGCATTTGTCGATAGGTTCACAAGAATCTGGTCAAACTGGGTCCGGTCTATCTTTATATTCCAGAGATCTTTTGCGGGCATAAACTTCAGCTTCTTATCCTCTCCGATCAATCTCTGAAGCATTTCCAGAAGTGAATTGATTTCGTCGTTCGGGTTAAGCACGCGCGGAGAAACGATCTCTCGCCGGGCGAATGCCAGAAGCTGCCTCGTAATGTCTGCTGCACGTTTCGCGGCGGCCAGAATCATTTCAGCGGATCGACGTGCCGGGTCGGCTTTGGCCATTTTTTTGATCAATAAATCGCTGTAGCCGATGATGACGCCAAGCATATTGTTGTAGTCATGTGCCACGCCGCCCGCGAGTCTCCCGATGCTTTCCATCTTTTGGGCTTGAAACAACTGTTCTTCAAGCTTCTTTCGATCAGATATGTCGTATGCCGAGGCTATTATAGCGGATCTTCCCTGATAGTCGATCGAAGCGCCACTAAAGTCTATCCACGCCGGCTCTCCGGATTTCTTCAGTATTTGATACTCGTAATGTTTTGGGGTCTTCGTACCATGCATGCGTTCCTCGGATCGCCTTTTTACGAGTTCCCTGAAGTCGGGGTGAACGATCTCCATGGGTGCCATCTTGTAAAGTTCTTCAGCCGTGTAGCCGGACAATTCCAGGGCGGCAGGGTTTGCATATAGAAATCTTTGACCATCGTGGATCCAGATAGCCGCCGACGAGCCTTCGACGAGGCCGCGGAATCTCTCTTCGCTCTCGCGGAGGGCAATCTCGGCGTGCTTGCGCTCTGTCACGTCCCTGCCGACTGCCAGTATCCGGTTCATTCCCCCGATTTCCGTCTTCCTAAGCGTGATTTCTATCCAGAATGTTGTACCATCTTTCCTTCGTGCGAGCCACTCGAAAGTCTGCGTGCCTTCCACAATGGATTTCCTTATATATTCCTGCGCCTTTTCCTCGGTATAGCCATCCCGGCCGGCGCTTAAGTCGCCGATATTGCCTGAAAGGATTTCTTCTTTGGTGCCGTAACCGTACATCTTTAGCACTGCCTCGTTAACGTCTAGCATCCTTCCGGTCAGAGCGTCATCAATAAAAATGGCTTCATCGGTCGAGTTGAATATTTCCCTGTAGTTCTCTTCGCTTAGCCTCAGGGCTTCTTGAGTACGCATGATGTCGGTCACATCCTGGATTACCCCAAATACGACCTTCCTGTCACTGTCGAACAACGCAATCGAATGGATGTCTTTCGTTTCTCCGGTGTCGGAGGCTTTGATCTTGAAGTATATGTCGTAAAGCTCGTCTTTCTCCAAAAGATTCTTAAGCGCTTTATCCATCATCTGACGATACTCAGGGAGCGGAATCGCTTTTGCGACCGCGTACTCTATCTTTTCTTTTTTAAGACCGTAAATTCTTAGAGCGCCTTTAGATGCAACCATCGTTTGAGAATCGAGATGAAGCTCCCAGTTTCCCGACTTTGATGCAATCTCGGCATTCGCCAGCCTCGATTCGCTTTCGTTGACCCTTCGTTCCGCCTCGCGCTCTTTCGTTTGATCGCGAAAGATAAAGACGACGCCCGTTACCGTTCCGGAGTCGTCCCTAATCGGGGAGCCGCTATCTGCGATCGGGTGTTCGGTGCCGTCTCTCGAAACAAGCAACGTGTGATTCGCCAGCCCAATTACATTACCCACGCTAATCACGCGTCTCACCGGAGACTCGACGACAGAATGTGTATTCTCGTTGACAATTCGGAACACTTTATCCAGAGGTTTGCCTTTAGCTTCCTGTTCTGTCCACCCTATAAGCCGCTCTGCCTCAGGGTTCATCTGCTTGACAACTCCGTTGATATCAGTAGTTATTACGCCGTCCCCGATGCTGTAGAGAGTTGCTTTGAGCTCTTCTTGAACCTCTTTTCGTTCGACCTCGACGTGGTACATCTCCCGATAGATGCTGGCCTGTCTGTGCCGGTATGCATACGCGGTAGAGATGATAGAAATCACAATGAAGAGGAAAACGAAAAGTATTGCCACTCTGCCGCGATAGTTTGCCTCGGAAAGAATTTCGCTTTCATCGACCTTTGTAACCATATACCACGGAGTGTTCGGCACCGGGCGAAGATCGGCAAGCACTCGTTCACCACGGTAATCCTTACCTTCAAACATTCCGACCTTTCCCAAGACCGCCTGCGCTGCGGGCACCATGGTCATAGTGAGCGGCAGTTTTAACGAAAGCGCGGTGCCCGATTGAAACCGCAGGTTGTTCAAGAAAACTACCTGATCCGCCTTTCTTTCTATCAAGACCGTCTCCGAGGTGCGGCTAGGTATTGGCCATGAATCGATGAGAGGGTAGAGGAGACTGTCTGCATCTGCCCGCAATACAACAACGGCGCGAACCCTGCCGCTTCTGCCAAGGATGGCATCCATTGCGTCAATGCACACAATGCCTTTCGAGTTCTTGAAGAGATCCGTCATGGACGGTCTACGCTCAGAAACTACCTCGTCAAATGCTTCTCTCTCGGCCGTGCCCAGGCCGGAGAAAGAGGCTTGCGTTGAAACGATTGTTCGACCGTTCGTATCCAGGACAAAGACTCTTTCGTACAGCCCCAGACTGACTTGCAAGCTCTGACGTACTTCGTTTTCCTTATCGATCTTCTCTATGGCCGGTGCTTCAAGAAGGTCGAGGACAGCTCTTATCGTATACGGGTCTGTTGCAAGTACGCGTACGTCCTCGATGCGCTCGGAACGCCAGCTCTCGATCTGTTTAACCTTCAGCCCCGCGATGGAAGCAATGGCTTCATACTTTTCCCGGCGGATATTGTCCTTCTCTATTCTGTAATAGGTGAAAGCGATCGCTGTAATAAGGATGATCCCAACGGCGATGAAAAAGAGTATCGATATACGCCCCTTAGAAATTAAGCCTTGACCCGTACGTTCCATTATCATTGTCTCCAGATTGCCGCTATAGGAATTCCCCCGGAAGATCTCAGGTTAAACTGTGCCTTCATCAAGCCACGGCCTTTCGGATGCCAGGCATGTTTGACGGCGTTTTCTCGATTTGAGCCACCTTAGTCCTTCACTAAAAAAAGCAAATGCTGCCTCGATGAAAAAGGGATTCTATCTCCCCCACCATTCGGAAGAGTCATCCTTGACCCTAAACATAAATTTACACTCAGGAGAGCAATTATTAAAGTGCATTAACTAGCATTCCCTGCACAATGCTTTGCCCGGTGGGTCACACAACAGTACATAATGCCGATGGCTGAAGTCCGATCAACAGCAGCGAGCCGGTTAAAGCTCGTGGATCAGTGAACGCTTGAGCGCCTTGCGCCGTCGTCATATCTGCTTACATGGTCAGGAGAGGGGAACGGCTGGAAGCGGAGAGAGTGAGTTCGCTTTGATTCCATGGTACAGAATTGCCGAAAGAACTTGGTAGGCCACTTTAACGACCTCACCCCGTATAAGGGCACAACGGGGCAGGCTCCCGAATTTATGACCGTGTCTCGCCCTCACCCCGACCCTCTCCCAAATTGGGAGAGGGAGGGATGAGATGACTGAAGTCCATGGCAGAGGATGCCAAAGGGCTCAGTCTTGAGCCTGCAGGATCCGTTGAAGGGTGCCGGAATACTTCACCGGGTTGTTCTGGCTGTCGAGAGTCACGAGCGCGAAGAGGATCGTCCTGTTTCCATAACTCGCAAGGTTAACCGCGTTCGAGCCCACGACCGGTATGCTGAATGTCATCGGGGTGTCGAGCACAGTTGCTTGAGCCGCACTCGCTCCTGCAATGAAGATGAAGCCGGGCAGGAACGAGCTGGACGGACCGGTCAGCGAAAGCACATAGACAATCTTGGCGTTCGGTTCCGCTGTTATGTCTATGCCTGTTGCATTACCCAGAGCCGTGAGCGCGATGGACGGCGCCGTGGACCCATCGGCGACGAACGTGATGGACTGGGTCGAGTTTATCGCGAAGCCCGTAGCCGGTACGATTGCAGTTGCGGCGGCAACCGAACCGGGGCCTACTAGCGGGTCGTTTTTCTGGATGATGTAGTTGAAAGTCGACATTCCTGCCGGGGTGACGGGCTGCCAGACGGCAGCGAGCTCGGGTACGGAGATGATCGACTGTGCCAGCTTCGCGGAGAATTTGAAGCGCGAGCGCCTGTCGATGGACGCCTGGTCTTGAGGCGGTGTGTAAGGCTTTTTAGGCCTCATGGCGATGACGTTCGTTCCGCCCTTTTTCTGACGAAACGCCATATCGCCCAAGCTCCCCTGGACTTTTCCAAGGGGTGATTTATTTAATTGTGCCATGTTGGACTGCTCCTTTTTTATGGCATTGAGTCCTGCGGCATCTCAGGACTTGATTGGTTATTGTCGAGTCGATGCCAACTCGAAGAAGAGCTTGAGCCACGCGGACGGCTTTCACGCGGCTCTCAATCGGGGGAATAGCGGGGGATAACCGGGAATGAACCGGGAACTGCGCGGCTTGCCACTGAGAAGCACGCGGCTTGGGAACGGCTTTCAACCGGGAAACACGCGGCTTCGCAGCGGGAAACAAGAGGGAAACAACAGGGAATGAAGCGGCAATTGCTCGGGAAACGAACGGCAATCGACCGGGAATCAATCCACAAATTCCCGATGTATCTCTCATGTCCTTCAGTCGGCGGCTTATGAGTCTAATGAGTTTCATAAGCGCACTATAAGAGAACGCTATACCGTCATTTACATCAATGTAAGTGATTAAGAAATGAGTAGTTGGAAGGGTGGGTTAGCCGATTACGATTTTGACGAAGGCTTCGTCAAGAATTTTGACGAAACTGTTCGTCAATTTTTTCCTTAAGATTCTTCCATTTCAGATGGTGATTGGCAAGCTTCGATTCAAAGGTTGTACGCGTCATGGATAGTCGCTTAGCGATGTTTTCCTGTGTTACTTTGAGACGCTTGTTCCGACGATTTGCCAATTCGACTTTCTTTTGCCCGGACATCGCCTCAAGAACGGCGTTCTTAAATTGCTTACCGGCATCGATCTCCGGCGTGCAATTGTTCAAATCGTCGAGGGCAACTATCCCCTGGCCGAGGATAAACTTCTTGCCGTTTACTTCGCGTCCGAACGCAACGAATTTCTCCGCATGTTCGGACTCCAGATTTCTGATCTGAGTATTGAAATCGGCTTTGGCAGCTAATAGAAGCAAGTGACAAGGAAGAAGGAAGCTGCGCACAAGAGCTTTAGCGTTTTTCCCGATCAACTCCCGGGGAGGGTCGTTCTGATGATGTGCGCTTAGCCGGTCGTGGAGGTCTGCAGTCGGGTCTTTTGGGCGAAGGAACGATCCCTCGTAGCAATCTATAACTATCCGCGCCATTCGAAAGACAGAATATGCTGCGGGCACCATTCCACGGTCGTCGTTCAGCGCATATTTCTTGTAAGTACCCTTGACCTCATTGAGGACGATATCTAATAATTCCCTTTCCCACGTGCTACCTCGAATTACATGCTCGACATCTTCGTCGATATTTTCGGCCGACGGCGGGGAGCTGTCGGCGCTTTCTGTAGCAAATGGCATCTCGTTTCCGATAGCCTTTGAAAGCTCAGGTGGCAGTGAAACCAGCGCCGCTGGCTTCAATATTTTGCGTAGCACTCTTTTTTCTTTTTCGGACATCTTCGTCTTTGTTTAAGTCGAGCCCGGGGGTGTTAGAGGGATTACCTCCTATCACGCTTTTATAGTTCGTATTAGAAAGCTAAATCACTGTAACATAAAAAACAACCTGGTACGCGCTATTAATAGGATAGCCTCAACATTCGTTTGGGATAACTGATATCTGTGCAAATACCATCTTCCGTTGCCGAATTGAGATTGCGTGCTGACGGTGGTGTGGGAACAGCAGGAGCGCGAGGGCATGGAGCGAAAAAGGTAAAGGGTGAACGGTAAAAGGCAAAAGATGGTGAGCTGAGCCGGGGGTTAGATGCTTTTCTTGCTAATAGACCTCGTCGTGAGAACCAATGTTAAGTAATAGAATCCTTTCATTCTTACCCGCATCATTCTTGACAATGGCAAAGACGATCCTTATATCGTACTCCACGTAACAAGCCCAACAATTTTTCAATTCACCTTTCAATTTATGAGTTCGCAAACCGGGCGCGAAAGGATTTTCGCCTAGGTCATTCAATGCCCGTACTAATTTTTCTTTTTTGCCGGAGTCTGCCGAGATAGTTCTCTTGAAAGCTTTCGTAAAATGGGACGACCAGCTTAGTTCCAAACTATTCTTCGATGTCTTTCAGGAAATCTGCAACCGAGCCGCTCCGAGTCTTCCCGGATTTGTACTCGTCCATGCCTTCCTTGACCGTTTGAATCAGCAGTTTTCTCTTCTCTTCAACAAGCCGTTTGCGTAATATTTCACTGAGAACAGCTTGATCTTCGAGCGATAACTGCTCAGTTTCATCAAGAATAGAATCTATCGTAATATCAGCCATGGTGTTTTTCCTTATACCTATCTAAAGTTGCGGTGTGTGACTTAAAGAAACAAGGGTATTGGGTAGTGTCCTAATTTGATTTCCGTTTCAGAATAAGAACGTTTAAACCGCAAAGTGCCGCCTTGCGGCATCCCGCATTCTATATAGTATCGATGATGAGCGGGAAACGCCACGATGCGCAAAGATTATTATTAACAGAATACTTGGCGAGTCTTTGCGGACTTGGCGGTTAAGATAACCCTGTTGGGATATTGCAGAGAGTTGAAATTAGGACACTGCCGGGCATTGGTGAAAGCGCGGATCGCACGTCATGGTCAATGACCGGGCGAAAAAGGTGAAGTGGAAAAGGTAAAAGGCGAAGAGCCCAGGGCATGGAGCGAAAAAGGTAAAGGGTGAACGGTAAAAGGCAAAAGATGGTGAGCTGAGCCGGGGGTTAGATGCTTTTCTTGCTAATAGACCTCGTCGTGAGAACCAATGTTAAGTAATAGATTCCTGGGAGAGGCTCGGTTTCAATTTTCGTTGTCACCCCGAACTCGCTTTGGGGTCTAAGAACGGCAAAATTAGATGCTGAAACGAGCCTGCACTGGAACGCTGCAGTCCAGAATTCAGCATGACGGAGACCAGCAAACTGACACACTACCGGAAGTTGATTGTTGCGTTTATGTCGCTTACTTTTAACCGATTTGGAAAAGGAAGCGCGCTGAGAAATAGTCGATGAACTTATTTCTTTACAGTTTAAGTCAGGGGCGTCCACAAATCTTGTGGATCACATCAAAGATGAATCGCAACGGAACGATGGTTCAAGGAAATTGATTACTAGATGTTCGAACAGACTTTCAAAAATATAGACGACGTACTTCGGAAAGAAGCCGGATGCACTACTGAGCTGGACTATACCGAACAGACTTCATGGATTCTTTTCGTCAAATATCTCGATGATCTTGAAGAAGAACGGTCAATGGAAGCGCGGCTCCAGGGAAAGAAATACAATTACATACTTGAGAAGTCGTATCGCTGGGAGAGCTGGGCAGCCCCAAAGGGCAGAGATGGCAAGCTCGACCATAACGCTGCCATGACCGGCGACGATCTCACCGGCTTTGTGAATCAGAAGCTCTTTCCTTACCTGCAAGGATTCAAGCAAAAGGCTACCGGTCCCAACACTATCGAGTACAAGATCGGCGAAATCTTTGGCGAGATAAAGAATAAAATCCAGAGCGGCTATAACCTGCGGGAGATTATCGATTACATTGACGAGCTTCGCTTCCGCTCACAAACGGAGAAGCATGAGTTATCGCATCTTTATGAAGCCAAGATCAAGAACATGGGCAACGCCGGGCGGAACGGCGGCGAGTATTACACTCCGCGTCCGCTCATCCGTGCCATAATTCAGGTAGTGAAGCCGAAGATCGGCGACCGCATATATGACGGTGCATGCGGCTCGGCGGGGTTTTTGTGCGAATCGTTCGATTACCTGAAAGCCAAAAAGAACCTGACAACAAAAGATCTCACGACGCTCCAGACGCGCACATTCTACGCGAAGGAGAAGAAGTCTCTCGCATATGTCATCGCAATCATGAATATGATTCTCCACGGCATCGAAGCGCCGAACGTTATTCATACCAATACGCTTTCCGAAAATCTCGCCGACATTCAGGAAAAGGACCGGTACGATGTGGTCCTTGCCAATCCACCTTTCGGTGGCAAGGAACGACCGGAAGTTCAGCAAAACTTTCCCATACGAACCGGCGAAACTGCTTTCCTGTTCCTGCAGCACTTCATCAAGATTCTCAAGGCGGGTGGAAATGGCGGCGTGGTCATCAAGAACACATTTCTATCTAACACGGACAATGCTTCTGTGAGTCTGCGCAAGCTCTTGCTCGAAAGCTGCAATCTCCACACTGTGCTTGATCTTCCTGGCGGCACATTCCAAGGCGCAGGCGTGAAGACCGTGGTTCTTTTCTTCGAGAAGGGTAAGCCGACGCGGAAGATTTGGTATTACCAGCTCGACCCAGGCCGCAACCTTGGCAAGACCAATCCGCTCAACAATGACGATCTTGCCGAGTTCGTGAAAATGCAAAAGACATTCGCCGATTCGCCCAAGAGTTGGAGCGCTGACGTGAAGAGTATTGACCCGAAAACATTTGACCTATCCGTGAAGAACCCCGACGGCGGAGAAAAAGTAAACCACCGCAGCCCGGAGGAAATCATAAAAGAAATTGCAGCGTTGGACTCTGAGAGCACGAAAGTGCTGGAGAAAATCAAAGCGCTGCTATGAAGAACGGGTGGCAGACAAAGCGGCTTGGAGAAGTTTGTGAAATCATCAAAGGCCGCAAGCCAGTGTTGAAAGTGAATGCTTCAAACGGAGACCTGCCTTATCTCGTAGCGAAAGTCATCCGCGGTAGTGCGGAAGCAGAATTCGCCTCAGTGAAAGATAGAAACTCGGTCATCGTAGATGAATCGGAGACAATCATGATCTGTGACGGATCGAACTCTGGCGAAGTCTTCACCGGGTTTCGGGGAATCCTTTCTTCAACGATGGGAAAAATCTCCAAGAAAGCGGAGATTGATGACGACTACCTCCGCGCATTTCTGGCCTCGACCTTTGATGTGTTCAATGGGGCGAAAACTGGGGCTGCAATTCCGCACCTCGATAAAGACGCGATGTATCAGCTTGAATTTCCGCTTCCGCCTCTTCCCGAACAGCGTCGGATCGTCGGCATTCTCGACGAAGCGTTCGAGGGCATCGCCATCGTCAAAGCCAACGCAGAGAAGAATCTGCAAAACGCACGAGACATTTTTGAAAGCTACCTGCAAACCGTCTTCACAAAGATAGGCGAGGGATGGGTGGAAAAGACGATTGGTGAAGTCTGTATTCTCCGAAGTGGAACTACTCTGCCTAAGGAAATTGAACAGCCTTCAGGGGAAATCCCTTACCTCAAAGTTGCGGACATTAATATTGTCGACAATCTAAACGGCATCGTATGTTCCAGTCGGTACATTAACAGGAGCGATGTGAATCGAAGTAACCTTCTCCCTGTTGGAACCACAATATTTCCTAAGCGGGGCGGTGCTATCTTAACAAACAAGAAACGGCTCACACATCGTATTATTTGTGCGGACCTGAATATTATGGGGGTTACGCCAAGGAATGGGCTCTTGCCAGAATTCTTGTTCGACTTTTTTCTCCAACTGGATCTTCGAGAGATTAATAATGGATCGTCGATACCACAAATCAACAATTATAGCATCGAGCCACTGTTGATTGCATTTCCCAAATCGACCTCGGAACAGAAAAGTATCGTCGCCAAGATTGCTTCACTGTCGGAGGAGACCCAACACTTAACCAAGCTCTACGAGCGCAAACTCGCCGCATTGGAGGAGTTGAAAAAGTCGCTGCTGCATAAAGCGTTCAGCGGAGAACTATGAAAGAAGTCGTCTCTCCTGGGGACGCCACTTTCCAGAGTGGCGATTTGAAAGACGCTGATCGGGAGATCAGCGAACCCAGGGAGAAGAAAGAGATCGGCGGCCCCAGAGGAAATCGGCAGATCGTCAATCCCAGGGAAAAACAAAACGCTGATCGGGAGATCAGCGAACCCAGGGGGAATCAGGAGATTGTCAGTCCCACGGAGAGCGGCCCCAGGTGGCATAGTCGCGGATATCTCCCGCATTTTGAATGTAACGAAGTGATACAGCATGTAACTTTTCATCTTGCCGACAGTCTGCCGAAGAACGTCGTGGAGCGCATGGAGGAGGAGCTTCGATCTCTTCCAATCGAAGAACAGGATCCTGAACGGCGGCGCAGGATTGATGAGTGGATTGACGCCGGCCATGGTTCGTGTGTGCTGCGAGAACCTGCAATAGCTAAGATGGTACAAGACTCATTCTTCTTTTTTGACGGCCAACGCTATCGACTCCTCGCATGGGTGATAATGCCAAACCATGTTCATGTCTTGTTTCCACCTATAAACAATTGGACGGTGGCAAAGATCGTGGCGTCGTGGAAGAAATTCACCGGTCGCAGAATTTCCGATTACTTGAGTGGAAATCCGGAGATTGGGCAAAACGAATACGCTAGTCAGGAGAGCAGTCGAAATCAAAGCGCCAATCGGGAGACTGGCGGACCCAGGTGGAAAAGAATTTGGCATAGGGAATACTGGGATCGATATATACGCGACGAAGAGCATTTCTGCCGGACAATAGAGTACGTCCACCAAAACCCTGTGAAGGCTGGTTTGGTGGAGAAGCCAGAGGAGTGGCAATGGAGCAGTGCGGCAATTTCGGTCAAGAGAGACGATCAGGAAAGTGGTATTGATAGGAAACAAAGCGCCGATCGGGAGATCGGCGACCCCAGGGAAAAACTAAGCGCCGATCAGGAGATCAGCGGCCGCAGGAAGGGCAAATGAACGAAGCCGAGACGAGAGCCGAGTATATATATCCTGCTTTGAATGCAGCGGGTTGGGGCGTTGTCGAAGGGAGCCGAATCCGTCGCGAGTATGTCATCACCCAAGGACGAATCGAGAGTCACGGACGACGTGGTAAACCGCTGGTCGCAGATTATGTTCTGGAGTACCACAATACGAAGTTGGCCGTCGTCGAAGCTAAGCCATGGGATGACGAAGTTTCGGAGGGCGTAGCACAGGCAAAGAACTACGCAGGCAAACTTGCCGTTCGCTTTACTTATTCTTCAAATGGTCGCGGGATTTACGGTATCGATATGGAAACGGGAAAGGAAGGTGACGTATCATCTTTTCCGTCGCCGGATGAACTATGGAGCCGCACCTTTGCTAAGAAGAACGAGTGGCGAGACCGATTCGCCGGAGTGCCGTTCGAGGACAAAGGTGGTTCGCATCCGAGCCGGTATTATCAGGACATTGCCATCGAGCGCGCAATGGAAGCAATTGCGGAAAACAAGCAGCGCATTCTTCTGACACTCGCCACCGGTACAGGCAAGACGTTTATCGCATTTCAAATTGCGTGGAAGCTATTTCATAGCCGCTGGAACTTGAGTCGAGAGCCGTCACGTCGCCCGCGCATCCTTTTTTTAGCAGACCGCAACTTTCTCGCCAACCAGGCATACAACGCGTTCTCCGCTTTTCCCGAAGACGCTCTAGTGAGGATTTCGCCGGATGAGATCAGGAAGAAGGGGAGAGTGCCGAAGAACGGCTCCATCTTCTTCACAATCTTTCAAACCTTCATGAGCGGGCCTGAGAACACGCCATATTTCGGGGACTACCCGAAAGACTTTTTTGATTTCATCGTCATAGACGAGTGCCATCGTGGTGGCGCGAACGACGAAAGCAACTGGCGCGGCATCATGGATTATTTTTCGCCTGCCGTGCAGCTCGGCCTCACCGCGACACCCAAGCGCAAAGAGAACGCGGACACCTACAAGTATTTCGGCGACCCTGTGTTTATCTATTCGCTAAAGGAAGGAATCAACGACGGTTTCCTCACGCCGTTCAAGGTGAAGCAAATCTCCACGACCTTAGACGAATACGTCTATACTCCAGATGACACCCTGATAGAAGGGGAGATTGAATCCGGGAAGCTCTACACAGAAACCGACTTCAACAAGATCATCGAGATTAAGGAACGCGAATCGCATCGGGTGAAAGTGTTCATGGAACAATCCAACCAGAACGAGAAGGCTCTGGTCTTCTGTGCAACGCAGGACCACGCGTTGGCCGTGCGCGACCTCATTAACCAGATGAAGACAAGCAAGGACCCGAATTATTGTCAGAGAGTTACGGCAAATGACGGCTTGCTTGGCGAGCAACACTTGCGCGACTTTCAGGACAACGAGAAGACCATCCCGACGATTCTGACAACTTCGCAAAAGCTTTCAACCGGTGTGGACGCCCGGAACATTCGTAACATCGTCCTGATGCGCCCAATCAATTCGATGATCGAGTTCAAACAGATCATCGGTCGCGGTACGCGGCTCTATGATGGGAAAGAATATTTCACGATCTACGACTTCGTACAGGCGCACCATCACTTCAACGATCCCGAATGGGATGGCGAGCCTATTGAACTGGAGCCAACAGAACAGAGGCAACCAAGAAGTGATGAAGTAAGGAAGCCCATCGGAATCAATGAAGCGAAAGAAGTATATACGAAACGCAAGAAGATCAAGGTAAAACTCGCAGATGGCAAAGAGCGATCGATACAGCACATGATGTGCACCACCTTCTGGCATCCAGACGGCACACCAATGTCGGCCCAGCAGTTCATGGAGCTTCTGTTTGGCAGACTCCCTGAGTTCTTCAAAAACGATGCCGAACTTCGTGCACTCTGGAGCGCACCGGACACTCGCAGGAAGTTGTTGGACGGGCTCGCCGAGAAGGGGTTCGGTAGAGAGCAGTTGGTTGAGATGCAAAAGATCATTGATGCGGAGAAGAGCGACCTCTTCGACGTACTTGCACACGTGGCGTATGCACTGCCAACGCTCACGCGAGAGGAGCGAGCGAACCGGGCAAAGGTGGCGATAAATTCGCACTACGATAACAAAGAACAAGCATTTCTCGATTTCGTTCTGGCACACTATGTAAGCGTTGGAGTAGAGGAACTAGACCAGGAGAAACTCACTCCTCTCTTGCGGTTGAGATATCACAACTCCATAGCAGATGCCGTTGCCGACCTCGGCCGTCCCGAAGAAATTGGACAGGCGTTCAGCGGATTTCAGAAGTATTTGTACCAGCAGGCGGCGGCAGCGTGAGTTGAGGGAGGTGATTTCTTAATGTACCTTTTCACGGGTTTCAGTTTTCAAAACATTATGAATGCAAGGGTTGCAATTCTATCCGTGTATTGTATATCTTAATAGTGATCAATCAAAAAAAGCTGGAAATGGAGGAATTAGAAGGTTCTCATGGAACCTCTTCGCACCGGGCTAAACTAATAGAGAAAAAAGGCTTTATAGCTAGCACTGGACGAGGGGGGACGGGAATCTACTTTTGGCGGAAGTCCGACTACTATCGTGACCTTGCCGTAGCGTGGTTCAAGCAGCAGGAGTCAGAGGGGACATTCCTGAAGGAACCCAAGAGTCTTTGTGCCGTAATATACGTCCGAATGCACGTTGACTCAGATCAAATAATTGACCTTGAAGATGCTGAGGTGAAAGATGAGATTGATGCTTTATCCAGGGAAAAGGGCATTGATATGAGCGATCCGCGAGAAATTGCCTCTCTTTATGATTATTATGTCAGCGAAGTTGAGAACGAACTTGGGAAGAGAATTGTTGTTACAGTCGCAAGAGTTGCGCCACCAAAGAATTGTCCGGAGTATCCGATTATAATGCTGGGAGCGCCACTATGCTTCATAGTGCGAGATAAGAACGTTCCAAGGATTTTAAAAATAGAGACACTACCTAATTAGGTTAATAAAATGAACTCAAAGAGAGTCAGAGCAGCTTCGAAGCGAGTCTTCGAGAAACTATCGAAATTATCAGAAACAGAATTCAAACGGAACTTAGGACTTCACGCAGACGGAGATATAGCGAAGGCCCTTATCGATCTTGATTATTTCAAAGTTGGTGAACTTGAGGCCGACGCTTTTGGTTTCGAGGCTGAGGAGTTGCCAAGCATTTCCACTCCGTACCAGTGTGTCACTTTCGATTACCATGTTAACTCTTTGACCGACACGTTTTTCGAAGTGAAGTCAGCTGCAGTGATTGTCAACTACGTCGCGTACCCAGCGACAAATGCATACATTGGATCTTATATCGATTTGAATTTATTCGGTAGATACCCTTTGACAACTGAAGAGCACAGTCCTTGGCGACTAGCGGCATAGTTTCAGTTTTCCACTTCGAGTCTTTCAAGGTAGATTTCTTGACCTATAAGATGAAGAACGATATTGCTATGCTATCGTCTTCCGTGGTGCCTGAAAACACATCGTGGAAAATGGAATTTGGCTTTCGTCAGCCGATATATTTTAAATCCCGAAAGAAGTATGTTGTAGGGATGAACGTCAAACTGTCACTTCTTCCGAATCCACCTGAAAGCGCAGACGTAGATAAGGATTTCCTATTGCGGGCTGACCTAGGTATTGAAGGGATGTTTTCCGTTGAGGAAGGTCAGATAGCCAAAGAGATAGAGGAGGATATTGTCAGGGTTCATGCTCCCGCAATTCTTTTACCATATGCGCGATCCACATTTACTTCTCTCCTATCAAACGCTGGATTCGGATCCTTTATTCTTCCGTTAATCAATATCGAGGAGATGGCAAGGCGAGCTGCTGAGAAGCCAGAGATCAAAGTAGTCGATTAGAAGGGGTCGGTTCGTCCTCGGTTGACTAGTTCCGGGCAACAATTCTTTTTCGATTCCACCTCGTGAGTCGTTCATCCGGTTACCTCATCACTCACCCGCACAGTTCTTCTTTCGGCGCTTCACGAAATCTCCAACTTACAATTAAACAAATCAGGGCACGTTCACACGTGCCCATGGTGACACACTCCATATAGTTTCGCGAAACGCGCACTAATTGCCTGTGCCTATGGTAACCCTTCGGAAACGAATGCTGGCGAGAAAGCTGAAGCGAAGATTCATGAAAAGATAGGATATTTGTTATGGTCATTACTGCTAAAATAATTCCAGTTTTCCTTTACATGATTGTCGGGGTCGTCTCCCTGACCATGGCATACAAGAACCTGTTCTCGAACAGGCTCATCGCTTTTCAAGAAAAGGCGGCGGGGAAGTCGTGGAATGAAATTGAGAAAGGGCTCCAATCTGTTATAATAGCCCTGATGAGAGTCTCAGGGCTTGGATTCCTTGTGGTTGCTTTGATGCTGATGGTGCTGGACAAGGCGTTTAAGGGAGAACTGCGAAGAGCGTGAGGATTCGCGCAGATTTTCATTAGTATGGCTCTTGACATTACTTAACCTATAGGTTAACTTGCACATGTCGATCAAAGAGTACACTTCAGGAGAAAAGGCAGACATTGTTGTCAACGTCGATCAGGGCGGCAGTTGTGAGGTCACGGATTTCATCGAAGGACTTGACGACTCTGACCAGAGAAAGGTGCTTCACCTTTTTGAGATGTTCTGTGAACAAGGCCAAATCCGTAACGAAGAGAAATTCAACCATGAAGATGGTCCGATCTACGCTTTCAAATCCTTCCAGGTAAGGATCCTTTGCGCCTTTCTACCCGGGCGTAGAAAGCGTACTGTCATTTTGCTGTATGGACTTAAAAAGAAACAAGACAAATTACCTAAGCCTGACCTGAAGAAGGCTCAACTTTTGTACGATAACATAGTCAAATCAAAGTGAGGAACACTATGGAACCGAAAGAACGGTTCAAGAAGCTTCTCGAAAAACACAAGAATGATCCGGAGTACATACTCGAAGGAATCATTCTCTGTGTTTCTGAAAAGATTGCCGGCATCATGGAGGATCGTCACATGACGAGAGGCCAGCTTGCGGAGAAACTCGGCTGTTCAGCCGCGTATGTGACCAAGCTTCTGAGAGGTTCGCAGAACCTCACTTTGAGGAAGCTGTTTGAAGTCTCTAACGCCCTGGAGGCAGATCTCTCGATTGACATGGTCCCCTCAGTACGGGATGCGATAAAACTCCATCGTGGACATAGTGATTCAACTGCGGTCTATACTCGGCGGGAAGCCAGCACCAGAATTGTCGCCGAGAAGAAACTCCGTTTCGCACGTAAGGGCGCTGACAAAAAATAGTTGATTTGACAAACCACTGGATTCTATTCACTTTTATGGAGGCAGATGTGGATACTGAGAAAGCAAAAAAGATCATCGCTACCCTGGCAGACGGGGTTAATCCGTTCACGGGCGAGGTGCTATCATCACAAAGTCCTTTCAACAATCCGGAGACAATTCGTGCACTTTTCCATGCCCTCGAAGGAGTAAAAGTGATCGAGGAACGCGAAAGGAAAAAGGGCGTTTCTCCATCGAATGCGGGGATGCCATGGTCGCAGGAAGAAGACCAATTGCTCGCTTCCGAATTTGATGCCGGAAAGAAAGTAAATGACTTGGCAAAGGCTCATGGCAGAAGCAGATACGCCATTGAAACTAGGCTTGTGAGACTTGGGAAGATCGATCCAAAGACAATAACTACAAGGCGATAAGCCGCTTCTTGTTGGACCGCATCGAACTGTAATCCTCTTATGACTCAGCAATCCTCCGTCCGGTCCGCCTTGATAAAACATGGGCACGTTCTCACGTGCTCCCGCAGACATTCCAGATAGATTCGCGAAACGCACGCTGAATTGCTCTTACTTCTTTGATGGGTGCGGCTTTGGTCGGGGGCTTCCACGCGGGGATGATTTGGTTTCGCAATCAACTGATCGGGCTCGCTCGAATCCCAACCTGGAACTGCACCGATCCATGCAGCGTTCAAGCTAGAAAGGCAGACGATGGAATTTGAAGACTTAGTATTGGAAGGTAAGCATGTTCGGCTTGAGCCGCTTTCACTTCGCCACATCGATGGATTGGCGGCCGCCGCTGCCATCGATCCTTCGCTCTACTGCTGGAGCCCTGTACCGCAGAGAAAGGAGGGAGTTACGAAGTATGTCGATACCGCAATATCATGGAGAGAGGCAGGGACCGCTGTCCCATTCGCGACTTTGCGCACCACCGACGAAGTTGTATTGGGTTCGACGCGGTTCTTCAATATTGAGCATTGGCCCTGGCCTGAGACTCATCGGTTGCATGGACGCACCGAGCCGGACGCCTGCGAGATAGGTTATACGTGGCTATCCCGCCCGGCGATAAGGACCGGTGCGAATACCGAAGCGAAATTCCTCATGCTGAGGCATGCGTTCGAAGTCTGGAATGTTCTCCGGGTTTGTTTTCATTCCGACGTCCGGAACGAGCGCTCGCGGGCGGCAATAGGACGCATCGGTGGTAAGTTCGAGGGTGTGCTGCGCTCGCACCGCATGTCTGCCGATTACACGGCGAGGAACTCCGCGCGGTTTTCAATTATTGCGGCTGAATGGCCGGACGTGAAGGAACGGCTATTGGGGTTGATGAATAGGTATTGAACGAGGAGTAGATTCCATATTGTTCATTTTCTTTTGCCCGTCCAAAAGATAAGGAATCCCACAAATACATGTGTGGAGAGGTGGAAATTCCAATCTCTCTCTACGAAGACAATTAAACGAACCAAAAGTGAGCGCCCCCGCTGTGCGGGATCTTCGACTTGCGGCATCCCGCATATCCTTTTCTAATAATAATGGGCGGGATAAAATACGGCTCATCTCTCGATGGTAAACGTATTCCCATATTTGTTTCTCAACGCCTCGCTACGAGATTTCTTTAACGCCATTTTTCTCATGCCGGTCAAGGAAGGCGGAACTAAAGAACTGATGAGGCGCCGCGAGCGGCGGGTTCACGACTCGACGAGCCGGACTGCCGGTGGGATCATTCGGACATGACAGATTGAAGTAGAGCTTCTGCGCGGTCAAAAGAAAAATTCTCCGCCAAAAAGCATTGCGGAGAGGAATTTTCTATACAACCATTCCAGTGCAGCTTTGTGGTACTCCACAAAAGATTCCTCCACGCGTTTTCACAATATTTTCAGTGAACACCTGGTCGGAATGACAGATGGGGTAGCGCCACAACTCTCACCTTTGTCATTCCGGGCGATCCTCCCGTGGCCGGAGAATCTCAGCGAGAGGCTGATCCGCGTACGGTGAAGAGGATTCTTCAGCAGTGTCTTGAGAGCGACTTCATTGAATATGATTAGCGAGAGCCCTAACTTTCAGAGTCAGATGGGTATCGTCCAAGAATAAAGAATTAAGGCCCTGACCGTGGTCGAGACAAATACAGGGGCGTATTTTACGTGGCCTGCATAGGAAAAACGCCATGTGTCCGGATTGAATCAGTTGGCGCGATCGCCTTTTACTGATTAACGAAAGGAATAGAAAATGAAGAGTATTTTTCGGGTTATATATAGAAGCGGATTAATGTTTACGGTTTTTTACTTGTTAACCGCTTCAAATGCATTACATGCCCAATGGCAGAAAACAAATGACCCTGACGGAGATATAGGGTGCTTTGCCGTTATCGACAGCAATCTTTTTGCGGGCACTGCAGGGAACGGCGTCTTCTTGTCAACAAACAATGGAAGCAGCTGGTCTCCGGTGAGTGTAGGATTAGTAAGTAACGAAGCCCACGCATTACTCGCTAGAGGGAGCGACCTCTTTGTCGGGTTCTGGGGCGGCGGAGTATATAAATCAACAAACAATGGTACCATATGGACCCAGGGAGATACCGGTTTGACAGCCAGCAACGTCCAGGCACTGGCCGTAATCGGGAGCGACCTTTTTGCCGGGACTGTCGGTGCCTGGGGAGGCGTCTTTCGATCTGCAAACGACGGAGTCAATTGGTTACTGATGAATGATGGCTTACCATTTGGTATAGTGAATTCATTAGCCGTCAGCGGAAGCAACATTTTTGCGGGAACCGACGGCGGCGGGGTATACTTATCGACAAACGGCGGAGACAATTGGACCCCTGTGAGTACGGGTTTAACAGATACTGTGGTCACCAAATTGGCCGTACTCGGGAACAACATTTTCGCAGTAACCGGCGATACCATCGGAGAGATCGGCAACATATTTTTATCTACAAATAATGGAAGCAGCTGGACTCCCAAGGGCCGATTATTTCCAGGTAACATCTACGCTTTAGCTGTCAGCGGGAACAATATATTTGTGGGCGGTGACGGCGGTGTGTTCCGCTCTTCGGACAATGGAGACAGCTGAACCAATGAAAGTGCGGGCTTAGACGCTTATTCTATTCTTGTCGGCGGACTGGTCATTAAAGGCGACACGCTTTTTGCAGGGACCACTTATGACAATGTTTGGAAGCGGTCGGTGTCGGAAATGATCACATCGGTGGGAAAGCCATCGGCAGCCTTACCTACGAATTTCAATCTTAACCAGAACTATCCGAACCCGTTTAACCCGACCACGACCATCACCTACCGGCTTCCTGCGGTTAGCCATGTCAGTTTAACAATTCACGACGTGCTTGGAAGAGAAGTGGCGACGCTGGTGAGCGCACGACAGGCTGCCGGCGATTACTCGGTGACGTTCAATGGGAGTAACCTGCCGAGCGGAATATATTTCTACCGTATAAAAGCGGGAAGTTACACTGCGACGAAGAAACTGGTACTGCTGAAATAAGAATATGGATCACCATGCGGTCCGGGTGGTGCGGAAGTCGTGGCATGGCCCATGGCACGAAGAGCGAAAAATGTGAAGGAACATGATCTGCCGTTCTTGCGGTATTGTAATGACCCGTGCGGCAGTATGCACAATTATATACATGATGTCCCGACATTTCGGGAATAGGCCGCTGCCGGCAATAAGGCAGGCGATTTGTGCACATCGCAAGCCAATGAAGCCACTGCTCCGAAGGCGCATGAGCCTCCGGTAGTGTATTAGTTTGCTTTCTTGTGTGAATGCAAACCGCGAAGCGGTGATATTACTGTAGAACGAAATATCAAAAATCAATTAAATCCCGAAGGGATGACATTATAATTTCACCCCTTTCCCGCTCCATCGTTAATATTCTTTTATGATGCGGGATGGCCCAAGTCGAAGATCCCGCACAGCGGGGGCGCTCACAGGGTTCACGTATTTTGTGTCTGATTCTTCTACAATAATTTCATCCCTTCGGGATTAAACTGACACACTACCGAGCCTCCTGCTCAGAACTGCTCTAATTATTCATTTCGTGGAAATTCACAATAATTGAAATTCTAATCCGTGGAATTAGTGGCGATCTATTCCTCGGTTTGTCAAATGTATAACCGGCAATAAGAAATCCTTGCATTTCTGCCAAAAAATCAGCATTTTTAATCTAAAAAGTGGCACGAAAAGCATCTCTCAACCGCGAAACTAAAGAGACGAAGATTTCCTGTTCGCTGAATCTCGATGGAAAAGGGAAGTACGACGTCTCGACAGGTATCAAATTCCTCGATCACATGCTCGAGCTATTCTCCAAGCACAGCCTCATCGACGTTGAGCTGAAGGCGAAAGGCGACATCGACATTGACGACCACCACACAGTAGAGGACGTGGCGATCTCAATCGGCAAGTGCGTTGACAAGGCTTTATCCGGCAAAGAAGGGATCAACCGTTATGGTACAGCTTTTGTCCCGATGGATGATTCCCTGGCAAGATGCGTGATCGACCTTTCGGGCCGCGGATATTGTGTTTTTAAAGCGGAGTTCTCCAGAGCAAAAGTGAACGACCTATCGACAGAAATGATCGAGCATTTCTTTAAATCGATGGCGGAAAATCTGAAAGCGAATGTCCACGTCGATCTTATTTACGGAAAGAACAATCACCATCGCGCAGAGGCGATCTTCAAGTCGTTCGCTCTCGCTCTTCGCGAAGCCGTCTCATATAACCCGAGAATTGTCGGCGTGCAATCCACGAAAGGAAAATTATAGATGTTATCTAACAAAACGATCGGCGTAATCGGAGCGGGACACATTGGCGCCGCGGTTATCGGCGGACTCATCAAAGCTAAGCTGACCTCTCCGAAGAATATTTTTGCCTCGAGAAGAAGCGAAAACAGCCTTGAGGAGCTTTCAAAGACATTCGGCATTCACACGACGACAGACAACAAGAAAGTTGCTAAATCCTCGGATGTAATTGTGATCGCCGTAAAGCCGATGAACTCGAGAGAAGTTTTGAATGAGATTAAAGATGTAATAAAGCCCTCGCAGGTTATCATCAGCGTGATGGCGGGAATAAAGACTTCGTTTATCAATTCTATTCTGGGAGTTGAGTGCCCCGTTATTAGAACAATGCCGAATACGCCTGTACTTGTTGACGCCGGTGCCACTGCAATAAGCAAAGGAAAGTTTGCCGACGACGAGCATCTCAGCATTGCTCATGCAATCTTCAAATCAGTCGGCATGGTTGAAATTGTTCCTGAAAATTTATTAGACGCGGTGACCGGGCTGAGCGGAAGCGGACCGGCATACATCTACATGGTTATCGAAGCAATGACGGACGGCGGCGTTAAAATGGGAATACCGAGACAGATTGCGTTCCGGCTGGCGGCACAAACCGTATTTGGCGCGTCAAAACTTGTGATCGAGACCGGGAAACATCCGGCGATACTTAAAGATGAAGTTACTACGCCCGGTGGAACGGCCATTGCAGCGGTCGCCGAACTTGAAACGCACGGTTTGAGAACAATGTTAATAAATGCGGTGTCAACGGCGACGGCAAGAAGTAAGGAATTGAGCAAGATTATAGAAGAGAATGACAATTAATATAGATACAGAAGTCAAAATTCAAAAGTCGAAAGCCCATTATCAGGATTCCCAAAAGATTGTGGTCGTCGATTATCGTACGAGCAATTTGCTCTCTATAATGAAAGCGCTGCAGCAAGTCGGTGCCGAAGTCGAGCTTACTCAAGATACAGTACAAATAATGAAAGCGGACAAGGTGGTTCTTCCGGGTGTAGGAGCTTTCGGAGCGGCGATGCGCAACATCGAGGCGCTTGGAATAAAAGATGCGCTTGTGAATTTCGGAAGGAGCGGAAAGCCGATGCTGGGCATTTGCCTCGGGATGCAGCTGCTGTTTGACGTGAGTTTCGAGCTTGGCATAAATGAAGGACTCTCACTTGTGCCGGGAGAGGTCGTGGCATTTGACTCGACTCTTAAAGTGCCTCATATGGGATGGAACCAGGTGGAATTCGAGAAACCGTCAAGACTGTTCGATGGTTTATCCGATTGTCAATATGCTTACTTCGTTCACTCGTATTTCGTCAAAGCGGATGCAGACTATGTTACCGGAGTAGCGGATTACGGGCTTAAGTTTCCTGCCGTGATAGAGCATGAAAACATTTTCGGCATTCAATTTCATCCCGAGAAAAGTCAGAGCTTCGGGTTGACGATTTTGGAGAATTTTCTGAGTCTATAAGGAGCCATCAGGCGCATGGCGCGAAGAAAGATGTATGATAATTAAAGAAGCCCTAAAGTGCGGGCCGAGAAAATAAAGGTAAAATAATTAATGATCCTTGTTATTCCCGCGATCGATTTGCGACAGGGAAAATGTGTGAGGTTGATTAAAGGCGAAGCCGGTACGGAAAAAATATATTCCGACGATCCGGTCAAAATGGCGATAATTTGGCGGGGCGAGAATTTTAAAGCGCTCCACGTCGTCGATCTTGACGGCGCATTCGAAGGAAAACTATCGAACTTGGATTGCCTGAAGTCGATCGTAGATGCCGTCGATATCCCGGTGGAATTTGGCGGCGGCCTTCGGACGTACGACGATGTAAAACGAGTGATCGATACGGGGATATACAGAGTCATTATCGGAACCGCCGCGGTCAACGATGAAGAATTACTGTTGAAACTTCTCAGGGATTTCGGCCCGCGAAGAATCGCAGTCGGCATCGACATGCTTGACGGAATAGTTCAGATAAAAGGCTGGAAGGACTCGACGGGAATTTCTTCAATTGAGCTTGGCAAGAGATTGAAGGCTAACGGAGTCGTCAGAGTCGTGTATACTGATATTTCACGTGATGGTACGCTGGGCGGAGTCAATGCAGAAGCGATGAAGGAATTTGCCGTCGAGACGGGACTTCGCGTGACTGCATCGGGCGGCGTTCGGTCTTACCAGGATTTATTGAAGATGCAGGAACTGGAGCCAGTAGGGGTGGATTCTATTATAGTCGGCAAAGCATTTTACGAAAACAAATTTCCGTGCCAGGAGCTTTGGCGCATCAACGAGGCTGAATTGTCCGCAGGATCCTTCGGACAGGACCTTGGTCCAACGAGAAGAAGCTGATGCTGGCTAAACGAATCATACCCTGTCTCGATGTAAACGCGGGAAGGGTCGTAAAGGGAGTGAATTTTGTAAATCTCACCGACGCAGGCGATCCTGTCGAATCGGCAAAGTTTTACGAGCGGGAAGGCGCCGATGAGATAGTTTTTCTCGACATAACCGCGAGCGTCGATAACAGAGCGACTATGCTGAACGTCGTCAGGAAAACTGCGGAGAGCATTTTCCTGCCGTTCACGGTGGGCGGAGGAATCAGAACGGTAGATGACATGAGAAACATCCTGTCCAATGGCGCAGACAAAGTCAGCCTGAACACGGCGGCGGTAATGAAGCCCGAATTGATTTCGGCGGGCGCCGATGAATTCGGCGTGCAGTGCATCGTCACTGCAATCGATGCGACAAAGGTGGGTGTCAACAATGACGAAGCTGCGGCAACTTTACCGGTCGAGCTGGAAGGGCTAAAGATTTCAAATTTGCCGTCGTCATCCGGGTATGAAGTTTATATCAACGGCGGCCGCACACCCACGAAGCTGGATGCGGTTGCGTGGGCAAAATATGTTGCGGACCATGGCGCCGGGGAGATTTTGCTTACAAGCATCGATAAGGATGGAACCAACAGCGGCTACGACATCGACATTTTGCAGAGGGTGACGAAAGCGGTCAACGTGCCCGTTATAGCAAGCGGCGGAGCCGGAACGCTCGAGCATTTCTTCGAAGCCATAACTTGCGGCGGTGCCGATGCAGTTCTTGCCGCATCGGTGTTCCACTTCGGCACATTCAAAATAAGCGAAGTGAAAGGCTATTTACATGAAAGAGGTGTGGCAGTAAGAATATGAACTTTAGCAGTGAGATATTCGGCAGGATGAAGTTTGACGACAAGGGTTTGGTCACCGCCGTGGCGCAAGACTACCAGACCGGCGAGATTTTGATGCTTGCGCACATGAACATGGAAAGCTTTCAAAGGACGATCGAATCCGGTCAGGCAGTTTACTGGAGCAGATCAAGGAATAAATTGTGGCGCAAAGGAGAAGAGTCGGGAAATGTTCAGAATGTGAAAGGCATTTTGATCGACTGTGATGGAGACGCAGTAGTTTTAAAAGTCGAACAGGTCGGCGGCGCAGCATGTCACACAGGAAGACGTTCTTGCTTCTACACTACGATTGAGGACGGGAAGCTTGTCGAAGTGGGTGAAAAGATTTTTGATCCGGAAAAGGTTTATAAAGATAAGAGGAAATAATGCCTAAGCCAAAAGTCGCTATTTTGATCGGCAGCAAATCGGATGAAGCCGTTATTTCTGAAGCGGTTGCATATCTGACTTACTTTGGAATCGAGCATGATATTCGTGTCTTGAGCGCACATAGAAATCCAAAGGAAACTGCTGAGTTTGCATCGAACGCCGAACGAAACGGCTACAGCTTGATTATTGCAGGTGCCGGAATGGCTGCTCATCTGCCGGGAGTCGTTGCGAGCTTGACTACGATCCCGGTTATCGGAGTCCCTTTGAGCGGCTCGGAACTTTCCGGAGTCGATGCTTTATACTCCATGGTACAGATGCCGCCGGGTATTCCGGTTGCTACTGTGGCAATAGGCAAAGCCGGCGCAAAAAATGCCGGCGTTTTAGCTGCAGAAATAATCGGGTTATCGAACAAAGACGTGAAGCTGAAACTGGTTGAGTTCAGGTCAAAGGGCTCGATACTTTGAAGGTTCTCATAACCGGCGCAAATGGGCTCCTGGGAAATAAAATAAAGGACGTTTTCAAACGTGAGTCGGAGTACGAGCTTCTCACGTCCGATTTGTCTCCGGAGAGCGATGGAGGCATAAGCCTCGACATCACCGACCATCATAAGGTTATGGAGGCAGTCGGAACTCTTAAACCCTCGATCATTATAAACGCCGCGGCATATACAAACGTGGATCAGGCTGAGGTCGAAAAAGAAATTGCATATAAGGTGAACGCCGCCGCGGCCGGGCATTTAGCGGATGCCGCCAACACATTCGAAGCCAAGTTAATCCACATCTCCACCGATTACGTTTTTGACGGCGAAAAAGGAAATTACTCCGAAGAGTCGCTGCCGTCACCTATAAACTATTACGGCAAGACTAAACTTGCCGGAGAAAATCTGATCAAGGCCAAGCTCGGTGATCATGCGATTTTAAGAACGCAAGTACTGTACGGATTTGCGGCTAATGTCAAGAAGAATTTCGTGCTTTGGGTAATTGAAAAGCTTTCAAAAGGCGAGAATATTCGCGTCGTGGATGATCAGATCGGAAACCCGACGCTTGCGGATGAGTTGGCATTCGCGATACTAAAAGTGTGTCAGAGGAACGCTGCGGGCTTATTTCATGTTTCGGGGTACGAGAGTATCTCTCGATATGAATTTGCAAAGAAGATTGCCGAGGTCTTCGACTTGAATTTCAACTTAGTTAAGGCGGTCAAGTCGGATGAGTTCGAACAGCCCGCACGCCGTCCTAAAAATTCCTGCTTCATCTGTTTAAAAGCCCAAACGGAACTCGGAGTAAACATGCCGTTCGTGATTGATTCACTTTCATTAATGCGGCAGCAGATGAAGCTTGCAGGGATGCTCGAATTAAACGGCAAAAACTTAATGTGAGAATAAATGCTTGACTTAAAATTCATTCGAGAAAATCCTCAGTTGGTTCGCGAAGCAATTCGAAAGAAGAAAGAAAGAGACCGGCTTGACGAAATATTGAAACTGGATTCGGACAGAAGGGAATTATTACAAAAATCCGAGTCGATAAAGAGCGAGCGAAATAAAGTAGCCGATGAAGTCGGAAAGTTAAAACGACAGGGCAAAGATGCGTCGCAGCTCATCGCTGCAGGCAAGGAGAAAGGCGACTTGCTCAAGAAGTTCGAAGATGATTTAAGCGCAGTGGAAAATGTACTAAACGACCTCGTGTTATATGTCCCGAACGTGCCGCATGCCTCGGTGCCTGTTGGAAATGGCTCCGATGAAAATGTTGAAGTTAGAAAGTGGGGAGAAGCTGCCAAAACTTTTGATTTTAAACTTCTTGACCACCTCAGCCTCGGCGAAAAATTAGGAATCCTGGATTTCAACCGCGGAAGCAAAATTACAGGGGCCGGATTTCCTGTTTATGTCGGCAAAGGAGCGGCTCTCGAGCGGGCTTTGATAAACTTTATGCTCGATTTACATGTTAGTAAGCATGGCTACACGGAAATATTTCCGCCGTTTGTGGTCAATCAGGCGTCGATGCGCGGAACGGGCCAGCTCCCAAAGATGGCGGAAGATATGTACCACTGTGAAATCGATGATCTTTATTTAATACCGACCGCAGAAGTCCCCGTGACGAATTTTCGCCGCGATGAAATTCTGCCGGTCGATCAGCTGCCGATTAAGTACGCAGCTTATTCGGCCTGCTTCAGGCGAGAGGCCGGAAGCTGGGGGAAGGAGTCGCGCGGATTTTTGAGAGTGCATCAATTCAATAAGGTAGAGCTTGTAAAATTTGTCAAACCGGAAGAATCGTATGAAGAGCTTGAAAAATTGGTCGTGGACGTCGAGGAAATCTTGCAATTACTGAATATTCCATATAGAATAATGCTGCTTTGCACGGGCGATTTGAGCTTCTCGGCAGCGAAGTGTTACGACATCGAAGTCTTTGCGCCGGCAACTGAAGCAAGAAATGGCTGGCTCGAAGCATCGAGTTGCTCGAACTTCGAGAGTTTTCAAGCGCGACGCGCAAACATAAGGTTTAAACGGGACGCAAAATCAAAGCCGGAATTTGTTCACACGTTGAACGGCTCGGGACTGGCAACATCGAGGTTGATGGTTGCGCTCCTTGAAAATTACCAGACACCGGAAGGAAAGGTCATTGTGCCGAAAGCGCTTCACAAATACACGGGATTTACGGTAATAGACTAAGCAATGAAACATCTGCTGCGATTATCGCCTTACCTGAAAAAACACAAGAGAGTCCTTTTCATCGGACTTATGTGCATCGTTCTTTCTAATGTATTCGGTAACCCCATTCCGTTGATAGTCGGGAGCGCGATAGACGAGCTGAAGAGAAATCCGACACCCGTGAAGCTCATGGAGTATGGAGCAGGAATTATCAGTTTGATGGTACTCAGCGGATATTTTACGTTCCTGACCCGTCAGACAATAATAGTTACATCTCGCCGGATCGAGTACGATCTCGTAAATGATTTCTATTCGCATATCCAAAAACTTTCTCATCCATTCTTCCTGAACACACCGACAGGCGACTTGATGGCACACGCAACAAACGATATATCCGCTGTGCGAAACGTTCTCGGACCCGGTATTATGTACACTTCCGACACTATCACAAGCTTTATTATGGTAATCGGAATAATGCTTTTTCTGAGCGTCAGACTCACTTTATACTCGTTGATTCCGCTGCCTTTTGTAAGCGCGGCCATTTATTATATCGGAAGACTTGTCAACCGCCACTTCGAAGGCATACAGGCTCAATACAGTGTTCTTACCGCCAGGGCACAGGAAACTATTGCCGGAATACGCGTCGTTCGGTCATACGTCAGGGAAGATTATGAAACGGAACGTTTCAGGGTACAGAGCCGCGATTACCTTAAGAAGAATTTGGTCCTTGCCCAGATTCAATCAGTCATGTGGCCTCTTTTGGGGGTGCTTACAGGTGCCTCGACGGTGATCGTCCTCTGGCGCGGCGGCATTGATGTTATAAGGAGCTCTATCTCGCTGGGAACGATAGTCGCGTTCGCACTTTATTTGGGTTTCCTGACGTGGCCGATGATTGCATTCGGGTGGGTCGTAAACATTTTCCAGCGTGGTGCGGCCTCTATGGGAAGGCTCAATAAAATATTCGATACGCCTCCTGACATAAAAGATGACGAAGCAACAGACCACTCCATCAGAAACATTGACGGAAGTATCTCATTCAAGAACGTTTCATTCCGTTTTCCTTCGAAGGAAGATTACGCGCTGCGAAATGTGAATTTAGAAATTGAAAAAGGAGTGACTCTTGCCATTGTCGGCAGAACCGGGACCGGAAAATCAACGATAGTAAATATGCTTCCGAGACTTTTCGATTGCACCTCCGGAGAAGTATTGATTGACGACGTACCTATAAGGAAAATTCCCCTGGAAATCCTGAGAAGAAACATCGGTTATGTCCAGCAAGAGACTTTTCTTTTCTCGGATACTATAGCAAACAACATAGCATATGGCGTCGAGCATACAACCCGCGAGGAAATTGAGCGGGCGGCAAGAGTGTCGCAGATTCATAATGACATCGAGGCGTTCCCGAACGGATTTGATACGGTAGTCGGTGAGCGCGGCATCACATTATCCGGCGGTCAGAAGCAGAGAGTGGGCATTGCAAGAGCGATAATCAGGAAGCCAAAAATCTTGATTTTGGACGACGCGCTTTCCGCAGTTGACACATACACCGAAGAAGAAATCCTGATCCAGTTGAGACAAGTAATGGCGGAGCGAACGAGCATCATAATCAGTCATCGTATATCGACGGTCAAAGATGCCGACGTAATTATTGTGCTCGATGGCGGCGAGATAGTGGAACATGGAACACATGAAGCGCTTGTTGTGGAAAACGGGATTTATGCCGATTTGTACAATCGTCAGCTTCTTGAAGAAGAGCTTCAGAGGATGTAGCCGGAAATGAAAAACGAAAATTTAATATGTATTTCGGGAGACCAAAGCAGAATATGAAACCGCCTGGATCGCGAAGGACCGGCACGCTTATTTGCCGGATTCATGATTTCCATCGCGTGCCCTGAGGCTGTTCGGGCTTAAGAATATTCTTGCTCTCAATAGACTAAAATATGCTGAAGATAAATTTTTACGAAGTCGATAAAGCTGACAGGCGGTTTCTCAATAAATCTTTGAGGAACAAATTCGTGCTGTCATATTTTAACGAACCGCTCACGGAAGAGAATATTGCGGCTGCGAAAGATGCCGACATCATTTCAGTTTTTATATATTCCGTTCTGGACAGAAAAAATCTTGCGGAGCTGTCAAAATTGAAACTGATCGCGACTCGCAGCACCGGGTTCAATCATATCGACTTGAAGTTTGCATCGAGCAAAAGAATCACGGTTTCCAATGTTCCATATTACGGTGAAAACACCGTTGCGGAGCACACCTTCGGCCTGATTCTCGCGCTTTCGCGCAACATACATAAAGCCTACATGAGGACAAGCCGAAATAATTTTTCAGTCGAAGGGCTCGAAGGCTGGGACATAAAAGGAAAGACGCTTGGGGTCGTCGGTGCGGGGAGCATCGGGTCGCATGTAATAAAAATTGCGAAGGGCTTCGGCATGAATGTCCTGGCTTATGATCTTCACAAAAGCAATTTCATGGAGGAAGTTCTCGGTTTCAAGTATGCGCCGCTCGAAGTGCTGCTGAAGAATTCGGATATCATAACACTTCATTGCCCGTATAATAAAGGAACCCATCACCTTATAAACATGAGGAACATTGAACTTGTAAAGCGGGGTGCGTTGTTTATTAATACAGCCCGTGCGAGCATCATCGAGCCGGCGGCACTTCATCATGCTTTGGAAAAAGGAATTTTTGGCGGCGCGGGACTCGACGTGTTCGAAGGAGAAGATCTGGTAAAAGAAGAAAATCAGATGTTGACAAGGAATGTTTCAGTCGAACATCTGCGGGCAGTGCTCGAGAAGAATATTTTAATGAACCGTGAAAATGTCATTATTACTCCGCATATCGCATTCGACAGCGTGGAAGCAGTCGAAAGGATTTTAGCGACGACTGTCGAAAATATCGAAGCATTCGTTTCGAAAGCTCCGGCTAACGTATTGAACCGGGATTGAAGATTGAAACCTTATCAAGGTTCGTTTATGAATAAGGAAAGATTTTCAAAATCTTGCGATCGATCAGTCTTGACCTTGACAACGCTAAAGGAAGTTTAAATAAATATCATGGCAGTAGAGCTACACGAAGAAGAAATATTAGGAAAAGCGTACGACGCAAGATTGATGCGGAGACTTTTGCACTATCTTAAACCGTACCGCTTCCAGGTCGTTTTTGCCGTCATCGTAACGATAGCTTACTCAGGCATGGGGCCGGTGCAGCCATACCTCACGAAGATTGCAATCGACGGCTACATTGAGAAAGGTGACGCGGCGGGGCTTCTCAGAATTATCGGGTTGCTGTCTGCTGTTATAGTGTTGCAGGCGTTGCTACGATACGGCTCGGCTTACCTTACGCAGTGGATCGGTCAAAAGACAATCTTCGATATCCGGATGGGGATTTACAAACACCTGCAAGCATTGGGGATCAAGTATTTTGACAGAAATCCCGTCGGCAGATTGGTCACAAGAGTTACGAACGACGTTGAAGCACTGAACGATCTTTTCTCATCGGGAATTGTGATGGCGTTCGGCGACATTTTCACGATAGTCTGGATACTCTATTTTATGTTCAGCTTAAGTTTCACTTTGTCGATCGTTACGCTCCTTGTTATGCCGGTACTGGCATATATTACGATGCTCTTTCGGAAAAAAGTGCGCGCGGCTTACCGCCAGGTCAGGTTATTCATCGCGCGCATGAATGCTTTTCTCGCCGAGCACATCTCGGGCGTTGTGGTCGATCAAATCTACAACAGGGAGCGGAAAGCGCTGAGCAGCTTTCAGGAAGTGAGCGGCAATCTTAAAGATGCAAATATAAAATCGGTTTTTTATTATGCCCTTTTTTACCCGGGCGTTGAGCTGACACAGGCGGTTGCAGTCGGACTCATAATCTGGTACGGTGGCACTCATCTCTTTCCGGAAGCGTTCGTTCAGGCGCACGGAGGAATTTCTGTCGGCATCTTGATAGCATTTATCCAGTTTACAGGCCAATTTTTTATGCCGATCAGAGAATCTCTCGGATAAATACAACATCCTTCAGACTGCCATGGCATCATCCGAGAGGATATTCAAAGTGATCGACGATAAGACGATGGTACCCGAGCCTGAGCATCCTGTAAGTTTGGCTGCGGTCAAAGGAAGAATTGAATTCAAGAACGTGACGTTCGCATACGACGATCAGAATTATGTTTTGAAAAACGTTTCATTCACGGCAAATCCGGGCGAGACAATTGCGATAGTCGGCGCAACCGGTGCGGGGAAGACATCGATCGTAAATTTGCTGATGAGATTTTATGACGTGAATGAAGGCGGCGTGTTTATCGATGGGGTGAACGTAAAGGACATCTCCGGCGCCTCGTTGAGAAACAATATATCGATCGTTATGCAGGACGTTTTTCTATTCTCAGGAAGTATCCGGGAGAATATCTCTCTGGGAAATGAAGACATATCGTTCGACAAGATTCAGAAAGCTGCCTCGCTCGTGGGCGCGGATGAATTTATAAAGAGCCAGCCTAATATTTACGAAGAAGACGTGAAGGAACGCGGCGCGGCGATTTCAGTCGGACAGAAGCAGCTTATCTCGTTTGCCCGCGCACTGGCACACGATCCACGAATACTTGTTCTCGACGAAGCGACGGCAAATATCGATACGGAAACAGAACAGCTGATACAATCGGCGACGGAAAATCTGCTGCGAGGCAGGACGAGCATCGTGATCGCGCACAGGCTGTCGACCATCCAGCATTCGTCGAAAATCATAGTTCTCCACAAAGGCGAAATCCGGGAGCAGGGAACTCATCAAGAGCTTATCACACTCGGCGGAATATATTACCGCCTGTACCAGCTTCAGTATAAAGATCAGGAGCGGTTGGCACAGAAA